>UBMI01000044.1 GCA_900466475.1 Hyphomicrobiales bacterium
CTTGTCGCCACGGTCGTTGCGATCTCTGCCATCGTGGTGGTCGCGATCCTTACCGTCGTGATGGTCACGGTCCTTACCGTCGTGATGGTCACGGTCCTTGCCATCGTGATGGTCGCGATCCTTGCCGCCATGGTGGTCACGGTCCTTGCCACCGTGGTGGTCACGGTCCTTGCCACCGTGGTGGTCATGGTCCCTGCCGCCATGGTGATCGTGATCCTTGCCACCGTGGTGATCGTGATCCCTGCCACCGTGGTGGTCATGATCCTTGCCGCCGTGGTGACCGTGATCACCGCCGTTATCGCCGGGACCATCGCCGGGGCCGTCACCAGGACCATCGCCGGGGCCTTCACCGGGGCCGGAGCCGCCTGGATTGCCATTTCCGTCATTGCTGCCGGTGTTCTGATTGCCGGAAGAGCCCTGGCTCGATGCCTGCTTGCCAGGGTCGGAGCGGTTGCCGGAGCGGCCGCCGAAATTGTTGCCGCTGCTGTCGTCATTGACCGTGCGGCTGTCATCGTCCTTGCGGATGGATTTCGTCGGCAGGCACAGTCTGGCCTCAATGGTACCCGGCGCTGCCGTGGCGCAGTTGACGACTGCTGGCGCGGCCATTGTGAGGCTGCTGCTTGCCAAAAGGTAAGCAACGGCGACGCTATACTTCGCTGCTTTACGGATCATCTTCTCTCTCCCAAAGTTAACAAATCGTTAACTGCGGGAATTCTTATATTAGCAGACCGTTAATTCCAAGAATAAACTGTGGATAATGGCACAGGTTCTTAAGCTATAGTTAATTACGCAAGTAATAAATTTTATTAAAGTTTTAGTATAAACTGTGTTACCTTCCCCGCCGACAATAGAGGGGTGATTCATGCGATGGATTTTTTGCCTTGTTTCACTTGTGTTCTTTCCCGCGCAGTTTCAGGCCTTTGCCGGACAGCCTCTGCCGGTCGGCAGGAATATCGGCGCGCCGGTAGGCTTTGCCTCTGCCTGCGCGAGCTATCGCTGGCTTTGCCATGAGACATCCGCCGCGCGGCGCGCCCGCGGGCCGGCCGAGCAGGCGGGCATGCCGCTTCTGCGCAAGGTCACCCGCGCGGTAAACCTGCGCATCCGCTCGACGGAGGACAGCTCCATCTCAGGAAACGGCGATGCCTGGACCCTGCCCGTCGGCGGCCGGGGCGACTGCGAGGATTACGCCCTGCAGAAGATGAAGGATCTCATCGACGCCGGATTTCCGGCAAGCCGCCTGGCGCTCTCGGTGGTGATCGGCCCGCATGACGAAAACCACGTCGTGCTGATCGCCCGCCTGGACGACGGCGATTACGTGCTCGACAATCTCAACAATGCCGTGAAACCCTGGCGGGCGACGCCCTATACGTTTCTGGCGACACAGGATTTTCGCGCACGAACAACCTGGCGCGTCACGCTGGCCGGGCCGCGGGCGGGCGAGTTTTCGTGATGGGAGATGACGGGTGCGGTAGGCGCCCGGAGCCCCCTCATCCGCCCTTCGGGCACCTTTGTAACTTCCCTTTAT
>UBMI01000043.1 GCA_900466475.1 Hyphomicrobiales bacterium
CATTTGCTCGTTATGAGAACGCCCGCGCCGAACAAGCGCCGACCAAATATGCGGAGAGGTGGCAGAGTGGTCGAATGCACCGCACTCGAAATGCGGCATACCTGCAAGGGTATCGTGGGTTCAAATCCCACCCTCTCCGCCATAATTTTCGTTTGGGATCAAGCTCTTGTGGCGTGACGACTAACTTGGTTCAGGCGAGTTCTGAGCGACGTGTTGGCATTTTTCATCGGAGAGCCACGACCCCGGCACTAAACGGGTCTGCGCCGTAGTATTCAACGGCTCCGGTCGCCGAGACAAGCGCTATGACAATACCTGCCTGATTCGCTCGTGGTGCCATCTTGCTTGCGAGATTGCGCGTTGTAGTCGTGTTTGGGACCGCCGCGACGTTAATCTCACCTTCTCCTGCCCTCGCAAGGAGTTGTCCGGCTGCCTCGTGCAGTCCCTTCCGCAGACGAGACACCTGCCCGGCGTGACGTGAGTTTATGATGCCGCCCTTGCATTCTGCAATAACTGGGCAACCTCCGATCGTCGCAACGACGTCACCCTGTCCGGGGCTTACATGAACCTCAAGGGTTAGGTCGCCGTTCATATACCGACCAGCATAGCTCGTCGTTCCCCAGCCCTTGTGCCAGGTGAAGCCGTGCATCATCAACCAAGCTTGAATCTCGAACCGCTTGCCGTGCTCACCGTCTGGATGAACGGATACGTTCTTAGCGCCGCGTGAGAATAGATGCATTGCAAAGGCGAGCATGACCGCTGCTTCGCTCATATGCCGCTCTGTGCTGCCGTCGGCTTTAGACAGTCTCTTCTCTGGAGGTTCCTTTTCGAGGATGAGATGCTGTAGCTCTACAAAAACCATCGATGCTCTTCCAAAGTTAAACTTTTAGACCTTTGTGTTCTTCTAAATATTCGAGGACTTCATTCAATGCGTGAATAATATGAAGGCGATTGGCGCCGAATGCGTAGTAGCCAGATGATAGAATTTGCGGTGAAACGTCCGTCGTAGCCGGATAGCTTCTCTTAATCTTATCACCGTTCTCATCAATCATTGTTAAGGGATAGCGAAAATCGCGACCGGACCCTTCATAGAATCCACCAGGAGCGTAATTCTGTATGTTTCCGTTATAGCAATTACTACCAATTATATGTTCTAGCTCTCGCGAGAAGTTGCGCGCGCGATTTAGTTATCTTAGATTTCGCCATTGGGCCGCTCCCGGTGTAAAATTACAATTAATCCGATTGTTAAACTGTGTATTGAAGTGCAATACATCATCAAAATGCAGAGTTGTTGAGACGCTTCAATATTATTCTGCCCATCGGCCATTCTTCAGCAATTCCAAAACCGGACGGGATTTTGAACGTGCTTGAGCTCGGCGGTCGTTATCCGCTTCCCTCTCGCGCCCACATAGAGATCCCATATCTCTTTTGGCGCAGCCCGCCCGACAAAGCCGAGCCTATGTGCCTCAGATCCGTCGGCATATGGGATGTCAGGGAAGTTCTCGGCAGTTGCGGCCATCCACCTCTCGGCCTCAAACGCTCCTACAACTACACCGCGGACAACAGCGAGCACATACTGAGCATTCTCAGCGTGTGACCTTGATATTCTCCAGCAATAGCGGACGAGATTGTAGATTGCTCGACGATCGAACCTATTATCAAGCTTGTTGATGTTGATCAGCACAAGGCGATGCTCAGGATTCGAAGGAAATGTCGGCAGACTATATTTGTCGACTATCTCGTCATGGTTCATGGGACCGCGGTCGCTGCTGGCGCGGCCGCCCTGGGTGTTGGTGAGGCCTGGATAGGCATCGATCAATGCAGCCTCGACTTCAAAGATCGCTGCCTCAGGTATCTCATGACGATGGATGACATGCAGCACTTCAAGCCC
>UBMI01000042.1 GCA_900466475.1 Hyphomicrobiales bacterium
GGAGATCGCCATGTCATCCACGGAAGATCCGAAACTTCTGCCGCACAATACTGCGCGCAGACATTTTCTAGGTGTCGCTGCTGCCGCCGGTGTTCGGCTCGCGGGCGTGGCGGCATTGGCCACGGCAATTTCCACATCTCCTGCGAGTGCATTGGGACGCCGTTGGGGGCACGGTGGCTCGGGTGGACACGGCGGTTCCGGCGGGCACGGTGGCTCCGGGGGGAGCGGTGGTTCCGGCGGAGGCGGTGGCGGCGGCGGTCCGCAGTGCTTCCTGCGGGGAACGGGTATCCTCACGGATTGCGGTGAAAGGCCTGTCGAGGATCTGCGTGTCGGCGATCGCGTTGCCCTTCCGGATGGAAGCACTCGTCCGATCAGGTGGGTCGGCCGCCAGGCCTTCAGGAAGAACGGCGCACGCTGGCAGGAAGCCGTCGTGCCGGTCCGCATTCGCCGCCATACGCTGGACGGCCGCACCCCGCATTCCGATCTCTACCTGTCATCCGGCCATGCGCTGTTTCTGAACGGCGTCCTGATCCGCGTGAAGGATCTGGTCAACGGCACGACCATTACACCGGTCACTCCGGCCGACGACATGCTGCTCGAATATTATGCCGTTCTGCTCGATACGCATGAGGCCATCCTTGCCGAAGGTGCGGCGGCCGAGAGCTTCCATCTCGTGGACAACAACCACGAGGCCTTCTCCAATTTCGCGGAGTTCAAGCGCCTCTATGGCGAAAGGCCCGGCGTGATGACATCCTATGCCCCGGTGCTGGGCGAGGAAGGTGGCTGGAAGCACCTGAAAGCGCTCCTCCTCCTTGGCGTTTCGCCCCTGGTGCCGGCGCGCGACCCGTTCGGGGATGCCTGCAGGAAGATCGACGAACAGGCCAGGGAACTGTCGCTCTGATCTGCAGCCGGCTTGCTCGCCGGGGCGCATCTCGAACCCGGAGAGCTCAGTCGCGCAAACCGCGCAGCGGTCTTGCCAGACGACATGCATAGAAGAAAGAAAAGCGTGGCGCGCATCGGAAAGATCGCGCCGCGC
>UBMI01000041.1 GCA_900466475.1 Hyphomicrobiales bacterium
CGCGGTTTCCGCATCGGCAATGCCGCTGCGGCTCCGGTCATGCATCAGGGTCGCCGCGCCGCTTAAGACGGGGCGACTGCAAGCCTTTTCATCACCAAAATATTAGCGGACCGCCGGATGAATATCCGGCGGTTTTGCTTTTGGTATACCCCCAGATTTGTAGGGAAATTTTGTCTAAAATCTAATAAAATTAAAGCTTTATTATAGGATGAATGCCAATCGTAGCGAACCGGTCGCAGCATGTTCTTTTAGCAGCGGTAGATGCGTCGCCTTTATCCGGCGCGCTCGCACAGGCGGTAGAAAACCGCACCGGAATGCAGCCACCCATTCCCGTTGCGAGGCATCATGAAAAATTTGAAAATATCGAAACAGCTTATATTGCTGGTCGTCGGTCTGATGATCGCGTTTGCGATCGCAACCACCCTCCAGGTCCGCTCCTCGGTCAATGCGATCTACAAGGAGCGCTACGACATGCTGCGCTCGGAGGTCCAGTCCGCGGTCTCCGTTCTCAAGCTCTATCAGGCGAAGGTGACTTCAGGCGAACTGAAGCTGGAAGACGCCCAGAAGCAGGCCTATTCCACCCTGAACGCCATGAAATACGACCCCGACGGTTATTTCTTCGGCTACAGCTACGACATCCAGATGATGTTCCACTACGACGCTTCGAAGGTCGGGCAGATCAACAAGGGTCAGCCGGACAGCAAGGGCAAGCTCTATCGCGAAGAGCTGGTCAAGGTTGGGCAGCAGGGCGGCGGTCTCGTCGAATATTATTCCACGGCCAAGCCGGGACAGCCCGTTGGTGACTATCGCAAGACGGCCTATGCACTGGCCTTCGACCCTTGGAAGGTCGTTGTCGTCACCGGCGTCTACATGGACGATCTCGATGCCCAGGTGAACGACAAGATCCTGTCTGCACTGTCCGGCAGCATCGTGCTGTTCTTTGTCGCGATTGTGGCCGCCTATCTGGTCATCCGCGGCATATCGAACCCTCTGAAGGACGTTCACACGGCGCTGCAGGCGGTTGCCGAGGAAGATGTCTCCCTGAAAATCCCGCATACCGGCATGAACAACGAAGTCGGCATGATGGCGAAGGCGACGCAGTCGCTCCAGGAAAAGATCCGGGAACGCCACGCGATGTCCGATCGCGAGGCTGCCCAGCAGCTGGCTCTCGAGAGCGAGCGCGAAAGCAACCTGCGCCATCAGCAGGACGAAGCCTCGCTGCAGGCCCGCGTCGTCAGCACCATCGGCCAGGCGCTGGAACAGATCGCCCGCGGCGACCTGACGGTTCGTTG
>UBMI01000039.1 GCA_900466475.1 Hyphomicrobiales bacterium
CGGAGGCCTGGCGCAGGGCCGGGTTGAACTCCGGCCGCTCGTCGAGCCGCAAGTCGCGGATGATGCGCTCCGTCACGCTTCTGGACAGCAGCCGCTCGGTCTCGGATGTGACGTTCACCGGCGCATTGTTGCCGGCATCACCAGTGCTGAGCGCAGTTGCCAGGGGCTTGTGGATCATCAGCCGGGATGCAGCGTGATAGCTCGGATTCAAGCCCGAGATCAGCACGATCGACGCCGCCATCAGCACCATCATAACCGCAACGATCATAACAAGCCGCCGACGGATCAAGCGTAACCCAGACGTAATATCTCTCGCTTCGGTTGGAAACCGGATCGCGAACATAATCACAGCAGTCGCAAACAGGACGAAGAGGATGCTATTCTGAGTGAGGATGATCGTCTCCGTGAGGTTCATCACCAGGAACATGATGACCAGCACATTCAGCCACAGCCAACCCTCTTCGGGAGCGTCACACAGCAGCGTCGCTCCCTGCCGAAGCGCGCGGACTATCGTCCAGGCCAGGGGTATGAAACCCACGAGGCCGAGGCCCAGCAATACGTCGCGAAAGCCGTTATGGGCATGCGGCGCAGGCCACCCGGCTGCAGCGCGGACGTACCAGCCGTCGGCATTGGAGTCGGCCCAGAAGGCTTGATAGCCATAACCGAGCAACAGCCGTCTTCCGATTGCGAGATCCACTTCCCGCCAGAGCGGAACGCGTCCAGTCAGCGTCGCATCCTTGCCCATCGCTTCGAGCAGGGGAACGAGCAATTCGCTAAGTCCGACAAGGACCAGCGCAACCAATTGCAGGCAGACCAGCACGAGCGTCGCCCGTCCAAGGTCGCGGGTCTTTGAAAGGGCTAGGAAGAAAGCTGTTGCCGGGACCGCGCTGACGAGTGAGTTCATGGCCGTCATCGACTGCGACGCGACCAGGCAAAAGAGACTGGCGCACAGCAGCGGTATGCTGACAATTCTAGGCCCAGCCCGTCGATCCACGGCCATCATGCTGCACGCGAAAGTCGCGATCGCTGCGTTCCACCCGAGGGTGTTCTTATTGTCAAAAACTCCTCTCAGGGAGCTCTCGCCAAAGGTGAACGCACGACTGGGCCATGCCACAGCCATCAAAAGACTGCACACCATGCCGGTGCCAAGCACCACGACTGTCAGCAACAGCAGTTGCCGCGGCGTGAACAGGATGGCGAGAAGGTATGCTAGTGAAATGGAGAGGATGAGCGCAACGCCCCGCTGTAGGGTGAGAGCGGGGCTCGACGACCACAACACTGAAGCAAGCGGTAACAAAAGAAGGATGGCGAACGGCAGGCTACGGCGAATGGCAGTCAGCAGCTCTGCCTGATTTCGAGCCAGGAGTCCAAGAGAAATCAGATATATGGGCATGCCGAGCAGGCGAAGCTTGGCCATCTCGCTGGCATCGAGGTTGCCGTCACGGTCGATGAGAGGAAAGATGCAGCCACTCAGAAGGAACAGCGCGATGAGGACGCCGATGCACTCCATTGACCGCCACGGCATGATGACTTTGGGGCTGTAGACTGCCGGATAGCAAGCCTTCTCCATCATATCATTCTGCCGGATACTGGCTGCTCAACTGGCCTTCCGTCGTTCTCACGCCCGTCAACGCTGGACTTGCGGCGATGCCGACCCGGCGCAGAGCGCTGGCACCGGCGGCCGCGTCGCGTCGCGTCTGATCTGCAGCGGCACCATTAACCGACCCCGCAGCGGCCCGGCCTGTCAGATGCTCCACAAGATAAAGAGGCCGTTGTCGGACCTCGACTGCGATGCGGCCGACATATTCGCCAAGAAGCCCGACGGAAATCATGTTGAACGCGCCGAATACCAGAATGACTACCATGATGGAGGCGTAACCGGGCATATCGACGCCAAATATCAGCGTTCGTCCAATGATGATGGCCGCATAGAGTTGCGCTAGAAAGACGACAACGAGGCCGACATAAGTCCAGATGCGCAAAGGCATCGTCGTCGACCCGGTGATCCCGTCGAGCGCGAAGTTCCACAAGCGCCAGTATACCCACTTCGAGGTGCCGGCCGTACGTTTCGGCCGGTCGTATTCGACCGTCGCCTGAGTGAAGCCAACCCAGGAGAATAGCCCTTTCATGAAGCGGATACGCTCCGGCATGCCGTTGAGGACATCGACCACGCTGCGATCCAGCAGCCGGAAATCGCCGACATTGTCCTGGATGGGGTAGTCGGCCATCCTGTTATAGAGGCCGTAGAAGGCCGCGGCGCTGCACCGCTTGAGCCAGGTGTCGCTGACACGTCTCTTGCGTCGTGCGTTGACCACCTTTGCGCCGCGCATCCAGGCGCTCACCATATCCGGGACGATATCTGGCGGATCCTGCAGATCGACGTCCATCGGGATGATGGCATCTCCGCGGGCGTGGGCGAGACCGGCTGCCAGAGCTGCGTCCTTGCCGAAGTTCCGCGACAGGCAGATCAGTCCGATATCCGGTCGCTGAGCCACGAGACCTTCGATGATGTCTACGGTGCGATCGCGGCTGCCATCGTCGACGAAGAGGATCTCTACCTGTCCGCCTGGTCCGAGAGCGGCGCGGATCGCGTTGGTCTGTGCATCCATGGCCTGGAGAAAGAGCACGATCGTCTCCTCCTCGTTGAACACCGGCACCACAATACTCAGTACCAGGCCGTCCGCATCTGACATGCCGTGAGACGAAAGATCAGTCTTGGTGATGGGCCATGTGAGGGGGGATTCCGTGCTGCGCGGCAACATGTTAAGCCCCCGATGTGATGAAATGTGTTGGACCACATGCGCCTGCTGACGCACGACGGTCGGCGCAACGAGGCCGCCGCTCGTAGATCCTTCGAAGAAACCGCTCGATCCGATCACTCTTTACAATAGTCTTACTCTTGACCATCCTCGGCTCCATTCAGCTTGCCGAACTCGCAAGCTTCAAGGCTCATCGAATTTTACCCCGACATCCCTGTCGGTGATGACACGCAAGCCTCTGTAGAAGTGAACTTTATTCTTTATGTTGGCTGGTCGAAAGCGAGCCATAAGACGTATGCGTACCACTTTGTGCTGATTGTTGCTCAAACGAAGAACGAGTTAGTCTTGGAACTGATCTAGTCCGGTAAGGATTTATTACCGGCCGGGCGCTGGACACGGTTGTGGGACGAGTACGTGTATGGGCATATCTGATCTCAATCCGGCGCTGAGCGCGGAGATCGCGGGACCATCGAACCCGGTCAATAACAGAATATCTCATTTGCAAAGGTCGCACCCTTTATCGCGGCACGTCATCCTGTGGCTCGCCATGGTTGCCGCCTTGGCGGCGCTTTGCACCGCGATCAGCGGGCAGAGTTACTGGATAGACGAGGCCAACACTGCGTGGCGTGCCGCGGAGCCGCACTTTGAGGCGCTTTTGGCCCGCATGGTCGCGGAGACAGGCTCTGATGCGCAGATGCCATTTTTTCTCGTGGCGATCTGGGCCTGGGAGAAGGTCGCAGGCGACGGCGAGGTTGCGCTGAGGGTGATGAACCTCCTTTGGCTTATTCCGGGCCTCTACGTCTTCGCCAATGGCCGGGTTGATCGGCTTCTGGTCGCCGCCAGCAGTGCGTTCCTCTGGTATTATGTCGATGAGGCGCGGCCCTATGGCATGCAGATCGGGGCGAGCCTCATGGTCTTTGGCCTGCTCGAACGCGCGGTGGTCGCGGCGAGCGATCGGAGTGCAGAAGGTCCGCTCCTTCGCCGCCATCAGGTCTGGCTGCTTGCGTTCGGACTTATTGCTCTTGCTGGAAGCAGCTTGCTCGGTGCGATCTGGGCTGCCGCCGCGGTCGGTGCCGCCGCTTGTGCCGTACACTGGCGCGTTCGCCGGCTTGCCAATAGCCATATCATCGGACCGTCGGTTCTGCTCGTGGTCGTGCTCACGCCACTCGGGCTTTACTATCTCTGGACCGTGCTTGGGGGGGCGGGCGGCACCAAAGTGGCGACGACCGACGCGCGGACATTGTTGTTCTCGGCCTACGAATTGCTGGGTTTCGCAGGCCTCGGCCCTGGGCGCACGGATCTGCGCGCCGGCGAGGGGACGATAGTCACGTCTTATCTCGTTGCGCTCTCGAGCTACGCCATCCTGGTCGCTGCGGTAACGCTGGCCGGGCTGATCCACGCCGTTCGCAATATTCCGCCCCGCACATTGGCGGTATGCGCGATCGCGTTCACGGCTGCCGCAGCATTGATCCTGATCGCTGGATATATCCTGCATTGGCGTGTCGTCGGTCGCCACCTTGCTCCTGCGATCGCCGTCGTCCTGGCACTGCAGGCGGCCGGTGCGACGCTGCTCTGGCGCCGGCCTGTCGGCAAGCTCGTGGTGGTTGGCTTTCTTGTAATGGCATTGGCTTCTGGCGCGAGCATCAGATTCGCGCAGCGGCATGCAAAGGACGATTATCGCGCTGCGGCCTCGGTCGTACGCACGGCCCTCACCGGGGGCGATCGCGTCTGGTGGAGCGCCGACGCACTTGGTGCTCTCGTATATCATGTGCCGCTAGGCAAGGGATGTGGCAGCGCGCTTTATGTCTTTGAGCCACGGCCCGGTTTTGCTGCCGCTCTGGAGGCTCCGACTCTCGTCGTCACCAGCAAGCCTGATATTTACGATCCGGAAGGAGTGCTGGCCGCGTTCCTATCCGACCAGCATTTTCAGGTTACCGAAACCTTCCAGGCTTTCCAGGTCTGGCGACGCGCGTCACCAACTGTTTCGTTACCTTGCGGTTAGGCGCCAATCCGCGCGCTGAATTCACGATAATTGGGTTGTGATTGACGAAATGTTTTCGCGGGGCTGCGTCTATCGCCGCACCGAGCCAGAGACGTTCTCGGCATTCGGTGGCGTCTCCGTACTGGGACCGGCCTCGTCCGCTCCTATGTCGATCTTGCCGTTTGCGCGGGCCTGCCCGTCCAGGTCGACAGATCCGAGCCCGAAAGCTGTCGTTCCTGCATCAATGGCCGGCGAACTAGGCTTGAGGTGGAAATCTCCAGTGGCAGGATTTGAGAGCAGGGGATCACGTCCAAGCAGGTTCCCGTTCGCTGCATCCGGCACATGGCCGTCCGAAAGCACCGATGCCTCGCGTGGAGTGCCGTTGAAGGTGATATTGTTGTACCACTTCACATCCTCGTTCACGTAGCCATTGGTACTGACGTCGTTGATGGCCCGGTTTCTGGAATCCGTTCGCGGATCCGCTACCGCAATATTGTTCACCCAGGTATTGTGGCTGCCCATGGCGTTGCTCAGTTCGCCTCGCCAGCTTCCTTTGTTGGCATTGTCATGGTTGTTGTGCCAGACGGTGTTGTTGCGCACCGTGACGAAGTCGCTCAGGAAGACGTGGATGCCTTTGCCGCCATTGCCGTAGGAGACATTGCCCTCGATCAGAGTGCCGTAGCGGTATTTGGTATCGTGAAAACCGTCGATGATGATACCGTTTCCATCGGTATGTTCCCAGTTGATGGCGGGTCCCTGCACGTTGTCGTAGGTAATGTTGTTCCTGACGACGTTGCGGAACTCGGCGTCGCCTGGGGCGAGGTCCATGTTCTGCCAGAGCGAAATGCCGCTGCACTGATAACCGTTCGTCGCAGTGTTGCCATAGACCCGGTTGTCCTCAATCGTCAGCCAATCCGATTTGGCGCTGGAAATGCCCGAGCCGCCGCTGTCATGGGCAATATTGTCCTTGATTGTGACATGGTGTGATCCTTCGATATCAATCGCATGTCCCCCGCCGCCAACGACGTCGAAGCCTTCGATCCTGATGTAGTTCGCTCGTACGTTCAGGGTGCTGTAGGTGTCCGAAGCAGGCGGTCTGAGCAAAGCGCCGCCAGGCAATTCAGAGCGGATGGTGACGTAATTATCCGCCGTACCATTCTTCGTTATCATGATCTGCTCGTGATAGGTTCCCGCCTTCACCACGATCTGATCGCCGGGCTTGAGCTGCGCCTGCATGGCGCGGCCGATCGTCTTCCATGGCGCTGACAGGTTGCCCTTGGCTATGTCGCTTCCGTCAGTGGCAACGTAGTAGTCCGTCATCACGCTTCTCCTGTCCCTGTAGTCTGGTGATCCCTTGGGGTGCCGGTTGTGATGATCAATGGCCTTCGCCTGCTAGAGCAGAAGCGATCGACTGAGCCTATTAGATCCTTTGTAAGGTCGAGGCTTACATTTTAAAATCGTGGTATTTCATCAAGGATCTTGCGTATAATTCGGAGTCACGGAAGTTGTATTTTGCGTGACGTTTAGGTTTGACATTGTTGATGGCGACGACGATGTCGGCATTGCGAGCGCTCCTGAGCTGCTGCAGGCAGAA
>UBMI01000038.1 GCA_900466475.1 Hyphomicrobiales bacterium
GGGGAGAGCGACTGTCTTTGCCGTCAAGCGTTTTGCCATGGTTTGTTGTCTCGAATGATGGCGTTGAGGATGGTGAGCAGTTTTCGCATGGTTGCGACGATGGCGACGATCCTGGGTTTGCCTTCGTTCACGAGACGATCGCGGAAGGCCTTGAGGCTTGGGTTATGGCGGCTGGCGACGAGGGCGGCCATGAACAGCACGGCACGCACCTTGCCCCTGCCGCCGCCAATGAAGCTCTTGCCCTTCCACTTGCCCGATTGCCGCGTCCAGGGTGCAAGGCCTGCCAGCGAGGCGATCTGGCGCCGGTCGAGACTGCCGAGTTCGGGCAGCTCGGCCAGGAGCGTGCGGGCCGTTGTCGGCCCGACGCCGGGCACGGAGACGAGCAGCGTCTCGCGCACCCGCCATATCGGCGACTTGCGGATATGGTCATCGAGATCGGCATCGAGGCTTTCGAGCTCACGCCGCAAGGCGCTCAGCAATCGCTTGATGCTTTTCTGCGCCTGTTTTGCCAGCGCCATGCGCAACCGGTTCTCCTCGGCCACAATCATCTGCACGATCTGGCGCCGGCGGGCCACGAGTTCGGAAAGAGCCTGCGTCTGAGCATCGCGCAACGGCCGGATCTCGGGCTTCGTCGCCAGCACGAAGGCGGCGATGACGGCGGCATCGATCGGGTCGGTCTTGGCCCTGCGGCCGATGGCATGGGCATAGGCGCGCACCTGCGCCGGATTGACGACCAGCACCGTCGACCCTGCCGATGACAGCCCGGCCACCGCCAACGTCTCGAAGCCGCCTGTAGCCTCAAGGGCGATCGCATCGGCACCGATGGTCTTCAGCCGGCCGATCAGTTCATCGATGCCGGCATGATCATTGCCGACAGCAAAGGCCTCGCCCTGCGGCAGGACTGCCACGTCGAGCCGGTTCTTCGAAACATCGATGCCAACGATCGTCTCCATCTGATCCCATCCTTGCCTAAGCGGGCTTTGCTTTCGCAAGCGGCCCTGGCGACTGTTCGGGTTCAATGGAACGGCGGATGGAGACCCGAGCTCTCCCACGGGCTTGGTGTCCCAAAGGTGCATCGGTCTTCCATCCACCACCGCCACAGGCATTACAGCGCCAATAGCGGATAAAGGGAAGTTACAAAGG
>UBMI01000037.1 GCA_900466475.1 Hyphomicrobiales bacterium
CAAAGACAGTCGCTCTCCCCGCGGGGTAGAAGGGGTGTCGCGGCAAGGCCTCGCTTCCGATCAAACGTACTTCTCCGGATATTGCGGCTGCCCCTTCTCCCCGGCGGGGAGGAAGATGGCGGGTGCGGTAGGCGCCAGGAGCCCCCTCATCCGCCCTTCGGGCACCTTCTCCCCGCGGGGTAGAAGGGGTTTCGGGGCAAGGCCTTCCTTCCGATCAAACGTACTTCTCCGGATATTGCGGCTGCCCCCTTCTCCCCCGGGGGAGAAGGTGCCCGAAGGGCGGATGAGGGGGCTCCGGGCTCAACCTTGTCAGTCGTTTGACAAAACCCCGGCGCTCACTCCGGATCCGCCGCCACGACGCAAACACCGCATCGCCACGCGAGTATTTCTCCATCACGCACCCTTCCTGACGCGTCTCTGCAACAATGCTAAAGTAAAATCGTCAGGCAATAGTCTGTGAGCCAAGTATCCGGAGGGGGATAGGATGAAGCTGACAAGAAAACAGTTCGGCATCGGCATGGTTGCCGCAGGTTTCGGGGCGGGAATGACTGCGCAGGCAACCGAAGTGCCGGGCCAGGCCGCCAAGCCTCCGGCCGGGAACAAGCCTGCTGAAAACCTGCCGACGACGCCGATGGCGGCGCATCAGGCGAGCTATTTCTTCAAGAATTCCGCCTTCGAATATGTGCTCCTGACCAGCCTCGGGCGCGCCTATCACCAGGGCGGCAATGTCGGCAAGGTTCTCTATCTCACTCGCCAGATCGAGGACGGCAATTTCGACAGCGCCTACAGCGCGATGATATCAGCCGGCGACGAGGCGCTGACGATTGCGCAGGATTCGCTCTCCGGCGGCCACAAGGAAAGCGCCCGGCAGGCACTGCTCTGGGCGCAGAATTATTATGACAGCGCCACCTATTTCGCCGATGGCACCGGCGATCCGACGAAGATCACCGCCGCCTGGCATAAGATGGACGATTGCTGGCTGAAATCGCTCCCGCTCTTCGATCCGCCGATCGAAGAAGTGAGCATTCCCTATGAGAATACGACGCTGCGCGGCTTCTATTTCCGCGGCAAGGGCACTGCGCAGAAGCGCCCGCTGCTGATCCTCGTCAATGGCAGCGATGGCTCGGCTCTCGACATGTGGATGATGGGGGCGGCCGGCGGCACTGCGCGCGGCTATGACTGCCTGACCTTCGACGGGCCGGGCCAGGGTTATGCGCTCTGGAAACAGGGCATGCCCTTCCGCCCGGATTTCGAGCATGTGGTGACCCCGGTCGTCGATTTTGCGCTGACGCTGCAGGGTGTCGATCCCGCTCGCATCGCGATCCAGGGCATCAGCCAGGGTGGCTATTGGGTGCCGCGCGCCGTCGCCTTCGAAAAACGCATCGCCGCCGCGATCGCCGATCCCGGCGTGACCGACGTCTCCGCCTCCTGGACCGCCAGCCTGCCGCCGCCGATGCTGGCGCTGCTGAACGCCGGCAGGAAGGAGGAGTTCGACGGCTATATGGCCAAGATGCTGGACCCGGCGACGAAGAACGCGCTTGCCTTCCGCATGCGACCCTATGGCACCACCTCCTATTTCGACGCCTTCAAGGCGACGATGGCTTACCGGCTGGATGATGTGGCTGACAGGATCACCTGCCCGATGCTGATTACCGAGCCCGCCAACGAGGCCTTCTGGCCGGGGCAATCGCAAAAGCTCTACACGATGCTGACGGGCCCGAAGACGATGGCCGCCTTTGCGGTATCCGACGGGGCCGATCTGCATTGCGAGCCGGGCGGATACGGGCTGAGGGATTTGCGGGTATTCAACTGGCTGGACAAGGTTCTGGCGTGAGAACCGGGGCCTTTCGAACGATTGAGCCTCAGAACGACATCACCGCGCGGAACACCTGACCACCCAGCGGCGTTTCCCCATCTTCACCACCGGAGGAGGGTTTCCCATGAGCATTCTCAACCGCATCAAGCGCGCCATTTTCGGCGAGGCGCAAGCCACCGAGGCCGCAGCGCCCACACAGGCGCCCACCGCCCCTGCCAGCGCAGCACCCACCGCTCCCGCCAGCGCAGCACCCACGGCAAGCGCACCGGCTTCGGCCGCGCCCGCTGCACCCTCGCCGGCGCCGACCACCAATCCCTCGCCTGCCCCGGCCAAGGCGCAGCCTGTCGATATCGAGCAGATGCTGAACGCGGCCGTGAAAAAATCCGGCCAGAAGCTCGACTGGCGCCATTCGATCGTCGATCTCATGAAGGCGCTCGGAATGGATGCGAGCATGGCGGAGCGCAAGGAACTGGCCGGCGAACTCGGCTATACCGGCGATACCGGTGACAGCGCGAAAATGAACACGTTCCTCCACAAGGCGCTGATGAAGAAACTGTCGGAAAACGGCGGCAAGGTGCCGGCCGATCTCCTGGACTGAGTGCGAGCCGGACCGAGCGGCAGATGGCGTCGAGGCCTGGCACGGCGCCATCATATTCAAATCCGCGGGCCTGGTACTGGAGTGTTTTGAACCCGGGTTCAATCGTCTCCAAATCTTGCGGCACAGATATTGTCATCGACTTTTGCGCGCGCAGAGCCTAGATTAGCGTAAGGTATTACCTTTGACTAAGGAGGCTCCTGTGGCATCGCCGACCTCGCTGAAGCTCGATGACGAGCTGAAGAGCCGCGTCCAGCATCTGGCCGAAGCCCGCCGCCGCTCCTCCCACTGGATCATGCGGGAAGCCATCGCGCAATATGTCGAGCGCGAGGAAAAGCGCGAGGCTTTGCGACGGCAGACACTCGACGCCTGGGATGAATTTCAGGCAACCGGGCTTCACGTCACAGGCGACGAGGTCGAGAAATGGCTTTCCAGCTGGGGAACTGACGACGAGCTGCCCGCACCCGAATGCCACAAGTAATCTTCTCGCCGGCAGCCATCCGAGACCTTCAGCGGCTGCGGGATTTCCTGGCATCGAAAAACCCGTTGGCCGCGAAGCGGGCGGGTGAGACGATCATTGCAGGTGTCAGAACACTCGGCCAGCATCCGCATAAGGGCCGCCTCATTGAGGACCTGCCCGAGCAATACCGCGAATGGCTCATCGATTTCGGAGACAGCGGATATGTGGCCCGCTACCGCCTTGACGAGAAGACGGTGACGATCCTCGCGGTGCGGCACCAGAAGGAAGCCATGTTCTGATACGGGCGACCTGGCGTTTGCCGTGGCGAGATCAGGTTTCCCTGAAACAAGGTCCGCCCAAAACGGCTACGCCAGCCCGAAGGCCTTACGCGCCGTCGAACAGGCGTCGTCGCCGGGAAGGCATGTGCGGCAGACGTCCGGCCTGAGGCCGTAGATCACGCATGATACTTGCGAACCGACGGTGCCCGAGAGCGCAGAGCAACGCTCTCCATCACAGCGCATGCCGGTCTGATCCGCCGAAACGAAATGCGCCGGCAGCAGATCGAGGTCCTCTTCGCTCTCGGTGGTGAACCTCGGCCATTCGCTCGAATAGGAACAGCACGCGCCGCAGGCCTGACAGTCTAGCTCTGTTGATAGGGTCATGGGTGGCTCTTACCACTGTATCGGCCAAGGATGCAAAGGCATCGGAGCAATGGCGGGCCGGCAACCAGGAACACGTTGGTCTTCCATGCGCCCACGCGTCCTGTCGCCGGTGGCAGTCACGTCGCCGGCTTCGGAAACAATACCGGAAGCCTCACTTCGCTTTCAGCGGCACCGGAAAATCGTTGCTCAGGTCGGCCAGGCACAGTTGAAAATCGATGGCCGTATCCTTCGAGCGCACCCGTTCCCCGTTCGACTTGACGTCCGTCACGTCGAGTTCGATCGGAACGGTGATCATCCTGTCCCCGTAAAACTGGTTGAAGGCAACACTGATCGCGTGAGAGGAACTCGTCGCTTCCATGAGGATTTTCAGCGCCGGGTCGGTTTCGAGGAGCATCGACGCGCTCCCGGGCACCCTGGTGCCATATGGTTCCGAGCGCTTGTCCGGGTGGCTCTCCGTACCCGCCCCGATAAGATAGGCCTGCGAAGGCGCCGATGGCGTGAAATGGATCTCGCCATCCTCTCCCATCCAGGCCTCATCGACGATAAGGGTCAACGCAATACTCCAGAGGGACGCTACGCCAGGCGTCTTCACGAAGAAACGGGTTTTGAGCAGATCGAGAGAGCCGGTCACCCGAAGATACTGTCCTGACCGATAGACATGATCCCTCGTGATCGCGACAAACGTATAGCTGCAGCCCCCAGTCCTGCCATCCTCCATCACCTGTGGTTCAGCCGCTGCATTCAACGTACCGTTCATGATATCGAGTAGCTCGCTCGCCTTTGCCGGCGCCACGGCGAGGCAGGCCGAAAGCAATGTCCCGGCCAGCGAAATCCACTTCATGCCAATCCCCCACCCTTGATGACGGCGCACCATAAATGCCCGCGGCTCGTAGTCCAGCCCCCTCACGGCGACCACAAAAGAAATGCGCCCACCCATGCGGGTGATATCCACGTGCTTGTCCGAGGCGTAAAGTTTCTCCGGCCCTGATATCAGGAGCAGCAAGAGGAGGACGCAATGCCGACCATCCTGGCTCATCACGACGTCAAGGACGTCAAACACTGGCTCGCCTCGCCCCGTCGCAAGCAAGTTTTCGAACCGATCGGCTGCACGAACATTCGCACCTTCGTCGATCCGCAATCGTCCAACAAGGTTGGCCTCGTCATGGACGTTGCCGACATGGGCCGGCTGGCGGAATTCATGAAGAGCAGGCAGGCGGCGGAGGCGATGGAATATGACGGCGTATTGCCCGAGACCCTGGTGATCCTCGTTCAATCCTGACCAGGCAGCCTGGTTCGATCCGTCAGGGATCAATCGGTTCTGTCGGCGCACTGCGCCGGCAATCGATCCCCTCCGCCCATGCATCCTTTTTCCGCCTCGAACGTTTGAACTCCGTCAGCAAGAAGGAGACCGAAATGGCGAGCACGACAGGCAGGGACGCCATCGAAGGCATGGACGAGCTCAGGGACGCGAGCGAGCCGATGCCAGCCCCCGAACGTGAAAAGACCCCCGAACTGGAAAAGACCGATCAGCACGCAAACACCGAGGGTTTTGCGAGCGAGGCCGAATACAAGGCCTATCTCGATGCGGTTGCCGAGGATGCGCCGGTCGAGGAAGTCATCGTCGATATCGAGCGCGCGGCAGCGCGCGAGGAACTCGAGCGGCAGATCGAGGATGTGCGTTACGAGATCAACAATCTGCGCGCCCGGCTGCATATCGTTCGCCATCAGGCGGGCACCGTGGTCGAGCAGAACCTGCGCTGGGCCGATGCCAGCGCCCATGCACAGCTCGGCGATTACCCCTGGCTGAAACTGTCGGGCGCCATGGCCGCAGCCTTCCTCGTCGGCAAGGCCCTGCAGCAGCTGCCCTTCGGCTCACTGGTGAGCGCGGCGGCACCGATGCTGATTGCGGCGGCGCGGGAGAGAAGAAGGTAGCGAGCGCCCTTTCCCCGATGCATGCTGCCCTGCCCTGACCGACAGAGCTTTGCTCGGTGCCGGCAGGGCCCGCCGGTGGCGCAAAGCCAGCCGGGCGATCTTCTTGCAATCAAGGCGCGCTTTTTCTATCTTTGCTGCGGGCACTTGAACAAAGGAGGTTGCCTATGACACCGCGGGACGCCTGATCCAGGACTATCGTGACTACTGCCTTTCCAAAGGCATCGACTACGCATGCATTCGATCCGTACAGCCGCACGACGATACCACGCTCTTCTGCAGCGCCGGTATGCAGCAGTACAAGCCCCTCTTCTCCGATCCGTCCCACAAGGGAACCGTCGCAAACAGCCAGGCCTGCCTGCGCATAGGCGACCTCGATGAGATCGGCGATGGCACGCATTTCCTGCACTTCACCATGCTCGGACTATTCTCCTTCCGTCAGATGACGGTTGGCGGAGCGGTCGATTTCTGGCTGGATTTCCTTGGGCTGCTCGGGCTCACGCCCGACCATGTCACCATCCATCCCGACAGGCTGAAGGAATGGACGCCGCTCTATCGCGGCCGCGTGCCGATCATTCCCGATCCCGAATGCATATGGAGCGACGGCAGCATCAGCGGATACTGCACGGAGTTCTATAAGGACGGGATCGAGATCGGCAATATCGTCAATCCGTTGGGAACCTGCATCGACGTCGGCTTCGGCGCCGAGCGGCTGGACATGATCGTCAACGGCACCCCGCCCGGGACCGTCGTCGACAGGCTCAAATCCGCGATCATGACGATCATCGATAGCGGCTACCGTCCCGGCGGCAAGGAGCAAGGCTATGTTCTGCGCAAGCTCCTGCGGCGCCTACACGCCGTTGGCGGAATGCTCGACCATCCCTTCTTCCGTGAGGAGGTGGAGCGGCAGAGCCGGCTTGTCGAAAAGTACGAGCGGCTTCGCCACAAGCATCCCGACAAGTCACCGGAATGGTGGTTCGACACGCATGGCGTGGATGTCGAGACAATACGGTCCTCGGGGGAGTGATGCCCGGCGCTTGATTGGGGAGGCGCTCCCCAATCTCGCTTGCCAGGTCTGATGACGGTGAGGTTGAGCCCGGAGCCCCCTCATCCGGCCCTTCGGGCCACCTTCTCCCGCCGGGGAGAAGGGGGGCTTCAGCGACGCCTCCCATCAAGTCACAACATTGCATCAGAGACAGTGCCGCCGGTTTCCCCTTTGTAACTTCCCTTTAT
>UBMI01000034.1 GCA_900466475.1 Hyphomicrobiales bacterium
GGCGGTGGCTGATCTGCGCACCTTCGAAATGAAGGGCGGCAAATGGGCGAACCTGCGCCAGCCCGCAAGCCGGCATCGGCGCAATGCGAAAGCAGCGCCGGCGAGATCTGGTAGAACACAGCGCGGCATCCCGCAGCGCGCGCCGCTTCCACGAAACGCCAGACCAGTTCCGGCACGGCATGACGGTCACCGATCGGATCAAACAGCGCGATCCATGAACGCCCCTGCCGGCCATACATGATGAAGGCGTCGCCCTTTTCCGAGAACATGATGGACTTGTCGCCCATGCGCACGAGGTTGGCATCCGCACTATCCTGCTTCCCGACGATCTCGACGGCACGGCGAACCGCTTCCTCGTCCGCCGGCTCCGGTTTGAAGGCCGCAGGCCGCAACAGGCTGAAAACGGCAATGGCAGAGGAAATGATGGAGATGCCGAGCACCGCACGCAGGCCGCGCGGCGCTTCTGCGGCAAATTCAAACTGCCACCAGAGCTCGTTGCTGTATTCCACATCGCGATAGACGAAGAGCAGGATGACGACAGCTCCGACAATGATCACGGCAATCGCCGTCAGCCAGGATGTCGTCATCGCCTGATTGAGAAGCGAAGCATGACGGGTGAAAAGCCGGCGACTGACAAAGAGGCCGAAAACCAGGAAGGCCAGGACAGCCGCTTCGACAAGCGCAATCGCTTTCAGCAGCGAAAGCGTCAGGGCAGCAACGGCGGAAAATACCGCCACCCACCACGCACCATCGAGCCGCTGACCAAGGCCGCGGGCCGCAACGACAAGGGCAAGCCCAAGCAGGCTGGAGAGGAAATGCGCACCTTCGACAATTGGCAGCGGCAGATAGTTGGAGAGAAATTCGAGGTTTTGATCGGGCGTCGGCGTCACGCTGGAAAAGATCAGCATGACGCCCAGAAGCAGCGCCAGTGCCGAAAGAAGCTGCGGCATCAGCCGCCCGCCGATACGCCGCACGCTGGAGGCCGCAGGATGATCCACGAAGCGGCGAAGCTCGGTCGCCGACACCGCAAGGATGGCAATCAGCAGCGGCAAGACGTGATAGATCAGGCGATAAAGAACCAGTGAGCCGAGAACGGCATCGATGTTCACCGCGCTGCCGAGTGAGGCGATGATGACAGTTTCAAAAACGCCAAGACCCGCCGGCACGTGGCTCAGCACGCCAAGCCCGACGGCAATCGCGTAGACCGCCAGAAACACCGGCCAACCGATCGCCGTTTGAGGCAGGAGCACGTAGAGCACCGAGGCGGAAGCCGCGATATCGAATGCGGTTACCAGGAACTGGCGCGACCAGGTGCGCGAATCCGGCAGGCGAAGCGCGATCGAACCGATTTCGATCACCCTGCCCTCGCGACCGACAATCATGAGAGAGCCGAGGATCGCCAGGATGACCGCCGCGACGATACGAAGCCACAGGCCGCTGACATTGATCAGCGGCGCAATCTCATCGGCAATAACGAGAAGCGCGATTGCGGCCACAGCCGCAAGGCCGAGGCCGAAAGACAACGTCACGAAAGCAATGATCCGGCCGATATCCTCAGGCGAAATCCCAAGCCTCGTATAGGCACGGTAACGGATCGCCCCGCCTGACAATGCGCCGAAACCGGCAGTATTGCCGACCGCATAGGCGCTGAAGGCGGTGAGCGCGACATGCGGAAAAGGCAGCCGCTTGCCGATATAGTCGATGGCGTTGAGATCGTAGAAAACGAGTGCCAGAAAGCTCAG
>UBMI01000031.1 GCA_900466475.1 Hyphomicrobiales bacterium
CAACGAACCGTCAGGTCGCCACGGGCGATCTGTTCCAGCGCCTGGCCGATGGTGCTGACGACGCGGGCCTGCAACGAGGCTTCGTCCTGCTGATGGCGCAGGTTGCTTTCGCGCTCGCTCTCGAGAGCCAGCTGCTGGGCAGCCTCGCGATCCGACATCGCGTGGCGTTCCCGGATCTTTTCCTGCAGCGACTGCGTCGCCTTCGCCATCATGCCGACTTCGTTGTTCATGCCCGTATGCGGGATTTTCAGGGAGACATCTTCCTCGGCAACCGCCTGCAGGGCGTTATGAACGTCCTTCAGAGGGTTCGATATGCCGCGGATGAAGTAGAAGGCGGCACCGATACCGCCAACGAAGACGATGGCGCAGGCCGTGAGAGCCTTCCACATCGTCTCATTGACCTTGGCCTGCAGGTCGTCGAGATAAACGCCCGTGCCGACGACGATCTTCCAGGGTTCGAAGGCCTTCGAATAGCCGCCCTTGAGAAAGACCTGGTCTTCCGGCTGGCCGGGCTTGGTCCAGTAATAGTATGTACGGCCACCGCCGGCCTTGCCATGGTCGACAAGGGCCTGGCTGAATTTCGCGCCCGTCTTGTCGACCTGGCCGCTCATGTCCTTGCCGAGATTGACCGGGCTCGGATGGAAGACCTGGATGACGTTGTAGTCGAAGCCGAAAAGATAGCCCGATGGCTGGAAGGTCACGCGCTTCAGAATGTCGAAGGCTTCCGCCTGGGCGGCCTCATGCGTCATCTGGCCGGCCTTCTCGCGTTCGTAGAAGGTGTTGAGGACGGAGATGCCCGATTCGACCTGCGTGCGCAGCATGTCGAAACGCTCATCATAGATCGCCTGCTCGGATGTACGGATTTCAAAATAGGTCGCGACTGCAAATGCAGCCATTAGAACACCGACCAGCACAAAAAGCTGATGGGCAATCTTGAGCTTCTTCATGATTGACCTCACGGAAAAGGTGAAAAGCAATATCCCGGATCGGTCAACTCCCGACCTGCGCGCGAGAAATCGCGCGCCCAGCTAACGCGTTCATGCGCTCTCCGGTCCTCCCTAAGTAAAATTAGAGAGGATGACTAAATTATCATTTAACAAAGGCACGACTTCTACTCGAGCGGACTAGTAGAATTGATGGGTGTCTTCTTGCAGACTTGCGTAAGTTGCAATCAATTCGCGAATGCAATCATGTAAATTAGAATATACTTATTTTAATAGAAAAACGCACCCTGCTTCTCTTCAGAGTGCGTTCGCGGTGATCGAAACTTCGATAGGAGTGGCAAAAGGATCCGACTAGAAACGGAGCTCAAACGCGGAGACGTCGAGAGGCAAGGTTCCAACAACGCCAGCCGCCACCGGCTTGGCATCGCTGCCAATAACGGCAGCTGTCGCCACATTGTCGATGCCCTCGACAGGCGCCGACGGGGCCAGCGCAAGCATCTGCTCGGGCGTTGCCTTGCTCACGAAGAGGACGGGGGAACCACCCATCCAGTTTTCGGTGCGATAGATTTTCTTTTCTCCGTCGACATCACGGACCTCGGCCTGCTGGAAGGCGCCGGGAAGAAGTTCCGGCACCGAATAATCCTTCTTGGAGGCTTCCGTCTGAAGCGGCGGGCAGTGGTCGCAGGTTTCGGTAATGATGCTGCCTGCTTCCTTCGCCTTGCTCGGTCCGACCACTTCGATCGAGCCCGCCATGACGGAACCAGCCGCCAGCAGGAATACCGCACTGAGGAAAATCCGACGCATCAATGTTACTCCGTCTCCCTTGAGAGCAGCGACGGGAAAACGGTCCACCGCTCTCAGTTTGTTCGAGCATCGGCTGTCCGAAAACCGTTTTACACTTTTCGGTCCGATGTATTGGGAGCCAGATTAGCGCAGCTTTGTTTCCATCCCGTCAGAAGAAAGGGTAAAAATTTAGCGAATCGGACCGTCGTCCGCCCGCTGCTTACGCCTTTTCGCGTTCGACTGCGCGCCAGCCGATATCGCGGCGGCAGAAGCCATTTTCCCATTTCACGCCGTCGAGAAGGGCATAGGCACGGTCCTTGGCCTCGCCAACCGTGTGGCCGGTCGCGGTCACGTTCAGCACGCGGCCGCCGGTTGCCACCAGAGCACCGTCCTTCAGCGATGTGCCGGCATGAAACACCTTCTCGCCCTCTCCGGCGGCCGGCAGCGCGAGGATCGGCGTATTCTTCTCATAGGAACCTGGATAGCCTTTTGAAGCCATGACGACGGTCAGGGCCGGGTCGTCTGTCCATTCGGCCGCGACCTGATCCAGGGTACCGTGAGCGCATGCAAGCAGCAGCGGCAGGAGATCGCTCTTCAACCGCATCATCAGCACCTGGCATTCGGGATCCCCGAAGCGGACATTGTATTCGATGAGTTCCGGCCCCTTGGCGGTCATCATCAGGCCAGCGAAGAAGACACCGCTGAAGGGATGGCCGCTTTCGGCCATGCCACGGATAGTCGGCTCGATGATTTCCTTCATCGTGCGTTCGATCATATCCACCGTCATGACAGGCGCGGGCGAATAGGCACCCATGCCGCCTGTGTTGGGCCCGGTGTCGCCCTCGCCGACGCGCTTGTGATCCTGGGCGGTTGCGAGCGGCAGGGCATTCTTGCCATCGCACAGGCAGAAGAAGCTTGCCTCCTCGCCATCGAGATAGGCTTCCACGACGACTTCGGCCCCGGCCTGCCCGAAAGCACCTTCGAAACAATCGTCGACGGCGGCGAGCGCCTCGTCAAGCGTCATGGCGACCGTCACACCCTTGCCGGCGGCAAGGCCATCGGCCTTGACGACGATCGGCGCGCCCTGTTCTCGGATATAGGCTTTGGCCTTCGGAGCATTGTTGAAGCGCTGATAGGCACCGGTCGGGATGTTGTAACGAGCGCAGATATCCTTGGTGAAACCCTTGGAACCCTCGAGTTGAGCCGCCGCCGCAGACGGGCCGAAGACCGCAAAGCCCGCGGCACGCAGCCGATCGGCAATGCCTGATACCAATGGGGCTTCCGGTCCGACGACGATAAAGTCGATCGACTTTTGCCGGCAGAAGGCGACCACCGCATCGTGGTCATCGATATCAAGGGCAACGAGCGTGGCATGTTCGGCGATGCCGGGATTACCCGGGGCGGCATAGAATTCCGTCATCAGCGGCGATTGCGCCAGCTTCCAGGCGAGTGCGTGCTCGCGTCCGCCCGATCCGATCAACAGAACCTTCATGCCTGATCCCTTTCCTGCCGGTCAGGCCTCTTGACCTGGCCTGTTGGTCTGGCGGTTAAGCGGGAAGGCCAAAAAGGTCAAGCGGGAATGCTTACCAGCCCCCGCCACCGCCGCCTCCGCCGCCGCCACCTGAGGAACCGCCGCCGGAAAAGCCCGAGGACGAACTGGAGGGCGGTGGGGACGGAATGGTGGAAGCAATGGTCGAGGCCATCGATGACGAGAAGCCGCCAATCCGGTCCGAAAAACTGCCGCTGTTGAAGTTGCCGGAATACCAGCCAGGATTATAGGCAGCCGCGGCAGCGCCCGCCGAGGCTGCGGCCAGCCATGACTCAAAAGTGCGCGACCACGGCTTTTCGACACCGAGCGCCACCGCGTAGGGCAGCAGGGTTTCGAAATGCTGCGGCGACATTTGCGGCGCGCCGGCCATGTTCATGCGGTCCTTTTCGGCGAGCGTCAGATATTGCCTGAGGCCATTCACGCCGGCCGTCATCTTGGCGCCGAGCGGTGTCGGAGCACCCATGATGAAGAAATAGAGGATATTGAAGAGCACGATGCCCCCGACGGCAAACAGCATGGGCGTTTCGTGAAACTCCATCAGTGATGAGGCGAGCGCCAGCACGACGCTTGATAGAATGCTCAAGCCCACGAAGACGGCGATCGCAATGGCAATAACGGCGAAAATCTTGCTCACGAGCGAGCCGCCGCGATGCAGTGCTTTCGTAAAACCCGCAACGAAGATGGACAGAAAGACGGAAATGCCGATCGGGATAACCATCAGTGCGATCGTATCCGGTTCCAGCGAACCGAAGACGAAAAGGCCCACCAAAGCCGCGGCACTCAGGATCACGCCGCCGGTGATATAGCCGGCATTGGAATTGTAGTATTTGCCGCGGTGTTCCCGTTCGATCGAGGAGCGGAAGCTCTGGCCGACGGATTTGACCTTCTCGCCGTGGGCCTTGTCGATGGTCAGCGTATCGCCGCTGCCGCCCACGGCTTTCAGGAGATCCGCCTCGCCTGCCTGAAGCTTCTCCTTGCCGAGCGGCTTGTCGGTGCGGCGTATGACGATGGCGTTCTTGAGGTCATCGAGCCGGACGTATCCGCGCACGGCGAGATCGAGAGCCGTGGCCGAAAGGGCCGTCCAGCCCTGACCGGAAAAACCTCTGTTGTCGATGTAGTTGACGAGGGCCGGCGAGATGCCGGAAGGTGGATCCCATCGCGGCACGATGATCTCACGCGCCGGATCACGGCCAACCTTCAGCCAGGAGCGCGTATAATAGAGAAAGACGAGCATCAGCCCGCCGAACCCAATGAAATAATCCCGGTTATCGTTGAACCACCAGGAACTTTCCTGATCGGCACTCGGTGGATCGATCGCCCCCTTCGGCAGCTTTGCGGCAAAGGTCAGCCCCTCGCCTTCACCGAGAGGCGCGGTGGTCGCGACAACCAGCCTGTTGTCATCGATGCTTGAGCGAGCATTCTTATCCGTGGCCCCGAGCGGGCCGGTGAAGAACGTCACATCCTCTGGCGTCACCCCTTGGGGAAAGGTGACCGTCGCCACTGCCGAGCGGATCGGAAAAATCCAGCCATTGCCGGTGACGTTCCAATAAAGTTCGTCATGATCGTTGAAATAGCGGATCTGACGGTCGGTCCGATAGGTGAAGACATATTGGTGGCGGCCGGGAGAGATCGTGACATCTTCGGAGCCGGCATAAATGCGGATGCCGCCGGAGACGGATTCCGTATGCCACGGCTCGTCCCTGCCGTCACGCTTGACCGAGACGACGCTGAAATCGACGCTGCGACGCCGCCCGCTTGCATCCCTGAACGTCAGCGGAAAATCGCGGAAAATGCCTCGCCGTATGCGGTCGCCTTCGGCATTGACGGTGATCGTTTCCGTTACCGTCATCGCCCCGCTCTTTTCCACCTGGATGGCGGAATCGAAGGACGCGATGAATTCCGCACCGATCGCTGGCTGTGCCGCAAGCGCCAGCAACAGCGCGAAACAAATGCCGAAAAACCGCCGGACCATATCCCCTCCCGATTGCGGTCAGCCCTGGCTCAGCTCAGGCCTCGTCCTTGTAGGCAACCCCCAGCCCCGCAAGCGTGCACCAGTAAGCCGGAAAGGTCTTGCCGACACAATCAGGGTCCAGAATGGTAATGTCGTCGATCTTCAAACCGGCAAGCGCAAAGCTCATGGCGATGCGATGGTCGGCAAAGGTGTCGATATCGGCCGGCAGCGTCTGGCCCGCGAGCGCAGGGTCGGAATGGACGATCAGATCATCGCCTTCCTCGACCGCCAAACCTTCGCGAATATTGTTCAGCCCCGTGGACAGGGCGCGGATACGGTCGCATTCCTTGACGCGCAGGTTGGCAATGCCGACGAAACGGACCGGTGTCTCGTTGAAGGCGGCAAGAACCGCGATCGTCGGGATGGCGTCCTGCATCTGCGAGCCGTCTATTTCGGCCGGCAGATGCGGGAACTTGGCGATCGTCTCATAGGCCTTGGCATCCGGCTGGGTGAAGGCATCGTTCGCTACACCAAGATCGATCGTACCGCCACTCAGCACTTCAGCGGCCCAGAGATATGTTGCCGCTGAGGCATCCGGCTCGATGACGAAATCGGTTGCGGTGTAGCCGGTCGGCTCGACGCGCCAGGTCGCGGCATCGAGTTGTTCGACCTTGGCACCGAAGGCCTCCATGGCTGCAAGCGTCAAATCCACGTAGCCGCGGGCACCGATATCGGTACCAGCAAGCGCAATAGTAACGGGCGCGTTGGCGCCTTGCTTGGCGAGCGGCGCGGCCATCAGAAGCGCAGAGACATATTGGCTGGAAAGACCGGCATCGATCTCGACGCGACCGGAGGCAAAATGCCCGTTGCCGCGCACGGTCACCGGCGGGCAGCCTGTCGGCGCCTCGGCATCGATGCCCAGCGACCTCAGCGCCGCGACGAGCGGGCCGATCGGCCGCTTGCGCATATGCTCATCGCCGTCAACCACGACCGTGCCGTCGACGGAGGCAACAGCGGCCGCCAGGAAGCGGGTGGCCGTGCCTGCGTTGCCGAGGAAAAGCGGGGCTTTCGGCTGATGGAGCGCGCCGCTGCCGGTAACGACAAAGGTCGTGTCGTCGGGCTCCTCGATCTGCACGCCCATGGCCCGCAGCGCTTCGGCCATATATTTCGTGTCGTCGCTCTTCAGCGCGCCGGTCAGCCGGCTGGTGCCCTTGGCAAGACCTGCCAAAAGCAGGGCGCGGTTAGTGATCGACTTCGAGCCCGGAACCACGGCACGACCGGTCAGCGGCTTGCCCGGCGGGATGATGGTGAGCTTGGCTTTACTCATTGCGCTTGTCTCTTCTGTCCCTTGCAGCGGCCGCGAGCGGCCTTGTCGGACTGCTCATAGCAGTTTTTGGGCAAAGACAAAGGTCAGAACTTGACTGACGGTACGGCGCGATCGGCCTCGTTGGTGATTTCGAAATATTCACGCTTGGAGAATCCGAACTGGCCGGCAACGAGGTTCGAGGGGAAGCTTTCGACCTTGACGTTCAGATCGCGGGCAGCGCCATTGTAATAGCGGCGTGCCATCTGGATTTCGCTTTCCATCGTTTCCAGCGAGGCCTGGAGTTCGGAGAAATTCTGGTTGGCCTTGAGATCGGGATAGGCTTCGGCCAGCGCCATCACCCGGCCAAGCGCCTGCCCGAGCAGACCTTCCGCCTGCGCCCTGCCGGCAACATCGCCAGCAGGAACGGCCTGAGCCTTATTGCGAAGCTCGACGACCTCTTCAAGAGTGCTCTTTTCGTGGGCCGCATATCCCTTGACGGTCTCGATCAGGTTCGGGATCAGGTCGGCACGGCGCTTCAGCTGCACATCGATTCCGGACCAAGCCTCCTCGGCCATCTGCCGGGAACGGACGAGACCGTTATAGATGAAGATGACGTAGAGCGCGATCAGAACGATGACGCCAAGAGCGATATACATCGCGAATCCCCCCGAAAGCCAAGTCTTGCGGGAGACTACGCAGGTTTCACAGACATCGTCAAACAGTCAGAGGGGCGCGATCTTGGCTCTCGCCGCAGCAAGCTCAAGCCGCGGCGTTCACCAGCTCGAAACCACCCGCATCCGTCAGCAGGAACGCTTCGCCGCAGGCCTTGGCCAGCGTGCGCACGCGAAGGATGTAACTCTGGCGCTCGGTGACGGAGATCACGCCGCGGGCGTCGAGCAGGTTGAACACGTGGCTTGCCTTGATGCACTGGTCATAGGCCGGGAAGACGCATTTATGCAGGCGCTGGTTGGCATTGTCGCCAGGCGCGCCGGCAGCGAGAAGCGCCTGGCATTCCTTTTCGGCATCGATGAAGTGGCGATGCAGCATCTCGGTATTGGCGAATTCGAAATTGTGGCGGGAATATTCCTGCTCGGCCTGCAGGAAGACATCGCCGTAGCTGATCTTCTCGTCGCCCTCGCGGCCGTTGAAGTTCAGGTCGTAGACGTTATCGACGCCCTGAACATACATGGCGAGGCGCTCGAGACCATAGGTCAGCTCGCCTGCGACCGGCGAGCATTCGATGCCGCAGATCTGCTGGAAATAGGTGAACTGCGAGACTTCCATGCCGTCGCACCAGCATTCCCAGCCGAGGCCCCAGGCGCCGAGTGTCGGGCTTTCCCAATCGTCTTCGACGAAGCGGATGTCGTGCAGCAGCGGGTCGAGGCCTATCGCCGCGAGCGAGCCGAGGTAAAGCTCCTGCAGGTTCGGCGGGTTCGGCTTCAGGATGACCTGATACTGGTAGTAGTGCTGCAAACGGTTGGGGTTTTCGCCGTAGCGGCCGTCGGACGGACGGCGGGAGGGCTGTACGTATGCGGCTTTCCACGGCTTGGGGCCGAGCGCGCGCAGCGTCGTGGCCGGGTGAAAGGTGCCGGCGCCGACTTCCATGTCATAGGGCTGAAGAACCGCACAACCCTTGTCCGCCCAGTAATTATGCAGGGTGAGGATCAGCGCCTGGAACGAGCGCTTCGGGTTCATATGGTCTGGAATCGTCGCGGGCATGGAAGGATACCGATTGCTTGGAATATGAGCGCGACAGGTGCCACGCAGCGCTGCAGGGGTCAAGGCTTTTGCGCCGTGTCCGGATAAAGCCGACAAACAGCCGGCCGGTCAGCGGCAATCATGACCCAATTCGGCCTATTCCTCTTCCCGTTTCAGGCGATACTCGCCCGTGGCGGGATCCTTCACCAGCGTGCCAACCGCTCCCGTCTGGCGCTCCTTCTCGGCGCGGCGGGATTTTTCAGCAAGCCTCTGTGCATCGGAAACAAAGCGGCGGTAAAGCCACCAGCCCGCGCAGACGAGGATCAATAACGTAACTAGCTGTGCCATGTCCCCTCGTTTCTCCCGTTAGAGCCCGTAGCGGCTCCACAATGCCCTTTCTTCCGCCGCTTCGACAAGCCCCGATGCGAGACCGGAAGCCGCCCCTTCAAGCGAGACCGGCGAGATGCCGGGAATACGGCGGCCGAGCAGGCCACGAGTGGCCGTGACAAGCTGAAGCTTCGTTTTCTGGCCATAGCGTTTTTTCAGTTCCTGGCGCATGTCGCCGAGGCCATCGATGAGGCCGAGTTCCAGGCCGCGCGTGCCGCTCCAGAAGAGGCCGGAGAAAACTGTCGCATCGTCCGTCAGCTTGCCGGCGCGGCGCTCGCGCACCATCGAGATGAAGACCTGATGGATCTCGAGCTGCAGGCTCTTCAGATATTCAATGTCCTTTTCCTTCTCGGGCTGGAAGGGATCGAGGATCACCTTGTTTTCGCCCGCCGTATAGACACGGCGCTCGACGCCGATCTTCTTCAGGAGCTCCGGAAAGCCGAAGCCGCCGGAGACGACGCCGATCGAGCCGACGATGGAGGTCGGGTCGGCGATGATTTCATCGCCCGCCAGCGCGATCATGTAGCCGCCGGAGGCCGCCACATCTTCCACGAAGACCAGCACCTTCTTCTGCTTTTCGCGCGCCAACTCACGGATGCGTGCGAAGATAAGGCGAGACTGGACAGGCGAACCGCCCGGCGAATTGATCGAGATGGCAACAGCCGGCGTGTCCTTCGCGGAGAAGGCCTTCTCCAGAACCGGCGCGACATTGGCGAGATTGAGAGTCGGGCGGAACTGACCGCCGCCGCTGATGATCGCGCCCTGCAGCTTGACGACGGGTATGACGATCCCATCCTTGCGAAACCGCTTCGGCATCAGCTTTCTCAAAAATCCAGCCATTTCTCTTCCTTCGATACGATCGGCGACGCCAGCATGCATATGCACATTACAAGGGCATTGCATGTATGCGCTGCAGTGACAAACGCAATGGCTGCGCTCTCAAAACATTGCCTCCGAATTTTCTTGTTGCGAATGACTTGCATTATCATTCTAATCAGGCATAGTGCCGGCATGGATAATCAGGTAAAATTGGCATGGACATCATAAATCCGAACGCAAAGGGCGGCTGGCGAACCGAGCGCGGGGAAGCCTCGCTCTCCGACGTTTACCGCACGGTTGGCACGGGACGGCACAGCTCCACGTGGCGGCGCGCGGCCGCTTTCCTCGGCCCTGGCTACATGGTTGCCGTCGGCTACATGGACCCTGGCAACTGGGCGACCTCGCTCGCCGGCGGATCGAAGTTCGGTTATGCGCTGCTAACCGTCGCACTGCTTTCGAACATCATGGCGATCGTGCTGCAATCGCTTTGCGCGCGTCTTGCCATCGGCTCCGGCCGAGATCTGGCGCAGGCCTGTCGCGATGCCTATCCAAGCTATGTCGCCGTACCACTCTGGGCCTTTGCAGAAATCGCCATCATCGCGACCGATATTGCCGAAGTGATCGGCACGGCGATCGGCCTCAATCTGCTTTTCGGAATTCCGCTCGAAATCGGCGTGGTGATCACCGCGCTCGACGTCTTCGTCATCCTTCTCCTGCAAAGGCTCGGCTTCCGTTGGATCGAGGCCTTCATCATCACGCTTCTCGGCGTCATCGCAATCTGCTTTGCGGTGCAGATCTTCCTTGCCGATCCGCAATGGGGCGCCGTCATCAGGGGCTTCCTGCCGACAACGGAGGTCGTCACCAATCCGGAAATGCTCTACCTGGCGCTCGGCATTTTGGGTGCTACCGTGATGCCGCATAACCTCTACCTTCACTCCGGCATCGTGCAGACGCGCTCCTACGGCCATACCGTGCCGGAGAAGAAAGAAGCGCTGACCTTTGCGACGCTCGACTCCACCGTGGCGCTCTGCTTCGCGCTGCTGATCAACGCCTCCATCCTCATCCTTGCCGCGGCCGCCTTCAATGCCAATGGCAAGACGGATGTGGTGGAACTTGGTGAAGCGCATTCGCTGCTGTCGCCGCTGCTCGGTCTTGCGATTGCGCCGACGCTCTTCGGCATCGCACTGCTCTGCTGCGGCCTGAATTCCACGGTCACCGCGACGCTTGCCGGGCAGATCGTCATGGAAGGTTTCCTGAAAATCCGGCTGAAGCCATGGGTGCGCCGCCTGATCACCCGCGCCATCGCGATCGTTCCCGCCGCTTTCGTGACGATCTGGTACGGCGATCAGGGTACGGCGGAACTGCTGATCCTGACGCAGGTGGTGCTCAGCCTGCAGCTTTCCTTCGCCGTCTTCCCGCTCGTCATGTTCACGGCCAGCAAGGCGAAGATGGGGGAACTGGTGGCACCGAAGTGGCTGAGCGCCGTCGCCTATGTGATCGCTGTCGTGATCGCCGGTCTGAACGTCAAGTTGCTCCTCGACTTCGTGACCGGTGGCTAAACTTGCTCTCTGGCAATTCCTGAACTGGTTCTTTACGCAATTGCGAACGGAACCCGCGGCACAGTTTTACTGGAATCGCTTCAATGCCTGCCATAGGCCGCGCGGCCATTGTTGAAATCATCGACGAGAGGGGAGAACTTGTGGCTCCCCTCTTCGTGCATGATGAGGGGCGCACGCAGCGAAAGCCGTGCCCGTGAGCCCTTGATCGCCGTCACCAGGATGCGGACGGCATTTTCTCCTTCCCGCGGATGAACTGCAGTGATCTCGATGCCGCCGAAGCGTCTGCCGCATGCGTCGATGATCTCGGCGATCGACTGCGGCCTTGCGATCAGCGACAGTTGTCCGCCCGGTATCATGATGGCCCCGGCCGTTCGGATCCAGCTTTCGAACAGGTCGTCCGTCATGGCATGGGCTTCGGCCTTCAGCGCATCCGGCGTCCTACGGTCGCCGGCATCGTTGAACGGCGGGTTCATAATAACGTGATCGAAGCTTTCGTCGACGAGACCTGCGTCGTTCCGCGCCCTGGCTGTCAGCGTGACATCGGCCTCGACGACCGAGACGCGGCCCGCCATATGGGCGTTGCCAGGCAGATCGATGCTGCGGCGGGCGTAGTCAGCCATCTCCGCCGATCGCTCGAAAAGTACGACCGCGGCCTTTGCAAGGCGCGAGGCGACGGCAAGACCGGCTGCACCCGCTCCGGCACCGAGATCGGCCACCTTGATCGCGCGATCATCGGCAATAAGAGCGGCGAGCAGCATGGCGTCCATGCCGGCACGATGCCCCCTGCCCTTCGGCTGAACGATATGAAAAAGGCCGCGATGAAAGGCGTCTATCGTGTCAGTCACCGCCTGCGTCATCTTTCACTTCCGCTCGCGCAATTCGCCGCCGAGACCCGCATCGGTGAGGATGCGCCGGGCCTGATCGGCCATCGTCTCGTCAACCAGGAGGCGGCGCGGCAGCATGCCGAGCGATCCCTCGAGCACGCTCATTCCCTGATCGGCAATGAAGCACGCAATTCCCGCATCCTTCATGAGGCTCTCGGCAAAAGAGAGCAGAACGGGATCGTTTGCGCGGATAAGCTCATGCATTTGCCGTTATTTTCCCTTCCGAATTTGCTGGCAGCGACAATTCACCCCTTGCCGCCTCCATCGGCCCTTTCTATTGTCAAAGGCAACGAATGAACAGGAGTCCGGGTCGTTGGGCGTGGTCATACCGCTTGAAGAAAACAAAAACAAACTGGCTTCCATCAAGCCGCTGGTGGACCTCACCAAGGCTGACATGGAGCGGGTGAATCAGCTTATCCTTTCCAAGGCCGGCTCCGATGTCCAGATGATTCCGGAGGTGGCGAACCATCTCATCTCCTCGGGCGGCAAGCGCCTGCGGCCGATGCTGACGCTCGCTGCAGCCTCGCTTTTCGGCTACAGGGGTGAGAATCACATCAAGCTGGCCACATCAGTCGAGTTCATGCACACGGCAACGCTGCTGCATGACGACGTGGTGGACGAAAGCGACCTGCGCCGCGGCAAGTCGACCGCACGCACGATCTGGGGCAACCAGGCAAGCGTTCTCGTTGGCGACTTCCTGCTCGGCCAGGCCTTCCGCATGATGGTCGAAGTCGGCTCGCTGGAAGCGCTGGACGTGCTTTCGTCGGCTGCCTGCGTCATTGCCGAGGGCGAAGTGCTGCAGCTTTCGGTCGCAAAGAACATGGAAACGACCGAGGATGACTACCTCTCGGTCATTCGCGCCAAGACCGCAGCCCTCTTTGCGGCTGCCGCCGAAGTCGGCCCCATCGTTGCCGAGACCAACAAGTCCAACCGCAACGCGCTGAAATCCTACGGCATGAATCTCGGCCTCGCTTTCCAGCTGGTTGACGACGCGCTGGATTACGGCGGCAAGGCTGCCGATCTCGGCAAGAATGTCGGCGACGATTTCCGCGAAGGCAAGATCACGCTTCCGGTCATTCTCGCCTATCGCCGCGGCACGCAAGACGAGCGCGCCTTCTGGCGCGATGCCATCGAAGGCGGCAACAGCAGCGATGCCAATCTGGAAAAGGCGCTTGGCCTGATCACCAAATACGGCACGCTCAACGACACGATCCAGCGGGCCGTGCACTACGGCACGATCGCACGGGATGCGCTGGCACCGCTGCCGGACAGCCCCTGGAAATCGGCCCTGATAGAAGTCATCGACTTCTGCATCGAGCGCGTGAACTGAGGCGTGCCTCAACGAGAAGCATGACTTTGCCGCAAGGCCGCCGTCCGCTTTGGCGCGGCGGGCTTTGATCAAACGTCCTTGAACGTGGGCTGAATTTCTTGCAGGGCCGCTTCAAAAAAGCCATCCTGTTGTGAATCAGTGTTTGCAACTGATTTTGCGGTCGGCACGTTGTTCCGGCCGTCCCTGAAGAAAGGTTTTCTAATGCGGCAGAGATTTGTCACCCGTCTCCTTTCGAGCGCAGCCCTCGCGGCAGTGCTTTCGCTCGGCGGGATCGGCGGCGTGAACGCCGAAGACGCGGCCAAGGCGGATGATGCCGGCAAGACCGTGACCTTCGATCCGGACAGCGTTACCACGTTCTCGGGCGCGTTTCTCGCTGCCCGCACTGCCGATGTGGACCACGACTATCCGACGGCGATCGAGCTCTACAAGAAAGCCCTGCAGATCGAGCCGGGCAACCCGGAAATCCGCCAGCGTCTGATGATCTCGCTGCTGTTGAACGGCGACATCAAGGACGGCGTGAAATATGCGAACGACCTGAAGGGTGACCCGACCGTCGAGCGTATCACCACGATCGTGCGCGGCATGGATGCGATGCGCCGCGGCGAGTTCAAATCCGCAGAATCGATCCTGAAATATGACGGGCCGAACGATCTCGACCGCATGATGAACGACCTGCTGCTGGCCTGGGCGCGCGTCGGCGCCGGCCGCGGCAAGGAAGGGCTTGCGATGGTCGAGAAGATGAAGGGCCCGGATTGGGTCCGCATCTTCCAGAACTACAATGCGGGTGCGATCGCTATCGTCAACGGCGACGTCAAATCCGCCCGCCAGCATCTCAATGATGCCGTACTGGACAAGGAAGGCGGCGCAACTGCGCCCGACACCTTCATGCGCGCCATCATGGCACTCGCACGCCTTGAAGCTTCGCAGGGCAACAAGCAGAAGGCGCTCGACGCTGTCTCGGTCGGCGACAACCTGCTGCCGAACTATACGCCGCTGAACGCACTGCGCGACAGCATCGAAAAGGGCGAGAAGCAGGAACAGCAAGTCAAGAGTGCGGAAGAAGGTGCAGCCGGCGTGCTGTTTTCAGTCGGCGGAGCGCTGAACCGCGACGGTGCCGAAGATATCGTCTCGCTCTATCTGCAGACGGCCAATGCGCTCGATCCGAACAGCGCCGACACGCTGGTTCTGCTCGGCGGCATTGCCGAAAAGCAGGAACAGATGGACCGGGCCATTGCGCTTTACCAGAAGGTGCCGGCAAATTCGCCGATGCGCCGCATTTCCGAACTGCAGCTGGGCCTCGCGCTCGCGCAGGGCGGTAAAGTGGAGGAAGCCCGCAAGCACCTGCAGGCGCTGATCGCTTCAGACCCGAAGGATGTCAGAAGCTATCTCGCCTATGGCAGCGTGCTTTCCGACGCCAAGGATTATCAGGCGATGGCCGATAATTACGACAAGGCTGTCGAGGTGATCGGGCCGCTGCCAGGCCGCGCAGACTGGAGCGTCTTCTTCCAGCGTGGCATCGCTTACGAGCGGCTGAAGAAGTGGGATCAGGCGGAACCTAACTTCCGCAAGGCGCTCGACCTCAATCCGAACCAGCCGCAGGTTCTGAACTATCTCGGCTATTCCTGGATCGACATGAACCGCAACCTCGACGAGGGCCTTGAGATGATCAAGAAGGCCGTCGAGCTCCGTCCTGACGACGGCTACATCATCGATTCGCTCGGCTGGGCCTATTTCCGCCTCAGCCGCTACAATGATGCCGTCGACGAATTGGAACGTGCAGCGCAGATCAAGGCTGGCGACGCGACAATCAACGACCATCTCGGCGACGCCTACTGGCGCGTGGGCCGCAAGCTGGAAGCTGTCTATCAGTGGAACCGGGCACTCGCCTCCGAACCCGAGGAAGCCCAGATCCCGAAGATCAAGGATAAGGTCGCAAACGGCTTGCCGGCGCAGGACGATGATGCCAAGGCGGCCGACAAGAAGCAGCCTGACCCGCCGCCGGCGACGCCGCCGCCGGTCGACAAGAAATCCTGAGGCCGCATGCCTGAAACGGGCATGCTGCTTTCCGGGCTCGGCGATTTCGCCGTTGCTGAAGATGCCTGCGCAAAAATCAATCTTGCCCTTCATGTGACGGGCCAGAGGGGCGACGGCTATCACCTTCTTGAAATGCTGGTGACGTTTACGCGCCACGGCGATCGGTTGGGTTTTGCCCCAGCCGATGCCGATGACTTCACGCTTTCCGGCCAGTTCGCCGACGTCCTTGCCGATGATCCCGGCACCAATCTGGTGTTGAAGGCCCGCGACCTGCTGCGGGAAGCAGCAGGTGGTGCTCCGCCTGTGCGCATCCATCTGGAGAAGAACCTGCCGATCGCTTCCGGCATCGGTGGCGGGTCTGCCGATGCAGCAGCGACTCTGCGCGGGCTTATGCGCCTGTGGGACGTGCCGCTTCCGACAGAAACCATTGCTGCCCTCGCCCTGACGCTTGGAGCCGACGTGCCGATGTGCCTGAAAAGCACGCCGCTGATTGCACGCGGCATCGGCGAACAGATAGAGACGGCCGATGCCCTGCCCTCCTTCGCCGTGGTGCTCGCCAATCCGCTGAAAGGCGTTTCCACGCCCGAGATCTTCCGGCGGCTTGTCATCAAGAACAATCCTCGCCTGGTCCTGAAAAAGTCGCCGCACTGGATGGAAGCCATACGAGCGACACGCAATGATCTTGAGCCTCCGGCGCGGGAGCTGGTTCCCGAAATTGCCGAGATTTCGGGCATGCTCGCTGCAGAAGGCGCGCTTTTCACCCGCATGTCCGGCTCTGGTGCGACCTGCTTCGGCATTTTCGAGACGCCCGTTGCCGCGCTGCGTGCCGCCGAGCGTCTTCACGCCGCGCGCCCGGACTGGTATTTCCAGGCGACGGAGACTTTCGCGGGAGGCGCGTGATGGCAGGCCTGGACGAAAAACGACCTTTTATTCCGCTCGGCATAGCGGTTCTGACTGTTTCGGATACGCGTACGCCGGCCGATGACAAATCCGGCGACACGCTGGCGGCACGAATTGCGGAAGCCGGACATCAGCTGATCGACCGCGATATCGTTCCCGACGACCGCGAGAGGATCACCGCCCGCGTGCGTGCCTGGACGGAAGCCAAGGAAATCGACGTCGTCATCACCACGGGCGGGACCGGTTTTACCGGCCGTGACGTGACGCCCGATGCGCTGGAACCGCTCTTCGAAAAGCGGATGGATGGATTTTCGGCCGTGTTCCACCGGATTTCCTACGACAAGATCGGAACGTCGACGATCCAGTCGCGCGCTACGGCAGGTGTTGCCAACGCCACCTTCATCTTCGTGCTGCCGGGCTCGCCCGGCGCCTGCAAGGATGCCTGGGACGGTATATTGAAGGCGCAGCTCGACTACCGGCAGATGCCCTGCAATTTCGTGGAGATCATGCCCCGGCTCGACGAACATCTGAAGCGCGGCGCGACGAAATAGACCGGCTGCGACAGCGATGTCCTCTATGTTGCCAGACCCGGCAGGGCGGGCATCGTTTCCCAGCTGTCGCCTGACAACAGCACGCAGCTTATGCCATGAACATCCGTGACGAGGAGCGTCCAGGTGCCGCTTTCGGCGGCATAGACCTCGAGAATGGCGTTCTGATTGATCAACCCGACTGCAGTGAGCTTTTCACCAAAGTTGCTGTCCAGAAATTTGACGATCTCGGATCGGCCTGCGCAACTGCGCATCATCTGCGATGCTGCCGGATGCGGATGCGCGATCAGCGATGTCGTCAGTATGGCGGCCAGCAGGCCGTGGACCATATTGCGTAGCATGACGCACCTCCTTTCGCCGGAAGCCCGGCAGAAGAGGAGATTTTCGTTGACCTGCTCTGCCGCTCACCGGCATCTCATGGCATCCGTTACGAAGCGAGGCGCTTCGGCGGCGCCATACCCCAATTATAGCGCAAAATTCGATTGGGCGCCATTTTTGCGCAATGTCGCGGAAATGTCGTAGCTACCGCGCGGCACGGGCGACCCAAGAGGGAATCAATTCGCTGGAAAGCTGACGCGGCTTCTGTGCCGTCACGAATTCGGTAAGGTGCATGCCGCTCTTTGCCGCTGAAATGGCAAGTTTCTTCGGCATGAGCAGGCCGAGTTCGAGCGGCGGCCTTGAACGACCGACGCGCTGGAAGAAGGGACGTCGATAGCCGCGCGAGGCAGTGAAGCGCGCAGGGACCTTGTTCAAGGCGACATATTCCGAAACTTCGTCGATCCAGCCCGCCTGAGGTCTTGCGCCCGGCTCGACGAAAAGCAGCCATTCGCCACGGGCCGATCGTATGATGTCCTTGATATCCCACTGCGAATGGAACCGGCAGCCGGCAGCGTCCGCCACCCGCGAGGTACCATCGCGGGAGCCGTGATCAAGCACGACCACGTCACTGACGAGGCCTTCCACGGCGCCCGCCACCAATACCGATAGGGTCTGGGCCAGCTCAGGTTCCTGATCCTGGCATTCAAGAACAACAGTCAACATTGCCTGTTTATAGAGCGCCGCACAAAATTTTGCCAGCGCGACTTTCCTCATTTTGTTCTTGCAATGTTCTCTTTTTGCCGATAGGAATATAATCATCAAAACGAGCGAAATCGAACGTTTTTCGCCGCCGGAGAATCCGATGAGACCACAGTCCCTTGCAGGGCAGACCGCATTTGCGCCTGCCAATAAGGCAGATATTGCCGACGCGATGATCGCGGCCTCGGGGCTGCGCGTCGAAGTCGACCGGCGACGCGGCCGCGGTGCGGGGCTGAACCCCACCGGCCGCTTCGAGCCGACACAGCGCGAGGCCTTCGATGATGGCTGGCAGACGCTCGAGGAACTGCCCCCCTTCAAGACGGATGTCCAGATCGAGAAGCCACGCACGGCGATTACCCGCAACGAGTCTCCCGATCTTTCCTTCGACAGGTCGATCAATCCCTATCGAGGCTGCGAGCATGGCTGCATCTACTGCTTTGCCCGGCCGACCCATGCCTATATGGGCCTGTCGGCGGGACTGGATTTCGAGAGCAAGCTCTTCGCCAAGCCGGACGCACCGAAGCTCCTGGAGCGCGAGCTTGCCAAACCCGGCTACAAGGTGCGCGTCATCGCGATCGGCACAAATACCGATCCCTACCAGCCGATCGAAAAGGAATGGCGCATCATGCGGCAGATCCTCGAAGTGCTGAACAAGGCGAACCACCCCGTTGCGATCGTCACCAAGTCGGCGATGATCCTGCGCGATCTCGATATCCTCACGGAGATGGCGGCAAAGAACATCGTGCGCGTCGGCATTTCGGTCACGACGCTCGACCGCAAGCTTGCGCGCCTGATGGAGCCCCGAGCTTCGACGCCGACGCGCAGGCTGGAGGCGATCCGCGGGCTTTCCGAGGCCGGTGTGCGTACGTCCGTGATGGCCGCGCCAATCATCCCCGCGCTCAACGATCATGAGCTAGAACGCATTCTCGATGCCGCCAAAACGGCAGGAGCGGAAGAAGCGAGCTATGTATTGCTGCGGCTGCCACTGGAGGTAAGCCCCCTGTTCCGCGACTGGCTACTGCAGAACTATCCTGACCGCTACCGTCATGTCATGTCGCTGGTGCGTTCGATGCGTGGCGGCAAGGATTATGACGCCGAGTTCGGCAAGCGCATGAAAGGCGCCGGACCCTACGCGTGGCAGATCGCCCGACGCTTCGAGATGGCTGCGAAGCGGCTGGAATTGACCCGTCGAAGCCTTGCCTTGCGCGACGATCTCTTCGTGCCGCCGAATGGAAGCGGCGTGCAGCTTTCGTTGCTGTGACTGGATATTTTCGTGCAATTCCGAAAACGCAAAACCGCGATGCACTTCTGGAATTGCTTTGTTGTTTACGCAATTCCGGACGTAAAACCGCTACGCACTTTTGCTGGAATTGCTGATGAGCTTGCGCAAGACGTGAAGAAGACCTGCCCTGCGTCTTCTGTCTTGCGCAATTCCTGCGGATGGCCCTGACCGCACCATCTGCCGGACTGCCCCCGGCCGTCGCCGCCCTGATCCGGGGGCTTGCAGGAAATCGGGTTGGCGTGCGAGGTTCAACCGCATGAAACGTCGCACGTCACCCGATTCTCCTCTGCTCTTTGAAGAGGTCCCCCTCGTGCCGGATTTCCGGCTGGAGCTGAAGGCTCGCAAGGCCGGCCACTGGCCCGTCGCGGGCGCCGATGAGGCCGGACGCGGACCACTGGCAGGTCCTGTCGTTGCTGCAGCCGTGATCCTCGATCCCAAGCGCATTCCTGAAGGTCTCAACGATTCCAAACAGCTTTCGGCGCAGAAGCGCGAGGAGCTATTCGTCCAAATTCTTGCGACCGCCACGGTTTCAATCGCCTCTTCCAGCTCCACCCGCATCGACGAAACCGATATCCGCAAGGCAAGTCTCGACGCCATGCGTCGCGCGATCTGCGGCCTTTCCGTACCGGCAAGTTATGTGCTGACGGACGGGCTCGATGTGCCTGTCGGGCTCGACTGCCCCGGGCAGGCTGTGGTGAAGGGCGACGCCCGATCCGTTTCGATCGCCGCCGCGTCCATCGTGGCGAAGGTGACGCGCGACCGGATGATGGCACGCGCGCATCTTGTATTTCCCGAATATGGTTTTGCCGCCCATGCCGGATATGGCACCGCGCAGCACCGCTCCGGTATCGAGAAGCATGGCCCTTGCTCGCTGCACCGGATGACCTTCCGGCCGCTGCGCAAGGATGGCGTAGAGATCGAAGCGAACGGCGAGATGCTCGGCGAATAACCGCGGTCGTGACTCGCATCTCAGGACCGCTCGGTCGTGCGAGACCGCCATCGCCGGCACGCGCATCACGCCAGACAACCCATACAAATAAAACAAAAAGCCCCGCCGAAGCGGGGCTTTTCCAATAGTATCGAGCTGCGGCTCAGTTCAGGCGGGTCTTCACTTCGCCGACGGCCTGACCGAAGAGTTCGGACTGAACCTTGCCATCGGCCTGTTTGCCGATAACGGCTTCGGCGGCTGCGATGGCGAGATCGACTGCGGCAGAGCGAACGGCCTTCATCGCATCGACTTCGGCCTGCTTGATCTTCTGCTCGGAAAGAGCCGTGCGGTTGGCGACGAATTCTTCCGTCTTCTTCTTGGCTTCAGCGGTTAGCATTTCGGCTTCGCGCTCGGCAGCCGCCACGATGTGGGCAGCTTCGGCTTCAGCTTCCTTGCGCTTGCGCTGATATTCGGCGAGCAGGTGCTGGGCTTCCTCGCGCAGACGCTTGGCTTCTGCCAGCTCGTTGCGGATCTGATCGGCACGGTCGTCCAGCGACTTTGCCATCATGCCCGGAACCTTCAGGTAAACCATCAGGGCCAGGAAGATGACGAGGCCGACGAGGGCGAAGAAAGTTGCATCAAGAGCAAATTCCATCGATCAAGCCTCCTTCTCGGCTGCTGCGACGGCAGCGGCAACGTCAGTCTTGGCAGCGGAGCCGCCGATAAGCTGTTCAACCACAGCAGACGCGGTTTCCTCGGCGATGGCGCCGACATCGGCGAAAGCCTTTGCCTTCACATCGGCGATGCGGGCCTCGGCAGCCTTCAGCTTTTCGGTCAGGCTTGCCTCAACGGCGCGGCGGTCTTCCTCGGCCTTGACCTTGGCGGCATCACGAGCAGCAGTGCCGATCGAATTCGCCTTGGTGCGGGCAGCGGCAAGTTCGCCTTCATAGGTTGCGACGGCGGCGTCGGCTTCAGCCTTCAGGCGGCCGGCCTCCTCGACATCCTGCGAAATGCGGTTGTGACGCTGCTCGATGATGGCGCCGATGCGCGGTGCGATGACCTTTTGCATGAGCAGGTAGAAAATGACAAACGTGATCACCAGCCACAGAAGCTGGGATGCATAGGTCGACGAATCGAAAGGCGGGAAAGGCCCACGCGCGTGCTCGCCTTCGGCGACGCCGGTCTCGGTATGAACCTCGCCGGCAGCCGGAGCGGCATGCGCATCCGTCGCGGTTCCCGCCGGTGCCTCTTCAGCGTAGGCCGGGGTCACAAAGTACATGCTCACCTCCAGGTGTACTGCAAATGCAAAGGATCACGGCTCGCTGTTCGCAGGCCGTGATCCATCAATCCACCGATATTAGACGGCGAAGAGCAGAAGGAGAGCAACGAGCAGCGAGAAGATGCCCAGAGCTTCCGTAACGGCGAAGCCGAATACCAGACGGCCGAACTGGCTGTCAGCTGCAGACGGATTGCGCAGAGCGCCGGAGAGGTAGCTGCCGAAGATATTGCCGAGGCCGAGAGCCGTACCGGCCATACCAAAGCAAGCCAGGCCTGCACCGATGAACTTTGCTGCTTCCGCTTCCATGTTGAACTCCTTTGAAATGGTTGTTGCGGCGAATGACTGACGCCCTTTGACGTCGATGTCGTTATCCTTAGTGCCCGCCCGGATGGATCGCATCATTGAGGTACATGCAAGTCAGTACCGCAAAGACGTAAGCCTGGAGGAAGGCGACGAGGAACTCGAGACCGGTCAGGGCGACGGTCATGATGAGAGGAAGAACGGCTCCGCCGACACCGACTGCACCGAGGGCTCCAAGCGAGGCGACGAAGCCTGCGAACACCTTCAGCGTGATGTGACCAGCGAGCATGTTTGCGAAAAGACGAACCGACAATGAAATCGGACGGGACAGGAAGGAAATGATTTCGATCGAGACGACCAGCGGCAACAGAATGCCCGGCACGCCCGAGGGCACGAAGACATTAAAGAAGTGGAAGCCGTGTTTATAGAAGCCGTAGACGAGAACCGTGCCGATGACGAGGATCGCCAGCGCGAAAGTGACGATGATCTGGCTGGTAATCGTGAAGAAATACGGGAACATGCCGAGCAGGTTTGCCGTCAGTACGAACATGAAGAGCGAGAAGACCAGCGGGAAGAACTTCATCCCCTTGGTGCCCGCCCCTTCCTTCAGCATGCCGGCAATGAACTCATAGGACATTTCGGCAAGCGACTGCGAACGGCCCGGAATAATGGCGCGGCTCGTGGTCGAGAAATAGAGGAAACCAGCAGCGACAGCAGCCGAAGCCACCATGAAGAGAGATGCGTTGGTGAACGAGAAATCAATCCCGCCGATCTCGATCGGCACAATCTTGAAGATCTGGAACTGATGAGTCGGATCGTTTGACACCGGTTGCTCTCTCTCTTTGATCCGCCCGAAGGCGAAAATTGCACTGGACCAGAACGGCCCTTATTTCTCAGGTGTTCTGCGATCCAGGGGTTGGGAAACCTTCCCCGCGGCGCGCAGAACATTCAGTACGCCGGCACAGAATCCAAGAAGCAGAAGAACAATCAGCCCCCAAGGCGTCGTGCCAACAAAATGGTCGAAGAGCCAGCCGAGTACAGCACCAACAACAATGGCGGAAATGAATTCGCTGGAGAGCTTCATCGCCTGTGCATAACCTTTACGGCTCTGCTCGGCGCTGGCCTCCCGCGCTTCTTCCTTCCTGTCATCGACACGCTTGGAGGCGAGTTCCGCTTCCAGCTGCCGACGGCGCTGCTCAAGACTTTCTTCGCGGTCATCCGCCATCGTGCTCTCCTCCGCTCCCGTCGCCCGCAATCCCGCTACCCCGGTTTTCCGAACCACGGACGCAAAGGTTAAAGAACCTTCCGGCCCGTTCTGAAGTCGCGCGCAACATAGTTTTAGGGATTAGCATAGTCAAGGCGTAGACAGCCCGTGTCCAGCCATAAAATAACCGCAAAAAATCAAATATTTAAGCGGAATCTGGCCACCTGCGCCCGATTTCATCCAAAGAATCCGTCTTCGAACGGCGCCGGTCTGCGTAAAATCCGCAATCGGCAGCCCTTTTGCCTCAGCTCCAACCGCCGCCGTAAGTCCGGTAGAAGACATGCATGCCGATGCGGCCTACCTTTTCCATGGTCCTGGCCCAATCGGGCCGGACGTAGACGGCATGGTAATGCGTGGCCGAACCAACCTGCGGCAGCCAGATCTTGCCGGCGGTCACGGCCATGGCAACGTCGCGGGCAACGCGCCAGTGATATTGTGAATTCACGCGGTCCTTGATGTTGTCGCAGGCGAAGGAAAACTGGCAGCGGTTGCGCCAGTCCTCGTTCTGGTAGACGACGCCGCAAATGGTCTTCGGATAGGCCGGGTTACGGACGCGGTTGAGGATGACCTGCGCGACCGCCGCCTGCCCCTTCACGGATTCGCCGCGCGCTTCGAAGTAGATGCCCGAAGCCAGGCACTGCTGCTCACTGGCGGAGAAGACGCTGGGCGGCAGGATGCTGGCGGCCCAGGCATGGTCCTTTGGACCGATCTGCGGCACGAAGCGGCCTTCATCCTTGTCGGTCAGGATCGAATCGAAGGGGGACTGACGGGAATAATCCGGTGCGGCAGGTGCATAGGCTGTCGCCAATACGTCGGCCTTGTTGCTGGTCACGAGGCTTGCCAGCATTGCCGGGACGGCAGTGTCCTGCTGTTGCACCGGCTGTGTCTTGTAGAAGGCAGTCGCGATCTCGATCTCCTTGCCCCTGATCGCCGGCTTGACGAAGGCGGACTTGTCCTTGAGATCAAAGACCGGGCGGAAAAGGAGTTTCGTGCGCTCGAGGATGGAGCCGGCGGAGAAATCCTTCGGCGGCTGCACTCTCTCAACGGCAACGACGCGGCCCTTCTTGGCATTGCGATTGACGCGATCCTCGTCCGGGATGCCCTCGTTGCCTTTTTTGCCCGAAACGAAGGCGACCTTTCGGCCGTCCGGCAGCACCATGCCGGCGCCTGACGGGATCGAACCGGTGACCGCAGGATCGGCAAAGGCGAGTTCCGCCTGGTGAATGGAGCCTGCCGGCGAATTGGTCAGAACCATGCGCCAGCTTTCGCCATCATTGTCGAGACCGGCGAGCATGGTGGCAAGATCGGCATGAGAAGCGACGCTCGGAAAGATCAGCCATCCGGCCACGCCGAAAATCGCGGGAGAGGCCCAATTCTGGGGCAAGAGACGCAGCTTGCTGCGAGAATGACCATTTCGACGCAACGCGGACTCCAGGCATGGGACGCAGGAACAGTCCCAAGAAAATCTCGCATTAACCTTGATAGCTGGTTAACGACCCGTGCCGGAATATGACCGTGAGGATTCTTGCATATGCTAATGCTCTTGGGATTTTAGGGGGATGGGAGTTCCACCCGGCGAAAAGTCCCCTCCCCGACCCCTCCCACAGGTGGAAAGGGCTTAACCCGGAAAGAGCGCGTTGCCGCTTTCGAAAGGCTGAAGACATCGAAATCGTGCGCGGCAGCTTAAGTTCCTCCCCCTTGTGTGGAGGGGTTTGGGCGGGGTCTTTACAAACTCATGAAACAGCGCCGGCGCTGGATAAAGAGAGCGACGAAACGCCCTCTCGACCCCATCAAATTATGACGTGCGAGCCCAGTTCCACCACACGGTTGGCCGGCAGGCGGAAGTAGTCGGAGGGATTGGCGGCAGCGTTGGCGAGCGCGATGTAGAGGCGGTCCTGCCAGTAGGGCATGCCGGACTTCGCATCAGGCACCAGTTTGCGGCGGCCGAGATAGAAGGAGGTCGTCATGATGTCGAACTTCAGGCCGGTCTTGCGCAAGGCCGCCAGCGCCTGGGAGACATTCTGTGATTCCATGAAGCCGAAGAGCAGTTCCACGCGCGAAAAGCGTTCGGATATCTGCTCGACCTTGTAGCGCTCCTGCGGCGAGACGCGCGGCTTGTTGACCGTGCGGATCGTCAGGATGACGTTGCGGTCATGGAGCACATGATTGTGCTTGAGATTGTGCAGCAATGCGGCGGGCGCCGAGTCCGGATCGCTGGTCAGGAAGATCGCGGTGCCCGGAACATGGGCCGGCGAATGCTCGCTCTTGCGCTCGATGGAGCTTACGAAAGAGGCAAGCGGAATATCCGTATGGCGGGTCTTTTCCGTCAGGATCGCCGTGCCGCGACGCCAGGTCCACATGATGACGGTGAAGGCCGTGGCAATCATGATCGGAATGTAACCGCCGTCATGAATCTTCAGAAGGTTGGCGCCGAAGAAGATCAGCTCGAGAATGACCAGCGGCAGCAGCGCGATGATGGCAACAGGAAGCGACCAGTTCCAGCGGGCGCGGACGAATTCGAAGGCCATGATCGAGGTGACGACCATCGCGCCGGTGACAGAGATGCCGTAGGCGGTGGCCAGTGCATCCGAAGTCTTGAAGCCGAGCACGAGGAAGATGACGCCGAAGAACAGCACCGCGTTGACCGAAGGCACGAAGATCTGCCCGGTATTGGTCTCGGACGTGAAGAGGATTTCCATGCGCGGCAGGAAGCCGAGGTTGATGCCCTGGCGCACGAGCGAGAAGGCACCGGTGATGACGGCCTGGCTGGCGATGATGGTGGCGGCAGTCGCAAGGATGACGACCGGCAGCAGCGCCCATTGCGGGTACATGAGGTAGAAGGGATCGGACATCGTCATCGGATTGCCGAGAACGAGCGCGCCCTGCCCCAGATAATTCAGCGTCAACGACGGGAAAACCAGCAGGAACCAGGCCCACTGGATCGGGCGACGACCGAAATGGCCGAGGTCCGCGTAAAGCGCTTCCGCACCGGTGACGGTCAGGAAAACGGCGCCGAGGACCACGATGCCGTAGAAGCCCTCATGCAGCAGGAAGCTGACGGCATAATAGGGGTTGAAGGCGGCGAGAATGCCGTAATCGTCCGAAATATGGGCAATGCCGGCGGCAGCCATAACCAGGAACCAGAGCGCCGTGATTGGGCCGAAGAAGCGTGCGACCGCGCCCGTGCCGTGAGATTGCACGACGAAAAGAAGCGCCAGGATCGCCACCGATATCGGCACGATATATTCCGACAGGCGCGGCGTGACCAGCTTGATGCCTTCGACCGCCGACAAGACTGACAGTGCCGGCGTGATCATGGCGTCGCCAAGGAAGAGTGCCGCACCCATCAGGCCGAGGAGCATCAGCAGCGCAGTATGGCCATTGGCGGTCTTCATCAGGAGGGCCAGCAGCGACAGCGTGCCGCCTTCGCCGTCGTTGTCGGCGCGCAGCAGGAAGAGCACGTATTTGATGGTGACGATGATGGTCAGCGCCCAGATCATCAGTGAAATAAGGCTGATGACCTCGAAGCGGGTGAGACCATCATGAGCGACGGGCTTCAGCGCTTCGCGAAACGCGTAAAGCGGGCTCGTGCCGATATCCCCGTAAACGACACCTACGGAGCCTAGCGCAAGATAAAAGAGCTTGCGCGGCGTAAGGTCACGTTCTTGAGAATGGCTTTCTTCAGACATGAAGCAATTACAGGCTCCTCAGAGCCAGCCTTTCCAGCGAAAAAAGAAGAAGGGAACGACGGCGGAGATCACCATGAGACCGAGCGAGTAAGGATAACCCGCAGCCAGGTGCAACTCCGGCATGTATTCAAAATTCATGCCATAGATGGAAGCGACCAGCGTCGGCGGCAAGAACACGACCGAAGCAATGGAAAAAATCTTGATGATGGCATTCTGCTCGATGTTGATGAGGCCAAGCGAGGCGTCGAGCAGGAAGGTGATGTTGCCGGCGACGAAGGACGCGTGCTCCGAAAGGGACTGGATGTCGCGCGAGATCGTTCGGCAGAGTTCCTTGGTTTCCTGATCGTGCTGCACGACCGGAATCGTATAGAAGAAGGTGAGAAGGCGCGAGAGCGAACCGAGACTGTCGCGCAGCTTGCTGATCATCCTGTGATGGCCGGCAATGTCCTTCAGCTTTTCTTCCAGATAGTTCGAAGGCTTGCGCACCTTCTTGGCGCGATCACCGAAGACGTGGACGGAGAGGATGTCCAGGCGGGACACCGACATTTCCAGAACTTCGGCGGTGCGATCGACAATCGTTTCCAGGAGCTTGGCAAGCAGAGCTCCGCCGCTGCGCCACTGCTCGGGTATGCGGTGCAGGGCGGCGATAAAGAGGGCGAAGGATTTCGGATGGGCGTAGCGTATGGTCACCAGCTTGTCGCCGGCGAGGATGAAGGCGACATCCGTCAGGGTGGGTGCTTCCGTTTCCGCTTTCCAGATCAGCGAAGCGGTCATGTATACGGCATTGCCTTCGACGTATAGGCGGGCTGACGGCTCAATCGCCCTGAGGTCGTCCCGGGTCGGCACTTCGATGCCAAGGATCTTTTCGACATGCAGTTCTTCCTCGCGAGTCGGCTCGATCATGTCGATCCATACCATATCCGCCGGCAATTCCGGAGGATTGGCAAGATCACGGATCTCGACCGACTTGCAGTTGGAACAGTATGCTGTGATCACAGCCCGCATCTCCGGCGCCAGCGGCGCGCAACCGGCGTAACCATCTTTGTCGAAAGCCCTACCATGCCGTTGCGGGCGCGATGGCGCCTAGACACACTCGCCATCGACCGAGACGGAAGGGGATAAAGAACGTTCATACAGCTCCGGTCATATCCGGCCTTTTCGGCCGGGTCGCTCCACCGCATCGCAGTCACCAATCCGTCGATCGACAAGCCAACTCCGAATATGCAGAGAGGCCGGAAACTTCATAAAGCAGCGGCCATACAGAGCATTTGCAGACGCGCCATCATGACGCCGGCGCGCATATGAAGCAAAGCCAGGAAATAATCAAGACATGTTACGTGAACTGCGCCTTTTCATCTCATTTCGCCCACAATTCGGGGTGATCGGCGCGTGATTCGTTTTTATTCGAATACGATCGCAGGCGCCTCACGCTGCGGCTTCTCGCCGACCTGCTCCCAGACCTTGGCAGCGATGGCGCGGTAGATGCCGGCGACGATGCCATTCGGATCTGAGGCGACGAGCGGCGTTCCGGCATCGGAGGTCTCGCGGATATTCATCGTCAGCGGCACTTCGCCCAGGAAGGGCACGCCGATGCGCTCAGCCTCCCTGCGGGCGCCGCCATGGCCGAAGATATCGTAGCGCGTGCCGGTATCGGGCGCGACGAAATAGCTCATGTTCTCGACGATGCCGAGGACCGGCACTTCGACCTTGCGGAACATGTTGAGGCCCTTGCGGGCATCGATCAACGCGAGATCCTGCGGCGTCGAAACAATCACGGCGCCGGCGAGCGGCACCTGCTGGGCCATGGTGAGCTGGGCGTCGCCAGTGCCGGGCGGCATGTCGACGACGAGAACATCGAGTTCGCCCCAGGCGACTTCACGCAGCATCTGCAGGAGAGCGGACTGAACCATCGGCCCGCGCCAGATCATCGCGGTTTCCTCATCGACGAGGAAACCCATGGACATGACCTTGAGGCCGTAATTCTCCATGGGATTGATGATGCGGCCGTCGATCTGGGTCGGGCGGCCGGAGATCTTCAGAAGCCGCGGCATGGAGGGGCCGTAGATGTCGGCATCGAGAATACCTACACGAAGACCATTGGCCTGCAGGCCGAGCGCCAGATTGACCGCCGTCGTCGACTTGCCAACGCCGCCCTTGCCCGATGCGACGGCAATGATGGCGCCGATGCCGGGAACGCCGATCTTGGCTGTGCGCGGCTGCTGCGGGGCATGGGAATGGCCGTGATGGCTGTGGTCAGCCTGCGCGGCGGGACGCGCAGCAGGCGCACTGGCGGCTGCCTTCTTATCTGCGGTCAGGGCCACGAGCGCACCCTTCACACCCGGCATTTCCTTGATCACACGCTCGGCAGCAAGCCGCAGCGGCTCCAGTTCCTTGGCACGTTCGGCAGGCACGGTGATGGAGAAATAGACCTTGCCATCGGAAATGAAGACGTCGGAAACCATGCCGAGTTCGACGATATTGTGCTCCAGATCCGGTCCGCGCACGGTCTTCAGCGTTTCCAGAACCTGTTCCTTGGTGACCTCGGTCATTCCGCCCTCACTGCTTCTACCTCTTCAGTAAATAGTGGAGGCTGACAGCTTCGCCAAACGAAATCGGGCAGCAGACATAACTTGCATCACGGAAAGGCAATGCGTTCTCTCTCCGCTGCGGCCATCAAGTCCGCCGGGCTTTCGCCCTGATGGCCGCAACGGACTCCCCGAGAACCGACGCAATTCGAGGCGAACTAGCGCAAGCGGAGAAAAAGACCAGAAAAAATTTTAACGAAATCGTCCGTTTTCGGAACAGAGCAACGGGCGGTTGCCCAAACGCAACAACCACCGCCGATATCGGAACGCCGGGAGAAAAGCGGCGCGATATCAGACGGTGGCGTGTCGGTCGCGCCATTGAGCTGGCGCTGTTTCAAAGTCCCCTCTGGACCTCTGCCGATAACAATGCAGGAAGCGTGCCAAATGCTGAATTTGCGGAAAAGGATGGCAATCGTCAGTTCTGGCCCGCCTGTGAAGGGCCTGGCGCTCAGATATTGAGCAGCCTGGAGTCGACTGACGTAATTTTGGGCTGCAAGGCCTGCTAAACCGGCCTTACTAAATCAGGGCCTTACTTGATGAGGCCAATGCGCAGCGCCTTGGCGACAGCCTGCGTACGATTGACCGTATCCAGCTTCTTCGTTGCTCGGTTCAGGTAGTGATTGACCGTATGTTCCGAGAGATCGAGGATTTCGGCAATCTCCGCACTGGTCTTGCCGGCGGCGGTCCAGTTCAGGCAATCGATCTCGCGATCCGTCAGCGTGTCGGTTATGCGCGTATCGAGATTGCGGATTTCGGCGAGCCGATCGAAGACATGGATCGCGATGTAGCTCAGTTCCCGCATCTCTACCGCGGTGAAGGGCTCGCGGTCCCCGGCGAAGGAGACTGCACCGCGCGCACCTGATGGTTCGTGCGTCGGGAAATAGCCGCAGCGCACCATCTTGAAGCGTTCGAAAAGAGTCGCAACGATGCCAGCCTTGCCGTCATCGCGCGACCAGTTGGCGCGCGACGTGTCATGGAAGAACGGCAGCGTCGACGTTCGCAGCCGCCGCAGGACGGGGCTGTTCACCATCAGTCCTTCCTGATCGTAGATCGACAGCAATTCAGCGGGCCAGCTGGTGATGATCGTATTGGCCTGAAGGTCGAAGGAGGTAATCGGCGGCAGGTTCAAAACCATAAAGGCGCGGCTACGATATGCCTCTGTCACCCGCTTCATGAAGCGAAAAATGTCGAACTGGGTTTTTAGCCCGGCGACCTCCTGGACGTAGGCGTCTTCCACCGAAGTTTGCGGTAAACTTGCCATCAGATTTTTCGCCTCCGAACCGGGCTTTGGGTAAACCGCTGGCAGCCTGTGTGGAAAAGAGGCAGGTACAGGGTGGGTTACACAACGCCCGTCAGATCAATAGGTTCAGCCTCGGCGTGCAGCGCGTTCGGCCGGTGAATTGTCGATGATTTCGCGGACGACCCCAGTTGGCGTGATTCGCCGTCAAATCTCAATAACACACACATCATAAGCATGCTATGTATCCGACGTCCAGCAATTGACTATGGTCAAGCCCGTTTCAACGCCTTGGCCCGAGGCGGATGCGCATTTCGTCCATGATATTCCGCGCCGTCACCTGAACCGGAACGGCCCATTCCTGGAGAAGTTCCATCGACAGGCGGTAAGCGGGACCGGTAACCGAGACCCCGCCGATGAAGGAGCGGTCGTCCGACCAGATCGGGGCGGCGACACAGCGGATGCCGGCCTCATGTTCCTCGCGATCGAAAGCATGACCGGCGGCAGCGATTTCGCCGATCTCCGCCAGCAGGCTCTCGGCATTCGCATGCGTCGCCGAGGTGAAGCGGTTGAAATGCAGACCAGGCAGGAGTGCATCGATTTTATCCGGTGGCAAAACCGAAAGGGCGGCCTTGCCGACGCCGGTGCAGTAACAGGGCGAGGCATTGCCGATCTGTGAATACATGCGCACCGGCTGGTGCCCTTCGACCTTGTCGAGATAAATAATGGAGGAGCCACGCAGCACGCCGAGATGGACGGTCTCGCCGGTCTCGCGGTGAAGGGCGGCGAGGTGCGGCGCGGCGATCAGGCGAAATTCGTTGCGCGCCCAGCTTCGCGAGGCGAAGTCGAGCAGCCGCAGACCCGGCGCGTAACGCCCTTCGGCATCGAGCTCGAGAAGCCCTTCTTCGACGAGATGCCCGAGCTGCCGATGCAGCGTGCCGCGCGGATGATCGGCACGTGCGAGAATATCAGTGAAGCGCAAGGGAGCGTCGGCATGGGTGACGAGATCAAGCAGCACCATGAGCTTGCCGAGCGTGCCGGTATCACGCGACGCGCCCTTGTCATCCACATGCGCCATGCTGTCGCCGCTGGAGCTCATTACCTTTCCTACCCTTGACAGGAAAGCCAGCCTATTCGAATAATTCCATATAGTCAAATTAAGTTCCAAATAGTGGAATTAGCGACAGGTGGGAGGAGAAACGGTGAGCGCTATGTCTGCACAATTTCCTGAATTCAGGGATCGCACGGTGCTGATCAGCGGCGGCGGTTCCGGGATCGGGGCCGCCCTCGTCGAGGGTTTCGCAAGGCAGGGTGCAAAAGTTTCCTTCCTCGACATCGCCGAGGCGGAAAGCCGGGCACTGGCGGAGCGGCTTTCAGTAGAGAATGCGCACCCTGTCAGTTTCTACCATACCGATCTGCGCGATATCGATGCCATCAGGCGCGCGGTCGACACTGTCGTCGCTACATCGGGGCCGATCCGGGTACTTGTCAACAATGCGGCCTGGGACGACCGGCACGAATTCGACGATGTGACCGAGGACTATTGGGATAATAACCAGGCGGTCAATCTGCGCCATGTCTTCTTCACCTCGCAGGCGGCAGCCCCATCGATGCGGGCAGCCGGCGGCGGAGCGATCATCAACATGTCGTCGATTGCCTTCAAGCTGAACATGGGCGTCTTTCCTGCCTATGCCGCCGCCAAGGCGGCAGTCGTCGGCCTGACAAAGAGCATGGCAGGAAGGCTCGGCCCTGAGAATATCCGCGTCAACTGCATTCTGCCGGGCATGGTGGTGACCGAGCGGCAGATGAAGTTATGGCTGACGGAGGAAAGCATTGCCCGCTCCGTGCAGGAGCAATGCCTGAAGACCCCATTGAAGCCGGACGCGATCGTCGGTCCGGCTCTGTTTCTTGCATCCGACTGCGCAGCCGGCATGACCGCGCAGTCCCTTATCGTCGATGGAGGCGTTCTCTGATGGCAAATCCTGCTTATGTCGCGGTGGACTGGGGCACCAGCAGCTTCCGGCTATGGCTTATCGATGCCGGTGGCGCCGTTCTCGCCGAGCGCCGCAGCGGCGAAGGCATGACGACCGCCGCCAAAACCGGCTTTTCCCAGGTTCTTGAAGGGCATCTCGCAGCCGTGGAAGCGCCTGATAACCTGCCGGTCATCGTCTGCGGCATGGCAGGCGCACGGCAGGGCTGGGTGGAGGCAGGTTATATCGACGTGCCCGCTTCGCTCTCTTCGATCCTGTCAGGCGCAGTTTCCGTGCCCGGCGAAAGCCGCGACGTGCGTATTCTGCCGGGCCTTGCACAGCGTGATGCAGCGACGCCGGATGTCATGCGCGGGGAGGAAACGCAGCTTCTCGGGGCACTCGGGCCCACGAGCCGCGGCGCCCAGGCCGTCTGCATGCCGGGCACACATTCCAAATGGGTGCATGTCAGTGACGCCAAGGTCACCGGCTTTTCCACGTTCATGACGGGCGAACTTTTCGACGCCCTTACCAAACATACGATCCTCATGCATGCGGTCGCCGGCGCCGAGGACCAGCCGGCCGATACCGCGGCCTTCGAAACGGCCGTTGCGGCCGCGTTCAAGCGGCCGGCCCTCGCGTCGAACCTGATTTTCACGGCCCGTTCCGGCCAGCTTCTGCACGGTATTTCGGCTGCCGCCGCCCAAGCCAAACTCTCCGGCACGCTGATCGGCCTCGAAATCGCCGGCGCGTTACACGACGCCGGCAAGGATACTCCCGTTACCCTCGTCGCGTCCGGACGCCTGCAGGCGCTCTACGAGCAGGCCTTCCATACGCTCTCCCTTTCCTTCACCGCCATCGACGCCGATGCCGCCGTTCGCGGCGGGCTTTCGGCCGCTGCCCAAGCCATCTGGCCGAATTGAGCCATCTCGGCGAACTGAGAAAGATATTCTGATGAACCGTGTCCCCTTCCCCAAGATGAAGCGTCCGCTGATTGCCATTCTGCGCGGCATCAAGCCCGAGGAAACCCAAGCCGTGGTCGGCGCGCTGATCGAAAATGGTCTGACGGCGATCGAGATCCCGCTGAATTCGCCGGAGCCATTCAAGTCCATCGAAATCGCCGCCAAGATGGCGCCGGCGGATGTGCTCATCGGCGCCGGCACCGTGCTGACGACAGAAGCCGTCGACAGCCTGCATGCCGCCGGCGGCAAACTGCTGGTCACACCGAATGTCGAGCCCGACGTCATCATCCGCGCCCGCGACTACGGCATGGTGACCATGCCGGGCGTCTTTACCCCGACTGAAGCGCTGCAGGCGGCCCGCGCAGGTGCGACCGGCCTCAAGTTCTTCCCTGCAAGCGTTCTGGGGCCGTCAGGCATCACCGCGATCCGCGCCATCCTGCCGCCGGAATTGGTGATTGCGGCGGTCGGCGGCGTGTCGGACAAGAACTTTTCCGACTATACCAAAGCGGGCATTTTGGCTTTCGGTCTCGGCACCAGCATTTACAAGCCCGGAATGACTGAAGCAGAGGTTGCCGAGCGCGCCAAGGCGACCATCTTAGCCTATGACGCGGCCATAGGAGCATAGGCATATGACTGATATTTATGAATTCGAGGGCAAAACACTTTGCAATACCAATTCGGTTCTCGGTGAGGGCCCCACCTACGATCCCGTTTCCAATTCCGTCTGGTGGTTCAATATTCTCGGCAAGGAACTGCACGAGCTCAATCTTTCGACAGACGAGAAGAAGGTACATCCGCTGCCTGCCATGGCGAGCGTTCTGGCCCGCGTCGATTCTGGCCGCCAGTTGCTGGCGACCGAGGAAGGGCTGTTCGTGCGGGATATTGCGAGCGGCAAGCTGACCTTCTATGCGGCGCTGGAAAACGACAAGCCGGAAAACCGCTCCAACGACGGGCGCACGCACCCCTCGGGCGCATTGTGGATCAGCACGATGAGCAAGCGCGCCGAAAACCAGGCCGGCGCGATCTATCATGTTGCTGCGGGCAAGGTGACGAAGATCTTCAGCGGCATCAGCATTCCAAACTCCATCTGCTTTTCGCCCGATGGCACGATCGGCTACTTTACCGACACCCGGATCAGCCGTCTGATGCGGGTCATGGTCGATCCGCAGACCGGCCTGCCGTCCGGTGAACCGATCGTGATGGTCGACAGCATGGACGAACCCGGCGGGCTCGACGGTTCAGTCTGCGATGCCGATGGCTATATCTGGAACGCGCGCTGGGGTGCCGGTGTCGTTGATCGCTACAGCCCGGATGGCCTGCGCATAGCTCGCTACAAGGTGCCGGCAGCGCAACCTTCCTGCCCGGCCTTCATCGGCGCCAATGCCGACCGGCTAGTAGTGACGACCGCCTGGGAAGGTCTGGATGAGGATGCCCGCTCCGCCCAGCCAAGCGCAGGCGCGCTGCTTGAGCTCGGCATCACGGTAAAGGGCGTTTTCGATCCTGCCTATGTGATCTGAACTGCGAAGTCCGCAATTTATAAAGGCGCTCCTCGCGGGGCGCCTTTTGTTTTTTGGGGGCTTTTTCCGGTCAAGGTTCCGTGAAAACTGCAAAACTTTCCGTGTCTTCGTCCGGAACCAATAAGCTGATCGGTCATTTCATTCTTGAACCGGCGCGGCAGGTATTCCTGAAAAACAGGCCCTTTCGCGCCAGGGATCACTCAAGAAACGAAGGTAGGTTCGAAATGACACGCAAACTTCTGACGACCGTTGCCGCTGGCGCATTGTTTGCCACGGCTTTCGCACCGGCAGCATTTTCGCAGACAGCTCCCCAGCCGGCTAACCCTGCTGCTCCGGCGCAGTCTGCACCCGCTGAGCCGGCCGCTCCGGCACCGGCAGAACCAGTCAAGCCGATGGCACCTGCAGGTGATGCCGCACAGGCCCCGGCCCCGGCACCGAGCACCGACACGGCCCAGGCAGGTGGCGACAGCTATCTGACGCAGCAGGCTCCGGACCAGATCAGTGCCAATACGTATATTGGCCAGTCGGTTTATAACGGCAACAATGAGAGCATCGGCAGCGTCAACGACCTGATCATGAAGAAGGATGGCGGGCTTGTTGCAGCCATTATCGGTGTGGGCGGCTTCCTGGGGATCGGCGAAAAGAATGTCGCCGTTCCCATGAATAAGATCACCGTCGCGCAGAATACGCAGGACGGCTCCGTCAAGCTGACGACCACGGAAACTGCCGAATCCCTCAAGGCGGCACCGGAGTTCAAGACACTTGCCATGCAGTCAGCCGAAAAGGCTCCGGCGGCTACCGGCACGGCCATGCCGACGGACAATACGTCGACAGGTTCGACAACAAACAAATAATCCGTACGGAGAGCAGAGCGTAGGTGATGGCGTCCCATGGGGCGCCATTGCTTTTTTGCCGCTATGCGCTGACGCGATCCTGTGCGCTCGTGTCGTAATAGTAGTTCTCGTGGAGGAAGCGCAGCGTGGCGATGCCATCGGCCGGCCGGCCGAAATGATAGCCCTGCCCCATGCCGCAGCCGAGCGTACGCAGCTTGACCGCTTCGGAATAATCCTCAATCCCTTCGGCCACGACTTCCAGCTCAAGGCCTTCACACATCGCAAGGATCGCCTTGATGATGTGCTCGGAAGCGCGGTCGGAATTGATGCGCGAGACAAAGGCGCGGTCGATCTTGATCTTGTCGAAGATGAAATCGCGCAGGCGCCCGAGGCTCGACTGGCCGGTACCGAAATCGTCGAGTGAAATGCGCACGCCGGCTGCCCTGAGATCGGAAATGATCCGGTGCGCCGTGTCGGCAGAACTCATGACAGCGGTCTCGGTAATTTCCAGCTCGAGGCGATGCGGGTCGAAGCCCACACGGCCGAGGATAGACAGGATGGAGGTGCTCGTGCCCGGATCCATCAGCTGGGCGGACGATAGATTAAAGGACAGGAAGAGTTCGCGCGGCCAGGAAAGGGCTGCTTCCGCAGCCTTGCGCAAGAGCGCTTCCGACAGGGCGTCGATGAAGCCGCGCTCTTCGGCGAGCGGCACGAAGACGCCGGGCGAGACGAAGCCGAGGTCGGGATCGTTCCAGCGGGCAAGTGCCTCGAAGCCCACCACCTGATTGTTGGCGAGCGAGACGATCGGCTGGAAATGCACGTCGATCGCGTCCGATATGATGGCATTTCGAAGCGCCTGTTCGAGCTGGGTCGCCCGCTTCATTTCCTGCGCGATCTCGCGGGAATAGACGGTGATCTGCCCGCGCCCGCGGCGCTTGGAACGATAGAGTGCGGTTTCCGCACTTTTCAAAAGCTCTTCGCAGTCTTCGCCGGCAAATGGATAGATCGCAAAGCCGAAAGAGGCGGAAAGGCGCACATTGCGGTCGCCGAGATCATAGGGAGCCGAGAGCACCTCACGGATCATCTGTCCGAATTTCTCCGCGCTCGCGCGCTCGAAGATCAGCGGCAGAACGAAGGCGAACTCGTCGCCATCATGACGGGTGACCAGGGCACCATCCGGAATGCAGGCCTTGAGGCGATGGGCGACCTGGCACAGGATTTCGTCACCGGCAGCAGAACCGAAGAGATCGTTGATGGGCTTGAAACTGTCGAGATTGGCGATACCGATGGTGAAGGGCGCCGGATCGCTGGCCCGCTCGGCCGAAATCTGCATCACCTTATCGCGCATGCGATTGCGGTTTCCCAATCCCGTCAGCGGATCGGTATAGGCCATCGCCTGTAGCTCATTCTGACTAACGGCCATGAATGGTATTTCCGGCGACACCATCAATCCAAACCCGAGATTTTCCTCCACACCCTGGTGAAGAATGACGGCCAAGTCTTAACAATTCGATAGTAAATCGAGCAGAATACAACCCCAAGCATTCCCAAAATCTGGGGAGTTGACCGGCCTGTTGTTTAGATTTGAGCTTTGATTGGCTCGTTGATCAGATGCTTCTGAAATACCGTTTCAAGGATGTCAGGGCTTACCGGTTTCATGATGACGTCATCCATACCGGCATTGGCGCATTCTGCACGATCGCGTTCGAAGGCTTGCGTCAGCACGCCAATAATCGGCGTTCGCGTGCCCTGTCCCTCTTCCATCTGGCGAATGAGGCGCGAGGCTTCAAAGCCGTTGAAGACCGGAAGCGAAATATCCATCAGCACGATCTGTGGCCGATATTCTGCCCAGAGACGAACAACCTCTTCGCCGGTCGCTGCGATCCGATGGCGGTAACCGAGTCCTTCGAGGATCTGCGTGAAGACGATCTGGTTGATGTCGTTATCCTCGGCGACGAGAACCTGAAGACCTACGTTTTCTTCGGTCGTGGTAATTTCCCAGTCACCCTCCGTGCCGCCGCGTCCGTTGCGGTTGAAGTGGCGGGCAATCTGGAAGGTCAGTTCGTTGGCTATCTGAAAGCCATCCATGACGAGAGTGGGAATGCCGTACTGTTCTCCAAGCTCCAGACAGCGCAAGCCCATCTGGTTGTCGATGATCAGAAGATCGAGCGAGATTCCCGAAGAGCTGGCAATCTCGAGGAAGCGCTCCTCCTCATCCTCGCCGCGGACCGAGCAGGATTCGAAGCCGTATTTGGCGAGCGTGCGCAGTGCGGCAGTCTCGGCAGCCAGATCCGACGTGACGACGAGGATCTTTCGGCCGGAGAAATTTTCCGGAACGATCGCCTCCATCGCTGCCGGCTCGCGGCGCTGCGATGCGTTCGGCACGGGCACATAGGCGCGGCGGTAGGTCTGGTTGCTGGACGTGGTGATCTCGGAGGCCCGATGGAATTCGTCGAGATCGTCGCCGTCGCGCGGCAGGTCCTGCATGGTCGAGACGAGGAAATAACGTCCGGGCTTGCCGATCCTGTGTTTGCGGCTGACGATGTCGCGCTCGGTGCCGTCGCGGGCGATCTGGCGCTGGCGGGAGACCGACATTTCGCCGGTGTCCAGCACGTGGCGGTCGCTTTCCTCGAAGCGCTTGGCAATGTCAGGCGAAAACAGATCACCGCTCTTGCGGCCCAGAACCTCATCCGCCGTCGTCTGGTATTTCTCGCAGAAAGCCTTGTTGACGGCGACATAGGCGAGGTTGCGATCCTTGACGAAGAGCGGGAACGGCAGGTGGTCGAGAATGTCCTCGGTCAGCTGCACGCGCTCAAGATCGTACCGCCACTGTTCCTCGCGCTTACGCACCTCGGAAATATCGGAAATAACGGTCACGCCGTAGCCGCTCGGCAGGCGGCGCTTGAGGAAACGCACCCAGCGATCGGCACCGTGGCGCTCGACGGATTCAAAACGTTCGCGCCAATGGGAGGCGATGCGCTGGGATAACCAGTCCTCGCGGCTGAGCAAACCCGGCTGGCGCTCGAGGGTCTGCTCGCGAATGCCGGTATCGTAGACCGCACCCAGGAAATCACGAAGGCGGGCGCCCGGGCGCAGCACGTCCTCCGACACTGGAAAGAATTCCAGGACCTGACGGCTGGCAAAGAGAAGAAGATCGTTGCGGTCATAGATGACGAATGCAGCAGAAAGACTGTCGCAAACCGCATCGAAAAGCACCGCTTGAAGATCAGCTTCAGGCGGCAGTGCGTCACTCACAGATGATGTGTCCGCCTTTTCGAAGCCGGCACTCATTCATTCACATCCCACATCTGTCCGATTTTCGCAGTCTCGGAGGTATATGAATAAAATGCCGTTTTTGTCTTAAAGGCCGCTTAACAGTAACACCCCCCAAATTTGGGGGAGAGGTCTTGAGTCATTATCTACAGCTCGATGAAACCCCTTCCCTCCGGGCCGCGAATCCTCGAAAATAAGCCCATGGCCATCAGACAGCTCTCCGAAACGCTCATCAACCAGATCGCTGCCGGCGAAGTCATCGAACGCCCGGCGAGTGCTGCCAAGGAGCTGATCGAAAACGCGCTCGATGCAGGCGCGACCCGCATCGAAATCGCAACCGCCGGCGGCGGCAAGGCGCTGCTGCGCGTCAGCGACAACGGTTCCGGTATGGACGTCGCCGATCTTGAACTTGCCGTCAAGCGACACTGCACATCGAAGATATCGGATACGCTCGACGATATCCGAACGCTCGGGTTCCGGGGCGAGGCATTGCCGTCCATCGGTTCGGTGGCGCGGCTCAGCATCGCAAGCCGCAAACGTGACAGCGCGGCGGGCAATGAAATTTCCGTTGCCGGAGGCAAGATCGTGCATCTGCGCCCGGCAGCCGCCAATCCGGGAACAATCGTCGAAGTGCGCGATCTGTTCTTCGCGACGCCGGCGCGGCTGAAATTCCTGAAGACGGAGAAGGCGGAAGCGGCGGCCATCACCGAGATCGTCAAACGCATGGCGATCGCCTTTCCGGGCGTGCGTTTCGTGCTCTCCGGTCCCGATCGCTCGACGCTGGAATTTCCGGCAACCGGCGAGGATCATCTGGCGCGCATGGCGCAGGTGCTCGGAAAGGAATTCCGTGACAATGCCATCGCCCTGGATGCCGAGCGCGAAGACGTGCAACTAACCGGCTTTGCCGGCGTGCCGACCTTCAACCGGGGCAATTCGGCTCATCAATATGCGTTCGTCAATGGCCGCCCGGTGCAGGACAAACTCATCCTCTCGGCGATCCGCGGGGCCTATGCCGAAACGATTCCCTCCGGCCGTCATCCCGTCGCGGTGCTGTCGATCACGCTCGATCCGGCGCTTGTGGACGTCAATGTGCATCCGGCGAAATCCGACGTCCGCTTCCGCGATCCGGGACTGGTGCGCGGGCTGATCGTCGGCGCAATCCGCGAAGCGCTTGCGCGTGACGGCAGCCGCGCCGCAACGACGGGCGCAAGCGACATGCTGCGCGCCTTCCGGCCTGGCTTCCAGGCGGCGCCGCAGCGGGCGCAGGCACCTTGGTCGGCGGCAACCTCCCCATCCCGGCCTTATCAACCGGCCGCGGGTCTCAGCGAAAGACCGCAAGCCTCCTTCGACGGGCTTGCCCATCCGACGGCGCGTTCAGAGCCGGTTTTCGATCCCACCGCGCAAGTGCCGGCAGCAGCAACTGCGAGCGAACCGGCGGTGCGCTATCCGCTCGGAGCCGCGCGGGCGCAGGTCCACGAAAACTATATCATTGCGCAGACAGACAACGGCATCGTCATCGTCGATCAACACGCTGCCCATGAGCGGCTGGTCTTCGAGGCCATGCGCAAGGCGCTGCATTCGAAGCGGCTGCCGTCGCAGGTGCTGCTGATCCCCGAGATCGTCGACATTCCCGAAGAGGATTGCGACCGGCTGATGGTGCATGCGGTGGAATTTTCCGAACTTGGCCTTGCGATCGAGCGCTTCGGCCCGGGCGCCATTGCCGTGCGCGAAACGCCAGCGATGCTCGGCGAGGTCGATGCGTCTGGGCTGATCCGGCAGCTTGCCGACGAGATCGCCGAATGGGATACAGCCTCCGGCCTGTCGGCCAAGCTCGAATATGTGGCGGCAACAATGGCTTGCCATGGCTCGGTGCGATCAGGACGGCGGCTACGGCCTGAAGAAATGAACGCGCTGCTGCGCCAAATGGAAGTGACCCCAGGCTCCGGCCAATGCAATCACGGGCGTCCCACCTATATCGAACTCAAGCTTGCCGATATCGAGCGACTATTCGGCCGGAGCTGAAAAAGCTGGCAAAAGAACGTTTCGGGGAGTATGGCAGACAGATGACAGACTGCGGGGAATGGAGCGCATGAACTTGTTCGAAGGATACGGAAACCGCGAGGCGAAGATCCGTTATCTGGACGGCGATTTCCAGATTCTGTCGCCCGGTTCCTATGTCGTCTGCGCACTGACAGGCAAACAGATCCCGCTCGATGAACTTCGCTACTGGAGCGTGGCGCGGCAGGAACCCTATGCCGATGTCGCCACCGCGCTTGAAGCCGACCGACGCGCCGGCATTCTGCCGAACCAGCGCTAGGCTTTCTTTTTCGCTTCCCTGAGCCGCCGCTGGCGGCAGGCTTCAAAGGCGCGATCGATAATGAGCCCGGGCGCAAGTGGATCTGTAAACGCCATCTCCACCTCTACTACGCGGCAGCGGGCCGCGAGCTGTGCCGCCTTGCCGTGATGGCCGGCGAGCCTGACGAAATCTTTAGAGGTGGTGACGATCGTCAGATTCTGCTGGTCTGCTGTCATCAGAAGACCGTCGATCTCTTCTTCGCTCAAATGCTCGTGGTCGCCGAAGGAAGTCGCGACCTCGATGCTCGCACCAAGCGAACGGACGGTGCGAAAGAATTTTTCCGGATCGGCAATACCCGCAAAGGCGAGCACTTTGAGGCCCTCCAGATAATTCTCTCCGGACACTTTCAGCTGGGCGGTGAAATAGGGTTTGGCAGCGCGCGCTGCGATCCGGACGATGCGGTCGGCCGCATTGCCTTCTCCGACCTTCAGAAGGGCGGTCGCCTCGCGCAGTTGCAGACGGATCGGCGCGCGCACCGGGCCGCCCGGCACTATATGGCCGTTGCCAAGGCCGCGTGTCGCATCGATTACCAGAAGCGCATAGTCGATTGCGAGGCGCGCACTCTGGAAACCGTCATCCATGATTATGAAATCGGCGCCTTCTTCGACCAGCCTTGCCGCACCCTCGACACGCCTGCGAGAGATTACCGTCAGTGCTTCCTGAGCCAGCAGAAGCGGCTCGTCGCCGACAGCGACTGCACGGTGATGAGAGGGATCGACGACGGTGGTGACATCGAGCGAGCCGCCATGGCCGCGACTTAGAAAACCAGGCTTGAGACCCTTTGCTTTGGCAGCACGGGCAATGGCAATTGCCGTCGGCGTCTTGCCAGCTCCGCCGACCGTGAAATTTCCGACGCAAATGACCGGGATCGGCACTGAAGCGCGGCTCGCATGGACCATGCGGTAGCCCGCCACGCGGCCATAAAGGAAAGAAAGGGGCGACAGAGCCCATGCCTGCCAACCTGCCCGCCTCCACCAGAAAGGCGGTGCTTCGGATATCATGATGCCGTCCGTTTCCCTTGCCCTCACCCCCCGTGGCGAGGTCTCACATAATCGACCGGGCGGATTGAGAAGCCAAAACGCGTGAAAATGCAAGTCTTTGGGTGTCAGGCCGGCTGCAGGTCCGGCAGCAGGGCCTCGATATGCGTGATGTCGTCGAAGACATGGTCGGCGGAGGCCGAGAGGGATTCACGCGACCCGGTGCCAGTCAAAACCGCAATCGTCAGGCCGGTTTTCGCGTTCCTGCCCATATGGAGATCGTGGTTGTTATCCCCGACCATGGCGACCTCTTCCGGCTGAAGGCCCGTTGCCGCGCAGAAGCCGAGCACCATGCCCGGCTCCGGCTTGCTGCCGAAGCCGCTGTCATAACCGGCGATGTAATCGACAAATTCAGAGATGCCGAAACGCTGGGCGGTCTGGCGGATCGAACGCTCATTGTCGCTGGAGGCGATGCCAAGCTTGAAGCCGCGCCCGTGCAGCCGCCCGAAGAAGGCGGCAAGGTCCGTCACCGGCACGGAAAATTCGGCGGCATTGGCAAAGAGATTGTCGAGCTTGATCGTCAGCTCGATCATATCGACCTTCGAGCCGGCAGCAACGAGCCCTTCGGCGATCTGGCGGGTATTGCCGGCAGCAAGCAGGCTGTCTGGAATGATATGGCCGGTGACCGGGTCCATGCCGCATTCGGCAAGAAGGTGGTCGGCAAGAACAGCGTCATCTTCGGCGGCGATCCGGGCAAGCTCACGGTTCACCGGCAACCAGCTTTCGTCGTAGTCGAGCAGCGTGCCGTCCTTGTCGAAGAGGATGCCCCTGATCTTCGTCTGCGCCGACATGGCTGCTCCTCAGGCTTGCGCCACGGCCTTCGGCAGAAGGCGCGCCTTCACCGTCAGCGGATTGATATAGGGCTCCAGCCCCTTCAACGTGGCGCTCAACGCACCGCGCATTTCATGCACGGCGGCGATGCCGGCCTGGATCATCTTGCCGCGCGCCTCGTCATTGGTCAGAAGATAATGCACGCCCTTCGCCAGCATCTCTGTATCGCGAACCATGCGGGCACTGCCGCTACGAGCGAGCTTCTGATAGGCCTCGCGAAAATTCTGGACATTGCCGCCCGACAGGATGGCGCAGCCGAGCATGGCCGGCTCCAGCGGATTCTGGCCGCCTTCGGCAAAGAGCGAGCGGCCGACGAAAGCGACTTCGGTCAGGCGAAGATAAAGGCCCATTTCGCCGATCGTGTCGCCCAGGAAGATGTCGACGTCGGGGGTCAGGACATCGTCCCGCGTGCGGCGGGCGACCTTCAGACCCTGCTTGACAAGGGCTGCCTCGATCTCGTCAGCGCGCTCGGGGTGGCGCGGTACGATGATGGTCAGCTGTTTGTCGCGATCGCGCAGCGCACGATGCACGATACCGGCGGCATTTTCTTCACCGTCAAAAGTGGAGATCGCGGCCCATGTCTTGCGATCGCCGATCTGCTTCTTGTAGCGAGCGAAAACAGCGCTGTCATAAGGCGGTGCATCCGTATCGACCTTCAGGTTGCCCGACGTGATGACCGGCACGGCGCCGAGATCGCGGAAACGTTCGGCATCGACATCCGACTGTGCAATGACGAGCGCCAGATTTTCGAAGAGTGCTTCGGCAAGCGAGGGCCGTCGCCGCCAGCGGGTGAATGAGCGATCCGACATCCTGGCATTGACGAGGATCTGCGGGATGCGGCGATGGCCGAGTTCAAGCACCGTCGCGGGCCAGATCTCGGATTCGGCGATGATGGCGCAATCCGGCTGCCAGTAATCGAGAAAGCGGCCGACGGCGGGCTTCAGGTCGAGCGGCACATATTGATGGATCGCATCATTGCCGAGGCGCTCGGCGGCAAGCCTTGCCGAGGTGATGGTACCTGTCGTCAGGATGACATGGATGTCGCGGCGGCGGATTTCACGGATCAGGGGAATGACGGCGTTGGTTTCGCCGACACTTGCCGCGTGAAACCAGACGAGCGGGCCCTGCGGGCGATTGGCGCTCGCATAGCCGAAACGCTCCAGCCGGCGAGCGCGGTCTTCCTTGCCCTTGGCGGTGCGATAGGTGATGTAGAGGCCGACGACCGGCGACGCCACAGTTCCCGCCAGACGGTACGCGTTCAGACCGATCCGCGCCATCCGAGAGCTCATTCAGCAGACCTCCGATCCATGCAGACCGACATCAATTCAATTCCCTAATTATCGTTGCGGCCGCCATGACCGATCAATTTGTTCAGAATGCGTCGAACGAGGGCGAGAACCGATGCACGAAGGCCTCCGCTGTGGACAGCGGAGGACAAGCCGATTGCTGCGCGGGTCACTTGCTCCCGGTCGTATCCTGCGGATCGAGCAAACGATGCATGTGGACGATGAAATAGCGCATATGCGCATTGTCGACCGTCTGCTGCGCCTTCGACTTCCAAGCCGTCAGTGCCGTGGCATAGTCGGGAAAAATACCGACAATATCGAGATCCTTCAGATCACGAAACTGGATGCCATCAAGGTTTTCGAGTTCGCCGCCGAAGACGAGGTGCAGGAGCTGCTTTTTACCGCCGGAGTCCGTCATTTTTATTCTCTTTCTGCCTATTCTCCTCCGGCCCCTCATCTGAGGGATTTTGACGGAAACGTCAACCGTCTCTTAGCTGAGTGAACAAGTCCAGATATTCGCGGAGACGCAGGACCGGTGAAGCGCAAAGCGCATCGTGGCTGACTTTCTCTCTATTATAGGTTGTCGGATGCCCCGAAAGGTCGACAAGACCGCCACCGGCACGCTCGAGGATAAGGTCGGCTGCCGCAATATCCCAGTCATGGGCATTGCGCCCGACAAACGTCGTGTCCAACCGGCCATCGGCCACCATGGCGATACGGTAGGCGAGTGAGGGAATATATTTGACGCGCTCACTGCGGTCGCGAACCGCCGCCGGCAAAATCCTGAACAGCTCCTCGCTGACGGCAAGCTGGCTGATATCGGCTTCGCCGCGCGTAGAGACGGAAATCGGTTCGCCGTTCTTCAGCGCCGCACCACCCTCCACTGCCTCGTAAAGTTCATCGAGCGCCGGCGCGTAAAGCACGCCGGCAACGGGGCGGCCGCGATGGACGATGCCGACGCTGACGCACCAGAGATCCTTGCCGGCGAGGAAAGCCCGGGTGCCATCGATCGGATCCACGATGAACAGCGTCTCGTATTCCAGTCGGCCTGCGTCGTCGTCAGTCTCTTCCGACAGCCAGCCATAGGCCGGCCGTGCGCTGCGCAAGATGGCTTCGAGCTTTTCATTCGCGGCGAAATCGGCGGCACTGACGGGAGAGCGATCCTCGTTCTTCCACCAGACCTCCGGCGACTTGTTGAAATAACCGAGTGCAACGGCGCCGGCCTGTCTTGCAGCATCGGCGATCAACGCGAGATCGCTCTGCCAGCGGTTTTCAGGGTCGCTCATCGTATCGATCCGTTTGTCAGCGGCCGGCAAGCGTCATGCCTTCAATCGCGAAAGTCGGAGCCGCCACACCGAACTTGCGATCGATGTCGTTGGCAAGCGTCAGCCGCATGAACATGTCCTTGAGGTTCGAAGCGATCGTCACTTCCGATACCGCGAAGGTGAGCTCGCCATTCTCGATCCAGAAGCCTGTCGCGCCGCGGCTGTATTCGCCGGTGATCATGTTGACGCCCTGGCCGATCAGTTCGGTGACGTAGAAACCGTTGCCGACGCTGCGGATCAGCTCTTCCGGCGAGATGTCGCCAGGCTCCAGCGCAAGATTGGTCGAGGCCGGCGTGACCGAAGTGCCGCCGCGGACACCGCGGCCGTTGGTCTCGAAACCGCCGATCTCGTTTGCGGTGGAGGTGGAGAGGAACCAGTGCTTGAGCACGCCGTCTTCGATCATGACCAGCTTCTCGCCGGAGACGCCTTCGCCATCGAAGGGACGCGAGGACGGGCCGCGCACGATCAGCGGATCGTCCGTGATCGAGAGGCCGGATTTCAGCACCTGCTGGCCCATCTTGTCGCGAAGGAAACTCGTCTTGCGGGCAACCGAGGCGCCGTTGATGGCGCCGGCAATATGGCCGACGAAACCCCGCGCGATGCGCGGATCGAAGATGACAGTGATGTCCTTGCCTGTCGGCACCTGGCGCGGATTGATGCGCTTGATGGTGCGCTCGCCGGCCCGGCGGCCGATTTCGGCGGGATCGTCTAGCTCAGCATAGTAGAGGCGGCTGTCGAAATCGTAGTCGCGTTCCATGCCGGTGCCCTCACCGGCAATGACACTGACGGAATTGCCGAAGCGCGAGGCCATATAGCTGCCTTCGAAACCGTGCGACGTGGCAAGCACCAGCCCGCCCATGCCGGCCGAAGCGCCGGCACCCGAAGAGTTGGTGACGCCTTTGACCGCAAGGGCAGCGGCTTCGGCCGCAAGGGCCGCCTCGCGCAGTTGGTCGGCACCGACCTCGGTCGTATCGAGAAGCTGCAGGTCGGGATAGGTCTTTGCGAGCCTGTTCTCATCGGCCAGGCAAGCGAAGGGGTCTTCCGGCGAGACCTTGGCCATGGCGACGGCGCGTTCGGCCAGCGCCGTAAGGTCAAAGCCCGGATTGGCGGAAACGCTTGCCACGCGCTTGCCGACGAAGACTCGAAGCGAAAAGTCGTCGCTCTCGGAGGACTCGGTGCCTTCGACCTTGCCGAGGCGAACGCTGACAGATTGGGCGCGCGAGCGGACGACAACAGCGTCGGCGGCGTCAGCGCCTGCCTTTTTCGCCAGATCGATCAGTTGACTTGCGCGGGAAAGAAGTGTCGAGGAATCGATTTCAGAGGACATGATTTGGCCTTTCCTTCCCGTTCCATTTATTGTGCACTCCTGAAAGCATCAAGGCCGTGGATGCCGATTCTTTTCCTGGCTGCCTGCTTGCCCCGCCATCGAAAGAAATGAAGCATGTCCGCACCCAACGCGCTTTTCACGGAAACCATCCTGCTGCTCGGCGGCGCGGTCGTCGCTGCGCCGATCTTCAAGAAGCTCGGACTCGGCACGGTTCTCGGTTATCTGGCGGCCGGCATCGTCATCGGCCCGATCTTCCACGGCATCACGGATGGCGAGCAGATCCTCGATGTTGCCGAACTCGGCGTCGTCTTCCTGCTCTTCATCATCGGGCTTGAATTGAAGCCCACCCGCCTCTGGCAGATGCGGCGCGATATCTTCGGCCTCGGCACGGCGCAGGTGGTGGTGACGGGTCTGGCGCTGACCGCACTCGCCTGGGTCTCCGGCGCTCTCGACTGGCGCGGCAGCATCGTCGCGGGCTTCGGCCTGGCGCTCTCCTCAACCGCCTTCGCCATGCAGATCCTCGAAGGCGATGGAGATGTGAACACTCGCTACGGGCAGCGCTCCTTCTCCATGCTGCTCTTTCAGGACCTGGCGATCGTCCCGCTTCTGGCAGTCGTCACCATTCTCGATGGAAACAAGGGCAGCGGCAATCCACTGGTCGATTTCGCTATTTCGGTGGCCGCCGTCGGCGCGATGATCATCATGGGCCGATACCTGCTGACGCCCCTCTTCCAGATCATTGCGCGCACCGGCGCGCGCGAAGCGATGATCGCGGCCGCGCTTTTCGTCGTCATGGGATCAGCGAGCCTGATGCAGCTCGCCGGGCTTTCGATGGCGATGGGCGCTTTCCTCTCCGGCGTCATGCTGGCGGAATCCTCCTACCGGCACGAGCTGGAAGCCGATATCGAACCCTTCCGCGGCGTGCTTCTGGCTATCTTTTTCATTGCCGTCGGGCTGTCGCTGCAGCTTCAGGTGCTGCTCGACAACGTGATCTTCATCATCATTGCCGTGCCTATCATCATGGCCGTGAAAGCGCTCATCATCTATACGCTCTGCCGCGCGACACGCTCCTCGCACAATGATGCCGTTCGCATCGCCTTCCTGCTGCCGCAAGGCGGTGAATTCGGCTTCGTCCTCTTCACCACGGCCGCCGTCGCGGGGCTGATGTCCAGCAGCACGGCTTCGCTGCTCGTGGCGATCGTTACCCTGTCCATGGCGCTGACGCCGCTCGGTGCCGCGCTTTCCAAGCGAATGCTGTCGGGAGAAGAGCACGAAGAGCTCGACGAGGATTTCGAGGGTGCGGGCGCCGACGTGCTGATGGTCGGTTTCTCGCGTTTCGGGCAGATCGCCGCGCAGATCCTGCTTGCCGGCGGCCGGAGCGTGACCGTCATCGACTTCTCCGCCGACCGCATCCGGCAGGCATCCTCCTTCGGTTTCCGCATTTATTTCGGCGACGGCACCCGCAAGGACGTGCTGCGTTCGGCCGGCATCGACCGGGCCAAGATCGTGCTGGTCTGCACCCAAAAGAAGGAGATCACCGACAAGGTGATCGAGCTGATCCAGGCCGACTACCCGCAGACGACACTCTTCGTGCGCTCCTATGACCGCATCCACTCCATCGAACTGCGCAACAAAGGCGTCGACTACGAGCTGCGCGAAACGCTGGAATCCGGTCTGCTCTTCGGACGTCGCACTCTGGAAGCGCTCGGTGTGTCCGAAGTCGCGGCCTATGAGATCGGCGAGGACATCCGCAAGCGCGACGAGGCGCGACTGGTGCTGCAAGTATCCGAGGGGTTGCAGGCGGGACGGGATCTGTTGTTTTCGACACCGATTCATCCAGAACCGTTGGTCAAGCCAAAGCGTGCACCCGATTCCTTCAACAACAACGATCCGCTGGCGACGACGGCCGATGTCACGGCGGACGCCTGACGCCGTATTCCGCTAGCGCTTCAATCGCGCCTCGATCTCCCGGTCGAGGGCATATTTCAGCTCGTCCTTCACGCCGACTGACATGGCAAGCACGTCGCGCGCCTTTAGGAAATCCATGACGCCGGTGCGGCCGACGATGGGCCGCAGGAAGATATGTGGCCGCATGAGCTTCAGCTTCAGGGAAATCGCCGCCTGCATCATAAGCTGGCCGGACCCGAAAATGCTTTCCATGCGGTTCGGAATGTGAGTGCCGTCGCCTTCGGGCGCACCGACGACGTCGATGCCGATGACGATATCGGCAAGGTCCATCAGGCATTCATAGGGCACGGGATTGGCGATGCCGCCATCGATCATGACCCGCCCATGCAGTCGGACCGGCATGAAGACGGCCGGAATGGCCGATGATGCGGCGAGCGCCGGGAAGAGTTCGCCGTGCTCGGCGATGACCTCGGCTTGGCCGTAATAATCCGTGGTGATCACCTTCATCGGGACCAGCAGATCCTCGAATTTCTGGGGAAGCTCCGATGGCAGGAAGGCTTTGAGAATACGTTCAAGGTTGAACTGGCCGATGCGGATGCCCTTGGCGACGGCATCGCGCACAGTTGTCGGCCTCAGGCCCCAGATGCGGCTGACGACGGCAGCCTTGTTGCCCACGGTTGCCAGCGCATGTTCGCGGATTTCAGCACCCGACATGCCGGCCGCCATGCCGGCGCCCATGATGGCGCCGATGGACGACCCCGATATTGCTACCGGGCGGATGCCGAGTTCATCCAGCGTTTCGATGATGTGTATGTGGGAGAGGCCGCGGGCACCGCCCCCACCGAAGGCGACGGCAACCGTCGGCAGATCGCTGATCGCAGGCGATTTCGGACTGATGATTTCCGCCTGCGGCACGATCTGCTCCCAACGTGCCGGCTACTGCGGCTGATACCGGAAGAAATGCACTCTTGTATCGCCGAATATCCGGCTTTCGAGGAAAACATAGGAAGGATGCACCGAAACGGCAACATCGGCGCGTTCTTCCAGAACGGTAATCGCGCCAGGCTTGAGCCAGCCGCCGTCGGCAGCAGCCGCAAGCGCCTTCTCACCCAGCCCCTTGCCATAAGGCGGATCGGCAAACAGCATGTCGAAAGGCTCGAGATTGCCGACGCTGCCGAGATCGGTCGCGTCACGGCGCAACATGCGCGTGCGGCCATGCAGGCCGAGCGCATCGATATTTTCCCAGAGAAGCGCCCTGCCCTCGACGCTGTTTTCGACGAAGAGCGCGTGACGACAACCGCGCGAGACGGCCTCGAGACCGACAGCGCCCGTACCGGCGAAAAGATCGAGTATCCGGGTGCCATCTATGCATTCCGGATAGGCATGGCTCAGAATGTTGAACAGGCTCTCACGCGTCCGGTCCGCAGTCGGCCGGATATCGCTGGATTTTGGTACGGCTAGCGGCCGTCCGCGAAACTCACCGCCGACGATCCGCACCGCGCGTCATTCCCTTGCCTTTCGCACCACCTCTGGACGGCCCGCCGGAAGGCTTGCCGCCGCCATCGGGCCGATCGCCCTTCGGCTTGCCCGAGAAATTCTTTGCTCCACGCGGCTTATCGCCGAAGGGCTTGTCGCCCGAGGATCTTTCGCCACGAGGACGTTCCGAACGACCTTCGCCGCCGAAGCTGCGGGCCGGACGCGAGGAGCGTTCGCCGCCCTCTTCACGAGCGCGGAAGGGACGTGCACCTTCTTCACCCTCTGCCCTGGGACGGCGTTCGCCGCGAGGCTTCGCACCGAAAGGCTTGTCGCCACGCGGGCGTTCCGAGCGACCTTCGCCGCCGAAGCTGCGGGCCGGACGCGAGGAGCGATCGCCGCCCTCCTCACGCGAGCGGAAAGGACGTGCACCTTCTTCACCCTCTGCCCTCGGACGGCGCTCACCGCGGGGCTTGGCACCGAAGGGCTTGTCTCCACGCGGACGGTCGGAGCGGCTTTCGCCGCCGAAACTGCGGGCCGGACGCGACGAGCGTTCGCTATCCTCACGCGGACGATCACGGAAGGAACGCGGACGCTCCTCCCCATCCGTGCGCGGACGACGCTCACCGCGGGGCTTGTCTCCAAATGGCTTGTCACCGCGCGGACGCTCGGAGCGACCCTCACCGCCAAAGCCTCGGGCCGAGCGCGGACGATCGCCACCCTCACCACGCGGCGGGCGATCGCCGAAAGAGCGCTTGCGGCCGAAACCTTCGTCCTCGTCGCGCTTGCGGGGCTGCTCCTCGCTGGAACGGATCCACTCGCCATCCTCTTCGTGGACGCGATTGATCTGCGGGCGCGGACGATCCGGGCCGCGATCGAAGCGTTGTTCCTTCGCCGGGGAAGCCGTCTCGCCGCGACGACGCGCGGTCTGGGCATTCTTGGCAGCCTTGGCCGCCGCCTTCTCGCCGAGCGGACGCGCGCCGGGCGCCATCCAGACATTGGCGTTGCGACGGGTACCGAGCGCCGGGCGCTTCGGTTTGTCATCGTCGCCACGGCGATCGTCACGACGGTCATCCCGCCTGTCATCACGCTTGGTGTCGAGGCGGCTTAGCGCACGTTCGCGCTTGTCTTCATCGCGGCGCGGGCGTTCGCGGCGCTCGGGCGCCGGTTCCTCGGCCTCCTCGGCGGCAACGGCGGGCGCATTGTAGAGCGGCGCATCGAAATTCGCCTTGGCGTCTTCAATCAGCCGCGGGCCGAGCTGGTCGCGCAGCGTGCGGCCGCGCACCTCGATCACATGCCCTTCGGGTAGATCGCCGAGCTGGAAGGGGCCGTAGGAAATGCGGATCAAGCGGTTGACCTCGAGACCGAGCGCGCCGAGCACATTCTTGATTTCGCGGTTCTTGCCTTCACGCAGGCCCATGGTGATCCAGACGTTGGATCCTTGGGTGCGATCAAGCGTGGCTTCGATCGAGCCGTAGAGAACGCCGTCGACGGCAATACCGTCCTTCAGCTTGTCGAGCGCATCCTGATCGATGTCGCCATGAGCGCGCACGCGGTAGCGGCGCAGCCACCCGGTGGTCGGCAGTTCCAAGGCGCGGGCAAGGCCGCCGTCGTTGGTCAGCAGCAGCAGACCTTCGGTATTGATGTCGAGACGGCCGATCGACATGACGCGCGGAAGCTCTTCCGGCAGATTGTCGAAGACGGTCGGGCGACCCTCAGGATCGGCATTGGTCGTTACCAAGCCCTGGGGCTTGTGGTAGAGCCAGAGGCGCGTGCGCTCGATGCCGCGGATCGGAATACCATCGACCTCAATCTTGTCTTCGAGCGTGACGTTGACGACGGGCGTGTCGAGGAGCTTGCCGTTCAGGGTGACGCGGCCGTCCATGATCATGCGTTCGATGTCGCGGCGGGAGGCGACGCCGGCGCGCGCCATCACCTTGGAAATGCGTTCCGCCTTGGCGTCGCTGTCCGCTTCATTGGCTACCACTTTCGCGGAAGCTGCCTTCGATGGCTTGCCGATACCGGCCTTCGGGCCGCCTTTCGGCCGCGCGTCGCGCGCAGGGGGCCGTGCGCCCGGGCGTTTTGGCTTGTCTTTGGGTGTCATTTGCTGTTTGCCTGCCTTTTGCGCCTGTCTATCAGGTCATGCACCTGCGGTTAAGTGGAAATTCTCGCGAACGTGAAGACAAATCGATTTATGGAGATGGCGTTAAAGGAAGCGCGCGCTGCGGGAGACCGCGGCGAAGTGCCGATCGGCGCCGTCGTCGTCGTCGATGGCGTGGCAGTCGCGAGCTCCGGAAACCGTACGCGCGAACTCAACGATGTGACCGCGCACGCCGAGATCGCTGCGATCCGCATGGCTTCGGACAGGCTCGGCCAGGAACGGCTTGCCGGCGCTGATCTCTATGTGACGCTGGAGCCCTGCACCATGTGCGCGGCGGCTATTTCCTTTGCCCGTATCCGCCGGCTCTATTACGGCGCGGAAGATCCGAAGGGCGGCGCGGTCGACAATGGTGTGCGCTTCTATGCCCAGCCGACCTGTCATCATGCACCGGAAGTCTATTCCGGCTTCAACGAGACGGAATCGGCGGATATGCTGAGGGCATTCTTTTCGGAGAGACGAGACACGCAATAGTGCCGGTCGCAAGCGCCGCTATGCTGACGCTGAGCAGTTGATCGACGCTACGCCGCTAAAGTCCTACTGAAGGATCTGCCACCACTTTGTGCCGCTATTGGCGACCGCTGCATCCTTCTTGCGCTGCTTCGCCTTCTTCTGTTCCGGCGTGCCGAGATCATCGAGCTTTGCCGGATCTTCGACAGCGCGATATTCGGTCGGCGGATCGGAAATGTAGCGGCGCTGGTCGATATAGGCGCCCTTCTGCAGGGCGCGCGCTTCGCGATAGGCTTTGGTCTGGGCTTCCGTCGTCTGGCGCCCGCCTTCGATGGCAGAGCTGGCGAGCGGCGAACGATAGCTCGGATTGTCCGAGTTCTCGTCGGCTTCCTTGACGAGGCGCGTGCGGGCTTCTTCCGGGGATTCAACCCACTGCGGATTGTCCTTGTTGGCAACAGTTTCCTGCGGCTGAACGAGGGTTTCCTTCTGGTCCTTCGCGGGCATGACGAGCGTCGGACGCGGCGTATATTTCACGCCGACATTTTTCGGGCCGGCGCCGGTCAGCGAAACCGACTGGCCGAGGTCGTCGGCAAGCTGCTCCATGGCGGTCTTGTCGGTGCCGTAAGTCGGGCTGCTGGCGCAGCCGGACATTGTGGAGCTCGCCGCCAGAACAACAGACAGGCAGGCGCCCAAACGGAACCAATGCGTCGCTAACATGAAAACCCTTCCCGCATGCCGGAATCAGTACTGCCCACCGGACAAACGTCCCCCTGACGCAAAAATCCGGCCATTTTCAGGCAGCTTTTACCGGATGAACACCATAAAGGCAATTCACCCGGCAAATATCTTCAGACCTGGATGCCGAGTTCGCGCAATGCGGCCGCATCACGCGCCGAAACATCCGGGTAGTCAGGATCGGAACCGACATCGGTGGTGATGCGCCAGGAACGGGCGCATTTCACCCCTTCGGCAAGCTTCGGAACGACAGCGACTTCAGGCACTTCCGGCAGGCGGAAGGCATCAGCCGGGCCGGCGTCCGCCTCGATCGTGATACCGGAGGTGATGCAGACTTCGCTGAAATCCTGTCCTTCGAGCGCCTTGCGCAATTCCGCGTCGGCAACGTGGACCACAGGTGCAGCTTCCAGCGACGAGCCGATGCGCTTGTCCTTGCGCTCGATTTCGAGCGCGCCGGTCACGACGCTGCGGATCGCGCGGATCTTCTTCCACTTTTCGGCGAGCGCCTCGTTGCGCCATTCCGTGGCGACCGGGGCAAACTGCTCCAGGTGCACAGAGACGGCTGAAGGATTGCGCGAGAGCCATGCCTCTTCCGTCGTAAAGGGCAGCATCGGCGCAAGCCAGGTCACCATGCAATCGAAGATCGTGCGGATGACATAGAGGGCCGAACGGCGGCGCAGGCTGGAGGGCGCGTCGCAATAGAGCGCATCCTTGCGGACGTCGAAGTAGAAGGCCGAAAGCTCGACATTGGCGAAGTCGATGAGCGCGCGGGCAATCTTCTTGAAGTCGAAGGCGTCGTAGTTTTCGCGCACGAGCTGGTCGAGCTCGGAGAGGCGGTGCAGCATCAGCTGCTCCAGCTCCGGCAGATCGGCGAGCGCGATGACCTCGCCCTTGTCGTGGGCCAGCGTGCCGAGCATCCAACGGATCGTGTTGCGCAGCTTGCGATAAGCATCGACATTGGTCTGGATGATCGTCTTGCCGACGCGCAGGTCGTCCGCATAGTCCGACGTCATGACCCAGAGGCGCAGGATATCGGCGCCGGCATCCTTCATGACTTCCTGAGGTGCGGTGACGTTGCCCTTCGACTTCGACATCTTCTCGCCCTTCTCGTCCATGGTGAAGCCATGGGTGAGGACGGCGTCGTATGGCGCCCGGCCGCGGGTCGCCGCCGATTCCAGGAGCGAGGAGTGGAACCAGCCGCGATGCTGGTCCGAACCTTCGAGATAGAGATCGGCCGGCCATTTCAGGTCGGGACGGTCTTCCAGCGTGAAGGTGTGGGTGGACCCCGAGTCGAACCAGACATCGAGAATGTCCATGACCTGCGACCACTTGGCCGGGTCGTGCTCGTTGCCGAGGAAACGCTCCTTGGCGCCTTCGGCAAACCAGGCATCGGCGCCTTCGGCGTCGAAAGCATCGAGGATGCGCTGGTTGACGGCATCGTCCTGCAGCACCTGGCCCTGTTCGTCGACGAAGACGCAGATCGGCACGCCCCAGGCACGCTGACGAGAAAGTACCCAATCCGGGCGCTGCTCGATCATGGCGCGCAGGCGGTTCTGGCCGGCAGCCGGCACGAAACGGGTGTCGTCGATCGCCTTCAGCGCACGGGTGCGCAGCGTCGTGCCATCTGCCAGCGTCTTGTCCATATAGACGAACCACTGCGGTGTGTTGCGGAAGATGACCGGCTTCTTGGAACGCCAGGAATGCGGATACTGGTGCTTCAGGCGACCGCGGGCAAAGAGCGCGTTGCGCTCGATCAGCGCCTTGATGACGCGATCGTTGGCGTCACCCTTCTTGCCGTTGTCGTCGATGACGCGGGCGCCTTCGAAGCCGGGCGCGTCGGCGGTGTAGAAGCCGCCATCGTCGACCGGGAACGGGATCTTGGTTTCGATGCCGCGCGCCTCGATCTCGCGGCCATGCGCCATCCAGACATCAAAGTCTTCGCGGCCATGGCTCGGTGCGGTGTGCACAAAGCCGGTACCGGCATCGTCGGTGACGTGATCGCCATCGAGCAACGGCACCGGGAATTCATAACCGCCGCCAAAGCCGTTCAGCGGATGAGTGCAGGTGATGCCGGCAAGATCAGCAGCCGTGACGTTGGCGAGGCGCTTGTACTGTAGCTTCGCCTTGGCAAAAGATTCTTCAGCGAGATTATCGGCAAAGATCAGCTTTTCGCCCGGGCGCGGACCAAAATCGTTCTCGGCGACCGTGACTTCGTAGAGGCCGTAGGAGACACGCGAGGAGTAAGCGATCGCCCGGTTGCCAGGGATCGTCCAGGGCGTGGTGGTCCAGATCACTACGGAGGCATCTAAAAGATTGAATTTCGCTTCCGCGCCGTCACGCGCAACAAACTTCACCGGGAACTTCACCCAGATCGTGTCGCTCTCATAGTCATGATACTCGACTTCGGCTTCCGCGAGCGCCGTGCGCTCGACGACCGACCACATGATCGGCTTGGAGCCGCGGTAGAGCTGGCCGCTCTTGGCGATCTTCAGGAGTTCGCCGGCGATGCGACTTTCCGCGTGGAAGTTCATCGTCAGGTACGGGTTTTCGAAATCGCCAACGATGCCGAGGCGCTGGAATTCGCCACCCTGGATGGCGATCCACTTTTCGGCATAGGCGCGGCATTCGCGGCGGAATTCGATCATCGCCGACGGCTCGGTCAGGTCAGGCTTGGCCTTGCCCTTGGCGCGATAGTTCTCTTCCTCGATCTTCCATTCGATCGGCAGGCCGTGGCAGTCCCAGCCGGGAACGTAGTTGGAGTCGTAACCGCGCATCTGGAAGGAGCGGGTGATGACGTCCTTGAGGATCTTGTTCAGCGCGTGGCCGATATGGATGTTGCCGTTGGCATAGGGCGGGCCGTCGTGCAGGACGAATTTTTCGCGGCCGGCGGCGGATGCGCGCAGCTTCTTGTAGAGATCCATCTTCTGCCAGCGCGCAACGAACTCCGGCTCCTTCTGCGGCAGGCCGGCGCGCATCGGGAAATCCGTTTCAGGCAGGTAGAGGGTCTTCGAGTAATCGATCTTTTCGGCTGTTTCGGTCATGTGTGACAATCGCTTCTGGCGGCCCGAAAAGGGCACGCGGACATGAAATCTGTGGTGACGGAAAGCGCTCGCTCAGCTCAAGCGCCAAAAACCCGGACCTTCCGGCAACTTAGCGTGCGCGGAAGACCGGGCCGATAATTCGTATCGAATGCGCCAGCCGGAATTTACTCATCGCGCCGGTTCATAGGCGCTTTTGGGCGGAAAAGGAAGAGGGATTTCAGAGCCGCGACCTCACGAAAAGCTGCACGGGGAATGCTTCGTCCCAACCGAATTCAGGAACGACACTCGGGCTCTCGCAGTTGCCTGTGCCGGTCGGCAAGCGCTGGAAACAGGCGGGAGCTGCAATATTGTTGTTCCCGAGGCAAAAAACCCAACACCCCGTGTCGATTTCCCGATTGCCCGAACGTCTTTGACTTGCGGGCATCAGAAATCCATCATGCCGATCAAACCCGCTCGCAAGGAGTGATGAGGATATGAGCAGTTCCTATCGTTGGGTTATCGTCGCGGCCGGCGCATTGATGACGTGCGTTGCGCTCGGCGCCATGTTTTCTCTCGCAATCTTCCAGCAACCGATCGCCGATGCGACGGGTTGGTCGCATGCCGGTATCGCCAGCGCCATGACGCTCAATTTCATCGTCATGGGCATCGGCGGTTTCTTCTGGGGTGCGGCCAGCGACCGGTTCGGGCCACGCCCGGTGGTGCTGATCGGCGCCGTCATCCTTGGGCTGGCGCTGATGCTTGCCAGCCGCGCGGAAACGCTGCTGCAGTTCCAGCTGGCCTATGGCGTGCTCGTCGGCCTCTCGGCCAGCGCCTTCTTCGCGCCGATGATCGCCGCGACGACAGAGTGGTTCGACGAGAACCGCGGCCTTGCCGTCTCGCTGGTTTCGGCGGGCATGGGTGTTGCTCCGATGACGATCTCGCCATTCGCGCGCTGGCTGATTACAGCCTATGAATGGCGCCCGGCGATGATGATCATCGGCATCGGCGCGCTGATCCTGATGATCCCGGCGGCACTTCTCGTGCGCCGTCGCCCGTCGCCACCTCAGGATATGCATGAGGCCATGGTGGCTGCGGATGGCGGTGCTCCCAATCTCTGGAAGGTTTTCCGTTCGCCGCAATTCATCGTTCTCGGACTGACCTTCTTTGCCTGCTGCGCGGCCCATTCCGGACCGATCTTCCATATGGTAAGCTACGCGACACTCTGCGGCGTAGCCCCCATGGCTGCCGTCAGCATCTACAGTGTCGAGGGCCTAGCCGGCCTTGGCGGACGCCTGCTCTACGGCACACTGGCCGACCGGATCGGCGTGAAGCCGGTCATCATAGCAGGCCTGCTGGTCCAGGCGGCGGCCCTTGCCACCTATCTTGCCGTCAGCAAGCTCGGGGAATTCTATGCGCTCGCGGTCATCTTCGGCAGCGCCTATGGCGGCGTGATGCCGCTTTATGCGTTGCTGGCGCGTGAATATTTCGGCCCGCGCATCATCGGCACCGTCTTCGGAGCGGCAACGATGCTCTCCAGCATCGGCATGGCATTCGGCCCGCTGATCGGCGGCTGGATCTACGACACCTATGCCAACTATTCGTGGCTGTTCATCGGCTCCGCCCTGGTTGGGCTCGGTGCAGCAGCGATTGCGCTCGCGTTCCCGCCGCTACCCCGGCAGAAGGCTCAGCCTGCGCTTGGCACTGCCTGACAGTTCTTCGTTTTTACGCAAAACGCTCAAGCAGTTTTGCTGGAATTGCTCAGCCGAAACAGAGCTTCCGGTCGAGCTCGCCGAGCGGCCTCACACCTGCGAGAAGAGCCCTCGCCTCCTCCTCGTCGCGCTTGATCTGCGCGACGAGCGAGTCCAGCCCGTCAAACTTCAATTCGGGGCGCAGATAGCCGAAGAAGGAGACTGAACAGGTCTGGCCATAGAGATCGCCGCTGAAATCAAAGAGGTAGGTTTCGAGCAGCGGCGCACCATTTTCCGTCACCGTCGGGCGGCGGCCGTAGCTTGCCACCGCATCGTAGAGCCTGCCGCTTTCGGGGCGGAAGCGGACGGCATAAATGCCGGCTGCAAGTTCCGCCTCCGGCGGCAACTGCATGTTGGCGGTCGGAAAGCCGAGCTGGCGGCCGAGCTTCTCACCATCGATCACCTTCGCCTGCACCGTATAGTGATAGCCGAGCATGGCGGCGACCGAGGAGACATCACCTTCCTTCAGAAGTGCGCGGATATGGCTCGATGAGACGACATCGGTGTTCTCATCGCGGAAGGCGTCGATCAGGGTGACGCCAAAGCCATATTTGTTGCCGGCATCCATCAGGAAGGCAGGGCCGCCTTCCCGGCCGCGGCCGAAGTGGAAGTCGAAGCCCGTCACAACTTCCGAAGCGCCGAGCCAGTCCTTCAATATGGAGTGGATGAAATCCTCGGCCGAGCGCTGCGAGAATTCGTAGTCGAAGGGGTATTCAATGACAGCGTTGAAGCCCAGCTCTTCCAGGATACGGGCCTTGAAGGGCGCCGGTGTCAGGCGGAAGACCGGTGCATCCGGCTTGAAGACAGTGCGCGGATGCGGCTCGAAGGTCAGCACCAGAGCGGGAATACCGCGTTGCCGCGCGATATCGAGAGCCCGGTTCAGCACCGACTGATGGCCGCGGTGGACACCATCAAAATTGCCGATGGCAATGACGCCGCCCTTCAGATGTTCGGGCAGCGGCTCGCGGGTTTCGTTACGGTGGAACACGGTCATCGGCTTCAATTCTCTTATGCGAGGCGCGGCATCCACCACTTGGGCGCAGCTTTTTCCCGTTCGAGATAGGCGTGCAGGATCGCTTCGTCGGTCTCCCCGTTCAGCGTATATTCCTTAGCGTGGATACCGCCGCTGATGTAGAGAAGATCGAGGCCATAATTCAAGGCGCCGCGAACATCGGTCGGCATGCCGTCGCCGATCGCCAGCACACGATCGATCGGAAATTCGCCGTGCACTTCGCGGGCGGCGGCAAGGGTCGCCTCATAGATCGGCCGGTGCGGCTTGCCGGCGATGCGGGTGGAACCGCCGAGCTGCTCATAATAGGCAGCCATCGCGCCGGCGCAGGGAATGATGCGGTGGCCGCGCTCGACGACGAGATCGGGATTGGCGCAGATCATCGGCACGTTGCGGGCTTTGAAGTCCAGCAGCATATCGGTGTAGTCCTCGGGCTTCTGCGTTTCGTCGTCGAAGAAACCGGTGCAGACGACCGACGTGGCCTCACCGGCCGCCGCACGCTCGATATCGAGGCCTTCCAGGATCGGATTGTCGCGCTCGGGACCAAGCAGGAAAACGTCACGCGGTCCTTCGGCAATCAGCGCGCGGGTGACATCACCAGAAGTGACGATGCGGTCATAGGCGTCGTCGGGCACCCCGATCTGGCGCAACTGCTCGACGACCTGCCAGGAGACGCGGGGCGAATTGGTGATGAGAACGACCGTCAGACCCGCGGCGCGAGCGGCCTGCAGCGCCTCGCCCGCTTTCGGAAACGGATCGATGCCGTTATGCACGACACCCCAGACATCACAGAGCACCGCGTCATATTGATCGGTGATCTCGGAGAAGTTCGCAATCCGCTTTGCCATTCCGCTTTCCTGCTTCGCTTTCGATCCCCGGTGACATTGCAAAGGCAGGCTTCATTGGCAAGGCATTTCCGCAGCGACGTGACAGATACAGCCAATGGCGGCTTTCGGCATGACTTGGGTTTTCGCTGACCCCACCGAACATGTCATTCGTTGAAGGGTGAGCCTGGCGTACCGGCTTCGGCGCATCGTCGAAACCGGCAAGGCATATTACAGGCACCTCTGATGACATCAGCCGTCCAGCCAGGCGGCAAGGCCCTCGAGCGTCTGCAGCCCGTATTCCACCGCGCCGAAACCGATGACCACCTGACGCCGCTTGGCACTGGGGTGGAGCTGGCGCAGGGTCAGCACGGTCTTGCCGTCGGCCTGCTCATCAAAGGTCACGGTAACGCGGAAACGGTCGGGGTCATCAGGATCGGGCGTGCCGTAATCCATGACGATCCGCTCGTTCGGCACGATCTCCAGAAAGCGCATGAGGTTCGCGAAACGATGCTCCTTGCCCTCGAACATGCCCACCATATCGAAGCGCCAGATCCCGCCCTCGCGGATATCGGCCTCGTGGCTCTCGATGCTGAGGCCGGTCGGGCCGTACCATTTGGCCAGTGCCTTTGGATCCATCCAGGCGGCAAAGACCTTGTCGCGTGGGTGATTCAGCAGCTTGACCAGCACAATTTCGCGATCGAGCGACCAGGTCTCAAACGGGTTTGCCATGTCCTTCATCATCCTCTTGCGTCTCGTCCAAATAGGCTTCCAGCCGATCCAGCCGCTCGGTCCAGCGCCGGCGCTCCGCTTCCATCCAGTCCGCCGCCTCGTCGAAGCGCGCCTGCACCAGCCTGCACCAGCGGCTGCGCCCGCGCTTCTCGCTGGCGATCAGCCCGCAATCTTCCAGCACCTTGAGATGCTGGGCGAAGGAGGGCAGCGCCATGTCGAAAGGCTCGGCCAGGACGCTGACCGGTACCTCGCCGGCAGCCAGGCGCGAGACGACCGCGCGGCGGGTCGGGTCGCTGAGAGCGTGAAAGGCAAGGTCGAGCGGTGTCGAGTGGTAGGGCATGTGGCCTATTAAAACGTCACCGATAGCCAGTCAAGGACAATAAGGCACTTGCCTTAGTGTTCGGCCCTCGATACAAAGGCATATGCCTTAGTGTCTGGCCTACAGATGGAGGCTGTCATGGTGCAACCACTCGCAAGGAGAACAACAGTGGTAGTTCGTGTCGATCTCATGATCTCGCTCGATGGTTTCGCGACAACGACGGACCAGACGCCGGAAGTCCCGTTCGGCGAGGACTGGTCGCGTCTCGTCGACTCATATGTAGCAACCCGCACGTTCCGCGAGCGCGTATTCAAGGATACCAGCGGGGCTGGGACGACAGGCATCGACGACGACTACGCGAAGGCGTATTTCGAAAATGTGGGGGCCGAGATCATGGGCGCCGGCATGTTCGGTCTCCACAACTTTCCCGACGATCCGGACTGGCGCGGCTGGTGGGGTGACGAGCCGCCGTTCCGGTGTCCGGTTTTCGTCCTCACCCACAAGCCACGTCCTTCCCTGGAGATGGCTGGCGGGACAATTTTCCATTTCCTCGCCACTACACCTGCCGATGCGCTACAGCGGGCTGTCAGTGTGGCGGGCGGCAAAGACGTGCGGGTTGGCGGCGGTGCTACCGTTGTTCGCGACTTCCTCAAGGCGGGCCTTGTCGATCGCCTTCATGTCGCTATCGCTCCGATCCTGCTCGGGCGCGGCATACGCCTGTGGGACGATCTGCGCGGCCTGGAAGCCGGCTGCACGGTGAAGTCGGAAACCGCGCCGAGTGGCACCATCCACCTCACCTTCCAACGCTAGGCATTTTCTTGCGACTGGGCGACCATGGCCGTGCACAGCGGTCATGATATCGGCTTCCGTGCAGACCCTGACAATCTGCCTTGCCTGTCCAACTCGAGGCAAATGTCGACTTCCGCTGTAAAGCGGTCAACCTTGGAAGCAGGCGGGCAACGATATCGCCACGCATTGGCCAGATGATGCGTGGCGAGTTGGCCGGCCCGCCAGCCGCCAGCCCATGTTCGCCGGGCGGGCAAGGCTCGGAAAGGCAGGCTATGGCAAAGGCTCGGCGCCACGCGGGACAAATCCTGCATGTCTCCACAATTCCGGCACAAAAATCCGTGAAGGCTCTTCTTGACTCCTTCTGGAGCCATCCCTAAATGCACGGCGCTAGCACTCACAGGAGTTGAGTGCTAACATCCACCTTGTGGGCCACCCCGGTCCGCGAATGTCATTTGATCGAGGGATTAGACAATGGCAAGCACCAATTTCCGCCCGCTTCACGATCGCGTCGTTGTCCGTCGCGTTGAATCCGAAGAGAAGACCAAGGGCGGCATCATCATCCCGGATACCGCTAAGGAAAAGCCGCAGGAAGGCGAAATCGTCGCTGTCGGCTCCGGCGCTCGTGACGAGTCCGGCAAGGTCGTAGCACTCGACGTCAAGGCTGGCGATCGCGTTCTGTTCGGCAAGTGGTCGGGCACCGAAGTCAAGATCAACGGCGAAGACCTTCTGATCATGAAGGAAGCCGACATCATGGGCATCATCGGCTAATCAGCCGGTTGTCTTTCATCCGATATCGCTGACACCCCTTTTCAGGAGTTCTCAAAATGGCAGCTAAAGAAGTAAAGTTCGGCCGCGGCGCGCGCGAAAAGTTGCTGCGCGGCGTCGATATCCTCGCTGACGCAGTGAAGGTCACCCTCGGTCCGAAGGGCCGTAACGTCGTTATCGACAAGTCCTTCGGCGCTCCGCGCATCACCAAGGACGGTGTTTCGGTCGCCAAGGAAATCGAACTCGAAGACAAGTTCGAAAACATGGGCGCCCAGATGGTCCGCGAAGTTGCTTCGAAGACCAACGACGTCGCCGGCGACGGCACCACGACTGCAACGGTTCTCGCACAGGCCATCGTTCGCGAAGGCGCCAAGGCAGTTGCTGCCGGCATGAACCCGATGGACCTGAAGCGCGGTATCGACCTCGCTGTTGCTGAAGTCGTCAAGGATCTCCAGGCCAAGGCCAAGAAGATCAACACTTCGGAAGAAGTTGCCCAGGTCGGCACGATCTCCGCAAACGGCGAAAAGCAGATCGGTCTCGACATTGCTGAAGCAATGCAGAAGGTCGGCAACGAAGGCGTTATCACCGTCGAAGAAGCCAAGACCGCTGAAACCGAACTCGAAGTCGTCGAAGGCATGCAGTTCGACCGCGGCTACCTGAGCCCGTACTTCGTCACCAACCCGGAAAAGATGGTTGCTGACCTCGAAGACGCCTTCATCCTCCTGCACGAAAAGAAGCTTTCGAACCTGCAGTCCATGCTCCCGGTTCTCGAAGCTGTCGTTCAGACCGGCAAGCCGCTCCTCATCATCGCTGAAGACGTCGAAGGCGAAGCTCTTGCTACGCTCGTCGTCAACAAGCTGCGCGGCGGCCTGAAGATTGCTGCTGTCAAGGCTCCGGGCTTCGGCGATCGCCGCAAGGCCATGCTGGAAGACATCGCTATCCTCACGGGCGGCACTGTCATCTCCGAAGACCTCGGCATCAAGCTCGAGAGCGTCACGCTCGACATGCTCGGCCGGACCAAGAAGGTCTCGATCTCCAAGGAAAACACCACGATCGTCGACGGCGCCGGCGCCAAGTCCGACATCGAAGGCCGTGTTGCCCAGATCAAGGCCCAGATCGAAGAAACCACCTCCGACTACGACCGCGAAAAGCTGCAGGAACGTCTTGCCAAGCTCGCTGGCGGCGTTGCCGTTATCCGCGTCGGCGGTTCGACGGAAGTCGAAGTGAAGGAAAAGAAGGACCGCATCGACGACGCCCTCAACGCGACGCGCGCTGCTGTTCAGGAAGGCATCGTCCCGGGCGGCGGCGTCGCTCTGCTGCGTTCTTCCACGAAGATCACGGCCAAGGGCGAAAACGACGACCAGGAAGCTGGTATCAACATCGTTCGCCGCGCTCTCCAGGCTCTGGTTCGCCAGATCGCTGAAAACGCAGGTGACGAAGCTTCGATCGTTGTCGGCAAGATCCTCGACAAGAATGAAGACAACTACGGCTACAACGCCCAGACCGGCGAATATGGCGACCTGATCCAGCTCGGCATCGTCGACCCGGTCAAGGTTGTCCGTACGGCTCTGCAGAACGCAGCTTCGGTTGCTTCGCTGCTGATCACCACGGAAGCCATGATCGCCGAGCTGCCGAAGAAGGACGCTCCGGCAATGCCGGGCGGAATGGGCGGCATGGGCGGTATGGACATGATGTGATAGGCCAACGGCCTCTCACAGCATCGTCCGTAAAACCGCCCATCATTAGATGGTTCAGCGCGTCAAGCGCGCTGAACAAGCGGCATGGACATGATGTGATAGGCGTAAGCCGTCACTGACATCCATTCCGGTCTCCGGAATAGAAAGGGCGGTCTTCGGGCCGCCCTTTTTTTGCCGATTCGAAAATACCTGCGGCTTAAACCCTTAGGCCGGCTCCTGAGGCCGCTTCTTTGGCCCGAAGCTTTCGCGAGGCTTGCGCGCCGCGCATTTTCCCCTTCAGCGCAATTCGGTTTCCGAACTGTCTAATTTACGGAAGCTGCATGCTATGGTGGTGTGAAACCGTTTCCACAACGCATAAATGAGACTTTTGACCATAAAATTAGCGGATAACGCGCAGTCCGGGTGAAAATCCAATCATAACGTCAGCCTAACGCCCCGGAAAAAGCCGTTGCCGTTTGCGCAAAAGCTCCTATAAATCCGCGCTGCAATTGACGTTCGCACCGGAAGAATTCTCGCAACAGACGAGACCGGATACGCCAAAGGCCACGCGTGAACATTCGGGCTTTCGAAGGTCTCCGCGAACATACGAGATGACATCTTGCGGGGAAATATTCGAGCGGCGACCGTCAGAGGCGCAGCCGACTAACTGTTTCCGCAGGATGAAAGCACAGGCATGACGCCTGGTGCTACGTGATCCTGTTTCTTTGTGTTGCCGAGCGTGTGGCAGGGGAGCCGCACCTGAACTGGGGAACGCCTTGTTTAAGATCGCCAAAGCCAATGCTGCCGCACCATTGCTGCCCGGCTCGCTGGACTACAACAATCACAACCACGACATGTTGGCACAGTTCTCGGTCTCCGAAAGCTGGATCGGAGACTTTTCGACGGGCGTGATAAAGCTCGGAGAGTGGAGCGCAATGCTGCACGGTCTCTCGGCCCAGGAATGCGGCCTGTTGAGCCTGGTGCGCTGTTACGACGCCAAGGATCGCAACCACGTCCTGCAACTCTTCGAACAGGCGGCAACGCTTTCCTCATCCTTCTGCTTCTCGACGACCATCATCATGCCGAACGGCTTCCGCCAGCCGCTTTTCTGCATGGGTGAATCCAATGGACTGGAAGAAAAGTACAGTGGCAGCATGGTCGGGGTTTTCATCTTCCCGCGTTTCAAGCTGGAAGGCGCCAGCCAGATCACCAGCCGGCAATAATCGTCCGAACGGCTCGAGGTAAAAAGGCCGGTCTCACGACCGGCCTTTCCTGTCATTTCGCTCCACTGCACAATTTTGCTGGAATTGCCTCGTGATCAGGCAGGCTTCACCGGGATGTTCAGCCCCTTCTCGCTTGCAGGGCGGGCGATGCAACGCTGCAGCCAGTCCATGACGGCGGGGAATTTCGCGTAGTCCAGTACCTCGCGGCCACCATAAAAAATGTCGGCGCCGCGGATCCACGGGAAGGTAGTGATGTCGGCGATCGTGTATTCGTCGCCCATTATCCACTGGCGGCCCTTCAGGCGGCTTTCCAGCACGCCGAGCAGGCGCTTCGCTTCATCGCGGTAGCGCTCCACCGGGTAGGAATTGTTAGCGACCTTGTCGGCGGCGAATTTGTGGAAATGACCGAACTGACCGAACATCGGCCCGACGCCTGCCATCTGGAAAAAGACCCACTGGATTGTTTCATAGCGGCCAGCGGCATCGGCCGGGATCAGCTTGCCGGTCTTTTCCGCCAGATAGAGCAGGATAGCGCCGGATTCGAAGAGACCGATCGGCTTTCCGTCCGGGCCATTGGGATCGATGATCGCAGGAATGCGGCCGTTCGGATTGAGCGAAACGAATTCCGCGGTCTTCTGATCCGTCGTTGCGAAAGAAACATAATGGGGCTCGTAGGGCAGAGCGAGTTCTTCCAGCGCCACGGAGATCTTGACGCCGTTCGGCGTCTGAAGGGAGTAGAGCTGGATAATATCGGGGTTTTTCGCAGGCCAGCGGCTGGTGATCGGGAATGCGGAAAGATCTGCCATGGGTTTCTCCTTGGGTGGGGCGGCGACCATAGAAGATGGTCGCCATGCAAGGCAAGCCGCCCCATCGTTTCATATTAGTGAACAAACCGTCCGCTAGTGTTTATCTTTCCCTGACACCGAAAAAAGGCGAAATAGGTTGCATCCGAGGTCAACACGGTGCCGGGGCATCAAGACCTCAAGAGCCATTCAACGGAGCAACGTCCATGTCGAATACGAACAACGTCCTCATCCTTCTCGCCCGCATTCTTCTGTCCTTCATGTTCATCTTCGCCGGCTTCGGCAAGGTCACCGATCCTGCAGCCACCGCCGGCATGGTCATGGGTGCCGGCCTTCCGGCCGCAACCGCGCTGACCTATCTCGCCGGCCTCTTCGAACTCGTCATGGGTATTTCCGTGCTCATCGGCTATCAGGTTCGTTACACGGGCTGGCTGATCGCTGCCTTCTGTGTGTTCACCGGCATCGTCTTCCACCTGCCGACCGTCAATGTTCCTGACTTCCCGGCTGCTGCGAACGGCTGGATCAACAGCCTGAACTTCGTGAACTTCCTGAAGAACGTCACGCTTGCCGGCGCCTACATCATGCTCGCCACCAATGGCGCTGGCGCCTACTCGGTCGACGCTCGCCGCGGCCCGCAGGCGGTCGCTGCCCGCTAATTTCATACCCTCCCAAGCATGCAAAACCCGCCGTCGAAAGACGGCGGGTTTTCTATGTCACCAAGTTCGGTCTCAGAGAACCGAGCGCACGGCCTCGACGATCGCCGTCACCGCAGGCGTATCGGCATGAGTGTCCTTGCGGGCACGCACGAGGCAGGCTTCCGAGCGCAGGATGACGCCATCGGAGAGTACCTTGAGGTGGTTGGCGCGCAGTGTGGAGCCGGTCGAAGTGATGTCGACGATGATATCGGCCGAGCCGGAGGCAGGCGCGCCTTCGGTGGCGCCCAGGCTCTCGACGATGCGATAGAGCTGGATGCCGTGCTGGCTGGAGAAGAACTGCTGGGTCAGGCGCCAGTATTTCGTGGCGATCGCCAGACGCCGGCCGTGACGGGCGCGGAAATCGGCGGCGACATCCACGAGGTCGGCCATCGTATCGACATCCAGCCAGATTTCCGGCACGGCGACGACGACATCGGCATGGCCGAAGCCGAGCCGGGCGCAGAATTCCACCCGCTTGTCGGCCTCCGCCAGTCCCTCGCGCACGAGGTCTTCGCCGGTGACGCCGAAATCGACCGATCCGTTGCCGAGCTCGCGGGAAATTTCCGAAGCCGAGAGGAAGGCGATTTCCACATCGTCCCAGCCTTCAACGCGGCCGCGGTAGGAACGTTCATTGCCGACGGCGTGGATCTTCAGGCCGGCGCGCTCGAAGATTGCGGAGCAGTCGTCCTTCATGCGGCCTTTGGAGGGAAGCGCGATGGTGATCGTCATGCGGCTGCCCTTTCGGTTTCGATACGGTCGAGCCAGAGGGAGAAGCCGACGGCGGGAATGCGGTCCTTCGCGCCGAGGAAGGTCATCAGCCTGTCGAAACGGCCGCCACCGGCGAGAACCGCCGGGGAATCTTCCGCCGTCACTTCGAAGACGAGGCCGGTATAATAATCGAGCGGGCGGCCGAAAGCGGCACGGTATTCGATGAGCGAGAGATCGACGCCGGCATTGGAGAGTGCTGCCACACGGCCATCGAAACGCGCCAGCGCATTGCCGAGCTTCAGCCCCGCCGCATCGGCGAAATGCGAGAGTGCCGCAGACGCGTTGACGAGCGGTACGTTGAGCGAAAGAAACTGCTCCAGAACCTGGAAGGCCGCGTCATCCAGTCGGGTCTCGGAGAGAACGAGCTTTTCCTTGAGCCGCCGGGCAATTTCCTGCGGTGAGCGGCTGGCATTGGTGGAATAGCCGGTCGCCTGCATCGTCTCGTCGATATAGGCAATCAGCGCCGCCTCATCCTCGAGACCGACCAATTGCGCGATCTTGTCATCAAGACCGGTCACGAATTGCGGGCTGACGAGGCTCGCCAGCAGGCTCTCAAGCTGGGTCATGTTGCCGAAGGCATGGATCAGGCGCTTCTGCCAGCCGAGCGGCAGGCCGAGCGCCTGTACCACGGCCTCGAACACTGCCTGATCGCCGATGGTGACGGAGAGCGGCCGGCCGGGCAGCAGGCGCGAGAGGATGGCGACAGCATCACCGATCGCGCGGGCGTCGGCGCTGGCGATGTTGATATCGCCAAGGTCTTCGATGCCAGCCTGATAGAATTCGTTGCTGCCGTCACGTCGCTGGCGGAAGACCTCTCCGAGATAGGAGTAGCGCTTCGGCGTACCCGTGGCGCTTTCGATATGGCGCAGGCAAACGGGAATGGTGAATTCCGGGCGCAGGCAGAGGCTGGCGCCGGTTTCGCTTTCGGTCATGAAGATACGCCGGCGAAGATCTTCGCCGGCGATATCGAGAAAGGGTTCGGCCGGCTGGATGACCGGCGTGTCAATGCGTTCCGCCTTGCGGGCGGAAAACTCGTCCAGAAGCTCGCCGGAGAAATCGGGGAGATTGATGAGGGCCATATCAGCCCGCCCTCTTCCGGTCCTCCGCCTGAGCGGCGAGGATTTCCTTCACCTTGGCAATGAGGTCGGCTTCCGCAACGGTTTCCTGCGCGACACGCGCCTCGCGCCAAGTCGTGTTGTCCTCGATCTCGCCCGACAGGCGCTTGCCCTCGATGAGGTCCTTGATCTGGACGACGCCCTGCGCACGCTCGTCGCCACCCTGGATGATGGCGATCGGGCAGCCGCGGCGGTCGGCATATTTCAGCTGGTTGCCGAACTTCTTCCAGTTGCCCTGGAACATTTCGGCGCGAATACCGGCGGCTCGAAGCTCCTGCGTGAAGCGCTGGTAGCGGCCCATGGCCTCGACATCGCCATCCATGACGGTGACGAGAACAGGCTCGATGATATCCTGCTGGCCGAGTTTGCCGAGGTTCTTCAGCGCCGTCATCAGGCGCGAGACGCCGATGGAGAAGCCGGTTGCCGGGACCGGCTGGCCCATGAAGCGGGAGACGAGACCGTCATAACGGCCGCCGCCGCCGACGGAACCGAAGACGACCTTCTCGCCCTTTTCGTTGGTGACGTCGAAGAGCAGTTCGGCCTCATAGACCGGACCGGTATAATATTCGAGGCCGCGCACGACGGAGGGGTCGATCTTGATGCGGTCCGACTGGTAGCCAGCGCTGGTGACGAGCGCGCCGATGAAATTCAGCTCCTCGACGCCCTCGACGCCCTTGCTTGTGCCGGCGACCAACTCGGCGAGCTGGGCCGCACTTTCGGCATAATCCTTGATGCCAACGAAGAAGAGAACCTTGTCGATCTGGCTCTGGTCGAGGCCGGCGCCCTTGGTGAAGTCGCCTGACTCATCCTTGCGGCCGGGGCCGAGCAGCAGGGCCACACCCTCCGGGCCGAACTTGTCGAGCTTGTCGATGGCGCGCAGGACATTGAGGCGCTGGCCGGCCTTGTCGTCGCCGCCGAGGCCGATCGCTTCCAGCACGCCGTCCAGAACCTTGCGGTTGTTGACGCGGATCACATAGTCGCCGCGCTTGATACCGAGCGCTTCCAGCGTATCGGACATCATCATGCACATTTCGGCGTCGGCCTGGACGCCCGGTGCGCCGACCGTATCGGCATCGAATTGCATGAACTGGCGGAAGCGGCCCGGACCCGGCTTCTCGTTGCGGAAGACGTAACCGGCACGATAGGTGCGGTAGGGAAGCTGGATCTCGTTGAAATTCTCGGCGACATGACGGGCAAGCGGCGCCGTCAGGTCGTAGCGCAGCGACATCCACTGTTCGTCATCGTCCTGCAGCGAGAAGACGCCCTCGTTCGGGCGGTCGCTGTCGGGCAGGAACTTGCCGAGCGCATCGGTATATTCAAGCAGCGGCGTTTCGACCGGATCGAAACCATAATGCTCGTAGACCTCGCGGATCTTCGCGGTCATTTCGTTGACGGCGCGGAGATCGGCTGCGGAGCGGTCGACAAAGCCGCGCGGAAGGCGGGCCCTGAGCTTTTGCGGTTTCTTCTGCTTGTCGTTCATTTCGGGGGATTTCCACATATGTGACAGTGGCGGTTTCCTAGCGGATTGGGCGGGGAGCGGCAAGGGCAAGGGCCTTGATCTGGCGCCCAGAATCGATGGATCGATGCGGAAAGACCTGTCGTCAGGATATCGCCATGATCGCGGAAGCGCTTCAATATCTCGCCACAGCAGCGCTTACGGGCAGCGCGCACCGCCGCTTCGTGCGCTATTCAGTCAATCTCTGGTCGCGCGCTGGCCGCTGCAGCCGGGATTGGGCAGCCCATGAGGCCAACAGCAAGGCGGCCATTTCCACCGCGATATCAGGCCTCACGCAGCAGCGGACCGCTGTCGTGCTCGGCTCCGGATTGCTCCGGGACGTGCCGATCGAGCAACTGGCCGGGAGCTTCGATACGGTGGTTCTCGTCGACCTCGTGCATCTGGCGTCCGTGCGCCTGCGGCTGAAGGGCAAGCGCTATCGGAACGTGCGGCTGATCGAACGCGATCTCTCGGGCTATGATGACCTGGAGGCAGGGCGAGAGTCGGAGCCGCTCGGCTTCCTAAGAAGCGTGCCTTATCTCGATTTCGTCGTGTCCGCCAACCTACTCTCGCAGATCGGGCGGGGCGTCAAACGACGATACGAGGCCGAAGCCTCTCCCGGAATGCCGGCGGATACAGTGGAACGCCTGATCGTGGCCCATATTCAGGGGCTGGCCGACCTGCCCTGCCGGACCTGTCTGGTCACCGATATCTCCTACGCCGTCATCGATCGCACCGGCAAGGTGCATGAGGAAGCCGATCTGCTGCACGGCGTTAAGCCACCTGAAGGGAAAGCCGGCTGGGACTGGCCCGTCGCGCCATTCGGCGAGGAGAGCCGCGACTACCAGATCGTGCACAAGGTCATTGCCGCCTGATCAGGCCGCTTGGCTTTTCGCCTGCAGCTGCCTATGTTTCTCCCATGCGCGCTTTCGCCCTCATGACGATGTTCTTCGGCTGGCTGGTCTACAGCACCATGTCCGCATGGGCGGGTTGCCCGACCTGCGCGTCGATGAATATGGCGGTTCAGGTCGAAGCCGGCGCGGCGCATCTCCACACCGATGGCATGGACATGGGCGGCATGATGTCGAAGAGCGGCACGGCCGCCAAGAACAATTCCGCGAAAGATCCTTGCGCCACGGGTGCTGCCCATATGCCGCTCTGCGCCGCCTGCATGGTGGTGCCGCCGGCCTATTTCATTGCCGATGACGGCAAGGCGGCTTTTGCCTATCCGGCTCCGGCGCTCGACCGGGCATTGAGGGACAACAGGCCCGCGCCTCAGGCGCCGCCTCCCCGCTTGATCTGACCAATACTTTGCAGAAAGGCAGCTGCTGGCTGTCACCGGAACCTATTGTCAGACAGAGGAAGGAATACTCATGTCTCTGAAAATTATCACCCTTTCCGCACTCGTCGCCTTTGCGGCGCCGGCCTTTGCCGAAGATATGTCAACGATGGATATGTCCAAGCACACGGGCGGCCATGGTCCATCCAGCCAGGCCTTCACAGAGGCCAATGGCAGGATGCACAAGGACATGATGATCAAACTGAGCGGCGATACCGATGTGGATTTCGTCCGCAGCATGATTCCGCACCATCAGGGCGCGATCGATATGGCGAAGATCGAGCTGCAATACGGAAAGGATCCCGAGATCCGCAAGCTCGCCGAAGGCGTCATCAAGGCACAGGAGGCAGAAATCGCCGAAATGAATGCCTGGCTGAAGAAGCACGCCAAGTAGGCGCGCGAGGAATGCGAGGGCCGCCGTCGGAAGCGGCGGCCCTTTTGTTCCGGCCCGCTTTATTAAGCCTTGGGCTCGAAATCGACCGGTCGGCGGCCGGCGGCCTGGCGGGAAAGCATCCAGCCCGGATATTCCGAAGCGAGCGCGCTGACCTCGTCGAGGCGCTTGATGTCGTCACCATCGAGCTTCAGCTTGACGGCCGCGAGGTTCTGGTCGAGTTGGTCGACACGCTTGGCGCCGATGATCACGGTCGTCACGAAGGGCTTGGCAAGAATATAGGCAAGCGCCACGGTGGCGACACTCACGCCATGCTTTTGAGCGATTTCGCGCATGACGGCGACACAGGCCCAGGCCCGGTCCTTGTCGACAGGCGGAAAATCGAAATTGGCGCGGCGTCCTTCGCCATTGCCCGGTGCGCCCGGACCATATTTGCCCGAGAGCAGACCGCCGGCGAGCGGCGACCAGACCATGAGGCCGAGCTTTTCTTCCTGCAGCAGCGGCACGATATCGCGTTCGAGGTCGCGGCCCGCAATCGAATAATAGGCCTGGACGGTTTCGAAACGCGCATAATCCTTGCGCTCGGAAATGCCGAGCGCCTTGGCGATGCGCCAAGCCTGCCAGTTGGACACGCCGACGTAACGCACAAGCCCACGGGACACGAGATCGTCGAGAGCGCGCAACGTCTCGTCGATCGGGGTAACCGGATCGGTGGCATGGATCTGGTAGAGATCGATATGGTCCGTCTGCAAGCGCTTCAGGCTCGCCTCGACGGAATCCATGATGTGGCCGCGCGAGGCGCCACGATCGTTCGGCTTGTCGCCCATGACGCCATAGACCTTGGTGGCGATGACGACATCCTTGCGCGGAACACCGAGGTTCTTCAGCGCCTGGCCGAGCAGCCGCTCGGATTCACCGAAGGAATAGACGTCTGCGGTGTCGATGAAATTGACGCCTGCATCCAGCGAACGCTGGACGATCTCATCGGCCGCCTTCTGGTCAACATCGGCTATGGCGCCCCAGGGGGTCCCTTCCTTGGCCTCCCCGAATGTCATGGTGCCAAGGCAGATTTCAGATACGAAAAGTCCTGTATTTCCGAGTTGATTGTAACGCATGTCGAGAAATTCCCTTGTGTCTGCCGCAATAGGGGCTTGCGGACTGCTGAAATCTATTTTTGATTATTGGCCTGCGCGCAGCAGGAACAGCCGGGGCTGGCTGCAAGGTGAGGCGTTTTTCATCTAGGTCGCCGACCCGCGTTTTTCAACGGAGCCCGGCTCTGTGCAGCGCTACCGCTACGCCCTTGTCTCGACACAGGCGAGGAATAAATTGCTTCTCGTATTTCTAGAGGGCGCATTTCAAGAGGTGCGCATATGACCGCCCGACCATTGACGACGATCGGCTTCGATGCCGACGATACACTCTGGCAGAACGAACATTATTACAGGCTGACGGAAGAGCATTTTACCAGGCTTCTTGCAGATTTCGCCGACGGCGCGAAGATTTCCGAACGGCTTCTCGAGGCGGAGAAACGCAACCTTGCCCATTACGGCTTCGGCATCAAAGGCTTCACGCTATCGATGATCGAGACGGCGATCGAGGTCACTGAAGGCAAGGTGCCGTCGAGCGTGATTGCCAAGATCCTCGATACCGGGCGCGACCTTCTGTCCCATCCGGTCGAAACCCTGCCGCATGTGCGCGATACGCTGGAAACGCTCGCCGGAAAATATCTGCTGGTCGTGATCACCAAGGGCGACCTCTTCGACCAGGAGCGCAAGCTCGCCCAGTCCGGGCTTGGCGATTATTTCGATGCTGTCGAGATCGTCTCAGACAAGACGGCAGTCACGTATCGGCGCATCTTTTCCAAGGTCGGCGATGGGCCGGAGCGAGCGATGATGGTCGGCAATTCGCTAAAGTCCGATATCGTCCCGGCCATCGCCGCCGGCAGCTACGGGGTCTTCGTTCCGCACGAACTGACCTGGGTGCTCGAGCATATCGAGGAACCGAAAGAAGCGCCGCGCTTCCGCAAGATCGTCCATCTTGGCGAACTGCACGGGCTGATCGACGGTCTCGGCTGAAGCCGCTTTTGCTTTAACTACTTTCGCTTCGGAAAGAGCTCCGGCTGTTCGGTCGCCGGCTTGGCCGGTTGCGGGGCGGCCGCGAGCGGCTCGATCAGAATGCTGTAAGGCGCGCCCAGCCCGCGCCGCGGCGAAACCTTGGAATAGTAGGGACGCAGCAGCCAGGTGGCGTTTTCCTTGACCGTCGTCTCATAGCTGGTGCCATCCTCGTCCGTGCCGAAGAAGGCCTCGTCATCGGGCTTCGACAGGTCGAAGATCGCCAGAAAAGCGAATTTGCTTTTCGTTTCGAAGCTGATCTTCACATGCTGGCCGGCACGCACCGGAAGCGTATAGACATCGCTATTGCCGAACTTGGTCCAGCCCTTCAGCTGCATGGTTACGGCCGGGAACTGCAGCTTTTCCAGCTTCTCGCCGGGATCGAGTTGCGGCGTCTGCGCAAGGGCAGCCGGGGCGAAGAGAAAAAGCGCTGCGGCAAGGGTGGCAATTGATTTGATCGGGGATTTCATGGGCGCACCAATGCTGCGCGCATCGCCTCCACTTCGGCGCGGCAGAAGCAGCCTTCGAGATGATCGTTGACGAGACCCATTGCCTGCATGAAAGCATAAACTGTGGTCGGTCCGACAAAGGTCCAGCCGCGCTTCTTCAAATCCTTGGATATCCTGACAGACGTCGCCGTTGTCGGATTGGCAACGATATGTTCCCGATCAACCACGGCTGGCCGGTCTTCTGCGCGCGGCTCATAGCTCCAGAAATAGCGGGCCAGAGAGCCGAATTCGCCTCTGAGATCAATCGCACGCCGCGCGTTGTTGATCGTGGAAACGATCTTGCCGCGGTGACGGATGATGCCGGCATCGGCAAGGCAGCGGGCGATATCCTCATCGCCGAAGCGTGCCACTTTCTCGAAATCGAAACCGGCGAAGGCAGCGCGGAAATTTTCCCGTTTGCGCAGGATCGTCAGCCAGGAAAGACCGGACTGGAAACCTTCGAGACAGATCTTCTCGAAGAGCCTGATGTCATCGGTGACAGGCCTGCCCCATTCCTCATCGTGGTAACGCAGATAGTCAGGGAGATTCGCATGCCAATGGCAGCGGCTCTTGCCATCCTCGCCGATGATGATGCCGGTTTCGCTCATGCTTTTATCTCTTATTGCGGCTTCGAATCCGGCTTTACCATTTGCAAACCTTCTTTCCAAACCGAACAATAACCCTGACGAAAAGTTTATCCGGTCCTTCGTCTTTTAATGAATCCACATTTACCATTCGCTGGCTGACGCGGTGGCAGCATGACCGCAGGCGGACAATTTCGCCAGCGCATTTTCGGTCATTTGTAGAGAGTTCGTCCGATGATGAAACCCCTTGTTCTTGCCGCAGCCATGCTCGGCATTCTGTCCACGGCCGCCCTTGCAGACGACCGCTATGCTTCCCGTCCACCCGTGGTGCTGAGCCCTGACTTGACCGCCCCCTGGATCAATCAGCTCGGCGGCGGCCGGGTCCGTCCCGTCGTTTACCAGCGTCCCGTCGTCTATCAGCAGCGCGGCCTTTTCCAGCAGCGCCGGACATACATCCAGCGCGCGCCTCAGCCGGCGCCGCAAACCGTCTCGGCCGTCCGTCCAGGTATTCCCGTCATCCGCGGGCAGGTCGAGCCGCAGTTCCTGCCGCAGATCGTCGATTACGATAACAAGGAAAGACCCGGCACGATCATCATCGATACCAATAATCGCTTCCTCTATCTCGTGATGGATGGGGGCAAGGCGCGCCGCTACGGCGTCGGCGTCGGCAAGCCCGGCTTTGAATGGGCAGGCGCCCACAAGATTACCCGCAAGTCGGAGTGGCCGGATTGGACCCCGCCTTCGGAAATGGTGAGCCGTGAAGCCGCCAAGGGCCATTATCTTCCCGCTCGCATGGATGGTGGGCCGGAAAATCCGCTCGGTGCCCGCGCCATGTATCTCGGCTCCACGCTCTACCGCATTCACGGCACAAACGCGCCCTGGACGATCGGCAGCGCCGTCTCCTCCGGCTGCATCCGCATGCGCAACGAGGACGTGGTCGACCTTTACGACCGCGTCAATGTCGGCACCCGCGTCATCGTGATGTAATGACCAAATAACACCGGCGGGCGACAAGAACAGCCGTCCGCCGGATAACAAAAAACCGTATCCCTCGCCTCTCCGGCTTGAAATTCAAACCGATTTGACTAGCCTCTACGCATTCCTGAAGGAGAGGGTATCGAATATGAAGCAATTTCTGAGGCTCGCAGCGGCGGCGGCCGTTGCGTTGTCCTGTACGGTTGTGACCGTCAGCGCTGAACCGGTGATGACGGCAACGGACGCCGTGCGTGGCGTCAAGCAGACCCGCGAGATCAAGCCGCAGTTCCGCAAGCGCGTGGTTCGTCTATCCACCAGCGAGAAACCCGGCACGATCATCGTCGATACGAACAACAAGTTCCTTTACCTCGTGGAAGGCAACAACCGCGCCACGCGCTACGGCATCGGCGTCGGCCGTGATGGTTTCGGCTGGTCGGGTGTGGTCACGGTCGGCCGCATGTCGGAATGGCCGAGCTGGACACCGCCGGCCGAGATGCGCGCCCGCGAGGCCCGCGAAGGCCACAATCTTCCTGCCGTCCAGCCCGGAGGCCCGGACAATCCGCTCGGTGCACGCGCCATGTATCTCTACAAGGGCGGCCGCGACACGATCTTCCGCATTCACGGCACCAACCAGCCCTGGACGATCGGCCTCAACATGTCCTCCGGCTGCATTCGCATGATGAATGACGACGTTTCGCATCTTTACAGCCGCGTTTCCGTCGGCACCAAGGTCATCGTCGTCGGCCCCGGCAACAAGCAGGGCAACGTCGCCTTCCAGGACAAGGGCATCGACATTCTGCGGACCATGTTTGGCGGTTGAGCAACACTTTCAATAAAAATAAAGGCGCACCCGGTGCGCCTTTTTCTCCTTTAAGATTGTGACACAGAACTCTGCCACAGAATTGAACCGATAACCTTTCTGGTGCTTCGGGGATATTCAATGGCATATGCATTGCGTCTTTCCACCTCGCTCGTGGCCACCTCGCTTCTGGCCCCCTCGCTTCTGGCAGGCCTTGCGTTTTCCGCTCTCGCATCGATGGCCG
>UBMI01000027.1 GCA_900466475.1 Hyphomicrobiales bacterium
AGGGGTTGGGGAGGGGTCTTTCGAATCCGAACCTCGAACCCCGCAAACAAAAACGGCGCCCCTTGCGGAGCGCCGTCGCCTGCCGAAGCAGAAAGACCTGAATCAGATCAGAAGGCCTGGATGTTGACAGCCTTCGGGCCCTTGCCCATGCGATCCGGCTCGGTGTCGAAGGAAACCTGCTGGCCTTCGCGGAGCGACTGGATGCCAGAAGCCTGGAGAGCGGAGATGTGGACGAAAACGTCCTTCGCGCCGCCTTCCGGCGTGATGAAACCAAAACCCTTGTCCTGGTTGAAGAATTTTACGGTGCCCTTGGTGGCCATGGGGGATAGTCCTTTTCCCATTGGTAGTTAGTTTATCCGCACCCCCGGCGGTGGGGAGGCGGACGGCTTTAGCTTTCGCGTTTCGGCCTGGAAGCCGGACGCGAAGGGTCAGTCGAGACGTCACGTACGGGGAAAGAACATCTACGCACATGGGTGTCACCCATGCCGCCCAACCGGAATTGGCGCTCCAGCCGGACATTACCACTTCAGTCCAGTCACCGGCATGCGAAATGCCCGAGTGTCGCAGTTGGTGCCAGCATTTCGGGCAAAAAGCAAGCGGTAATATTGTGGCATGTCTTTCGCGGTTGCGAGAATTGATGATGATTCAAATGGTTGGCAGAGTGTTAGTCTATGCTGACGGATCTGTATCATTGCGGGACGGGGGTCGCATTTGCAACCTGGGCGTGGTTCGATACTACTGCTGGCCGAGGTATGAGGCAGGTCGGCCATGGCTTTTTTAGGCGGCGGCCGCACCAACGTGCGCAACGAGGGGAAGGCCGTGCCGTGGGATCGAGCCTTTCTGCCGGCCACACCAGAGGGAAAACTCGTCGCATTAACCTTTCATCTGTGGGAAAATCGGCGCCGTTCCACAATTTCGTCCCGAGCTGCCGCAAATATGGCAGCGTGTTTCGGGGCTTGATGCGGCGTCTGCCAGCCGGTAGGTCTCGGAGGGACGAAGCAGTGAATGAAGGAAATGCCGGCGTGATCGATCCCTATGCCATGCTCGGACTGGAGCGCGACGCCAGTGGAGAGGCGATCAAGCTTGCCTGGCGCAAGGCCGCCAAGGGCGCGCATCCGGATGCCGGCGGCGATGTCGACAATTTCAACCGGCTGCAGATCGCCTATGAACTGCTGCAGGATCCCGTGCGCCGGCGTGTCTATGACGATACCGGCTACGATCCGCAGCTAGCCGATCCCAGGGATCTCGAAGGCGTCTTGATGCTGGAATCGCTGGTCAACGAGGTGATCCTCGACGAGCGCGAACCCGGCAGCTTCGATCCCGTGGCCGCCATGCGCCGCAAACTCTCCGACGACATCGTCAAGAGCCGCTTCCACATCCTGGAGCTCGAACGCCACCGCGCCCGCGTGCGCAAACACATAGACCGCCTCGGACGCCGCCCGGAAACCGACGTGCTGGGCTCCATGCTGCGCGCCCGCAGCGAGGCCATCGCCGACGCCATCCGCAAGACCGAAAAGCAGATCGAGACGATCGAGCACACCTATACGATGCTCGAGGGTTACTCGTATGAGGTGGAGGTTCTGGCGCCGCTGGAGGAGGTGACGGTGGAGGTGGTGGAGCCGCAGCGGGGGGAGGCTGCGGAGTAGGGGCACGGTTTGCCCTTGTTTCTCCGCTCTCGATGAGTAACCGCAAACTGTGTGCGTGGCCCCCTCATCCGACCCTTCGGGCCACCTTCTCCCCACCGGGGAGAAGGGGCGTTGCTGCAACGTCTTGCCCACCACCAAACTACCTCATTTGATAGCAAATGGTGCCGCGGGTTCCCCTTCGCCCCAGCGGGGAGAAGGTGGCCCGAAGGGTCGGATGAGGGGGCCACGCTGCATGGCGCTATCTCCCATCTGATCTGAGGCCGGAGATCGGGCACTGCGCTTCTCTGCCGCACTGCCTTGACGGTGACTGCGGCGCATCCAAGTTTCCGCTGTGGGCTTAAGCCTGTCATCCGGAACGAGGTCATCCCGTGAAGTTCTGCCAGTTCCTCCTCTGTCTCACGGTCTCCCTTTTCATCCTTCCGCAGGCCCAAGCCGACGAACTCGTGCACTTCGACAGTGCCGTCGTGAAGCCGAGCCCGTTTCTGGAGCGCAAGGCGAAAGAGCAGGGCGAGGTGCTGCCGGTACCGCAGACGACCCCATTGATCGGTTATCTCACCCGCCCGCAAGGCGACGGGCCGTTTCCGGCTGTCGTGCTGATGCACGGATGCGGGGGCATCCATCCGCATGTGAGAGACGTCTGGCCGGAGCGGCTGGTCTCTTGGGGGTATGTCACGCTCGTGGTCGACAGTTTCACCACGCGTAACATCGAGAACAGCTGCAAGACCTATCTTCCCGATCGGGTGTTCGATGCTTATGGGGCGCTGGACTTCCTGACGAAGAGCGGCTTCGTCGATGCCTCGCGCGTCGCGCTGATGGGCTTCTCGGCGGGTGGGATTGCGACGCTGGAGGCGACGAAGATCGAGGGGAACGAGCAGTTCATGGATGAGAAATTCAGGGCGGCGGTTGCCTATTATCCGGTCTGTGCGCCACATGAAAGCGATGCGACGGTGCCGACGCTGATCCTGAATGGCGATCTCGATGACTGGAGCCCGGCGGAGCGTTGTCGGCAGCGGATCGCCAATCTCAGCGGCAAGGGGCCGCCGGTCGAATTGCATATCTATCCCGGCGCGCGCCATGATTTCGATGATGAAGCCATGACCAAGCCGAAGACGGTTTTCGGGCATGTGGAGGAATATAATGCTGCCGCGGCGGAACAGTCGATCGCCAGCGTTCAAGCCTTTCTGAAGGCATATGTCGGGAAATAGCGCCTGCTCGGCGGCGATGACGAAGGCGAGGAGCAGGCCCGCATCGCCCGGCGCTACTGCGCGAGATAGCCGCCGTCGATGTTCAGTTCCGCCCCGGTGACATAGCTTGCCTCGTCGGAGGCGAGGAACAGGCAGCCATAGGCGATCTCGATCGGCTGGCCGCCGCGTTTCATCGGGGTCGTGTCGATCACGATCCTGTTCAGGTCCGGGTTCTGGGCGTCGGTCAGCGGCGTGTGGATGAAGCCGGGATGGACGGAATTGACCCGGATTCCCTCGCCGGCATAGGTCATGGCGGCGTTCTTCGACATGTTGCGCACCGCGCCCTTGGCGGCATGATAGCTATGGGCGCCCGAGACCGCGGCGCTGCCCCAGATCGAGGAGATATTGACGATCGCGCCTGCCTGCTGCTTTCGCATGACGCGCACGGCCTCGCGCATGCCGAGGAAGACGCCGGTCTGGTCGACGGCGATCATCTTCTGCCAGTCCTTCATTTCCAGCTTGTCCAGCGGCTCGTAGGCGATGATCCCGGCATTGTTGATCAGCACGTCGAGACGACCGTGCTTGCGCACGATGGCGGCGACGGCCGATGCCCATTGTTCCTCGCGGGTCTCATCGAGCATGATCGTCTCGACATCGCCGGCATAGGGTTTTGCCGACGGCTTGATATCGGCGGCGATCACGATGGCGCCTTCGCTGGCGAAGAGGCCGGCCACCGCATGGCCGATGCCGCCTGCCGCTCCCGTGATCAACGCGACCTTGCCCTCAAGTCTCATGTCGCTACTCCCTGATCCGTTGAGGATTGCGTCACCGGTCGGTGACGCTGTTTCCTTGCCTGTGTTTTCCGCTATTTGCCTGCGGGTGCGAGCACTTCCATGCGCATCACCTTGACGCCGCCATCGGCGAGATCGGGCAGCTTGGCAAACCAGTCCTTCACGTAGGGCATGGCGTTGTGAGCCTCGAAATCGGCCTGATTGGCGAAGATCTCGTAGAAGATGAAATGGCCGGGGCTTTCCCGGTTTTCCTGCAGGAAGTAGACGAGATTGGCGGGATCGCCCCGCACGAAGTCGATCAGGGGCAGGGTGACGGCGCGAAGCTCGGCCTCCTTGCCGGGCTTGGCGCGCACTTCGGCGACGATCGAATAGGCGCCGTCGGAGATTTTCGCGTAGCCTTCGCCCGGTCCGCCCTCGGCGGCGGCGAGGCCCGGAAAAAGGCCCGAAAGCAGGAGGGCCGAAATCTGCAGATAGGCAAGAGTTTTCATGGCATGTCTCCTTGTCCCGCGAAAGCTCGCCAACGGAGCCGCGGTTGGGTGTCGGATCTTGCGTGATGGGCTTAGTTGGCGCTCGCGAGGCGCATATGGGCGTCATGCGCATCGGCGAAGCGCTTCTTCACCGGGCCGAGCGCTTTGACGAATTCCAGCTGTTCGCCTTCCGGGCCCTTGCAGTAGATCAGTTCCCAGCCATCGGAGGGGGCGACCGTCACCTTGTTGGTGTTGGTATCCTGGGGCGCCGCCTTGCGTTCTTCTTCCGTGGTGACGCGGATGATGCGGTTTGCGCGCACCTGCGTCATGCCGCGCCGGGCGGATTCCGCTTCGAGATCGGTGATGAACTGGTTGAAGTCGACATCGTCACGCACATAGAAGCAGATATGCATCATGCGCGGGAAGGCCGGGCTCATGTGCTCCACCGGCTCGGCAAAGGCTTTCGGGCCGCCCATCGGCTGGTCGGCATCGCGATATTGCAGGAGTTCGATCACCACATTGTCGAACTGGATGAAGCGCACGTCGAGGCGTTGGGCGCCGCCGCGCAGATCGGGTACGCCGATGGTGCGCGGATTGACGCCGAGCGCATTGGCGATGATCTCCTGGTCGGCCAGCAGCGTGTTCTGCACCGCATCACCCTCGAAATCGCCGTGCCGGAAGACTTCCGTGCCGCCGAGAACGGCGGTGTAGAATTCATAGGCGCGCTCCATGTTCTGCACGGTGAGGCCGAAATGCTGGACGCCTTGCAGGCGGGCGCCGAGCGAACCGGGGTCGCGGGCGGCTGCCGGCGCCCGCTGCGCCGAGACCTTGGTGCTGACCGAAAGGGCTGCGGCCATGCCGCCGATCGCAACGCCGCCGGCGGCGCGCAGTATGGTGCGGCGATCCGGGTTTTCGGGCTGGGTTTGGCTCATCTGCTCGTGTGACATGCTTTTCTCCTCGGGATAGCGGATGGTTTTGCTGTTCGGGCAATTGATCGAATTCTAGATCGGCGGCGCTTGCGGCCGGGGTGAAGATCGGGGAAATTCGGTGAAGGCGCATGGGCCGTTTCACCTTTTACGGGAGGAAACCGGCCGCTGGGGGGCTGGCGCCCGGAGGGGGATGACATGGAGAGAAGGACAGCGTGGCTCGGGCCGGCGGCGATCGTGGTCGGCTCGGGGCTCGGCATGTATTTCAGTATCGGTATCGTGCTGATCTACGGTTTCAGCGTCTTCATCCTGCCGATTGTCGAAGATACCGGCTGGGACCGGACGGCGGTCGCTGCCGTCGTGGCGCCGATCGCCATCGTCAACGGGCTGATGTCGCCCGTCGTCGGCGCGCTGACAGATCGGTTCGGACCGCGCCGGGTGCTGATCGCATCCTCGATCCTGATGGCCCTCGGGCTGGCTGCCGTCGGCATCACGTCACACAGCCTGCAAGCCTTCGTCGCCGCCGTCACCATCGCGAGCCTGCTCGGTGCTGCGCAGACCGGCGTGCCCTATACCTATGTAATCGTCGGCTGGTTCAGCGCACGGCGCGGCCTTGCGCTCGGCATCATGCTCTCGTTCGTCGGGCTCGGCATCGCCACGGTCCCGCCGGCACTTGCCTTCATCATTTCGCTCTGGGGCTGGCGGTTCGCCTTCGTGGCGGCCGGCATCGCGGCCATGGCGATCACGCTACCCGTCGCCTTCTTCGTCATCCGCGATCCGCCGGCGGCAAGCAAGGCTGCGCGCAGCGAGGGGCATGACGTGCCGCAGGCGCTGAGGACATCGAGTTTCTGGCTGATGCTGGCCGCCTTCTTCCTCAATTATTTCGCGGCTGCCGCGGGTTCGATCTCGCTGCCGGTGCAGCTCGCCGATCGTGGTGCTGCGCCGGCGCAAGCGGCCTTCGTGATGAGCATGGTGGGGCTCTCCTTCATCGTCATGCGCCTCGGCTTCGGGGCGCTGCTCGACAGGTTTCCACCGGTGCCGCTGACGGCGCTCGCCTTTCTCGCACCCGTTGTCGGCCATCTGATCCTTCTGAATTCGGAGGGGCAGGCGGCGGCCTATGTCAGTGCCGTGTTCTTCGGCCTCGCCACCGGGGCGGAGGGCGATGCGATCGGTTTCCTGCTGGCGCGGCGGTTCGGCATGCGCAGCTTCGGCAAGCTTTTCGGCATCAACTACATGGCGCTGACAATGGGGGCCGGCCTCGGCCCGGCCATGCTGCATTTCCTGGCCGATGGAGGAACGCGCTACGACGAGGCGCTGACGGTTTTTGCCTGCATCGGGGCGATTGCGCCGCTTCTGCTGATGCTCGATCGCGGCATACGATCACCCGAGCGCGTCGGGGCGTGACAGGCCCTGGTGCAGCTGGCCGGCGAGGCGGTGTCCTTCGCTTGCGGCCGGCAGGGCATCGAGGAGCAGGCGGGCGCGGAGGAGGTCGCTGGTCTCGCAACCGTCGGCGAAGCGCCGATGGATGGGCGCCAGCAGATCGCTTGCCCTTGCGCCGTGCCCTTGCCAGAACCATTCCTCGGCAAGCGTCGTCGCGATGCGCAGCTCCCATGAGAGCGCGCCTTGCCGGTGGGCGAGATCGAGCGCCTGCAGATAGAGCGCTTCGCGGTCCTCTACCGTGCGTGCGGCACTTTCCCGGCGCAGCAGATCGGCCTTGATGCGCAAGAGCTCCGGCATGCACCAGAATTCGTCTGTCGAGGCGGCGCGCGCGATGGCCGCCTCGATGGCCGCAAGCCCGGCCGAGGCATCACCGTGTTCGCCGAGCCCGGCCGCATAAATGCCTGCGTAGAAGGGGCAGCGCATGCGGAAGCCCACCTCATCCAGCTCGTCGAGCGCGCCCTTCATCAGAGTAAGCCCCGTGATATTGCCGCCCTGCAGCAGCCAGTCGGCACGCAGGCAGCGGCCCATCGCCATCCAGATCGTCATCGCATGTTCGGCCATGTGCAGCTCGATGGTGGCGAGCATGGACTCGGCGCCCGCAAGGTCTCCGGTCCAGAGCGCGATGGGGCAGGTGGTGTGGATGAGGGCATTGCAGAGCGCCAGCGCGTGCTGGGCGGCGCGCGCCTCCTGCAGCTGGCGTTCGGCCATGGCCACGGCCTTTTGCGGATGGCCCTGCAGCCAGAGCACATTGGCAAGCGTGCCGCGGGCGGCCGAGCGCGGGTCGAGCTGGAAGCGGGCAATATCCGAATGTGTCACCGGCGGCACGTAGCGGGCGATCATGCGTTCGAAATGACGGCGGGCCTTGCCGAGTTCGCCGAGGTAGCGCAGCGCCGTTCCCGTCTGCCGCTCGACATTGTTGCGGGCGGCCAGATCGCCGATGCTCTCGGCGAGCTTTCTGATCCTTTCGTCGGTTGAGAGCGTCGTGCGGTGGTCCCCGGTCCAGGTGGCGTAGTCGCAGAGACCCCAGAGGCAGCTCATCTGGCTTTCGACATCGCCGAGCGCTTCGGCGCAATCGAGCGCCATGGTCCAGGCGGCCTTGACCTCCGGAAGCGGCCCGCAGGTGTGAAAGAGCGCCGTGCCGAGCGCCAGATGCAGCTTCATCTCGTCGCGCAGACTTCTGTGACCGGCTAGGGATTTGCCGAGCGCGCCCTCGACGCGGACGCGGCATTCCTCGACGAGCGACAGATGCTCCCAGAAGGGAATTGCGGCGACCGTCAGCGCTACGGCGAGCGCAGTGGTGCGGCTGCCGGAAAAGGCCCAGCCGAGCGCCAGGCGGATATCATCGACCTTGCTGCCATATTCGGCCAGCCACTGCGCCGTCGGGCGGATCTTCCACTCGGCTTCGGCGCGTTCGGCAAGCGCCAGAAGGTGTTCGGCATGGCGCTGGCGCAAAGCCTCGTGCTCGCCGCTCTCGGCCAGTTTCTGCAGGGCGTAGCGGCGCGTCATGTCGAGCAGACGGTATTGCGTGCCGAGTTCTCCGCGCTCGATGGCGATCAGCGATTTGGCGACGAGATTTGCCACGCCATGCATGCACTGCGCCCGCGCATGGCCCTTGTCGACCGCGACGACGCAGGCCGATTCCAGGCTGAAGGCGCCGGCGAAAACCGAGAGCCGCCGCAGGAGCATGCGTTCGGGCTCGGCCAGGAGCCCGTAGCTCCAGTCGAGCGTTGCGGCGAGCGTATGGTGGCGGTCGGGGCCTGAGCGCAGGCTGCACAGATGCGACTGTTCGGCGAGAAGATCGAGCAGCTCGCCGGCGCTGAAGGCATCGAGCCGAGGTGCGGTCAGTTCGATCGCCAGCGCCAGCCCATCCAGCTTGCGGCAGATTTCGGCGACGATGGGCGCGTCGGCATCCCTGAGTTCGAAACCGGCAAAGCTCTTGGCGGCGCGTTCGACGAAAAGCTCGACGGCCGGGAAGGCCAGCGCTTCGGCGGCGGAGAGCGCGATCCCCTGCGGCGGCGTTTCGAGCGGCGGCAGGCGGTAGAGCTGTTCGGCCGAGATACGCAGCGGCTCGCGACTGGTTGCGAGAATGCGCAGCCTTGGTGCGGCGGCAAGCAGCATCTCCGTGCAGGCGGCGGCCGCCTCGATGACATGCTCGCAATTGTCGAGGATCAGCGTCAGTTCGCGATCGGCGGCAAAGGCGGCGAGGGCTGCCTCGATATTGGCCGAATGCACCCTGAGCCCGAGCGCCGCAGCAATCGAGGTCGGCACGAGCGCCGCATCGCTGACCCGTGCCAGATCGACGAACCAGATGCCGTGTTCAGAGGCACCTGTCAGTTCATCGGCGGCGGCAAGCGCCAGTCGGGTCTTGCCGATGCCGCCGGGACCGACGATCGTCACAAGGCGGGAATGGGCGAGGACATCCAGCGCCGTCTTCACCGCATCGCTTCTGCCCACCAGCCGCGTCGTGGAAACCGGCAGGTTATGGGCACGCGGCGGCATGGCTGCGGCAGGCACCGGCTTTTCCCCATCCCAGGAGACCTGCACCGGCGAGACGAAGCGATAGCCGCGGCCGCTCACCGTCGCGATATAGCTGATATCGGTGGCGGCATCGCCGAGCGCGCGGCGTATGGCGGAGACCGTGACCTTGAGATTGCTTTCCTCGACAAAGGTTTCCGGCCAGGCGCGCGAGACGAGTTCGCTCTTGCCCAGGATTTCGCCGGGACGCTCCACCAGGGCTGCTAGGATCTCCAGCGCACGGCTGCCGAGGCGCACCGGCCGCTCGTTTTTCACCAGCGACTGCCGCTCAGGAGTGAGGATGTACGGCCCGAAGGAATAGGAACGCAAGGTCGAAGCTCCAGACACCAAGGCCCTGACGGGTCTCCAGGCCGCGATGATAACCGCCGCAAGGCGCAAAAACCATGGCCCTGGATTCTGATCCGGCTGCCTTCCGGCTCCGCGCCGTGGAGCCCGAAAGGATTGGCCGGTTTTGACGGCAGAAACGCGCTGAACCGCACCGGCGCAGCCTGCAGGTATGGCGGAGGCATGAGGGCGTGCTGCGGCAACCGGGCCAAGAAAAAGCCCGGCGGGGTTTTCCGGGCTGGAGGTGGTTTTTGGCGGGTGCGGCGGGTCGTTTCCTCCGCGCCTCTTATGCGGCCTGTTTCCCCTCTGGCCGTTCCGAAACGATCGATCATCGGTGATTGAGATCAGAGATGGTGCTTGCTCGAAAATTGAGAAGGGGGCAGGGCCCGGGCAGCATGATCAAATTCATGGGAACAATGTCTGCGATCGTCGGTTCCTTAACTACCAGCAACTGATCCCATCAGGAGAATACCGATGCGCACGAAAATTGTCGCAGTAACGCTGCTCGCCCTTGGCATGGCCACATCGGCCTTCGCCCAGTCCAACCCCGCCCCGACAGGCGCCACCATGGACAAGAACACCACTGATTCCGGCGGCGGCGCCGGCGTCAAAGCCAAGAAGCCTGTCGCAACGGACAAGATGAAGACCGGCAGCACGAAAATGGGCAGCATGAAGTCGAACAAGGTTCACTGCCCTGACCCTGCAAGCAGCAGCGGCACCGGTCCCGGCAAGCTGCAGACCCAGGGCGGCACCAGCAATGCAACGCCGATGGACGAGGCCTGCGCAGCGCACAACAACTGATCCCACAAAGCCTGATACGGCGCGGGTCGAGAAGATGCCCGGTCATCATGAGGTGGCCGGGCGTTTTCGTGTCGGATGGGGTGATTAGGCGAGCAGCATCGCAGGCGGTTGAAGGGCAGGTTGGACGCCCGCGTTTTAGCGCTCCGATGTCAGGCGATTGCTCCGCAGAAGGAAGTGCGACGCCACACCCCAAAGCCGATGGCAACGCGCAAATATCCCGCTATGCTCCCCCAACCACCGAAGCAGGAGCATACCGCGCGTGCCGCATATCTACATCGTCACCGATTGCGAATTCGACGGCCCGATACCGGGCAGCCATTCGATGCTGTCCTTCGCCTCCGTCGCCGTTTCCGAGACCGGCCAGATGCTCGGTGAATTCGAATCCGTGCTGCAGCCGCTCGAGGGCGCTGGGCGCGACCCCGTCACCACGGCGTTCTGGCAGGCCCATCCGCAGGCCTTCGCGGCCGCGACTGAAAATCCCGAGCCTGCCGCCGAGATCATGGCCCGCTTCGTCGCCTGGGTGAAGGCCTTCCGGGCCGAGCCGATCTTTGCCGCCCATCCCGTGTCGCTCGACGCTCCCTGGATAGATCATTACCTGAAGCGCTTCACCGGCCGGCCGCTATTCGAAGGGCCGTGGATCGCCGACCGCCTGTTTCGCCATCCGCCGCTCTGCATCATGTCGCTGGTGGCGGGCGCGACGGGGCGCAGCCCGTGGGAATGCGATATCGCCCATTATCCGCGCGAGTGGCTGGGCAGCGTGCCGCACACACACCGCGCCATCGACGATGCGCGCGGCTATGCCAACCTCCTGCATTTCTTCCTGACCCGGCGCGAGCCCGGCGGCGGCTACCGGCCGCTGTTGTCTTAGACCCAGCTCTAGGTCAGCCGTATCAAGCCGGCCTCGGTCGGCCTGAAACCGCAGGCGCGGTAGAAGCCCTGAAGATGCGGCTCGAAATCGACATGCAGCCATTCCGCCCCGCGCTCCCGGGCAACCCGCACAGCCTCCACCACAAGCGCGGTCGCTATACCCTGCCGGCGCAGATCCGGATGAACCGTGGTATCGAGGAGGAAGGCATGGATGCCGCCATCCCAGGCGACATTGACGAAGCCGATCAGCTGCCCATCATGATAAGCGCCGAGATGGGCAAGGCTGCGCGACAGGATAGGGGTGAAATCCGGCGCCTCAGCACCATCCCAGGCAGCCGGCCAGAGGGCGGCGAATTCTTCGGGCGAGGGGAAAGGGTCGATGCGGATGTCTGGCATGGGCTGTTTCCGGTTGTGGCGGTGGGAGGTGCGAGTCCCAGCATAGCGGAACGCGGCCGTAGCGCATCATCGACCGGACGGTTGGGGCCGGAAGAGGTCGGCCGTGGGCGGGGCGAAGCTTCCCCCGCCGTTTTCGTGCCCTTGTGCCGTTGCGAGGAGGGCATGAGGTCAATGGCGGGCGCCCATCCAGGAGCAACAGTAGCCCCTACTGCGTTTCACTCAGCAGCGCACTCAGGCTCCACGGCTGTTCGCCCTGCTGGTCGGCAATATCCTCCACCTTCCAGCCGCCATGCTCCTTCACCAGCGTGTAATAGAGCGTGACCTCTTCGCCGTTGCGGAATTGCACCTCCAGCTCGGCCCGGTCGTCCAGCAGGATCGGCTCGCCGATCTCGACATTGCTTGCCTTGCCATCCTGTCCGGCGATGACGGGATCGAAATCGATCGCGCCGACTTCGCCATCCGGCGTGTTGTCGATATCGGCCTGCAGCATCTCGTTCAGATGGTCGGAAAAGAAGGCCGAATAGGGCGAGGGGCCGTCATCGCCAGCCTTGTCCGTGTCGAAGCTGTAGAGGGCTTCAAGCAGCGCTTCCGGGGTCTTGTAGGTCGCGGCGAAACCCGAGGAGGCGATCAGCGCCGACAGGGCGAGGCCAAGGATGAGGGTGGACAGCCGCATGTGCGCTCCTTCTGCTGAGTGAGGATGTGTAGCAGGAGTCGCGGGTGCGGAGGGAGGGTGTTTCGTGAAAAGAAGTGCCGCCGAACGCGCCGTCACAGCGCCCGTGAAAGGCCACGGCTGGCGAGCACATTGCGGGCCGCCGTCACGCCCCATTCCTCATCGAGGTCCTGTCCATCAAGTTCGGCTTCGGTCACAGGGGTCACGCGGATCAGCGGCACGGCACCAAAAGGCAGGCCTTCGATTAGGCCGGCATCGCGGCTCAGCATGATGCGCTGAAACGGCCGGTAATCCTCCGTCAGCCGGCAGAAGAGAACGGCGCCGTGACGCTCCACATCACGAGCGACCCGATGGCCATCGGCCACGAGATCGCCGATGCTGATCAGCAGGTTGCCCCAGCTGTCGATGCCCTCGGCATCCAGCGCGTTATCGTCAAATTCCATGAAGAGCTCGCATTCCACGCCGTTCTCCGGCTCGGATATGCCCGCCCAGGGCGTGGAAAGCCCGTCGGTGGCGAGCAGCAGCACCGCGCCGCCATCGTTGCCGCGACCGCGGATCGAAAGCACCCGGCGATGCGGGCCGAACCATTTCGTCTGGTTGTAGCTGTTAGGCGTACCGCGCTTGGCGGCAAAGCTGTCATCGACAGCGCCGCGAGCCTGCCAGAAGGCGCGCCGCACCGATGCCGCCGCTTCGTAGACGGGATCATCGACCCCGCGCGGCGCGATCGACGGGTCGAAGCTGGTCTCGATCGTCACTTGAGCGCGCATGAAGGGAATTTTCGGCTTCTTCCAGCGGATCACCACCTTGTTGAAACCGGGGCAATCAGCCCCATCCACCGCGCTGGCCGCCAGCTTCTCGACGATATCGGCGATGCGGCTCAGGCTATCCGGCCGGCCTTCCTCCACGTGGCCGCCGTGCGCATCGCGAAAGCCGCCCGTGCGGGAGGAATGCCCGGCCTGCGTAGTGGTCGCTTCCCATTGGCCGGTCACCGCGCCTGTTGGCGGTTTGGCGAGGATGGAACCAAGCTCCCGCATCGCATCATCGGTTGTATAGGCCGCCATGTCGCCGCTCCAGGTTTTGATGCTGCGCCCGCGAATGCGGGGCAGGGTGGAGGTAGGGCGGGGATGATGGAGGGCAATGCGGGGAGTGGGCGAGTTGCCGTGTGCTCTAGACGATGTGACGCAAAAGCAGCAGTGCCTAACGCTTTACACTTCTCTAGCAATAAGCATTTCAATCTAGTCCGCAAATACTTTGAATGTACTTATCGCTGAAGTATCAGCGAAAGAACGTCTACGTTGTGCTTATCTGCCCACTCAACAAGTATAGCCAAAATAAATAGCGCTACAATCGTAACAAGTATTCCATTGAATAATGCGCTATCTACCGGTGTGATTTCGCCACTTTCCAAGAGGAAATTAGTAGTTGTGACGCTCAATCTGAAAGGCAACCCAATTGACGAATTCGCCTGCATCCCAAGCAAAAGCAACATCAGCATAGCTATAGACGACAGTATCGATCTAAGTACGAAGTTCTTTCTTAGGAGTAAGAATATCGTTGAGAGTGCTAAAACGGCAAAATCTAGGGATATAAACAGTACAAATCTTGTGTTTAAACCATCTAACATACTAACTACGGAAAGGGGCATAGCAATCGCCGCCAGCAGCGCGAATATGGTCGATCCAGCTACCGTGTACAGAACTGTCCTGATCATGATCTCAGCGCCAATTTAATGGATTTTTTTACGGCCCTAGCAATAAATGCCGCGAACAGAACAATAAAGAAGGCCACAGCCGCTGCAACAGTGTCCAGAAGTCGTTCTTGTGATGCGGACAGAGTACCCAATATTAGAAAGTAAACAGATAGAAATGACAAAATAACGGGAGCGATAGTCGCTAGTGCCCACACAACGTTGTTAAATATGCGCCTTTCCACCGAGATCGCAATTGCTTCGCTTAGCATATGGTGTGCCAAGGATTCCCTCGTCAGAATGCGTCGAGTGCTGTCAACATCTCTCTGTAGTCTCTCCAGTTTTCCTGCGATCTGGTTGAAATCAATCGCTGGATTGCTCTGTTCTCGACCACTGTAAATGAATGTATTCATATCACTAAAATCTATATGATGTGTATCAATCATATATTGATTACTTGCTAGCAAAACCTTCTCAGGCGTTCCCTCCAAGTAGTCCTTTATGGGCACTATGTTGTTAGTCTCGTGTTGTACACGTTGTGTGTTCACAGCTTTGACTCTCCGGCTACGATTCGCAACTCGTTTGATGGAGTTGTGTAGTGAGTGGTTATCGCTTGTATTTTTGATACTACTTCTTGGAGCGCTTGAACGAATTTATCTAAGTCTTCGCCATCAACGGACAGGACAAGGCTTTTTTGGCGTTCGTCTGAATTGCTAAAATAAGTGATCTTGACCATCGGAGATATAATTTCTCCAACTATTTTACTTTTATTCTTGGAGAAAATTGGTCTTACATCGACAACTGATGACATCTCTAAAAATACGTCATCAAGTTGATAAGGCAGAAGTGCCGCCTTTGATATTGCGGAAATTATCTCAGATTTTATAATATCCTTAAGTATATTCTCCTTTTTGTTGTAATCTTTATCATCAATTGGCTTTGTTATATTGCCAAATGAAATATCATCCACCTCTTTCGCTGCTGAGGCAAAGTGCGCGCAGACTCGAATAAGGGAGCGTGCAGTATCGGAGTCAATCTCAGCCGATAGTTTTTCTCGAAGGGTTTGAGCCTTGAGGTACTCGACTTTATCATTTGAGAAAATTTCACCCAAGCGCTCAAATTTAGCTATCGGGAGATCAAATACTGCTGATAAATCCTTCTCCACAGGGTTACGTTTCGCGGCCATATTGTCCTCGTAGTTTTCTCTTTAATGGCGTATCTAGGAAGATTCTGCAACCTAAATCAAATTAAGTTGACGGTGGCCAGTGTAACAAATTGTTCTTCTTATAAATTACCGCCCCGGCCGCCCGGTCTTGCCCTTCGTGCGGCCCTTGCGCTTCTGGTCGACCGGATCCTCATAACTCCCGACACCCGTCTTGCCGCGCACCAGCGGGCGGGTGCCGTCGTCGCGCTCCGGCTGGCCTTCGAGCAGGGGCGAAAACCGGTTCGTGCCCTTGGCGGCATCCGGCTTCTCCGGCACATGCCCGCTCACCGGCTTTTCCGTCCGGCCCACGGTCATCTCATCCAGCGTGTTGCGGCGGAAAAGGCTCTTGTCGGCGGGGACCGGGCGGGCGTTGCGGCCGCCCATTTCGTCCAGTTCGGGTTTTGCGAAGTAGGAGGGTGAGTTGGGTGTGGCCCCCTCATCCGCCCTTCCGGGCACCTTCCCCCCGCTGGGGGGAAGGGACTCGCTGGTCGCCTTGGCGTTGCGGCGGATGCCTTCCATTGCCTTGGCTTCCTCGCGCGCCAGCGGGTCGTCCATGGCGGCGAGTTCGACGGCCTTGAGGCGTTTGATTTCGTCGCGCAGGCGGGCGGCCTTTTCGAAGTCGAGGTCGGCGGCGGCGTCGCGCATAGACTTTTCCAGCGCGTTGAGATGGGCCTGCAGGTTGTTGCCCACGAGGTTGCCGCCATCGGCAAAACCCTTGCCGGAAGCGCCGGAAATATCGGCGCGGACGTGGTCGCGCTCGTAGACCGAGTCGAGGATATCGGAGATCTTGGCCTTGACGCTTTCGGGCGTGATGCCGTGCTCTTCGTTATAGGCCACCTGCTTTTCGCGGCGGCGGGCCGTCTCGTCCATGGCGCGCTGCATGGAGCCGGTGATGTTGTCGGCGTAGAGGATGACCTTGCCGTCGACGTTACGCGCTGCGCGACCAATGGTCTGGATCAGCGAGGTCTCGGAGCGCAGGAAGCCTTCCTTGTCGGCATCGAGAATGGCGACGAAGCCGCATTCGGGAATATCAAGGCCCTCGCGCAGCAGGTTGATGCCGACGAGCACGTCGAAGGCACCGAGGCGCAGGTCACGGATGATCTCGATGCGCTCCAACGTGTCGATGTCGGAGTGCATGTAGCGCACGCGCACGCCCTGTTCATGCAGGTATTCGGTCAGGTCCTCGGCCATGCGCTTGGTCAGCACGGTGCAGAGGGTGCGATAGCCCTTGGCGGCCGTCTCGCGGATTTCGCCGAGCACGTCGTCCACCTGGCTGCGGGCGGAGCGCACCTCGACGGGCGGATCGATGAGGCCGGTGGGGCGGATGACCTGTTCGGCGAAGACGCCGCCGGCCTGTTCCATTTCCCAGCCGCCGGGGGTTGCCGACACGGCGACCGTATCCGGGCGCATGGCATCCCATTCCTCGAAGCGCAGCGGGCGGTTGTCCATGCAGGAGGGCAGGCGGAAGCCATATTCGGCCAGCGTCGCCTTGCGCCTGAAGTCGCCCCGGTACATGCCGCCGATCTGCGGAATTGTGACATGGCTCTCGTCGATGAAGACGATGGCATTGTCAGGGACATATTCGAACAGCGTCGGCGGCGGGTCGCCGGGGTCGCGGCCGGTGAGGTAGCGCGAATAGTTCTCGATGCCCTGGCAGGAGCCGGTGGCTTCCAGCATCTCGATATCATAGCGGGTGCGCTGCTCTAGGCGCTGGGCCTCCAGCAGCCGACCGGCCTTTTCCAGCTCCACGAGGCGGCCCTTCAGCTCTTCCTTGATGGATTTGATCGCGGCATTCAGTGTCGGGCGCGGCGTCACATAGTGCGAATTGGCGTAGATCTTTACCGATTTCAGGTCGCCGGTCTTCTGGCCGGTCAGCGGGTCGAACTCGGTGATCGCGTCGATCTCGTCGCCGAACATGGAGATGCGCCAGGCGGCATCTTCCAGGTGGGCCGGGAAGATCTCTATCGTGTCGCCGCGCACGCGGAAGGAGCCGCGCTGGAAATCCATGTCGCGGCGCTTGTATTGCTGGGCCACGAGATCGGCCAGGAGTTGGCGCTGGTCCAGCCTGTCGCCGACATTCATCTGGAAGGTCATGGCCGTATAGGTTTCGACCGAGCCGATACCGTAGATGCAGGAGACGGAGGCGACGATGATGCAATCGTCGCGTTCGAGCAGAGAGCGCGTCGCCGAGTGGCGCATGCGGTCGATCTGCTCGTTGATGGAGCTTTCCTTCTCGATATAGGTGTCGGAGCGCGGCACATAGGCTTCCGGCTGGTAATAATCGTAGTAGGAAACGAAATATTCCACCGCATTGTCGGGGAAGAAATTCTTGAACTCGGAATAGAGCTGGGCGGCCAGCGTCTTGTTCGGCGCCAGGATGAGCGCCGGGCGCTGCGTTTCCTCGATCACCTTGGCCATGGTGAAGGTCTTGCCCGAGCCGGTGACGCCGAGCAGAACCTGGCTGCGCTCGCCTGTCTCCAGCCCGCCCACGAGATCGCGGATCGCCGTCGGCTGGTCGCCGGCGGGGCTGTATTCCGAAGCCATGCGGATCGAGATGCCGCCTTCGGATTTATCCGGCCGGGCAGGGCGGTGCGGCGTCCAGATCTTGCCGTTCTTGTGCAGCGGGTTGCCGCTTTCGATCAGCTTGGAGAGCGCCTCGACGGTCGCTGTGACGCCGCCATTGGCGAGACTGCCGGCATCTTCCAGCGAGATATCGAGACCGGCAACGGGGTTCAGGCCGGCCGCGGCGCGGGTCTTTGGATCGGACGAGCCGCCGATCGAAACGCCGCGTGCCGTCTTGCTGACGGTGGCCTTCTTGTTGACGCTGACGGCCTCCGTATGCTTGCGCGCCTCGTTCTCCACCTTCTTGCGGTGCTTGCCCGCCTTGGAGGCGATTTCGCGCTGGCTCTCGACGCCTGCCTGCTCGGCATCGGCTTCGAGCTGCTTCACCCAATCGGCGACACTGCCGCTGAGCGGGGCGCCTTCAAAGGACGATTGGGGAGCTTCCTCGAAACCATTCGAGGCGGGGGATTTCTTCGGAGATTTTGCCATGCGCGGAATATGGCTGTTGTCATGCGGAAATGGAAGGGGTTGAGAGTACAAAAGGGAAACGAATGAATCGTTCGGGATTTTGGAATAGTGGGAGGCGTCTCTTAACGGCGCCGACCTCGTTTTGGGCAGGGGCGCTAACCCAAGCTCCCTCATTCCTGTGCTTGTCACAGGAATCCAGCCACCGCGTGTCCACGCGGTGAATAACTCACCATCGCACCGCGGGAAAAAGACGCATTTCACAAAAGTGCCCTGCGCGTGCTAGCAGGAACGAAACACCAGCCGCGACTGCGAGGCGCGATGTCTGACAAGATCATGGACCGCATCGATCTTCCCGACGGCGAGGGAAGCATTCTGCTTTACGACTACATGCTTGAGGAGGTGAAGGACGGCCGGAATCTCATAAGGGTCGACGCGAGCGGGCGTATCGTCTGGAAGGCCATCCTCCCGCCCGTCTCCGCCTTGGATTGCTTCGTCGCGGTCAGGCTCGAAGACGGAAAACTCATCGCCAATACGCTTAGTTGCTATCTCGTGGCTGTCGATATCGAGCATGGCCGCTCGACGGTGCTTACCTTTACGAAGTGAGAATAGAGAGAAGCAGCCAGCGGCATTTTGAAAATGCTCCGGTGCTGGGCGCGTTTTTAAGGGATTTTCTCGGCTTGCAGACGCAAGCCGGCTGGATTCCTGTGACAAGCACAGGAATGAGGGAGGGGAGGCACTGCCGGCGCCTATCCGTCACGCTGGCCATTCTTCCGCTGCCCTTCCACCGAGAAGGCCGCTCCACCCATCAAGCCGAGCGCTGATCCGCCGGCCCCTCGGCCCGCGCCAGGTTCAACGCACTGTTGATCAGCCCGATATGGCTGAACGCCTGCGGAAAATTCCCGAGCATGCGCTTTGACCCCGGATCATATTCCTCTGCCAGCAGCCCGACGTCGTTGCAAATCGCCAGCAGCCGCTCGAACAGCTGCAGCGCATCCTCCGGCCGCCCGATCATGTAGTAGGCGTCGACGAGCCAGAAGCTGCAGGCGAGGAAGGCGCCTTCGCCGGGTGGAAGGCCGTCATCCACTTCCTGCGTCTCGTAACGCAGGAGCAGGCCGTCGCGCAGCAGCTTGCGCTCCACCGCCTCGACGGTCGCCACATAGCGCGGATCGTCTGGCGCGATGAAGCCGACCATGCCGAGATGCAGCAGGCTCGCATCCATCGCGCTCGAGCCGTAGGCCTGGGTGAAACAGCCGAGTTCGGCGTTGAAAGCCTTTTCGCAGACCTCGGCATGGATGCGGTCGGCGATCGCGCGCCAGCGGGCGGCTTCTTCTGGCTCGCCGTCCGCCTCGGCGATCTGGACGGCGCGGTCGAAGGCCACCCAGGCCATGACCTTGGAATAGGTGAAATGCTGGCGCTCGCCGCGCACTTCCCATATGCCCTCGTCGGGCTGCACCCAGACCTTTTCCAGGAAGGGCAGGATGGCGATGGCCAGTTCGCGGCCGCGGTGATGCGGCGGCAGGCCGCCCTTGCGGGCCTGCAGCAAGGCATCTGCCACCTCGCCATAGACATCGAGCTGCACCTGCTCGGCGGCGGCATTGCCGATGCGCACCGGCGCGGAGCCGTCGTAACCCTTCAGCCAGGGCACCTGCCATTCCAGCAGGTTGCGCTCGCCGGCGACGCCATACATGATCTGCATCTGAGCCGGAGCACCGGCAACGGCACGCAGCAGCCAGCTGCGCCAGGCGCTCGCCTCCTCGTAGTAGCCGAGCTTCATCAGGGCGAGCAGGGTCAGCGTCGCGTCGCGCAGCCAGCAATAGCGGTAATCCCAGTTGCGCGGGCCACCGATCTTTTCCGGCAGGGAAGTCGTGGCCGCCGCGACGATGCCGCCCGTCGGCATGTAGGTCAGCGCCTTCAGCGTGATGAGAGAGCGCTTCACCTGCTCCGTCCACTTGCCCACCTTGGGGCATTTCGCGGCAAAGGACTGCCAGAATTCCTCGGTATCCGGCAGTGCATATTCCACCTGCCGCTGGGTCGGCTGCGGCAGGTGCGAGGGGGACCAGGTCAGCGTGAAGATCTGCTGTTCGCCGGTCGCGACCTCAAAAGAGCCGACCGTGCTCAGCCCGCGGCCTTCCAGCGGCACGGCGCAGTTCAGCGTCAGCCTGTCCGGGCCGGCAATGGCGGTGATGCCGCCATCCTCGCCATGCGTGACCCAGGGAACGGTGCGGCCGTAATCGAAGCGCAGGTTGAGCTCCATGTCGAAGGCGACGGTGCCGTTCTTGCCCTCGACGATGCGCATCAGGTCGCTCGTGCCATCGCGCAACGGCATGAAGTCGGTGACGACAGCGGTGCCGGTCTCGGTCCGGAATTCGGTTTCGAGGATGAGCGTGTCTTCGCGGTAGCGGCGCGTGGTGCTGTATTTGCCGCCCGAAGGCGCCAGCGACCAGAAGCCGTTCTCCTCGGTGCCGAGCAGGGCGGCGAAACAGGCGGGGGAGTCGAAGCGCGGAAAACACAGCCAGTCGATCGAGCCGTTTCTGGAGACGAGTGCTGCGGTCTCGCAATCGCCGATAAGGGCGTAATCCTCGATAAGTGCCGTCACCATAACCTCCTCAGCATGTCAGCCGGGGTTTAGGTAGGGCTTGTACGCGGAGGTCAACCGTGAGAACGGCGCGCGTCAGTTGCCTGCTGCTGTCATCTCCACCAGCCTCCTGTATCGCGGGTGATCGCGGATCGTGTCGAGGTCCGGATCGCTGGTCCACCAGTGGCGGTGCACGGAGGCGATCGGGAGGACCTTTTCCAGGAGGACGAGCGCTGCTTCCTGGTCTCCCATGTTCAGATAGGCGCAGGCGATATTGTACATGGCGTTGAGATCATCGGGGTCGATGGCGAGCGTGCGCGCCGCCCATTCCCTGGCGCGGTCGCATTCGCCGAGATAGGCGAGCATCAATGCTCCGAGCTGGGCAGGGCTTGAATTCTCGGGATGCTGGCTGAGTTCGCGTTCGGCCCGCTCAAGGCCCAGCCGACCGGCCCGCTGCATGTCGGCGCGGCGGCCAAGCTTGAGATAGATGCAGGCCAGGAGCGCGGCGGAGCGGTAGTCGTCGAACCGCAGCTGGGTGGCGCGTTCAAACAGGGTGGCGGCTTGTTCGAAATCGCCATTTTCGAAGAAGAAGCGGGCGAAGAAATAGTTTGCCTCATGCAGATCCGGATCGAGCGTGAGCGCCAGCTCGAATTCGGCGGCGGCTTCATCGCGCTGGCCGCCATATTGCAGGGCGAGGCCGCGCGAGGCATGGGCGTCGGCGAGATCGGGATCGAGTTCCAGCGCCCTGGCGCTCGTCGCGAGAATGCCCTCGATCGAGATATCGGCATATTGCCAGGAGTGGAGAACGGAATCGCAGAGCGCGATGCCGGCATAGGCGCGCGCATAGTCAGGGTCGATCTCGGCCGCCTTCGAGAACATGCGCCGCGCCAGCAGCATGTAGGATCTCGAGCACATGTGCAGGAATTGCCGGCCCCGGAGGTAGTAGGTGTAGGCCTTGACATCCTCCGTCGGCGTGGCGTCGATCGCCGCTTTCTCATCCGGCAGCAGCCTGACCTTCAGCTGCTCGATGATGGCGTGGGCGATCTCGTCCTGTATGGCGAAGATATCGGTCAGTTCGCGGTCGTAGCGCTCCGCCCAGAGGTGGCTGCCATCCCGGCCGTCGACGAGCTGCCCGGTGATGCGGACGCGGGCGCCGGCCTTGCGCACGCTGCCTTCCAGCAGGAAGCCGACGCCGAGTTCGCGGGCCACCTGCTCGATCTTCACGGCCCGGCCCTTATAGGTGAAGCTCGTGTTGCGGGCGATGACATGCAGGCCGGAGATTTTCGCGAGGTCGGTGATGATGTCTTCGGTGATGCCGTCGGAGAAATATTCCTGCTCCGGGTCGCCGCTCATGTTGCTGAAGGGCAGGACTGCGATCGAGATCCTTTTCGGCGCCCGCGGCCCGGCGCGTGAAGACATGCCCTGATCGAACGTCACGCGGTAGCAGGCGATCGGCTCGGCAATATTCTTGACCCGCTGCTCGCCCATCGGCTCGAAGGCAAAGGCGAGCTTGCCGGAAACCTCACTCGAAACCTTGCCCGAAACACAGATGCCGCCGGGGTCGGCTAGGGCCTGCAGGCGGGCGGCGATATTGACGCCTTCGCCATAGCGATCCTCGCCCTCGACGATGACCTCGCCGAGATTGATGCCAATCCGTATTTCCAGCGGGGTGCTTTCCGCAGCATCGGCATTGCGCCTGATCATGCCGCGCTGCAGGGCGGCGGCGCATTCCACCGCATCGACGACGCTGCCGAATTCGGCCAACAATCCATCGCCCATCAGCTTGAAGATGCGGCCATTATGTTGGCGGATTTCCGGCTCCAGCAGCTCCTTGTGATCCGCCCTCAGCCGCTGGAACGTACCGGCCTCATCCTGCTCCATCAGCGCCGAATAGCCGGCGACATCGGCGGCGAGAATGGCTGCGAGCTTGCGTTCCATGCCGGTCCCCTCGATGAGCATGCTCTCGAGCGGGAGTGTAGCATAGGCGCGAAAGCCAGTCTGCTTCGCTGCAGAGATCGGGGCTGGGCCGGGACATTACGCAGGGGCGGCCGTCGGGTAGGGGTGCCATAGGCAGATACCCTGCGCAATGCGCCGTCTTCCACCTACAGCAACAGCCGCTCCAGGCTGCCCTGGTCCTTCACGCCATGCTGATAGAAATGCAGGATCTGGATCGCCAGTTCCTCGCGTTCGCCGTCCGTGGCGATATGCCGTGCCGCACAGATATGGTCATAGACGCTCTGGCAAAGAGCGACATCTTCTTCCTGCATCGGCGTCTGACTCGCCGACATTTTCTCTCTTATCATCGACATTCCCTCAAACGTCCCCCCGAACGTTCTAGGGCGCAGATTGTGTTCTTCAACAAAAAGTAGATCACGTCCTCGTGCAGCCCCGTCCGCCCTGGGGATTTCTTCAATGCCTGTTCACGATGTTACGCATGTAATAGCAACAGATCCGCGCTTGCGGTAAAGGAAGGAGAAGGGCCGCCCGGTTCAACAGGTTGGGCAACCCTTCTCCACTGGGTTTGCAGCATCCAGCGTGGAACATTGTAGGCCTGAATAATGGAACCGCAATTTCACTTTTTAAATCGCGGCGAAATTATTTCAGCTGTTGCTTAATAAATACCCGGCGGAGCTTTCCGCCGGGTATTTGTTTAATTTTTGCACAGTTAAAACGCAGACTTGGCAGGCTTTTTGACTTGTCAGACCGCCACAGCCATCTGCGCCTCATCCATCTGGGCGAGGCATCTCGCCTGATCGAGTGGCCGGCCGAGTTCCTCATAGCGGGCGGCGGCCTCGGCGAAGGCGGCGACGGCGCGGATTCTGTTGGCCTGGGCCTGGCGCTGGACGCCGCGGGCCTCCCATAGAGCAGCCGCCCAAGGGCCGCCCTGCCACATGCCGGCAATGCGTTCGGCCTCGTTCAGGCGGCGGTCGACCTGGTCGAGATTGCCGGCCTGTGCGAGCGCGATCGCGGACGCCGTGCGCAGGCCCATGGAGCAAGGCTGGCAGGCGCCGGGGGTCAGAAGCCGGTCGCCGGTGAGGATGGCTTCGGCGACCTTTTCCTTGCTGGTGGCGGAGCGCACGGCGAGCGCCTGCAGGCGCAAGAGCAGGTGGCCTGACAGCCAGGAGGCCTGCGCATCGGCAAATGCCTTCTGGATGAAGCGGGCGGCGCGCCATTTCTGGCCGCGGGCAAGCGCGATCTCGGCCAGCCGCTCCAGCACCAGCACCCGGCCGGAGATGGCATTGGCTTCCACATGCAGGCGCTCGGCCTCAACAAGCAGCCGTTCGGCCTCATCGAGATTGCCGGCGCAGCGGGCGATTTCGCCGAGGATGAGGCAGGCGAGGCCGCGGCCGGCCACGGATTTTGCCTCGTCGGCGACACCGAGCAGCTCTTCGGCGCTCTCGTGAATGAGGCCGTGGCCGCGGGCGTCACACAGGCAGAATTCCGCAAGGCAGAGATGGCCATCGAAGACGGCGGGCACGAAGGCGCTGCGCTTCCTTACCCATTCGGTAAATTCGCTGCGGAACAGCTCTCGCCACTGGCCCTGCATATGGGCCGTGAGCCCGAGGATGGCGCCGGCTTCGCCGACCTCGCGGCCGAGCCCGGCATCCAGCGCCTCGGCGCGGGTCTGGCGGGCGAGATCGGCAGCTTTTGCGAATTCGCCGCTCTGCAGATGCACGAGCGCCCAGGCAAGGGCTGCGCGGATGCGCTCCACCGGGGCTGCCGGTTGCGCGCCCGACAGAGCCAGCGCCCGCTCGTAGAGCTCGATTGCCGGGCGGCTGGGGCCAACGCCGAGCTCGGCGTGCAGCTTTTCGCGCAGCTGGTCGAACTGGCGGATCGCCTCCGTGCGGTTGCCGGCATCAAGGGCTGCCTGCATGAGGGCGCATTGCGCCTCCTCGTCGGTCGGGTCGAGCGCGATCAGCCGGCGCCACAGCTTGCCAGCGCGCAGTGTCTCCACATAGAGCTGCTGCAGGCGCTGGCGGGGTGCGTCCAGCCATTCGAGGAAGCGGTCGTCCGGCAGCAGCGCGCCGCCATAGAGATCGGCCGCGGTCTCGCATTCGGCCGCATCCCTGCTGCGCAGTGCAGCCTTTGCGGCGGTCTCGAACCTGATGACGTCGGTCTCGATTTCAACGTCGGGCGAGAAGGCGACGATTTCCCTTACTATGCCGATCGCGTCAGGCGCGCCGAGCGCCTTGCGGGCGAAATGCAGCGCCTTGCGCAGATTGGCGCCGGCGGCTTCCGCATCCAGATCAGGCCAGAAGGCCTCCATCGCCTGTTCGCGGTGGATGCGACGCTCGGGCGAGAGCGCCAGCAGCTTGATGATGGCGGCGGCGCGGTCTCGCTTCCAGGCGGCGGCCGGGATTTCGACACCATCGACGCGGACCGCAAAGCGGCCGAGCAGCTCCAGAGAAATTTTCACATTATGCCCCTGTCAGATCAGGCCCGATCGCGGCCCGGAATGTCTCGAAAATGCCATGTCGAAAAAATGTCCGTGCCGGCGTTCCCGCCCGCCGCAGCGAAAGCTGGCTCGGGGAACGCTGGAGGAACGGCCGGTACGTAATGTCGCCATCGTACATCCGGCGCTGGCGATGGCAACACACCCAGAGCAGCGCAAAGAGGATCAGCCCAGATTTCGCGACCCCGGCCAGAGGCGGCCGGCAAACCAAGAGGACCAAGACCATGTCACTGCGCATCAACGACATCGCCCCCGATTTCACCGCCGAGACCACCGACGGCATGATCAGCTTCCACGAATGGCTGGGCAAGGACTGGGGCATCCTGTTTTCCCACCCGAAGGATTTCACGCCCGTCTGCACCACGGAGCTCGGCTACATGGCGCGGCTGAAGCCGGAATTCGACAAGCGCGGCGTCAAGATCATCGGCCTCTCGGTCGATCCGGTCGACAGGCATTCCGGCTGGGCAATGGATATTGCCGAAACGCAGGGGATGGCGCCGAACTTCCCGATGATCGGCGATCCCACGCTTGCCGTCTCCAAGCTCTACGACATGCTGCCGGCCGCTTCCGGCGAGACATCCGAGGGACGCACGGCCGCCGACAACCAGACGGTGCGCAATGTCTATGTCATCGGCCCGGACAAGAAGATCAAGCTCGTCATCTCCTATCCGATGACGACGGGGCGCAATTTCGACGAGATCCTGCGCGTGATTGACAGCCTGCAGCTGACGGCCAAGCATCGCCTGGCAACGCCCGTGAACTGGAAGCCGGGCGACGAGGTGATCATCGCGGGCTCAGTTTCCAATGACGAAGCGAAGCAGCTCTATCCGCAGGGCTGGAAGGAGCCGAAGCCCTATATCCGCATCGTGCCGCAGCCGATCCTGACCTGAAAGATGCTGCCTCCCGTAAGGAAATGAATAGCTTGCCCTTAGGGAAGGTCATCCGAAGAGGCGAGGGCGGGAGTGTGCATCCGTCCTCGTCCCATATTCCGCTTTTTTCCATGCGAGCGTATCATCGGCCACGGCATCGGCCCGAAAATCGGATTCGATTTTCGGAAAGCCTGCTGCGGAGATTGAAAAGACAGAGCGTCCATTACCCGTCCGAACGGATGCACGGCGCCCTGGAGCCGGTATCCGTTCGCTTGGCGAGATCGAGATGAGCACATCACGGAGACGACCATGATTTTCCGACAGCTTTTCGACAGTGTTTCCGGCACCTATACCTATCTCATCGCCTCCAGGCGCGGCGGCGAGGCGCTGATCATCGATCCCGTGCTGGAAAAGGTGGATCGCTACATGCAGCTCGTGCGCGAGCTGGACCTGAAGCTGGTCAAGGCGGTCGACACACACCTCCATGCCGACCACATTACCGGCCTCGGCGCGCTGCGCGACCAGACGCATTGCATCACCGTGATGGGCGAGCAGACCAAGGCCGATGTCGTCGCCATGCGCGTTGCCGAAGGCGACCGGGTGACGATCGAGGGCATGAGCCTCGACGTGCTCTATACGCCCGGCCATACGGACGATTCCTATTCCTATCTGATGGGCGACCGCATCTTCACCGGCGACACGCTGCTCATCCGCGGCACCGGCCGCACCGATTTCCAGAACGGCGACCCGCGCGCCCAATATGACTCGATCTTCAACAAGCTCCTGCGTCTGCCGGAGGAAACGCTGCTCTTCCCCGCCCACGACTACAAGGGCGACACGGTCTCGACCATCGGCGAGGAAAAGCGCTTCAACCCGCGCCTGCAGGTCAAATCGATCGACGAATATGTCGACCTCATGAACAACCTGCACCTGCCCAACCCCAAGATGATGGACGTCGCCGTGCCCGCCAACATCCACATCGGGCTGCATCAGGAGGAGATTGCAAGGAAGGGCTGGGCGGTGAGCGCGCGGGATGCGCTGGGGCTGAGGGGGCGCAGCGATGTTGTCATCGTGGACCTGCGCGAGAGGAGCGAGCGGGAGCGGCATGGCGTGATCCCGGGCGCGCTGCATGCGCCCTATGCGGACCTGCAGGAGAACCTGTCAGCGGGCGGGATGCTGCACGAGCTGGCGATGGCGACGGGGAAACGGGTGGTGTTTTACTGTGCGTTCGGAGAGCGGTCGGCGATGGCCGTGCAGGCGGCGCAGGATGCGGGGATGGGGAGCGCGTGTCATATTGAGGGCGGGATTGATGCTTGGAAGAAGGCTGGGGGAGTGGTGGGGGAGTGAGGGTACGGAGTTGTGACGGCAGCGCATGCTAACTCTGCTCATGGTTCACAGAAACAGAGAATAAATCATCCAAAGAGTGATGAATATTCGGCCGTGCGTATAGTCGGTCGGTTAAATGATGAAGCTGCCGAAATGCAGGACGATTAAGGTGACGCAAAAGTTCCGCGGTGCGCCACGATTCCCATCCAATTGGTTTATCGGCAGCAATTCGCCTGACTATTGGCGGGTAGTTCTTGAACTGTTCGAGTTGGGCTGAAACAACCTCGGCTCTTATTCGACCGCTTGTTGTTCCGAGATCAACGGCAATAAATTTGTCATGTTCTTCTCGCCACGTCAAAAGGATAGCCACCTGAAAGCGCGCAGGATCTCGATCAATTTGGGTGTGGCAATTGCTGCACAACTATATCGCGTTCGTGAAGTCTCCGCGCGCGCTGTCCGACATTTCCTCATTATATCTGGCGGAGTTGGGACGTGCCCCGCATATGTGCGCCGCTTCACTTACAGTCGTATATTTGCTCGACTCCGCATTCGGCCCGACTGTCGAAACTCGACAGTCGGGGTTTGAACAAACGAAGCCCGCTCTTTTCGCGAGAAGTGTCGATAGTGATTTTGGCGAAACCGCATAGTATACGATTTTCTTTATATTATATTGGACTTCCAGTAGGTTCACTCTGCAATTTTTTGTTTTTTCGGTTGCTTTGGCGAAGTATGTCATGGATTTTTTGATAGCCATGCCGCTCTACAAGCTTAAAAAAGAAACTCGGCTCCGCGGATCTTACGAACGCTAGGTTGCCAGCCAATCGCGGAATTTCTTTCAAAGGCAAGATACCTTTATGGTAGTGATCGAGTTGCGCTCTCAATGCTCGCTTTCTATCACGCCCTATCGTAACACGACCGTCGTTTGCGAGCGTAAGTCCAGTCACCTGACGGTGATACTTCATCGTTGCGTAAGTAGTTTTTTCTGGGTTGAGCTTTAGCGACGGATACTGGATCTCTTTAAGAGCGTCTCTGACGGCTTTGGCGACAACGGTTAGATGACCGGTACGTGGTCCTGAGAAGGTGAGATCATCGGCGTATCTGCTATAGATGACACGGTCGACAGCAACGGCCTCGGAAATTATTTGATCAAAAGGAAACATGACTAGGTTGGAAACGATCGGTGACGACGGCGCTCCGATCGCTAGTCGAAGAACTCTCCCGCCGGCAGGGCGATGAAAAAGCAAAAGTGACGTGAGCCGTATGTCCTCAGGATCGGCAAGGCAATTCGTTTGAGTACAATATGCAGCCCAGTCGCGCGCGGTTATTGAAGGGAAAAAGTCCTTAAAATCCATTTTTAGGATCGGCCCCGAGTGGCAATGCAGCTCGGCGTTATGTCTTATGTTGCGACCTTTGACGTATGCGGTCGCCGCCGGGTGAACTGGAAGCTTGCTTAATAGTAGGTCAGTCAAAGCTCTCTGCAGGAGTTTGACCTCTCGTGCAGGTTGCGCAATCTTACGTGTCCCGCCATTCTTTTTCGAGATGTGGTAGGTTTTGTACCGTTCGGGCGCATTTGCAATGATTTGGCGAACAGTGCCTTCCACCAATCCAGTCTCAATCGAAAGCTGTTTGAGAAGTTCTGTCACATCACGCCTCATTCATCACTTCGGCTATTGAGCGAAATCGCAGATCGTCATTTGCCTTCCAGTGTGCTCGAATTTCGGCTTGCCAGCGCTGTCGATTGACCATCTTCTTTCCCGAACGTGCAACAAATTGCACAGCCATCGTATTTGATTTTGCTACGTAGAATGTTTGAACACCGCGTTTTTTTGGGGTGACCCATTGAGCGAATTGGGCGCACAGAAGGTAATCGGGAATTCGTGCAGGAGGACAATTTACGTTCAGACAATATAGTGCGGTCTCAATTTCAGCGACCGTCAAGGCGCCGTACCATTGTATAAGGCCAACTATTAGCTTTATAACGTGCCCACTCAGCGTTGGATTGAATGTGCTGTGCTCAGGTATTGACCGTTCTCTATGCTGAAATGCTTCTTGGATAACTCGTGAGAATAAATCGACGTTGAGCCTTTCGAGCTCGGTAATATTGGTAATGCCAAGATCTTTTAAGTTGATAACGCAGACGCAGCCGTCGCCATTTGCTATCTCAAGTGCCCTCAATGGACCCAGTTTGATGAATGAATTTTCCTCATAGTGTTTGTCATCTATGACAACTAAAAGTTTCTGCGCGATCTCGCTAATCATTGCGAAAGCGCCAAGCTCAGCTGCGCTTCCGAAGCTTTCGGAAAATAGCAAAACTATCGCCGAAATCTGCGCGATGTCGCTTTCGAGGCTGAGGAAATCTTTATAGTTGCCGTCAGGGAAGAACGCATTCAATTCTTCAGCAAGGATCGGAGTGAAGCGCTCAAAGGGGCGGGAATAGGCAATCCGCATAAACGCATCGCGCAACGATATTGGAGGCTGTGCTGCGACTTTGGTTTTTCCTCCGCAAATAAATATTATTCTTGTCGGCTGATAGACCCGGATTTTGTCCGGGTCTATCAGTTCGAGTATGTTCTCAATGTTGAGATCGTCGATCACTTACCAAAGGCTCGGAAGGTTACAAAGTCTTGCCGAGCGGAGCGTCCTCATCGAGGCGGTAAGGCTTTGGAACCTTCCGAGCCGCAAAAAGGAAACCAATCGAGTGAGGTCTAGCGAAACGCCCGACCAAGCTTAAATGCCATTCGCGTAAGTGCATCCGGGTTTTTATCCAGCGAATCGACGAAGTCAACGGTTTGTTTTACAAACTTCGGACGTTGTGTGCAATTTTAAGTTACTTTGAAATCTATTTTTTCCACAACCGTTCTGGTGGGATGAGGTAGATTCCCGCTAGGCACTAGCTTCCATGTTTTCACTTGGCTCGATCCATCCAACAATGCCCGAAAAATCCACCCCTGAAGCCCTGAGCCAGCGTATCCACGCCCGCCTTCTCGCCCGCAGCCACGGCCCGGCATGGAGCACCATCTCCGTCCATCTGCTCTCCCACCAGCTGCTGGAGACCAATCTCCTCGTCCCCGCCGTCGCCGAGCCGCTGGTGGTCTGGATCGTCTCCGGCTCCGCTCGCATCGAGGAGCGCGATATCGGCGGCGAATGGATGGCGGTGGAGGTCTCTGCCGGTGACTTTTATCTGACGCAGAGCGAGACGCCTTATGAACTCAGATGGGAGACGAGCGCGGGCGAGCCGCTTTGCGTCATGCATCTCTATCTCGGGCTGCCGATCTACCAGCGGGCGATAGCGGAGGTTTTGGGCGCTAACAGCGCGGAGCAGTTTCGGCTGGTGGATGTTTCGGGGGCGCGGGACGAGGTGATCTCGGGGTTGATGGGGATGATCCTGAAAGAGCTGACGGACGCTGCCGAGCCTAGCGAAATGGCTGTACAAGGCATTGCGCAGGCGCTCGCCGTGCATCTCGTGCGGCATTACGGCAGCCGATACGGCGCGGTGCCCGCCCGGCGCGGGGCGCTGCCGGCCTTCAAACTGCAAAAGGTGGTGCGGATGATGGAGGCGGGGCTCGATCGTGCTTTCAATCTCGAAAGCCTCGCTGCGGAGGCCGAACTCAGCCCCTTTCATTTCTCCCGCGTCTTCAAGCAATCGACGGGTTCGTCGCCATCGGATTACTTCATACAGCTGAAGATGGCCGAGGCGCGCCGGCTGCTGCGCGAGACGGATGCGAGCATCATCCAGATCGCGCTCGATCTCGGCTATTCCAGCCCCAGCCATTTTGCGCAGGTGTTCCGCCGGCAGGTCGGCGTCAGCCCGCGTGACTATCGCGGGTAGACTCCTTTTACGCAATTCCGGACGCAAAACCGCTGCACACTTTTGCTGGAATTGCTCTCTTTCGCAGCAAATCCGCGACAGTTCCAGCAAGCAGCCGAGCGAAGGGCCGGCATGATTTTTCTAGTTTGTTCCCGTCGAAACCAGCCGTCTCAGGCACCGCAATGAAAGGGAATGAACATGTCACTCGAACGAAAAACCGCACTCATCACTGGCGCGTCGAGCGGGATCGGCGCTGCCACGGCGCTCAAGCTTGCAGCCAATGGCGCCAAGGTCGGGCTTGCCGCGCGTCGCACTGAGCGGCTGGAAGAGATAGTTTCGCAGATCAGCCGGGCCGGCGGGCAGGCGATCGCTCTTGAAATGGATGTCGTCGATGTCGCCTCCGTCGAGGCGGGCGTTTCCAGGCTCGCCGAAACCTTCGGCAGTATCGATATCCTCTTCAACAATGCCGGCCTGATGCCGCTGTCGGATATCGACGCGCTGAAGACGGACGAATGGCACCGGATGGTGGACGTCAATATCAAGGGCGTGCTGAACACGACGGCGGCGGTGTTGCCGCATATGATCGGTCAGAAATCCGGCCATATCGTCAACACATCATCGATAGCCGGCCGCAAGGTGTTCGGCGGCCTGACGGTCTATTGCGCGACGAAACATGCGATCACGGCTCTGTCTGACGGGATGCGCATCGAGCTCGGCAAGAAGCACAATATCCGCGTGACCTGCGTGCAGCCCGGTGCTGTCGAGACCGAACTCTACGACCAGATCTCCGATCCCGCGGCGCGCCAGCAGATGGAAGATCTGAAGACGCAGATGGAATTCCTCAAGGCTGAGGATATCGCCGAGACGGTTCTGTTTGCGGTGGAGTCACCCAGGCATGTGGATATTGCCGAGGTGTTTGTGATGCCGACGCAGCAGGCTTGGTGAGGTTCGGGCGCACCCCGGATCTCTGCACGACGCCGGTGTCGCGGGTTCGCGGCATCGGCTGTGGATGGCCGTGTATTGCGGATATTATTCTCGTAATATTTGTAGGAAATATTCTGCGCCTTGTGCTTTGCCTTTTGGGAGATCGAACTTGATCTGTACTTCTCTGTGCCGCCGCGATCACATTGGCCGGCTGCCAGACTCCGGCACCACAATCTGTTTTGGATTCGCAACGTCCTCCGTCCAGCTCAGTTAAGCGCGAGTATGTGGACGCCGTGCGCGGAACCATCAAACCGGGGAATTTCGTGAAGGCCGAAATTTCGAGCGTGGTGCTGCTCGATCCTGAAAAGCAGGTCTACGCTTATTGCACGCGGACGACGGAGCGTGCCAACCCGAACTGGTCCTATATCGACCTTACCTTGAAGCAGAATATGATCATGGGCCTCTCAAAGAATGACGTCCGCTGCCGCGACGAGCGGCTGCGTTACTACGATTTTCCCGAGCTGCGAAACATGACGTACTGACGAAAGAGTTGCGACGCCTGCCATGTGGAACGGATGCTGGCGGAGACGATGCGGCAGGCGTGTATTGATACGGCGCTCGACGCCGGCATGGCGATCAATGAATATGACGAGGATGCCGCTGAAGTTTTGGTATTGAGCGATAGGCAGTCGCGAGTAAGGATTCAATCGAACAAATTCGTGTGGACGCCTGTTTAAAACTTTTAGGTGAGAGTTTATTTACTTCAAGCTGTCGTTTTTATTTGGCGATTGAGAAGCATACAAATGGGGCGCAATGATTGATCTTTCCTTGCCCTGGGCGATTGGGCCGGTTCCTTTGGGCCTTACGATGGCTGCGGCTTATGGTGTGTTTTTCGCTTTTGTCACACGTAAAGATTTTTCCTTTAACTTCTTTGCTTCCTCTGTGGGTCTGGTGTCGGGCGTTGCGGCCTTCGCGGTCCATTTTTGGCGACCGTCTGTCGACCACATGACGATTTTGCTGACGGCGCAAGTGGTTTGCACCGGCGTCGTCTTCCTCTTGTGCTGGCTATCGTGGGTAGCTCGGAAGCCGGAAGGGAAGCCTCAAAAGTTGGTATCGGACATGGCGCCAATCAAGGGACTATTGGCTAGCCTTGCATTTCCGCTTGTCATTGACGTGCTTTTCTACCTCTGGCCCATAACATCGAACTATTGCGCCAAGCTCGCTTATGGCAACGCTTATAGCGGGGCAAAATGTCGGGTTCAGGAGAATTTTTGGGGACTTCATGATCTTCCGCTGGAGATTTACTTTGGTGTTCTTTTCGGTGCATTCGGGCTCGGCGCGTTCATTGTCACCGTATTTAGGCTCGGTCTAAACATCTTCAGAACGAAGCGCGGCAAAGCGGCGCCGGTGGCTGAGGATTGAGCAGCAAGTGAAGATTGCCTGACCGGAAAAGCTCTGCGAGCGGGTTTGGCTAATTCCACTCTTTGCACGGCGCCATCAAGCTACGCCTTGCACCGCCCAGGCCACACTCTCAAACCCACGCGGCCCATCCTTTGACCTGCCATCCAGATAAGCTGCTTTCAACGCTTCCCTCAGCCGCTCCTGCCGCACCTCCGGCAACGCCTCGAAAAACGCCGAAAACCGTCCCTGCCCATAGACCTTCGGCAGGTAGAAATCGTCGAAATCGGCGTAGTTCATCGTGATCGTCAGCCTTGCCTCGGTGACATCGGCAAAGCCGGCATTCGCAAAGAGCGCCCGCAGCTCGCCCTCCGCCGTCATCGGCCTCGGGCCGGAGGGGATGCCGTTGCCTTCGGCTTCGGGTTCGACGGCGCGGATCGTGTTCCAGAAGAGACGCCAGCTCGGCATGCCGTCATGGGACCAGACGGCAGCTGCGGCGGTGGCGCCCGGTTTCAGGACGCGGCGCATTTCGGCGATGGCCTTGTCGGCGTCGGAGACGAAATGCAGGACAAGCAGGGAATAGGCGGCGTCGAAGCTCTTGTCGTCATAGGGCAGGGCGCAGACGTCGCCCTGGCGGGTCGATATTCTCGGGTCATCCGTGCGGGCGCTGAGGGCTGTGACGAAGTTTTGCTCGAAATCCAGGGCTTCGATGGCGCTCAGTCCCGGATGGGTTGCGAGCGCCAGCGTCAGGCTGCCGGTACCGCAGCCGGCGTCGAGGACGCGGCCGTGCGAGGGCACGCCTGCGAAGGCGAGGAACGGGTCTGCGAGCTTGCGGCTCCAGCGGCCCATGCTGGCTTCATAGGCATCGGCGCCCTTGGCGATGAAGGTGGATGGCATGGGGCGCTCCCAGCAATGGTGCTTTTGCGGGGCGCATATAGGGCGGGGTGGATGCTGCGTCTATCGGAGGGCCGGGGTTTGTTCGGTTGTGCCGTGGACACACGCTCTGGCCTCCTGCCATCGGGCTATGACATGGCCTCTGGCGGCCTGCTGGCCGCCAGTTTTCATGGTGGCTCCTGCGGCAGCTGAGAAGAAACCCCTTGGCGATGTTTCCACGCAATACCGACCGCTGGTTTGCCTCTTGATTAATGCTTGCTGATTATGTTCTTATAGTTGAATTATAGGTGACTCATGCAAGCCAGACGGTATCGTGTCATCACGCTGGGCATAGTGCTTGCTGTCGTCGGGGCGGTCGCGCCGCTGGCGGTCATGGCCTATGCCTCATGGCAGATTGCGATCGGCAAGGAACTGTCGGGCCTTCAGCGACAGGCCGAAGACGCGGTCGAGCGGGCAAGTTTCACCTTTTCCGATGCGCGCGCAGCACTTGCCGAAGTGGATGCCGCAAATGTCACTCCCTGCTCACCGCAGCATATCGCGCTCATGCGTGTGCTGACCATAAATACGGCGTCTGTGGAGGAGATCGGCTATTTCGAAGATGGCAAGCTCAAGTGCACGTCATGGGGCGTCACGGAAGCCGATATCGCGAAACCGCGTGTGGATTACACCACCGCTGACGGCGTGGAGGTATCTCTTCGCATTCTGCCTATTGTAAGCCGAGGCAAACATATGACGGCGCTGCACCTGGGCAATCACAATGTCCTTGTGACGCCTTCAAGGTTTGTCGATGTCGAGCTTGGCCGCGGCATATCGCTTGCGCTTTTCAACAACAGCGGGCTGCTGATCGATGGAAGCAACGATCCGGATATTTCGTTCGCCCGCCAGCATATCGACAATAAGGTCACGGGCATCGACGGCGAGAGGATGTTTGCGTCGGTATCGGGCGGTGGTGTCGTCGCCGTGACTTCGGAGCAGACAAGCATGGTGTACGGCCAGCTTCGCCGGGAGCTGACCTTGTTTCTTCCGGTCGGCCTTTTCATCGCCGCGTTCATCGTGGCTGTGGTCGTGGTGTTTTCCAGGGGAAAGCTGTCGCCGCGGGCCGAACTGGAGTTTGCGATCCATAGACGGCAGTTCATCGTGCATTACCAGCCTATCATCGAGCTGGCGACGGGTGTCTGTGTGGGCGCCGAGGCGCTGGTGCGATGGCGGCAACGGGATGGCAGCATGGTCCGCCCCGATCTCTTCATCCCGCTTGCGGAGGAAACGGGGCTGATTATGCCGATCACCGATCAGGTGGTCGAGGCGGTCGTAAAGGATATGTCGGAGGTTCTCGCCAGCGACAGGGGGCTGCACATCGCGATCAATCTCTGTGCGGCCGATATCAAATCGGGCCGCTTCATCGACATGATCGCCGAAAAGCTTCAGAACACGGATATTCACAACGAGCAGATCTGGCTGGAGGCGACAGAGAGGGGCTTCATGGACGTCGAGGCCGCGCGGACGAATCTGGAGAGGGCACGAAAAGCCGGCCACTCGGTTGCCATCGACGATTTCGGGACGGGCTATTCCAGCCTCCAATATCTCCAGGGTCTGCCTGTGGATGCGCTGAAGATCGACAAATCCTTCATCGACATGATTGGGCGGGCCACAGCGACGAGTTCCGTAACCCTGCATATTATCGAGATGGCACAGGAGCTTGGACTGTTCGCCGTTGCGGAAGGTGTCGAAACGGAAGAGCAGGCCGCCTATCTGCGCGAGCACGGCGTCTCGTTCGGCCAGGGCTGGCTTTTCTCAAAGGCGCTTCCGGCGCAGGACTTCCTGGATTTTCGCAAGACCTCGATCGCCAAATTCGGACCGGCGCCGGCGATCATTCGGCTCGTCAAGTCGCTTTGATCCGGACATTCGAGATTTCCGACAACCGCTATCGGGCACGTGGCCCGCCCTCCGACCTGCTATTCGTGGGGAGGATTGGGGCGTTCGCGTTCGGCCCCATGTGGCGCATTGCTGTAGATCGGGCTTCGAAACTGCCTCCCAGGCCCTCAAGGGAGCCCGGGAGGCATGACGCACCGGCCGCTGCGGTCAGGGGTGGACGGTCGGGGCGTTTGGCGGGGTTTCCTGTGGTGCGGGCGTTTCCTGCTCGGTGACCGGTCGTTTCGTCCTCATCAGCTTCAGCACGAAGACGAAGAAGGCCGGGACGAAGAAGATGGCCAGAACCGTGGCTGATATCATGCCGCCCAGCACACCGGTGCCGATGGCGTTCTGGCTTGCCGCGCTCGGGCCTGTCGCTATTGCCAGCGGCACGACGCCGAGGGTGAAGGCGAGCGAGGTCATGATGATCGGGCGGAAGCGGACGCGGGCGGCTTCTATCGCCGAATCCAGCAGGGATTTGCCTTCGGCGTAATAATCCTTGGCGAATTCCACGATCAGGATGGCGTTCTTGGCGGATAGACCGATGATCGCGATGAGGCCCACCTTGAAGTAGATGTCGTTGGGCATATCGCGCAGCATCACGGCCGCCACCGCGCCGATGACCCCGAGGGGCACGACCAGCATGACCGCGAGCGGGATCGACCAGCTTTCGTAGAGACCTGCCAGAAGCAGGAAGACGAAGAGGATCGACAGGCTGAAGAGGATCGGCGCCTGGCTGCCGGAGGTGATTTCTTCCGCCGACTGGCCGGACCATTCGAAGCCGAAACCTTCCGGCAGTTGCGAGGCCAGACGCTCCATTTCGGCGATTGCCGCGCCCGAGGACTGGCCGGGGGCCGGCGCGCCGGAGATGCGCACGGTCGGATAGCCGTTATAGCCGACGATCTGCGGTGCGCCCTTCTGCCATTGGGCAATGGCGAAGGAGGAGAGCGGCACCATGCCGCCGCTCGCGTTGCGCACGTTGATCTTCATCACGTCGTCGATCTGCAGGCGGGCGCGGTCATCCGCCTGCACGATGACGCGCTGCATGCGGCCGGTATTCGGATAGTCGTTGATATAGGACGAGCCGAGATTGGCGGTGATGGCGTTGTTGATATCGGCGAAGGATATGCCGAAGGTGTTCGCCTTTTCGCGGTCGATCACCATCAGCACCTGGGCTGCGTCCGGCATGCCTTCGACGCGCATGCCCGTGAGAACCGGGCTTTTGCCCGCCATCTGCATCAGCTGGCCGGCCGCCTCGACAAGGGCGGTCTGGCCCTTGCCGCCGCGGTCCTGCAGGCGGAAGGAGAAGCCGCCGGTGGCGCCGAAGCCTTCGATCGGCGGCGGCGAGAGCGCGAAGGTGGTGGCATCCTTCAGGGCGAAGAGCTGGCCGTTCACGCGGTTGGCGATTTCCTGTACGGTATTGCCGGGGCCGCGGTCCGCCCAGTCCTTCAGCGTCACGAAGGCGAGGGCTGCATTGGCGCCGTTGCCCGAGAAGGAGAAGCCCTGGATCGCGACGATATTTTCGACGGCGGATTCGGTGCGGAAGATCTTTTCCACCTGCTTGATGGATTCGATCGTGCGGTTGGCGCTCGCTTCCGGCGGGCCCTGGATATCGACGATCATGAAGCCCTGGTCTTCATCCGGCACGAAGGCGGTCGGCAGGTTGATGAAGAGATAGCCGAGGCCGACGACGAGGGCGAGATAGACGATCATCATGCGCCCGGCGCGGCGCGCCATGCCTGTCACCGTCGTCGAGTAGCCCGCGGTGATGCGCTCGAAATTGCGGTTGAACCAGCCGCCGATGCCGCGTTTGCCATGATGGCCCTGCTTGATCGGCTTCAGGAAGGTGGCGCAAAGGGCTGGTGTCAGCGACAGCGCCAGGAAGGCCGAGAACAGGATCGAGACGACCATGGTCAGCGAGAACTGGCGGTAGATGATGCCGGTCGAGCCGGGGAAGAAGGCCATGGGAATGAAGACGCAGGAGAGAACCAGCGTGATGCCGAGGATGGCGCCGGTGATCTGGCTCATCGCCTTCTGGGCGGCGGCCTTCGGCGACAGCCCTTCCTCGGCCATGATGCGCTCGACGTTTTCGACGACGACGATCGCGTCATCGACGAGAATGCCGATCGCCAGGACCATGGCGAACATGGTGAGCACGTTGATCGAAAATCCCGTCGCATACATGACCGCGCAGGTGCCGAGCAGCGCAACCGGCACGACGAGCGTCGGGATCACCGTGTAGCGGAAATTCTGCAGGAAGATGAACATGACCACGAAGACGAGGGCAACAGCCTCGATCAGCGTGTGGATGACCTTCTCGATCGAAGCCGAGACGAAGGGGCTGGTATCGTAGGGAACGGAATATTCGATGCCGGACGGGAAGAAGCGCGAGAGCTCCTTCATCTTCGCGTTGACGGCGTTGGAGACGGCAACCGCATTGCCCGTCGACGAGAGCTGGATGGCGATCGCCGCACTCGGCTGGCCGTTCAGGCGGCTGGTGAAATTGTAGGATTCCGCACCCTGCTCGACGCGGGCGACATCCTTCAGGCGCACGGTGGAGCCATCGGGATTGGCGCGCAGGATGATTTCGCCGAATTGCTGCGGCGTCTGCAGCTGGCCCTGCACGAGAACGGTTGCCGTCAGGTCCTGGGTGACCGGGTTCGGCGCAGCGCCGATCTGGCCGGCGGCGACCTGGGCGTTCTGGGCGGTGATGGCGTTGTTGATGTCGTCGGTCGTGAGATTGAGGCCGACCATCTTGTCCGGATCGATCCAGACGCGGAGCGCCCGCTGGGCAGCAAAGAGCTGGGCGCGACCGACGCCATCGATGCGGCGCAGCTCGCCGATGATGTTGCGGGTGATGTAGTCGCCGAGCGCCACTTCATCGCGGGTGCCGTCCGTCGAGGTCAGCGCGATGAACATCAGGAAGCCGGAGCTTGCCTCTTCGACGTTGATGCCCTGCGAACGCACGGTGGCGGGCAGGCGGGCTTCGACGCGGCGGATGGCGTTCTGCACGTCGACGGAGGCCTGGTCGATATCGGTGCCGGCGCGGAAGGTGGCGTTGATGCTGACCGAGCCGGAATTGTCCGATGTCGATTCGAAATACATCAGGCCTTCGACGCCGTTCAGCTCATCCTCGATCTGGCGGGTGACGCCCTGATAGATTTCCTGCGGTGAGGCACCTGGATAGGAGGTGGAGATCGAAAGCTGCGGCGGAGCGACCTTCGGATATTGCGAGACCGGCAGGAAGGGGATTGCGATGATGCCGGCAATCGAAATGAACAATGCGAAGACCCAGGCCAGGATCGGCCTGCGGATGAAGAATTGTGCCATGAGCTCTTACTCCGCCGTCTTTGCCGGAGCAGGGGCACTCGCGGAAGCATCCGCTGGTGCGGCGGAAGTGTCCGCCGGGGCGTCCGGCTTCCAGGGTTCGGGCGCGACAGTCGCGCCGGGCTGCACTTTCTGCACGCCATCGGCAATGACGGTTTCGCCGGGCTCCAGGCCTGTCTCGACGACCCATTCGGAGCCGAGAACCTGGCCGAGCGTGACCGGGCGAAGTTCCGCCTTGTTGCCTTCGGCGAGCACATAGACCTGCGCCTGGCCGGCTTCGTTTCGCGTGACAGCCCGCTGCGGCACGGTCAGCGCATCCTGGCGCACGGCTTGTTCGATGCGCACGCGCACATACATGCCGGGCAGGAGATCGCCATGCTTGTTGGGGAATTCGGCGCGCAGCGTCACCTGTCCGGTATTGGGGTCGACATTGGCGCTGGCAAAGAGCAGCCGGCCGGGCTCGGCATAGAGGCTGCCATCGTCGAAGACGAGTTCGACGCGGGCCTCGCCGGGCGCCGTGCTCGCAAGCTTGCCGTCGGCCACCGCGCGCTTGAGGTTCAGGAGATCCTGGGCCGACTGGGTGAAATCGGCATAGACGGGATCGACCTGCTGGATGAGCGCCAGATTGGAGGTGCCGTCGGCCGTCACGAGCGCGCCCTCGGTCACCAGCGCGCCGCCGATGATGCCTGAAATCGGCGCGCGGACCTCGGTGTAATCGAGATTGATCTTGGCCTCATCGAGGCCGGCTTCGGCGCTTGCCACATCGGCATCGGCCTGGGCGACGGCGACGGCGGCCGTATCGTAATCGATGCCGGTCGCGATATTGCGCTCCTTCAGGTTCTGCTGGCGCTGCAGCTGCAGGCGGGCATTCTGCTGCGTGGCCTTGGCGCGCTGCAACGTCGCTTCGGCGCTCGCGACGCGGACGCGGAAGATGCGTGGATCGATGCGGTAGAGCACGTCGCCCTGCTTGACCAATGTGCCTTGCTCGAAGACGCGCTCCTGCAGGATGCCGGAGACGCGGGCGCGCACTTCCGAAACACGGGTGGCGGCAATGCGGCCCGGCAGCTCGTTGACCACAGGCACGGCATGGGCCTTCAGCTCGACGACGCCGACGGCGGCCGGCGGCATCTGCATGCCCTCCTGCGCCAGCGTCTCACCAGCGGTGAATGCGAGGAGGGCGGTGGCTGCCATGATCGCCTTGAGGCGCGGCAGTCTGGTCTTGCGCAACATCAGTCTTTTCCCTTTTTGGCCGCCCCCGGGCGGCTTGTTCAGGTCATTTTTCCCAAGCAGTTCCCATCGGAAAGACCGCTCAACGGCATTCCCGGAACCGGTTTGGAGTTTAACTAGGGTCAGCTCTTCGTTTCAGGAGGCTCGCGAAACGTTGTGTAGACGTTACGGATATCCTCGAGCAGCTGCTGGCGCTCGCCACCGCTCCAGCGGTGGAAATCGAAAAGTTCGGTACAATAGAAACCGGTCAGCGCCAGATAGGCCATCAGGGCTGCTCGCGGCTTCGGCCCGGCGGCCATGGCCGCCAGATCGCTCACCACCCATTTGCGGATGATCTGCTGCAGGTTTTCCTCGCTCGACATGGAGGCGCTGATCGCCATCGCCACGGCGCGGTCGGTATCGTCGAGCGTCTTGTCGGCAGCGGCAATGCGGCCGTAAAGCTCCGGGTGAGGGGTATCCGTCGCGGCGTCAACGCATTCCTGCATATGGGCGACATCTGCCCCGACACGACGATCGACCAGCGCTTCCAGAAGCGCGCTCTTCGTCTTGTGGTCATAGACGACGCGCGACTTGCTGACGCCGGCTTCCTTCGCGACCGCATCGATCGAAAGCCCGGCCGCGCCAGCGCGCACGACCACGCGCTCTGCAGCATCGAGAATATCGTCAGTAGTGATCTTGCGCGTTCGCGTCACAGATATGGGCCCCGGTTTTCATGGATAAAAATACGAACGTTCGGATTTAAATGCAAGCGCTTTTGTTTTTTGCCCGGCCGCGCCTGCGATTGCGCCTTTGTCGCCTGGTTGACCACGCCGCCGATCGCGGTGAAATTGCTGTGGAAGCTGGAGAATTCTCCGATCTGTATGCCGGCGCCGATGTCGAGCGGCTGGCCGGCGATGTTGTGGCGAAGGCAAAACTCCGTCACAAGGACCAGGGGCCGCTGTGCCGCCGGTTGAACGACGGGAAGAGTATCAATGACGTTCAGATCGAAAATTCTGGTCCTCGCTGTCGGCCCCCTGATCGTGGTTACGCTGGCGGTCACCATGCTGCTCACCTGGCAGTCGGCCAAGCTTGCACGCAGCAATTCGGCCGCGTTCGAGGAAGCGATGCTGCGCTCGAAGGAAGGGGAGATCGCCAATCTCGTCGGTGTGGCAATGTCATCCATCCAGTCGACCTACGACGGCGCGGGGGTGGATGACGACGCCGCCAAGGAGCGCGTCGCAGCGATCCTGAATTCGCTCGACTACGGCAAGGACGGATATTTCTTCGTCTACGACTATGCCGGCAACAATGTCGTTCATCCCCGGCAGGCGTTCCGCAACGGCAGGAACTGGATGACGCTGGTGGACCCTGACGGCGACCGGGTCATCCGCGAGCTTGTCGCTGCCGCCAGAAGCGGCGGCGGCTATCACCGCTACAAGTGGCAGAAGCCCTCCACCGAGGCCGTCGCCGACAAGATCTCCTATGTGGTGGCGCTTCCCAAATGGGGCTGGGTGCTGGGTACGGGCGCCTATCTGGACGATGTCGCGGTCCAGACCTCGGCGGCCAACGCGGCGCTGCGCGAGCGCACGCGGCAGAGTTTCATCATCGTCGCGCTATTTGCAGTGCCGGCGGTGGTGATCGTCTTTTCGACCTGTCTCTATCTGACGCTCGACGAGCGTCGGATGGCAGACGGGGCGCTGAAGCAGCTGACGCAGCGCGTGATCGACACGCAGGAATCCGAGCGGGCGAGGCTGGCGCGGGAGCTGCACGACGGCATCTCGCAGGACATGCTCGGCGTACGCTTCGCGATGGAGCTTGCGGGGCGACATGCGGAAACGACGGAGCTGAAAGAGGCGATCGACGAAAGCGTCAAAGGGCTCAACGCGACGATCCGCGAGATCCGCGAAATCTCGCATGACCTGCGGCCGCGCGTCCTTGACGATATGGGGCTGGCTGCCGCCATCAAGAACCTGGCGGAGAAATTCTCGCTGCGCACCGGGCTGGCGCTGACGATGGACATGGAGAGCTTCGTGGACGATCTCTCGCCCGACGCGCGCACGGCTCTTTTTCGTGTCACCCAGGAGGCGCTGAACAATGTGGAGCGGCATTCGAAGGCCACGGCGCTGGAAATCAGGCTATGGAGCGAGAACGGGCGAGCCAGGATGCAGATCGCCGATAACGGCCTCGGCCTGCCGTCCGGCTTCATCAGGCAGAACGAAGGGCTCGGGCTGCAGAACATCCGCGAGCGTGTTGCGCATTTCGGCGGGATGGTGATTATCGGCGGAACCGAAAAAGGCACGAAATTGCAGGTGATGCTGCCGCGATCGGCAGCACGAGCGGACGCTGCGACAAAAGCAGCATGAGATGGCCGCTTGAAGCGGTCGTGTGAAAGGGGCGGACGATGATGACGCCGATCACCGTATTCCTGGTCGACAACCATCCCGTCGTGGTCGATGGGCTGAGGAAGGTTCTCGACACCTACGACAGCGTCACCGTCGTTGGCGGCGCAAACGACGTGGCCGAGGCACTGCCGCTCCTGCGGGCGCTGCGCCCGCGCGTCGTGCTCCTCGATATCAACATGCCGAAGACCAGCGGCATCGACGCCATAACGCTGATCAAGGCCGAGAGCCCAGAAAGCCGTATCGTCATGCTGTCGATGCACGACAGCCGCGAGTATATTTCGTCTTCGATCATGCGCGGTGCTGCGGGCTACGTGCTCAAGGAGGTACCGACGTCAGAGGTCGTGGAGGCGATCGTGACGGTGGCGGGCGGGCAGACCTATTTTTCCAGCGGCGTGAGGGATCTGCTGCTCAACACCGGTCCGCTGCCGACAGGCGAACGCCTGACCCGGCGCGAACACGAGGTGGCGCGGCTGGTGGCTGCCGGCAAGAGCAATCGCGAGATCGGCGACGAACTCGGAATCAGCGAGGCGACCGTCGAGACGCACCGCAAGCATCTCAAGCGCAAGCTCGGCGTCTCCACGACCGCTGATCTCGTGCGCTTCGTCCTGGAGCATCCCGATGCGCTGGCGGAGCTACCCACCAGTGGGTAGTCCGGCGCCAACATCCCCGCCGCGCGTCTTGAGGCACGTGCGCTGCCTGTTCTAGCAAGGCTTGCGCACAGCGGAGGATCTGTGCCCAGGGGAGAAAAATCCGCCAGCCATACGACCCGCCGCGGCTTTGTCGCGGGGTCGGCCCAAGATCTTTCTCCGTCTGGCCGGGCAGGCGCCCGGGCGCTCAGGACGAGAGGATATCATCGTGAATCAGAAATCGACCGGGAAGGCGGCGCTCTGGCTGCTGCTCATTCCCTATATCGGCCTCCTTTGGGTGCCGTTCTACAATTTCCGCGAACCGGAACTCTTCGGCTTCCCCTTCTTCTACTGGTATCAGCTGCTCTGGGTGCCGATCACCGCAGCCCTGATCTGGGTCGCCTACAGGAGCACGCGCGATGGGGAGTGACATCAACGTAACGGCGCTCTCCGTCTTCATCTTCTTCTTCGTCCTGGTCACGATCATGGGCTTCGTCGCCGCCCGCTGGCGCAAGCCCGAAACGCTTGCCCATATCGACGAATGGGGTCTCGGCGGCCGCTCGTTCGGCACCTGGATCACCTGGTTCCTCGTCGGCGGCGATTTCTACACTGCCTACACGGTCATCGCCGTGCCGGCGCTCGTCTATACGGTCGGCGCCTACGGTTTCTTTGCGCTGCCCTATACGATCATCGTCTATCCCTTCGTCTTCATGGTCATGCCGGTGCTGTGGAAACGGGCGAAGGAGTTCGGCTATGTCACCGCTGCCGACGTCGTGCACGGCCAGTACGGCTCACGCGGGCTGGAACTGGCGGTCGCCGCCACCGGCGTCATCGCCACCATGCCCTATATCGCCCTGCAGCTCGTCGGCATGACGGCAGTGCTCAAGGCGCTCGGCCTGCATGGCGAACTGCCGCTTGCCATCGCCTTCATCGTGCTGGCGCTCTATACCTATTCCGCAGGCCTGCGCGCACCGGCGCTGATCGCCTTCGTCAAGGACATCATGATCTATATCGTGGTGATTGCCGCCGTGGCACTGATCCCCTCGAAGCTCGGCGGCTACGCCAATGTCTTCAATGCCGCCGATGCCGCCTTCCAGGCCAAAGGCTCGGGAAGCCTGCTGCTCGCCTCCAACCAGTATGTCGCCTATGCGACGCTGGCGCTGGGTTCGGCGCTTGCCGCCTTCATGTATCCGCATACGCTGACCGGTATCTTCGCCTCCAACAGCGGCAACACGATCCGCAAGAATGCGGTGCTGCTGCCGGCCTATACGCTGCTGCTCGGCCTGCTGGCGCTGCTCGGCTACATGGGCCATGCCGCGCATCTGCAGCTGGACAGCGCCAACGACGTCGTTCCCGCGCTGTTCAAGACCCTGTTCTCCAGCTGGTTTGCAGGCTTTTCCTTCGCGGCGATCGCCATCGGCGCGCTGGTGCCGGCTGCGGTCATGAGCATCGGTGCGGCCAATCTCTTCACCCGCAATTTCTGGAAGGCTTACGTCGATCCCGCCGTGTCTCCGGCGGGCGAGGCGAAGGTCGCAAAGATCACGTCGCTCATCGTCAAGATCGGTGCGCTGCTCGTGATCCTCTTCCTGCCGACGCAGTTTGCCCTCGACCTGCAATTGCTTGGCGGCATCTGGATCCTGCAGACGCTGCCGGCCCTGGTCTTCGGCCTCTATACCGGCTGGTTCCGCGCACCCGGCCTGCTCGCCGGCTGGTTCGTCGGCTTCTTCGGCGGCACCTATCTCGTCTGGGACGCGGGCTGGAAGCCGCTGCATGCGGTAACCATCGGAGGCGCGAGCTTCACCGTCTATACCGGGCTTCTGGCCCTTGCGGCGAACATCGTCGTCGCGGCGGTTCTGAGTGCGGCGCTCGCGAAATCCACACGGCCTCAGACCCAGCAATGATCCTGACCGGTGGCGACCGCGAGGTCGCCGCCAACGCCCGGCCGCCCCGCTTGAGGGCGGCTGGACAGTCCCGATACGGGGGAGGCATCCGCCGCGCTCACTCCGCCGGCAAAATCCGCGCCTCCACCGGCTGCTCGAAGCCCTTCAGCGAGAGCATCCGCACCTCGCTGCCGGTCATGAGCGCCGGCGCCTGACGGGCCGCTTCGGCCGAGACCACGATCTCGCCCGGCTGTGCCTGCGATTCCAGTCTTGCCGCCTGGTTGACCACGCCGCCGATCGCGGTGAAATCGCTGTGGAAGCTTGAGAATTCGCCGATCTGGACATCGCCCGTATGGATGCCGACGCCGATGCCGAGCGGCTCGCTCACTTCGATGTCGGCAAGCGCTTCGCCGCAAAGGCGCTGGATATCCCTGCCGGCCCGGATTGCGGCTGCGGCATGGTCTTCGCGCTTGATGGGAAAGTTGAAGATCGCCATCAGCCCGTCGCCCATCTGCTTGTTGACGATGCCGTCGTTTGCCCAGATCGCCTCGGCCGCTCGGGTCTGGAACAGGCTGACGATCTGGCTGAGTTCGACCGCGCCGATGCGTTCCGACAGGCCGGTATAGCCCCTGATATCCGCAAACAGGATCGTTGCGCCCGAGGTGATGTGGCGCTGCTTCTTCACATATTGAAAGGAGCGCTCGCAGATCGTGCAGATATCGGGGTTCATCTTGCTTCTGGTGATGCCGAAGGCGCGCAGCGGCAGTGAGAGCGGGCCACCGATCGGGATCGGCATATGCATCTGGTCCCAGCAGCCGCGGCAGATGCCGGCGCTGCCGGGTTTTGCATGATGTCCTGTGATGGTTGCTGTCGTCATGCCTGCCGTTACTCCCGTGTTGTGGCAGCTTCCGCCAGTCCGGCGCATTTGGCAACAGCGTGTGTCCGGGCGCTAGGAGACCGGCAGAATATTCTGCGCGTCGGCCTGATGCAGTCGCTTTTCGGCGAGTTCGATGAAGGCGCGGACCAGCGGCGAGAGGTGCTTGCTGCTGGGATAGACGACATGCAATCCGCCCGACGCCGTCCTATAGCCGTCGAGCACGCGCTGCAGACGCCCGTCGGCGATGCAGCCGAAGGCGACGCCGTAAGGCAGCTGCGCGATGCCGTAGCCGGCGACGGCGGCTTCCTTGACCGCCTGCATTTCATTGGCGGCGAAGCGCCCCGATACCGAAACCGCTTCCTGTCCGTGCGGGCCTTCCAGCAGCCATTGGACATGGCTGGCCGATGGCCCGGCGATGACGCAGTCATGGGCCGCGAGATCGGCCGGCGTCGCCGGTATGCCTGAACGGGCGAGATAGGCGGGACTGGCGCAGAGCAGGCGGTAGGTGGTGCCGAGCCGCCGGGCAATCAGCGTGGAATCTTCGAGCTGTCCGGTGCGGAAGGCGAGGTCTATGCCATTGTCGATCAGGTTCAGCCGTTCGTCGGTCAGGCGCAGCTCGACGCTCGCCTTGGCATAGGTCGCCAGAAAATCGAAGATCGCCTCCTGCAGGAAGTGGCTGCTGAAGCCGACCGGCGCCGATATGCGGATCGTGCCCGCAGGCTCGGCGCGCGCTTCGGCCAGCCGCAGGTTGGCATCCTCGATCCGCCGCAGCGCCTGGCTGCTTTCCGCGTAATAGAGCCGCCCTGCATCGGTCATGTTGAGGCTGCGGGTCGTGCGCTGCAAAAGCCGCACGCCAAGCTCGCGCTCCAGGGCGGCGATGCGGCGGCTCACCGTCGTCTTGGGCATGCCAAGCAGCCGGGCGGCAGCCGTGAAGCTGCCGGCCTCGATGACGCGGGCAAAGATCGCTATGTCGTTGAGATCGATCATTGGTGCCTGTGATGGGACGATGTTTTGCATTTGTAAGCCATTATGGCTCAATGCGACAATGCCTAACTTTGCTTCATCAGCAACGACAGGTGGGAACACGGGTCCCGCCGCAATCAAGGAGCAAGCGATGAGCAATATCAGAACCATTCTCGTATCGGGTGCGACCGGACAACAGGGCGGCGCCGTCGCCCGCGCGCTCGCTGCACGCGGCCACCGCATCAAGGGCCTGACCCGCAGGCCGGACAGCGATGCCGCCCGGCAGCTGGCCGCGACAGGCGTCGAAGTGGTCGCCGGAAATCTCGATGACAAGGCTTCGGTCGTGCAGGCGGCAAAGGGCGTCGATACGATGTACCTGATGGGCAACAGCTATGAGGCAGGCATCGAAGCGGAAACGCGCCAGGGTATCATTGCCGCCGATGCGGCGAGGGAGGCCGGTATCGGCCATCTCATTTACGGCTCGGTCGGCGATGCCGACAGGAAGACGGGCATTCCGCATTTCGACAGCAAATATCTGGTCGAGCAGCATATTGCCGGGCTCGGCATTCCCTATACGATCTCGGCTCCGGTCGCCTTCATGGAAAATACCGTGGCGCCCTGGTCGATCGGCGGCCTGAAACAGGGCGTCTATGCCGCAGCCCTGCCGCCGGCCCGCAAGCTGCAGCAGATCGCCATCGACGATATCGGCCATTTCGTCGCCGCCCTTGCCGAACGCCGCGAACAGGTCTTCGGAAAGCGGTTCGATATTGCCGGTGACGAACTCTCCGGCGAGGAGCAGGCGAAGGTTCTGACCGAGGCAATCGGCCGGCCGATCCGCTTCCAGGAACTGCCGATTGCGGCCATGCGCCAGCAGAGCGAAGATGCGGCGCTGATGTTCGAATGGTTCGACCGCACGGGCTATTCCGCCGATATCGCGGCCTTGCGCCGGGATTTTCCCGAGGTCGGCTGGCACAGCTATGCCGACTGGGCGAAGGGCTTTGACTGGAGTGTTCTCGACGGGAAATGATCTGCAGGAGGCTATACCCCGCGAAGCGGACCGGCGCGAAGCCGGTCCGCTTCGTACCGGTTCACCCCTGCGCCGTCGGCCGTATGACGATATCGCCGACATCGACATCGTCGGGCTGCTCGATGGCAAAGGCGATGGCACGGCCGATCGCATCGGGCGAGATCGCCATCTCCTCCATGCTTTTGGTGATACCGGCTTTCACGGCCGGGCTGGTCAGGGAGTCTGCGAAATTGGTCCTGATGAAGCCCGGCGAGATATTGGTGACGCGCAGGTTCGGGCCGGCCTCCTGGCGCAGGCCCTCGGCAATGGTGCGCATCGCATTCTTCGTGCCGGCATAGACGGCCATGGTCGGCTTGATGGTGATGCCCGCCGTCGACAGCGTGTTGACGAAATGGCCGAAACCCTGGCGACGGAAGACGGGCAGGGCGGCGGCGATGCCATAGAGCGGCCCCCTGATATTGACGTCGATCATTTCCTCCCAGTCCTCGACGCGCAATTCGTCCATCGGCGAGATCGGTCCAATGCCGGCATTGTTGATCAGCACGTCGAGCTTTCCATAGGTGTCGCAGGCAAGTGCCACGAGAGCTTCGAGATCCGTGCGCTTCCTGACATCGGTGACGCGATGGATGGCCTTGCCGCCGGCGGCGATGATGCGCTCGGCCAGCCCCTCCAGCTTTTCGTTGCGCCTTGCACCGAGCACCACCCTGGCGCCGCGCTGCGCCAATATCAACGCGGTCGCTTCGCCGATGCCGCTGCTGGCGCCGGTGATGGCGATAACCTTGTCCTTGATCGGTGACATCTTCGTTCTCCTTGGTCCGTTAGCCAAGGATTGCAGCGTCAGGCCGGAGAATCTATGCTGCCGGCTCCGTCATTTCGTCGAGATCGTCCAGAAATCATGATCGATCCACTGTCCGATATGTTTTCGCTCGTCGATATCGAGAGCGCCCGCTGCACGCGCTTCGAAGTGGGCGGGCAATGGGCCTTCCGCTTTCCGCCAAAGCCGGCATTGAAATTCGTCGCCGTCCTCAGGGGATGCTGCTGGATCATCCTGCAGGGCGAGCCGCCTTTTGCTCTTCGGGCCGGCGATACATTCCTGCTCGCCAATGCCCCGGCCTATGTCATCGCCAATGACCTCGCGAGCGAGCCTGAGGATGGCATTGCCTTCTTCGACTGGGAGCATTCCGACATTGCCCGGCATGGCGGCGACGAGACGGCGCTGATCGGCGGCAGTTTCACGCTCTCCGGCGGCAATGCGCAACTGCTCATCGATGCGCTGCCGCCCTTCATCCATATCCCGGCCGACGATCGTGCGGCCGGCATTCTGCGCGCCACGCTCGCAACCCTCGACGAGGAGCTCGGCGCCGGCGACATGGGCTCGACACTGATGACGCGACGCATGGGCGATATCCTGCTGGTGCAGGCGCTGCGCGCTCATGTCTCGCGCGTCGGGCCTGAAAATGCCGGCTGGATCGGCGCGCTCGGCAATCCGCAGATCGGCAAGGCGATCAGCCTTGTTCATAACGACCCCGGATATCGCTGGACGGTGGGCGAGCTTGCAAGCCGCATCGGCATGTCGCGCTCCGCCTTTGCCGAACGCTTCCGGGCGCAGGTCGGCATCGCACCACTCGATTACGTCACCCGCTGGCGGATGCATCGCGCCCGGGAAGCGCTCCGGCGTGGGCATGCGACAGTGGCGGGCCTTGCGGCCGATCTCGGCTATTCCTCCGAAAGTGCCTTTGGCAATGCTTTCAAGCGTGTCTTCGGCCGCGCGCCGAAACGCTACTGGCGGGATGCCTGACAGAGCAGACCTGCGACGCTTCCAGGGGGCAGGCGGACGGCCGGGCTTCGAATTGAGCTCATGCCTTGAAATCCAGAGCTCCCGCCTTCACCAGCGACGCATAATTCACTTCCGTCCATTCCTGCCTGGCGATGAGGTTCTGGATGCAGACTTCGTTGGCGGTGGCGATGGTCGTGCCGGGCTGCACCTTCGACAGATAGCCCCTGGTCTGCGCGATATTGCCGCTGACGACCGTCGCCACGGCATCGATCCTCAATGTCAGCTTCGGGGCGTCGGGGAATATGCCCTGGACGAACCAGACACCGCCGCCCTTGGATTTCACCGCGCTGCCGATTGCGCCGCGGCGTACGGTATAGCCGGCGCCGTTGTGGACGATCGCGCAGCCCGAATTGATCATCACGCTGACGGCGCGAACGCCGAAGACTTCAACCATGATGGCGGTCCACAAATCAGGGATGCCGGCGAGCATGCCTTCGGTGTCCGCCTGATAGGCGAAACCGCCGCCTGCATGATCGCTGCACACGTTCGAATCCGTGCCGATCGCCGCGGCAGTCGGCCCGAGGCGGGTGTCCTTGATCACCAGATCGACGTTGCGGGCCGACATGCCGCCGCCGCCCGCCACCAGCTTGCCCGAGGGGTCGTTGACTTCGGCGGTGTTTCCGAGCAGTTCGCAGCCGCTGACATTTGCCGCCGAGCCCATGGAGAAGCGCAGCCCGCCGCCGCTGCTGTCGGCGGTGTTCTGCAGCACCTTGCTCTTGGAAATGTCGACCCGCGACAGGACCGAGGCATAGAGCCCGCCGCCGTCGTCCGCGCACCAGTTCTTTGACAGCGTGCTGTCGGAAATGCTGACCGCCGTCGTCTGCGCACGCTTGATTTCATCTGCGTTCCACGCGTCCCACTTGTTGAGGCTGAGCGCCGAGGTGGAGGCGAAATAGAAGAGGTGGTCCAGCGCTTCGGACCAGCGCGCGTTGATCAGGTCGAGGATCACGGCCTTGATGCCGCGCACCGGCGGGCTCGGGGCTGCGGGATTGGCCAGCCATTTGGCATAGTTGATGATATCCCAGACGCTGATGTAGGACAGCGGCGAGCCGATGATCGCCTTCACCGCCGCCAGTTTCGAGGTCAGGAACTTCACCATGTCGATCTCCGACAGGTTGCGCGGCAGCTTGCCGGGCAGGGCCACCTCGCAGCCGACGCCGCCGCCATCGCGACGCCCCACATTTCCCGACCGGTTGCCGTCGATCACGCAGGCGTCGAGCGTCGGCCATCCATAGCCGACCACGGCGACGCCTGCGCCGCGGCCTTCGGCACTGTTGCCGCGAAACAGGCAGCGGCGGAAGGTGGGGCTTGCCCAGACGGTTGCCGCGCCGCCGCCGAAGGCCTGTCCGGCGAGCCAGTGGTTCGGCCGGCCCGATCCGAGTTTTGCGTCAAAGGCCTTGCCGACCTCCGTGAGGATCGTGGCGCGGCTGACGTGCGCAAGCTTCGGATAACCGGCAAGGACGAGGGCGAAGTTGGCGGTGTCGATGAGCGTGTTGATGAAGGACTCCACCGTCGGCGTGAAGATCGCGCCCACCAGATCGACCACCGCGTCGCGAAAGGCCGTGCGGTCGGCTTCCGGCCAGGAACCGATCGGCGCGGTCTCGGTCTGATTGTCGGTGAAAACACAGCGCTCGATCGTGACATTGTCGATATCGACCACCGCTATGCCGCCGCCGGCGCCCTGCGCTGGTTCGGTGCTCGTGTGCAGGGACCGGCCGCCGCGGATACGCAACCCCTTGATCACGACCGGTCCGGCGCTCACGCGTGTGGCGGGCGTGCCGGTAATGCGCAGGACGCGCGCACGCGTGCCCGACTTGATCGTCAGCTCAGGCAATTTCTTTGGATCGAACCCGGCCGCGGTCGGATCGGCCGAGGGATTGGTCAGAAGAAAACTGCTGACGAGAGTGAGCGGCTTGTCGATCACCAGCTCACCTTCCTTGTAGCTCTCGGCATCCTGGATCACGATCGTGTCGCCGGCCACGGCAACCTTGAGGGCGGCCGTGATGCTGCGCGCCGGGGTCAAGGCCGTGTCGAACTTGCCGCCGGTCTTGCCCGTCTTGGCATTGACATAGCGGGTCGTCACACCTGCCGTCCTGTCTTGGGATCGTATTTCACCTCCACCGGCACGACCTGGTCGGTCGGCAGGATCTCCAGCCACTGGTCGAACACTTCATAATTGCCGGTGACGTTGGCGCGGAAACCATCCTTGAGTGGGTAGAAGCCGTGCTCGTAGACACGGTCGATCGGCGTCGAGGTCACCACATTATCCTCGTCGACCAGCGTCGGATCGGCAATCTCGCTTTCCTTCGGGTATTGGCCGTTTTCGACGCCTTCGGCGTGTTTGCGGCGGATCTTCTTCGCCAGGTCGAGGATCACGTCGATCACCTTCTGGCCGTTGAGCGGATTGCCGTTGATATCCTTCTCGTCGGGATTGTTGGTCTGGTAGATGTCTGCGTCGCCGATGCCGTTGAACCCTTCGACGCCTTTCAGCCAGTTGATTGCCGCTTCCTCCTTGCCCGGACGGATCGGGATGACCGCCTTCACCCAGGGGGCGTTGAGGAAGGCGTTGCGCATGTCGTCGCCGTCGAGCTGCAGCAGCCAGCCGAGCGAGCTGCCGAACCGCGCGGGCTCGGAATCCTCGGTTATGTAGTAGTTGTCGCGGAGCGGATCGTCGATGCCGCCCCAACCGATGGTGCTGGGGGCAAGCTTGGCGGACTGCTGGCTGGCGTTGAAGGAATACATGGTCTTGGCGACCGCCTTCGTGACCGTGCTGAAGGCGGAGGAGACGGACGCGGAGGAGGCGAGAAAGTTGTTCGGCGCCGCCTTGGTTTCGCCGAGCTGCTGGGTGTAGACGCGCAGCCGCGGCCGCCACCATTCGGGCGCGACGAAGTACAGCATCTTGTCGATGTCGAAGATCGAGTTGATCAGCTCGGCTACGACATGCCGGGTGCGATCGTCCGGCATGGTGATGCCGTGCATCAGCATGTCCTGGATGAGCTTGCGATAGACGACGATGCGCTCTTCCTCACGCAGGTCTTCGCTCGGCCGCGGCTTGATCTGGTGCGTGAGCTTGATGCGGTCCTTGGCGTTCTGGACGAAGGCCTTCTGATACTCGGCCTGCTCCTTGGCCTTGAAAGCCTCGACGTTTTCCTTGTTCTTCTTGACCGCCTCGTCATTGGCGCCGTCGGTCGGCGTCCAGTGCAGCAGGAGCTTCACCTGTACGCTGTTCTGGCCCTGGAAATCGGCGCTGTCGAGGTGGAGCGTGAATTTCGCCTTGTCGGCGTTGTTGACGATATCGCCCTTGCGGGAGGCGGCCACCGGCTTGCCCTGGCCGTCGAACTCGACGCCGGTCAGCGCGTAATTGCCCTTGGGGCAGATGCATTCGATCGGGAAATCGGCCTGGATCTTTTCGAGGTTGCCGAATGCCTCGGAATCGTCGACCTCGATGCCGTCCTTGTAGACCTCGCCCTCATTGTCCGCGTCGGTATCCTCTACCGAGATGAAGGGGATCGTCACCATCTTGTTCTCGCTGAAGGGCTGCAGCATCGGGATCTCGTCCGGCGCGTGCAGGCCGTCCAGTTCCGCCGGCTTGGCGATGTGCATGAGGTCGGCGATGCCGAGCGATTCACCGGGCCGGTCGACGTAGGTCTGCCAGCAGAGATAGGTGCCGACGTCCTGCACCTGCACGGCCACCTGGCGCATCTTCCGGCGCAGCTCGTAATTGATCAGCGCCTGCGTCGAGTTCGTGAGCAGGTAACGCTTGCTGGACGTGTCGGTCGTCTCGGTTACGGTGCGGAATGTCGTCTTGTAGTTCTTGCGTATCTCGGTGGAGAGCTTCTCCGTCTGCTGGCGCATGCGCTTGTGCGACTCCTCGCGCGCAGTCTGCTGCGAGGTGGAATAGTCGAAGCTGGATGTGGCCGTGACGGAGGCGTATGAGGCAGTCACGCTCGCGCCGAACTTGATGTCCTGCTTGTTGTCCTCCTTGACCGCCTCGCTGATCTCGTCCTGCTCGGTCTTTTCGCTTTCCGTCTTGGTGACGGTTTCGGTGAACGTTTCCAGGCTCTTTTCGACCAGCACGCGCCGCGTCTGCACCTCGATCAGCTCGACGGTGGAACCGGGGCTCATCCAGACGTGACTGACCGGTGAGCCGAGGAAGGAATCCAGCTCGAAGAAATACTGGCGGAACAGGTGCACGACGCTGATCGGCGACAGCGCCACGCGACGAATGTCCTCCTGGTCCTGCGGGTTCAGGTTGTCGATGCTCAGATAGCCGTCGACGAGTTCGAGCGCGCCAAGGATGGCGGAGAGGTTGGCGGCCTGCAGCGCATTGTTCTTCAGGCTGTAGAAGATCTGTTCGAGCTGTGCATGGTGATTATGCTCAGTGAGGTAGAGCAGTGCGCCGGCTTGCGAGGACTCGTTGCGCAGCTGGCTCTCGAACGCCTTCAGGTACAGCACCCGCTGACTATCGACATCGCCCCTGTCGGCCTTCATTGCGAGACGCACCGGCGTGGTGTTGCTGCGGCAATGCTCGGTGTAGAGCCGGCTGTATTGCGGGATCACCACCTGCGTGAAGATCGATTCGATGGTGTCGCGGCTGATGATGTCGCGCCAGATGTCCGGCTTGTACTGCTCGTGCGGCGGCAGTTTCTTGGCCACGGTTTCAAGCACGACGCTGTCGAACGTGCGCGGCTCGCCGAGCTCCAGCGCCCCAGGCTTTATGTCGATGCCGACCTGGCAGCCTTCGCGATAGTTGATGCTGACCTGCGGATTGAACTGGGTTCTCAGCCGGTTCAGCAGCGATTGCTTGTCCTGCTTGAAACCGTCGTTGAACCGGTGTTCCAGCCGCTTCGACTTCCAGCCGAGCAGCGGCTGGTAGATGCCGAACAGTTCGCTGGCATAGGGTCGGACGGTCGTGTAGTCGATGAGCTCCTGCAAAGTCTTGTTTGACGGCATATTCGCCTCCGCTGGTGAATGAAATTCGCAGTGGTATCGGCACGAGATATGGCGAGAAATTTTTGCGTGCCCCGATCTTTGGCCGGGGTTGCTCACATTGCATCTGGAAGCAGATTGGAGAATTGTAGCCTAACTCAGCGGCCTTGCGTAGGCGCTCCCGGCATCTCCAACGCGATCAGGGTGAACAAATTCCTGCGGTAGTGTGCGAGTCTGGTACGCTGCTCCGTCAGAGCGAAAGCGCCTTCGGGATGAGCGTCAAGCGCGTTTGCTGTGCGCACTCCAGCGTTATTGATCGAGACGCTCAGCGAGCGGGAAACCGGCAGCCGAGCAGGACGCTCTTGACGCCGGGTCGCCGGGCGCCACTTCAACCGTCACTCACGCGGGGGTTCTGTTGCACCGGTTCGATCACTATCTCGTCTTCATTCTGCTCACGCTCGGCGGCGGGCTTCTCATCGGTCTCATCAATCTGCCGGATGAATGGTACCAGTCGCTCGCCAAGCCCTGGTTCACGCCGCCGGACTGGCTGTTCGGCCCGGCCTGGACGATCCTCTATATCCTCATCGGCATCGCGGGCGCCCGCACCTATGCGCGTAGCAGGCGGTCACCCGTCATGACCTGCTGGATCGCCCAGCTCGTCCTGAATTTCGCCTGGTCGCCCGCTTTCTTCGGCCTCAGATCCCCGAGCCTGGGGCTGATGATCATCATCCCGCTGCTTCTGCTGATCCTTGCCTTCATCGGCCTGTCCTGGAAGCGGGACCGGATATCGTCGGTCCTGTTCATGCCCTATGCGGTGTGGGTGGCTTATGCGACGGCGCTCAATGCCGCCATCGCCTCGATGAACTAGACGGGAAACCGGAAAACGCGGTCAGTGGAATTTCCCGTTCGCCTTGTCGGCGATAGCAGCACCCGAGATAAGGCGGTTGCGGTCGGAGGTCCAGGCGGCGACGAATTCCTTGCGCACCGCATCTGGAAAAGCCGTGCCCGCCAGAGCGGACTCGCTTGGGGCGCCAGGGGCGAGCGCCAGCTCGGCCCGGGTGGTCGACGCGATCCGGCCATAGGTGAAGGCGCGGGTGATCGGATCATTTTCCGCAGATTGCGGAGCGCATTTGCCGCCTTGCGGCGGGCGTGACGTCACCGCGGCCGTCCTTACCGTCACGCCGTCGCGGAACAGAAAACAGTAGGCCTTGTCTGCCGGGCCACCGATCACGGACTGCGGCTCGATCACATAGCCGCGCACCGGAAACTGGGCATTCGAAGCCGACCAGATACGCTTCTCGATATGGCGCGCGCAGGCCCTCATGTCGGTCGCTGCTGCGTCGCGGCACGCGGAGACTGTCCAGCGCGCCAGCTGTGCGGCGCTCGGCAAGGCGAGGGTCACCGTCGCCTCGGTGTTCAGTTCCCTGTAGGTGCAGCGCTGGAGTTCGACGCCCGGCCAGTCGTCCGCCGTCGTCGGCGAGCACGATGATCTCATATACTGGCCGGCGCTGATGCGCGTCTCGAAGCGGTGTTCCATTTCGGCCGTCAGCGATGCCAGGTCGGTTTCTGCCGCCTGCGTGATACGCGTGGCAGACGCCGCCACCAGAATGGCAAGCCCGACGTTTCTCAAGGTCATAAGAAGCAGCCGCCGCATTTTACCGTCCTTGCGAGATCTTTGGAGGAAATACTTTCAACCTGGGGAGACAAAGTTGTTTTTATTGTCGTTAATATTGCACAATCCAAGATTAAATGAAATAGTGACTTGGGTCGTTCACGTTGCACCGAAGCCGAGCAGAGGAGCCGCAGACCATGTCTCTCTACATGCTTCAACTATCCCGCGTTTTAGTAACGCTTGGCATTGCAGTGCTTGCCTTTCACGCTTACGCCGCCGAACCGCCGGCAAGCTCGGCGGACGTCCTCAAGGCCGTTGAATTCTCCGCGGCGACGCCGCTCGACGAGTCCTACCGGGGAGAGTTCGTCGGTTGCGACGGCGCGGCCGGAGCGAGCAGGAAGGACAAGTTTCTCGGTTTCAACCTGAGGCTTCCTGGTGTCGCGGAATCGAAACAGTACTATCTGTGCAGTCGCGACCCCAGCAATGTGAAGGCGTTGCTGCGCCTCAAGGACGGCGCGATCTACTGGCGCAGCAAGATGGCGCTCGACGTCGACGGATCCTGGGCGGCATGGAACGGTCTGCCCGGTGCTACCGATCTGAAGGAGACGTCGTACAAGTGGCCGGGCTCCTCCAATCCTTCCGCGCAATCCGCACAAATCGATCCGGACCGCATTCCCTTCATCGTGATGCCGACGGCCGGCCTTTCCAAGATAACCGGCAACAAGAGCGGTGAAATGGGCCGCATGTTCGCTGAGAAGACCGGGCTGCGGCTCGGCGATATGGGCGTCGTCGTCTACAAGGACCGGTGGACGCCGGTTCTGATCGCGGATGGTGGTCCGTTCATGCGGCTCGGCGAGGGATCGAGCAGGGTCTTCGAAGCAATCGGCGAAAGCCGTTGCAAGAAGTGGAACAGCGATCAAACGGCCTGCGTCGGGCCGGGACACGTTTACCCCTACAAGAATTTCGGTCTCGGCCATGACGTGATCTTCATCGTCTACCCAGGCAGCCGGGACACCGGTCTCAAGCCGGAGAACGCCATCTCGAAAATGTGTGCCTTTGCCAAGGAGAAGCTCAACCTGACGGGCGGCGCAATGTGCCCGTGATGTTTCCACGCAAGCAGGAGAGGAGTTTGCGATGCGTTACCTTTTGCCATTGAGCATTCTGATACTTGCCGGCGCGACCGGCGAGCTCAGCGCGGCGACCTTTGGAAAATGCAAGTTCAATACAGAGACCATGGCCTTTGCAGGAACCCCTGGCGAACAGGCATCCTGTCTGCTGCGCAAGGTGAAAATACTGGGAAATGTCGACGCCACACCCGCGCAGCTGCCGTCCAATCTCGCAGGCTTCATCGGCCAGCCGGTCACCATCTCCAAGACGAAGCTGCGGCAGGCACTTTCCGGCCAGGGACTGACCGAGGCCGGGCTCGGAGGCAGTCTCGACGCGCCCTTGTCCCGCGGCAACACCAACAATCCGCAGGCACCGATGGCGCGCTACTTCGTCATTCACGATACGAGTTCGCCGAATTTCGGGAACGTGGCGCAGTTTCCCGCTGACATCGATACCAGCAACCAGGTCAATCGGCTCGACGGTTTCAAGAGCCCGTCGAACGCCAAGGCGCACATATTCCTCAACCGCCGGGGCGAGATCTATGTCGGCCATGATTTTGGCGTGCCGTGGCGCGCAACCAAGCTGGAGCAGCAGATCGGCACTTTGTCGCGCGGCATGTTCCTGCACATCGAGAACGTGCAGCCGCGCCGGAAGCACCCGAGCCAGCCTGATGGTAACGCGCCAACGCCCGGTTTCTCGAAAGACCAGTATGACCAGCTCGCGCTCCTTTACCTCATGGCGAGCATGCGCGCCCAAACCGGCCTCGTTCCGGCATTTCATGCGGCAATAGACCAGGGCCTGAGCGACGGGCATGACGACCCGCAGAATTTCAGCCTGGAGGATTTCGACGCCGCACTTGGACGCCTTCTCGCCAGTGTGAGTTAGAAGATCGCTCTCGACCATGCGTGGCGTAAACTGAAGTCGCTGTTGCCATTTGCGTAGCGACTTCCGTTACGGGTGCTGCTGGAAGAATCGATGGGAAGCCATTGATTATTTAGGGAAAGGCGAGCGCTCGAAGCTGAGGAGCAATTCCGGCAAAACGGCACCGTAGTTCTGTGGGCGCAATTGCCTGGAAACAATAAGAGCCGATTTGCTTGCCGCGCAGGTCACTCAGTCCTAATGTCGAAGCGGACATTGTCCCGTGTTGAGGGAGAAGCGCGATGCCGTCGAGTTTCAATGTCGAAAGTGCCGATGGTTACGAGCAGCTGATGGGGCGCTGGAGCAAGAAGCTCGCGCCCGGGCTCGTCGATTTCGCCGGGCTTGCGGATGGGGAAAGCATTCTCGATGTCGGCTGCGGCACGGGAAGCCTCACCTTCACGCTGGCGAAAAATCCCCGACTGAAGGCGATCTCGGCCATCGATTTTTCACCCGTCTTCGTGGAGGCGGCAAACGGGCGCAATACGGATCCGCGCATCGCTATTCGCGAGGCGGATGCCTGCGCGCTGCCCTTCGAGGATAACAGTTTCGACCGGGCGCTATCGCTGCTCGTGCTGCATTTCGTGCCGGAGGCCGGCAAGGCTGTGGCCGAGATGCGGCGCGTCGTGCGTCCTGGCGGTGTCGTTGCCGCCGCCGTCTGGGATCACTATGGCGGCATGTCCGGCATGCGCATGATGTGGGATACGGTGGCGATGATCGACGCGAATGCGCGGACGATGCGCCATCGCTATTGCTTCCAGCCGATGACGCAGCCGGGAAAAATGAAGGCGAGCTTTGTCGGCAATGGTCTCGTCGATGTCGAGGAGACCTCGCTGACGATCCGCATGGATTACGGCTCGTTTGCCGACTTTTGGGATCCGATCGCCTCGGGCGAAGGTCCGCTCGGAAAATATGTGGCTGGCCTGGATGCGGAGATGCGCAGGCGGGTCGATGCCTCGGTGAGGGATGCCTACGAGGCCGGAGAGCCGGACGGGCCTCGGTCGTTTGCCTCGGTCGCCTGGGCGTGCCGGGGCAGGGTACCGGGATAGCCGCGGCAACCTTTGTTTCCATACCCACTTGTGCCGGAGCCGCTTTAGATCCCGGACCTCCGGCGATCGCGATACAAGCCGATGCTGATCACATTCGGTCCAAGGTCCCTTTTCTGCTGCGGTATCTTGGCCGACTCAGTGGAGGCTTCGGCAGGCTGTTCCGCTCCGGCGGGCTGTTCCATTGTCTGGGGAATGTCTGCCCGTTGGGCCTCGACCAGCGCCCGAAGGTCCCGCACATTGCCGTAGAGTTGCGCCACCAGCTTGCGATAATAATCGACGACCTGCTGATGTTCCTCGCGTGAAACGTAGCGTTCCCGAAACCACTGAACCATGTCATTTCCACCTGCTTGCTTACGGCAGGGAAACTTCCCGCCATGGGAAGCGGTTCCGAAATGGTCGGGCTATGGTTAAGGTTTCGTTGCCGTTGCGGGCTGGCCGGGCAGAGAGAGGGAAGCGCCCGATCGTGTTCCCTCAGTCCGCTTTCGTCACTTGCCCTGCTTGCGAAGCGCTTCGAGCAGCACGCTCGCCGTCGGCCCTGACGAGGCGGGATTCTGGCCGGTGATCAGCTGGCCGTCGACAACGGTGTGAACACCCCAGTCCTTCACCTTGGAGAAGGTGGCGCCGAGGTTCAGGAGCTCGTCCTCGACAAGGAAGGGCACAACCTTGGTGAGGCCGACGGCTTCTTCTTCGCCGTTGGTGAAGCCGGTGACCGTGCGGCCGGCGACGAACGGCGTGCCATCGGGCTTCTTCGCGCGATGCAGGGTGCCCGGCGCATGGCAGACGAGGGCGATGGTCTTGCCGGCGGCGATGAAGCTCTCGATCAGCCTGACGGAATTCGGGTCTTCTGCGAGATCCCACATCGGCCCGTGGCCGCCGGGATAGAAGACCGTGTCGAAATCGGCCTGATTGACACTGTCGAGGCGAACCGTCCTGGCGAGCTGCGCCTTTGCGGGTTCGTCGGCATTGAAGCGGCGCGTCAGGTCGGTCTGGAACATCGGCTCGTCGCTCTTGGGATCGAGCGGCGGCTGGCCGCCCTTGGGAGACGCGAGCGTTATCTCGGCGCCGGCTTCCTTGAAGACGTAAAAGGGTGCGGCAAGCTCTTCGAGCCAGAAGCCGGTCTTCTTGCCGGTGTTGCCGAGCTGGTCATGCGAAGTCAAAACCATGAGGACTTTCATGCTGCTTCTCCCTGTTGGCGTGGTTGATTGGCATGCGCTGAAAACTGGGGATTTCGAATGCCGAGGCAAGCCCCGGCGCGTCGCAATGTCAGGCCTCTCAGGGCTGCGGCCTCCTTCAGCCCAGCCTTGCCAGCACCTCGGCTGCGGCCTTCAGATCCGGTGTGTCTCTGCCTTCCGTGAAACTCTCGTAGACAGGCCGCAGCAGCGCCTTCGCATCTCCGGCGCGCTCGCGACCGAGCCAGTGGGTGGCGAGGTCCGTGGCGGTGCGGATTTCCCAGGCTTTGGCGCCCTGTGTGCGGGCGAGTTGCAGCGATTGGGTGAAATAGTCCTCGGCCGACATGTTGCTGAGTTCGGGAGCCGAAAGCAGGATGGCGCCGCGCAGGCGCAAGAGTTCGGGCAGGTAGGAAGTATAGCCCTTCTCCTCGATCCCCTGGCTGGTTTCCTCGGCAAGCGACCAGGCTTCGGCAAAGTCGCCGCTTTCGGCAAGCGCCGTGGCGATGACGATGTTGAAGCGGATGGAGAAGAGCTCGAAGCGGGCGGCGTGGAGTTTCTCGAGGTGGCGCTGCAAGGTGGCGACACCGGTTTCGACATCACCGCGGCGTATGGAAAGCTCGGCCTTGAAGGCGTTGCCCATATGGAGATAGGGGCCGGTCGAATGGGTTTCGGCACGCGCGACGAACCAGTCCAGATGTTCTTCGGCGAGATCGAGATCGCCGACCCAGAGAAGCGCTGCCACTGCATTGATGACGATTGCGAAAGCGACGGGATGGCGCATGGCTTCCGCTTCCCCGACAGCCTCGTCGATCGCGTCGCGCATCTGTGCCGTATGACCCTGCAGCCAGAGGGCCGTGACCCAGCCGATGCCGGCCCAGCTGTAATGGTCGAAGCCGTAGTGGATCTGGCGGCTGGCAAGTGGATTGTCGGGTTCTAGAACGGTTTCCAGCTCGGTGCGAGCGTCAGCCAGGCCTCCCATGACGCAGAGCGAGACGCCCATCAGCGTGTGGGAAAGTGCGGTTGCCGCCGGATCTCCAAGCGTCGCTGCAATTTCGGCACAGCGTTTCGCCTGGAGCAGGCATTGCCTCTGTTCGCCGCTGCGCAGGTGATAGAAATAGATGGGTCCGATGAGGCGCACGGCATTGAGATAATCGCCGCGCATCTGCGCGATCTCGAAGCTTCTGTTCAATGCGGCAACGGTGGCTTCATGGTGGCCGCGCGTGAACATCATGGAGACGCCGAGCGAGGCCTGCAGCTGCATTTCCTCGCTGCCGCCACGCGTCGTCTCGTCCAGCGCCTGCAGCGCGCGTTCGGTCCAGCGGTGGCATTCCGGCAGCAGCCCCATGGCGCGCGAGACGGGCGCAGCCGCAGCCGCTAAGCCAATGCCGATCTGCCTGTCGCCGGTGTCGCCGAAGCACCAGTCGAGAGCGGCGCGCACATTGTTGATCGCTGCAAAATGCGGGGCGCGCTCGTTGGCGGTCGACAATGTCGACCATTCGCTGCCGTTCTGTTCCAGCCAGCGTCGGAAATAGGCGGCATGGCGGCCGGAGAGCTCCGTCCATTCGGCCGTATCGGTGCAGAGGTCGATCGCATAGGCGCGGGTGGTGTCCAGCAGCCGGTAACGCATCATGGCGCCGAGCGGGCGGGCGGCCACCATGGATTTTTCCACCAGGCTGTCGATTGCGGCAAAGACGGCAGCGCGGTCGAGCGTGTCGTTCGTGACCACTTCAAGGGCGGCATCCAGCGTGAAATGGCCGACGAAGACGGCGAGCCGCCTCAGCACCGCGCGCTCGAGATCCGAGAGCAGGCTGTAGCTCCAGTCGAGCGTGGCCTGCAATGTCTGCTGGCGCGGCGGCGCAGTGCGCAGGCCATGCCAAAGAAGCGTCAGGCGCTGGTCGAGAAGGGCTGCCGTCTGTTCCAGCCCATACGCCTCGACACGGCGGGCGGCGAGCTCGATTGCGAGCGCCACGCCATCGAGCTTACGGCAGATATCGCTGACAATGGCGGCTTCCGCATCGCTGACATCGAGATGCGCGCCGTTTGCCATGGCGCGCTCGATGAAGAGTTGCGTTGCCGGAAACTGCTCGATCGCGCTGACGGAAAAGCCGGGAGCCTCCGGCGGATAGGCCAGTGCGTCCAGCCGGTAGATACGCTCGCCCTCGATGCGCAATGCCTCGCGGCTGGTGGCGAGCACGTGCACTTCGGGCGCGGCCTCCAGGATGGTCTCGACCAGGGCGGCGATCGCCTCGACGAGGTGTTCGCAGGTATCGAGCACCAGCAGGAAGCGCTTGTCTTTCAGGAAGCGGATCAGATCCGGCGTCGGGTCCTCGGCCTGCACCGACAGGCCCAGCATGGAAGCAATGGTGGTGGCCGCCAGTCCTGGATCCGTGATCACGCTGAAATCGACGAAGAGCACATGGCCAGCGAAATCCTCCGCCACCTGATGGGCGGCTGATATCGCGACCGTCGTCTTGCCGACGCCGCCGGGGCCGACGATGGTGACGAAACGGGAATCCGTCAGCTGTGCCGCGAGCTTCATCACGTCAACGTCGCGGCCGATCATCCGGCCAAGGCGCGGGGGTAGATTGGCATGTGAAAAATGCGGAGTGGCAGCGGATGGGCCGTTCCGTTCTGCAGGCGCCAGCGAAACGGGCGCGACGAAGCAATAGCCGCGCCCGGGAACCGTCGTGATGTAGCGCGCTCCGGCCTGGCCGTCGCCGAGCGCCTTGCGCAGGCCGGTCATGTGGAAGCGCAGGCTGCCTTCCTCGACCAGGGCATCGGGCCAGACCTGCGCCATCAGGTCCTTCTTGGAGATGATCTCGTTGGGGGCGGTCACGAGTGCGATGAGGATGTCGAGCGCGCGTCCGCCGAGCTCTATGGGAGCGCCGTCTTTCGTCAGCAGCCGTTCGCTGACGGCCAGCAGGAACGGGCCGAAGCGAAATCCGCCGATATCCTCGTCCACCCCATTCGCCACGGCGTTTCTTCCCCGCCAGCCCCTGTGCGGGGCGAACTTTAGAGCAAGTATCTGGCCTGCGCCATACGGCAATCGCCTTGTTTCGCCCTCGCGGTCTCGAGCTTTGCGACCTCTGATAAGCGCTTGCGCAATGAGTGCCCGTTTAGCGGATCTCCGCGTGCGGCTTGCAAGAGCTAACAGCCTCTAACAAGCCCTAACGGGCTATGCGCCGCCTTCTCCCGTAGGTTCCTGCCAGCACAAAAGTGCAGCCGGAACATTCCCGAATTCAAGGAGATCGCCATGCATACCGATGTCGAAGAGATCGATCAGGACCGCCGCATGCTGCTGGGCGCTGCAACGCTTGGACTTGCCGCCGCCGGTACGATGGCGCTGATGCCGTCAGCTCTGGCAGCTGCGGCCGACCCCGAGGCCATCCGTCCCTTCCATGTGAAGTTCAAGGACGAGCAACTGAAGGATCTGCACCGGCGCGTTGCCGCGACCCGCTGGCCGGATCGTGAGACAGTCTCCGACGATACGCAGGGCGTGCGGCTCGATACGATCCAGAAAGTCGCAAAATACTGGCGGGCGCATGACTGGCGCAAGGTCGAGGCACGGCTGAACTCCTTCCCGCAGTTCATGACCGAGATCGACGGGCTGGACATTCACTTCAT
>UBMI01000030.1 GCA_900466475.1 Hyphomicrobiales bacterium
AGCAATTCGGCAAGCCTTGCCTGCTCTTCTGCCGTCAGCTTGCTGCCAGTGGGTTTGCCGGCCCGCTTGCGGGCAAAGACGATGAGCGAAACCCCGCCGGCAAGGATCAGCAGCACCGGTGCTCCCCAGAGCAACAGCGTGCGCAGACTGAAGCGCGGCTTCAGCAGGACGAATTCCCCGTAGCGCGAGACGATGTAGTTCAGCACCTGCTCGTCGCTGTCGCCATCGGTAATGCGCTCGCGCACCAGCAGGCGCAGATCCTTTGCGAGATCGGCATTGGAATCGTCGATCGACTGGTTCTGACAGACCATGCAGCGCAGTTCGGCCGACAATGTTCGCGCCCGCGCTTCGAGGGCCGGGTCGGAGAGCATCTCGTCCGGGTTGACGGCGAAGGCCGGTGCGGCCGCCAGGATCAAGGTCAGGACGAGGAGGAAACGCCTGATCATTCTGCCGGCTCCATGGCAGGTGCCACTGGTTTTGCTGGCTTTGCCTTCCTGCTCGGAGCCCCGACGCGCAGGCGCCGGTCGGTCAGCGAGACGAAGCCGCCAAAGGCCATGATGAGCGCCCCGCCCCAGATGCAGAGGATGAACGGCTTCCACCAGATGCGCACGACGATGCCGCCGTCCTTCGTCGCGTCACCCAGCGAGACATAGAGCTGGCTGAGGCCGAACGTGAGAATACCGGCCTCCGTCGTCGGCATCTGCCGGGCAGTGTAGAGCCGCTTGGCAGACCAGACATCGGCCACCTCGGCGCCACCACGACGGATCGAGAAATGGCCGCGATCCTCGGTGTAGTTCGGGCCGGTTGCCGGCCGCATGCCGTCAAAGAGGATGCTGTAGCCGCCGGCCTCCGTCGACTGGCCCTGCTTCATCTCGACCACATGCTCGGTCTGGAAGGTGGTAACGGCGACGATGCCGAGCACGGTGACGCCAAGACCGGCATGGGCAAGCGCGGCGCCGAAGGCCGAGCGCGGCAGGCCGGTCAGACGGCGCCAGGCGATATCAGCCTTCACCTTGCCGATGCCGGCGCGATACCAGAGGTCGGCCGCCGCGCCAAGGATCAGGAACAGGCCGGCGGCAAGGCCGATCACTGCCATGACCGGGCCGCCATGTTCGATATAGAAGAAGACGAGGGCTGCGACGAAAGCGAGACCGGCCACGACATAGAGCCGCTGCAGGGCGCCGAGCAGATCGCCGCGTTTCCAGGCAAGCAGCGGGCCGAAGGGCACGATGATCAAAAGCGGCGCCATCAGCAGGCCGAATGTCAGGTTGAAGAAGGGCGGGCCGACGGAGATCTTGTCGCCGGTCAGCGTTTCCAGCACCAGCGGATAGAGCGTGCCCGTCAGCACCGTGCCGCAGGCAACCGTCAGGATCAGGTTGTTGACGACGAGCGCCCCCTCACGCGAGATCGGCGCAAACAGACCGCCGGCCGACAGAAGCGGCGCGCGGAAGGCAAAAAGCGATAGCGCCCCGCCGATGAAGATCAGGAGAATGCAGAGGATGAAGACGCCGCGGCTCGGGTCGCTGGCGAAAGCATGGACCGAGGTCAGGACGCCGGAGCGCACCAGGAAGGTGCCCATCAGCGACAGCGAGAAGGTCAGGATGGCAAGCAGCACCGTCCAGATCTTCAGCGCCTCGCGCTTTTCCATGACGAGGGCCGAGTGCAGAAGTGCCGTGCCGGCAAGCCAGGGCATGAAGGAGGCATTTTCCACCGGATCCCAGAACCACCATCCGCCCCAGCCGAGTTCGTAATAGGCCCAGTAGGAGCCCATGGCGATGCCGAGCGTCAGGAAGGTCCAGGCAGCGAGCGTCCAGGGCCGCACCCAGCGCGCCCAGGCGGCATCGATGCGGCCGTCGAGAAGGGCGGCAACCGCAAAGGAGAAGCAGACGGAGAAGCCGACATAACCGAGATAGAGGAGCGGCGGATGGATGGCGAGGCCGATATCCTGCAGCACCGGGTTCAGATCCTTGCCCTCGGCCGGCGCCGGATCGAGGCGGGTGAAGGGATTGGAGGTCAACAGGATGAAGAGGATGAAGGCGACCGAAATCCAGGCCTGGACCGAGAGCACATTGGCCTTCAGCGTATCCGGCAGATTGCGGCCGAAGATCGCGACCAGCGCGCTGAACAGCGCCAGGATCAGAAGCCAGAGCATCATCGATCCCTCGTGATTGCCCCAGACGCCGGAGTACTTGTAGATCAGCGGCACCAGCGAATGCGAGTTCTCCCAGACATTCTGGACGGAGAAGTCGGAAACCACATGGGCATAGGTCAGCACGCCGAAGGAGAAGGCAACGAGGGCAAAGAGCAGGACCGAGCCGAGCGGCGCCACATCCATCATCGCCTGATCGCCGCGCCTTGCACCGATCACGGGCACGAGCGACAGGACGATTGCCGTTGCGAGCGCCAGAACCAGCGCATAGTGGCCGATCTCGATGATCATGGCGTTGCCCTTGTCTGTTGCCCCTGGGCTTCCTGGCCCTTTGCCGCCTCGCCTTGCGGTGCGGCCCCCTTGCCCTCTTCCCAGAGGCCCTGGGCCTTCAGCCTGTCGGCGACTTCCTTGGGCATATAGGTCTCGTCATGCTTGGCAAGCACGGTATCGGCGGTGAAGACATTGCTGCCTGTCTCGAACGTGCCCTCGGTCACCACCCCCTGCCCTTCGCGGAAGAGATCGGGAAGGATGCCCTGGTAGCGGACATTGACGATCTGCCCGCTCGGATCGGTCACGGCAAAACGCACGACCGAGCCCTCGCCGCGCATGACGCTGCCCTCGCCCACGAGGCCGCCGAGGCGGATGCGGGTGCCCGGTGCGATCGGGTTGCTGGCGAGATCGCCGGGCATGTAAAAATAGGCGACCGACTGGCTGAAGGCGAACATGACGAGCAGCACGGCGGCGGCAATGAAGCCCATGCCGCCGGCAATCACCGCCATGCGTTTCTGCTTGCGCGTCATTCGCTCAATCCCTCCGTCGCGATGCCGAGCTCCTTGCCGAGCGCCAGCAGCTGCCTGCCCTCATCGCCTGATACCGGGAAGGCCGCAAGCCCACGCTTCAGGGCGCCTGCAGCGCGATCCTTGTCGTTCAATACGGCGTAAGAGCGGACGAGACGCATCCAGCCCTCGAAATTGTTGGGATCAGCTGACAGCTTCGCATCGAGGCTTTCCACCATGCCGCGGATCATCTGCTGACGGTCGCCGCTGCTCATCGTCTCGGCCGCCGCCACATCCTCGGAAGTCGGGCCGCCCGGCGCCGCGGGCTGGGCCTCGGGCGCTGCCGCCGGACCGCCATTCTTGGCGATGTGCTCGTTGACCAGCGGCAGCCA
>UBMI01000029.1:0-31972 GCA_900466475.1 Hyphomicrobiales bacterium
GGCGGGGTGACCGGCTGCTTGCAGCGGGGGCAGAGCGGGGGCCGGGTTATTGAAAGGGGGGGGGGCCCCGCCGATGGGGTCGGGCGTGTGGTGATCGTCTGCATATGGAGCCTCACTGGATCTGGAATTCTTGTGACAATGCGAATTGGTGCCGGCGTGGCAGCGCCTAAGAGGCCATCACCATCGCCCGGATGCGGTCTTCGAAGAGGGCAAGGCGGCGCAGCCGGCTGGCGAGATGCACGAGGTCGTCGACATCTTTGCGATCGATGGAAAGCAGCGTTTCGGCGGCGACCGCCCCGCCGCGCATGACGCAGCGCCCGACGAGCGCATCGATCAGCTCCGACTGCGCCAGCATGGAGAGCGGTTCTCTACGCATCCTCTTCCTCCGGCATGAGGTCGGCGAGGGTGAGCGAAACGCCAAGGCGCCTTGCCGCCTGCAGAAGCATCAGCTGGTCGCGACCATTGATGAGGCCGCGCTCATCCCTCAGCGCCCGCGAAATCTTGGAGCGATGGCGCTTGAGCTCGGCTGCAAGCCCGCTCGGCGTCAGCGCCAGTTTGGCGGCAACCTTCTGCCAGGGCGTCCGGGCCTTTGCCATGCTGATCTTCCTCCTGCCGTGCGGCTCTTGTTGTTGCGGTTGAGATTATGTTGTCGAAATCACAACGTCAATCCGAAATAGGAAAAAATACCTATCTTTTATTTTTGACGCCTGGAATGCCGGTTCCCACCGAAATTGCGGGCGATCCTGCAACTTGAACAGATCAACCATGTCAAAGGTTGACGCTAAAAAGCCCGGTGCGGTTGCTTGCGCCTCGTTGCGTTTTTTGCAACAAATGAGCAACGCTGCATATTGCATGGGGACGGTGAATGGCTGAGATCGATGGCAGCTGGTTTCACAACCAGCTTGATGACAGGGGGCAATCGCTGCGCTCGCTCGCCCGCCATCTCGGCAAGGATGCGTCTGCCGTTTCCCGCACTTTCTCGGGCAAGCGCCGCATGACGATGGAGGAGGCGGCCGAGATCGCCGGCTTCCTTGGCGTAGCCGTGACCGAGGTCATGCACCACGCAGGAATTACACGCGAAGGCGAGGGGCTGGGGCCGAAGATCCTGCTCTCGGCCGTGATCGGCGAGGATGGCGAAGTCCGTTCGCTCGCCGAGCCGCAGCCCTTGCCGCAGGCCGTGCTCGACAAGGCGCAGCTTTCGATCGGCGCCAGCCGCAACCGGCGGATCATCGCCGCTGAAGTGCGGGCCGCCTCGGGTCCGCTGTCGATCTGGGACGATGCGGTGCTGCTCTTTGCGCCGGCCGACGGCATCGAGCCCGGCGCGATCGGCGCGCTTTCGATCTGCGGCCTTGCCGGCGGCAGGCAGATCCTCGCCAGGCTCGACCGCGCCCGCAAGACCGGCGAGGCGAGGGTGGTTTTTCCTGATGGCGGGATCGGGGAGGCAGTGCTCACGACGGCGACGCCGGTGCTGGCGGTGGTGCCCTAGGGGATATGATGGCAGACGGACCCTGCTCGCTTGTGCCAACTGAGCGACGTTTACGGCGGCATTTACGGTAAAGCGCCCAGTCGGTTACGGTAACGTACTTATACGGCAGCGCGGACGGCTTCATGGTTCGGCCCATTCCTGACAGGGGCAAGCCATGAAGATGAAATTCGATATTTGCGCGCTGCCGATCCTTGCCGCGTTCTGCCTTTCAGCAAGTGTGCTGACGGCGGCGGCGGGCGATGCGAAGGTGCAGGTCACTGCCGACAATTTCGTGCGGGCGGAATCCGATACCTATATCGGCAATCTCGCCAAGGCGGCAGGCGGGCTCGCCAAGCTCGTCCATCACCGGGAGCCGGCCGCAATCGACGACCACTCGGTCATCCGGCTCAACCGCGACACACTCTACAGCTACGCCGTTTTCGATCTTGATGCCGGTCCGGTCACCTTCAACCTGCCTGATCCCGGCAGCCGCTTCATGTCGCTGATGGCGGTAAGCCAGGATCACTATGCGACGACGGTTTACGGCCCCGGAGCGCACAGTTTCGACAAGGAGACGATCGGCACGCGCTATGTGATGATCGGCACCCGCATCCTGGTCGATCCCAATGACAAGAAGGATATTGCGCAGGTGCACGGCTTGCAGGACGCAATCAAGATCAGCCAGGAGGGCACCGGCGCGCTCGACCTGCCGCGATGGGATACGTCGAGCCTGAAGAAGGTGCATGACGCCGTGCTCGTGCTGGCCTCCACCGTCTCCAATTTCGACCGGGCATTCGGCACGAAGGCGGAGGTCGATCCGATCCGCCATCTGATCGGCGCTGCGGCCGGATGGGGCGGAAACCCCGACAAGGACGCCCGGTATCTCAACGTCACGCCGGCGAAGAATGACGGCAAGACGATCTACAAGCTCACCGTCAAGGATGTGCCGGTCGATGGGTTCTGGTCGGTCAGCGTCTATGATGCGCAGGGTTTCTACGACAAAAATCCATATAACGCCTACAGCCTCAACAACGTGACCGCCGCCAAGAGCGCCGACGGCTCGATTACCGTCCAGTTCGGCGGCTGCGACGGCAGGATCGTCAATTGCCTGCCGACCGGCAAGGACTGGAACTACACGGTGCGGCTCTACCGTCCGCGGGCGGCAATCCTCGATGGCACATGGACCTTTCCGTCGCCGGAACCGGCCGGCTGAAGCCGGGACGAGCGAGCGGGCGACAATCATTGGCAGACAATCCAGCGGAGATGAGACATGAGCCTACCGAGCCGCCTTGCCGGCGCCGCCCTGCTGCTGCTGTCAGCCGTTCCGGCGCTGGCCGGGGAGCCTGAATACAAAGCGGATGTGCCGGCCGATATCACCACGCCCGACAAGGTGGAGACGCGCATCGGCACGCTGAATTTCTTCGATGGCCTGCCCGATGATGCGACTGTACAGAAGGTCTACGACCAGCTGGATTTCTCACGCGGCATCCAGGCCTTTCTCTCGGGCATTCCGGCCGCCTCTCTGCATGCCATGTGCAAGGGGTTGAACGAGGCGGGTGTGGAGAACAACAAGGCTATCGGCATTACCGAGGAACTGATGGATGCGCGCTCGCTGTTCCTGACGCCGAATGCCACCACGGTCTATAATTTCTTCTGCATCGACCTGAAGGACGGGCCTGTCGTCATCGAGATCCCGCCCAACGCGCTCGGGCCGGTCGACGACGCCTTCTTCCGTTTCGTTACCGATGTAGGGCTGACCGGTCCCGACAAGGGCAAGGGCGGCAAATACCTGTTCGTGCCGCCCGACTATAAGGGTAAGCTCCCCGAGAGCGGCTATTTCGTCACCCGCTCGCCGACCTATATCAACTGGATCCTCTGCCGCGTCTTCGTGGAGAATAACGATGTTGCGGCGGCGGTGAAGGCGGTCAGGGAGCATGCCCGCGTCTACCCTTATTCGGCGGCCGCCAAGCCGCCGGCGACGACTTATGTCGACATATCCGGCAAGAAGATCAACACCATCCACTCCAACGATTTCCACTTCTATGAGGAGATCAACGAAGTCATCCAGCATGAGCCTGACGATGCCTTCGACCGGGAAGTCGTCGGCCTCTTCGCCGCCATTGGCATCAAGAAGGGCGAGCCTTTCCAGCCGGATGCCCGCATGAAGGCGATCCTCGTGGATGCGGTGGCTGTCGGCAATGCTTCGGCGCGCGCCATCCTGTTTTCCTCGCGCGATCCCCGAGTGAAATTCTATCCCGACCGGCAATGGGGCAACGGCTTCATCGGCAACAGCTACCAATTCCTCAACAATGGCGAGCGCATGCTCGACGCCCGCACGCTCTTTCACTATGCGGCAACCGGGATTACCCCGGCGATGGCCGCCGCCAAGCCAGGCACGGGCTCCGCCTATGCCTTTGCCGTGCGCGACACCACGGGCGCCTATTTCGATGGCGGCAAGACCTACAAGGTAACGCTGCCGGGGCCGGTGCCCGCCAGGCAATTCTGGTCCTTCACCGTCTATGATGCGCAGACGCGCTCCATGCTGGAGACCGATCAGAAGGCAGCTGGCATCGACAGCAATTCGAAGGATATCAAGGCCAATGCCGATGGCTCCTACACCGTCTGGTTCGGCCCCGACGCGCCCAAGGAGCATGAGGGCAACTGGGTGCAGACGCGGCCGGGCAAGAGCTGGCAGGTGATCCTGCGGCTCTATGCACCGCTGGAGCCCTGGTTCGACAAGAGCTGGAAACCGGGCGACCTGGAACCCGTGCAATAGGCATCCGACAATCGGCTGCCCGGTGGGGGAACCTCCCTTGGAAATAATCCGCCCAGCGCTAATTCCTGCTTGAGGAATGGCCGTTCATCAGCCCGGGCGATCAGCTGCCGATGCATCTGCATCCAGCCATCTGCCTGTGGCGGGCGCAGACAGGGGCGGCCTCGAAGGCGGGTTGGATAGGTACCGGGTCAAATGGCTCCGGTCGGGCGGGAATGGCAGAGAACGAAAGCGAACATCACTACCGGGTTCTCTTCGATTCCATCGATGATGGTTTCTGCACAATCAAGCTGTTGTTCGATGAAGAGGGGCGGGCGCGGGACTATCGCTTCCTGCTCATCAACCCGGCCTTCGAGCGGCAGACGGGGCTGACGGGCGCGGCCGGGCGGACGATGCGGGAGCTTGCGCCCGACCACGAGGAATTTTGGTTCGATATTTACGGCAAGGTTGCGCTGACGGGCGAGCCCGTCCGCTTCGAGCATCAGGCCGATGCGCTCGGCGGGCGCTGGTTCGAGGTCTATGCCTTCCGGATCGGTGCTGCCGAAGAGCGGCAGGTCGCCATCATCTTCCGCGACATCAAGGAGAAGAAGCAGGCGGAAGAAGCATTGCGCGAAAGCGAGGTGCAATACCGGGCGCTGTTTGATTCCATCGACGAAGGCGCCTGCATCATCGAGCGGCTGCCTGTCGGCGCCGATGGTCTGCGCGACTATCGCTATATCGTCATGAACAAGGCGATGCAGACGATGTTCGGCATCGCCGATCTCAGCGGCCGCACGATCCGCGAATTCTTCCCCGACGAGGTGGAGGACTGGTACGACGATTACGACCGGGTGCTGCAGACGGGCGAGCCCATCCGCTTCGAGCGGGAGTCCGAGCCGCAGGAGATGGTGCTGGAAATGTTCGTCTCGCGCCTCAGCCAGAAGCCGCCGCGGCTCTTGACCGTGATGCAGGACATCACCCAGCGGCGGCGGGCGGAGGAAGCGATGCGCCGCAGCGAGGAGCGCACCCGCGCGCTGATCAATGCCACCTCCGATGCCGTCTACCGCATGAGCCCGGACTGGCAGGAAATGCGCCAGCTCGATGGCCGCGGCTCCGATGTCGAGGGGCCGACGGTGCGCTGGATCGAAGACTATCTCTTTCCCGAGGACCGGTCGCGGCTGCGCTTAGCGGTTGCCCATGCCATCCGCGAAAGGCGGCCCTTCGAGCTTGAACATCGCGTGCGCCGTGCCGATGGCGAGGAGGGCTGGACCTTCTCGCGCGCCATCCCGATCTTCGACGACAAGGGCGAGATCGCCGAATGGTTCGGCATGGCCGCCGACGTGACCGAGCGGGTGAACGCCCGCCAGCGCCAGCAGATGCTGAACCACGAGCTCGGCCACCGACTGAAGAACGTGCTGAGCCTCGTGCAATCAATCGCCAACCAGACCTTTCGCCAGGCCGACAATCTCACCGAGGCCGCCGAGACCTACAGCGCGCGGCTCGTCTCGCTCGGGCGCGCGACCGATATCCTGACGGAGACGGCGTGGGCGGATGCGAGCCTGCGCAGCCTTGTCCAGGCATCCCTGATCTCGGTCGGCGATTTCAGCGAGCGCATCCGCATCTCCGGCCCCGATCTCGACCTTGCGCCGCAGCAGGCGCTGATGCTGACGCTGACACTGCACGAGCTTGCGACGAACAGTTTGAAATATGGGTCGCTGAGCAGTGAGGCGGGGGTGGTGGATCTCGTGTGGGGCGTCAGGAGGGATGAGGCGGGTGAAGGGCAGTTTACGCTGGAATGGAAGGAGAGCGGCGGGCCTGACATCAGCGCGCCGGCGCGGGACGGGTTCGGGACGCGGATGATCGGACGCTTGCTGCCGGCTTCGTTTCAGGGGAAGGCGGAGCTGAGCTATGCGGCGGCGGGGTTTGAGTTTCGGCTGGAGGCGCCGCTGGGGGAGGTGATCAAGGTTAGGGGGTGAGGGGGACGTCGGGAGGATTCAGTGCGAAGTTGTCATGACAGATGCTCACGGGAGAGGTGGAAAGCTGCCAGTCCGTCCTTCTCCCCGTCATGCTAGCTTGGCTGTAAATATGGCGGGAGCAATGGCAACCTTTCTAGTCGAAACGTTTATCACCCAGGTTGAACAGGCTAAATCGGACAGAGTTTGAATACCGCGACATAGGCGCCTTTTCCGCCGCGAGTTGCAAGGTCCGCCCAACGACAATACTACTCCATCAACCATTGCGTCCCCACCCAATCTCCGCTACCAACGCCCCATCCACAAGGACCCGGTGAAACTCCGGGTGGCTCTTCTGGCCGCCGATCCGCCAGACAACACGTGAACGCAACCTTACCTCCCAGGACCGGTCCCTCCGGTCGTTGCCTTCAACTGTGAAAAATTCTCAGATGCGATCTCTTTCAAACTACCGGCTGGAGTGGTTCTCCAACATTCGTGCCGATATTCTCTCAGGTATTGTCGTGGCGCTTGCGCTGATACCGGAGGCCGTCGGTTTTTCTGTCATTGCCGGGGTCGATCCCAAAGTCGGGCTGTTTGCCTCCGTCGCCATTGCCTGTGTGACGGCGATTTGCGGCGGGCGACCTGCGATGATTTCGGCGGCGACGGCCTCTACTGCGGTGCTTATGGGGCCGCTGGTGCGCGAGCATGGCATCCAGTATCTGTTTGCGGCGACCATTCTGATGGGCGTCTTGCAGATCATTGCCGGCATGCTGAAGCTCGGGCGGCTGATGCGATTCGTGTCGCGCTCGGTCATGACCGGCTTCGTCAATTCGCTGGCGATCCTGATTTTCGTGGCGCAGCTGCCGCAGCTGATCGGCGTGCCTGAGGTGACCTATCTGTTGATCGCCATTGCGCTTGGCGTGATCTATCTCTTTCCCTACGTGACCAAGGCCATTCCTTCGCCGCTGGTGGCGATCGTCGTCGTGACCTGCATCGCGCTCGGCTTCGGTATTCATGTGCATACGGTGGCCGATCTCGGCGAGATGCCGACGGCGCTGCCGCCGTTTGCCTTGCCCGCCGTGCCGCTGACATGGGAAACGTTTCGGATCATCTTTCCTTATTCGGTGGCGCTTGCTGCCGTCGGTCTGCTGGAGTCGCTTTTGACGGCGCAGATCGTCGACGATCTCACGGATACGCCGAGCAACAAGAGCCAGGAATGCATGGGGCAGGGTGCGGGCAATATCGTCTCGGCGCTCTTCGGCGGCATGGGTGGCTGCGCGATGATCGGCCAGTCGGTCATCAACGTGACCTCGGGCGGTCGCGGGCGTCTCTCTACCTTCGTGGCCGGCGCCTTCCTGCTGGTGCTGCTTTTGGTGCTCGACGATATCCTTCGTATCGTGCCGGTCGCGGCTCTCGTTGCCGTCATGATCATGGTGTCGATCGGCACCTTCTCGTGGAAATCGATCGTCGATCTGAAACGGCATCCCGGCACATCGTCCATCGTCATGCTGGCGACGGTCGCGACCGTGCTTGCGACGCAGGATCTTTCCAAGGGCGTGGTGGTGGGCGTGCTCTTGTCCGGCATCTTCTTTGCCAGCAAGGTGGCACGGCTCTTCAGCGTTGCGAGGCGGGAGGACAGTCAGACCGGTATCGTGACCTATAGCGTCGAAGGGCAGGTCTTCTTCGCTTCGGCGGAAAGCTTCATCGGCGCTTTCGACTTTGGCGATGCCGGCAGCAAGGTCGTCATCGATGTCAGCGGTGCGCATCTCTGGGACATCACCGCCGTCGGTGCGCTCGACAAGGTGGTCCTCAAGTTCCGCAAGGCGGGTGCCGACGTGCAGGTGCTTGGCTTCAACAAGGCGAGCGCCGACATGGTCGATCGTTTCGCGCTGCATGACAAGGATGAGCGGGCGGCAGCCAGCGCCTCGTTGCATTGATGCAGGAGTTTACAGGCCGGAGCAGTTTGCACCCGGCCTGTCATTTTTAGAGGTCGCACAGGCCTTGGCTCAGCGCTGCGGTAGGGTACCCAGGCTGAGGCCCACATTTCGCGATAGCAGAAGCCGGGGTCAGACATCCGCCCGGCGCACCGCTTGTCTGATGTTCAGGCGGCAGGCGTTGCGACAGCAGGTTCCGTCGCCATCGCCTTGCGCAGCTGCTCTTCCTGCTCCGGCGAGAGCGAGGAGCGCAGGATGGTGGCGTGTTCGCCCTTGAATTCGGCCAGCACCTTTTCGGGCTGCACCTTCCGCAAAAGCAGGAAGAGGGCGGAGCTGTTGACGGGGATGGTGTCGGCGAGTTTCTTGATGAGGTCGTCGTCGATGCCGTAATCGGTCATCGAGCCCGCAAGCGCGCCGGAGCCTGCGCCGAAGGCGCCGCCGAGGACCATGCCGGCGAGTGGATTGAGGAAGAGCAGGCCGACGAGCGAGCCCCAAAGCGCGCCGGAGAGGCCGCCGCGTGCAGCACCCGTGGCGGTAAGATTGACGCTCTGCTTGAGGCGCACCTTGCCGGCGGGATCGCGAACGGCGACGACGGCGTCTTCGAGATCGACGAGATATTCCTTCTCAAGCTGGACGAGCCTGTTGAGCACGGCATCCGCCTTGTCGGCGGTATCGAAACCAAGCACCACGAGTTCTGACATGGCTTTCCCTCCTGTTGAATTTACACATGCGGCAGATAGGCGTCGGCGGCGCTCTGTCCAGAAGGCGGCCGCCATTTGCTTTCGCTAGCACTCGCATGTGAGACGGCGATGAAGGGGATCGCCTGTGGGCGTCAATTAAACGCGCGCACCTCGACCGGTGCGCGGCAGGCGATGGCGGCCTTGCGGCCCCAGGCGAGGGCCTGTTCCATGTCCGCGCATTCCAGCACCCAGAAGCCGCCGATATGCTCCTTGGTTTCGAGATAGGGACCGTCGGTGACGAGCAGCTTGCCGTCGGGTGCGGTGCGCACCGACATTGCCTTGCTGACCGCTTGCAGGCCGCCGACGAAGGTCCTGATGCCGGCGGCCACCATCTCCTCGTTCAGCACGTCGATATCGCGGCGCAGCGCATCGTCTTCCGCGCAGGGGGCGTAATCGTCGGGGAGGTGGATGGCGACCAGATATTGCGGCATCTTGTTTCTCCTGTGGTGGTGACAGCCGGGCGGCCGGGCTGCCTTCATCTTACAGACGAATGCGCGGCATGGAATTCGACAGATCGTTTCAGAGATTTTGGTTCCTGCCGATGGATCGGCTATAGGAATCCTGCTTCCGGATTCTGGCCGGCGGCGGCGCCCGCTGCCGTAAAACCCTCGCGCAAAGGTCTTTTCATGCCGCTTCTCGATGCGAATTCAGCCTTTCCCGTCACCCATCCCGATGGCAGGGTTTCGAAGACGACGATGTATCTGAAGAATGTGATCGATCATCCGCGCATCGAGGTCGGCGATTACAGCTACTTCACGCATTACGGAAAGCTGGAGGAGACGGCCGAGATCCTGGCGCCCTATCTCGGACCGGGCTGCCGGGAGCGGCTGGTGATCGGCAAGTTCGTGCAGATTGCCCGCGGCAGCTATTTCATCACCAGTTCGGCCAATCACCCGATGGCGGCATCACCACCTATCCATTCCGCATCTTCAAGCCGGAAACCTTCGGCTACAAGGACCTGCCGGTGAAGGATACCGTGGTCGAGCACGATGTCTGGATCGGCCATGACGCCGTCATCATGCCCGGCGTCAGGATCGGCGCCGGGGCGATCGTCGCGGCTTCCTCGGTCGTCACCCGCGATGTGCCTCCCTATGCGGTCGTCGGCGGAAATCCGGCGAGCATCATCCGCATGCGCTATCCCGTCGAGATCATCAGCGAGATCCTCGAACTTGCCTGGTGGGACTGGCCGATCGACAAGATCGAGGCCAATCTGCCGGCGCTGGAAAGCGGCGATCTCGCGGCGCTGAAACGGGCCTGATCACAGGCGCTCCCTGCGACTGCCGGAGCCCTTCCAATTGCTTCGGGTGGCGCTATCCTCGGCAAGGACTGGATATTGCAATCGGACATGATGGGAACAGATCGAGCCATGCCTCCATGCGACCGGACGCCAGGGGCGAAAACCGGTGCCAATCGCTTTCAGCCTGTGCCCGATAGCGGGGTGAGCGCATGCTGATGCCGGATGTTTCGCGCCGGCGACTGGGATTTGCCGTCATCGCCTGCCTCGTCGGCGTTGCCGTATCCTGGGCGACATCGTCGCCGCTCGGGCTGATCGGTCCCGTCGCTGCCGTTTTTCTCTGTGTGCGGGGCGGTGCTGCAAGGTTCCTCTATGCCGTTCTGGCGGTGGCCGTTCTCGGCGCGCTGCTGGCAGCACTGTTCGATGCGGAGCTGCGCGAACCGGCTTTCACATGGGCGGCTTTCCTTGCGCTATCGCTGTCTCTCGGCCCGGTCGTTTCGGAAAACACGCCTGAAAGGCCCGATGCCGATGCGGTGAGGGCGGCCAAATCGGTCGAGCGGCTTACCGGCGTTGCCTGGGCCACCAATGCCGACGGTATTTTCCTCTATGTGACGCCGAGCGTGCTTGCCTTTCTCGGTCTCGGGCTCGACGATTTCAATGCCAATGATGACGGCAAGGGTTTCGGGTGGAGGCGGGCCATCCATCCTGATGATTACGAGGTTTCCGCAGCGCTGTGGCGGCGCTGCCTGCAGACGGGCGAGCATTACAGCGTCGACAACCGCATGCTGCGGCCGGCCGGCGGTTATGGCTGGACACGCAGCACGGGGCAGCCGATGCGCGACGGCAATGGTGTCATCACCGGATGGTACGGCACCGTCATCGATGCCGAGAGCGCGCCCCTTGCCGGCGGCATTGCGGCCGATGCGCCCGATGGTTCTCCCGACGATGTGACAGCGCTGCCGCCGATGTCCGACGTTCATCCGCATGACCGGGCAACGGTGGAGCAGGCGCGGGCGCGGGCTTTCTTCCACGGCATTCCCCAGGTCAGCAGCTACCGGAAGCTTCAGGCCGACGGCAGCTACCAGTGGGTGGAATTCCGGGTGGAGCCGAAATACGGCACCAGCGTCGATATCGATCCTGCGGTCGCACGGCAGGACGAGCGCTGGACGACGGCGAGCTCTCTCGGCGAGACCGGCGAGGCGGTGCGCGCCGCACTCGCCATCGAAAACCTCTATGGCGGCGCCTGGGCGATGGATGCTTCAGGCCAGTTCACCTATGCGACGCCGACCGCGCAGACATCGATCGCCATGGCGCTCGAAGACCTGAACCTGCTTCTGGACGGCAAGCCTTTCATCGAGGGCGGACGGCAGGGCTGGCAGCGCGGCGTGCATGCCGATGACAGCGAGGAGGCGGGCGAGACGCTGCGCCATGCGCTGAGGACCGGCGAGCACTGGAATTTCGAATACCGGGTTCTGCGCGCCAACGGCGCCTATGTGTGGCACCGGGCGGCGGCGCGGCCGACGCGCGACGGGCAGGGGCGCATTACCGGCTGGTATGGCGTGACTGTCGATATTGACGCCTACAAGCGCACGGAGGCAGCACTGCGCGAACGCGAGCGGCAGCTGCAATTGCTTGTCGATACCGTGCCGGCGCTGATGTGGACCACCTCGGCCGAGGGACTGCCGACCTATGTCAACAAGCCCTTTACCGAGGTTACGGGCGCCACGCTTGAAGACATCACTGCGCAGGATGGATCGCCGTCGCTCAGCGTCATCCATCCCGATGACCGGGAGGCGGCGCGTCAGGCGGTACGCCACTCCTTCGCCACCGGTGAACCCTATATCCAGCGATATCGCCAGGCCCGCGCCGACGGCAGCTACCGCTGGACCGAGACGCGGGCGGAACCGCTGCGCGACGCCTCCGGCGCCATCCTGCAATGGTATGGCGTCAGCACCGATATCCATGATCTGCTTGTCACCCAGGAGGCCCTTCGCGAGCAGGAGCGCTTCCTGCGCCAGCTGGTGGAAACCCTGCCGGCGATGATCGATTGCGCCACGCCCGACGGCGAACCGATCTTCCGCAGCCAGAGACTGCGGGATTTCCTCGGATACGATCTCGATGTGCTCGACGGGACGGGCAAATCCCGGCTGGCCGGCACGCTGGACGCCGGCGTGCATCCCGACGAACTCGCCGCCGTGAAGGAGAAATACGCCCATTCGCTGGCAACGGGCGAACCCTATGCCCGCAGGCATCGCCTCAGACGTTTCGATGGCGAGTATCGCTGGGTGGAGACGCGCGCAGCACCCATGCGTGATGCCGAGGGGGCGATCGTGCAGTGGAATGTCGTCTGCCTCGATATAGACGGCGAGGTGCGGGCGCAGGAGAAGCTGCTTTCGGCGCAGGAGAGCCTGGCGCGGGCCAGCCAGGCCGCCAGCCTTGCGGAACTGTCGGCCTCTATCGCCCATGAGGTCAACCAGCCGCTCTCTGCCGTGATGAGTTCTTCAGATGCCTGCCGGCGCTGGCTGATGATGGATCCGCCGAATATCGAGCGGGCGCAGAAAACGCTGGAGCGCATCATCGTCAGCGCGCATTCGGCAAGCGACGTCGTCACGCGCGTGCGCGCCCTGTTCAAGCGCGCCGAGGACAAGCGGGATTGCGTGACACTCGGCCGTGTCATCACCGAGGTCGGCGATCTTCTCGCCGAGGAGGCGATGCGGCGCGGCGTTCGCATCGATATCGAAGGCGCGGATACCGTGCTCGGCGCGGCCTTCGACCGGGTGCAGATCCAGCAGGTCGTCATCAACCTCATGCGCAATGGCATGGATGCGATGGAGGCCGTTGCCGGTGACAGGGTGCTCGAAGTGCGCCTGCGCAAAGCGGACGGGATGATGCGCATCGAGGTCAGCGACCGGGGCGCGGGCATCGAATTTCCCGACAAGATATTCGAGCCGTTCTTTTCGACGAAAGAGCAGGGCATGGGCATGGGACTTGCGATCTGCCGCTCGATCGTCGAGGCGCATGGCGGGCAGCTGTGGGCGGAAGGCAACGAGCCGCACGGAACGCGGTTCGTGTTTACGCTGCCGGATGAGGGGGAGGTGTGAGGGTGGCGCTTCGAGCGTTCCGAACGAAGCACGAAACCGCGAGATCGCGCTCTACTAAAAAATTCACTTTCTTTCCGCTATATATGTGCACTATGACACCGTAGCGAGCCATACTGTTGGTGCGTGAACGTGTTGGACAAACTATGTGTCCGATTTGGAGAAGTCATCGTATGAAGCACGTATCGATCGTTGTGCGGGCGGAGTGGGATGAAGAGGCTTCCGTTTGGGTCGCCAGCAGCAGCGACATCGATGGACTGGCTGTTGAGGCTGATACTCTGGAAGCTCTCGAGCCCAAGGTCATCGCTGCCATAACGGATCTTTTCGAGCTGAACGGATTTACGTCTGACCTGCCGGAAATCCCTGTTCATATCATGGCAGAGCAGCTCGTTCGCATCCCCAATCCCAGCTATTGACTGCATGGCCGGCTATCTCAAGGAACTCAAAGAGTTATTGTCGAAAGCCGGCTGCACATATGTTCGGCCGGGAAAGGGCGATCATGAAATCTGGTTCAGTCCGATTTCAAATCGCCATTTCACCGTCGATCATGGGGTCAAATCCCGCCATACAGCCAATGAGACGCTGAAACAGGCAGGTCTTCCAAAGGCGTTCTGAAGCAGACCTTTCATGGCTGCGGATGTGTGACCAAGCCCCAACCACATCAACCTGGCATCTCCTCCGTGATCACCTCGAAGCGCTTGAGCACCGCGGGGCCGAAGGCCGTCGACATGGCGACGTCGGTGGCGTCGCGGCCTGTCGCCATCAGGATGCGGCCGATGCGGGGCGTGTTGTGGCGGGCGTCGGCCGTGTACCAGCGGCCGCTGAGATAGATCTCGAACCAGGCGCTGAAATCCATCGGGTTCGGATCCCTGGGCACGCCGATATCGCCGAGATAGCCGGTGCAGTAGCGCGCCGGGATGTTCATGCAGCGGCAGAGCGTGATGGCGAGATGGGCGAAGTCGCGGCAGACACCTGTGCGGTCGGTATAGCCGCCGAAGGCGGTGCGCAGCGGATCGGCCTTCCGGTAGTCGAAGGCAATGCGCTTGTGGGTGAAATCGAGGATCGCCTGGATGCGCGGCCAGCCGGGTGCTGTCTTGAAAAAGGTCTTCCAGGCGAAATCGGCGAGGCGATCCGTGTCGCAGTAGCGGCTGCCGAGCAGGTAGACGAGCACATCGTCAGGCAGATCGTCGATCGCGTGCTGAAGGGCGTCTTCGGGCACGGGATCGGGCAGGCCGTTGTCATAGATTTCGAATTCGGTGGAGATGGTCGTCAGGCCTGGCGGCGCCGTGATGCGGCTGCAGGAATTGCCGAAGCCGTCCACATAGGACCAGGCCTCGATCGGCCGGTCGAAGGCCAGGGCCTGTTCCGTCAGCAGGTCCACGCGGCGGGAAGGGTGGATGTTGAGGACCAGCAGCATGGGCGTTTCGTGTTTGCAGTGATAGCCGATGTGAAAGCCTGCGCGGATCTTCATAGGGGCGTGGTCCCTTCGGTCGGATGAAATCTCCTGCAGGCGAATGCACGAGCGGGGAAGGCGTTCCGTCACCTGCCGCTTGCCGCATCGAATTCCTGTTCCGTCGTGACGTTGACCTGTACGCGCATGCTGTCGAAATCCTGCGATCCGCCGTCATAGCTGCCTGAAAGCGGCACCGCCTGGCGCGGGTCGCGGGCCACACCGACGCGGATCAGGTCGCGGTTTCCGACGATGCCATTGGTGGGGTCGAACTCCACCCAGCCCGCACCCGGCAGATAGACCTGGCACCAGGCATGGGTCGCGCCGCCGCCGAGCGTGGTGGAGCCATCGCGATCTGGCACGTAGACATAACCGGTGACGAAACGGGCGGCGAAGCCGAGGGAGCGGGTCGCCTCCATCATCAGCAACGCGAAATCGCGGCAGGTGCCGCTGCGCAGAAGCAATGTCTCGCCGGGCGTCTGCGTGCCGTGCTCGAAGCGCCTGACATAGTTGAAGCTCTCATGGATCGCATAACAGAGCGTCATCAGGATGTGGCCGGTGCGCGGCTGATGAACAAGCGGCACGAATTGGCGCGCCCATTTGCCGACCTCGTCTCCGGCCTCGGGATAGTGCCTGACGATGGTCCGTTCGAGATCGATCGCCTCGTCCTCGTCATAGGCGAAGGGAAAGCGCAGCGCCTTGCGATCGATCTCCAGATCGAGCGGAACCTGCGCCGTATGGTCGAGGCGGATGACGGTTTCGAAGCGCAGCTCGGCGGCGGCAGACGCGATATCGACGAGTGCGATGCAATTGCCGAAGACATCGTGGATCCAGCGCACGGAAGCAGGCCGAGGAGAGACATCGAGGCTGCAGCCCAAAAGCGTCTGGTCGAAGCTGTCGCGCGGGCGAAACATCAGCCGGTGCTGGCCGAAATGCACCGGCTTTTTGTAATGGTAGGATGTGATGTGGCGGACGGAGAAGATCGTCATCCTGCCTCCCTGATTATACGAGGCGGCACGCGAATGATCGCGGTGACATAACCGCTGTGCCCGTTACTTCTCTCTGCGCGAAAGCGGATAGGCGGGCGCTTCGTAGAGCATGCGGATCTGCCTTTCATCGAAACGGGCTTCGTTCACTTCCAGCACGCAGCCGCGCAATTGCGAGCCGGGCATGTCTTCCATGGCAAAACGCACCGCTTCGGCGGCGGTTTCGAAGCGTTTGTAGCGCGGGGCACGCGTGCCGCGCAGGGTCTTGCCGCTGTAGAGGCCGGCTTGCATCGTATAGTCGAATTCTGCCACGTGGATGGTCCTTGCTCGTTCCTGGCATGGACAAGCCATTCCAGGGTCTTCCAGCTTTTCAGATTTTCGGAGGCCGCGGTTTCAGGATGAAGCGGCGGGCAGGCCCGCTCGCGTCTTCTGGCGCTGACGGCGCTCGTCCTGCCTGGTTTCGCGCTGTCTCAGGCGCAGTCGCCTGCGGACGTCCTGAAGCTTTTCGGCATCGGAAGCCTTGTCTGGCTGCGGCGGGCGGAAGAGATGTTCCGCTGCGCGCTTGTGGGTGGTCATCTTGATATCCTTCGGGACGATGGGCGTGGCGACCGAAGGGCCGCCGCGCCGGAGCGGGCGGGCGCTATTTCTTCTTGTCGCCGCCCGCGTTGCTGCTCGCCATCTTGACCTGCGTGCCGGGTGCGGCGGCAGGGGAGGCTGAGGCAGATCGGTCTTTCTTCGGCTTGCGGGTTTCCTTGTTGCTGCGCACTTGGCCCTTGGCCATGGTTTCCTCCTGGTGTGGTGATGCGGGGCAGTTCAGATATTGCAGCCCGCTGCCCGCCGGCAGCGCGATAGCCGCAATATCAAAGGGGCCGGGGGCCGGGGCCGGAACGTTCGTCGAGAAAGGCCGCCAGTGTGGAAAGAGGCAATTGTCCTGCGGCATAGACGCGCCGCCTATGTGTTTCCCGGCGGGTCTGCGCTTCGCCGCTGAAATCGGGAAAGGCCACGAAACTTCCGATCGCTTCCGAAAGATTACCCGGGTTCCTGGCGGTGTCTGTGGCGCGATCGAGAATCCCGAGCGCCACGTTCTCACGATAGGCGAATGCGCCGGTTCGGATGAGATTGCGCGACAGGCTTGATGGATAAAAGTCGGAAGACATGACGTCCCCCTTTCGTTGGGGCCAGGGCTTGCGCCCCGAACCGGCAGGGCCCTTGAAGTGGCTGCCAGCGTTCGAATGCTGCGCCTATTCCGTGCTTTACGCAAGGGCGTTCTCGCGAGACGAGGGCTATGGCACTTGCCGCAGCGTAAACTTTTCGAATATTGCACCGACAGCCGAAGTCGTTAGTCTGACGGTCGCTATTTCAGATATGGAAATCGAAGATGAGTATCGCTGTTTTGACGACCTATGTTCTCGTCGTGCTCGGGCTCATGGTGATTCCGGGGCCTGCGACATTGCTGGTTCTCGCCCGGTCGGTGAGCGGCGGCAGGCGGGCCGGTATTGCAACGGGGCTTGGCATCGGGGTCGGCGATCTGATCCATTCCACCATGGCGACTTTCGGCCTTTCGGCCTTGCTTGCGACTTCGGCGCTCGCCTTCGAGGTGGTGAAATATATCGGCGTGGCCTATCTCATCTATCTCGGATACCGGGCCTTCATCGAAAAGTCGGGCAATCTCGATATGGCGGCGGCGCCTGAGATCAGCCCCGGCAAGGCTTTCCGTCAGGGGGTCTTCACGGAGATCCTGAACCCGAAGACCGCGCTCTTCTTCCTCGCCTTCCTGCCGCAATTCATCCATCCCGAAAGCGGATCGGTGATCGGGCAATTCGCGCTGCTCGGCATCATCTTCGTGGTGCTCAGCATCTGCGTGACTTCGGCGCTCGCGATCAGTGCCGGTTCGGTGCGCAGCTGGCTCAACAGGAACCGGACGATCGGCCGCTGGCAGGGCAAGGTCATCGGCTCGATCTACATGGCGCTCGGCGTGCGGCTGGCGTTCCAACAGCAGTAAACGGCGCCCGGCCGCTGATACGCGACCGGGCTTTGAGTTGCTACCGCTTGTTACGGCCAACTGCGTTCATTCACGTGTATCGGCGGAACGGCCCTTCCTCATCTCTCTTCAGCCTGCGCGAACATAAAGATGAACATGGAGGTATGCTTGCTATCTGTCTTGAGATGCGCGTGGGCGCTGCGTGGATTCGCGATCGCCGTCTCGGTGGCGGCAATGGGTTTCACGCTCTCAGGATGTTCATATTTTTTTGTCCGCGGCGCCGAGGGAAGTTATCTCGCAACGGGTACTCCGGTGCTCGGAAAGGTGACCGCAAGAAACGAGAGTGAGCAGACGGGGGGATCGATTGAGATCGGCTCGGCCGAAAAGCAGCAATGCAAGGGTCGTTACCGAGTGTCACAGGTGAAGACAAATTTCTGGAAGCTGGAGACCGGCGAGCGGATCTATCGGGGGAAGATCTACTGTCTGGATGGTCGAGTAGGGGCTTTTGAACTCATATCGAAGGATAAGGGGAAAACCGGCTCGATCACCGGTGAGATCAACGGCGAGGCATTTCAACTCGATGTGTACGAATCGAAGAGCCGTGGGTGCAGGATGGACGAATGCTGGGGCCTGAAGTGGACTTACGACAAACAGAGCGACAACATACGGACCTATTACAGGCTTGCGACTGAACACGAGCCCGGTTCAACGGATCTTTGGCTGCTCTATTGAATCTGCCCCTATTCCGTATACCGGTGATCCGGGATCCGGGCGCCACCGATTGAATGAGGGCGGCGCCGGGTCCGGTGCGGGTGGTTGACGCATTTACTGTCTGATCGCAGCCAACTGCTGTTCGAAACTCGCGAGATCGAAATAGTCGCGCCAGAGGGTGATTTCGCCATTCTCCACCGTGATTGTGCCCATGACCGGCAGGGTGATCTTGCCGCCGCTTTCGTGGGTGAAGATATCGATGCGCTCGTTCAGCACGACGTTGCCTGATGCGGCGATCTGCGTGACCTGCCAGTCGACCTTGAAGGCGGTGCCGGTGCCGAAATCGGCGTGGAATTTGCGGACGTTTTCGCGGCCACTGATATCGGGCAGGGGCACGTTGTCGTAGAGCACGTCGTCGGCCAGCATGGCGAGCGCCTCTTCGATGCGGTTGGCGCTCGAGTGGGCGAAGAAGGTTTTTGCGGTTTCGAGAGGCGACATGATGCTTCTCTTCAGCCGAACTTGACGAGGTTGAGGGCCGGCAGCGGGCCGCCGGGGAATTGCGTCAGGCTGGCGCCGATCTTGAGCGGGCCGAGGTCGACGCCGGCAAAGCCCAGGCGCGTGATGATTTCAGCGACTTCCGCCTTCGCCTTGATATCATCGCCCGAGTAGAAGAGCACGCGGCTGCCGCCTTCGGCGTGCGGGTCGGCCGAGACGAGATTGGCGAAGAGGTGGTTGAAGGCTTTGACGAGACGGGCGCCGGGCACGAGGCCGGCGACGATCTCGCTCGACAGCCGGCCGCCGAGCTCGGCCGGCTTGAAGAGAGGCGCTTCGATCGGGTTATTGGCATCGATGACGATGCGGCCGGCCCAATCCGGCAGGCCGGACAGCGCTGCCGGCAGCTTCGACCAGGGCACCGCGATGAGGACGATATCGGCCCTGGCTGCCTCCTCGATCGTGCCCGCGGTGATATGCGGAGCGAGCTCGGCGGTGAGGTCCCCGAGCGTTTCAGGGCCGCGGCTATTGGCGATGGTGGCGGAGATGCCGCTGCGGGCGAGAGCGCGGGCGAAGGCTGCGCCGATATTGCCGGCGCCGATGATGCCGATGGACATGGCAAGTTTCCTTTCTGCATGTCGTGTTCGTTTCGATGAAGGCAATATCGCGATCTCATTCCTGTTTGATTAGAGGGAAGTGGGTGGTATCAGTTTCAAGTTTTCCTTGAAGGTGATGAGGGGCTTGCGGGATGGAGAGTTTGGCAAATCTGGAATCCTTCGTGCGCAGCGCCGAACTTGGCGGCTTTTCGGCGGCCGCACGTCGTCTCGGCCTGACGCCAGCCGCCGTCAGCCGCAATGTGGCGGCGCTCGAAGCCAATCTGAAACTCCGGCTCTTCCATCGCAGCACGCGCAGCCTGACGCTGACGGAGGCGGGCGAGCGCTTTCTCCTCTCCGTACGCGATCATCTGGAGGGGTTGCAGGGGGCGATTGCCGGGATCTCCAACGAGCATGCGGAGCCGGCGGGCGTGCTGAAGGTCAGCCTGCCGCCGGGTTTCGGCACGGGCTATATCCTGCCGATGCTGCCCGGTTTCATGAAACGCTATCCGCTGGTGCAGCCGGAATGGATGTTCGAGAACCGGCAGGTGGATCTCATCGCCGAAGGTTACGATGCGGCCGTCGGCGGCGGCTTCGAGCTCGCTTCGGGCGTGGTGGCGCGCACGCTGGCGCCGGCCCATCTCGTGGCGGTGGCGTCACCGGCCTATATGGCCGGCCGCCGGCCGCCGGTCGATCCGGCCGGGCTCTCAGCTTTCGACGGTATCGTCATGAAATCATTGCGCACCGGGCGCCTGACGCAACGGCAGATGCGCAATGCCGCCGGCGAGGAGCAGTCCGCCGATCTGCCGGCCAGGATCGTCGTCAACGATCCGACGGCGATGTGCGCCGCCGCCCTTCTCGGGCTCGGGGTGACTGTCATCGCCAAGCCCGATGCGCTGCCTTATCTCGACAGCGGCGAGCTGACCCGCCTCTTGCCTTCCTGGTATGTCGATGCCGGGCCGATCTCGATCTATTACGCCAGCCGGACGCTGCTGCCGCTGAAGACGCGGGCCTTCATCGATTTTGTCACCGAAGGTTTTCAGCGTCAGCGGCTGGCCGAACGCTTTGCCGGCAGTATCGGTTGATCCTGCCTGTCGGGCCGATAGCCGAGCACGAAGGCGATGACCTTCGCGGAGGACATTTCACAGGGTTTCAGCGTGCTGCCGCTCTCCGCCAGGAGACAGAAATTGAAGCTGACGATATCGGTTCCAGCGAGATCCTCGGCATAGAGCCAGATGCGTTTGCCGTCGGGCGAGCGCTTCACGGTGGCGCCCCAGCGGCGGTTCTCGAAGGCACCTTCGCTATAGCCCTCGGGGATGAGGGCAAGGGCGTGGGTGAAGCTGTCGTCTGCTGGGTTCATCGTGTCTGACGGCCGATCCATGATCAGACCTCTTCCTCTATGCCCCTGTCGGGCCAGACGTGGAGCGCCGCCTGTCGAAGAACGGCCACCGCACGGGCGGCGGCGTCGAAATCCATATCGAGCGCTTCGGCCGCATATCGGATTTCGTTGTCGTCACGAAGCCGGTTCAGTACCCATGCCATGAATCTCGCTATATCCTTGCCGTAGGCTCCCTCCGCTGCTTTGACCGCAGCGTCGGGAATAGCCTGATATGTCTCTACGAGACGTCCGAGGTCGAGGGCATCACGATAGGCGACAGCCCTGTCCTGGCAGCGATCGGCATTGGCAAGGAGTTTTTCGGCAAACATCGACTCGGGCAGCAACGCCGGCACCTTCAGGTCAGGGTCGTAGGCGCCTCTCAGTTCGATGCGCGGTTCGTTGACGATCTCGAACCTGATGGGCTGTCCATGAAGTCCCACGATCATCCTGATGCCATATGCATCTGCCCGCACCTCGCGCAGCGTCTGAACGGGTTCGGGAAACACGGCGCGGACGCCATGCTCGAAGAAGCCTTCCCTGAGCTTTCTGTATCCCTCGCGGCTGGCGCAAAGAAAGTCCAGGTCGAGCGACTTCCTGTATTCGCCGAGTTTGAGGACGATCGCGGTTCCGCCACCGAACCAGCATTCGCAGTCGAGCAGAAACCTGCTGTCCATGCGCTCAAGCATTTCCGCGATTATCTGATGTTCAGGTCGGACGAAGTGCATTCCAGTCTCCCGATGCGCCGATCGTCACGATAGAAAGTTCGGAAGCATCGGTAAATCTGCTAAACCAACATGAGGCCGTGACCATATTCCTCAGTGAGCTCCTTGATCAGAAGCGTTTCACGAGGGGTCAGGTTCTCACGATCGACGAAACGCCAGTTCCGTTCATACAAGGCAAAGGCGTCGGCGGCGGCGATGGGATGCGCGGGATCCCGGTTCCATACCAGCATTTTCAGCTCGGGGAATTCGGCAGGAACGATCTGGTTTCCAAAATGCGTCATGATGCCTTTGTTGCGCGCGGCTCCGAACGCACAGCCGCTGCGCGCTTTTCTGGAACAGCTTTAAGATAGCCCGGCAGCGCCTTGTTATCAATCTGCTGCCAGCGCTTGTCGCCTCCCTCAATGCCCCGTCAGCACCAGGGTCTGTACCGGCAGCAGCATGGCCTGCATACGCAGGATCATGGCATGCACCACGCCGACCGTATCGATGACATGCAGGCCGATCGATTTGAGGGTGCCGATATTGGGGTCGGCCAGCGCATCGTGGTTGTTGGTATAGGCATTGGCGATGCAGCTGCCGCCGGGCGGCACGCCGTCCAGGCCGCCGGGGAAGAGGGGCTGCAGGAAGACGGTCAGCGTGCCGGGCTGTGTCAGTTGCGCAACGTCGAGGAGCTGGTCGGTCGGGCGCAGCTGGCCGGCGGCGATCACGTCCTGCACTTCGGTGACGACGAGCGGGATGATGGTGAAGGGTTTGCCGACGCAGGTGGCTTCGGCCACCATGCCGGGCTTCATGACCTGTGCCTCGATCTGGCCGAAGCCGGCAACCAGCGTGCCGCGGCCGGCCGTTTCAGGCACCAGGATGCCGGCAGGGCGCAACATGGTGTTCAGCACATCACCCTTGCGCAGCGTGAACTGCTGGACGGTGCCGGCGACACCGGCCTTGACGACCGTCTTGTCGAGCTCCACCTGAGCCTGGTTGAGCGCCGCATCGGCGCTCGCCTTCTGTGCCGGCAGGAGTACCTTGAGCTTGGTCTGCAGCGTCTCCTTGTTGGCATAGGCGGCGCTGACCATGCCGCGCTGGCTTTCCACGGTATTGGTGAGCCGATCTACTTCGCGGCGGGCAACGGCATCGTTCTTCAGGAGCTGGGTCTTCATCTGCAGCTCGTCGATCGATACCTGCAGGGCGCCTTCCGCCTGCCGGATCACGCCGTCGGCACTGGCAAGCTCGCTCTCGGCGACCTTGGTTTCAGCCTCGACCTCGGCGATCTGCTTGTGCGCCACATCGAGGGCTGCCTTCTGGGCGGAATCGTCGAGCCGGAAGAGCGGCGCGCCGGCCTCCACCTTCTGGTTGAGGCCAACATAGACTTCGTCGACCCGGCCAATGGTTTCCGGCAGGATGGTGACGGTACGGAAGACGGCGGTGACGCTCTTCGTCGCCGGGTGGAAATAGAAGATCATGGTGATCAGCGAGATGGTGAGCAGCAGGCAGGCGGTAATGCCCCAGCGCAGCTCGTACCACATGCTGTAGAGGGTGATCTCGCGGCCGATGCGCTTGTCCTGGACATAACGGCGGAAGAGATAGTCGGGGAGGATGGTCAGCATCGAGCAAAGCATCAGTTCGAGCATGGTCAGATACCCCTTTCGTGCGGGCCGGTCCCTATCGCATTTTCGGCAGGTTGCTGTGCGTTCGTCTGGCCGGATGGCTGCGGATGGGAGGCAGCCGGCACTGGGGCAATCGGGGCGCCCGCGGTCGGGGTTTTGGCGCTTGGGGTTGCAACGATCGGGGCTGCGGTGGCCGGCGCGGAGTGGACTGGTGCAGGGTTGACCGATGCGGGGGCGGGCGGCTCGTGGGCCGTCGGCGAATGGGCGACTGGCGCCGCCGCGCTGTCGATCTCAGCGGGATCGCGGTTGGCGAGCCGCGCCATCGACCGCGCGATCGAATAGATCGGCGTCGAGAAATCCGGAATGCGGATGAACGCAAGCAGCAGGCCGATGATCCAGTAGATGTGGTTGTGCGTGAAGAGCGATATCAGCGCCAGTACCGCGACGATCTCCATCTGCACCTTGTTCGTCTTGTGCGCGATGCGCTCGGGAACGGCATGGAGCTGGAAATACAGGTTGCCGATGACGAGAACGACCGCCAGCAGAAACACGATGACGATAATGAAGAGAATGTCGGTCTGCCCAGGCGCGGTGATGAAACCGGGCACATGGTTGGTGAGAGCGTCATGATAGGGTTGCGGTGCTGCCGCATCCTCAGCCGCTGCATTTTGAGCGGCCAGAAGCGCCGTTATGGCCGCCGTGCCGATGGCGGTCCTGCGGCTGCTGCACCGCCTTGTGGTATTGCCTTGAAGCCCCATGCCAATATCCCCCTCGGACGGCATTTTAGTCTCGTCTCAATTTTAAGCCCTTTGTGCGCGGCGCGAAAGTACGTAACGGTACTATCGGCGTAAATTCGGGGGCGCCGGGCGGCGTCTGCGCGGACAGGCAAGCGGAGACGGGAGCTATCGGCGTCCGGCAGCCGAGAACCAGGATTTCTGTCGTGCCGAAACCGACCGAGGAGTGGCGCCCGATCAACCTTTCAGTGAAGGTCTCGCCACGCTGCCGGCGTAAGTCCTTCCCATGCACGGAAAGCCCGATAGAACGAGCTCGTATCCTGAAAGCCGAGCAGAAAGGCGATCTCGTCGATGCCGCTCTGTCCGTCGGACAGCAGCTGGCGGCCGAGTTCGCGCCGCGCCTCGTCCAGCAGGCCGCGATAGCTCGTGCCCTGTTCGGTGATGCGGCGCTGCAGGGTGCGCTCGCTCATGCCCATTTCGCGGGCCACATCGGCAATATCGGGCTTGCCGCTGGCGATGCGGCGCTTGATCAGGATCTTCACCTGATCGGTCAGCGAGGATTGCGCTTCGATCTCGCTAAGCGATGCGGCAAGGGACGGGTCGAGGATCGCAAGCAATTCGGGGTTATATCCTGCGAAAGGCAGGTCCAGGTCGGCGCGATCCAGCACCAGCGCATTCTGCGCGCAGCCGGTACGAACAGGGGCATCGAAATAGGAACGGTGCGCCTCGGTCACGGGCCCGGTCCTGGTCATCTCGACCCGGATCGGCGTGAGGTGCCGCCCCGTTCCCCGCCGTCCGAGCTCGAGGATTGCCGCAAAGGTGACGTCGGCTGCCGCATCCGGTTCGGCGTCATCGGTATGAAGCCAGCGCACCGCGACCCGGCATTCGCTCCCGGTCTCGGCTGCGGTCAGTTCCTCCGGGGTGCAGAGCCGCTTGAACCGCGCCAGCCGGTGCAGCCCATCGCGGTAATCGCGCGCGAAGAAGGCGGACATCGTGGAGGGCGGATGCAGCGAGGTATCGGTCTCGGCGGTCATCCTGAGGCCGATCGCGGGATCTTGCGAAAGTGTCTCGACGGCACGCCACAGCGCAAAATACTGTGCGGTGGACAGCCATGTCTCGGGCGCTATGTGCAGTGTCGCCGGCAGCCTGGCCTGCCGCAGCAGGGCCGGGGCGGGCAGGCCCATGCGCTCTGCCGCCCGCCAGAAGGCCTGCGGCAGCCGGCACCTGTCGCCTGCGTCCCTGGTCATCGCTGCATCCTCCGCCGGTCCGTCACATCTGGCTCTTGATCAGCCGGTCGAAGACGCGGTCGCCCAGCCACTTGCGCACCCAGATCATCATCCTTGCGTATTTGCCCGCTGCGTAGCGGGTTTTGGGCCGGGCCGACAGGAGGGCTTTGCCGACGACATCGGCGATGACCTTGGGATCGGTACCCTGGCCGCGGCCATAGCTCCTGTCGATGGAGGCGGCCACGCGCTGCGCGAGCTTGCCATAGGGACCGGTTCCGGACCGTTCGAGGATGCCTCTGGATGCTGCATCGCCAAAGCCCGTCTCGATGAGCCCCGGCTCGATCACGATGACGCGGATGCCGAAGGGTTCGAGCTCGAGCCGCAGACTGTCCGACCAGCCCTCCAGCGCATGTTTGGTGGCGTGATACCAGGCGCCCAGCACCGTATAGATCTTGCCGCCCATCGAGGTGATGTTGACGATCGTGCCCGCGCCGCGCGCCCGCATCGCCGGGAGCAGAAGCTGGGTCAGGCGCGCGGGGCCGAAGACATTGACCTCGAACTGGTAGCGCGCCTCATCGAGCGGGATCTCCTCGACAGGGCCGTAGAGACCGAAGCCGGCATTGTTGACCAGGACATCGACACCACCAGATTTCTCGGTGATGGTGCGCACCGCGGCCACGATGTCGTCTTCCTTGGAAATATCCATCCGCAGCGGGATTGCGCCAAGCGCTGCCAGGTCGGCCATCTTCTCGACGCTGCGGGCGGCGACATAGACCAGATAGCCGTCAGCGATCAGCCGTCCGGCAATGGTCTTTCCCATGCCGGATGACGCGCCGGTGACGAGGGCCGTGGGTTGGGATTTGCTGTTCATGAATGCACCTTTTGCTCTTGCATGGAACGCAAGGTAGCGGGCGCATCATGCCAGATCAGTTGCGCACGACGCCAGAGATATTGCGAAAGGCGCCAATTCTCCGATATTCGCAGCGCTTCGCGGCTGACGGCGGCACTCGACGCCGATGATCTCGTCGCGGCATCAAAAATCGTCCGTGCAGGCGCGAACCCCGAGCTTCATCAGAGTTTGCGGTCACCTATCGGCAGGTGATCGTGAAGCTGGCGGGGTAGGCTTCCTGTTGCCGACTGCCGGAAGAGCGGAGCGCCGGCTTTGGCGCGGGTTCAATCTGTCGGCAAGGCCTTTGCCGCCAACTCAATGTCATCCTCGGCCTTGCGCCTGATATCGAACGGCAGCAGATATCAGGGACAGGCCGAGCATGACGGCGGAGAGGTTGGCGGCGCTGCCCTATTGGTCAGTTCGACTTCTTGGCGTCGACTTCCTTGTAGGCTGCGTCGAGGAAGCTGGTATCGATCCACTTGTCGTAATCGACGGAGCCCTTGAGCAGCTTGGCATCGGCCATGAACTGTTCCTCGCTCTTCAGCGAGGCGAGCGCTTCCGGGGTGATCTTCGGATCCTGGTAGAAGACGTTGTCCTTGTAGGTCTCGCGGACGGACTTTTCCGAGGACTTGGTTTCGTCGACGAAGATCTTGATCGTGTCTTCCGGGTGGGCATCGGCCCAGCGGGCGGTTTCTATGTCGACCTTCAGGAGGCGTTTGACGAGATCGGGGTATTTTCGAGCGAATTCGCCGTTGGCGGAGATGACGAAGGGGGCGGACCATTCCGGATGCGAGGAAGCGTCGAGGATGACGCGGGCCTGGCCGGTTTCGACGAGCTTGGCGGCGACATCGCCGCTTTCGACGACGGCATCGACATCGCCGCGCACCAGCGCCGGGCCCGAGGCATCGAAGGCGAGGTTGAGGGATTCCACATCGGTGAGAGACAGGCCAGCGGACTTCAGCGCCTTGGCGAAAGTGGAGTGGCGCACGGTGCCGGCGAGATAGGCGACCTTCTTGCCCTTGAGATCGGCGAGCGACTTGATCGGCGAATCCGCCTTGACGATGATCGCCGAGCCGTTGGCTTTTACATAGCTCGAAAGGCCGATGGCCTTCACGTCCGCGCCGGCAGCGGCGACGCGCAGCGCCGGGTTATTGCCGGTGTAGATGAATTCGACGGCGCCGGTGGCAAGCGCGGTCGTGGCTTCCGAGCCGCCATTGGTGAAGGCGATGAACTCGACCTTGATGCCGTCCTTTTCGAACTCCCTGGCGAGCGAGCCGCTATGGCGTTCGAGGATGAATTTCAGGTGGCCGGGGGCCGTGCTGCCGATGCGGATGATTTCGGGCTTGTCTTCGGCGAGAGCCGGGCCGGTGAGGGCGGCGCTGCCGAGGGCGAAGGCCGCGAGGCCTGATAGCAGCGTGCGGCGCAGGATCGATGGGTTGAAGCTTGTCATGTGATGTCCCCTTCAGAAACGGTATTCATTCAGTTGTGAGAGATTTCGGAGCTGCCCTTCCAGGCCGTCGCCCAGCGCTCGAACCAGACGAGCAGGTAGTTCACGAGCAGGCCGATCGCGGTCATGGTGATGATGCCGGCATACATGTCGGCTGTTTCCATCATCAGTTGCGACTGCTGGATCAGGAATCCGAGGCCGGATTTGGCGGCGAGCATTTCCGCGCCGATGACCGCGAAGATCGAGGATTTGACGGCAAGGCGCATGCCCGAAACGATCGAGGGAATGCTGGCCGGCAGGATGACCTTGCGGAACATGTCGAGATCGGACGTGCCCATGGAGCGGGCGGCTTTCAGGAGCAGCGGGTCGACTGACTTGACGCCCGAGATCGTGTTGATCAGCAGGAAGAAGACCGACGAATAGAAGCAGATGGCGATCTTCGATGCCTCGCCGATCCCGAGCAGCAGGATGAAAACAGGCAGAAGGGCGAATTGCGAGGTGTTGCGCAGCGTCTGGACGAGCAGGTCGGAGACCTTTTCGAAGAGCGTGTAACGCCCCATGAGGAAGCCGAGCGGTACGGCGACGACAATGGCAAGCAGAAAGCCGATGGCGGCGCGCTGCAGGCTGATGCCGATATTGGCCGAGAGCGTGCCGTCGAGCAGCAAGGCATACCAGGCTTCCAGCACTTCGCTCAGCGGCGGGAAGAAAATGCGGTTCAGCCAGCCGAGGCGCGGCGCGATCTCCCAAAGGCCGAAGAAGACGACCATGAGCGGCAGGCCATAGGTGGCGGCGCCGAACTCGAACCGGCGTCTTGCGCGGGGCACGGGCTTTTCCTTGCGAGAGGCAATGCCGGCGCCGAAGGCGGGTTTATCGGAAACATAGGCCATATCAGCTCTTCCCTTCAGTGGGCGTAGGCGGGCGAGAGCGCCCAGTCTTTCTGCGCCTTGTTCACCTCGTCGCGCAGCGCCTCCCAGACGCGGCCGCGATGGGCGTTGAACTCCGCACTGGCTCTGATGTCGCCGTCGCGCGGGCGCGGCAGGTCGATCTCGATGATCTCCTTCACCGTGCCGGGGCGCGCCGTCATGACGACGATGCGATCGGCGAGATAGATCGCCTCGTCGATCGAGTGGGTGACGAAGACGACAGTCGTGTTGATCTTTTCCCAGATGCGCAGAAGCTCGGTCTGCAGGATCTCGCGGGTCTGGGCGTCGAGTGCGGCAAAGGGCTCGTCCATCAGCAGCACTTCGGGGTCGGTCGCGAGCGCGCGGGCAATCGCCACGCGCTGTTGCATGCCGCCCGAGAGCTGGTTGGGGAAGCGATCCTCGAAGCCGGAGAGGCCGAAGAGGGAGAGGAAGTAACGGGCCTTGTCCGTGCGCTCGCGCTTGGGGACGCCGTGTACTTCAAGCGCATATTCGATATTGGCAAGGGCCGTGCGCCAGGGAAAGAGCGCATATTGCTGGAAGACATAGCCGGTCTTCGGGTCCGGCTTGACGATGTGCTTGCCATCGATCCGGACAATGCCGTCGGAGGCTTCGGTCAGGCCGCCGATAATGTCGAGAAGCACGGATTTGCCGCTGCCGCTCGGGCCGACGAGGGTAATGAACTCCCCCTTGCGGATGGTGAGATCGATGCCGTTCAAGACCGTGACGCGGTCGGAGGGGCGGCCATCGATCTGCACCGTCTGGCCGGGCTTCAGCTGGAAGGTCTTGCGGACATCGGTGACTGTGATGCGGTCCATGATATTTCCTTTCAGACCTGAGCTACGCGGATGCGGTGGGTGGGGTCGAGTTGCGATCCGCCCGGTTTGCCGCGCTTCCAGCCAAGCGCGCGGGAATAGCTGCCGAAGAGGTTGCGTTCCTCGACCTCTTCTTCAGTGATCGACAACGGACCGTCGGCGCGCTCGGCGACATAGAGCGCGTCGGTCGGACAGTAGATCTCGCAGAGGAAGCAGGTCTGGCAGTCATCCTGGCGGGCGATGACGGGCACGCCATCGGTGGCGTCAAAGACATTGGCGGGGCAGACCTTCACGCAGATATCGCATTCCACGCAGCGGCTTTCGGAGACGACTTCGATCATGATGCGATCTCCCGGCGAGCCTCGGGTGCGGAAGAGACAACGATGTCATCGACGCCGCGAACGGTGATGGAATGGGCGAAGGCCGGGTCGTTACCCCTAAAATCCGAGCGGCGATGCATGCCGCGGCTTTCCTTGCGGGCAAGGGCCGAGGCGAGCGACCAGCGGCCGTGGGCAGCGATGGCGGCAGCCTCGCGCGCCTTCAGCCTGTCGAGGCCGGCGCCGGAGAGATGGTTTCTGACATCCGACCAGAGCGTGTCGAGCTTGTCCTGGCTCGCCTGCAGGCGGCTGCCCTCGCGGAAATAATTCTTCTCCAGAGGCGTGACTTCGGCGCGCACGCTGTCGATGACATCCTTTGCCGTCAGCGTGTCCTTCACCGTGCCGCCGGGGCGCAGGCCCGCCTGGCCGAGCGGGCTGGAACTGGCGCGGAAGGCCTTGTCACCGCGGCGTTTGGCATGGCCGGCCGCACCCTGGCCGGACCACCAGCCGCTGGCGATGGCCCAGGAGGAATTGGGGCCGCCGCCGCCAGACATGGCGCCCGCGAGCGCTTCGCGGCTTGCGGCATCGCCGGCGACATAGAGGCCCTGCACATCGGTGCCGCAATCGGATGTCGCGATGCGGATGCCGCCGGTGCCGCGCACGGTCCCTTCGGCGCGGAAGGTGACGCGGAACATCTGGCTGAATGGATCGACCGGGGTGCGGTCATAGGGCACGAAACAGTTTGGCTGGCCACGGCGCAGCCAGTCCTGCAGGGCGGGTTCGGCCTGATCGAGCACGGCATAGACGGGGGCTTCGATCATGGCCCGCGCGATTTCCTTCTCGCGCTCGCCGATGCCGTTCTGCAGGTGGTTGCCGTCGCTGTCGAGGATCGGCGTGCCATCCTCGCGGTAAAAGGAGGCCCAGCGGAAGGGCAGGCCCTTGTTGAGCGAGGAGCCGTAGGGGGCGAGCGTATATTTGCCGGTGAATTCCATGCCCGAGAGGCTGGCGCCGGCTTCCGCCGCCATCAGGTGGCCGTCGCCGGTCAACGCTGCGGCACCGAGGATGCGCTCATGGAAGGCGCAGCCGCCGGTCGCCAGCACGACGGCGCCGGCATCCACCCGCCAGTCGCGGTCGCGCTGGCGGTCGATGCCCGCGGCACCCGTGACGGCTTCGCCATCGAAATAGAGCTCAAGGGCAGGGTGGTGATCGAGAACGGTGATGCCGGCCTTGAGTACGCGGCGGCGCATGAAAGCCATGTAGTCAGGCCCGCGCAGATTGGCGATATAGAGTTTGCCATCCTCATCATCGGGGAAGGGGTAGCCCCATTCGGCAAGCTTCAGCAGGTTTTCATAGGCCTGGTCGACGGTGCGCAGCATCCAGCGCTGGTCGGCGAGATTGGCGGTGCGCTGCCAGCGGCGCTCGATGATCTGGGCGCGGTTTTCGCCGGGTGGCACCAGCCATGTGCCGGTATTCGACGGGGCCGTCGCGCCGCTGGTGCCGAGGTAACCCTTGTCGGCGAGGATGACGCGGGCGCCGTTCTGCGCCGCCGAAAGGGCAGCCCAGGCACCGGCCGGCCCGCCGCCGATGACGAGCACGTCCGTCTGCAGATGCAACGGGCCGCTGCCCGCCAAGTCGTTACGCTTCAGCGACATCAGAAAATCTCTAGGTGATGATAAAAGAGCGCGGCAGCCACAGAGCTGCCGCGCTGGACCTATCAGGCAGCGTTGGAGAACCAGGAGGGTTCGTTGCCCGCAGTCCATTTGATGTTGCAGCCGATCGACGCTGTCTGTTCCTGCGCGGGCCGTGCGCCGGCGAGAACGGCGTCTGCCGCAGCGCGCAGATCCTTGCCGGTGACGGGCTTGCCATTGCCCGGGCGGGCATCGTCGTACTGGCCGTGATAGGCAAGCTTGCGGGCGCCATCGAAGAGGAAAAGATCCGGCGTGCAGGCTGCGCCATAAGCCTTGGCAACCGCCTGCGCCTCGTCCTTCAAATAGGGGAAGGTGTAGCCGATCGCTTCGGCCTCATGGCCGACGGCGGCCAGGCTTTCTTCCGGATGCGCCTCGGCATCGTTGCTGTTGATGGCGATGACCCGCAGGCCCTTGGCCTCGTATTGGCGCGCAAAGGCAGCGAGATCATTACGGATCAGCTGGACGAAGGGGCAACGATTGGAAATGAAGGCAACGAGCAGCGCCGGCGTGCCGTCGAAATCCGAGAGCTTGTGGAGCACGCCCCTCGCATCCGGCAGAATGAAATCCGCGGCACGGGTGCCGAGCTCGATGGGATTGGATGCAGTCTTCGGCATGGATATCCTCCTGATGTGTAGAAACAATATAATCTATAAATTTTATCATGTTTGTATCCGAAGAAATTTGCGTCATTGGCGCTTTAGCGAAATAGCTTTCCGCTATGCGGGATGATCGTGGAAAGTTTTTAGGGTGAGGTCTGAGGAACGGCGGAAGATGCGAGGAGGGAGTCTGTGATCTTTACAGGCAAGAAGAGGATAGGCTGTGCCGCGCGGCCCCCTCATCCGCCCTT
>UBMI01000029.1:32036-164997 GCA_900466475.1 Hyphomicrobiales bacterium
CCGAAGGGCGGATGAGGGGGGCCGCGCGGCACAAGGTCTCTATTCGTAAATGGTCGGAGACGTCTCTTTCAGTCAGCCCGCCAACACCATCACCGCCCACCATCCTCCAGCTGATGCCGCATCCAGATATTCGGCTCCTCATAAAGCCCAAGCCCGCTCTCGCAATCGGCCATCAGCGGCGCCAGCCCGCCCTCTACGTGATACGGCCCTGATAGGGGGAAGCGCAGCCCGCTCCATTCCGTCCATTGCGCCAACGGCGCCTCAACCCGCATGGAGCGCGGGGCGATTTTCGCGATCCGCGCGCCGAGCTGCCAGTGTTTGCGCACCCAGGGGTCGAACGGGGCGCCGTCGGCGGTCGTCCAGCCCATGTAATCGGCGAAGGACGTCAGTGGATAGGCCGGCTTCTTCGTCGGGCGAACGGGCGCGACGAGCGCATCGAAGCCGTTTAGTCGGGCGCTTGTCTTCATGTTGGCAATCAGGCGTTCGGCGAGATCCGAGCCGCGCCTGGCGGGCGAGACGACGATGGCGAGTGCGGAGAGGACATTGGGTTTCTGCCCGGACCTGCTGGCTTCGACGCCATCAGCAAGGACGGCGTTCCATCCCTCGTCGGGAAGGGAGGCGTCGTCATCGGCATTGGGCCAGCGGAAGGGAATGCTGTTCGATGTCGCCAGAACCTGTTCGTTTCCGTGACCGTCAATGCCGAGGGCGAGAAACTGATGGCGGCGGAGGGCTTCTGAAAAGAGACTGTCCCAGTATTTGACGACGGCTGCGTCGCCACCGATGAATTTCGGCCAGACGGCGGAACCGAGCTCATCGAAAGCCGGGATCAGGTCCGGCCGCTCTTCGGCGGAGACCAGGGTGACCTGGCCATGGGCTTCTTTTGGAGTTGCGGACATGTTCAACGTCTTCGATCTCGCGTGATGCCGAAAGTTGCGGCGTGGAGATCCTATACGCGAGCAAGGACGCTTCTCGGAAGGGGGAGGCATCAAGAGAGCGCCTGGCTCCGGCCGAAGGCGTTTCGCAAGGTCACCGGAGGAATTCGGCCCCCAACCCAACGCTCTCTTGATGGGATGATGATGGCAGGCAATGGTTGAGGCGCTGTCCTGCCTATCTGTTCAGCCGCCGTGCCAGCAGCGCGCCGGCGTCGCCAATGACGATCGCAGGGATCAGCACCAGCGCCATGTCATTGATGCGCGGCGGCACGTCGATGACGACGAGGGAAAGGCCGAACCAGGGATTGAGGATCTGCACCATGTAGATCGCCGCCCACCAGAGCCCGAAGGGGATGACGATGAGCAGGCGGCCGATGCGGGTGGCGCTCCAGCGGTCGGCGGCCTCGGTGACCGCGATATCGCGGGCGGACTCGATGCCCTTGATCACCTCCGCGGCGGCAAGCCGCTGCTGATCGGTTTCGGCCGCGAGCTTGGCCTGATAGGCAGCCAGGAGCGGACCGGTGAATTTCTCGATGATGCCGCCGAAGAGCAGGTCGCTCAGCCACTTCATTTCGCCCATCCAAACTTGTGAGCGAGGAAATACCAGCCCTCCGCCACGGCGGCGATGAGCGCGCCCGAGGCGACCTGAAGGGCCATGGCGACATCGGGATCGCGTGAGATCATCTCGCCGAGATCGGGCGCAAGGAGGCCACGAGTGACGAGGATAGCGGCGAGGTAACGCAGGAGAATGCGGATGAAGACGAGGGTCATATGTGCTGCCCGGTTGAAGAGGGCGGCAGGATGGGGTGGAAAGGGTTGTCAGACTGAACTCAGGGATTGAATCAGGTAAGTGCTCTATCTCTTTGTTTTGATGCAATTCCGGGCGCAGAACCGCTCAAGCACTTTTACTGGAATTGCTCTAGAGAAAGCGGGCGAGCGTGCCGGACGCAATTGCTTTGATCAGTAGGCCTGCGAGCGGTGTCAGCACGATCGCGACGACTGCCCAGAGCGCTTTGCCGATCCGGTTTGCGAGCTTTTCGACGCTGCCCTCGATGCGCAGCAGGGCGGCATTGATATGCGGTTGCTGCGCTTCCAGCGAGACGACGCGCTCCTTCAGATCGTTGATCCTGCCATGCAGCTTTTCAAGCTCGTTGCGGGTAGTCTCATCCATGATGCCATTCCTTGTTTGGCATCATGGATAGGGGGCGAACGGTTGAGATCGAAAATCACGACTGACCGATCTGCTTGAGGCCGGCATCGACCTTGCGGGCAATTTCATCGGTTGGTGACCCCGCCACAAGGCCGGTGGCCTCGAGGATCTCGGTCACATGCTGGCGGTCGATGCCGATATTGCCGGATGGCGGACGGATGGCATTTGAAAGTGCCCTCGCGTCGCTCTCAGTGCCGGCAGGCGGGTTTTGCGCATCGCGGATCAAGGGCAGGGCGGCCATGACGGAATAGCCGGTGTGCTGGGCCAGGAAGGCCTGCCATGCAGGGTCATGATCATGCCCGCCGAGGGCGGCGGTATAGACCATATCCGTCATGGCGAGCGCGGTCAGATCCATGGCGAGTGCAATGCCCTGCCGGGCGGCGGCTGCCGCATCCTGATCGGCGGCTTCGGCGCCGGCTTTGAACTTTGCGCCGAGATGTGCGCCGAGAGTCTTGAAGAGCCGCAGGGTTTCGCCACCGTCGGGATGGACCGGGAACGGGTCCAATATCGCCTGCTGCATGCAGGCGTCGGCATGGGCGATGGCCTTCGCTTCATCGCTGCCGAATTGCTTGAGACCCTTGTGATAATGGGCAAGCCAGGCCGGTATCTCGATGAGATGGAATCGCAGTGTTTCCGCAAGCCAGCCGGCCATCGTTTCCCATGCTGTTTTGCCTTCCGAAAAAGAGCTACGGCCGAGCATGATGTGCGAGCGGCTGGTGACCTCGGCGATGATATCGGGACCGAAGGCATTTTGAAGCGCGGCTGCGAAATCGTCCCTGCCTGTCGCGCCGATGATATCGTCCAGCCGGTAGCGTCGCGAAAGCGAGGTCGCGAGATCATTCGCAAGGCTTGTCGCGGTGGCGTTCTTTCTCATCAGGCGGGCCATGCGGCCGATGCTGTCTGCGGCGCGCAGCTCGCCGGCGCCAGTTTCGCTGAGCCAGGCCTGCAGGGCCTCCAGATCGAGCGAACGACCGCTTTCCTCGAAGGCCGTCCTGAGGCTGACATCGTCAAGCAGACGCTTTGCATTCGAGAGCGGCTCGCTGAATTCCAGGTCGTAGAGCAGGCGATTGACGTGCCGGTGCAGGACAGCGATGTCGAGGTCGAGCGGCCGGGCGGTGAGGTCGACACGGGACCGGCCATGACCGGCCTCGGTTTGCGACCTGGCGAAACGGCCCGATAGCAGGGACTGCGCCAGATCCGGGGCGGTATCAACGCCATCATAAGCCAGCGGATAATAGCCGCCTTTCAGCGCCTTGCCGGCGATGGTGAGGGAGATGGGCTGCACCCATTGAGGCTCGATGCCTGTCACGCGCTTCTCGCGGGCAGCGATATCGGGCTCAAATGCAGCGAGATAATCCCAGACGGATTGCACGAAGCCGGCATCGCGCGCATCGAGTGAGGCAAGCACGGCGGCGAGCCCGGCTTCGTCCAGGGCGCCTTCGATGCGGCTATCCGTGAGGCGCCGGCGGCTGGCCTCGTTGCCGGTATTCAGCGCAATGGCGATGGCCTCCCATTTCGACAGGGACTGGCCGAGGGCCGGGAGATAGCGGGGGTTTGCCATCTGGCGTCGCTCCTCGCCGGAATAGACATCGTTGAGCGCTTTGAGATCGGCAGCAGCCTGCTGTTTGCGCTGTGCAAGGCGGCCTGCTGCGGCATCGAGCGGCGCCTTGATGGCCTGATGGGCCGGTCCGGCAGGGGTGGCGTCGAGCTCAAGCAACAGGCCATCCGCCGCGCGGGCCGGATCGAGGGGAGAACGCTCGCGCTTGTCCAGGCCTGCTGGTCGCGGCCTTTTCAGGGCGCCGGCAAGGCTCGCAACGGTCTGCTCGAGATCGGCTTCGTGACCGGCATCGACCAGCCTGCCGGCGCGTCGCGCCGCATGTTCCAGATTCTTCAGCGCCGCGGCGACGGCGCGGAACCGCTCCAGCGTGATCTCCTTGTAGGACTGGCGGCCGGAGCCGATCAGCACACTATCGGGAATGGCAAGCTCATTTTCCCGGCCTGCCGCCTTCATGGCGAGAATATAATCTCTGAGGGCGATGCGCGGATCACCCTGTCCACCCGGCTGACCTCCGGTCTGACGATCCGCCCGTCCTCCGAGACCGTAGCGGTCGAGCAGGGCGTCGATCGCGCCGACATAATCGATACGGCCGTTGTCTCGAAGGACGGCCGCGGCGAGTTTTTCGCGCGCGGGGCCGCTTACGAGGCTTTGCGTTTCGGCCTCGAATTTTTCCACCTCGCCGATAATGTCGAGGCTCTCTGCATAGATCGCGTGATTGAGAAGCTGGCGGCGTTTGGCGGTGATCAGTCGGGCGATACGATCGTCCTGTCCGTGAGGGGCGGCGTCTGCATCGCCGGCAGCTTTGCGGCTTGCCCTCTCGCGCCAGGCCTCATCCTGCGCCAGTTCGTCACCCAGCCTGATAGCTTCGATCGCGGTGCGCCGACCGGCCGCGAGAAAGCGCGCGCCGTCCATGGCATCGGCCACCTCCATGCCCGCGGTTGCCGAGAGCGCATAGGCCCTGGCTTCACTCGCCGTCAGCCCATCGCCCGAGCCTGCAACCTCGATGAGGGCCGCAAGCTCGGCCGCCAGCCATTCGGCCCGCCTGTCATTGTGCACGGCCGCGAGTGCCCGCTCTTCCGCCGAACCATCGATCAGCATGTCGCCGTGCCGTTGCAGCATCACGCGGTCGACCTCGAAAGCGATCGCATCCGCGCGAGGCGGGGCCAGCGTCATGGCCGCCACCAGCTCATCGCCGGAGCCGAGGTCGAAGAGATCGGCGACGATATCAGGATCGAGTCCGCCGTCATCGGTATAGAGGGAGTGCTTGCCCTGCGGCAGAGCTTCGAGGATGGCGGCGCCATAGCGCGCCACGAGAGTGGCCTTGTCGAAACGGATGTCACCTGATGGTGGCAGCGTTTGAGCATCCAGCCATCGGCGGTTCGCCATCCATTCGGTGGCGCGGTAGAGGCCGGTGGCGTCGATCTCTTTTTCGACCTCGCGCTGTACGGCAGCTTTTTCCGCTTTGTAAGCCTTCTGCCCCTCTCGCCGTACAGGCTCCATCATCTGCCGCAGAAGGCGGGCTTTTGCTTCCTGCGAGGCCAGCGCGCGCAGTTTCAGCAGCCGATCGTAGTGCGGCTGTGTCAGGCCGGCATCTTGCGCATTGGCAAAGACGGGTTCATCGCCGCCGACATTCTGTTCCGCCATCTCGATTGCGGTGTCGCTGGCGAGCATCCGGAAGAAGATGGCGGCGATGTCGGGGGCGAGGGAGATATCGAGGGCGACGAGGCGGCGATAGATCGACAGCAACCAGTCGCGGAATTGTTCGAAGACGCCGCGTATCTCGGGTGACGGCGCCTTGGCTTCGATCAGATAGGTTTCGGCGGCGCGGGCGAAATGGGACTGCATGCCGGCGTCGATGGCGGCGTCTTTATGAAGACTGCCGGTAGTGCCGTGGTCGAGGGCGGCGAGTACGTCTTTTGTGGTGACTTTGATGCCGGATGCCGCGCGAGCGGCATCGGCGGCCACGGCGCGGGTGCTTGCGCGCCACCAGTTTTCGAGATGGGCGAAATCTTCGGTCACGATGGGGATATCGTGTGCCGCCATGTCCCGCATGGTTTGAAGGAAATAAGCGCCTGCTCCGGACAGTAGGGTGGAGAGATCAGGCTTGCGGAAGATATCTAGGATCGCCAAGCCGTCGGTGCTGTTCAGAACGTGGGGCGCGACATCGAAATTGCGGTCTTGATCCTTAGAGACGAAGTTGGCTACCCGGGGAATATGTGCTCCTGCCGTTTGGCTCTCGGGCAAAGTCTTGGCGGACAGTACTTCGCTACCGGCGGAATTGTTGGTCAGATTGTTCAAAACGGGAATCCTCTCGGGAAATCGGCAGGCGTTCAGGGCTGTGAGCGGGTGCTGGTGATGCTCAGCGCGCTGGGGTTGCGCTTCGTGTTTCCTGAATTTCCGACGCGCCCCATCTTCTTCGCGGTGGGATCGGCATTGGGAGAATGCGAAACCGCGTAATCATCGACCTTTTGGTTGCCCACGTATCCAGTGGCGATGTAAGGGCCGTTCTGCTTAACTCTCGGATTGAGACCGGGCGCAGGCACGCCGATATGCGAAGCAAGGGCTTCGGAATGGTTGAGGGCGTCGGCGCCGAATCGCATACTGTCCCTGAAGTCCGCGTCCGCTTTGGAAGGAGTGGATTTGGCCAGGTAGTCGGTAGTTGGGATCTTCAGATCGCTGCCGGTATCTTTTGCCACCTGCATGGCGGGAGTGCCGTTCAGCCCGAACGGATCCACGCCTGTCGCCTTTTCATAGTTGTCCAGATGCTCGGGCGACGTGTAGAAGTGCTCGACTTTGGTGTCTTTCAGCACTTCGGCGGTGTGCTCTCGATGCCCTTCAGGGTCGCGCTGGCGAAATTTAGACGACTCTGCTGTCGTCGCCAGTTCTTCAAATTGCTGGCGGTCCTGAATGGCCGCTTCGGGTTTTGATGCGGAAATGTGCAGGGAACCGCGACCACGCGTGAGCATCCTCAAAGCCACAGTGGCGGCATCCTGGATGATTTCCTTGCCGATGCCGGCAACGCCTCCCGCGACAAAGGTGGCAGCAACTTTCTCGGAGAACTCCTGCTTCGGATCGATGAAATAGTGCTTGGCCGCATTCTGTGCGACGAGTTGCGACGCCTGTGCGCCACCTTCCTTGAAGCCTACAGCGATCCATTTCTGCAGGAACGAATTTAAATACACGCGCTTCAGGACTGGCGACGACACTCTGTCGAAAGGGATCTTGTCGACAAGTGCGGTTGGGGCGTAAGCCCACGCCGCGAGGCTCTGCTGACCTTCGCTGAGATTGGCTTTTCTCGCGGCAGCAGCACCGTCGCCGGCAGCGCGCAGGAATTCCACTCCGGTACCGGCGAAGCGTCCAACCGTTACGGTTGCCACAATGTTAGGAAGATTGGCGCCTAAAATTTCACCGGTCATGCGACCCCAGCTGTTCTCGTACCCAGCTGCCGGGCGAAAAATAGTTTCGCCAAAGTCTCCGACGTGGGCACCCTGGGTCTGAAGGTATTGGGAAAGATTGTCCCATGTAGAGTCGAACCGCGCCTTTGCCTGGTCGGCCGTCAGGCGTCCCGCTCGAACGTCCCTCAAGACTCTTTTGGCAGTTGCCGCTTGGAACCACGACAGCTTGTCAAGTTCCATGTCCAGCAGGGCATAATCCTTGTCTGAAAGGTTTGCTGCTTTGGAAATCCTGTCAATGCGGGCGAGCTCCTCCTCCGATTTGGGGATGCGCATAAGCTGGCCGGTGCCTTCGACAATACGGCCCGTTGCCGTCACGGCGGCGCTGGCAGCGCCCTTCGGGACCTCTACAAGGTTCTGCCCGAATTCTTCGGTTCTTTTGACAGTCGAGCTGGACGAATGTGCCAAGTACGTGAAGACATCATCCGGGGTAGCCCCATTTGTCCGCACGGCATCCAGATAGAATTTCGCGTTATAGGGATCGAGCGCTTCCTGGGAGATAATTTTCTGTAAGAGTGCGGCGGCCTGTTCATCAGTCAAATTTGCCGCATTGGCGATCTCTTCGATGAGGGCATCCCTTGCCTTGGTTTCATCGCTGCGAGTGTCCTTGACAGCGGCTGGAGCATTGCCTGTGGCCGGCGCGTTGGGGCTCGCAGGCTGAACGGCAGGCTGTGCTGTTGGCTGGGCTTCCAGTGGATCGGAGGAGGGCGTGTTTGAACCGGCTGGATCGACCGGCGAAGATACAGATTGTGAGATCGAGCCAGCATTTTCGTGTGTAGCATCGGGGGGCTGAGTGTCTGGCGCAATGGGAGCTGGGGCCGGCGCCTGTTGCGGTGCGCTCGGGCCTGCGAGGATCACAGACGGAGGAGTTTCAGGATTTGCGGCCGGGCCGATGGGCGTTTGTTTTGGAAGCGTGACGTCACCGAAGGCTTTCGGCACCTGGCCGAACCGCTGGGCCATCTCTTCGAAGGAACATAGGTTGTAGACATCATCCTTCGCCAGAAGGACGGCCATGGGATTTTCGCCATACCAGGTCGCCGTCTTCCTTGCGGTCGAGAGCAACGCCTTGTCACGAGTCTCGTCCATAATGCGTTGAAATGTTGGGCGATATTCTCTGACCATCGACAGAGTCGGGAGAGGATTTCCCGTTCTTTCCGAATACTGCCGCGCGAAATTAAGGCTATCTGCAACCTCGTCTGGATCTTCATCCGAGGATTGAATATAGCTGGCAGCGGCAGCGCTCTGCTGTCGTCGTTTCCAGACGTCATAAGGTTGCATGCTATCCATGACGGTCTCCCGTTCGGTCGAGAGACAGGGTTAGGTGCGCAAGGGTTGTTTTATAAATCGGGGGAGGAGTGCCGGTGGTGAATGGGACTGATATGCGTGGGGCTTCGGCCGGTGGCAAAGGTGGTATGGGATCGGGAATTGCGATCCTGGCGGCGGCCGCGCTGGTCTGCATTGTGGTGCGCCGTATCGTTGCGGCGACGGCCTATCCGGCGTCCGCAGGGCAGCGACTTATCGGCGAGATCATCGGCGGCTCGCTGCCGTCGTTTGTCGTTGGCCTGATCGTTTTCTTCATCGTTCGCTTCGTCAGGCGCAAAAGCGGCGATCGCTTTGCCGGCGTGCTGTCCGGCCTGATCGCCGTGCTCGTGCTTTCGGGCCTCGGCTATCTCGGCGACCTCAAGCATCTGAACGAATTTCGGTAGAGACATATTGTGTCATGGCGGCAGAAGCCGGCTTGAAGGGGAGAGATGGATAACGCGCGAGGCAGAGGTGACGGAAGCGTCTGCGGGCGCCAGGGGTGGTCTGTGAGGGGTATGTTTTTGAGGAGCTTCGCTCGTCGGCTGGGGGCTGCGGGGGTTGGCCTGTTTCTGTTTTTCCTGCCATCGGCTTCCCATGCGGCGGAGCCTGAAAATGGCGGGCCTGCGGAGTTCATATTCGGCGTGCGGATAGGGGATGCCTATGAGAGCATCCTGTTGCAGCAGGGCTGGTATGCCTGCGATGTCGGAGAGCGGAAAAGCGTGTGTTTCGATGAAGTTGAGGTCGGCGATCAGATCGGCACGTTCCGGATCGGCATGCTGGATGGCCGCGCACTTTACGGAGAGTTCACGCCCAATCGCGCCGACAGCTTCTGGGAGATCGTCGGTTCATCAGGCTTTTCCCATCAAAACGAGGATGTGCCTGTCCATCTTGTGACCAGGAATGTTACGATCGACATCATCAAAGCTGTCCATGATCTGGGCGAGGAGGAGGCCAAGAGGCGGTTTTCCGGTTATCTGGCCAAGGACAATCAGAGCCTGCAGGCAATCAGCTTCGTTGCTTCCCGAGCGACGAAGCTGCCGCGGCCTGGTGCTGCCTTCCCCAATGGCGATGCCTACCTCAACAGCCTGCCGGCCGGAATGTTTCTTGTCTCAGTCAGCAGGGCGGGGAATGTCACCACCGTCATGATCTACCCCACACTGGCAAGCGCGACCGCGGCCTTCCCGCAATATTGCCGTGACGGCTGCAAGAGCTGGTCGCCGCCCGACCAGCGCTAGGGGGCCGAGCGCGCATGACTTCCAATCTGGGCTTTGCCTCCACCCTCGTGCCCACCTTCATGGCGGCTTGGTTTGGGGCGAGATATTGGGCGCGGCTATTGCCGAAGGGGCAGCTCTATTCGCTGCTGGCCTTTTTCTGCGTGCTGACCGGCGCGATCCTTGTCTATGTAACGTGCATCATAGGCCTCTGGCAGGTGGATCTGGCTTCTCACTCAATAAGCGATGAACGGACCGATTATCTGGGGCGGGGGCTTGGGTGGTCCGGTCTCATCATGATGGTGGTCATCGTTTCGACAAACCGGTTTCGGCTAAAATTCCACCCTCCTGAAGAGATCAGGCCTTCTGATGGCGTGGATGAGAAACCAATCGACAAGTGGCATTTTTTGGTAACCGGTCTCGTGGGATGCATAGTCTCAGGATTTGTGGAACTACCATCCGGCTGGGAATATGCATTTCCAACCGCTTGCGTGTATGCAGCTATGGTGCTGATCTACGGGGTTGGCGCGGGGCTTGCCGTGACCGGTCTTTTCCTGAAGTGATCAGCATGCAATTCCAGCACAATCGCTGCACGGTTCTGCCGGAATTGCCCCTGCCGCTTCAGAAAGCCTCGCGGCTGTCGCTCCTCGGATCTCCCTCGATCTGGTGCGGCCGGTAGAGATCGCCGCGGGCGGTGCGCCGCCAGGGGCGGGCGAGATTGGCCGGGTCGGTGGTGATTTCGGCGATTGCGATGCCGGGTTTGCCATCATCAGGGCAACGAGCTGCCCACTGGCCCTTGGGGCCGGCGATGCCGCAGGGGGCGATGACGCTTTGCGGCGCATGGGCAGCGTAGCTCACCCAGAATGTGTTGCTGGCCGCAACTCCCAGGACTTCAGCAGCGAAGGGAGGAGCGGCGGAGGGGACTTCGCCCGAAGTGGAGAAGAGCACGCAATCGACGTCGAGCCGCTCATATTCGGTGAAGATCTCGTGATAATGCGACTCTATGCCGGCAGCGCAGCCGAAGCGCATGCCGTCCACCTCGAAGGTGACGGGGATTCTGCCCGGCGAATACATGAAGGAAATCTTGGTGTGGGAAAGCAGGCGCTCGTCATAACGCGTCACCAGCTCGCCCCGGTCTGAAATGACATAGAGGCTGTTATGCGGCCGGTGCGGCGGGGTCAGCCTGTGCGGCGCACCGAAGACCGTCCAGAGCTTCAATTCCCTTGCGTGATTTCTCGTCTCCTCCAGCTCCTCGCGCAGGACCTCCCATTGGTAACGGCTCCAGTCGGCAGCGCCGATCTCCCTTGGGCCGATTTCGGAAAGGAGGCGCTTGCTCGGAAAGCAGAGCGTTCCCTCCGGGAAGTGGATCAGGCGGACGCCGGCCTTGCTCGCTTCACCCATGAGGCGACGCATCTCGGCGCCGTTGGCGCGGAATGCCGAGGCATCGCGCGGGTCCAGGCAAACAGAAGTTTGAGCGACCGCCAGCCGCAGGGATTTGCCGGCGGGCTCATCTGTCGGCTTCTTGCTGATATGGCTGAGGGCTGACGTATAGGATTCGCCGGTCTTTGCAGCGCGGGCGCGAACCCTGCGTTTGAGATTTCCGTTCTGGGTCATTGTCTGGCCTTTCCGTCACGGACGCATGTTCCCCGGCAACCACGCCCGAGCGATCGGACCGAGGCTTTCGAACCCGAGACGGAAGTCCCTTTGCCTCCGTTTTGAAGACCCTGCCGGGGAGGATCGCTGGAGGTTGGGCGCAGGCCACGCCTGACGAGAAAGATGTCGATGCCGGCGCGATTCGTCAATCTGGGGAGGGCCGCAATGTGAGCTTCGAGACGCGGCAGGTGATCCGCCGCGTTTCGGTTCCTTACGTGGGATCAGGCGCCTTTCGCTGCGGCAATGCCGTCGAGTTGCGTCATCGCGTCTGTCGACAGTTCGATGTTGGCCACAGCGAGGTTCTCCCTGAGATGGCCGCGCGAAGACGTGCCGGGGATCAGCAGGATGTTCGGCGCGCGTTTCAGGAGCCAGGCGAGTGCCACCTGCAGTGGCGTGGCATTGAGGCGGGTGGCGACCTCGGAGAGCGTCGAGGACTGCAAGGGCGAGAAGCCGCCGAGCGGGAAGAAGGGCACGTAGGCGGTGCCTTCGGCTGCAAGCTTGTCGATCAGCGCGTCATCGTCGCGGTTGGCGAGGTTGTACTGGTTCTGGACGCAGACGATCTCGGTGATCCTGCGGCCGTCATCCACCTGTTTTGCCGTGGCATTCGACAGGCCGATATGTTTGATCAGGCCCTGCTGCTGCAGCTCGGCCAGAACCGTCAGTGGCGCCTCGAGCGAGCCTTCGGCCGGGCCGTGCACATCGAACATGGCGCGCAGGTTGACCACCTCGATCACGTCGAGGCCGAGGTTTTTCAGGTTGCTGTGGATCGCCGCGGTCAGCTCTTCCTTCGAAAAGGCCGGGTTCCAGGAGGCATCGGATCCGCGCAGCGCGCCGACCTTGGTGACGATGACGAGATCATCTCCATAGGGATGCAGCGCTTCCCGGATGATCTCATTGGTGACGTAGGGGCCGTAGAAATCGCTGGTATCAATGTGGTTGACGCCGCTTTCGACCGCTTCGCGCAGCACGGCGATAGCTTCATCGCGATCCCGTGGCGGGCCGAAGACGCCCCTGCCGGCAAGCTGCATGGCGCCATAGCCGAGGCGCTTTACCATGCGATTGCCGAGCTTGAAGCTTCCGGAATTTTCGACAGTAGACATGAAATCTCATCTCCGATTGAAGGCAGGAAAGCAGATAGGCCTGTATCGTTGTCCGGACAATTGGCTAGAATCCGGACGGGCTGTCCGGCTTATAGGACAATCAATGGGAACTCAGACTATGAAACAGGGTGTGCCTGAGATCAGCGATGTCAGCGCCTTTCTCGTCGTCGCAAGGGCCGGCGGTTTTCGCGAGGCAGCGCGGGTGAGCCATATGAGCTCCTCGGCGCTCAGCGATGCGGTGCGCCGGCTGGAGGCGGACCTTGGGGTGCGGCTCTTCAACCGCACGACACGCAGCGTTGTGCCGACGGAGGCCGGTCGCGGCCTGATGGAGCGGCTCGGCCCGGCCTTCGGCGAGATCGATGCCGCGCTCGACTTCGTGAAGGATTTTCGCGACCGGCCGGCAGGTTCGCTGAAGCTCAATGTGCCCGTGAGCGCAGCGCGGCTGGTGCTGCCACGGATCGTGCCGGCGTTTCTGAGAACTTATCCGGATATTCGCCTCGAAATCGTTACCGAGGAGAATTTCGTCGATATCATCGCCGCCGGCTGCGATGCCGGCATCCGCTATGACGAGCGGCTGGAACAGGACATGATCGCCGTGCCGATCGGCCCGCGTCTCCAGCGTTATGCCGGTGCGGCTTCCGCCGCCTACCTGGAAGAGCATGGCCGGCCGCAGCATCCCCGCGACCTGCTTCAGCATGCCTGCATCCGCGGCCGTTTTGCCGGCCGCGCCATCCCGGTCTGGGAGTTCGAGCGCGACGGCGAGATCGTCAGGGTCGATCCGCCGAGCCCGCTGATCGTCCAGAATGGTGGCGGCACGGATCTCGCCGTTGACGCGGCGATTGCCGGCACCGGCATCGTCTTCACCTTCGAGGATTGGCTGAAGCCCTATTTTGAAGGTCGCATGCTGGAGCCGGTGCTGGAGCCCTGGTGGCAGAGTTTCTCCGGCCCCTTTCTCTATTATCCCGGCCGGCGCCTGGTGCCGGCGCCGCTGCGCGCCTTCATCGATTTCATCAAGGGGATGCCGCGGGAGCCGTGAAGAGAGATCATCGGCCCGCAACGTGGTAGAGTGGAGCGGGCGTTGCATTTGCCGCATCGCCGTCATCATCAACACCATCGTCGTGACGATGGGAGGGGAAGATCATGAGCGATGCAAGCAACAGGGCCGGCAACGGCACGAGCGAGATGAAGCTGGAGATCATTGTCGTGCCCGTTTCGGATGTCGATCGCGCCAAGGCCTTCTATGGCGGGCTCGGCTGGCGCCTCGATGCAGACTATTCCTCAGGTGAAGACTACAGGGTGATCCAGTTCACCCCGCCGGGCTCAAACGCATCCGTCATTTTCGGGAAGAACGTGACGCCGGCGGCACCTGGCTCCGCACAGGGGCTCTATCTCATCGTCTCCGATATCGAGGCGACCAGAAAGGAGTTGCGGGAACGCGGGGTAGAGGTCAGTGAGGCCTTTCATCCCGAGGGAGAGGTCTATGGCGGGCCTGACGTGCCCTATCTCTTCGGCCGGCGCCGGTTCAATGGCCCCGATCCCGACCGCAGCAGCTACCGCTCCTTCGCGGCCTTCAACGACCCTGACGGCAATGGCTGGCTCTTCCAGGAAATCACCGCCCGGCTGCCGGGGCGAATTACCTCCGACCTTGCCGCTTTCGGCACGGCGAAAGACCTCGCCGCGGGGCTGCGCCGGGCGGCCGAAGCCCATGGCGAGCATGAGAAGCGCAATGGCGGCAAACATGACGAGAACTGGCCGGACTGGTATGCGGAATACATGATGGCCGAACAGACCGGCAAGCCGCTGCCGCAATGAGGTGGTTGTGAAGTGATTGGCTAGCGGGGCAAGCCGGATTGGCCGGTCCCCGCCGACTGTTTTTCGACAGCTCAGATCATAAAGGCTCGATGCAGGCCGCCCATTTCCAAAGATCGTCCATCTGGTTCGGCGGAATGCCCATGGCCACCGCGAGCAGATCGATGCGGGGATCTTCTCGCGAATATTGCTGGGCGTCCTCGATCATGATGCGCACCGTTTCCTTGTCTTTGAACGACATGTCGGGCATGTCGTTGATGGTCGCCAGAATATCGGCCTTGGCAATCGGCGGTTCGAGTTCGAGTGCGGCGATCCAGAGTTGCCATTTCTTGAGGGGCGCGAAGCGCTCTTCAAGGCCGAGTGGGTCCCGGAGGTATTTGGCGATTAGGGGTTCCTGGTCGTCGTGGCGGACGAGGATCATATCAGGCTGGTCACGGGTGAATATCTCAAGGATGGTTCCGGCGCTGTCGTAACGAACGTATACAGGGGTCATGCGAATAGCCTCTTGCAAGAATAATCATACCAGCCGCACACGAGAAAGGAGGCCGAACAGGCTGTGCTTGTCACAGAGACATACCTCCATAGCTGGCCGTTGGCGTTGCTTCGCACCTTGCCCGCCGCCGCACTTTGGTCAAGATAGTCGTTTCCTGAGCGCGACCGGCACCGCACCTGATGTGCGGCACCCGTGGTATAGTTGGCAGCAGCGGCGTCTGAGGCGATCCCGATGCAGTCCTGTCCCGAACTTGCTACAACGGTGTCAATCAGCACCCAGACATCGACACTTAGTCCAACAGGGGTGTTGCTCGGTATGACCAGTCCCTGTGCGGTGGCGGTGGCTGTGAACCATGGGTAGCTGTCGGTGTTAACCTCGTTGCCAGTCTGCCAGAACGGAACAATATTTCCCGATGAATTGGTGATGACCAGGCCCACACGGCTCCCGGACAAGCATTCCCATCCGATCGGCTTCGTGACGCCTGCCTCTGATCCAGACAGCGACATAATGAAGTCTGTGGTGCCATCTGCTAATTTCCTGATGGCGTATAGGAAATACGTCTTTGACGCCTGTACGGCCCCTGTGTCGAGTAGCTGAACTAGCGTTTTTGCGGTGGCAGAGGTGGTCTGATGTTTCTTTCCGCCAAACCAGCCGACGCCTGGTCCGATGGTTATAGACGTAACGCCGACATAAGCGGGGATGAAACCTGTAAAGAAATCAAGACCGGTAGCAACACAAACATACTTGACGATACTACCCGCGAGAACCTTTTTCAGCCCCCAGCCTGCCGCGCTGTCGGCGATGGCGAATTCGTCGCTATCGACGATGTCGGTCTTTGCGGCTGCGCCGTGCAGCCAGCCGGCCAGGGTATTGGCGATCTCGTTGTATATCGCCAGCGTCTTTCGATACCAGTGAAAGGCGGAAAACAGTCCGTCCGAACCGGGAACCGCCAGATCTTCCGGATTTGCTGCATAGGCGGCTGCGAGCCCAGCGCTGGCATTTGCGCCGGTCGCTGATTGGGCGGCTTCGGCGGCCTTCTGCTGGGTGGTCGCAGTGAGGCCGGCAACATCGGGGATGTCATCGGCTATATCAGCCACAGTTTCCAGATATTGCGAGACGGCGGCAACGGCCTCCAGCGCATCGCCTTTGTCGCTGAGGGTCAGGACGTCTGCGATGAGCTTGTCTATCGTTGCCGAATCGAATGACGGCGGAATGGTGACGGCGCGGGCCGCTCTTTCCTTGAGCTGCTGGAGCCTCATCACGACGAGGTCGAGAGCCTGCTCCACGGTCTCGGCATAATAGGCGCCCTGGTTTTCCAGGTCAGTTTCCTGGGTGAAGGGCACATCGAGCAGCAGGGTGACCCTGCTGCCGGCTGCCGGGGCAGGGGTGATGACCGCGCTGCCGCCGCCATCATTGCCGACCCCGGTCACGGTGTAGTCTGCATCCAGCACCAGGATCGTATCCGTGCCGGAGGCATCCGTGCGGATCACCTGCAGATGCCGGGGTTCGAGGATCTTGAATTTATAGTCGAAAGCCGTAGTGACGCCGTCCCCGCTATAGGGGCCGGACCGGTATATCTCGCTTGAAATGGTCATGGATCACGCCTCTGGTTTTGCCGACCATAGGCGTGGGAAGGTTATCGGCCTGACAGGCCTGGGAGATCGGCGTAATCAGCCGCACTTTCCCCTATGCGGCGGCCCTATGACGTCAATGGCATAACGCTTCTGGATTGTATGCAGGACCTGTCATAAAACAGGGGATGCAGCGTTTGCGAGCTGGGAGGATGTTCATGCGGCATTCCATGACAAGTTTCGTCAGGCCTCTTTCCTGGCCGGCGCTGTTTTTCGCGCTGCTCGGCTTTTGCCTGTCGCTGACGCCTAGCCTCATGCCGCGCGCCTGGTTCGTGCAGGGCGCGCTTTCGGGCACCTGTGCGGCTGCCGGCTATGGCTGCGGCGCCTTGCTGCAATGGCTTTGGACCTATCTTGAAATCCCCCGTCTGCTGCCCGCTGCCGGACGCCTCGTCCGGTCCGTGGCACTGCTAGGCGGCGCCGCGGTCGCCGCGCTATTCGTCTGGCAATCGTCCTCGTGGCAGAATTCTGTCCGCGCGCTGATGCAGCTTGCCCCGGTGACCACGGCAGAACCATCGCTGCTGGTGCTGATGGCCGCAATCGTCTTCATCCTGTTTATTGCCATCGGTCGGCTGTTCAGGCTGATGGCGCTTGGCTTTTATAACAAAAGCAGCCGGTTCATTCCGCGCCGGCTGGCAGCCGTTGCCGGAATCCTGCTGGCGATCCTGGTCTTTTCGGCTGTCGCCAATGGACTGCTGTTCCATCTGGCGCTGCGTATGGTCGACTCCTCGTTCCGTGAGGCCGATGCGTTGATCGATGACGACACGCCTGTTCCCACCGACCCGGGCAGAACGGGAAGCGCCGCATCGCTGGTCAACTGGGATGAGCTTGGCCGGCAAGGCCGCCATTTCGTCACGTCGGGCCCGACGGCGGAAGAGATCGGCGCTTTCCTGCAGTCGTCCGCACAGTCGCCGATCCGGGTCTATGTCGGCCTGAACAGTGCCGATGACGCCGAGGCGCGCGCCAGCCTGGCGCTTGCCGAACTCAAGCGTCAGGGCGCCTTCGAGCGCTCCAACCTCGTCGTCATCGTGCCGACGGGCACCGGCTGGATCGATCCGGAAGCGATGGATACACTCGAATATCTGCTGCATGGCGATGTGGCCGAGGTCGCGGTGCAATATTCCTATCTCAGCAGCTGGCTGTCGCTGATGGTCGAGCCGGAATACGGGGCCGATACGGCGCGCGCCTTGTTCAGGGAAATCTATGCCTATTGGCGCACGCTGCCGCGCGATCATCGCCCGAAGCTCTATCTGCATGGGCTCAGTCTCGGGGCGCTGAATTCGCAGCTCTCCTTCAATCTCTACGATGTCTTCGCCGATCCCTTCCAGGGGGCGCTGTGGAGCGGGCCGCCCTTTGCCAGCGCCACATGGGCCCACGTGACCGCAAACCGCAATCCCGGATCGCCGGCCTGGCTGCCGCAATTCCGCGATGGCAGCATGATCCGCTTTGCCAACCAGCAGACATCTGCCGATCAGCTGGACATGCCCTGGAGCGCCGTCCGCATTGTCTTCCTGCAATATGCCAGCGACCCCGTCACCTTCTTCGACTGGCGCGCCCTCTACCGCGAGCCGGACTGGATGAAAGGGCAAAGAGGCCCCGATGTCTCGCCGGCCTTCCGCTGGTATCCCGTCGTCACTGCCTTGCAGCTCGGCTTCGACGCGATGATCGCCACGACCTCGCCGATGGGCTACGGCCATGTCTATGCGCCGCAACATTATATCGATGCGTGGCTTGCGGTGACGGACCCACCGGGGTGGCCGGCTGGAGAGGTGGAGCGCCTGAAGGCTCGGTTCGAGAAGAGGTCGACAGGGAAGTGAGGTGTCGGCCAAGCGTTCCCGCGATGCCGAGCCGCCTGGTTTTTCCTAATACGCTTTGTCAGCGATTGAGCATGAAGAGTTCGTATTCATTTGCGATTTCATCCTGCGACGGCTTCTTGTTGTTTTTCTTCGTCAGATCAGCCTCGATTGCCAGCCTGAGATCGCGTGGAATATCCTGATATTGCACGTCGATATCGTAGCTCTGATCGTCGGTGAGTGAGTTGGCCTGATAGAGGTAGCCGTGGGTCTTTGCGGGAGTTCCCATGCTGAAGAAAGAGCCCGGCGTGCTGATGACGATCGGGAACAGCAGGCGGTTGATCATTTTCTGGATGTCGCTCTGGGTCGGGTTCTGGCCGTCGTTCTTGTCCTTGAACTCATCCATCTGATCGAGGAGTGCTGACCGGAACTGGGCGACGCGACGCGGCACACTATAGGAGGTCGCGTAGCCGCCGTCCTGGGTGAGGAGGCCCAGCGCTTCGAGTTGGGGTTTGGCGAGTTCGAAGGCTGTGTTGATATCGAGGCTCTCGAGCCGGGCCTTGCGCTGGTCGGTCGCGGCCATTTGCTGCCAGCCGGTGACTTTTTCCCAATCCTTGTCCGAGAGCTTGGAGCGGTATTCGAGAAGATCGATCTGCGAGTAGGCGGCCGGATCCCTGGCGAATTCGGTCTGCAGGTCGTAGAGCGTCTGCGTATCCGTCAGCGGCTGGCCGTAGGCGCGGACCTTTTCCTTGTAGTCGCGCAGCGTCAGCAAGCCGGAGGGGCCGATCGCCTGCTGGATGTCGAGGGGCAGTTTCGTCGGGTCGAAGGTCGGGTCGGCGATCACCTGGTTATTGGCCCATTCCTGCACCTGGACGCGTCGAGCGTCGAGCGCCTTTTTCTGGGAGATCATGTAGCCGCTGAGTTGCTCTTCGGTGGCGGCGCGCAGCCCCGGGTCGGCGATGCTGTTCAGGCTCTCTTCGATCCGGCGCAAGCTCTCGGGATTGTAGTTCGGCAGGGTCGTGGTCTTCTCATCGACGGTGCCGGATGTGCGGAAGCTGACGACCTCTTTTGCTGGGTGGGCGGTGAGCGCGGTATCGCCGGCACGTCTCGGATCGGGGCCGAGCACGAGGATATTGCCGTCCGCATCGTAACCGCGGAAGAAGCCGATGCGGCCCTTGTCGTTGCTGCTGTTGCTTCCGGCGCCTTTCTTCTGCTGCGGGCCGAGGACGACGATGTCGCCGGGGCGAGGTGTCTGCGTCGGCAGGCCGAAATGGCGGAATCTTGTGGCATCGGCGGCAGCGCTTCCAACGAGGTTGGCTGGCGCCCCGGCGATACCGAGGAGGGCGCCCGTGACATCGCTCAGCCACTCCCTGAGTGAAGGGTCGACCGTACTGCCAGCGGCATTTTTCACGAAGCCTGCCAGTGCCGGATCGTCCTTCGCCTTGCCGGGGAAGGCGAGCGTGGCGGCAACGGTGCGGAAATCCTCGGGGCCACTCGGCTGGCGGGGTGGCGTGCGAGGGGCGGCCGACACTTGCGGGCCGGCGGTTTGGGGGGCCGTGCTTCGATTGCCGGCGGGTCGCAGGGCTGCGGTCTTGCCCGCCGACGGCTGTGCGCCAAGCGTGCGTGGTGCCCCGGTTCTGCTTCCGGCGCCATCCATTTCGAGGCCATTGCCTCTTGCGCCCGCTGCGGTCGTCTGGCCGGTGTTCACGGTCTGCTGCGGGCCACCTGCACCCACATCGGCGTTTCCAGCCGGCGCTACTGGCGAGGCGGCGCCATTGGCATCCGGCGCGCCGGTATAGGTCGGCGGCAGGCCGGCGATGATGTCGGCGGTGTTCTGCCGCGCCTTCTCGTCGATCACGGCGGTTTGCAGCGATTTAAGGATGGCGGTGCTGTCGGCCGGCAGCATCCTGTTGCCGGCGGCCTTGATATATTGCTCGGCCTTGATGGCACTGTCCTCGGCTATGCGCAGCGCGACGTTCTTCATCGTGTCGGAGACGTATCGGGTGCGTTCCCGGTCGAGTTTTTCCTCGCTCCAGCCGTGCATGCGGCCCTGATGCTCGATCTCGGCGACGCCCTTTTTGATTTCGGCATCGACCTTGGCAGGATCGCTGTAGACGGCCACCGCATTCTCGCCAGAGGATTTGATGCTCTTCTGAGAGGTCTCGGCAAACCATGCCTTGCGCTGGTCGAATGTGTGGCGGATCGTGGTGTCCAGCAGGGTCTTCATGCTGGCGCGGCTGGTCTCTTCATAGGTACGGGCAGCACCCGGCGTCAGGCCCTTGCCGAATTCGGCGCGCTTTTGCTCGGCCAGCTTTTCGAAGGCGGCGCGGCCTTCCACGGCGGCGCGGCCGGTCAGCGTCAGGAAGCCGCTCTTGCCGTAAAGCGCGTCACGATCCCAGTCGTTGAGCTTCGTCTGCGCATCCTTGGCGGCATTGTCATTGTCGAGCTTTTCCACCTCTACCACGGCCTCGCCGAGCGTGCCCATGCCGGTTGCCAGCCCCTGCATGCCCTTGCCGATGGCGGAGCCGAATGCCTCGGCATCGGCCTTTACCGTGAAGCCCTCGGTATATTCCGGGCGCAGTGCTACGTGCTGTTGCGTATCCTGATAAGTCGGAACAGTCGGCATCAAACCCTCACTTGAAGTAACCGAGGGCCTTGCCCTGCGTATAAACCTTGCCTGTGCCGCCGAGGATCGTGCCGACGGCGTCGAGATAACCGCCTTTCACAGCGGCATCAGCGCGCATGCGGTCCAGCTTGGCGCTTGCCAGCTGGTTGGTGCCCTGCACCTTGTAGCCATAGGCTTCGCGATAGGCATTGCTGCGCATATTTAGCGCATCGATTTCGCCCATCTTGGCGGTATCGACGATCGTATCCAGCGGCGAGCCGAAGGAGAGGTCGATACCGTTTGCGGCGATCGCGGCTTTCTGGCGTCCTTCCAGCTGCGCCGTCTGCAGGCGCTTCTGCTGCTCTTCCTGCTTGCCGCGCTCGATCGCGTCCTTCGCCTGCTTGTCAGCAATCTCGGCATTCATTTCGGCGACCTGGGCGTTGTATTTGTTTGCCTCCGCCGTCGCCTTCGCCTGCTGCACCTGGCCGGCAGCGCCGAGAAGCGTCGAGCCCAATGTCAGCGCCAGACCAAGATCACACATCCGCGTCTCCCATTTCGAACAGGTGGAATGGATGGCCGTTGATCTCGACAGGGTCTGACAGCCGGAAGCCCAGCCATTCGAGCCAGCGGATGGAGATCGTGTTGCGCGCATCCACGAGGTTTCTGAGCAAGCGATAGCGGCCCAACAGTTGAGACGGCCAATGTCTCGAAATCCGCAGGAAGCCGTGGACGTTCTTGTCCACTGCATCGGTGCCGAGCAGCCAGGGCGCGCCGATGCCGGTAAGGATGTTGAGATCGCCGACACCCCACATCACTTCCGGACGTCCATCGAAGAGAGCGGTCCAGACGTGAGAAGAGTGGCGGTAGGAAAAGGAGAGCGCCGAGAGTGGCGAGCGCCCGGAGGCGGCGAATATCTCCGCGCGGTCGGCCGTGCGCATCCGTTCGGCAATCTGCCGGATGTGCGCCGGCCGCGCCGTGACAATGCAGATCTCAGCGGCCAAGGGTGACATCCGGCATGATGGAAAGGATGGTCATCGGCAGCGGATCGAACTGTTTCACCCACATGCTGCCGCTGGTGCTCCAGTCCCAATAGGGTGTGACGGTCAGATCGCCGGTATAGAGGCTGATCGCCTCGTTCCAGTTTTCGTTGCGGCGCTGCTTGTATTCCACCAGCGTGCCGCCATCCCGCTCGCCATCCTCCGGCCCCGTGAAGATGCCGCGCGTATTCTCCACCCGGAAGGTCACTTCGGAGACGGATTTCGAGCGCCCCTGCACGGTGCCGAGGCCCTGCACCTGGCCGACATCGAGATCGAGCGTCTCAATCGCCGCCGTTACCGGCAGGCCGATATGGATTTTCGATGCCGCATTCTGCAGGTGCACGGCGCCGCCGGTGACGACAAGATTGCGTACGACATTGCCGTCGGCGAGCGCCACGAGTGTTTGTCCCTCGAGATGGCCAAGGCCGGAAATTGTCGTGGCCGGCGGTCCGGAATAGGTCAGCCCGCAATCGACGAAGAAGGCATCCTGCACATCCTCGAAGGCGCGGCTGTGCAGCCGCTCTATGTAGCGCTTACGCGTGCCGTTGACGGTGCGGCGCACGATGAAATAGGGCACGTCCTCGCCATCTTCCTCGATCACGGTGACATCCTCGAAGAAGGCATCATTGCCGGGGCCGCTCTCATGGCGGGTCCAGGCCCAGACATCCTGCTCCTTCATGTAGGTGAGCGAGACGAGCGCACCGTCATCAAGCACCACCCAGACAACGGAATCCGGCGCCTGGGCATAATCCCAGGCCGATATCTCGCGGCCCTTGAAGAGATGGCGGGCAAGGATGGTCAGGTCCTTCCCGACATAGCTGTCCTGCGTATAGTCATAGGAGAAATCGCGCACGACGCCGCCAAGGCGCTGGGCAAAAAGCACGGTATTGCCGACGACGATCGGCTGCACCTTGGCGGCACCGCGATAGCCCTGGTTATCGAGCTTGATGGCGGAGGGCGAAATCGCATCCGAGGTCGAGCCGCCGGTGACGATCCATTCGGAACCTGACGTCAGGAGCAGCAGGCCACGCACGGAGATCATCGAGCGGATCTCGTTCACCTGCCGGGCGCGGATACGGAAGGTCACGGCGTCGCTTGCCTTGGCGGGCGAGGAGACGCCGAAATTCTCGTAATTGGCGGATTGGCTGAGCCACACGGCCTGCGGATCGTTCTGTGTGGAGGCAAAGGCCAGCCGCTGCTCGATGAAGGTCACGCAGCGCGGATAATTGCCCGCGGCGTTGAAAGGGTTGCGGCCGGCCTGCGGCGTGTCGGAGAGATCGGGCGTGATATTCTCATCATCGAAGGTGAGGCCCGTCGTGCCCCCGACATAGCCGAAAATGCCGTTGTCGTCGCGGTAGACGATGTAGCGCGCAGCACCCGTGACGGCAGTCCAGGTTACGCGGTTGATGCCGCCCTGGATGGCGAGATCGTTGACCACGGAGCCGGCGTTGGAGGGTAGACTTTCCTCGCCGCTATCGGCAACGGCAGAGACGCGGTAGCGATAGGTCGTCGCCACATAGCCGGTCTTGCCTGACGTATCGCCGGGCTTGGTGACGACAGGCGTTCCCGCCGGTGGATTGATCAGCGGCTTGAACAGGACTGTCGTCAGCGTCCAGTTATTGTCGGCCAGCCGCCCCAGCTTGCGCACGGGATGATCGACATGGCAGAGATAGAGCACATCGGCTTCCTGCACGAAGACGAGGTTCTGCACCTGGGCGGCCGTATAGGCGCTGGCCACCTCGTAAGGGGTCGCCCCTGAGAGCACCAGCCCGCCATCGCGGAAGATGCGGATATAGAAATCGCCGAATTCGAGAATATAGGTCTGCTCGGTATTGAACTGGAAGCGGATCAGCCGCGCCCGCTTGGCGCTGTCCTTCACCTCGCTGACGAATTGCAGTCCGGCCCTGTTGGAGACGCCGCCATGCGGATGCACGAAGACATTCAGCGCCGTGCGCAGGCCGCTCTGGTATTTGGCGAGATCGACGCGGGCGCCGAGGGCGGGTGAAAGCTCGCCGCCGGTAAAAGAAGGCTGGTAGGCGCGAAAATCAGCCATGGGCGCGCACCGCGATCAGTTCGCTGACAAAATCCGCGCTCGTATGCCTGATCTGATTGGCCTCGGCCTGCTCGGCGGCGGCCTGCGTGCTTTGGGCCAGCGCCATTGCATCGGCGCGGATCTTCGGATCGCGCGTCAGCGGCATGGCAAGGCGCACGGCAAGGTGCCAGGAGAGCGTCTCGAGGAAGAGCGGCGAATATTTCGTCGGGTCGGTGAGGCGGCTGGTATAGCGCAAGAGCGCCGGCGAAAGATCGCAATAGAGACGGTCGCCTTCGAGCGCGTAGGGATACTGCATCTCGCGTCCGGCCTCATCGAGATCGGGCGTCGGCGTCTCGATCGGCGCGGACGCATCGGCCGGATAGCCCGACCTGATCCAGCGGATCTGCAGGCAATCGGCCGGGCGCGCATAGGAATGACGCCAGACGCCCGGCTTGTCATTATCGAGAGCGCCGAGCGCCACCGTCTTGCCCGCCATGGCCCAGGGGAAGGATTGCAGCAGCACGTCGCGCGTCTGCGCATAGAACTGATTGCAGGCGCGCGCCTCCGCGCTCTTTTCGGTGAGATCGTTGATATTCTCCTTGCCGATATTGGAAAGGGCGAGATTGCAGATAGAGACGACGGTAGCCATGGGCGAACCTCCTGGGTTTGAGCTCATGGGTAGGGTGGAGATGGTTGTGGGGGTGAAACGCCTCTTTCCTGATCTCTGTGCCCTCGTGCGAGCCCCGAGTGCCACAGAGCCGAGGGAGGTATTTGTTTAAGTCCGGAGCCCCCTCATCCGACCCTTCGGGCCACCTTCTCCCCGGTGGGGAGAGGGTTAGGGTGAGGGGGCTCCGGCGTGCAGCATTCCTTTCTATCCAAATAAAAGCCACCATTTCCATTCCCTCAGAGAATACCAACACCCGCCCCGACATGTTAAAACCCCACCTAGACCCACCCACGGAGCCCTCGACAATGGACCGCCTCGCCGCCATGGAAACCTTCGTTCGCGTGGTCGAAACCGGCTCCTTCTCGGAGGCCGCGCGGCAGATGCATGTGGGGCAACCGGCGGTTTCCAAGACCATCGCGCAACTGGAGCAACGGCTCGGCATCCAGCTGCTGCTGCGCTCCACGCGCGGCCTTACGCCCACCGAGGCCGGGGAGAGCTATTACGAGCGGGCCAAGCGTACGATCGAGGAGGCTGATGAGGCCGAGCATGCAGCGCGTGGCGCCGGTGCCAGCCTTTCCGGCCGGCTGCGCGTCAGTGCGGCGCCGGCCTTCGCCAGCCTGCACATCATCCCGCATCTCGGCGAATTCCTGGGCCGCCATCCCGGCCTCGACATGGAAGTCGTGCTTGATGACGAGCGCATCGACCTGATCGAGGAGGGCATCGACATAGCCCTCAGAATGGGCGATCTGCCGGATTCTGCGCTCACCGTGCGCAAGATCGGCCAGTCGCCGCGCATCGTCGTGGCAGCACCCGCCTATATCGCCGGGCATGGCGAACCAAGCCATCCCGCCGAACTCGGCCAGCACCAGAGTGTGGTCTATGCCAAGGGTTTTGGCCGCGATGCCTGGCTCTTCCGCAAGGATGGAACGGAAGTGCCTGTCACCATGCGGGGACGCCTGCGCGTCTCGGCCGCAGAGGGCGTGCGTTCGGCGGTACTGTCGGGCATTGGCCTTGCCGTCGCCTCGGAATGGATGTTTGCGCCCGAGCTTGCCGATGGCCGCGTCAAACTGCTGCTGACGGACTGGAGCCTTGCGCCGCTCGATCTCTGGGCCGCGTTTCCGGCAGGCCGTGGTGTGAGCGCCAAGGCGCGCGCCTTCGTGGCCTTTGTCGAGGAAAAGCTCAGCGCGGCCTGAGACGCTCTTTCCATTCCTGGCGGGAATAAGTCCTAGTCGCGCCGGCTTTCTACTTCGCCCGCGCCAAAGCCCATAATTTCTGCCTCGTGTTCAACGAGCGACGGCAAGAACCGGCGCTGTGCAGAAGGAATGAGAACATGAGCAGGAAGCTGGAAAACAAGGTCGCCGTCATCACCGGCGGTAGCGCGGGCATCGGTCTCGGCGCGGCAAAACGCTTCGTCGAGGAGGGCGCCAACGTATTCATCACTGGCCGGCGACAGAGCGAACTCGACAAGGCCGTGGCCGAGATCGGCGGCGATGTCACCGCCATCCGGGCCGATGCCGCAAGCCTTGCGGATATCGACCGTGTCTATGAGATCGTCGGGCAGAAGGCCGGCCGCATCGACGTGCTCTTTGCCAATGCCGGCATTTATGAATTCGGCCCGCTCGGCGAAATCACCGAGGAGCATTTCGACAAGACCTTCAATACCAATGTGCGCGGCGTGCTCTTTGCCGTGCAGAAGGCGCTGCCGCTTCTGTCCAGGGGATCGTCTGTCATCCTCACCGGCTCGATCGCCTCGATCAAGGGCTTCCCGGCCTTCTCGGTCTATGACGCCACGAAGGCGGCGATCCGCTCGTTCGCGCGCGGATGGATCATCGATCTCAAGGGCCGCGACATCCGCATCAACGTGCTGAGCCCCGGCCACACGGAAACGCCCGGCCTCTCGACGCTCGCCGACCAGAGCGTGCATGACATGATGAAGGCCAATGTGCCGCTGGGGCGTATGGGCACTTCAGATGATCTTGCCAAGGCTGCGGTTTTCCTCGCGTCCGAGGACAGCAGCTATATTACGGGGATCGAGCTGTTCGTGGATGGTGGTGTGGCGCAGTTTTGAACCGCGGGATGGAGAGAGGTGAGGCGGGACGACCGCCGAACCTCCCGCATTCCCTCGTAGTGCAGGCACGAGGGATGGTTCAGGAGTGACGGGAAGCGGGGGCGCGTGCAGCCTATCAGCCGTAAGCAATCATGCTGCAGGTATATTTGCTGTAAGTGCCATAGTCCGTGATCCAGCCATCGTCCTCGAATTCCGGTTTGCGCCCGGATTCGGTGATGACCTTCAGATCCTTGCCGGTGCGCTGCAGGATATTGTCGTGCACCGTCTTTGCTTTTTCCGGGAAAGTGAAACTGTATTGGAAATCCGACATGCAGCCGCCACCGGCCTCAAGGGCGTAGATCGGCAGGCTGAACTGGCTGAACCTGCTTCCGAAATATTCCCCGACCGTATTGACCACCACCGGTGGTCCGTCGTTCGAGGTGCAGGTCGCCGATATCCTGCTTTCCATGGCCTTCAGGCTTTGCCTCGTCTCGACGGGCAGGGCGAGGTTGTTGATCAGCATTTCCTTGTTGTCGGCGTTATAGGAAAGCCCGCCTTCGCCAAAGGCGCAATCAACAGGGTCGGGGAAGAGTTTCTCCGCCCATTTGTCCACGGCAATTCTTGACGTCGGAAGAAGAGCGGCAGTCGAGAAAAGCATTGCAACCGACATGCCCTGTAAACTGAAAAGAAATGAAAGCATTTATATTCACCCCAAACCCCAGATGCAGGTTGCACGGCGGGAGCGAATTTTCAACACGAAATTTCTCTCGGAATCTCCGGAGATGAGTTGCGGTTAGCCCGCCTTGCGGCTGAGAAACAACCCCGTCTCCTTGCCCACCTCCAGCACGCCGCCGCCCGCCCGGAACGCCTCCGATATCGCTGCCCGAAACGCAGCAAGCTCGGCTTCGCTCGCCCTGTCGCCGGGCGGATAGGAGGTCAGCGCCAGGAACACGTCTTCCGGCTCCGTTATCCGCATATGGGCCGGGTGCTCCGCCATCGTCACATTGCCGAACTGCGCCTGCATCAGCCGTTCGGCCGTCTCGTAGCCGAAGGCCGCACCGGCGGGGTCGCAGGGCGGGCTGCCGAAGGCCGTCGTCAGTTCGTACATGCCGCGCATGTTGTTCGCACCATTGGTCGTCACCGCAAGGTGACCGCCCGGTTTCAGCACGCGGTGCATTTCGGCAAGCGCCTTGGCCTGATCGGCCACGTGGTAGAGCATGTGCATGGCGATGATGGTGTCGAAAGAACCGTCTTCGAAGGGCAGGGCGGTGGCGTCGGCCTGCTGGCCGGTCACGCGGACAAAGGAGAGCGGGTGGCAGCGTTCGAGCGCTTCCTGCAGCATGCCGGGGGAGAGATCGGCGAGCGTGAGGTCGAGATTGTCGGGCAGGTCGGCGGCGACCGAAGCCCAGAACCAGCCGGGGCCGCAGCCGATATCCAGCAGGCGATCGCCGGCTTTAAGGGGAAGCTGCTGCGCCACCCAGGGAAACCAGCCGGTTTCGGCAATTGTATATTCCCGGTTCAGGCGCCCGCGCGCGGCAAGTTTCTTGCTGTCGCTATATTGCTCGGCATTGCCCGTGGTGATCGATGACATGATCGGCCTGCTCCCCTCAGCGTCGCATGGCATGAATGCGGCGGCCTATCCTGCAACTTTGCGGCGTAGCAGACAATTGCCATATCTGGTGCCATATCTGGCCTCGACCGCGACCGCACGGTTGCCGCTCTCAATCGCAGCTGCTACCTCACGCGCACGGCCATCGCCGGCCTTGAAGGAGATATTGTGAAGAGCCCCATTTTTCTCGTCATCGCGAGCGTCGTCATTCTGGTGGCGATCGCCGGCCTTGCGATCAGCTCCGCCCGACTGATCGGATTGTTCTAGATCCCTGACAGGCCGGCAGGCGCCCAGTCGCTGGTGATCCGGTGACCAAGGAGGCAAAGGCCGCAAAGCTTCAGCCCCCGTCCTGTCGGAGCGGATCTTTCAGTGTAATCACGTTGTATTGGCGATCTTTTTTTCGCAGAGGGCGCGGCTGTCGGCTAGCGGAACTTCGGCTCGCGGCGGGCGTTGTGCAGGAGTTCGCTGGCGGTCGCAAAGCAGCCGAAGAGTTGCAGCAGCCGCTTTTCCTCCTGGCTATCCAGCCGGTGCCGGCTGCAGAATTCGGTCACTGACCAGACTTTGGTAAGGGCATCGGCATCGACATGGGTTGGCTCTACGCGTTCCATTGCTGAGTCCTCCTAGGGTCCAAGATACCCATGCCATGGCAAATGGCGACTAACGAAAAAGGATTAGTCATAAACATGCTGCAGCGCAGCGCGCCTTCAAGGCCCGGAGTGGTGGTAAAATGCGCGAGAGCCTTACTGCATGCCGAAATCCTAAATCTTCGCCCGTCGACCCATTGCAGTCATGCCGCCCTGAACTAGTTTCCCCGCCTGTCGTCGCGTAGGCGGATCATACCGGTCACAAAGGTCTGTTCTTGAATCAGGATATTTCATCGCCCTCCGGGGAGGGACTGGGAGAAGAAGCGCAGCGCCTGAAAGCGCAGGTGCCTGCAGGGGCGAATGAAGCCGATGGTGCGCTTCGGGATTCCGAGGATGACGCGCAGATGCGAAGCGAGGCACGCTATCGCGCCCTGTTCGAAGCGATCGACGACGGTTTCTGTATCATCGAATTCATCGACGGTCCCGAGGGGCCGCTCAGCGACTATGTGCATATCGAGGCAAATTCCGGCTATGAGCGTCATACCGGCATTTCCGATGTCGTCGGCAAGCGGCTGCGCGAGATCGAGCCTCATAATGCCGAGCAATGGCTGAAGCTTTACGGCGGAGTGCTGGCCAGCGGGCAATCAATCCGCTTCGAGCAGCATTTTGTGGCGGCGGGCCGCTATATCGAGGTTTCATCCTCCCGCGTCGAGCCTGCCGGCCTGCGCCAGGTCTCGGTCCTGTTTCGCGACGTCACTGCGCGCAAGCTCGCCGAGGCGGCGCTGCGCGCCAGCGAAGAGATTTCGCGCGAGAATGTGCAGCGCGTAAACCTGGCACTCGCGGCCGGGGCGATTATCGGCACATGGCTCTGGGACGTTCAGACAAACCGGTTCACGGTGGATGAGGCTTTCGCTCTGGCCTTCGGCCTCGATCCGGCTCTCGGCAGCCACGGCCTCAGCCTGGAACAGGTGATCGACACGGTTCACCCTGATGACAAGGCCGGGCTTGTAACCGCGATGAACGAGGCGCTTGGTCGCGGCGGAGCCTATGCCCACCAGTATCGCACGCGCCGCGCCGATGGCCACTATTACTGGCTGGAGGCCAACGGCCGCGTCGAGCTTGCTGCCGATGGAACGCCGCTGAGCTTTCCGGGTGTGCTGCTCGATATCGAGGAACGCCGCGCTGTCGAAGCCGAGCGCGACCGGGCCGCTGCCGCGCTTCGGGGCCTGAACGATACGCTGGAACAGCGTGTGGCAGAGCGTACGGCCGAGCTGATGCGCGCCGAAGAACAGCTGCGCCACTCGCAGAAGATGGAGGCAGTCGGCCAGCTGACCGGCGGGCTCGCTCATGATTTCAACAATCTCCTGGCCGGCATTTCCGGCTCGCTGGAGCTGATGCAGACGCGACTGGCGCAGGGCCGCATCGGCGATCTCGACCGTTATCTGACCGCCGCGCAGGGTGCAGCCAAGCGGGCGGCGGGCCTGACGCAGCGCCTGCTTGCTTTCTCGCGTCGCCAGACGCTCGATCCGAAACCGGCCGTCATCAACCGGCTGGTTTCTGGCATGCAGGATCTGATCGCCCGTAGCGTCGGTCCGACGATCGCGGTCGAGACAGCCCTTGCCGGCGGCCTCTGGGCCACCTTCGTCGATACCGGGCAGCTGGAAAACGCGCTGCTCAATCTTTGCCTCAATGCCCGCGACGCCATGCCGGAAGGCGGCAAGCTCACCGTCGAAACGGCCAATCGCTGGTTCGACGAGCGTGCAGCGCGCCAGCGGGGGCTCGCTCCCGGCCAGTATGTCTCGCTCTGCGTCAGCGATACCGGCACCGGAATGGCGCCCGATATTATCGAGCGCGCCTTCGATCCGTTTTTCACCACCAAGCCGATCGGCCAGGGGACGGGTCTCGGCCTTTCCATGGTGCATGGCTTTGCGGGGCAGTCTGGTGGCACGGCGCGCATCTATTCCGAGCTCGGCAAGGGCACGATGATCTGCATCTATCTGCCCCGCCATCTCGGCGAGGACAAGCACGAGGATGAGGTGGCCGACACCGTGACGGAGCCGCTTTCCGCCGGTTCAGAATCCATTCTCGTCGTCGATGACGATCCGCTGGTGCGCATGGTGGCTGTCGAAATCCTTCAGGAACTCGGCTACCGGGTGCTGGAGGCCGGAGATGGATCTTCGGCGATGCGCATCATCAATACCGGTCAGCCGATCGATCTCCTGATAACGGATGTCGGCTTGCCCGGCGGCATGAACGGCCGCCAGCTTGCTGACGCCGTGCGCTTCAGCCGCCCGGATCTGCGCGTGCTGTTCATCACAGGCTATGCGGAGAATGCGGTGCTGAACCACGGCCATCTGGACCATGGCATGCAGGTGATGACGAAGCCGTTCCTGAGCGATGCGTTCGGGCGGCGAGTGAAGGATCTGCTGGGGAAGTAGGGCAGCGATCTTGCCGTCGGAATGAGGAAGGTTGGGTTGGCGCCCGGAGCCCCCTCATCCGGCCCTTCGGGCCACCTTCTCCCCGATGGGTAGAAGGGGGAGCCGCCGGTACGATCTGCGGAGAGACACGATACCTCGATGCGCAGGACGCAGCCGCGACACCCCTTCGCCCCAACGGGGAGAAGGTGGCCCGAAGGGCCGGATGAGGGGGCGACGGGCACTGCGTGCACCTTCGACTATTCCTGTAAGAAGCAGCAGAGGGACGACCGGAGCGGAGGTCAGCCGCCTGCCCAAGGCAGGTAGCAGATCAAACCCGGAAAAATCGCGCTACACCCGTCCCGCCAGCGCCAGATAGGCTGAAATCGTCAGCACCGAAAGCACGGTCGAGGCGAGCACGACGCGGCCCGTCAGGCTTGCCTCGCGGCCATAGAACTCCGCCAGCATGAAGGGGCCGGTACCGGTCGGCAGGGCCGCGAGCAGCACGGCGGTATGGGTGGCAGCCGGCGGCAGGTTGAGGAGGGGCGCGGCGATGACCCAGGTGACGGCGGGCTGGGCAACCAGCTTCAGGCCGACGATTATGCTTGTCGTCGTTGCGCGGGCGCTGGTTTCACCGGCCCTGGTGCCGGCCAGAAACAGGCCGAGTGCGATCAGCGCGCAGGGCGAGGCGGCGCCGCCGAGCAGCTTCAGGAAGGCATGAACGGGAGCGGGGAGCGTCACACCGGAGAACATCACCAGCGCGCCGAGGGCGGGTGCGACAAGCAGCGGGTTTTTCGCAAGCGAGCGAGCCGTCTTGATGGCGATGTCGCGCCGCCGGGTCTCGGATTGCAGCCCGCCTTCGATGAGGATGATGGCGACGGCGAAGAGCACGCAGACGGTGAGGATGGTGGAGATCAGCACCGGCGCCATGCCGGTATCGCCGATCAGTGACAGGACGAGCGGAAAGCCGATGAAACCGGTATTGGCATAGCTGGCATTCAGCCCGTCGATCGCCGCATCGGCGAGATGCCGGCCTTTGGCGATGCGCCAGAAGAGCGTGGCGCAGAAGATGACGGCGCAGCCTGCGGTAAATGCCGTCATGAAGCCCGGCTGCCAGATCTCGGCGGGTTTGGCATTGGCCATGATATCGAAGAGCAGTGCCGGCAGAGCGAGATAGACGACCAGCCGGTTGACCTCGCGCGTGGCATTTTCACTGAGCGCCCCGGTCTTGCGGGCGATCCAGCCGGCGAGGATGAGGGCAAAGATCGGCAGGACAATCGAAAGGTTCGTCAGCATCAGGGGTAACTCGGGGCAGGTAGCTTGAGGGCGATCCTTGCCTAGCGTGCGGGATCAAGATAATCCAATGTCATCTTGAGCACTGATTGATACTTTTGAGGTATCGAATGGACACGCGCCATATGCGCTATTTCGTGGCGCTCGCCGAAACCCTGCATTTCGGCCATGCGGCCCAGCGCATGAACATGAGCCAGCCGCCGTTCAGCCGGCAGATATCGGCCATCGAAAAGACGCTTGGCGTGCAGCTCTTCGAGCGCAATTCACGCAATGTCGCGCTCACACCCGCCGGCCAGCATTTCCTTGCCGATTGCCGCGCCGTCCTCGAAGGCTTCGATACCGCCTGCCGCGATGTGCAGCTGGTTGCGAGCGGCATGAAGGGGGAGCTGAAGCTCGGCTTCATGATGCATGCCGCCCATAGCGTCATTCCAACTCTCGTGCGGCTTTATTCGCAGGCGCGGCCGGATGTGCGGCTCATCCTGGAGGAACGCATTCCGACCGATATCGAGGAGATGCTGGCGGAGGGAACGCTTGATGCCGCCGTCACCTTCGGCGGCGGTCCGGCGCCGCACCTGCGCATGCTGCTGCTTGCCCGCGACCGGCTGTGCCTGATCGTGCCCCGGGGCCATCGGCTGGCCGGGGCCGAAACCATCGGGCCGCAGTCGCTCGCGGGCGAAAAGCTGATGGCGGCACCCGCGACCGTCGCGCCGACGCTGCGCACGGCGATCGTCCATTATTGCGCGGCTGGCGGCGTCGTGCCGCATTTTGCCTTCGAGCCGCGCCTGCAGCACACCATCATTCGGCTGGTGCAGGAGGGGCTGGGCGTGGCGCTGATCCCGCAATCGCTTTGCGATGATCTGGCCGAGGGTGTGGTGTCGAGGACGCTCGACGACGCCCCGGAATTCGAAGTCGTGCTCTGCGCACCGCTCGCCGCCAGGAACCCGGCCGTGCCGCAATTGTTCGAGGTGGCGGGGCGGGCGTGATTGGCGTTGGCACAAGCACCTTCGCGTGCGGTGCCGCGGCTGACAGGGGCTGCTTTAACCCGAAGCGACAACCAAAACTTCCCTCATTCCTGTGCTTGTCACAGGAATCCAGCCACCGCGCGTCCGCGCGGTGAATGACCATTGCCGAAAGGAAAAGAGCCTCTCGCGCCCAAGGACTTGGGCGCACTGGATTCCTGTGACAAGCACAGGAATGAGGGAGGAGAGGGACGTCGCCACTTCGTTGCGACGAGGATTGACAGGGTATGCCGCTCGTCGGTCCGACCCAGGGCTACTCCATCTCCCGTGCCTGCTGCACAAGCGTTTCTGCAAATGACGATCCGCCGTAAGATGCGCTGTCAAACTCGAAACCCAGCCCATTGGCACATCGGATCAGGCCTGCCATCAGCAAAAATCCGGCGCGATATTCATCGACAGACGAGCGGAAAGTTATGCTCACGACATAATCGCCATAGCCAAAGTCGGGCGCGTTCATGCCGATTTTCTTGAGTTCGTCGTTGAGATCAAGCGGCACGAAATCGTCTATTCCGGTGGGGCGCAAGATCGCGCCTTCAGCGATTTTGCTGTTGTCAATTTTCAAACCGTAAGCGAAAGGTTCCCCGGGGCGTAGTTGCTTGATCGAGGCTTCGAGTTCGATCTGTTGGCCGTTCAAGGCGACCGTCAGGCCGGAAGAGCCTGGATTGTCCTGAAGCGGCTTGCTCATATCCGCAGGCGAGGCCGGAATGACCTGTACTGGATATTTCAGATCCGCGAGACAGGCGTTGAGTTTTTCCGTTGAAAGCCAATGGGCCTCGTGCACGGCGACATGATATTCGATGCCCATGACCTGTCCTTTGGCTCGTGTAGAATCCCGACGGCGACGGACACGGTTTTACGCAAGGGCTATCCGTTTGTCAGCAACGCCAGCTTCAGCCGCTCGGCAATCGCCTTACCCCTTGGCTTCGCGTTCAGCACGGCGTTGGTCGAGGAGATGTGGTGATCCCCTCCCGATGGCACTTGCCTTGCCGGATCAAACACTGGCGAAACTCAGAATTTCACGTCGATGGCTGGAAAGAACGCGTCCTTGGGTGGATCCTTGTCGGCGCAGGCCACTCCCTTGATCATCGCGCCGCCGCTGTCACTGAGGATTTCGCCCTCGTGATCGTTCCAGACCATGATCGCTTCCGGCGTCATTCCGGAGAAATCCGCATCGGGACCCGGTGTCACGCGGCCATCGGCATTTCCGTCCCACCAGAAAAGCTTGGGCGGAGGATTGCCGCCATCGGGTTCGGAGCCGGCCAGCACGAGGTAGCGGTTGCCGACCCGCTCAATGTCACGCACGCCGCGGCCGGTCGTTCCCGGGCCGTCGGAAAGGTCCATCGTGACGACCTGGGTAATTATTGGAGAGCCCACGTCGCCGGGACCCAGCTTGACCAGCGGCATCGGATTGGCGAGCTCGAGCACGATGGCGCGATTATCGGGCACGGGTCCGCGCAGGCCGATCAGGAGATGCCCTTCCGGTGTCGCCGCCAGGCCCTCGATGTTGACGTGGGTCTTTAAATCATCCTCGCTGAGCTTCAGCGCTGCGGCCATGTCCGCACGAAGATTGCGGTAGACCTCGCCGGAACCGGACAATGTCCCGTCGGACGACACGGTCGTTGCAAACAGTTCCTTGCGCTTTTTCTTGTCTTCGCCGCTGCTGTTCAGCGAATGGGACGTCAGCCAGAATATGGTGTCGCCGATACGGGCGGCGCCTTCGATGTCAGTCACATCGTCGACCGGGAATTTCGCCACCGGCTCAGGCTTCCCCCGCTCATAGATCATGATCGCGGAGAAATCATCGCTGGCGACCGCCATATGCGACTTGTCGACCATGGCTGCGGCCGAGGCCTCGCAAATGCCTTGATATGGATGGTTCGCCGCATTGGCCGCCAATGGGCCAAGGAAGGATGAAACTGCGGCCAAGAGGATCACGCGGCTCTTATTGCTCATGCGACAAGCCCCCGTTTCGATGTTCAGCCTCCCGGTGGGGTGGCATTTTCTAATTAAACTATCGCGTAAGGTGCGCGTCAAGATAATCTTTAATAATTAATCTTGCTATACTGTCGTTGCGCGATCGGAAAACTTTAGGTCAATCTATAGATTTGTGAACACCTCGGCAGTCGCAAATAAAAACCCTCCATTCTAGCTTGTTTGCAATATGTCCGGATTAGAAAATCTTATTGGCATTCGCAAGGCGTTGTATTGGCAATGCCTGTTGCTGGCCGCATTGCGGAGTGATCCTGATGGACGGCGCGGTCCGGGCAGGGGCGTCCATTCTACTGCAATAGCCGCAGCCTGCGTCCCTCGGCCGCCGCCTGGCCCCTCGATTTCGCATTCAGCTTGGCGAGGATCGAGGAGATGTGGTGATCGACGGTTTTGGCCGAGACGAACAGGCGCGCGCCGATCTCGGCATTGGAGCGGCCCTCGTCGATCAGCCGCAGCACGTCCATTTCCCGCGTGGTGAGGCCGGCGGCGTTGGCCTGGGTGCTGGCGCGGGGGCCGCGCGTCGCAAGCCGGCCGCCGCGCCTGCGGATCAGCTCCTTCACGTGCGTGACGACGGCAGTGGCGCCGAGGGCTTCCAGCGTCGCCAGGGCCCGGTAGAGCGCGTCATTGTCGCCGTCGAGCAAGGCGAGGGCGGTGAGATAGGGCGCGCGGCGGTCCGTCCAGATATCGGCAGCCTCCTGCCATCGGCCTCTCAGCGTGGCGATCACGGCTGCGTCGCCATCGTCGCCGTCAGGCGCAAGGCCGGTTTCTTCGAGAATATGCGCCCAGAAGCCGATCATCGAGCCGGCGGCATCGTCGCTGCAGAGGGAAGCGGCCTGCCGCAGACCGGCGAGCGCCTCCTCCCGGTCGCAGAGGCCGAGCCAGGCGCGCTCGGCCACCAATGCGGCATGGGCGGACAGGCGCTGGAACTCGAAGGTGTTTTCGAGGAATTTCGCCATTTCCTGCAGGAGCTCGTCCGATGGTTCGCCGCGCCGCGTCTTCAGCGTCGCCAGCGCCACGAGCGAGGGGTAGCGGCATAGCGCCGGGGCGTTCTGGTTGTCGACCACGGCTTGCGCCGCGGCCGTCGCTTCGTCCCAGCGGCCGAGGACGGTCAGCAGTTCCGCAAGCTCGCCGCGCATGTAGTCGCGCCATGTATCGAGGTCATGCTCGATGCAATAGGCGATGCCCCGCGTCAGCACATCCTCGGCGGCATCAAATGCGTGGAGCCGGATTTCCACCCAGGCGCGGTTGGTGAAGGCACGGGCCGCATGTTCCTGGAAGCCGTGGTCGAGAGCGATCGCCAGCGCCTGGTCGAGCGTTTGCCGGGCGCGGTCCGGCTCGCGCCAGCAGATGGCGGTGCCGACATTGTTCAGCGCATGGCAGAGGACCTCGGGCCTGGCGATGTCGTCCGATGTCACCAGCGCGATGGCGCGCTCGCCGTAAAGTGTGGCGGTTTCGGCGTCACCGGCCAGCATGCCGAGCTGCGACAGGTTGGAATAGCCCATGGCGAGTTCGGCGGGGCTTGCTGCCTGCTCCAGCACGTCAACCGCCTCGCGGCCGAAGGCATCGGCGCCCTTGCGGTCTCCGGCAAGATAGCTCAGCCGCGACAGCCAGCGCAGGTTATCGCCGACATGCCTGATGTCGCCGAGCGCCCTGTAAAGCGCAAGCGCGCTGGTCTGGGCGGCAATGGCCCGTTCCATCTGGCCGGTCAGATGGCATTCGAAGGCATAGCCCTCGTAGAGACAGGCGCGGGTGGCGTCGCTCAGGTCGCCGGCATGGGCGAGCGCCAGCTCGTAATGGCGCATCGCCTGCCGGTGGGCGCCGAGCCTGCCGGCATCGGCCGCAGCCTTCGGGGCGAGCTCGGAGATCGCGCTCATGTCCTGCGCCTCGTTGGCATGGTGGACCATGCGCGCGACCGAGGCCTCCGGCCGGTCGCGGAAATAGGCGAGCGCCTTTTCATGCAGCGCCCGGCGGCGCAGCGGCGGCAGCGATTGCTCGATGGCCTGCCTGGCGATCTCATGGCGGAACATGAGGAGGTTGCTGCCCTTGCCACCGGCTGGCACCAGAAGCCCGCAGGCGGTGCAGGCCTCGAGCGAGGCGCGGGCGGTGCTGCCGCAGATCGCCTCGATCAGTTCGGGCGCAAAGGCATCGGGCGAGGTGGAGGCGGCCCAGAGCGCCTCCCTGTCAGTCTCGTCAAGGATATCGGCCCGCGCCAGCACGGCATCGCGGATGGTTGCCGGCAGCTGGTCGCGGTTGAATGGCGGCAGGTTGTCGCTGCCGGCGCAGTCCACGAGCTCGCTGACGAAATAGGCGTTGCCGCCGGTGGCGCTGAAGATCGCCTCGCCATCGAGGCCCTTGCTGTCGGCAAGCTCCAGTACGGCGGCCTTCGACAGCGGCGGGACGGTGATGCGCAGCCAGTGGGCGGGCGGAATATCGGCCAGCAGCCGCCTGAGCCGTGTCTGGCCCGGCGTATCGTCATTCCGCGCTGTTGCGACCAGCAGCAGGCAGGTGTGGCGGATGCGCCGGCCGATATAGCGGATGAGGTTCAGCGTGGCGTCATCAGCCCAGTGAATATCCTCGATGACGAGCAATGTCGGCCGGCCGCCATCGGTCAGGAGATCGAGCACTTCGGAGAAAAGGGCGATCCAGTTGCCGCCCGTGACCCTTGTCAGCGACCAGCGGGCTTGCCGGGCAATATCGCGCCAGGGGCCGAGCGGCTCGGCCGTGCCGAAATTCTCGCAGGCGCCGGAGAGAACGCGGGTATCCTCGGGCACGGCACTGGCGAAGGCTGCGGCGAGGGAGGATTTTCCCGCACCCGCTTCCCCTTCCAGAAGCACGACCCTGCCACTGCCGTCGGCGGCTTCGCGCAACAACGACTGAAGATGATCGAGATTGGGGGCGCGCTCGATTAGCCGCATGGCGGATTATTGCCAGCATCGTCGGCGGCTGGGAATAGGGGAGCGTGTCAAAATAGGGCGGCGAGCGCCAGAAAATGGGGAGATATCCCGATGCGCCGACCCCGGCATAGGCCTAGCGTCCGTCTCGTCAACATGGATGCGAACAGGAGGTCGCCATGCCCAGATATCTTATCGAACGTAATATTCCCGGCGCAAGCAAGCTCACCTCGGAAGACCTGTGCAACATTTCCGCCAAGTCGAACCAGGTCGTCGAGGGCCTCGACCGGCCCTATACCTGGATCACCAGCTATGTCGCCGGCGACAAGATCTACTGCGTGCATGAGGCCGACAGCGCTGAAACCGTCTACCGCCACGCCCGCGAAGGCGGCTTCCCGGCCGATCTCGTGAGCGAGATCGCCTCGGAGTTCGGTCCCCAGACGGCCCGGCAGACCATGCGCGCATGAGTTACCCCGCCGGCCGCAACGCGAGGGGCGGCGGCCGGCGCTTACCTCGTTCCCTCCTCGGGCAAGACCGGGGAGGGAATGGGGGGATGAAAGTGCAACAGAAGGAGCTGCATTCGACACCGCCACCCTGTTTCCTCGTGCTGGCACGAGAGATCTCAAAGCGACCAGCCTGCCCAAGTCCTTGGCCAGGAAAGATTTTTTTCCACTCCCATGGTAGATGAGTCTCTCGCCGCGCTGGCGCGCCGCTGCCGGATCTCTTTGACAGCTCTCGTGCCCGCATGAGGAAACAGGAATGGGGAGGTTCGAGCCTGCACTGTCACGCAAGTCAGCCCCTTGCCACTTCACCGCAGCTCGCGTTATAGATCAAACCGATGGGGATGGAGTGCCCCCGAAACCGCCCACAAGGCTGATGACTCCTACCGTGTTTGACCGCGGTGGGAATCTGTCCGGAGCCTGCCGGAAGGCGGGTTTTTTATTGCCCGCCCTGATATTTTGGAGCGAGCATGTCCTTCTATACCTGCCTTATCGTCATGGCCGGCGGTGCCCTCGGCACCTTTGCCCGTTACGCCGTATCCGTCCTCGCCATGCCCGTCAGCCGCGATCTGCCCTGGGGCACTGTTATCATCAATGTCACGGGCTCGCTGATCATCGGCCTGTTCAGCACGCTGACGCTGGCCAATGGCCGTTTCCCGGTCTCCGACAATATGCGCCTCTTCGTGATGATCGGCCTTTGCGGCGGCTACACCACCTTCTCCTCCTTCAGCCTGCAGACGCTCGACCTGCTGCGCTCCGGCGCCACGGTGCGGGCCTGCATCAATGTCGCGGCCTCCGTCGTGCTCTGCATCGGGGCGGTGGCGGTGGGGCATCTGATCGCGACGCGGATCAATGGCGGGGTGGCGCAAGTGGCGCAGGCGGCGATCGAGGAGCAGGCTTGAGGCGGGGCAGGGACGTCTGCCCCGTCATCGATTACAGCGAGGGGCGAATGAAGATGCCTCCGAATCTTCCGTCTGCCGCCAGCGCGAAACTCCATTCGAGATGGCCGTTGTCGAAGGTCACGTCGTAGACATCCCAGCCTTCTGCGGTCACGCCCTTGAAGGATATGTCCCTGAGCGGCCCCATGCGATCGAGATCGGCCTTGATCATGGCAGCTTGTTCGCGTGCGAGGGCGGCGAGCGGCGGGCTCATCCGCTCATAGTCGGGTTCGCCGCGCTGGTGCTGCTCGATGACCTGTTCCAGCAGCGCCTTGCTGTTTTCCACCGGCTGCTTGTCGCGGATGCGCGTGGCAATCGCCTCTTCCAGATCGGTCGCGGCGCGTTCGTCGATGCGGGATGCTGCCTGTTCATAGCCGTGCTGGTGCAGCACGAGGCCGGTGACAGCGCCGCTTTCGTTGCGGGTAAAGGTGATCTGTGCCTGAACCGCCTTGTAGAAGAAGCGGTCGGCATCCTCGGCGAAGATTTCTAGCTCCGGCTGACCGGTCAAGCGCGTGAAGAGCCGCCCGTCGCGCAGGCTTACCACATAGGCCGACGTATCCAGATGATAGTGTCCGGCATAGTCGGCATAGAGGGCAGGGTCGATCTTCTGTTCGGTGCGCGGCCGTGCCTGCTCATAACGGCGCCAGGCCATGGCATCGGATGAGGTATCGGTCATGTTTGTGTCCTTTGCGAGCTTCAGCAGTTCATCGATCGAAAGAATGTCGCCTGCGGCCATCTTCGCCCGCAGCGCGTCTGTCACGGCGAGGCTGTGCTGCGTGCGGGTCAGCTGCTCCTGCAGGGCGTGGTTCTGCATGGCGAGCATGCGGTCGAGATCGGTCGCGTGGCCGGCGAGCAGCCGGGCGATGTCCTGCAGGCTGAGCCCCAGCCGCTTCAGCGCCAGGATCTCGGTGAGCCGTGCAATTTCCTTTGTACCGTAAAGCCGCCAGTTCTTTCCCGTGCGCGGCGGCCGGATGAGCCCGGTTTCCTCATAGAGCCTGAGCGCGCGCACCGTGATGCCGATCCGCTCGGCGCATTGAGCCGCCGTCAGCCAGCTCTCTTCCCGTCCCTTGGCGTCCATCAGGCCTCCCGCGATCTGTCGGAACCGTTTCTAAGCTATGACGCTGGGTCCGGCTCAAGAGGTTTTTTGCGGGTTTTTCCGGTTTCGGCTCGATACCGGGCAAGGCTCAGGTGGTCGTGACGAGAAAATATCGGTTCATGGTCTCTGCCCGATGTTGGCCAGAGGCGTCTATTGCAGGACAGGGTGGGATCAGTACGGTACGGCAAATCCACGCGTAGATGACGGTTGCGATCAAAATGACTGAGGCAAGCAGGCGATGAAAATGCAGTTGCTGCAGGTGCAGGACAGAAACCAGTGGCAGGCATATCACGCGATCAGACGTCACGTTCTCTTCGAACTGCGTGGCCAGGCTGGCTATGATGAGGATCATCCGGACGAGCATCGGGAAAATCATCTTCCGCTGCTGTTCATCTACGACGATGTCCCGGTTGGCACTGTCCGGCTGGATATCGCGCTCGTGGGTGGCGCCCCTGCAACCGTGCGCCTCGTCGCAATCATTCCGCAATATCAGCGGCAGGGAATTGGCAGAGCCATGATGGAGGCTCTTGAACGGCTCGCCACCGATAGAGGCATCACGCAGCTGGAAGTTCACGCCGCACCGGATGCGGTGGCCTTCTACGAAAAGCTTGGTTGGCAGCTCATCGATGCGGACAGAGCCGTTCCGCTCCTTGCAAAGCAGATTTCCTGAAGCGGCATCTGCGCCGGAGCCGATCTTTGCAAAGCCAGTGGAAGGAGATTCGTGGCGCTCTGGCGCACGTCGGGGCGGCGAAGGGGAATTGTGAGGGGAAAGAAATTATCCTGCCCGTGGGAAAACCCATGACAGGTGCAATCGATCCGCCGGGTATGCCGCCCGGCGGATCGAGCGGCCGTTAATTCCCTGCCGAGGTCGGGGCGGAGTCGGACAGGGATTCACGGATCTGGTCAATCTTGCCGTCGGCATCACCGACGCCGAGAATGGCCTTGGCCTCGGCGAGGACTGCCGGGCTCACTTCGCCATGACGCGTGGCGGAAGCGAGCGCATCCTCCAAGGCGTCATCGCCGAGGACGGGATCGTCGACCGAGGGTTCAATGCCGTTGTCGAGTTCGAACTGGGCATAGGCAACCGCGTAGGCAGCAATCGCGGTCATCTTCGGATCGGACGTGTGCAGATAGGCCTTGTAGCTGCGGTTGAGAGAGTTGAGGCCCTTGAGCTCGGAGGCGAGGTTCTTGTGCTTGATCTCGGCCGGCGCGTTTTTCGCTGCCAGCGATTTTGTCTTCGCTTCGCCGGATTTGCCCCTGGCTTCGTTTTCGGATTTCGAATTGTCGTGCGATGAGTTGCCCGTCTTCGAATTGCCCGTCTTCGAATTGCCGGACTGGTGGCCGCGGTTCTCGTGGCTGCCGCTTTGTCCGCCGCCATTGCCGCCACTATTGCTGCTGCCGTTACCGCCACCGTTGCCGCCGCCATTGCCTCCACCATTGCCGCCGCCATTGCCGCCACCGTTTCCACCGCCCTTTGCCATGGCGGCGATATCGGTACCGGTGATCGTCAGCGGGCTGGAAGCCAAGGCAATCGAAAGTGCGGCTATGGACGCAAGAGTTGCGATACGCATCCGGGTCTCCCTCGCAGGATAATTCATCGAAAATCGTGAGATAGCCGACTCTGGAAAGCGGCCATCAGGATGAGAACGATGTTAGGCGCGAAACGCGGAGCGTGCATCGGACCGAGGTCTGTCATCCGTCGGACCATAGTCCTAGAGAGCGGGAGATGGTTAACGGGTTCCTCGTCGGGTGGCGGGTCGCCGATCCGGAATCGGGTGGCTGCGGGTCTTCATATTTCCTACGCCTCCGTTGCCATGAAAACAGGAGGCTCGGATATGGAACTCGAAGACAAGGTCATCATCATTTCAGGCGCAAGCAGCGGCATCGGGGCTGCGGCCGCCCGGCTGTTTGCCGCGAAGGGCGCACAGCTCGTGCTCGGTGCGCGGCGGGCGCAGACCCTCTCGGAGCTCGTTTCCGAGATCATCGAAATGGGCGGCATGGCAACGTCTCTGGCCGGTGACGTGCGCGAGGCAACCTATGCGCAGGCGCTCGTCGACCGGGCGCTCGATGCCTATGGCCGGCTCGACGGCGCCTTCAACAATGCCGGCATCGTCGGCGAGATGGGGGCGTTTTCGGAGATGAGCGCTGCCAACTGGGAGGCGGTGATGTCCACCAACCTGACCAGCGCCTTCTTCGCGCTGAAGGCGCAGCTGCCCGTGATGAAGGCACAGCGCAGCGGCTCGATCGTCTTCACCTCGTCCTTCGTCGGATACAGCAATGGCGGCCTGCCCGGCATGGGCGCTTACGCAGCCTCCAAGGCGGGCCTGATCGGCCTCGTGCAATCGGTCGCCGCCGATTACGCGGCCGACGGCATCAGGATCAACAGCCTGCTTCCCGGCGGAACGATCACGCCGGCAGGTGGAGAGAACAACCCCGAATTCCTCGATTATATCTCGGGCCTGCATCCGATGAAGCGGATGGCCGCAGCGAAGGAGATCGCGCAGGCAGCGCTCTTCCTGCTGTCGGACCAGTCGAGCTTCATGACCGGCAGCCCGATGATCGTCGATGGCGGCATGTCTGTTCGGCTGCTCTAGCCGCACTGGTCTCGGGCGGTGGTCGCGCCGCCCGAGGCGGGGAAGTTCGCGGCCATTCCAGTAGGTCGCCGGCGCTTCACGCCGCGCTCGATTCCTGACATATTCGCTGCGGGACAGCCAACCGGTGTGGATATTGCCTCATGAATTCGCAGACACGTGAAAAAAGCAATTTGCGTGCGCCTACCGGGTCGGTCACGGGGCTCTGCTCCGCATCCGCCACCATGTTTGCGGTCGGAATGGCCTTTCTGGGTTACTGGGGTGTCTATGAACAGGGGAGCTGGCGTGTCGTCGATTATCTCGTGCTGATCGTCGCCGTCCTCGGATTTGCCGCACTTGGTTGCGTGCCCTGGATCGTGACCACGCCTGTGGCGGAGGACGAGCCAGACAAGGTCGCCGTCGCCAGGCGAGCGATGGTACTGGGGACGGGGTTGCTCTGGACCGCCGTCTGCATTGCCGTATTTACCTGAGTTGCCTTGCGTGATCCTAGCGGCACGGCAGACCGATAAAGGCTCCCCACAATGCAGAATATAGATCCAAGTCGACTTCATTGTCCTTGGTGCGGAACAGTTCTTACGCGCAGTGACAACGGGAGCCTTGTCTGCTCTGCGAGTGGAATGGAGTTGTCTCGAAATCTCGAAGCTCGATTCCGCTCGGCGTACGTTGAGGGGATCAAACCTTCGGCACCCCATCAACTTGACGGGATGGACAAATGGTTCTGTCCTGGTTGTGGCCAGCGTTTGACCAAAGGTGGTGATGGAGTGGCGAGGTGCCCCAAATGCGAACGAGCGATGGGCGAGTTTGCCTACGAAATCATCGAGTTTAACCCGCATATGTGATCCTCGGACGGTGCGGCGCTCCGCCCGAGACAGGTCGGCAATTGTCATGCTCTGGCGGATCTCCGCTCAACGGCGCCAGCGAAGACGACCGCCATGGCGGCAATCATCAGCCCGCCGGCGAGCAGGAAGGTCAGCTGCATGCCGGCCGAAATCGCTGCCGGTGCAGCATGAATGAAATCCCCGGTGCCGGCGCCATAGGCAAAGACGGCGCCCATGAGGGATGCGCCCGCCATCAGGCCGATATTGCGTGACAGTCCGAGCAGGCCGGAGGCCATGCCGCGCCGCTCCTTCGGCACATCGGCGAGGGCGGCGGTATTGTTGGCGGCCTGGAAAAGCTGATAGCCGGGCGTCAGCACGATGATAGCGGCAATATAGCCCGCGACATCCAGGATCTGCGGGAGGATCGCCAGCAGAAAGGCGCCGGCGGCGAGCAGGGCAAGGCCGATCGAAAGCACGGCGCGCGCGCCCCAGGCATCGACAAGCCGGCCGGAGGGAACACCGCTGACGATGGAAATGACGGGGCCGACCGACATGACGAGGCCGACCGAAGCTGCCTTCAGACCGAGTGCCAGGCCGAGATAGAAGGGGCCGACGACCAGCGTCGCCATCATCACGGCCGCCACCACGATATTGACGATGAGATTGGGGACCAGGCGCCTTTCCATCACGGCAAACATATTCGCCGGGCGTGCCTTGCCCCTGACCCTGTCAGCCGGCAGCGCCGCGATCGCCAGGATCAGCGCAAGTGCCGCCAGCGGAACCTGGACCCAGAAGATGCCGCGCCAGCCGGCAAACGGAATCAGTGCGCCGCCGAGCGAGGGACCGAGCGCCGTGCCAAGGGCGGAAACCGTGCCGAGCAGCCCCATGGCGCGGCCGATGCGGGCTTCGCTTGCGGTCTCGCGCATCAGCGCCATCGAGATCGTCATCAGGAAGGCCGCACCGACGCCTTGAACCGCGCGGGCCGCCATCAGCAGCGGCAGATCGGGCGCCATTGCCGAAAGCAGCGAAGCCGCGGCAAAGAGCATGAGGCCCGCAAGCTGCATGCGCTTCAGCCCATAGAGATCGCCGAGCCGGCCGGCGACGACGACCGAAATCGTCAAGGCTGCGAGATAGCTGACGACGACGCCCTGCACCTCCGCAAAGGGTGCCGAAAAGGCCTTTGCCAGATCGGGCAGGGCGATGTTGGCGATGCTGGTGCCGAGCGAGGCGAGCAGCATGGAAAGTGAGAGCGCCAGTGTGGCGCCGCGTCTTTCCCTTCGCTCCGATCCATTCATTTCCGTCTGTTCCATATCGATGTCCTCTTGCTTGAAATGCCGTTCAGGAGCAGGCTACGAATTCAAGCCGACTTGAGGTCAAGCATGAAATTTCTGGATATCGGAGAAGTCTCCGCACGCAGCGGAATCAAGCCTTCGGCGCTGCGCTACTACGAGGAGGTCGGGCTCATCACCTCGGTCTTCCGCCATGGGCTGCGCCGTCAGTTTGCGCCTGATGTGCTGTTGCAGCTGAAGCTGATCGCCATGGGCAAGACGGCCGGATTCTCGCTGGACGAAATATCCGGCATGTTCGGCAGGACCGGCGCTCCGGACCTGCCGCGCGCCGCGCTGCACCAGAAGGCAGACGAGATCGATCGCCAGATCCGGGAGCTGACCGCGCTTAGCGACACGCTGCGCCACGTCGCCGAATGCTCCGCGCCCTCCCATATGGAATGCCCGACTTTCCGGCGGCTGGTCGAGGTGGCGGGCAAGCGGGCCCGTAAGGGCAAGGGCAGGTAGTGCTGGCGTATCCTGTCCTGCTGCGCCAGTATAGTTCCAAGATTTCGTTCAGGTTCTGGCGAAGAAGTGAAAATATATTCTGCAATATATATTGCACCCTATAAGTGTATCTGGTAATTCTATTTGGCTTCAGCCAGTTTTTCAAAATCGTTTGGGGGGAATCGACATGCACAAGGTCATCGATAGCCCATGGGAATTGGGCCAATACGCCAACCAACTGAAAGCCGAAGGCGTCGAAACCATTATTCGCTACTATAACCACACCAATTCGAACAAGCTGCCGCAGAAGCGGATCGAAAAGGCCGAATACGACAACATTCTCGATGCAGGCCTGTCCCTGGCCATCGTCTTTCAGCAGCGCGGCGGTGCGGGAGGCAATATTGGCGATCTCGATGCCGAGTCCGGTGCGAGGGACGCAGCCCGTGCCCTCGATCTTGCCGAGAGCTACGGGCAGCCGCGGAATTCGGCGATCTATTTCTCGGTCGATCACGATTATTACAAGGCGCCGGACCTGGCCTCGATCAGGGCCTATTTCCAGGCTGTGTCGCAGGCGCTGTTCGGCCGTCATCGTGTCGGGGTCTATGGTTCGGGTGCAGTCGGTGCCGCCGTTCGCCAGGCGGGCTTTGCGGACTTCGTCTGGCTGGCCGCGGCAACCGGCTGGTCGGGCACGAAGGATATGCTGAAGACCGACCAATGGGCGCTCTACCAGGTGCATCCGCCGCTGGCCTACAAGGGGGTCGGTTACGACGGCAATATCGTCGGTGGAAAATGGAAGGATTTCGGCCAGTTCCGTGCCAGCGCGGTTTCCGAGGCTCCGATGCTCGGCGCTTCGCCGCTGCTTGCTGCTGCGGTCGAGATCCATTCCGAACTGGCGGAAGTCAGCGCCACCGGCGGGCTCAACCTGCGCCGCGGGCCGGGCGAGAGTTTCGCAGTGGAAAAGGTGCTCGCGCTCGGCACGCCGCTGACCATCCTGGAGCGCAACGGCGATTGGGCCAAGGTCGATCTGAACGGCGACGGGGCTGCCGACGGCTACACGCACGCAACCTTCCTGAAGGTCCTGTCGGGCGGGTTCCCGCTTGCATCCACGGTAGGTGCCACGCCCTACGATAAGGCCAGGGAAGAACTGGCGGAGGGTGTCGCCGAGGTTCCCGGCAGCGGCAACAACCCGCGCATCGTCATGTATCACAAGACCACCAATCACTGGTCCGGAACCGACGACAGCGTCGCCTGGTGTTCCTCCTTCGTGAACTACTGCGTCGAACAGGCCGGCATGATCGGCACCGACCGGCAGGATGCGAGAAGCTGGAAGGACTGGGGAGAGGATGCGAGCGACAATCCCAGGGAAGGCGACATCGCCGTCTTCGCCCGCGGTCCGGCAGGCGGAACGAACGGCCATGTGGGGTTCTTCGTCGAGGACCTTGGCGCAAAGCTGAAGATCCTCGGCGGCAATCAGGGGAACAGGGTCTGCTACCAGAACTATCCCAAGAACGGCGATCTCGGCAGCGAGCACTACAAGCTGCTCGGCATCCGCAGAGGCTAGGGATAAACGGGAGAGACGAGATGCCGGCGCGGCGATGAAAGCGCGCGGAGCAACCGCCGCCTTACTCCCGTCGCCGGTTGCTCCGCCGCGTGCCGTCGTAAAAGCCCGGCGGCTTGTTCTTCACCCAGGCGACGAAGGTCTGGATGGCGGGATGGGCGAGCAGGGCCTCGACGGTTGCATAGGAACGCTCCAGTTCCGCTTCGGAAAACTGTGCGTGGATCTGGCGATGGCAGATGCGGTGCAGGACCTGCGTCTGCCGTCCGCCGCGGCTCTTGGGCACGAGATGGTGTTCGTCGCGCTGCTCGGCCGGAACGACCCGGCCGCAGAGCGGGCAGATATCCGGCGCTGGCGCCTCATACCAGGAGGTGACGTCTTGGTTTCTCTTTCGCGGCATGCGGCAAGATTAACGGCAAGCCGGACCGGCGGGCAACTGCGCATTGGCTCCTGATGGTTCAGGCCGCCCACCACCGTCCTATGGATCAAATCACAGTCCAGGCCACCTAGAGAGAAATAGCTTGACCCACACCCAGCCGCTTGGCCTCGCGGTAAGCGAGGTCGGCCGCCACCATATCTTCCATGGCGACGCCCATGGCTTTGTAGATTGTGATCTGCTGATCTGACGTCCGACCTGGTCGCTGTTTCAGCAACATCGCACCAAGATCGGTGCCTGTCTCGGGATCAATATTTGCAAGTTCGCAGCAGCCCACCGGTGTCGGAGCGAACGAATCTCGCGTCTCAACAAAGAGAGTGCCGCGCGCCATCAAATCGATCGGAAGTTCGCCGCCGGGTGGCGCGACGCCAACCGAGGACACGTGCGTTCCTGGTTGAACCCAATCTGCGGATATTGCGGGGACATAGGAGTGCGTCGCCAGGCACACGACATCTGAAGAGCGTATCGCGGTCTCAAGGTCCTCGACGGCAGTGATGCCCGAATGACGTGACGCCAGCGCCTGCGCATCAGCAAAATCTTTGGAGAACACGCGAATCTCCAGGAAATCGCGAACGAGCGGCAACAGGTGAAGGTGCTGGTTGGCTTGAACGCCCGCGCCCACGACGGTCGCGACCCTGGCATTGCGCCTGGCGAGCTCTCGCACCGAAAGGACGGCCGAGCCAGACGTGCGTACGGCCGTGATGTAGGTGCCGTCCATAATGCAAACAGGCATTCCTGTTTCCGGGTCGAAGAGATGTATCGTTGCGAGGTGACTGGGGATACCCTTGGCGATATTGCCTTCGAACACGTTGACCAGTTTTACGGTCAAATGCATTCCCTCCATCCAGGCCGGCATCGCCAACGAATAGCCTACATTCGGAATATCGAGTTGTGGCCGCGCTGGATTGACGACGCGACCATCGGAGAGCGCTTTGAACCCTTCGGCTAGCGCGTCGAGCAGCTTGCGCAGGTCGATGCATGTTTTGACCTCCGCTTCGCTCAGGGAGAGAATCTTGATCTCACCTTTTGTGTGAGTGTTTAAGGCAGGTTGGGCTCTGTGCATGGTGCTGCTTGCCTTCGATTGGTTGGTTTGAGTTATTTTCCAACCGTATTGCGGCAAACGGCGCGACGAAATATAATGATTTCGACTTATCTGCGTGATTATCGCGTGTTTTAATCCGGAAAAGTGAGAATCATAAATGAGCGACTTGGACCGTGTCGATCGCATGCTGCTCGGGCTGTTGCAAGAAGATGGCCGCCGGACTGTTCTTGACCTCGCCGAGCGCGTTGGATTGTCACCCACTGGCGCATCGCAGCGCATCAAGCGGCTTTTCAGTGAAGGCTTCATCCGCGCGGTGCGGGCTGTGCTCGAGCCTTCAAAGATTGGACGCGGTACGCTCGTTTTTATCCAGGTAAGGCTCGACCACACCGCGCCGCACGTCTTCGACCGGTTTGCAGAAGCTGTTGCGAAGGCGCCCGAAATCATCGAATGTCATATGGTGATCGGTGGTTTCGACTACCTGGTCAAAGCACGAATAGCTGACATGGCGACGTTTCAGGAATTCCTGCAGCGGGTCATTCTGCCGCTTCCCGGCGTCAGGGAAACGCACAGTTACGCATCCATCGGTGATGTGAAGCCTGACGCATTGCTACCGCTTTGACGCCTCCGATTTTCTGGACCGGTTGAGCCTGATGTCCCGCGCGCGCTCCGAATCCTCGACGTTTCGAGAGGAACGAGGCGGTGCCCCGGTATAGCCCCTCCCACCTGTGGGGAGGGGTTGGGGAGGGGGCTTTCTCCTCGCTCTACATGCCGCCCTTCTTCGCTGCCGCCGCTGCCGCATTCCAGTTCTGATAAGGCCGCCGAAACGTCGGAACGCGCTCTTCCATCGCGGGCAGTGCCTCGAACGGCTTGTGGGGTTCGGCCTGGTACCAGAAGGCGACGGAGGAGATGTCGTCGGAGCGCCGGTTGGCGTGGCCGTGTTCGATCGTCACGCGGATGCGCTTCTGGAAGATCGCGGGGTCTTCGAGGTGCCAGCGGTAGAGCGTCACCGGCTCGGTCCAGTTCGGGCCGCCAGCAGAGATGATGCCGTGATAGGGGCCGCTATAATCCTGCGTCGGGCACCAGGCGGTGTTGAAATAATCTTCCGTGCCGGTGCCGTGCAGGGTCGGCGGCCAGGCGTCGTTGGCCCCTAGGCTGCTTTCGCCGCGCGGCTCGATGAGAGCTGCTTTCGGGCCGATGCGCGGATCGGGTTTTCGCACCGTATCCGGCACTGAGAGCCCTGGCTCGCCATCGATGAAGATCATGTCGTCGCCTTCGCCGTACCAGTCCCAGACATCGGAGCGGCGGCGTGAATAGACGGAAAAGAGCACGCCGACATAGTGGCCGTGGCCTTCGGCCTCCAGGATCGTGTAGTTCTCTTTGCCGTCGGTTGTCTCGCCGCCGAACAGGAACTGTTCGTTGGTGAGGCCCGCCTCGCTCTCGCCCTTTGGGCGGGCCTGTCGATACTGTGCGTGGAAGCGGCCGAGCCCATCTTCCAGCCGGTCATGCAGCTCGAGATCGACATAGTAGTAGAAGAGCAGGTCGTGTTCGGCTTCATTGGTGATAGTGAAGCGCATGTGGCTGCCAAAGGGCATCGGGAAATAGCAGTTGAAGGCCTTGCCGTCCTCGGGGCTCGCCTGCATCGGCAGGCTGGCGTAATTGCCTGTCTGCGCGTGCCCCATGCCGAAGAAATCGCCGATCGGCGCTTCGATGCTGGGGCTGTCCTCGCCATCCCAATAGGCGCGCAGCACGATCTTGCGCAGGAAGCTCTCGCTCTCGCAGGCAAGTGTCGCCCAGATGTGGGTGACGATGCCGGCGCCTGCATGTTCGGCGATCACGACCGTCTTGCCGGGCTCGATATGCAGCCTGTCGTCATTGCCGCCGGTGCGGTCGTAGCTGGAGAAGCGGCGCGTCTTCGCCTTTCTCAGTGTCGCAAGCCCGCGCAGCGGCGAAATGCCAGCCTGGGTCATTCAAATCTCCTCTCGATGTTATTTCAGTCCGCTGGTTTTCAGCGAATCCATGATCTGGCGCTGGAAGATGATGAAGAGCACGAGGGTCGGGATGGCGACGATCGTGGAGGCCGCCATCATGTAGTTCCACGAGGCGGAATACTGGCTCTTGAAGTTGGCGATGCCGACCTGGACCACCCAGAGATCGGCCTTGGAGGCGACCGTCAGCGGCCAGAGGAAGGCGTTCCAGTTGGCCAGGAAGAACAGGATGGCGAGTGCTGCCATGATCGGCCGGCTGAGCGGCAGGATGATGCTCCAGTAGATGCGCCAGTAGCCGGCGCCATCGACGATCGCCGCTTCCTCGATCTCGCGCGGCAGCGACAGGTAATATTGCCTGAGAAGGAAGATGCCGAAGGCATTGAAGATCGCCGGCACGATCAGCCCGGCATAGGTGTTCAGCATGCCCATGGCGCGCACGATCACGAAGAGCGGCACGATGATGACGGGCAGGGACACGAGGAAGGTGGAGAAGATCGCGAGGAAGATCACCTCGCGGCCGGGAAAGCGCAGGCGCGCCAGCGCATAACCCGCCATCGTGTGGAAGAACAGCGCGATCACAGTCACGCTCGCCGACACGAAGAAGCTGTTGGCCATGTAGCGGATGAAGGGAACACCGGTCAGCACATATTTGAAATTTTCGAGGGTCGGATGTTCGGGGATCAGGTTGGCGGAGAAGGATTCGGCCGGTGTCTTGAAGGCGATCGACACCATCCACAGAAGCGGAAAGAGGATCATCAGCGCCAGGATCGATGTCACGAGCATCCAGAGGACGCGCACGATCGTCACCTGCGAGTTGGAAGGATAGGATGAAGCGCGGGCCTCAGTCATAGTTGAACCGGCCTCCCTTGGTCATGACGAAGAAGATGGCGGTGACCAGCATCAGGACGACGACCAGCACCGAGGACATGGCGGCGGCATAACCGAAGGCGCCGAAGGAAAAGGCCTGCTGGTAGATGTAGACGATCAGCACCGAGGTGGAATTGGCCGGCCCGCCCTTGGTCATCACGTAGATGATGTCGAAGGCCTGGGCGCCGGCGACAGCCGCCACCATCGAGACCATCAGCACGAAGAAGCTCGTGGGCTTCAGGAGCGGCAGGGTGATGTGCCAGAAACAGTGATAGGGGCTTGCGCCATCGATCTTGGCCGCTTCGTAATATTCCTTGGGGATGTCCTGCAAGCCGCCCAAGAAGATCAGCATGTAGAAGCCCATCAGGAACCAGAGGCTGACGAAGACGACGGTGACGAGGGCAAATTGCGGATCGCCGAGAAAGGAAACGCCCGATATGCCGAGAAGCGGCGTCAGCTTGTTGATCACGCCGATCTTGTCGACCACCATGAACTGCCAGACGACGGCGACGACGACGAGACTGACCATGTGCGGCGCGAAAAACATGGCCCGCATGACGGCATTGAAACGGTTGGTCTTCTGCACGAGAAGGGCAAGGCCGAGGCCGCAGACATAGAGAAGCGGCACGAGCAGGACGGCATAGAGCGCGGTGACGCGGGCCGCCTGCCAGAAAAGCGGGTCCTTGCCCATGCGCAGGAAATTGGCAAAGCCGACGAAGCGATAGCCGCCGAAGCCGTTGACCTCGAAGAGTGCCAGCACCAGCGAAAGCGCCATCGGCAGGCCGAGGAAGATCAGCAGCCCGATCGCATCCGGCAGCACGAAGAGATAGCCCGCGATCCATTCGCGATGCTTGGCCGACAGGCCCTTGCGGCGAAGGGGCGTGCCCGGATCGGTCCGGCTTTGATCCGGCTTGTTCTGGTGTGGGCTCATACCCGTATCCATCTGCATCTCCCGAAAGACCGCACGCGAGGTTCGCGTGCGGCCCGCTTCTCAGCTAGAGGATCGGCGCGCCGCTATAGGAAGCGAGGAACGCGTCGAGCTGCTGGGAAGCTGCGGTCGCCGTCTGTTGCGGATCGGCGCCGCCAAGCTGGGTCTGCTGGATGGCGTCGGAGATGATCTTGTAGACTTCCGGCGGCACCCGCGGTTCAGCCCTTGTCCCGGGGTGAATATCTTTAGCGAAGGTGCCGATATTGCCGGCAGTGAAGGCATCGCCGCCGGCCTTCAGCGCGCTGTTGCGCGGCGGCATGTCGGATTTCGCCTTGGTGCACCAGTCGGCGACACGCTGCACGGAACCCTTGTCCATGGAGGCGAGCGCCCAGGCGCAGAATTCGGCAGCCGCATCCGGGCTCTTGCCCTTGGCATTGGCAACGAAGGCCCAGCCGCCGCCGACGGTCACATATTTGCCGTTGGTCGGTGTCGGCAGCCTGAAGACGCCGTATTCGAAATCCTTGGCATTGCCGGCGAGCTGCGAAATGCCCCAGATGCCGACATTCTGGATGGCGCAATAGCCGGCGGCAAGATTGGCAACCGTATCGTTGGCGCCATTGCCGAGCACCTGGCGGGGCGCGGCACCGCTGTTGACGGCATCCTGCCAGAATTTCAGCGCCTGCACGGTTGCCGGTGAATCGAAGGCGCTCTTGCCGTCCTTCGTCTGGAATTCGCCGCCGCCCTGCCAGAGGAACGGGTACCAGGTGAAATTCTGGTAGTAGCCGGGCGTGGTCTCGAAGAGCACGCCGTAGCGGTTCGGCGTCGTCAGCTTCTTGGCGACTTCCAGCAACTCGTCCCAGGTTTTCGGCACATCGTTTTCGTTGAGGCCGGCTTCCTCGAAAGCCTTGACCGAGTAATACATGGCCATCGGCTCGACTTCCATCGGCACGCCGTAGATCTTGCCGTCCACCATGCGGTTGGCGATGACGCTTTCGGGGAAATCCGCCTTGGTGGCGTCGTCGATATGCGGCGTCAGGTCCTGCAGCACGCCGCCATTGTAGTAGCGCAGGAAATCGCCGGGCGAGATCAGGAAGATATCCGGGCCTTCATTGGAGGCGAAGGAGGTGGCGAGCTTCGGGCCATTGATATATTCGGCGTTCGGAACGTATTCGAGCTCCACCTTCTGCTCGTGGCTGTCGTTCCAGGCGGTAATCATCTGGGTGAACCAGTCGACCTGGCTCTTAACCTGGCCGCCTGGCGCATAGAACTGCCAGAATTTCAGGGGCGTACCTTGAGCGCGCACCGCCATCCGGTTGATATAGGGAAAGCCGGTCAGGCCGGCGGCAAGCCCGGCGCCGGTGAACAGCGCACCCTTGCGGATCAGCTGCCGGCGGGAAATGCCCTTTGCAGGCGTCTTGATATCGGTCATGTCTTCCTCCCGTTGATGGACCCGCAGGCCGGCTCCTCTTCCGGCAAGCAGGCGGTTTTGTTCATGCGGTATCGAAAGGCTGAAGGCTGCAGGCGATGATTTCCGAGCGCGGCGGCCCGTCATAGCGTCCTGACATGCGCTCGAGCAGCATCGCGGTGGCGCGCTCGGCAAGGGCTGAAGGCGGGCGGCCGACGCGCGTCAGGCGCGGGCGCACATATTCGAGCTGGGTCTGGTCGCCGAAGACGGCAACCGCCATATCCTGCGGTATCCTGATGCCGCGATCGTAGAACTCGGCAAGCGCGCCCGAGGCCATCAGGAAGTTGGCGAAGAAGACGACCGAGGGCAGGGCGCCCTTGTGGTGCTCCAACAGCCACTCGACCGAGGCCTGGCCCGACGGACCGAGATAGCTGCCCTCGAAGCGCAGGGCGGGATCGGGCTCGACGCCGCCATCGCGCAGGCCCTGTTCGAAGCCTGCCGCGCGCGCCATCGCTTCGGCAAAGAAGGACGGGCCGGTGACATGGGCGATGCGCTTGTGCCCCTTGGAGGCCAGATATTGCCCCATCAGCCGGCCGCCGCCGAAATCATCGATCTTCAGGCTGTCGACGGCCCGATTGGGCAGGTCGCCGATGAACACCGTCGGCAGGTCGATGCCTAAGAGCGCGTCGTGCATGCCGTGCAGGGCGAAGTCGCCGACGATCAGGCCGTCGATGCGGCGGTTGCGGATCTGGCGCAGATATTCGCGCCCGTGCTCCTGCGAATGGCCGCCCGGCACGTCGGTATTGAAGATCAGCATGTCGAGGCCGGCTGCCTCCATCTCCGACTGCGCCGTCTTGACGAGCTCGGGATAGAAGGGGTTGCGGATATCGGGGATCAGCATGGCGACCAGATTGGTCTTGCCGGTGCGCAGGCTCTGTGCCTGCGGGTTCGGGACGTAGCCGAGTTCCTCGACCGCCGCGAGCACTTTTTCGCGCAGCGCCTGGGAGACGCGATCGGCATGATTGAGCACATGCGAGACTGTCGTCCGCGATACTCCTGCTCGTTCTGCGACCTTGCCTATCGTGCTCATGAGCGCATCAAAACACACAAAAAATCGATTTGCAAATCGATTTGCAAAAATCAAAACAGCTTTTTTTACCGTCGTGTTTTTGAACGGTTGCCCTATGATCGGCGAAGGAGCGGAAACAAAAAAATCAGTCGCAATGTCGGATCGGGAGGACGAGGGCCGTCCTAGAGGCATTGCCAAAGTTCAATCCAAAGGAGGATCATCATGCCGAGCACAATCAAACTTCACCGCGTCCTTGCGACCACGCCGGACAAGGTCTATCGCGCATTCCTGGAAGCCGATGCCGTGGCCAAATGGCTCCCGCCAAACGGCTTTACCTGCACGGTCCATCATCTGGAGCCCGTCGTCGGCGGAACGCACAGGATGTCGTTCCGCAACTTCACGACCGGCCACAGCCATTCCTTCGGCGGCGAATATCTGGAGCTCGTTCCCGGCCAGCGGATCCGTTACACGGACAAGTTCGACGATGCCAACCTGCCCGGTGAAATGGACGTGACCGTGACCCTGACGAAGGTTTCGGTCGGCACCGAACTCAATGTGGTGCAGGCCGGCATTCCGGATCTCATCCCGCCGGAGGCCTGCTATCTCGGCTGGCAGGAATCGTTGCGCAATCTCGCACGCCTGGTCGAGCCCGATATCCAGCAGTAAGCGCGAAAACCCGAGGGAAGGCCGGACCGGCGGAAATCCAGAACCCGCCGTCCGGATCGGCACAGTCGCAACAGCGTCGATCGCTATTGACGAAAAGGGGTGACGGAGCCGGTTGCGGGCTGCGCTTTCGGGGGAAGGGATTTCGAACCGCCGAGGCCCTGCGTGTCCGGCATTTTGGCAAGTTCCAGATCCTCCGGAAAGTCGTAGATCTGGGCGAGCCGCCGATCGAGCAGGGCCATCTCCGTTTCGAGAGCAGGCCGGCGGAATTCGGGCAGCACCTGCAGCCCATATTCCAGCACGGCACGCAGGCGGCGGGCGATCTGAAAATTCTCGGCGCCGTAGAGCCTGATCTCGCTGAAGGTGAGCTTCACGAAATCCTCCCAGTCCGGCGTCCTGCAGATAAGCCGCAATTCGCCGGCCGCGTTGAAAATCGCTTCCTTGCCCAGATCGCGCTTGCCGGCAAAGCAGAGCAGGCGCTGCAGCTGATCGATCGCGAGCACAGCCGTTGTCGGATCGTTGATCGCTTTCGAAAGCGCCTTGATCGCGATGTCGGCGATGATCCTGAAGGCGAATGTCGCGTCGTGTTCGAGGGTTCGTTCCGGCCCGAAGGCAATCAGCGATTTGAGCTTGTCTTCGTCCGGCGACAGGATGCCGTAGAGCCGGAAGAGCGGTTCGCCGGAGGCGACGAAATCGCCGATGCGCGGAACCAGCTCGACAACGGAGCGCGTCTTCTCGGCCTTCGCCAGCAGCGCATCCTTGTTCACGGCGACGATGATGGCGGGGCGCCCCCGGTAGAGGATGACCTTGTCCGGCTCGGTGCCGGGGCGCAGGTAACTGGCAGCGGTGTCGGCCTCGGCTTTCGCCATTGCAGGGTAGACATCCTCGATCACCGCGCGGCCTTGTTCGCTCACGCGCAGCATGATGCTCACCGGGCGCAGCAGGCGGGCGGCATAATCGATCAGATAGAGGAAGGCGGCGATCGACAGAAAACCGAGAAGGCCGGCGATCTGGGCGATGGCCTGCGGGACGGCAGCTTCCAGCCGCACCAGCGCGCCGGTCGCAAAGAGCAGGGTGAATGTGAAAAGCCCGACGGTAAAGCGGATGGCATTGTCATTCAGCAATGTCGTCGCAATGATCCTGGGCGTCAGTTGGCCGCCTGCGATCTGGATCGCCACCAGCAGCGAGCCGAAGGTGAAGACGACGAAGGTCAGCGTCATCGTGATGATCGTCTCTAGCAGCCTCTGGGTGCCTTCGGTGCCCCACGGCCATGGTTCGATCCAGATGATCCAGGGCTCCAGCAGGGAAGCCACCCGGATTGCCATCAGGTAGAGCAGCAGGGCAATGAATGGCACCAGCCATAGCGATGACTTGATGTAGCTCTTCAAGCTATAGAGCCGGTTCCAGCCCATGTTTTTCCCCCAGTGCCCGGGCCCCCGCCCGGCAAATGCCGCGCCGTCCTTGCTGCGGATCGGCGCGGTATGATCTCAGTGCGCCTGACGGGCGGGACTGCGAGTTTCCGGCCGCTCCAGCTGTGTCCGAAGGGCCAGATCTCAGTATTTCAGGTCGCGCGCAGTCTTGCGGCCGCTCTGCTTGCTCTGGCGCTTGTCCTGTCTGCAGGTGGCATTGCTCTGGTCATTGGCCACGCGGCAGGCCTGTTTCGTATTGCGCGCGCCCTGCCGCGCATCATTGCCTCACTCTTCTCGACATGCTTCCGATCCCCATCGGAGGGTCCATGTCTTGGGTAGGCGCACGCACGGGTGATCCCGCGTCAGAACAAGTAGCGATAAGATCATCCGCGGAGGACCGCGCTTCAGGATTTCGCCCAATCTTCGATGGCGGCCAACCGACCGGGATCGACCCTGCCATTATGCATGAAATGGCTCAACGGCTACGTATATTACTGTAGGACACGCACACGGGACGGGGGTCGCGCCAGTTCCCGACGCAATGCCGAACCCCGCTTTCCAGGCCCTCGTTGTCTCGGCCTTGATTCAACGCAATGAAGAGAACCGCCACTTCGATCATAGTTCCGGGGCTACGACCTGCCCGGAGCCATTCCATGAAGCCGACGGGGATCTTTTCCATCTTCGAAAATCTCGATCCCGGCGATGCGCTCGGCGAGGTGCTTTTCGGGCTGATCATGGCGCTGACCTGGACGATCGGTTCGAGACTCGTCCTGCGTGAGGAAGGACTGGTCGTGCGCGACCTCGTCGTTGCGACAATCGGATGCAATCTCGCCTGGGGCATTATCGACGCCGTCCTGTTCACGCTCGGAACGAAGTTTTTCAGGAGCAGGCGTCTGCGCCTGTTCCGGCAGGTCAAGACGGCGAGGGACGAAGGCGCCGCACTCGCGGTGCTCGCGAAGGAGTTTCCGATCGAAGGCACGCCGCTCTCCGCAAAGCCTGCCGACGCGGAGGCGCTCTATCGGTCGCTGCTGGCGCTCACAACCCGTGCCGAGCCGGTGAAGGTGCCGCTGACGAGAGACGATCTGTCGGCGGCAATTGCGATCTTTATCCTGGTCTCGGCCACCGCCCTTCCTGCGGTCGTCCCGTTCTTTCTGATCGACGATGCCAACCGCGCCCTGAGAGCGAGCAACTTCCTTCTGATCGCATTGCTGTTCGTGACCGGCTATGCGTGGGCACGGTTTTCGGGCGGCCGTCCGTTTTATGCGGGCATCACCATGACCTGCCTCGGATTGTTCCTGGTCGCCATCGCGGTCGCCCTGGGCGGCTGAGGAAATACGCCGCTTCACCGGCGGAGCCGGCGCGGCACTCACGCCTGTCAGCAGCGCGCCCTTAGACTTGCAGCGGGACTGTTCTACCATATCAAGGTATGATTTCGCTCGCGGCAATATCTGCGAATGTTGCTCCGCAGCTTGACCGCAGGAGAGCATTCAATGAAGCAGATTATCGTGGTGTCACTGGCCGTTGGTCTGGTTACCGGCCTCGTCGGTTACAATGCCGCCGCATCCGGGGCCGATGAGGGACGTGCGCCGGCCCTGTCGGAGCTGCCTGCCGGCTACCGCGACTGGCCGCTGATCACCGTGGCGCATGAGGAGGGAAAGCTCAACGATATCAGGGCCATTCTCGGCAATGATATCGCGATCAAAGCCTTCCGGGAGGGGTCCACCACCTATCCCGACGGCACCATCATCGGACGCCTGGCCTGGGATTATCACCCGCTGGAAGAGAGCAAGGCGGCCTTTGGCGCTGCCCAGTCATTCGTTGCCGGGTTGCCCAAGAACGGCGTTCAGTTCATGGTCAAGGACGCGACAAAATATGCTTCGACCGGCGGCTGGGGATATGTCGAGTTCGACGATGGCAAGCCTTCCGCAAAAGCAATGCCCGAAGCATGTTTTACCTGTCACTCGGTCGTCAAGGACCGCGACTTCGTGTTCAGCCGCTACGCACCCTGACCGGCATATCTGTCCCGGACCCGATTATCCGCTATAAGGCATCCATGCCGGCATCGAGTGTCCGGACGGGGCTGGTCATGAAGTTTGCCGCTTGTCTTCTGGCCATATGGTCGCTCGGCAATATGGTTGCGCCACCGCTGATGGCAGCGTCCGCACCCAGGCCGGTGACGGCGCAGGGTTGCGGCGATTTCCTGGCGCAGATCAGGAAGAAGCCTGCTCATGTCGAATTCGCCGGCTGCAACTATGCCGCGGATCGGCAGGGCAAACCGCTTGAGGCGACATACCGCGTATCCGGCGGGTTTGCGGCTGCAACCGAGGCCTATCTCATCAAGGCCGTGGGTTTGAACCGGCTCAAGCGCTCCTGCTGCCTGTGGGATTCGCCCGCCAGCCAGTACCGTGATTCAATCGGCCGCGACTTCCTGATCTCCATGGTCTCGGAGGAGACCATGGTGTCCAGCCGCAGCGGGTGGCCGCAGATCGTCGTCTTCGAGATCACGGTCGAGACGTTTGCCGAGGATATGTGACGAGGCGGATCTCAGTCCGCAGAGCCGAGGCGCCGGGCTTTATTCGATCTGCTCGTCCAGCTGTTTCGCCACGCTTTCGTAGTGGCGGGACGAGGCGGCGTTCCCTTGCTTGGCGTAGAGGCCGGCAACGTCACGGGCGGCCTTTGCGGCTGCGCGGAACGCGTCGAGCCTGACCTGAGGATCCAGTTCCGCATCGCCCCCGATATCGCCGTCCTCAAATTTGCCGACGCGGTAGCCTTCGTCGTCGATCACGCCGATGACGGGCAGGCCGGCCTGCATATCCCCATAGAAGGCAGGCCCGGCGCGATCGCCGTCGCGGCGGCGCAGCATCCCGGGTCCTGAAGCCTTGTTGTCAGGGCATGCGCCGGTCCAATATGTCGGACCTGCCGTCAGGGACACGGGAGAGACGAATTCGCAATGGCTGGCCGGATCCTTCGACCAGGCCAGGCCGCCAGCCGGGTCCTGCGCCTGCAGAGGGGATGTGCACCACAGGGATGCGACGACCGTCAGGACGGGTGCAATCTTCAGTGACTTCCGCTGCTGCAACTTTCTTGTCTCCCTTGCCCGATCCGGGCCTGACCTTCTAGCGGGAGATTGTGACGGGCGACAGCCTGATGTCACGGATTTCGAGAGCCGGACGGCACATGGTTTCGAAAAAATCCGGCATTCGATCGGGTATTGCGCGGCATCCTGCCATACCGATTTCTATCAGCACGTTCCGTGATATAATTTCAGCCTGATACGGCATCATCAGCTGTGGCGTTGCGTGCACGGAGACCTGTGCGATGAGCGAAGTGGACGTTCTCTTTTCGGCCCTGAGACAGGCGGCCGATCCGCAGGCGGTCGAGTGCATCGAGAATATCGTCCGGCACGGCGCCGATCGCGACCTCAACCGCATCAATGCGCTGGCCTTCGCCAAGGCACACGATCTCGATGAAGAAAGGTCGATCGCGGCCTTTCTGCACGCAGCCCGCATCGGCGCCTTCGAGATGACCTGGAATGTTCTCTGCCCGGGATGCGGCGGCGTGCTCGATACCGGCGCCACCCTGAAAGCCGTGGACCGGGAGGCCTATCATTGCGCGCTGTGTGCGGCCGGATACGAGCCGACGCTCGACGAGATGGTCGAGGTCACCTTCACCGTCAGCCCGCGCGTGCGCCGGATTGCCGGCCACGACCCGGACCGGCTGCCGCCCTTCGAATATTACCGGCAGATCTTCTTCTCCTCCGGTGTCGACCTGCCTGACGATCTCGAGGAAAGGTTTGCGCGCATCCTGCTTGAAATGATCGAGCTCGATCCCGGCGAGAAGGCCTTCGTCTCGCTGCAGCTGCCGGCGGAATTCATCATCATCTTCGATGCGGTGACGCATTCGGCGCAGTTCATCGATGTGAAGGGCGAGCCGACCAGCGAACGCCAGAACCTCTCGATGGTCCTCAGCCACGGCCATGCGCAGCAGGATACGCTCGTCATGCACCCCGGCGTGCTGCGCCTGACGCTGGAAAATCACACCGATCGCCGCGTGCTGCCGAATGTCTGTATCGCGGCAGACGAGATGCACGACATTCTCGGCCGCAGGCGGCCCTTCCTGACGGCCAAGCGCCTGCTGACCAACCAGAGTTTTCGCGACATCTACCGCACCGACACGCTCGATGTGGACCAGCGCCTGAAGATCACCAGCCTGACCTTCCTTTTCACCGACTTGCGTGGCTCGACGGCGCTTTACGAGCGGGTGGGCGATCTCGCCGCTTTCGACCTGGTGCGCACCCATTTCCGGGTCCTGCACGAGATCGTCGCCACCGAGGCCGGGGCGGTGGTCAAGACCATCGGCGATGCCGTGATGGCAACCTTCCCGAGCCCGGACCGCGCGGTGGCGGCAGCGCTCAGGATGCGCGAGGCGATGATGCGGCTGAATGCCGAGCGCGGCAGCGAGGACCTGCTCCTGAAGATCGGCATCCACGAGGGACCATGCCTTGCCGTCAGCATGAACGACCGACAGGACTATTTCGGCCAGACCGTCAATATCGCCTCGCGCGTGCAGGGCCTTGCCGAACCGCAGGTGATCCTGACGACGGAGGCGGTCGTCGGCAACGAGCAGGTCTCGGAAATGCTGCGCGACAGCGGCATCACCTCTGCCTCCCGCATGGAGGAGCTGCAGGGCATCGCGCGCGAGGTGAGGATATTCGCGCTGTCTTGAGGATCGGCCGTCGGTGTGTTCGATGTGGCGGCTTGAAAGGGCGAGGTCCGGGCTCGGCCATTTTTTCCAGAAGCGACAGCGCCTCCGGATAGTTCCCCGAAAGAAACCTGGCTGCGGCAATATCCCTAACGTCAGCCGGTGGTGGCCGAGAATACCATATCGGCAACGGCGGGGCACGTCGTTGAAAGAACTCCGGTTGTACTTCGCCATTGCCTTCAAGGCATCGTCGGCCCTGGAGATGAAAAAACTCAACGCAAAATCGTTGCTTTTCTCACATCGCGGAGAGCTACAACTGACTTATTGCAATTTCTGCGTTTGAATTGTAGCACTTTGTCCTACGAAACGACTATCGTTTCAAGGCGATGGTGAGTCGGCACCGCGCTCGCGGCAAGCAGAAATGGGGGCATTTCAAATGGGGTTTACTGAAGCTGTTCGCACAGTTCTGAGAGAAAAATATGCAACCTTCTCCGGCCGGGCCTCCCGGTCTGAATATTGGTGGTATTATCTATTTTATTGCTTGGCGCTGTTCGCCTTTGGGATCGTGGGCATTGGGATCGCGGCCGCTGCCGGTGGTGAGAACGGATTTTCGTCGCTCGCCATTGGTGTCATGATCATCGCCGGACTATTTGTGCTTGCAACTATTCTGCCGGCATTGGCCGTTCAGGTTCGCCGTTTTCATGATCGCAACATTTCCGGCTGGTGGTACCTCGCGCTGGTGATCCTGGGGCTGGTTCCCTATGTCGGTTTGATTGCGAGCATCGCCATTTTCGTGATCAGCGTACTTCCGGGCACTGTCGGCGCGAACAAGTTCGGCCCGGATCCGCTGCGTCCGGAAGTGAGAGCCGAGGTTTTCGCCTGAGGCATCGCCATCGGGAATGTTGGGTTTGCTGGCTGCGCTATTGCCACCGTGACTCTGTTTTGCCTTTCGCAGGGGGGCAGGGCAATCGGCGCGGCGGCCCGCTTCCGATGGAATCGACGGCCTAATTCCAGCTGTGTGAAGAAATTGAACGCAAAAGCGTTTTCATTTTTGAATAGTGACGGATACGACTGATTTATTGCAATTTCTGCGTTTGAATCGTAGCTGTTTCTCATTCGAAACAACTGTCATTCCAAGGCGATGGTGAGAGGTCACCACGCTAGCAACAAGCAGAAATGGGGCATTTTATGGGGTTTACCGAAGCTGTTCGGACGGTTCTGACGCAAAAATATGCGACCTTCTCCGGTCGGGCCTCCCGCTCGGAGTGCTGGTGGTTTCAGCTGTTCTACGGGTTGGTGCTGGTCGGGCTTGGAATTTTTGCTGCTTTGGCCGCCGGTTCCAATGGTCAGGATGGACCGTCGTCACTGCTCATTGCCATTGGGGTCATTGCCGGCCTGTTTGTGCTCGCAATGATGTTGCCGCAGATGTCCCTCACGGTTCGCCGCTTCCATGATCGCAACATCTCGGGCTGGTGGTATCTCGCGATTTTTATCGCAAACTTCATTCCCTACCTCAATGTTGTCGCGGGCCTCGCGGGCTTCGTCATTACCGTGCTTAGGGGCACGGAAGGTCCGAACAAGTTCGGACCGGATCCGCTGCGTCCTGACGTAAGGGCGGAGGTTTTTGCCTAGGGTATTGGTTTACCCGCAATATCGACTTGCCGAGAGCTGCGTTCCCGGCAAATTGGTCTCGAGCGATACTGCGATGCAGAAAAACAACGCAAGATCGTTATTTCTTTGAAATGCGAGGCGATACAACTGCGTTGTTGCAATCCCCACGTTTGAATTGTAGCACTTTTTATCCGAAACGACTGCTATTCCAGTGGGATGGATAGACGTGGGCGCGCTTGGGGTAAGCGGAAATGGGGCATTTCGATGGGGTTTGCTGAATCTGTCCGGACGGTTCTGAGGAGGAAATATCTGACCTTTTCCGGTCGCGCCGGCCGTTCAGAATATTGGTGGTTTCAGCTGTTTTTCTGGGGGCTTTTGCTTGCCCTTTTTGTGCTGTTCGGTGTGGTCACCGACGCGACGCGCCGGCCTGACGGATATTCGTCATCGACTACGTTTATTATTGTCGTGATTGGACTGTTCATACTTGCAATGTTCTTGCCGCAGGCAGCCCTTCATGTTCGCCGCTTCCATGATCGCAACATGTCCGGTTGGTGGTATTTTGTGGCAGTCATTCTGAGCTTTGTTCCCTATATCGGTCGCGGTGCGGGCATAGGAATTCTTATCGTTTCGGCGCTCAGGGGTACGGAAGGTCCGAACAAATACGGGCCGGATCCGCTGCGCCCAGAGGGCAGGGCCGAGGTTTTCGCCTAGGGCTGGGAGTGGGCGTTTCAAATGGGGTTTGCTGAATCTGTCCGAACGGTTCTGTCGAAGAAGTACGCGATCTTCTCCGGTCGCGCTTCCCGCTCGGAATATTGGTGGTTCCAACTGCTCTACTGGGCGCTGCTGGCTGCGTATGTCCCGCTGCTTGTTACGGTCAGCGAGGCGACGGATGGGCCTGACGGACTTTCGCAGATCGCAGAAGTTATGATGACCATCCTGATCCTGTTCCTATTGGCGACCTTGTCGCCGCAAACGGCCCTTCACGCGCGACGTTTCCAGGATTGCGGTATTTCCAGCTCCCGATATGGCACGCTGGTTCTTCTCTGTGCCATTCCGGGTTTGGCGATCCTTGCCGGGCCTGCGGTGATCGTGATCTGCTTGCTTCCGGGCACGGAAGGTCCGAACAAATACGGGCCGAATTCGCTGATTGCGGAACCACGGGCGGAGGTTTTCACCTGAGCCGCATCCTCCGTCATATTGGCCTGTTGCTGGCGCTATCGTTGGCCGCCTCGGCCCAGTTTTATCCTGCGCTGGCGCAGGACAGCAGCGGTCAGCAGGCCGACCGGCCTCTCAGCGTCGTCGGCAGCGAATATGCCGCGCAATGCGCGCTGAATGGCGTGCGCTGCAAGCTCACCTATCGCCATGATGGTGTCGAAAAGTCGAAGCGCGTGCCGGATGCGGCGCTATCGCGTGACAACCGCTCGTTTTCTTCGCAGGAGCCAGCCGTCGGCGGTTCGCTGGCAGTCGTACTGGTGCTGGTCGCCCTTGTCGTCATCATCGGCCTTGCAATGTTTTTCGGCAATGGCGGGGTGCTGCTCTCATCTGCGCCGCGTGACGTGAAGAAGCGGCAGGGGGAGGCGCCGGAGAGCTGGCGCACATCGGACGCTGCGGTCGAGGAAAGGCCGAATGATTTCCTGTCGCGCATTGCCGCCATGGCCGATCGCCGGCAGGCCCTGGTGCTGCTGCTCCGGCACTGCCTGCTGCACGCGGCTGACGCGACGGGGACACGGCTTTTCCGCTCGGATACGGAGCGGGCGGTTTTTGCCCGCCTGCCGGCAACCATGCCCGACCGCGAGCGGCTGGAACATCTGCTGGCCGAGGCGGAGCTCGTGCATTATGGCGGCCGCACATTGCAGGAAGGGCATTTCAATACGCTTCTCAACTCGGCGCGCGCTTTGCTGTCGGTAGGCAGGCTCAGCCATGCGTAATGCCGCACCTGTTCTCATCCTGCTGGTTCTGGTCGGGCTTGCGGCGCTGGCGCTGTTCGGGATGCCGCGGGACAATGATTTCGATCATTCGCCGCTCGGCAGCCGCGGGCTGCAGGTCTGGCTGGAAGCCAAGGGCATTCCCGTTATTCGCTCCGATCCGCATTTCGTCAGGGCGCGGGCGGAAATCTCCGTGCGCATGCTTTTCCTGCCGATATCGGAGATCGAGACCGCCGCACCCGCCGGAGAAGAGAAAACGGGCGAGGTGTCCCCGGAAGACTGGGCCTACGAAGCGGTCAACCACGGGCTGCCGACGCTGATCGTCATGCCGAAATGGCGCGGCAGCGTGTTGAGGGATAGCATTGCAGGCCAGTCGGACCTGCTGGCTCTGCCCGCCATACAGGAGAGGCTCAACAGGGTCGAACTTTCCAGCAAGCATCTCTCGCGCAACGCGCCTGAATTCGAAGAGGCGCAGGTCGGCCTGAAACAGTTCCAGCAGATGAAGATCGCCCTGTATCAGGCGCAGACCTTCGATCGGGAAAGCCTGTCGGACGATTGCAAGGAGATCGTCGGCATGCCGTCGGGCGCGCTGCTCGTTCGCTGCGATGACAATCCCGACGTCTATTTGCTGTCCGACCCCGATCTCGTGACCAATCACGGGCTGGCGCTCGCTGACAATGCCAGCTTTGCCGTGGCCCTCTTCGAGTATCTGCGTGGCGTCGGCGAGGCGCGGCCGGTCTATATCGACACGACTGGCGCGCCGCTTGATGACAAGAAACCGGTGGACGAAGGGCGCAGCTATGAGCGTTCCGGCTCCGATCTCAAGCGCTTCTTCGCCTATCCGCTCTCCGCCATCTGGGGAACCCTGTTCGTTGTCGTGGCAATCTGCTTCTGGCGCGGGTTCTGGCGTTTCGGGCCGCCGCTCAAGGATTCCTCGGGAAATATCGAACTGTCGAAATCTGCGGCGATCGAAGCAACCGCCAGGTTGCTTCGCCTGTCGGGCAATGACGGGCGGATGGTGTCGCAGTTCGTGCTCCATCTGCTTGCCGACAAGGCGCAGTTGCTCTTCGGCCCCGGAGCCGGAAACGAGGCAGGCATAGATCGGCTGTTCAAACGTCTGGCGCGCCGCGATCACGCGGCGGCGCAGGCGCTGCATTCGTCGGCTCAGGCGCTGATTGACCGCGGGCATTTGATGAAATCTGCGGATCTGCACCGCAATCTTGAAACATTCAGGAAATCGCTAGGGAGCGTCGACTTTGGATCTGGGTGAATTTCGCAATCTCATCGCCGCTGTCAGGGGCGAGATCGGCAAGGTGGTGCAGGGACAGGATGCGATCATCGATCTCGTGCTGATCTCGATATTCTCGGGCGGGCACTGCCTCGTCGAGGGACCTCCGGGCACGGCAAAGACCCTGCTTGCCCGCTCGGTTTCGGCTGCCATGGCGCTCGATTATCGGCGCATCCAGTTCACGCCGGACCTGATGCCGGGCGATGTGCTTGGCGTCAATCTCTTCAACTTCCAGACCAACCAGTTCCATCTCACCAAGGGACCGGTCTTTACCGACATTCTTCTCGCCGACGAAATCAACCGCGCACCGCCGAAGACGCAATCGGCGCTGCTGCAGGCGATGAACGAGCGGATGGTGACGCTCGATGGCGTCGATTATCAGCTCGGGCCCGACTTCTTCGTGCTCGCCACGCAGAACCCGATCGAGCAGCAGGGCACCTATCCGCTGCCGGAGGCGCAGCTCGACCGCTTCCTGTTCAAGCTGGTCGTCGACTTCCCCGACCGCGAGACGGAAATCTCGATCCTGTCGCTTCATGCCGATCAGGCGCTGAAATCAGATATAGGCAAAGCCGGCATCCGGCCGCTGGTGACGAGCGAGGCGCTTGCCGCCGGCCGGGCGCTGATCGATGCGATCCATCTCGACAAGTCGATCCTCACCTATATCGTCGACCTCGTGCGCGCCACGCGCTCCGATGCCGATATCCTCTATGGCGCATCGACCCGTGCCGCCGATGCGCTTGCTGCCGCCGTGCGCGTGCGGGCTGCCTTCGAGGGTCGCGACTACGGCCTGCCTGATGACGTGCAGGCGCTGCTGACACCGGCCTTGCGCCACCGCATCGTGCTGTCGCCTTCGGCAGAGATCGACGGGCGTACGCCTGACGATGTGCTGCGCAGCCTCCGGAATCGCGTGGATGCGCCCCGGTAAATGCGGCCGTCCTCGCACCTGATCGCGCTTGTTCTTGCCATGGCGGCGCTGACGGTCATCGTCAGCGTGTGGTGGCGCGACATGAGCATGCCGCTCGCCTTCCTCTGGGTGGCGCTGGCGGTCGTCACGGCGGGCGATCTCGTCTTGTCGGCGCTGTCTGGCCGGATGGCTGTCGATGTCGATCTACCGTCGCAGGGTTTTGTCGGCCACGCGGCTCCTTTCACAGTTGTCATCGACAGGCAGAAGGGCAAACTGCCCGAGGGGATCGATCTCAGGCTTGATGCCGCGCCGGAGCTCGTTCTCGGCGAGCGTCGCATGGAGCGCGCCGAGACCGGGTCGGTGAAGGCATCGTTCGATCTGCAGCTGACGCGGCGCGGGCAGTTTTCGGTGCGTGAGCTCTGGCTGAAATGGCCGTCGCGCCTCAGGCTGATCGACAGGATCGTGCGCCTGCCGGTGGCACGCCAGATCGCCGTCATTCCCGATATCTCGCCGGTGCTGTCGGGCGCGGTCAAGACGCAGATCCTGCCGCTGGAAGCCGGCCAGAAGGATTTGCGGCTGCGCGGCGAGGGATCGGAATTCCATCAGCTGCGGGAATTTGCCGCCGGCATGGATCCGCGCAGCATCGACTGGAAGCGCTCGGCGCGCATGCGCAATCTCGTGGTGCGCGAGATGCGGGCGGAGCGAAACCACCAGATCATTCTCTGCGTCGATTCCGGGCGGCTGATGGCCGAGCAGGTCGGCGGCTTCACCAAGCTCGACCGCGCCATCAATGCGGCGCTCGCCATGTGCTGGGCGGGAGGGCTCGCGGGCGATCTCGTCGGCTTCTACAGTTTCGACAGCCGTCCGCGCCTCTTCCAGCCTGCCTTGCCGGGGCGTACGGCGTTTCCGCGCCTGCAGACGATCTGCGCCGATCTCGCCTACGAAACGCAGGAGACCAACCATACGCTGGGGCTGACGCATCTTTCCGGCCGTCTCAAGCGCCGCTCGCTGATCGTGATATTCTCCGATTTCGTCGACAGCATCACGGCGGAGCTGATGATCGAGAATATGCAGGTGCTCGCGCGGCACCATTTCATCGTTTACGTCGCCTTGCGCGATCCTGTCCTGGCAAAGCTGGTGGAGCCGGAGGAGACGACGCTCGATGCCATCGCCCGCTCGGTGGCGGCACGCCAGATCGTGCAGGAGCGGCGGGCCGTGATGGAGAAGCTTTCGCGTCTCGGCGTGCTCTGCCTCGACAGCACGCCCGAGGCGCTGACATCGGATCTCATTGCCCGCTACATCGAAATCAAATCCCGCGAGATGATATGACGGATCTGCGCATCGACCCCAGGATGGATAGTGGCGCGACGCTCCATGCCGGCGGAGTGCAGAACGATCTGCTGCGCTCGGCCCGCTTCCGGCTGGAGCGCGAGGCGCACTGGCGCCAGCTGGACCAGCTGGTGAGCCGGGCGGAGGAGGGTGGGGCTGCTGCACTCAGCTATAACGAGGTGCGCGACCTTGCGGCCGGCTACCGGCAGGCGATGAATTCGCTCAGCGTCGCGCGCGATATTTCGCTCGACAGGGCCCTGGTCGCCTATCTCGAAAGCCTCTGCGCGCGCGCCTATCTCGTCGTCTATGCGCCGCAGGAAAGCCTCGGCGGGCTGATCTCCCGCCTGCTGCTGAAGGGCATTCCGCAGGCGGTGCGCCGCTCGGCCCTGCCTCTCTTCATCGGCTTCCTGGCGCTCGTTCTCGGCGCACTTGCCGGATACAGGCTCTGCAGCAGCGATCCGAGCTGGTTCTACACGTTCGTGCCGTCGGAGCTCGCCGATCTGCGCACGCCGGATGCGTCGGCCGATTACCTGCGCTCGACGATCTACGGCAATGAACGGCATGAGAGCGACGGGCTCGCAGCCTTTTCCGCCTATCTCTTTTCCCACAATACGGGGATCGCCGTAATGATCTTTGCGCTCGGCGTCTTCGCATCGGTGCCGAGCTTCATTCTGACCTTCTACAATGGCCTGATGCTCGGCGCCTTCTTCGCGATGTTCCGGCAGAAGGGGCTCGGCTACGATGCCTTCGCCTGGCTTTCCATACACGGCGTCACCGAGCTTGCGGCGATCTCCATTGCCTGCGCCGGGGGAGCGGGGCTCGGGCTTGCCGTTCTTCTTCCGGGGGCGCGAACCCGCAAGGAGGCTCTGCGCCACCAGGGGCATGATGCCGTCAAGCTCGCGATCCTCGCGGCCCTGATGCTGGTCGTGGCAGCCTTTATCGAAGGCTTCCTGCGCCAGCTGGTGCAGGAGCCGGTCTGGCGGATCGGCATCGGCTGGGGCATGGGTGTCTTCTGGGTCGCATGGCTCTCGCTTGCAGGGCGCGAAGGCAAGGCCAAGCATGGGGCCGCCAGATGAAGCAGCCGGACCAGACGATGACTGACGGCAAGCGCGTCATGCAGTTCATTCCGCCGGAGGGCGTGCCGATCAGTTTCGCGATCGCCTCGATCGGAGCGCGTTTGGGTGCGCAGATACTCGATATCATCTTCACGACCCTGCTTTTCATCATAATCGCGCTTGCCGTCATCTTCACGGGGGTCTTGCCCTTTAGCGCCATGACGGTCCTGATCACCCTGATGGGCTTTCTGCTGCGGACACCCTATTACGTGCTCTCGGAGCTGATCTGGAACGGGCGCACGCTCGGAAAGCGGATAACCGGCATCCGCGTCATCAACGTCGATGGCAGACGCCTGACGCCGCATCAGGTGACCGCGCGCAACCTGATGAAAGAGGTGGAGATCTTCGCTCCAATGGGCCTTCTGGGCACGATCGGCGAACAGTCGGGGCTGGAAGGCGGATTGACGGCTGCCTGGCTCCTGGTGGTGGTGATCGTTCCGCTCGCCAACCGCCGCCGGCAACGCATCGGCGATATGATCGCCGGCACGCTGGTGGTCGACAATCCGCGCTCCGTGCTGCTGTCAGACCTCGCGCTGTCGTCTCCTGCCAAGGCTTCGTCGCAGCCGGCATTCGAATTCCTGCCCGAGCATCTCGATATCTACGGCAAATACGAGCTGCAAACGCTGGAGGATGTGCTGCGCGACACGACGAAGAAGCCGAACACCGAAGAGATCATCAAGATCGTGCGCACGATTACGAGAAGGATCCGCTATGAGGATCCCGTGAAGCCCGGCCAGGAGATGCTGTTCCTCAACGATTTCTACCGCGCCCAGCGCGAGCATCTGGAGAGTCTGAAGCTGTTCGGAAAGGCACGAGAGAACAAGTATCACGAGCATACGAAGACAGAGCCGAGGAAGCTTGTCTGAGGCGGGGTTGGCGGGCCTCATCGGCTGTCTTGTGCTCAGAAGTCATATTGGGGGACGACGTAATGAATCTGCGTATTTTGGGCGCTTTCGCGCTTGTTCTTGCTGCTGCGGGTCATGCTCAGGCTGACGGTCGCACAGCCGCAGCGGCAGCTACCTTTCACGCCATGACAAAGTCGGCATGCGGTTTCAACATGACGACAGAATCGGCAATGAAAGCCGCAAGCACTTTTGGAATGACTGCTCCCGGTCTCGATTCAACGCTTTCGGCGATGTTTGCAGTTTGTGCCGAGATGAAAAAAGGAAACAAAGGCAAAACCATTGAGATCCAGGCGCGCGACAATCGCAATGTGCTGCGCAAGGTCACGCTTGAAAAAGCCAAATGGTGGCAGTGACTGACGTTGGAATGGATAAGTCGGTATCAGGCTAAGGACGGCCCGAAGGAATACGGCATCGTTTGCGACTGATCGCGATATTGCTCGACAGCACTAGCCGCCACTCTCCCCAACGAGCTCCCACAGATCCACCTTCTCCGCGCGCCCCTTCACCTGCACCAGCCCCAGCGGGCGAAAGCCGAACCGGTTTCCGACCGCGTCGTGGATCGCTGCGCTCGTCAGGATCGAGGTGCCGAATTCCTTGTTCAGGCCTTCCAGCCGCGAGGCGACGTTGATCGTGTCGCCCATGGCCGTGTACTGCTGGCGTGAGGCGGCGCCGAAGCTGCCGACGACGGCGGGGCCGGTGTGGAGGCCGAAGCGGGTGATGAGTTCGGGGCGGCCGTTTCGGGCGTTCTCGTCGTTCAGGCCATCGATCGCCGCCCGCATGGCAAGGGCGCAGCGGCAGCCGTGTTCGGCATGCGCGGGATCTTCGACAGGCGCATTCCACATGACGAAGATGGAGTCGCCGAGATATTGCACCACCGTGCCGCCATGGCGCTCGGCGATGGTGTTCAGAAGCTCGAAATAGGCCGACAGCGTATCGACCACGTCTTCGGGCGAGTGCTGCTCCGATATGGCGGTGAAATCCCTGATATCGGTGAAAAGCACGGTCACATCCTGGCGCGTCGCCTTGACGACGGCCCGGCCGCCGGGGCTGACGATGCGCCTGACCACCTCGCGCGGCACATAGAGGGCAAACTGGCTGATGGCGTGGCGGCTGGCGGCAAGGGCTGTCGCCAGCGTGTTGATCTCGGTAATCAAGGAGTGCGAGATGGCTTTCTCGCCGACATCGAGATCGCCGATCCTGCGGGCCTCGTCGGCCAGCCGATAGAGGGAGCGGCTGACCATGCGCGACAGAAGCACCGAAGCTGCGACGCCAGCGAGCACCAAGCCTGCGGCGATCAGCAGATTGTGCAGGAGCAGCCGGTTGGCCTCGGCCACCAGATCCTCCATCGGCACGATGATCACCGCCGTGCTGCCCTTGAACAGGCCGGAGACGCTGACGGGGGCGATCTGCACGAGATGGCTTTCGCCGTCGAGCTCGATGCGTGCCAGGCCGCCATTGGCAAAGGCCGGATCGCGCCTCAGCCTCGCCACGGTCTCGATGCTCGTCTCGAAGCCGTTGGCCGTGGCGTCGAGCGTGCCCGACGTTCGCGACCAGATGGCGATGATCCTGCTCATGATATCGGGGTTGGAATGGGCGATGAGATCATCGCCGGCATCGATGATATAGGCGCGCGCACGCGGCGAGATCCCGCGCGCGTCCAGCAGCCGGCTGATGGTCTCCAGGTGGATGTTGATGCCGACCACCACCTTGGCATCGTCGCGCATGGGCGCTGCGATCGTCAGCGTCGGGACACCCAGTGTTCCCGCAACATAGGGCCCGACGGAGACGGGCATGCCATCCTGGACGACGGATTGATACCAGGGGCGCTGGCGCGGATCGAAGGAGGCGTAGTCCACCTTCCGCTCGCCGATAGGCCTTGTCTCGCCATCGAGAAACTGCAGCGTCGAGACGACGTCGGCGCTTTGCCGCCCGGCGATGGTGCGGATCGCGAAAGCCGTCCCGTCGGGGGCTGCAAGCGTGCGGCGAGTATCCTGCCTTGCGGTGTTGATGACCTGCAGGTAGGAGCCGTCAGGATAGCCGGTATAGACGCTGGTCGCATTGGGGACGTTGCGCAGCACCTCCAGAAAGAAGTCCTGCTTTGCCTTGATATCCTGAGGCGGCGGCGAGGCGAGCTGGGGCAGGGTGGAGGCGAGCGCCGCCGCTTCCATGCCGCCCTCCAGCGTATTGCGGTATCCCTCGATCAGCCGCAGGCTCATGCCGCGCATCTGCTGCACGCCGGCGCTGACGGCGGCCTCGCTTCCGCGGCTGAAGGCGAGCCAGATGATCGGCATCGACGTGCAGAGCAGCGATGCGACGACCAGGACGCCGAGATGCAGCCTTAAGGGTTTGGACCAGCCCACGGAACTTCCCTCAAAATGCGGGGCCTCAAAATGCGAGGACTCGAAATACGGGGCCGCCACATGCCGGGCCTCGACATGCGGGCGCACTCGACCATGCGGAATGAGCGTACCCAACTGCCGCAGCTAACCGCTTTTTGACGGGTTACACAAGGCACCGATAGGAGTACTCCTCTTGGTTGCACCCGATCGGGGTGCGGGCTGGCGCTGAGGCCTCGCCTTCATGCCATCAGGCGATCCCCCTGGCGATCGTCCAGCAAGAGCAAGAAGGGCGGGCGCGAGCTCCGTTACCCGGCGCGCCGGAGGGCTTCCTCTTCCGGTCCTTCGCGGTCGCGGCGGTACAGGATGCGGAGAAGAACAGCTGTCACGGGGAGGCGCTGCAGGCGGTATCGCGCGGCGGGCGCAGGGCGGCGATCGGATGACGGCGCGCGGGGATCAGCGAAAAATGACGCGTGCCGAATGGGATATTGCCCGGTCGGCCGTGTCACACACTTTTCACGCGACTTCGGCCTTTATTCATGGTTATTTCGCGCGCTAAACGCGTTTTGGCGGACTGAGCAGGTATAGAGGCTCGCGAACGTATGGCGTGGCGGGCCCTATAACTGGCTTCAAATTCACAGCAGATTTCAGCCTTTCCCTGTCTCATTTCCTCGCGATACCACGGCCCCACCCGGCGGCCGCGCGTCTCCGATCATGACCCTCACTTGCGATGCTGGATGGCTGCGCGACGCAGGCGGCGGACGGGCCGGAGCATGCCTCAAGGCCTGCCGATACGATAATGGCCGCTTCAGGCGGAAGCGGCCATTGATCATTCACCCGCGCTCTGCACGGCGCAGGCATCAACAATTGAAGGGCTTCCACTCGATACTCGGCAAGCCCCCCGCATCGGTTTCGGTCCAAGTAATCCTACTACCGCCGCCTAACTACTTTCGTCGAGGTTCGGACGATTCGCAATTCATCCAAAAGGGTTAGGCCGAAACCCGCCCGCGCATGCCCGCCGGCCGCCCCTCATCATTCCGTTGCAGGGGGTAGATGAAGCGGCTCTTCCGGCAGCGAACTGGCGCCTTCTGCCCGTCGATTACGCCCGTCACGACCGTGCCGCCGGCGGCCGACAGACGTCCGCAATGCTCGATCGCAACGTAAATGAGGCCCCGCATTTACCGTTACGTACTTCCCACGGCATGCGACCGCGCTATCGTCCGGGCGAACGCCGATGGAGAAGACCGATGAACGAAGGACCGGTCGACTGGGGTAGCGCCATCCTGATCGGCGGCATGGCCGGGTGGATGGCAAACAAGTTCATGCATGCGCATGCCCATCTGATTGTCGATGTCGTGGCGGGCGTGGCCGGCGCCGTCCTGCTCAATGCGATGTTCGAGGGGCTCGGCTTTCATTATGGCGGCTGGGTGGAATTCCTGGCGCTCGGTTTCGTCGAGCGTGCCTGCTGCTGGCGCCGGTCCGGTGGATGCGCGTGCGCCTGCGCAAGCCGCGCCCGCCGAACGACTGGTGAGCGCCATGGCCAAGGATGGTGGAGGCGATGATCTCAGTCCCGGTCCGTGGAACGTATGCGTGCTCGTTCGCAGTGCCGAGCATGACGGCTTCGAGTTCGTGAGTTCGGCAAGGCGGGCGCTGGCCCGCCTGGCAGACAGGTGGCCGGTGCGTGAAACGGCCTATCGCCATGCCGTCGCCACTTGCGGCGATGTCTTGAAAAGCTGGTCGCCCAGCTACCTGGCGAGGATCGCTTTCGAGGACGCTGTCCGGGAAGCCGGTTTGTCCTGGTAAAAATGCCGTCTGGTATCGTCAACGGAGTGAGGGATGAGTGGCATCGATATCTTCGCCTGGATCGTGCTGATCGTGCTGATCGCCAGCACGGTCTTCGTCGTCGTCTTTCTGGCGATGCTTCCCGGCATGATCGCCAGACGCCGCGACCATCCCTGGAAGGAGGCGGTCACCGTCGGCGGCTGGGTGACGCTCTTTCTCGGCTTTGCGCTCTGGCCGCTCGTTCTCATCTGGGCCTATGTCGATATTCCCAGCAAGGCAGCGCCGGAGCGGGCGCCATGATCGTCGTCCTGCTCAACACCTATCTCGTGATCCTCTTCCTGCTGGTGAAGCTGCATATCGTCAGGTTCAACCTGTTCTGGAAGATCTCGCCCATCCTCGTCTTCCTGTTTCTGCTCGTCGGCCTGTTCATTCCCATGGGCTGGGGGGCGCCGCAGGGCAATGCGCTGGTGGTGCGCAATTCGGTGGCGATCGTGCCCAATGTCGCGGGTGAGGTGACCGATGTGCCGGTCAAGGCGAACGTGGCCCTGAAGGCCGGCGATACCCTGTTCAGGATCGATCCGCAGCCCTATCAGGCCAAGCTCGATGCGCTGAAGGCGCAGCTCGGCCTCAACCGGCAGCGGCTGGAAGAAACCACGCGACTGCAGACGACGGGGGCGGGGCGCGCCTATGATGTCGAGCAGCGCCAGGCGGAGGTGGAGCAACTGACCGCCGAAATCGCCGGCGCTCAATGGGATCTCGACAAGACGGTGGTGCGCGCGCCGGCCGATGGCTATGTCACCAATCTGGCGCTGCGCTCGGGAGCGCGCGTCTCCAGCCTGCCGCTTGCGCCCGTCATGGCCTTCATCGATACGTCGGACACGCTTATCGGCGTCGAGATCGCCCAGATCAATGCCCGCTATATCGAGCCCGGCCAGGCCGTGGAAATCACCTTCAAGTTCGCGCCCGGCCGCATCTTCACCGGCAAGGTGGAAACGGTCATCCAGGCCGTCGCCAGCGGCCAGACCCAGACATCCGGCAGCGCCATCGCCCCATCGGCGATCCTGACCGCGCCGTTGGTCGTGCGCGTGCGCCTCGACGACCAGGCCTTCGCCGCCAGCCTGCCGGCCGGCGCCACCGGCACGGCGGCAATCTTCACCGACCATGTGAAGGCGACCCACATCATCCGCCGGGTGGTGCTGCGGCAGGTGGCGATCATGAATTACATCAATCCACTTTGAGGGCCTCCCTGAGGGGCGGGTTCCTCTGAAAAGGCAGGGCCGGCGGCCGAAAAGCCGCCGCCGGCGTCAGATAATTCTCCTGTGGTTGTTCCTGCCAGTTACTCGCGCCAGGCGGGCGGCAATGCTAGAAATCGGGCCGCTAACTGGGGCTACATCATGAAAAAACTAATTCTCGCCGTGGCGCTTGCCGCGACACTCGCCGCTTGCGCGAAAAGACCTGACGCCATCGTCCAGGCCGACATCCCGATGCAGGCCTATACCAATCTCGGCTGCCCGCAGATCGCCCAGCTCCACACGACGGAAAAGAAGAAGCTCGACGACCTGTCGAAGCAGCAGATCTCGGCCGCCAATGGGGATGCATTCGGAGTGTTCCTGGTGGGCGCGCCGATCGGCAGTGTGGCCGGCGGGGACAAGGAAGGCGAGGTCGCGGTGTCGAAGGGGAAAGTCTCGGCGATGGAGAGTGCTGCGCTTTCGAAGGGGTGCAAGTTGTAGGTGAGGGAATGAAGAGGGGGTAGCTGCCGGCAGGAGCGGCGAGGCGGCAACCCTCTCCCTTGCGCCGTCGTCGGATGGTTCTTGTCCTCGGCGTCTAGTGCTGCATTCGGCGGCGAATGCCGGCCTGTTCATCTTCCCGCTGCGCTTCTCGGTCGTAAGTCTTCGCCATGTCCATCAAAAGTGAGGATGACAGAAATGGGTGCGTAAAGCGCAGAGCTTCTCCCCACTTACGATATTTCTCCGCAAGATCACGCTCTTGATCACCACCTTCACCTCGGGAGACTACACCACGTTGATTGTAGAGTCCCACATGAGCACCTTCGAGAAGAGATTGTGACTGAAGGTCTTCCATTAGATCGCGCACCGTTTCGCATGGCCAGACGCCATCGGCACCAGCCGGTGCATGTGAGAATAACTTGCCGAGAGACAGATCGCACATGTCGATGCGGTCGAGCTCGCCACTCACTTTTCGAACGACATCGACCCATGCTGCCAGCTTCTCCTTTGTGATCGTCCCGTCAGTCTCTTGGCCTGGGATGCGCTGCATCCCCTCAAGAAGGCGATGGCCGCGTTCCGCTAGATCCTTCCTTCCCTCGGGGAGCCTGAAGGAGTCCGGGTCTTCTCCTCCGTTCTTGCGTCGATAGGCCCATGCGAGGGCCTGTACCCACATTTCGGGATGGTTTTCGACGTAACGCTCAAGATTGCCGATATGGCCGCTGCGACCGAACATTTCGGCGAGCACGTCAATATACGCGAACTCAAGCCCCGCCTTTTGCTCGAGCGTCACATCTGGATTGTGATCGAGCAATTTGAACGCTTCCTTAATATCGTGGTCGTGAAGTTTGTACTCGCCGTCCCGGTCGTTGCTTACCTGCGCGACCGCGATAATCAGTTCGACCAGTAGCGAGGGCCGCAGACTTTCTAGTTGGAAATGCACTGCGGAGAATGCAGCTCTCGGACGCTTCACCTTCAACAAGCGGGCGACCGACTCGTTGTTGTGCTCCTCGGGTTCATAGATCCATGTGGGGTACACATCACGCCAGTAGCTTTCCTGGCCCTCTGACGATATTGCATCAGCCGCCGTCCAGGTCGACTTGCGGTAGGGCGCGAGCAGGAGAAGGCGAATAAAATCGCGCTCAGGCAGGCGCTCCCGACCGCTCAGCAGTAAGTTAAGACACTCCTCCTCCGGCAAACCTTGAAGAGCTCCGAAGATTATGTTCTTTCGCTCGGTTGAGAGGTCATTCGATCCAGGCAACAGGGCTTCCTCGATAAAGCCTGCGACGTTCTCCTTCGTAAGAACGTCTCTAACCATATGCCAGCCGATCTGGCCCTGTGCGTTTCCTTTGGACGCGAGTGCGAAAATACCAGCCAGTCCATGAGCGTCGTAGATCGACTTCAGAGCTTCGCTTCGAAGGCGATTAATGCGCTCCTCACGCTTACGAAAATCCCTATCTTCGTCATCGATCTCATCCGCCGACTCTTCCACCCACGACTGGCGAAACAGCCATTCGTACTTGTTGATCAGGTCTGAGGGCTCCAGGGAGTCGTAGATTTTTCGGGCGCTCGTCGTCAGGGCAGCGAACTCGGAATCCGATGTTCTCCGCCTCGCTCGCCGTGACAGCATCGTGACGCGTATTTTCTCTCGAAGGATAGCAATGTCGTCGTCATTGGCACCGGCCTTCCGCCATTCGCCGATGATCTTCCAGACCTTGCGTTGATATTCCTTACCGAGACCATGCAGGCGTTCGATCAAGTCGCTGATCATTGTGACGGTATAGGTGGGACGCGAAAGTGCCATTTCCACCATGGCCACTTGGAAATTGTAGCCTTGGTTTCCATAGCGGAGGGGTTCACCGAAGCCATAACCATCGCCGCGCCAACGCGGCTTGTGCGTGTAGTCTCCTACGTCGTTGCCATAGCGGCCAAACTGGCTCACGCAGAGAGTCCATCCAACGTCGGGATACCTGTCAAACAGCGTTGCGATTGCCTGCACGCGGGCATCGTGATCGGCGGCTGTCTGCGGCATCCAGGATCGGAAGATTGAGCCGAGCGAAGCGATGGGTTTATTCGCAAGGTTATCTTTAAGCTCGACCTGAGAGAGCCTTGCCAAGATCAGAACGGTGCGCAGGAAGGTGTCTGGATTCCACGCCAGACCCTCGAGCGCCCACAAAAGGCCTGTCCGTGGGCTCGCAACGCCAAACATCGACGTATCGGTCGGCCGTAGCAGTCCTAGCACCTGAGGGCTTTCGCTGCGGAGATCGTCCTCGAGGATTTTGAGGAACGCGTCAGGCGCAGCTTCAGCGTAAACAGAGAGGTCCCGCTCATTGGCCTCCAACTTGCGGGTTGTCAGGGGCAATAGCAGTTCGCGGATGAACTGCGCGGCAGCAACCTCGCCATCAAATCCAAGGCGCTTGAAGAGATGTTTCCCGTGAACCGCGAGAAGTACGAGCGTCTCCGATACGCCCCTGCGCAGTGCGCCCGAGAACTCACGTCGTTTGCCGTACATATCGGCTAGCCAACGGTCTTTCTCTGGCATGTCGAGGCTTGGATCGTCTTCACCTAGGATGAGTTTTGCGATCTCAAGAAAGCGTTGGATATCCTTCATTGTGATCGCGTGGGCGATGGCGAACAACGCATCCAACTTCGAGACCACACCGCGAATTTTTCCGACGGACCAGACGGGAGCATCGTTCAATCGTATTAATATGTGGAGCCGACGTTCGATATCGTCATAGTCGACCTCATCGCCGGCAAGGAGGCTCACTGCCACCTGGTCAGCGTTACTCTCCGCATTCCAGGCGCCGACGAGCACGATCGGTATCAGCGACATTGCCGTGTCGTTGTCTGAGGCCCATCGTGGGGTGCGGACCGCGTCGACTTTCGAGAGACGGCGCCGAAGCACCGTGAGAGAGTGTCCCGATTCATTAGCCAGTCGTGTCACCTCATCGCGGCTGAAATCCATCGCCTCAAGCCCTTTGCGGAAGGGTTCGTAGCCAATAGGCTCGAGCGCAATTTTCGGGTCTTCGTTGGTGGCGTTTCGTGGATAGACGATGATCGTGCGCACCTTATGCACATGAGGGGCCACTTCCCGCTCGACCTCCCGCGTGTAGACGACCGCAATGAAATCCTGCATCCCTTGCGCGAGCTTGGGAAGCGTTCCTGTGTGGTCGAAGACGAGAACCTTGTCTCGATTTGCTTGAAATTCTGGGTCGTTAAAGGCCTGGGCAAGGAAGGCGAGCGCCTCCTCCACGGAGTCGGCCGCAATCACGAAGGGTTCTCCCGCCGGCTTGTCCAGGAAAGATTTCAGCTTCGGTTGCGCGATCTCTTTCGCCGTGTCGAACAGGACGGCACTGATTGGAGGACTCGCAACATTCGCCCAATCCGCCCAGCATTGATCGAGCGAGCGCACGCCCTGCGAGGGCTTGTTCGTCTCATTGGCAAACCATGTCTGTCCAGCGGGCGATTGTTCCAGCCACTGCTCGATGTCACTGGAATCATAGGCGCGCACGTTCTTCCAAAGGTTCTTGGCGCGCATCGCGTCAACCCACGCTTCCTTACCGGGCCAACTGCGGGGCGTTACAAAGACGAAGGTGATCTCTGCGCGTTCGGACGGCTTCCTGTTGTATGCTTTGACGCTTTTCTCGAAGTCTCCATCCGCCTTAGACTTCACGTCGACATTGACGCCAAACTCCCAACCGCTCCTTCCTTCCGGAATCCAGGGTGTGCCGGATGAGGCGATCACGAAGCCGTCCCAACCGGGGCGTTCCGCGTCGTCATTACCGTGAAACTCGACGCTCTCAAGTCTCACGCCTGTCGAGTGCACCAGGGTGCGCAGGAAGACGGAAAAGCGAATCCGGGCGGGGATGTTGTGATCGGCCCAGTTCTCGATCTCATTGGCCTGAATTCCAAGGAAAGGGGGGACATAAGTTTTCGTGTTGGCGGGCGCGCTCGCATGGTACGCGATTGCCGCATCGTACTCGACTTGCTTTGTGATGAGGTCGGCCTTGGGTATCCCGAACGCTCGCTCAATGCGGGCGGCGATGTTTTCAGTCACCGACACCTTCCCGTTCAGGAAGTTCGACACTCCCGGACGGCTAATGCCAATCAGCTTCGCTGCATCCGTGACCGTGAGTCCGCGCGGCTCAAGGTAAGTCTGGCGCACATATTGACCAGGATGAATGGGAGCGGCGCTCATGGTTTCCAGCTCGCTGTTTAGTTTGCGTATTGTATAGTGTAAGGTTACGCCTTACAAAAATCAAGCGTGCTGGACAAAGCAATATGATCAAAGTCGCAGATGCGTGGCTGGTGGCCTATAGGCATGCACTCAATGGCTGGTCTGCATCTAAATGGGAACGCACTAGTCGCCCGCCTACAACCGCGCCACCCGCCTCAAATGCTCCGCGGTCGTCGTCGCAAACCCGAAAAACTCCAGATAGGCCGGTATCTGCTCAAACAGCATATCCGTCCCCACCTGATACCGGCACCCTCGCTCCCGCGCAGCGGCAAGAAACGGCGTGATCTCCTCCTTCATCACCACTTCACCCACGAAAGTCCCGGCCGAGAGCCTGCTCACATCCAGCGGCAGCGGATCGTCCTTGCGCATGCCGAGCGGTGTGGCGTTGATGACGATGTCGAAGCCTTCGGGGTCGCTGGAGCCGGTCGTGACCCGTGTCGCCGGGTACCAGGTGTTGAGGCGGGTCTTCAGGCCTTCGAGTGCGGCCTTGTTGTCGTCGTGGAGGGCGAGGTGGCCGATTTGGGCGGAGGCGAGCGACGCTGCGATCGCCGAGCCGACGCCGCCGGCGCCGATGAGGAGGGCTTTGGCGCCTGATATCGCCTCGCCCTTGCGCTTGAGGCCGCGCACGAAACCTTCGCCGTCGAACATGTCGCCGATCAGTTTTCCGTCGGGGCCGAGCTTGATGGCGTTGCAGGAGCCGGCGACGCGGGCGTTGGTGGAGATTTCGTCGAGCAGATCCATGGTCGGGATCTTGTGCGGCATGGTGATGAGGGCGCCGTGGATGTTGGAGAGGCGGAAGACGAGTTTCAGGAAGGCGGGGTAATCTTCCGGCCGGCAGCCCATGGGCACGACGACGGCGTCGATGCCCTGTTCCTCGAAATAGGGATTGTAGATCAGCGGCGCCTTGAAGCTTTCCGTCGGGTAGCCGAGATGGGCGATCAGCTTTGTGGTGCCGCTAATCATGGGATTTGCCTTTTAGGAATATAGTCCTTCCGGTGCTGGCCGACGCCTTGATCGCCTCGATGACCTCGAGCGTGGCGAGGCCTTCCCGGCCGCTGACGAGCGGCGTGGCCGTACCTTCGATGACATCGCAGAAATGCCGGAGCTGCAGGGTGAGCGGGTCGGCTGCTGTAACGGGCAGGCGCTCTTGCGTCAGCTTCTCGCGCCAGTCGGGGCGGGTCTCGTTGGTCCAGAGGGTGAGATCGGGGATCGTGAGCGCGCCTTCAGTGCCGCCGATCTGGTAGCAGGACTGGTTTTCCCTGGGGAAGCCGGGGTTTTCGCCCGAGCTGCGCTCCCAGCTCCAGGGCGAGGGCACGGCATCGGAGGCGCTGAGTGTGGCGAGCGCGCCGTTTGTAAAACGCAGGAGCACGACGGCGGTATCTTCCACCGCATGGCCGCGCGCGGCATTGCTTTCCATCGCATGCACGCTTTCGACTTCGCCGATGAGATGGCGGAAGAGATCGACATCATGGATGAGGTTGATGAAAATCGGCCCGGCGCCGGGTTCGCGGCGCCATTTGACCTCGAAATAGTCATCGGGCTTGGCGACCCAGAAGCTGCCGTTGATCGAGCGGATGCGGCCGAGCCGGCCGCTTTCCATCAGGCGCTTGGCTTCCCGGATGATCGGGTTGTGGCGGCGGTGGTGGCCGACGAGGATGGGCACGCCGGCTTCTTCCGCGCGGCCGACAAGCCCGGCTGCGGCCGCCGCATCGTCGGCAACAGGCTTTTCGATGAGGACGGGGATGCCGGCTGCCACCACATCGTCGGCATTTGCCACATGCAGCTGGTTGGGGGTTGCGACGATGACGCCATCGGGGCGGTCTTGGGCGAGCGCCTCGGCAAGGCTTGCAAACCAGGGCAGGCCGTTTGCGCGGGCTTCGTCACGCGCGGCGGGCGAGGGGTCGATGATGGCGGCAAGGGTGGTGCGCGGCTCGGCCAGCACGCCTTCGATATGGCGCTTGCCGATCAGCCCGGCGCCCATGACGGCGATAGCAAGGGGGCGTTTTGACATGGAGCTTCTCCCGGTCTTCGCTCAGGCCTAGTTGCGCAGGATTTCGCCGAGGAATTTGCGGGTGCGCTCGTGGCGGGGATTGGTGAAGAATTCGGCCGGTGCCGCTTCCTCGACGATCGCGCCGCTTGCCATGAAGATCACCCGGTTGGCGACCTGGCGCGCAAAGCCCATTTCATGGGTCACGCAGATCATCGTCATGCCTTCCTCGGCAAGGCTGATCATCGTATCCAGCACTTCCTTGACCATTTCCGGGTCGAGTGCCGAGGTCGGCTCGTCGAAGAGCATCACCTTGGGGCGCATGCAGAGCGCGCGCGCGATCGCCACGCGCTGCTGCTGGCCGCCCGAGAGCTGCACCGGATATTTCTCCGCCTGTTCAGAGATTTTGACGCGGGCAAGCAGGGTCCGCGCCCGGTCCTCGGCTTCGGCTCTGGCGACGCCGAGTGCGCGCATCGGCGCCAGCATGCAGTTCTGCAGCACGGTCAGGTGCGGGAAGAGATTGAACTGCTGGAAGACCATGCCGACCTCGCGCCTGATCGCGTCGATCGCCCTGGCCTGATTGCCGAGCAATATGCCGCCGACGCGGATCTCGCCCTTCTCGTAGGTCTCGAGATGGTTGATGCAGCGGATCAGCGTCGATTTTCCGCTTCCCGAGGGGCCGCAGAGTACGATGCGCTCGCCCTTGTGCACATCGATATTGATATCGTGCAGGGCCTGGAAGGCGCCGTACCATTTCTCCACATGGCTCATGGTGATCATGGTTTCGCCAATCATGTTCTGATTGGGGGATGGAGCGGGAGCTGATGTCATAGTCTCTGGTCCAATTCGTGAGGGCGCTGCATCAGCGCGCGTGGGCCGCGTTGAAGCGCCGCTCCAGGCGGGCGCCGAGGATGGTCAGCGGGCAGCACATCAGGAAATAGAGGATGCCGACGATGCCGAAGACGGTGAGCGGCTGGAAGATCTGGTTGGAGATGATGTTGCCGGCCCGCGTCAGCTCCGTGAAGCCGACGATCGAGGCGAGCGAGGTGCCCTTGATGAGCTGCACCAGGAAGCCGATCGTGGCCGGCAGCGAAATGCGCAGCGCCTGCGGCAGGATGATATCCTTCATGCGCGAGACATATTTGAGGCTCAGCGCCTTGGCCGCCTCCGTCTGGCCGCGCGGCACGGCCTCGATTGCGCCGCGCCAAATCTCGCCGAGATAGGCGCTGGCATGGAGCGTGAGGCCGATCGCCACCGCCTCCCAGGCGTCGAGCTTGAAGCCGATAAGGGCGAGCCCGTAATAGGTGACGAAGAGCTGCATCAAGAGCGGCGTGCCCTGGAAGACGGCAATATAGGCCGACGTCAGCCGCTCCAGCCACGGCATGCCCGAGGTGCGGGCGAGCGCCACGGCAAGGCCGGCGAGGCAGCCGCAGACGAAGCCGACGGCGGAGAGAAGAACGGTCCATTTCAGGCCGATCAGAAGGAAGATGAATTCTTCGCTGCCCATGGCGCCCTCACTTGACCGGATAGGTGAAATAACGGGCCGAGAAGAGCGCGAAGAGGCGCATCATCAGCCAGGAGATGACGAGGTAGAACACGGTGATGGTGAAATAGACCTCGAAGCTGCGGAAACTGTCGGATTCGATGCGCTGCGCCACCGAGGTCAGCTCATAGGCGGAGATCGCCGAGCAGATGCTGGTCGACAGCGTCAGGAGCACGAACTGGCTGGTCAGCGACGGGTAGATCGCCCTCAGCGCCGGCTTCAGGATGATCAGCCGGAACACCTGCACCTTGTGCAGGCCGAGCGCCAGGCCCGCCTCCATCTGCCCCTTGGGAATGGATTGCACGCCGCCCCTGATGATCTCGATCGCATAGGCGCCGCCATTGATGCCGAGCGCGATGATGGCCGTCGGCGTCGGGGCGAGCCTGATGCCGATCAGCGGCAGGGCGAAGAAGAGAAAGAAGATCTGCACCAGGAAGGGCGTGTTGCGGATGAGCTCGACAAAGCCGATCACTAGCCAGCGCAGCGCCTTGATGTGCGAATCCCGCAGCGCCACGCCGCCGATACCGATGATGACGGCAAGCACCATGCCGCAGAGCGCCAGCAGGAACGTGCCGAGACAGCCGAGAAGCAGGCTCGGCAGGCCATCGATGACGGGCGTGAAATCCAGTTGATAGTTCATGCTGCTTTCGCCGCTCCCACCATTCCGGCCATCGCCTCGATCGCCAGCTCATAGCCGCGGGCGCCGAAGCCGATCATGATGGCGGTGGCGACACGCGAGATCAGGGATTTATGGTAGATCTCCTCGCGGGCATGGACATTGGAAATATGCAGCTCGATCTTCGGCGCATCGAAGGTTTTGAGCGCATCGAGAAGTGCAATCGAGGTGAAGGTATAGGCGGCGGGATTGATGATGATGCCGCAGGCCTCCTTGCGGGCCTGATGCACGCTTTCCACCAGCTCGCCCTCGAAATTGGTCTGGCGGAAATCGATCTCGAATCCGAGGCTTTTGGCCTTCGCCAGGCATCTCTCCCTGATATCGGCAAGGGTGGTGGAGCCGTAGATGGCAGGCTCGCGCTCGCCGAGCAGGTTGAGGTTCGGTCCGTTGAGGACGAAGATGGTTCTGGTCATGTCGCGCACCTCGAACGGGGCAAAGCTGGTTGCTTGGTCTTGGGCATAGGGGTGGCGTGGACGGGCATCGAAATGCCCGCCTTCATGCTCGGATTGTCAGAGGCTATGGCTCAGCCGGCCGTAAACGAAATGCCTTCGAGGCTCTTCGGGAATTCCGGAACCGGCACCTTCATCCACTTGTCGTAGATCACCTTCAGCTCGCCATTGGCCTTGATCTTGTCGATGAAGGCATTGATCGAGGCGTTGAGTTCCTTTTCGCCCAGACGCGTGCAGGCGCCGTTATAGAGCTTCTGGAATTCCAGCTTGTTTTCGAATTCGCCGGGGCGGGCCTTTTCCACACGGTCCATATAGAAGATGTTGCCGCCGAGCGCGTCGACCTGGCCGGAAACCAGTGCCTGAACGCTTGCCGCATCGCCGTCGAAGCGGCGGATGGTGGCGGTCGGCGGTGCATTCTTGGTGACCTGCGTGTCCTGTGCGGCACCCTTGGCGACGGAAATGGTCAGGTTCGCCATATCGTCATTGGTCTTGATCGACTTGTTCTTGGGGCCGATCAGCACGATGGCATTGGCGTTGTAAGGCTGGCTGAACTGCACCGCCTTGGCGCGATCCGGCAGCATGGCCATGGTGGCGAAGAGCACGTCGACGCGGCCCGATGTCAGCGCCGGGATGCGGTTGTTGACTTCGAGCGGCACGAATTCGACTTCGACGCCGAGTTCCTTGGCATAGGCCGCAGCCATATCGGCATCAAAGCCATCCTGCTTGCCGGCGCTGGTGACGAAACCCCATGGCGGGTTGTCGCCCTGGATGCCGACGATCAGCTTGCCGCGGGCCTTGATTTCATCGGGGGTAACGGCAGCGGCCGGGTTTGCAAGACCTATGGCGGCCACAAGAGCGGCGGCACCCAGCATGGCGCCACGCCGCGTCAGCAACGACTTCAGCATTGGAATTCTCCTCCTTTTTGGCGGCCGCCTAAAGCAGCCTCACAGTCATCCTCTCCCGACTGTTCTCATCATGTTTGCCAGAGGCGCGCTCATAAATCAACATAGTTTTTGAAAATCATATGAGACTTTTGATTTGATCAATTGAATTGAAATCCTCACGACATTCGCCATAATGCCCTCAGGAGGGTCGATGGCTTTGTCCATCGTGGCCCGAACGAGGAGGATGCTTGGTATGAAGACCTCGATTGCGACGGTGACGCTGTCAGGCGAATTGCCGGAAAAACTCGAAGCGATCGCGCGCGCCGGCTTCGACGGCGTGGAGATTTTCGAAAACGACTTCCTGGCCTTCGACGGCAGCCCGGCCGATGTCGGGCGCATGGCGCGCGATCTCGGGCTCACCATCACGCTCTTCCAGCCCTTCCGCGATTTCGAGGGCATGCCGGAGAGTTTGCGCAGCCGCACTTTCGACCGGGCCGAGCGCAAGTTCGACATCATGCAGGAGCTCGGCACCGACATGGTGCTCGTCTGCTCCAATGTCTCGCAGGCGGCGCTTGGCGGCATCGACCGGGCGGCGGCCGATTTTCGAGAATTGGGGGAGAGGGCGGCAAAACGCGGGCTGAAGGTGGGATACGAGGCGCTTGCCTGGGGCCGCTTCGTCAACGACCACCGCGATGCCTGGGAGATCGTGCGCCGCGCCGATCATGAGAATGTCGGGCTGATCCTCGACAGTTTCCACTCGCTGTCGCGCAAGATCGACATCAATTCCATCCGCTCGATCCCGAAGGAAAAGATCTTCATCGTGCAGCTTGCCGATGCGCCGCTGATCGACATGGACCTGCTCTACTGGTCGCGGCACTTCCGCAATATGCCGGGCGAGGGCGATCTGCCCGTCACCGAATTTACCGAGGCCGTGGCCTCGACAGGCTATGACGGTTTCTTCTCGCTGGAGATCTTCAACGACCAGTTCCGCGGCGGCTCGACACGGGCAATCGCCGCCGATGGCCACCGCTCGCTGATCTATCTGGCCGACCAGATCCGCCGCAAGGTGGAGACCTCAGTCGGCATCGACATGCCCGCGCGCGCCGCCGTCAAGGGCGTCGGCTTCATCGAATTCGCGACCGATGACGAGGAGGCGGTGGAGCTTGTCGGCATTCTCGAAGCGCTCGGCTTCCGCAAGGCGGCGGTGCATCGCTCCAAGAAGGTGACGCTCTTCCAGCAGGGCAATATCCGCATCCTCATCAATGTCGATCCCGCAGGCTTCGCCAATGCCGCCTATGCCGTGCACGGCACATTCGCCTATGCGATGGCGCTCGTCGTCGAGGATGCGGCGCAAGCCTATGCGCGGGCGCTGGCGCTCGATGCCGAACCCTTCACCCAGGCGGTCGTGGAAGGCGAATTGCAGCTGCCGGCGATCCGCGGTGTCGGCGGCGGGCTGATCTATCTGATCGACGAGAAAAGCCCGCTCGGACGCTTTTCCGAGATCGATTTCGAGCCGGTGGAGGATAAAGGCGCGGAGGGCGATGCAAAGCACGCCGGGGATGCCGGCCTCAGGCAGGTCGATCATATCGCTCAGACCGTCTCCTATGATGAGATGCTGACCTGGCTGCTCTTCTACACCTCGATCTTCGAAACCCGGAAAACTCCTGTCGTCGACATCATCGACCCATCAGGCGTGGTGCGCAGCCAGGTGATCGAGAACGAGGCGGGCACGCTTCGCATCACCATGAACGGCGCCGAAAACCGCCGCACGCTCGCCGGCCACTTCATCGCCGAGAAATTCGGCTCCGGCATCCAGCATCTGGCCTTTTCCACGGACGATATCTTCGCCACGGCCGAACGCCTGCGCGCGAAAGGCTTCAGGCCGCTGCCGATCTCGCCCAATTATTACGACGACGTGGAAGCCCGTTTCGGGCTGGAGCCGGAGCTGACCGAGCGGCTGAAGGCGGAAAACATCCTCTATGACCGGGATGGGGAGGGCGAGTATTTCCAGCTCTATAGCGGGACGTACGGGGAGGGCTTCTTCTTCGAGGTGGTGGAGCGGCGGAGCTATCGCGGCTATGGGGCGCCGAATGCAATTTTCAGGATCGCGGCGCTGAAGAAGCAGATGCGGCCGGAGGGGGTGCCGAGGGATGCGGGGTGAGGGTGCGTCGCGGTAAGCAATGAGGTGAGGGCGTCGCAGATTGGCGCCGCCTTTTGTGGAGCGATTTCTTTATTCTGGCCATTCGCGTCAATGGCCCCCTCATCCGCCCTTCGGGCACCTTCTCCCCGATGGGGCGAAGGGGGAAGCCGCGACGTTGCGGGTTCTTCGAGGCATCGCATGGCACGTTCCCTCGCCCCAGCGGGGAGAGGGTTAGGGTGAGGGGGCCCCGGCCGCTGAGCTGGCCGCCATTAGCACCGACGATCCCGCAACCGCGCGCCGCTCACCCAATCCGCCCACTCTTCAGCACATGCGCCACACCGCTCCGCACGTGCCGCCGAATAACCGCCCTGGCTCCTTCGACATCCCGCTTCAACGCCAGCTCGAACAGCAGCTTGTGATCATCCACCACGGCCTGTCCGCGAAAACTCTGCGCCAGCATGTGATATCTCAGAAACCGGTCGAAGACCGAAGACAGCGTCGCCATCAGCGTCGCCGAATTGCAGGCGGAGACGATCGCCTGATGAAACTCCCAGTCATAGCGCACCCAGTCGACGGTGCGTGACGCATCGCCCCCAAGCAGCTTCCGCTCGGCCGCCGCAAGCTTGTGGTGCGCGGCGACGATGCGGCCTTCCCATTCCAGGTTGCCGGCGGCAAAGGAAAGGCCGATCGCGTGGGTTTCGAGCACTGTCCTGAGATCGGCAAGCTCCTCCAGCTCCTTGATCGAGGCCGGGCTCACCTCGAAACCGCGCTGACCCTCGGCGAGCACGAGGTTTTCCATGGCAAGGCGGCTCAGGATTTCGCGCAGCGACGAGACGCTGATCGAATAGTGTTCGCGCGCCTGTTCGAGCTTGATCCTGGTGCCGGGCGCCAGCGCGCCGGAGATGATATCCTGCCGGACCTGCCGGAAGACGACGTCGCTGATCGTCTCGGAGGTTTCGCTTGCCATTTTCGGCACGGGTTTTTCGCTGCGCATCAGGCCGTCATCCCCTGGCCTGCGCGGGCAGGGCCGACAGCAGCCCCCGGCCGAGCGCGTGTTCGACGCCCGCCTGAATATGGCGCTGCAGGATCTCCTTGGCGGTCTTGCTGTCGCGCTTGAGGGCGGTCTCCAGCAGCTGCCGGTGCTCCTCTTCCGCCACGTTGCCGCGATAGGAAAGCGCCACCATCTGATAGCGCAGGTATTTGTCGAAGACGGCCGAATGCGTTTCCATCAGCAGGCGCGAGCCGCAGGCGGCAATCAGCGCCTGGTGAAACTCCCAGTCATAGCGCTTCCAGTCCTCGGCCTGGCTGGTATCGCCCGTCGCCATGACCTTTTCCATGCGCGCCAGCTTGTAATGGGCCGAAACGAGCTGCGCCTCCCATTCCACATCCCCCTGTTCGAAGGATTGTTCCAGCGCATGTTCCTCGAGCAGCAGCCGGAGTGCGGCAATCTCCCTGAGATCGGCGACGGAAACGCCTGCCACCTCGAAGCCGCGCTGCCCTTCGGCAACAACGAGCCCTTCCGAGGTCAGCCGGTTCAGGATTTCGCGCAGCGTGCTGACGCTGGTGCCATAGGCGCCCCTGAGATTTTCAAGCTTCAGCTTCTGCCCCGGCGCAAGCCTGCCGAAGATGATGTCGGCGCGAATCTGCCGGTAGCCACTCTCGGCGACGGTTTCCTCGATATCTTCCTGCCGCATGCTTGTCTCCGAGATTTTTCATTTCCTCCTATATAGCGGGAGAACTAGGGTGGGCACAACGGAAAACGGATTTTGGCGCAAGCAGCGGGTGAGGCGAAATGCTGCAGGGCGGCAACTGCCTGCGGATCGGCCTTTTAGAGCGGGCTTCACGTTAGGCAAGGTTTATGAGGTAATGTGTCCTGAAACATTACAAAGGCTTGACTATTATCTTAACCATGGTTCCATTGTGCGACGCAGCATATGGAGCAACGATGGAACTTTCGTCAAAACTCGTGAAATCCGTTGCCTACGACCCGTCGACAGGGGTCCTCGACATCGAGATTCGCCTCAAGGGCCACCGCCGCTATTTCAACGTGCCGCCGGTCGTCTATGAAAACCTGATCACGGCCACGTCGCCCGGCTGGTATTACACGCGCCATATCCGCGATGCCTATCCGCGCTCGGCCGAAGGTGCCGATGGACGCGCAAAACAGATGTTTCGCATGGTGACCGGCAAGCGCGGTCAACTGTCGTGAGCGCACCTGCAAGACATTGACAGGACAGAAGGCCGGATCGTCTGGTCCGGCCCGAAGGCCCCTGGTGTCAGGGGCTTGCGCGGTGCGGCGAATCCGGCGAGCATCCTGACATGCCGACCCTCAAACAACTCTCCATCGCCCTTGGCCTCCTGACCAGCGACCACGCCCCCATTCCCGATGAGGATGGATGGAAGAACTATGTCTGGCGCGTCCAGGCAGCACAGGAATGCCTTTCCTCCGAGGATGGATATTGCAAGCTCGTCGAGGACAAGTGGGATTGGAAGCGGCCGCAATATTACAGCTTCTCCTTCCGCGCCGACCCGAAGACGAATTCCGTCATGTCGCGAATCACGCTGAAGAACGAAGATCCTGACGATGACGACCAGGTCTGCGTCGTCGCGACCTTCCTCAATGCGGCCGGCGACGAGATCGGCATCTTCTTCGCCAACTGGCGCGCGCTGCCCGGCCGCTCTTATACGCGCGAGGCGCCGATCTGGCTGACCACCGATGTCCGCGACATCGCCACCGTCGCCGTCGGCACAAAGCAATGCGACGTGAAGGCGATGGCGGATGCCGCGAATTTCTACAGGATCCGGCTCGAACTGAAGCAGCGCTGACGGGGCATTTCCGCAGGGCTTGCGATGGCGCCGGGCCGATATGCCGAACGGGGGATGGCGTGACCTATCATTTCAGACTTTGTCTCTTCACCGCGCTTCTTGCGATCGCTTCCGCGGGCCTTGTTTCTCCGGGCTCCGCCGCAGCCGAGGAGGTGCCGGCCTTCTGGAAGAAATCCATGACGAACAATCCGGCGACGAACCACTATGTCGCCGAGGCGATGAAGCCGCTCGATAACCCGGATGCCCAGACATTGAGAGTGGTGAAGCTCGCCAATTCGCTCGCCACGCTCTGCAGCGGCGCATCGCTCAACAAGAAGGCGCTCTACGCCTATATGACCGAGACGCGCTTTGCCGAGATCAAGGGCACGGCCTATAACGAGGCGGCCTTCCTCGCCGACAGCACGTTCCGCTATTTCGATTACCGCGCGCTTGCCCATCTCTGCGCGGGAAGCGCCTATCTCTTCGGCCCGAAGGGGCATCTGGCACCAGGGCTGCTCAAGCCCGGCAAGGGCAAGCCGAAGGCGAGCTACGATCCCGACAATGCCTTCATAACGCTGCCGCCGCTGGTGCGCAGATCCTGAGAGCCGACACAAGGCGAGGCCGCGCTGGCAGCGGTGGGCGAGGGGTGGCTACAGTTCTATTGAAAATCACCGTCCGATGGCGGCGGAAGCACATAGCCGGGATTGCCGATCCTGCCGCCCTTTCGGACGCCGATCGTTCCTGTCGGGCGCGGGTCAGCCTGCTCGCCACGGAATGACGAGACGATCACGACAATCCCGAGCGCAAGCGCAATGAGCGGCGGCGCAATGAAGATGATCAAGAGATAGTGCACTGGCTTCATCGAGTATCGTAGCAGGTGAGGTCTTCACCTGGGCACCGCTTTCCTCTGTCGGTTGCGGTGCGCAAACTCCAGTGGGCTTTCCTGCTGCCCACTCTCGCTTGCCCGCTGCCGATGCTGCAACTTCAGCAGGAGACGAACCCGGATCCTTCCGCCCATCTCCTACCCCGGCTCTCCGTCGAAAGATATAACAACCGTCACATCCCGGCTATAAACGGGGTGTTGGCCTAGCATTGCAGCTAAAGAGGCGGTGGCAAGTAACTATTATGGGCAATTTGTCAAGCTCAGCATCATCAGTAACTATGGGGATCACCTGGCTATCGCATGGCGCAGGTGAGCAATAGTCCTTCGCATCGGGAGCAATTCTATTTGGACGCCACAATGACCTGGACTTCCTTTGAATGTCACAAGGTACGGAAGGTGAAGTACAATGAGAGCGACCGGAGCCTCGAGATCCTGTACGCCGATGGCGGCAGCGGCCAGGCAAGCGGCATCACGAAGTCCCGCTACGTACAGTTGATGGCCGCTCGACCCGAAGACCGGGACATTTTCTTCCAGAATATCATCGAGCCATATGTCGTCGCCCGCAGGAAGCCTCCGCTCGCTCCAGCCACGATCCTGAAGTTTGCCGCCGCCGCGCTGCTGCTGGCCGTGTTCCTGTGGTTTCTTTTCTGAAGCATGTCGCGCAGAAGCGTGTGTAACAAGGACCCAAAGCGCGGCAAGCGGATCACGGAGATCGCGACCGCGCTTTAATTTATCGGCTACATCATAATCGCGGCAAGATCCGCACGTTAAAGTGCGGCGCGCAGACGTGTGCCGCCAGTTTACGGTCACGGCGTGCGGAAAGCAGAAACCTGAAGCGTGGCGGCCCAGTGACTGAGCGCGACACGCTTCGGCAGCGAGGCTCGAAATGACGGATTTTCTGACGCGGTGGCTCCCTTGGGCGATCGCCGGACTAATGCTCTGCGCAGCATCCCAGGCGAACGCCGCCCCGGCCTGCGATCCCGTTCAGGCTCTCGTCGCGCAAACCCCAGTCATCGAGCAATCTCCCGCCCGGGTCATGAAGGCACGCCAGCAGCAGAAAATCTCCGGCGCACTCGACGTGGCGCTCTTCGGGGATTCGCTGGCGGAGAATTGGGGTCCCAATCTCAAACGGGATTTCGGGGCAGCAAGCGTCGGAAACTTCGGTATCTTCGGCGACCACATCCAGGAGCTCCTCTGGCGCCTGAAGGAGATGCCGCCCGCCATCCAGCCCAAAAACATCGTCCTCATCATCGGAACCAACAACCTGTGGGATGGCTCCTTTGCCCCCTGCGGAGTTTCGCAGGGTGTCGTGGCGGTTGTCGATGCGCTGAGAAGCCGCTGGAGCGACAGCCCGATCTATGTCGTGCCCATCCTTCCGCGGGGATCGGGCTTCACCTTCCGCGCTAGGGATCGTCTGGAGGTGAATGCGGATATCGAACGGGACCTTGCTGGAAAGACCGGCGTGACGCTCGTCAAGATCGACGAGGATGAGCTGACATGCGGTTTCGCCAAGCTGGGGTGCGCGAATTATGCCGTTGATAAACTGCATCTTTCGCCGGATGGGTACACTGTCTTGAGGTCTTCGCTTGAGGAGGCTGGGCTGCGATAGGCAGGGCGGCAGGACCTGCCAAGGGCTTAAGCTGAAACTGCTGGTGATAAAAGGAATTTGCGTCTTCCAGACGCAACTTTGCTGTATTTCTGCGCTGCAGGAAGCTGGGCGCCCCTCAATTTTGATGGGCGAGGACGGCCTATAGTATCGATATATTTATATGATCTAAAATATTGCTGCGATGCAACAGTATTGGGTATTTGTTAACCAATACTTTGACTTCTGGTTGTGTCTGTGGAAGAAATCCCGCGTGCGCAGATTTTTTGTGGGGTTTCATGGGAACGCTTGTTTTTACGCAGACTGGAAACGTGTCCTTCGGTCAGTTTATCGATGATACGACATTTACGGGCGGATCGGCCGATACTTCCCTGTCGATAGGTTCTTTTAAGACGTCTCTCGGCCTTACTCTCGGGGCGGGAGATTTTCTGGCCTATTTCTGGGCCGACGGCATTATGAACGGGGCTCTTTTTAGTGGTGAATCGTCCGATACACCGCTGAATACCTACGGCTTAATTGCCAGCCGCCTCGGTATTTACGGGGGTAACGGCGATAATCATATTGAAGTAACGTATGCAGATGACGCGATGATTTTCGCGGGTGCAGGCAATGATTACGTCAAGATAAGCGGTGGCATGTCTGCCTTCATCAATCCCGGCGCCGGCGCTGATACGATGATCGGGGGGAGTGAGAGGGACACCTATTTCGTAGACGATGTCGGCGATCAGGTCATCGAGCTTGGGGGTGTTTGGGGGCCGCCGGATACCGTTACCACAACGCTATTGACCTATACTCTCGGGGCCGGCATCGAAAACCTCAGTCTTCTGGAGGGCGATGCATCAGGCTACGGCAACGAACTCGACAATTGGATGTTCGGTAGCGACGGCAATAACATCCTCAATGGCTTCTCGGGCACAAACTATCTTGACGGCGGGGAAGGTAACGACAAGTTCCTGGTCACAAGCGATGACTCGCGCAACAATATCTTCGGCGGCACCGGAGACGACACGCTGGTCTACAAGCAGGGTTTAGGCGGATCCGCAAATCCCTCAGCATTCGTCCACGGCCAGTCGGCAATCTTTGATGGTCGGGAGGGCACCGACAACGCTGCGCTCGACTTCTCGCTTGCGAAGTCCGTTACCGCAACGGTGAACGGCAGCACGGTCGTCTACGACATTCTCGGCGCTGACGGCTACCACTCGACAGTTTCGCTGACCTCGGTGGAGCGCGTGAACATCATCGGTTCGGCCGCTGCCGACACGTTCTACGGCACGTCGGGCAATGACTGGATCGATGCCGGCGCCGGTGCGGACAAGATCTACGGCTCGGCTGGCGACGATGGCTATGTCTTCGACAATGCCGGCGACCGTGTCCTCAACGAAGCAGCAGGCGGCGGCACGGATACGATCTGGGCTTCGGTCAGCGTCAATCTCAACGACAATGCCTATGTCGAAAACCTCCGGCTGTCCGGCACTGCCATCAACGGCATCGGCAATGGCCTCGCCAACATGATCACCGGCAATGCCGGCAGCAATCTCATCGCCGGCGGCGCCGGCAATGACAGCCTCTACGGCAAGGGTGGCGCCGATACGTTCCATTTCAACGAAATGGGTGCTGCCAACAAGGATTCGATCTGGGATTTCGATGCCGACGACAAGATCTCGCTCGGCTCCGTCTTCACCGGCCTCGACAAGGACAATAACGGCGTTGTCGACGACGACGCCTTCCTCGTGCTCGTCAAGAACGGTCCGAAGGTCAGCGGCGATCATGCGGTGCTCACCTATAATGCCGCCACCGGTGTGCTCTCCTACGATCACGACGGCGCCGGCAAGGACGCCGCCCAGGACATCGCCTTCGTCGGCGTCAACAAGGCGTTCTTCGACCATAGCGACATCCTGATCAACAGTTCGCTCCTGGTCTGAGGAACGCAACAGCTACCGCATCTGAAACGGCCGGCTTTTGCCGGCCGTTTTTCGTTGTCCGGCGGGCGGCTGGGGGCCGTCGCCAAACCACCGCGTGCAGCGGCACGAGTTTTGCAAGGTTACCGATATGTTAGTTGGTCGGGAACCAAGCGTAATGAAATGGGACACTTCTGCATCGTTCGATCCTGTCATCCTTGTCTTCAAGGATGGAAACAGGCGTTTGATTGTCCGAACGGTCGGGGAAGCCGCCAACGCGCTGATGAGGGAATGGCCGTCCGATGACGGGGAGGAGTTCCTGGCGGCCGTGAAGGCCTGCCTGGACGTAATGACCGGCAGGGCTGATCCTGACCAGCTCAGGGGCGCCATCATCCGGGCCGCGGACGAAGCGGGCGTTACGGCCCTTACCGTTCTTCACTGACCAGAGGGAACGCGCCGGCGATTGACTGATAGCGGTGAAGGGGGTAGGGACCCGCCGCCATGCTCAGCCTTATGAGGTGGTATGGGGGGAGGCCCGGTCAGCACGAGGGGTCGGGTCTCTGCCTGCCCTACATATTCCGGCGAAACCCGCTTGAAAATCCGCGATCACAAATTATCTCGAATCCCGATTTCCATACTGGAGGGATCGAATGATTGAACGTCACGTAAGCGGGCGCGATCAACCGATGACATCGGAAGACCTCGCCATTTGCCAGCGCGTACTGGATGCCGTGAAGGCGGAATTCCAGCTTGACAAGGATGACGAGGAGACGGTGCGCATCGCAGCGATCACGATCGAACTGTACCGTCAGGGCGTCCATAATTTCGATCAGCTGAAAGCGCTGGTATTTGCTGCCAGAGGCAAGGGCTGACGGGAACTTTCCGGCACCTTTGCAGTCTATAGCGGGTGGATCGCGCGGCCGATGCGCGTCTCCTTGACCCTTCAATCGCTTCGGCCGTGCGGTTCCACCATTCCTCACGGAAGCTTGCCCGCTTCGGCGGGCTTCTTTTTGCCAGACCACCGGCGCTGATCCTCGCCCAAGATGATGGTGGCATGTGGGACTTTAGTCCGATTGAAGATGGCGATCGGCGTATTAATTCTTCTTCCACTGATGCCTCCAGAGTCAGTACGAAAAGGGTGTCTCTCCCTGACCGGAAGCGCCCTTTTCAAAGCCTTCTCCTGAGATGCCCGCCAAACACCCCTTGGCGGGCTTCGTTGAGGCGCGGATGGCGCCGCCCGCCGACGATCGGCGGCGGGGATTGAGCCCCGGCCCGGCAAAAAAGGCCGGGGCGGCAGGTATTTAACCTTACCGGTTGACCTTGATCAGACTTTCTCCCGAGCGCGATGCATTGCGCGATTTACGTGAAATTTGCAGCCTGATACCGCTGCCTCACGGTTGAAGTTTCCGGAGTGAGATGGAATGAGCATCGAGCAGTTATTCGAGGAAGCAGCAGAGCTCGAGCGGCTTTTTGAAGAAGAGCCGCAAGTTCACGACATCGACGAGCTGATACAGGCCGCTGTTGTGACCAAGCGCGAGCTTTCAGAAGGCAGGATCGTCAAGGAAGCGATTTCGCCCGGACGCGCAGACATGCGGGAAGGCGGGGCTGGGTCCATGAAAGATGAGAGCCAACCGACACCTCGCTCCCGCCCGAAGGCCGGCCCGCAGCCCGTCGTTCGCCGGGTTTCAGCCGCATCCGTTGCCTGGCATGCGGGCGTCGCTTCCATCGCAAGGCTCTTCGGCAGGAAGGCTCTGGCCGGCAGATGTCGCTAGGAGTGCCGTGATCGATCGCTTGACGTTGGTGGAGTGGCGGTCTCGGGGTACTCACTTCATGATTGCTGTGTGATCACAGCTACTACAGATTGAATTTCGTAGACGGACAGCCGCGAGCTTGAACTATTGGAGCCCTCAAGCTTAAGACCCGCTTGTGCTGTCAGGCGTTTCCTTGCTTTTATCAAAAATGGCATCGCACATCAGACCTTCGTCCGTGTTTTCCTCGGTATCTGCTGTTCTATGTTCACCTACCGAGGGAGAGGAAGGTGATCATGTTCTGGTGGATCTTGTACGCGTACTTGTCTTTGCAGGCCCTCACTGCAGCAGGCATACTGCTCTTGCTCGTGAGAGGCAGGCTGAAAGCTTCCAGGACACCCGTTTCGGAGACATGAGGTCGCGGCGGTAAAGATGCGAGGGTCGCCCCGGGCGCGATCCAGGCTGCTGAAACGTGCTCCGGTAACCTGACCGCCGCCGATCGATGTGCATTCGTGATCCGGCTAATCGTATAGCCATTTCATGAATGGCGGCCACGTCAGGCCGCCAATTCCCAAGCCGTTCTCGGACTGCCAATCTTGCGAATGATCGGCGCCCCGATCTTGGCAACACCTGTTCCGCCCGTCGTGCAGAGATGTCGCAAGATCAGCAGGTTATCGAGCCTGATGTTCGTCATCGTCAGCCCCGTCGGCAGCCAGAGTTTCGAGCCGCAGATGAGCGATCTTCCACGCCCGCCGATGTAGTTGCCCGTCGTCCAGCCGCCGCCGGTCACGGTCACCGTGTTGCCGATCTGGACCGGGCCGCGGATGGAGCTGTCGAGGTAGTCCCAGCCGGCCCAGTCGTTCAGCTCGACGGGGATCTGGATTTCGAGCCAGTCGCCGGCGACGAGGCCGAGCGTGGCGAGGCTGAGATTGGCAGGAAGGCCATAGGTCACGGTATGAACGGCAGCCGCGTCATTGACAGGCGTGATCGTAATGACCTGCTTCTCGTTTCCTGTCGCCACCACTTCCTTGCTGCCGACATAGGTCGAGGTGCCGGTGCCGCGCACCAGGCGCATGCCGGTGGCGACATCGCCGGTGACGTTGGTCTTGGCGCCTGTGGTGCCGGGCGTACCCTTCGGCGGGAAGATGTTATAGGCGGCGAGCGGGTCGAGCGAGCGCGTTTCGCCGGCCGAAACCATGCCCTGCAGGATCGGCAGGAGAATGTCCGATCGTTTTGCCATCAGGTCGGGCTTGGGGTGAAGGCCGTCGACGAACATGGCCGGCGAGATGCCCGAAGCCGGACCGTCGAGCGCAAGCGTGTTGCAGAGCATGACGCCTTCTCGGCCCGACTGCGCTACGATCCACGCGTTGATGCCGTCGAGAATGCCGGGCCAGGCGGGATCGTCGGTGCCGGGCTGATCGTCGAGCGTGCTGGTCCAGCTCAGCGTCTGCAGGATCACGTAAATGCCGGCATCGACGATGCGCTGCACCTGGGTGTCGAGGTCCGCAACGATCTGCGCAAGCGTCCGGTTTCGGACGATATCGTTATAGCCGATATCGATATAGACGATGTCGGGCTTCTGGCCGAGAGCATAGGCGGTGCGCGCCAGCGTGCCGGGAAACTGTGCTTCGAGGCCGGGAACGGGGAAGAGGCAATCGCCCGATTTTCCGCCCATGGCGCCCGAGAAGGCGGCAAAGGAACTCGGCGCGAAGAAGGGGTGGGCGAGCTCTGCGAACATGTCGAGGTTGAACCGGCCATCGGCTGCCTTGATCCAGGAGAGGACGGTTCGGCCATTCTCGTAGAAGCCGGTATGGCCGTTCGTTGCCGTCTGCCCGGCAGTATAGGTCTGCGCAGCGCCGAGGCCGATGAAGCTGTGGCCGAGGCCCATGACCTTGGCGCCGGCTGCGAGCGGCAGGGCCGGCAGCGGTACGGCGATATTTGCGCCCTTCACGGGAATGACCGGCGCATTGCCGTAGAGGCTGCGCCCATCCGATATCATGACGGCGCCGAGCACGGGCAGGTCGTTATGGATGGTCGCGCCATCGCTGATGATCTCGACACCGAGAACGAGCTTGTTGTCGGCAAAGAGGATGCTATCGCCCACATCGCGGATGCCGATGACAGGACGGTTGTTGAACATCTGCGTGCCGTCGGCAACGATGACGACGCCCTGGACGCGCTGCATATTGTAGAGTTTCGCCATCGGCACTGTTCCTCGCTCAACAGAAAAAGAGCGGCCAAAGCCGCTGCAGCATCGGCCCGAAAACCGGATGCGATTTTGGGAAGCCGGATGCGTCAAATAGAAAGCTGGAGCCGTGTTTCCTGCGTGAGCATGAACGCACGGCGCTCCAGAGGTGGCCTGTCGAGCGGGTGTCAGTCGCCAGGCTGGGAGGAGTTCCGGATTTCCGGCGGCACCCAGTCCGGGGCGGGCCCGCCAAGCGCTTCCTGCACGCCGTTGCCATCAGGCTCGGGAGGTGCGGCGGGCCTGGCGACCGGCTTTTTACCTGCCGGTTCCGCTTCCGCCTTGCCGCCGGCCTTGTCGCCGGATCGGGCGAGCCGCACCCATGTCGGGCGGCGTTTTTCGTCCTTCCAGAGCGCGTCCGGCAAGCTGAAACGCTCGCCGGGTTCGCGCCGGATGCTGCCGAAATAGCCGCGCTCGGTGGCGACGACATCAACCATGCGAGGGAACCCCAGCCGTGAAGCCGGCGGTGATCTTGCCCGTGGTCGGCGCAGTACCGGTCACTGTGTAGAGCAGGCGCAGGTAGAGCTCATCGGTGCCGCGCGGGATATGGCTCGGCGGGATGATCTTGCCGGCCTTGAGATCGGCGAGGTTGAGGGTCGTTGTGATGACGGCCTTTGGCGAGGCGAAGGCCTCGTTATCGTCGGTCTGGATGGTGACGGCGAGCGACGTCAAGTTGTTGAAGCCTTCCACCACCTGCATGAGGAAGGGGATCGGTTCGCCCTTGCCGATATCGCGGGTGAGGCCGGCCTTGATCGGGCCGAGATTGATAACATTGGTGCTGGGGCCGGTTGCGGTGATTACCTGCGCGTCCGAAAGCAGCGTCTGCCGGTCGAAAATCATGAGAAGTGCCTTTCACGAAAAAGAGGGTTGCCTGCCGCTCGTCACGGCAGGCTTGCGAGAGACGATCAGGCGAGCGCCGGAACGGCGGCTTCGGTGTTGAGGATGGCGTCCGTCTCGCGGATCGGGATGCCGCGATAGAACTTCACTTCCTGGCCTTCGACGAACTGCGTGGTCAGGTGCACGGTGTTCTGCCGGTCGGAGGTCAGCGCGCGGTCCGAGGACTGCACGTCGAGCACTTCGAGCACATCCTTGTTCATGTAGATGGCGATGCGGCTCGCCTTGGCGTTCAGGCGGCGCGACTGCAGGCGGTAGTAGCCCTTGCGCAGGAGCGACCAGAGATCGACCGTGCCGGCCATCATGTCGGAAACGTCGATATTGGCGACGCGGGCATTGTAGCGCCAGTCCTTCACGGCAGCGCCGATATGCCAGGTATAGAGCGTCTCCTTGGCATAGTAGGGGTCGCCATTGGCATCGAGCACGCGCTGCTCGCCCTTGTCGTCGATCTTGACGCCCGCCTTGGTGCCCTTCGGATAGAGAAGGTGGGTGGCGTGGTCGCCCCAGGTGACGAACCAGATCGAGGTATTGTCGGCCCCGGTGCCGCCGCCGTTGACCACCTGGTTGGCGATATTCGGCTGGGCGACATTCGGCAGGTTTGGATTATAGGCGGAGTAGCGGGCGGACAGGCCCTTGAACTTCTCCGGCGTCGTCGCCGTGTCATGGTAGAAGAGGCCGGAGGCCATTTCCTGGCTCAGGGACTCGATGAAGGGCATGGTGTCGACGAGGCGGGCCTTGGCCTTGTCGGGTGCCAGATCGAGCAGGCGCATGTCGATTTCGGAGCGGGCATGCACGAAGCCGGTCGTGTCATCCACCTGCTGCATCGTCGCCTTCGACTGCTTGATGCCCTGGTAGAGCCGGCCCCAGGAGACCGAGGGCAGGCCGGTGCGCACCATATGGCGGTGCACGGCATCCATGTTGCATTCGACGGCCATCGCGTCGTCGAGGATCGGGTTCTGCTGGGAGAGAAGCTCGATGACGGCGCCTTCGGCCGAGCCTTTGAATGCGTCAACGAGGTTGGGGTAGTAGCTGCCAATGGTGGCCATGTCTTATCAGCCCTTCGGTGCGTCTTTGGGAAACATCAGGTGCGCGGTTTCGGCTTTCCTGCCGTTTCCGCCCGCGCCGCCATTCGGTGGGTTGTCCTCCTGGATCATCGATCCGACCTTTGCGAAAATTCTGATCATCTCGGGGTGGTTGCCGCCGCCGCTGGTATTCAGGTACTCGCGCAGGGCGGGCGTACCGAGGCGGGAGAGTGCGCGCTGCGCCGAGCCGACGGTGCCCGTCCATTTCGCGCCGCCGATCTCGCGGTCCTTGCGGGCTTCGTCTGCCCAGCCCTGAACACGGCCGGCCCAGGCTTCACCCGCCGCCTTGCCGCGCCGGCCCTGGATTTCGATGAAGCGGTCCGCCAGCTGCTGTGCCTGCCGGTTGGTCAGGCCGAGATCGTGAAAATCGGGGCCGAGCGCGTCGATCAGCTCCTGATCCACCTCGATGCCCTCGGGCATGGTCAGGGCATAGCGGCCATCGTCAGGCACGCGGTCGGCAGGGTCGTCGCCGGTCTGATCGGTGGTGTCGTTCCGGTTTTCGGTCGAACCATCGCCGTCCTTGTCGCTGCCCGGTGACGGCGCATCCTCGGGGAAGAGAACGCTCTCGGGTGCAGCATCTTCGCCACCGCCGCTGCCGGCACCTTCGGCACTCATCGCCATTTCCGGCCTGCCGATCCTAAGCATCAACGTCATGTTCTTCGCCTTCCTCGCTTGCGGCGCGGCTTGCCGCCGCTGCCTTGTCGTTTGCCTTGAGATCCGCGATCGCCAGAAGCAGGCGCGGATAGAGCGTTGGGTCGATGCGATCGAACTCGGCGATCAGCCGGCGACCGACGCCCTGCTTGCCGAGCGTGTAATGCGTGGCGTTGACGAGTTCGCCGGCATAGGCCTCCTGGTAGATCGCGCATTGTTCCAGCATCCAGAAGAGCACGCGCTTTCCGGATGCGCTGGCGAAGACCTCGCGGAAGGCCGCGGTGATTTCGTCTCGTCCCAGGTTTTGGGGGATGGATGGTTGATCCTTAAACTGCTCCATCAGGCGAGCCCCAGCTGGCGCAGCAGGGCAGCGCCGTTGGGGTTGTCATTGGCATCGGCCAGTACCTGCGCTGCCTTGGCGCCCTGGTTCAGCGCGGGCGCCACCTGCGAGGCCATCTGTGCGGTCTGCGCCGCCTGCATCTGCTGTGCCCGCTGCGCGCGGATCGCCTCCACCTTGTCATCGGCAAGGATCATCGAGGGCGGCGCGCCGATCGCATCGAAATAGAGATCGATCGCCTCGTCGACATCGAGCTTGTCGAGCGCTTCCGGCTTGACTGCCGAGACCTGGCCCATGAAGGCGACGCCGCGTTCGATCGCGCCTGTCGCCACCGCCTGCTGCGCCTGCGCCAGCGTGGAAATATATTCGACCTTCAGCTCCGTGCCCTGCAGCTCCGGCGGGGGCGGGGGCAGCTCGTCGCGGGCGGCCAGAATATCGAAGGTGCGGTCGATGGTCGGTCCCAGCTGGTCGCCGAAGACGTTTTCCAGCACGGGGCCGAGCTGCAGCAGCTGCTCTTCCTTGCGCTGGGTCAGCTCGAACTGGTTGCGCGGCTGCACGCCTTCCATATTGGTGATGGCGAAGAAGAGATCGGCAAAGAAGGTCTTCTCGATGCGGTTCTGCACTTCCTGGATATCTTCGCGCAGCTCCATCAGGCTGAGGTTCACCTCCATCGCGGGACGGAAGCCCTTGCCGGTGGGGTCATCCACATAGTTCACCGCACCCGGCAGCAGCGAGGCCGGGCTGTTCTGCATGGAGGTCGGCGCGTTCATCGGCGGGCGCACCTTCTTGTCGATGCCTTCGAGCTTTCGCATCTGCTCCAGCTGCAGCATCCTGATATCGCCGAGCGCCTTCTGGCCGGGCGAGAGCGCATAGTGATCGTCTTCGGACAGTTCCCAGGCGGGCGCGATGATGGGATTGCTGTCAAAACCGCTTTCTTCCAGCAGCTCGGAGCCGATCTCGTCGATCCAGTAATTGGAGAGAAAGGGCTTGTTACGCTTGTCGATCAGTTTGGGGTCGCGGTCGTGGCGCGGCTCGATGGCGTGATAGACGTCGAAACATTCGCCATATTTCGACGTGTCGTAGAGGCCTCTGAGCCGCTCCGGCACATTGTCGTAGCCGAAGCGCTCGATGATGCGCTGCACCGACCAGCGGAAGGTCCGGTAGAGCGTGGTCGCCTTGCCCTTGTGATCGCGGGCGATCCAGAAGCGGCCATGCACCAGCTGCTGCACGCGGATGACGGTCTCCTCGTCTTCCACGAGGATCGCCACCGACTGGCCGAACTGGCCGAGATCGCCATAGCCGATATGGAAGGCGCGGTAGAGATTGGAGGCGGCAAAGACCTCGCGCATCTTGTCCTGCACGGCGGCGAGATAGACTTTGACGGCGTCGAGCTTCTTCAGATCAGGGTCGAAGGTGGTGAGGCGAAACCAGGGGCGGGCGGGCGAGGTCAGGCCCGAATGCATGCCCGATTTCAGCGTCTCATAGGCATGGGTGCCGGTGCTGTCGACGATCTTGTCGCGCGAGCGCGGGCCTTCGCGGCCGGAATGCAGCCTGAGGCGCGTCGGCTCGATATGCTCGGCGAGCGCCCGCCATTCCGCCTCCCAGGGCTGGCGAACCTCCTTCAGCTCATTCAGCCGGCGGCGGTGATAGGCAATCTGTGTCTCGTTGTCGCGACGAGGATTTTCCATTGATCTCTCCGCCTTACTGCCCGAGCAGCGTCTTCTTGAGGCTGTTGCCCGAGAGCAGCGGTGACTGCGTATCGGCAAGCGGCGGCGCGCCCGAAGGCGAGGTGAGGATGGTGGAAGGCGCGCCCTTCACCTTGTCGGAAGCGCGGCGCGCGGCGGCGGACTGGGCCGCCGCATAATCAGGCGTCTTCTGCTGGGCGTATTCGGGCGGCGCCTGCGGCGGCTCGGCTTTCGGCGGCGAGGAGAACATGCACATGGGGTCATCCTGTTGTCAGGGGTGAGCGGTTGGACCGGATGGAGGTGGGCGGCGCTTCCTCCAGCCGGTTCGGCATCAATTGGAGGCAGCCTGCGGGTGAAAGGTTGAAGGGGTGAAATGGAGGTGCCCCAATCTCCCTCACTCCTGTGCTTGTCACAAGAATCCAGCCACCGCGCGTCTGCGCGGTGAATGGCTTGCTGACTATTGGAAAGGGATGAGTCTTTCTATTCGAGGGCTTGGTCTGGCTGGACCCCTGCGGCAAATGTAAAGTTCGGATACGTGAGAGATGCTCCTCTTGGCCCAATGCGAGCTCAGTGATATTTTTATCGAATTGGGGACTCGGGGTGAGGAATGGGCTATCGCGAAGACGAGCGGGATAAGGCGTTGGAGCAAGTACCGCTTTTCATGGCTGACCCAGTTCATTGGCCAAATGGTATCCGCACTGTCGGAATTGATGAACTCAACAACCTCGGCATCGATCGCGAGGGCGTCCTTTATTGGAACGGTCGAGTGATAACCATTGAGAAGCGGCTGCGGCTCTCATTTTGGCAGATGATCTGGGCGGCGGTCGTAGGTGTAACTGCGTTCTTGGTCTCGCTAAGCACTATTCTTCAAGGTCTCGCCGCGTACAGTACCTGGGCCTGCACCATGGGCTGGCCCGCCATCTGCCAGTGAGTTGCCCCCCACAACTGCTTGTGGGGGAGATGCCTGGCATGGCGGAGGGTGTGCCATACCGTATAGCGGAAAGCCTGCTTCACGCAGATGCGAGGAATTCAGGAAAGCTTACCGCCCGACCTCGATCCGTCCCTTCATGTTCGGATGATACCGGCAGAGATAGTCGAACGCTCCGTCCCCCTTCACCACTAGGGACCCCGATTTGCCCGCCGGGATCACCACATCGAAATTGCCTTTCGAGGTCGCGGTGTGATCCATCACATCCTTGTTGTGCCAGAGGATCGTATCGCCCGGATGCGCCTTTACCACCGCCGGCGCGAACGCCAGCTTCTCGATGGTCACCTCGATCGTGGCAGCGCTTGCGGCCGTCCCGAGAAGGGAAAGGCCGGCCGCAAGGCAAAGTCCAGGCAGGATCGCCATGACGGTCATGACACTCATGACCTTCATTTCAGCATCGAGGCAACATGCTCGGCATGCTGCTCATGGCCTTCGAAGAGTTTCAGGCCGGTTTCGAGCAGGCTCTTCAGGTCCGGGTTCTGCGCGGCCGGGATCAGCGTCGTCTTCAGGGCGTTGTTGACCGCCTTGTGATAGGCGACCTCATTGTCGACATAGGCCTTGTCGAAGGCGGCGCCCTTCAGTTTGGAGAGTTTCTCCCGCTCCTTTTTCGCATCGGCACTCAGCGATTTGCTGGTATCATTGTCCTCGGGCGTCACCTTCAGCTTCTTGACGAGATCGAGCGCCTGCTTGTTGACGGCCTCGTGGTCGCGGATCATGTCCTTGGCGAAGGCAACGACCTCCTTGTCTTTCGATTTCTCGACCGCCTGCTTGGCTGCCTCGATGTCGATGACGCCGGCCGTGTAGGCGATATGGGCGATCTGTGGATCGGTGGGGGCTGGCCCGGCGGCAAGGGCTGCGGGCGCGGAGAGCGCCATGGCGGCGAGGGCGGCGATAAGGTGTTTGTGCATCTGGTCCTCCATCCGGCTGATAGGTGCCGGTCGATGTTTCCTACGCAGGATTGGATGCCGGTATCGGGCTGGCGTTCCCGAAAGATTTTTTCGGGATGCCGGGAACCTTTGGCTTGCCCCGGCATCCAATGCGGAAAAAGGATGAGCCATGACGTTTCAGGCAGAGATATCGCTGGCGGATAGAAGCGACCCCGAGCTGGTGGCGCTGACGCTGGCGAACGATATCAGGGGTTTCCGCGCCATCATGCGGCGCTATAACCGGCGGCTCTTCCGCGTTGCCCGCGGCATTCTGCGCGACGATGCGATGGCGGAAGACGCGCTGCAGGATGCCTATCTCAAGGCATTCCGGCACCTGGCCGATTTCCAGGGCGCCAGCGCCTTTTCCACCTGGCTGACGCGCATCGTCATGAACGAGGCGCTCGGCCGCCTTCGCAGGGAACGCCGCATGCCGGAAGTCTCCGTCGATACGGCGGCGATGCAAAGCCGCGTCGTCGATTTTCCCACCGGTTCGCCCATCGACAATCCCGAGATCACCATGGCGCAGCGACAGATCCTGAAACTCGTGGAAGAGGCGACCGACAGCCTGCCGGAAGAATACCGGCTCGTCTTCATCCTCAGGGTGATCGAGGAGATGAGCGTCGAGGAAACCGCCGAAATGCTGTCGCTCAAGCCCGAAACCGTGCGCAGCCGCCTGCATCGCGCCCGCGCCCTGCTGCGCCGCCAGCTCGACGCTTTGATCGGACCGGTGGCAATGGATGCCTTTCCCTTCGCCGGCTGGAAATGCGACCGGCTGACGGAGCGGGTGATGGCGCGGCTGGAGCCCAAGTAAGGGCCGGACGGTGAGGGCAGCAAAGTGAGGGCGCTATTTCGGCTCCGGCTGCTGGATGACCGCCGGCGGCTTGTCGCCCTTGGCGCTGCCGCCGCCAAACATCTGCACCGCCAATATGCCGACGACGGATGCGATCATCAGCGCCAGGATTAACATCATCAGCATTCGCATCGGGCGATCCGATCAGGTGATTGTTGCCCGGATAACTTGCCCGAACGGCGTTCGTTCCCGCCTGGCGGCAGGTGCGTGCTATTTCAGCACTTCCTAACTCATGCTATCGATGGCTGCATCGTTCCCGTTCCATCGGGTTCGATCAGTTCTCATCAGGTCATTGTTCATCCCGGCCGCTCAGGGGAAAGTGCCATGAACAAAGAGCATGTCGCAGCACTCTTTTCGCATGTCGAACAGGGCGATGGCGCGGGCTTTTTCGCCCATGTCGCCGATGATGTGAACTGGACGGTCATGGGCACGCATCCGCTTGCAGGCCATTACCGCTCCAAGCAGGAATTCTTCGCCGCCACTTTCGAGAAGCTGCACAAGGTGCTGCCCGAGGGCACCCGGCTCTCCACGCAAAACATCCTCATCGACGGCGACTGGGCGATCGTCGAGCTCCGCTCCATGGCGACAGCCCGCGACGGCATGCGCTTCGACAACCGCTACTGCTGGCTCTGCCGCTTCCAGGGTGAAACGATCGTCGAAGTGCGCGCCTATCTCGACAGCTGGCTGGTCGGCGAACTCTTCCGGCGCAATCCTGTCGGGGCGCGCGGTTCGGCGACGGCGTGACGGGTGCGTCCTAGTCGGTCCACCCGCCACAGGTCCATCACGGTATCAGCACCAGCTTGCCCTTCGTGGCGCGGCTTTCCATCGCGGCATGCGCGCCTGCCGCTTCGGCCAGCGGGTACGCGGCATCGATATGCACTCTCATCTCACCCCGCGAGATCCACTCGAAGAGCTGTGCCGTATGCCGGCGAAGCAGTTCGGGCGTGTGGATATGGTCGGCGAAGACGGCATAGCCGATCTTGATGCTTTTCGGCAGGCTCATGATATCGAGCGGGCCGGGGCCGCCGAGAACGGGGCCGAACCAGCAGAAGGTGCCGGAGCGGCGCAGCGACGCGAGCGAGCCGGCGAAGGTTTCCGGTCCCGATCCGTCATAGACGACGTCTACGCCTTCGCCGCCGGTGAGTTTCAGCACTTCGTCGGCGAAGGTGCCGGCGGGATCGACGATGACATGGTCGGCGCCCGCTTGCCTGGCGATGGCGGCCTTTTCCTGGCTGGAGACGCGGCCGATCACCCGGCCGCCGCGCGATTTGATAATCTGCGTCAGCAACAGGCCGAGACCGCCGGCAGCTGCATGGACGAGGGCCGTGTCACCTGGCTGGACCGGGTAGAAATCCGTCGCGAAATGGCTGGCGGTCAGGCCCTGCATCATCACGCCGGCGGCCGTCCTGTCGTCGATATCGTCGGGCACCGGCACCAGCGAGCCCGCGGGAATTGCGATGCGCTCGGCATAGCTTCCGGGCGCATAGACCCAGGCGACGCGCTGGCCCGGCCGAAACTCCGTCACGCCTTCACCCAGGGCCAGCACCCGGCCGGCGCCTTCGACGCCCATGATCTTGGGGTTCGGCATCTCCTTCCAGAGGCCGCCGCGGCGCGCACCGATATCCATGAAATTGACGCCGGCGGCGGCAATCTCCACCAGAACCTGACCGGGGCCGGCGACAGGCTCCGGCTGCTCGGTCAGTTGCAGTACGTCAGGCCCGCCGGGGCCGCTCATGATGACAGCTTTCATCTTCTCTCTCCTTCAAAGCTTGCGCGGCTTGCCGCCGCTGGTCTCGATCGCATCGATCAGCCGGTGCAGCGCCACGGCATCGTCGAAATCGGGGCTGGTATGCGTGCCATCCTTGATATCGGCGGCGAGCCTGAGATAGGCGGTCGCCACACTCTGCGACGGACCCTCGGCAAAGCGGTCGGCGCCGTAGCGGCCAGGGATCTCCAGCTCGTGCAGGGTCTCGTCGCCGGTCGCGCCCATCAGCGTGAAGCCGCCGATGCCGACATAACCGACCGGGCTCGTCAGGATCAGGTCGCCCTTCGTGCCATTGATCTCGATGCGGAAATTCGTGCCGCGCGACAGGCCGCCGCGGAAATGCGCGGCGACGACGGTGCCGTTTTCCAGCGTGCCGCTGACAACGAGCTGATCGGGAACGGTCATCGGCAGGATCTCGCCGGTTTCCTCGATGCGGGTCGTCTTGCGCCGCGTGGCGAGATTGCCGGTCACCGTTTCGAAGCGGCTTGCGAGCATATCGGTCAGCCCGTCGATCGAATGGGCGAAGACGACGTTCTGCATGCCGACGCCCTTGGATGGATCGAGCGTATAGGCGAAGGTCTCGCTCATGCTTTCGCCGAAGGTGATGCCGGAGCCGACCATGGTGGCCGAGAGCACTTCGCCGAGATAACCTTCGGCGATGAGATCCTTGATATAGGCAAAGGCCGGGACGGCGCGGGTCTGCAGACCGATGCTGGTGGCGACACCCTTGTCGCGGGCGAGATCGCGCATGGCGGTGGCATCGGCAAGGTTCATGCCGAGCGGCCATTCGGAGAACACCGCCTTGCCGGCGGCAACGGCCTTTTCCACCAGTTCGCGGTGATGCGTCACCTTCACGCTGATGACGACGAGATCGACCTCGGGATGGCCGATCAGTTCATCGGCGGAGCCGAGCGCATGGGGAACGCCGTATTTCTCGGCGGCGGCCTTGGCGACATCAGGCCTGTTGTGGCTGATTGCGGTCAGGCGGAATTCGGGCAGCTGCGCGAGTGCCGGAATATGGGCAATGGTCGCCCAGCCCTTGTCGGGGTGAACGCCGATAATGCCGACGCGGATCGGTGTCTTGCTCATGGCTGTGTTTCCTGGTTGTCGTTGAATTCGAGGATGGTGCGCTTCAGCTCAAGCCGCGCGATGCGCCAGCCCTGCGGCGTCCGCTTCCATGTCTCGTGGTAGTGACCGTAGCCGTGCATGCGCGCCGGCTGGCCGGGGGCGGGGGCGGCGTTGACGACGATGTCTTCCATCGCCCAGGTCGCCGATATCTCGCTGTCGGAGATCAGGTCGATCTCCTCATTGTGGATGTGATGGCTGGAGCGCGCGCCCTGCAGGAAGGCCGTCGTCACCGCCATGAAGGCATCCCTGTCGTCGAAGGCGGCGATCAGGCCGCCATCGGGGTCGACCATGCGGATGCCGACATCGGGCAGCAACAGGGCGGCGAAATCGTCCCATTGCCTGGTATCGATGAACCGGCAATAGCGCGCCTTGGCCCGCCTGACCTCGCCGATCGGATCTGTCTGTTCGGTGGAAACTGGATTTGTCATTGCTCTCCGTCCTTGTTTCCGTCCATATAGGGTGCGGACGTTGGGACGTATGAGCTTCGAAGGTCCATGATTATTGCTCGTTCGTCCAAAGTGGAGGATGAAAATGGATCCGCTAACGGAAATCCTGGGGGATTTCAGCATCCGCCAGGCAACCTTCACCCGGCTGGAGGCGAGCGCGCCCTGGGCCTGGGCCTCTTCGGGAGAGCCGGTGGTGAAGTTCGTGCTCGTCGTGCGCGGCTCCGGCATCCTGACGACGGACAGCCACCCGGAGCCGATCTCACTGCGCAGCGGCGATGTCTTCATCATGCTGGATGAGGAGCCCTACCGCATGTACGACCATGAGGATTCCCTGCCGATGCCCTGCGTCGAGGTGGAGAGGCTCAGGGTCGGAAACCGGATCGAGGTCGGCGGCGGCGGGGCCGTCACCACCTTCGTCAGCGGCATGTTCCAGATGGACAGGCTGGAGGCGCGCCCGCTCACGAAAGTCCTGCCGCCGCTTCTGCACCTGAAGCTCGACCAGAACCGCAGCCTGGCCTTCCAGTCGGTGCTGGAGCTTCTGGCGGCCGAGACGGATGCGCCGGGCCTCGGCTCGGACGCCGTCATCGCCCGGCTGTTCGAGCTGCTCTTCGTCCATGCGGTGCGCGCCTATTCGGCCATGCCTGGCGGGCCGACGCGGAGCTGGCTTGCGGCCATCGGTGACGCCAATCTGGAGCGGGCGATCCACGCCATGCATGGCGAGCCGGAAAAGGACTGGACGGTGGAAACGCTCGCCCGCCTCTCGGGCATGTCGCGCTCGGCCTTTGCCGCGCGGTTCAAGGCGGTGGTCGGCCAGAGCCCGCTCGATTATCTCACGGGATGGCGGATCTATCGCGCAAGCCGCCTCATCCAGGATCAGCAGATGCCGCTTACCGAAATCGCCCGCGCCGTCGGCTATGAATCGATCGCCGCCTTCAACCGGGTCTTCAAGCGGGAAACGGGAGCAACGCCGGGAGCTTTCCGCCGCGACGGCGGATTGCCGGCGGCAAGCCACATGGCAGAGCGGAGCCAGCCGAACTTTCTTTGATCCGCGGCGTTCCGGATCAAAGGAGTTCACCATGTCCAGACGCAGATTCAGGAAACTCACCCATCGCCTTCTCGGCCGGTTCGACGAGGTTCAAACCCTGCTCGACCAGATCGAGGGCAGCGCGTCGAAGCTGCGGACGGCCTGCGATGACGAGGCCGAAGAGGAGGGCCTCACGCATCCGGCGGTGCAGCCGCCGCAATGGCCGCGGCATGGAGCGCCTCCGGCCGCCTTGTAATGGCGCTCAATGGTGCTCGCATCGGCCGGCAAACAGACCCGCATGAGCGGCAAACAGCGCACTCAGCCTGTCGATGACGGTTCGCACTTCGGGCCGCTGGCGCTCGTCCTCGTGCACGGTGATCCAGATGTCATAGGTCAGGCTGTCGATCACAGGCCCGGCGCGGACGAGACCGGGGTCGGCATCGCCCATGAAACAGGGCAGCAGGCCGCGGCCGGCGCCGCCGCGGATGAGGTGGGGCAGCATCAGCGGCGTGTTCGTCCAGCTGGTGATCCAGTGGTCGGGCTGCTCGAAGGTCCATTTGTCGGCGGGTGTTGTCGCAATCTCGGTTCCCAGTGAAATCCAGTTGTGATTGGCGGCGCTGAAGGTGGCGGCCTGATAGGCTGCGTGGGCGACGGAGACGGAGCGGCGCGTGGCGAAATTGCCGCGCTCCGGCCTGCCGTGCATGAGGGCGAGATGCGCCTCGCGATAGGTCAGGTCCTGGCCGGTGTCGAGCGCCTTGTAGCACATGCGGAACTCGTCTTTCGGGCTCCAGACTTCGGATAGATGATCGGCGATGAAGCGCAGCGTCCAGGCATCGGCACCGGTCGAAACGATCGGCAGGGTCAGCACGTCGCCGCGCCAGTCCGATATCGCCTCGGCCGCTTCCTGCATGACGAGAACGCGCTCGAACAGCATCTCGCCATCGCTGGCCAGCAGATAGCCGGTCGGGCCGCGCCGGAAGAGCGTGCGTCCGGTCGCCCGCTCCAGCGCCAGCATGCGCCGGCCGATCGTCGGGGCGCTGAGGCCCGTGCGCGCGGCAGCACCCGTCAGGCCGCCCGATGTCGCGACATGGAAGAAGAGCTGCAGGTCATCCCAGCTTGCCTCTTTCACGGATGAAAACCCCCTTTTATCCGCGCGTCTACCTTTGCCGGGCTTCGCGCCTTAGCTCCGTTGCATCTGTCATAGATGGAGGCAGGATGATGCTTCTCAACTGGATCATGCTCGCAAACGAGCTTCACAGGCCTAGCCGCCGGCACAGGAAAGACCCGCTCGCCGATCCGCTCGATGCGCCGGAATGGGATGGCCTGCGCTGGGCCTTGCCGCTTCTGAGCCTGGTGGCACGGAGACCCTACAGGCTCGACCAGGCTCAGCCGCGGCTGCCGCTGTCTGCGCGGATCAGATCGATCAGCGCCCGAAGTGCCGCGGAAGTATTGCGGTTGCGCGGGTAGTAGAGGCAAAGGGGGGAGGAGCCCGCCACCCAGTCTTCCAGCACGGTCACAAGCCTGCCGCTCGCGATCGCCTCAGCGGCGATCGCCCGGGAAATATAGGCAAGCCCCATGCCGGCGATGGCGGCCTTCAGCATCAGCGACTGGTCGTCGAGCGTCAGCGCGCCCGGTACATCGATCTCGAGCGTTTCGCCATTCTGTTCGAATTCCCAGCGGTAGATGCCGCCGCCCGATGCCCGCGAGCGGATGCAGCTGTGGGCGGCCAGATCGAGCGGCGTGCGCGGCGCCGGGTGACCGGCGAAATAGCCGGTCGCGCCCACCACGCAGAAATCGAGACCGAAGGGCAGTGGCACGGCCACCATTTCGGCCGGCACGGATTCGGCAAGCCTGATGCCGGCGTCGCAGCCTTCCAGCACCACATCCACCAGCCGGCTTTCGCTCGACAGCTCCACCTGTACGGCCGGGTGGCGCGCCATGTAGGCCTGTATCAGCGGGGTCAGGATTTCATGGGCGCCGGTGACCGAGCTGTTGATGCGCAATGTGCCGGAGGGACGCGTGCCATGGCTGCCGGCAGCCTGCATGGCCTGTTCGATGGCGGCCAGCGAAGGAGCCACGCTGGCGATGAACTCCTCGCCGGCGGAGGTCAGCGAGACGCTGCGGGTCGTGCGGTTGAAGAGGCGGATGCCGAGCCGGTCCTCCAGCGCGCGCACATTGCTGCTCAGCGCTGTCGGCGACATCGATAGCGCATCGGCGGCGGCGCGGAAGCTCAGATGCTCGGCAACGGCGATCGCCGCCCTGATTTCGGTGAATCCACCGCCTTCTACTGTGCGGAATATCGGCATGGTTCGTCCCGATTTAAACGCCTAATCGGGATAATCTCTAGCGCCTATTCTTGTCTCATCCAAGATCGTGAAATGGAGAAAGACAATGGATATGCAGCTTTCCGGCAAGCGGGCCCTCGTGACCGGCTCATCTTCGGGGCTCGGCGAGGCGATGGTGAAGATGTTTGCGGCGGAAGGGGCTGCCGTCGTGGTGCACGGCCGCGACCGGGCGCGCACCGAGGCTGTGGCTGGCGCCATCGTTTCGGCCGGCGGCAGGGCGGATGTGGCGATCGGCGACCTCGCCGATGACGAAGGGGCCGAAGCGGTTATCCGCCAGGCGCTTGCCGGCGGCGATATCGATATTCTCGTCAACAATGCCGGCCATTACCACCATCTCGACTGGCATTCGGCAACACCGGCCAATTGGGTGGAGACCTATCAGATCAACGTCGTCTCGGCCGTCAGGATGATCCGGGGATTGGTGCCCGCAATGGTCGGCCGCGGCTTTGGCCGGGTCATCCAGATCGGCGGCGGTCTGGCGTCCCAGCCGATCCCGATGCAGCCGGATTACGAAGCGTCGCTTGCCGCGCGCCACAATCTCGCGGTCTCGCTGGCGCGGCGGCTGAAGGATACGGGCGTGACATCGAATGTCGTGTCCCCCGGCGCGATCCTCGTCCCGGCCGTGCGGGACCTCCTGGAAAAGATTGCGCCGGCGCATGGCTGGGGCGATCGCTGGGAGGACATCGAAAGCGGCTGCGTCAAGGACATGGTGCCGAACGACATCGGCCGTCTCGGCCGTCCCGATGAGATCGCAGCTGCCGTCATCTATCTCGCAAGCCATCATGCCGCCTATATCAGCGGCGCGACGCTGCGCGTCGATGGCGGCACCATCCGCTCGGCCTTCTGAAGCCCGAGCGCTTTCATGGCAGCGGCGCGGAGGGCAGGTGGCCGTCAGCGCGCCGCGCCGAAGAACCGGGTGAAATGCGCGATGACGGCATCGGGTGCTTCCTCGGGAATGAAGTGACCGCAGGGCAGGGCTTCACCCTCCACCTGTTCGGCCCAGGCCCGCCAGGGCTCGAGCCCATCCCTGCCTTTCAGCGTGCCGCGCTCGCCCCAGAGCATCAGGAGCGGCACGTCGAGCTTCCAGCCGCGGTTCTTCTCGTCGAGCTCGCGGTCGATCGTCCATCCGGCGCGATAGTCCTCGGCCCAGGTGTGGATGCTCCGCGGGTCGCGGGCGCAGGCGAGATAGTCGGCGAGATTATCTTGCGGAAAGACGAAGCCGGGTGCGGATTGATGCGCGAGAATGTAGCGCACGAACCATTCCGGATCACCGCCGACAAGTTTTTCCGCCAGTCCGTCCGGCTGGGCCAGCATAGACCAGTGCCAGGCCGAAACGGCCTCCTTCGCGCCCATCCGCGCCCACATGTCGGCCGTCGGGATGACGTCGAGGCTTGCAAGGCGCGTGACGGTTTCGGGATGATCGAAAGCAAGGCGATAGGCGACGCGGGCGCCACGATCATGGGCGCCGACGTCAAAGCGCTCGAAGCCGAGTGCGCGCATGGTGGCGATCTGGTCGCGGGCCATGGCGCGCTTGGAATAGGTCTCGTGATCGGCGCTGCCTTCGGGCTTGTCGCTGCGGCCATAGCCGCGCAGGTCGGGAATGACGACGGTGAAATGCGCGGCAAGGGCAGGCGCGACGCGCGACCAGCACATGCGCGTCTGCGGCCAGCCGTGCAGGAGCAGCAGCGGCGGGCCGTTTCCGCCGACAAGCGCGTCGATCTCCAGGCCATCGCCCGGGAGGCGACGCTGCTGGAAGCCTTCGATGAGACCTGCGGACATGGTGTTTCTCCCTCGCGTGCAGAGAGAACTCGCAAGGGCCGGGTTTGGTTCAAGGATGAATTGCCGCGCGTGCCCTTAGGCCGCGGCCTCCTCCCGTTCGACTGCCCGCCGTGCCCGCACCGCCGCGGCGATGAAGACGCGGGAGAGGCCGTGATAGAGCGGCTCGCGCGAGAGCAGGCGGGAGGTGAGGTAGCCGAGCATGGCGACGGCCATGATGGGGATGACGGCCTGGTGGTCGCCGGTCATTTCCAGGATGATCACGAAGGCCGTCATCGGCGCCTGCACGACGCCGGAGAAATAGCCGGTCATGCCGAGGATGGCTGCCAGCGCGATGCTGGTGCCGAGAGCCAGACCGACCGTGCTGCCGAAGCCGGCGCCGACGGCGAGCGAAGGGGCGAAGATGCCGCCCGGAATGCCCGAGAGCATGGACAGGAAGCTCGCCACCAGCTTGCCGGCGAAGAAGAGGAGCGGCAGCGGGTGGCCTTCGACGGCGCTTCGCGCCTGTTCGTAGCCGGTGCCGAAGGTCGTGCCGCCGAAGGCGATGCCGATGCCGGCGACCGCCAGGCCGCAGAGGCCGGCAAGCGCCACCATGCGCGGCAGGGGCTGCGGCTGCGCCCAGCGGCGGATGCGCTGGCCGAAATGCAGGGCAAGTCCGCTGAAGCCGGCGCCGAGCGCGCCGCCGCCGATGCCGCAGGCGAGAACGAGGCCCCAGTCGCTGAGGCCAGCCGGCGAAACGGAGGCCTCGCCGAAATAGTTGTAGCTGCCGGCAAGGCCGAGGGCTGCGAGACCGGAAAGGATGACGGCGGTCAGAACGACGCCATTGGCGCGCGATTCATAGGTGCGGCTCATCTCCTCGATGGCGAAGACGATGCCGGCAAGCGGCGTGTTGAAGGCGGCGGCGATGCCGGCAGCCGAGCCGGCCAGGATCAGGCCGCGGGCCTGCGCCATGCCGCCGAAACGCGCCACCGCCAGCATGATCGAGGCACCGACCTGCACCGTCGGTCCTTCGCGGCCGATCGAGGCGCCGCAGAAAAGGCCGAGAACGGTAAGCGCGATCTTGCCGGCGGCGATCCTCAGCGAAAGCAGCCGTGAGCGGTCTTCCTCCTCGCGCAGGTGACGGGCGGCAATCGCCTGGGGAATGCCGCTGCCCTGCGAATTGGGAAACAGTCTGATGGCAAGGAAGGCCGAGAGCATGAAGCCGAGCGGGCTGACAATGAGCGGCAGCAGGAACGACCATTCGCCCGATGCCGTCAGGCCGGCAAAGGCCTTTTGCGCGAGATCGGCAAGCCTGGCAAAACCGACGCTGACAAGGCCGATCGCCAGCGCCCCGCACCAGAAAACCAGCCGTGGCCGCCAGAGCGAGAAGGATCCCCAGATGACGCGGGAACGGCGAAGCAGCCGGGAATTGCGATAGGGAAGTGGCATGGCGGACTCGGGAGGCGATTTCGGGGGCAGCCCCGGTATAGACCCAAATCCTGCCCGATATCACCCGCTGATTTAGCGGAATTGCATTTGAGCTGCGGCCGGCAGGGCGGGGCTGCCGGCCTGCCGTCTCACGCCGCCTTTTTCGCCAGCAGGTCGCGGATCTCCGTCAGGAGCCGCACATCGGCCGGCGGCGGGGCGGGCGGGGTCTTTCCGGTCTTTTCCTGGTGCTCCACCTGCGCGCGCAGGAAGTTTACGCCCTTGACCATCAGGAAGATGATCCAGGCGAGGATCAGGAAGTTGATGACGACGGTGATGAAGCTGCCATAGGCGAAGACGGCGCCCTGGGCGCGGGCGGCCGCAAGGGTCGGCGCATTGACGGTGGAAGAGAGCGGGAAAAAATAGTTCGAGAAATCGAAGCCGCCGAGGACCGCGCCGACGACGGGCATGATGATGTCATCGGTCAGAGACTTGACGATGCCGCCAAAGGCGCCGCCGATGATGACGCCGACGGCCAGGTCCATGACGTTGCCTTTCGCAATGAATGACTGGAACTCACTGATAACGCTCATCTTCCTATCCTTCAGATCTCTGGGGGCTTTGATCCTAACGATAGGGAAGGCAGGCGGTTCCGCGGCGCGGTCGTTTTTTGGGCGGGCAGCAGCTTACGTGCCCTCGTCGGGAATGTTGAGGATCTCGCCGCAGGCCTTGCAATGGACGGCATCGGCATCGTGGCGCTGCAGGCCGCAGCGCGGGCAGGCGAAGGTGACCTTGTGCGGGCGCACCACCGCCTGCGCCAGCCGCACGAAGAGCGAGATGCCGACGATCATCGTCACGACGGAGGTCAGCTTGCCGAGCGTGCCGGGCAGGGTGATGTCGCCGAAGCCTGTCGTGGTCACTGTCGCGACGGTGAAATAGAGCGCATCGACAAAGCCTTCGCCGCCCGGCTGGTTGTAGAAGAAGGAAGTGTAGACGAAGCCTGTAACGAGGAAGAGGAAGACCAGGAAATTGATCACCGCGCGCACGACATCGAGCGCATAGCCACAGCTCATCCGGCGCAGCGCCTCCTTCAGCAGCGGGCTTCGCCCGATCGCCCAGAGCCGCATGACGCGCAGGAAGGCGAAGTTGAAGAGCGCATCGGGAAAGAGCAGCGTCGCCAGAACGATGAAATCGATCCAGGTCATCGGCCGCAGGATCCAGCTGCGCAGCGAGGGGGCCGCAACGGCGCGCGCCGCGATCTCGGCGGCGATCCAGACGGCGATGACGTAATCGATGACGAGATAGGTGGGGGCGGCGCGGAAATAGGGGCCGAGCACGAAGAAGGCGAGGATGGCGATGTCTATGACGGTAAAGATGAATTGCAGCAGCATGGCCTTGCGGCCGTCACCCCGCTCGATGCGGCGCAATCCCGCGCGCAGGCTCTTGTGATGCGTGTCGTCGTCGAAGAGATGATCCATGACGGCGAAATAGCTCGCGTAAGACGGGTATCAATAGGCGGGGCTTTCGCGGGGTGCGGAAGCCTGAGTGGGATCGAGCCGCGCTGGTCGGCCCCGAAGCGGATGAACAGCCGCAACGATCGACTGGACAACGGCCGTCCTTTCACGCATTCTCGCGCGATGATTGCAATTATAGAGACCCTCTCGGCCGAGCCAACTGCTGATGAGCTTGACCAACTCCTTAAGCCGTTGGTGGAATTCAACAGCCACCACACCGCGACCATAGCGGAATGGCCTCATCTTGGCATAGTTTTGAGGCAACCGGAGACTGAGGAGATCGTCGGCGGCCTGTATGCGTTCGATGAACTCAATTGGCTGTTCGTCAAGTATTTGGTTGTGCCTGAGGCACTCCGAGGAAAGGGGCTTGGCCGTCAATTAATGGGAGAAGCAGAGCGCATTGCCCGCGAACGGGGATACCTGGGCATCTTCCTGGACACGTACGACTTTCAAGCAAAACCGTTCTACCTGAAGCTTGGTTATGAGCAGTTTGGGGAACTCGAAGGGGACGACCGTACACCCCGGCGGTTTTTCCTAAGAAAGGTGCTTTCTGCGGAAAACCGGAGACTGGGGACCTAACGCTTTGCCATTGTATCCAACAGTCGGAACGTGACCGCTTCCAGCGCAAACCTGCCAAATGACGCAACTTGGTTGTGGCAGTTGCTACCGAACTCCGGAATTTTCCGCCTGCGGCCCCGACGTTGAGCGTCTCATGACTTCCGGAGTGTTTAGGGTTTAAATGCCGACAGAGCGCGACGAGATCGATGCACTCAAGAGAGCGATCCGGAAATCGGGAGGCGACAAGGTCGGCCCCTGGGGTGCCAGGCGCAAGAAAAGAGATCCGCGCACGCCGCCTTGGGAGGTGTCATATGACGAATATCCAAACCATTGGACCTACATTCGGCTGATCAAGGATTTCTTCAAGATCATGAGGGCGCTCTTTTCGCGGAAAAATGGCGCTTGAGGTACATGTTCGGTCGACTGAAGCCTTCGAACTTACGGTCATCCGAAGATGCAGAATTCGACGCTGGTCGCATCTCACCTGGAGCGATGTTTTCGGGCAATTCTTGAACGGCATAAAGATAGATTTTCTGACAATGCCGATGGGGATCAAGGCTGCGCCTTGACGTTGGGATCAAGGCTGCGCCTTGACCCAGGGGGGCTGGATCAAACATTGATGCACGGGGTGCATCAATGTTTGACCAGGGGGTCATGGCCCCAGTTCATCAGCGAGTAGCGCCAGGGGGAATGCTCCTTGTCCTTTTGCGGCCCGCCCTGGGCGAGATGGCGATGCACGTAGCCGACGACCTTGCGCATGTGGGCATAGTCGGCCTCGGTCAGGTCGGCCTTCTTCTTGTGCCTGATCTCGACGATCCGGCGGCCGGAGTGATGGCCGATCGTTTCGTTGCCGCCTTCCTCCTGCCAGCCGTTCGCCTTGCTCTCGTCGGTCGCCAGCCATTTCTCGAGCGTGGCCGGCGTCATGTTCACCGCCTTGCGGAATTTTCTCCAGACCTGCTCGCGGTCGCTTTGCTCATGCTCATCCCTTGCCATGGGCTTTTCTCCGGACCCTGCGCAGTTCGTCCCTGTCGATGAAGTTATCCGTCGCGCCGGCCTCTTCGTCCGGATGGGAGATCTCCACATCCAGCTCTTCGGGCAGGTCGAGCGCCTGCTTGGTGTTCATGATGCCGAGCGGCACGCGACCGTCCTCAGTTCTGGCGGCGACTTCGACGAGCGGTTTTGTCTTACGGGCCATGAAATATTCCTTTCTACTGAAATGGGAACGCGGGGCGGAGTCGCCAGTTCCATGAAGGTTGAGGATTGCGTCGGCCAATGTGCGGGCCGGTGTTGCGGCCTGCCGCCCGCAGCCTCGTTATCCGGCCCTTCGGGCCGCGTGCGCATCCGCTTACCCGCTTCTGTCTCGAAGGAACCAAACGGGCAAACTTCCACGCACCCACGCCGCTTCCGCCTCGGGAACAAACAGTATTCGGTGGCGTTCGGTTCTCGCGAACACATTCAATTCACGGAGGATTTTCAAATGGGTCGCGGTATTCTTCTCTGGCTTCTGGGCATCCCGTTGCCGATCGTCATCCTGCTCGTGCTCTTCATGCGATAGGGGGCTGTCATGTCTCTTGCTGAAGAAAGAGTCATCGCCGGCAATCGCACGGGTGCGATGCCGGTCGAATCCTCGAAGCCTGCCATTGCCTGGGGTCCGATCGTCGGCGGCGCCGTGGCGGCGACGGGCATCACGCTCATCCTGTTGCTGCTCGGCTCCGGCGTGGGGCTGACGATGGTCTCTCCCTGGTCGGGCGAAAGCAGCTCGGCTGCGACAGTCGGCATCACTGCGGCGATCTGGCTTGTCGTGGTCCAGTGGCTCTCGTCGGCGCTCGGCGGCTACCTGACCGGGCGTCTTCGGACCAAATGGGCGGTCATCCACACCAATGAGGTCTTCTTCCGCGATACCGCGCATGGCTTCCTCAGCTGGGCGCTCGCGACCGTCTTCGTCGCCGGTTTCCTGGCGTCGTCGCTGACCTCGCTTGCGGGTGCCGGGGCAAGTGCGGCGGGCCAGGCTGCAATGGCCGCCGGTGTCGCAGGCGGGTCTGCCGCGGCAGCCTCGGCTTCGGATACGGATACGGCCGGCCCCGGCATGGCCACGGCCTATTTCACGGACGCGCTGCTGCGGCCGCAGAATATTTCCAATCGCGCCAGCGAGGATAATGGCGCGGCCACGGCCGAGATTTCCCGCATCCTGCTGCAGGGTGCTGCGAACGGCTCGGTGCCTGATGGTGACAAGACCTATATTGCCGGCATCGTCTCGGCCCGGACAGGGCTTTCCGAGGCCGACGCCCGCGCCAGGGTCGATACCGTGCTGAAGCAGATCGACGATGCCAAGGTTGCGGCACAGGCTGCCGCCGACAAGGCCCGCAAAGCTGCTGCGACCTCGGCGCTGATCGGCTCGCTCTCGCTGCTCGTCGGCGCCTTCATCGCCGCTGCGGCCGCCGCATTCGGCGGGCACCAGCGCGATGAGGAAGAGGACCTGATTGCGACGGGCCGCGGACCGCTCGTGTAGAAGCCGCTCGCATCAAAGAAAGGCGGCGCCCGGTGAACGGGCGCCGCTTCATCCTCCCGGATGCGCGGGCCGAGCCACAGGGCCCGATGACTCTCTCAGAAAGACGCGACCGCTCTGAGGCCGAAAATCGCCGCGTTCTGGATCCGTGAGTTCTGCTTGTCGGGATCGGCTGCATTGCCGCCGGGACGGATGACATATTGGAAGAATGGCTGCGCCGTCATCCATGGCGTGACGGCCGCCTGATAGGTGGCTTCGATGACGGCTTCGGAACTCGGCACCGGCTGAGATGTCCCGTTGAAGGCATTTTCGGCCTTTACCTGATCCGACATGCCCGAACTCATGCTGGCATAGGCGAAGCTGATGCCGGCGGTGTCGTCGTCGCGGCCCGGCAGAAGCCCCTTATAGGCAAGGCCCATATCAAAATACCAGTTCATGCTGTTGCGCTCCTGCTGCGGCGCCACGGCAATCCGGAAAAATCCATTGAGGCCATTGTCCGAACTTCCCGGCTCCTGCCAGAGCGTCTGGTCGACGACGGCATAGACCGCGAAATTGCCCGAGAGCCGGCGCGGGCTGCCGCTCGAGAGCGGATCGGCGAGCGAGACGCCGTTCGATGCGGTGGTCAGGCTGTCGAATTCTTCGGAATTGTACCAGGCGCCGATCTTGTAGGTGCCGGGCAGGCCGGTCCCGCCCTTTGCGGGCATATAGGCATAGCCTGCCTCGGCAATCGCCAGGACGCCATCGCCCAGCGGAAATCCCAGTCCATTGGCATTGCCGTCGGGGTCGGACCCGGTCGGGCTGCCATTGAAGATGGCGGCCTGCAGCGTCCAGGCATCGTCAGGCTTGACGATGATCTGCGCGCCGGGAACGGCGAAGGGATAGGCCGGTCCGCCTCCGGGAAGATCGGCGGCAAAGATGCCCGGCCATCCGAAGGTGGAGTTGACGAAAAGGCTCGCCGTATTGCTGATCGCGAAACTCTGGTCCGCCAGGATCTGCCCGAGCTTGACCGTCACCTTGTCGTCCATGAAGCTCTGCGAGAGATAGAATTCCCCGAGCCTGAAGCCGGGATCGGCTTCCACCGAGGTGACCGTCAGGAGATTGCCGATATCCTTGCCGGACAGGCCCTGGCCCTGGATCGCATAACCGGAAACATGAATGGCGCCGCCGGTCCAGCCGACCAGCCGGTCCATGTCGAAATCACCCTGCAGCTGGAAGACACCGTCATAGGCCGTCCCGCGTTTCAGGCCGCCGGAGACATTGCCGAGCACGTCACTGGTCTGGGACATCGTGAAGGTGACGCCCTGGTCGCGCAGCCAGTTGCGATAGCCGTGCCAGTCGCCGGTCAGTGTCGTATCGGCGTAGGAGGGCGGTGCCGCGTCGTCTGCCCGTGCCCCGGCGCCATGGACGGCGATCGCAAGTGCAAGAACGGCGCCGGGTAGCTTCTTCATTCGCGTCCCTTTTCCGGAGGCTCTGATTTCGGGGGATGCGCAGGCGCTGATCTGAAGCGTCTGCGCGCGGAATCGAGCTTTCCATCATTGGAGCGATTTGCGCGGCAGGGCAAGGTTGTCGGGCGTTATGCGGCCGATTGTGCTTGCCCTGTTGCCAGTGCGGGACACGTCATCCACGGTCCGGCGCGATGCCGTTACGGCCGGGCGACATGCCAGACGCCTTCGGCGCCGTCACCATGGACGTCTCCCGGCTGGGAATCGAAATGATAGGTATAGAGCGGCGCGCCGTTATAGGCCCACTGGGTGACGCCCGTCGGCCGCGTGATGACGCTCCAGGGGCCGGAAGCCTTGGCGCCGGCCGGTGCTTCGAACGGAGGCCAGGCGAGAGCGCAGAGCAGGGTGCAGTCGGACTTTCCGGGCTGGTCCTTGTCGTAGGTGTAAAGCGACAGGCCATCGGCATCCGTCAGCAGCCTGTGCTGTCCGATCGTTGCGACGGCCGCCGGCGACATGGTCTTTGCCTCTGCGAGCGGTGCCGACATCAGGGCGAGGCCGAGGGAAACGAAGAGGGTTCTGGTCATTGCAGACATTTCGAGGTCCTTTCTGTTGTCGCTCCGTGCGTGAACGGGGGGCAGGCGGCACGGGCGGCGGTTGGGGGAGGGTTTCAGTCTTGCGGGCAGCTAACCCTTGGCGGCAGGTGCCGGCGGCACCGGCAGAATGATTTCCGAAGCAACCTTCCAGTCCTTTCCGACATGAATCCAGTCGATGATCATCAGGAAGGGCTTGGGCGTCCCGTCCTGGCCGGCGTAGGAGACGGTGATGTTCATCGGCGCGTAGGATTCGGCCACATCATGCGTCAGGCCGACGACCTTGAGTTTCGTGTAGTCCGGCTCGAGCACGACCGGGCCGGATGTGCCGATGTCGTGCAGTTTCCGGTCGATCGCTTCGTTGCCCCAGAAACCCGCCCAGTTGCCTTCGGCGGGAATGGCGCTCTTGGCGACGAGGAGGGCAGAGGGCGATTGCCAGAACATTGCGTGCAGGCCCTTGAAATCGTGCCGGTTGGCGAGATCCATCAGCCTGGAGAACTGCGTTCTGATCTGGTTTGCGGCTCGATCATTCAGCGGTTCCTTGCCGGCAGCAAGCGAGGGCACGGCGGAAACGGCAAGCGCTGCGGCGGCGGCCAGCACTGTCTTGTGCATGCGGTTCTTCTCTATGCGGATTTGAGGATGGCGCGGTCGGGAGGGAGGGGATGCCAGGGATTTCGCAGAGCCTGGATGAGGGATCGGCTGCAACGGCGCGTGGCCGTTCATGCGCTGACAGGGCGTGTCTCGATCCATGGCCAACCATCCGCTATCCAGGAGTGACTGTTCTTCCGTCCCATCAAGATCACCGCGTTGGCCGGGATTTGTAACTATACGAAGGTCGAGAAAGCGGTAGATGAAGAGGTGAGTACAAAGTTCGGTGAACCCGACGTGATCGGCGCGGGACCCGCCCGCGCCGGACTTGCCGAGGCCTATCGCCGTTCGGCCTCCATGGTCGCCGGCCGGAACATCCGGGCGAAGAAAGCCTTGTCGGGCAGGCGGCGAAGCAGGGCGGCGATGGCCGCGCAGGCCGCAACCGCAAAGACGAGCCGGCCTGTCAGGACGCCGTTGAGGTCGGCGCCGAGCGACATCACCACGATCGTGTCCTCGATGACGCTATGGGCAAAACCCATGAACACGCAGGAGAGAAAGATCTGGCGGGGCGAGATCGCCCCCGATTGCGCCTCGCGGATCAATAGGCCGGCGCCGTAGGAAATGCCGAGGAACAGCCCGATCGCCGTCAGCTGTCCTGCCTCGCCGCGGATGCCGGCAAGGCGAAGCACGGGCGAAAGCGCCTTCATCATCCATTCCATGAGCCCGGTCACCTTGAGGATCTCGAGCGTCCAGGAGAGGGCGAGCAGGATGACGAGCATCCACATCATGGTCTCGGCAAGACCCCAGAGGTAGTCGCCCCAGCCGGGTGTCGCGCCCATCGGCAGCCAGACGGGATCGACCGGCGCCGACAGCCAGCCCGTCGCCGAGAGAACATGGTGCAGCATGAACGCATAGAGCAGGCCGCCCGCTATGCGCAGCACCGTGGTCGCGATCATGCCCGGGCCGGCTTTCTGGATGATCTTCTGCTCGATCGGCAGGCCGTGCGCAAAGAGGATCAGGGCCGAGAAGACCGTGACGTCGGCGACGCTGAGCGAGGATGCGGGAACGAGGGTGAAGACGAGCGGGACGGCGCCCCAGATCCCGACCAGCATGCCGGTCAGCCAGGCAAGGCCCAGTTCCGGCGGAAGCCCGATCAGGTTCATGACCGGCGCGAAGGCGGGTGCTGCCGCCTTGACCAGACCCATCCGCGACAGGATCTCGGTCAGGATTGCGATCGGAACGGTGATGCGGACAAGCACCCAGTAGATGGCGAGTGTCTGGCTGGTATTGCGCTTCACGAAGGATAGGAACGACATCGGAGACCCCTTTTGTGGTGCCCCAATCTGCTAGACCCGTTCGCTTCGAATTTGCGGTCAAAGATTGCAGTGCCTTGCAATTTTATTGCAAATGCCGGTTCGGCCGCTATGCTCCGGGAATGGATCGCATCGACCGCAAACTCCTGAACCTCATGCAGCGCGACGCCTCGCGCACGAATATCGACATGGCCGACGAGGTGGGTCTTGCTCCTTCCAGCTGCCTGCGCCGCGTGCAGCGGCTGCGCAAATCGGGTGTCATCGACCGCATCGTCGCGATCCTAAATCCGGCAAAGGCCGGACGCGGGATCAAGGCCCTGGTGACGGTGGAACTGAAGCTGCACGGCGAGACGCATATGCGCCGCTTTCTCGATATCGCGGTCGCAGAGGAGGCGGTCTCGCAAGCCTATTCCGTGACGGGCGAAACCGATGTCGTGCTGATGCTGCGCCTGCGCGACATGGAGGAATTCGATACGCTGTGCGAGCGGCTTTTCCGCGATGAAAACAATGTCGCCCGCTATTTCACCATGATCGTCATCCGCACGGCGAAGGAGGAAACCGCTATCCGGCTCTGATCGGCCTGCCGCTCGCCGGCGAGGGCGGACCGGAGGCAGCCACCCCTTGCAAAATCAAGCCGCTGCACACAGTTGAAGGGTTCCTGCGCCGGAGCTTTCCGGGCGTGTAATCTTGTGTGACGGGAGAAGAATGCAGCAGCGTATCAAGACCTGGCTGAACCAGTATGAGCCGATGACGCTCATCACCTTCGCATGCATCGCGGGCGGCCTTTTCCTGCTGCAGCGGCTGACGAGCGAGGTGCTGGAGGGCGAAACGCTCGGCTTCGACCAGACGATCCTGTTGTGGCTGCGCCAGCCGGGCGATCTCAGCCTGCCGATCGGCCCGTCATGGCTCACCCACGCGATGGGCGATATTACCAGCCTCGGCGGCGTGACCGTGCTGACGATCCTCACCGCGCTTGCGACCGTCTATCTGCTGCTCGACCGCAAGACCGGGATCGCCGTCTTCCTGTTTCTCTCGGTCCTGTCGGGCTGGCTCGCCAGCACGGCGCTCAAGATCATCGTCGCCCGCGCCAGGCCCGATATCGTCCCGCATCTCGTCGATGTCAGCGACATGAGCTTCCCGAGCGGCCATGCGATGGTCTCCGCCGTCACCTATCTCACGCTCGGCGCGCTGCTCGCCCGCACGCAGCGCTACCGCGCCACACGCATCTTCGTCATGGCGGCCGGCATCTTCCTCGCCGTCATCATCGGCCTCAGCCGCATCTATCTCGGCGTCCATTACCCGACGGACGTCCTCGCCGGCTGGGTCGCCGGCGCACTCTGGGCGCTCGGCTGCTGGCTGGTCTCGAAGCGGTTTATCGCGAGGACGGCAGATGAGGTGCAGAGCGAGCGGGGGTGATGGCGCTCGGCCGATGGATATGCATCGGGACGGGTGAAGGCGGCTGGGTCCGGCAGGCGGTGGCGCGACCCAAATATCGCGGCTGGACCGAGCGGCCGTAAAGTGGAACTCAAAAGAGCATTCGGCTCCCTTTTGGCGAGCGGCCCCCATCCTCCCTCATTCCTGTGCTTGTCACAGGAATCCAGCAGCCGCGTGTCCACGCGGCGGGAGACTCCGATCCGGCAACAAAGCTACAATCCCATCAGATGCCAGGAAATATCCTCCCATTCGGGATTGTTCTGCTCGATGAGGTTCAGCTTCCATTGCCGCGGCCACTTCTTGATCGTCTTCTCTCGCGTGATCGCCGTCGTCAGCAGGTCGTATTCCTCGAACCAGACCAGCGTCTTCACCCCATAACGTGAGGTGAAACCCGGCGTCAGCTCGTTCTGGTGCTCGAACAGACGACCAGCGATATCGCGCGTTACGCCGGTATAAAGCGTGCCGTTTCTTTTTGACGCGAGGATGTAGACATAACCCTTCATGGTTGAAGGATGGCGTATTCCGGTGCTGTTTTTCAAGAGTCTTTTCGGCTTGCAGACGCAAGCCGGCTGGATTCCTGTGACAAGCACAGGAATGAGGGAGCTTGGGGGCGTGCCGCGCAACTCCAAAGAAAGCTTCGAAGCCTTGGTCTGACCAAACCGTCACCAGCGCCAGTCTCATCCCTGCTGCGCAGGAAAAACAAGGGTAACACCAAGGCCTGGATGGCGGTCGGTGAGCGTGATGCGCGCGGCGTGCAGGTCGGCGATTGCCTTGACGAGGCTCAGGCCCAGGCCGCTGCCTGATGTCGTGCGGCTCTTGTCGAGGCGGTAGAGGCGGCGGAAGACGAGTTCGCGCTCGGCTTCGGGAATGCCGGGGCCGTCATCGGAAATACCGGCCGCAAAGCCGTCATCGCCGGCCTGCAGGGCAAGGGTGATCCTGGTCGTCGGCGGGCAATGGTTGATGGCGTTTTCCACGAGGTTGACGAAGAGCTGGGTCAGCAGTTCCCGGTCGCCATTGACCATGCAGGGGGAGGCGGGCCTGGCGGCGAAGTCGAGCGACTGGCCGTTATCCTCGGCAACGCCGCAGTAGATTTCCGCGACCGAAGCCATGATGTCGCTGATATCGACCGGGCGGAAGCGCGCCTTGCGGGCGCCGGCCTCGATCTGCGAGATGCGCAGCAGCGCCTCGAAGGTGGCATTGATGCGGTCGCTTTCCTCGCGGGCGTCGATCAGCAGCGGCCGGACATCCTCGCCGCGCCCGCCCTGTTCGATCGCCTGCTCGACGGTCATCTTCAGGCGGTTGAGCGGCGTCTTCAGGTCATGAGCGATATCGGCGCTGACTTGCCGCATGCCCTCGACGAGGGCCGACAGCCGGTCCAGCGCCTGGTTCATATGGGCGGCGACGACATCGATATCGTCGCCATTGCCTTCGAGCGGAATGCGCCGCGCAAGATCGCCGGCCGAAACATCGGTCATCGCCCGCTCGATGCCGTCGAGCCGGCGCTGGGCGCGGGCGGCGAGAAAGGCGCCGCCGCCGCATGCGAGGAGCACGATGCCGCCGGTCGCCCAGCCGAAACTCATCAGCGCGATCCGTTCAAGATCCTCGGTTTCGGCAAAGCTCTCGCCGACGATCAGCCGGTTGCCGCCGACGGTGCCCGCCAGGATGCGGATGCGATCATCGCCCTTCTGGCCGATGTCGCCGGACTCGATGGTCGAAAGGCCGTCTTGCGCCGCAAAGGGCGAGACATTGCCGGCAAGCCGCTTACCCTTGTCGCCCGAAAGCAGGAAAATACTGTCCTCGGCATTGTTGAGGCGGGCATAGGCTGCGACAGCGGCGACGAGGTCTTCGATATCGGCCGGTGAATAGGTGGAGGCGACGACCGAATAGGTCTCGCGCACGGAATCGTCGAGCGCCTGGGCCAGATCGCGCTTCAGGAGCTGGTAGGTAATGATGCCGGCCACCAGAAAGGCCAGGATGAAGAGCAGGCCGAAGGCGAGCGCCAGCCGGAAGGGCGTGCTGCGCAGCAGCCTGGAGCTTTTCCCGGAAACGGCTTTTTGTTTCAGCATCGGATGATCCGAACACCGCTGCACACCTTTCGATCCGATGTTTTTTCCTTCAGCATCGGATTATCCGAAAACCGCCATACACCTTTCGGTCCGATGCTCTAGCGCGGCGCATGCAGGCTGTAGCCGGTATTGCGCACGGTATGAAGCAGCGGAATGTCGAAAGGCTTGTCGATCTTGGCGCGCAGCCGGCTGACATGGGTTTCGACGACGCTGGTCTTCGGGTCGAAATGAAAATCCCAGACGCGTTCGAGCAGCATGGTGCGGGTCAGCACCCGGCCTTCGCCGCGCATCAGCACTTCGAGCAGGGTGAATTCGCGCGGCTGCAGCTCGATCGCCTGGCCCTGCCGGGTCACCTGCCGGCGCACCAGGTCGAGTTCGAGATCGGCCACGCGCAGCACCGTCTTCTGGTCCTGCACGGGCGGGCGGCGCGCCAGCGCGTTGACGCGGGCGAGCAGTTCGGAAAAGGCGAAGGGCTTGGTGAGGTAATCGTCGCCGCCGGCCTCCAGCCCTTCGACGCGGTCGTCGACGCCGCTGACGGATGTGAGGAAAATCGCCGGCGTGCCGATCCTTGCGGCGCGCACCGCCTTGATCAGCGACAGCCCGTCGAGGCCAGGCACCATCCTGTCGACGACAAGCACGTCATATGGCTCCCGTGTCGCCTGGAAAAGTGCGTCGCGCCCGTCGTCGATGACGTCGCAGACGTGGCCCGCCTCGATCATGCCGCGAGCGACAAAATCGGCCGTCCTTTGATCGTCCTCGACGACGAGAATGCGCATGGCCTGTTCAAACCTTTCACGATCGGAAGATTACTCTCACGCCGCACAATTCGCGCAGAATTGTGTCCGCCACCTTATCGAATTCTTACGGATTCGTAAGCAGGCGGGACCGGTCCGATCCCGGCTTTTCCGGCCGCAGACCTTTCTTACGAAACCGTATCTTCCCGGCAAAGGCCGTGTATGGGCCGTCGGCTAGAAGTTCGGACAGGGTGGCGGAAAACGTGAAGCCACCGTTGTTCAAGCAGACGGCGCCGGTCGCCGCATTCAAGGAGTTATCTCATGAAGACGCCCCCCACGACACGTCTCAATGCCGTCGTCATCGCCGTCGCCGGCCTCATGGCCGTCACCATGCCCGCCCATGCCGCGACCGTGCCCTGCGAGGACATGCTGAGGGATATGCGGGCGGCCAAGGCGAAGGCCACGCTCAGCGATGCCGACATGGCCAAGGTCAACGATCTCGAAGCGAAAGCGGTCGAGCGCTGCAATGCCGATGACGACACCCGCTCGGACAAGTTCCTGACCGAAGCCATGGCGTTGATCGGCAAGTGACCCGAAGGCAAGCCGCAAGGAGAGATCCAATGGCAGAAAGACGATCGGACAGGCTGGCGGACAGGCTGGCGGAGATGCCTGTCGATGACATCAACCGCGTGCCGCGCGTCACCGTCGATTTCTGGCTGATCAAGCTGATGGCGGTGACGATGGGCGAGACCGCCGCCGATTATCTGGCGGTCAATATGGGCCTCGGACTGACGGTCACCTCCATCATCATGACGGCCATCCTCATCGGCGCCATCGTGCTGCAGTTCGCCCAGCGGCGTTACGTCCCCTCGGTCTACTGGCTGGCGGTGGTGCTGATCAGCGTTGTCGGAACGCTGGTGACGGACAATCTCACCGATAATTTCGGCGTGCCGCTGCTGAGCTCGACCATCTTCTTCTCGATCGCGCTCATGATCACCTTCATCCTGTGGAAGGCCAGGGAGGGAACGCTGTCGATCCACTCGATCTTCACGGCGCGGCGTGAAGCCTTCTACTGGCTGGTGGTGCTCTTCACCTTCGCGCTGGGGACGGCGGTCGGCGACCTGATCTCCGAGGTCTTCGGCTTCGGCTATATCACCACGGGCCTGATCTTCGGCGCCATCATCGCCGCCATCGCTTTCGCGCATTTCGCGTTCAGGCTCGACGGCATCCTGGCCTTCTGGCTCGCCTATATCTTCACCCGGCCGCTCGGCGCTTCGCTCGGCGACTATCTCTCGCAGCCATCGGACTATGGCGGCCTCGGGCTCGGCACGATCTATACGAGCCTGATGTTCCTCGCGATCATCATCTTCATCGTCATCTACATGAGCTTCAACTACGAACCCGAGATCGAAGGCAGCCCGGGAGAGCCATTGCGTTGAGGGCTGCCCGATGTGCCCGCCTCGCCCTGTCATGCGTCTGGCATGCGGGGCGAGGGGGGCGCTTACGGATTAGCAGGTTATGGAAAAGGGCAGGACAGGTCCCTGACCTGCAGCCTCTGGCACGGCCTGCGCCCGCCACATGCCAATCCTCCCGGCCCGGCAATCTTCCCGCCCGACAAAGCCGGTGTCTACCGAGCCATAAGTGCGATAGACATGGCTGGATTGCTGCTGGCATTCTCCTTGCCGTGGACCCGGCCAGTCCGGATCGAGACCCAGGAAAACCGAGCAGACGATGACGACGATAACTAGCATAACCTCGACAATGGCAGCCTCCTTCCTCGGCTCCTTCGTGGAAGTCGTGGAAGCCTTCACCATCATCCTTGCGGTCGGCGTCACGCAGAGCTGGCGGCCGGCCTTCATCGGCACGGGACTGGCGCTTTTCGTGCTGGCGGTGCTGGTGCTGGTCTTCGGCCCGCTGCTCGGCCTTGTCCCGATCGATATCCTGCAATTTGCCATCGGCACGCTGCTGATCCTGTTCGGCATGCGGTGGCTGAGAAAGGCGATCCTGCGCGCTTCCGGCTTCATCGCGCTGCATGACGAGGCAAAGGCCTTTGCCGCCGAGACCGATGCACTGGCCCGACAGTCAGCCGACCGGCGCGCCGATTTCCTGGCCGGCACGGCTGCCTTCAAGGCCGTGCTGCTCGAGGGCATCGAAGTGGTGTTCATCGTGATCGCCACGGGCGCGCGGCCCGGCATGCTGCCCTATGCGAGCGCCGGCGCGCTGATTGCCTGCATCGCAGTGCTCGTCATCGGCTTCCTCGTGCACAAGCCGCTGTCCTCGGTGCCGGAGAACACGCTGAAATTCACGGTCGGGCTGCTGCTGACGGCTTTCGGCATCTTCTGGGTGGGCGAGGGCATCGGTACCCCATGGCCGGGCGAGGATTTCTCGCTGATCGGCATCTTCGCCCTGCTCGCCGCCTTTTCCTTCATCGCCGTGCAGCGGCTGCGCCAATATCACGACACGCATATGGAGCCCGCCCGATGAGCATTCTCAGGATCGCCGTCAAGGAACTCATCGGCATGTTCATCGATGACGGGGCGCTGGCGCTGTTCAGCCTGCTCCTGGTGCTCGCCGTCGGCCTTGCCGTGGAAACGGCACTCATCGGCCCGGCCGCAGGCGCGGTGCTGCTCATGGTCGGGTGTCTTGTGATCCTTGCGGAAAGCGTGATGCGGGCAGCGCGGCGGAAGTTTCGGCGGTGAGGGTGCTGGGATAGGCCGGGGGAGGTTTGCACCCGCAGCCCCCTCATCCGCCCTTCGGGCACCTTCTCCCCAAGGGGAGAGCGACTGTCTTTG
>UBMI01000026.1 GCA_900466475.1 Hyphomicrobiales bacterium
ATTTTTGTAACAGGTTGATTTTGCTTGCTGTTTTTGAGCGCTCGATCACACGCGCCAATTTGCCGGTCAAAATAGCCCGGTTTCGGATCGGTTTTCGCTCGATACGGTCAAGCAGTCTCGATTTTGGGTGCCCTCCTTATATGGGAAGCATGGCCCCGAATTCCAACCGCTTGCCTCGACCGCCCCAATCGCTAGTCTGAAACAGTCATATCCAAGCCGATACGGAGTTTCAGAATGCTTGTCCTCGATGAAGAACAGACGCGATCCGCACTGCCCTGGGCGGAGCTTATCGACGCCATCGAGGCAATGTTTCGAAGCACCTGCGTCATGCCCGTTCGCCATCACCACGATATGGAGGTCCCCGGGGAAGAGAATGCCACTCTTCTGTTGATGCCGGCCTGGCTCCCCGGGCAGTATACGGGCATCAAGACTGTTTCCGTCTTTCCCGGCAATGTTCGCCGAAGCCTTCCGGCGATTTTCGGAAGCTATCTGCTCTCCTCTGCAGCAACCGGCCAGATGCTGGCGGTCATCGAGGGCGGGGAGCTCACGGCACGCCGGACCGCAGCGACCTCGGCCCTGGCGTCGCGCTATCTTTCCCTGTCGGACGCCGAGGAAATGCTGGTCTGCGGTACCGGCCGACTTTCACTCAACCTCATGCAGGCACATGGGATAGCCAGACCGATCCGGCGCTACCATGTCTGGGGACGCAATAACGAAGCGGCGGAGAAGGTAGCCGAGGAGGCGCGAGCACTTGGGCTGCAGGCCGAAGCTGTGAGCGATCTTGGAGCGGCGGCGAAAACGGCCGATATCATTTCCTGTGCGACGCTCTCCAGCGAGCCGCTTATTCGTGGCGAGTGGCTTAAGCCCGGTGCCCATCTCGACCTTGTCGGCGCTTTCAAACCCAGCATGCGCGAGAGCGACGATGATGCCGTGCGTCGCTCCGCCGTATATGTCGATACGAGAGCCGGCGCGCTCAGCGAAGGTGGCGACATCGCGCAACCGCTGAAGAGCGGGGTATTAAAAGCAGACGATATACGCGGCGAGCTCGCAGAACTGATCGCTGGCACCTGCGGTAGACGGAAGGACGATGAGGAAATCACGCTCTTCAAATCCGTTGGTGCAGCGCTCGAGGATCTGGCCGCCGCCATCCTTGCCTATGAAATGGTGACGGGCGGAAAGTGAAGACCATGCCTTCTTTGCCGGAGCTTCCGGTTTCGCACGTGCTGCCCGATATCAGCGCGGCGCTTGGCAAGGAGAAGCGCGCCGTACTTTCGGCTCCTCCGGGCGCCGGGAAGACGACGCTCGTACCGCTTCATCTGCTTGGCCAGGCCTGGCGCGCTGACGGGAAGATCATCCTGCTGGAACCCCGCCGGCTGGCGGCACGCGCCGCGGCAAGCCGGATGGCGTCTCTGCTCGGGGAGCAGGTGGGCGAAACGGTCGGCTACCGCATGCGCCTGGACAACAGGATATCGGCGAGGACGCGGATCGAGGTTGTCACCGAGGGAGTCTTCGCTCGCATGATCCTCGATGATCCCGAACTTTCAGGCGTCTCCACCGTCATCTTTGACGAATTTCACGAGCGGTCGCTGGATGCCGATTTCGGTCTTGCGCTGGCGCTTGACGTTCAATCGGCGCTTCGCGACGATCTTCGAATCCTTGTGATGTCGGCAACGCTTGATGTCGAGCGGGTGGCTGCGTTGCTTGAACATCCGCCTATCATCGAAAGCATGGGGCGAAGCTTTCCGATTGATATCCGCTATCAGGACCGACCGGGCGGCGAGCGAATTGAAGACGCAATGGTGCGGGCGATCGCGGGTTTTCACGCGAGCGAAACCGGATCGATCCTCGCTTTCCTTCCCGGTCAGGCGGAGATCACACGGACGGCAGAGCGACTCGAGGGGCGGTTCGGCGCCGAGACGCTGATTACACCGCTCTACGGTAATCTCAGCCAGAAGGAGCAGGATGCGGCGATCCGCCCTGCGGCACCGGGTACGCGCAAAATCGTGCTTGCGACCTCGATTGCCGAAACCTCAATTACCATAGACGGGGTACGGATCGTGATCGACAGCGGGTTGCAGCGGCTGCCCGTCTTCGAGGCATCGACGGGCATCACGCGGCTGGAAACCGTGCGCGTGTCGCGCGCTTCGGCCGATCAGCGCGCCGGCCGCGCCGGAAGAACGGAGCCAGGCATCGCCAGCCGCTTGTGGCACCAAGGCCAGACGGCGGCGCTCCCGGCCTTCACCCCACCACAGATCCTTTCGAGTGATCTTTCCGGTCTCGTACTCGATCTTGCCTCTTGGGGCGTCCAGGACACAAAATCGCTCGCCTTTGTCGATCAGCCACCGGAGACGACGATCAGGGAAGCCCGCGCGCTGCTGGTGCAGCTCGGGGCGCTGGACAAGGACGGCGCATTGACGGCGCGCGGAAAGGTGATGCGCGACCTCGCGCTGCCACCGCGGCTGGCTGCCATGGTGGTCTCGGCTGGTGAATCAGGTCATGCCAAGGATGCGGCGCTGATCTCCGTGCTTTTGACCGAGCAAGGGCTCGGCGGCACCAGCATCGATCTGGAAGAGCGCCTGCGACGGTTCAAAGGCGAAAAAGGCGAAAGGGCAGAGGCTTCGAGACGGCTCGCGGGAAGGCTCTCGGAAGGCTTCAACAAGGTTTCAAGTGCTGAACCTGCGCTCGCAGGAAGGCTTCTGCTGCACGCTTTCCCGGATCGGGTCGCACTTCAGCGCGGCGCGCGCGGGCGATATGTCATGGCGAATGGCCGCGGCGCGGAGCTGGCGGAAACCGAGCGGCTGGCCGGCAGCCAGATGCTGGTCATTGCCGATCTGACGGGCCGGGCCGCGCAGGGGAGAATTCTGGCGGCAGCGGACATCTCCCGTGCCGACATCGAGGTTGAACTGCCGGGCGAAATCCGGACGGACGACCAGACCTTTTTCGACAGGCAGAGCCGGCAGGTGCGGGCACGCCGGGCCACAAGGCTCGGAGCGATCATCTTCGAGGAAGCGCCGCTTCCGCGCCCCTCAGGCGAGGCGGTGGTGCGGGCGCTTGCGCAGGGATTGCAGGAACTAGGGCTCGATCAGCTTCCCTTTTCCAAGGAGGCCCTGCAACTTCGGGAGCGAATCGGCTTCCTGCACCGGACGATCGGTGAACCGTGGCCCGACATGAGCGATGAAGCACTACTTGACCGGATGGAAGACTGGTTCACCCCTTTCCAAACGGACGCGCGAGGGCTTTCGGATATTTCCGTCTCCGGGCTCTCCAACGGGCTGATGGCACTCGTGCCGCACGATCTGCAGCGCGATCTCGCACGGCTTGCTCCAACGCATTTCGAGGCACCGACGGGGCAGCGTCATCCGATCCAGTACGACGGCGAAGAACCGACACTGACGATCCGGGTTCAGGAGCTTTTCGGTCTCAAGCAGCATCCGGCGGTCGCTGGGGGACGATTGCCCCTGCTTCTGGAGCTTACTTCTCCGGCCCACAGGCCGATCCAGACGACCCGCGACCTGCCCGGTTTCTGGGCGGGCTCATGGAGGGATGTGCGTGCTGACATGCGGGGGCGCTATCCGAGACATCCCTGGCCGGAGAGGCCTGACGAAGCGGCGCCAACGACAAGGGCAAAGCCCCGTGGTACATAATCTGCCGTCCTTGGAGCGCCGGCGTCGATGCTGTGAGAGTGTGGGCTGTAGGAGTATGGCGTGATCGAGAAGACCGAGATCCAGACACAAGAAGACAGGCTGAGCAGCCGCCGGCTGCGGTTGCAGACTTTGGTGCGATTGCGATGGCTGGCGGTCACCGGCCAGGCGGTAACGGTCGTCATCGTCGCCTTCCTCTTGAAATTCCCCCTGCCGCTGGTTGCCAGCTGCTCGCTGATTGCCGCACTCGCCTGGGTGAATTTCTATCTGATGATCCGGTATCCGCCGACCCACCGGCTTGAGCCGCCTGCCGCTTTCGCGCTTTTGGGTTTCGATCTTCTGCAGCTCTGCGCGCTGCTCTTCATTACCGGCGGCCTGGCCAATCCCTTTGCAGCGCTGGTCTGCGTACCCGTCATCATTTCCTTCGCCTCACAGCCGATCCGCTACAGCACGGCATTGATCGGCTTTGCGATGGTCTGCATTACCGTGCTTGCCTTTTCGCCCTTCCCGCTTCCGTGGTTCGACGGGATGGAAATCAATGTCCACAATGTCATGCAGTTCGGCGTCTGGTGCTCGATCGCCTCGACGATGGCCTTTGCCGCCTTCTATGCCTACCGGGTGTCGATGGAAGCGAGCCAGCTTGCCGACGCGCTGGCAGCAACTGAGCTTGTGCTGCAGCGGGAGAAGCATCTTTCGCAGCTCGACGGGCTTGCCGCCGCGGCAGCCCATGAGCTCGGCACCCCGCTTGCCACGATCAGTGTCGTTGCCAAGGAAATGGAGCGCGAGCTCAAGAATGACGACCGGTTCCGCGAGGATGTGCAGCTCCTGCGCAGCCAGAGCGAGCGCTGCCGCGATATCCTTCGCCGGCTGACGACACTCTCTGCCGAGGGCGATGCGCATCTGCGGCGGCTACCACTCTCCTCGATGATGGAGGAAATCGTCGCGCCGCATCGCGAATTCGGTATCAAGCTGGAGTTGGTGGAGAAGAGCCCGCGCAGGGGCGAGCCTGTTACCGACCGCAATGCCGGCATCATGTACGGGCTCGGCAACCTCGTCGAGAATGCCGTCGACTATGCGCGAGAGAAGGTGACGGTCACGGTCGAACACGATCACGAAAAGGTGCTCATTGTCATCGAGGACGACGGCAACGGTTACGCACCCGATATTCTGACGCGGATCGGCGAACCCTACGTCACCAAACGGCAGAAGGAAGATACGGCTGGAGGCCTTGGACTCGGGCTTTTCATCGCCAAAACGCTGCTGGAGCGCTCCGGTGCATCCTTGATTTTCGAAAACCGCGAACCGGAAAACGCCGGTGCGCGCATTCGAATCGAATGGCCGCGCGTATTGATGGACGCAAATTCGACAAAATGACTTTGTGGGCATAAACAGGATATGAGCGGTTGACGCATTTTTGGACATTCAACCGTCGGGACCGTAGCGATGACAGATCAGAATCACGAGATTTCCGCCGGCTCCAACGAGGAGCATATCGGGCCTGACCCGAGCCTGCTGATCGTCGACGACGACGGCCCCTTTCTGCGTCGCCTGGCGCGGGCCATGGAGGCGCGCGGCTTTCATGTGGAAACGGCCGAATCGGTGGCAGAAGGTGTAGCCAAGTCCAAAGGCAGGCCGCCGAAATATGCGGTGGTCGACCTAAGGCTCGGCGATGGCAATGGTCTCGATGTCATCGAAGCGATCCGCCAGCGGCGTGACGATACGCGAATCATCGTGCTGACGGGCTACGGAAATATCGCCACTGCCGTGACCGCGGTGAAGCTCGGGGCTGTGGATTACCTTGCAAAACCCGCTGATGCCGATGATGTGTTTGCCGCGTTGACGCAGCGGCCGGGAGAGAAGGCAGAACTGCCGGAAAATCCCATGTCGGCCGATCGCGTGCGCTGGGAACACATCCAGCGTGTCTATGAAATGTGCGAGCGCAACGTGTCCGAGACGGCACGCCGGCTCAACATGCATCGCCGCACACTGCAGCGCATCCTCGCCAAACGCGCTCCGAAATAATCAGACGTCGTCGACGTTGAAGGGCTTGCCGTTTGCCCATTCGGCCATCATCAGCCGCTGAGCAGCTGCGCGCGAGAAATTGAGCGTCACGGCCTTGCGGGTCGCTGGCGGCAGGCGGTGTTCAGGTGCTTCGCGCAGCATATGCGCCCCGTAACCATCTGAAAGAAAAAGGCCGCACTCTTCCGGGAAGATATCCAGGGGCACATCCTTATGTGTTGCAAAGAATAGCCTGTCGCAATGCAGGCGGTAATCCGGCCATTTGCGATCGACCTTGAAGTCTTCGATCGACGTCTTGATCTCGACGATCCAGACCTCTCCTTTTTCAGAGATCGTGATCAGATCGGCCCGACGACCGCTCGCCAGCGGCAGCTCCGGCAGCACCGCGTGGCGCATGTCGTGAAGCAAAATCTGCATGCCACGGCGCACCATCATGGCCCTGTCCGATTGCCGGCCATCGATTAACGGATTGTTATTGTAAACGCTCAAAATCGTCATGGATAACCATCAAGTGGGGTTGGCCGTTGTTGCAAAAAAGCCATGCGCTTTTAATTTGCGGCTCAGATGGATTTTGTCGCACCGCAGCAGCCTTGCAAAGGCAAAGTTAATCGAAAATAAACCATAAATAACGATGGTCGAAAGACTATCCTCCAATTGCCCAAAACCTTCACGAGTCATCCATGCGCATCCGCAATGCATTCCCTGTATTTGGCCTGCTGGCGACCCTGGCACTGGCCGGCTGCTCCACGACGTCCGAAACCGCATCCACCGACACGGGCGCGGGTCCGACCGTTCAGACGGCACAAATCTTCAATGACGCCTATGGCGTAACGTCGGATGCCGGATACTCCCTGCCGGCGATCCCGATCGACCGCGTCAAGCCGGAATTCCGCCGCCAGATCGTCAGCTACCAGAGCGACGAACGCCCCGGCACGATCATCGTCAACACGCGCGAGCGTCACCTCTATTACATCCTGCCCAACGGCAAGGCTGTTCGCTACGGCATTGGCGTCGGCAAACAGGGCTTCGCTTGGTCCGGCACGGCCTATGTCGCCTGGAAGCAGGAATGGCCAAACTGGCACCCGCCGAAGGAAATGGCCGTCCGTCGTCCTGAAATCGCCAAGTATGTCGAAGACGGCATGGGCCCAGGCCTCACCAACCCGCTCGGCGCACGCGCCATGTACCTCTTCAATGAAGAGGGCAAGGACACGCTCTTCCGCCTGCACGGCACTCCGGAATGGGCCTCGATCGGTACTGCCGCTTCGTCGGGCTGCATCCGCCTGATGAACCAGGACGTGATCGACCTCTACAGCCGCGTCCGTCCAGGCAAGACCACCTCCAAGGTCATCGTTATACAGTAAGCTAAAAGCCGAATTCGGTATAAAAAAGGCCGCCGGACCTTGGGTTCGGCGGCCTTTTTGTATTCAGCATGCTCAGGCTCAGGCGGTCTGTTTCGCCTTGAGCTCGATGCGGCGGCGATGCAGGACAGGCTCGGTGTAGCCATTCGGCTGCTCCCTGCCCTTCAGGACCAGATCGAGTGCCGCCTGGAAGGCGATCGAATCATCAAAATGTCCGGCCATCTGAATGTAGGCCGAATCGCCGGCATTCTGCTGATCGACGACGGCGGCCATGCGCTTCATGGTTTCAACGATCTGCTCCCTGGTGACGATCTTGTGGTGCAGCCAGTTCGCCATGTGCTGGGCGGAAATCCGCAGCGTCGCACGGTCTTCCATGAGGCCGACATTGTTGATGTCAGGCACCTTGGAGCAACCGATGCCCTGGTCGACCCAACGCACGACATAACCCAGAATGCCCTGAGCGTTGTTGTCGAGTTCACGCTGGATTTCTTCCGGCGTCCAGTTCGGCCGCACAACGACCGGCACCGAGAGAATATCGGAGAGCTTGGCGCGGGTGCGATCCTTCAGGCTTTCCTGCACCTTGGAGACATTGATCTGGTGATAATGCGTGGCATGCAGGGTGGCGGCCGTCGGTGACGGCACCCAGGCTGTGTTCGCCCCCGCCTTCGGATGCGCAATCTTCTGCTCCAGCATCGCGGCCATCAGATCGGGCATGGCCCACATGCCCTTGCCGATCTGCGCGTGGCCGGAAAGGCCGCATTCGAGGCCGATATCGACGTTCCAGTTTTCGTAGGCGCCGATCCAGGCAGCCTGCTTCATGTCGCCCTTGCGGATCATCGGACCGGCTTCCATAGAAGTGTGGATCTCATCGCCGGTGCGATCGAGGAAACCCGTGTTGATGAAGACGACGCGTTCGCGGGCAGCGCGGATGCATTCCTTGAGATTGACCGTGGTGCGGCGCTCCTCGTCCATGATGCCCATCTTGATGGTGTTGCGCGCCATGCCGAGGGCATCTTCAACGCGCGAGAAGATCTCAACGGCGAAGGCGACCTCTTCTGGGCCGTGCATCTTCGGCTTGACGACATACATTGAGCCGGCGCGCGAATTCTTGCGGCGTCCGGAGGAGCCGACATCGTAAAGCGCAATCAAGCCGGTGATCATGGCATCCATGATGCCTTCCGGCACCTCGTTGCCATCCCGATCGACGATCGCCGGGTTGGTCATGAGGTGGCCGACATTGCGCACCAGCATCAGCGAGCGGCGATGCAGCTCGGAGGTCGCACCGCCGGGCGCTGTGTAAGCGATATCAGGATTGAGCCTGCGGGTGAAAGTGGAGCTGCCCTTCGTCACTTCCTCCTGCAGGTCACCCTTCATGAGGCCAAGCCAGTTGCGGTAGACGGTGACCTTGTCCTCGGCATCAACAGCAGCAACGGAATCTTCGCAATCCATGATCGTGGTTATCGCCGATTCAAGCCAGACATCGGAAATGTGGGCCGGATCGGTCTTGCCGATCGGGGTCGACGCATCGAGCACGATTTCGATGTGAATGCCGTTATTCTTAAGAAGAATATGGGTCGGCGCGTTCGCATCGCCGCGATAGCCGGCAAAATGCTCGGCATTCTTGAGCGCGAGAGCCATGCCGTTGGTGGCGGCGATAACGATTGCACCGTTCTTCACGGCGAAAGAGCCGACATTCTCCCAGGAGTTGCCTCCAAGCGGAACCGCGGAATCGAGAAAATCACGTGCCCAGGCGATAACCTTCTCGCCACGCCTGGGATTGTATCCTTTGCCCTTTTCGGCGCCGTCCGTTTCCGGGATAGCGTCAGTGCCATAGAGCGCGTCATAGAGCGATCCCCAGCGGGCATTGGCGGCATTCAGGGCGTAACGGGCATTCATGACGGGAACGACGAGCTGGGGGCCGGCAATGGAGGCGATCTCGGCATCGACATTGGCAGTCGAAACCTGAAAATCCTGCCCTTCGGGCAGGAGATAGCCGATCTCCTTCAGGTAGGACTGATAGGCGTCCATATCCGTCGGTGCGCCGTTCCGGCGATACCAATCGTCAATCTTTGCCTGCAGCTGATCGCGCTTCAAAAGTAGTGCGCGATTCTTCGGTGCCAGATCATGCACGATCGTCGAGAAATCGGCGAAAAACTTGTCCGCATCGATTGCGAGGCCCGGCAACGCTTCCTTCACGAGGAAATCATGAAGGACGGCTTCGATGAAGAGACCATTCTTTTCAATGCGGCTCATGCGGTGTCTCCCTTGCAGTGGCAGCTTTTTCATGCTGCCACTTTGCCCGGCTTTCATTCACAGTCAATTCAGCAACAATTCGAAAGATTTATGCAGGCTTGGAAACAGTCCGGCGGGTCACGCGCATCGGAAGGCCGTTTTGCGGCTGCGTCGTCAGTTTTTGCACCGGCCAGGGATTTGTCTGATCGGTCGAATCGAACCGATAGCGATGCATCAGCACAGCCAATGCGATCACCGCTTCCTGAAGCGCGAATGTCGCGCCGATGCAGACGCGCGGACCGGCACCGAAGGGCAGGAACTGGAAGCGGCCGACGGAGGCGCGGTTTTCGGGAAGGAAGCGCTCCGGCATGTAGGCGCGGGGTCGGTCCCAATGGAGCTCATGGCGGTGTAGTGTCCAGGGCATGACGAGCACAGTAACACCAGCCTCGATCTCGACCCGCTCGCCCTTGGGGCTGGTCCAGGAATCATCTGCAATGGCCGCGCGATTGATCGACGGGGCCGGCGGATAAAGGCGGAGTGCCTCTTCGAAGGCGGCGCGGGTCTGCGGCATCAGATCCGGCCATTCGACCGGGTCTGCGCCTGAAGCGAGGATCCTGTCGATCTCTTCTTCCATCGCCTCGCGGATATGCGGGCTGTTCGATACGCAATAGAGCGTCCAGGCGAGCGCGCGGGCTGTGGTCTCGTGGCCCGCACCGATGAAGGTCAGGATATTATCCTCGATCTCCTCCTTTGTGAGACCATCAGGACCGGCCTGCTCCAGCAGCAGGGTCAGGAAATCGTTCGGCGCGGTGCTGCGATCTGCCTTCATCTTGGCAAGCCGCATATCCATGGTGTTGCGCACGATCGCCCGGAATTTCTCCAGCACCTTCTGGCCGCCGATACGTGTCACACGTGGAACCCAGGACGGCGCCCGCAGCAGATCCATCGGATCGACGCGGCCCATGCGATGCAGCAGCTCATTGACATCATCGGCGAAGTGGCCGCTCGATGTGACGATCTCACCGGAAAACAACGTGTCTGCGAGAATGGCGAAAGTCAGCTCCGTCATGTCGGTGCTGATATCGAAAATCGTGCCGTCTTCGTCGACATCGGCATATTTGCCGACGTATTCTTCCGACTGGCGCAGCATCTGGCTGGCAAAGCCCTTGGCATGGCGGGGCGTGAAAACAGGGGCGACAGCCTTGCGCGAGCGTTTCCAAACCGAACCTTCGGCGGTTAGAAGTCCGTCGCGCAAGATCGGGCGCAGCACAAGCTGGCGGACGTCGGACATGCGGTAATTATTGGCATTGTCGACCAGCACATGCTTGATCAGCCCGGGATCGTTGGCGATCAGCGTTCGCTGCCCAAAGAAATTGGTGTAGATCCAGGGTAGCGTATAGGAGGGCTCGCCCCAGAGTTCGAGCGGGTTGCGGAAGATCGTCCTGATGATTTCGAGCCGCGACGGCGGCACGGTGCGCGGCAGCGGTGCCGGCGGTACGAAGGGGTCCGGACGCATGTCCATCAGCATAGCCTTTCCCGGGAGATATCGTCTTCCCGGCAGGCCTGAAGTTAGAGCAGGCCCATGAGCTGGTCCAGTTTGTCGTTGATCAGCCAGCCGTAATAATTCTCTTCCGGCCAGACCGTCGTGCCGGAGGAACGATTCTTGGCGGCGAGGGCTGCGGCACGCTGGCGGGAATTGCCGACATTATAAAGTGTGGCTGTCACCCCTGGATTGCCGGAGATATCCATGCCGGCGATCTCCTTATAGTCGTCGATCGACCGGCGGATCGAGGCCGCAACGAAGGCGAGCGAGATGTCTGGGTCCATGATCGCCTTGTAGACGGAGCCGGCATTCTTCTCGTTAAGCTTCGGATAGCCGGAAACACGGGACACGAGATCGGACAGCATCAACGCGGTCAGTGGGTTGACCTGGCCGAGGCCGAAGGTCTGGCCGGCATAGAAGGGCTGGAAGAAGACGGCGCTGAACCGATTGTTGGGGAAGCTCTTGCCATCGACGGTCTTGCCGCGGAAATCACTTTCCCAGACATCCTCACGGCAGCTCCAGAGCGTGTAGGAATCGCTCTTGCCGTTGCAGGCGGCAAATTGCGGCCGGTCGACGAAATCGTCGACACTCTCGCCATCATAGGCAAAACGGAAACTCTGACCGGCATAGGAAGCGGCCTTCACATAGTAGGCCTGCAGGCGGTCATAGGCATCGACATTATAAGTATGTTCGCCGACGATCGCGCCGATCACATGAATGGGGTTGATACCATAGGCATTCGAAACCTTCTTGATCTTGCCCATGAGTTCATGGTCGGTCGACAGGAGGTCGTACACCTTCTCATATTTGATATCGAACGTCGTCTTGGTGCCCTTGGTGCGGCGGACCGAAGCGCCTGGAATATCCGGCTGCTCGGCATGACGGTTGCCGGGCGGGACTGCCTGCGCCGCAAGCGCAGGAACCGAGCCCACAATGGTCATCGCAATCACAAGGCTTGTCAAAAGGCGTCGCACGATCTGCTTTCCCGTCTTTCCCTGTCGTCTTCGTGTCGCGGCTGACTGGACCAGAATCTTGTCCGAATAAAGCCGTACAAAAAACAAAGCGGGCCTTTCACTAAAAAGTAAAAGGCCCGCTGTCGAGAGTTCAGATCGTCAAAGTTTCTGCGTTACCTGCGCAAAGACAGGAAACGATGTTTCCCGATCACAGGATGAAGCGTGACAGGTCGGTATTCTGCGCGAGATCGCCGACATGCTCGCGCACGTAAGCGGCATCGATCTTCACATCCGTGCCGGCGCGATCCGGTGCATTGTAGGAGATGTCGTCCAGCACCCGTTCCATGACCGTCTGCAAGCGGCGCGCGCCGATATTTTCGACGGAGGAGTTCAGATGGACGGCGACATCGGCGAGCGCATCGATCGCGTCATCGGTGAAATCGAGCGTCAGGCTTTCGGTTTCCATCAGCGCCTTGTACTGGCGAATGAGGCTGGCCTCGGTTTCCGTCAGGATGCGGCGAAAGTCTTCCTTGTTCAGCGGACGAAGCTCGACGCGGATCGGCAGGCGGCCCTGCAATTCGGGCAGCAGATCCGACGGCTTGGAAACATGGAAGGCGCCTGAGGCGATGAAGAGGATGTGATCCGTCTTCACCGGGCCGTATTTGGTCGAGACCGTGGTACCTTCGACGAGCGGCAGCAGGTCGCGCTGCACGCCCTCGCGGGAAACGCCGGCGCCGGCGCCGCCATCGCGAGCCGCGATCTTGTCGATTTCGTCGAGGAAGACGATGCCGTCATTTTCAACCGAGCGCACGGCTTCGCGCTGAATGACCTCATTGTCGATCAGCTTGTCGGACTCGTCGCGGACTAGGTCGGTGTAGGAGGCCTTCACCGTGGTGCGCACCTTCTTGGTGCGGCCGCCCATGGCCTTGCCGAACATTTCTGACAGGTTCAGTACGCCGATATTGGCGCCCGGCATGCCGGGAATATCGAAGCCGCCCATTCCGGAGCCGGTATCGGCTACTTCGATATCGATTTCCTTGTCGTCGAGTTCGCCGTTGCGCAGCTTCTTGCGGAAGCTTTCGCGCGTCGCGGGCGAGGCCGTCGCACCAACCAGCGCATCGAGAACGCGCTCTTCGGCGCTCATATGGGCCTTTGCCTGAACCTCCGTACGCTTCTTTTCGCGGATCAGGCCGATGCCGACCTCGACGAGATCGCGGATGATCTGCTCGACGTCGCGGCCGACATAACCGACTTCGGTGAATTTCGTGGCTTCGACCTTGATGAAAGGTGCACCGGCGAGCTTGGCGAGGCGACGAGATATTTCCGTCTTGCCGACGCCGGTCGGACCGATCATCAGGATGTTCTTCGGCATGACTTCGTCACGCAAGCTCGGATCGAGCTGATGACGGCGCCAGCGGTTGCGGAGCGCAATCGCGACAGCGCGTTTGGCCTCATGCTGGCCGATGATGTAGCGGTCGAGCTCGGAAACGATCTCGCGGGGAGAAAAAGTGGTCATTGTCTATCATTCTCCTGGCGGTCCAGGGCCATCAGAAGCGCCCGGCCGTAATTCGTAGTAGTTTCGCCAAGTCTTTGAAAGCCTGCCTTGGTATAGGCTCTGATTGCGAAAGCGTTGTCCGGATGCGGATCAACCAGCACGCGGTTCTTGCCCCTATCGAAAAGCGACTGGCAAAACTGCGCCATGAAGGCCGGGCCGTGACCCTTTCCCAGAAGCGCTGCGACCCCGATAAACTGATCGATGCCGCAAGTACCATCGGGCTGGCCGTCCAGTGCAGCATCGTCTTCACCATCGAGATCGGCCACCTGAATGAAGGCGAAATCCCTGCCGTCGAGCGTCACGATATAGGGCTCGACCGCCAGATCACGCAGGTGCTCCTCGATCGAGGCTAGTGCCTCTTCCGGCTCGCTCCACCAGCGGCGGACATGCGGCTTCGCTAGCCATTCGGCCAGAAGGGGCAGATCAGCCACCGTGACGGAACGGAAGACATATTCCGTCATTCCGCGTCCAGCGTTTCCACGATGACATTGTGGTTCGTGTACACGCAGATGTCGGCAGCGATATCGAGCGCACGACGGGCGATGTCTTCGGCGGACTTGTCTGTGTCGGTAAGTGCGAGAGCCGCGGCAAGCGCGAAATTGCCGCCCGAACCGATAGCGGCAACGCCATGTTCGGGCTCCAGCACATCGCCATTGCCGGTAATGGCGAGCGTCACCGACTTGTCGGCAACCAGCATCATGGCTTCGAGATTGCGCAGGTAGCGGTCGGTGCGCCAGTCCTTGGCGAGTTCAACGGCGGCGCGCATCAGCTGACCCGGATATTGCTCCAGCTTCTTTTCAAGTCTTTCCAGAAGGGTGAAGGCATCGGCGGTCGCACCAGCGAAGCCGGCGATCACTTCGCCCTTGCCGATACGGCGGACCTTGCGGGCATTGCCCTTCATGACGGTCTGGCCGAGGCTGACCTGACCGTCGCCGGCCACCACGACCTTGCCGCCTTTTCGAACTGTAATAATTGTCGTCATCTAACACCTGTTGCCCGGCACGCGGGCGGTTCCAGCGGGCCGAACGCCGGCCCTGTTGAACCCTATGTAAGAGGGCCTGCGACGATTGCAAATGGCCTTCCTTTTCTGCCCCCACGCTTCTGGATATTTCGCAATCCGCCTGATAAGGAACCACCTTGATTTCAAGGAGAAAGCCATATGGCCGAGACCGCAGCAAGCCGCACGGGCAGTGTTTCCCGCAAGACCAACGAGACGTCCATTTCCGTTTCCGTCAATCTCGACGGCACCGGCAAGTCGACGATTTCGACCGGTGTCGGCTTCTTCGACCATATGCTGGATCAGCTTTCGCGACATTCGCTGATCGACATGGAAATCGAGTCCAAGGGCGATCTGCATATCGACGACCATCATACGGTCGAGGATACCGGCATCGCCATCGGCCAGGCGATCGCCAAGGCGCTCGGCGACCGTCGCGGCATCACGCGTTATGCCTCGATCGATCTCGCCATGGACGAGACGATGACGAAGGCTGCCGTCGATCTTTCCGGCCGCCCCTTCCTCGTCTGGAACGTTTCCTTCAGCGCGCCGAAGATCGGCACTTTCGATACCGAACTGGTGCGCGAATTCTTCCAGGCGCTTGCCCAGAATGCCGGGATCACGCTGCATATTCTCAATCACTATGGTGCCAACAACCACCATATTGCAGAGACATGCTTCAAGGCCGTCGCCCGCGTTCTGCGCACTGCGACAGAGATCGATCCACGGCAGGCAGGCCGCGTTCCCTCGACAAAGGGCACGCTCGCCTGAGCCCCATCAGGGAGCGTCAGATGGCATCCAGCTACGTTTTTCTTGTTCCGCCTGATGGTCAGCGCGAGGATACGCGCACGATCCGTGACGGTTTCTCGTGGCTTGCCTTCCTCTTTCCCTGGATCTGGCTGCTTGCGCATCGCCTCTGGCTTCACGCAATCATTGCGTTTGCACTGCAGGCTATCGGCGGCGTTCTGGCAGAAGAACCAGGCTTCGGGCCGGCGGGAATGGCTCTCGCCTTCGGCGTGAACCTGCTTGTCGGGTTCGAGGGACAGAATTTCCGCATCCGCGGCCTTGCCTCCCGCGGCTGGCGCGAGGAGGTCGCAATCAGCGCTTCCTCGATCGATCTTGCGGAAGAGATCTATTTTTCCAACATCGAGACCGGCGCCGATCTGAAGGTGCCCGAATGGAACCAGGCTTCCAGTCCGCAGATGCGGCCGGGTCATTCCACTTCGCTCGGTCTCTTCGGCTTTGACGGAGGGCGCAAATAATGCGCGTCGCGATTATCGACTACGGCTCTGGCAATCTGCGCTCGGCCACCAAGGCTTTCGAACGCGCCGCCCGCGAAGCCGGCATCGAGGCCGAGATCAACCTGACCGACAAGGCCGAGATCGTTGCCGCCGCCGATCGGATCGTGCTTCCCGGTGTCGGCGCCTATGCCGATTGCCGCCGCGGGCTCGATGCCGTGCCTGGCATGACGGAAGCTTTGCTTGAGGGTGTGGAGAAGAAGGCACGACCTTTCCTTGGGATTTGCGTCGGCATGCAGCTCATGTCTTCGCGCGGACTCGAAAAGACGGTGACGCAGGGTTTCGGCTGGATTCCGGGTGACGTCGTCGAGATGACGCCTGCCGATCCCGAGCTGAAAATCCCGCAGATCGGCTGGAACACGCTCAATCTGAAATATGAGCATCCGCTTTTCGACGGCATTCCGACGGGGCCTGATGGCCTGCACGCCTATTTCGTGCACTCCTACCATCTGGCAGCCGAGAATGCCGGCGATGTGATAGCGACGACCGATTATGGTGGGCCAATGACGGCCTTCGTCGGCCGGGACAATATGGCGGGTTCGCAGTTCCATCCGGAAAAGAGCCAGAAGCTCGGACTGGCGCTGATCGCGAATTTCCTGCGCTGGGCGCCATAAGGGCTGTCTTTTAATACGCGCGCCTTATTTCCCCTATAAGTGACGGGGTGAATACAGGAGCGTGCTCGATGCCGGCTTCGCGGAAATCAGGCAAGATATTCTACAGGCTGAGGCCGGCCAGAGAGGGCCAGCCGCCGTTCGTCGATATCCGGTTGCCTGGCGGGGTGATCATCCGCCAGGTCGATGAGACCCTGCATCGCAAAGCACTCGTGAACGCATCAAAGGGGCTCAAAGAGAGGCTCGGCGGCTGATGCAGGAGACCTTTCCGGGAAAAGAGAACCCAAGACTGCGATCGGGCGAGGTAAGCGCCGGCGATCTCGCTGAAGCGGTGCTGGAATTCTACATCGAAGGCGAAGACGATCTGATCGGCCTGCTTGCTTATGCACTTTATGAGCGCCAGAAGCGGGACTTTATCGTCAGCCATCGCAAGCGCAATGCGGGCCGCTCACCAAACGACGCGGAAATCGCGGCTGTAACGAGCAACTACCTCTCCGCCGATCTGCGCAACACCTTGCGCGACCGCGCCTCGCAGATCCTGTCGAGCTATGCCGAAATCTATGTCGAAGCCATGGAGCCGCAAATCCAGCTCGTTGCCACCAATAGCGAGGCGTTGCGTCAGGTGCGCAATATCGAGAAGTCGGTGAAGAAACGCACCGGTTTCTGGCGCCAGGTGCGGGTCGGCTTCACTGTTACGTTGCTGCTGCTGGTGCTTTTTGCCGCTCTCACCATTGCCGCTGTCTTTTTTCGTTCGGATATCGTAGATGCGTGGAATGCACTGATGGTGCCCACGACGCTACGGACCTGAGACGAATGATCCTTTTTCCCGCGATCGACCTTAAGGGCGGACAATGCGTTCGCCTGAAGCTCGGCGACATGCAACAGGCAACGGTCTACAATACCGATCCGGCTGCCCAGGCGAAATCCTTCGAAGAGCAGGGTTTCGAATGGCTGCATGTGGTCGATCTCGACGGTGCCTTCGCGGGACATTCGGCCAATGGCGATGCGGTTGAGGCGATCCTGAAGGCCACGAAAAACCCTGTTCAGCTCGGCGGCGGCATCCGTACGCTTGAGCATATCGAGAACTGGCTTTCGCGTGGGCTGCGCCGCGTCATCCTCGGCACGGTTGCCGTGCGTGATCCGGCACTCGTTATCGAAGCCTGCAAGAAATTTCCGGGACGTGTTGCCGTCGGCATCGACGCCAAGGGCGGCAAGGTGGCCGTCGAAGGCTGGGCCGAAGCATCCGAACTCGGCATCATCGAACTGGCGAAGAAATTCGAGGGCGCCGGCGTTGCCGCAATCATCTATACCGACATCGATCGTGACGGCATCCTGACAGGCATCAACTGGACATCGACGCTGGAGCTGGCGGACGCCGTTTCTATTCCGGTCATCGCATCAGGTGGCCTTGCGTCGATCGATGACATCAAGCGCATGCTGCAGCCGGATGCCGACAAGCTCGAAGGCGCCATTTCCGGCCGCGCCCTCTACGACGGCCGGATAGATCCCAAGGAGGCGCTCGATCTCATCAAGGCCGCCCGGTCGAAGGAGACTACATAATGAGCCTGAAGGCCCGCGTGATCCCCTGCCTCGACGTCAAGGACGGCCGTGTCGTCAAGGGCGTCAACTTCCTCAATCTGGTCGATGCCGGCGATCCCGTCGAAGCGGCAAAGGCCTATGATGCGGCCGGTGCCGACGAGCTGTGCTTCCTCGATATCACCGCCTCTTCGGACAATCGCGAGACGATCTTCGATGTCGTGGCGCGCACGGCCGAACAATGCTTCATGCCGCTCACAGTCGGCGGCGGCGTTCGCACCATTGCCGATATCCGCAAGCTGCTGCTTTGCGGTGCTGACAAGGTTTCGATCAACTCGGCCGCGGTCAACAATCCGGATTTCGTGGCCGAGGCAGCCGACAAGTTTGGCGACCAGTGCATCGTCGTGTCGATCGATGCCAAGCGGCGCCTCAAGCAGCAGGTCGGCGGCGACAATCTCAGTGCCTGGGAGATCTATACGCATGGCGGCCGCAACGCGACCGGCATCGACGCCGTGGAATTCGCGCAGAAAATGGTTGCCCGCGGCGCCGGCGAGTTGCTCGTCACCTCGATGGACCGCGATGGCACGAAGATCGGCTACGATCTGGAGCTGACCCGGGCGATTGCCGATTCCGTCCGCGTGCCCGTCATCGCGTCTGGCGGTGTGGGTGATCTCGACGATCTCGTGGCCGGTGTGAAGGATGGCCATGCCAATGCGGTGCTTGCCGCATCAATCTTCCACTTCGGCACCTATTCCGTCGGCGAAGCCAAGCACTATATGTCTGAACGCGGCATCGCGATGCGGCTCGATTGAGTTTGAAAGCATTATCATGAGCGGATTTTCCCTTTCCGACCTCGAGCGGATCGTCGAAGAGCGGGCGAAGGCTTCACCGGATGAATCCTGGACAGCCAAGCTGGTGGCTGCAGGGCAACCGAAAGCGGCCAAGAAACTCGGCGAGGAAGCCATCGAAGCCGTGATGGCGGCGGTCACCAACGACCGCGAAAACCTCACCTATGAAGCAGCCGACGTGCTCTATCACCTATTGGTCGTATTGAAGATTGCTGAAATACCGCTAGAGAATGTCATGACCGAACTTGCGCGGCGGACCGCGCAATCCGGCCTCAAGGAAAAGGCCAGCCGGCAGAGTTCATGAGCATCGCAACGCAGATTATCGGAGTGGCGGAAAAGGTGGATGATTTCCAGACCGCTTCTTATTCTCCCTACCATTTCTTCAGCTCGGACCAATGGGCGCATTTTCGTGCGGACACGCCGCTGACGCTGACGGGAGACGAAGTCAAGCGGCTTCGCTCCATGGGCGATCCGATCGACCTCGACGAAGTCAGGCGTATCTATCTGTCACTATCGCGTCTGCTTTCGGCGCATGTGGAATCTTCACAACTGCTGTTCGAACAGCGCAATCGGTTCCTCAGCCTTTCTGACGTGACGAAGACGCCATTCGTGATCGGGATCGCCGGATCCGTGGCGGTCGGCAAGTCCACGACAGCTCGTATCCTGAAGGAACTGCTCGGCCGCTGGCCTTCCAGCCCCAAGGTCGATCTCGTCACGACGGACGGCTTTCTCTATCCGAACGCCGTGCTGAAGCGCGAGAACCTGATGCAGCGCAAGGGTTTTCCGGAGAGTTACGACACCGGCGCAATCCTGCGTTTCCTGTCGGCGATCAAGGCCGGCCTCCCGGATGTGAGGGCACCCTCCTATTCGCACCTCGTCTATGACGTGCTGCCGGACGAGTACAAGATCGTTGACCGGCCCGATATTCTGATCTTCGAGGGCATCAACGTCCTGCAATCACGTGACCTGCCGGCGGACGGCAAGATCGTGCCGATGGTGTCCGACTTCTTCGACTTCTCGATCTATATCGACGCCGAGGAAACACAGATCCACAATTGGTACGTGACGCGTTTCATGCGTCTCAGGGAAACGGCCTTCCGGGATCCGAATTCCTACTTCCACCGTTATGCATCGATCAGCGAGGAAGAGGCCGTTGCGATTGCAGAAGACCTCTGGGCGAACATCAATCTCAAGAACCTGCGCCAGAACATCCTTCCGACGCGGCCACGCGCCGATCTTATTCTGCGCAAGGGCAAGGATCACCTGATCGAGCAGGTGGCACTGCGCAAGCTCTAGGGCCTTCACGGGTCAAGGATTGACCCGACGGAGCGTCAGGTTGATGCGTCCGCCGTTCTTCAGAAGCGTTGACGTTGCCGGATAGATGCGGTCGACGCCGTGGAAGCAGAGCCGCCCCTCCCCGCCGAGAATGACAAGATCGCCGCTCGACAGCTTGAAGGACATGGTCTTGTCGTTGCGGTTCACCCCACCGACACGGAAGAGGCAGGCGTTGCCGAGGGAAATCGACACGACCGGCGCCTTCAGATCGTTCTCATCCTTGTCCTGATGCAGGCCCATGCGCGCCTCGTCGGAATAGAAATTGACGAGGCAAGCTTCGGGCGGCTTGTCGTAACCCGAAACGTCATTCCAGATATCAAGCAATTCAGAAGGTATGGCCGGCCACGGCCTACCGGTCGCCGGATGCATCGGTTGATAGCGATAACCTCGCTCCTTGTCCGTGACCCAGCCAAGCGAACCGCAATTGGTCATCCGCACCGACATCGGCTTGCCGGTAACGGGCATGATCGGAACGTAGAGCGGCGCTTCTGCGACGATGGTCCTGATGATGCCGAGCAGTGCCTCCTGGCGGGCACGATCCAGATATTCCGGAAGATGGCGAATGCCGCTCAAAAGTTCCGGCATGTCACTCCCCGCCGCCCAGGCGGCCACGCATCTTCTTGACTTCAGACCGGCCGGATTTTTCCTTCAGCCGTCGTTCGATCGAGCCCTTGGTCGGTTTTGTCTTCTTGCGTGGCGGCGGTGGCGGCTTGGCGGCCTCCAGGACCAGTTCCTTCAGCCGCTCGCGCGCATCCTCGCGGTTGCGGTCCTGGCTGCGGAACCGGCTTGCCTCGATCATCAATACGCCGTCCTTCGACATGCGCCTGCCGGCAAGCTTGATCGCATTAGCCTTCACTCGCTCGTTGAGTGAAGGCGAATTCGGGATATTGAAGAAAAGCTGGACGGCGGTCGACACCTTGTTGACGTTCTGACCGCCCGGACCGCCCGCCAGAACGAACTGTTCCGTCAGCTCCCATCCGGCGATGGTGATCCTGTCGTTGATGTAGAGCGCGTCGCTGGCCATACCGCCTTCTAGCGCATAATCACTGCGAATTGAAAGCGGTGAAACCCGGCACAGGAGCGACGGGGTTTCACGTGAATCGACTGGTTCGGGTACCGAGTTACTCGGCTGCGACCTTGATGCCGGGCGCTGCATCGCGCACGCCGCCGTCGACATGGCTTTCGAACTTGGCGAAGTTGGCGATGAACATGGAGACCAGCTTTTCAGCCTGCGCGTCATAGGCCTGTTTATCGGCCCAGGTCGAGCGCGGATCGAGGATGCCGGTATCCACGCCTTCGACTGCGACCGGAACGGCAAAGCCGAAATTCGGATCGGCGCGAAGCTCGACCTTGGCAAGCTCGCCCGAAAGGGCGGCCGTCAGCAACGCACGGGTTGCCTTGATGGGCATGCGCTTGCCGATGCCATACGCGCCACCAGTCCAGCCGGTGTTGACCAACCAGCATTCAACGCCGTGGCGGCCGATCAGCTCCTTCAGCAGATTACCGTATTCAGCCGGATGACGTGGCATGAAGGGTGCGCCGAAGCAGGTCGAGAACGTTGCTTCCGGCTCGGTGACACCCTTTTCGGTGCCAGCCACCTTGGCAGTGTAACCGGAGAGGAAGTGGTACATGGCCTGCTCTGGCGTCAGCTTGGCGATCGGCGGCATGACACCGAAGGCATCGGCCGTCAGCATGATGATCGTCTTCGGATGAGGCGCAAGGCCCGTTTCGGATGCGTTCGGAATGAAATCCATCGGGTAGGCGCAGCGCGTGTTTTCCGTCAGCGACGAATCCTCGAAATCCGGCTCGCGGTTTTCGTTGAGAACGACGTTTTCAAGGACAGTGCCGAAACGCTGTGTCGTGGCATAGATTTCCGGTTCGGCCTCTGCCGAGAGGCGAATGGTCTTGGCGTAGCAGCCGCCTTCGAAATTGAAGATGCCGTTTTCGCTCCAGCCGTGTTCGTCATCGCCGATCAGGGTGCGTGCCGGGTCAGCCGAAAGCGTCGTCTTGCCGGTGCCCGAGAGACCGAAGAAGACGGCAGCATCGCCTGCCGGGCCGACATTGGCCGAGCAGTGCATCGGCATGACGCCCTTTTCCGGCAGCAGGTAGTTCAGCACGGTGAAGACGGATTTCTTCATTTCGCCGGCATAGGAGGTACCGGCGATCAGCACGATGCCGTTGGTCAGATCACAGGCGATCACCGTTTCGGTGCGGCAACCGTAACGCTCCGGATCGGCCTTGAAGCTTGGCAGGTCGATGATCGTCAGCCTCGGCGCAAAGCCTGCGAGTGCATCAGCCTTCGGACGGATCAGCAGGTTGCGGATGAAAAGCGAGTGCCACGCGAATTCGGTCACAACGCGGGTCGGCAATGCGTGGCCCGCGTCGGCGCCGCCGACGAGATCCTGCACGAAGAGGTCCTTGCCGGCAGCATGGGCCAGCATATCCTTGTGCAGCAGCGCGAAATGCTCCGGCGACATCGGCTTATTGTTATCCCACCAGATCTGCCCGTCGGTATTGCCATCGCGAACGACGAACTTGTCGCGCGGCGAGCGGCCCGTGTGCTGCCCAGTCGTGGCACGAAGGGCGCCTTGTGCTGTCAGTTCGGCTTCTCCCCGGCGAATCGCCTCCTCATAGAGAAGAGCTGCGGACAGGTTGTAACGTACGCTGCGTACGTTGCTGAAACCGATCGTCGCCAGCTCGATTGCCTGGTTATGAACTCCGAACGTCTCCATAGCTTTTTCCTTCGCTGAGGCGCCTTGGCCGTTAAATTATCGCGAAAGTAAAAGGAGAAATTTTAAATGGCAATAGGGATAATCTTAGAAAAGGTAATGATATCAAATAATTAATCGATTTAAATTCTGATAATTCTTTTTAAATCGTTTGAAGACCTCCTGTTGAAACAACTTGTCGCACTACTGTCGATTGTGGCTTGCAGTGGCTGGCAATCTACCCCTTTATCTTTGCCACAATTTGTTCCACCTTTATCCTCCATAAGCGCACCCGGTCACGAAGACCGCCTGGGGACGACCAATCCGGGAGATTGCGCACTGATGACGGAGACCAACACCATGCCGACAATCGCGCTCGTTGACGACGACCGCAACATCCTCACTTCCGTGTCGATTGCACTGGAAGCTGAAGGATATAAGGTCGAGACCTATACGGATGGCGCTTCAGCGCTGGATGGTCTGCTCGCTCGCCCGCCGCAGCTAGCAATCTTCGATATCAAGATGCCACGAATGGACGGCATGGAGCTGCTGCGCCGCCTTCGCCAGAAATCGGACATGCCCGTCATCTTCCTCACCTCCAAGGATGAGGAGATCGATGAGCTCTTCGGCCTGAAGATGGGCGCCGACGATTTCATTACCAAGCCTTTTTCGCAGCGTCTGCTGGTCGAGCGTGTTCGCGCCGTTCTGCGCCGCGCGTCGAGCCGTGAGGCAGCCGCAGCTGGCGGCGTCGCTACCGTCGGCACGCCGAAGGCGGGCGCGGTTCAGCAGGCCCGTTCGCTCGAACGCGGCCAGCTGGTCATGGACCAGGAACGCCACACCTGCACCTGGAAGGGCGAGGCAGTCACCCTCACCGTCACCGAGTTCCTGATCCTGCATTCGCTGGCCCAGCGTCCGGGTGTGGTGAAAAGCCGCGACGCCCTGATGGATGCCGCCTATGACGAACAGGTGTATGTTGATGACCGCACCATCGACAGCCACATCAAGCGGCTGCGCAAGAAGTTCAAGATGGTCGACACTGACTTTGATATGATTGAAACGCTTTACGGTGTGGGTTACCGCTTCCGCGAAGCAGCCTGACGCTTTAAAGCGCGGGAAGAGATGAATGAGGGCGGCGGGCCGGTCAAACTGGCCCCGCCCTCCGAAAGGGCCGTGATTGGCACAGTTGGTGCAGGAAAGGGATCTGGATGATGCGGAGGGCGTAAGCACCCGACGCGTCAGGGGTCGGCGTTGGTCGCATCCCTTCACCCTGATCCGCCGTATCTTCGGCAATGCCGTCTTTTCCAGCCTGACGCGCCGCATCGTCTTTTTCAACCTCGCGGCCCTGCTCGTCCTTGTCGGCGGTATTCTCTACCTCAACCAGTTCCGCGAAGGCCTGATCGACGCGCGCGTCGAGAGCCTGCTGACACAGGGCGAAATCATCGCCGGCGCCGTGTCGGCATCGGCCTCGGTCGACACGAACTCGATCACCATCGATCCGCAGAAGCTGCTCGAACTGCAGGCCGGCCAGAGCATTACGCCGGTGCCAAACGACGAGGATCTCGAATTTCCGATCGACCCGGAAAAGGTGGCGCCCGTTCTGCGCCGGCTGATCTCGCCGACCCGCACCCGGGCCCGCATCTTCGATGCCGACGCCAATCTGCTGCTCGATTCCCGTCACCTCTATTCCCGTGGCCAGGTTCTGCGTTTCGACCTGCCGCCGGTGGAAGAGGAGAAACAGACCTGGGGCGAATGGTTCACGGCCCTCTTCAACAAGGCACTGCAACCGGGCAATCTTCCTGTTTACAAGGAAGCGCCAGGTGGTGACGGCTCCATCTATCCCGAAGTGATGAATGCGTTGACCGGCGTGCGCGGCGCAGTTGTCCGCACGACGGAAAAGGGCGAGCTCATCGTTTCGGTTGCGGTACCGATCCAGCGCTTCCGGGCCGTACTCGGCGTGCTGCTGCTGTCGACGCAGGCCGGCGATATCGACAATATCGTGCATGCGGAACGCCTTGCCATCATGCGCGTCTTCGGTGTCGCAACGCTCGTGAACGTCCTCTTGTCGCTGGTCCTCTCTTCGACCATCGCCAATCCGCTGCGCCGGCTTTCGGCGGCCGCGATCCGGGTGCGCCGCGGCGCCAAGGAACGCGAGGAGATTCCTGATTTTTCCGTACGCCAGGATGAAATCGGCAACCTTTCCATCGCTCTGCGCGAGATGACGACCGCCCTCTACGACCGCATCGATGCGATCGAAAGTTTTGCGGCCGATGTCAGCCATGAGCTCAAGAATCCGCTGACCTCGCTGCGCAGCGCCGTCGAGACGTTGCCGCTTGCCAAATCCGACGATTCCAAGAAGCGGCTGATGGATGTCATACAGCACGACGTCCGCCGCCTCGATCGCCTGATCAGCGATATTTCCGACGCATCCCGTCTCGATGCCGAGCTTGCGCGTGTCGATGCCGGCTCGGTCGATCTCGAGGTATTTCTGCGCGATCTCATCGACGTGTCGCGCCAGATTCGCAGCACCAAGAAGAAGGTCGAGATCGAGTATGCCGTCGATCGTAAGCCGAACGTCAAAACTCGCTTTGTCGTTAAAGGGCATGACCTGCGCATCGGCCAGATCATCACCAACCTGATCGAAAATGCCCGCTCCTTCGTTCCGGAGCAGAACGGCAAAATCACGGTGCGCCTGGTCCGTACCCGCTCCCGTTGCGTCGTTTATATCGAAGACAATGGTCCGGGCATCCAGGCGGAGAATATCGACCGCATCTTCGAACGGTTTTATACAGACAGGCCTGAATCCGAAGGCTTCGGCCAGAATTCTGGCCTTGGGCTTTCCATCAGCCGGCAGATCGCCGAGGCGCATGGTGGTTCGTTGCGAGCCGAAAACATCGTCGATGACGAGGACGGAAAATTGCTTGGCGCGCGCTTCATCCTTGCGCTTCCCGCCGATTCCGCGACATGATCAATATCCACGCCACAGCAATCGTCATCGGAAGGACCGGCCTTCTTTTCACCGGCCCCTCCGGCTGGGGCAAGTCGATGACGGCTTTTACCTGCATGGCGGAGGCGCGACGGCAGGGTGTTTTTTCTGTTCTCGTGGCCGATGATCAGGTATTTCTTTCGAAGCAGGGCGGGGCAATCACTGCCGCCTGTCCGCCCGCTATTGCCGGCCTCATCGAGTTGCGCGGCACCGGGATCGTCAAGCACGACCATATCGACCGGGCAGAGATGCATTTTGCGATCCTGCCGGCCAGCGCAACAGGAGAAAACCGGCTGCCTGCGGACGGAGAAACCGTCCTTCTTGCCGAGGGTTTCGAGCTGCCCGTATTACGGTTGCTGCCCAATCTTCCCTTGCCTCTTGCCGTGTTGATGGCAAAAGCGCCGGAAATCGGAAGTTGAGGCCTTCCGGAGCGCCCGATACGACCTATATGTTTGCATTTTTATCTTGCACTTCGGCTTTTGATCGCCAAGATGTGCCCCCACCGGTGGACGTAATTGCTGCGTTGCGATATTGGGGCCACGGTTTGCGTATGCCATGGGAGCAGTAATATCATGATCGGACTTGTGCTTGTCACTCATGGCAAGCTGGCTGAAGAGTTTCGTCATGCTGTAGAGCACGTCGTCGGTCCTCAGAAATTCATCGAAACGGTCTGCATCGGACCGGAAGACGATATGGACCAAAGACGACAGGACATTCTCGAAGCTGTTTCCGGCGCAGACGACGGCCATGGCGTCGTCATTCTGACCGACATGTTCGGCGGTACCCCTTCCAATCTTGCAATCTCTGTCATGAGCAGCGGCCACACCGAAGTTATTGCCGGCGTCAACCTGCCGATGCTGATCAAGCTCGCCGGTGTGCGCGGCGAGAACAACATGGAAAAGGCGCTTGCGGAGGCTTCCGAGGCAGGCCGCAAATATATCAACGTTGCAAGCCGGGTCCTGAGCGGAAAGTAAAAAGCCTCCATGACACCGCTCTCCCGGGAACTCCTCATCATCAACAAGCGCGGTCTGCATGCGCGTGCTTCGGCAAAATTCGTCCAGACGGTCGATGCCTTCGATGCAACGATCACCGTTTCGAAAGACGGCATGACGGTTGGCGGCACCTCCATCATGGGCCTCATGATGCTCGCGGCAAGTCCCGGCTCAAGCGTCCTCGTCTCGGCGACCGGCAATCAGGCTGTCGAAGCGCTTGAGGCCCTCGATCAGCTTATCCAAAACAAGTTCGGCGAAGAGATCTGATCTTCAGCGCCATATAAAGATATAAAGACTTCTTTATATCCCCGTTGCCTTCCCGGCTGAAGCCTGATAAACGGCGGGCATGACGTGCATTTCGCACGCGTTCGATCCGTTGCGGTCATCGTCGCGTCCTTGCGATGTTTTTGAGACGTTTCAGCCTGGAGAGCCCAATGAGCACTGAGAAAGATTACGTTGTCGCCGATATCGGCCTTGCAGATTTCGGCCGCAAGGAAATCACCATCGCCGAAACCGAAATGCCCGGCCTCATGTCCTGCCGCGCCGAATTCGGTGAATCCAAGCCGCTGAAGGGCGCGCGTATCACCGGCTCGCTGCACATGACGATCCAGACCGCCGTTCTCATCGAGACGCTGGTCGCGCTCGGCGCCGAAGTTCGCTGGGCTTCGTGCAACATCTTCTCGACGCAGGACCATGCCGCTGCAGCGATCGCCGCTTCCGGCGTTCCGGTTTTTGCCATCAAGGGCGAGTCTCTTGAGGATTATTGGGTTTACACCGACAAGATCTTCCAGTGGGCCGATGGCGGCTTCTCCAACATGATCCTCGATGATGGTGGCGATGCCACCATGTACATCCTGCTCGGCGCTCGTGCCGAAGCCGGTGAGGACGTTCTTTCCAACCCGCATTCCGAAGAAGAGGAAATCCTCTTCGCCCAGATCAAGAAGCGCCTTGCCGCTTCGCCCGGCTGGTTCACCAAGCAGCGCGACGCCATCAAGGGCGTGACCGAAGAGACCACGACGGGCGTCAACCGCCTCTACCAGCTCAGCCAGAAGGGCCTGCTGCCCTTCCCGGCGATCAACGTCAACGACTCCGTCACCAAGTCGAAGTTCGACAACAAGTATGGCTGCAAGGAATCGCTGGTCGACGGCATTCGTCGCGGCACCGACGTCATGATGGCCGGCAAGGTTGCCGTCGTCTGCGGTTACGGCGACGTGGGCAAGGGTTCTGCCGCTTCGCTTTCCGGCGCCGGCGCCCGCGTCAAGGTCACCGAAGCCGATCCGATCTGCGCCCTGCAGGCTGCCATGGACGGCTATGAAGTCGTTCTGCTCGAGGACGTCGTTTCCTCGGCCGACATCTTCATCACCACGACAGGCAACAAGGACGTTATCCGCATCGACCACATGCGTCAGATGAAGGATATGGCAATCGTCGGCAACATCGGCCACTTCGACAACGAGATCGAAGTTGCAGCACTGCGTAACCTGAAGTGGACCAACGTCAAGCCGCAGGTCGACCTGATCGAGTTCCCGAAGGGCAACCGCATTATCCTTCTTTCCGAAGGCCGCCTCTTGAACCTCGGCAACGCAACGGGTCATCCGTCCTTCGTCATGTCGGCCTCGTTCACCAACCAGACACTGGCGCAGATCGAGCTCTTCACCAAGCCCGGCCAGTACGAAAGCAAGGTCTACATCCTGCCGAAGCACCTCGACGAAAAGGTTGCCCGTCTTCATCTCGACAAGCTCGGCGTGAAGCTTACCCAGCTCAGCGAAGAGCAGGCTGCCTATATCGGCGTGAAGCCACAGGGCCCGTTCAAGGCCGACCACTACAGATACTGATTTCATCTTCGATATCCACAAGATGTGGTGGCCTCGGCATTGACAAATGCCGAGGCTTATTTTTTGGGCGCGCTCTTTCCGACGATTCCCTAACGAAGTATTGTTTTAAGACTTGATTCGTGGCTTCGGAGCTCTTCGTTTTCCACGAAAATGGGATGTCTTGTCGTGATGCGGCACATTAAAGGACGGAGACATACCGCCGATGTCGGAAATGAAACACAGCCTGCACAGCCAGGCGGAAGGTCGCGCATATGCTGCTGACCGTCCGCTTCAGGCAGGCCAAAAATATGGGTTTGCCACGGTCAGTGTGACCGCAAGGCAAAAGTATTGGTCCTTGGCACGTATTGCAAAGCTGTGCGCTGCAAGCACTGCAGTCATCATACCGGCTTGGCCGGCTCTTGCGCAGGCGCGGCCGGGTATCGGCGCCTCGACACATCTTTTCACGTCTTCGCAGGTTGTCGGACTTTCTGTCGTCATTGGTGTCATTTCGGCTGCATTGCTTTCCACGCTGTGGCTGGTGCGACAACGCGGCAATCTCGAAAATGAAAGCCGGGAGATTCGCTCGGCGCTTTCGGATGCACAGCAGCGTATCTCCCAATATCAGGCACTGATTGCCGACAAGAACCGGCGCATCGTGATCTGGGACGGTGTCGCGCGGCCGGAGCTCCTCGGTCAACTTCCACCGGAGACCGGCGCCCCACAGGATAATGAATTCCTTGCCTTCGGCCTCTGGCTGAAGGCGCGATCGGCTGCCGAGCTGGAGCGGGCGGTCGGCCGTCTTCGTGAACAGGCCGAGAGTTTCGACATTGTGATCGAGACCATCAGGGACGAGGTAATCGAAGCTCAAGGCCGGGTTTCCGGCGGCCGCGCCTTCGTGCGCTTCGTGGCGCTCAACAATCTGCGCGCCGAACTGGCAGAGCTGAAGATCGAGCGCGATCGGCTGATGACGTCGATCTCCGCCTTCCAGACCATGCTCGACGCCATCGATATGCCGGCCTGGCAGCGTGATACCGGCGGTCGCCTGACCTGGGTGAACCATGCCTATGGCGATGCCGTCGAGGCACAATCGCCCCAGCAGGCTGTCAATGAAGGCCGCGAAATCCTGACGACTGTCGCCCGTGAGCGTATCCGCGCCACGGCAACGCCGGAATCGCCTTTCCACGATACGATTTCGACAGTCGTTCGCGGCAATCGCACGTTCTTCGACGTAGTCGACGTAAAGGTCCCCAGCGGCTCCGCCGGCATTGCCGTCGATGTTTCCGATGTCGAAGCGGTTCGCGCCGAACTGGAACGGACGCTCAAAAGCCATGCGGAAACGCTCGATCATCTGGCGACACCGGTCGCCATTTTCGACGGCGACCGCCGGCTGCAATTCTACAACCAGGCCTTCGTCGCGCTCTGGGAGCTCGACATCGCGTTCCTCGAGAGCAAGCCTGACAATAGCGAGCTTCTGGAACGCCTTCGCGCAGCCAAGAAACTGCCGGACCAGCTGAACTGGAAATCCTGGAAGGAAACGGCACTCTCCGTTTATCGTTCGCTCGATACGCAATCCGACCTCTGGCACCTGCCGAACGGGCAGACGCTGCGCGTCTTTGCGACCGCGCACCCACAGGGCGGCGCGACGTGGGTCTTCGAGAACCTGACCGAGCAGGTCGATCTCGAAACGCGCTACAATACGCTGGTGAAGGTACAGGGCGAGACGATCGACCACCTTTCGGAAGGTGTCGCGGTCTTCGGGCCAGACGGCCGTATACGCCTCTCCAACCCGGCCTTCCGGGCGCTCTGGGGCATCACGGAGACTGAAGCCAAGCCCGGCACCCATATCCGCGGCATCGGCGAGGCTTGCGCCCCGTCCTATGACCAGCCCGATGGCTGGAAGACCTTTGCGGAGCTGATTACCAGCTTCGACGACGAGCGTCGTTCCAGCCAGGGAACGCTCGAACTGCTCTCCGGCCTCGTGCTCGACTTTGCTGTCATCCCGCTGCCGAACGCACAGACCATGCTGACCTTCGTCAACATGACGGACAGCGTTCGCGCCGAGCGCGCGTTGACGGAAAAGAACGAGGCGCTGCGTAAGGCGGACGAGCTGAAGAACGACTTCGTGCAGCACGTCTCCTATGAGCTGCGCTCGCCGCTGACGAACATCATCGGCTTCACTGATCTGCTCCGCACGCCGGGCGTCGGCCCGCTGAACGAGCGGCAGGCCGAATACATCGACCATATCGCCACCTCATCCTCGGTGCTGCTGACGCTCGTCAACGACATCCTCGATCTTGCGACCGTCGATGCCGGGATCATGCGGCTGAACTATGCGGAAATCGATCTCGCCGATCTTCTCGACGACGTCTCCATGCAGATCGCCGACCGACTGCAGGAAAGCGGCGTCTCGCTGGAGATCACCGCTCCGGCCTATCTGGGCTCTATCGTTGCCGATCCGCAGCGGCTGAAGCAGATCCTGCTGAAACTTCTGGCCAATGCCGCCAATTTCTCGCCCGAGGGCGCATCGATCGCACTCGAATGCCGTCGCGAGGGCACGGATTTCGTCTTCTCCGTCCGGGATCGTGGCCCCGGCATTTCGCCTGATATGATCGCGACTGTCTTCGACCGCTTCGCAACCGGCGCGAAGAGCGGGAAGCGCGGTGGTGCCGGGCTTGGCCTTTCGATCGTCGACAGCTTCGTCAGCCTCCACAATGGCGAAGTCAGCATCGACAGCGAACCCGGCAAGGGAACGACGGTGACCTGCCGCATCCCTTCCATCAACCTGCCCCATTCCGTCGCCGCCGAATGACGCAAGGCGACATCATCTCGCTTTTTCTGGAAGACGATGCGGCAACCCTTCGCCTTGGCAATGATCTGGCGCTGGCGCTGAAAGCCGGCGATTGCCTGGCACTATCCGGCGATCTCGGCGCCGGAAAATCCTCTCTGGCGCGCGCGTTCTTGCGAAGCATTGCCGATGATGACGGGCTGGAAGTACCGAGCCCGACTTTCACGCTGGTGCAATCTTACGATCTGCGTATTCCCGTTTCACATTTCGATCTCTATCGGCTTGGCGACGCCTCGGAACTGACAGAGCTCGGTTTCGACGAGGCGCTTGAGCACGGCATCTGCATCGTCGAATGGCCCGAAATGGCAGAAGGCGAGCTGCCGGCATCGCGCATCTCGTTGCGGCTGGAACATGAAGGTGCCGGCCGTCGGGCGACAATCACGGCACCGGAGAAGGCTCTGGTCCGAATCCATCGGGTGCTGGCGATCCGCCGCTTCCTCATTGACGCCGGCTACGGCGATGCGGAACGGCGGTTCCTGACCGGCGATGCTTCACTTCGCGCCTATGAATATTTCCGCCTCAGCGACAGCTCGCGGAAAATCCTCATGGATTGGCGGCCCCCTCCGGAGGGCCCCCCGATCTATGAGGGCAAGCCCTATCCCAAGGTCGCGCATCTTGCGCAGGACGCCTATCCTTTCGTGGCGATCGCCGAGACGTTGCGCGAGCGCGGTTTCGCAACGCCGGAAATCGAAAAGGTCGACTACGAGCAAGGCATTCTGCTGATCGAGGATTTGGGCAAGGACGGTGTCCTTGATGACGAAGGCCGGCCGATCGTCGAGCGCTACCGCGAAAGCGTCGCCTGCCTTGCCCATCTCCACTCGATGAAAATCCCGCAGGATATCCCGGTTTCGGCAACACACACGCACCACATTCCGGATTTCGACCGCGTCGCCATGAAGATGGAGGTGCGGCTTGTGCTCGACTGGCATATGGCCTGGAGGCGCGGCACCGGACCGACGGATACCGAGCGGGACGAGTATCTGGCAATCTGGGACAATCTGATCGACGAGCTGAAATCGGCCGAAAAAAACCTGCTGCTGCGCGACTTCCATTCGCCCAATATCATCTGGCGCGAGCATGAGAGCGGCATCCGCAAGATCGGCATCATCGACTTCCAGGATGCGATGATCGGGCCGACGGCCTACGACCTCGCCTCCATCGTTCAAGATGCCCGCGTCACGATCGAACCGGATCTCTGCCGACAGTTGATGGACGACTATCTTTCCTTGCGGCGCGCGCAGGGCGGTTTCGACGAAACCGGCTTCATGAAGGCATGGGCCATCATGTCGGCGCAGCGCAACTGCAAGCTCGCCGGTCTCTGGGTGCGGCTATTGCAGCGCGATGGTAAGCCCGGCTATCTCCAGCATATGCCGCGCACGCTTTCCTATCTCAAGGCGGCGCTGGAACACGAGGCACTTGCCCCCTTGCGCGAATGGTGCACAAGGGCTGGAATACTGCCAGTCGAATCATAAATCCGGACAAGCATGACCGTCAGACAAGCCATGGTACTGGCCGCGGGCCTCGGAACCCGGATGCGCCCGATTACCGACACGATTCCGAAGCCTCTGGTGAAGATCGGCGGAAAGCCGATGATCGACTATACGCTGGATTCGCTTGTCGAGGCCGGGGTCGAACAGGCTGCGATCAATGTCCATCATTTTGCCGATCAGATGGAAGCGCACCTCCAAAGCTATCGCGGGCTGGATGTTCTCGTTTCCGATGAACGCGATGCGCTGATGAACTCCGGTGGAGGCTTGGCAAAGGGCCTGAAACTGCTGGATCGAGAGCCGGTATTCGTCATGAACGCCGACCTTTTCTGGATCGGCGAACCTGCAGACCGACCAAGCAATCTACGACGTTTAGCCGGATTCTTCGATGCCGAACATATGGACATGGCGCTGCTCTGCGTGCGCATTGAAGACACGACCGGCCATAACGGCAAGAACGATTTCAGCCTGGCTTCCGACGGCAGACTGACACGATATCGCGACGATCCCTCAAATCCGGTCGTCTATGCCGGCGCTATCGTCATGAGCCCCGCGCTGCTTGACGATGCGCCCCAAGATGCTTTCAACCTGAATATCTATTTCGACAAGGCGATCGCGCGCGGCCGGCTTTTCGGCATGATGATGGAAGGCCATTGGCTGACGGTCGGCACGCCTGATGCAATTGACGATGCGGAGGAGACGATCCGGCGGTTCCGGACGTTTGCGTGAGGCATGACGGAAAGGCACCGGCCACGCATTCTGACAATTCCTTCTGGTCTTCCCTTTCTGAAGACGCTGGCAAGTTCGCTCTGTGATGGACGCCTGACACCGCTCTTCCGGCATGATCCGTCCGATCCGTTGTCGCTTGCCAAGGTGACTATATACCTGCCTACCCGGCGCGCCGTGCGCGTGCTGCGCTCGGAATTCGTCGATCTGCTTGGCGGCCGTTCGGCGATCCTGCCGGTCATCCGGCCGCTCGGCGAAACGGACGACGACAGCGGTTACTTCGACGAGGCGCTGCCGGCGACGATCGATCTTGCGCAGCCGCTCTCCAATACCGCGCGCTTGCTGGAACTGGCGCGACTGATCCTTGCCTGGCGCAACAAGCTGCCGGAAATCGTCCGGCATATCCATTCGGAATCGCCTCTTGTCGCGCCGGCAAGCCCGGCAGACGCCATCTGGCTTGCCCGCAATCTGGCAGAGCTGATCGATTCGATCGAGACCGAGGATCTGGCATGGTCGGAGCTCGGCAGGCTCGATACAGGCGACTATGCGGCCTGGTGGCAATTGACAGCGGAATTTCTGCAGATTGCCAGCGCCTTCTGGCCCGAACGCCTGATCGAGCTCGGCCGCTCTTCGCCGGCCCGTCACCGCAACGCTATCCTGCGCGCCGAGGCCGGCCGTCTCTCGACGATGAAACCCGCTGGTCCGATCATCATTGCCGGCTCGACAGGTTCACTTCCCGCCACGGCCGATCTCATCGGCGCCGTAGCACACCTTCCGGAAGGCGTGATCGTATTGCCCGGCCTCGACCTTTCCATGCCGGAGGAACACTGGCGTCTGGTCGCCCCTGATCTCCTGCCGGGTCAACGCGCCAATCCGGCAAGCCGTACACATCCGCAGTATGGTCTTTCGGTTCTTTTGAAGCGACTGAAGCTCACCCGCGAGGATGTCCAACCGATCGGGGAGGCGGATGCCGATCTGCGCTCTCGTGCGGAAGTACTCTCGCGCGCATTGACGCCATCGGACGCGACGAGCGGCTGGGGTGATTGGAAGAAGAACCTGCCGGAAGGAACCGTTGCGGCGGCATTCGCGGACGTATCGATGATCGAAGCCGCCAACGAACGCGAGGAGGCGACGGCCATTGCTGTCGCTCTGCGGCTTGCGCTGGAACGACCGGGCAGAGACGGCGAAAGTCGGGCTGCGCTTATTACGCCTGATCGCAATCTCGCGCGTCGGGTCATGGCGGATCTTTCCCGCTTCGGCATTCTCGCAGACGATTCAGCCGGCACGCCGCTGTCGGCAACACCGCAGGGCACATTGCTGCAGCTGCTCCTGGAAGCGACACTGCGACCAGGCGATCCGGTCGCCATCGTTTCGTTGCTCAAACATCCGCTTGCCCATTTCGGGCTGGAGCGCGGCGTTCTGGTTGCAGCCGCGGAAGCGCTGGAATTACTGGCGCTGCGCGGCGGCGTGGCGGAAGTGGGTATCGGATCGCTCGAAGCACTGCTTGACCACCAGCTTTCCGAACAGGCGCTCGACAGGCACGCGCCTATCTGGCGCAAATCGCTCCCATCCGGGGCGGCAGACATGGCCCGCACACTGGCACGGCAAGTGGAACGTGCCGTGGAGACGCTGGCGTCGGCACCTGGGCGGGACGGCGGCGGCCTGATGGCGGGCCTTACGCTATCGCAATGGGCGGAACGGACCGGTCGCGCGTTGGAGCGTGTCGCAGCCGATGAGCGCGGCAACCTGGCAAACCTCTGGTCGGGCGAGGCAGGCGATGCCCTGGCAAGCCTGCTTGGCGAAGTCATCGATACCAACGGCCAGATGGAAGCGGATGGGCCGCAATGGATCGATATCATGCAGGCACTTTCCGCCGGCCATGCCGTCAAGCCCGGCGCCCTCAGCCACCCTCGCCTCTTTATCTTCGGTACGCTGGAAGCGCGCCTGCAGAATGTCGATACGCTGATCCTCGGCAGCCTCAATGAAGGATCATGGCCGGGGCAGACCGCCAACAATCCCTTCGTCTCCCGCATGATGAAGACGGAGATCGGACTGGAGCCGCCGGAACGGCGGATCGGCCAACTGGCGCATGACTTCGAGATGGCGAACGGCACCCGCCACCTCATCTATTCGCGCGCCCTGCGTCAGGGTTCGACGCCGACGGTCGCCGCCCGCTGGCTGCAGCGGCTTCTGGCGCTCGGCGGAGAGGATTTCGAAGAGAAATTGCGCGAACGCGGAGCGCGCTTCGTTCATTGGGCGAACCAGATCGACCTCGGCGACAATCAGGCGCCGGCGCAGCGGCCTTCTCCGAAGCCGCCGCGGGACCTGCAGCCCAAATCCTACTCCTTCAGCGAGGTTGGTCGGCTGCGCCGCGACCCCTATGCGATCTATGCACGGCGCGTCCTGCGGCTTGATCCTGTCGACGCTTTCAATCGCGATCCAGGCGCGGCGGAGCGTGGCACGCTCTATCACAAGATCATCGATCGCTTCGTTCGCGAAGGCCACATTGCAGGAACGCCGGATGCGGCAGCGGCGATGGAGATCATCCTGACCGAGCTCTTCGACATGGAAAGCCTGCCGCCGCACATCGATGCCGTCTGGCGGCCGCGCTTCCGGGAAGTGGCACGAGCCTTCCTCAGCTGGGAAGCCGGACGTCAACCCGAAGTGCAAAAAAGGCTGACGGAAGTGAGGGGTGGGGTCGAACTCGAGGGTATCGACATCCGGCTTAGCGGCGTTGCTGACCGCATCGATATCAAGGGGCCCAATAGCGCCGATATCATCGACTACAAGACCGGTTACAATCCCTCCCCGACACAGGCCCGGGCGCTGCTGGACCCGCAGCTTGCGCTTGAGGCGGCCGCACTGCAGGCCGGCGCCTTTCGTGATGCCGGAAGCCTTGTCCCGAATGACCTTCTCTATGTCCGCCTCCGGCCGGGCACGCGCTTTCTGGTCGACAAGGTCAACAATGAGGAAGCCAACAGCGACAAGGCAAAATCGGCAATGCAGCTCGCCGAAGAATCGATCGACCAGCTGGTGAAATTCGTGAGCCTGCTGCAGTCGGGTGATAAAGGCTTCACATCGCGGCTGATTCCCGCCCAGCAATTCGATTTTGGCGGCGACTACGACCATCTCGCCCGCGTTGCGGAATGGGCAACCGCCGATCCTGAAGGTGGTGGCGATGATTGATCCGACCGCGCTTCCCGAGGGTGATGATCCCGGCACATGGATCAGCTGGACGACGATCCAGCAGGCGATTGCCTCCGATCCCGCCCGTTCGGCATGGGTGTCGGCGAATGCCGGCTCCGGCAAGACCCATGTTCTGACGCAGCGGGTGATCCGGCTGCTGCTGGCGGGTGCGCGGCCTTCCGCGATTCTCTGCCTTACCTATACCAAGGCCGCCGCCTCCGAAATGTCGAACCGCGTTTTCGAGCGGTTGGCGGAATGGGCGATTTTTCCGGATGAGGAACTGGCCAGACGCATCGCGCAGATTGAAGGTCGTGAGCCGGATTCCCTGAAGCTTGCCGAAGCGAGACGGCTGTTTGCCAAGGCACTCGAAACACCGGGCGGGCTCAAGATCCAGACGATCCACGCCTTCTGCGAGGCGCTGCTGCACCAGTTCCCGCTGGAAGCAAACGTCGCAGGGCATTTCTCCGTTCTCGATGACCGGGCGGCTGCGACGCTGCTTGCCGATGCACGACGCTCGCTTCTGACGGCAACGGCGCCGGAGAAAGATCGAGAACTCGCCGATGCCTTCGCCTATGTGCTCAATCTCGGCGATGAATCCGGACTTGAAAATCTGCTCGGCGAGATCGTTGCCAACCGAAATGCCATCCGCCGCTTCATGCTCGCGGCCGAGTCGCATGGCAGCGTTGATCGCTTGCTTCGCAAGAAGCTCGGCCTCTCGCCTGACGATACGGAAGAAGGGCTGGCCGGCCGATATTGGCCGCTGCCGGGGCTCTCGGGTGCGACGCTGGAACTTTACCTGTCGCTTGCCGCGACAAAGGGGGGAGCGAAAGCGCATGATGTTGCCGAAGGCCTCCGTCGCGCCGGCCGCGAACAGGATGTGGCGGCGCGTTCGCAGATTCTGGAGAAGGTTTTCCTGACGTCAAAGGGTGAACCAAAAACGGACGGGCAATTCTTCGTCAAGGCAATGCTTGCCGAAGCGCCGCAACTTGCCGATGCGATTGCGTCGGCTCGCGCCCATGTCGTCAATTGCCGCGATCGGCTGAAAATGATGCGGATGTATGCCGCCACCCATGCTGCTCTCGTGCTTGCCGATCGCCTGAACCGGGACTACGAGGAACTGAAGAGGCAGCGTAGCCATCTCGACTTCGAAGACCTGATCACTCGCACCGCTGACCTGCTTACGAAGAGCGGCGTCGGCCCGTGGATCCATTACAAGCTCGATCAGGGTATCGATCACATCCTCGTCGACGAGGCGCAGGATACGAGCCCCATTCAATGGAGCGTCATCCAGTCGCTGGCAGAAGATTTCTTCTCCGGCGAAAGTTCACGACCCGTCGTCCGCACGCTCTTTGCGGTCGGCGACGAGAAGCAGTCGATCTATTCGTTCCAGGGTGCCCGACCCGAACGGTTTGCCGAGGAGAAGGAGCGGACTCAGCGGCGGGTACAGAACAGCGGTCTTGATTTTTCGACCGTTCGCCTGCCGCTTTCCTTCCGCTCTACCTCCGACGTACTCCTTGCCGTCGACCATATTTTCACACCGCCCGAAAATGCGCGCGGTCTGGGCCTCGAGCCCGTCGTACATCGTTCCAGCCGAATAGGTCATCCCGGCGCCGTCGACCTCTGGGACATGGTCGTGCCCGATGTCGTCGTGAAAGATGAGGATTGGACCGCTCCCTTCGACGCCACCCCCGAAAGCGCGCCGGCAGCGATCCTGGCGCGGCGCATCGCCCATACGATCGGCACACTCGTCGGCCGCGAAACCATCGTCGAGAAGGGCAAGGAACGCTTCATAGAAGCCGGCGATATCCTCGTTCTCGTTCGCAAGCGTGATGCTTTCGTCAATGCGCTGACCCGCGAACTCAAACGACGCGGCGATATACCGGTCGCCGGCGCGGATCGACTGGTATTGACCAGCCATATCGCCATACAGGATCTGATGGCGCTTGGCCGTTTTCTGCTTTTGCCGGAAGATGATCTCTCGCTCGCTGCAGTCCTGAAAAGTCCGCTTTTCAATCTCTCGGAGGAGGATATTTTCGCGGTTGCGGCACTGCGCGGCGATAATGAAAGCGTGTGGCATCATCTTCGCAAATATGCCGCCGACGGTCATGAGCGGCTTGGCGCCGCGGCTGCGAGGCTGGAGCTCTTTCTTGCTCAATCCCGAAGCCTTTCAGTCCATGACTTCTATGCGCGCGTTCTCGGCAGTCACGGCGGCCGGCGGCAGTTCCTGGCGCGCCTCGGCACTGAAGTCAGCGATATCATCGACGAATTCCTGACCTTTGCGCTCGACCACGAAACATCCGGTCTCCCGGGCCTGCAATCCTTTATCTCGACGCTGGAGCTAGAAGCGCCGGAAGTGAAGCGCGAGCAGGACAAGGGCCGCAACGAGGTGCGCATCATGACGGTGCATGCCTCCAAGGGCCTTGAAGCACCGATTGTTTTCCTGGTGGATGGCGGCTCCAAGGCATTTACGCACACGCATCTGCCGAAGCTTCGGCTGATCGATGCCGGGCCGGATGAGCCGCCGATACCGGTCTGGATCCCGGTCAGCGATCTCGGCAATTCGGTGACCTCAAACGATGCGGCGCGTATTCAGCTTCTCGCCGAAGAGGAATACCGGCGCCTGCTCTATGTGGCGATGACGCGTGCCGCGGATCGGTTGATCGTCTGCGGTTATCGCGGTGTCCGACTGAACAACGACACATGGCATATGATGATTTCCAGTGCGCTCAGCGAGGAACATCCGCATGTCCAGAAGACAACCTTCTCAGCCCCGGATGGAGAGTGGGATGGCATGCGCTGGCGTGTGCCACAGGTCGAGCGCAGCTTTGAGCGGATGGATCAAGCTCCCAAGCAGGTGACCATTGAAACGGTCCCACCGAACCTTTTCCACCCTCTGCCCCCACAGAAGCAATTGCCACGGCCGCTCAGCCCTTCCGGTGCCGGAACCATTATCGACGAGGAGGCGGATGACCTGCTGGTGACCTCGCCACTCTTCAGTGATCCTGAAAGCAATGATCGTTCCCTTGAAAAAGGCCGCCTCATTCACCGGATGCTGCAGGCCCTACCCGATATTCCAGCGGAGGAGCGGGCTGAGGCGGCAAAACGTTATGCAGAGCGCGCAGCGCGATTCTGGCCGGCGTCCGAACGGCAAGTCCTGATCGATTCGGTTCTGAAACTTTTACAAGATCAACGGCTTCATGCTGTCTTCGCCGTTCATGCGCAGGCGGAAATCTCGATCATGGGAACGCTGACGCTCGAGGGCCGGGAGTATGCGGTTTCCGGCCGTATCGACCGTCTTGCCGTCCTGTCCGACAGCGTCGTCATTCTGGATTACAAAACAAACCGCGTGCCGCCAGCGAGCGAAGAGACGATTCCATTCTCCCACAAGGCACAGCTTGCCATCTACCGTGAAATCCTCAAACCGCTCTACCCGGCCATGCGGATCGATTGCATGCTGATCTACACCGAAAATGCGACCATCCATACGCTGAGTGAACAGGCTTTGGCTTCTGCACTTGCGGGACTCAACACAAAGTGAAATATCGGACATTGAAATTCCGGCACCGCACCCTCACATCTTGTTCAACAGCAAATTCCGGTAAAGGAGCAGCCTATGGCTACCGTTAAGGTCGATATCAACAATTTCCAGTCGGAAGTTCTGGAATCCGCAGAACCCGTCGTCGTCGATTTCTGGGCTGAATGGTGCGGTCCGTGCAAAATGATTGCTCCGAGCCTTGAGGAAATCGCCACGGAACTCGCCGGCAAGGTCAAGGTTGCCAAGCTCAACATCGATGAAAACCCGGAACTGGCCGCTCAGTTCGGTGTTCGCTCGATCCCGACGCTTGCAATCTTCAAGGGCGGCGAAGTTGCCGACATCTCCATCGGCGCAAAGCCGAAGACGGCGCTTTCCAACTGGATTTCCAGCGCAGCCTGACGATATCGACCGTTCGACACGAAAAGCCCGGCATTTGCCGGGCTTTTTCATTTGGGGGGTGTACCGTTTTCCGCCAGTACCTCGCCGACGAGATAAAGTGAGCCGCCAATAAGGATACGCGGTGGAGGCGCCTCAGGGTCGATGGTCGAAGCGATGGCATCCAGGGCATCGATGACTGATGACATTGGTTCGGCCACGAGGCCGGCGTCATACGCGGCATGGGCCAGGATCACCGGATCGATCATCGCTTCGCTGCCGCGGATCGGTACGCAATAGATCTTCTCTGCCAGGTCGGCGAAGGCCTTGAAATAGCCGACTGGATCCTTGGTATTGATCATGCCCGATATCAGGAACAGCGGGCGGGACTGGCGCTCTTCGAAATTCGCCATGGCTTCGGCGATCACTTCACCCGCACCCGGGTTGTGGCCGCCGTCGACCCAGATTTCCGATCGTGCCGGTGCATGGCTCAAAAGCCTGCCTTCCGTCAATTTCTGAAGACGGCCGGGCCACTCCACCGTTTCCATCGCCTTTTCCATCATCGGCTCAGTGACGGTAAAGCCCGCGGCTTTGACGGCGCGGATGGCGGCAGCGGCATTGGCATATTGATGGCGACCGGGAAGGCGCGGCAAAGGCAGATCCGCCAGGCCGAACTCATCCTGATAGATCAGCCGGCCATATTCCTCATGGGCGATGAAATCCTGACCGAAGACGGCACTCGGGCAGTTCAGCCGCTCGGCGGTCGACATCAGCACGTCAAGCGCCGCGTCATATTCCTGATGGCCGATGACGACGGGATGCCCGCGCTTCATGATGCCGGCCTTTTCCGCGGCGATCAGTTCCACCCGGTCGCCGAGATAGGGCTGATGATCCAGCGAAATCGGCATGATGACCGAAACGGCAGGGTCTTCGATCACGTTCGTCGCGTCAAAACGACCGCCGAGGCCGACCTCGATAATGGCGGCATCGGCTGGATGTTCGGAAAAAAGAATGAAAGTGACTGCAGTCAGGATTTCAAAGACGGTGATCTTCTCACCATCATTGGCTTTCGCCACGCGTCTCAGAGCATCGGCGAAGACAGCATCATCGACCAACTGTCCACGCCCACCTGGAACACCAAGACGGTAGCGTTCATGCCAGTTTACAAGGTGTGGAGAGGTGTGGACATGGACGCTGTGGCCTGCCGCTTCCAGGAGCGCACGGCAGAAAGCCGATGTCGAGCCCTTGCCGTTGGTGCCGGCAATATGGATGACGGGGGGAAGATTGCGTTCGGGATTGCCGAGCGCTTCCAGAAGGCGTCTGATGCGGTCCAATGACAAATCGTAGCCCTTGGGATGCAATCCCATGAGCTTCTCGATCTCCCGCGCCGCCTCACTCACCGCGATCTGGCCTCTGTCTGCCATCGGCCCGCCCTATTCTGTGAGAATGCTGCTCAGGCGCTCGCCGCCAGAGCAATCACACCATTGGCATCATTTGCTGCTGTCGCCGGCTTCTTCGTCAGGATCTTCAACAGGCGCGCCAGCGTCTCCGGGATATCGTGACGTTTGACGACCATGTCGACCACGCCGTGTTCCAGAAGATATTCCGACGTCTGGAAGCCTTCGGGAAGCTTTTCACGCAGCGTCTGCTCGATGACGCGCTTGCCGGCAAAACCGATTTCCGCACCTGGCTCGGCCAGATGAATATCGCCGAGCATCGCATAGGACGCCGTCACGCCGCCGGTGGTCGGATTGGTCAGAACCACGATATAGGGCTGGCCGGCTTCCTTCAGCAAATCGACAGCGACTGTCGTACGCGGAAGCTGCATCAGCGACAGGATGCCTTCCTGCATGCGCGCGCCGCCGGAAGCCGGGAACATCACGAGCGGGCACTTTTCCGCAATCGCGCGTTCGAAAGCTTTGACGATCGCTTCGCCGGCAGCCATGCCGAGCGAACCGCCAATGAAGTTGAATTCATGGACGACGGCAACGAGCTTCAGGCCCTGGACACTGCCGAGACCAGCAACGATCGTGTCTTCCTGCTCGGTCTTGAGTCGGCTGTCACGCAGACGATCACTGTATTTCTTGGAATCGCGGAACTTCAGCGGATCCTGGGCGACCTTCGGCTGCGGCAAAGCTTCGTATTCGCCGTTGTCGAACAGGTCGGCAAGGCGCGCCTTTGCCGGCATCTTCATGTGGTAGCCGGAAGCGGGGATGACCCACTTGTTGCTTTCCAGGTCCTTGTGAAAGACCATTTCACCCGTTTCCGGGCACTTGATCCAGAGGTTCTCCGGCACTTCGCGACGGCCCAGCATGGAATTGATCCGCGGGCGAACGTAGTTAGTGATCCAGTTCAACTCGAATACTCCTGATTGACTGGTGCCAATGTGGGGAAACTATTCGGCAGCAACAAGGCGCGCCGAACGCGTTCCTGTGGAAAGACCTCGAACCAGCGTCGCAACGGCCTGAACCGTATCCGCTGTCGCCTTCCCGTCTGCCGTCAGACTGTTGGCCACCTGATTGACGATTGCGGTACCAACGACGACGCCGTCGGCCGAAGCACCGATGATCTTTGCGTGTTCAGCCGTTTTGACGCCGAAACCGACGCAGACGGGGAGATCGGTATGGTCCTTGATGCGCTCGACTGCGCCCGAAATCAGCGACGGATCCGGCAAGGCCGAACCGGTGATGCCGTTCATCGAGACATAGTAGACGAAGCCCGAGGTGTTCTTCAAAACGGTCGGCAGGCGCTTTTCATCCGTCGTCGGTGTCGCCAGACGGATGAAATTGATGCCCTTCTTCAGAGCCGGTATGCAGAGTTCGTCATCCATTTCCGGCGGCAGGTCGACGATGATCAGGCCATCAATGCCGGATGCCAGCGCATCATCGAGAAATTTCTCGACGCCGTAAATGTAGATCGGGTTGTAGTAACCCATCATGACGATCGGTGTCGTATCATTGGTCTTGCGGAAGTCGGCAGCGAGTTGCAGCGTCTTCTTCAGCGTCTGGCCGCCCTTGAGGGCACGCTGGCCGGCGAGCTGGATCGCAGGACCATCGGCCATCGGATCGGAAAAGGGCATGCCGAGCTCGATAACGTCGGAGCCGGCTTCCGGCAGCGCCTTCATGATGCCGAGCGAGGTTTCGTAGTCCGGATCGCCGCCCATGAAATAGGTTACGAGCGCCGGGCGACCTTCCGCCTTCAGGTCGGCGAAGCGTTTGTCCATACGTGCGGTCATGTTTCTTACTGCCCCATTCCCAGGATCTTGCCGACGGTGAAGATATCCTTGTCGCCGCGGCCGGAGAGGTTCATCAGGATGATCTCGTCCTTGCCCATCTTGGGCGCGCGCTTGATGACTTCGGCAAGCGCATGCGAAGGCTCGAGCGCCGGAATGATGCCCTCAAGGCGCGTCAGCGTCTGGAAGGCTTCAAGCGCTTCATGGTCCATGATCGGCACATATTCGGCACGGCCGATATCGTTCAGCCATGAATGTTCCGGGCCGATACCGGGGTAGTCGAGGCCAGCCGAGATCGAATGTCCTTCCTTGATCTGCCCGTCATTGTCTTGCAGCAGATAGGTACGGTTGCCGTGCAGTACGCCCGGCGAGCCAGCCGTGATCGAGGCGCAGTGCTCGTCGCCCTGCAGGCCCTTGCCGCCAGCTTCGACGCCGACAATCTTGACGTCCTTGTCATCGAGGAAAGGATGAAAGATGCCGATCGCATTCGAACCGCCGCCGACCGCAGCAATGACGAGATCCGGCAGACGGCCTTCGGCCTCAAGGATCTGCTGCTTGGCTTCCGTGCCGATGACGGCCTGGAAATCGCGGACCATTTCCGGATAGGGATGCGGGCCGGCGGCCGTGCCGATCAGGTAATAGGTGTCATCGACGTTGGTGACCCAATCACGCAGCGCCTCGTTCATCGCATCCTTCAGCGTGCCGCTACCCGCAGTGACGGGCTTTACCTCGGCACCCAGCAGCTTCATGCGGAAAACGTTCGGTGCCTGACGCTCGACGTCGGTGGCGCCCATATAGACGACACAGGGAAAGCCGAAGCGTGCGGCGACGGTGGCGGAAGCCACGCCATGCTGGCCGGCACCGGTTTCGGCGATGATGCGGGTCTTGCCCATGCGCTTGGCAAGCAGGATCTGGCCGATGCAATTGTTAATCTTGTGCGAACCCGTATGATTCAGCTCTTCGCGCTTGAAATAGATCTTGGCGCCGCCGAGATGCTGGGTCAGGCGTTCGGCGTAATAAAGCGGGCTCGGACGGCCGATATAATGGGTGCCGAGATGCTTCAATTCCGCCTGGAATTCCGGATCTTCCTTCGCCTTGTTCCATTCTTCCTGCAGATCCAGGATCAGGGGCATCAGGGTTTCGGCCACGAAGCGGCCCCCGTAAATGCCGAAGCGGCCGTCTTCGTCCGGACCGGCGCGGAAGGAATTCGGTTTAGGCGTCTCGTTCAATTTACACTCCCTGTGGTCGTTTCAGGCATACATGCCTGATCAACCGCATCGAAAAACTCATCGATCATCTCCAGGCTCTTCACGCCCGGTGCACTCTCGACACCGGAGGCGGTATCGACACCCGGCGCCTTCGTCATTGCAAGAGCCTGGCCGACATTGGCCTTGTTGAGCCCGCCTGACAGCATGTAGTCGACATTGCCGTCAAGCCAGGTGAGCAGGCCCCAATCAAAGGAAACGCCGTTGCCGCCTGGCAGTTCAGATCCTTTCGGCGGCTTGGCGTCGAAGAGGAAGCGGTCAGCTATGCCAATATAGGCTTCGACCTTCTTCAGGTCGTCGGTGGTGCGGACCGACAATGCCTTGATAACAGGGATGCCGTACATCGCCTTGATGGTCAGCACGCGCTCCGGGCTCTCGCTGCCGTGGAGCTGGAGCATGTCAGGGCGCAGAAGTGCAACGATTTCATCAAGATCATCATTGCTCGGATCGACCAAGACGGCAACGACCTTAGCCTTGCCGCGCACAGGTTCCGCCAGCTTGCCTGCAATGTCCGGCTCGACGTAACGCGGGCTTTTCTGGAAAAAGTTGAAGCCGATATGCGTCGCTCCGCGCTTCAATGCGCGCTCGACAGTTTCAGGCGTCTTCAAACCGCAGATCTTGATATCCGGTCTCATGGCAGCGAAGTGACACGAAACGAGCGAAGAGTCGAGCCAATTTGCAATGCCGGCCGTATTTAACGGGAGCGCTTATTCGAACTCTATCGCGTGCAATTGGCTGCCATGACGCTTCAGCCAGGATTTCGCCTCTTCCATGTGCGGGCAAAGCTTCTTGCAGAGCGCCCAGAAGTGCGGGCCGTGGTTCATTTCCTTCAGATGCGCAACCTCATGGGCGGCGAGATAATCGATCACCGAAGGTGGTGCCATGACGATGCGCCAGGAGAAGCTCAGATTTCCTTCCGAGGAGCAGGAGCCCCAGCGGCTGCGGGTATCCTTCATGGAAATCGAGCGGATCGGTGCCTTTATGGAGCCGGCATGCAGGCGCGACAGTCTCTCGAGATCGCTGCGCGCCTCCTTCTTGAGGAAGGTCGCGATGCGTCGGCCGATATGTTCCGGCATGCCGCTGACGCGAAGCACCGGTTTGCCGTCCAGCACGATAGCCTCAGTCAGCCCACGCAGGCTGCCGGTGTGCTCGATGCGATGTCTGATGCCGCGAAAGAGAATTTCGCCGCCGTCGCGCAGACCCGTATCTGTCGAGAATTTTGCAAGCTTGGTCAGCAGCCAGCCCTGATGCCTATCAAGGAAGGCGTTGACTTCGCGGGCGGCAAGCCCTTTCGGAACCGTCATCTTCAGTGCACGGCCGCCTGGCTCGATACGAAGGGTGATCCGGGTCGCCCGATCATGCTGCTTGATCGTCAAGGGCATGAGGCGGCCGGCGACATCCAGCGTCCGCTTTTCGGGCGGGGCCGGTTTTTTCGTCGCACGGCGGATCTTCGGGAGCGGAAACATAGGAGTTTTCTATACGATTCGGCAGAAATCCGGGCAAAGAAAAACCGGCATCGGAAGCGATGCCGGCTGTAGATTTTCTGTGATCTGCTTACGGCGTCTGGTATTCGGCGACCGGTCCATTGTCGTCGCGTCGACCGTTCTTGCGATCGCGCATGAAGCGGTCGAACTCTTCCTGATCCTTGGCGCGGCGAAGCTCGCGCAGGTAGGAATCGAATTCCTCACGCATTTCATCTAGCTTGCGGCGCTCCTCCTCGATGCGATCGAGTTCGGCCTTACGCCAATCGTCGAAGGCGACGTTGCCCGTCGAGAAATGCGGGCGGTGACGGCCATGCGAACGGCGGCAGCCTGCAAAGAAGCCATCCGTTGCCTGGTTGACGTCACGCTTGAAGCCACGCAGCCGCTCGCCGAAGATGATGTAGGCAAGCATGGCCAGCCCCAGAGGCCAGAAAACCATGAAGCCGAGGATCATCAAGGCAACGGTAGCCGGAGTCCAATCCGGGCGAAGCAATGCTGACTGGTTCATCGTGCGGTATCCTCGCGTTCAGCACCCGACAGGATGCCGAGTGCTGAAAAAACAGATGGTTACCGCTGAACCGGCCTTCAAGACGATATCAGGTTAAATCGAGCAAAGCCTTGAATCGATGGCATTAAATCAGCGTTTTCTAACTCACGCCGATTTGCCGCCCTTGATGACGCGCTGGACCGGCGGCTTCTTGGCGCGCGAGTGCTGCCGCGTGAAGCCGACGATGCGCGGCGCGATCTCGCGGCGGAAGCGGGAACCATTGAAGACGCCATAGTGGCCGACATCCGGCTGCAGGTAATGCATGCGCATGTGCTCGGGGATGTTTACGCAGATGGTCTGGGCTGCATGCGTCTGGCCTACACCAGAGATATCGTCGTTTTCGCCCTCTACGGTCAGCAGAGCGACGTTACGGATTGCCGAGGGATCGACCCGCTTGCCGCGATGCATCAGCTCGCCCTTCGGCAGCGCGTGTTTCATGAAGACCTGATCGACCGTTTGGAGGTAGAATTCCGCGGTCAGATCCATGACGGCCAGATATTCATCGTAGAAATCGCGATGCTTTTCCGGCTCGCCGTCGTTCTTCACGAGATGCATGAAGAATTCCTTGTGGGCGATCAGGTGGCGATCGAGATTCATCGACATGAAGCCGGAAAGCTGCAGGAAACCCGGATAGACGGGGCGCATGAAGCCCGGCTGCGGCCAGGGTACATTCATGACGACATTGTCGGCAAACCATTCGAGCGGGCGCTCCTTGGCAAGCTTGTTGACAGCCGTCGGATTGATACGGGTATCGATCGGGCCACCCATCAGCGTCATCGACGACGGAGCGAGCGGATCCTTGGCCTCTTCCATGATCGCAGCAGCTGCGAGGACCGGCACCGAGGGCTGACAGACGGCGATAACATGCGTGTCATGGCCAAGGAAATGCAGCATCTCGATGACGTAATCGATGTAATCGGAAAGATCGAAAGTACCTTCCGTCATCGGTACCATTCGGGCATCGACCCAGTCGGTAATATAGATATCAGCACTCGGCAAAAGCGCTTCGACGGTGCCGCGCAGCAGCGTCGCATAGTGGCCGGACATCGGTGCTACGATGAGGATGCGCGGGTCGCCGCTATGGCCGACCGGTACATCCCGAGAGAAATGCAGGAGACTGCAGAAGGAACGCGTCCAGACCACTTCCTCGCGAACCGCAACCTTCTTGCCGTCGATGACGGTCTCGTTGAGCCCGAATTCCGGCTTGCCGTAACGGCGCGTCGTGCGCTCGAACATTTCGAGGCTAGCCGAAATGGTGCGACCGAGCGGTGTCTGCGAGAAGGGGTTCAGCGGATTGGCATAGGCAAAACGCATCATATCGGCTGCAGCGCGGAAGGGAGCCAACGCTGCATGGTTTAATTCATAAAGCTGGTAGAACATGGAGGGCGCCACCTTTCTCTATCCGGCAAAGACGGCGCCGATTGAAGGGCGCCGGACTCTTTCCGTTAACGCTGGCACATCAACGTAGGCTAACAGGTTTTTGTTGCACAGCAACATAACATTACAGTTCGAAAGAAAAATGCCGGGAAATTGATCCCCGGCAATATCTTGGTGCACAAAGTTTAAGCTTTTCAGCCGGAAAAACAGTTAACGATCCGCTTCGAAGAGCTGCTTCTGAGTGCCGAGGCCGTCGATACCGAGTTCGACAACGTCGCCGTCCTTCAGGAAGCGCGGCGGCTTCATGCCCATGCCGACACCCGGAGGCGTGCCGGTCGAGATAACATCGCCCGGCTGCAGAGACATGAACTGGCTGAGATAGGACACGACGAAAGCGACGCCATAGACCATGGTCTTGGTGGAGCCGTCCTGCATCGTCTGCCCGTTGACCTTGAGCCACATGCCGAGGTCCTGCGGGTTCCCGACCTCATCCTTGGTGACGAGCCAAGGGCCGATCGGCCCAAACGTGTCGCAGGACTTGCCCTTGGTCCACTGGCCGGAACGCTCGGTCTGGAAGGCGCGCTCGGAGACGTCGTTGGAGACGCAGTAGCCGGCGACATAATCCAGGGCCTCGGCTTCGCTCACATACTTGGCGGTTTTGCCGATAACGACACCAAGCTCGACTTCCCAGTCGGTCTTTTCGGAACCGCGCGGGATCTGGACATTGTCGTTCGGGCCGACGATCGCCGACGTTGCCTTCATGAAGATGACGGGTTCGGGCGGCACAGTCGCGCCGGTCTCAGCCGCATGGTCTGAGTAATTCAGGCCGATGCAGATGAATTTGCCGGTGCCGGCAACGCAGGCGCCGATACGACCGGGCGACAGTTCCGGCAGGCTCTTCGGATCAAGGGCAGCTATCTTTGCAAGACCTGCCGGCGTGATCGCCTCGCCGCCGATATCGGCGACATGGGCAGAAAGATCGCGGATCTTGCCATCGGCATCAAGCAGGGCCGGCTTTTCGCGGCCCGCTTCTCCAACGCGCATCAGCTTCATGAATATCCTCCTCATGGAAAGCGGGGTGCGCCACCTATGAACGAATTATTCATCGGTGTCATTATGACTTTCCGCGGAAGCGGTACGCCTATCTAGAAAATTTCGGCGAGCTCCGGACCCATCGGGACGATCCGCGTGGGATTGAGGCTCTCGATCGAATAATAGCCGCGCTTGATGTGATCAAAATTCACGGTCTCGGCAATGCCGGGCCAATCCAGCATCCGCCGGCAGAAAGCCCGAAGATTGGCGTAATCCGACAAACGCCGCAGGTTGCACTTGAAGAGACCGTGGTAGGCGACGTCAAAACGCACTAGCGTGACGAACAGGCGTATGTCGGCCTCCGTCGGATGCTCGGCAAAGAGAAAGTTGCGTCCTTCGAACTGAGGTTCAATCCAGTCGAGGCAAGCGAAAACCTCAGCAAAAGCCTCTTCATAGGCGACCTGGGTCGTTGCAAAGCCGGTACGATAAACACCGTTGTTCAGGGACGGATAGATGCGCTCGTTGAAGGCATCGATTTCGTTACGCAGAGCGGCCGGATAGAGATCGATGTCACGACGGGCAAGATCACCAAAACCGCTGTTCAGCATGCGCAGAATATCGGAGGATTCGTTGTTGACGATGGTGCCGCGCTTCTTGTCCCAGAGAACCGGCACAGTCGCGCGCCCGGTGAAGCCGGAATCCGCTTTCGTGTAGATCTCATGCATGTAGGCGGCGCCGTTCAGGTCATCGGCGGTAGCACCGGGATAATCGCCGAAACGCCAACCCTGCTTGCTGAGTGTCGGCTCGACGATTGAAACCGAGATGACGTCCTCCAGGCCCCTAAGCTTGAGGCCGATCAGCGTGCGCGAAGCCCAGGGGCAGATATAAGCGACATAGAGATGATAGCGGCCAGCTTCAGCGACAAAACCACCTTCACCCGTCGGGCCAGCGCTGCCGTCAGGCGTTACCCAGTTACGGAAGCTCGATATCTGGCGGACGAAACCACCCTTCTCATCTTTGGCCTGGACCGGCTGCCAGTCCTCGGTCCATTTCCCATTCACTAGCATCCCGTATCTCCTGATCGATCGGATTGATGCTGCTTTACCGGCAGTTCTTCGCGCGCGTAAGATCAATTTCTGGAAACAGATTGTGCACTGGCCGCGATCAAACTTTGCTTGCCAAGCAAGCGGCTACGGAAATATCACTTGAGCGATATCCGCAATGGAATCTTCCATCCATCGCTAACTTCCGGAAGCCAGCATGACGAAAGCCAATAGCCGCGAATCCCAATATCCAATCGACCCCATGTTTCTCGAGCGTTGGTCACCACGCGCCTTTACCGGTGAGACTATCGAAGAAACCCAGCTTCTGACGCTGCTCGATGCCGCGCACTGGGCACCATCCTCCGCGAATATGCAGCCCTGGCGGTTCCTTTACGCATTGAAGGGCTCGGAGCATTGGGAAGAGTTCGTGAGCCTGCTCGTCGAATCCAACCAGGAATGGGCGAAGAACGCTTCAGCGCTGATCTTTGTGGTTTCGCGCAGTTTCAACGGCGCTCGCAGCGAGGGACGGTCAAGCTATACGCACTCTTTCGATGCCGGCACAGCCTGGGGCCACCTTGCCATGCAGGCCCGCATTTCCGGCTTCTATGCCCACGGCATGGGCGGCATCAAGCATGACGAGATCAAGGAAAAGCTCGGTGTTCCCTATGGTTACCGCGTCGAAGCAGGCATTGCCGTCGGTCGCATCGCCGATAAGAACACCCTTTCCGAGCGTAACCGCGAACGCGAATTTCCGAGCCAGCGAAAGCCGCTCTCGGAGGTCGTCTTCAACGGCCATTTCATCGGCAACGATTGATCGCCAAATAAAAAGCCCCGCAAGCTGATGGCTGCGGGGCTTTTTCGTGACCGGTTTCGGGTCAGATATCTAGGTTTGCAACGCTCAGCGCATTGTCCTGGATGAATTCGCGTCGCGGTTCGACTTCATCGCCCATCAGGCGAGCAAAGAGACCGTCGGCATCGGTCGCATCGGCGACCTTGACCTGCAGCAGCGAGCGAACGTTCGGATCGAGCGTCGTTTCCCAGAGCTGCTCGGCATTCATTTCACCGAGACCCTTGTAGCGCTGCATCGTCAGCCCCTTGCGGCCGCTTGCAAAAATCGCATCGAGAAGAGCGCGAGGACCGGAAATTTCGACATCGCCATCACGCCGGCTCAGTGCCGGTGGCGTTTGATAGATTTCCTTCATGCGTGGCGTCAGCTGATCGATAAGACGGGCATCCTGCGAGCCGATCAGCGCCATGTCGAGTACAACAACTTCCTTGACGCCACGAACCATGCGCTCCAGGCGAATGCCGCCCTCGCTGGTGAGGTTGCCTTCCCAGCCGCGTTCGGTTTCCTCGGCGATGATGTCGAGACGCTTGGCCACCTCGCTTGCCAGCTCTTGGGCGCGCTCGGCATTGCTGACGGTTTCGGCATTGAGCGCGCCGGCGATGGCCGCCTGTTCGACGACCGCACGATTGTAGCGCGAATGCAGGTTGTCGAGCAGCGCGCGCAGGCGCAGGGCATCGTGAATGACCTCATTCAGATCCTGGCCGACACGGACTTCGCCGCTGGCGAGCTTCAACGCCGCATCTTCCAGACCCTGGCCGATCAGATAATCTTCCAGCGCCTTTTCGTTCTTGACGTACTGGACCGACTTGCCGCGCGAGACCTTATAGAGCGGTGGCTGGGCGATATAGAGATGGCCGCGCTCGATCAGTTCCGGCATCTGGCGGAAGAAGAAGGTGAGCAGCAGCGTGCGGATATGGGCGCCGTCGACGTCGGCATCCGTCATGATGATGATCTTGTGGTAGCGCAGCTTCTCGGCATTGAACTCGTCCTTGCCGATACCGGTGCCGAGCGCAGTGATCAGCGTACCGATTTCCTGGCTGGAGAGCATCTTGTCGAAGCGGGCACGCTCGACATTCAGGATCTTGCCGCGCAGTGGCAGGATCGCCTGATTTTCGCGCGAGCGCCCCTGCTTTGCAGAACCGCCTGCGGAATCACCCTCGACGAGGAAGACTTCTGACTTGGCCGGATCGCGTTCCGAGCAGTCGGCAAGCTTGCCGGGCAGCGAGGCGATATCGAGCGCACCCTTGCGGCGTGTCAGTTCGCGTGCCCTGCGGGCTGCTTCACGGGCGGCAGCGGCTTCGACGACCTTGCCGACGAGAATCTTGGCTTCGCTCGGATGTTCCTCGAACCAGGTATTCAAGGCCTCATTGACGAGGCTTTCTACGACAGGGCGAACTTCCGACGAAACAAGTTTGTCTTTCGTTTGCGATGAGAATTTTGGATCCGGTACCTTAACCGACAGGACTGCGGTCAGACCTTCGCGACAATCTTCGCCCTGCAGCGTCACCTTTTCCTTTTTCGTAATGCCGGAATTATCGGCATAGGAAACGACCTGACGCGTCAATGCGGCACGGAAGCCGGCCATATGCGTGCCGCCATCGCGCTGGGGGATGTTGTTGGTGAAGCAAAGCACGTTCTCGTGATAGCTGTCGTTCCACCACATGGCCACCTCGACGGTGATGCCATCCTTCTCGCCGCGGATCGCGACGGGCTTTTCGACAAGCGGCTTCTTGGCACGGTCGAGATAGGAAACAAAGGCTTCGAGACCTCCGTCATAGACCATCTCTTCCTGCTTGATGTCGGAGTGACGCTTGTCCGTCAGCAGAATGCGGACGCCGGAATTGAGGAAGGCGAGTTCCCGCAGGCGGTGCTCGAGCGTGCCGTAGTCGAACTCCGTCATCGTGAAGGTTCCGCTGCTCGGCATGAAGCTGACTTCCGTGCCGGTCTCGTTGCCCGCTTCGCCCGTCACCTTCAACGGAGCATCGGCTACGCCGTGGGTGAAACTCATCTCATGAATCTTGCCCTGGCGACGGATTTTCAGCTTCAGCCAGACGGACAATGCATTGACGACCGAAACGCCGACGCCGTGCAGACCGCCGGAAACCTTATAGGAATTCTGGTCGAACTTACCGCCGGCATGGAGCTGGGTCATGATGACTTCGGCTGCCGATACGCCTTCACCGCTGTGAATATCGGTCGGAATGCCGCGGCCGTTGTCCGTCACGGTTACAGAGCCATCCGGATTGAGCGAAACGGTGACGATATCGGCATGGCCGGCCAGCGCTTCGTCGATCGCGTTATCGACGACTTCATAGACCATGTGGTGGAGGCCCGAGCCGTCGTCGGTATCGCCGATATACATGCCGGGGCGTTTGCGCACGGCATCGAGGCCCTTCAGGACCTTGATGGAATCTGCGCCATATTCGGTGTTTACGCCGTTTTCCGTCGCGGGTGCATCGGTCATTCTGTCGAGATTTTCCCTGTTGTCGTCAGCAACGGCGCGCCTTGCGAATCACCGGCTTTTTCAATGTCGAATATAGGTTTTTTGCAGCGAGTTCCCAATGGCAAGGCCCTAAAACAAGGCATAAATCAGGGGATTATGACGCTTTTCCGTCCACTTTGCCGCCATTTTCAAGAAGCGCCGATAACCGGGCGATATCGCCGCTGTCAAGGCTGCGGATTCGCTTGGCCAGACGATTGGCAAATTCGGTATATTCGGGCGGCAGGCCCGAGGTATCGACCACCACACGCGGATCGGAAGAGCCGGCAACGAGGAAGAGTTCCTCGGCCTCATCCCAAATGATGTTGAAGTAGCCTGCGATGCGCTGCAGCAGATCGAAGCTCGGCACACCGCGCTTTCCATGCTCGAGCGCCGAGAGATAGGCGGGCGAGACATTGAGCGCCGCAGCCATCTCTTTCTGCGTGACGCCCTTGCGGGCGCGCAGCTTGCGGACTGCTTCGGCAAACGGCGTCACGAGTTTTCCCCGGGTCGCCGTGAGAGGCGGATATAGAGGGCACCCGCCCCACCATGATGTTGGGCCGCAGGTTCATATGACGAAATCAGAAAACGAAATTCCGGCTTGGAAAACCAGAGCGGCACTGCGCGCTTCAAGGCGCCTTCGCTGCCCATTGAACTGCCTTTTCCAGTGATGACAAGGACATGCCGCATGCCGCGTTCATGTGCGCGGATCAGGAAATCGAGCAGAAATGAATGCGCCTCACTCTGGACCATACCATGAAGATCGATCCGAGCTTCCAGCGCCAGCTTACCCTTGGCAATCTTGCGCTTGACCGGACGCTCCAGCGGATGGTGGACGCCCGAGGGCTGTTTTGCGGGTATCTGGGCTGCTGCTTGCTGCGGGAGCGGTGTGGCCGCCCTCTGCTTTTCTACTTTTTCCTGTTCGGCGGCCGCTTCAGCCTCCGCCAAGAAGGCATCGAGGGCAGTCAATTCATTCGTCTTGCCGGGCATGGGCCGGGTACTGCGGGCGACCTTGCCCCAGAGGATCCTCTCGTCTGCACTGAGCTTGCGGTCCTTCGCCATCAGAGGAACCTCGCTGCAGCGGCATTGGGGATGAGAATTGCGAAATCGGCATCGTTGCGTACCGTTCCCGCCAACTCTCCTGCATCATAGCCCGAACCAGTGAAAATATCTCCGCGCGCGGGACCGACAATTGCCGAACCGGTGTCCAGCGCCAGCATCAGCCGTTGAAACGGCTTGCCGGCATCAAGGTGTGTCAGGGTTTCGGAGCGGATGAAAAATGGAAAACCGAACGTGTGGATCAGGCGGTCGACGGCGAGCGAACGCCCTGCGGGCAGCGGCACTTTCGCGGCGGCGATCGGCCCTGCATTTGCATCGTCAACCGCTGTTTCCCGAAAGAAAATATAGGACCGGTTATGCCAGAGGACTTCGTCGATCTGGTCCGGATGAGCGGCAAGCCACGCACGGATCGCCTGCATCGAAATTTTCGCGCGGTCGATCTCGCCGCGGTCGATCAGAAGCTTGCCGATAGCCGAAAATGGATGACCGGCTTTTGCGGCGTAGGTGATGCGGCCAAGTCTGCCATCCGGATAGCGCAGCCGGGCAGCACCCTGCACATGGACAAAGAAAAGATCGACCTTCGATTTTACCCAGGCGATCTCGAGACCACGGCCTTCGAGATAGCCCTGATCGATGTCGCCGCGATCCGGATAGGCATCGATCAGCCCGTCACGCCGACGCCCGAATGCGTAGGAACTATCGAGATTGCCGGGACGATTTTGATCGTCGAGGTCGACAAGATCGTCCGGTCGCCGGTAGATCGGAAACCGGTAGGTCGCGTCCCGTCTGTCGGAAACTTCGATTTCGGGTTCGTAGAAGGCGGTGACGAAACCGCTAGCGCCGTCGGCCCGGACAATCCGAAATGGCTGACAGTGCTTCTCCAAAAAGGCACGCGCGTCGTCGGCCGAAGACGGACGAAACGCCTCTGCTTCCTCCAGCAATGGAAGGAGGTCTGCTGAGCTCAGCCCCAGCGATCCGCTACGATAGTGTTTCGTTTCGGAAATATGGCGGCGACAGGCAGCCATGACTTCAAAAAGGCTGGAGGGATCGTCATCCCTCCAGCCTTTCAATGCGTCGAAACTGACTGCCTGAAGGGCAAAGCCGGCTGCGTCACTCATGTTCCGATTCGGTCGCGACGAGTTTCCAGTTGGGGTCACGCGATCGCGTATCGCGAGCGAAGGTCCAGAGATCGTTGACCTCGGCGACATTTTCGGCATCGCCATCAATCAGCACATCGCTCTTGTCGTAAGTCGCTGAGATCAGCTGGCTGATGATGCGCACAGTGATTTGCGCCTCGCTGCCCTTGGTCTCGGCATGGGTGATCTCGGCCTTGTCGATGCCCACGAAAGTGGACTTCATCTTCTCGCCCTTACTTTCGCGATCGGTGATCGCTGCGTCGAAGCCGTCATAGACTTCCCGGGAGAGAAGATTCTTCAGCGTTTTGCGATCGCCGTCGGCAAAGGCCATGACAATCATCTCGTAGGCCATCCGGGCGCCGTTCAAGAATTCCTTCGGGTCGAAGGAGGCATCTGCTCTGTTGAGCGCGCGCAGCGATTCATTCAGCGGCGTGCCTGCCGGCGCAAAGGCGTCGATGGCGGAAAAGCGATCTTCCTCTTCTCCGTTCACATCGCGCCGCGGCAGGGTTACGACCTTGCCGGCATCGGCGCTATCGTTCTGCACAGCATCCCGTGGCGTATAGAGATCACGCGGCGGCTTCTCATTTCCGGTGCGGCGTCCAAGAACCGACCGAAGCTGAAAGAAAATCAGCACCGCCGCCACCAAGAAAAATAATGTGATGAAGTCGTTTGAACTCATATCCCGCCGTTCGCTGTTAACATCCCTGATTTCTAACCCCATATAGTCCGGCTATACGAATGATTCAAATCATGGCTGGTATCTTTGCCACTGCCAAGAGGAGCCCGGGCCACTCGGGATAAAGAGATGCGTTTTTCCATGCTGCCGGTTTTCGCGCTGCTTCTGCCGCTTGCCGAGATCGCCGGCTTCGTGATCGTCGGCCGCGCAGTCGGACTCGCCGCGACGCTGGCGCTTGTCCTGCTTGGCTTTGTCATCGGTTCGTTCCTCTTACGCCGGCAAGGTATCAGCATCCTGCGCCGCATGTCTGCCGAAGGGCGCGGCGGTACAATGCCCGGACGGGAATTGCTCAATCCGGCAATGAACGTGATCGCGGCGCTGCTCTTCATCATCCCCGGCTTTCTCTCGGATATACTGGCGATCCTGCTTCTTGTCCCGCAGGTTCGCAACCTGCTCTGGCGGTCGATTGCGAAGCGTTTCGTCGTCGTCGGCACCAGCGGTGGAGGCTTCTCAGCATCGTCGCGTCCGGATTTTCAGACCCGGCCGGGCAAGCCAAGCGATTCAAAGGTGGTCGATCTCGATGAAGAGGACTATCATCGTCAACCGAACGAAAACTCACCCTGGTCCGGAAAAAGGCTCGGCGACTAGGCCGAGGCACGTTAACTGCCCCGGAGGCCCAGGGTTGTAAGCCCCTCCCCGAAATGTTAGATGGCGGCACCATCCAATGCCCCTCGAGGAAAAGCCCATGGCAGACGACAACAACAGCAACGGCGCAACGAGCCCGACCCTTTCGATCCTTGCCCAGTACGTCAAGGATCTTTCCTTCGAAAACCCGGGCGCACCGCGCTCGCTTCAGGCCCGCGACAAAGCACCGGCGATCAACATCAATGTGAACGTCAATGCCAATCCGCTGTCCGACACGGATTTCGATGTCGTGCTTTCGCTGATTGCCGAAGCCAAGGAAGGCGACAAGACGGTCTTCCACACCGAGCTCGTCTATGGCGGCGTCTTCCGCGTTGCAGGCTTCCCCCAGGAACACATGCTGCCGGTTCTCTTCATCGAGTGCCCGCGCATGCTCTTCCCGTTTGCGCGCCAGATCATTGCCGACGTCACGCGCAATGGCGGCTTCCCGCCGCTGATGATCGATCCAATCGACTTCGCGCAGATGTTCGCGCAGCGTGTTGCTGAAGAGCAGGCCCGTTCCAAGGTTCAGGCCGTTCCGAACTAAGCCGCTCTTTACAGGCCCTCGAAATCAGATGCCCGGCTTTTGTCCGGGCATTTTTATTTTCAGTTGAGCTGTTCGTATTTCGACCAAACGGCCTTTTGACCAAGCTTGGCGATCAGGGCCTCATGGGCCTCGGCTTCCGCCTCGCTCAATCGCGGCGCCAAGGGCCGCGGTCTCTCCATGATGGCTGCGACCACAACTTCGTCCGCCTCGGCATTGTCCTTGTTCTGGCTCGCAGATCCTGCGACGCCGAGCCCCAGTGCAGCCTGCCGGCCGCCGATCATTTCTATGTAGACTTCGGCGAGAAGTTCGGAGTCGAGGAGAGCACCGTGTTTGGTACGGTGCGAGTTGTCGATGCCATACCGGCGGCAGAGAGCGTCGAGCGAGTTCGGTCCCATCGGATGCTTGCGGCGAGCGAGAGAGAGCGTGTCGATCACGCGATCCGGCAGGATCGGCGGCTGGCCAAGCCTGGCAAGCTCGGCATTCACGAAGCCCATGTCGAAAGTGGCGTTGTGGGCGATCCACTTGCCGTCGTCGCCGAAGAATTCCAGGATCTCCTCGACGACATCGGCAAAGGGTGGCTTGTCCTTCAGGAACTCGTCTGTGATGCCGTGAACGGCGAGCGCATCCGGATGGACCTTCTGATCACCCGGATTGACGAAAAGGTGAAGCGTCCTTCCTGTCGGGAAATGATTGAAGAGTTCGATGCCGCCGATTTCGATGATGCGGTCCATGCGGTTGTCGAGGCCGGTGGTTTCCGTATCGAAAATGATCTCACGCATGTGGGACTTCTTCCTTCGCTATCCGCTTCTTCAAGTCGGCGACGATATCAGCCACCTGTTCTCTCGTCGTCTCTATGGCGTGGCTGCTATCCACGATGTAGTCGGCCCGACGGCGTTTTTCCGCATCCGACATCTGGCGGGAGAGAATCATATTGAATTTTTCTTCCGTCATGTTCGGTCGCGCAAGCACCCTCTCCCGCTGAATCTGTGGATCGGCGCTGACAACGACAATGACATCCACCCTCTTTTCCGCGCCGGTTTCAAAAAGCAGGGGGATGTCGAGCACGACCATATCTGCTCCCGCCTCTTTCTGCCGTGCCAGGAATTCACTCTCCCGCTTGCGCACCAGGGGATGAACAATCTCTTCGAGCCGCTTGAAGCCAGTTGGATCTCGAGCGAGTTGGCGGCCAAGTTGCTCGCGATCGACGACACCGTTCTTCATCGTACCGGGGAAAGCAGCGTTGACCAAAGGTGCTGCCTCGCCGGCATAGAGATCGTGTACGACAGCATCCGAATCGTTGACCGCGACACCGGCTTCGGCAAAGAGCTTCGCCGTTGTCGACTTGCCCATTCCGATGGAGCCGGTGAGGCCGATCTTCAGCATCAGTGTCTTTCCATATCTGCAATGATCAGTGCACGTAGCGTTTCATCGACGACGGGCCGCCTGCCGAACCATTTTTCAAATCCCGGAACCGCCTGATGCAGGAGCATGCCGAGGCCATCGACGATAGCAAAACCCTGTTCTTCTGCCTGTGCGAGGATCGGTGTTTTCAGCGGCACATAAACGATGTCGGTGACGACTGCGTCCGAGAGCATCGGAGAGAAATCGATGGCGGGCGCTGCCTCGCCGTCCATGCCGAGAGAGGTGGTGTTGATGAAGAGGCCCGCCCCTTTCATCACTTCGCCGAGAGCTGCGGTCGGGTGGGCGTGGACTTTTGAACCGAAGCGATCGGCCAGTTCTTGCGCCCGCTCTACGGTGCGGTTGACGACATGGATTTCCTTGAAGCCGCGGTCGCGGACCGCCTGGATGACGGCGCGACTTGCACCGCCGGCGCCGAAGATGACGACCTGGTCATGCCGGTCCCATCCCGGATGGCGCTCATCGAGATTGGCGGTGAACCCGCGACCATCGGTGTTGGTCGCAAGTATTTTCCCGTCTTCCAGCCACAGCGTATTCGAGGCGCCCAGTTCTTCGGAAAGCTCATCCGGTCTATCAGCGAGTTTGAACGCCATCTCCTTATGGGGAATCGTGACATTGCCGCCGACGAAACCGGCGCTGCCGCTTCTTAGCGAGACGATAAAATCTGCAAAGGTTTCCGGGGCGACCTCATGCGCGCGGTAGCTGCCGGGCAGATCGAGGGTCTTCAACCAGTAGCCATGGATCAATGGTGAGCGCGAGTGCTTGACGGGAAAGCCCGTGACAAACGCCTTCGGCCCATGTGTTTCACGTGAATCATCCATCGATCGCATCCAGTTCCCGGAGTTTTGCAAGGAGGGGCAGCATGGGCAGACCGAGGATTGTGAAGTAGTCTCCGTCGATCTTCTCGAACAGCTGGATCCCCTCTCCCTCAAGCTGATAGGCACCGACGCTTGCCAGCGCCTTTGATCCGACGCGCTTCAAATGGCGCGCAATGAAATCATCAGTCAGCGGGCGCATCGCCAGTTCGGCATGCGCCACATGCTGCCATAAGACCTCGCCGTCTCTGACGATGGCGACTGCGCTATTCAGGCGGTGTGTTTTGCCGCCTAGCATGCGCAGATGGTTGGTGGCATCCGCAATGTCCTTCGGCTTGTGAAAAACCTGGGCACCGAGAGACATCGTCTGGTCCGAACCGATGACGAGGGCGCCACCGAAGCGCCGGCTGACTTCACGCGCTTTTGCCTCGGCTAGAACGAGTGCCACCTCATCCGGCGTAGCGCCCGATTTTTCCAGAGGTGCTTCGATTGCCCGTTCGTCAATGTGAGCGGCATGGGCTTCAAAAGCCAAGCCAGCATTTTTCATCAGCATCTGCCGGAACGGGCTCGATGATGCGAGAACGAGCTTCAGTGTCATCCAGGTCCTCGAGAGCGATTCACTCGTTCAGCGCTTAACGCAGCTTTGGGCGCAGGGCAACGATTGCCGCTGCGGTTTCCTCGATCGAGCGCCGGGTGACGTCGATCATTGGCCAATTGTGACGAGCACAAAGGGAGCGCGCATATTTCAGCTCCTCCGAGATTGCGGCACGGTCGGTATAATGTTCCCGGTCGAAACCGGGCGTTGAGCCGAGAAGGCGATTCTCCCGGACCTGAGAAATCCGGTCGGTCGTTGCGATGAGGCAGACGATCAAGGGTTTTGTCGCGGTCGCCAAAGCTTCGGGCAAAGGCACACCATAGACGATCGGGATATTCGCAGTCTTGATGCCACGGTTTGCGAGATAGATGCTGGTCGGCGTCTTCGACGTGCGGCTGATGCCGACGATAACGACATCGGCTTCATTATAATCCTCCGGCATCTGGCCGTCGTCGTGATCCATCGTGAAATTCAGTGCTTCAATGCGCGCGAAGTAGCCGGCATTCATGACGTGCTGCGCCCCGACCCGCCTTCTCGAGGGAGCTCCAAGATAGATCTGGAACGCGCCGATGACAGGTTCCAGCACGTTGACGGAGGCAACGCCCATTTCCGCGCAGCGTTCATCAATGATGCTGGCAAGCTCGGGATCGACGATCGTGTAGAGAACAATGCCGGGTTCACTGTCGATCGCCTGAAGGACAGGCATCAGCTGCTTGCGGTTTCGGATCAGCGGATAGACGTGCTCGATCGGCTGAGACGACTTGAACTGAGCCGAGGCGGCGCGGCCGGCGGAGATCAGAGTCTCGCCGGTCGAGTCAGAAATCAGATGCAGATGGAAGAAGTTCGTTCTGTTCTCCACGCTATTTTCCGCCGCCTGTTGAAAAGACTGGACAGCGAAGAGCTAATGGCGGGGCGGGGATCGAGGCAAGGGAAAACATGCCCGCTTATCCACATCCGGAACTTTCGAGCGTCACTCGGGAGACGCTTGTGGACTGTGGGGATGATATTCATGCCTTCCGAGATGATGCACAGCTTATCCACAAGTTGAGGGTCAAAGTGAAGGCTTGGAAGGCGTTGGAATCTTTACCAGATTCGAAGCGATCACCATTTTCTTCAGAGGTGCAGCATTTTCACTCCTCGTCAGTGCCGCGGGCGTGACAAATCGCGCTGTCAGTGGATGGATTTTAATCCTTGATAGACACCGACTCTAAGAAATAGAAACCTTTTAAAATATCTTTGGATTTTTATAGGGAAGAAGCGCTTGAACGAAACGCGCCGGAAAATCATGCGGGTTCTCGACGGAGAAACCCTCTCGCCCCCTCCCCTCTGGCTCATGAGACAGGCAGGTCGCTATCTGCCCGAGTACAGGGAAACGCGCGCGAAGGCAGGAAGTTTCCTCGATCTCTGTTATTCGCCTGACCATGCAGTCGAGGTGAGCCTTCAGCCGATACGGCGCTACGGTTTTGACGCCGCTATCCTGTTCTCGGATATCCTCGTCATTCCCGATGCGATGAAGCGCAATGTGCGTTTTACCGAGGGGCATGGCCCGGAGATGGATCCGATTGATGAGACAGGCATCGCTGGGCTCGACGGGGAAAATGTCGTCGATTACCTGCAGCCTGTGCTGGAGACGGTAAAGCGTTTGAGGAATGAGTTGCCTTCAGAGACGACGCTCCTCGGCTTCTGCGGCGCTCCCTGGACGGTTGCGACCTATATGATCGCTGGCCGAGGCACGCCTGACCAGGCGCCTGCGCGTCTGTTCGCGTATAGGCATCCGCGTGCGTTCGAGCATTTGCTGATGCTGCTTGCGGATGTCTCTGCCGACTATCTCGTGGCTCAGATCGATGCGGGTGCTGATGCGGTGCAGATCTTCGATTCCTGGGCCGGTGTTCTCGGCGAGAAGGAGTTTGAAGCTTTCGCAATCCGTCCGGTGGCACGCATGATCGCTTCAATCAGGTCGCGGCGACCGCAGGCGCGGATCATCGCTTTCGCCAAAGGTGCGGGCTATATGCTCAAGACTTACCGGCAGAAGACCAGGGCTGATGCGATCGGGCTCGATTGGTCCGTGCCGCTTGCCTTTGCGGCCGAGCTGCAGAAGGACGGACCAGTGCAGGGCAATCTCGATCCAATGCGCGTCGTGGCTGGCGGTCGCTCACTGGAGGAAGGTATCGACGATATTCTTCAGGTGCTCGGAAACGGACCGCTGATCTTCAATCTCGGTCATGGCATTACGCCGCAGGCGGATCCGGAGAATGTACGCCGTCTTGTCGAGCGCGTGCGTGGCGCGAGGGTAGCGTAGTGGAGAAGCAAACGGATAAGCGACCAGGTGTCTATGCGCGCCGGCGCGCCCATTTTGCGCTGATCTTCTTTGCACTTCTGGCCGTCGGGCTTTTCGCCTGGAACCCGGATAATCTCTATCTGTGGATCAAGGCGCTTCACATCATCGCGGTGATTTCCTGGATGGCGGGGCTGTTTTATATGCCACGGCTTTTCATCTATCATACGGATGCGGAGCCCGGTTCGGCGCAATCCGAGACCTTCAAGGTGATGGAGCGGCGGTTGCTCAGGATCATCATGAACCCGGCCATGATGCTGACCTGGATTCTCGGCCTTTATCTCGCCTGGTCAGTGTATGGTTTCCAGGGCGGCTGGCTGCATGCCAAGATTGGGCTCGTGGTTCTTCTGACGCTGGTCCATGTTTTCTTCAGCAGGGCCGTAAGCGCCTTTGAACGTGACGAAAACCGCCGTTCGGCGCGCTATTGGCGCTTCATGAACGAGGCTCCGACAGTCTTGATGATCCTCATCGTTATCCTCGTCGTGGTAAAGCCTTTTTAAGGTCGGAGGCGGCTGCGGTTAAATTTCAGTCATTTTAAGCAGCCCCCTTGCGGGCCGGGTTGTGACTCGCTATTTTCCGCGCATCTCATCTTCGTGGCATGTGTGTAGAGTTCAGTCGCCTGCGAGCCCCTTTCGCAGTACCGAATACGACCCAACATCGCCTTTCCCCTTCTAAAATAAAGAGTATTGGTCACTTCATGGCTGAAATGAAGCTTCAGGAACTTAAGAGTAAATCCCCGACGGATCTTCTGGCTTTTGCCGAATCGCTCGAGGTCGAGAATGCGAGCACGATGCGCAAGCAGGAGCTCATGTTCGCAATCCTCAAGGTTCTTGCCAGCCAGGACATCGAAATCATCGGCGAAGGCGTCGTTGAAGTCTTGCAGGATGGTTTCGGGTTTCTGCGTTCCGCAAATGCTAACTACCTGCCCGGCCCGGACGATATCTACATCTCCCCCTCCCAGATTCGCCGCTTCTCGCTGAAGACCGGCGACACGGTCGAGGGTCCTATCCGCGGTCCGAAGGAGGGTGAACGCTATTTCGCACTCCTCAAGGTCAACACGATCAATTTCGACGATCCCGAAAAGATCCGTCATAAGGTTCACTTCGACAACCTGACGCCGCTCTATCCGAACGAGCGGTTCAAGATGGAACTGGATGTTCCGACGTCGAAAGATCTTTCGCCGCGCGTCATCGATCTCGTAGCGCCTCTCGGCAAGGGCCAGCGCGGTCTTATCGTTGCTCCCCCGCGTACCGGTAAAACGGTTCTCCTGCAGAATATCGCGCACTCGATTACCGCGAACCATCCGGAATGCTATCTAATTGTTCTGCTGATCGACGAACGCCCGGAAGAAGTCACGGACATGCAGCGTTCGGTCCGTGGGGAAGTTATCTCTTCCACATTTGACGAGCCAGCAGTTCGGCACGTACAGGTCGCCGAAATGGTGATCGAGAAGGCCAAGCGTCTCGTGGAACACGGCCGCGACGTTGTCATCCTGCTCGATTCCATCACCCGTCTCGGCCGCGCTTACAATACCGTCGTTCCTTCGTCCGGTAAGGTTCTGACGGGTGGTGTCGACGCCAACGCGCTGCAGCGCCCGAAGCGCTTCTTCGGCGCGGCCCGCAATATCGAGGAAGGCGGCTCGCTGACCATTATCGCTACGGCTCTTATCGATACCGGCAGCCGCATGGACGAAGTCATCTTTGAAGAGTTCAAGGGCACCGGCAACTCTGAAATTGTCCTCGACCGCAAGGTCGCTGACAAGCGTATCTTCCCTGCGATGGACATTCTCAAGTCCGGTACGCGTAAGGAAGACCTGCTCGTGCCGCGCCAGGATCTGCAGAAGATCTTCGTTCTGCGTCGTATTCTCGCTCCGATGGGCACGACGGATGCGATTGAATTCCTTATCGACAAGCTGAAACAGACGAAGAATAATGGTGATTTCTTCGACTCGATGAATACCTGATTATTAGCCGGATTCCTCAGATTGAGGCTGGTGAGTCGTTTATACGACCGCCAGCCTTTTCTGTTTCAGATAGATTCGGAAGCGAACCGATAGGCCGAGGCCATGGAAGCGTGGAACGATACCATATTTGCTCTTTCGAGTGGTGCGCCGCCGTCAGGCGTGTCCGTCATTCGTGTCAGTGGCCCGCAAACCACTGTGATCTTGGAGGCATTGGCTGGTGAGATTCCATCGCCGCGAATGGCGTCATACCGAACGATTCGGACTCGGAACGGTTTTCCCATCGATACCGGTCTGATCCTCTTCTTTCCCGGCCCGGCCTCTTTTACCGGCGAGGATTCAGCAGAATTTCAGATCCATGGCTCAAGAGCCGTTATATCGGCTCTGTCCCAGGAGCTGACGGCGTTCCCAGATACCCGACTTGCACTGCAAGGCGAGTTCAGCCGCCGTGCTTTTGAAAATGGCAAACTTGATCTTGTCGAAGTCGAAGGTCTGGCAGATCTTATCGCCGCTGAGACGGAGATGCAGCGCCGGCTGGCGCTCGAACAGAGTTCGGGAGGGCTGTCGCGGCTATACGATTCGTGGGCGGAACGAATTACGCGTTCTCGTGCCCTAATCGAAGCCGAACTCGACTTTCCGGACGAAGACGACGTTCCAGGCTCCGTTTCAGATCAAATCTGGATATCCCTCACAGAACTTCGCCGAGAAATCCAGGATCATCTTTCGCATGCGGATATGGGGGAAATCGTTCGCGACGGCTTCAAAGTTGTTATTGCGGGCGCACCAAACGCTGGCAAGTCGAGCCTGATGAACTGGTTCGCGCAGAAAGACGTGGCAATCGTCACCGAAATCGCGGGCACGACGCGCGACGTTCTCCATGTCGATATCAATTTGAACGGCTATCTAGTCAGGCTCTATGACACTGCCGGCCTGCGGGATACGGCCGATATCGTGGAGCAAGAAGGTATCAGGAGAGCGCAGGTAGCATTGACCAACGCGGATCTCGTACTTTTTCTGGCAGACATCGGATCATCGAATCCGATAGACGCCGCCGACTTGGAACGCGCACCTTCGCATGTTATTGTCGGGACCATGCGAGATCTATATCCTTCGGCTGCTTCCTACGATCTTCAGATCTCGACATTGACGGGTGAAGGTCTTCCGGAACTTCGGGACTTCGTTTTCTCCTCTATTGAACAGAAGTTCGGGGGATTGTCCCTTGCTGTTCCAACACGGGAGCGCCACAGGGATTCGCTTGCGAAGTGCCTGACTGCCCTCTCGGTGGCGATCGATCAGACGGAGCAGAGTTTGGAGATCAGAGCGGAGTCGTTGAGGCTCTCGGGTGACTATTTGGGACGTATTACAGGACGAGTGGATGTTGAAGATCTTCTCGGCGTCATCTTCTCTGAGTTCTGTATCGGTAAATGATTCACGTGGAACACGGATCGCAGTAGATGCAGAGTTTCACGTGAAACCTTTTGTGGAGTAGCGCATGAGCGCCTGCAGTTATGACGTTATCGTAATCGGAGGCGGTCACGCCGGATCCGAAGCAGCTGCTGCGGCTGCCAGGATGGGTGCAAAGACTGCCTTGATCACGCATCGACGCGATACAATCGGAATAATGTCCTGCAACCCAGCCATCGGCGGCCTCGGTAAAGGCCATCTCGTCCGCGAGATAGATGCGATGGACGGTCTTATGGGCCGTATTGCCGATGCAGCGGGCATACAGTTCCGAATGTTGAACAAGAAGAAGGGTGCGGCTGTACGCGGTCCACGGACACAGGCCGATCGTAAACTCTATCGTCTTGCTATGCTGGATGCCATTGAAGCCATCGAGAACCTCAACGTCATCGAGGGCGATGCTTTTGATCTAGACATTAGGGACAATCGAGTCGCTGGCGTAATGATGAAGGACGGGAGGCTCATCGCGAGCCCATCTGTTGTCATAACGACCGGCACGTTCCTTCGGGGGCTCATCCATATAGGAAGCGTAAAGACACCTGCAGGCCGCACGGGAGAGCCGCCTTCGATGGGGCTTTCGATGACCTTTCTCCGATTGGGTTTGAAGCTGGGCCGCCTTAAGACCGGGACTCCAGCTCGACTGAACGGGAAAACGATTGATTGGGAATCGGTCGGACGCCAGGCTGCGGATGATGAATTGATTCCGTTCTCCTTCATGACGGACCATATTACAAATCCACAGGTCGAATGTGGTGTAACGAGAACCACGGAAGCGACGCATCGGATCATCGTCGACAATCTGCAGAAATCGGCGATGTATTCTGGTCAGATCGAAGGTGTCGGTCCGCGCTACTGTCCGTCGATTGAGGATAAGCTCGTCAAATTTGGCGAGAGAGACGGGCACCAGATCTTTCTTGAGCCAGAGGGGCTGGATGACGACACCGTTTATCCGAATGGAATTTCAACATCTCTACCGGCGGATGTGCAGGCCGCGTTTATTGGCACTATCCCAGGCTTGGAGCGCGTGGAGATATTGCACCCGGGCTACGCGATTGAATATGATCATGTCGATCCATGTGAGTTGACGGCCACGTTGGAAGTCAAGAAGCTTCCCGGGCTCTTCCTGGCGGGGCAGATCAATGGAACGACAGGTTATGAAGAAGCAGGTGCCCAAGGCCTTGCCGCGGGCCTCAACGCGGCATTGTCGAGCGGGAACTCGAAGCCGTTCATATTCAGCCGTACAAACTCCTATATCGGCGTTATGATAGACGACCTGACGTCGAGAGGTGTTACGGAACCGTACCGAATGTTCACGTCTCGGGCTGAATATCGATTGACGCTTCGTGCGGACAATGCCGATGCGCGGCTTACGCCCGCCGCAATCGAACTGGGTTGTGTGTCCTCTGAACGCCGTGTTCGTTTTTCGGCATTCCAGGACGAATTGGAGAATGGGAGGGCATTGCTTCAGTCTCTGTCAGTTACGCCGAATGAGGCCCGAAAGGTTGGGCTTAACATTAACTTGGATGGCCAGCGCAGAACCGCCTATGAACTCCTGTCCTATCCCGAGTATACGTTCTCGGATTTGGGACATGTCTGGGGGGATTTGCACGCTTTCTCACGGAAGGTTTCGGAGGCCTTAGAGATTGAGGCGGGTTATTCGGTTTATATGGATCGTCAGGCCGCTGCCATAGAGGCGCAGCGGCGCGATGAGGCGAGAGCGATTCCCATGGACTTTGATTACAGTAGCCTGTCTGGACTTTCGAACGAGTTGAAGAACAAGCTCAACATCCAGAAGCCCGCGAATATAGCGCAGGCTCTGAAGGTGGAAGGCATGACACCCGCAGCGATCTCGCTTCTGTTGGTATATCTGAGCCGCGACGAAAGTGTTCGGACACAAGTCGCCTAATTGCTGCAAGGTTTGAGAGTCTTCGGGAATGGAATTAAACGGATTACGTGTTTCACGTGAAACACAAGAACGTCTGCAGCATTTTGCGGATCTCTTTACGAAATGGGCAAAGGCGATCAATCTTGTAGCGCCTTCCACAATGAGCGATATGTGGAGCCGGCATATTGCGGATAGCGCACAGATATTTCAGATCTCTCCTCAGCCTCAAACCTGGATCGATCTCGGAAGCGGCGGCGGTTTTCCTGGTGTGATTACTGCGATCTTTCTTTCGGAACACCAGCAAGGCTGGGTTCATTTGGTCGAGAGTAACAATAAGAAGGCAGCATTCCTGCGAACAGCGTTGCGAGAAACCGGCGCTCGCGGTGAGGTACATGCGACCAGGATAGAGGATGCGCCAGCAGCAATAGCTGCCTGCGACGCTATTTCCGCCCGTGCATTGGCCGATCTCGATAAGCTGATTGAATATGCGGCGCCCTGGATGGTTGGAACGGAAAATAATCACGCATATTTTCACAAAGGCCGGGATTACCAGAGAGAGATCCAGAAAGCACGTGGTCGCTGGGCTTTTGATCTGCTAGAACACAATAGCGCTGTCGAGCAAGATTCTGTTATTCTCGAAGTATCAAATCTCCGGCGCCTGGTTTAACAACGCGGATATTGCGGCAATGGCTGGCGAACGTAATCGGATTATCACCATCGCAAATCAAAAAGGCGGTGTCGGTAAGACTACCACGGCAATCAATTTGGCAACGGCTCTCGCCGCTATCGGCGAACGGGTATTGATTATCGATCTGGACCCACAGGGTAATGCAAGCACTGGTTTGGGTATTGATCGCCGCAATCGGAAGCTTTCTTCCTATGATCTCATGGTCGGCGAAGCTGGCGTCGTCGAAACCGCGTTGGAAACAGCGGTTCCCAATCTCTTTATTGTCCCCTCGACCATGGATCTTCTCGGCGTCGAGATGGAAATCTCCCAGCAGAGCGACCGTGTCTTCAAACTCAAGAAGGCATTGTCTTCAACCGAGGCGAAGTCCTTTTCTTATATCCTTCTCGACTGCCCGCCTTCCTTTAACCTGCTGACGATGAATGCCATGGCGGCTGCTCATTCGGTGCTGGTGCCTCTACAGTGTGAATTCTTTGCACTTGAAGGTCTGAGCCAGCTTCTGGAGACCGTCAACCAGGTCCGCGGGACGGTCAATCCGCAACTCGACATTCAAGGCATCGTGCTGACAATGTTTGATGCTCGTAACAATCTGGCGCAGCAAGTCGTAAACGACGTGCGGACCCATCTCGGTGAGAAGGTCTATCACACGCTTATCCCGCGGAACGTTCGCGTTTCGGAAGCGCCCTCTTACGGCAAGCCTGCGATTCTCTACGATCTCAAGTGTGCCGGCAGCCAGGCCTATCTGCAGCTCGCATCTGAAGTTATCCAGCGGGAGCGGCAGAGGCTGGCAGCCTGAACGCGTGCATGACAGAGTAAGCGAGTTTTGAACATGAATGATGATACATCGAAAAGACGGCTCGGCCGTGGTCTCGCAGCCCTTATAGGCGAAATGGATCAGCCTGTTCCGGCGGAAACGGAAAGACCTGCGGTCAGCGCAGACCGGATGATTCCGATCGAGTTCGTCACGCGCAATCCTCGCAATCCTCGCCGTTTTTTCGATGACGCCGAACTTCACGATCTTGCGAGCTCAATCCGTCAGCATGGTATTGTGCAGCCAATCGTCGTCAGGACGCTCGCGCGGGATCGTTATGAAATTATAGCCGGCGAAAGACGCTGGCGTGCCGCCCAATTGGCAGGCTTGATTGAAATCCCCGTTATCATCCGGGATGTGGATGATAAAACGGCGCTGGAAATTGCGATCGTTGAGAACGTTCAGCGATCCGATCTCAATGCTCTCGAAGAGGCGCTAGGCTATGAGCAGCTCATTGCCGAGTACGGATATACCCAAAACGATCTCGGTGAGATCATCGGCAAGAGCCGCAGCCATGTCGCCAATTCGTTGCGCCTGTTGAAACTGCCTGATCCTGTTCGTGACATGCTGGCTGCCGGCAGCCTTTCTGCGGGACATGCGCGTGCGCTGGTGTCGACATCAGATCCCGCCGCGCTTGCACGTACAATCGTTTCCAAGGGCATGTCAGTACGTGATGCGGAAAAGCTTGCGCAGAACGACATCAAGGCTCAGTCAGAGCCGCAGGTGGCTGTTCAAAAGAACCAGAAGGATTCCGATACGCTGGCTCTGGAGCGCACGCTGTCGGATACACTTGGTCTCGACGTATCCATCAACCACAAGGCCGGTGGTGGTCAGATACGAATTTCCTATAAGTCTCTGGAGCAGCTCGAGGAAGTCTGCCGGCTTCTGGAACGCCGCTGATCAGGCTTGTGGTCGCCGTGCCGACTGCAGTGTCGTGGAGAGCAATGTCTGCATAGCGATGCTGTCTTCCAATATTTGACGCTGCCTCGTTTGCAGGATGGCAGCCTGCAGGCGCTTCGTTTCACGGGTGATGGCGTCTGCGCTCCAGCTTTTTAGTGCCTGTTCGATGATCGGCTTACGTCGGAAATGAAGATGCCTGCCCTGCGTCTGCATGATCTGTGCGGGCGGCACTCTCTTTTCATCCATTTCGGCCCGCATTGTGTCGAGAAGCTGAAACTGCCGCAGGCAAGCCTGGAGAACCAGGAAGACCGAGGTCTTGGAACTGGTAATCTTCTGCATCGCATGCAGGAAATTGGTGCTGTTACCGCTCAATATCGCGTCAACTGCATCGTCGACCGAAATGGCGCTGGCGTCGCCAATTATTTCGGTAACGTGATGATCGTCAACCGTTTCCATGCCCCTGCAATAAAGCGCCAGTTTGCGAATTTCGTTTCTGGAAGCAATTCTGTCGCCGCCGATCAGCGCAACGAGAGCTTGCCTCGCAGCAGGCGTTATGCCCAGCCCCTCGGCAGAAAGTTCATTGTCGATCAAGGCGTTTAGAGCGCGGCCGTCGTCGGCATAACAAGGGATTGCCACAGCTGTGCGAGCGGCTTCGACCGTCTTGCGTAACGCCGATCCCTTCTTCAGGTCACCCGCTTCGACGATGATGCTGGCTGCGTCAAGGGAAGCTCCGGACAGAAATGCGACAGCATCGACGAGATATTTCTCGTTTGCGGCTCCCCTCACCCATATCAGCTTTTCGCCGCCGAAAAGGCCGATAGACTGGGCTTCATCGACCAGGCGACCGGGCTCTTTCTGCAGATCGCCGACGTCGAGCTTGGTGACGGAGAACGGATCATTCTGATCTATGCCAGTCTTTCCGGCGATCATACCGGCGCGCTCGGAAACAAGTCCGCGGTCGGGGCCATAGATCAAATAGATGCGGTACAGGCGTGCAGATTTCTGCAGGAATCCGTCGAATTCATGGGATTTGATTTCCGCCACGCCATGACTCCCTTAGCGGCTGAGCGCGGCGGCGAGGTCTGCTCCCACGAATTCAGCGGCCTGGTTGGCGGCGCGATTTTCGGCATCGAGGATCGCGCGCTGCTTGGCGAATTCCTGACTCGGGAAGTCCATCAAGGCGGTCGCTTCGCGTCTGCCCGCCTTGATCACCTGATTGTCTTTGGTAGTGCGCAAAGTGTAGCTGACCGAAACAGTCGCGCGGCCTGCGCGAGACGTATCCGATGACTGAACGAGCAAGGTATCTGCAACGTAGGACGACACCTGCAATTCAACCATGTATTCCGGCTTCTCGACTTCACCGGCACCCCGGGAAGCCAGGAAGATCAGACGATTGCGAACTACCTGTCCGACACGCGTGCCCGCTTCGGAAAAGCCGACGGAGCCGAGCTTTTCGGTAACGCCGGTACTTTCGGAATAGAGCGGCCGAACCTGGCAGGCGGAAAGAAACGCCGTGGAGACAAGGATCGTGACGATGCCGGCGCGGCGCGCAAGCTTGCGGGCGAAATCAGACGACAATGTTTACAATCCTCTGTGGAACCACGATGATTTTTTTCGGGGCCTGACCATTCAAGACATTCTTCACCGCGTCCAATTCCAGCACGGCTTCGGTGACGGCATTCTGATCTGCGTCGCGAGAAATTGTCAATTCGGCGCGCTTCTTACCGTTGATCTGCACGGGAAGGATCACGTCGTTTTCAACGACCAGAGATGCGTCATAGTCCGGCCAGGCCGCGTGGGCGATGAGTTCCTTGTTGCCAAGGGTCATCCAGCATTCCTCGGCCAGATGCGGCGTCATGGGCGCGACGAGCTGGATCAGGATCTCGGCCGCGTTTCGGATGGCAGCCCGATAGGCTGCATCGCCCTCGCCGGCTGCCACCTTCGTCAGCGGGCCTGCCAGCGCGTTGACGAGTTCGTAGATGCGGGCAACTGCCTTATTGAACCAGAGCCTGTCATAGTCGTTCTGGACGGCCTTCAGCGTCTTGTGGGCGAGCTGCGAGATCGCCAGTGCTTCGCCTTCCTTTGCCGGCTTGGAGTCGACAACGGACAGTGCTTCAGCGGCTTCCGAAATCAGGCGCCAGAGGCGCTGCGTGAAGCGATGAGCACCTTCAACACCGGCTTCGGACCAGATGACGTCACGATCGGGCGGTGAGTCCGACAGTACGAAGAAACGTGCGGTATCGGCGCCGTACGAGGCGATGATATCATCCGGGTCCACAACGTTCTTCTTCGACTTCGACATCTTTTCGATCGAGCCGATCGCGATTTCCTCGCCTCCATCAAGCAGATAGGCGCTACGCCTGCCGTCGATTTCCTCGATGCGGATATCGGCGGGCGAAATCCATTCGCGATGCATGCCGGCGCCGCGGCTGTAGGTTTCATGAACCACCATGCCCTGGGTGAACAGGCCCTTGAAGGGCTCCTTGACATCCACATGGCCGGTCTCGCGCATCGCCCTGGTAAAGAAACGCGAATAGAGCAGATGCAGGATGGCGTGCTCGATACCGCCGATATACTGGTCAACGGGCAGCCAGCGGTTTGCCGCAGTCGGATCTGTCGGCTGCTTCTCCCAGGGTGCCGTGAAGCGGGTGAAATACCAGCTCGAATCGACGAAGGTGTCCATCGTATCCGTCTCGCGGCGCGCATCCTTGGCGCATTGCGGGCAGGCGACGTGACGCCAGGTCGGGTGACGGTCCAGCGGATTGCCGGGCTGATCGAAAGTCACATCCTGCGGCAGCTCTACCGGCAGGTCCTTCTTTGGAACCGGCACGACGCCGCAATCATCGCAATGAATGACCGGAATCGGGCAGCCCCAGTAACGCTGACGGGAAATGCCCCAGTCGCGCAGGCGGAAATTGACCTTGCGTTCGCCCTGCGGCGCATTGCCGAACAGCGTTGAAGACAGCTTGTCGGCAACAACCTGGAAGGCTTCGTCCGTCGTCTTGCCATCGAGGAAGCGTGAGTTGATCATCACGCCCTCGCCGTCATAGGCGACATCACCGACGGTGAAGCTCGCCGCATCGCCGTCCATCGGCATCACGACGGGTACGACCGAAAGGCCGTACTTGCGTGCAAAATCAAGGTCTCGCTGGTCGCCGGAGGGGCAGCCGAAGATGGCGCCCGTGCCGTAATCCATCAGAACGAAGTTGGCGACATAGACCGGCAATTCCCAGGAAGGATCCAGCGGATGCTTCACGCGGATGCCGGTGTCCATGCCCTTCTTCTCTGCCGTTTCGAGGGCAGCAAGAGAGGTGCCGGCTCGGCGGCATTCCTCGCAGAAGGCCTCGATGTCCGCATTTCTTCCTGCCGCTTCCTTGGCGAGTGGATGATCGGCGGCGATTGCCAGGAAGGAGGCGCCAAACAGCGTATCCGGGCGCGTCGTGTAGACCACAACCTCGGTTTCGCCGGCAGGTGCGGTTTCCGGGACGATCTCCCAGCGGATCGTGAGACCTTCAGAGCGGCCGATCCAGTTCTTCTGCATCAGCCGTACTTTTTCCGGCCACTGGTCGAGCGTATCGAGCGCGTCCAGCAGGTCCTGGCTGAAATCGGTGATCTTGAAGAACCATTGCGTCAGCTCGCGCTGTTCCACCAGCGCGCCGGAACGCCAGCCACGACCGTCGATGACCTGTTCGTTAGCGAGAACCGTATTGTCGACCGGATCCCAGTTCACCTTGGACTGCTTGCGGTAGACGAGACCCTTTTCCAGGAAGTCCAGGAAAAGATGCTGCTGTTGCTGGTAGTATTCGACGTCGCATGTCGCGAATTCGCGCGACCAATCCAGCGAAAGGCCCATCGCCTTCAGCTGTGCCTTCATCGAGCCGATGTTCTGATAGGTCCAGGACGCAGGATGCACGCCACGTTCCATCGCAGCATTTTCGGCCGGCATGCCGAAGGCATCCCAGCCCATCGGATGAAGGACGTTATAGCCGCGGGCGCGCTTATAGCGCGCCACGACGTCGCCCATGGCATAGTTGCGGACATGGCCCATATGGATGCGGCCCGACGGATAGGGGAACATCTCTAGGACGTAATATTTCTCGCGCGGATCGGAGTTGTCAGTCTCGAAGACCTTCTCCTCGCTCCATTTCTGCTGCCAGCGGGGCTCAGCATCGCGCGGATTGTAACGTTCGGTAGCCATAGTATCAGAATTTCCGGAAAATCAGGGGAGGTTGGCCGAGACCTTCACCATGAAACCAACCAAGCGTCAAGTTTTGCGGGCGCTTCATGCGTTCGATCTTGGTATTGGGGCGATTTCAGAGATATCAGCCTTGGCAATGCCACGGCAGCCCAGTAGTGGATTGCCGGTGGACAAGCCGGATGTTGGGGCAGAGCGATGGAACTTCAAGAGCGGTTGAACGAAGTACGGTCCAGGATCGATGCGGCTGGGCGGGATGCAGGCCGTCAGGAACGCGCGGTGCAGTTGGTGGCCGTCTCGAAGACCTTTGAGGCCGATACCATTCGGCTGGCAATCGAAGCTGGCCAGCGCATCTTTGGAGAAAACCGCGTTCAGGAAAGCCAGGGAAAATGGCCGGGGTTGAAGGCGGAAACGCCAGACATTGAGCTGCATCTCATTGGTCCGCTGCAATCCAACAAGGCTGCAGAAGCAGTTGCGCTCTTCGACGTGATCGAAACCGTGGACCGCGAGAAGATCGCACGCACCATTGCCGAGGAGATGAAGCGGCAGGGCAAGGCACTGCGTCTCTATGTTCAGGTCAATACAGGCCTGGAACCGCAGAAGGCCGGCATTGCACCTGACGATACGCCAGCTTTCGTCGACTTCTGCCGCGGTGAACTCGGCCTTGGCATTGAAGGACTGATGTGCATCCCGCCGGCGGATGAAAATCCCGGCCCGCATTTCGCCCTGCTCGCCAAGCTCGCAGAAAAGTGTGGTGTCAAGAAACTCTCCATGGGCATGTCTGGTGACTACGAGATTGCCATTGCCTTCGGTGCGACCAGCGTACGGGTCGGCTCGGCAATTTTCGGCGCGCGTTAACAAATAGCGGAAACTGCTTCTTCGAATCAGAGGATTCCTCATGATTCGGACAGGTGTCTTGTGGCCGTTGTTTGGAAAGCGATAATATTTATTAATCCGAAAAAAGTTTTAAACGGGCGATTTTTCCCGTTAACGTTTGACTGTGGAGATTCGCTGTAATTCTCTAACCTATTTAAATTGCTAGATAATATTTGTCGGTTTCGAGCCTCTTTCAAAACCCGGTCGGGAGCATTTTAAAGCCCTAACAAGAGCTTAAATTAAATTTTCCGCAACGCTAATTGAGGAATTATTAACTATGTTGGGCGCAACCATTCGTTAACGGCAATGACCTGGCTCTCGGGTTTTGCATGAAGCGTCGCCGTTACCGGACTCGTCCGGATGACCCCTTTCACTTTGATTGCGGAAAACGGAACATGACAAGCATCCTCACCAACAACGCTGCCATGGCAGCGCTGCAGACCCTGCGCGGCGTAAATGACAGCCTGAAGGATACCCAGGGCCGCGTCTCCTCGGGCTATCGTATCGACAAAGCTGCCGACAATGCTGCCTACTGGTCGATCGCGACGACAATGCGTTCGGACAACAAGGCTCTCGGCGCGGTTTCCGACGCCCTCGGCCTCGGTGCAGCAAAGGTCGACACCGCCTATACGGCCATGGACAACGCCATCGACGTCGTCACGGAAATCAAGGCGAAGATTGTCGCTGCCACGGAAAAGGGCGTAGACAAAACCAAGATTCAGGAAGAACTCGACCAGCTGCAGGAGCAGCTGGTGAGCATCGCCCAGTCGGCCTCCTTCTCCGGTGAAAACTGGGTTGCCGGCGCTTCGGGCACGAAGAGCGTCGTCTCCTCCTTCGTCCGTGACGGTTCCAATGCCGTTTCGGTCAAGATGACGGACTACATTCTCGATGCGGGTACGCTGGGTAATGTCCTGTTCGGCATGAACAGCAACGGCACGATCCAGACGACGAGCGGTATCATCGGCACTGCATTCAACGGGACCTATGGCAACACCGTTATCGTCATGCCATCGATTTACGCGCTCGATATCACCAACTTCACGCAAGGCCAGCTCGACGGGGCGCTTTCCGGCGTCGAGCTCGTGCTCCAAGCCATGACCAATGCAGGTTCGCAGCTTGGCTCGATTTCGACCCGAATTCAGTTGCAGGAAACCTTCGTCAGCGCCCTGACCGACTCGATCGACTCGGGTGTCGGCCGCCTCGTGGACGCCGACATGGAAGAAGAGTCCTCCAAGCTCTCGGCGCTGCAAACACAGCAGCAGCTTGCAATCCAGTCTTTGTCGATTGCGAATTCTTCGGCACAGAACATTCTCTCGCTCTTCCGCAGTTAACGCCTGGCAGAAGAACGGTAACAAAAAACCCCGCCATCGGCGGGGTTTATTCATTTCAGGAGATGCCGATCTCAGAACTGATCGTCTTCATCCTCGTCCTTCGGCGTCGAGCGCAGCGAGCTCAGCTTGCGGAATACGGCATCGGCGTCGATTTCCTTTTCTTCCTCGCGCTCGTAGCTCGGCGTCAGGCGCTCGGTTTCCTGAGCAGACTGCAGCGTTGCACCGAGTTCTGCCGCGGTCGGCAGCGGACGGCCCTTGGAAGCCTTTTCCACTTCCATGTCGAGATCGATCTGGCTGCAGAGGCCGAGCGTAACCGGGTCCATCGGTGCCAGGTTTGCCGAATTCCAGTGAGTGCGCTCGCGGATCTGCTCGATCGTCGATTTCGTGGTGCCGACGAGACGCGAAATCTGCGCATCCTTCAGTTCCGGATGATTGCGAACCAGCCAGAGAATGGCGTTCGGGCGGTCCTGGCGCTTGGAAACCGGTGTATAGCGCGGACCGCGGCGCTTGGATTCCGGCACGCGGACCTTCGGCTCGGAAAGCTTCAGCTTGTAGTTCGGGTTGCCTTCGGCGCGGGCAATTTCATCGCGGGAAAGCTGGCCGGTGGCGATCGGGTCCAGGCCCTTGATGCCCTGCGCGGCTTCGCCATCGGCAATCGCCTTGACTTCGAGCGGATGCAGTTTGCAAAACTGAGCGATCTGGTCGAAAGACAGGGCTGTATTGTCGACGAGCCAGATGGCAGTCGCCTTCGGCATGAGCAGCTGTTGAGCCATGGATATAGTCCTTCTATCGTCCGCGCCGGTCGCGGTCCGTGGATTGTCACCACAATGTCCGGGAAATATGGCGGTATATAACCGCACTGTCGCAGAATTGCAATTCTTCAGAAATGAAATGACCTTTGTCTAATTGCCGTCATCAGACTACCTGATATGAATTGCGCAATTCGAGTCCCGGTCGATGCGCCGAAGCGTAGGCCGTTGCATAGCCTTGTGAGGAGGAGTTCCCATGTCGGAGAAGATCTATCCGGTTTCCAAACCGGTGAAGACCCGTGCGCTGATCGATCAGGCCAAGTACGAGCAATGGTACGAGGAAAGCATTGAAAACCCCGACAAGTTCTGGGGCAAGCACGGCAAGCGCATCGACTGGTTCAAGCCCTATACCAAGGTCAAGAACACGTCCTTCACCGGCAAGGTGTCGATCAAGTGGTTCGAGGACGGCCAGACCAATGTTTCCTATAATTGCATCGATCGTCACCTGAAGACGAACGGCAACCAGACCGCCATCATCTTCGAAGGCGACAACCCCTATATCGATAAAAAGATCACCTACAACGAGCTCTACGAGCATGTCTGCCGCATGGCGAACGTGCTGAAGAAGCATGGCGTCAAGAAGGGTGACCGCGTCACCATCTACATGCCGATGATCCCGGAAGCGGCCTATGCGATGCTCGCCTGCGCCCGCATCGGCGCGGTGCATTCCGTCGTCTTCGGCGGCTTCTCGCCGGAAGCGCTGGCCGGCCGTATCGTCGACTGCGAATCCACCTTCGTCATCACCTGCGACGAGGGCATTCGCGGCGGCAAGCCGGTTCCGCTGAAAGACAATACGGATACGGCCATCCACATCGCCGCCCGTCAGTATGTGGCGGTCAACAAGGTGCTCGTCGTGCGCCGTACCGGCGGCAAGACAGGCTGGGCGCCGGGGCGCGACCTCTGGTACCATCAGGAAATCGCCACGGTGAAGGCTGAGTGCCCGCCGGTGAAGATGAAGGCGGAAGATCCACTTTTTATCCTCTACACTTCGGGTTCCACAGGCAAACCGAAGGGTGTCCTGCACACGACAGGGGGGTACCTCGTCTATGCGGCGATGACGCATGAATATGTCTTCGATTACCACCCCGGCGACGTCTACTGGTGCACGGCCGATGTCGGCTGGGTTACCGGTCATTCCTATATCGTCTACGGGCCGCTCGCGAACTGTGCGACGACATTGATGTTCGAAGGCGTGCCGAATTTCCCGGACCAGGGCCGTTTTTGGGAAATCATCGATAAGCACAAGGTCAATATCTTCTACACGGCGCCGACAGCGATTCGCTCGCTCATGGGCGCCGGCGACGATTTCGTGACTCGCTCTTCGCGCGAGAGCCTACGCCTGCTCGGCACGGTCGGTGAGCCGATCAATCCGGAAGCTTGGGAATGGTATTACAATGTCGTCGGCGACAAGCGCTGCCCGGTGATCGATACCTGGTGGCAGACGGAAACCGGCGGTCACATGATCACGCCGCTGCCGGGTGCGACCGACCTCAAGCCTGGTTCGGCCACGAAGCCATTCTTCGGCGTCAAGCCGCAGCTCGTCGACAATGAGGGCAAGGTGCTGGATGGTGCCGCCGACGGCAATCTCTGCATCACCGACAGCTGGCCGGGCCAGATGCGTTCGGTCTATGGCGACCATGAGCGCTTTATCCAGACCTACTTCTCTACCTACAAGGGCAAGTATTTTACCGGTGACGGCTGCCGCCGCGATGAGGACGGTTATTACTGGATCACCGGCCGCGTCGATGACGTTCTGAACGTTTCCGGTCATCGTCTCGGCACTGCGGAAGTCGAATCTGCTCTCGTCTCGCACAATCTTGTTTCGGAAGCTGCCGTCGTAGGTTATCCGCATCCGATCAAGGGCCAGGGCATTTACTGCTACGTCACGCTGATGGCGGGCAATGAGGGCACAGACGAACTGCGCCAGCAGCTTGTCAAACATGTGCGCGCCGAAATCGGCCCGATTGCCGCACCCGACAAAATCCAGTTCGCGCCCGGCCTTCCGAAGACGCGTTCGGGCAAGATCATGCGCCGTATCCTGCGCAAGATTGCCGAGGACGATTTCGGTTCGCTCGGCGATACTTCGACGCTCGCAGATCCGGCTGTCGTTGACGATCTGATCGCCAACCGGCAAAACAAGGCTACGGCTTGAGACTAAGGGCCGCTCCGCTATCGGGAGCGGCCCTATTCGTCCGCACAAACAACCTGTGGCTTGCGGCCGCCGTCATAGGCGCGGACCAGTCCTTCCGAAAGAAGATCCTGTGCGGGATTGCGCCCGTCCGCGAAGGTGACGTTGGCGAGAATTCGTCCGAAATATTTGTCACCGGCTATCTCTCTCAACTGGATAGTGGCGGCGCCTGATATCATTTGTTCAAGTGCTACTCGTGCCTCGAGAGCGGCTTTCCGGACTTCAGCGCATTTCGAATGGATTTCGGGTGCATCTATACCGCGAATGCGGACATAGACTTCCATGGTTTGCTGCGGCCAGGGTGTTGCCGCAACCAGCAGCGTATCGCCGTCAATGATCCGGATAATCTTCGCCGATACGGGACCTTCAATCTCGTCCCGTCCCGCAAAAGCCGGCACAGACGAAAGAACTAGCAGGACAATTGAAAACAGCTTGAGCATAACAGGAATAAATTCCGATCATGCCGGAAAGTCAATGGGAATATTTACCTAGAAATCGATCGCGCGGCCATTAATTTCATAATCGCCAAAGCGGGAGGGCTCAGCTCCGCCGCGTCCGCCGATCTCCGGCGGCAGTTCGGCAGGCTTGGTGTTCTTCCGGCGTTCCTCAGCTTCGGCCAGCGCCCGTTTGGCAGCTGGAGAGAGCATCTTGCGCGGCGGCTCCGAACCTTCAGGCACCGGAATTTCCACATTGTCGTTATCGGCCGTCTGCATGCTGCACTCCCGCCTGAGAATATTGAAAATGGCTGGCGAATAACCAAATCATAGTGCGTCGGCGCCGGGATTTAAAGCATTACGCCGCAATCTGGAGATGGAGACCTCTGATGAACCTCATGCGTACTGCCATGTTGCTTGCCTTCATGACGGCGCTTTTCATGTTTGTCGGCTTTTTGATCGGCGGCCGGGGCGGCATGATGATCGCCTTTCTCATCGCTGCCGGCATGAATTTCTTCTCCTACTGGAATGCCGACCGGATGGTGCTGTCGGCCTATCGGGCGCAGGAGGTAGATGAGCGCAACGCCCCGGAATTTTACCGGATCGTGCACGATCTCGCCCGCAATGCCGGCCTGCCGATGCCTAAGGTCTATCTCTATGACAGCCCTCAGCCGAATGCCTTTGCGACCGGCCGCAATCCGGAGAATGCTGCCGTCGCTGCCTCGACCGGCCTGCTTGCCGCTCTCTCGCCAGAAGAGGTTGCGGGCGTGATGGCGCATGAGCTTGCCCACGTCCAGAACCGCGATACGCTGACCATGACGATCACCGCCACGCTTGCCGGCGCGATCTCGATGCTCGGCAATTTCGCCTTCTTCTTTGGTGGCAATCGTGAAAACAACAACAATCCGTTGGGTTTCATCGGTGTGCTCGTCGCGATGATCGTGGCGCCGCTTGCCGCCATGCTGGTGCAGATGGCGATCAGCCGTACCCGCGAATATTCGGCCGACAGGCGGGGTGCTGAAATCTGTGGCAATCCGTTATGGTTGGCCTCGGCGCTCGGCAAGATCGCCCGCGGTGCGGCACATGTGCCGAACTATGACGCGGAGCGCAACCCAGCCACCGCCCACATGTTCATCATCAATCCGCTTTCCGGCGAGCGCATGGACAATCTGTTTTCGACCCATCCGAACACCGAAAATCGTATTGCTGCCCTGCAGGAAATGGCACGGGGAGGTTTCGACGTCTCGACGCCGCCGGTTCGCGCTGCTAATCCGACACGCAAATCGCGCTCGGTTCCCAATACCGGTTTCGGCCGCGATGACTCGCAACCGCCGAAGGGTCCGTGGTCTTGAATTCAGACGGCAAGAAGAAGCCAACGCGCAAACATAAACCTGCTGCAGAAGGCTCAGCACCGGCGCCGGTGAAACCCGGCCTGCAGACGCGTGCGGCTGCCGCGAAGATCCTTGCGGCCGTCGTAGATAAAAAACTGCCGCTCGATGGTGCGCTGGATCATGAGCATGGAAATCCGGCCTACAAGGCGCTTGGGGAAAGCGATCGCGCGCTGGTCCGCGCCATCCTCAACACGACGCTCAGGCATCTGCCGCGCATCGATGCCGCCATTGCCTCGCTGCTCGAAACGCCGCTGCCGGAAGGTGCCCGAGCTTTGCATCATGTGCTTGCCGTCGGTGCTGCGCAGATCCTCTATCTCGACGTTCCCGATCATTCCGCCGTCGATCTCGCCGTCGAGCAAGCCAACCAGGATCCTCGCAATCGGCGTTTCGCGAAGCTCGTTAACGCCATCCTGCGCCGTCTTAGCCGCGAGAAGGAGCGCATACTTGGCGAGATCGCCGACATTCCGCCAATGCCTCCGTGGTTCATCGAGCGGATGGCAAAAGCCTATGGAAAAGAGCGGGCGCTCGCCATTTCCGAATCCCAGCTTGAGCCGGCAGCCATCGACCTTACTGTTAAATCCGATGCCGCAGGCTGGGCGAAGCGCCTGAACGGCGCAGTGATACCCACTGGCGGCGTGCGGCTTTCCGCTTTTGAAGGCAGCATTCCCTCGCTTGACGGATTCGAAGAGGGGGAGTGGTGGGTTCAGGACGCGGCTGCCAGCATTCCTGCAAAGCTCTTCGGTGACCTCACCGGCAAGCGCGTTGCCGACCTCTGTGCCGCACCAGGCGGCAAGACCGCCCAGCTCATCCTTGCCGGTGGCCGCGTGACGGCGATCGACCAGTCCGAAAACAGGTTGAAGCGCTTGCGCTCCAATCTCGAGCGGCTTGGTCTTGAAGCCGAAACCATCGCGGTGGATCTTACGAAATTCGAACCATCCGAGCGTTTTGACGCAATTCTTCTCGACGCGCCATGCTCGTCGACAGGCACGACCCGCCGGCATCCCGACGTGCTCTGGACGAAAGGCGCCGGGGATATCGCCAAGCTCGCGACACTGCAGGAGCGCCTTCTGCGCCACGCAGTTACCTTGCTGAACCCGGGTGGCGTTCTTGTCTTTTCCAATTGCTCGCTCGATCCACAGGAAGGCGAAGAGGTTGTGGCTCGTGTTCTTGCGGATACGAAGAACCTGGAACGAGTGCCGATCCACGCCGCAAAATGGCCCGGCATGGAGCAGGCTATTACACCGACAGGCGAGTTTCGCACGCTCCCTACCATGCTGGATATGCCACATGGCTTTGCGTCGGGCCTTGATGGCTTCTACGCTGCGGTACTCAGACGCATCTGATTGCTATTATATTCTAATTTCATCACAAAATAATACATCGTAGCTAATGAAATCGGTTTTGATTCATCTATTCTTAACCACGAGGGTCAATAGACAATTGATATGCAGTCCGGTCGGCGTCTTGCGAGCATATATGTTCGGGAAGCTTGGCGGCGCGGTACGCGCCGTGCCGCGCTTCTGCGTTTGCGCTTCTCGCGCCATACCATATCGGTACCGGAACGCCTGATCGTCGCTCCGACGGATCTGAGGGGCATCGATTCCCACGTTGCCGAAGAGATCATGGACGGCCGGTTTCCGCTTGCCGGCCGTATGTTGGAAACCGACGGGAAATCGCCCTTCACGCTGACCCTTCCCTCGCGTGCGTTCGCAGTCAGGCTTCACAGTTTCGGTTGGCTACGGCACATGCGCGCCAACAAGAGCGAGCGCGGCTCGGCCGTCGCCCGCGTCATCGTCGATAGTTGGCTCTCGATCCATGGAGGCCGGATCGAAGGCATCGCCTGGGAGACCGACGTCGTTTCGCAGCGTGTCATTGCCTGGCTGGCGCATTCTCCGGTCGTCCTGCAGAACGCCGATCGCGGCTTCTATCGCCGCTTCATGAAGTCGCTCGCCTTCCACATCGGCTATCTGCGCCGCATGGCGCCCTATTCGACTGGCGAAGTCCGCTTCCGTCTGCGCATCGCGCTTGCAACGGCGTCTGTTGCCATGCCTGTGCGTGCTTCGACGGTGCGGCGGGCAGCCCAGGCGCTCGACCGCGAATTCGATAGCCAGATTCTCCCCGATGGCGGCCATATCTCCCGCAATCCACGCATCGGGCTGGAGCTGCTGCTCGATCTGCTGCCTCTCCGGCAGACTTACGTCAATCTCGGCCATGATCTGCCGCAGAAGCTGATCTCCGGTATTGACCGCATGTACCCTGCCCTGCGCTTTTTCCGCCATCAAGATGGCGATCTGGCACTCTTCAACGGTGCGACATCCACGCTGGCGGATGAGTTGATGTCCGTACTGCGATACGACGAGACGGCGGGTCAGCCCTTCAAGGCATTGCCGCATTCGCGCTATCAGCGACTTGCAGCCGGCAAGACGGTGATCATTGCCGATACCGGACCGCCCGCGCCTGGCTGCTTCAGAACAGCTCATGCAGGCAGTCTCTCCTTCGAAATGTCCTCCGGCCGCTACCGCTTCATCGTCAATTCAGGATCTCCTAAATTCGCAGGCCAGCGCTATGTCCAGATGGCCCGCACCACCGCTGCTCATTCCACCGTGGTCCTGAACGATACATCCTCCAGCCGGTTCTCCCCCTCGGCTTTTCTGGCCCACATGATGACGGAGCCGGTGGAAACGGTTGCTGCCGAGCGCGTGGAAACCGAGGATGGCCGCGAAGGCATCAAGGCCAGGCATGACGGCTATCTCGATGCTTTTGGTGTCATTCATGAGCGAGAGCTGACGCTGAACGCGGCCGGCTCCATCGTGACCGGTATGGACCGTTTCGTGACCGACGACCGGTATCACAGCGAAGGACCGCTGCGCGCGGTTGCCCGCTTCCACATCCATCCCGCCATCGTGCCGCGGCAGAATGATACGGAATCGGTGCTGCTGACGGCCCCGGATGGCGAAAGCTGGCTGTTCTCCTCTCCCGGCAATGAAGTGCTGATTTCGGAGGATATTTTCTTCGCCGACAGTGCCGGCATCAGCAGTTCCGACCAGATAGAGGTGGATTTCGATCTGGCGGAAAAACCCGAAATTCGCTGGTTTTTGTCACGCAAGAGCTAGCGACTGTTTGCGCCGGCTCCAAGCTGTGCTAACGCGGCCTCATCAAAACGTCCCTCGCCCGGATGTCTCCCGCGAAGCCCGAACGGAGAAGGTTCATGGCCGTCATTTCCAAGAAAATCCCCGCCCCCGACAAGGTCGAGATCAAGACTGCGCTGCTTTCTGTCTTCGACAAGACCGGTATTATCGAACTTGCCCGCGCGCTTTCGGCGCGTGGCGTGCGCCTGCTTTCGACCGGTGGCACCTACAAGGCGATCGCGGCCGAAGGACTTGCCGTCACCGATGTTTCCGAAGTGACGCAGTTTCCGGAAATCATGGATGGCCGGGTGAAGACCCTGCATCCGAAGGTGCATGGCGGCCTGCTCGCGATCCGTGACGATGCCGAACACCAGGAAGCCATGAAGGCGCATGGGATCGACGGCATCGACCTGCTGGTCGTCAACCTCTATCCCTTCGAGGATGTGCGTGCGGCCGGCGGCGATTATCCGACGACGGTGGAGAATATCGATATCGGCGGCCCGGCTATGATCCGCGCTTCTGCCAAGAACCATGCCTATGTCACCGTCATCACTGACCCGGCGGACTATTCCGAACTGACCGAGCAACTGTCGGCCGATGCCGGCAAGACGGTCTATGCCTTCCGTCAGCGCATGGCGGCCAAAGCCTACGCCCGCACTGCCGCCTATGACGCCGCGATTTCCAACTGGTTTGCCGAAGCGCTTTCGATCGATACGCCGCGTCACCGCACCATTGGCGGCGTGCTGAAGGAAGAGATGCGCTACGGTGAAAACCCGCACCAGAAGGCCGCCTTCTACGTGACGGGCGAAAAGCGCCCGGGCGTTTCAACTGCCGTCCTGCTGCAGGGCAAGCAGCTTTCCTATAACAATATCAATGATACCGATGCGGCCTATGAGCTCGTTGCCGAGTTCCTGCCGGAGAAGTCGCCGGCCTGCGCCATCATCAAGCACGCCAATCCCTGCGGCGTCGCGACCGGTTCGACGCTTCTCGAAGCCTACAAGCGGGCGCTTGCCTGCGATTCCGTCTCAGCCTTCGGCGGCATTATCGCACTGAACCAGACACTGGATGCAGCGACGGCCGAAGAGATTATCCAGCTCTTCACCGAGGTCATCATTGCACCTGACGTCACCGAGGAAGCCAAGGCAATCGTCGCGCGCAAGCCGAACCTGCGTCTGCTCTCAGCTGGCGGTCTGCCGGATGCGCGTGCGGCCGGCATCACCGCCAAGACCGTTTCGGGAGGCCTGCTCGTCCAGAGCCGCGACAACGGCATGGTCGAGGATCTGGAACTGAAGGTCGTTACCAGGCGTGCGCCGACGGCTCAGGAGCTTGAGGACATGAAGTTTGCCTTCAAGGTCGGCAAGCACGTGAAGTCGAATGCTGTCGTCTACGCCAAGGACGGCCAGACCGCAGGTATCGGTGCCGGCCAGATGAGCCGTGTCGATTCAGCACGCATTGCGGCGCTGAAGGCCGAGGAGGCGGCCAAGACGCTCGGACTTGCCGTTCCGATGACGCATGGTTCGGCAGTCGCCTCGGAGGCGTTCCTGCCCTTCGCAGATGGCCTGCTGTCGATGATTGCTGCCGGCGCCACCGCCGTGATCCAGCCGGGCGGCTCGATGCGCGACCAGGAAGTCATCGATGCGGCAAACGAACATAATGTCGCGATGGTCTTTACCGGCATGCGTCACTTCCGCCACTGAGCAGATAACGGACAGATCCCCGGCTTTGCGGCCGGGGAGTTCTCAGGCGCGGTCCGCCGGATAGGGAGTGCGGATCAGCAGCACCAGACCTCCGGCGAGGAACAGGATCAGCGTCGACATGCCGAGATGCGCCGATCCGGTCAAATAGGTCACGATTGAAAACAGGAGCGTCGCCATGAAACTCGTGGCGCGGCCGGATAGAGCATAGATGCCGAAATAACGGCCGGCCTCTTCGAGACTGACGCTGCGCGCCAGATAGGAGCGCGATGACGCCTGCACCGGGCCAAAGGCAAGGCCGATCAACAAGCCATAGAGGATATAGGCCTTTTCCGCCATCGTGCCGAAAAGCCCGCCGCTGTCGGCAGTCGAAAGCGGCATCAGCCCGAAGAAAGTGTAGCCCGGGCCGGTGGAAATAATACCGATCGTGGCCAGCAACAGCATGGTCAGGCTGATGATAACGGTCACCTTGGAGCCTATCCCCCTGTCGACTCGTCCGGCGATCAGGCAGCCAAGGATCGCCACGATATTGAGGATGATCCCGTAAATGCCGATCTCGATCGTTGCCCAGCCGAACATGCCCGCCGCAAAGGCGCCACCGAGGATCAGCAAGCCGTTGACGCCATCCTGATAGATCATGCGGGCGATGAGGAAGGTCAGGATACCGCGACGCGTCCTGAGTTCGCCGAGCGTATTGCGCAATTCCTTGAGACCGAAGCGCACCGCAAAGCCGAAAGGCAGGCCTTTGCGGGCATCCGGCGTGAAGAAAAACATCGGCAGGATGAAGATCAGATACCAGACAGCCGAGATCGGGCCGGTGACGCGCGCGTCCTCGCCCGTATGAGGATCGAGACCGAAAAGCGGATCGAGACCCAGAATGGTCTTGCCGCTTTCCGGGCTGCCGGCCAGCAGAGCCACGACGGCGATCAGCACGATCATGCCGCCAAGATAGCCGAGACCCCAGGCGGTGTTGGAAAGCCTGCCAACGTCGTCCTTGCTGACGAGGCGCGGCATCATGGAATCGTTGAAGACGATCGAGAACTCTGCCGAAATCGAGGCGAGGATCATGAAGATGACGGGATAGATGATCGGCGAGCCCGGAGCAGCAAACCAGAGGCAGCAGAGGCTGACGATCTTGATGACCGCGAAGAAGGCGATCCAGGGTTTGCGCGCACCGGACTGGTCGGCGATGGAGCCCAGGATGGGGGACAGGATGGCGATGATAACAGAGGAGATCGTCGCCATGTTGCTCCACATCGTCTGCGCGGCGACCGGATCGGACGTCAGCCGCGAAACGAAGTAGGGGCCAAAAATGAAAGTCGTTACTACGGTGAAGAACGGCTGGGCTGCCCAATCAAAGAGCATCCAGCCCCATATGCCCTTCTCCGTGGCTTTCGGCGGCTGCGTTCCTGTCCAGTCTATGCGATTCAAACGTCCGCTCCTTTTTTGGGGCGGACTGTCTCATCTCGCCCGGTCGCGCGCAAGATCGGTGAGGATGCCTGCGGCAACCGTGATGCGGGCGAGGTTCGGATCGGCTCCATCGCTGAGGCTTGCAAGCTCCTCGACGATGCGGTTGATGCGCACCCTGTCCTGCGCATGCCAGGCCTGGACCGGCTGCTTTTCCTTGCCGTGATCGGAAAGCGCGGAGATCACGATATCGCGACGGGCGCTGGCGATCTGGTCGATACTGCGGGCAAGAGCGAGGTTTTCATAGTGGTCGGAGGTAATGATGCGGTTGCCCGCAGCCAGCAGCCGGCCGACACGGAAAGTCTGGGTGACAGCAAAGTAGTTTTCGGCTGCGCGCGGCAGCGCCTCGCCGGTGCGAGCGGCGATCTGCATGATCTCCGGTACCAGAGCGAAGGTGGGCAGAGCCGCGATTTCGGCCGCCAGTTTTTCCGGCAGACCGGCCTGTTGGTATTCCTCCTGGCGCGCGGCGACGTCAGCTGCGGCCTGATCGGCGAAGGAGGGCCTGAGTTTCTTAAGCGTCGCCTGAAGCCGGCTAATGATCTCGGCCATGTCGCCCTTGGTCATGCCGGTCTTTAGCAGCAGGCGTGTCAGCACCGTGAAGCTGTTGCCGATCTCTTCATAGATGCGGTTCTGGATCTGGCCGGAAACCTTGTTGTCCAGGGCATCCGTTTCGGCCCAAAGCCGGTTGAGATCGAAGCCGTCGCGGGCAACGATGGCAGCGCGCACGACTTCCGGAGCAGATGCTGCGGTCGCATCCATCATGCTGACGGCAAAGCCCGGCCCGCCGCGGTTGATCGCCTCGTTCGCGAGCACCGTCGCGACGATTTCCCGCTTCAGCCGGTGGCTGTCGATATCGGATGCGTTGGACTTCTGCATCTTTGCCGGGAAGTAATGGAAGAGCGTGTCGACGAAATAGGGATCGTCAGGCAGTTCGCTGGCGATCAGCGCATCGAAGAGTACGATCTTGGCATAGGAGAGCAGCACGCCGATTTCGGGGCGCGTCAGTGGCCGGCCGGCAGTGTAGCGCTCGGACAGCGAGGCGTCGTCGGGAAGCGTTTCGACCTTGCGGTTCAGCTGTCCCGATGCCTCCAGGACGCTCATGAAGCGGCCGAGCTCAAGGCCGTTTGCCGTTCCCTTGCGGGCTGTCAGCGAGATTGCCAGGGACTGCAGGTAGTTGTTGCGCAGTACGAGCGCAGCCACCTCATCGGTCATGCTGCCGAGAAGCTGGTCACGTTTGGTGCGGCTGAGCCGCTGTTCGTGCATAGCGTTCGCCAGCGCGATCTTGATATTGACTTCGACGTCGGAAGTATTGACACCGGCCGAGTTGTCGATGGCGTCGGAATTGCTGCGCCCGCCCTTCAGGCCGTAGGCAATTCGGCCTTTCTGCGTGACGCCGAGATTGGCGCCCTCCCCGATCACCTTGGCGCGCACTTCGTCGGCCGTAATGCGGATCGGATCGTTGGCGCGATCACCGACGTCGGTATCGGTCTCGGATGCCGCCTTTACATAAGTCCCGATGCCACCGAACCAGAGCAGGTCGACGGGGCTTTTCAGGATCGCGGTCATGATTTCGAAGGGCGTGGCGACAGCCTTGTCGATGCCGATTGCGGCCACGGCCTCCGGCGTCAGCGTAACCGACTTTGCCGAGCGCGAAATGATCATGGCACCTTTCGAGAGCACGGACTTGTCGAAGTCCTGCCAGCTCGAGCGCGGCAGGTTGAACAGGCGCTGGCGCTCGGCGAGGGTTTTTTCCATATCGGGATCGGGGTCGATGACGATATCGCGGTGATCGAAAGCGGCGACCAGTCGGATCTTCGGCGAGAGCAGCATACCGTTGCCGAAAACGTCGCCCGACATGTCACCCACGCCGGCCACCGTAAAGGGCGTTGTCTGGATGTCGATATCCATCTCGCGGAAGTGGCGCTTTACGGTTTCCCAGGCGCCGCGTGCGGTGATGCCCATCTTCTTGTGGTCGTAGCCGGCGGAGCCGCCGGAGGCGAACGCGTCGTCCAGCCAGAACCCTGCTTCCTGAGCAAGCGCATTGGCGGTGTCGGAGAAGGTTGCCGTGCCCTTGTCCGCGGCGACGACGAAATAGGGGTCATCGCCATCCAGGCGCACCGTATTGTCAGGCGGGATGATATCGGCGCCGGAGATGTTGTCGGTGATGGAAAGCAGCGTGCGGATATAGGTTTTGTAAGCTTCACGACCTGCGTTGAAGAGCTCTTCGCGGCTGCCGCCGAGCGGGAGTTTCTTGGGATAGAAACCACCTTTGGCGCCAACGGGCACGATCACGGCGTTCTTGACCTGCTGCGCCTTGACGAGGCCCAGAACTTCGGTGCGGTAGTCCTCGGCGCGGTCCGACCAGCGCAGGCCGCCACGGGCGACGCGGCCGAAGCGCAGATGTACGCCTTCGACTTCGACGCCATAGACGAAGATTTCACGGAAGGGCCTGGGTTCCGGCAGGCCATCCACCAAGTGCGGGTCAAGCTTGAAGGCGAGCATCGCCTTCGGTGTTCCATCGGCATTGCGCTGGAAATAATTGGTGCGCAGCGTTGAATCGACGATATTGACATAGCGGCGTAGGATACGGTCGTCATCCAGGCTCGGCACGTCGGCAAGCTCGGCTTCGATTGCCTGATGCAGTTCGGCGAGCTTCTTGATACGTGCCTTTTCCGACAGCTTCGTATCGAGCGTGTTGTGGAACAAGCGGAAGATCGAAGCGGCGATCGCGGGGTATTTGTCGAGGGTGGTTGCGATATAATCCTGCGAATAGGCGATGCCGGCCTGGCGCAGGTAGCGCGCATAGGCGCGCAGCACATTCACCTCGCGAGCCGAGAGGCCGGCTGACAGGATCAGCCCGTTGAAGCTGTCATTGTCGATCGTGTCGCTGAAGGCTGCGACGAAGGCTTCTTCGAGCGGTGCGCCAAAACGTGCGAGGTCAATGTCCGCACCGCTGCGGGCCTCGAGTTCCATGTCGTGCAGCACGACGATGTTGATCGCGCCGTCGGCAGCCGGAACTTCGATATCGAAGGTCCGTTCGCTCAGGACGTTGAAGCCGAGGTTTTCGAGGAGAGGCACGCGGCGCGACAGCGGCAGCTGCTCGCCGCTATGGAAGATCTTCAGCGACAGGATGCGGCCGCGTTCGTCGTCCTGGCGATAGTAGAATTCGATGCGGATCGGCTCGCCGGCGGCGCATGCGGTGATGTCGGGCAGATCGCCGACCGCTTCATCCGGCGTGAAGGCTTCCTGGAAGGCGTTGCTGACGCCGAGCTTCGGCGCCTTGGGGCCGGCGAGCATCTCGAAACGGCTGTCCCAGCGCGCGGTGATCTGGCGGATCGTCTCCTCGAGCTTGGCCTGATGGATGCGCGGCGTCTTGCCGCCCGAGCGGCCGATGATGAAGTGAACGCGTGCGACACCGCCTTCCGGAAAGGCCGGATAGTAGGCGGAAACGCGGCCATCATAGACAGTCTTCAGATAAGTGCCGATGCGCTCTCGAACGATCGAGTCATATTCCTCTCGCGGCACGAAGACGATGACGGAGACGAAGCGGTCGAAATGGTCGATGCGCGGCAGCACGCGTACGCGCGGGCGGTCGGCGAGATCGTTGATCTGCTCGGCGAAGGTCGCAAGCAGCGGGGTATCGATCTGGAAGAGATCATCGCGGGGGTAGGATTCCAGCGTATTGTCGAGCATGCGGCCGGAATGGCTCATCGGGTCGAAGCCGAAATGCTCCTTCACCTTCTCGATCTTGGAGCGCAGCAGCGGAATTTCAGATGCCGAGGAGGTGTAGGCAGTCGAGGTGAAGAGGCCGACAATGCGCAATTCGCCTGTCACATTCCCCTGGGAGTCGAAGCGCTTGACGCCGACATAGTCCATATAGGCGCGGCGATGGACTATGGATTTCACATTGGCCTTGGTGACGATCAGGAAGTCCGGACCGTCGAGGAATGCGAGGATTTCCGGCGTGGTCGTCACGGCGTCCTTGCCGGTGCGCAGCACGAGAACTTCGGGATTGGAGAGAATGCCGAGACCCGTTCCCTTGTCGCGTTCGACATTCGCATCCGGGCCTTTGCCGGAATAAACGTAGTCTCGCATACCGAGGAAAGTGAAGTTCTCGTCGCGCAGCCAGGTCAGGAAGGCGATCGCTTCGTCGCGGTCGACCTTCTTGCGGCTGGCGCTATAGTTCGAGAGCTCTGAAATCACCTCATCGACGCGGGCGAGCATCGGCTTCCAATCGGAAACGGCAAGTTCCACCTGCTCGAGCACTGCCTTGATCCGCTTGATCAGGTCGGCGGCCTGAGAGGGGCTGAGCGGCGAAACGTGGAGTTGGATGTGGCTAACGCGCTTAGCCGGGTCGCTCGCTACATCAGCGGAATAGAGTTCCGGGGCCTTGCCGTCCTCCAGGATCAGGATCGGATGAACTGCCATGCAGATGTCGCGATAAGTGCTGGTCACCTCGCCCATGACGGATTCATACAGGAAGGGCTTGTTGTGATCCGTCACCGAAAGGATGGAGACAGCGACGCCATCGGGGGTGACATCGGCGACCGTGTCGATGCTGACACGCGGTGTCTTGCCGCTCCAGGCGGCGATTTCGGCTGCCGAGTGTACGGCGGAAAGCGCAAGCATTTCCGGTGTGTAGAGTTCGAGGTCGTCGCCGCTTGCGCGGCCGAAGAGGATTTCGGGATCGAGATGGGGCTCACCGGTCGCGGCTGCGATCTTGCGCGCGCTCTCGATTTGCTTTTCCCGTTTCGGATTGTTTCTGGCGGCCATGGATCATCCCCCCGATTGTTTTGATGTGGGCAAGTTAGCAGAAGGTTCTTCGAAAGAATCTCTAAAAGAGGGCCTCGAAAAGTCGTTTTCGTGCTTTTTTGGCTATGCTTACGAGAGATTTCGAAAGTTTTTGGGTCGTTTCATGCCGACGGACGGTAAAATCACTTTATCCGGCTTTTCCGTCCCGCCGCACATTTCCACGCTCGCATGAAGAATGGTTGACAGCGCCTCGTCAAAAAGATCATCAACGGCGGTCGAAATTCGGAACCGGATGCCATGTCGGAAAACGCAGCGGGCGCAGTCATCGTCATCTCCAGCCATGTCGTGCGTGGGTCGGTCGGAAACCGTGCCGCAGTCTTCGCGCTGGAAACGCTCGGCCATCAGGTCTGGGCGCTACCGACGATCGTGTTGCCCTGGCATCCAGGCCATGGCCGTTCGACACGGCTTACTTTCGCCGAGGCCGATTTCGAAGCCGCGATTGATGATCTCATCCGCGCGCCGTGGATCGGTGAGGTCAAGGCCGTCCTGTCGGGCTATTTCGGAAACGCGGCCCAAGCCCGTTCCGTCGCGAAGCTCGTTGCGTCGTTGCGCGAGAGGAATCCGGAACTGCTCTATGTCTGCGATCCGGTCATGGGCGATCTCGGTGGCCTCTACGTGCCCGAAGCGACAGCCGAGGCGATCCGTGATCACCTGATACCACTTGCTTCGCTCGCCACGCCCAACCGATACGAACTTGCCTGGCTGTCGGGCGCCGCCCTCGATGACAACAACGCGGTCATGGAGGCCGCCCTTTCGCTCGGTCCCTCGCGCATGCTGGTCACATCGGCGGTGCCGATGATGGCGGGCGGCACGGGCAATCTTTATCTCTCCGGTAAGCATGCTCTGCTTGCCGAACATCGTGTCGTCGAGAACCCACCCAACGGCCTCGGAGATCTGCTGGCCGCTCTATTCCTCTCTCGTCTGCTCTCGGGGATGGAGGATGAGAAGGCGCTGCAGCTGGCGACCGCCAGCGTGTTCGAAGTGCTGGCGCGCGCCGTCAAGCGCGGTAGTAACGAACTGATGCTGGCAAGCGATGCCTCCAGCCTCTTGACGCCCATGGCGATGGTGCAGATGCGTCATCTCTTCCACCCTGCGCAACGGCGGAAAAAATAGGGCTGATGCTTTTGCAGCGCAGCAGTTGATCTTGGCTCGCGCGCGCGCTAATCCAAGAGCATGACGAGATTTCCCAACTCCCTCCTGGACGGTTATCGCAACTTCATGAGTGGGCGCTATGCTGATGCCCGCGACAGGTATCGGCAACTTGCGGAAAATGGGCAAAGTCCGACAACGCTCATGATTGCCTGTTCCGACTCCCGCGCGGCGCCCGAACTGATCTTCGATGCCGGGCCAGGTGAACTCTTCGTCATCCGTAACGTCGCCAACCTGGTGCCGCCCTATGAGCCAGACGGCCATTTCCACTCTACCTCGGCAGCGCTTGAATTTGCCGTGCAGGCATTGAAGGTCAAGAATATCGTCGTCATGGGCCACGGCCGCTGCGGCGGTATCCGCGCGGCACTCGACCCCGATGCAGAGCCATTGTCGCCCGGCGATTTCATCGGCCGCTGGATGTCGCTCGTGCGCCCTGCCGCCGAGCAGATCGGCAGCAACGACATCATGACGCCAGGCGAACGACAGACTGCGCTGGAGCGGGTGTCCATTCGCAATTCAATCAACAATCTCAGATCTTTCCCTGAAATCAAGACGCTCGAGGAAGAGGGCAAGCTGGAGCTTCATGGTGCCTGGTTCGACATTTCGACCGGCGAACTCTGGGTGATGGATTCTGAGACACTCGATTTCGTCCGTCCCGAAATCTAGGGATAGACCGCTTTATCGGTTTTTTAAGATATTCCACTAAGCTCGCCTACGAGGAGCAGCTGGACGTGGATTAAACATGAATTTCGAAGCGGTGAAATTCAAGAATATCAGAAGGGCTGTGCTCGCCGCCATTCTACTGCCCTTCGTCTTCATGATTGTCGAAGGCGTCGTGTTGATCCGCTCCTCGCTCATGCAATACCACGCGCTCGAAAATGACCATCTCTTTGCCGATGTTCTTGCTCGCGGGGGATCGATTGCGGCCAATGAGATCCTAGCGGAACTCGTCGCGACGCGAGCCTATATCAACGATCGCGATGAGATCACCAGGGCGTCGATGATCGAAAGGCGAAACTCACTCGATAGCGAACTCGCGCGTTTCAACGCAAGTCTTCCAGCCGCTGGAGCAATGGATGTCGGTCTGCAGTCGCAGCTTTCCAATCTCCGTCTCGCTTATAGTCGTATCGTTGCGGCACGATCGGCAGTCGATCGCGGCTATTACGGCAAAGGCGGCAACCCCGTTCATATCTATGGGCAGGCTGGATTGAAGCAGCTTGGACTCGTCGAGTCGCTTTCGTCGAGGATCCATGATCCCGTGTTGATGCGCAAATCCAGCGAGCTGATGAGCATCCTTCTCACCTATTACGGCGAGCGGCTGATCGGCAGTCTTGGCCAGCGTTATCTCGACCGGACCGATTTTTCTGCCATGTCGCACGAGCAGCTCGTTCAAGGCGAAATGATGCTCGGCAACGGTATGGATCGCCTGCGCTTTCATTCTTCTTCGCCTGTCATCCAGGAGATTCTCGACTATAGGGCGCAGCCCGATGAAGTCTGGGCCGATACTTTCACCCAGGCAATGGTTTCCGGGGTGCTGCGGCCGGAAAAGGCGATCCGGGACAAATGGATCGGCATCCAGAACGAACGGCTGGATTATCTGCGACAGAAGATCGCGTCCGTCACCGATGACATTCATGTGACTGGGCAGAGGCTGTCGATGCGCTCTCATATCCACATGACGATCGTGCTTGCTCTGTCAGCCGGGCTGGTGCTGCTCGTCGCCCTTATTGCAGCGCTTGCGGTTCGCGGTATCCGTCTCGTCGCCCGCGTTACCGAAGAGCGTGAACTGCTCGTCAACAAACTGCGCAATGCCGCCCAGACCGATCTTCTGACAGGCCTTTATAACCGGCGCGGTTTTGAGGCTGCTGCTCTAGCGCTTCTGATGCAGGCTGGTTCACGCTGGATTTCCGTCGTGCTGTTCGACCTCGATCACTTCAAGAAAATCAACGACGTGCATGGCCATGACGCGGGTGATGTCGTGCTGAAGCATGTGGCCGGCGTCGCAAGGGAAAGCTTCCGCTCCTTCGATCTATTGGTGCGCCATGGCGGCGAAGAGTTCATGGCGCTGCTCCCGGACTCGACACCCGAGGATGCGGCCATCGTCGCGGAACGTGTCCGGTTGGCGATCGAAGCTGCCGACATCGAACTGCCCGGCGGCGAGCGCCTGCGGGTTACGGCAAGCTTCGGCTGTGCGGGGCGCACAAATGCGGTAAGCAATCGCAATTTCGATGATCTGGTAAAGCGCGCCGACCTGGCGCTCTATGCGGCCAAGGCCTCGGGACGCAATTGCGTTGTTGCCGGGCCGATTGTTCCTGCCACGGCACCGCAGGAAGAGCGGCGCAAGGCTGCTGGCGGAAGCCACGATATCCGCATATGAAAAACGCCGCATTCGCATGCGGCGTTCCTGACATTTCCTATCGAACGTCTCTTCAGTTGCCGTCGATCTGCTGGCCGATATAGGCGATTGCCTGCTGATAGACCGTCGCGGCATTCCATCCCTCGATGGCGACGAAGTTTGGCTCGCCCGGCTGGTAGCCTGCGCCAGCGCGCCAGCCGTGACCCTTGAGGAAATTGGCAGTCGAAGCCAGTGCATCAGCGCGAGAGCCGACCATGTCGACGCGTCCGTCGCCGTCGCCATCAGCGCCGTAACGCACCACGTTGCGCGGCAGGAATTGCGTCTGGCCGATTTCGCCATGGGCAGCGCCTCGGGCTTGCGGGCTCAGATAACCCTCCGAAACGAGCTGCAGGGCTGCATAAAGCTGGTCGGTGAAATATTCCGAACGGCGGCAGTCATAGGCGAGGGTCGAGACTGCGGACATCGTATGCTGGTTGCCCATATAGCTGCCGAAGCCGGTTTCCATGCCCCAGATGGCAATCAATGGGCCGGCCGGAACGCCGAAACGGCGCTCGATCGAAGCGAAGAGAGCCTGGTTAGCGGCCTTCATCGACCGTCCGCGAGAGATAACGGCGGCACCGCCGCGCTTCTTCATGAAAGCATCGAAGGATAGCTTGAAGCTCTTCTGGCCGCGGTCGGCCGAAATCGTCGGCTTGTTGTAGCTGACATTGGCGAAGGCGCGGCTCAAGACGGACTGGCTCACACCATTGGCTGCCGCCGTCTGTTTGAAATCGGCGACCCAGGCCTCGAAACCGGCACTGGTGTTACCGCACTGGGCACCCTGCGCGAACGCCGGTACCGCATGGAGGACGCCCATTGCCGCGGCGGCCGCCAGAATCAATTTTGTCATGCGCATTGAGAAACCCCGCTCTCGATCTGCATAGCTTTCAGGCCAGGCAAGAGAATGCCAGTCACCGGCGATTTTGTCACGGTCGCCCTTTAGCGAACGCTCATACGGCGGTATTTGCCCGAAAAAGCCCCGCTCGTCGAGCAGGGCTTTAGCATATTATGGTTTACAAATGGTATCAGGCTGCCTGCTTGCGCGGCTTGACGAGGCCACGATTGATGAGCAGCTCGGCAATCTGGATGGCGTTGAGAGCCGCACCCTTGCGCAGGTTGTCGGAGACGACCCACAGGTTGAGGCCGTTCTCGACGGTCGCATCTTCGCGGATGCGCGAGATGTAGGTCGCGTCCTCGCCAGCAGATTCATACGGCGTGATGTAGCCGCCGTCCTCATGCTTGTCGATGACGAGGCAGCCCGGCGCTTCGCGCAGGATATCGCGGGCCTGATCGGCTGTGATCTCGTTTTCGAATTCGATGTTGACCGATTCCGAATGGCCGATGAAGACGGGAACGCGCACCGCAGTGCAGGTCACCTTGATCTTCGGATCGAGCATCTTCTTCGTTTCAGCCAGAACCTTCCATTCTTCCTTCGTGTAGCCGTCTTCCATGAAGACGTCGATGTGCGGAATGACGTTGAAGGCAATGCGCTTGGTGAACTTCTTGTTCTCGATCGGATCGGCAACGAAGACGGCACGCGTCTGGTTGAAGAGCTCGTCCATGCCTTCCTTGCCAGCGCCGGAGACCGACTGATAGGTCGAGACGACGACACGCTTGATCTTGGCGAAGTCATGCAGCGGCTTCAGCGCGACGACGAGCTGGGCAGTCGAGCAGTTCGGATTGGCAATGATGTTGCGCTTCGTGAAGAGCGAGATCGCGTCCGGATTTACTTCCGGAACGATCAGCGGCACGTCGGCGTCGTAGCGCCAGGCCGAGGAATTGTCGATCACGACGCAGCCCTGCTGGCCGATCTTCGGGGAGACGCGCTTGGAAACCTCGCCGCCGGCCGACATCAGGCAGATATCGGTGTCAGAGAAATCGTAATTCTCCAGATTGGAGACCTTCAGCGTCCGGTCGCCATAGGAAACCTCGAGGCCCTGGGAGCGGGAGGAGGCGAGTGCTACGACTTCATCGGCTGGGAAACCGCGCTCGGAGAGAATGTTGAGCATTTCCCGCCCGACATTTCCGGTGGCTCCGGCAACTGCAACTTTGAAACCCATTTCTCAAGCTCTCTTTCTCTTCTCTCCTCTTGTCCGGTGAGGGGGGAAGCGCGACATCATCGCGACTTCCTGTCCCCGGCCGGGCCGGGGAGAGAGCGGCAGGCCAGAGACGTCAGACGGTTTTCGTCGTCGTTTTGGCCTTGGTTTTGGAAGAAACCGGAACGGCAAAATCCAGCCCGGCACTTCCTGCCAGGTTATTGCGCTCAGCGATGGCATGCTCGTGGCGAACCATGGATATTCCTTTTCCATCGTTGCTCATAAAACGTTTTCCACAGGAGTCAAGGTTTTTGCGTATGTGGCGAGCGGAGGAGAGGGGGTTGCCATGCTGCGGCGTTTTGTCATCCCTCTGTCATTGCCGAGGGGTATCCCCGACCCGTTGTGATGACTGCAACGAAAAACGGGGGTTTTTCCATGCGTATGCTTTTCGCCGCTTTTGCGGCCACCACGATTCTGGCCGGCGCTGCTCAAGCAGCTTCGATCTATCCGCTTGATCGTGCTACGATTCTCGCCGGTTCGCCTTTCGACTTCAAGGTCGAGCTTTCCAAGCAGGTCAAGCCGGAAGACGTGAAGATCACGGTCAATGGCCAGGATTACAAGACTATCCTCGGGGGTGAGGCACAGTTCGTCGAGCTGGAAAAGGGCAAGGAAGACAAGGCTCTCGGTTCAGCTCTCCTGCTGCGCGGCCTGAAGATTGCCGCTCCGGGCACCTACAAAGTTGAAGTCGCCGCCGGCGACGAAAAGAAGGCGGTGACCTGGGAAGTTTTCGGCACTTCCGCACAGCCGAAAGCCAAGAATATCATTTTCTTCCTCGGTGATGGTCTTTCCGTTGCTCACCGCACCGCCGCCCGTATCATGTCCAAGGGCATGACTGAAGGCAAGGCGAACGGCCGCCTGAACATGGACGATCTCGATCGTATGGCCTTTATCGGCACGTCCGCCACCGATTCGGTTACCACCGACAGCGCCAATACGATGTCGGCCTACATGACAGGCCATAAGGGCGCGATCAACTCGCTCGGCGTCTATGCGGACAGGACACTCGACACGCTGGACGACCCGCGCGTCGAAACTTTCGGCGAAGCCCTGCGTCGCCAGACTTCGAAGTCGATCGGCGTCGTTACGACCTCCGAACTTCAGGACGCAACGCCCGCTGCCGTCGTCTCCCATACTCGTCGTCGTGATGACAAAGCTGAAATCACCGGCATGCTGTTCGACGTGAAGCCGGATGTCATCCTCGGTGGCGGCTCGGCCTACTTCCTGCCGCAGGCGACTGCCGGCTCGAAGCGCAAGGACGACAAGGACTACGTCAAGATGTTCCAGGACGCCGGCTACAAGCTCGCGATCGACAAGACGGAACTCGCCGCTGCTGCCAGCACCAACGAAGGCAAGATCCTCGGCCTGTTCCACACCGGCAACATGGATACGACGCTCGACCGCGAATTCCTGAAGAAGGGCACTGTCGGTAAATTCCCGGCCCAGCCCGGCCTTGTTGAAATGACCAAGGTCGCGCTCGACAAGCTCTCGAAGAATCCCGAAGGCTTCTTCCTGATGGTCGAAGCTGCCAACATCGACAAGATGTCGCATCCTCTCGATGGCGAGCGCGCTGCCATCGATACGATCGAATTTGACAAGGCCGTCGGTCTGGCGAAGGAATTCGCCGCCAGCAATCCCGACACGCTGATCGTCGTCACCGGTGACCATACGCACGGCATCACGATCGTCGGCACGATCGACGATACGATTGAAGGTACGGAGATGCGAGAGAAAGTCGCTGGCCGAAGCTTCACCAACTATGTCGATGCCAATAATGACGGCTATCCCGACAGCGTTGACGTCTCCAAACGTCTCGCCCTGTTCGTCAGTAACTATCCTGACCACTACGAAACTTTCCGCCCGAAGCTGGATAACCCATACACTCCGGCTATCCAGAACGAGAAGAAGGACTACGTCGCCAACGAAGCCTACAAGGATGTTCCTGGCGCCGTCTTCGTTCCGGGTAACCTGCCGAAGAGTGCGGCCACCGGCGCCCATACCGTCGATGACGTTGTCCTGCAGTCGACCGGCCCCGGATCGGAGGGCTTCAAAGGCTATATGGAACAGAGCGACGTCTACCGCGTTCTCGCCGACGCTTTTGCGCTCGGCGCCAAGCAGACGAACTAAGCACCTGTGTCCCAGGCCGCTTGCCGGTCTGGGACTTTTCATCGATCCTCATCCCGGTCGCTTTGCGGCCGGGTATCCGTTTCTGGAGACCGCTATGGAAAGGCTCGCTTTGGTGAATCTCAGCCGCCGTCGCCTCATGGGCGTCATGGCCGCGGTTCCCTTCCTCGTCGCCCGGCCTGTGATTGCTGATGATTCCTTGATCAGCTTCGATGAACTCTACGGAAAATTTGGTGTGCTTGGTCTCGAATTTTCCGACAAGGTAAAGCGCCTTGCTGGCAAGGAAATCAGTATCAAGGGCTTCATGGCGCCGCCGTTAAAGGCTGAGGCGCAATTCTTCGTCCTTACGGAGATACCGATGTCACTCTGCCCCTTCTGCTCTTCCGACGCAGACTGGCCGGACAATATCGTCGTCGTTTATCTCGGCGAGAAGCAGACCTTCGTACAGCCGAGCCAGACTATCGAAGTGCGTGGCACGCTCGAGTTCGGGTCGTGGAAGGACCCGGAAACCGGCTTTGTAAGCCTGCTGCGTATCCGCCAGGCCGAATATTCCAGCGTCTGAGCATCGATGCTAGCTCTTGAAATCGAACAATTGGCCATGACGTTTCCTGGCCTTTCGGCGCCTGCGCTCGCCGTCGATCATCTGTCGATCGCCGCGGGCAGCCGTGTCGTGGTTACCGGCGCCTCGGGATCCGGCAAAAGCACCTTCGTCAATATCGTCACCGGACTGGAGAGGGTTTGCGAGGGTCGTGTCGGCTGGAACGGTGAGAATATTGCTGCGCTCTCCGAAAGTCGCCGTGACCGCTTTCGGTCTGCCAATATCGGGTTGGTCATGCAGGAATTTCACCTTTTCCCCGGCCTGTCCGCTGTCGAAAATGTGCTGTTGCCTGCGCGTCTCGCGCGTGCCGCGACGTCGACGATAATCGAGCGCGCCCACGACCTCCTGCATACTGTCGGTCTTGAGCGCGCCGTACAGAGGATCGAAACCATGTCGCGTGGCGAAATGCAGCGTGTGGCGATTGCCCGGGCGCTCCTGCGCAAACCTGGTGTCATCGTCGCCGACGAACCGACCGCGAGCCTCGATGCCGACAGCGGCGATGCCGTCGGTGATCTGCTGCTCGATCTTGCCATGGCCGAAGGCAGTACCCTGATCGTCGTGTCGCACGATCCCCGCCTCGCCACTCGTTTCGACCGACGCCTGACATTTCGTTCCGGCCGCATTATCGACGATTCCGCGATCAAGGGAGCGGCCGCATGATCCGCTTCATCCTTGCCGATCTGCGTCGTTTATGGGCCGGCTCTCTCGTTGTCGTGCTGCTCGTGGCGCTTGCCACCGCGCTCGGCGTTTCCGTTATCCTGCAGGAGCGGGCTCTTCGTCTCGGCAGTGCGCGGGCGGCCGACAAGTTCGATCTTGTCATCGGCGCGGGCGGCAGCGAGACCCAGCTCGTGCTCTCGTCCGTTTTCCTGCAGCCGTCCGCGCTGCCGCTGATGTCCGGCGACGTCCTGGCAAAACTCGCTGCCGATCCGCGCGTCGAATGGGCTGCCCCCGTTGGTTTCGGCGATTCCTTCTCAAGCTATCCGATCATCGGCACGACGACAGCGTTGACGGAAACGATTTCCGGCGGCTTTTCCGAAGGTCAAGGTTTCGCCAGCGAGGGCGAGGCTGTCATCGGCTCGAGCGTTAACCTGGCTATCGGCAGCGAGATCAAACCGATGCACGGCACGATCGAAACCGGCGGCCATACGCATACGGAACTTGCCTATCGCGTAATCGGGCGCCTACGACCGACAGGCACAGCATGGGACCGGGCCATTCTCGTTCCGATCCAGGCCGTCTGGCATATTCATGGGCTGGAAGCGGGCGAAGAGCACGACCATGACCACGCCGCCGCGGAAGGCGCTCATGAGGAAGCCGACCATCATGCGGAGGCTGAAACCCATGCCGGCCTGAATGAGAACTGGACTGCGGAAACGCCCGGTCTTCCGGCCATCCTCGTCAAGCCGAAGACGATTGCCGATGCCTACAAACTGCGGCAGGACTATCGTAATGGCACGACGATTGCCGTCTTTCCCGGCGAAGTCCTGACCAATCTTTATGCGACGCTCGGTGATGCCAAGCAGATTCTTGTTGCCGTTGCCTCTGGTGCGCAGGTGCTGGTCGCAGCCTCGCTGATCCTTGTGACTGTCATCCATATCGGCCAGCGCCGCAGGCAGATCGGTGCGCTGCGCGCCTTCGGTGCTCCCCGCAGTGCCATATTCGGTATTGTCTGGCTGGAGTTCTTTATTCTTGTTGCCGCTGGGGTCGGGCTTGGTTTTACACTCGGCTACGGTGCCGCGCTCATTCTTTCCGGCTTCTTCTCGCAAAGCAGTGGCGTCAACCTGCCCGTCGGCTTCGCCCGTGAAGACGGAACGCTTGCTGTAATCCTACTTGCCTTCGCCACTGTCCTCGCCGCCTTGCCGGCGGTGCTCGCCTATCGGCAGTCTCCGGCCCAGGCTTTGCGAGGGTGAGCATTGCGGCGGGCCTGTTCCGCCATGCTGTGACCATCCATGCACAAAAAATTAGACTAAAGTCATAATCCCAAAGCATCCCTCTTTCTGACTCGTCTTTTCTGTCAAACTCTCGTCAGGCGTGTCGTGGCCAGGGGTATGCTTTGAGGAGAGTAGGCCGCGACCGTTGCTCATCACTCTGTGGAGGACAGACAATGGCAAATGTCGCAAGCGTCGACGGTGCGAAAGCCGGTCCGATGACGGGCGAGGAGAAGAAGGTCATCTTCGCCTCGTCGCTCGGCACGGTTTTCGAATGGTATGATTTCTATCTTTATGGTTCGCTCGCCACCTATATCGGCGCGACCTATTTCACCCAGTATCCGGAAGCAACGCGCAACATCTTCACGCTGCTCGCTTTCGCTGCGGGTTTCCTGGTGCGCCCATTCGGCGCGCTGGTCTTCGGCCGTCTAGGCGACCTCGTCGGCCGCAAATACACCTTCCTGATGACCATTCTCATCATGGGCTTCTCGACCTTCCTGGTCGGCATCCTGCCGGGCGCGGCCTCGATCGGCATTGCCGCTCCGATCATCCTGATCGGCTTGCGTCTGCTACAGGGTCTGGCACTCGGCGGTGAATATGGCGGTGCGGCGACTTATGTTGCCGAACACGCGCCGAACGGCCGTCGCGGTTATTTCACGTCCTGGATCCAGACGACGGCAACGCTCGGTCTCTTCCTGTCGCTGATCGTCATCGTCTCGGTCCAGTCGATCATGGGACCAACTGCCTTCGCCGCCTGGGGCTGGCGTATTCCGTTCCTTGTCTCCGTCGTCCTGCTCGGCATCTCCGTCTGGATCCGGTTGAAGATGAACGAGTCGCCCGCCTTCCAGCGCATGAAGGCCGAAGGCAAGGCATCGAAGGCGCCGTTGACGGAAGCCTTTGGTCAGTGGCGGAATGCCAAGATCGCGCTGATTGCGCTTTTTGGTGCCACCATGGGTCAGGCGGTGGTCTGGTACGGCGGGCAGTTCTATGCCTTGTTCTTCCTGCAGAACGTGCTGAAGGTCGATCTTCAGTCGGCCAATATCATGGTCGCCATCGCACTCTTCCTTGGCACTCCGTTCTTCGTCATCTTCGGCGGACTGTCGGACAAGATCGGCCGCAAGCCGATCATCATGGCGGGTCTTCTAATTGCAGCGGTCACCTACTTCCCGCTGTTCAAGGCGATGACTTATACGGCAAACCCGGCCCTTTACGAGGCGCAGGCGACGATCCGGGCAACGGTTACGGCCGATCCGGCGGATTGCAAATTCCAGTTCAATCCGACCGGTACGTCGAAATTCACTAGCTCCTGCGATATCGCAACGGCGTTCCTGACCAAGAACTCTGTGCCTTATGACGTGGTGCCGGGTCCGGCCGGCCAGCCTGCAACCGTGAAGGTCGGTGACGATACGATCACCAGCTACGACTCCGTTGCAGCCGGTGCTGATGCGGCCAAGACCGGTGCCGCGTTCGAAAAGGGTGTCAATCTTGCCCTTCATGATGCTGGCTACCCGCTGAAGCGCGGTGCTGCCAAGGTTGCCGATGCCAAGCTCGATGCCTTCATCGCTGCCAATCCGGAGCTCACCCTCAATGCCGATGCGATACGTGCCGGCCAAAAGGAAACGCTGCCGGCCGACAAACTCGTTGCCGGCAAGCTGCTGACAGCGGATGAAGCAAAAACCGTGACGGATATGGCGGTCTACACGATCCCCGGTGCCGGTTCGTTCGCAATGACGGCCGATCCTGCCCGCGTCAACTGGGTGGGGACGATTGCCATCCTCTTCGTGCTCGTGTTCTACGTGACGATGGTCTACGGCCCGATCGCGGCACTACTGGTCGAGCTCTTCCCGACCCGCATCCGCTATACCGGCATGTCGCTGCCCTATCATATCGGCAACGGCTGGTTCGGCGGTCTGCTGCCTGCTACGGCCTTCGCGATGAGTGCTGCCGCCGGCAACATCTATTATGGCCTCTGGTATCCGATCGTCTTCGCAGCGATCACGCTGGTCATCGGTATTCTGTTCCTGCCGGAAACCAAGAACCGCGATATTCACGCAATGGATTGAGACGCGGTGGATATCCTGAAATCAAAGACCCGGCGCCCGAAAGGCGCCGGGTTTTTCATGTGTCATTTTCTCATGCGCATCTCTTATGCGTCCGGGAAGTATCGCTTGGACATCGGCCAGCCGTCCGGCGCGAGCCTGAAAAGCAGGCCGTAGCGGGCATAGACGATCGCCGTCAGCAGCGAGAACCAGGCGCCGAAGGCGAGGCCGGCTATGACATCGCTCGGATAGTGCGCGCCGACCATGACACGCGTCATGCCGAGCCAGATGGCGCCGGCGATGAAGGGAACTCGGTAGCGCGGGAATAGCAACGCGAAGGCGGCAAAGAAAGCGCCTACCGTGGTCGAATGGCCTGACGGAAAACTCTCCAATGCAGCTCGGCCGGAGAAGGGCGTGAAGGAAAGCACGCCGAGATCCTGGAAATGTTCAGGGCGCGCACGACCGATCGTGCGTTTCAGAAGATTTGCAAGCAGACCGGAAAAGACGACAGTCGTGAACAGATAGGCGCCGATCCAGCTCACATAGAGCGCCTGGGCCCTTGCCTTTGCGCTTTTCAAGAGTTTGTAGCCAGCTCTGCCGTGAAAGAAGAGCAGGACACTGGTGAGGATCAGCCAGGCGGAATCGCCGAAATCGGTCAACATTTCCCCAAAGCGCCGAATGGGTTCCGGCAGGTGACCGGCACCAATCGGTGCATCGAAGATCAGCATGGAAAGGATGACGGCATTCAGGGTAACGAAAAGGCATGCGCGCCAGCGCAAGGGTGGCATGACGCATCTATTTCTGCGCCAGCGCCTGTCCAGGGAGACTAAAAGTGCCCGCATCCATACTACCCGTATAATCCTTAAGGACTAGGAATAGGCAGTGAAGATGCACAGGATTACGACAGAGACCGGGTTTGCTCAGATAATTCTTTTCGATCCTGGTAATGACCGCTCTTGGCGCTGATGGATGAAGCCGTGCCAAATAAAAGGCCCTCCGCACGGGTGCGAAGGGCCGAAAAACGTTTCACGTGAAATATCAGGCGGAAAGCGCCTTGAATTCGGCGAGGATGGCTTCGCCCATTTCGACGGTGCCGACCTGGCGGCTGCCCGGTGCCATGATGTCGCCAGTGCGGATGCCCTTGTCGAGCACGTTTGCGATCGCCTTTTCCAGGTTGTCCGCTTCCTTGACCATGTTGAAGGAGTAGCGAAGGCACATGGCGAAGGAGGCGATCATGGCGATCGGGTTGGCAATACCCTTGCCGGCGATATCGGGAGCGGAGCCATGTACCGGCTCATAGAGCGCCTTACGCTTGCCGGTCTTGCCGTCCGGGGCGCCGAGCGAGGCAGACGGCAGCATGCCGAGTGAGCCTGTGAGCATGGCGGCCACGTCGGAGAGCATGTCGCCGAAGAGGTTGTCGGTGACGATGACGTCGAACTGCTTCGGCTGGCGCACAAGCTGCATGCCGCCGGCATCGGCCAGCATATGCTCGAGCTGGACGTCGGAATATTTCGCCTTGTGGGTTTCCGTCACGACCTGGTTCCAGAGCACGCCCGACTTCATGACGTTGCGCTTTTCCATGGAGCAGACGCGGTTGTTGCGAGTGCGGGCCATTTCAAAGGCGACGCCGGCAATGCGCTCGATTTCGTAGGTATCGTAAACCTGGGTATCGATACCGCGCTTCTGGCCGTTGCCAAGGTCGATGATTTCCTTCGGCTCGCCGAAATAGACGCCGCCCGTCAGTTCACGGATGATGAGGATGTCGAGGCCTTCGACCAGTTCCGGCTTCAGCGAGGAAGCGGAAGCAAGCGCCGGATAGCAGATTGCAGGGCGCAGGTTTGCGAAGAGTTCCAAGTCCTTGCGCAGGCGCAGCAGGCCGGCTTCCGGGCGAACTTCATAGGGAACGCTATCCCACTTCGGGCCGCCGACGGCACCGAAGAGCACGGCATCGGCAGCAAGCGCCTTCTTCATGTCGTCTTCGGAGATCGCCGCACCATGCGCATCGTAAGCAGAACCGCCAACGAGGCCTTCATCGGTGACGAAACCGGCATTCATCGCTTCGTTCATGTAAGCGATGATCTTGCGGACCTCGCCCATCGCTTCGGGGCCGATGCCGTCGCCCGGCAGCAGGAAAAGATTGCGCACTGTCATGAAAGCCTCCGCGGAAAAACAAGCTGCGGCTTCTTAGACCCCGGAAATGGGCATTTCAAGCGAGAGAAGGGGTGAATCGGTACGCCTGGCTTGGTGTCATGTGATGTCCGACACGGTTGCTCCCGTGCTCGCAAACGGGCTAGAACGATAACCCTGCCCATTCTTTTTCGGATATTCGTCCATGTCTTTCGCGCCTCTCCATCTCGACACGCCTCTCTTCCAGACGGCACCTGATTACAGCGCCAGTGGCAAGCCGCTCTGGCTGAAGCTCGATGCGCTGCAGCCTTCAGGCAGCTTCAAGCTTCGCGGTGTAGGCCGGCTTTGCCAGCATGAGGTTCAAAACGGCGCGCGCGAGATCTTCTGCGCTTCGGGCGGCAATGCCGGCATTGCCGCGGCCTATGCCGGACGGGCGCTCGGCGTGCCTGTTACCATCGTCGTGCCCGAGACGACCGCGCCGGACGTGCGACGGACGATTGCCGCAACAGGTGCCAAGGTGCTCGTCCATGGATCTGTCTTCGACGAGGCTAATGCGCATGCAATCGCTCTCGCTGAGAGCCGCAAGGCAACCTATGTGCATCCTTTCGATCATCCGCTCCTGTGGGATGGCCATGCCACGCTGATCGACGAGGTGGTGGCGAAAGGCGCCAAATTCGACTGCGTCGTTACCAGCGTTGGCGGCGGCGGGTTGCTTGCCGGAATCGTCGAGGGACTGAGGCGGAATGGGCTTTCCGACGTGCCTGTCATTGCCGTCGAGACGGAGGGAGCGGCATCATTTCATGCCAGCCTCAAGGCCAACGAGCGTATTTCGCTACCGGCCATTACATCGATTGCCACCTCACTCGGCGCACGGCAGGTGGCGCAGCATGTTTTCGATCTGCCAAAGCACCATCCGATTGAAAGTGTTCTCGTCAGCGATGCCGATGCCGTGGCCGCCTGCCGGAAATTTGCCGATGCGCAGCGCATCCTGGTCGAACCGGCCTGTGGTGCAGCGCTTGCCGTTGCCGATATCCACGCTGGCCTGCTGTCGCGCTTTAACAATCCGCTCATCGAAGTCTGTGGCGGTATCGGCGTGTCGCTCGAAAAGCTTGACCTCTGGAAAGAGAAATTTCTCTGAGATCCGGGCAAGAAAAAGCCGGGCAGAAAGCCCGGCTTACTAAAAGCAATTTGATAGGGCTCAGGCAGCCCAAGGATGCGAAGCGGCGTTCTTCTTTTCGAATTGGTCGATCGCCTTGCCCTTTTCCATGGTCAGGCCGATATCGTCGAGGCCGTTCAGCAGGCAGTGACGCTTGAATTCGTCGAGATCGAACTTGATCGAGCCGCCGTCCGGACCGGTGATTTCGAGGTTTTCGAGGTCGACGCTCAGAACGGCGTTGGAACCGCGTTCGGCGTCGTCCATCAGCTTGTCGAGGTCTTCCTGACTGACCTTGATCGGCAGGATGCCGTTCTTGAAACAGTTGTTGTAGAAGATGTCGGCGAAGCTGGTGGAGATCACGCAGCGGATACCGAAATCGAGCAGTGCCCACGGAGCATGTTCGCGCGAGGAGCCGCAACCGAAATTGTCGCCGGCAACCAGGATCTTTGCCTCGCGGTATGCCGGCTTGTTCAGGACGAAATCAGGGTTTTCGGAACCGTCTTCATTGTAGCGGGCTTCGGCGAAAAGGCCCTTGCCAAGGCCGGTGCGCTTGATGGTCTTCAGATAGTCCTTCGGAATGATCATGTCGGTGTCGATATTGACGACCGGCAGGGGCGCTGCAACGCCCGTGAGCTTCACGAATTTATCCATGACCCATGCTCCATTTCAGCAAAACGTACTTTCTGAATTTGCATCTATTCCAGTTTTCCGCCGAAATGAAGAAGAATCTTTCGCCGATGGAGGCCACGCGACGTTTCGCGCGGCCCGCCGATTGCGTATGACTTCTTACTTGGCCTTTACTTGGATGGGGCGTTCAGGCCCCAGAGCACGCCGAACGGATCACGAAGCTGGCCGTAGCGATCGCCCCAGAACATCAGTTCGACCGGCATGACCACTTCGGCGCCGGCAGCCACCGCGCGATCCCACCAGAAATCGATATCATCGATGACAAGCTGGATGGCGAAACCTTCATGGCCTTTGAAGGGATGACCGTATTCCGGATAGGCATCCGACAGCATTAGCGAGCTGCCGTTGATATAGAGGTGTATATGCATCGTACGGCCGCTTTCATCGGGCGGCACGATATAGGCCTGTTCGGCGCCGAAAGCCTTCTTGTAGAATTCCGCAGCCTTTGCCGCGCCATCGACCGTCAGATAGGGAAGCAGGCCGTTCTTGACCGGCGGCATCTTGGCCTGGTTGCTCTCCATCGCGTCCATGCTCGTCCTCCATTCGTTTTTTGAAGTGCCGGCTGAATGCTCGGCTGCTTCAAGGACGTAGCAAGGGAGTGTGAGCCGACAATGTCGGTCAGAATTTTCAGGGAAAAGCGATCAGAGATCGATGATGGTGCCGCGGCCGTCGTTCCAGATGCGCATTTCGCGCTTGCCGTCAGCGCGGGCGCGGACGGGAGCCGGCTTCATCTTCATCGAAAGGGCGCGGCCGACCATGAGCACGGTCAGGATGCCGCCGACGGCGAGCGTGACCGAGAAGGTGAGAAGTAGCATAGCTACGAAAACCGTGGCGCCGGCAAGCATGAAGAAGATGGAGCGAATGTTCTGCATTGGTTAGAGACCTTTCTACGGAAAGGAATGTGGTCCTTCTTTTTTCTCTCTGCAAGCCAAGCATGGCTTTTTGTTGTCTTGCCGGGTTTTGCGAAGCTTGGCACTAATAATCCATGAGCCGAACACCACCTCTCCGTTCCCTGCGTCTGCGCCGCTCTGTGCTGAGCGTGCCCGCCATCAATGCGCGGGCGCTTGAAAAGACCTATTCCCTTGATTGCGATGCAGTTATTTTTGATCTGGAGGATTCCGTAGCCCCCGATAAGAAAGCGGAAGCCCGAGACAATCTGAAAGCTTTTTTTGCCGGACCGCCGCTTGAGGGCAAGGAAAGGATCATCCGCATCAACTCTTTGTCATCCGGATACGGGCTGGCGGATCTGGAGCTGATAAAGACATTATCGCCCGATGCCGTTCTCCTGCCGAAGGTGGACGAACCGCAGGACGTCATGGCCATCGGTGATCTGCTTGCCGAAGCCTATGCGCCGGACGAATTGCGCATCTGGGCGATGATCGAGACGCCGCGCGGCGTGCTGAATGCCGCAGCAATCGCCGAATCCGGCCGCACACCGGGATCGCGGCTCGATTGCCTGGTCGTCGGGCTCAACGATCTGCGCAAGGAAACGGGTGTCTTGCCGCAGCCAGGGCGGACCTATCTCGTGCCCTGGCTGATGCAGGTCGTTCTGGCGGTAAAAGCCTACGGTCTCGATGCGCTCGACAGCGTGTTCAACGATTTCCGGGATGGCAATGGCTTCGATGCCGAATGCGGGCAGGGCCGTGCCATGGGTTTTGCCGGCAAGATGCTGATCCACCCGACGCAGATTGCAGCCGCCAACGTGCATTTCGGACCTGACGAGGAGGAGATCGCGGAGGCGGAGGCCATCATCGCCGCCTTTGCCGACCCGGCGACCGATGGGCTCAACGTCATCAATGCGAACGGGCGGATGATCGAGCGGCTGCATCTTGTCCAGGCGGAAGCTCTGGTCCATAAAGCGCACCTGATTTCCGCAAGAAAGCCCGCCTGATGAAACTCTACCGCTTCCTGACCGGTCCCGACGACGCTTCCTTCTGCCACAAGGTGACGGCTGCGCTGAACAAGGGCTGGTCGCTGTCGGGCTCGCCCACCTATAGCTTCAACGCTGCGACCGGCCAGATGCAGTGTGGCCAGGCCGTCGTCAAGGACGTCGAGGGTAAGGATTATCACCCGGACATGAAGCTGTCCGAGCAATAAGGTCAGCGTTCGGCCGCTTCTTCGGCGCTTGCCTCAATGCGTTCCATGTCATCGTCGCTGAGGCCGAAGTGGTGGCCGATCTCATGGATCAGCACATGGGTGATGATGTCGCCCAGCGTTTCGTCGTTTTCGGCCCAGTAATCGAGGATCGGACGGCGATAGAGGCGGATGCGGTTCGGCATCTCGCCGGTTTCCACGGTAAAGCGCTCCGAAATGCCGCGTCCCTCGAAAAGGCCGAGCAGGTCAAAGGGTGTTTCAAGCGCCATATCCTCGAAAACTTCGTCATCGGGGAAGTCTTCGATTTCGATGGTCAGATTGGTCGTCAGCTTGCGAAATTCGTCCGGCAGATGGCTGTAGGCCTCCATTGCCAGCGACTCGAAGGTGCTGATCGTCGGCGCATGGCGATCCCGCCAATCATCGCTCCGGTCTACGTGGGCCATGAATATTCCTTCCTTTGCGGCCCATATAGAACCTTTATCGCCGATTTTCGAGTGCGGAATCAAAGGCAGGAATAAATTCTTATAAAATGACGGTTGACTCTTTATTAGAGCTCTGGAATCCATAGGAACATAACAGGAACAAGACGAATGGAGAGACCGCCATGGCGCAGACCGCCCTGGCGCGCGAGCGGCTTTTTACGCTCCGCGAAACCATTGCCCGACTGGAGGGAAAGTCCGCGCCGGCGCTGGCCGCAGCGGAACGGGAAGCCCTGTCGGAAGGGCGCGAGCGGCGGCAGGGGCGCATTCTGCCGCGCCTGCCTTTCGGTGTGGAGCAGTTCGATGACGCCTTGGAAGGTGGCCTTCAGCTCGATGCAATTACCGAATTTCGCGCGGCGAGTTCTTGCGATGCAGGGGCGGCAAGTGGTCTGGCGATGGCCATTGCGGCGCGATTGCAGAAGCAGGAGGAGGAGACCAGCAGGCTGCTGCCGCTGCTCTGGATCGGTGATGTTGTCGGCACATTGGAGGCGGGGCGCCCTTATGCTCCGGGGCTGAGGGATTTCGGGCTGAAGCCGGAGAGGTTTTTCCATGCCGCGCCGCGCAAGCTGGAAGATGCGCTCTGGCTGGCGGAAGCAGCCATCGAAAGTGCTGCCTTCTCAGCCGTCGTCTTCGAAGTGCGCGGCAATCCACTGCATTTCGGCCTGACCGAAAGCCGCCGGCTCAGTCTCAGGGCGCGTGCGGTGCAGCGTCCGCTCTTTCTCCTCCGGCAGGCGGGAGAGGAGGAGGCGAGCAGTGCCGCCTTCCGCCTGCATGTGGAGCCGGCGCCGTCGGATCTGCGACCGTTGCCGGACGGATCAAAACTTTCCGGCAGCATCGGCAATCCGATTTTCCGTCTCACGCTGGAGAAGAGCCGCAATCCGGCCCCGCTCTCCTTTCTTCTGGAGTGGAACCCCCATGAACGCGAATTTCTCCCCGTCAACGAACCAAGCTTCGCTCGCCCTCCAGGCGAACAGTCAGCGCATTCTGTCGCTCAGCTTTCCGCATCTGCCAACGGACCGCATCGCCCGCAGGCGATGGGGGCTGTCCTGGCGTTCGAAAGGGCGTCCTGAAGCGGCCCCCCTCGTCTGTTCCGGCAAGCTCAACAATGCCATGCGGCTGACGGCGCTGGATGAATTCGCCGAGAAGCTGGGATTGCGGAAGGAGCAGGGCGTTGCCGAGGCGCGCGCCATGTATCCGACGCTCGATGTCGTGGAAGAGGATCCTGCGGCCGACCGCCGGCTGCTGGAGGCGATTGCTGACTGGTGCGACCGCTATACGCCGATGGTGGCGCTCGATGGAAAGGATGGGCTGTTTCTGGATATTACCGGCTGCGCTCATCTCTTCGGTGGGGAGAGGGCGCTTCTTCAGGATATCCTGTCACGGCTCTTTCATATGGGGCTTGATGCGCGGGGCGCGATCTCCTCGTCGCCTGGTCTTTCCTGGGCTGTCTCCCGTTTCGGACAGGGTGGCGTCGTGGACGACGAGGAGAGTGAGCGCATGCTGATGCCGCTGCCCGTCGCGGCCCTGCGGCTGGAAGGCCAGACTGTCGATGCCTTGAGGAAGCTCGGTCTCAAATATGTCGGTGACGTTATCCATGCGCCGCGGGCGCCGCTGACCCGCCGCTTCGGGCCGGCACTGCTGTTGCGCCTCGATCAGGCGCTGGGCCATGAAGAGGAGCCGATTTCGCCCCGGCTTCCCGTTGCCAGTCTCTCTTCCGAATGTCGCCTGGCCGAGCCGATCGGAACGGAGGAACAGATCCTCGCCGTTACCGGGCAGGTTGCCATATCACTTAAACCCTCTCTGGAAGCGCGCGGCGCCGGCGGACGGGTGTTCGAACTGGTGCTGTTTCGTGTCGATGGCCGGGTTTACCGCATTTCCGTCGGGGCCTCGCGGCCGCTTCGCGAACCGAAGCTTATAGCGGGATTATTTTCCGAGCGCCTACAGGTGATCTATGACGATATCGACGCCGGCTATGGTTTTGAGATCCTGCGCCTGAATGTATTGCGGCATGATCCGTTCAACGATGCGCAGGGTGATTTCGAGGGAGATCGACAGGGGGAAATCTCGCTTTCGAGTTTTGTCGACCGTGTCGCGGCCCGGCTTGGCGCGGATTGCCTGCAGAGCTTCCAGCTTCGGGAGAGCCACGTGCCGGAGCGCGCCGTCATCACGGTATCGGCAATGGAGAACCTTCCGGCACGGCGCAAATCAGAGCAGAGGCGCGCGCTGCCTTTTCGTGAGGAACGTCCGCTGCGGCTCTTTGCAACGCCGGAGCCGGTCGAGGTCGCATTTGCCGAAGTGCCCGACGGTGCGCCGCAGACTTTCCGGTGGCGGCGCCTGCAGCATCAGGTGGCAAGAAGCGAAGGCCCTGAACGAATTGCCATGGAATGGTGGATCGATGGCGATGATGCCGAAGCGCGGGATTATTTCCGGATCGAGGATGAGGCCGGCCACCGCTTCTGGATCTATCGCCGGGGTCTCTATGGAGACAGCCCCGATCCTCGCTGGTTCATGCATGGGGTCTTTGCATGAGACCCGAACCGGCATTTTTCGAGATCGGCGCTAAGACGAATTTTTCATTCCTCGAAGGCGCTTCGAAGCCTGAAGAGATGGTCGTACAGGCGGCCTGCCTGAAGCTCGGCGGCCTCGGCATCGCGGACCGGAATTCGGTTGCCGGCGTGGTGCGGGCCCATGCGCAGGCACAGCAGCTTGAGGAGAGATACAGGAACAGGGATGCGATTTTAGCCGAGGCGAAGAAGAAAGGAAAAACGGAGATCATTTTCGATCCTATCCGGGTTCAGCCGGGTGCCCGCCTCGTTTTTTCGGATAGAACACCTGATGTCCTTGCCTATCCGTGCAACCGGAAAGGTTGGGCAAATCTCTGCCGTCTGCTCAGTGCCGGCAATCTGAAGGAAGAAGCGGTCAAGGGAACCTGCATCCTGACGGAAGCGGAGCTTATTGAATGGGGTGACGAGATGATGCTCGCGCTCGTCCCCGACCGGGCTGTCGTAAATGATCCGGGTTGCCAGCCTGCTCTTGAAGAATATCTGGACCGGTTCCGCAAACGGTTCCGCAAGGCGTTTTTCATGGCGCTGTCACCAGCCTATGACGGCCGCGACCGGCAGGCCTTTGCGGTGCTTTCCATGCTTGCCGCCCGCAACCGGGTGCCTCTGATTGCGACCAATCAGCCGCTCTATCATGACACGGAGCGCCGGCCGCTTTCGGATATCGTGATCGCCATACGGGAGCATGTGGAGATATCGGAAGCCGGATTCCTTCTGGCACCGAATGCAGAGCGCTATCTCAAGGATTCACGTGAAATATCGAGGATCTTCCGGGATTATCCGGATGCGGTCGAGAATGCGCAGCTGTTCTTCGGGAAGCTGAGCTTTTCGCTGAATGAATTGAAGCACAATTATCCGCCTGAAAACGATCCTGGCGAAACACCACAGGAGACGCTTGAGAGGCTTACCAGAGCGGGTGCGATAAAGCGCTACCCTGATGAGATTCCGAAAAAGGTTGATGAACAGATCGCCTACGAGTTGGATCTGATTAAGCGCAAGAATTACGCCTCATACTTTCTGACGGTCCATAAGATCATTCATCACGCCCGCCATGTGCTCAAGGTCCTCTGTCAGGGACGTGGTTCGGCGGCCAACTCAGTCATTTGCTATTGCCTTGAGATCACGGAAGTCGATCCTACAAAGACCACGCTTCTCTTCGACCGGTTCATTTCGATGGATCGGGACGAACCGCCCGATATCGATGTCGATTTCGAGCATGAACGGCGGGAAGATGTCATTCAGTCCATTTATAAAAGATACGGTCATGAGCATGCCGGTCTGACAGCAGCTGTTACCAGCTACCGCACCCGTTCGGCCGGTCGCGAGGTCGCCAAGGCCTTCGGTCTGTCGGAAGATGTCCAGTCGGCAATCAGCAGTCTGGTCTGGGGCTGGTCCGAGGACAATCTTTCGGAACGGGATGCGAAGGCGGCCGGCCTCGATATGAAGGATCGGGTGACGTGGAACGTGCTGAAATACGCCTCCGAGCTTTTGAGCTTTCCGCGTCACCTTACCCAGCATGTCGGCGGTTTCGTTATCACGCGGGACCGGCTCGATGAGGTGGTGCCAATCATGAAGACGGCAATGCCAGACCGCTACATGATCGAGTGGGACAAGGATGATCTCGATAATGTCCAGATCCTCAAGGTGGATGTGCTGGCGCTTGGTATGCTGACTTGCCTGCGAAGGGCCTTCACGCTGCTTGAACTACACTACGATGTAAAGAAGACGCTCGCTGATCTCGGCAATAAGGAGCATGGAGAGGAGGGTGAGCCCGTCTACGACATGATGGGCCGCGCCGATACGCTTGGCGTTTTCCAGATCGAAAGCCGAGCTCAGATGAGCATGCTGCCGCGCCTAAAACCACGCGTGTTTTATGACCTTGTCATTGAAGTGGCGATTGTCCGGCCAGGGCCAATTCAAGGCAACATGGTACATCCTTATCTGAAGCGTAGAGAGTTGCGGGATAAGAATCTTCCCATCGAATATCCAAGTGAGAAACTAAAAACTGTTCTTGAAAGAACCCTTGGGGTTCCCCTGTTTCAGGAGCAGGCCATGCAGATCGCCATTACCGCAGCAGACTTTGAACCAGCAGAAGCAGATCGGCTCCGACGGTCGATGGCGACATTCAAGAGAACCGGCACCATTGATAGTTTCCAAAAACGGTTCGTGGATGGAATGATTAAAAATGGCTACGACCCTGAGTTCGCGGAGCAATGTTTCAACCAGATCAAGGGTTTTGGTGAATATGGCTTTCCAGAGAGCCATGCGGCCTCATTTGCTCTGCTCGTCTATGCATCCTCGTGGCTGAAAGCCTATTATCCCGACGTCTTCTGCGCGGCGATGCTGAATTCGCAGCCGATGGGCTTTTATGCGCCGGCGCAACTGGTGCGGGATGCACGCGAGCATGGGGTGAAAATCCTGCCGGCAGATATCAATCTGTCGAATTGGGAGTGTACTCTTGAAGAGGCGGCTTTTGAGCCGGCAGCAATCGATTTTCGCCACGGCGAGATGCGGGATATCATCAAGACTCGCCATGCTGTTCGGCTTGGTCTTCTGCAGATCAAGGGTGTTTCCTCTAAAGATATGGGAAAGCTCATCGAAAACCGAGGTGAGCGTTACCATTCTGTACGTGACCTCTGGTTACGCTCCGGCCTGCAGAAATCTGTCATTGAGCGGCTGGCAGATGCAGATGCCTTTCAATCCATCGGACTATCACGACGTCAGGCGTTGTGGGCGGTGCGAGCACTGGATGTGAAAAGCGCGACTGAGGAACTGCCGCTCTTCGAGAAGGTTCGCCACATCGATCTTCAGCCTGAGCCGGCTGCCAAGCTCCCTGACATGCTGCCGGGCGAACAGGTCATTGAGGATTACCGCTACCTGTCGCTCTCTTTGAAAGGGCATCCCGTTTCCTTCCTGCGTGAAGAGCTAGGCAGGACGGGTGTGACGCGCAATGTCGATCTGCTTCGCGTTGCGAATGGGAGGCGCGTGATCATCGCGGGATTGGTGCTGGTGCGCCAGCAGCCGGGTTCCGCGAAAGGTGTGATCTTCATGACGCTGGAGGACGAGACCGGCGTTGCCAATGCCATCGTCTGGAAGAAAGTCTTCGAAAAATACCGCGCCGTGGTCATGGGCGCCCGGCTCGTGAAAATCTATGGCAAATTACAAAGCCAGAGCGGCGTCATCCATACCGTTGTCGAACATATCGAGGATATGACGCCGCTGCTCGGTATCCTTCAGCGAGAGACGAAACGCTTCGGCGTTAGCGAACGCTCGGACGAGGTGTTGCGCGCGACACAGGATCACCGGCAGCGGAAGGAGGCGGATAGCCTGGCGCGGGACAACCTGCTCAGGAAGATCGGCGAGAAAAGACCATCTGAGAGGGCGAGGGATGGTGATATCGCGGAGACCGCGAGCGTGATGCCGCGCGGGCGCAATTTCCACTGATTGATCCTCGCGGCCTGGAAATTGATGCTTCTTAAGGACTTACGAACAAGCTCGCCAGTGTGTGATGTCCCGCTGCTGAATCGTGATCGAATGAGGGTCGCGAATTTTCTTGACAGTTCCTATCTTCTTTTGCAGAAAACACGATAGTAAGTGTCATGTTTGGAATGAAGACGTGCTCGTCTGCAGTTGCAATTACATAACCGACAAGGAAATCCGGGACGTTATCAACAATCTTCTCGATGAAGATTGCTGGCAGCTTATCGTACCTGCGAAGGTCTATCACGCCATGGCCAAGCGCGGCCGTTGCTGCGGTTGCTTCCCGAACGTTGTCGATATCATCATCCGGACAACCGAAGATTATCATGCCCGTCGCCACTCGACGGAGGCCGAAATATTTGATTTCATGTCCCGCTTGAAACAATTCCACGAGGAAAACAGGAGAGCGGACATTGAAAGGCGACAAAAAGGTCATCGAGCGGCTTAACGAGGCCCTCTTTCTAGAGCTCGGTGCAGTCAACCAGTATTGGGTTCATTATCGCCTTCTTGAAGATTGGGGTTATACCAAACTCGCCAAGAAGGAGCGCGCCGAATCGATCGAGGAAATGCACCATGCCGACCGCCTGGTCGCGCGTATCATCTTCCTCGAAGGCCATCCCAATCTGCAGACGCTTGCACCGCTGCGCATCGGTCAGAACGTCAAGGAAGTGCTGGAAGCCGATCTTGCCGGAGAATACGACGCCCGCACCGCCTACAAGAAGTCTCGCGACATCTGTCATGACGCCGGCGATTACGTTTCCATGAAGCTCTTCGAAGAGCTGCTGGCAGACGAAGAAGGCCATATCGATTTCCTCGAAACCCAACTCGATCTGCTCGAGAAGATCGGTGAAGCCAAATACGGCCAGCTCAACGCAGACTCGGCGAACGAAGCCGAGTAATTCACCATCGACATCCTATCTCGGCCGGTCGCCTTTCAGGCGGCCGGCTTCGTTTATTGCGTATCGATGACAGCTTCGTTTGACGCTCAGTCTTCCGGGGTCAGGCCGGAAAGGTGACGGAATTCCGCCACGACCCGTTCATAGACAATGCGCTTGAAGGGAACAATCAGGCCCGGCAGTTCCTCCATCGGCTTCCACTCCCAGGCGTCGAATTCCGCCTCATGGCCGCCGGGAGGCGGGTTGATGGCGACCTCGCTTTCATCGCCTTCGAAGCGGAAGGCAAACCAGCGCTGCGTCTGGCCGCGATACTTGCCCCTTAAGCCGATGCCGATCAGTTGCGGCGGCAGGTCGTAATTGATCCAGTCTTTCGCCTCGGCAAGCAGCGTCACGGTCCGGATGCCGGTCTCTTCGTAAAGTTCGCGATAGGCCGCTTCCAGCGGGTCCTCGCCCTTGTCGATGCCGCCTTGGGGCATCTGCCAGAGCTGCGGCGAGCCGTCATATTCCGAATTGCCGTCAGGGATGCGCCGTCCGGCCCAGACAAGGCCCTCGCGGTTCAGGATCATTACGCCGACGCAGGGGCGATAGGGCAGGTCCTCGGCTTTTACAGTCGCCTGGCTCATGGTTCTCTCCGCTCAGGGATTCTTGGGGTCGTTGACGAGTGCTGCAACGCCGACAATCTCAATGCCGCGCATGGCCGCTTCCTCGCTCCATTTGGAGATCGCGTCAATGCTCTCGTCGAAAGCCGAGGCAACACCGATTGCTTGGCCGTTGCGGCGAGCGATACGCTCCAATTCGTCGAGTTTCTGCAGGATCGTGTTCACGTCGACCTGGCTGTCCAGTTGCAGATCGGCGAAAGCATAAGGAAGCTCCGTGCCTTTGGCCACCGCAGCCGTCTTGGATTGTGCCGAAGTGCCATCGTCGAGGAACAGCAGCCCGCGCTTTCCGATATCGCGCATGATCGGCTCCATGGCCTTTGGATCCGAGAGGAAACGTCCGCCCAGGTAGTTCATGATGCCGGTATAATTCGTGATCTCGCCCATGGACCGGTGCAGGCTTTCGATATTGCGTGCCACTGGCTTCGAGGTCAGCAGCGTATCCGGGCCTGGATCATTTGCCGGGTAATCGAATGGTTCCAGCGGCACTTGCAGCAATATTTCATGGCCGCCGCGACGGGCATCCTGCATCCAGCGCTGCAGGCTGTTGCCGCTGGCGGCAAAGGCGAAAGTGATTTCTTCCGGCAATTGCTTGATGGCGCGCTGCGTGCCGGTCTGGCTGAGACCGAGGCCGCTGAGGACGATCGCGATGCGTGTGCCGCGCGTGCCGGACCAGGGACGCGCATATTGATCCATCGGCCGCTTGCCGTCGGGGCCCGTGATCGGCAGCCGGCCGAAGGGCGTATCTTCCAGCAGATTGTCGTTGGGGATGGCGGCCATGCGGGGATCCTGGCCCATCTGCATGGCGTCGACCAGAACCGGGCCGTTGTCGTCGCGTGGGCGCGGACTGTACTTGGTTACGACGGAGCCGTCTCCGGTCACCATGCGTTCCACGTTGGCGCCCGAGCTCGGTTCTGAGCGTGGCATGCCGTTTGCTGTCTGATTGCCCGAGGCCGGCGGTTGCTGGATCGTGTCGGTCGGCGGAGCGGCCGTGACATCCTGCGATGCCGGCGGTTTCGACCGCTCGAGGCCGTCGTCGTGAAATGCCGTGTAAAGAGAAAACCCGCCGATCGCGACAAGACAGATGCTCGCGACTATCTGCCCGATCCGCAATATGCCGGGGCGTTTGCGCGCAGCCTTACGGTTGCGGCCTAGGGGTGCATGCAGGTCCGTTCCCAATTCCTTGCCCGCTCCAAAACCGGGAAACAGCAGAAAGTTTCAAGGCCGGACAATCGCCCGGCCTTGAAATCGAAGAATTACTTGGCGACCACGGCCTTTTCAGGGTCCGGCGGGAAGGACGGATCGGTCTTCTTGCCGCGCAGCAGGTCGAGTGCGTAGTTGAGCTGGACGTCGTCCTTTGGATCCGGCGGGACATAGGCGACCGAGCCCGAACCTTCCTCAGTCTCGCTTTGGCCCTTGATGTGGCCGCGCAGGGCGGATTCGCCCTCGGTCACCATCTTGCCCTGGAGATCGGCCGGAAGGGGCTCTTCCACCTTGATGTCAGGCGTAATGCCGGTGCCCTGGATCGAGCGACCCGATGGCGTATAGTAGAGCGCCGTCGTCAGGCGCAGCGCGCCGTTTTCGCCGAGCGGAATAATCGTCTGGACGGAGCCTTTGCCGAAGGAGCGGGTGCCGAGAACGGTGGCACGACGCAGATCCTGCAGGGCGCCGGCAACGATTTCCGACGCGGAAGCCGAACCGCCGTTGATGAGAACGATGAGCGGCTTGTGGTCGGTCAGGTCACCAGGGCCGGCATTGAAGCGGCGCGTCTCATCTGGATTGCGGCCGCGGGTGGATACCACTTCACCGCGCTCCAGGAAGGCATCGGATACGTTGATCGCCTGATCGAGCAGACCGCCGGGATTGAGACGCAAGTCAAGAACGAAGCCCTTGAGTTTGTCGGCAGGAACGGTCGCCTTGATCTTCTGGATCGCCTTTTCGAGATCTGGATAGGTCTTTTCGGTGAAGGAGATGACGCGCAGGTAACCGACATCATCCTCGACGCGCGACTTAACGGCCTGGACAGCAACGACGTCACGCACGATCGTCAGTTCGATCGGCTTGTCAGCGCCCTTGCGGATCAGCGTCAGCTTGATTGGCGTGTTGACGGCGCCGCGCATCTTCTCGACGGCGTCTTCGAGCTTCAGCCCGCGGACGGACTGGCCGTCGATCTCGGAAATATAATCGCCGGCGAGAACGCCAGCCTTGGCAGCCGGAGTATCGTCGATCGGGGTGATGACCTTGACGAGCTCGTCTTCCATGGTGACTTCGATACCGAGGCCGCCAAACTCACCCTTGGTCTGGGTGCGCATGTCTTCGGCGTCCTTCGCATTCATGTAGCTGGAATGCGGATCGAGCGAGGACAGCATGCCGTTGATGGCGCTCTCGATCAGCTTGTCCTCGGCCGGCGGCGTTACATATTGCGCACGCACGCGTTCGAAGACGTCACCGAATACCGAAAGCTCCTTATAGGTCGATGCTCCCGCCGCCTCTGCAGGCACGCCTGCGGAGTAAATGACGCTCATCGCGGTCGCGCCCATCAGTGCGCCGACCAGAACAAGAGAAGCCCTACGAATCATTGCGTGCCTTTCCAGTGTCTTTGGCGGTCCACCACGGTCGGGAATCGACCGGTTTACCGTCCTTTCGAAACTCAATGTAAAGCGTTGGCCGATCTGTTTCCAGCGCCAATGCGGTTGCGCTTGCCACTCTTTTAGCACCCATCACGGCCAGCGGTTCGCCGGAGAAAACGAATTTTCCCTGACGAGTGCTGATCGTATCCATGCCTGAGATAACCAGGTGGTATCCGTCGCCAGCGTCGAGGATGATCATCTGGCCATAGCTGCGGAAAGCGCCGGCAAAAACCACCAGCCCGTCAGCAGGCGCAGTCACCACCGTTTCCGGATTGGTCGCAACAGTCATTCCCATGGCCTCGTGTCCGGTGCCATCGGCATCTCCGAACTGGCGCAGAATATCGCCCGCCACAGGCAACTCCAGCTTCGCCTTCAATTCTCCGAAGGGATATGCGGGCGCAATGCGGTTTTTATCGGGCACTCCGCTGTCGGCCAGGGCCTTTGCCTGGGCGCGCTGCTCGTCGGTCAGGAGCTTGCGGTTTTCCTCTGCCTGCCGGGCGGCAGCGGCGGCGTCGCGCACGGAGGCGATCTCCGTTTCCATCGAGGCAACGAGGCTTTCGAGCGTCGTTGCCTTGCTTGCCAGTTCCTGGGATCGCTGCTTCTCGGCTTCCAGTTCGGCGGCATTGGTGCGGCTCAGCTTGTCGTTTTCGGCAAGCAGCAAGTCCATGCGCCGCTCCTCCTCCAGGCTGTTTGCCATGGTGATGGTCAGATCTTCCTTCTCCTTGGCGCTTGCCGTCTGCAATGCTGAAAGATTGGCAAGATCGGCCGCCAGCTTTTCGGTCTCCTTGCGGATGCCCGGAACGACGGCGCCGAGCAGAATAGCGCTGCGGACCGAGGCAAGGGCGTCGTCGGGTGTGACGAGAAGGGCGGGCGGCGGGTTGCGGCCCATACGCTGCAAGGCGGCAAGGACCTCGGCCAAAACGCCGCGGCGCTCGTGCAGCGAACGGCGAATGCCGTCTTCCTTGACGCCGATGTCAGCGAGCTTCTTTTCGCTGTCGAGAATCTTGCCTTCCAGGGATTTCCGGCGGGCGGCGGAATCGATCAGCGCCTGTCGAATGCTTGCGGTGCTCTTTTCCAGATTGTCGATGCTGCTTTGAAGCTCGCTCACCTTGTCCGAGGAGAGGTTGATCGTCTTCGACAGCTTGTCGAGTTCGGCCCGCGTCTCGTCGCGCTTCTTCGCCAGTTCGGCCGCGGGGTCAGGTGGCGGTTGCTCGGCTGACGTGACCGGGGCGGTCTGTTCGGCTGCTGCGGGCGGAGGCGGCGCGTCCTGCGCCTGTACGGCAAAGGGGTTTCCCGAAATGGCAATGACGGCCGCACCGAGCCCTGCGGCAACGGCCGGCAAAAACAGGCGGGATCGCTTGGGGGCAGCTCTCGTCATGCGTGTCGGGGTTTACTCGTTCAAATCGCCCGGAACCTAAGCTGATTTGGGGCCGTTGGCCAGAAAGTTTGAAGGAGAAGAGATCGTCACGCAAAACACGGCTGCGTGAGTGTTTTTGGCCGCGTCACACACGATGGTAGGGGTGGCCGGAAAGGATGGTCACCGCCCGATAGAGCTGTTCGGCTATCAGCGTGCGGACGATCTGATGAGGCCATGTCATCTTGCCAAGGCAAAGGGTCATGTCGGCCCTGTCGTAGAGGGAAGGATCGAGGCCATCGGCGCCGCCGATCGCGATCGTCAGGTCGCGTTTGCCCTGATCGCGATAGGTGCCGAGGAGATTGGCGAAAGCTTCGCTGTCCAGCGCCTTGCCGCGTTCATCGAGGAGAATGAGGATGCTGCCTTCAGAGAGCGACTTCTGCAGCATGGCCGCCTCCTCACGCTTGCGGGTCTCCGCATTGGAGGCGCGGCTTTCAGCCACTTCGGCGATGCGAGAGAATTCCAGGCCAACCGCAGGGCCGGCCTTGGCAAAACGGTCGAAATAGCGGGCCGCAAGATCCTTTTCGGGGCCGGACTTCAGCCGACCCACCGCAAAAAGACCAATCCGCATTCATCCACTCCTGCTATGCCGCGCTTCAAGAAGCGCAATGTGGACTTACCGGCCAGCGATCGAAAGCTGGCCCGGCCAGTTACCACGTCTCAGGCGCCGGGCGAATGCCGGGCTGCCTGTCAGTGCCGCGTTTCCTCGTCCATATCCGGAGCCGCCCACATCTTTTCGATGTTGTAGAACTCGCGAATTTCGGGACGGAACACATGCACGATTATGTCACCGGTGTCGATGAGGATCCAGTCACCGCCTTCCTGACCCTCGACGCGGGCTGTACCGAAACCCTCGTCCTTGAGATCAGTCAGAAGATGATCGGCGATCGCCATGACGTGCCTGTTCGAGCGGCCGGAGACAACAACCATGTAGTCTCCCAGCGCCGATTTTCCGGCAATGTTGATGGTGACGATATCTTCAGCTTTGGAGTCCTCGAGGCTGACGAGGACGGCTTCCAGAGCACGGGCGGCGGCATCGGCGCCACGTTCCGAACCCTTCGGGAGAACGGCAAGCGTTTTTCCCTTGGCGTGTACTGTTGTCAGTGCTTTCCCTTTCCTGGAATGACAAACCATGCACAACACAGATCCGGCGTCACCGGATCATGGTTAAGATAGGCATCAAACCATTAACGTTTCAAGACGCGGCGCAGCGCGCAAACGGCCAAAAGCCGCATTTGGCGTCACGAAATCGAGATTTCGACCCCAGGTCGAATGGAGTTGCGATGTACAGCGTCTGCGGTCGGGCGTAAAGTGCCGATAATGTCTCCAAATTCCGACCGATATGACCGAACCCGCCAAAAATTCCCTTACGCCCGTCCTGCGAATCACCTTTCCCGATGACGATCGCCTCGGCCGCGGCAAGATGGAGCTGCTCGAGCATATCCGCGAGACAGGTTCGATCTCGGCTGCCGGCCGCGCAATGGACATGTCCTATCGCCGCGCATGGCTGCTTGTTGCCGAGATGAATCGCATGTTCAAGGCTCAGGTGGTTGAATCACAGCGCGGCGGCCAGAAGGGCGGCGGTGCGGCATTGACGCCATTCGGGGACCAATTGCTAGCGCGCTTTCGCAACATGGAAAAAACCGTGCGCAGCAGTCTTGCCGACGATCTCACCTGGCTGGAAAATAACCGCAATCCGCAGCCGGACGACCGGCGTTGATCAGGCTTCCAGCGCGACAGTCTTGATAACGGCGAAAGCGGGCATGCCCGGATTTAGCCCCAGGCGCTCGCAGGACAGTGCGGTGATGCGGGAGAGCACGGCATCACCGGCGCAATCGAGGCGGATCTCGACGGTTCCATCCTCCGCCGGTGAAACCTGCGAGATGGTCCCTTCCAGAATGTTGAGAGCACTCAACCCTTCCGGCTTTTGTATTGCCAGCATCACGTCTCGGGCGGGGATGCGGATGCGCACGGCTCTGCCCGCGGCCGGCGCGGCACCCGGAACATAGAGCCTGCCGGCCTTCAGCAGCACCACCGAAATTCGATTGGTCAAATCGATGCTCTCGACTGTCCCTTCCAGCACGGCGCCCGCCTCTCTTCGGTCTTCCGGCAGCAGCGAGGAGCGACTGAGGACTTCTGTCGCAGGACCTGCCGCTTCCACCTTGCCGTCACGCATGACGACGACCTGATTTGCGAGGCGCGCGACTTCGGCGATCGAATGGCTGACATAGACGATCGGAATATCCATCTCGTCGCGCAGACGCTCGAGATAGGGCAAGATCTCGCCCTTGCGGGCTTCATCCAATGCGGCCAGGGGCTCGTCCATCAGCAGGAGGCGTGGCGAGGCAAGCAGCGCGCGACCGATCGCGACACGCTGCTTCTCGCCTCCCGACAGCTTTGAAGGGCTGCGGTCGAGCAGCTGGCCGATGCCGAGCAGATCGACGACGCGATCGAAATTATCAGTATGCGCGGATTTCGGCGTGAACCACCGGCCATAAGAGAGGTTCGAGCGGACGCTCAAGTGCGGAAAGAGGCGTGCTTCCTGGAAGACATAGCCGAAGCGGCGGCGATACTGGGGAATGAAGATGCCCTTTGCCGTATCCGTCAGCGCCTCGCCGTCGAGCAGGACCCGGCCATCAGTCGGTCGAGTGAGGCCGGCGATGATGCGGATCATGGAGGTCTTGCCGGAGCCGGAACGGCCGAAGAGAGCGGTCACCCCGCGTTCGGATGTAAAGGCGGCATCAAGCCCGAAGGCACCAAGGCGATGTCTTGCTTCGACGATGAGTGTCATTCCGGATCGATCCTCCGGCCGGCGAGATAGGCGAGATATTCCGAAGCGAGAAGAGCCAGCATGGAGATGGCGATGGAAATAAGGGTAAGCCGCATCGCGACGGCATCACCGCCCGGCACCTGGGTAAAGGTGTAGATGGCGGTCGACAGTGTCTGCGTCTCGCCCGGGATGTTGGAGACGAAGGTGATGGTGGCGCCGAACTCGCCCATCGCTTTGGCAAAGCAGAGGATCATGCCGACGATGACGCCGGGAATGATCAGCGGCAGCGTGATGGTCAGGAAAACCCAGGCCGGGCTCGCGCCGAGCGTCCCGGCAGCTTCCTCCAGTTTCCGGTCGACGGCTTCGATGGAGAGACGAATGCTGCGCACCATCAGCGGGAAGCCCATGACGCCGCAGGCGAGCGCCGCACCGGTCCAGCGGAAGGCCAGTACGATGCCCAGATATTGATCCAGCAGGCTGCCGATCGGGCCACGGCGTCCGAAAAGGACGAGGAGGATAAAGCCGGTAACGACCGGCGGCAGGATCAGCGGCAAGTGGACGATGCCGTTCACTACGGACCTTCCCCAAAAGCGACCGCGCGCGAGCAACAGGGCGACCAGGATGCCGAGCGGCAGGCTCGCCACAGTGGCGACGGAGGATATACGCAGGCTCAGCAGGATCGCTGTCCATTCCTCATCGCTCAAACCGAACATATCCAAGCGTCATCTTCTCCGAAACAGTGAAGGCCCGCCGAAGCGAGCCTTCACGCTAAGCTCTGGGCGCCAATTGCGCAATTATTTCAGGATGGTGAAGCCCTGTGCAGTGAAGAACGGAGCAGCCTTGTCCGACTTCAGGAAGTCGAGATAGGCAGCAGCATCCGGGTTCTTGCTCTCGGCAAGCAGGGCGATCGGATAGATGATCGGCGGGTGGGAATCAGCCGGGAAGGTGCCGACTATCGCAACGCCCTTATCGGCGGCCGCATCGGTCTGATAGACGATGCCGTAAGGCGCTTCGCCGCGGGAAACGAGGGCGAGGGCAGCACGCACGCTTTCAGAATAGGCCACCTTGCTTTCCACGGATTTCCAGACCCCGAGCTTGTCGAGCGCTGTCTGGCCATACTTGCCGGCCGGAACCGACTTCGGTTCGCCCATTGCGAGCTTGCCATCCCCGATCAGGCTGGCGAGATCGAAGCCCGATTTGATCTCGACCGGCTTCTGCTTGCCGTTTTCGGCGACCAGGACGAGTCGGTTGCCGAGCAGGTTGGAGCGGGTGTCGGCCTTGATCAACTTCTTGTCGGCGACGTAATCCATCCAGTTGAGGTCAGCGGAAATGAAGACGTCGGCTGGGGCGGCGTTTTCGATCTGCTTGGCAAGCGCACCGCTTGCGGCGTAGGAGGCGACGGCTTCCTTGCCGCTTTCCTTCGCCCAGGCTGCGTTGGCTGCGTCGAGCGCATCCTTCAAGCTTGCAGCTGCGAAAACGGTGACCTTTTCGGCGGCTTCAGCGGGCGCGGAAAGCGCTGCTGCGCCAAGCCAGATCGCCGAGATTGCGGCGGTTGCCAGTTTCATCCAGCGGCGGCGATTGTGCATGATTTTCTCCCCAAGAACGAAATATCTAGACGGATATAACGGCAGGTAAGGTTTGGCTAGGGCTGCGTTTCATAAAATATATCGGCAGCAAAAAAGCGTAGGTTTCACGCACGACTCCTCACGCATTCGTGAGATGCATGGCTCATGGCGAGCCAAAAATTGCCGAGGCATAAATGTGGCAGTTCAGCCTTGCAAATGACAAGCTGAGAGAATGGAAAGCCTAAATCGATCTGTTATTGCTGATTAAAATGGCAGCCGTCGTCGTCGTATCTCGACGAGGCTTGCATGAGATGCATTGCTGCAATGCACTTGTATATATTCACCTTCTGAACAAATGTGCTAAAAGACAATCATCCGACGGCTTCTCCTCCTCCCATAGCCGTCCGATAGGATCGACAACACTCCTCCTCCCAGTTGTCGATCAAGTTTTAAGCCCGACGCACCTCCTCCCGCGTCGGGCTTTTCATTTCTGGAAACTTCCAAAACAATCCGATTATTCCGCGGCCTTGTGCTGGTCGCCGTTGCGGATGGCTGTCGAGCTCAAGGTTGAGCGTGGACCGTGAATGAAGGTCCAGGCGGGCGCCGGCCTCTTCCAGAGCACACGGGCGTCATCTTCGTCGATGCGCGCAAAGGCAAAGGTCTTGGCCATTTTCGAGGAAAGGTAGGAGAGCGTCGAGCCTGGCCGGTCGATGACGGCGATCGGGAAGGTGCGTGCGATATTCTGCCATTTCTGCCAGCGATGGAAATTTTCCATGCTGTCAGCGCCCATGATCCAGATGAAATGCACATGCGGATTGCGCGCCTTCACGCGGGCGAGCGTACTGGCCGTGTAGCTCACGCCAAATGCCTGTTCGAAGGCCGTGACCTTGATGTGCGGGTCGGTGGCGATCGCCTCGCTGCGCGCTATACGCTCCGCAAGCGGTGCCAGATGATATCGGCTTTTAAGCGGATTGCCCGGTGTCACCATCCACCAGAGCTGGTCCAGCCCCAGGCGGCGGATGGCGATTTCGGCGACCAAGGCATGGCCTTCATGCGGCGGATTGAAGGAGCCGCCGAATAGACCGACGATCATGCCGCGTTCGCAATGCGGCATGCGCAGATAGTGCCGGCCTATGTGCTCGGTGGTCACGTCAGGGCCGCGTCTGTCCGTTGCCGCGAACGCGGTAATTGAAAGAAGTAAGCTGCTCGACGCCTACAGGGCCGCGCGCATGCATCTTGCCAGTGGCAATGCCGATCTCCGCACCCATGCCGAATTCACCGCCATCAGCGAATTGGGTGGAGGCGTTGTGCAGCAGGATGGCCGAGTCGATCTCGGTGAAGAAGCGCTCGACGACTTCTGGGTCTTCGGCAAGCACGGCTTCGGTATGGTTCGACGAGTATTTCTGGATATGACCGATCGCGCCGGAGATGCCGTCGACGATGGCAACAGAAATGATGGCATCCAGATATTCGGTCGACCAGTCTTCTTCGGTCGCAGGCTTCAAGCCCGGCACGACGTCGACAACAGCGGCCGAGGCGCGAACCTCGCAGCCGGCCTGGCTCAGAACCTCGATCAATGGTTTCAGATGCGTGCCGGAGACGGCCTCGTCAACCAGCAAGGTTTCGGCTGCTCCGCAGACGCCGGTGCGGCGCATCTTGGCATTGACGATGATATCCTTCGCCATTTCGAGATCGGCGGAGGCATCGACATAGATATGGCAGAGGCCTTCGAGATGGGCGAAAACCGGCACGCGCGCTTCGCTTTGCACGCGGGCAACAAGGCTCTTGCCGCCACGCGGCACGATGACGTCGATTGTGCCATCAAGCCCGCGCAGCATGGCGCCGACGGCGGCGCGATCGGTGACAGGTACGAGCTGGATCGCATATTCCGGCAAGCCGGCTTCCTTCAGGCCCTCGACCATGCAGGCATGGATCGCAGCCGAGGAACGGCGCGAATCCGAACCGCAGCGCAGGATCACCGCATTGCCGGCCTTCAGGCAGAGCGCACCGGCATCGGCCGTGACGTTCGGCCGGCTTTCAAAGATGACGCCGATGACACCGAGCGGTGTTCGCACACGCTCGATCTTCAGGCCGTTCGGCCGGTCCCAGGCGGCGATGACTTCCCCGACAGGATCGGGAAGAGCGGCAATCGCGCGAATACCCTCGGCCATTTCCGTGACGCGCTTGTCGTTCAGCGTCAGGCGATCGATGAAGGAGGCGAGCATGTCCGTGCCCTCCACATCCTTCAAATCCCTGGCATTTTCCGAAAGGATACGGGCCTTGTTCGCAAGGATGGCATCCGCCATCGCGTTCAGAGCCTTGTTCTTGGCATTGGTGGAAGCAAAGCCCAATGGTCGCGCGGCGGCCTTGGCCTTGCGGCCGATGTCGTTCATCAGCACGTCAATGTCAGGGCTTAGCGCAACAGTATCAAGCATAGCTTGCGTCCTTCTTCTGCCTTTCCGATTTCGAGCCGATCTGCGCCGTCATGACCATATCGTCGCGATGGACCATGGCAGCGCGGCCGGGATAACCGAGGATTGCCTCGATCTCAGCCGATTTGCGGCCGGCGATCTGGCGGGCTTCCTCTGCATCGTAGCTGACGAGCCCACGGGCAATCTCGCGTCCGGAGGGAGCGATGATCGCAACTGTATCGCCACGGGCAAAATTGCCGGAGATGCTACGCACACCGGCGGGCAACAGGCTCTTGCCGGCGCCGAGGGCCGTGACGGCACCCTCATCGAGATGCAGCATGCCGGCCGGCTGAAGCTGGCCGGCGATCCAGGTCTTGCGGGCGGTGACGGGCGTGCCCGAAGGCGCAAACCAAGAAGAACGCGCGCCGTTTTCGATCGCCGAAAGCGGGCTTTCCGTCTTGCCGGACGCAATGATCATCGCGCAGCCCGACGTTGTCGCGATCTTGCCGGCATCGATCTTGGTGCGCATGCCGCCGCGGGAGAGTTCCGAGGCCGCACCACCGGCCATGGCCTCGATCTCGGGCGTGATTTCCGCAATGGCCTCAAGGAATTGCGCATCCGGATCGAGATGCGGCGGAGCTGTGTAGAGACCGTCGATATCGGAGAGAAGGATCAGCAGGTCAGCGCCGGTCATGGTGGCGACACGGGCAGCGAGGCGATCATTGTCGCCATAGCGGATCTCGCTGGTTGCGACCGTGTCGTTCTCATTGATGATCGGCACGGCGCCGATCTTCAGAAGTTGATTGATGGTGGCGCGGGCGTTGAGGTAACGGCGGCGCTCTTCGGTATCGCCGAGCGTCAGCAGGATCTGGCCGGCGACGGTGTCGTCGCGTGAAAGGCTTTCCGACCAGGCACGTGCCAGCGCAATCTGGCCGACCGCCGCTGCCGCCTGGCTTTCCTCCAGCTTCAGGGCGCCCGAGGGAAGATCGAGCACAGAGCGGCCGAGCGCGATAGCGCCTGACGATACCACGAGAATATCGACGCCTTTGGACTTCAGCGCCGCAATATCGGCGCACATGGCATCGAGCCAGGTTTTCTTCAGACCGGTCTTGCGATCAACCAAGAGCGCCGAGCCGATCTTGATGACGACGCGGCGATAGCGATCCAGCGGTTTACGGCTACTCATCGCTCTCGTCCTCGTCGCTGAGGATCATGTCGCGATGGCGCAGCTTGGGGGTCTTGGCCGGCTTTTCCTCGGTATTGGCTTCGACGATGATGTCGCGCAGCGCGCGCAGCACTTCCGTCATTCCCTTGCCGGTAACGGCCGAAATCAGGAACGGCGTCTTGCCGCAGGCCTTTGCAAGTTCCTTGGCCTTCTTCTTCAGCGTCGCGTCGTCGAGGACGTCGATCTGGGATAGCGCAACGATTTCCGGTTTGTCGGTAAGGTCGTTGCCATAGGCTTCGAGCTCGTGCTTGACCGTCTTGTAGGCCTTGCCGACCTTTTCCTCCTGGGCAGAGACGAGATGCAGCAGTACGCGCGTGCGCTCGACATGGCCAAGGAAACGGTCGCCGATGCCCACGCCCTCATGCGCACCTTCGATGAGACCGGGAATATCGGCAAGGATGAATTCCCGCTCGTCGATAGTCGCGACACCGAGGTTGGGGTGCAGCGTCGTGAAGGGGTAATTGGCGATCTTCGGCCGGGCGCGGGTCACGGAAGCGAGGAAGGTGGACTTGCCGGCATTCGGCAGGCCGACGAGGCCGGCATCCGCAATCAGCTTCAGGTGCAGCCAAATGGTCTTTTCTTCGCCCTCGAGGCCGGGATTGGCCCAGTCCGGCGCCTGATTGACCGAAGACCTGAAGTGGGAATTGCCGAAGCCGCCATTGCCGCCTTTTGCGAGGCAGAAGCGCTGGCCTTCCTCGGTCAGGTCGCAGATGAGGCTTTCCTGATCCTCCTCGAGGATCTGCGTGCCGACCGGAACCTTGAGTGTCACGTCATCGCCATTGGCGCCGGTGCGGTTCTTGCCCATGCCGTGCATGCCGACCTTGGCCTTGAAGTGCTGCTGGTAACGAAAATCGATCAGCGTGTTGAGGCCATTGACGGCCTCAACCCAGACATCGCCGCCGCGCCCGCCGTCACCTCCGTCGGGCCCGCCGAACTCGATGAATTTCTCACGGCGGAAGGAGACGCTGCCCGCGCCACCATCACCCGACCGGATATAGACCTTTGCTTCATCGAGAAATTTCATTTTACTTCCAGTACTCGGTGCGTTTGGGCGACCCCTCTTGGCCCATTCGATATAGGCGGTTCAGGCGGAGGTCAAAGAATATCGTGATTTTTGCGAGCTATAACATACAGTACGGCTTCGGTCTCGACGGCAGATACGATCCGGAACGTATCGCCGGAAGCCTCGAAGGTGCTGATGTCATCGCGCTCCAGGAGGTGACGAGAGGCTTCGTTCGGAACGATTATGCCAATATGCCGGATATTATCGCGGCTCTGTTTCCCGACCATTTCTGGGTCTATGGACCGGCCTGCGACATGCATGTCGAGGCGCCGAAGGGCCGGATTTCGCTGCCGCGCGATACCCGTTTTCAGTTCGGCAATATGGTCCTGTCGCGCTGGCCTATTCTGTCGACGCGCACGCTGCTTCTGCCGCGCAGCCGTACGATCGACAAGATAAACCTGCAGCGTGCTGCTACGGAAACCGTTATTGCGACCCCCGGCGGCGCTGTCCGCGTCTATTCCGTCCATCTCGATCATGTCTCTATCGACGAACGCCTTGCGCAGCTTCGCCATCTCCGCGAGCGCATCAATGCCTTCGTTCAGGAGGGCGCATCGCTGAGCGGGGGCAGCGAATTCGGGCTTCCAGAGCTGCCGCTGCCGGAGGATTACGTCATCATGGGCGATTTCAACATGGAGCCGGAATCGCCGGAATACTGCGCCTTCGCCGGATCCGTCGACGGATTTTACGGCCGTACGGCGCGGATCGGCACGCCGATCGACGCCTTTGCGGCGCTTGGAGCCTATACGCCCGGAAGCTACAGCTGGATGGATCCGGAAGATCACGGCAAGCGGATGCATATCGATTACTGTTTCGTCAGTTGCGGCCTCAAGGACCGGTTGAAATCCGCTGTCATCGATACGGATTCGCCAGGGTCCGATCATTTTCCCCTGCGGGTCGAGATCGGCGATTGAAAGGACGCCGCCCTTAAAGCGTGCCGCGATCTTTCAAATCGCTCACTCGCCTTAAGGTCTTTGTTTCGTGCATGCCGTTACCGCAAAACCACTGCACACTTTTGCGCGACATGCATCATAGCGGCGTCCTTCCTATATCAGGCGACCTTTTTCTGCTGCAGAGCGCCAGGCTGCAGCACGGTTTCGATATGAGCGACCATGGTGTTGCGGGCGAATGAGTAGATTTCGCTGCAGCCGGTCATCCGGAAGCCGAGCTTTTCCTGCAGCCGGAGGGATGCAGGATTGTCGGCAAAGACGCCCGAATGAACGGGAACGTCAGGCATGCGCCGCGAGAAACGTTCCAGCACGGCTTCCGCCGCCTCGCTCATATAGCCGCGCTGCCAGTAGTAGCGGTTCAGCCAATAACCGAGATGCCAGCGGCCATGACGAAGTTCTATCGACACATTGCCGATATGAACATCATCACTGCCGGTGATCGCCAAGCTCCAATCAGGCATTACGCCTGACGTAACCGGGATCAGCCAGTCCAACGCATCCTGCCGGTCGAAGGGGGCGGGAACGCGGGCCAGCATGCGGGTGACCGCGAAATCGGAAAGCGATTCCGCGATTGCCGGAGCGTCACTCAGCCTGTGCGGGCGAAGCGTCAGCCTTGCCGTGGTGATGACCGGCGCAGGGCCGGGCATCATGGGCTTGCTCTTGGGCCGCTGAAGGGTAACCGAACTCATGAGATTGCCCCCCAGCTTCTCAGCGACATCCAGGTCTTGCGGTCGAGCCGGTACCATTCGACCGGCACGTTGCTGCCGAGCGCCAGCGATGCGGCAAGGCCGGACCCCTGGAACTGGAAGCCGCACTTCTGGATGACGCGGCGCGAAGCGACGTTCATGACCCGGCAGCGGGCATCGATCTGCTCGACCTGCTGCCGCGTCCTGAACACCATGTCGACGAGGGCATGGCATGCCTCGGTCATATAACCCTGGTTCCAATAGGGTTCGCCCAGCCAGTAGCCGATCTCGACGGTCTTCTCGTCGGTATGCGGCTCTACCCCGCAGCACCCCATGAAGGCACCGTTTTCGGCTTTGGTGATGGCATAGACGCACTTGCCAATCTCGCCATTTCGCGTACGCCAAACAAAGTCGGCGGCATCATTGGCGGTATATGGGTGCGGCATACGCGATACCATGGTGGCGACTTTGGCGTTGTTGGCGAGATGGGCAAGGGCGTCAATGTCTTCCTCGTGGGGCGCGCGCATGACGAGCCTTTCCGATAACAAGACAGGGCAATCGGTCCTTAACCGCTCCGGCCTCAGCCGTTCCATGGAAGACCGCTGGTCTTCCCGGGATGACCGTGATTGGTCAACCCTTATCAATTCGCCTTGCATGTTCAGTCCTCCTGTTTGGACAAAGAAAAAGGGGAGATGGCGCCCCATCTCCCCTGTTTTCTGGACTGAACCTGGTACGGTCAGCCGGGTCGATGAGACGCCGGCTGTTTTAGAGCGCTACCGGCTTATTCCGCTGCTTCCGCTTTCGGCATTACAGACACGTACACGCGACCATTGGCCTTCGTTCGGTAGTCCACATTGCCAGCCGTAAGCGCAAAAATAGTATGATCCTTGCCGAGGCCGACATTGGCGCCCGGATGCCACTGCGTACCGCGCTGGCGAACGATGATGTTGCCTGCTACGACATTTTCGCCGCCGAACTTCTTCACGCCGAGGCGCTTGGAATCGGAATCGCGACCGTTACGCGAGGAACCGCCAGCTTTTTTATGTGCCATTGGAGTTCTCCTTTAAACCTGAAACCCGTTGATCTTACTTGGCGGCCACGATGTCCGTGATACGGACAACCGTGTGATGCTGGCGATGGCCGCGCGAACGCTTCGAATTCTGACGACGACGCTTCTTGAAGGCGATAACCTTCTTGCCGCGGGTCTGGTCGACGACTTCCGCCTTGACGGAGGCGCCGGCTACGAAGGGCGCACCGATCGCTGCGTCGGCACCTTCGCCGATCACGAGGACTTCGGTGAATTCAATGGAGTCGCCAGCGGAGGCTTCAAGCTTCTCGATGGTCAGCACGTCATTGGCTGCCACACGGTACTGCTTACCGCCGGTCTTGATGACTGCGAACATTATTTTATCCTTTCATGTTCGATCCAGCTCTCCCCGCAAAGCGCAGGTGGCTGTCTTCTTATCAGTCGAAGTTAAGCAGGGATTTCAGGGAACTAGCCCGGAACTCTGGTCTGCCGGTGAAGCCCCGCGCGAGCGCGAGGCGGGCAAGGGGCGGATTACTCCGCTCCTATTGCGGATGCGGGATACGCGAGTGACAGAAAGGTGTCAAGGCAAAAGGATGGAAAAGCTTGAGATTTCGGCTTGCCAGTCTGTCATTTGCTCGTTATGAGAAC
>UBMI01000033.1 GCA_900466475.1 Hyphomicrobiales bacterium
GACCTCTACGAGGCCGAGGTCCGCTATCTCATCGACAATGAATGGGCCGTCACTGCCCACGATGTGCTCTGGCGGAGAACCAAGAAGGGGCTTTATCTCTCCGCCGAGGAAGCAGCAGCACTCGGGGAATACATGGTCGCAGCGCCGATGCGCATGGCGGGATGATGTTCCGATATAGGGCGGATTTCACGTCCATATGCAGTATTCGTAAAGTCTGTTGAGAGCCTGACACCGGCCGGAGCGTAAATATTCGATGAAAATCTTGCTCGAGCGAAGCAAAAGCGCTTCCAGTTGCTCACTATTCACTCTAACATCAGGTAATCGGCCGGTCCGCTCCAGGCGTTCCGGCTTTTGAAGGTGAGAACCGTGATGGACGGGTCAACCGGGGAAGTGAAGGCGAACAGATTATGTCTGCTCGGCAGGCCGCGATTGCTGGCCGCCGGGACCGAGCTTCCTTTGCCCGAAAAGTCCTATTTCCTGCTGGCAATGTTAGCGCTGTCGTCGGAACCGCTGGTCGATCGCGAAACCATCCGGTGCCAGCTCTGGCAATCCGAACTACCCGAAAAACGGGCCGGCAGCCTCCGCCAACTTCTGTCGCGCATCGAGCAGAGCATTCCCGAGGGGCTGCCGCCGCTGCTCACTGCCACGCGCACCCATCTCGGCCTTGCGCCCGGCTGGGAGATCGACCTCAATATCCTCAAGCAGAAGGATATGTTGGAACCGGGTCAAAGCGGTATCCTGCTCGGCGAACTGCTTGAAAGCGTCAAGTCTCCGACACAGGGCGCCGAGGACTGGTTGACCTTCGAGCGCCAGCGCATCGACGAAGCACGGTCGGCGCATCTTGCCCGCCTGCTGGAAAATGAGTGCGAGCGCGCCGACGAGGAGCAGATCGCTTTTGCGAAGCGCCTGATCGAACTCGATCCCGCTAACGAGATCGCGTGCCGGGCACTCATGTGTGCCCATGCCCGTATGAACGACCTGCCGGCGGCGCGTCAGGCCTATCTGAGATGCCGCAGCCAGCTTAAAGACGATTTCGATATCGAGCCGGACCAAGCCACCACGGCCCTTGCCCGCGAACTTGGGATCCTGTCGGCGGCACAGCCGGCGGCAGCGGAACGTCCGCGTCCGGTGTCGGAATTGCTGATCGATCCGACAGGCCAGCCGCGCATCGTCATCCTGCCGCCCGAAAGCATCCTCACCGACCCGCTGATGGAACGTGTCGGCCGGGCGCTGCTCGAAGATGTGACGATCGGGCTCAGCCAGCAGCGCGGCTTCAAGGTGATTGCGGCTCACACGAGTCTCGAAATGCTGAGCCGGGCGCTCGATCCGACGCGCCCGACCGTCGGCCCCCTCGACCTTTCCTTCGACTATGCCGTTTATGTGACGATCCAGAGCCGAGACGAAGATGTCTACGCGACCTGCCGGCTGACGCGCACGGCGACCTCCGAAGTGCTCTGGGCAGTCGAAATTCCTTTTGCGATGCAGAAGATCAGCGAGGCCTTCAGCCAGCTGACCCGGCGCATCGTCATGACGCTTGCCGATACGATCGAGCGCTACGAACTGGCGATGCCGCTCGGCGACGTACCGGCGTCCGCCTATCGCCTCTATCTCGAAGGCAAGCGGCTGATTTCTCAGACCGACCTGCAGCACCTGCGGCAGGCGCGCAAATGGTTCAAGTCGTCGCTCAGCCGTTACGAACATTTCTCGCCAGCTCATGCCGGCATGTCACGCGCGCTTGGCATGGAATGGCTGATCCGCGGGATGCGCGACCGGGACCTGCTGGACGAAGCCTACAGCGCAGCAAGGATGGCGCGGCAAACCGACCCGAACAGTGGCCGCGCTTTCCGTGAACTCGGCTTCGTGGCGCTCTACCGTCGCCGTTTTGAAGAAAGCCTCGATTCCTTCCAGCAGGCCCAGGATCTCAATCCCAACGATGCCGATATCCTGGCCGATTTCGCCGATGCGCTTTCCCATGACGGCGATTTCGATCGGGCTCTCGAGCTCAGCCGCGCCGCCTTCAAGCTCAACCCGCTGCCGCCGGACTACTATTACTGGAACCTCGGCGGCATCCACTTCATGCGCGAAGAATACGAAAAAGCGATCGATGCGCTGGAGCCGGTGAAGGCAAAACAGGCAACGGCCCGCCTGCTTGCAGCGGCCCATGCCATGGCAGGCGATGCCACAAAAGCCAAGAACTACGCCCGCGTCGTTTTGGAAAACTTCCCTGATTTTCGCAGTGAAGAGATCCGTCATTTTGTCCCCGATCGCGATCCGGCCTTCACGGATCCGTTGATAAAAGGCCTGCAACTCGCCGGTCTTCCCTGATACAACGCCTTTTAATGAAGCCTGTAACGCTTAAATGACGCAGGCAATGTTCTTTTCGAATGGTTAACGGCGGCAAGCCGCCCAATCATTTGGAGAGAGATCATGAAGACCGTTGAAACCAACGCTGCAGCCCAGGCCCCCGCACTCCGTTTCTCCGCAGCTGCAAAGGCAGCCGTGAAGCAGGACGAACTGACCGTTTCGGCAAATGGCCTTGAAAGCCTGACGCATGCGCTGAGGTTCCGCTAAGGAATTGAACAGCATGTCTGCTTTGGCCGACCTCGAAACGCTTGCCGCTGATCTCAACAGAGCATCGGCAGGCGTCAACAGCTATCACGACCGGTCGATGACACCGGCGCAGACCTTTGCGGCGATCAAGCCGCATCTGCGCGAATTCGGCATCACTCGCGTCGGACTGCTGACAGGCCTTGACGTGCTGAATATTCCCGTTGCCTTCGCCACGAGGCCGAACAGCCATACGTTGTCGGTTTTCCAGGGCAAGGGTATCGACAAGGAAGCGGCGATGACCTCGGCGGCTATGGAGGCGATCGAGACCCGCATCGCCGAAATCGCCCCAGCCGACCTGACGCTTGCCAGCATCGAGACCATGAGGGCCGAGCGGGCCACGATCATCGACCTCGACAGCGTCGCGCGTTGCGCGCCTGAAGAGATCGGTAATGGCCAGATCCCCTGGTGCTCCGGCCTTGATCTTCTATCGGGTAGCACTGCTTTTGTGCCCTGGTGGCTGGTAGGCCTCGACCATCGTGGCGAGCGTCCCCCGGGCTTCGAACAGTCGAGCGATGGGCTTGCCTCTGGCAATACGCCGGCGGAAGCCGTGCTGCATGGTCTATGCGAACTCGTCGAGCGTGATGCCTGGGCGCTGACCCAGCTCAAGTCGCCCGAACAGCTGAAACAGAACCGCGTCGATCCGCTTGCCTTCGCCGATGCCGTGATCGACGTGATGGTCGATCGTATCCGTCAGGCTGGCATGCGCCTCTTGCTGATCGATATGACCACCGATATCGGCGTTCCCGCCTTTCTTGCCGTCATCATTCCCGGCAACCTGTCCGATCGTGTCGATGCCCGGTGGGCGCAGGTCTGCGGCGGTTGCGGCTGCCATCCCGATCCGGTGCGCGCTGCCCTCCGCGCCATTACCGAGGCGGCACAGAGCCGGTTGACGGCCATTGCCGGCAGCCGTGACGATTTCTCGCCGAAGATCTACCAGCGGATCGACCGCAGCGCCGGCATGCGCCAAGTCGTCGATCTCTGCAATGATGATGCGGCTCTGAAACCCTTCCCGATACGCCCGCAACGCCCGGCGACGATCCAGGATACGATCCGTCACATTGCTGGCCGGCTGAGGGCCGCCGGCATTACCCAGATCATCGCCGTGCCGTTGCCGCATCCGACCCTTCCGGTTTCGGTGGTGCGCGTCATTGTGCCGGGCCTTGAGGTCGATATCAGCGGCCAATATATCCAGCTTGGCCTGCGCGCCGTCAATGTCATCAGGGAGGCTGCGGCATGAAGGTCCTCTTCGTCGGTCCGAGCCTTGCGAGCGAGATTGCAGATGCTCGAAAGCAGCATCCTGATGTCGATTTCCGCGCGCCGGCGGCCTGCGGCGACATTCTGAAAGCCGTCCATGAAGGGGCAACGGCGATCGGTCTGATCGACGGCTATTTTGGCGATCTGCCATCCGTGTGGCACAAGGAAATCCTCTTTGCGCTGGAAAATGGCGTTGCCGTTGCTGGCGGATCCAGCATGGGGGCGTTGCGCGCTGCCGAGTGCTCCGCCTTCGGCATGATCGGCATCGGTTCGATCTTCGAAGACTATGAATCCGGCGCGCTTCTCGACGACGAGGCGGTCGCGCTCGTCCATGCGCCACAGGAGCTCGGCTGGCTGCCGCTTTCCGTTCCCTGGGTCGATTTCGAGCCGACGATTGAAGGCCTGCATGCGAAGGGTGAGATTACCGTCAGTGAGCGCAAGAAGCTGCTCCTTGCCGGGCGTTTCCTGCATTTCTCCGAACGCACCTATGCCAAGGTGGTCGAAGAGTCCCACTTTGCCCGCAAACCGCGGCGCGAACAGATCCTGGCCGTGATTCGCGCCAATCGCGTCGAGCGCAAGCGGACCGATGCAAGGCTCGTGCTGGAATGGCTGCAAAAAGGAGAGTTTGCGTCAACGAAACGTGACTGGAGCTTTGCTGCGACCTCGCATTTCGAGCTGTTGCAAGCCGAAGTCACGCAGCAGATGCGGCCTGTAACGCTCGAATAACGGTTCCAAGCCCAAGGTATCTCGCGTGGGGATATGACTGTTGTCGAGGGCGGAAACGATGTTTGAAAAAAGGGACCAAGGTGCAGGCAGAGAATACGCAAGACTCTTCCGGCTGCTGTCGGCAGCCAAGGAGGAAGCTGAAAAACTTCAGCTGCGCAATCTCATGCACCTGACAAACATGGCGCTGCTGCAAGTCGTCATCGATTGGGACGGCATCGATCCGGATAGGGAACTCGATGCGAACCTCGAAAAACTCCTCGGCAGCAAAGCCAAGATCGCAATGAAGGACGCTGGCGAGAATCTGATCGTGATCGATCGCCATTAGCCCTGATGAAGGGTGCGACAGAGCGCTAAAAAATCAGTCCGACGTGCTATTCTGCAGCGTCGAAGTCCGTTTGCTCGGTCGTGGCAATCGCTTGGACGAGCTTGAGGATTTTCTTGCGAAGCTGCTCGTTCTTGATCGAGAAAAAGGCAGCGTTCAGCTGGACGCCTTCACGCGAAATGACGAATTCTTCGCTCGGAGCGGGATTATCGTTCGCGTTGGCGGCAGGCGCCGTCAGGTCGTCGAAAAAGGTCCTGACATCGACGCTGAGTGCGCCGGCGATTTCGACGAGCATGCTGGCAGAAACGCGGTTGGAGCCCTTTTCGTATTTCTGGATCTGCTGGAAGGTCACACCAACACGATCGCCCAGTTCCGTCTGAGAAACCTTTCTCAGCAGTCGCTGTATGCGGATCGTCTTGCCGACGTGAACGTCCACGGAATGCGGTTCTTCTTTCATCTCATATTCCCTCCTGCGAAAACCGGACCGACAACTTACACGGCCCGCAACAACAACTTTTAGCCGAGTTAGTTCAACCTAGCAATTGTTTGGATGTAGTTTAGGTTGGGCCAAAACATCGCGCCATCCGAGAGCCACTACGGATTGCACGTCGCGACAGATCACTTCATACGAGAATCCGGCAGAATTAAACTCTGGAAGGGCGTGCCGTGGATGAAATTCAGAGCATCCACAGCCGCTGCGCATTGCCGTGCAGGAGCCTCGAACGCTCCGTTTCCGCAGTGCCTGACAATACCGCCTGGGTGGCCGCAACCCAGGTGGAAAGGCCGTTTGCCAGCGTGCAGACCGGCCAGTCGCTGCCCCAGACCACACGATCCCAGCCGAAGCTTGATATGACGTGCTCGATATAGGGCCGCAGGTTTTCCGCCGTCCAGCTCGCCGGATCGGCATTTGTGACGATACCGGAAATCTTGGCGACGACATTTGGCCGGCGGGCGATTTCGATTATACCCCGGCTCCAGGGCTCGAAGGCGTTCGACTTGATGTCCGGATTGCCGCAATGGTCGAGCACGAACTGGACGTCGGGCGCAGCATCGGTGAGCGCCGCCACCTTGCCGACCTGATGCGGCAGCGTGCAGAGGTCGAAAGTCAGCCCGGTGCCCGAGAGCCTTCTGACATTCTCGCGGAAGAGTGAAGCTTCCGAGACATCGTCTGGCACCACATGCAGCACACGCCGGAAGCCCTTGACGAAGGGATCGGCCTTCTGTCGCTCCAGATAGGCGGCAAAACCATCTTCTTCCGGCCGGCAGGAGACGATCGCGCCGGCCACGAGGTCGCCGAGGCGGCTGACATAGTCGGTTTCGGCCTGCATGATGACCGGATCGACATCCACCTCCATGTGCAGAACCTTGGTGATGCCGCAGCGCTTTGCCTCGGTCGCATAGGTCTCATAGAGAAAATCGCGGTCGAGAGCAGGCACATTCGCGAGCCAGGGATAATGCAGAGCCGACCGGTCGATGACGTGCAGATGTGTATCGATGAACACGCTCTTCTCCTCCAGAGAGTGGTTGGCAGCAACCTATCCCTGGTGAATGGATTGTTCAAATAGAAATTCGGCCGGCCTTAAGCCTGCACGGCAATCGATGCGCCGGCGAGCGCCGAGAGTTCAGCGGCCGTCTTCTGCACCATGCCGATCGCCTGAGTGATGTCGGGCGCTGCCGGCGCGTTCACCAGCGCGATATAGGGGCAGGTCAGCGCTGCAATGCCGCGCCCGTCCGGCCCCAGGATCGGTGCAGAGAGATTATAGACACCGGCCGTCTGGGCACTTGCCATCATCTCATAGCCGCGCTCGCGGATCTGGTTCAGCCGCTCGTAAAACTCCGCGCCGAGATCGGCGTCTTTGCGGCTGCGCACATGTTCCGAAATCATCATCTCGCGTTCTTCGTCGCTGCGGAAGGCAAGCAGCACGTGGCCGGACCCTGTGTCGAAGAGACTGATGTGGGAACCGACGCGGATCGACAGGCCCCAATAGTCCGGCGCCTCCTGCTGCGCGATGACGACGGCAGCACCCCGGTCGAAGACGGCAAGATGGTTCGCCTGGCGCGAGCGCTGGGCGAGATCGCGCATCAGCGGCGTCGCATAGGAGGCGAGCCGTCGCACCGGCGCATGCAGCTGCGCCAGGCCGAAGAGTTTCAGGGTGAGAGAATAACGGTCGCCATCGAGCCGCGTCACGTAACCACGCTTCACGAGACGGTCGAGCATGCGGTAGAATTCATTCGGGCTGCGCTCCAGCCGCTTCGCGATTTCCGCCTGCGTCAGGCCGCTGTCGACGCCGGCCAGAAGTTCGAGAATATCAAGACCCTTGTCGAGCGCCGGAGCGCGATAGCGATCTGACTCTTCGGTCTCCATTCTTCCCTCCTGTGAATATCATTCTGCATATACGCAGACGGGCGGACGGAAAAGAGAAAGTTCGCGCTTGACCACGAGGCAATCGTCTGTTTGTCTATAAACAGACAAATCAAGAGTGAGGATGTTGTTCGGCGTAGGTCTTACGCCGGACGATTGCAGTTCCCGGAAAGGCTCGCCAAGGCGAGACAAAAATAAGATAACGGGAGAGGGAGGAGGCCATGCAGCGCATGGATATCGTGATCGTCGGCCTGATGCGACGCCGCCTGAGCGCGCGCGCAACCGGGCGCGGCCGTTCCCCCGACCAATCCTTTTGAGATCGACTTCAAGTATCACCGCCAGTGCGGGAAAATCCCCAGAGAGGCCATGACATGACAAGCAATCTTTCCGGTAAGACCGTTCTCATCACCGCAGCCGGTCAGGGCATCGGCCGCGCGACGGCGCTTGCCTTTGCCGCAACTGGCGCCAAGGTGCATGCGACCGACATCAATACCGACGCACTCGCGACCCTGGCGACAGAGAGCAATATCTCCACCCATAAGCTGAACGTGCTCGACGAGGATGCGGTCAAGACGCTGGTAGCCGGGATCGGCGCTGTCGACGTGCTCTTCAACTGCGCAGGCGTCGTCCATAACGGCTCGGTGCTGGAGATGCCGGATACCGATCTGGAATTTGCTTTCGATCTCAACGTCAAGGCGATGATCCGCACCATCCGTGCCGTGCTGCCGGGCATGCTGGAACGCAAGGACGGCTCCATCATCAACATGTCCTCGGTCGCCTCGAGCATCAAGGGCGTGCCGAACCGCTTCGCCTATGGCGTGACCAAGGCCGCCGTGATCGGGCTTACCAAATCGGTCGCCGCCGACTACGTGACGCAAGGCATCCGGTGCAACTGCATCTGCCCCGGCACGGTGGAAAGCCCCTCGCTGCAGGACCGCATGCGCGCTCAAGGCGACTACGACACTGCGCGCGCCGCATTCATCGCCCGCCAACCGATGGGGCGCCTCGGCACGCCGGAGGAAATCGCCGGTCTCGCCGTTTATCTCGCCGGTGCGACCTATACTTCCGGCCAGGCCTACGCCATCGACGGCGGCTGGACGATCTGAGCTTTCGCATGGCCAGCATCCTTCGAACCAAGGATGCTGGCCCCCAAAGGGAAGAATATCATGACCCGCATCACCGACCTCCGTGTTTTCGACCTTCGCTTTCCCACCTCGCAAAGCCTCGATGGTTCCGATGCGATGAACCCGGATCCGGATTATTCCGCTGCCTATGTGATCCTCGAAACCGACAAGCACGGCCTTGCCGGCCACGGCCTGACTTTCACCATCGGCCGCGGCAACGATATCTGCTGCGCGGCGATCGAGGCGATGCGGCATCTGGTCGTCGGCACCGAGCTTTCGGATGTGCTGGCCCATCCCGGCAAATATTGGCGGCATCTGACCAGCGACAGCCAGCTTCGATGGATCGGTCCTGAAAAGGGCGCGATCCATCTGGCAACCGGCGCAATCGTCAACGCCGTCTGGGATCTGCTTGCCAAGGAGGCCGGCAAACCGGTCTGGCGCCTCGTTGCCGAAATGCCGGCGGAGGAGATCGCCGATATCGTCGATTACCGGTACCTCACCGACGTGCTGACGCGCGACGAGGCGATCGCCATCCTCAGACAAGCCGAGCCCGGCAAGGCTGCGCGTATCGCGACGCTCGAGAAAGAAGGTTATGCCTGCTACACGACCTCGGCCGGCTGGCTCGGCTACGAGGACGAGAAGCTGCGCCGGCTCTGCCAGGAGGCGATCGATGCCGGTTTCAACCATATCAAGATGAAGGTCGGCCGCGATCTGGAAGACGATATCCGCCGCTTGAGGATTGCCCGCGAGGTGATCGGTCCGGACCGTTACCTGATGATCGACGCCAACCAGGTTTGGGAGGTCGGCCAGGCGATTGACTGGGTCAAGCAGCTTTCCTTCGCCAAGCCCTTCTTCATCGAAGAGCCGACAAGCCCCGACGATGTCGCCGGCCATCGCAAGATCCGCCAGGGCATTTCCCCGGTGAAGGTCGCGACCGGCGAGATGTGCCAGAACCGTATCATGTTCAAGCAGTTCATCGCCGAGGGTGCGATCGACATCGTGCAGATCGATTCCTGCCGCATGGGCGGGTTGAACGAGGTGCTGGCCGTGCTGCTGGTCGCCGCCAAATTCGGCCTGCCGGTCTGGCCGCACGCCGGCGGTGTCGGGCTCTGCGAATATGTGCAACACTTGTCCATGATCGATTATGTGGCGGTGTCAGGCACCAAGGATGGCCGCGTCATCGAATATGTCGACCATCTGCATGAACATTTTCTCGATCCCTGCATCATCAAGGATGCGGCCTATATGCCGCCGACCCGGCCCGGCTTCTCAATCGAGATGAAGCCGGCCTCGATTGCCGGCTACACATTCAGCGGCTAAGGCGGGCGGCATCACGTTTTCTCGGCTGTCCACTGGGGATTGAGCATGCCAGTCATTGCGGAAACATCCCGGATCCTTTATAAGATTGTTCTACGAGGATGGGCTTGAAAGAGCCCATTTCGGGTGCCTCGGCAGGGTATTTCGCGTGTTCCTAACGCGCTGTTTTTTCTCACATCTTTGGTCGAAACGGAATCAAATACGCAGATTGATTCCGCCACACCCCTGTTCGATTTTGGCACGCCCAACCATCGACAAAGGTGTCAGACAGCCTTTCGATCACATCCGCGTTCCCGATAGGCGTGATCTCGTCTCCGGATTTCGAAACACAGGCGCCCTTCGCCTTCGGCGACGCCACAGAGGATTGCGGCAATAAGGCCCTCGCCCCTTTCGTCATCAGATCCTTTGCCGGCAAAGATTAGGAATCGGTAATAGCTGATTCTTCTCAATGGGATGCGCCAGGGACCGTCTGCCGGATCAAAACATCGGCTTTGCCGCATCGATCACAAAAATGATGTGAGGACGGCACAGCTTTGCAAGGCGAATCGGATTTCTGTTAACTGACGGAGATATCAGGGGAAATTGTAATCCTTCTGTCGTAAACTCGTGATCGTGACCGCCGCCGCTGAAGCCTTGTTCTGCCGGAGTACCTTGCCAGAATCGCTGCGATCGGTAATCGTCACGGATAAACAGCCGTTTCTGGTGTTTTTCCGTGATGAAAGATTAGAGCGTGAGCAAGCCACAAAGGACTTCTCGGACCCTTCAACGTAGCGTCGATGAGACGATCGGCGCCCATGCGTCGACGATCAGTTCGCAGTTGCAGGCGATCAGCGAAGCCCTGTTTCCGCCGACTGCGAGCAAGACACTGCGCCGCTTTACCTCCGGCGAGGCGGCCAAGCTGATCGGCGTTTCGGATTCGACCTTGCGGAAGATGACGCTTGCCGGCGAAGGCCCGCAGCCCGATGTCGGCAGCAATGGCAGGCGCCTCTATTCCTTGCGTCAGCTCAATGAACTGCGCGCCCTGCTTGCCGCCTCCGCCCGTGGACGTGAGGCGCATGACTTCCTGCCGCGCCGCAGGGAGAACGAACATCTTCAGGTCATCGCAGTCACCAACTTCAAGGGCGGATCGGGCAAGACCACGACCTCGGTCCATCTTGCGCAATATCTAGCGCTGCAAGGCTACCGCGTGCTCGCCCTCGACCTTGACCCGCAGGCCAGCATGTCGGCCATGCTCGGCGTCATGCCGGAGACGGATGTCCGTTCCAACGAGACACTCTATGCGGCAATCCGCTACGATGAGGAGCGGCGTCCCCTCTCTGAGGTGGTGCGCAATACCTATTTCGATGGCCTGGATCTGATCCCGGGCAATCTCGAACTCATGGAGTTCGAGCATACGACGCCACGCGCGCTGGTGCGCGGCTCCCGGGATGGCGAAGGCGTCTTCTTCATGCGCGTCGCCAAGGCGCTCGACGATGTTGGCGAGAACTATGATGTCGTGGTCCTCGACTGCCCGCCGCAGCTCGGATACCTGACGCTGAGCGGCCTTTGCGCCGCAACCTCGATGATCGTCACCGTACATCCGCAGATGCTGGACGTGGCTTCCATGAGCCAGTTCCTGCTGATGACGCATGACCTTCTCTCCGTCGTGCGCGAAGCCGGCGGCGAGCTCAATTATGATTTCATTCGTTATCTGCTCACCCGCTACGAACCGCAGGATGCGCCGCAGACGAAGGTCGCGGCTCTTCTGCGCAATCTGTTCGACGATCACGTGATGATCAATGCGATGGTGAAATCGGCAGCCGTCTCCGACGCCGGTCTTACCAAGCAGACTCTCTATGAGATCGGCCGCGAAAACCTGACACGCTCGACCTATGACCGGGCGATGGAAGCCCTCGATGCCGTCAACGGAGAAGTCGAGACGCTGATCCGGCAGGCATGGGGGCGCACATGACGTTTCCCGCGATCGATATCAACTCCTCAGGCTTCACTGGCAATCACGACCTGTTGGGAGCTCCCAACAATGGCTGCCCCACTGTGAGCATCTCGCAAAATTTCCTCCATCTGTCGGTAGCCGATGAGCACGTTGGGAGCTCCCAACTGCGTCTTTCCGGCCTGCCCGGATTTGACTGGAAAGGAGAGAATTGATGAGCCGGCGCGATACCGTCAATTCGATCTTCATGCGCAAGGCCGAGACACCGGCGGCTTCGGCCGGCATCGAGAAGAACCCGGACCGAGTGCGCACCGGTGCCGTCTCGGCCATGGGTGCATCGCTTCAGGAAATGACGGAGGCGGCGCGTGCCGCCGGCCGTCTCCAGGCACAGATTTCCTCGGGATTTTCCGTTCTTGAAATCGATCCCTCGGATATTTCCAATTCCTCGATCAGCGATCGTATCCCGGTCGAGCGCGATGCCGACTTAGATGCGTTGGTGGCAAGCATTTCCGAACATGGTCAGAAAGTGCCGATCCTGGTCCGGCCTGACCCTGAAACGGAAGGACGCTACCAGATTGCCTACGGCCGTCGCCGACTGCGGGCTGCTGCTAAGCTCGGCCTTAAGGTCAAGGCGATCGTTCAAAGCTTGAGCGATACCGAACTGGTCATTGCTCAGGGTAAGGAAAATCTCGATCGCCAGGATCTCTCCTTCATCGAGAAGGCGCTGTTCGCCCATCGTCTGGAAGAGGCTGGCTACCCCCGAGATGTCATCATGGCGGCGCTTTCGACCGACAAGGCCGATCTCAGCCGTTATATCTCGGTCGCCCGCGGCGTACCGCAGACCGTGATCCTGGCAATCGGGCCGGCACCAAAGGCAGGTCGTGCCCGATGGCTCGCTCTCGTCGATGCCGTCTCTTCGTCACCGAAGAAGGTCGAGTCGATCATCGAGGACGACGCCTTTGCCGATCTCGACAGCGATCAGCGTCTGCAACGTGTGTTGTCGAAAATGGCAGCGCGCGATCAGAAGAAGGCGGCGGGCGATATCTGGAAAACGCGGCAAGGACAGAGGGCAGCGCAAATCGAGCGCTCCGGCAACAAGACGCGCATCACGTTCGATGAGCGCATGGTGCCTGAATTCGCCGATTATCTCACAACCCGGCTGGATGAGCTCTTCGAAGAGTTCGGCGCCGTCAGGTCACAACGATAACTGTTGGCAGGCTAAGCCGCTGACAAGGATTTGACTGTTAGGAAAAGGAGCCAATAGGCAAAGAAAAAGGCCCCCGAACAAAACATCCGGAAGCCCTCTTCTCTCGTTTAGCACCTAGAGAATCGCACTTCCCGGAATCGCTGTCAAGGTTTTTGAACGCCGTTTTGGCGGGCGCTGATGATTTGCCTTTGTATAAGGTGAACCACGATGGATACGGGATTTGTGACGACGCCTTTCGGGCGGCGGCCAATGTCGCTTGCCTTGATGAGAGGTCAGCTTCAGGCCGAATCAATTAAACCAGATAAGTCCGTCGACAAGTGGAAGGTGTTTCGCGACGTCTGCGAAGCACGTCCGCTGCTCGACATTTCCGACCGCACACTCGCTGTGCTGAATGCACTTCTCTCCTTCTATCCCGAGAACCATCTCTCCGGTGAGGCGAGCATGGTCGTCTTTCCATCCAACCGACAGCTGATCGTGCGGGCACACGGCATTGCAGTCACCACGCTGCGTCGGCATCTGGCGGCTCTTGTCGACGCCGGCCTGATCATCCGCAAGGACAGCGCCAATGGGAAACGTTTTGCCCGCCGGAAAACATCCGGTGAACTTGAGGATGCCTATGGCTTCAGCCTGGCGCCGCTTCTTGCCCGCAGCGAAGAACTGGCTGCCATGGCTCAAAGGATCGAAGCCGACCGGATGGCACTCCGGCGCGCGCGCGAGCGGCTGACGATCTGCCGCCGCGATGTCCGCAAGCTGATTGATGCCGCAATCGAGGACGGTGTTCCCGGCAATTGGGACGACATCGAGGCTGCCTATGCACATCACCTCGCATACCTTCCCCGCAACGCATCGGCTTCCGATCTCGACAGTGTTCGCCTGAATCTCGAAACCCTTCGCACCGACATCGTCAATCTCTTGACGAACTTCGATAATTTCAAAAAAGTGAGCGCCAGAGTGGTCCAAAACGAACCGCACATACAGAATTCAGATATAGACTCTCTTGAATTGGAATCCTTACCGACGGCGCAAGCGGAAACACTGCGGGTTACGACCGGGATGGTTCAGCCAAACGGACCACAGAAAATATTTCCTCTTGCCCTCATTCTGCAGGCTTGCCCGCAAATCAGCGATTACGCTCAGGGAGGATCGATCAGGGGCTGGCGAGATTTCGTGACCGCTGCCGTCACCGTACGGTCCATGCTGGGGATCACGTCAGAGACCTATCAGGCGGCCTGCGAAAGCCTCGGCCGTGAAAATGCCGCTGTCGTTATTGCCTGCATGCTGGAACGAGCAAACCATATCAACTCGCCGGGCGGCTATCTGCGTGACCTCACCCGCAAGGGGGCACGAGGGGAGTTCTCGCTTGGCCCAATGCTGATGGCGCTGGTACGGCAGAATAGTCCGGTTGCACGGAGGGCTTGAATGCTTTCGAGTAACCGGGCGATGTCCACCGTGGACCGCTCATTGGCATGGAGATGATCTCGATAAGACTGCAATACGTATTTTAGGCACTATCACTGGACTGGCTGTAGGACACGTCGTTCTTCGGAGGGCAAACAGGTATCGGAAATGATTGCTAAATTAGCTTCCGCAATGAGATGAAAGACATCTCGTATCAATAGCTTAGATTAGGAAGCGTTTCGGTAGGCGGTGACGTGATTGCCGCAAATATCTGAGAAACAACGAGTAAAGCGTTCTGAGGCCGGAAAGGATCGTTGACGTGAATTGGCTGGAGACGATAGGGCAAGGCGGGCAGTTGGAGGCCGGAACAGTGTGCAAAGAGCGAGGACGGACTTGAAGCGGGCAGTCGATCTTTTCATGGCGATGGTGGCGTCCCTGATCCTGATCATTCCGATCGCGGTCGTGGCGCTTTGCGTACGCCTGACATCTGCGGGACCGGCACTTTACTGGTCGAACCGTGTGGGGCGCCGCAACGAGATCTTCCGGATGCCGAAATTCCGCAGCATGCGGATCGATACGCCGACGGTCGCCACGCATCTTCTCGACGACCCCTCCCGCTATCTGACGCCGATCGGAGGATTCCTGCGCAAGTCGAGCCTCGACGAACTGCCGCAGCTCTGGTGTATCCTGAAGGGCGACATGAGCTTCGTCGGCCCGCGTCCGGCGCTTTATAACCAGGACGACCTAATCGCGCTGCGCACGGCAGAAGGTGTCGATGCGCTGCTGCCGGGGCTGACGGGCTGGGCGCAGGTCAATGGCCGTGACGAACTGCCGATCCCCGAAAAGGTAAAGTTCGATGTTGATTATCTGCAGCGCCGCTCCTTCTTCATGGACATGCGCATCCTGGCAATGACCGTCGGCAAGGTATTGGGCAGCAAGGGCATAACGCATTGAGCCTACGACCTAAGGTTATAAACAGATTGCGTGCGCGACCGCTGATTATTCGGTTGCACTTGAGATCGAAAAGGACAAGAAGAAGTCAGGCTGGAATGATGGATGGGCAGTATAAACATGCATGGTGATCCTTCAAACGACGGATCAAAGACCAGCCAGTCCTGGATGTCGATGCAGGCACTGGTGGGGCCGCTCCTGGCAATGCCGCGTCCGGCAAAGCGTATTCTTGCGCTGATCGTCGATTCCAGCTTCTGTATTCTGACCATCTGGCTTGCCTATTGTTTCCGCCTGAATGAATGGACAGTGCTGACCGGCGTACAATGGCTTGCGGTTCTCGTTTCGCTATGCCTGGCGCTGCCGATCTTCATCGTCATGGGCATGTATCGGGCGATCTTCCGTTATGCCGGCATTGCTGCGTTTCTGGCGGTGCTGAAGGCGATTGCGATCTATGGCGTCGCCTTCGCGAGCATCTTCACCGCTCTCAGTGTTCCCGGCATTCCACGCACGGTCGGCATCCTGCAGCCGCTCCTGTTGCTGATCGCAATCGGCCTGTCGCGCCTCGGCATCCGCTATTGGCTGGGCGATACCTATCAGCGCATCCTGCACAAGAATACGCTCGCCAAGGTCTTGATTTATGGCGCTGGCAGTTCCGGCCGCCAGCTTGCCGCCGCACTGACCAACAATGCCGAGCTCAATGTCGTCGGTTATCTCGATGACGATCCGAAGCTCAGAAACGGCATCATGGGCGGCCTGCCGATCTATGATCCCTCGGATCTGCAAGGGCTCGTCCAGACACTTAATATCCATAACGTGCTTCTGGCTCTGCCCTCGGCATCGCGCCAGCGCCGCAACGAGATCCTCGAACAGATCCGCAAGGCGCGGGTGAATGTTCGCACGCTGCCGGATCTGACCGCACTTGCGCAGGGCCGCATCGCCGTTTCCGACATTCGCGAACTCGAAATCGAGGACCTGCTCGGACGCGAGGCGGTGGCGCCACGCCAGGAGCTGCTCGACAAGGCAACGCTCGGCAAGGTCGTGATGGTGACGGGCGCGGGCGGCTCTATCGGCAGCGAGCTCTGCCGCCAGATCCTGCGCAGTGGCCCGACGCATCTCATCCTCGTCGAGCAGAACGAATACGCCCTTTATGCGATCCATGGCGAGCTGCAGAAGCTTTCGGAGCTGTACGACCAGCACAAGGTACAGATCGTCCCGATCCTCTGTTCGGTGCGCGACCGCGACCGCATGGAGCACATCATCATGAGCTGGTGTCCGCAGGCGCTCTATCATGCCGCCGCCTACAAGCACGTGCCGCTTGTCGAGCAAAATGCCGTCGAAGGCATCAAGAACAATGTCATGGGCACGCTGATCACCGCACAGGCAGCGGCGAAATACGGCGTATCGAATTTCGTGCTGATCAGCACCGACAAGGCGGTCCGCCCGACCAATGTGATGGGCGCCAGCAAACGGCTTGCCGAAATGGTGCTGCAGGCGCTGTCGGCCGAAAGGCAGTCCGCCACGCACACCAATTTCTCCATGGTGCGCTTCGGCAATGTGCTGGGTTCCTCAGGGTCCGTCGTGCCGCTGTTTCGCCAGCAGATCAAAGATGGCGGGCCGGTGACGCTGACCCATCCTGATATCACCCGCTACTTCATGACGATCTCGGAGGCATCGCAGCTCGTCATCCAGGCCGGCGCCATGGCCGACGGCGGTGATGTTTTCCTGCTCGATATGGGTGAGCCGGTGCGCATTGCCGATCTGGCGCGCCGGATGATCGATCTTTCGGGTCTGACAGTGCGCAGCGACGATAATCCCGAAGGCGATATCGAGCTCTCGGTCACGGGTCTCAGGCCCGGCGAGAAGCTCTACGAGGAACTGCTGATCGGCGATAATCCCGAGACGACGCAGCATCCGCGCATCATGAAGGCGCGCGAGGATTTTCTCTTCTGGCCGGAGCTTTCCAAACGTCTGAAGGTTCTCGATGCGGCTCTCGATCGTAACGACATACCTGCCGCCCGGCTGATGCTCGCCGAACTCGTCTCCGGTTATGCCTCGACCGGCGAGGTGACCGATCTTGCGCTCAGCGCAGCCGAGGCCAATACGGCGGCATGATCGAAGCCCGGTTTGTGCCGGGCCTCTTCTCTTCCAGCTTCAGGCATTCGCCCCGTTGTCTATCGTCCAGGCCGCACCCGTGACCGAGCGGGCAGCTGGTGAAGCGAGATAGGCGACGACATCGGCGATCTCGCCGGGATCGGCAAAGCCCGCCGGATTGGACATCAGACCCCTCTGCGCACGCGCATGCGGGCCGTCTGCCGGGTTCATGTCCGTATTCGTCGAGCCGGGATGCACGGCATTGACCGTGATGCGGCGTGGGCCGAGTTCACGGGCGAGCGCCTGCGACAGGCCTGCGATCGCCGCTTTGCTCGCCGTATAGAGGCTGAGTCCCGGAGAGGTGGCGCGTACTGCAAGATTGCTGCCGATCGAAATGATGCGACCGCCATCCGGCATGACAGCAAGGGCCGCCCTGGAGGCGACGAAAGCCGAGCGGACATTGATCGAGAACGTCGCATCGAAATCGCTGAGCGACAGCGTTTCTATCGGCCCCGCGTGGAAAATTCCGGCATTGTTGACGAGGATATCGATGCGGCCGAAGGTTTGCGCAACCGTCGCAATGGCTGCCTCGACATCGGCCGCGTCGGACGCATCGGCCTTTAGAGCAAGCGCCGTTCCGCCCTCGGCCTCTATCGCCTTGACGACATTGGCGGCCGCTTCGTCTCCATTCACATAGGTCAGTGCGACCTTGGCGCCATCGACCGCGAGCCGTCTGGCTATTGCAGCGCCGATACCGCGGCTGCCGCCGGTCACGAGAGCCACCTTTCCGTCAAGGATAGACATGATATTCCTTTCTGTAATGATTGATACAGAATTCATGCTGCGATTGTATCCTTTCGTCAAGCGATTTATGTATTGAGCGATACAGAATTGGAATCCCGATTGCGCGAGGCAAACCTGAGATGAACGAACGCGGACGCCCGAGAAGCTTCGACCGGCAGCAAGCGCTGTCGCGCGCCATGCATCTGTTCTGGCAAAAGGGTTTTGAAGAGACCTCGATGAGCGATCTGACCCAGACCATGGGAATCGCACCTCCGAGCCTTTATGCCGCCTTCGGCTCAAAGGAGGCACTGTTTACCGAAGCGCTCGATCTCTATCAGGCGACGGTCAACAACGAGATCTGGAGAGCGCTCGAAGAAGGGCAGACGATTGCCGCAGCGATCGAAGGCTTCCTCGTCAATACTGCCCGCGCCTATAGCCGCTCTGATCAGCCGGCCGGTTGCATGATCGTGCTCGGCTCCAATCCGGCTGCGAGCGAAATCGAGGCAATCGGCGAGGATCTCAGGCAGCGCCGTGCGGAAAATATTAGCCAGCTCATGAAAAGATTCAAGCGCGCCGTCAGTGAGGGGGAATTGAACGACACCTTCGACTGCGAGGCCGCTGCCGTCTTCTTCGCGACGCTGCAGAACGGCATGTCACTGCTTGCCCGTGACGGCGGCGGGGAGGCGGCGCTGATGGCTGTCGCTCGCAGCGGAAATCCAGCTCTTGAAGGCATGATCCGCGATCATCGCCGCGGCTGAACTGCTTTATCCGATCGTCGCGTCACCGCGCGGGATAGCAGCGGGCCGACATCCGCAGATCAGGGATCCCGTCGAAAGGTGCATGGATCCGTGCCTCCCGTTCGGTCAGAAGACCGCTCAGTCGACGAAATCGACGATGACGCCGGGCTTCACCATGCCGGCAAGTTCCTCGACATCCCAATTCGTCAGCCGCACACAACCGTGCGAACCGGCCTTGTCGATCAAGGATGGCTCCGGCGATCCGTGGATGCCGTAGGTCGGCTCGGAGAGGTCGATCCAGACCGTCCCGACCGGATTGTTGGGGCCACTCGGCAATTGCAGGAGCTTCCTGTTATGACCCTGCTGAAAATTCACTTTGGGATTATAGGTATATTTGGGCTCGCGGGCGACGCCGTTTATCTTGTGCCGGCCCGCGGGTGAGGGGTTGTCGTCGCTGCCGATCGTCGCCGGGTAGACTGCAAGAACGGATCCGTCGCCGGCAAAGGCCAGCACCTCACCGCTTTTCCTGTGAGCCTCGATACGCTTGACCTTCCCCGTTCTCGGCGCACCAATGACTGCGACCGAGACTGTTTCGCCCGGGACGAACTGAGCGCCGGGGTTCAGTGTTTTGAGCAGGTCGATATCCATGTGGAAGCGCTCCGACAGCCGCTCGGCGACGCTCGTGTAGCCGAGATGTGTCATCCTGGCTTGTTTGGCATAATCTTTCGGAATGTCCTCGACGAGATCGGCGGCATCATCCTGTGCGATCACGTAGGGTCCGATCACCTTCCGGTCGTCCTGGAGCCGGGCGAGCATCTGCGGGTCTGGTTTCCCGTCGACGGGAAGTCGCTGCATGATCTCGAAGCCGGCAATCGCCTTCACGACGTTGTCGCCGTAGAAGCCGTCGATCACTCCGGGCGACGAACCGGCTCGATCAAGCAGAACCTGAAGGTGGATGACGGCCGGATCCGGCGACGGCGATCGTGCGCTCGGCGGGGCTGGGGAGATGTCATCAATCGACGCGTTATTGATGGTCTCGGCCGCAAATTGCTGGGCGTTGCCGACACCGAAGATTGAAAGCGATATGAAGCCGAACAGGAGCATGGATTTTATCATGCTGTTTAAACGACGGCGGACAAAAAAGTTCCTTGAGTTTCTGTAGTAACATGAAACGCCCTCGGTCAGGTCTTACGACCGAGGGCGTCTCATATCGGCCGGAAGCCGTTATCGCAGCGCCGGGCAGCCGCGAACGTTGGCAAAGCTGATCTCGTCGGGACCTCGACGCGTCCAGCCCTGAACGATCACGCGCCGTGGCGTGACGTCGACGACGCGAGCGCGGCGGAAGCCGAAATCACGCGCCTTGTCCTCTGCCCATCGGGGATCGCAGCCACCGCGCGGCGGACGACCCCAACCGGGCGGCGAATGAGGCCGGCCCCAATCCCTGTCAGACTCGTAGCGCGGTGGCGGGCCTCTGTCATAACCGTCGTAATACTGCGCCGACGCGATGCTCGAGGTGGAGGCTGCGGTGCCAAGGGCAAGCAGAATGCCGATGGCAGATTTCGTGAAGTTGATCATCAATCCAATTCTCGTTGGGGCAAACGCGTGCGAGGGTAGGGCGCATCATGGCAAACTGATGGCCAAGGACGCTGTCGCCACGCGGCGAGATAATTTGCCGTGCAAGCCCAATGGGTTAATGTCGCCTTCCCGCCTGTGTATAACGGTGCGCATGATCACGGTTTCACGCCAGCAAAGCCTGGATACTCAATGGCATGTCGCAATGATCAAGGACCCGCCCGAGGCCGGGTGGGTCGCGTTCGCCGATATCAGCCGAGCGTTTCCGAAAAAAGTTCGAGCAGGCGCTTCCAGTGTCGCTCGGAGCCCTTTTCGCTGTAGGTCTCGCCGCGATCGGGAACCGTCCAGCCATGCGACATCCCGATATAATTCTCGATGATGTGGTCGACGCCGCCGGTGCGGAGCGCCTCGGCAAGCCGCGCGGATTGTTCAGGCGGGAAGCTGCCATCGACGCCGGCAACGCCGACATAGACGCGTGCCTTGATGCCACTGGCAAGGCGATGCGGGCTGTCAGGCGCGTCGCTTGCGAGATTGCCGCCGTGGAAGCTTGCGGCAGCCGCGATCCTGTCGGCATAAGTGGCCGCTGCCGTCAGCGCCCGGCCGCCGCCCATGCAATAACCGACGGCACCGACCGGACCGGAAACGCCTTCTGCCTCCAGCGCGTCGAGGAAGGCTGCGCTGTCGCGCTTCGTCATCTCCTGCGTCGTCTCGCGGATCATCTTCATGATCTCGGCACGCGCGGTCTCATTACCGAAGGAGGAGCCGTCGAAGGGGCCGTAGGAGCCGAAACGGTAGAAGAGATCGGGAGCAAGCACGACATAACCGGCATTCGCCAGATGTTCGCCCATGATATCGATGGCCTCGCGCGGCCCGAGCGCGTCCATATAGTAGAGAACACCAGGCAGGAGCTTGCCCTCGCTGCCTTCGGGACGGAAAACTGACGCCCTGGCAATGCCGTCAGCCGTTGTGATTTCAATATCGCGTTTCATGGGCCAATTCCTTTGATTTTATTGAAGCAGCCCGCAAGCCGCTGCCGCCAATCTGGCAAAGGCCGGCACCAGTCTCAAGACACGAATGCGTGGATTGAAACCTGCCGATACACGGGCAGGGATTTTCGTTGCGCGGATCCCGCGCCTTCCGGCGACTGCCGTGCGGTCAGTCGAAATCGCCGGATCGCTGCAATGCCCCTGCAATCGTCCATCCACACTTTGGCAGCATCGTTCAGCGCGACGACGGTCCCAGGCGATTGCCGATTGTCCGGATCGATGGCATGAGTGGCGGGGGGCCGGGTCGAGGGCGTTCCCGGATCGGTCCGGGCTGCGACAGTCGCCGGCTATCCGGGCAGGATTGCGCAATTGGCTCGAAACCCGCCGAACTCTTGAGGGGATATGATATCGATGGCGAAAGCAGCCGCAGCCGGAAGATATATTCTTGCCTACCTGTCCTGGCCGCTGGTGTTTTTCTCCGGCCTGACGGGCGCCTATTTTGCCTTCGCCGGCGACCGGCCGATGCTTGGCTTTGCGGCGGTCTATGCGGGAGAAGTCCTGCTTCTCTTCCTGCTCGAACGCACCATTCCCTACGAGCAGCGCTGGCTGCAGGCGGATGGCGAAACGGCCAACGATATCGCCCATACGGTTCTGACCAAGGGGCTGGTGCAACTGGCAGCACTTGCGGCGGCGATCTTTCCGATGCTCGCCGCCGGCCTGCTGCAGCCGCTTGCCGCCATGCAGTTCAGTCTCTGGCCGTCATCCTGGCCGATGATCTTCCAGGCGACCCTCGCCGTCGTCATTGCCGAGTTCGGTCTATACTGGGCGCACCGCATCGCTCATGAACGGCTGTTCTTCTGGCGCTTCCATGCCCTGCACCACAGCGTCACCCGCCTCTGGGTCATCAATACCGGCCGTTTCCACGTCATCGATTCCCTGTTCAAGATCGCGCTGAGCCAGATCCCGCTCTACCTGCTCGGAGCCCCGCTGCAGGTCTTCTGGTGGCTCGGCGCCGTCACGGCCTTCATCGGCATCCTGACCCATTGCAACGTCGACATGCGGACCGGCCTTTTCGATTTCGTCTTCTCGACACCCCGGCTGCACCGCTGGCACCATTCGAAGGATCTGCGCGAAGGCAATACCAATTACGGCGAGAATGTCGTGCTGTTCGACCAGCTGTTCGGCACCTATTTCAATCCCGATCGCCCATCCTCGACCGATATCGGCATCAAGGGCCAGATCGCTCCAGGCTTCGTCAGCCAACTGACGCAGCCCTTCACCAAGGACGGCGTGCGGCAAATCCTTGGCCTTAAGCCCAAGCGGGGTTGAGACCCAGCCCTGGTCCGTCATCATTCCATGACAATCGGCCCGTAAGAGCCTGCAAACCTCGACGGAAACGGACAGGACGGCGATGACGACGTTGAAACAGGTTGCGCTGAGGGCAGGATGTTCCATGGCGACGGCAAGCCGGGTGCTGAACCTCAGCGGTCCCGTCAGCCGGGCCGCCGCTCTTCGCGTACGCCGTGCGGCGGCAGAAGTCGGTTATCGAGCGGCCGCGCCTTCGGCCCGCAGCGGCCGCCGCCCGGTTATCGGCGTGCTGGTGCCGAGCGTCACCAATCCGGTCTTTGCCTCGTCGCTCTCAGGCATCCAGAACCGCATGCTGGTCGCCGGCCACAGCGTCCTCATTGCGCAATCGAATTACGATCCCGATCAGGAGGCCGATGCCGTGGCAGGGTTGCTCGGCGAGCGGCCGACCGGGTTGATCCTGACGGTTTGCAACGGCGAGACGAGCCCGGCGCTGGCACAGGACCTGCCGCCAACGGTGCTGCTCGGCAGCTCCCCGACGGCCCGATATCCGGCTGCCGTCACCGTCAACAATTATGCGGCCGGCTGCCGGTTGACTGAACATCTTCTCTCCATGGGGCACAGGCGCATCCTCTATGTCTCGGGCAGCTTCAAGGCCTCGGACCGCGCGCTCCTGCGCTATCGCGGTTATCTGCAGACGATGGCGGCGGCCGGTGTCTCCCCGCTCGAGGCCATAGAGGTGCCCTTCGTCAGCGGTTACGACCAGATGGATCTCGGCCAGGCCCTGCGGGCATTTGCGCCGACCGCCATTATCGGCTCGAACGACCTGATCGCGCTTGGCGTCATCGGCGCTGTCAATCGCGAGGGCCTGCGGGTGCCCGAGGATATCTCGGTTGCCGGCTTCGATGGCATCGCCATCGGCAAGCTCATCAACCCGACACTGACCTCGATCGAAATGCCGGATCTCAGCATGGGCGCGACGGCGGCATCGCTGCTGCTCGATATCGTCGAGAATAACGCGCCGTTGAGACACCTGGAATTGTCGCATGCCTTGCGCCCCGGCGGCACGGTGCGGAACCTCCAGAAAGAAGAAACCGCCGCACCCCTCATGGGTTGCGACGGTTCCGGATCGAGACCGCGGGCCGCTTGAGCCCGCGTATCTTTCAGAGCATTAGCTGCGCGGCAGCATGCCTTCGACGTCGGAGGCCGCGTCGTCGAGGGCTTCCTTCGGTTCAGCCGAGCCATCGACGATGCGCGACAGGTTGTCGACGATCGTCTGGGTGACCTTGACGCCGTTGGTGCCGGGGAAGGCATACCAGGGGATCATGCGCGGCATCTGGCTGAGGCCGGCCTGGAAGAGCGGGTTCTTCTTGTAGAAGTCGCCGAGATATTCGGCCGACTTGGCGGCAAGCTCGTTGTTCGGCACGTAGCCGGTGCCGGGAACGACGACCGAGGCGCCATAGGGGCCGGCGGCGAACTTGGCGAACTTCCAGGCTGCTTCCTGCTTCGCCGGATCCTTGGCGAGGATGACGACGGCGTTACCGCCGGTCGGCAGGTGGCCCTTTTCAGGGTCGATCAGCGGGATCTGGGCGGTGCGCAGGTCGAACTTGGCGCCGACATTCTTGATCGTGTTGACGAGCGCGCCCGTCGTCTGGAATTCGAAGCCGACCTTGCCGGCTGCAAAGGCTTGCTCGCCCGCTGCCTTGGTGAAAACCGGCATGCCGCCTTCCTTGACGAAGCGGCTGATCAGTTCGACAGCCTTCTGGCCCTCGGGACCGTTGAAGGTGACCTTCTGCTCGTCGTCGCTCAGCATCTTGCCGCCGGCGCCAAAGAGGAGTGCCGAGAACATCCAGTCGTCGCCCTGCCAACGGAAGTCCATGCCATCGACGCCGTTGCCGAGCGCCTTGATCTTGCCGGCGAGCGCGATGACTTCGTCCCAGGTCTTCGGCGGGGTGTCGGGGTTGCCGCCGGCTGCCTTCACGAGATCGGCATTGTAATACATGATCGGGTTGGAGGTGGCGAAAGCGAGGCCAACCTGCTTGCCCTTGACCTGGGCGAGCTTCAGGATCGTGTCCGAGAAGCCCTGCTCGGCCATGTTGCCTTCCTTCTGGACCAGCGGCGTCATGTCGACGGCGACATTGCGCTCGTTCAGCATGCGCAGGCGGTTCAGGCCGATGAAGGTGACGTCGGGCATTTCGGACGTGCCGGCCTGGCGCAGGATCAGCTGGATGCCGTCTTCATAGGTCGCCGAAGGCGCGGCGAACTGGATCTTGATATCGGGGTTTTCTTCCATGAACTTCTTCGAGATCGTGTCCATCACGTCCTTGAAGAAGCCCGGCATCGGGTAATGGATCGTCAGCGTCGTTTCAGCGTGGGCCGGCAGGGCTGCCGCCACGGACAGAGCCGCTGCTGCGAGGAACTGGGTGAAATGCTTCATCGCTCGTTCTCCTGGGTTCAGCCGGTCAGCCTTTGAGACCGGTCATGGTGATGCCCTCGACGAAGCGTTTCTGTGCAAACAGAAAGGCCGCAACGAGGGGAATGGTGATGATGATGGTGGCCGCCATCAGCGCGCCGTGATCGTCGCCGGCTTCCGCAGCGCGGAAGTTCATCAGGCCGAGCGGCGGCGTGGCATAACCGGGCTTCGAGATGACGATCAGCGGCCAGTAGAGGTCGTTCCAATGGGCGACGACCGAAAAGATCGCGAAGGCCGTGACTGCCGGCCAGGCATTCGGCACGATGACGCGCGAGACGATGCCGAGTTCGGACATGCCGTCGAGACGGGCGGCATGGATCAGGTCATCGGGCATGGCACGGAAGAACTGCAGGAACAGGAAGATCGCAAAGACCGAGATGGTGAAGGGGGCGACCAGCGCCGTATAACCATTGAGCAGCGAGAGGCTGTCGAAGGCGACATAAAGCGGCAGGGCCGTGGCATGGATCGGCACCAGCAGGCCGAGCAGCACCAGCACCATCATCAGCCGGGCGGCGCGGAATTTCAGCTTCGCCATGGCATAGGCGCAGGGGATGGCGACCAGCACCTGAAAGACGAAGATCAGCGCGCAGACGACGAAGCCGTTCCACACCAGCGTGCCCATCGCCACCTTGTCGAGCGCCTTGGAAAAGTTCTGCACGTAGAAGAAATGTGTCGGGATCAGCGAGAGCGCGGCGGTGAAGATATCGTCCTGCGATTTGCCAGCCGCCGAGATCATGAAGATATAGGGCGCGAGGAAGATGACCGCGCCGAGAAGAAGCAAGGCAAGGCGGATCAATCGGCCGAGGGTGAATGGCGTGCGCGTCTTCATGAATAGTGCACCCGCCGGTCGAGGAAGCGGTATTGTAGGAACATCATGACCACGAGGATGGCGAGGAAGACGACCGTCATGGCCGAGGCATAACCGACCTTCATATAGACGAAGCCCTCCTGGTAGATGGTGAAGAGCAGCACTTCGGAAGCGTGGTTCGGGCCGCCATCCGTCAGCGTCTTCACCGTCTCGAAGGTCTTGACCGCATTGATGACGCTGATCGTGGTGACGAAGAGCGCCGTCGGCCCGAGCATCGGCCAGGTGACGAGCATGAAACGGTCGAGCGGGGACTTGGCGCCGTCGATCTCGGCGGCGGCATAAAGCTCGCGCGGGATCGCAGTGAGGCCTGCCAGGAACAGTACCATGTTGAAACCGACCGTCTGCCAGACGCCGATGATAGAGAGGCTGTAAAGTGCCGTTGCCGAGGAGCCGAGCCAGTTCGGCTTCGGCAGGCCGGCAAGGCCGATCAGCGCATTGAGCGGGCCGATGGTCGGGTGGAAGAGATATTGCCATACGGTCGCCATGGCGACGATCAGCGAGACGACGGGCAGGAAATAGGCGGTGCGGAAGAAGCTCTTTCCCCAGCCCTCGCTCTCGATCAGCATGGCGACGCCGAGGCCGAGCAGGATCGAAACGGGCGCGACGATCGCCGTATAGATCGTCGTGTTCCACAGCGACTTGCGGAAGGTGCGGTCGGTGAAGAGCTCTGCATAGTTCTCGAAGCCGACGAAGCGGAACTTGCCGGCGCCCAGCTCGAAATCGGTAAAGCCGAGGAAGAGCACGGCGACGATCGGCAGGAGCACGAAGAGTACGATGAGGACGATTGCAGGCGTTGCCAGCAACCATGCGGTCTGCGCCTCGCGCCGTTCATGCTTTACCGCCGATGCGACCGGGCGGATCTCGCCGGCAGCGATACTAGCCATGAGCCTTCTCCCTGGCGGTATCGGCAGGAAGGGCGTTGGTGCGCAGACGACGACCATCGGCTGCAAAGACCATCGCCTTGTCGGGCTGGAAGGAGAGGGCAACCGTCATTCCGGCGGCGAGGCCTGCGGCATCGGCTGGCGCAAGCTTGGCAAGCACGGTCTCGCCGATCGCATTCAGCCGGCAGAACAGGATCACCTCCGACCCCAGGAATTCCAGGCGCTCGATGCGGGCGGAAAGCGAGGTCTCGCCCTCGGCGGCAAGCCGCACGAATTCCGGACGGATGCCGACCGTTACCTCGGAACCGGCAGGATTGGTCTCTTCCAGCGCCAGTCGGATATCGCCGAAGGCGACTGTTCCGTGCTCGGCGCGCGCCGGCAGGAGATTGATGCGCGGCTGGCCGACGAAACGGGCGACTTCGATATGGGCGGGATCGTCATAGATGACCTGCGGCGCTGCCAGCTGCAGCAGCTCGCCGCCGATCATCACGGCGACCCGGTCGGCCATGGAAAGCGCCTCGGCCTGATCGTGGGTGACATAGACCGTCGGCACGCCGGCGCGGCGATGCAGCTCGACGATCTCGCCGCGCGCGTGGACGCGCAGGTTGGCGTCAAGGTTGGACAGCGGCTCGTCCATGAGGAAGACGCTCGGATGGCGCACCATGGCGCGGGCGAGCGCCACGCGCTGCCGCTGGCCGCCCGACATCTGGCCGGGCTTGCGTTCCAGCAGGTGATCGATCTTCAAGGCCTTTGCGGTCTCCTGCACGTCCTTGGAAATGCCGGAACGAATGGCACGGTAGCCGGGCATGACCGGGCCCAGGAAGGGCAGGCGCTGCACACGGCTCAAGCGCCGCATGGCAAGCGGCACGGCGATGTTCTGGCCGGCCGTCAGGTGCGGATAGAGCGCGTAGGACTGGAAGACCATGGCGATGTTGCGGTCGGCCGCCGCCACGTCGGACATTTCCCGCCCGCCGATGACGATCTCGCCGCTATCGGCATGATCGAGGCCGGCAAGGATGCGCAGAAGCGTACTCTTGCCGCAGCCCGAGGGGCCGACGAGGGCGATGAATTCGCCTGGCTCGACGTCGAGGCTGATATTCTTCAGGATGGCGTTATCGCCATAGGATTTCCTGATGGCCGAAAGGGAGAGCGCGCTCATTGCGCCGGCTCCCTCTGCACCTTGTGGGCCTCGTGCGGATAGACTTCGGCGACCACGTCATCGAGCACATGCGCCTTCATGCCTGATACGGCGACAATCTCGCTCGTGACATCATCGCCGAGATCGTGAAGCACGGCGCCGATGAGCTTCTCGCCCGGCATCTCGCGCTCCATCGTGCCGATGATGAAGGAGGACGCTGGACCCCAGACGAGTGAGGTGTCGTTGAAGCGGCCTTTCCAGGCCCAGTGCAGGTGGCCGCTGGCATAAAGCGCGACGTCATGGGCAGCGATCAGATCATAGAGCCTCTGGCGCTGTGCCGGGCGGATGCTCCAGTAGCCGGTGTCGCCTTCATCAGATGTGTCGACAAAGAGCGGCTTGTGGGCAAACATTGCAACGCGCCGTCCGGCGCGTGTGGCAAGCGCTCTTTCCAGCCATTCAAACTGCGTTTCCTGCTCGTCGTTTTCCATGCCCATCAGCAGGCTGTCGAGGCCGATCAGGCGCCAGTTGCCGGCATCCTCGAGCCAGTAATCGGGGCCTACGAGGCTGCGCCAGCGGGCAAGCCTTGTCGCATTGACGGGCTGGAGCGAACCCGGAAGATGGCCGACATCATGATTGCCGGGAACGATCAGCATCGGGATCTTCACCTGCCGCATCAGATCCATGCAGAAGGTGAGGTCCCCGTCCTTGTCGGCGCCATCGACGGCGAGGTCGCCGGTATGGATGACGAGATCGGCGCCGCTGGCGTTGATGAAGTCCGCAAGTGGCTCCCAGTTGCCGTTGAAATGCGGTATCGACGGGCTGAAATGCGTGTCGGTGATCTGGACGATTTTCATGCCGGCGCTCTCCGATAGGCCCGCGGCACCTTTCCGGCGGCAGGCAAATACTCTTGCCGCCTCTTTAGAGCCCGCCAATGTCAGGCGGGTTACAAGCGTTTCCACCCTTGTTCCATTTATGTCGTGCAATTGTCATGGAGCCGGTTGCAGCCGAAGCCAGATTGGCAATCCGTCAGTCCTAACCGCCCTGGTGGGGATAAATCCACGCGCAAAGGACTGATCAATGAAAGCATTGATGGAGAACAGAAAACGGAGTTGGCCGCGGCCAATTCTTATCGGCTGCACCAATGGCGCAAGGACCGCAACCGACAAGCGGCGAACGGCGCAATGTGGAGAGGGCCATGTTCGATTGTTCATGCTGCAGAAGTTCGACAATCTCGGCCGAACTGATATGGGGGAGCCACCAGCATTTTACCGATCGGCTTCTCGCGTCCTTAAGAGCTGTCTGGCAAATTTCTCCTGACGACGGAGAGATCATGACCCGCAAGAACTTCGCAATATATAGCAGTGTGTTCACCGCCCTGTGGATTGCCGTTACGGTCGGTTTTCCGCTTATCCTCTTTGCGGCCGTGAAGATGACAGCCTGCGCTGCCGATACCTGCGGCGCCGTCGCTCTGATGTTCGGCCTGTTTGGCCGTATCCTCCTCGTGTTCGTCTACGCTATCGCGATGCTGATATTGATCGCAAGGCGATGCGCGCATGCCGGTTTGAGTGTCTTGTGGACGCTTGCCGGGTTGCTGTGGTTGCTTGCGGCCCGTGATGTTCTTCTTGCCGGCTTCAATTTCTGGGCTGTCGGCTTTTCCCTCGGCATATTGTCCTTCAGAGCTCCCGTAACGATGCTCTTCTTCTTCGCCTTCATCATCTTCCTTTCTGTCTGGAAGGGCGAGGACGAGAACCGCGACGGTGCGCTGACCATTCCCTGGCGGCTTGCAGGCATCAGCGCGTTTGTCTCGGCGGTGATCGCCGGGGTCATCTGCATCCCGATCGTCGCATCGTTCGGCTGGATCGTGGGCTTGCCGTCGGCTTCCGCGATCGATCTGATGTTTCTGATGGACCGCGTTCTGAGCCTCAGGATCGGGGAGCACTGGATCACCTATGTCGGTGAGCTATGGGTGCTTCTTGCGATCTTCGTCTGCGCCCTGGCATACCTCGTCTTCAGCCAAAGACGTGCGGATAGACGATCAGTGCCGCCGAACCCGAAGCCTGTATGATCGCATTCCGGTGATCAGTTACCAGGCGATGGTTGCTGCTCGCGATGCCGGGCGATAAAGGCTTTGACCGCCGGAGCGCCTTCGCCCCTGCGATAGGCGATCGCCACGTCCGAGGTGACAGCGACGCTGCCGAGCGGCCTGTAGTAGATATCAGGCAGTTCCACGCGGCTCATCGATTGCGGCACCAGCGCGATCCCCATGCCGATGCCGACGAGGGCGGCGATTTCGGTGAAGTCGTGCGCCACCGCATCGACGGTTGGTTCGAAGCCGGCCTCACGGCAGGCCTGTAGCGTGTTGCGGTGAAAGCCGACGTCCGGCGGCTGGCGCGGAGTGATGAACGTCTCCTGCGTCAATCGAGCCAGCGTATCGATCGGGCGCTCTGCGAATTCATGGCCGTCGGGGATCATGGCGACCAGCGGTTCGCGCAACACGACCTGTACGGAAACACCTGATGGGATCGGGGCCGGCGCGCGGATATAGCCGAAATCGAGCAGGCCGTCGGCGATGCGCTGCAACTGCTGGCGCAGTTCCATTTCCTGCAGTTCGACCTCGACATAGGGATAGTCGCGCTTGAAATCCCTGATAGAGCCGACGACGGCACCGGAATAGGCGGCCGACGCCACATAGCCGATCGAGATGCGTCCGCTTTCGCCGCGCCCGGCGCGGTTGATGGCGGCAACCGTCGCTTCCGTCTGGGCGAGCACTTTCCTGGCCTCCTGAAACAAGGTCTCGCCCGAATGCGTCAGCTGCACGCCTCGTCGGCTGCGATCGAGCAGCGGTGTGCCGACAATCTTTTCAAGGCTCCTGATCTGCTGGCTGAGACCCGGCTGGGCGATGCCGAGCTTGGCAGCCGCACGTTCGAAATTCCGCTCTTCGACCACGCTCACGAAGTATCGCAGGTGCCGGAGTTCGAAGCCGGGGTCGTTCAGCGCCATCATGTTCTCCTGGAAGAATTCAAATCTATGAGATCGGGCGCATTTCATAATCCAGACTTATGAAAAATTCGAGCCTCGTTTATTGGACCTCCGAAAAATAACATGATTAGAAAAATCCAGTTTTACGGCATATAACGAGTCCCCAATGACCGGTTCTCTTCATCTCCTCAAATTTGCTTCCACCACAGCGCTGGCAAGCGCGCTTCTGGCGCCCCTGTTTCCGGCGGCCGCGCAGGATGCCGGTCCGACGACGCTTGCCCCGATCGTGATCAGCGGCAAGGACGAGGACCCGACAGCGCCGGTAAGGGGCTTCGTTGCCAGGACGAGTGCGACGGCCACCAAGACCGGCACACCGCTTCTTGAAACCCAGCAATCCATATCGGTACTGACGGCCGACCAGCTGAGGTCGCAGGATGCCGAAACCGTCGGCCAGGCGCTCGACTATGTGCCCGGCGTCGTCGGCGAACCCTACGGCGCCGATCCGCGCTTTGATTCACCGCGTATTCGCGGTTTCGACAGTCGCCAGGCGCAGTTCCTGAATGGGCTGCGGATGATGCGCACGGCAGGTGCGCCTGCGGTCGACCCCTATCAGCTCGAGCGTATCGAAGTGCTGCGTGGCCCGGCTTCCGTCATGTATGGTCAGGGCAATCCCGGCGGCATGATCAATCTCATCAGCAAGCGGCCGGTCTTCGAACGTTTCGGCGAAGTGGGCGTGCAGGCCGGCAGCTATGATACCTACGGCACCTATTTCGACTTCGGCGATATCATTCCCGGCAATTCCGATTTCGCCTATCGCCTTACGGGGCTTGCAAGGACGGCGTCGGCGCAGGTCGAAGAACTGGACAATGACCGCTATTTCATTGCGCCTGCGCTCACCTGGCAGCCCGACGACGATACCAGGCTGACGATCCTGACCAGCATCCAGCACGACAATCCGAGCACGCCATCCGGCCTGCCGACGCAGCTCACGCTGAATGCGACTGATAGCAACCGCCTGTCGCGGGATTTCTTCGTCGGCGACAAGAGCTTCGATACGTCCTCACGGACGCTCACCAATCTCGGTTATGAGTTCGAGCATCGGCTGAATGATACCTGGACCTTCCGCCAGAACCTCCGCTATCAGAATTTCGACTGGAATTATAAGGCGCTCGGCATGTCGACATTGGGCCTTACCGGCGGGCGTACGATCAATCGCAACGCCACTATCCAGGACGAGCTGCTCAACACGTTCAACGTTGACAACAACCTGCTTGCCGAATTCGATACCGGGGACGTCCAGCACAAGATGCTCTTCGGGCTCGACTATCGCTATTACAGCAATAATGTCGGCACGCAGTTCTGGCGTGCGAGCCCGCTCGATGCCTTCAATCCAGCCTATGGTTCGGTCCGGCTGATCGCCCCGACGCTCAGCACCTATGTCAATTCACAGATGACACAGGTCGGCCTCTATGTGCAGGACGAGCTAGCCTATGAGAACTGGCGCGCGACGGCAGCCCTTCGGCAGGACTGGGCAAGCACCGAGGGGACATCGACGAACCGGCTGACGGGCATTTTACGGCCTCTCGATCAGGACGATCACAAGCTGACGGGTCGGGCCGGTCTCAGCTATGTCTTCGACAACGGCATCGCCCCCTATATCAGCTACGCCACCTCCTTCGAGCCGGTGCCGGTTTCCGCAACGAGCGGCATTCTCCAGCCGACGACGGGTGAGCAGGTGGAAGTGGGCATCAAATATCAGCCGGAGGGCTGGAACGGCTTCTTCACCATCGCTGCCTACGACCTGAAGCAGGAGAACGTCCTGACGACTTACGCTTTGCCGGATGGCACGACGAGAACCGGTCAGATCGGCGAAGTCGACGTCAAGGGCATCGAACTCGAAGGCGTTGCCAGTCTCACAGACGGCCTCGACCTGCGCGCCGCCTACACCTACATGCAGGCCGAAATCGTCGGCGGTATCGACGACGGCAAGCGCCCGGACAATGTGCCCGAGCATGCCGCAAGCCTCTGGCTCGACTACACCTTCCCCGAGGATACGGCGCTCGAAGGCTTCGGTCTCGGCGGCGGCGTGCGTTATGTCGGCCAGCGCTACGGCGATATCAAGAACACGCTCGATCTTGACGCCGTGACCCTCTTCGATGCAGCAGTGCATTACAAGAAGGACAATGTGACCGCCTCGCTGAACTTCAAGAACCTTGCCGACAAGGACTATGTTGCAAGCTGCAGCTCTTTCGGCTGCACCTATGGCGATGGCAGAACGGTGATGGGCAAGCTGACCTTTCAATGGTGAGTGAAATTCGAGACGAAAACGGACGAGGTATCAGCCGTCGGCGGGCGCTTGCCCTGCTGGCGGCCTTCGCCGTTCCGGGAAAGGCCCTTGCGGAAACACCGAAGCGCATCGCGGCGATCGACTGGGCGATGCTGGAGACACTGGTTGCGCTCGGCGTCATGCCGGTCGCCGCGACCGAACTCGTGCAGTTCCGCAAGGATGCGGTCGAACCCGTGCTCGATACCTCGGTTGCAGATCTCGGCCTGCGCGGATCGCCGAACCTCGAACTCCTGCGCCTGCTGCGCCCGGACCTCATCCTGATTTCGCCCTTCTATGTCAGGTTCGAGGCAAGCCTCCGGGCGATCGCGCCTGTCTTGTCGCTGCCTTTCTACAACAGGGGGGAGCCGCCCTATCAGAAGGCAATCGATGCCGTCTCCGCGCTCGCCAGCGAACTCGGCCTCGAGGAGCGAGCACGTGCTGTGGTGGAGCAACAGGCAGCACTCGTCGAGGAGACACGCCTCAGCCTGCAGGCATTTGCGTCCCGGCCGACCTATCTCGTCAACATCGGCGATGCCAGGCATGTGCGCGTCTTCGGCGCAGACAGCATGTTCGGCGATATCCTCGGCCGTCTCGGCCTGCCGAATGCCTGGACGGACCGCTCGCGCTATACGTTTGCCGCGCCGGTGCCGATCGAAAATCTCGCGGCCGACCCCGAAGCTCGCATCGTCATCATCTCCGATATCCCGGTCGAGGCCCGCAATGGCCTGAAGGAGAGCATGATCTGGCAATCGCTGCAGCCGGTGCGCTCTGGCCGCGTGCTGATGCTCGGCAACATCAATCCCTATGGCGGCATCATCGCCGCAGCCCGCTTCACGCGGCTCTTCAAGGCGGCGCTGCTGTCGTCGGGGGAAAAGCCATGACGAGATCCGCCGCATTATCAGCAGCACTTCTGGCCCTTGCCGCCTCTGCCGGCCTCTTCCTGTGGTCAGCACTGAACCATCTGCCCCTGGCCGACTGGCCGTCCCTGCCTTTCGATGCCGGGCGGATGACGACGCAGCAGATCATTTTCGCCTATGCCGTTCTGCCGCGCGGGGCGGTCGCGATACTGGCCGGTGCCGCTCTCGGGCTTGCCGGCGCCCTCTTGCAGCGCCTGCTGCGCAACCCGATCGCCGATCCCTCGACGCTCGGCGTCTCCTCCGGAGCGCAGCTTGCAATCGTCGCAGCGACGCTCTTCTATCCTGAAGTGCTCGATGGCTACCGCGCCTTCGTCGCGCTTGCCGGTGCCGCTGCGGCTATGGCTCTCGTCTTCCTGCTCGGTTGGCGTCGCAGCTTCGAGCCCATCACGATGGCGGTCTCCGGTCTTCTCGTCGGCATTACCTGCAGCGCGCTGTCAGCGGCAATGACGCTCTCGCAGGGTGAATACCTGATGTCGCTGGTGACCTGGAACGGTGGCTCGCTCAGCCAGCAGGACTGGTCGACGACGATAACACTTGGTCTGGAGCTGCTGCTCGGCATCGCCGTCACCCTCCTGTTGCTGCGTCCGCTGACCGTGCTCGGCCTCGGCGACAGCGGTGCCCGCTCGCTAGGTGTCGCGCTCGCCGGCACGCGCATAGCCGTTGCCAGCCTTGCCGTGGCGTTGACCGCCGGCGTTGCCGCTGCCGTCGGCCTCGTCAGCTTCGTCGGTCTTGCCGCCCCGGCACTGGTGCGCCTGGCGGGTATCCGCACGACACGCAGCATCCTGCTTCTGTCGCCTGTTGCTGGCGGCCTCTTGCTCTGGTTCTGCGATGGCGTCGTCCAGCTCGTTGCCTCCTCGGCCGGCGAGACCTTCCCGACGGGATCGGTGACGGCGCTGATCGGCGGCCCGCTGCTCATCTGGCTGCTGCCGCAGGTGCGCGCCGTCGAGCCGCCGCAGCCGCCCGACAGCATCGTCGTTTCCCGCGCGCCGTTGTCGCGGCTCCTCTTCATCCTTTGCCTCCTGCCGCCGCTCGTCTGGGCGGCCCTCTGCATTGCTCGCCTGCCTGACGGTTGGATGTTGCTTGGCGGCGATCTCTTCTGGGAGCTTTTTCCCACCCGCTGGCCGCGACTGGTTGCGTCGGCTGCCGCCGGCGGCCTGCTTGCCATGGCCGGCACCATCCTGCAGCGCCTCACCGGCAATCCGATGGCAAGCCCGGAGGTGCTGGGTGTCAGCGGCGGTGCCGGTGTCGGTTATGCCGTTGCCTTGAGTTTCTCCGCCAGTGCCGGCGCGTTCGAACTCTTCCTCGGGGCCGGCGGTGGCGCAGTCATCGTGCTCGCGCTCGTGGCGCTCTTTGCCGCCCGCCGGCATCTTCCGCCGGAGCGGTTGCTGCTTGCAGGTATTTCCGTCAGCGCCTTCAGCTCGGCGATCCTCAGCGCTCTTCTTGCCGTTGGTGATCAGCGCGCCTGGCAGATTCTTGCCTGGCTTGGCGGCTCGGCTGCGGCGGCGACGCCCGACGTTGCAGCGTTCCTCGCCGCCCTTACTGTCCTGATCCTGATCATCGGCCTGATCTTCACGCGGTGGCTGACAATCCTGCCGCTTGGAGCACCCACCGCCTTGGCCCTCGGCCTGCCGTTGGTCGGCGCCCGCATGATGATGGTGCTGACGGCAGGCATTGCGACCGCTGCCGCCTCGCTGCTTGTCGGCCCCTTGAGTTTTGTCGGCCTGATGGCTCCCCACATCGCCCACCGCGCCGGCTTCGAAAAGCCAGGCAGCCGCCTTGTCGCCTCGGCTGTGATTGGCGCTGTGCTGATGGTGATCGCCGATCTCGGCGCCCGCACCGCAACCTTCCCCTACGAGCTGCCGCTCGGCCTTTTTGCGGCCTTCGCCGGTGCGCCTTACCTTGTCTGGATGATCGGCAAGAGGCCGTGACGCGGCCGCTTTTTAAAGACGATCAGCCGTTCAGGGTGTGGCAGCCGACTGTGGCCGCATGGCTTCGGTGGATGGCAATGACGAGACGAAGTCAGCCAGCGGCACAGGGCGGGAGAACAGGAAGCCCTGCAGGTCGTTGCAGCCTGCAGCGACGAGAAAATCCCGCTGCCCTTCGGTCTCGACGCCTTCCGCCGTCGTCGCTTTTCCAAGCGTGCGGCTGAGGCCCAGGATCGCCGAAACGATGGCGGCGCCCTCGGCCTGCGTTCCCAGCAACCGTACGAACGACCGGTCGATCTTGATCCGGTCGATATTGAACTGGATGAGGTGGCTGAGCGACGAGAAGCCGGTGCCGAAATCATCGAGCGCAATCCGAATCCCCTGGGATCGAAGCCTGCCGAGTGTGCCTTGCGCACTCTCGTCGATGTTGAAGAGGGCGGCTTCCGTCAGTTCCAGTTCGAGGCGCGATGGTGACAGGCCTGTTTCCGAAAGGATCGACAGCACGTAGCGGTCGAAGTCGCGATGCCGGATCTGCGAGGGGGAGACGTTGACGGCGACCGACATATCGGTTGGCCAGCTTGCCGCTGCCTTCGCGGCGTTCCTCAGCACCCAGCCGCCAAGCTGGTCGATCATGCCGGCTTCCTCGGCGATCGGGATGAACTTGTCCGGCGACAACAGTCCAAGGGTGGGATGGCGCCACCGCACGAGGGCTTCCGCGCCCGAAAGTCTTCCATGCGCGTCGGCACGATGCACACCCTGAAAGAAGACCTCGAGATGGCCGGGATCACTCGGACGTACAATCTCTGCGCTGTCGGAGAGTTGCATCGGACCCTCCAGCACCAGGCGAAGATCGTTCTTGAGATTTTCCCGTGCCTCGACCCGATGATCCAGGGAGGGTTCATATTCGATCAGGCGCCCGCGCCCGCTGGTCTTGGCTTCATAAAGGGCGACGTCCGCACGCCGCAATATCTCGCTGGTCGCCTCAGCCGCATCATGAAAGGCTGCGGTGCCGATCGAGCATCCGATGCGGACGACAACGTCGCCGCCGCGCAGCTGGAACGGCCTGCTCAGCGCCTCGATGATGGTGTTGCAAAGCAGGATGTAGCTGTCGTCACCCTCCCTGACATGGGGAAGAAGCAGGGCGAATTCATCGCCGCCGAGCCTTGCAAGCGTGTCGCCCGTTTCGATCAGGGCATTCATCCTGTCGACGGCGCCGCGCAGCAGCTCGTCTCCGGCAGCATGCCCGTGGATGTCGTTCACCTCCTTGAATTTGTCGAGATCGACAAGGGCAAGGACGGCGTGCTCGCCGGGTGATTTCATGGCCGCGAGGCATTGCTCGAAACGGGCCGCAAAGAGCGCCCGGTTCGGCAGGCCCGTTAGCACGTCATGCAGCGAAAGATGCCGGGCATGAAGTTCGCTGGCGCTGAGTTCCCTGAGGCTGCCGCGCAACCGGCCCATCAAGGCGAAGAACAGGCCCGCGATGACGAGACCGGCAACGGAAAGTACGGGAACGAGCCGGCCGATGACGCGTGTGCCCGGCAGGTCCGGCCTCCAGATGATGAAGCCGATCGGTTCGCCCGTCGTCGTCGCTTCGATTTCGAAGGCGACCTCATTCTGCTCCTGATCCGCAGTGCGGGCATAGCGCGCGCCGGCGAGCCCCTGTTCCCGGCTCAGCGTATCGAGCGTGGCGCCGTCGAGGAAGCGGAAGGCCACAAGGTAGAGCCTGTTGGCATCATTTGCTTGCTGCGGATCCACTTTCGAAGAACCCGTGACCGAAACGACGCCGGCGACCGAAGGACGGCCCTCGAGACGCATCAGCTCCACCCGGCTGGGTTCCGGATCCGAACTCGGTCCCTGCGGCGCACCGTGTTGCCTTGCTTCAAGATCCTGGATCATCGGCTGAAGCAGCGGCCGCACCCATTTGAAGCGACGTTTCGTTTCAGTATCGGACTGCAGGGCGAGCTCGCCTGCCGGGGTCACCAGGAATGCTGCATTGTAGCCGAATACCGTCGTTGCGATCTTCCCGAACGCCCCGGCCGATGTCGCGCCGCTCTTGCCGCCGGTCGTCGCCGAATCCGACACCAGCAGTGAGGCGTAACCGGCGCCCATCAGCTGGATGTCCTGCGATACCCGCTGGACCTGATCCAGAAGCCGGCTGTTGACGAGCTGGCGCTGCCGATCGAGAGCGGCGGCGTCGCTTTCCCTCCCGGCCCAGATGGCAGCCAGGAACACCAGCCCAAGAATTGCCAGGCCGCTGATCGCAAGCAGCACCAGTATCGACCCGGACGATGTCCAGGCCTTTCTATGAGTGAATAATCTTAAAGACGGATCAGCAGGCACGCAGTCTTCTCCCGAGCGCTCCAATACTGACCTCGATTGTTTACAAAAAGCTTTTCAAGCAGCATCAAAATTAATGGCCCAAAATGATGAGCTTTTTAATCGTTTTGTGATTGGCTGCTCATTGCGCAACGCTTGCCGATGCAAGCTTGGCGATCGGGCTCTACGTCAAGGTGATTGATATGTTGCGATTGGGATCTCTCTACCGTTCGAAGTTCTTTGCATTTGTTTGTGCGGCCGTTGTTTCGGTCGGCATTTTTATGCCGGCGGCTGTCCGTGCTGCCGAAAGCGACAGCATCCGCATAGCTGTCGAGGGCGCGTTTCCGCCGTTCAACTATGTCGATTCCAATAACCAGCTTCAGGGCTTCGATGTGGATATCGCCAAGGCCCTCTGCGAGGCCGCGAAATTGAAGTGCGAATTCGTCATCCAGGAATGGACTGCGATGATCCCGAACCTGCTCGACAACAAGTATGACGCAATCATTTCGTCGATGTCGATGAGCGCGGAGCGGCGAGAAAAGGTCGCTTTCACGCAGAAATATTATGACAGCCCGACGGTCTTCATCGCGCGCAAGAAGTTCGACATTGCCGGCACGTCACCCGAAGATCTGAAGAAGCTACGGCTCGGCGTGACGGCAGCGACCTCCCAGGAGTCCTACGCCAAGAAGTTCTACGGCGGTATCGCCACGACCGTATTCCAGGCATCGCCGGATCTCTACAAGGGTCTTGCTGACGACAAGGTCGATATCATCCTGGAAGACAAGCTCGCGGTCTATGACTGGCTCGCAAACACCAAGGCTGGCAGCTGCTGCGAATTCAAGGGCGACGATATCAAGAATACCGAATATTTCGGCGACGGAGCCGGTATCGCCGTGCGTCCGACCGACAAACCGCTGCTGGACAGGCTCAATGCAGCGCTCGAGGAGATCCAGGCCAACGACACCTACGATACGATCAACGCGAAATATTTCCCGTTCAGCATCCGCTGAAGGCGCCTAGCCCGTTTCTGGTGACCTAGCTCTCGGTAATGCGCCGATCCTCGTCGGAGCCGACCGAGAGCTGCTTCCAGTCGAGATCTTCCTGCAGTTCGAGATATTGCGTCGCGCCGATCCTGTCCTTGTCGCGCAGTTCCTCCAGGCGCTGGCGCTGGGCGATCACGGCAGCGATTGTCAGTTTGCGGCGCCGCTCGAGCGGCGAGGCTCCGTCAAGATCCGAGGGCACCGTCAAGTGATCCTTGCAGACCGTCCTGATCGCCTCGGCCTCGACGCCGCCTTCCTTTTCCAGCCGCTGGAATGCCGCCTCGGCGAGCGAGCGCCTTGCTGCTTCCAGTTCGTCATGGACCTGGCGTTGCCGCCCGAGTTTCAGGAAATGGATCATCGGTGCGAGCGTCGCCCCCTGGATGACGAGCGTTGCCAGCACCACCGCAAAGGCTGTCAGCACCACGAGATCGCGGTCCGGAAAATCGGCGGGCAGCGCGAAGGCCGTGGCAAGCGTGACGAGGCCGCGCATGCCCGACCAGCCGACCAGGAAGGTCTCCCCATGCCTGAAGGGCGCCAGGACACCGCCGCGCCGGTGACGCAAGGTGACGAACGCATGCAGCAGGAAAGCCATCGCCAGGCGCGCCAGGATGACGCCGACCACGACGATTCCGGCAAAGCCGAGCGCCCGCTCGAGCGCCTCGGCCGACATGGATTCGACGATGCTGCGCGCCTGCAGCCCCATGAGCAGGAAGGCGACGACGTTCAGTAGGAAGACGACCGTCGTCCAGACGGCGAAGGAATGCACTCGCATGCGTGGGGAATCGTCGACCGTCGACAGTGTGGCGATGGTCATGGCGCTCGCAACCGTTGCCAGTACGGCCGAGAGATGCAGATGCTCGGCGATCAGCCAGGTCGAAAAGGCATAGACGAACTGCAGCAGTGTGCCGCCGACCGTGTTTTCGGTAATCGGCCGGAGCCGCGAGACGAAAAAGCCGAAGGCGATGCCGAGCAAAATGCCGCCGGGTGCCGCAAAGCCGATCTGAAGGGCCGTCACGCCATCGAGCCCGCCGCGCGCCTGGACCGTGAGTGCGGCCCCGAACAACAATAGCGCCGTTGCATCGTTGAATAGGCTTTCGCCCTTCAGCAGAGCATCCACGCGGCGGTCCACCGGCAGATTGGAAAGCACGGCGGTCGCCGCAGCAGCATCAGGCGGTGCAACGATGGCGCCAAGTGTGACCGCCACCGCGATCGGCAAGCCGACGGTCAGCATGCTGATCGACACCACCACGCCTGTTGTCACCAGCACGGCGATGACGGCATAGAAGATCAGCGGCAGCAGCATGCGCCGCGCAGCCCCCATCGGGAAGTCATAGGCGGAATCGACGAGGACGGGCGCGATGAACAGGGCAAGCGCCGTCGGCGGATCGATCGGGATGACAGGCGCGCCGGGCAGCATCGCCACGCCGACGCCGGCAGCAGCCAGAATGCCCGGATAGGGCAGATGCATGCGCCGGGTGATCTGCAGGAGCAGGATGGCGACAGCGAGAAGGGCGACGAGGGTTTCGAAGAAGGTCATGTCGGCATAGTAGCAGGCTTTCCGTCGCATTGAAGCGGGTGCGGCTCCCATGTAAAGCTGAAGCCTATCAAGGTGATGACAAAAGGCGAGGCAAGCCGTGACGATGGACTACGATGTGGCTGTTATCGGTGCCGGCGCGGCAGGCATCGCAGCGGCACGAAAGCTCGCCGGTGCCGGCCGTTCGGTCATCATTCTCGAAGCCAGCAACCGCGTCGGCGGTCGTGCCTGGACCGTCGAACTTTCCGGCATGTCGCTCGATATGGGCTGCGGTTGGCTGCATTCGGCCGAGCGCAATCCGCTTGTCGCGATCGGCAGTGAGGCCGGCTTCACGATCGAGCGCGGGCCGACGGCCTGGCAGCACCAGTGGCGCGATCTCGGTTTCCCTCCGGAGGAACGCAAGGCCGCCGCTGCCGCCTGGGGCGCGCTTGAAGAGCGGCTGCGGGCCAATCCGCCGGCAAGCGACAGGGCATCGGACGCGCTGGAGCCCGGCGGCGAATGGAACGCCTATTGCCAGTCGCTGTCAGGTTATCTGAACGGCGCGCCGCTGGAGCGACTGTCGGTTGCCGATTTCCTTGCTTATGACAATGCCGCAACCGATGCCAACTGGCGAGTGCACGAAGGCTATGGAAGCCTTATCGCCGCTGCCGTTCCCGACGTGACCCTGCGTCTGTCGACACCGGTGCGCCATGTTGCGCTGACGAGTGGGGGTGTCCGACTTGAAACCGATCGCGGTCCGGTCAGTTCCAATGCTGTGATCGTCACGGTTTCGACCAATGTACTTGCCCGCGGCACTATCGTCTTCGACCCTGAGGCCGATGAGCATCTGCATGCCGCAGCACAATTGCCGCTCGGCCTTGCCGACAAGCTCTTCATGGAACTCCATGGCAATCACGGTCTCGAACCGGAAACCCATCTGCTTGGCGATGCCCGAAACGACCAGACCGGCAGCTATTATATCCGGCCGCTCGGCCGCCCCGTCGTCGAAGGCTTCTTCGGCGGCAAGGGCGCCGTCGTCATCGAACAGGCTGGCTTGCTCGACGCCTTTACCTTTGCGCTCGAGCAGCTGTCATCATTGCTCGGAAACAACATCCGCCGCCATCTGCGGCCCCTGACAGCTTCGTCCTGGTGCCACACGGATTGGGTTCGAGGCTCATACAGCCATGCGCTGCCGGGCCATGCGGGTGCGCGAGCCATCCTGGCGAAGCCCGTCGCCGACCGGCTGTTCTTTGCCGGCGAAGCGACGCATCAATCCGATTTCTCGACCGCGCACGGGGCATGGGAGAGCGGACTGCGGGCTGCCGACGAAGTGATCGGCAACGCTGGCTAGGCCGGGTCGACAGTCAGGATTCCAAATCGGCTGATCGCTGCTTTACAGGCCATCGTGGTCGACCACGGCGCCTGCGTCGTGCCCTTGATGTGAAATATATTTCACGTGATGAATTATATTGACATTCTTTTGGCGCCAGAGTTATCTCGCTTTACCGGCGTTCGAGGAGGAAATCCGGTTTCACGAACAAGGCGCTGATTGCGCCATCGGCATTTGGGAGGGGCTTCGGCCTCGAGGAGGAACTTTGCGCAATTTTCTAGGCACGACAGCGATGGCCGTTCTGGCTGCCGCGACACTGAGCACGGCTGCGTCAGCGGCCGAAACCGAAAACCCGTTTCGCTGCAAACCCGGCGAAAAATACGTCATGAACGTCATGGTGTCGGGCGTTGAATATTGGTTCCCGGTCTATGAAATGTTCAAGCAGGCCGGACAGCAGCTCGGCTGCGAGACGGCTTATACCGGCACCCCGGAATATGACGTCAACAAGCAGATCGCAACGTTCGACCAGGCTCTTGCCCAGAACCCGGCCGGCATCCTCGTTCACCCGATGAACTCGGACCCTTTCATCGAGCCGATCAATCGCGCGATCGATCAGGGTACGGCCGTTGTCACCTTTGCGGCGGATTCACCGCTGTCGAAGCGCATTTCCTTCATCACATCCGACAATACCCGCGAGGGCATTTATGCCGCCGACGCAATTGCCAAGAAGCTCGGGGGCAAGGGCGAATATGCGGTTCTGGAAAATCCGGGTCAGGACAACCACGACAAGCGCATCGCGGCCTTCATCGCGCGAATGGAAGAGAAGTACCCGGACATGAAGCTCGTTGGCCGGGCGGCATCGAACCAGGATCCGAACAAGGCCTATCAGGGTCTGATGAGCCTGGTGCAGGCTCACCCGAACCTCAATGCAGTGTTCATGCCGGAGGCGAATTCGGCGATCGGCGCGGCCCAGGCAAACAAGGAAAGCGGCGGCAAGATCCTCGTCATGTGCGCCGACGTCAATGCCAACATCCTCGACATGATCAAGGCCGGGGAAGTCTTCGGCTCGATCAATCCCAACCAGGGCATGCAGGGCTACATGGGCTTCATGCTGCTGTGGCTTGCCAAGCATCCGGAACTGATCGATCCGATGAACGACGCCAAGCGTTCGGGTTTCAACCCGATGAGTATCCCCGTCGTCGATAACGGTCTCTCGATCGTGACGGCCGCAAATGCCGACGACTTCTACTGGGACAAGTACCTCCAGCGCCGGGGTACGAAAGGCATCGAGGAGTAAGCCTTGCTGGCCGCTGTCGGGTCAGGAGCCGACAGCGGCCGCAAAGCGGGGAGAGGGATAGCTATCATGGCGCAGACGCCGGCCCTGGAAATACGCAACGTCACCAAGCGTTTTGGCACGATCAAGGCGCTGACGGATGTGAGCTTCCACCTTGAAAAGGGGGAGGTTCATGCCCTCTGCGGCGAAAACGGCGCAGGCAAATCGACGTTGATGAACATCATTGCGGGTGTGCTGCAGCCGAATGAGGGAGAAATTGTCGTTGATGGCGCGCCCGTGAAAATCGCCTCTCCCGCCGTTGCCCAGTCGCTGGGCATCGGACTGGTACACCAGGAAATCGCGCTGTGTCCGGATGCCACTGTTGCCGAAAACATGTTCATGGTGGCGACGAACCGCCGGCGGTCGCCGTTGATGAATTTCGCCAGGCTGGAACGCGACGCTCAGGCGGTAATGAACCGCCTTGCTCCGATCGACGTTCGCCAGAAGGTTGGCGATCTGCCGATTTCCAGCCAGCAGCTGGTCGAGATCGCCAAGGCGCTGACGCTCGACTGCCGTGTCCTCATCCTCGACGAGCCCACCGCGGCTCTGACGGAGGCGGAGGCGCAGGTCCTGTTCGGAATCATCAACGATCTGAAGGCTCACGGCATTTCGATCATCTATATCAGCCATCGCATGGCAGAGATCTTCAGCCTCTGCGATCGGGTCACGGTTTTTCGCGATGGACGCTATGTCTCCACCGAACGGATCTGCGACCTGACGCCCGACGAAGTCGTGCGCCGGATGGTTGGGCGTGAGATCACGCAGCTCTACCCCGAAAAGCAACCGGTGGCGGAGCAAAGCGAGCAAACCATTCTTTCCGTCCGCAATCTCGGCGACGGGACTCGCTTTGAAAATGTCAGCTTTGAATTGCGCAAGGGAGAAATTCTCGGGATCGGCGGCCTCATCGGCTCCGGGCGAACCGAGATCGCAGAGGGTATCTGCGGCCTTCGCCCGACCAGGCAAGGCGACGTTCGACTTTGGGGCGACGTGCTTAGCGTCTCATCCTATGCCGAGGCCGTGAAAGCGGGCGTTGTCTATCTGTCCGAGGATCGCAAAGGCTCAGGTGTCTTTCTCGATCTGTCGATCGCCCAGAACATCGCTGCCCTCGATCTCAAGTCGCTGACGGGACCGTTGGGACTCTTGAACACGAGGGCAGAGGCCGAGCGGGCACAAGATCTGGCGCGTCGTCTTGGTATTCGGATGGGCGGTATCGACATGCCGGTCTCATCGCTCTCCGGGGGCAACCAGCAGAAAGTCGCCATCGCGAAACAGCTGGCGGTCGATCCGAAAGTGATCCTGATGGACGAGCCGACGCGCGGTATCGACGTTGGCGCAAAATCTGAAATTCACCGTTTGCTGCGCGAGCTTGCGCGGTCCGGGGTCGGCATTGTCGTCATCACATCCGAGCTGCCGGAGCTTCTCGGTCTCTGCGATCGGGCGATCGTCATTCGCGAAGGCAGGGTTGCCGGAGAAGTCGAGGGCGAGGCGATGACCGAACAGGCCGTCATGCGGCTCGCGTCCGGCATTGGCGCAAATCAACACAACATATCGAAGGCGTCAGAGCATGCCGTCTGACGAGAAAACTGGGACGGGAGACCAGGCAATGACAGATCACGCATTGGCGGCGACAAGACAACGCGTCTCTTCCTGGAAGAGGCTGGGAACGATGCGCGAAGCTGGATTGATTGCGATCATTCTCGCGCTGTGCGTCCTCATGAGCTTTGCCTCCCCGCACTTCCTGACGATGGGCAATTTCCGCGCGATGCTGATGTCGTTCTCGGTGGAGGGCATCGTGGTCGTCGGCATGACGATCCTTCTGATCGTTGGCGGCATCGATCTTTCGGTCGGCTCGGTTGTCTGCTTCTCTATGGTCTTGTCCGGCTCGCTGTTCCTGATGGGGATGGACCCCTGGAGCGCGTCTCTGGTGGGCATTCTCGCCAGCGCCTTGATTGGTTGTGCCATGGGCTTCTTTGTGACGGTGATCGGGCTCAACCATTTCATCACGTCGCTTGCCGCAATGGTCATCGTGCGGGGCGTCTGCCTGATCATCACCAAGGGAACGCCGCTCTCGCTGTTTACGTTGCCGCCGTCATTCAAGGCGGTCGGGCAGGGCACGTTCCACGGCATTCCCTACGTCATTCTGATCTTCTTCGCGATCGTGGCGGTTTTTGATTTCCTGCTGCGCAGGGCGACAGCGTTCCGCAAGGTCTTCTACACCGGCAGCAATGAGAAGGCGGCGCTTTATTCGGGGATCAGGACGAACCAGGTGAAATTTTGGGTGACCGTACTCTGCAGCACGCTGTCGGGCGTTGCCGGTGTCATCTACATGTCGCGCTTCGGTGCTGCGACCCCGACCTTCGGCGTGGGCATGGAACTCAACATCATTGCCGCTGCCGTGATCGGCGGTGCATCGCTCAGTGGCGGCTCCGGCACCATCCTTGGCGCCATCCTCGGTATCGCGCTTCTGTCGGTGGTCAGCAGTTCGCTGATCCTCTTGAATGTCTCGGTCTACTGGCAGGATATGATAAAAGGCTGCATTCTCCTGGCTGCCGTTTCCATCGATCATTTCTTGCACAAGCGGAAGGCTGCCTGACATGCCGATTGCCAAACCCAAGATCGTCTCCGCGCCACGCGAAGAAATCGTCATCGCACGCCAGATGCACCAGGCTCTCGTCCTGCATTTCCTGGAAGGTTTGACGCAGGCGCAGATCGCCGATCAGCTCGGCATCTCTCACGCCACCGTCAACCGGCTGATCAAGCGCGGTCGCCAGCTCGGCCTCGTGGAAATCAAGATCAAATCACCGGTCGAGCCGCTGGTCGATATGGAAGAACAGCTTCTGGCGCTTGGCGGGATCAGCCGGGCGATTGTCGTGCCGACCGTATCCGACAATCCGCAAACCGCATTGCAGGCCGTTGGCGAGGCGGCGGCGCGGCTGCTCATCGAGGAGATCACCGATGGCGACACGATCTGCATCACGGGCGGCAAGGGCGTCAGCGCCGTCGTTGCCGGCCTGCAGCCGCCGCGGCGCTTCGACGTCGAGGTTATACCGGCAACGGGATGCGTCCAGGGCAAGCACTACACGGATGTGAACCACGTCTCGACGATGATGGCCGACCGGCTTGGAGGCCGCTCGTTCCAGATCCATGCCCCCCTCTTTGCCGACAGCGCCGCCGAACGGGGGATGCTGATGAACATGCGCTCGGTTGCCGATGTCTTCAAGCGGGCGCGTGAGGCCAAGGTCGCCGTCGTCGGCATCGGTTCGATCTTGTCGGATGATTCAAGCTATTACGATCTGCATCCGTCCTCCAGCACCGACCGGGCTGCGATCGAGCGCTCCCGCGCCTCATGCGAGCTGCTCGCGCATCTGCTCGATGATCATGGCAGCGTGTGTGACTACAGCCTCAATCGTTCGTTGGTATCGCTGACCCTTCCCGAGTTCGCGTCGATCCCGATGAAGATTGGCGTGGCCAGCGGACCAAACAAGGCAGGGCCGATCTTGAGCGTCATGCGGGGTCATCATCTCGATACGCTCGTTACCGACGAGGCAACCGGCGCACGCATTCTCGCGTTGGCCGCAGGCAAAGGACAGCACGCATGAGCGGGCAACAGTTGATGCGTGAAATCGGCAGGTCGGGTGTGGTCGCCTCCGCGGTCGGGCTTGGAACCTGGGCAATCGGCGGCTGGATGTGGGGAGGCACGGACGAGGCGGAATCGATCGCAGCAATCCAGGCTTCGCTCGACGCCGGTGTGACGCTGATCGACACGGCACCCGCCTACGGACTTGGCCGATCCGAGGAGATCGTCGGCAAGGCGTTGAAAGGCCGCCGCGACAAGGCCGTCATCGCGACCAAGTGCGGGCTCGTGTGGCACACGGACAAGGGCAAACATTTCTTCGATCAGGATCGCAAGCCGGTCCACCGCTACCTCGGCCGCGACGCAATCCTTTATGAAGTCGAGGAGAGCCTGCGGCGCCTTGGTACCGATCATATCGATCTCTACATCACCCACTGGCAGGATCCGACGACCCCCATCGAGGAGACGATGCGCGCGCTGGAAGAGCTGAAGGCCGCGGGCAAGATCCGTGCGATCGGCGCCAGCAACGTCAGTGCTGCCGAACTTGAAACCTATATTTCCGCCGGCGGCCTGGATGCCATCCAGGAGCGCTTCAGCATGGTAGACCGGGAAATCGAGGCCGATCTCTTGCCGCTTACGCGGCCGAACGGCATTTCGACGCTGAGCTATTCTTCGCTTGCACTTGGCCTCTTGTCCGGGACCGTCGGTCCGGATCGGGCCTTTTCCGGTGACGATCAGCGACGAGACAATCCGCGCTTTTCCATTTCCAATCGCGAGAAGGCGATGGCCTTCGCCGCAGCCATCGGGCCGGTTGCCGTAAAGCACGGAGCAAGCGTTGCACAAATCGTCATCGCCTGGACGCTTGCGCAGCCCGGCGTGACATTCGCCCTTTGCGGCGCACGCAACCCTGCGCAGGCGCTCGACAATGCACGGGCTGGCACGATCCGCCTTGACCCGGACGATCACTCGGCCATCGATGCGGCCATTGCGACGAAACTGACGGCTATGGACAGGTAACGGATCGCATCATGAATCGCGAAGAGATATTGGACGGGCTTCGTCGAAGCCCGAAGGTGGACGTATGCGTCATCGGCGGCGGTATCAACGGCATCAGCGTCTTCCGGGAGCTGGCGCTGCAGGGGCTCAACGTCCTTCTTGTCGAGAAGCATGATTATTGCTCCGGAGCGAGCGCGGCGCTGTCACGGATGGTGCATGGCGGACTTCGCTATCTTGAGAATGGCGAATTCAAGCTGGTGCAGGAATCACTTGTCGAGCGCGACCGTTTGTTGCGAAACGCTCCGCACTATGTCGCCCCCTTGCCGACGACGGTGCCTGTCTTCGATGCCTTTTCGGGGCTTGGCAACGGCATCGTCCGCTTCCTGGGGCTGACCCGTCGCCCCAGCCGTCGCGGCGCGGTCGCAATCAAGATGGGGCTCAGCATCTATGATTTCCTCACGCGCAAACGGGCAATGATGCCGCGCCACCAGTTTCGCGGCCGACGCACAACGCTTGCGAAGTGGCCGGCGCTCAACCCGGAGATCAGAAGTTCTGCGACCTACTACGATGCGTGGGTCAGTCACCCCGAACGTTTGGGCATCGAGCTGCTCGATGACGCCCTTCTTGCCGGCGCCGGCGCAGGAGCGCTGAACTACGCCGACATTCGTGCAGCGGGTCCCGGGCAGTTTGTCATTCGCGACCTTGTCAGCGGCCGCTCCGCGGAGGTCGACCCCACACTCATCATCAACGCAACTGGCGGATGGATCGACATTACCAACGACACTCTTTTCTCACCGGATGCACGCCCGGCAACCCTGATGGGTGGCACCAAGGGATCTCACCTCATCATCGACAACGCCGAACTCTACGACGCCCTGGCGGATCACATGATCTACTACGAGAACGAGGATGGAAGGATCTGCATCCTGTTTCCCTATCTCGGCAAGGTGCTGGTCGGCTCGACCGATATTCGCGTCGATGATCCCGAAACCGTGCGCTGCGAAGCCGACGAGCGAGACTATATCCTGCAATCGCTTGGCTTCGTGCTGCCTGGCATCAAGATCCGGGCGGAGGAAATCAGTTTTCAGTTCTCGGGCGTGCGCCCGTTGCCGACGAGCAAGGACAGCTTCACCGGTCGCATCCCGCGCGACCATTTCTGTACCATCGTGGAAACTTCCGGCAGTGGGCCGGCGGTGCTCTGCATGATCGGCGGCAAATGGACGACGTTTCGCTCGTTCGGCGAACTTGCGGCCGATCTCGCGCTGGAACGTCTAGGCAGGACACGTCGCGTAACAACCGCTGAGCGGCCAATTGGCGGTGGCAGGCGATTCCCACCGGATCGCGCAGACTGGATTGCCAGGACGGCGAGGGAAAAAGGTATTTCCGGCGATCGCATGGGAGAACTCTTCTCCCGCTACGGGACGGAAGCCGAAGCGATCGCGGCCTTCATCGTGGCTGCGCCTGATGCACCCCTGCCGCAGGCGGCCTATTCGGAGCGCGAAATTCTCTTCCTCATCAGGAACGAAGCCGTCGAGCATCTCGATGACGTTCTGCTCCGGCGAACGACGCTGGCGATCACCGGCACGCTGTCGCTCGAGATGACGGATGCCGTCCTCGATCTTCTGGCAGCGGAGAAGGCGTGGACGCCAGCTTTGCGGGCTGCGGAGCGCAGCCGCTTCCTCACCCTTTTGCGCGACCGCCACGGCGTCGACGAACTCAGCCTTTCCGTACGGAACGAACAAAGGAGCAAAAAATGCGAAACAACATGAAAGTCCGGATGAACCGGCTCTTCGGTCATGGTCGCTGCCTCGACGTTGCGATCGATCACGGCGTCTGCAACGAGCCGTCCTTCCTGAGCGGCCTTGAGGACATGAAATCGGTCGTTGAGGCGCTGATGGCCGCTGGCCCGGACGCCATCCAGATGAACTATGGCCAGGCCGATCTGCTCCAGAATGTCGCCGGCAAGAACAAGCCGGCGCTGGTAATGCGGATCGACATGGGCAACCCTTATAACAGGATTCGACACCGCGACATGTGGGCGGTGCTGCAGAACGAGGCCGAGCCGCTGATTGGCGCGCTCGAGATGGACGCGGCCTGCGTCGTCGTCAATCTCTTCATGCTGCCTGACGAGCCGGATCTCTTTCGCCAATGCGTGCAGAACATTGCACGTGTCCGCGCCGATTGCGACAAGTACGGAATGCCGCTGATGGTCGAACCTCTGGTCATGCAGCCGGTCTCGGAAAAGGGCGGATACATGGTCGATGGCGATGCCGACAAGATCGTCACCCTGACACGGCTTGCGCGCGAAATGGGCGCCGATATCGTCAAGGCCGATCCGACAACCATTGCGGAAGATTTCCACAGGGTCGTGGAGGCGGCGCGTTGCCCGGTTCTGGTGCGCGGCGGCGGCAAGGAGGATCTTCGGTCCGTGTTCGACAAGTCTGCGGCCTTGATGCGGCAGGGGGCGGTCGGCATGGTCTACGGGCGCAACATCTATCAGCACGCCAATCCTGGGGCAGTTGTGCGCGGGCTGATGGCCATCGTGCATGGCAACGCCACTGGCGAGGAAGCCTTTGCGCTCTACGAGCGCGATTGAAAATAGTTGCTGAACCTGGGGAGGAGTTCTGCATGGGAAATTATCTGTTGGGGCTTGATGCCGGCAACACCGTGATCAAGGCGGTGATCTTTGACCGGCAGGGCAACGAGGTCGCTGCCGCGTCAGCCGAGGGGCACAGCCGCATGCCATGCCCCGGCCATGTCGAGCGTGGCCTGGACGAACTATGGACGAATGCGCGTCAGGTCATCAGCAGCTGCATCGAGCAGGCCCGCATCCGGCCCGAGGAGATTGTCGCGATCGGCTGCGCAGGACACGGCAACGGTCTCTACGCGCTTGATCGCGAGGGTGAACCATTGCTCGGCATCCAGTCGCTCGACACGCGCGCTGCGGCTCTGGTCGAGGAATGGCAGACGCAGGGCATCGGCGATCGCACCTATCCGATCGGACGGCAGCGCCCTTGGCCATCGCAGACGCCGACGCTGCTTGCCTGGCTGAAACGCCACCGGCCGGAGATCTACGGCAGGATCGGCACGGTATTCCTCTGCAAGGATTTCATCGTCAATCGCCTGACGGATGCCCGCGTCAGCGAGGTGTCCGACATGACGGGTTGCGGCCTGCTTGACGTTGCCAACCGTCGCTACAGCGACGACTTGATGGCGGCCTATGGCCTCGGCGATTGCCTGGCGATGCTGCCAGGATTGCTCGAGAGCTCGGATATCGCAGGTCATGTCACGGCCGCGGCGGCCGCGCAGACGGGTCTTGCCGTCGGTACACCTGTGATCGGCGGCCTGTTCGATGTCGTCGCTTCGGCGATCGGCTCCGGCGTGACCCGGACGGGTGCTGCCTCGATCATCGCCGGGACCTGGAGCATCAATCAGGTGATTATCGATGCGCCGCAACTGGCCGGGCCTGTCTTCATGTCGTCCACATTCGACCGGGAGCGATACATGGCGATCGAGTCCAGCGCCACGTCGGCTGCGAACCTCGAATGGCTGGTGCGGGAGCTTTTCCCCGACGCTTCGCCCGACGGGCGCTCGCCTTTCGATCATTGCGCGGCGCTCGCCGCTGCCGTCGAGCCCGGCGCCGACGATCCGCTCTATCATCCGTTCCTCTATGGCGCGCAGCAGGATGGCAATGCCCGCGCCGGCTTCTATGGCGTTGCGGGCTGGCACACGAGGGGCCATCTGGTGCGAGCGGTCCTTGAAGGCGTCGCTTTCGGCCATCGTCAACACGTCGAGACCATGCGCAGTGCCGGGGCAACATTCGACGAAGCCGTCCTTTCCGGTGGAGGCTCGCGAAGCCTGATCTGGCCGCAGATATTCGCCGATGTTCTGGGCGTGCCGGTTTCGATCGCCCGCTCGCGAGAAACGGGCGCGCTCGGGGCCGCGATCGCGGCGGGAACCGGCGCCGGCGTCTTTCCGTCGTTCGAGGCCGGCGCGGCCTCGATGGTTCGCATGGAACGCAACTACATCCCCGACAGACGGCTGGAAGGCCACTATGCGCGCCGTTATGGCCTCTATCGCGATATCGCCGAGGCAATGGCTCCGATCTGGCGGCGGCTCGTGTCGGCGAAAGCCGATGTTGCAGGAGCAGCGGCGTGAGCGGGCCTTCAACGGAAGTGGTTGCCGACGCGGGCTCTTACGACTTCGTCATCGTGGGGGCAGGCTCGGCCGGATGCGTTCTTGCCAATCGGCTGTCGGCAAACCCGGCCAACCGTGTCCTGTTGCTCGAGGCGGGCGGCAGCGATCGTTATCACTGGGTGCATGTGCCGATCGGATATCTCTTCTGCATGGGAAATCCGCGTACCGACTGGATGATGCGCACCGCCGCCGAGGCGGGGTTGAACGGTCGGTCGCTTCCTTATCCGCGCGGCAAGGTGCTTGGCGGCTGCTCGTCGATCAATGGCATGATCTACATGCGGGGGCAGGCCGCCGACTATGATGGCTGGCGTCAGGCGGGCAACGAAGGTTGGGGATGGGATGACGTGCTTCCCTATTTTCTCAAATCCGAGGATAGCTACCGCGGCAATTCTGCCATGCACGGGGCAGGCGGCGAATGGCGCGTGGAACGGCAGCGACTTTCCTGGCCGATCCTGGATGCCTTTCGCGACGCAGCCGAGGAACTTGGTATTCCCAAGACCGATGATTTCAACGGCGGTGACAACGAGGGATCGGGCTATTTCGAGGTCAATCAGCGCGGCGGCGTTCGCTGGAATACCACCAAGGCCTTTCTGCGCCCGGCAATGCGGCGCCCTAACCTTCGTGTGCTGACCGGAGCGGAAACGGAGCGGCTGCTGCTCGGCGGACGTCGCGTAACCGGAGTCCGCTTCCGTTTGAACGGGCAGATCCATGTCGCGCATGCCGGTCGTGAAGTCATCCTTTCGGCCGGTGCCATCAACTCGCCGAAAATCATGGAACTTTCCGGGATTGGCCGCCCGGATTTGTTGTCCTCCGTCAATATCGACGTGGCTCACGCGCTTCACGGCGTCGGCGAGAACCTGCAGGACCACCTTCAGATCCGGACGGTTTTCCGGATCGAGGGGGCAAAGACATTGAACCAGCTCTACCACAATCTTTTCGCCCGTGCTGGCATGGGCTTGCAATATGCGCTACGCCGCTCCGGCCCGCTCTCGATGGCGCCAAGTCAGCTCGGTATTTTCGCAAGGAGCGACCCGGCAGTCGCGACCGCCGATCTCGAATATCATGTGCAGCCGCTCAGCACCGACAGGCTCGGCGAACCGCTGCACCGCTATCCCGCGGTGACTGTATCGGTCTGCAACCTGAGACCGGAGAGCCGGGGGACGGTCCACATTGCCGGGTCGGATGCGTCCGCAGCTCCCGAGATCAAGCCCAACTACCTCTCGACCAGCAAAGATCGCATCCTTGCTGCAAAATCCATCCGCCATGCCCGCAGTCTCATGCAGACGAGCGCGATCTCGAAGTTCCGGCCGCAGGAGATGCTTCCTGGCAAGAAATTTCAAAGCGATGATGAATTGATCAGCCGCGCAGGAGACATTGCCACCACGATCTTCCACCCGGTTGGAACCTGCAAGATGGGGCGTGACAGCATGGCTGTCGTCGACGAACAGTTGAGAGTGCATGGCGTGGGCGCTTTGCGCATTGTCGACGCTTCGGTCATGCCGACGATCGTCTCCGGTAACACCAACTCCCCGGTGATCATGATTGCCGAGAAGGCGTCCGACATGATTCTGCGCTAACGGCGCTTAGAACTTCATCACGTTGGTGCTGAGAGAGCCAGGATGCCGCACCGGCGGCGGTCAATCCTATCTCTCTCAGTTGTTCGTCACCGCTGCGAGGATCTGCGTGGCGGTCAGGCGATCTTATCGATCTACTGCAGCGTGCGGTTCGAGACCTGCCCTGCGGCCAAGTTCGGCACGGTTGCGACGGGGCCGGCGCCTTCGAGCCCGGTCGCAACGACGGAGACGCGGAACTTGCCGTCGAGGCCGCGGTCGAAGATTGCGCCGACGACGATTTCGGCGTCGTCCTGGACTTCATCGCGAATCCGGCTTGCGGCCTCGTCGACCTCGAAGAGGGTCATGTCGGAACCGCCTGATATCGAGATCAGCACACCCTTGGCGCCCTTCATCGAGATATCGTCGAGCAGTGGGTTGGCGATTGCAGCTTCCGCCGCCTTCATCGCCCGTGCTTCGCCTTCAGCCTCGCCCGTGCCCATCATGGCCCGGCCCATGCCGCGCATGACCGACTTCACATCGGCGAAGTCGAGATTGATCAGGCCTTCCTTGACGATGAGATCGGTGATGCAGCCCACGCCGGCATAAAGCACGCGGTCCGCGGTCATGAAGGCATCGGCGAAGGTGGTCTTGGCGTCCGCGATGCGGAAGAGGTTCTGGTTGGGAATGACGATGACGGTGTCGGCTGCCTGGCGCAGCGCCTCGATGCCGGCTTCGGCCATCTTCATGCGGCGATTGCCCTCGAAGGTGAAGGGCTTGGTGACGACGCCGACCGTCAGGATGCCGGCCGCACGGGCGGCATGCGCAATGACCGGTGCCGCACCCGTGCCGGTGCCGCCGCCCATGCCGGCGGTGACGAAGCACATATGCGAGCCACTCAGGTGATCCATGATCTCATCGAGCGATTCTTCGGCCGCTGCACGGCCGACTTCCGGCAGGGAACCGGCGCCGAGACCTTCGGTGACATGCGCGCCGAGCTGGATGCGGCGCGTCGCCTTGGAGGTCGCCAGCACCTGGGCATCGGTATTTGCGGCGATGAAATCGACGCCCGCCAGTTTTTCGGCGATCATGTTATTGATCGCGTTTCCGCCGCCTCCGCCGACGCCAATCACCGTGATCTGCGGCCGTAGTCCCGTAATGCCGCTCTTGGCGTCTGTCATCGAACTCTCCTTTTGTCCCTCGTGCATGCTCCGCCCCGTCGCGGATAGCGAATCGCATAATACGTTAAGCGCGCAACAAGGCAGAGGCGGGGCGGGCTTTGCAATATCCAAAGGGATTTCAGCACTCGTTGATGTTCGAAAGTACCGAACGGTGGGATTGATCCGGAGGATCGCACCAGTATCGATCGCTTTGCCTTGAGGCGAAGTTTCGCTAAAGATGAAAGCGAAACGAAGGGAGGGCGCATGTTTCTGTCGGATCGCCAGGAGAAGATCATCGCACTTGCGAGATCGTCGGGCAGGGTGCTGGTCGATGATCTGGCGGCGCAGTTTGCCGTGACACCGCAGACGATCCGCAAGGATCTGAACGATCTCTGCGATGCACAGCTCCTGACCCGCATTCACGGAGGCGCAACCTTTCCGCGCGGGACGGAAAATGTCCGCTACGATGCACGGCGCCAGATCGCCGCGATGGAGAAACAGGCGATCGGTGTGGCTGCCGCTGATCTCATTCCCAACAACAGTTCGCTTTTCATCAATATCGGCACGACCACGGAAGCTGTCGGAGAAGCGCTCTCGGATCATCACGAATTGATGGTAATCACCAATAACATCAATGTTGCCAATAGATTGCGACTGATCGACAATATCGAGGTGGTGATCGCCGGCGGCGTGGTGCGCCAGTCCGACGGCGGCATCGTCGGCGAGGCGGCGGTCGACTTCATCCGCCAGTTTAAGGTCGATTATGCCGTGATCGGAGCGTCGGCGATCGATCCGGATGGAGCGCTTCTCGACTACGATTTCCGTGAGGTGAAGGTGGCGCAGGCTATCATCGCCAATGCGAGACACGTTATCCTGGTTGCGGATTCAACCAAGTTCGAGCGCACTGCGCCTGTCCGGATCGGCCAGATTTCGCAGGTCCATACCTTCATTACCGACCAATGCGATTCGCCCTCCATCCGCAATATCTGTCAGCAGAGCGGTGTCGTGTTGATCGAAGCAGCGAAAGCTAACCGCTGATTTTTACGGCCAATAACATTCGTTTGACATTCGGAAAATTTTCGATTTAATCACCCTCACTTTCGCAACGGTCGGGGGAACTGTTGCGCTGTCTTGGCTCGAACGGGGGGAATATGGGCCGAATCCACGATATTTTCGT
>UBMI01000023.1 GCA_900466475.1 Hyphomicrobiales bacterium
TCGTTGACCAGCGGCAGCCAAGGGGCATCGGCAGGCGATTGCTTCGCCAACGTCTCGAAAGCGCTCCGCGCCTCTTCCGGCTGCCCCCCCTGCTCCATGCTCAAGGCAATGTAGAAACGTGCACGCGGATTGTTCGGCTCTAGGGAGAGAACCTGTTTGAGTTCATCGAGCACCTCTGCCGTCACCGTGCCATTTGAGGTGGCCATGAGCGTTTCCGACAGCCCTTCAAGACGGCGAACATTGGCTCCGTCCAGGCGAAGCGCGGTTCGATACGCCTTTGCCGCGTCATCCACCCGGCCCATCTTCAGGTAAACCGGAGCGATGATGTCCCATCCCCGCCCGTCCTCGGGGCGCTCGGCGAGATGATTCTCCATCTTCTTCACGAGGATTGCGAGATCCTCGCCCGGCTCCGCGAGCCTCGCCGCCAAAGGACGCGAGGGGATATCAGGAGAACCGAGAGAGACATAAAAAGCGATACTGAGTACGGGCAGGAACACGGCGATCACGTGTTTGAGCCATCTGTCGGAGCGTTGCGGGGTCTGCGCAGGCCGGTCGTTATCGGCCGCCTTGAACAGCCGGCGCGCCGTTTCTGCTTTGGCCAGTTCGTATTGGTCCGGCGAGATACGCCCGAAGGCGATATCCTCGTCGAGTTCCAAAAGCTGGTCGCGATAGACCTTGCCGGCATCCGCTTTGCTGCTCGCTGTCTTCCTCCCCGTTGAAAGCGGATGAAGCAGGATGGCAGTCGCTGCGGTTGTGATTACCGCGAAAAGAACCCAGATCGTCATTGTTGCAGCCATAATGGCTGAACTCATAGCGTCAGCAGCGGACCGGACATTGACGAGGATCAATTATCTCGATGTTCGTCCCGGTCGACCGGTGAAGACATAACCGACGCCGCGGACAGACTGAATGAGATCCGGGCTCTTCGGATCATCCTCGATCTTCTTGCGCAAGCGGACGATCTGGGCGTCGATTGCGCGATCAAAGGCTTCGAAATTGCGGTTTCTCGTCAGATCCATGAGCGTTTCGCGCGAAAGAACCCGGCCGGGATTGCGCACGAAAACAAGAAGCATATCGAACTCGCCCGTCGTCAAGGCAACGTCGTCGCCCTGGGGTGAGGTCAGCCGCCTGCGCGACACATCGAGGGACCAGCCTTCGAAGGCGAGCGTTTCGTCTTCTCCCTTGGCAGCACGGGTCGCATCCGAGGAGGTGCGGCGTCGCAGGATTGTCCTCAGACGAGCCAGCAGTTCTCTCAGATGAAAGGGCTTGGCGATGTAATCATCGGCACCGACTTCAAGGCCGACGACCTTGTCCGTGACATCGTCCTGACCGGTCAGCATGAGTACCGGCACATCGGATGTGCTTCGAAGCTCCCGGAGCAGTTCGAGACCATTCTCGCCGTTCGGGAGCACTAGATCGAGAAAAATTGCCGCGAAAGAGCTCTTGGCAAGTTCGGAACGCATCGCCGCACCGTTTGCGACCGCGTTCACCTTAAATCCGTTGTCTTCGAAGTAACGCATCAGCATCTGCCTGATCCGCGCGTCATCATCGACCACCAGAATCCTGTCCGGTTCCATTGTCCTCGTTGAGCTTGTTTCGACTTGCCAATCAGATAGCGCAGGAATTCGGCCAGCGCCACCGCTCTCAGCGCCGCATGCGATAGTTCCCAAAGAAACCTGGTGATGACCGCCTGGTAGGATTTGTCGCCACAACCTCCAACGTCATGACTTCGGACAGCTGACGCGATTGTCGCTAACAGACCTGACGCAGGAGAACGACGTTTTCAATGCGCACAGTTCGACCCTTCACGTCGACCCCGCATCTTGCGAGAGCGGCAAATGCCCTGGAAAGGGCCTCCGGCCCAAGCCCGAGTTTTCCAGCCAGAATCTGCTTCTTGTACGGATGATGGAATGTCGCCTGAAGAGCCGCTTCCGGGCACTGCCGCAACAGGAAATTCGCCACACGTTGGATCGCAGTATGCAAACGGTCGCCAGCAATGCCATCGAAAGCTTCAAGAAGGTGGCGGGCCGATATCTTCAGCAGGTTGCGCTGGAGTTGCGGGCATTTGTCGGCCAATGCCCGCAGCGCCGCAGCTTCGAACAGCACGAGATCGCTCAGGGCGCCGGCACATGCGCCGTGCGCATAGTTACCGCCGAGCACAATGACATATTCGGCGATGAAGTCGCCTGGTTCGCAGACGCGGATATCCGCATCACGCCCGCTCGATTCGGTTCGTGTCAGCCTGACAACGCCGCTTGCGACATAGACGACGTGGATGCCGGGCTCACCTTCCGAGAGAATCTCTTCGCCCAGCACATAGGTGCGCCGGCGAGCGAGGGCCGCAAGTCGTCTCGCGGTATCCTCGTTCAGCCCATGAAACAGGTCTGACCGCAAAAGCCGCTCGTTGTTAGAAAGCATCGGTCCTTTTCCGGCTGATGCTATCATGTAGCGGTCGAATCGGAATCATCATCGGAAATCACCCGCCAGGAAGCGCCCTCCAGATCGTCATACTGACCGCTCTTCAGGGACCAGAGGAACGCCGCCAACCCGAGGCCGCCCATGAAAAGTGCAATCGGAATCAGATAGATGAGCATATTCATGCGGCTTTGACCTCCTGATCGTGGATCGGCCTCTGCAAAGCCGGCGAAGAAGCGTTTCGTGCCGTAAAAGCGTTGAGACGCAGGGCATTGGTGACGACGATGATCGAAGAGGTTGACATCGCCACGGCAGCAATCAGCGGCGTCGCGAGGCCGGCGATCGCGATCGGTACGGCCAGGACGTTATAGCCGATCGCGAGTGCGAAATTCTGCCGGATGAGCGCGGCCGAGCGTCGGGCGATCCGGATCGCATCGGGCACGGCATCGAGTCTCTCGTTGAAGAAGACGAGGTCGGCCGCCTGGCGTCCTATGTCGGAAGCGCTGGACGGCGCCATCGAAACATGGGCTGCGGCGAGCGCAGGCGCGTCATTAATGCCGTCGCCGACCATCAGGACGCGCCGTCCCGCCTCTCGCAGGGCCTCGCAGGCCTCCACTTTCTGCTTCGGGGTCAATGCGCCAAGGGCGCGATCGACGCCGAGGCTGCGCGCCGTGCTTTCGACGACGGATTGGCGGTCCCCGGAAAAAATCAGCGTCTGGAAACCGGCCGATTCCAGATCGGCGACCGCCTCGGCCGCGCCCGGACGAAGCGTGTCATCGAAGAAGAAGCGGGCCAGCACCACCCCGTTTGCCGAAAGCACGACTTCGGACAGCGGACTGTCTGATGTCGCGATCTCGGCCTCGCCGCAGGCGAAGGATGCGTTTCCGAGCCTGTAGACGATATCGCCGCGTGAGGCTTCGAGACCGCCGCCTGCGACCTCTGTCACGCGATCGAATTGCTCCGCCATGACCGCCTGGCGGGCGAGCGACTGCGAGAGCGGATGCCTGGAATGCAGAGCAAGTCCCGCGGCGATCGCAATGTTCTTAACATTGTCGGCCTCGGTCCGCATGAGCCTCGGTTGCCCGAGCGTCAGCGTGCCCGTCTTGTCGAAGGCGACGGCGTCGACCTCGGCGAGCCGCTCGAGCGCCGAACCGTCCTTGACCATGACGCCCCTGCGAAAGAGCTCGCCGGCTGCGACGACCTGCACGACCGGGACGGCCAGTCCGAGGGCGCATGGGCAGGTAATGATGAGCACGGCAACGCCGACGAGCATCGCCTGCTTCCAGTCCCCGCCGATGATGCCCCAGCCCAGAAATGACACCAGCGCAAGCAGGTGCACGGCGGGCGAATAAAGTGCTGCGGCCCTGTCGGCGATCCGCCGGTAACGCGCCCGTCCGCCTTCCGCAGCCTCCATCAGGCCGATGATCTCGGCAAGCAGCGAGTTGCGTGCCAGCTTCGTTGTGCGCACGATGAGCGAGCCTGTCAGGTTCATGGCCCCGGAATGGACATCCGTTCCCGGTTTTACGGCTACCGGGCTGCTCTCACCCGTCACGATCGACAGGTCGAGATCGCTCTCGCCGCTGGCGACGATACCGTCGACCGGGATGCGGTCGCCGGCCGCCACGGCAAACTCGTCGCCGACGGCGATCTCCTCAACCGCCACGTAGCGTCTCGACCCATCGGCCGCCAGCACCAACGCCCCGCGCGGAGCAAGCCGCGCCAGCCCGTTGATCGCTGCGCGCGCCTTCTCGCGCATGACGTGGTCGAGGGTCCGGCCGATCAGAAGGAAGAACAGCAGTGATACGGTCGCATCGAACCAGGCATGCTCGCCATGATGCATCGTCTCCCAGAGCGAAACCGCATAGGAGAGCGTCACGGCGAGTGAGATAGGCACATCCATGTTCGTGCGCCCGCGCTTCAACGCGTTCCAGGCCGATTGAAAGAAGAACCGGCCGGAATAGACGAGCGCAGGCGCTGCGATCATCGCCGAGATCCAATGGAACATGTCACGCGTCGCGGCATCCGCGCCCGACCAGACAGATACGGAGAGAAGCATGATGTTTGTCGCGGCAAAACCCGCGACCCCGACCGCAAGGAGAAGCTGGTTCCGTGTCTTGTCGCTTTCCGGCGCAAGCGGCGTGAAGAGATGGACCCTGTATCCGGTCGCGCTGATCGCGGCAGTGATGCCGGTCGGATCGACCGGTTTGTTGTCCATCTCCTCGGCATAGACGCAGCTCACACGCCTGGAGGTGAGGTTCACCCTGGCCTTGCGCACATAGGGCAGGCCCGACAGAGCCCGCTCGATGGTCGATATGCAGGCGCCGCAATGGACGTCAGGCACGCTGAGATCGAGCTGACGAAGGCCTCCGCCGAGCGCATGGCTTACAAGTCCGATCTCCTCGGCGCTGAAGGCGGTCGTGCTCATCGCCAGGACGCCGTCCGCATTCATGGTGCAGCAGGTCATTGGCCGAACTCCGCAGTGTCGATGCGCACGGCCTCGTGCATGACGATCTCGCCGCTGCGGCGCGAGGTGACCTCGACGATCCAGTCGCCTTCGGCGATTACGTGATCCGCCTCGAACCGCCCTTCCGAAAGTTTGATCAACGCAACCCGAAAATCTTCATGATCGCCGACCGGCCGCTTGAAGTTGGCCACGACGTCGTCGACAACAGCCGGCGAGCCGTCCCTGTTGCTGATGTCATAATGGATTTCGCCGCTCTTCAGCGAAAGCCTGCCAGCGATCCCGGAGGCAGCCATCGCCTTCATGGCGGCGGCCTTCTCGTTGAATTCCTGGCTGGCGACATAGGTGTTTTCGACCACGAGCCCGCTCCAGCTCGACGAGGCGTACCAGGCCATCGTAAAGTTGACGGCAATGATCACTCCGAAGAAGGCACAGGTCGTCAGCAACATATGCCTGCCGGTAAATCCTTGCGTACGGGTGTTCATCTGACATCTCCTGGGGCGTTGAACGCGGCGCGATAGATCGCGCGGTCGGCATGGCCGGCATCTTCGATCGTAAAGAGGAATTCGTTGATCGCGTCGCCCGTCGGCTTGCGGGTGACGAACACCTTGAGTGTCGTCGCTGCGTCGGGCGCGGCATCGATCATGAACCGACGTCCCTCCTCCTTGCCAAGCTCGGGGATCCGCATCGTCGCGCCATCGATGCCCGACAGGGTCAGCTCGATCGTTCGCGGTTTGGGGACCATGTTGAGGACGCGCAGCGTATATCCGTTGCGGATCGATCCGTCGCTTTCCAGCACGTATTGCGGATTGCGGTCATGGACGACATTGAGCTCCAGCCGTTCGCGCATCGACAGGTGCACGAGCATGGCAATGCCGATGCAGGTCCAGACGCCCGCGTAAAAGACGACGCGCGGTCGGAAGATGATACGCCAGTTGAAGTGGCGAATGCCGTCGACAAAGGAACCATCCGGATTTCTGACGCGCGCCGGCTGGACCGGCGTCCTGCCTGCGTCGGTGGCGATGTTCATGTTGCTCGCATATTCGCTGAGCGTCGCATAGGCTATCAGGCCGCGCGGTTTGCCGATCTTGTCCATGACATTGTCGCAAGCATCGATGCAGAGCGCGCAGGTGATGCACTCCATCTGCTGGCCATCGCGGATGTCGATGCCCATCGGACAGACCGCAACGCAGGCATTGCAGTCGACGCAGTCACCGACGGGCTGTCCCTCCGCCTGCGTCTTCTTGGCATGGCGCGAGCGCTGCTCACCCCGCCAGTCGTTATAGGTCACGACCAGCGAGTTCTCATCGAGCATGGCGCCCTGTATGCGCGGCCAGGGGCACATGTAGGTGCAGACCTGTTCGCGCAGGAGCCCGCCAAAGACGTAGGTGGTCGACGTCAGAATGGCGACCGTGGCGTAGGCGACGGCCGGAGCCTGCCCGGTGAAGAGCCCTTTGACGAGCGTCGGCGCGTCGGCGAAATAGAATACCCACGCGCCGCCGGTGAGAACGCCGATGACAAGCCAGGTCGCATGCTTGAGCAGGCGCTTGCGAAGCTTGTCGAACGTCCACGGCCCGGCGTCCAGTTTCATTCTGGCATTGCGGTCGCCTTCGATGGCGCGCTCGACGACAAGAAAGAGGTCGACCCAGACCGTCTGCGGACAGGCATAACCGCACCAGGCGCGGCCGACTGCCGAGGTGACCAGAAACAGGCCGAACCCAGCCATGACCAGCAACCCGGCGACATAGTAGAATTCCTGCGGCCAGATCTCGATGAAGAAGAAAAAGAAGCGGCGCGACGACAGGTCGATCAGGATAGCCTGGTCGGACGCATAAGGTCCGCGATCCCAGCGGATCCAGGGCGCAAGATAGTAGATCGCGAGCGTGATCAGCATCACGATCCACTTGAACCGGCGAAAATGTCCTTGAACCCTCTTGGGAAAGACCTTCTTGCGAGCCGCATAAAGCGGCTGACGGTTGCGCCGGGCGTTGACCGGCTCCGCATTGACGCGTTCCACTAATTTGGGATCGGGTGCTGTGTAGAGGTTCATGGGCCTGTTCCGATTTGTGACTGCCCTTCTCCTCCGTTTCCAGCTGACCATCCTTGATTCATATCAAGAACGTGGTTTGCACGGCACATACGCTGCGCAGGCAGGATGCGGCCCTGAAAGAGCCCGGCAATCGACAGGCATAGGCGGTTGCGTCCGATCGCTCCTTGCGCTTGGTCAAAGAAAAGGGCCGCGCCCGGGAGAGGGGGCACGGCCTGGAGGACAACGGGGAGAAGCCGCTGGGACGTCCTCGTTTGCAGATTTAGCGGCTGGTCGGGTTGTGATCTTTGAGGCAGATCAAACTTACGATCGAACTGCCGATCTTTGCGGGATCTTCCTGTTCGCAGGACGGTGGTGCGGACCTTGCCCGCATCGACACACGCGAGCGGATCACCGCACGCGGGGTGCCATAGAGTTCAAGGAGCGCATTATGGTCATGGTTCGTCATCGTGCAGGCTCCTTATTGGCCGCCGCCGAGAGAGTGGACGAAGACGGTGAGTTCCTTGACGGTCGTGTCTCCAAGGCGCGCGGACCAGGCCGGCATGACGCCATGTTTTGGAGCTGCTACCTGTCTGATGATGGCGTCCTCACCCCTGCCCTTCAGCCAGATGGCATCGGCAAGATCCGGTGCGCCCATCTCCGCCTTGCCCCTGGCATCCTCGCCGTGACAGGCCGCACAATTGTCCAGGAATACCTGCTTGCCGGGTTCCACTAGCCCTTCGTCGGATGGCTTGTTCGTCAGGCTCCATACATAGGCTGCGACCTGGCGGATCTGATCCTTGTCGATCATGTCTGCGAAAGCAGGCATTTCGGAGACATGCGTGTCCGTGTCGCCGTCGAAGCGGATGCCATGGGCGATCGTCGTCTGAATGGAATCAAGGTCACCACCCCAGAGCCAATCATCGTCGTTGAGGTTCGGGAAGCCGGGTCCACCGCTCGCACCGGAACCGTGGCACGGCGCGCAATTCACCTTGAAGGCGGAGGCGCCGCCGGCGATCGCGAATTCGCGAAGCGCCGGGTCGGCATCGATTTCCTGGACGGTCTTGGCGGCGATCATGTCGTGAAACTTCGTCTGCGAGGCCTTGGCCAGATCAAGGTCTTGCTGCAGTTCGGCGCGGCTCGAAAAACCAAAATAGCCCTTGGTGGCTGATGTGATCATGGGAATGGCCGGATAGGCGATCGCATAGCCTATTGCCCACAGGATCGTCGCATAGAAGGTCCAGACCCACCATCGTGGCATTGGATTGTTCAATTCACGGATCCCGTCCCATTCATGGCCGGTGGTTTCGACGCCGCTGATTTCATCGATATGTTTTTCCGACATCTCAATCGTCCTTCAAAGGAATATTGGCGGCATCCTTGGCGGCCTGTTTGCCGCCGGGACGGAGCGTGAAAATCACCGCTCCGATAAAGAAGGCCGTCATTGCCAGCAGGCCCCAGCTGTCGGCGAAGTGCCGCATTGCGGTGTAGGTTTCCATGTTTCACCTCATCGGTAGCCGGTGGCGTCGTCATAGGTCGAGAAGTCGACGAGCGTGCCGAGCATCTGCAGGTAGGCCACAAGGGCATCCATCTCGGTGAGCTTCTTGGGATCGCCGTCGAAGTCGCCGACCTTGGCCTTGGGATATCGCGCGAGAAGCGCCGTCGTATCGGCGTTCGGGTCGGCCTGCATCTTCATGTCCGCCTCCGCATTGGCGATCATGTCGTCGCTATAGGGTACGCCGACATCAACATTCGCTTTCAGGTCCATGCCGACGTCCTTGACGGTGATCTCGTGCTCCTTGAGGAAGGCATAGCTCGGCATGATCGATTCCGGCACGACGGCCCTCGGGTTCGACAAGTGCTGGACATGCCACTCGTTGGAATAGCGGCCGCCCACGCGCGCGAGATCCGGGCCAGTGCGTTTCGAGCCCCATTGGAAGGGGTGATCGTACATGGATTCGGCTGCCAACGAGTAATGGCCGTAGCGCTCCACCTCGTCGCGGAACGGCCTGATCATCTGGCTATGGCAAAGATAGCAGCCCTCACGGATATAGATGTTGCGGCCTGCCAGTTCGAGCGGCGTATAGGGACGCATCCCCTCCACCTTCTCGATCGTGTTCTGCAGGTAGAACAGCGGGGCGATTTCGACGATACCGCCGATGCTGACGACGAGCAGCGAGCCGACCAGAAGGAGGGTCGCGTTTTTCTCGAGGATCTGATGTTTGTCCAGGATTGATGCCATGTGTCACCTCACTCGGCAGCCTGTGCCTGCGGCACATAGGCAGTAGGAATTTCGGCTTCGTCGCGCTGATGGCCCCGAATTGTCATGAAGACGTTCCAGGCCATCACGAGACCGCCGGCGAGGTAGAGACCACCGCCAAGCGTGCGCAATACGTAGTATGGGAACATCGCCGCCACGGTCTCGGCGAAGGAGTAGACGAGGAAGCCCTGGGAATTATATTCGCGCCACATCAGGCCCTGCTGGATGCCGGCGACCCACAGGACCGCCGCATAGACGACGATGCCGAGCGTTGCGAGCCAGAAGTGCCAGTTGACCATGCGCAGGCTGTAGAGGCGTTCGCGGCCCCAGAGCTTCGGCGTCATGTAATAGATCGCACCGAAGGTGATCATGCCGACCCAGCCGAGCGCGCCCGAATGCACGTGACCGATGGTCCACTCGGTGTAGTGGCTTAGCGAGTTCACCGTTTTGATCGACATCATCGGGCCTTCGAAGGTCGACATGCCGTAAAAGGCGATGGCGACGATCATCATGCGGATAATAGGATCGGTACGGATCTTGTCCCAAGCGCCCGACAGCGTCATCAGACCATTGATCATGCCGCCCCAGGAGGGCATCCAGAGCATGACCGAGAAGACCATGCCCAGCGTCTGCGCCCAGTCCGGGAGCGCGGTGTAGTGCAGGTGATGCGGCCCGGCCCAGATATACATGAAGATCAGCGCCCAGAAGTGGATAATCGACAGCCGGTAGGAATAGACGGGGCGGTTCGCCTGCTTGGGCACGAAATAATACATCATCCCGAGGAAACCGGCCGTCAGGAAGAAACCGACGGCGTTGTGGCCGTACCACCATTGCGTCAGGGCGTCCTGAACCCCCGAAAACAGCGAGTAGCTCTTCGAGCCGAGGAAGGAAACCGGCACGGCAAGATTGTTGACGACGTGCAGCATCGCGATCGTCACGATGAAGCCGAGGTAGAACCAGTTCGCCACATAGATATGCGGCTCCTTGCGCTTCAGGATGGTGCCAAGGAAGACGGCGAGATAGGCGACCCAGACGATCGTCAGCCACAGGTCGACGTACCATTCAGGCTCGGCATATTCGCGCGCCTGATTGATGCCGAGGACATAGCCTGTCGCCGCCATGACGATGAAGAGCTGATAGCCCCAGAAGACGAACCAGGCGAGGCTGCCGCCAAAGAGGCGCGCATGACAGGTGCGCTGGACGACGTAGAAGGACGTCATGATCAGCGCATTGCCGCCGAAGGCGAAGATCACCGCCGAGGTGTGGACGGGCCGGAGCCTGCCGAAATTCAGATAGGGAGCGAAATTGAGATCGGGGAACGCCAATTGCGCCGCAATGACGACGCCAACGAGGAAACCGACGACGCCCCAGAACACGGTGGCGATCAAGCCATAGCGGATGACCTCGTCGAAATAACCCGTTGGGTCCGCTTTCGGCAGCCGCCCTGCCGGCGAGAAATCCACGTTCCTGACGAGAAGTAGCGTTCCCGCAAAAAGGCAGAGGCTCAATATCCCCATGTGGATTGAAAATAGATGGTCGTGGGCGAAAGCAGCGCCAAGCAATGCCAGGAATGCTCCCACGGCGACCACCATGGTTTCCGTAGTATAGTTCATGATGACGTCCCCAGTGCGCAGACGACCACAGCGCGGTCGCCTTTCTCGTACTTTGAGGAACGACTGTCATGGAGGCCCCGTCTGTTCCTTGATCCAGGTCAACGAAGGCGTAGCTTTGCCCGTTGTTACAGACTGTTACAGGGTCTTACCCTTTGGCACCGTCCGCTCATTCCGCTGTGACCGAACGCCTTTCTATTGGCCTCACATTCAATCAGGGCACGGGGATCATTGGGATGTTGATGCAGGGCCAGCAGGCATTCGAGAACGTCGATCTTGGCGTAAAGGCGGTTCAGGGCAATTCGTTGTCGTCGCTTTTCCAGATGTCGGCGACCGAAACGGTCGAGGCCGGAAAGGCGATCTGCTGGGAGGGTGATGCCGCACGGCATCTGTTCCAGATCACCGAAGGCGTCGTTCGGCTTCATCGCATCATCGGCGACGGGCGCCGGGTCATCACCGCCTTTCACTTCGCCGGCGATGTCGTCGGCTCTTTCCTGCAGGGCGATTTCCTGTTTACCGCCGAAGCCGTGACGGATTGCAAGATTCGCCGCCTGTCGCGCAAACAGTTCCAGGAAGAGATCGAGCGTTCCGAGCTTCTGCGGCCGGCCTATATCAGCCTGCTCTGCAGGGAGACCGCGTCGGCCCACGACCAGCTCGTGCTCCTGTCCAGGAAAAATGCCGAGGAACGCCTGTGCACCTTTCTCATGAAGCTTGCGACCCGTGATGGCGAAACGCTCCATCAGGGGCTGCTCGAGGTGCCGATGAGCCGGCAGGATATCGCCGATTATCTCGGCCTGACCATCGAAACCGTTTCGCGCTCGATCAGCAAGCTCGCCCAGAGGAAGATCGTCATTCCGGACGGCCGGCACAATCTGCGCATCGTCAATCTGGCCCGCCTCGCCCAGTTGTCGGGCAACGTGGATGATTTTTCGGACAGAACCTGCCATAGGGGTAGCGTCCACTGACTCCGGAACGAATGTCTATGCCTCACCGTCTGATCTCGCCGCGCATCGCATCGCCCCAGGAACTGGACGCGCTCGTACATGTGCTCGACGGGGCCGACATCATCGTGCACCGGCTCGAAGGCACGATCACCCATTGGTCGATCGGCAGCGAGAACATGTATGGCTGGTCTCGTGAAGAGGCCGTGGGCGAATCCGTCTATACTTTGCTCGATGCGCGCTTTCCCGAGCCTATGGACACCATACGCGCGCATCTGACGACGCGGGGCTTCTGGCAAGGCGAGGTCGTTCATCGTCACAAGAACGGTCGCGACATGTACGTGACGACACGCTGCGTTCTCGTCAATCTTCCAGACGGCGATCCCGTCGTCATCGAGGCAAACAGCGATATCAGTGCCCTGCGCAAGGCGGAAGAGGCTGTGCTTGCGCGCGAGGCACACCTGTCATCAATCCTCGACACAGTACCCGATGCGATGGTTGTCATCGACCAGAACGGCAATGTCATGTCGTTCAGCAAAGCGGCTGAGATGCTCTTCGGCTTCAGCTCTGAAGAAATCTGCGGCCAGAACGTCAAAAAGCTGATGCCCGAACCCTATCGCGCAGCCCATGACGGATATATCGACCATTACATGCAGACGGGCGAGAAGCGGATCATCGGTTACGGTCGCGTCGTCACGGGCCAGCGCGCTGACGGCACCCAGTTCCCGATGGAACTTCACGTCGGCGAGGCAACGGCAAATGGCGAACGGATCTTCACCGGCTTCGTTCGCGATCTGACCAGCAGGTTCAAGATCGAGGAGGACCTTCGCCAGGCCCAAAAGATGGAAGCCGTGGGTCAGTTGACCGGCGGGCTGGCGCACGACTTCAACAATCTTCTCACCGTCATCAGCGGCAATCTGGAAATGATCGAGGACAAGCTCCCGTCAGGCCCGCTGCGCGACATGCTGCAGGAAGCGCAGGATGCCGCGGCCGACGGCGCAAAGCTCACCGGACAATTGTTGGCATTCGGAAGGCGGCAACCGTTGAACCCGAAGCAGGCCGATCTCGGCCGGCTCGTCACCGGCTTTTCGGACCTGTTGCGAAGGACGCTCGGTGAAAACATTAAATTGTCGACGGTCCTTTCGGGATCCGATTTCAACGTGCTGGTCGACAGTTCCCAGTTGCAGAACGCGATCCTCAACATCGCTCTGAATGCGCGCGACGCCATGCCGAAAGGCGGCACTCTGACCACCGAGGTCTCGCGTGTGCAGCTCGATGCAGACTACGCGAAAATGTATCCGGAAGTTCGCAGCGGCAATTTCGTCCTCGTCTCCATGAGCGATACCGGGGACGGCATGACCGAAGAGGTCAAGAAGCGTGCGATCGAGCCCTTCTTCACCACCAAGGAAGTCGGGTCGGGAACCGGACTGGGCCTCAGCATGGTCTACGGCTTCGTCAAGCAATCGGGCGGCCACCTGCAAATCTACAGCGAGGTCGGTCGCGGCTCGACGATCCGTATCTACCTGCCGGCGCTTTCGAGCGCCGGCGCAAGGGATGAAGCGACGGCTGGCGGCAAGGCCGAAGCGGCACTGCCGGGTGGCGATGAACGCATTCTCGTGGTCGAGGATGATTCACGCGTCCGCAGGGTTGCGGTCGCCAGATTGGCCGGGATGGGATATTCGGTGATCGAGGCGGATAACGGCCGCCGCGCCCTTCAATTGCTCAAGGACCAGCCCGATGTCGCGCTTTTGTTCACCGACATCGTTATGCCCGGAGGCATGACCGGCGACGAGCTGGCAAGGGCTGCCCGTGTGGAACGGCCACACCTCGCCGTACTCTTCACCTCGGGATATTCCGAGCCAGCACTGGCGGCAAACGAGGTCATCACCGGAGCGCAATGGCTTCGAAAGCCATACACTGCGCGTGACCTTGCCCTGAAGATACGCGAGCTCATCGACGCCCGGTGAGGCGGACGCACGTAAACTCTCTCAAAAACCCAGCAACCTGCTCGCCCACCGGGACTTCCGACGGCTCCGGGAGGCAAACCTGCACTCGCGCTGGGCCTGAAGTCAGTCTTCCAGCAGTTGGGAGGATGCCCAACGGTCAGGAGATTGATGCCATCATCAGCGATGATCTGCGGCGGCTCAACCGTTCTGTTACCTGTCGTCGAAAACACACCGGGGAGAGCCGCCGGTCGCTGAATTGGCACAGCCAATTTGACGGGCATCAAAGAGTGAGCCGCTTGCATGTCCTAAACCCTAGCCGAGGCCAAGGTCGGCCCCGAACGATAGGAGAAATGCAATGCGTCTGAATTTTGGACTGATCGCTGCCGCAGCGGTTCTGATGGCATCGGCAGCGCCGCTCATGGCCGCCGACCATCAGATCCAGATGCTCAACAAGGGCGCCGACGGCGCGATGGTCTTCGAGCCGGGATTCGTCAAGATCGCTCCCGGCGACACTGTCACCTTCGTGCCCACCGACAAGAGCCACAATGCCGAGACCTACAAGGGCCTTATTCCGGATGGGGCTGCGGAGTTCAAATCCAAGGCGAGCGAGCAGTACCAAGCCAAATTCGACGTGCCCGGCGCCTATGTGATCAAGTGCACACCGCATGCAGGCATGGGTATGGTGGCGCTGATCCAGGTTGGCGAAAACCCCACCAACCTCGAAGTCATCAAGACTGCCAAGCTTCCGAACATGGTGCGTAAGCGCCTTGACGCCGATCTCGCACAGATCGCGCAGGTCACCCAATAACGCAGGAGCGATCACAGGTGGCGCGCCATGCGCCCCACCTGCGGATCAGGAGACATGTGATGATCAGACACTTGGCCCTCACCGTGGCGGGCATGTTTTGCATTGCCGGATCGGCGCAGGCCCATATCACTCTCGAGCAGACCGAAGCGGTATCCGGCAAGGCCTACAAGGCCGTGCTGCGCGTGGGCCACGGCTGCGAAGGCAAGGCAACCGTCAGGATTCGGGTAAAAATCCCCGAAGGATTGCTGTCTGCCAAACCGATGCCCAAGGTGGGCTGGACGGTGGAAAAAATCCGCGGAGCCTACGAAAAGAGCTACGATCTCTACGGCAAGCCGGTCAAGGAAGGCCTGACCGAGATCGTATGGCAGGGCGGCCAGCTTGCCGACGACGAATATGATGAATTCGCGTTCCGCGCCACCGTGGCGAAGGAACTGCCGGCAGCGACACGGATTTACGTCCCTGTCGTCCAGGAATGCACCGAAGGCGCGGTCGAGCGCTGGATTGACATTCCCGCTGCAGGCAAGACGTCGGATGATTATGAGACGCCGGCGCCGTTTTTCGACGTCGTCGTTCAGCCTCGTTCCTGAGATGGGTCGCCCATGGCGTGGAATTTTCCCCTATGGGCCACCCTTTGCATGCTCGCGCGTGTCGCGGGGCTGTTTCTTCTGCTGGCAGCCGGGGCAGACGCCCATGCTGTCCTGATCGCATCATCGCCCGCGAATAATGATATTCTTGCCGCCGCGCCGGAAAAAATCCTGTTGCGCTTCAACGAAGCCGTCAGGGTCGTTCGCTTCAGCGTGGCCGCAGGCGATGGCGTTGCCAGAGAGATTTCAGCGAGCTCGACGGGTGCCGAAGTCGAAGCGCCCCTTCCCCGCCCGCTTGCAGAAGGCACAGTGATCTTCAGCTACAGGGTGGTCTCTGAGGACGGTCATCCGGTCGGCGGATCCGTCGTCTTTCATGTCGGCAAACCCTCGGCCCCCGCCAGCAGTGTTTCCGATAGACCGTCGAAGGCGTTGCATGGCGCCCTCTGGCTCGTCACCATCGGTTCGACACTCGGTCTCGCCATCATTGTCGGCGGCTCGTTTTTCAATTGCTGGCTTTCTCCGGCAGGCAGGCGCGCGGAATCTCCCGCCCTCGCTGCGGTAGCAATCGTGTTTATCATGACGGGGCTTTATCTTCAGGGACTGGACGACATTGGCCTAGGCCCTGGCTGGGCCGGATTAGAGCCGTTTGCCCAGGCTTTTTCCGACAGAACGGGGATCGCCCAATGCCTCAAGCTGGTGGCAATTGTGCTTGCTCTTTTGCCGTTTGTCCGTCGTCCGCAGTCCGCACGTATAGTCTCGGCTACCGCACTTGCCGTTGCCTCACTCGCCTTCGCGCTGACCGGCCACAGTTCGATTGCGCAACCGCGCTTCATCGCACAGGCGTCAATCCTCCTGCATGCCGCTATCTTGATTTTCTGGATCGGAAGCCTGCTGCCACTGCTGCGTCTCAGCCGATCTGCTGACGATCAGCATTCGCTGCGCTTCTTCTCTCGCCTGATACCGGTCCCCTTCGTCCTTATGTTGCTGGCGGGACTTGTGCTTGCCGTGATGGAAATACCCCGCATCGACATCGCATGGTCGTCGCTGTTTGCGCGCGTGCTGGCCGTCAAGATAGCCCTCGTTGCGGTCCTCTGCGGGGTCGCCCTCTACAATCGTTTCTGGCTGACTGCTCCGGCGCTGGCGGGAGAGGCTGTCGCCCGGCGCAGGCTGCGCTTGAGCATTGGCGGCGAGATCGGGCTTGCGCTTTTGATCGTCGCTGCCGCCTCGCTATGGCGTTTCGCCGGTCCTGAACAATATCAATACGCGTATGCCAAACCGCCCGTGTCACTCCATCTCCATGGGCAGAAGGCAATGGCGGAACTCGAAATGTCGCCGCAGCCTGACGGTATGGTCGATGTCCGCGTTTCGATCCTGACACCGGAATTCGATCCGATGCAGCCACGAAGCGTATCTCTGGGCCTAAGGAACAGCTTGCGAGGGATCGAGCCTCTCAAATGCGGACTGACAAATGCTGCCGATGGCACATGGGCCGTGAGAAACCTGCCGCTTTCAGATACTGCGGGCTGGAGCGTGGACCTTCAGGTCCTGATCGACGACTTCAACCTCGTCCATCTCGAAGGCGACCTTCCGGCAGGAACCGAATAGACCACAGGCATGTCTCAATCACGCCACGTCGAGCTCGACCCTGGATGCCGCGTCTATCCGTCTGATGATTCGACGCTGGGCAGCGATATGCCGACGCAAGCCACAGAAGAACGATCTGAGCAGGTAGTTGACAGCGTCGAAGGACAGCGAGCAGCGGCGACCTTGTAACGCCTGCAGCACCTCCACAACATCCTCCCCCGACTCCAGATTGACCCGTCGACCAGCCTCGAGGTGGTTCTCCGTCTCGGATCGCTCGCTGCCGCTCACGATCGCTCCCAGCCAGTCGGAACCGATCTGTTCCTCCAGTCGATGACTGGTCAGAAGCAGAGGAAGGAGCCCGTCGGCGACCGCGCCGCAAAGGCGTTCATTGACGCGACATGGCAGGAAATCAGCGATCGCCTCAAGAAGTTCGCACCAGGACAGGAGCTCGCCGTAACGCGCTTCAAGCTCGTGAAATGCCGATGTCGGGCGGTTCATCGCTTACCTCTGGAGAAAAAGGCTTGCGGCGATAGCGATCGCGGCAATGACCGCAGTCACGACACCTGTCCGTTGCAGCACGCCCATCCGGTAAAGCATGATCGCGAAGATCACGATGACAGGTGTTGCTATCGAAAGTCCGATTTGCGCGTCGCTCATAAGGTCTCCTTTGCGACCGCAACATAGCTAGCCGCAACGATCGCTTCTTTGAGATCGATCAAAGAAAGTTCTCGCTTGGCGAGCGGCCTGTCCGCGGGGGACGCGTGGCTGTTTGCGGTTTCACAAAGACGAGCACTCAGCCTCGTCATAGGCTTGAGAACATGACCTCGATGATCTCAAGCCGCGAGACACGCGATACTGATAATGGCGATCTGCTGGTATGGATCCTTGCCTGGAGCGAGCTGGTCGCCTTCGGGGCGCTGCTGACGGCCTTCGTCGTCGCCTCCGTGCTACATCCGGAAACATTCGCAGCTGGCAAAGCAAGGCTTGATCATGCCTTGCCGATCGCCAACACAATCGTGCTTCTGGCAAGCGGCTGGCTTGCCGCCAAGGCGGCCGAACAGGGCGCAATCTCTCGCCGGCGTTTGATGTTGCTTGCGGCGGCATTGGGCGGGGTCGTTTTCGGCGGGCTCAAAGGCCTGGAATATGCATTCGAAGGCGCGTCCCTTCTGTCCGGCGATCCCTTCTCGCAGCTCTATCTTCTCATCACCGGGTTTCATCTGACGCATGTGGCGTTCGGATCGATGATCCTCGTCCTCGTCGCCGTCTTTCCGACGCGGGAAAATGTCCACCTGATCACCACGCTCTGGCATGTGATCGACATCGTTTGGCTCGTCATGTTTCCGGTGATCTATCTGCTATGAAGCACTCCGGTCGTCCGAACTGCTCGCGCGCTTTGCTGCTGCTCTTTGCTCTGACAGGCTGCACGTTCATCCTGACACACGCTCTGCCGGATAGCGTACCTCCGGTTCTGGTCGTTGTGACGATCGCTGTCATTGCCGTCACCAAGGTCCGGCTTGTTGTGCTGGATTTTCTAGGACTTCGTGGAACTCAGACGCCTTTGATCGCGGCCTTGTGGTCCTGGGCGGCATTCTTGCTGTTGATCGCGGTCGCGCGCGCCGCCTTGCAACTGTCCGTCTGACATTTCGCTCTGCTCTTCAAAAAAGCTACCCGCGTGAGCGCCGACTGTCCGCGGCGTGCAGCTTCTCCGGCATGCCGCACATTCGTCGGCTTGCTTGCGAATGAGCAAAGAGCCCCCGGTCGAATTCCGCCATTCCCTTCCGGCGAGCCCGCTGGCTCGATTTCCGACGTCACGGCGGCACCGCCACTGACATGAAAGGATGATCGATGGCTGAACGCCTGACAAAAACCGCGGCCCGAAACGTGTTCTACGGCGGGTCGGCATTTTTCTTCGCCATATTCGTGGGCCTGACGGCCCACAGTCACTACTACATCCGCACGGTTTCCACCAATGAGGCCACGCTGACGGAAGGCGTCGCCCGCGGGAAACACATCTGGGAAAAGAACGCCTGCATCAACTGCCACACCCTTGATGGCGAAGGCGCCTATTTCGCGCCGGAGCTGTCGAATGTCTGGATCCGTTGGGGTGGGGATAAGGATCCGGCGAATGCCCGCGAGGCGCTCCACGCATGGATGGCGGCGCAACCTTCCGGCATCGAGGGTCGACGGCAGATGCCGCAGTTCAACCTGACAGACCAGGAGGTCAATGACCTCGCCGATTTCCTCGAATGGGTCAGCAAGACCAACACTCAGAACTGGCCCCCGAACCAGGCCGGCTGACAGCGAGAGGCTATAGAAATGAAGTACAAGACCCAGAGCGTCGCAATGCTCTACTTTTACGGAGCTCTCGGCCTGTTCATGGCCCAGCTCCTGTTCGGCGTGCTCGCCGGCACCATCTACGTGCTGCCCAATACGCTATCGGTCGAACTGCCCTTCAACATCGTGCGCATGATCCACACGAATGCGCTGATCGTCTGGCTGCTGATGGGCTTCATGGGGACGACCTATTTCCTGCTGCCGGAGGAATGCGAAACCGAGCTCTACAGCACCAAGATCGCAATCGCGCAGTTCTGGATCTTTCTGATCGCGGCGGCAGTCGCCGTTGTCGGCTATCTCTTCCATATTCATGAGGGTCGCGAGTTCCTGGAACAGCCCTTCGCGATCAAGGTCGGGATCGTGATCGTGGCGCTGATGTTCCTCTTCAACGTCACCATGACCGCGCTCAAGGGACGAAAGACGACAATCACCAACATCCTGCTCTTCGGCCTGTGGGGTGTAGCGATCTTCTTCCTCTTCGCCTTCTACAACCCCGTCAATCTCGCGCTCGACAAGATGTACTGGTGGTATGTCGTCCATCTGTGGGTCGAGGGCGTCTGGGAACTGATCATGGCGTCGGTGCTCGCCTTCCTGATGATCAAGCTGAACGGCATCGACCGGGAAGTGGTCGAGAAGTGGCTCTACGTCATCATCGGACTGGCGCTTTTTTCCGGCATCCTCGGCACCGGCCACCATTATTACTGGATCGGCGCCCCCGGCTACTGGCAGTGGATCGGATCGCTTTTCTCGACGCTCGAAGTGGCGCCCTTCTTCACCATGGTCGTATTCACCTTCGTCATGACCTGGCGCGCCGGTCGAAAGCACGAAAACAAAGCCGCCCTCCTCTGGTCGATCGGTTGCTCGGTCATGGCCTTCTTTGGGGCAGGCGTCTGGGGTTTCCTGCACACGCTGTCGTCGGTCAACTATTATACCCATGGCACGCAGGTCACCGCAGCTCATGGGCATCTGGCCTTCTTCGGCGCCTATGTGATGCTCAATCTCGCGGCGATGGCCTATGCCGTCCCACAGATCCGCGGCCGCGCGCCCTATAATCAATGGCTGTCGATCGCCAGTTTCTGGATCATGTGCACCGCAATGTCGGTCATGACCTTCGCGCTCACATTCGCTGGCATCATCCAGGTGCACCTGCAGCGGGTTCTCGGCCAGTCCTACATGGACGTCCAGGATCAGCTCGCTCTCTTCTACTGGGTGCGACTTGGCTCCGGCATCTTCGTGTTCATCAGCGCCCTGATGTTCATCTGGTCGGTGCTCGTTCCCGGACGGACGCGCGTCGCAAGCCCAGTCGTTCAGCCCGCCGAATGAGGCGGGCCATTTTCCTGGAGAACAAAGATGACAATAGCCTTCAACCACCCGCTCAATCCTGATGTGGAGATACCGCACTACGCGCCTCAGGGGAACGAATGCGCACTCTTCGAACACGCCTGGACGCGACAGCTCCCGATCCTGCTGAAAGGGCCGACCGGCTGCGGCAAGACACGCTTCGTTCAGCACATGGCCGCCCGTCTCGGCCTGCCTTTATCGACAGTCTCCTGCCACGACGACCTCACGGCTGCCGACCTCACCGGCCGATACCTCCTCAAGGGCGGCGAAACGGTCTGGATGGATGGCCCATTGACCAAGGCCGTTCGGGACGGCGGTATCTGCTACCTCGATGAAATCGTCGAGGCGCGCAAGGACGTGACGGTGGTTCTCCATCCGTTGACGGACGACCGCCGAATCCTTCCGCTGGAGCGGACCGGCGAAGTCCTGGAAGCCGGTCCCGGATTCATGGTCGTCGTCTCCTATAATCCCGGCTACCAGAACCTGATGAAAGCGCTGAAGCCCAGTACGCGTCAGCGCTTCGTCTCGATCGAATTTGATTTCCTGCCGCGCGAGCGGGAAATCACCACAGTATCTCTGGAAAGCGGCCTTGCCGAGGGCAAGGTTGCACCGCTCGTCGAACTTGCCCGGCGTCTGCGCGCGCTCAAGGGCCAGGATCTGGAGGAAGGCGTTTCGACCCGCCTGCTGATCTACTGCGCTTCGCTTATCGACGCCGGCCTGCCGACGATCGACGCCGTGCGGGCGGCCATCATCGAGCCGCTGACCGACGAGCCGGACGTCAAGGCCGCCCTCGTCGAGGTCGCCAGGGCCGCGATCGGATAGGTGAAATATGCTGGAATTTCTGGAACTCGAAGAGACGGTGGGCCGCGCCTGGCATCGGTTGGTCGGCGATACCAGTTCATGGCCGCACCATCCGGCTGCGGCCGTTCACCTTGCCGAGCTCAGACAGCAGCTCGCCGTCTGCTTCAGGGCCTTCGGCGGGGACGCCACCCTGCAGATCCAGAGGGCCCGGCAGAAAACCTCGATGCACAGGCTGCGGCTCAGACAAGTCATCGGCCTCGGCGAGGAGAGATCGGACCACCCGACCTGGGACGGCACGGCGATCCACCTGCCGGCGGCTATCGATCTTTTCGACGATCGTTCGCTCAATCGGGATCTTTACTTCTGGCTGGCCGCCTATGTGGCGACCGCACCGTCCGCTTTGTCCCCTGCTGATCCGGTTCTCGCCGATCTCTGGCGGATCGAAACGGGTCGGAAAAATTCCGCCCTGGTCATCCAGAGATTCCCAGGAATGGCGGCACGCTATGTGCGGCTCACCCGGGCGCTGCTTGGCTGCCGCAGGCGCGGAACGCTTCCTCAGACCGAACGGTGGATCGAGGAATTCGCGCAACTGGCACTCACCGTTCCCTTGCATCATTCCCTTCCCGACGCCGTCCGCCCAAAGGTAACCGCCGCCCCTGCCGGCTATCTGCCTATGCTGCCTTTGCCGATCTGGCCGGATTTCAGGGGCCGCAGTGAGACGAACTCGTCAGAGCGCGATGACCTTCCGTCGGATCAGGTGGGTAACGACCAACAGGCGCGGCCATCGCATGAGGCAACACGCAAACGCGACGCCGACGATCGCAAGCGCGATCCCTTCATTTTGAACCGCTTCGAGAAAATCCTCGCCATGGCGGAAATGGTCAACGTCGATCGCCCAAGCGATGACAGCGAGGAGAACGATCCGGCGGCGGCCGATGAGCTCGAGGAGATCTCGCTCAGCGAAACGCGCGAACGACCGAAATCCAAATTCCACTTCGATCTGGATCTCTCGCCGGAAGCCGCCGACCCGGCGACGATAGACGGCGAATTCACCTATCCGGAATGGGATTTCCGGAAGAGCCAATATCTTGCCGACCACTGCCGCGTGGTGATCGGCTCACCCTCCGACAAGACAGATCAGGCAATCGTCAGCGACGCCGCACTCGTGCGCAAGGTCAGGCGCCAGTTCGAGACGCTGCGCCCGAAGCGGGAACTGCGAAGGGCACAACTGGACGGAGATCAGATCGATCTCGAAGCGGCCATCCGCTCCCGCATCGACTTCATCGCCACCGGCCAGCCGGATGATCGCATCTACGGATGTGCCCGCCCCGCCAGTCACGAACTTGCGACCTCGATCCTTGTCGATGTCTCCTTGTCGACGGACTCCTGGGTCGACAATCGCAGGGTTCTCGACGTCGAAATGCAGGCGCTCGACGTCCTTGCCCGCGGCCTGCAATCCTGCGGCGACCGCTTTGCCATCAAGACTTTCACGTCGCGTCGGCGCGACTGGGTTCGCGTCGAGACTATCAAGGATTTCGAAGAGACATTCTCAGCCAGGACCGCCAGCCGCATCGCAAGCCTCAGACCCGGTTACTACACGCGCATGGGAGCGGCCATCCGGCATACATCCAGGCAGCTGGAGAGCGACGGCGCAAGAAAGAAGCTGCTGCTTATTCTGACGGACGGCAAACCCAACGACGTCGATCACTACGAGGGTCGCTTTGCCCTCGAAGACAGCCGCAAGGCCGTCATGGAGGCACGCACGAAAGGACAGGCGGTCTTCGCCGTCACGGTCGACCGCAGCGCCGGCGACTATCTCCCGGCGATCTTCGGCAGATCCGGCTTTGCCCTCGTGTCGAACATCTCGAAATTGCCGAGCGCACTGCCGGCGATCTACCGGAACTTGACGGCATAGCGAGGCGAAAAGCCGAGCCTTTCACACGCAGAAACCAGGCGGAATCGCTTCCAGCCTGGTTTTTCTAACTAAAGGAGGGATGGCCGGCAGGCATACCGCTGTTGTCACCTGCCGCATGTCAAAAAGTGGCGCTCGGACGGCGGTCATGCCGCCTTGCTATGCGTCCGGCCGAACGAACCGAAATAGGCGTCGAAGGCTGCTGCGACGGCGCGGACCATGAAGCGATGCTCCTTCGAGACGGTGATGCGGCCATTCTCGATCGTCACCACACCATCCGACGCAAGGCTGTCTAGCCGGTCGTTCCGCTCGAGGAGAAAGCCGGCATCGTAGCCGGCCTCCGCGCCAAGCTTTGCGAGATCGACCTTGAAGTCGCACATCAGCCGTTCGATCACCCTGGCGCGAAATTTGTCCTCGTCGGTCAGCCCATAGCCCTTGGCCGTCGCGAGGATTCCGGAAGCGATCCGCTCGGCATAGCGGCCAAGCGCGACATGGTTCTGGACGTAGCCATCAGGCAGCCGGCCGATCGCTGAAGCGCCGAGCCCGATCAAGGTTTCACATTCATCGGTCGTGTAGCCCTGGAAGTTCCGCCGCAGGCTTCCCGAAAGAGAGGCGACGGCAAGTTGATCGTCGGGCAACGCGAAATGGTCGAGGCCGACACGAACATATCCGGCGCTCTCCAGCTCCCTGGCAATCGCCTCGGCCTGTTCGTTGCGTTGCGTTGCATCAGGCAGTGCGGCTTCGTCGATCAGCCGCTGATGCTTCTTGAACGCCGGCACATGGGCATATCCGAAAACGGCGAAACGCTCCGGTCGCAGCTCGACCGCCGTCCTCACCGTTTCAATACAGGATTGGATGGTCTGATACGGAAGTCCGTAGATGAGATCAAAATTGATGCTCGTCACACCATAGCCTCGTAGCCCCGTCACGGCGGCTTGGGTCTGCTCGAAGCTCTGTATCCGGTTGATCGCCTTTTGGACCACCGGGTCGAAGCTCTGGACGCCAAGACTTGCGCGGTCGACGCCGTTCTCGCCGAGTGCGGCAATCATTGCACCCGATAGCGTCCGCGGATCGATCTCCACCGCAACGCTGCAGTCGCTCGTAAACTGGAATGCGCTCTTGAGCTTGTCCATTAGGCTTGTAAATTCGTCGGGCCTCATGATCGTCGGCGTGCCGCCACCGAAATGAACGTTCTTGACCGGAACCTCGTTTCGAGCTGCCTGCGATACGAGTTCGATCTCCTGGCTCAGGACGTCGAGATATTCCAGCACGGGCGCATCCTGGCGCGTGATCGTCGTGTGGCAGCCGCAATACCAGCACATGGAGCGACAGAAGGGAACGTGCAGATAGACGGAGACAGGTCCGGCAGCTGCGACCTCTGCGAGACCCTGCGCATATTGCTCCGGCCCGACGGCTGGCGAAAACGCAGGCGCGGTCGGATAGCTGGTGTAACGCGGCAGGCGGGCCTCGCCATATTTGGCGACCAGGGCATCGGACATTTCGGCTTCCTTCATGAGACAATCATGATGTTCATAGGCCGACGAAGGGGCAGGCTTCCTTGTCCTGGATCAACAACGACCCGTGTAAAGTTGACAATAGCAAGTTCGGCGGTGGCCAGCGTCGAGGACAACCAACAATCGCCCGGCTGTTTGCTCACTGTCAAAGTCGCCTGACCCGCACCCGGCTATCTTCCGCCTCGACACAGGATGCGTCGCGGTCCGGTCATCAGTTATCCCGCGGCAGAAGGAAACAGCCATAATGACAGATGCGCCAGCCACGCAGACCGCGATTGCGCATATCGACGTCCGGATCCTGCCACCCGTCGAACGCCATCCCCGGATCTTCGGCACGCTGAACTCGCTGACACCGGGCCAGAGCCTCCACATTACCAGCGACCACGAACCTCGTCCGCTGCAGTACCAGCTCGACACTGCCCTTCCCGGAAAATTCGCCTGGGAATATCTGGAACAGGGGCCGGATGTCTGGCGCGTGGAGATCACCCGCCTCGATGCGGGTTGCGACTGCTGCTGCGGCAGCCACTAGCGCCGGAGACGCGCCATGATGCCAGTAGGCACGACCCTGTCGCGGTGGACGATGTCGTATTTCGGCGCGGCGCTGTCTTACCTGCTGCTGGCGGAGTGCCTGCTGGCAGCAGGCGTCTGGACGCCTTCCCTTGGTATCGCCGAGCCTGGAGCGCTTGCCATCGTGCACGCCGTGACACTCGGATGGCTTTTGCTTCTGATGATCGGATCGTTGCTTCAGTTCGCGCCGGTCCTGACAGGCAATGACAGACCGGCCAGCCGCGTCGATCCGATCGTTTTCGCCGGCATGGTCGTCGGTCCGGCACTTCTCATGCTGGGATTTTATCTGATCGACCTCGGTTCCTCCGCGGCCGGTTCGGTGATGATTGCAGCGTCCGCCGCGATTTCAACCTCCATTGCTGCTGTTTCGCTATCCTTGTCTGCCTTACTCTGGCGGGGAAGACGCGTGCATGCCGCGTCCCTTATCGTCCTCGTTGGTATCGGATGCCTACTCGTCACAACGGCCTTCGGCGCCCTTTTCGCGCTGACGATCTCCGGTCAGATGGAAACACCGGCAATCGTTGCCTATGGCATGGAAGCCGTGGCTTACCATGCGAGTTTCGGCCTTGGCGGATGGATGACCCTTGCGGCGATCGGCGTCAGTTATAAGCTGCTTCCGATGTTCCTGCTGTCCGACGATATGCGCAAGGTCCAGTTCGTTCGCCGGTCGAGCATGCTGGCGGTTCTGCTCCTGTCGGTGGCAGCGATCGCTGCCATCGGCGAACCCGATTTTGCGCGCGCCGTTTTCCTGTCGGCCGAGGTGCTGTTTGGGCTGATCGTAGCCGCCTATCTCTTCGAAATTTACGGAACATATCGCGCCAGGCGCCGCCCCACGCTCGAGCTGAATACGCTGGGATCGCTGCCGGCCTTCGCAATGCTCGGCCTCTCCGTCTCCCTTCTTGCGTTGTCCCTTTTCCTCGACGCCGAGACGCGTATCGTATCGGCGATCGTCTATCTTTTCGTGTTCGGCTGGCTCACCGGCTTCGGTCTCGCCCAGCTCCTGAAGATCGTTCCATTCCTGACCTGGATCGAAGCCTTCGGTCCGCTTCTTGGCCGCAGACCGACGCCGAAGCTTGGCGAACTGATCAACGGGCGCCGCGCCGGCGTCTGGCTTGGCATCTTCTACGTTTCGGTAGTCGGCGCCGCGGCCGCGCTCTGCGCTGGATGGGACTTGGGTTTTCGTGTGTTCGCGATCGTTCAAACCGCATCGACGCTCGCTCTTATCGTCGAGCTGGTGCTCGCCCGCGCGCTCGCGAATGTAGAACCCCAGATCAAGACCGCACCCTTTCACAAACCGGCGCTGTTCGTCGCCGCAAACCACAGAGGTAACGCCAATGGTTCAGTTTCGTGAACTCGACGTCCGACAGATCCTGCGCGATGGCGGCATGCCATTCCAGCTCATCATGGACACTTTCGCTGGTCTCGATCCCGATGAAGGTCTGAAACTGCGCGCAATATTCGAGCCCGTCCCTTTGATCCGCCAGCTCGAAAAGCGCGGCTATTCACATGTCGCAAAGCGTCTGGCAGACGATGACTGGGAAATCGATTTCGTCCCGAATAAGCCCATTCAGCGATCGGAACCCGCTATCGCCGCGACGGAAGCGGTCTGGCCCGAGCCAGTCTGGAACCTCGATCTGACCGACCTTGCGCCACCGGAGCCGATGGAGCGCATTCTGTCCCGGCTGGAGACAATGGAAGACGGCGAGGTTCTGTTTGCTCTTCTCAACCGGGAACCCGTCTTCCTCTTCAACGAATTGAAAGCACGGGGGCACGAATGGATCGGCAACTTCGATTCGTCCGGCAAGACCTACCGGATCATGATCAGGACGACCACGGGAGGCCAGAACGATGCTGGTGCCTGAGGTGACGGAACAGGACGTGCGCAATGCGCTGCGCGAGATAGAAGACCCCGAAATGGGAACGAGCATCGTCGATCTCGGCCTCATCTACGAAATCGATGTCACCGAGCCTGCGGTCGTGAAGATCAAGATGACGACGACCACCCGCTTCTGTCCTGCGTCCGGCTATATCGCCGACGCGGCGCGCCAGCGCATCGAGGATATTGCCGGCGTAAGGCGAGCCGTCGTCGACCTTGTCTACGAACCGGCCTGGTCGCCGGACATGGTATCGCTCTTCGGCCTGCCGAAGACCTGAGGCTTTGCAGTCACGTTTTTTCCTATGGCGGACCGATCGCCCGACGAGCAAAATTGTACATCGAATCGGGACAGTCGGTCTGCCCTCCCATTTGATTGGAAAGGCCATGAGCGAAGACTTTGCGGATAGGACGAGCCTATTTGGATTGCAGACAGACGGCAGCCCCATCGTCGACGCTGCCGTGCTCGCAGGGCGCTTCGGCCTTACGCCCGACCTCCTGCTGGATCATCTGCGTCGGGGTTTTGTCCGCTCGATAGTGGAGATCGGCGCCGGTGACGATGCCGGCAAGCGGCGTCTTTCCGTCCGTATCGGCAATCGGGTCTGGATTGCGACCGTCAACGAGGACGGCTGCGTGCTCAGCGAAGAAATGCAGTTTTCGGCTGTGGTGGCGGGAGGCCGGCGCGGCTGAACGAAAAAAGGCCGCTCGTGCGGCCTTTTCGATGCCGGCAATGTCACCCTCCCCGCATCGTCAGAGGCTTGCGCCCCGACCATAGGAGCGGCGCATGTTCCAGTGCAAACAATCCGAAAGCCGCCGTCCAGCCGATCGCGGCGACCGCAAGGATCTCGGTGCTCAGCGCCGGGATGAGTTCGGCAAGCGGCCGAACGAGGGCAACACAGCCAAGCAGGACATAGGAAATATTGGTCATCCGGCTCGATTTCAGTTTCCGCCCGGTATGGCCGCGTGTTGCCCTTGTCATCACTGCGAGCATCATCATCGAAATCGTGCCGATCGCGAAGACATGCAGCACGGCCACTTCGGGCAGCCACCCTGCGGCTTGAAGCGAAATGGCGGCAAAACCGAACGGTACGAACAGGAAAGTGGCGTGCAGGACGAACAGGATGGGTTCCCGCCAGGTGGTCCAGCCGCGCCAGCGAACAAGCCTGATCATGTTGAGGACCGCCGCGACACCCGCCGTCCCGCACGCTGCCGTCGAATCCGGCGCGCACGCCCACAGGACAAACGCGACAGCACCGATGATGATGGTTGCCGCATCGAAACTGTTATACGGCACCGGAAAGTCCGTACGGCCGAACTGATTGATCCAGTTGCGGGTGAAACTCGGCAGGATCCTGCCCCCGACGATCGTCACGAGCAGCACGTAGGCACCGATCCCCAAACGTATGGCCAGTTCCGGACCTGCGCCGGCGATGACCTCGATGTGGAAAAGCCCATTTGCGAGCGAAAGGACGAAAAGCCCGGCGATGACCTTCAAATCCTTCCATTTTTTTCCAGCCACAACCTCTCTCGCGCAGATGAGGAGCATCACCGGCAGGAACAGGCTGTCGACGGCGGCGGCCGGCACGATCCCGATCGAGCCGCTGAGCAACATGGTGATACGGCCGGCGCACCAGATCGCAAACAGCACCGCCAGCGGCCTGCCGGCAATCGGCAGGCGTCCGGTCCAGTTCGGGATCGCTGTCAGCAGGAAGCCGGCCAGAACGGCTGGCGCGAAACCGAACAGCATCTCATGCGCATGCCAGTACAATGTCCCATAGTCCGATGCGACGGGAACGCCGAAGCTGAGATAGGCCATCCATAGGGCTATGCTTGCGATGGCCCAAAGCGCCGATGCCAGAAAGAAGGGCCGGAAGCCGTAGGAGAAGAGCACCGGTCCGGTTCGCGACATGCCGCGCGGAAGATCTCGCGTGGCATCCGATGTGTTTTTCATTTCCGTGTCTCCAAATTGACGACACAGCAATGCAAAAGTTTCTTGGGGTAGTCGTTGAGATTACGCAAATAGCGGCAGCAGAACTTTGCGCTGACACAAACAGTCAGTTTGCTCCAAATCAAAGAGTCCATCGGAGTTTCTACTACCTTCCTTCTCGACCGGGCGGCATTCGCTCGCTCTTCGACTACGGGAGATTAGAAATGACGAATACTCTGCAAATGACCCGTCGCACGATGCTTGCGGGCGCTGCTGTCGCAGGAGCGCTGACGCCCATCATCATCGCGAATAACGCTGCCCATGCCGACGAGGTGGTGGCAGCGAACACGCCCAAGAAGGCGCCGACCGTCGACTTCACCAAGCTTCAGCGCGAGAAGGTCGAATTGGTCAAGCCGCCCTTCGTCCACCCCCACAGCCAGAAAGCCGAGGGTGGGGCGAAGATCAAGGAATTCACGCTGACCATCCAGGAAAAGAAGATGGTGCTCGACAAGGACGGGACCGAGGTGAACGCGATGACGTTCGACGGTTCGGTGCCTGGCCCGATGATGGTCGTGCACCAGGACGATTATGTGGAACTGACGCTGATCAATCCTGAAACGAACACGATGCAGCACAATATCGACTTCCACGCCGCAACCGGCGGGCTTGGCGGCGGCGCATTGACGGTCGTCGGCCCCGGCGAAAGCACCGTCCTGCGCTTCAAGGCGACGAAGGCAGGCGTCTTCGTCTACCACTGCGCGCCTCCCGGCATGGTACCCTGGCATGTCACGTCGGGGATGAACGGCGCAATCATGGTTCTTCCACGTGAAGGTCTCACCGACGGTCACGGAAAACCCCTCGTCTACGACAAGATCTACTATGTCGGCGAGCAGGACTTCTACATCCCGCGCGATGAGAACGGCAAATTCAAGAAATATGACAGTCCCGGCGAGGCCTACGAGGATACGCTTGCCGTCATGAAGACGCTGACCCCCACCCATATCGTTTTCAACGGCGCCGTCGGCGCGCTGACGGGCGACAATGCCATGACCGCCAAGGTCGGTGAGACCGTGCTCATCGTCCATTCGCAGGCCAATCGCGATACGCGACCGCATCTCATCGGCGGTCATGGCGAATATGTCTGGGCGACCGGCAAATTTGCGAACGTGCCCGACGTGGACCAGGAGACCTGGTTCATCCCGGGCGGCACGGCGGGTGCTGCGCTCTACACCTTCGCGCAGCCGGGCATCTACGCCTATGTCAACCACAACCTCATCGAGGCATTCGAACTCGGTGCGGCTGCCCACTTCAAGGTCACCGGGGACTGGAACGACGATCTGATGACTTCGGTGAAGTCGCCGTCGGCCAGCTGACCTTGATGGGACTGTGCAGGCCGTGAGGGCGGCCTGCACAGTTTGTTATCTCTAAAAAGGGGGCGCATGTTGCGAAAAGGACATGACACCGCACGCCGAGACTGCAGGAGTTTCCGGCATTTCAATCGCACTTCCACTTGTGCTTCTTGCGGTCCTTTCCGCAACGCTTGCGGTTGAGGCGGGGCTCGTGAACATCGGGCGGCGCGACGCTGCATTTGCTGCTCCCGAGGTGGTCACAATTGTACCCCACGAATTCCAGTACCGCGACGCGACCGAGTATTTCCGCAGCGGCCTGGCTGTCGACGCGCCGAAGCATAAGGTCCGTGTCCGGATGCCTCTGACGATCACGAGATATCAGACGAGCCTTTCCGAATATGACCGTTGCGTGGCCGACGGCGCCTGCCCTGAGCCGGAGGGACGAAGCGCGACCGCCGGCAACGACACGCCGGTCACCGGTGTCAGTTACGAGGATGCGCTGCGCTATGCGAGCTGGCTGTCGCAGAAGACGGGCGAACATTGGCAACTTCCGACCGACTTCGATCTCGCCTATGCTGCAGCCGACCGTTTTCCCGACGATGCACTCGGCGTCGATGCGGACAGCAAAAACCCTGCGTTGCGCTGGCTTGCAGACTATGAACGCGAGGCACGGCGCACCGCTTCGAGCGACCCGGCTCCACAGCCAAGAGGATCGTTCGGCGTGAGCCAGACCGGCCTTGCCGATTTCGGCGGGAACATCTGGGAATGGACCTCGACCTGCAACAGGCGCATCGACCTCGACAAGCAAGCCATTGTCGACGAGCCTGATCCGGCGAATTGCGGCATCATGATCGCCGCCGGCAGGCACCGCGCTCCGATGAGCACCTTTGTGAGAAATCCCAAAGGCGGCGGATGCTCGGTCGGCAGCCCCCCGGACAATCTCGGTTTCCGGCTCGTCCGCCGACCAGGCCTCCTTGAGAGTATCGAAGACTTCACCCGCAGCGCCATGACCGATATGATCGGCGGCGCCATTTTCAGAGGAGTTCAGCGGGGCGACGATGAAAGTTGACCGTATAGTTTTGAAGTCACTGCCGCTTTTCGAGCGCATGACGGATGCCGATCTCGACGCCATGCTCGAGCACGCCACACCGCGCCGTATCGCCCAGGGCGATGCGGTATTCGAGCAGGGAGCACCCGCAAAATCGTTCTTCCTGCTGTTGCACGGCAGGCTCAAGGTCACGCAGGTCACGCATGACGGCCAGCAGATCATCGTCAGGATGGTGCATCCGGGCGACCTGTTCGGCTTCGCCATGGCATTGCGCCGACAGGACTATCCGGGCACCGCCACAGCCGCGGCCGAAAGTCTCATCCTCGGATGGCCGACCGACATGTGGTCGCGGTTCGTCGAGCAGAACCCTCGCCTGGCAATGACTGCGATGCAGACGATCGGCCAGCGGCTTGAGGAGGCGCACACACGCATCCGCGAGATGTCGACCGAAGAAGTGGAAAAGCGGGTTGCCCATGCCGTGCTGCGTCTGTCCAAACAGGCCGGCAAGGCGGTCGGAACCGCGATCAAAATCGATTTCCCGATTTCGCGGCAGGATATTGCTGAAATGACGGGCACGACGCTGCATACAGTGTCGCGAATCCTGAGTGCCTGGGAAGGTAAGGGCATCGTCGAGGGTGGCAGGCAGAAGCTGACGGTCACCGATCCGCAGCGTCTTCTAAGACTTGCTGAAGGCGAAGACGACTAACGGCCACGCGGGACACTGCCCGGAAGGATTTGAACCGAGCCCGGTCCCGTCGTAGCTTGGCTTGTCCTAGTGGAAGGTGTCGTGCGACGCTTTCCACGCCTCGATATCGTCCTTCGATACCCTTATCCGGGAAAATGACGAGTGCGGCTGCAGGCGCATCTTGGAGGCGGCGATTTCGCATATCGTTCCGACATGCTCCTGCAGTCTTGTCTCATCGGCGCGCGGCGGATTGCTGATCTCCCGCAAGGCATCGCGATCGATGATGACCACGCGCTGTGCGCCCTCGTGCTCCATCAGCACGACACCTGTTTCTCCCGAAGATTTCAGAAATGCAGTGATGAACCTCGGCAACATCCAGGCTTCCTCCTCTTTCGTCCACGATGGACCAGAGCATAGCGGCTGGTGTTTCGACGTCTTTGATGTCCATCAAAGAGAAAGAAGGCCGAACACCGTAAAACTCAGCCGATGGTTCGCGGCGAGTGGTCGCGTTTCGGACATAAGGAAAGGAATGCCGGTGCCTACATCGCAAAAGCCCTTCATCGTCGAAATCAAAAGACGCCGACGCCGTCGTCCGGCTCGCCACGTTGACCTCACCAAGAGCCCGCCTGACAAGATATCCGACACGGTCAGGCCCGCCGGTTTTGCCTCGCGCAGCTTGCACACTCCAGGTCTGGCATCGTGACCGGTGCAGCACGTCAACTCAGGAAGGCTGCAATCCAGGCGATCGAGAAAGACGTAATCGGAACGGCCATGATCAGTGTCGCCAACACTCTGTTGGCAAGACGCGTGTCGTAAAAGACACCGATCCGGAAGACCAAGGCTGCGGACCAGGCGGCCGCAGCAAGAACAATACCGCCGCGAAACTGATCCGAATAGGGTATGACGACGCCGTCGGAGCGCAACTGCGAGACGGTCAGCGAAAGCAGCCCACTGAAGAGACAGGCCGCAGCAAGCGGAATGAGCGCCTGGACAATATGGTGAGGAAAACGCCCCCTCACCCGAAGGATTCTTGCGCATACCACAACGGGAATGCCGAACATCAGCGTGGCAGCGGCGATCGAAACCGACAGAAGGATCAGGAGCGTCAAGGCATCCACCGGTGACATGACGTCATTCGCCAGGGGATAGTCGGTCAGCATCCACCAAGGCAAACGCTGCGAAAGCGGCCAGGCCAGATGCAGATCGAGGCATCGCTCCACCAGCCACAGGCGGATCACCTGGAAGAGGCCGCTATCGGACCAATGCAAGGCGGCTGGAACCAACCCGAGCAGAACCGGCACGATCAGAATTGTCTCCCACATGGTCGCAAGCCGGCCCGACCCGTGGACGATGTCGCTCGCCGGATTGCGCCAGCAAAGCCGGATCGCTCCGCGATAACCGGAGCACCGGCCGCACATGTGGCAAGCGCTAGCGCCTTGCATGGTCTTGATGGGGATGAGCGGCGCGCAATTGACGGCGTTCGATCGTCCCTGCTGCCCGATGCGCCAGCTGTCGGGGTCAACACGGAAATGCAAAGGCGCGATTTTCGAAACGGTCCCGAATACGCCGTTGACCGGGCACAGAAACCGGCACCAGACCCTTTTTGCCTTTCCATAGCGCGCGCCGATGACAATGGCTGCGAAGGTCGAGCCGCCAAGCAGCAGTGCGGCGGGCCTCGGATACTGGTAGATGCTTGTCAGCTGCCCATAGACCGTAGTCGAGACGAAGGACACGACCGGCCAGCCGGACCATTTCATCCATTCCGGAATTGCCCGCCCGGCGCCGCGCTGGCTGGCAAATTCCGAAAGCGCACCTTCCGGGCACAGGATCCCACACCAGAAGCGGCCCACCAACGCGGTGGCAAGAATGATGAACGGCCACCAGACACCCCAGAAAACAAACTGTGCGAAGCGCACGGCATTGCTCCACACATAATCGGTGTGCGTGGGAAGCGGCAGCAGGACCGGAACCGTCAGAAGCACCGCATAGAGTGCCACCATTATCCATTGAAGACGCCGGATGGCCGCCTGATGGCGGAGAAGGACATCACCGAACCTGGCAACAAGTGCCGGTGCGGCGCGAAGAGAAGACGTCATGCAGGCGCCTTACCGGTCAGAGGAGGCGCATAGGCCAGAGACGCGATCAGCCAGTAGAAGCCGATGCTCAGAAGAGGAAGAAGCTCCGGCCGGGCGCGATAGCCCGCCAGACCGGCGAGAAAGGCGCCGAAGCCGCTGCCATCATTGAGCAACCGGCTTGAATCCCACAGTGGCTCCGTCATCGGCGAAAGAATTCCAAGCGAAATCACCTTGTCGACGACAAGCATGGTCAGCCCGCTTCCGAGGATCAGGAGCAGCACCTCGCTGACGCGCGAAAGCACCGTCCTGGAGATCAATTTCGACCCGGCTTTAAACGCCCAGAAGCTGATCGAGGCAAGCACGAAGCCAGACAGGCCCGCGGCGACGACGAAACCGGCCTGCCAGCCTTGCGACGAAGCCATCAGTCCGAACAGGAAGACAACCGTCTCCGCACCCTCCCGGGCCACCGCAAGCGCTGCCAGCGTGGCAAGCCCGAGCCAGTTACCGGTCTTTACGTGCCGGACGGCCCTGTTTGCGAGATCTCCGGTCTGGCCACGTTCCATCGCGCGCATCCAGAATACCATTCTGAGCATGAGGACAGCGGCGAATGCTGCCATGATCATCTGCAGGATATCCTCGCCATCCCCTTCGAGGACATCGCTTGCCCTACTCACGATCAGCGCCAGCATCAGGGCAAGCGCGAGGCCGGCGCCAGCGCCGGCAAAGATCCAACTGGTTGCCCATCCACGTGTCGCTGGCGCCGCCCTTGCGGACCACGTCAACAGTATCCCCACAACCAGCAAGGCTTCGAAGCTTTCCCGCCAGACCACCGAAGCGATCTCGAATGTCTGCAGAGTGAGATCCGCGCTCATCGGGCGACCAGCGCTGCAGGAGGCATGTCGAGATGGAAATCATCGAAGAAGGCATAGTTCCCTTCGCGCAATGAGCGGAACACTAGGAAACTCGATGCGCCGGGTGCGAGAACCTTCTCTTTACGCAGCGGAATGCTTTCGAACTCGATCGGGGTCGAACCGTCATTGTGGAGTTCGAGCTTGAAACGGGTGTTCGCAGGCACCTCGATGACCGATGGTGAGACGACGCCATTGCTGAAATGAACCTCGAAAACCGGATCTTCCTCTTCGGCGAAGGCGGTCTGACAAGGTGCCAACAGCGCGGCTGCAGCCAGCAGCCGCATCAACCAGCCGATGGCACACATCAATAACCGCCCTTCTTGCCAATGCCGGCGAAAACGAAGTCGAATTTCAGCGCAAAAGCGTTGGGCCAGACAGCAACGCCTGTCTCCTTGTCGACGTGGCGTCCGAAAGACATCTCGCCGTGACCGCCCGGATGAACGTTGAGCTCCAGCTGATAGCGGCCCGGTCCCGACAGCTTGACGTTGTCGCCGTAATGCGGCCCGTCGCTCGCGACCATGGGCTCCAGCGATCCGACTTGCTCCTCACCATTGTCGAGGTTCCTGACCGTGTATTCCACATGCAGGTTGGGAAGCCAGTCGCCTTCCGCAAAGCCATTTGCATTTTCGGCAGTCGCGTGGATGTCCGCCTCCAGATGAATGTCGGACTCCGCTGCAGCACGCATCATGCCGGGCGGATCCATCTCGATCGGCTGCAGGTAGACCGCTGCGACTTCCATGCCCGCTGCGATCTGAGGTGAGCCGATCGGATATTCGGCAGCCTTCAGGGCAAGCGGCATTGCGATGAGAACGAGAGGAGCGGCGAATAGGCTGGCAGCGCGGAGCATGATGACAATCCATAAAGATGAGTATTGTCGTCACGTTTAACAGCGCGATCGCCCTGCTCTTTGCGCTGGCGCAAAGATGCGCGGTTTAGCGTCGGGCAGGCCTTTGCCGGCCGCACGCGACCCAAATCTCGTCAACGGGTCGCCCATTGCTTGACTCTGGTCAAAGTTGTGGCGGGCCTTGACCGATACATCACCTTTCGCCAAAGGGGAGTAATCACGTGATCCAGTTCGTCAGCGCGTTTAGTGTATTTCTCATGCTGCATTCGATCCCGGCGATCCCGAACATTCGCCTTCGTATCATCCGGTCGATCGGCAAGCCGACCTATATCCTTGCCTATTCCGTTGTCTCGCTTGCGGCGCTGGTCTGGCTCTTTTCCGCAGCACTTGCCCTCGACTATGTCCCGCTGTGGGAGCTGCGTCCCTGGCATGCGGCGATGACCTTCCTGCTCGCGCCGGTCGGGTGTTTTCTCGTGCTTGCCGGTCTGATGAGCGCAAATCCCCTGTCCATATCGATCCGCTCGGCGGGGCCGGCCGAAGCGGTTTCGCAAATCACCCGACATCCCGTGCAATGGGGATTTGCTCTCTGGGCACTCGGCCATGTCGTCGCCAACGGGGACTTGCGTTCGCTTCTCTTGTTCGGAGGTCTCGGGCTTTTCGCACTCGCCGGCATTCCGATGGCCGAGCGCCGGGCGAGAAAGCGTCTCGGCGCTCACTGGGAGGTCTACGCCGCGCAGACATCCGTCTGGCCCCTGGCGGCGTTTGTTTCCGGGGTCCCGCCGAAATCGGACACGGCGCTTGTGGCAGCAGCGGTGGCCACGATCGCGCTGGTCGCCTGGCTGCTCCTTGCGGGCGGTCACGCCCTGCTCTTCGGCGCCGACCCGATTTCCGTCTTCGGCTGATTGAAGTCCGCCTCGCCGGACCAGGCGCTTGCCAGCGGCGCGACCGGCAGGCCCAGGAGATCGACGGCGCGACGGGCAAGGTGATCCACGATCTCCTGCACCGACTGCGGCCGATTGTAGAAGGCAGGAACCGGCGGCATCACGATCCCGCCCATTTCGGTAACTGATGTCATGTTGCGCAGATGCCCGAGATGCAACGGCGTCTCTCGCGTAATCAGCACGAGCCGCCGTCTCTCCTTGAGTTGGACGTCGGCAGCACGCGCCACGAGGCTGCTGGAAAGACCGGTTGAAATTGCGGCCAGCGTCTTCATCGAGCAAGGCGCAACGATCATTCCCGCGACAGAAAACGAGCCGCTGGCGATGGTCGCACCGATATCGCCATTGTCGTAGCTTCTGTAGGCCTTTGGCAGCATCCCATCATGGGCGTCGGCCCCAGCCTCGTGCAAAAGGGTCCGCTTGCCGCTTTGCGTGACGACGAGATGGACCCGCACGCCGAGCCCGCACAAGAGATCGAGGACAGCAAGGCCAATAGCCGCGCCTGAGGCTCCAGTAACCGCCAGTACGACGTCGCGCTGCTCATGAAACGATGTCACGTTTGATCCTTTCCCATGTTGTTGCTGCGTGCGCCGCGATGTCTGACGGCATGCGCAGTTCGCGACCCCATTCGCGGTCGCTCTCCGGCCCGATCTTGCGGGTGGCGTCGAGGCCCATCTTCGTTCCGAGACCCGCTCGAGGTGACGCGAAATCGAGATAATCGATCGGCGTGTTTTCGAGGACCGTCAGGTCACGCGACGCGTCGAACCGCGTGGACACGGCCCACATGACATCCTCCCAGCTCCTCACGCCGATGTCGGCATCGACCACGATGATCAGCTTGGTGTAGTTGAACTGCGGCAGCATCGACCAGAGCCCCATCATCACCCTGCGCGCCTGTCCCGGATACCGCTTGTCGATGGAGACGACCGCCGTGCGGTAGGAGCAGGCCTCCGGCGGCAGCCAGAGATCGCAGATTTCGGGAAATTGTCGCCGCAGGATCGGGACGAACAGCTCTGTCATCGCCTCCCCGAGCCTGGAAGGCTCGTCCGGCGGGCGGCCGGTATAGGTCGACAGGTAAACCGGCGAGCGGCGGGTGGTGATGGCGCTCAACCGGACGATCGGAAAGGGTTCGACGCTGTTGTAATAACCGGTGTGGTCGCCATAGGGACCTTCAGGCGCAGTCTCATCGATCGACACGTGCCCCTCCAGAATGATCTCGGCGCAGGCCGGCACGTCGAGCGGCACGGTCAGAGCGCTGACGACCTGCGTGCGCGCGCAACGCAGAAGACCGGCGAAATTCAGTTCGCTCACTCCTTCGGGCAGGGGCATGACAGCGGCAAGCAGCGTCGCAGGGTCGGCGCCGATTGCGATCGCCACTGGCATGTCCTGACCGCGTCGCTGCCATTGCCGAAAGTGCTTTGCGCCGCCGCGATGGGCAAGCCAACGCATAATCAGGGAGGAGCGGTCGCGAACCTGCATCCGGTAGATGCCGACGTTGACGTCGCCAGGATCGTCGGGATCGCGGGTTATCACCAACGGCCAGGTCACCAGGGGGGCCGGCTCGCCCGGCCAGCACCATTGGACCGGAAGCATGCCGGTATCGATGTCGGCTCCTCGGTAGACCACCTCCTGCGACAGGGCTGTGCGTCGATGCCTCGGCCGCATGCGAATTGCGGCCTTCAGCAGCGACAGCTTGCTCAAAGCGTCTGCAAGCGACTTCGGCGGAGATGGGTTTCGAAGATCGGCGAGATCCTCTGCCAGTCTCCCGAGGCCACCCTGCCCGACCCCGAAACCAAGCTCTATGCGCTCCCTGGTGCCGAACAGATTGACGAGCACCGGGATAGGGCTGCGCCGTCCATCGGCGTCTATCGGTGCCTTTATGAGAAGGGCCGGCCCGTTTTCCTCAAGCACATGCTGATGCAGGGCTGTCAGTTCGTGGACGAGCGACACGGGTTCGTCGATCGACAGAAGCAGCCGGCGCTGCTCGAGCTCGCGAATGAAGGATTGCAGGTCGGCATGACGTTTGATCTTGGGCGCATCATTTAGCATGGGGATGCAATCGGCGAGGAAACCGCTCCTGTCTTTGTCTCAAAACAAACAGGGCGAATGCGACAGGCCCTAGGGTGCCACTCTCACGAGAAGAGGCCTTTATGCTTGTTCCATCCCGCTTGATGACCGCGGCCGGTATTGTGCCGTTGCCGATCGCGGCCCGCGCCGCATCCCTGCTGTTCGAGCAGGTGCTCAAATCCCACCCCCGGCTCTTCGACCGGCTCGGGGATTATCGTTATTCGTGTTTTGGCTTTGCCCCCACTGACCTTGCCTTCGAGTTCGTGATCCGGCCTGCCGGAGATAGTATCCGAACCTTCCGGCGCGGGCGCGCACCGGAAACGGACGCCAAGATCAGTGGTCCGCTGCTCCTGATGCTCGGGCTTGCCGAGGGCCGCCTGGATGGTGATGCCGTCTTCTTTGCCCGCAAGCTTGCCGTGACAGGCGACATGGAAGCCGTGCTCGCGCTTCGAAATGCGCTTGATGACAGCGGAATCGATCTGGTGAAACTGGCCGGAGACATGTCGGGGCCAATTCGCCGTCCCGTGATGGCGACACTCTCATCCATCCGGCGCCGTGCGCTCAAAGCCGAAGGTGCCAGATGGAACTGATATGCCCAGCAGGAACCCCCTCGTCCTTCAGGGAGGCCGTCGATGCCGGTGCGGACGCGGTTTATTGCGGCTTTCGCGACGAAACGAACGCCAGAAACTTCCCAGGTTTGAATTTTGATCTGCAGGAGCTTCGAGAGGCCGTTTCCTATGCCGGCGCCCGAGGCGTCAAGACATTCGTGGCACTGAACACATTCATGACGGCGGGGCGGGAAGATCTCTGGTATCGCCGGGCGCAGGAAGCAACCGATGCCGGGGCCGACGCGCTGATCGTCGCCGATTTCGGCCTGATGGCCCATGTTGCCGAACGTCACCCGCATCAGCGCCTGCATATTTCCGTGCAGGCTTCAGCCTCCAATCCGGACGCGCTTGCCTATCTGGTCGAAAGTTTTGGCGCAGCGCGCGTTGTCCTTCCCCGAACGCTGACGGTCGCAGACATTGCCCGCATCGCTCGTCGCGTAGCTTGCGAGCTTGAAGTCTTCGTCTTCGGCGGCCTCTGCGTCATGGCGGAGGGGCGCTGCTCGCTTTCCTCCTACGCCACCGGAAAATCACCCAACATGAACGGCGTCTGCTCGCCGGCAAGCCACGTCCGCTACCGGCAGGAGGGTACCGACATGGTATCGGAACTGGGCGGGTTTACGATCAACAGGTTCTCCGAGAAGGAACCGGCCGGCTATCCAACCCTCTGCAAGGGGCGCTTCGAAATCGGCAAGAGCAAGACCTACGCCTTCGAGGACCCGGTTTCTCTCGATGTCATGGACCAGCTGGACGAGCTCCAGGCAGCCGGTGTCACAGCGCTGAAGGTAGAGGGGCGCCAACGCGGCAAGGCTTATATCTCGCAGGTCGTTTCGACGCTCCGCGCCACGATGGAAGCGGCCTCCGCCGATCGCCCCGCACTCATGGCCCGTCTCAAGGCCCTCAGCGAGGGACTGGAGACAACGCATGGCGCCTATGAGAAGCGGTGGAGGTAAGAGATGAAGCTGACACTTGGCCCGCTCCAATATCTCTGGCCGAGCGACCGATGGCGCGACTTCTATTTCGCGATCGCCGACGAAGCGCCTGTGGATGTCGTCGTCATCGGCGAGACGATCTGCTCGAAGCGTCTGCATTTCATGGAGGCCGAACTTGCTGTCGTCATCGAGCGGTTGGAGGCCGCAGGAAAAGAGGTCAGGCTTTCGACACTGGCGCTTGTTACGCTCGATCGCGAGGCGAATTATCAAAGGGCACTCGCTCAGGAGGATGTCAGGCTCGTCGAGGCCAATGATCTCTCCGCCCTCTATCTTCTGAAGGGCCGGCCGCACGCCGTTGGACCGTTCATCAATGTCTATAATGCAGCGACCGCACGCGTTCTGGCATCCAATGGTGCGACGGCGATCTGCCTGCCGCCGGAACTTCCAGCCTCGTCCGTCGCCGCCATTGCCAGAACCTGTCCCGATCTGGATCTAGAAGTCTTCGCCTTCGGCCGCATGCCGCTCGCCATCTCCGCGCGCTGCGCTCACGCCCGCTCGAAAGGGCGAACCAAGGACAATTGCCAGTTCGTCTGCCAGGAGGATCCTGATGGCATCACGGTCAACACCATTTCAGGCCAGCCCTTCCTTGCCCTGAATGGCGTGCAGACGCTTTCGCATACCTGTCAGGCCCTGCTCGAGCGATCCGACGAATGGACGGCACAGGGTGTCAGTTCGCTTCGGCTGTCACCGCAGACCTGCGACATGGTCGAAGTATCCTCGACTTTTCGCGGGATGCTGAATGGAGCAATCGAGCCCGGGCAGGCGCTGACCAGGCTGCGCGATCTCTATCCGGACATTCCGCTATCGAACGGGTTTCACCACGGCAAGAGCGGCGCGGAATGGGTCGCGCGCCTGAGAAACGCAAAGGATTTGGCACAATGAAGATGAGACTGTCGGAAAGCGACGCTCCCGGCGACAGACGGATCTTCTCTGCTCTGCGTCAGATAAAGGCTTTTGCGAAGAACCCGGATTCCGACTGCAACTGCACCCTCATCATCGGTGAATTGCTCGCGCATCTGGTTCCAAGACAAAGAGCCGCCGTCGTGCAGGAGCTGTTCATGTCGGCGCTGCGCCAAAAAACGAAGGTCGGCACGCTCCTGGAACTTCTGAAGGAACTCGAGCAGTTTGGACCTGCCTCCGAAATCGGCGAGATCGAGGAAGCGGCTCTGATTTTCGACGATGTGGCAAAGCAGGCAAGAATGGGCTCTCAGCTTCTCAGAGCCTTCGTCGCCAATCGGCGAGACATTCTTGGTGCCCAGCAAACCCTTCTCGCGAAAGAGGCCGGGGAAATTCCATCATGAAGGCAGAAAACCGCCGGGATCGGCACGTCGACGTGCTCGAGGTCATAAGCTGTGGCGGCTCGCCCGGCGGGGAATCGCGCGCAGCTCTCGAAATGTTTCTCCTGCAGACACGGCCGACCCTCGCGCCGGAGCCGACTGCCGGCGACCAACTGAACGGTCTGCGTATTGGCGTCAATGAGGCGGGCGGGAGGCCACATCCGTGAAAGCCGGCCAGTGGTCGATCGGTATTGTCACCGACATCATCGCATTTGCGCCAGATCAATCACGGTCGAGGCTAATGGTTTATGCTCGTCATATTGCAAGGAGTGATCGGAATGGGAAGTTTTAGCACCTGGCATTGGCTAATCGTCCTTGCCATCGTCCTCATCCTGTTTGGACGCGGCAGGATCCCAGAACTCATGGGCGACGTGGCACATGGCATCCGGGCCTTCAGGAAGGGATTCGACGACGAGCAGGTCAGCGGAAAGGACAGGCACGGCGATGCAGATCGGCCTTGATCCTGACCGACACAACTGTGCTGGATGCCGGGAGAGCGCATGATGGACTACGCGATCATCTCGGCTCGGTTCGACGACGCAGAAAAATGCGGTCGAATCGATCTTCAAATCGCGGACCAGATCAGGCAGTTGATCGTCACCAGGCGATCGCTGCTGAGTGTTGCATCGCCACCGCGCGCGAGCGAGGCGCGGCTTTTCCAATTCCAGCATAACTTTTGCGAAATTGCGCTCGCCTACGGCAAATGCGACCGGAGGCGGGCGGAAACGCTGGTCGTCACAGCAACCGACGTAAGGCGCTGGCGCCGCGGTCATTCACAGTCAGAACCGCTGTGGACGTGGCATGATGTCGGCACCATCACCCCCGTTCCCCGCCCGACCGAACCTACACCCCGGCTATGCGCTTCGGCAGAAAAGCGCGAACGCTTCGTGGGCGCATAGTTTCCCGAGACGGCCTCGTCCTGATCGCGCGATATCGCGAAGCTCGGTCTCGAGCAGTTCTCATTCGTTCGCGCGGTTGCGATTAAGACATGGCGCCTTTGAAAGATCGTCAGAGATGCAGAACGTGTCTTCGGGTGCTTGATAGATCTCTCTTAGGAGCACGGCTGGAGAAGCTGCTCGGCAAAACGGGGAGCGCATTTGTCTGCATGACCGGCGAAATGCTATCGCCCTCTGGGAGCTCGTCCTCGATCAACCTCGATCCGCCTGGAGCGGTCCTCGAACTGATACAGATCAAAACCATCCGTCAGAATCTATGAGAAGGTGGCAGACAATCGAGGACCGGATCTGATGAACCTGCCGACGTTCGCACTCGCCGCCTTATCGCTGTTGATCCTCCCTGGCCCTACCAATGCGGTTCTCGCCTTGGCGTCGACAGCCCTGACGCTCCGGCGGTTCCTATCGCTAATCTCTGCAGTCTTGCTCGCTTATCTCGCAATCATCGTTCCGGTGTCAGGGATCGCCGCTCCGCTTCTTCATGGCCATCCGACCATTGCCAGCATCGTCAAGCTGATTTCGGCGATCTGGGTTCTTTATCTTGCGCTCAAGCTATGGGCTCCGGCACGATCGGGCGGCCGTAACAGGCTCAGCCTCGGTCCACTCTTCATCACCACTCTGCTCAATCCGAAGGCCGTCATTATCGGCCTCTCCCTAGTGCCCGCTGTCCAAGCCGGCGTACCTGCCGCGATGGCGACATTCGCCTGCTGCGTGGCGGTGACCTCAGCGATCTGGCTGGGCCTTGGCAGTCTCATTGTTGGACACCATGCGCGGATGCCAACACTTGCGCAGCAGTGTGGTTGCGCAGCATTGGTTGCCTTCGCCGTGATCCTTGCCGTCGGCGCCTTATTGGACCTGAGAGCGATCTGAGTTTTTCAGGGCGGCATCTGGAACACCGCAGTCGGTTGCGAGGTTCGACATCTTGGTCGGCGACTAGACGGCCTGCCCTGTCCTGTCCAGCGGCGAAGACCAACAGGACTTCCCGCGCAAATGGCAGAAGGACAAGCTGACGGCAATCGGCCCATCCTATCCGACCTGCCAGTGGCGGACAGCAATCCTCGGCGCTCTTGATGCGCTCGACGGCAAACCAGGTACCTGGTCCGGAATGGATCCTGCCTCAGCCGGCGATCACGCAGGATACGCTGGCAAGCTATATCGACGAGCGCATGCCGCCGTTAGACTCCAGCCTTTGCGGCTGCCAGGATCTGCCCGGCTATCCGGAGGTTTGGGTTGGCAAGAAATAGGTTTTGAAGGAAAGCAGCCCCGGCGGGAACGCCGGGGTATCCCGCATTGGCCGGCGTCGCCGGCGGTAATGAGGAGTTTTCCATGCGGCAACCGACAATTGCGCCAGTCAGAGGTTCCGGGGTTGTGACTGAAAGAATCGGCTCCAGGTCGTCCACCTCTGCGGCCAAAAGCGGAACCCGGCACAAAACGGCCCGGAGCTGAAGCTGCGCGCCTGCCCGCCTCCAACAATCAATCGCTGTCCACCAGACCATCCACGGCCTGTCATTTCGCCGGTTGAGACCTCGCACTCAGCTTGTTGCCGTCAGGATCGCGAAGATATGCCACGAATGCCCCGTTCGGACGCTCCGAAGGTGGGCTCTCTATTGCCGTGCCTCCATGCGCGGTACCGGCAGCATGCCACGCTAGAACGTGGTCGCGGCTCGCGGCGACGATACCGATCGTTCCACCATTGGCCGCGGTCGCAGGCTTCCCATCGATCGGTTTCGTGATCATCAGCCGGCCGCCTTCGTGTGCATAGATCAGCCGCCCTCTCGCATCCATCTCGCCGGGCTTGCCGCCTAACGCCGCGAACGTCGCGTCGTAGAAGCTTCTGGCCCGCTCCAAGTCGTTGCTGCCGATCATGACGTGCGTGAACATGCTTCATCTCCTGTGGGATGCTTGTGTAATCTGATTCCTGCCTGTTATCGGTCGAAGTTTCTTAAATATTTTGCTGGCGACGCGCCGAGCGCTTTCTTGACCGTGGTGATAAACGCAGAGATGGATTCGTACCCGAGGTCGGCGGATACCTGCTGAACCGTCGAAGGCGCCTTCTTCTGCGGCAAATTCAGCTTCGACCTTGTAGGGTGGCAGGCTCTCCTGATTGCGGACTTGATAAGCGTTAACCTTTCATTAACCATAGCTCCCTAGCTTCCGGAAAGAGAAGCAACAGTGTCCGGCAATTTTCGAGGAGGACGCCATGTCGCTCGTGACAGTGCCAGGGAAAATTCGCCTTTATGGCGGTCATGCAATTCTAATCATGACGGAAGGAAACCTACATCAGGCCGTCTGCATCACCGACGATGCCATGCCTGCCGGTGAAGGCGACATCATGCAAGGCCTCCTCCAGTGCCTTCAAATTTATGAGGGCATCGCCGATCGCAAGTTCTCGGACGGTGAACTGGCCTATGATGGACGGGTGTGGATTACTTCATCCGACATCACCCCGCATTAAGCAATCGTAACACCCGTGGCTATCCCGAACGATTCGTCAGAGCCGCAGCGTCCACATGGTTGGCAGCTTTAGGCCGATAGCGGCGATGGTCGACAACCTGTCACGTGGGCGCTCTCATGAATTAGGTAACCAGTGGATCGTCCAGATGAGTGAGCGGAAGCCGGAGCTTCGCCGCCAGCTCTCCGGCCAGTCAGGTCTTGCCGCTTCCGCCATTGCTGCGACGAAAATCGTTCCATCACCCTTTCTCCACCGAAAGTCAGGTCAACGACCCCCGGTCGTTTTGTTCGACGATTTCCTCACGACAATGCCGAGTTTCCGTGCAAGCTTGCTTCGAAAAGCATCGATGGCGGATCCACTTCACCCAGGATCCGGATAACCCGCTCGCAATAGCTCGGCCCTGCGAGCGTCAGCTCTATCCGCCTTGGGCCGGCGTCATTATCGGCGGCGCGCGTTGGACCCGGTACCGGCCTATCGCGCGAAATCTCTGTCTTCGGCTTGATAGTGAGCGAGCTGCCGGCAAGCACGGCATCAAAACCCGTCGCTTCGGCTGCCGCGCCGGTGAACTTTGCAGTCAGCGCATCATCACTCCCCGGAAATTTTACAGACACTGTACCGCCATCGTTTTTCGCAACTGAGATGTCACTTTCGCAGCGCAGCACCGTCAATGAACTGGTATTCCGTTGATTCACGGAAGCTGTCTCCCGCTCCGCCATGGTATCCAGCAAGGCCGACACCCCCACAATTGCGCTCGATAGGCGGGAGCAACCTCGTCCTTTTCGATCTTCGACATGGTGATGATCGGGACGACCAGGCTGAAATCATACATCGCTTCGCTGGCAAAGACGCTTGTCGCCGTTTCGACAGCGACCGAAAATCCTTCACCTTCCAACATGTCCTTGACGATTGCAGCGCATTGCTCCGGCTCATGCCCGATCCAGCCGTCCCAAACGATAAGTGCTTCGCGCACCGTAGAACTCCTCAGTGAGCGGCCCGGCCGATGCCTTGCATTGCTTCCGCGGTCGCGTCCCCAGCCCCATCTTCCAGCCACCGCACTTCTTCGGGGGACAGTTGGATGGCAGAGGCTGCAAGACTGTGGCGAAGCTCTGCGAGGCTTGCCGGCCCGATCAGAGGAATGACCGGCCAGGGTTGATTGAGGACATAGGCGAGCGCGATCTGGATCGGATCCTTGCCAAGGCGCCTGCCGAGCTCTTCTGCGCGGCCCTTACGCTGAAAATTCAGGTCGGAATACCAGGCGCGAGCGAGGTCCCGATCGTCGAATTTCCGTGGCCCGGACCTGTCCGTAAAGAAGCCGCGTGCCTGGCTCGACCAGGCAAAGTTTGTGACCTGTCGCTCCCTCAACCAGCTCTTCCAGCCGGCGTCGGAAGAAGCGATGCAACCCGCCCAGACCGGATCGACCATCTCGGCCAGCGAGAAGTTGTTGGACAGCACGCTTGGTCTGGTCTTGCCTGTTCGTTCGGCATAGGCGATCGCCTCGTCCATGCGTTCCCGCGTCCAGTTCGATCCGCCGATCGGTCCGCGAATGCGCCCGGCCCTCACTTCCGCATCCATGGCATCGACGAACTCGCCGACAGGCACGTCGGGATTGTCGCGATGCATGAAATAGACGTCGACATGGTCAGTCTGCATCCGCTCCAGGCTCGTCGCCAACTGCTTGGCGATCACGTCGGGATAGCAGAGCGGCGAATGCGCCCCCTTTTCGATGATCACTACCTCATCCCTCACGCCTCTGCTGCGAACCCATTCGCCAATCAGCCGGTCCTGCGTGCCGCCGCCATACTGGAAGGCAGAGTCGATGAGATTGCCGCCGGCTTCGAAGAATGCATCGAGAGCGATCGAGGCTGCCGGGAAGGTCGAAAACAGCATCATGCCGAGAGCCAGCATCGATGTCTCCTTTTCCACCCCCTGAATATGTCCCCTTGGAACGATCACATCCTTGCGGCGGAGCTGTTCCCCGGTCAGTGTCCTCGTTCTGACGGCCGGCGTTTCCAGCGCATATTCAAGCCCGATGGCGGCGCGCCACTTGTCCATGACCTTGAGATTGCCGAGCGTGTCGGCAGCCGACATGCCTGGATAGGCGAATTCCCGGCGCCCTGCGCGGATCGCCTCGGCCGCCACATCCACCTCGAAACTGTAGACGTGCCGCGGCTCGTCGACGTCGATGTCGTGCCGTTTTCCAGCTGCATCGAAGAGCCTGATGACCGCAGTGCCGCCCTCCTTGCCAGCGGCAAACCAGAAATGATCGATCTCGATCGATCCGGCAGTCCCGAAGATCCGCAGCACGTTGTCCTGGACAAGCGAGACCGAGCAGGCGACTTCAGCAATGATGCCGTTCGGGAAACGCAGGATGGCCGCACTCCATTCGTCGATGCCGGTTGAGCCGAGATGCCCGACGCCGAAGACCTGGTCCGGCTCGAGGATGCCGCCCGCCTCGTTAATGCCGGCGATCAGCCTTGCCATCGAGACGGGATAGCCGCCGACATCGAGAATGCCGCCACCGGCAAGATCATTGGCAAACAGCCGGTGCTCCTGTTCGAACGGCCTGGCAAAACCGAAGCTCGACTTGATCATCCGGACATCGCCGATCGCCTTGGCCTTGAGAAGCTCGATCAGCTTCAGCGTCAGCGGGTGCAGCCTGTACATATAGGCTTCGCCGAGGAAGGTACCGGCCTCGCGCGCGGCCGTCTGCATGGCTTCCGCCTCTGCTGCCGACAGGCCGATCGGCTTCTCGCAGAGCACATGTTTTCCGGCCCTTGCTGCCTTGATTGCCCATTCCGCATGCGTCGGATGCGGCGTCGCAATATAGACCGCATCGATTTCCCCGTCTGCTAGGAGCGCCTCGTAGCCCTCGAGTATCCGTGCACCGGGGAAGCGCTCGGCAAGGCCTGCTCGGCCCGGGTCGCGAGTGGCAATTGCATCCACCCGGCCTGTCCTCGATTGCGCGACACCTGCAAAGAAGTCGCCAGCGATCCTGCCGGGGCCAAGGATGCCCCAGCGAATTCTATCCATATCGGTCCTAACCCTCAGGTCGGTTGGCGTTGGCAGCGCGGTATGTCTAGGAAAGCTGGACCACGGCGCAGCCGTAGCCCTCGAGTGAGAGGTGACCGTCGACCGGTTTGCCCGCATCGAGCAGATCGACCCCGGCCGCAACATGTGACAGGACGGTCGGCTTGTCCGTGTAATTCTGGATGAAGAGGAGCCGGCGATCTGCGTTCATCCGCATCGTGACTTCGACGCCCTCCGGCAGGTCGGCGATTAGCGGTTCGATACCGGCCTCGCCAAACAGGCGCTCCGATAGTGCCTCGGTCAGGTCCGGCGTGAGATAGGTGCCGAGATAGACGACCCGGCCTTTGCCGACGGTGTTTGAGGTTGCCATCGCCATTCCGTCGGCGTAGCGGTTGGACCAGACCGCGATCGTCTCGACGCCGGCGTCGACGGTCAGGTTTTCGTAGAAATACCCGGCCGTCAGTTCACGATTGCCGATTTTGAAGCGACGTTCGCGGCGATGGGATTCCGCGGGTCTGTTCGGAGGCACGACCAGACCGCCGGAGCGCTCCATGACGTCGAAGAGGCCCTTCGCTCCGGGTGCGGCAAGCCGTCCGAAATCCTCCACCTGCACACCCGTCAGTTTCGAAAGCGAAGTTCCAGGTGCGGTCTGCCTGATGACGTGATTGTTCTCGTCGCGGGTTCCCGTGCGGGCGCCGACCACGACGGTACCGCCCTTCTCCGCGAAGGCCTTCAGCCGCTCGGTCCATTCGTCCTTCCACATCACCCAGTGCGGCACATAGAGAAGCTTCAGCTTCGAAAGATCGTCTTCCGGATGGATGAAGCCGCAGGCAATGCCGCGATCATAGCAATACTGGTGAAGCAGGACCGCATCGTCCTGCGGGCTCGGCAAACCGATCGGATAGGTCTTGTGGGCCTCCTGGTTGTCGAAATCCGACCCGGCGATGCCAACGTCCATGCGCACATAGGTGCCGAGGATCTTGTCCTGCAGCGCCGTCATCTCGGTGGCGAACTGTTTCGCCTCCTCGTAGCGGTGGCGCGGGACGTCGTCGTGATCGATGATACCCATCCAGTAGATCTCAGCGCCGAAATGGGCGGGACGCCAGCGGAAGAACATCAAGCCGTCCGCACCGCGGGCAACCGAAGACATCGCCATGCGCCGCATCTCTCCAGGTTCCGGCGTCAGCGTGCAGAAGCCCGGCTGGCTGCCGAAGTTCGACTGCTGTTCGGGCACGATGTAATTGCCCGAAAATCCGCGGCAGATGTCGAGATGAAGCGCCTGGACCTTGGCGTGATTGCCGATGCGCTGGAACTCGTCATAGAGTAGCGGATAGATGTCGTAGCCGACGAAATCCAGATCAGTGGTGAACTGTCCGCGAAAATCGATGTCGCGCAGGCCTCCAAGGTTGTGGAAGACGAACCAGGACGATTTGACGGCGCGTAGGATCTCGACCTGGTCGTGCTGGAAGCGGGCCGTCGAAAAGGCGAGGAAACGATGGTAGTCCTGGAGATGGCCGGGGCTTGGAAAGGTCGGCCCGAATTCGATCGGCAGCACAACCTGGTCGAAACCCTGATAGGCAGTTGCCCAGAAATCTCCGCCCCAGGCGTGATTGAGCTTGTCGATCGTGCCGTATTTGTCGGAAAGATATGCTTGGAATTCGCTGAGCGTCGCCTTTGAGAAACTCTCCGGCATGCTCGTGTTAAGCTCGTTGTCGGTCTGCCAACCGACGACATGGGGATTGTCGCGATAGTGTTCGGACATTGCCCTCGTGATGCGGCGGCTATGCTCGCGAAACACCGGGCTTGCCGTATCGCAATGCTGGCGCGACCCGTGGCTCATTGACCGCCCCTTCCCGTCCACGCGCAGGATCTCGGGATGGGCGGCCGTCAGCCAGCGTGGCGGGGTCGCCGTCGGCGTGCACATGATCGTATCGATGCCGTGGCGCGCAAGACCGGCTATCGCCCGATCGAACAGGTCGAAATCGAAGCGCCCGAGTTCGGGTTCGAGAATATGCCAGGCGAATTCGGCCATTCGCACGACATTGAAGCCGGCCTTGGCCATGCGCTCGGCGTCGCGCTCCCAGTAGCTCTCGTCGACATGCTCGGGATAGTGAGGGGCGCCAACGAGGAATCGATCGGTCTTGACCGGGTTCCAGGCGGAAATTGTCGCAGATTTCTGTTCAGACACGGCGAGGATCCTGATTGCTATTTGTCGATGATTGCCTTGCGGGCGCTGATCGTGCGTCCGCCATCCGGCGCGAAGAGATAGAGTTCGGTCGGATCGAGCTTGAGCGTCACCGGCTGATCGGCCTTGAAGGGCGCGACATAGCTCAACTGAACCGTGATATTTCCCGTCCCGCTTTCCGAAGCGACGGTCCTGAGTTCGCCGGCATCCACGTAGAGGATCGTCTCCCGACCCAGATGCTCGACGAGACGCACCACGCCGTTCAAGGCCCCCGGCTGCCCGTCGGAGACTACGGAGATGGTTTCGGGACGTACACCGAGCGTCAGTTCCGTACCTTTCGCGAGCGTCGAGGGTTCCGACAGTTCGACTGTCAATGGTGCAAGGCCCGGCGCGGAAACGCGGATCTCGTGGCCCGACACGCCGTCGACCGTGACGGAAAGAAAGTTCATGCGCGGCGCCCCGAGGAAGCCCGCGACGAACAGATTGTCGGGATTGCGATAGAGCTCGAGAGGCGAGCCCACTTGCTCGATGATGCCCTGGTTCAGGACGACGATCCGGCTTGCCATCGTCATGGCCTCGACCTGGTCGTGGGTGACATAGACCATCGTTGCACCGAGCTCGGCATGCAGGCTCGAAAGCTCTACACGCATCTGCGTGCGCAGCGCCGCATCGAGATTCGACAGCGGCTCGTCGAACAGGAACACCTCGGGCGAACGGGTGATCGCCCGTCCGATTGCAACTCGCTGGCGCTGGCCGCCGGAGAGCTGCTTGGGGCGTTTGTCGAGCTGGTCGGTGATGCGCAGGATCCTGGCGGCGCGGGCCACCGCCGCATCGATCTCCGCTTTCGGCCGCTTGGCCATACGGAGGCCGAAACCCATATTCTCGGCGACCGTCATATGCGGATAGAGCGCATAAGACTGGAAGACCATGGCAATGCCGCGGTCGCCAGGTTCCTCGCGGCTGACGTCGCGTCCGTTGATGCGGATCTCGCCGGAGGTGATGCCTTCGAGACCGGCGATCGTCTTCAAGAGGGTCGACTTGCCGCAGCCCGACGGGCCGACCATGACGATGAACTCGCCTTCCTCCACCGAAAGATCGATGCCGCGCAAGGCGTGATAGGCGCCGTAATTCTTGTTTATCTGTCGCAGTTCGAGGCTGGTCATGCTTCCTGGCTCTCTGCTTTTCGAGATCTAAGGTGCGGGTTCGTGGAGGCAGTCATCCCTTGACCGCTCCCATCGTCAGGCCCGCGATGAAGTGGCGCTGCATCAGGAAGAACATCACGACCGGTGGCACGGCGACGACGATCGTTCCTGCCGAGATGAGGTTCCAGGCCGAGACCCATTCGCCGCGAAGATTGGCAAGGCCAGCCGTCACCGGCTTGACGGAATCGCTGACCGTCAGCACGACGGCCCAGAAATAATCGTTCCAGATGAAGGTGAAGAGCAGGATCGCGAGTGCTGCAAGTGCTGGGCGCACCAGCGGCACGGCGACATGGATGAGGGTCTGGAAGGGACTTGCGCCTTCAGCCCTTGCAGCCTGGAAGAGTTCATCGGGCAATGCGGCGATGAAATTGCGCATGAAGAGGGTGGCAAAACCCGTCTGGAAGGCGACGTGAAAGATGATCAGTGCCGTCGTCGTGTCGATCAGATCGAGCCTGACCATCAGATCGCGCACCGGGATCATCATGATCTGATGCGGCAGGAAGTTGCCACCGACGAAGAGCGCGAAGATCAGCATGTTGCCGGGAAATCGATATCGGGAAAGCACGAAGCCAGAGAGCGTGCTCAGGACGAGGACGCCGATAACCGAGGGGATCGTGATCGTCAGGCTGTTGATGAAATACTGTGCCATCGGCGTCTGGGTGAAGACGGCTTTATAGTTGTCGATCAGGCCGAACTCCGTCGGCCAGCCCCACAGGTTGCCGCCCATGACATCGCTCGTCGAGCGGAACGACGTCAGGATGATCGCAAAGAGCGGGCAGAGCCAGAGCAGAAGAACGACGAGGACGGCGAGGAAGTAGGAGCGGCGCTGCCAGACGGCCGTCTCCGGAATTGGACGAGGATACATCAGCCGCCCCTTTCTTCCGTGCGGACGATCCGCGACAGATACCAGATGATGAAGGCCGCCATGATCACGAAGAGGACCGATGCGATCGCCGCGCCATAGCCGAACCGGTAGGAAAAGATCGATTGCTCGAACATCTGATAGGCAAGCACCGATGAGGAGCCGAACGGTCCGCCGCGCGTCATCACCGACACCATGTCGAAGGAGCGAAGTGCGCCGACGACAGTGACCGCAATGGCGATGAAGGTCACCTGGGTCAGTTGCGGCAGGACGATATGCCAAAGCATGTTCCATCCCCTGGCGCCATCGACGCGCCCCGCACCGATCAGCTCTTCGCTCAGATTGTTGAGGCCGGCGAGATAGAGCACCATGCAGAAGGTGACCTGCGGCCAGAGCGCTGCGATGACGATCGCGAAGGTGACGAAATGTTCATCGGAAAGCACGGCGGGTGCGGTCGCTCCAAACACCTTGAAGATCAGGGCAAGCAGCCCGAATTCCGGCGTATAGACCCACGTAAAGACGACGCCGACCGTCACCGAGGCGAGCACCAGCGGGATGAAGAACAGCGACTTCAAGAAGCGCATTCCGCGGATCTTCTGATTGACGAGCAGCGCGATGGCCAGCCCGAGCGGCGGTGCCGCCATGAACATGATGAGCCAGATCAGATTGTTCTTCAGCGACGTGTAGAATTGCGGGTCATTGTAGAGCTCGACGTAGTTGCCAAAGCCGATCCACGTCATCGGCCCCATCCCGTCCCAGTCATGCAGGCTGATCCAGAGACTGCGGACGGCCGATAGAAGAATGACCGTAAAAAACAGGAGGATCGCGGGAGCGATCAGCAAAGTCGGGGTGAGCCACCATCGCTGGCGGCGCCATAACATCAACATTGTCCAGAACCTCTAGAGGAAATGAGGGAGCGGAACCGCAATTCCGCTCCCCGGTCGTCGGGAGGAGAACTAGATCTTGTAGATACGCTTGCGCGTGCCTTCGAGGCGCTGCAGGATCGCCTGCCGACGCTCAGGCTTGGCCATGAATTCCTGGAAGCCGACGAGACCGGCCTGGGCCATATCAGGATCGCTGTCGCGGTCGTAATATTGCGAAGTGCCCTTCACCTGCTTCAGGGATTCCACTGCTGCATTGACCAGCGGATCCTTGCTTGGCGGCAGGTCGGTGCGCGGCGGCACATTGCCCCCCGGCTCCAGATAGGTCGCGAGATTTTCCGGCTTGTAGAAATAGGCGAGGAATTCACGCGCGCCCTGCTTGTTCTTGCCGTTTGCCGGGATGTGGACAGAGTTCAGCGAGAATTCCTCAAAGCGCGGAACGCTGGCGTCAAGCGTCGGGAATGGTGCGAAAGACAGCTGCGGCAGATCCGCCTCGGTGAAGGCCGCCCTCAGGAACGCTCCGAGATTCATCATCCCGGCCTTCTTCTGGGCAAGCAGAGCCGCAGCCTCCTGCCAGCCGAAGGACGTGTGGTTCGGCGTGAACACTTCCTTCTTGATCATCGCTTCCCACTGGTCAAAGACAGGCGTCAGGGCCGGATCGAGATAGCTCATCTGGCCGTCCATCAGCGCCATGTGCTTGTCGAGACCATTGATGCGCAGGTTCATCTGGTCGAACCAGCCGGCGGCAGGCCAGAGCTCCTTCGTACCGATGGCGATCGGCGTTAGGCCGGCACCCTTCGCCTTATCGCAATAGGCGGCAAATTCATCTGCCGTCGTCGGCACCGTCAGCCCGTTCTGGTCGAAGACGTCCTTGCGATAGAACTGCCCCCAGAGCGTGCCACCGGTCGGCAGGCCGTATTGCTTGTTGTCGACTGTGACGGCGCCGGTGCTGGCACCGAGCACGTCCTTGTACTTTTCCTTCTCGAACAGATCAGAAATGTCGTCGAAGAGGCCGCGCTTGACGAAGGCGCGCATGCGATTGCCTGAAAACCAGAAGCAGACATCAGGCGCGCCGGCAGTCAGATAGTTGCGGATCGCGGTCTTGTGGGCCTCGTGGTCCATATTGTTGATGACGACCTTGGTCCCGGCCTGCTTGCCGAAGTCTTCTGCGATCTTTTTCAGGGCCTCGAGCGCCTTGCCGTTGCTTTCGGCCGAAATCACATTGATTTCCTGGGCCTGGGCAATGGCCGGAACCGGAAAACTGCCTGCGACCGCGGCGGCGGACATGACGCCGGCACTCTTCAAAAAGGTTCGTCGTGTGGTCGATGTAAAATGCTTGGAAAATGCCATTGAATTCCTCCCAGTTGAGCTGATCAACACGTCCCGGCGGCCGTCCTCCAAAACGGAGACGCCGGGCATTCAACGTGCCGACCGCTTCATTCCGAGTTGATCGACGGGGCAAATTTATGCATAGATCAGACAGGGTCGCAATAGTTTATTTAAAAAATAAAGGAACTCTGCCGTGAAGCTCAAAAGTGACCAGACGACCGCCAGGGCCATGAACCGCCGTCTGATCCTGAACCTGCTCAGACAAGACGGGCCAAAGAGCCGCGCAGAACTCGCGACGATAACTCAGCTCAGTCCTGCCGCCGTTACGTTTGTTGTCGCAGATCTGATGGGAGAAGGTGTTGTCATCGAGGGAAAGGCAGTCTCCGGTTCTACCGGCCGTCGACCGACACCGGTGCAAATTGACTACGATCATGCGGTGGCGATCGGCTTTAAGCTGATGGCCGATACAGTGGAGTGTGTTGCAACTGATCTCGCGACAAACCCTATCGCCGCGATCCGCATCCCGATGCCAAGCAAGGCACCCGATGATGTCGCCGATCTACTGGCGGTGACGGTGCCGCGGCTGATCGGGCTTGCCGAACGCCCGCAAGCAAAAATCGCCGGCATCGGCATATCGATGCCGGGTGTCATCAATCACGAACAGACGATCTGCGTCAGAAGCCATCGGTTCAACTGGGACAACGTCCCCCTCGCCTCGCTGCTTGCCCGGCGAGTCAACGTCCCCGTCTGGCTGGAGGACGACACGAATGCCTATGCGATCGCCCAGCAGCTTTTCGGTCTTGGACGCCAGCATCGCAACATGGCGGTGCTGGCGGTCGGCGTCGGCATAAGCTGCGCCCTCGTCATCGAGGGAAAGCTCTATCGCGGTGCCAACGGCGCGGCCGGCAAATTTGGCCACACGCTTTTTGAAGAAAACGGACGTCTTTGCGAGTGCGGCAAGCGCGGCTGTCTGATGGCCTATCATTCCGAAGCATCGATCCTGCGACGATGGAAAGAGGCAAGAGGCGGAGGCGAGGACCTCGGCGCACCCGAATTGCGCCAGGCACTGGTTGCCGAGGATCCGGCCGCGGTTGCCATTGTCGGGGAGGCTGGCCGCGGGATCGGCACGGCGCTCGCAAACCTCGTCAACGTCACCGACCCGGAAGTGATTGTCGCTGGAGGCGAAGCGGTTTCGCTCGGAGAATATTTCCTGGCGCCGTTACGTGAAGCCTTTTCGCTGCGCACCTTTCGCAGCCCCCCTCCGATCCTTCCGGACTGGGAGGATAATTCGTGGGCCAGAGGTGCCGCTGCGCTCGTCACGCAGCGAATGTTCGACTTCGAGTCGTCCGGCGGCATTACTGGTATCGGCGAGAATGGATACGGACCAGCGCGGGCATCGTAGGGGAAAGTTCCCGAATTAGGACGGGCGATGACGCCCGTCTACAGTCTCAACCCCTAAAGTCTTGGTGCGCGAGAGCGACCGCTTCAGCTCCATCCGCTGAGCGAGTTCGGCATGGTGGCTGCGATCAGCGAGCTGTACGATATCACCTATGCGCCGGATATCGTGCGGCCGGTCGAGCCCCGCCCGCTTCAGCTGCTCAGCGAAATCCAGCGGATCAGTCCGACCAAAGCGTTCCTCGACCGCTCCCCCTATTTGCTTGGCTTCGTTCAGCGCTTCGCGACCGGCACCACTTTTCATCAGTTCGGCGACGATCTTGTTTCTGTTAACGTAGGCGCGGCGTCGAGCTGGCGAAGCTGAGCCTCGCGGCTGTCGGCCCGAACCGGATCAGCGTGCGAGGTTCTTTGCACCACATAGAGGCAAACCCGTAGTCGTCTCGCCACCGTCGCTTACCGACGCAACGGCCCGACGTTTTTCCATTCAAACGGCCCACTGGCGTTGCGCTGGCTGGCCTGGTGTGTTGGATGTTTCTTATCGTTCCTGCCGTTTATTTCGCACTCCCGGTTGGGCTTGATCCCGCATGCCAGCATCACTGCGACAGCAGCGCACGCGCCCTCGCGACGACAGGCGCGTCGATCATCTTTCCGTCGAGCGAAATGGCGCCCTTGCCGGCCGACCCGGCGATCTCGGCAGCCTCGATGACACGGCGCGCCCAGTCAAGCCTTTCCGGGCTCGGCGAAAAAGCGGCGTTGAGAATGGCGACGGCGGAAGGATGGACGCAGCTCGCCCCGTCGAAACCATGGCGCCTGGCCTCCTGCGCCGCGGCGTCGAGCGCTTCGAGATCACCGTAGTCAGCGACCGTCGTCAGCGTGCCGAAGGAGAGCTTTCCCTCCGCCTTTGCCGCCATGTGCACCATCAGCTTCGGCAGGCGCAGTACGTCCGGCAGCGGTTCGGCACCCATGCTGGCGGCCAGATCCTCGCCGCCCGCGGCAAGGGCAAGAACCCGCTGACAGCCGGCGAAGGAGCGCGCATCGAGCACGGCGGCGGCATCCTCGATGAGCGGCACGAACCACGTCTGCTCGCGGCCGAGTTGGCGCTCCAATGTCTGCAGGTGATAGGCAAGAAGATGCAGGCGGCTGAGCGAGCGCGTCTTGGCGACGTAAAGGCCGAAGGCGCCGGCCCGGCAGGCGGCCTCGGCGTCCGGCATCTGCAATTCGGGTTCGGAATTGATGCGGACGAAGACAACAGCGCCATTGCGCCCGACGGAGGCGACGGCCTCCGCCAGCCTCGCGCGGGCGGCCTCCTTCTCGGCGGGTGCGACCGAATCCTCGAGATCGAGAATGATCGCGTCCGCCCCCCGCTCATGCGCCTTGGCGATGAACCGATCGGAGGAGGCGGGCACATAGAGGAGCGAACGAAATCTCATGCGCCACTTCCCTTCGCGATGGCGTCGATCGCAGCGGCGTCGAGGCCGGCTTCGGCAAGCACTTCCGCCGTATGCTGACCAAGTGACGGTGCCGGCCGGCGCCAGACGCCTGGTGTCGCGGAAAGACGGGGAACGATATTGTGCATCGGCAGGCTGCCAAATTCGGCATCTTCGGCATCGACGATGATCTCGCGTCCGGAAAAATGCTCGTCTTCAGCGGCATCGGCGATGCTGTAGATCGGGCCGACGGTGGCGCCGGCATCGCGCATGATCTGCAGTGCCTCGTCATGATCATGCCCGGCAAACCAGCCGCCCACGGCTTCGTCCACCAGCGCGCGGTTGTGCACGCGCGCCGAATTGCTGGCAAAGCGCGGATCCTCGTTCATGTCGCTGCGGCCGATAATGTCGAAGATGCGGCGGGCGACCTGCGGTGTCGATCCCGACAGCGCCACATATTTACCGTCGCGGCAGCGGTAGACATTGCGGGGAGCGGCGGTGTTCGAGGCGCTGCCGACGCGTTCCTTGACCTTGCCGGTGACCTTGTAGATCGCCGCTTCCGGCCCGAGCACCGAAAACATCGGCTCCAGCAGCGAGAGATCGATCACCTGGCCGCGCGACAGGCCGCGGTCGCGGGCAAACAGCGCCGTGACGGTCGCCGAACTGCCGTAGACGCCGGCGATCATGTCGGCAAGTGCGAGCGGCGGCAGCACCGGTTCGCGATCGGGAAAGCCGGTGCGATAGGCAAAGCCACTCATGCCCTCGACGATCGTTCCGAAGCCCGGAAATTGCGCATAGGGGCCGGTCTGGCCGAAGCCGGAAATGCGCACGATGACGAGATCGGGATTGCGGGCATGGAGGACGTCAGGAGCAAGCCCCATTTCTTCCAGCGTGCCCGGACGGTAATTCTCGATGAAGACGTCGGCCGTCTCGATCAGCGCCCAGAGCGCGTCCATGGCCGGTTTCTCGCGCAGATTCAGCATGACGGAGCGCTTGTTGCGGCTATAGGTCTTCCAGTAGAGCGAGTGGCCGTCATCCTTCCAGTCGCGCAGCGGATCGCCTGACGGCGGCTCGATCTTCACCACATCCGCGCCGAAATCGGCAAGCTGCAGCGACAGCATGTTGCCGGCGACGAGACGGGAGAGGTCTAGCACGCGGATGCCGGCAAGCGGGCCTTTCGCTGCAGGGTCGAACTGTCTTTCGGAATGTCCTGTCATCGGATGCGCTCGCCGGTCGCCCTGTCGAACAGCAGCACCTTGTCGATATCGATCGACAGTTTCACATCCTGCCCGGCCGAGAGCAGCCGACCGCCGTGAACGACGACTGAAATGTCTTCGCCTCCCATGTCGACCACGAGTTCCTGGTCCTCGCCGGTCGGCTCGACGAGGCTGATCCGGCCGGGCACCCCATCTGTGGCAAGCGTGATATGTTGCGGACGGATGCCGTAGACGATTTCCGTGCCCGGCCGCAGCGGGTTTGTCAGCGGCAGGGCGACGCCGTTACCCGTCATAGCCGCCCCTTGTCCCACCGTCGCCGGGATCAGGTTGATCTCCGGCGAGCCGATGAAGCCGGCGACGAAGAGATTGGCGGGATCGTTGTAAAGCGTCAGCGGCGCGCCGACCTGTTCCACCTTGCCGCCGTTCAGCACGACGATCTTGTCGGCCATGGTCATCGCCTCGGTCTGGTCGTGGGTGACGTAGACCGTGGTCTTGCCGAGGCGCTGGTGCAGCTTCTTGATTTCGCTGCGCATCTTGACGCGCAGCTTGGCATCGAGATTGGAGAGCGGTTCGTCGAACAGGAAGGCGCGCGGATCGCGCACGATGGCGCGACCCATGGCGACACGCTGGCGCTGGCCGCCCGAAAGCTCGCGCGGCAGACGGTCCAGGAGTTTTTCAAGGCCGAGGATGCCGGCCGCCTCCTCGACCCGCTTACGGATTTCCGCCTTCGGGGCGCCGGCGAGCTTCAGGGCGAAGCTCATGTTTTCGGCGACCTTCATGTGCGGATAGAGCGCATAGGACTGGAAGACCATGGCGATATCGCGCTCCTTGGCCGGCATGTCGTTGACGACCTTGCCGCCGATGGTGATCTCGCCGGCGGAAATATCCTCCAGCCCGGCAATCATGCGCAGCAGCGTGGACTTGCCGCAACCCGAGGGGCCGACGAGCACGACGAATTCGCCGTCACCCATATCGAGCGAGATATCGTTGAGCACGGCGACGCTGCCATAGTTCTTGCCGACATTCCTGAGTTCGATCTCCGACATGTTCTTCCTCCCCTTGGCGCTACAGCTCGACGATCTCGAGCCGGCCGATCGACATGCGACCGGCCGAGGCCATGCGCAGCCCCGCCATGCCGTAGCCGAAAGTCTGATCCTCGGCTTCGAGAACCAGGCTGCCGTCGATCGACAGGGCGAGCCTGTCGCCGGCGACCGTCAGATTGACCTGATAGTCGCGACCGTATTCCGCCTTGAAGGGCGCCCGCGCCAGGATGGTCGTGCCGTGGTTTTCGGCCAGGATCACCGCTTCGCCATTCTGGAAACCGCCGGCATAGAAGCGGCTGGTCCCTTGCGCGCGGGCCACCACAAGATGCGAAGCGCCGGAGAGCGGTCTCAAATCCGCGTTGACGCTCACATCCCGCAGATAGGCATTGCCGGTCCAGGCATCGGCGTCGCTTGCCGTATGGGCATGGATGCGGCCCTGCTGCAGGCTCCAGTGGCCGCGGTTCCAGGTGAAGCGGGTGATGCCGCCCCATTCCAGCACTTCCTTGGCCGGGTCGATCACGGTGCGGCCCTTGCCGGAGACGGAGAATTCCGAGAGGAACAGACGGCCGAGGAATTTCAGGCGGCCGAAATATTCGACGAGGATGCCGATCTCGTCGATCGCTTCGCCCTTGCCGTCGGGAATGGTGAATTCATAGTCCTGCCAGCCCTCGGAGGAGGGAACGTGCCAGGCACCGGTCTCCTCGATCGCGCCGGTCATGGCGCGGCGGATGTAGGGGGCGACGCGCAGATGGCCGTCGCCGTTCCACGGGTCGAGCCAGAGCTTGAACCTGACCGTCTGGCCGTCATCGGCAAGCGGCGTGAACATCGGCCGGTAGCGCTCGTCGTCGAAATCGGCGCGGCGATAGAAGGGCTTCCAGAAGATGCGGCCGCCCTGTCCGCGCTCCAACCGGTCGAGCAGGATTTCCAGCGAGCCCTTGGCGTCGTCCGTATGGCGCTCGTTCGAAGCCTTAACGGCGATCTGGTTGAAGGGCTCGGTGCGGAAAGCGTGCGTGGCGCCTGGCGCATCGAAATCGAAGCGCACGCCGCGGCGCTCGAAATCCTCGACCCAGAGCGCCGGCGGCTCCTTGCCCTGCAGGCGCAGCGCAAGCACCGTCAGTTCGCGGGCGAAGGAAGGGATATCGACGACGTTGATCGTGCCGGTCACGCCGGAGGCGACGACGAAATCGTTGATCGGCTTGCGGTACTTGTCCCAGCCCGGCTGCACCCCTTGGAACGTGCCGACGATCGCGCCGGCATTGCCGGCATTGCAGTCGGTATCCCAGCCGGCCATGGTGGCGATCTCGGCGGTGCGCGGCAGGTCGCCCTGGCCGTAGATCAGCGCCATGAAGACGACGCCGGCATTCGGAATGATGTGGCAGACGCCGGGATAGCGATCATAACCCCATTCGGCCGTCAGCATGTCGCGGCAAGCGCGCCAGTCGCCGGGATTGTCCTTGTGGAAGGCGAGCACGGCACGGGCAACCCGGGCATAGAGCGAGCTTGCCGGGATCGTCGAAAGACCTGTTTCGATGATCTCCTCGATGCTTTTGGCGACGAAGGCCTGGGCGATGGCGGCAGCGCAGAAACGTGCGCCGTTCAGGCCCTCGCCGTCATGGGCGACACTTGCCGCCCGTGCGGAGGCATCGGCCGCCTTTTCAGGTTCACCCGGATGGATCCAGCCCCAGCTATCGATGAAGATCTGGCCGCCGATCTGTTCGGCAACCGTCGTGCCGTTCTGGGCAATGGAACCCGATTGCGGGGCGGGAATGCCGGCGCGCAGGTTCTGGTAGGCGGTATGTTCGGTGGAATTTCCGAAGCCGCCCCACCAGTACATGCCGTGCTCTTCGGCCGCATAGTTCAGCCAGGTCTTGCCGACATCCTCGGCGGTGGCGCCGAGCCCGTAATCGCGCAGCGCGCGGATGAAATAGACCGGACCGTTGGTATCGTCGTCAGCGGCGAAATTCTTGAAATCGCGCAGATATTCGGTGACCTCGCCATAGGTGCCGCGAATGCGGTCATAGCTCCAGATGGTCGGCTCGACGGGGGCGCCGAGCCGCACGCCGATCGCCTTGCCGATGAAGCCGGAATAAATGCGTTCGAAAATCTCTGTTGTGTTCAACATCGTCCTGTCCAAAATTTATAGGCGTTCAAGCTGGGTTCGATCCACAAGGCCGATGAGCCCATTGCGCGCCCTGATCTTGGCGGCATCGCGCTCGTGCTCGGCCGTCTGGATCGCGATGACCGTTTCGGTGAAGGCATCGGCGGACGTGAAGAGAGCGAGCCTGTTGACCCGGTCGAGCTGCGCGGCAGCGGCCGCGTCGATCACGCTTTCGCCGTGCAGGGCGCCGAGGATCGCGCCGGCCATGACGCCGATCGAATCCGTGTCGCGGCCGGAATTGATGCCGTCCTGAATGGTCTTGTAGAAATCGCCGTCGTTGAGGATGGCAAAACCGAGCGCCAGCGGCAATTCCTCGATCGCGTTGAGCCGCGACGGCTGATAGGCGTCCGAGGCGATGCCGGCCTTCTGGGCGGTGTGATTGACGTTGTCGCCCATCGGCGAATAGCGCGCGATGATCTTGTGGAACTCATCGACCACGGTCTTGTAGTCGGCATGTTTGAGGATGCGGGCGGCATCGACGATATCGGCAATGGCAGCGCGCGTGCCGTCCTTGGCTACGGCGAGCGCTTCATCGATGACGGCATCGAGCGTCGTGCCCGGCACGAAAGCGGCGGCGATCGCGGCGGCCAGTACGCCGGCGGCTTCGAGGCCGAAGCTCTGCTGGTGGCCGGAGGCGAAGGCGATCGCCTCGTCATAGGCAGCCTTGGGATTGCAGGCATTCACGACGCCGACGGGTGCGATATACATGGCCGCACCGCAATTGACCATATTGCCGATCCCGCCCTGACGCGGATCGCAATTGGATAGCTGGTGGCGCTGGAAGATCCATTTTTCCGGATAGAAAAGGCGCTCGATCAGCATCGCCTCGCGCTGCAGTTCCGGCACCCAGCGGGGCGTCCAGGCAATCTCGCGCACCATGCCGGAGGCCATGTCCCAGGCATCGACATGGCGCTTGACGTCGCCATAGATCGACATGAGGCAGAGCGTCATCAGCGTATCGTCGGTGACGATGCCGCTGCCGCGCACCCGGCCGTTGCGGGCCGTCTCGCTCTGGCTCATGCGGTGCCATTCCGTATCGAGCGAGGTGACCCTGCCGTAACGCTCGCGGATTTCGGCAGCGGAGAGTTTTTCGACCGGCGCCCCGAGGGCGTCGCCATAGGCGACGCCAAAGAGAAGCGCACGGACCCGTCCCTTGAGGGAGAGCCCCTTTGCATCATTTGCCATTCAGTACCGTCCTTGCATATTCGGTCATGTGTTCGCCGCCGGCACTGTTCCATTCGGACACGAACTGGTCCCACTGATCCATCTTGGCTTCGCCGGAGATGAACTTGTAGACCCAGGCCCGGTAGACATTTTCCGTGGCATCGATGTCGGTGGCGTAGTCTGCGGGCCAGACGAAGGCATTGTCCGGCTTGAAGTTGGCGGCGATCGTCTTCAGCGAGCCCTGCGCGGCGTCGCTCATCCACTGTACCGGCGGCTGCCAGTTGGCGGCGACGAGAAAGCGGGCATACCAGGTGGCGATCTTGTCGGTCGTCTTGATGGTGTTGCCGTCCTTCGTGTACTGCTCACCCTCGAAGCCGAGGCGTTCGATCGCCTGGCCCTCGGGGCTTGCGATGAAGTCGAGCAGCTTGACGACCTCTTCCTTGTGCTCGGAGGTCGTGGCGATGGCGAGACCGCGCGCTTCCTTGGAAACGTCGAGCGCGATCAGCCCCTGGCCGGCCGGACCCTTGGGCGGCGCCAGCAGCGTCAGCGTCGGGTTCTGGTCGGGATGGGCCTGGCGCATCTTGCCGCCATAGATATCGATGACCTCGGCGGACGAGCCGAAGACCACGCCGGCGCGGCCGGAATAGAACTTGTCTTCCTTCACGTCCCATTTGGTGGTGATGTATTCCGGATCGTAGAGGCCCTTCTCCTTCAGCGAGGCGTAGAAGGCGATCTTGTCCTTCTCCTGCTTGGAGGTGCGCGCCGCGATCCATTCGCCTGCATCGTTCTTCATCCAGGTGCCGGTCACTCCGAAGGCCTGGTTGAAGATGGAATCGAGTTCCTGCGTGTTGTCGGCGGTCGTCACACCATAGGTGTCGGCCTCGCCGTTTCCGTCGAAATCGCCGTCCTTGATGGCCGTGAAGAGCTTGACGTAATCATCGACCGTCTGCGGGGCAGCGACACCGCTCTTGGCGAGCCAGTCGGTGCGGATGACCGGCTGGGGAATGCGCGGCGGATAGACATAGAGCAGGTAGGGATAGTTCTTCAGGCGCTCGACATTGTGCGGGAAGAGCGCGTCCTTCAGGTAGGTCGTCTTCGGCAGCCAGTTGTTCCAGTCTTCCAGAACACCCTGCTCGGCCATCTTGGCGTCGCCGCCCTGGAAATAGATGAGATCGGGAATATCGCCCGAGAGCAGCATGGCGCTCAGCTTGTCGGCATAACCCGAAGAGGGAAGATCGACGATCTGGATGTGGATGTCGGTGCCCTTGGCCTTCAGCGCCTCCTCGTATTTCTTCACGAGCTTGACGTCGTCAGGATTGGTGGTCAGCAGATCCTTGGAAACGACGCGGATCGTCACCGGATCGGCAAGAGCGGGAATGGCGGTCCCCGCCGTCAGCGCCATGACTGTCATGGCCCCCAGAAGCATTCTCCCAAGCATGATTTCCTCCTTTTATGCTTTGGTTTCGTGTCTCAGCCCTTCAGCGCACCGCTCATGGTGCCCTTGGTGAAGAACTTCAGAATGAGTGGATAGATCGCCAGGATCGGCACGATGGTGAGCAGGATCATGCCCGCCTTCAGCGCGCGGATATTGATCTGGCTGGCGCCGGTGTAATTGTTGGAATTGTCGACGCCGACCATGGCGAGCTTGTCGCCCTCGACGACGAACTGGCGCAGCACCACCTGCAGCGGCCATTTCGACTGGTCGTTGAGGTAGATCATCGCCCGGAAGAACTCGTTCCAGTGGAAGACGAAGTAGAAGAGCGCGATGGTGGCGAGCGCCGACTTGGCGAGCGGCAGCGCCACATACCAGAAGATCTGGAACGGATTGGCGCCGTCGAGCTCGGATGCCTCAAGCAGTTCCTTCGGCACTTCCTCGAAGAAGCGGATCAGGATGATCAGGTACCAGGCATTGACCAGCTTGAAGAGGATGACCGACCAATAGCTGTCGAGCAGGCCGAGCCGCTTGTTGACGAGGTAATCGGGAATGATGCCGGGATCGAAGACGATAGTGACCAGCATGAGAACGAAGATGACCCGCCGCCCGGGCAGACCGGGACGCGAGAGCGCCCAGGCCATCAGCGCCGTCAGGACGACGCCGAGGAAGCTGCTGACGAGCGTGATGAAGATCGAATTGACGACGCCGCGCAGCACCGCCGGGTTGTTGAGAAGCAGGCTCCAGACATCGGTCGAGAAGCCGTTCGGCAGCACGGTCAGGCCGCTCATGCCGGCGACCTCGCTCGGATCGGAGAGCGAGATGGCGAGCAGGTTGAGGAGCGGCTGCACGGTCAGCACGACGAGGAACAGCAGCGTCGAGACGATGATCGCATATTCGGCGCGTTCGAGCGGCGTGCGGCGGATATTGGGGGCGGCCATTACCACACTCCCTTGCCGGTCAGGCGTTTGGACAGGAGATGCGCGCCGACGATCATCAGCATGCCGAGCACGGCCTTGAAGAGCCCTGCCGCCGTCGCCAGCGAATATTCGCCGGTCTGCAGGCCGATGCGGTAGACATAGGTGTCGATGATATCGATCTTGCTGCGCACGACGTCATTGGAGAAATTGATGACCTGATTGAGGTCGGCATTGAGGAACATGCCGGCATTCAGGATGAAGAGCGTCGCGATCGTCGGCACGATGCCGGGAATGGTGACGTAGCGGATCTTCTGCCAGCGATTGGCGCCGTCGATCTCGGCGGCGGCATAAAGCTCCTGGTCGATGGCGATGATGGCGGCGAGATAGAGCAGGCTGTCCCAGCCGGCCGAGCGCCAGATTTCCGAGAATACCAGCACCCAGCGGATCGAGCCCGTATCGGTCATGAAGGAGACCGGCTGCATGCCGAAGACGCCGAGCACGTCGTTGACCGCGCCATCGCTTGGCGACAGCACGGCGATGAAGACGCCTGCTATGACCACCCAGGACAGGAAATGCGGCAGGTAGATCGCCGACTGGATGAACTTGCGCAGGGAGCCGCCACGGATTTCATTCAGCAGCAGGGCGACGACGATCGGCACCGGAAAGACGAAGATGATCTTCAGCGTCGAGATGATCAGCGTATTGGCGAGCACCTGCCAGAAGATCGCAGAGGCAAACAGCGTCTGGAAATGCTTGAGGCCGACCCAGAGGTTCGGGCCGATGATGCGAAGCTGCTCGAAGGCGATCTTGGCTTCCCAGATCGGCAGGTAATGGAAGATGAGGAAGAAGACGAGGCCGGGCGCCATCATCACATAATAGGGCCACCATTGGCGGATGCCCTTGCCGAGTCGGCTTCGACGAATTGCGGGAACGTTCCCACTTTTGGACGTCGCAAGTGACATCGGCATATTGTTGCTTACGGTCATGGCACTACCTCCCTGCCGCCACCCTTATGGGTGCCGGAACCGACAGATTGGCGAGTGATCCTCGCTCTATGAGCCGGCATGGCATATAGACCCGGCCGTGTTCGGGACGGCCGGCAATTTCATCGAGCAGAGATTCGACGGCGCGAACGCCGATCAGCCGCCCGGGCTTTTCGATCGTGGTCAGGCCCGGCCAGGAAAAGGCGCCGGCCGGGATGCCGTCGAAACCGAGGATCGACACATCTTCCGGGCAGCGCAGGCCGGCCTCGCGCACTGCCATCATGGCGCCGAGCGCCATGAGGTCGTTGGCGGCAAAGACGGCCAGATGGCCGGGGCCTCTTCTCTCCAGCAGCCGGGCCATGCCCTGCCGCCCGCCCTCGACCGTATATTCGGCCTCCTCGATCGGCAGCAGAGCCGGATCGAAATCGCGCTCGACGCAATGTTCGTGCACCGTGCGCAGGAAGCGCGCCCGCGCCAGGCGCGAACGCGGTCCGAGCAGCAGCGCCGGAGCGGCATGACCGCGCGACGTGAGCACATCCATGCCGAGACGCACCGCCTGGGGAATATCGGAGCCGACGCTCGACGTATCGGGAAAGCGCTCGGCGCTCGAACCGATCAGCACGAAAGGCAGGCCGAAACGCCCGAGATCGTCGAAACTGTCGGCCACGGGATTGATGATGGCGCCATCGACGCGGGCGCGACGCAGCGCCCGCAGATGCCGCGCTTCCTTCTCCGCATCCCAGTCGGAGGAAAAGACGAGAAGCGAGATATCGTCCTTCGCCGCCCGGTCCTGCGCGCCGCGCGCAACTTCTGCCCAGAACGGGTTGGTAATATCGGGAATGACGATGCCGAGCAGGCCGCTGCGCCCGGAGCGCATGCCGACGGCGAGATGATTGGGCTCGTAACCGGTGGCGGCGACCGCCTTCAGCACGCTATCGCGCGCCTCGTCGGAGATCCGCCCCGAACCGGCCAGCACGCGCGCAACGGTGCTCTTCGAAACACCGGCCCGCTCTGCCACATCGATAATGGTTGCCCTCCGCAGAGGCTTCTTCTCCATCGGCCTCCTCCATTCGCGCGACAGCAACACGGCCAGAGCCGATATGTGGGAACGTTACCACAAAAATTGAGATTTGCAATGCCGAGGACGGCCAATGGGACAAAGACGGCAATTGCATTCACCAGGATTGCCGCAGCGTCTGCCCACCCGCGAAGCGGCACGTAGCCATTCAAATCACTTGGAGGCCGTGAGATACTCATCTCCCGGCCTTTCCTCGTCAATGTCCGGCTATACAGCGACACCGGCCTTTAGACTTGTGAGAAGCGCAACGAGGGCCTCGGCTCCGGCGGTCGACGATGCCGGATTCTGTCCCGTGATCAGCCTGCCATCAGTGATCGCAAAGCTCTCCCAGTTTGCCTTCTTCTCGTAAAGACCACCGAGCCGCTTGAGTTCGTCCTCAACCAGGAATGGTACGACCTTCGTGAGTTGCACTTCTTCTTCCTCACCGTTGGTGAAGCCGGTCACCCGCTTGCCCTTGACAATCGGAGCGCCCTTATAGGTTACGCGGTGCAAGACGGCGGGCGCGTGGCAGACAGCCGCAACGGGCTTACCGTTGTTGTAGAAGGACTCGATCAACTTGATGGACACGGGGTTGTCAACCAGATCCCACATGGGACCGTGACCGCCAGGATAGAAGACCGCGTCGAAATCGTCAGCGCGCACGTCACTTAACCTCGTGGTGGTCGCGAACATCCTTTGCGCGGCCTCGTCGTGCTTGAACCGCGTCATGGCAGGCGTCTGGTTCTCTGGCAGATCGCTCTTCGGGTCGATCGGCGGTTGACCGCCCTTGGGTGACACCAGCGTCAAATCGACTCCGGCATCGCGGAAGACATAGTAAGGGGCGGCGCCCTCTTCGAGCCAGAAGCCTGTCTTGCGCCCTGTACTTCCGAGTATGTCATGAGAGGTGAATACCATGAGGATCTTCATTGTTCAGCTCCATCCAGTTCTGTCCAACAGCAGAATAGCTGCACACAAGGACTACTGAGGATCGAGGCATTTCACACTTGGACCATGGTATCGCCGACACGTTGGTATTGGTATGTCCGGCGAGGACGCCGTGGACGGTTATCAGCCGAAGCGAATGACGGGGAACCGTGGCGACCCTTCTATTCACTATCCCAATGCGTGACGAGAACGCGTCTGTTTCTCAATTGGGCCTTCGCATGAAGGGAAGCAATCAGCGCCCGTCATTGCTAGGTGCGCGCGGATGTTCGCAACAACACTGTTGGCCGCCAGCGGGCAGCAACAATCGATACCTTAGTTCACTTACCGCGAGCGATTGAACCGTTTACCTCTTACGCGTCGCCCTCATTCTGGCTGGGCAAAAATTCGGAACAGGCAAAGGCTCTCGAGCTCCTAATCGACTGAAGCGCCTGCTGCTCTCGCAGGACTGCGGGGCCGCTGCGCGCCCGGTGCTCGTTGTGTTCCGTTGGATCGTCGTATCATTAAATTCTGGAGGAACTGGCATGAGATCTCGTCCAACAGCAATGTTCGCAGCCGCTGCTCTGTTTGCTATGCCGGGAAGCGCGATGCTGGCAGAAGACGGCGCCACACCAACAGGGACAATAGATAGGCTGTACCACATTGACTGTGGTCACTCCCTGGCCAACGACGAGTCTGTCTGGACACCCGGTCAGAACGTAGGCAAGTCCATCGCATTCTCATCGACGTGCTATCTGATAAAGCACGGCTCAGACATACTCATCTGGGACACCGGAGTGCCTGAAGCCACCATTGACGATCCAAACGGCTGGTCCACACTTCCCAGTCTCATCGTCTACCATCTTGACAAGACGATATCGTCGCAGCTCGCGCAGATCGGGCTGACCCCGGCAGATGTAAAATACGTCCTTGTTTCACACACGCACGGCGATCATATCGGAAATATCGGCCTGTTCCCGGACGCCACCGTTGTTATGCAGAAGGCGGAGTACGACTGGATAAACTCGCCTCCCCCGGCTGATCCCAACATCAACACGCTTGTAATCCTTGCAAGGAAGTTGCTTGGCCAACCTCGGCGCTTAGAACTCGTCACTGGTGACATCGACTTTTTTCGCGATGGAAGCGTTAGGCTCATTTCAACGCCTGGCCATACTCCCGGCAGCCAGTCACTCATGGTTCACCTGGCCAAGACAGGGTACGTGGTTCTTTCGGGCGACGTCGTGCATTTCGAGAGCAATTTCGAACATGACATCGTTCCCGCACTCAACGTCGACAAAGCAAAGTCGATCGCCTCGATGGATCGCGTGCGGGAATTGATGAAGCAGTACAATGCGACGATGTTCATAAACCACGATAAACGGCAGACGGATACATTGAAGGTTCTTCCGGACTTTTACGACTGAAGAACAGCGATCCCGCTTATCCCGCGCAGATCCATCAGCAATTGCCGCGGGCGACCGGAGGCACGTCCGGCGTCCATCCTCTGGACGTGGACATGATCCCGCCCCCCGCACGATGGTGATCTCTCTGCATTTCGCATGACCGGGATACCACTCATCGCCCGTGTCACACATCGAACTTTGCGGCACACTGTCGAGCATCTGACTCAAAGGTGAAGTGTCATTTGCACTCGGCATGTCAACACCCACGCTTGTATCGCGCATTTCCAGGCGCGGAGGTGGTCTTCGACGTGACAAACGGTGCCATGCCTGTGAGCCTTGCTGACCGCTACCATCCCAAGTCAGCAAACGCGCCGCATGAGCGGTCTTAATATCTTGCTCTGAGGACTTCCTGAAACCGCTCCCGGCTTGGAACTCCGGTCTGGAGCCAGCGAATAATGTCCCGTGCCACAGCCTCCGCTTCCTCGCTTTTTCTGTTGCAACGTCGAGCTTCGCAGTACTCCTTCAGGACGTCTGCGGCCAACGACACCTCCTCCGGCATGAGCGGGCGAAGACACGGCCTATCGATTGGGCTTGGCATGATTGTTTTTCCCTTGGCAGCTCAAACTGGGTCCGACACAGCGGCGGTCGCTCCGGAACCAACGGAAGCGGAAGGTACCCAGACACGGGTCGGTGCTGGCCGATCGCCGATGGCAATCAGAACCCCGACGATCGCCACCATGGCAATTACGATCACAACAAGCGGAAAGCTTGAACTCGCAGCGCGGTAGATCATCATCTGCTCCCCATTTTTGGCCGCGGTTGATCGCAACCGCCGGCTTCGACCGAGACTATGTCGGCGAACCGTCAGGAAGGCATTTGCACCTTGGTATAGGGGATACGTTTTTATAAGCGATACCATCGTGCAATAGCGCTCCGCATGGGCCAGCCTCAATGTTTCCGGGTACGGATCGACAGCAGATCTCGGTACGAAAGGCCAGCGCAAACACTCTCGGAATCCTGATCGAGAGCGCAGCCTTAACCCAGGATAAGCAATGACCATCGGAGACTGGCGCAATGTTCAATTTCGTACCCGCAAATCTCACACGTCGATCGTTCGGCAGCGTTGCACTCGCTATTGCCGCGACGGGTGTCCTCGGCGAAAAGACGACCCAAGCATCTCAGGCGACCACGCGTGTGGACATGCCGACAGCTGCTGACGGAGCCACTCTCGAAGCAAACAAGGGCATCGAGGCAGGAGACTTGTTCGTCTCTTATGCCGACATAGGACCGGCGACTGGATCACCGGTCTTACTGCTGCACGGCTGGCCCTACGACGTCAACAGCTTCGCGCAGGTCGCACCTCTCCTTGCCGACCGAGGACACCGCGTCATCGTGCCCTTCCTGCGGGGTTACGGGGGCACGCGCTTCCTATCGGCGGAGACGAAACGCAACGGCCAGCAGGCCGCAATTGCAGTCGACATCATCAAGCTGATGGACGCCCTAGGGATCAAGCAGGCTACGATCGCAGGCTTCGACTGGGGAGCGCGGACAGCCGACATAGTCGCGGCTCTTTGGCCGGAACGCTGCAAAGCCCTCGTATCGGTCAGCGGCTATCTGATCGGGACCCAGTCTGCCGGAAAGGCGCCACTGCCGCCGACCGCCGAACTTCAGTGGTGGTATCAATTCTATTTCGCCACTGATCGCGGTCGCGAAGGCTACGAGAAATACACGAACGACTTCGCCAAGCTTATCTGGCAGCTCGCCTCCCCACATTGGAAATTCGACGACGAAACGTTCTCGCGAAGCGCCGCTGCATTCGCCAATCCCGACCATGTGGCGATCGTCGTCCATAACTATCGATGGCGTCTCGGACTGGCACCCGGCGAGGACCGGTTCGACGAATACGAGGCCGTGCTCGCCAAGGCCCCAGACGTATCGGTCCCGACAATCACGCTCGAAGGCGACGCGAACGGGGCACCTCATCCGGATCCCAAGACCTACGCCGCGAAGTTCAAGGGAAGATATGAACACCGTCTGATCACAGGTGGGATTGGTCACAACCTTCCGCAGGAAGCGCCAGACGCCTTCGCGCAGGCAGTGATGGACGTCGATGCCTGGGCATGACGGGAACTCAGCGCTCCTTCACGTGGGAAGCACCCATCGAATTTATCGATCATCATCATCCTAATAAGGAGGGTGGCGCGGCGCTGGCGGAAGTAGGATGAAAGGCGCGTATCTGTCGCTGCGCATCGCCCAACTTGCGCCCAGCGGAAACGTCACCTTGAAAGGATCCGACATTGGAAATCGGTATCGATAGTTTTGCAATGCTCCTGACCGACCCCGCCACGGGGCGATTGCAGTCAGCCATCGATCGCATGGAGAGCGTGCTTGCGGAGATCGAGCTCGCAGATCAAGTCGGCCTCGATGTCTTCGGAATGGGCGAACACCATCGAGAGAACGCGCTCGATTCAGCCCCGGCCGTCATCCTTGCGGCCGCCGCGGCACGCACGAAGTCGATCCGACTGACAAGCGCTGTTGCAGTCCTCAGCGCCGCCGATCCCGTGCGGCTTTTCCAGGAATTTGCCACACTGGATCTGATATCCGGCGGAAGAGCTGAAATCGTGGTCGGTCGTGGCTCTTCGGTCGAGGCGTATCCGCTGTTTGGATTCGACCTGCGGGACTACGATACGCTGTTCGCGGAAAAGCTGGACCTCTTGCTGAAGATCAGGGAGCAACCCAACATCAAATGGCAGGGTCGCTTTCGTCCTGCGATCAATGGCGAGGGTGTGTTTCCCCGTCCACATCAGCCGAATTTGCCAATCTGGCTGGGCGTCGGCGGCACACCCGAATCCTTCGTCCGAGCTGGAACACTCGGTTTGCCGTTGATGGTCGCCATTATCGGCGGAAGCTTCGAGCGGTTCCTGCCTCTGGTCGATCTCTATCGCCGCGCATGGGATGCCGCGGGTCATCCCCGGCAGGGCCAGAAGGTCGGCGTCCATGCCCTCGGCTTTGTGGGAGAGACGGACGCGGCTGCGAGGGAAGCGTTCTTTCCGGGTTGGTTCCAAATGTTCTCCGACGCTGGACGGGAACGGGGCTGGCCGCCGCCGACGAAGTCCCAGTTCGAGCAGATGTGCGGTCCGAACGGTGCTTTCCTGGTTGGCAGCCCGCGGACGGTTGCGGCCAAGATCCTGCATCTTAACGAGACTTTGCGCGGTGTCTCTCGCGTCACCTTCCAGATGAGCACCGCTGCCCTGGAGACCGAGGCGATGCGCCGCTCTATCGAATTTCTCGGCACTGATGTCGCGCCTCTCGTTCGCGGACAACGTCCTTAGCTGGGCCGTCAAACGACGCGAGCTTCAAGGGAAGCCACGAGCACCGCCAGATCACCGGTAGGATGGGTCGAAACCTTCTGATGGAAGCGCCAACCCGTTCCCACAGGCGATCCAGCCGACGGCGTGATGAACCGACCTTGTTTCGGCCTTTGGTCAAGACAATCATACGCGATCACAGAGCCGCATCCGTGCTGGCGCTGTGATCATTTGCTGCTGCCGAAAATCAGCTTCTGATAGTCTGCTAGCATCTGCGGATCCTCGACGGAGCCGTGATGATGGAGTTGCCTCCAGGCGCCGTCCATCCGAACGAACCAGCGGGTTGTGCGGAAGGCGACATCCAGACTGTCGCCGGCGGTGCGGCACTTGCCCCGCTCGCGACCGACGAAGAGATGCCACTCTCGTCCGCCCTGGCTGGTGAAGTCGTGGAACGTGACGTTCACTGTGGCGGCGCCACCGAACAGCTTGGCATAGCCCCCCGCGATTTCATTCCAACCGCGACGGATCCCACCGATAGGGTTGTCCATGCTCGGAGTCTCCCCGGGGAACCAGACCCCTTCCAGGCGCGCCATATCGGCCGAATTAAATGCCCTGTAGAATTCGATCAGCGCATCCAGGGGGCCACCATCCCCTGCCTTCTGTTCCGCGCCCGTGATCTCCTCGAAACGTTCGTTCATGTCGAAACCTCTTTCCGGATTCGTTTGGCGAGCTACGCCGACCTGCTGGCAGTCGGTCGCCTTGCGGAAGGAGAGAACTTGCCCCCTCACACTCAGTGACCGTGCCGACGAAGGCAGCATGCGCGGCGATAGTGGCGTAATCCATTGTACGATGGTGTCGGTGCAAACCCATCGCATCTGAGCGACCGCGTCCACAGGAGGCGTTTGCAGCGCGAAGAAGTTCACAGTCAGCTGCGCACTCGCCAGCGAACCTAGTTCGCCAGCCTGCCTTGCAGCGATCACCGTCTCGATGGTCCTGGCACGCACCGCAGGCGCCTGGATGATCGGAAACCTGATGCCGAAAGATCGAGAGTGCGTCTGACTGGCCAGCCAGTCATCTCAGACACCATCCCATTGCGGAGGTCGAACCGTGATAGATCAGTGCACGTGGCGGGTCTGTTGCACCTCATATCTGAGACCCGATCCAAAGGTATCGGGGACACCTTCGTACAATAGTGAGACGCAGCAATTCGCGAGATGGTGTCGTCACGGCGGCTGGCGATGATCATTCCTGTCCGCAACAGCAGAGACATGGCTTTGAAGTCCAACGAACCCACCGTGCCTCGGCGGGCGAGGAATCCTGTGTCCAAAAACGGAGGTGCGAAATGAGCACGCGTAAGACAATCCTGATCACCGGCGCGTCGCAGGGGATCGGGGCCGGACTGGTCAGATCGTTCATCGAGAGAGGCTACAATGTCGTCGGCACATCGCGACGCGCCACTCGGGCATTGTTGGCCGACACGATGGAATACCTGGAACTGGTCGATGGCGACGTGGGCGATCCGGCGACCGCCGAACGCGTGGCCCAACGTGCGATCGAACGCTTCGGATCGATCGACGCGCTGGTGAACAATGCCGGTATCTTTTTCACCAAGCCATTCCTCGAATACACGATCGACGACCTTCGGCAGCTTACCGCGACGAATGTCGAAGGATTCGTTCATTTCACCAAGCACGCGATCCGGCAAATGCTCCGCCAGGGATCGGGCGGAAGCATCGTCACGATAACGACTTCGCTGACGGACCACCCGATCGCCGGCGTGACCGCGTCGTTCGCCATGATCACCAAGGGCGGCCTGAATGCCGTCACGAAGAGTCTCGCGATGGAGTTCGCCAAGGACAATATCCGGGTGAATGCCGTTGCTCCCGGCATCGTCGACACGCCGATGCATGAAATGGATCCGAAGGACTTTCTGAAGTCTCTCTCGCCAATGGGCACGATCACCGCCGTCCAGGAGATCGTCAACGGCGTCGTCTATCTGACGGAATCGACCAATATCACTGGGGAGGTGCTGCACGTCGACAACGGCGCACATCTTGGAAAATGGTAGTCCCTGGCGCTGACGCACGATTGCTGGAACTTGATATCGAGCTCCCTCCCCCGCCAACACCTTTCGGCGCCTATGTCGAGGCGGTCCAGGTCGGCCCGCTTCTCTTCCTCAGCGGCATGCTCCCTGTGATCGGACACGAGGCCATCTACCACGGGCGCATCGGCGAGGGTCTTTCGGTTCTTGAAGGATACGACGCCGCCCATGCTGCTTGCCTCAGCGGGCTCGCTACGGCGAAAGCCCACCTGGGGTCGCTGAACAAGATCACCCGTATCGCCAAGCTCGGCGTCTACATCGCATCGCCCAGCGATTTCCAGGAACACCCAAAGGTGGCTGACGGAGCATCCGAGCTTCTGCGGGATGTCTTTGGCGCGTCGTCGGTTCCGCCCCGCATCGTCCTCGGCGTCTCCAGCATTCCGTTGGGAATGCCGGTCGAAATCGAACTCGTGCTCGAGATCGAATCCTAGCGACATCGTTCGCAACAACCTGAATGGAGGTATTCATGAAAGTCAGATCACCCATCTCGACGAGCGCAATGATCGCATCGTCGAAGTTCCTGACGGCTGCGGCAGTGCTCATGCTTCCCGCGCTCGCGCTTTCCGGGCAGACCATGGTCGCGGAGAAGACCGATCGTCCGGCCGACGCCAAGTCACAGCCTGCGAGCGAGAAGCCGCAGATCCGGATCGAGAAGCGCACGCCCGCATATTGGCGTGTCACCTTCGACAATCCGCCTTTCAACATATTCGGGCCGGAGACCATTCCGCAAATGGAGAAGGTCGTCGAGGAGATTGAAGCGGACCCGAATCTCAGGGTCGTCGTCTTCGACAGCGCGGTCCCGGGCTTCTTCCTCACCCACTATAACTTTACGCCGCCGCTCTCCGAATCCACGAGCCTTCCCTATGGGAAGACCGGTCTCCATCCCCTACCGGACATGCTCGTTCGCATCAGCAAGGCGCCCGTTGTCTCCATCGCCCTCATCCGCGGGCGAGCCACGGGCGTCGGCAGCGAATTGGCGCTCGCCAGCGACATGCGGTTTGCCAGCAAGGAGAATGCAATCCTTTCACAGTGGGAGGTCGGAGCCGGCTTCGTTCCGGGTGGTGGTCCGATGGCGCGCCTCCCGCGTCTGATGGGCCGCGGCCGTGCGCTCGAAGTGCTTCTCGGGTCTGATGACATCAACGGCGAACTCGCCGAGGAATACGGCTACGTCAACCGTTCGTTCGACGACGGCAAGCTCGACCCGTTCGTAGATGCACTCGCCGCGAGGATTTCCGGTTTCGACCGCCAGGCGATCGCCGATACGAAGAGGCTCGTCGATTTCGCGAGCCTCCCGACCGATCCGGAAATCGGAGCGGGCTGGGACGCCTTCATCCAGTCCGTCCAGCGCCCGGTGGCACAAAAGAACATCGGCCGCCTGATGGAAATGGGGCTTCAGACGAACCCCGACATTGAAGCGCGCCTCGGGCACTACACGCAAACTTTGGCCGACAAGTAGGCCGGAGCCGCGCCCGCGCGTCGGAACGGCAGGTCGCGCGGGCGCACATCTCGTCCTGCCAGTCGTCCAATCAGAGAAATCGCGCGGCTCCCAGCCGCGGTGATGAAGGCGCGGTCTTCCGCACGAACCACCCAATCAGCCATGGAGACGTCACATGCACAGCATCGAAAACCAGATCGTCGATTCCAGCTTTTCGGCAATCATCAATGCCCCGATCGAACAGGTGGATATTCCGAAGTGGTGCTTCACCCTGCCCGAGAAGGAATACCAGGGATGCTCTCCGGCGCACATTGCCGCGGGCTTCACGACGGCGCCCGACGGCACGCGAATGTCGATCAATGTCGAGACGATCGGCGGAAGCCTGATGGTCCAGCATTACCTCGAAACCCTCGGCGAGAAGGATCATCTCATTCTCGACTCGGATTCCGACGTGTTCACGCCGAATGGCCGCGTGACGATCCACGTCACCTGGGAGCTCAGCGTCAAGAAGCTCGACGCAGGTCGATGCGAATTCACCAACCGGGTCAGGTCCTATGCGACGGACGAGATGATGGCTTCGCTCGACCGCCAAGGCATCCCCTTCGACATCTTCCGGACCCAGCGGCAACCGATGTCGATTGCACACAACAAGGGCGAAACGCCCCTATTCGCTGCAAGCATTGAGCGGGCGGCGTTGAAAAACGCCACCTCCACGAAAGCGGCCTGAGCATCCGGAGGAATACCCCATGACCCAACTGACTTTCGACCGGAACAACACCGGCCTTCTGGTGGTCGATCCATACAACGACTTCATTTCCGAAGGCGGGAAGATCTGGCCGAGGATCAAGGAGGTGGCCGAGGCGAACGAGTGCGTACCGCACATGCTCCAGGTGCTGAACGCGGCACGCCAGGCGAAACTTCGCGTCTTCTATGCGATGCATCACCGGTATCGCCCCGGCGACTACGAGAATTGGAAGTTCATCGCTCCGATCCAGCGCGCGGCATGGCATCGCAAGAGCTTCGAGTTCGGCACCTGGGGCGGAGAATTCCGCGCCGAGTTCGTACCGCAGGCAGGTGAAGTCGTCGCCTCCGAACACTGGTGCTCCAGCGGCTTCGCCAACACCGATCTCGATCTCGAACTGAAGCGGCATGGAATCCAGAGGCTCATCGTGATCGGGCTCGTTGCCCATACCTGCATCGAGGCGACGGTGCGCTACGCCGCCGAACTCGGCTACGACGTGACCGTCGTCAAGGACGCAGTCGCCGACTACTCGCATGAGATGATGCACGCCGCTCTGGAGATCAACATGCCGAGCTACGCAAGCGCCATCGTCGATACGAACGAGATCCTTTCGGCACTGTCAGTCGCTCAGGCTGCCTGATCCTGAGGGGCAACAAAAAACCCGGCGGACCATAAGGGTCGGCCGGGGTTTTCCTTGTCATTTACGTGACCTCTGGAGCAATGGAGAGTTGTGGAGCCCGTCCCTGAACTCCGCTCATGACCCTTCGAGCTTCAGTCGCTTTGGCGCTCATAGTGGCCTTTGCCCACCAGACCAGCTCATCGAGCGCAATCTTGGCCGATGGCAGGAGATTTGCTTCGATCTCCTAGGTTGGTTCGTTGCCGCCCATCGGGAACATCGCAAAGAAATCGCCGATGTGAACGGCTGTGCGCGTGGAAACCATCTGCAGTTCCACGCCGATACCCCTGAGATGTTCGAGCGCGCGCGACCCGCCAGTGCTGCCATATGCGTGGCGGTGAGCGGTTTGCGGTTCCACTCCGTTCCAAGAACCCGTTGAACAAAGGTATCGTCGATACCTTGGAAGGAGGTTTCCGGCCTATCCCAGATTGGAACCAACACCATGGGACAATGGACGCGACCGGTGCGCCAGAGCATCGTCACGCCCTCTGCGGACGGTCCGCAGAGATCACATAGAGGGAAAGCAAATGACCATTCAGGAGCACAACACGCAGCCTGCCGCCGCCGCCAATGACATTGACATGAAACTCGAGGTAGTCGTGATACCGGTCTCCGACGTCGATCGCGCAAAGTCCTTCTACACGGGCCTTGGGTGGAGGCTAGACGCCGACGTCTCCGGCGCGGACGGCTTCAGGGTCGTCCAGGTAACGCCTCGCGGATCGCCTTGCTCGGTCATCTTCGGTAGTAACGTTACTGCGGCCGTCCCGGGATCGGCGCAAGGCCTGCACCTCATCGTCTCGGACATCGAGATGGCCCATGCGGCCCTTGCCGCCCACGGCGTTGAAATGAGCGATGTCTTCCATGATGCAGGTGGAGTGTTTCACCACAAGGGCACAGACCGGCGGCTCCACGGCCCCCACCCGTCTCGTGCCAGCTATGGCTCATTCGCCTCGTTCACGGATCCGGACGGGAACGGATGGCTCTTTCAGGAAGTGACCACAAGACTACCGGGCCGGGTCGAAGCTGCGACATTCAGCTCCGTCGCCGATCTTGCGAACGCCCTTCGTCGCGTCGCCGAAGCGCATGGCGAACATGAAAAACGCACGGGCGGAAAACATGACGAGGCATGGCCGGACTGGTATGCCGAATACATGGTGAGCGAACAATCGGGCGGCACTCTCCCGACCTGATCGTCGATGCGCGGTCGAGCAGATTGAGGCCAGTTGAGACGCCCCTGTCGCGCTGAGCTCTTCATTCGGCGCGAAGTATAGCCCGTAGAAGGGGTTCTTAGAACCTTGCCGGGTCAAGCGAGCGGCGAGCTACATACGAAGATATCGGCGATACCATGGTGCAATAGGTCAAACGCGCTTTCAGTGTCAACTTCCTCCACATCAACCCCAGCACACATAGGAGGATACCATGTCCCGCATACAGACCGAGCTCACACGTCGAAAGCTTCTTGCCGCAGCCGCTGCTGCGGGGGCGGTCGGGATGCTTCCGGGCACGCCGGCCGCTTCGGCCACGAGCGCCGACATACGACAATTCAAGTTTTCGGCTACCGACGAGCAGCTGAAGGATCTGCACCGGCGCGTTGCCGCAACCCGCTGGCCGGACCGTGAGACAGTCTCCGACGATACGCAGGGTGTGCGGCTCGATACGATCCAGAAAGTCGCCAAATACTGGCGGGCGCATGACTGGCGCAAGGTCGAGGCACGGCTGAACTCCTTCCCGCAGTTCACGACCGAGATCGATGGGCTGGACATTCACTTCAT
>UBMI01000025.1 GCA_900466475.1 Hyphomicrobiales bacterium
ACATGCAGCACTTCAAGCCCGGCGTTCTTTATCGCACGGATGCGATCAAGCTTTGATCCAAGTGTTTGGCTGTCGTCATCTGTTAAGTCTGCGACACCAGCCGCATGATCGAATACGCGATTGTTTCGACCTTTACCGACGTAAAACGTCTCGCCGTTCCGCGGATCGATAAGGCGATAGACGTAATTACCAAGCCGCTCACATACTTCTTCAGAAAATCGCACCGCTGTCCCTCAGTTCAAGCTGATGATTTTCGCGGGCGAGAAGTTCTGAAACTTCTTAAACCCGCTGACAATTCCCTTGCCCGGCATGGGGGTGCCAATGGATCCTTTCAGCCAGCACTGCTTCTTCGAGTAATTGTAGGAAAATGCCATACAGCGATTGTCATCAACGCAGGCGAGGCGACAGTCGAGCGGCGTTTTGGCGATGCTATGAGGGTGCGAGGAGAGATCGCCGCCTCGAAAGTCAACGTCGTGAAAGAGTGCGCTCTGCGGGTCGATCGTTCCAAGAACAAATGTGGGCGGGTCGGCGTCGGCACCGCTGAGGAATCGGCCCGAGAAGGCGACACTGTTTCCATCTGCCCGGCCCGCACTGGATTTGAGGAAGCAGTTCGGCCCTTTTGTGATCTTTGGGTTGGCGTTGAAGGTGAACGCCTTGCATTGACCGTTCATCACCAGACAACTCTGAGCACATTCCGCAGCGTCGCTTGCGCGGGTAGAGGAAATATCGTCGCCGAAGAGATCCAAGCCGGTATAGACGGCGATACGGTTCGGGCGCTTTGTGAACTCTTCGATGGTTGAGAGTTTTGCTTGTGTCTGCGGCGTCGGCGTTGTGCTTACCGTTGTTTCAGTCGGGTGCGGCGGCCCCGGCGTCACTGGCTGCGTAGTTGATTCCGCTGTGCTCGCCGCGTCTGGGGCGGGCGAAGATGTATCTGGCGCTGCCGACGCGCCGGCGGCACGTGGCTTTGCCCCGTCGCCTGCTCGATTCAAGTTATACTGCTCAATCTCTTCTGGCGTGAAGACGTGCATGTCATTCGGCGGGGTCTTGAACATGACGCTCAATACGTCGACAGGAGTGTCGAACCGGTTGAGGACGTCAATGATGTCGGAAATCGTGAGCTGCGCTCCCACAAGATCCGAGGTATCAGAGGAAATCTGATGCACGCCGAGCTTGCCGTCGACTTTCCGCTCGACACCCGCAAGAAACATATAAGCACATGCTGATAGGCATGCGCTGTCTTTCGGGATGTAGGTTGCAAGCTTTCGCTCGTGAATGTCGTCTGCCATCAGCAGGCCCATTTGCACGGCGCCTCCTGAGCTGTTCAAGGTAACAAGTTTAGCGCCGGGGGATGCGTGAAGAGCCCGCCGGAAGTTGAGCGCTGAGCCGACGTCAATATCGCCGTTCATCACTATAACGTCTGGCTTGGCGTCATCCACGACAAACGGACCAAAGACTTTCTCAGACGCGGCTGCAGGGCTGACCGTTGTTGTTACACATAGCGCAGCGCTTACCGCGGCAGATTGAAGCAATTTACGCATGAACAAGCTCCCAGCCCGAGATAATCAAACTATATAAGCCTGAAGCTGACAAGGTTGTTGCGAGCCCGACACTGCATATTCTGGATTGCGGTTAATCGACGACGTCTGCGCCGGGATAATCCTTGGCACCCCTCCGGCGGCATCCTACGCGTGATCTTCAATATCTATTGGAGATCATATGGCGACGATCAGAAAACTCAGGGGACGGTGGCAAGCACAGGTTCGTCGGCGCGGTATGAAGCCGCGCTGCAAGAGCTTCGATAGCAAGCTCGAGGCTGAGAAGTGGGCACGCGACCTTGAGGCCCAGGTGGATCGCTTCGGTGCCGCGCCCGATACCAGAATCCTCGAGAGCACGACGCTCGGCGAACTACTGGAGCGCTACCAGCGCGAGGTGTCGCCGACCAAGCGAGGCTCGGTGCAGGAAATCCAGCGGATCGACGTTCTTTGTCGTCACGAGCTTGCCTATCGCACGATGATTGGACTGAGCCAGCAGGATATCGCTTCGTTCCGTGACGAACGCTTGCGGTCCGTAGCTCCATCTACCACCGTGCGCGAGCTTGCCATCCTGAGCCACGTCATTGAGGTGTCGATCCGTGACTGGGGCCTGCCGCTCAGCCGTAACGTCGTGAAACTCGTTCGCCGTCCGGTCATTCGAAACGAGCGGAGCCGACGACTGTCGGGTGATGAGGAGCAGCGGCTCCTCGATGGTTGCGATGCAGGACAGATCCCGTTCCTCAAGACGCTCATCATTCTCGCGATCGAGACCGGGATGCGCCGAGGGGAGATCCTTGGGCTGAAGTGGTCAGATGTCTCTCACAATCGCCGCGTGATCACGTTGGCGATGACAAAGAACGGCTCCGGACGTGAGGTTCCGCTGTCACAGCGAGCGTTCCAGGCTCTGATGAATTGGAAGCAACACTCGGACGTAGATATATCTACTGTATTTCCGATGACTGCCGGTGCTCTCGAACAAACCTGGCGCCGTCTTTTGACACGTTCGAGCGTCAAGTCGCTGCGTTTCCACGATTTGCGTCATGAGGCGGTTAGCCGGTTGTTTGAGCGGGGCTTAAACGTCTTGGAGGTGAGTAGCATTAGCGGCCACAAGGAGCTCCGTATGCTGAAGCGCTACACCCACTTGAACGCCGACGACTTGGTCGCACGGCTTTCCTGAAATGTCCGCGGCGATCGAAGTCCTAGAAAATACGCTGGACGCTCTACATGATCTTGCCTGCTGGCTGAGCAATCCGCGCCTCGTAACTACCCATCCTCCTTTGACCATTTGCACCGCAATCGCGCTCCTAACCCTCCCCCTGGCCTCTGCTGCGCACGCCGTAGAGATCACCGACCAAACACCGGCTCGAGCTATCACCATCCTGAAGGACGAGAGCGCCGATCGCCGCGTTCTCTTCTCGCCGCAGATCGTCACCATGGCTGAGTGTCAGGACGGCATTGCGGAAGACGCCGACGACCTGAAGGATGATGTATCGATCGCCATCTGCGTGCCGGCCGACATGACCGAGAAAGGTGCAATAGAGGGCACGGCACCCTTCTTCGATCTCACGCAGCGAGCACCGGCGCACCGCTGACGTAATGCAGCCCAAAGAAGGCAGCGATCACCCATGGCGCGAGGCGTGCGATCAGGAACGCGAAGAACAGCAGCCATACTTCGAGCCGGCCCGCCGCCTCGCCGCTCGTGGCCCAATAGGTGAACTTGAATTTGAGGAATTTCTTCAATGGGGTCTCCGACAGATAAATTCGTCGGCACCACAATCGCATTTGATACACCCGGAGGGCCGAGCTGCAAGCACTAAATATAGTGTTTACAGCTCAGTGGTCTAAAATTGCACCCACGCATCTCAGGTTTAAAAATCCGTGTGCAATTAATTGCACGCTCATAGACAAGCAGCCGATCCTCGGCTGAGCGAATCACGGAAGGTATGAGGAACACCTACATGATCCGAATGCCACGCCACCTCGCACCCTACGCCGACCGCGACCTCGACTGTCAAATGGCCCTCGAGTCAACCTTCCAGCAGGTGCTGCACCTGGCCGAGCAATATGGCTGGAATCGCACAGAAGCGGCCTAGGCTCTCACCGAGCTCGCCTTCGCACATCTGGCAGCAGAGGAAGAGAACCGCCTCACAACGCTCGCTATAGAGCAGGCGAGCCACAGCCGGCATTAATGCTCACTTGCAGGGAAAGGCGTCTCTCAGCGCTGCGAGCATGGATATGCCAAACATCACAGATTCCATTCGGCCGTATGCCGGCTCGCGCTCGATGAACACCTCGAGGATACGAATATACTGATCCTCGGTGATCGCTATGTTCGGCTGACAGTAGAGGGGCGCCTTGCCGTGGTTCTCCAAATCCGCATTCGCGACCTCGAGACCACGACCCGCACCGGTGATAAGCGCTCTGAATTGAAGATTGCCTCCCCTGGCGACCGTGACGAGATCCTTCGTTGTCGCCAGTCTCGCGGCGTCAGCGCTACCGGAGAGACAACAGAGTGCCATCAACAAGAATAGAATCCTACCCATCAGCCCACCCGCTAGCCACGGTCCAGAGGTTTACAAGCACCTGGATCTGTCAACAAGAGCACCCGGAAACACCCATTTCCAGGTTGACAGAAGTTGACAGCTTTTCAGCCCATTTTGTCTAATGACCATCCTCACAAGGATTTGTGGTTGACACAACATTACGCCAAGTTGACACGGAAACGCCGATTTTCAATTTTTCCCATTCTGTCAACTTACCAGGTGAACTGGTGACCACGGTAGGACAGACTTATCCAGCGGTAGCTCAAGCACCCGGTGATCACTATTTCTTCGGCTGCTGCCTCGACTGAGCTGAGTATCATTGATCGAGCACTGCTCACGTCCTCTTCGCACGGATGCTCGGCTGACCAGCGCAATAAGCATAGTTGGGCGATGGGCCGTCTGAGCACCCAAAAGGATACGGCTTGCGGTGATCGATGAGGGAAAGCTCGTCACGTCTATGGCCTATGCCTCTACTGGCGTGCTTACCGAGACTCGACGCCCGGATGTTTTTGCGCCCTCGTCAAAGCCCGGTCCCTTCGCGAAAAAGGCGCCACGTCTGTGCTTCGGCGTCGAATGAGAGAGCAGACTACCCGTGCCTGCCACGCTCGATGTAGGACAAGCACACATGCGGCCCGAGGCGGGGAGAGACCGCGCGAGGAGCCGGCGAAAGGGAAGCACTTGCAGGCATTCAAGTCGTGCTGGCGAAGAGGCGCATAGCCGGTCACTGGCTGCGACCATCGTTTCCCCACAGTGCAACTCGCGACGGACTCGAGAAGCGCGCCGGCGACGATCCTTGAGTCAACCTGAGCGCGCGGACACCGTCTCCTCTCCGGAGAAGGGCCCTAACACTAAACGGGGGGCTTAGAATGAACAATAGAAACGAAGATAACGCCGGAGAGAGTTTGGATTTGTCGGACGCCGAAGGCGGCCGGAAAGCCCGAAGGGCGCGCAGGCGAGCGAAGCGAGCGTGGCCTTTATCTTGGTGTCCGAATTTTTGACGTTGTTTCTTCATATAATAAATATCTAAAAGATAATATGTAAGTAATGGCACATATGGGAAAGCGGCAAGTTTTCGGACGAATGCTGCCAATCAAAAAAATCACGCATCCGAACCTCGAGCTGACTATTTGCTTTTGAGAACAGCTGGAAGGATGTCTAACTTGAACCTCTTGACCTCGACTGAACCTGATAATGAGCGCGATCGAAGGATTCAGCGCAATCTGCTTGCCTATTACGGAGATGAACCGAGCGCCGACGACGGCATTCGTTCGGCGACAACGGACATGTCAGAACTCGATGAACTTCTCGCTTCGATCGATGGGAGCTCCTCGGAGCCAATCGGACGCAAGCGTCCCTCAATGTCCGGCAAGCTTCGGAAGCAAATTGCCGCAAAGTTGATCGAGATCGAGCAATATCGCAAAGACAACCGGCAATCATATCTTGAAGCCAGACGTAAGCAGGCTCGGCAGGACTATGCGAACGAGCGGGCAGCTGAGGGACGATGTGTCCGCCCCTATCGAAAACACGAGTGCCTGCCCGGAGAAAGCTCATGCGATCGCGAGCGGCGTCTTCATCGAGAGGGCAGTCGTCGCCGCGCGGGCAAGGACGAGTGCACTATTAGAGGCTATGTCGACCTGTCCGGAATGACTGAGGAGGAAAAGAGGATCCGCAAACGCGAACAGGATGTGGAGTCAAAACGACGACGACGAGCCGCTGCCAAGGCTGCGAAGCAGGCCACGGGAAAGACAGGAACCGCTTCATGAACACACCAAGCGAGAGTTTTGTCTACTACCGGATCGGGGACGACGGCGAGTGGGAGCAGTGTCGGACTACTGAGCGGTCGCCTCGTCGGGCGGCCTGTGAGGCGGTGGACATGATTGTTGACGCTCTCCAGCGAACCAAGGATATGCCACCTGCTGAACGTGAGAGCGAACTCGAACGGGTGCTTCAATTGGTCGATCAGATTTAGTCCTGGGTTTAGCTGTTCAGCTTCTCCTTCGACTGTGCGAGCGAAGCGGCCAGATCGGCCGCTTTTTTGCGAAGTGCGTTTTTGTCGAGCATCGCTTCGTCAGCACGAGGCATGTCGCTGTCGGCCTCCAGCACTTGGAGCTTGCCCAATGGCGTCAGTGCCGCGATGACGATCAAGGCGATCAAGGCGATCAAGGCGATCAAGGCGATCAAGTTGAAAACGAAACCGAGGACGAACCAGCCGAAGACGTCACGGTTCTTGTTCGATGCGACGATAGCGCATGCGCTTCCAAAAATGACGCCAGCGACTCCGATAATTAGCAGCAATTCTGTTTCCCCAGCATGCAGGCGATGACGGTCCGAGGGAGCGAAAGGGAACCTTTGTCCGATAGACGAAAACTGTCATCGTCGGACTGGCTGCACTTTGGAGTTCCAAGGACTTCCAGCTCGACCCTGTTTTAAGCCCGACAGAGTGAAAAGGTTCCTTTATGTCAATGGCTTAACTATGACGCATCGGAAGGGTTGGGGTCGTATGAGATTGATTGGATATGCGCGAGTTTCCACGGTCGAGCAGAGCTTGGATCTGCAGATCGCTGCACTGCAAGCAGCAGGCTGCTCGAAGATCATCTCCGACCAGGGCCTGTCCGGCGCCGATTTCCATCGTCCAGGCCTGAGGAAAGCGCTCCGGCAGTTGCAAGGCGGGGATATGCTGGTTGTGTGGCGCCTTGATCGGCTTGGGCGCTCGCTGATCGACCTGATAGAGACCGTGAACCGCCTTTCTAGGCGGGGCTGTGAGTTTCGCTCACTCACAGAAAGCATTGATACCGCATCGTCGGGCGGCCGACTGTTGTTTCACGTTATGGGAGCCATGGCCGAGTTCGAGCGATCAATCATCAGCGAGCGCACAAAGGCGGGTATGGAAGCTGCCAGGGTTCGCGGCTCTCAAATTGGCCGGCGTCCATCAATGACAACAGAGCAGATAGATGCGGCGCGGATAGCAATCGAGATTGACCTAAAGTCCGTCGGGGACGTAGCGTCGACGTATGGTGTGCATCCGAAGACGCTGGCACGTCGTCTACGCGATTCTGTCAAACTGACGCGTTCGCGGCAAGCCAGCTCTCCAGGGCAGTGATCACGTCCGGCCGAAGTCTCGTTCCCCGGGCCAGTGCCATACCTACCGAGGCATCCAATTTCGAAAAACCCATCTCGGCCATAATGTCGCCCGGCGTCAGGCGGCGCTTCAACATGATATCGTTGATGCGCTTTGACGCGGGTGCGCTGAGCTTTTGGTCGGAAGTGGTTAGAGTGCCCACCCCAGTTGTTGGAGCTGCTGGAGCCGAAGACATCGTCGCGCCCAAACCCGCTAACCATTGCACGAAGTCATCCTGTTCTGTGGCGGACGCCTTCGACCAAGCGTTCTTGAGCTCCTGCAGCCGTGTTCTGGGCGTCTTCAGTCCAGCTGCAATGGCTGCCTCGGTGACAGTTTGATATTTTCCAGTCTTGAGATCGGCGTAGACCAACGGATGTTCGCGCTTCAGCCGCTCCTCGTAATATGCGCTGTTGCGCAGCTGCTTCTTAGCCATTTCGATATCCGCTCAGTATCGTCGCCAATCAATCAGGGAGACTCGCTGGCGCGTGTGGCATGTTGGCCGCTGCGAAGCAACAGCCAAGCATGCCGTGCCAGCGAGCGAGCTCCTGCGAGTCAACCAACTGCTACTTCTTCGAAGTGGGCTGCTTGATGCGAATACGCAGATGGCCGCCCGGTTGCTGTTCGATTTCGAACGCGTTTGTTTTGCGCACGAGATCACTTAGCTTCCTGAAGCCGTAGGTTCGTGGATCAAAGTCTGATGCCAGATTGGCAAGCTGCGCACCCACTCCACCAAGCGACACCCACCCATCCTCGCTCTCAATTTGAGCAATCACCTTCTTGATTATCGGGGCGGCAGCACTGGGCGGCTGAAGAGACTTCGGTGCTTGAGCAGGCTCGTCCCCGTTAGGGACGGGGGTTGGGAGCAGGTTCTCTGTGTAGATAAATCTACGACACGCCTGCCGAAAGCTCTCCGGCGTCTTCTGTTCTCCGAAGCCGAAAACGTCTACGCCCTGCTCACGGATACGCGACGCGAGGCGCGTGAAGTCGCTATCTGATGATACCAGGCAGAAGCCATCGAAGCGTCCGCTGTGTAGCAGGTCCATCGCATCGATCACGAGCGTAATGTCGGACGCCTTTTTGCCAGTCGTGTAGGCGAATTGCTGCTGGGGGATGATCGCGTGCTTTGTCAGCACATCAATCCAAGCTTTCGAGCGTGCACTCGCGAAGTCACCATAGATACGTCGAACGCTAGCCTCGCCGATCTTCGCTATTTCTTCAAACAGACCATCGGCGATCTTGGCGGAGGCATTGTCCGCGTCGATGAGCACGGCTAGGCGCGGCGATCGATGTTCAGCTGGCATTTTTCGGCTCCACTTTTTCCCACCCCAGCATGTGCTCGTTCTTGTCGAGCCAGGTCTTTCTCATTTCCCAATCCGGCAGGACCCGCCCCACCAGGTTCCAGAACTCCGGCTCGTGATTGCGATACTTCAAGTGACACATCTCGTGGACGACAGCATATTCCAGCACCGGCTTCGGCGCGAAGACCAGGTGCCAGTTGAGGTTGATCTGTCGGTCCTGGCCGCAGCTGCCCCACATGTGCTTCTGGTCTTTGATCTGGACACCGCGCGGTTTCAACCCGTGGCGTTCGCCATGTCGGCGAACGAAGTCGCGGGCATCGTCACGCACGCGACGCTTCAGCCAGAGTCGGAGCGCGCTTTCGATGATGGTGTCGGACGATTCTGGTGCAAGATCGGCGGGCTTGCGGATCTGGAAGCCGTTGCGGAAGCTCACCTCGACTAGGGATCCATCGAAGGGTTCGATCGTGAGCCTGGTCATCCGGCCGCGATAGGGGATCTTGGAGCCGGTTACGAACTGGTAGACGCGCGTCTGCGCCTTGGCGCGCTCGGCCATGTGCTGCACAGTCTCGATGATCCAGGCGCGACGGCGATCGAGCACGGCGCTGATCTGCTCGTCGGTCGCGTTCTCCGGCACCAGCAACTCGAAGGATTTCGGCGTGACGCTGAGGCTTGCCTTGCGGGCTTTGGGTGATCTGCGGAGCGTGTATTCGATCTCTTGGCTACCAATGCGATGGACTGCCATGTCACTGCCCCGCGAAATGCTTGATCGCGTAGGCCTCGACCTCTTCCGGGATTTGGCGGAACTGCGTGAGGCCAGCCTCGTGCGCCATGAAGCGAACCTGCTGGCGAAGGCTCTTGCGCAGACCATCCTTTTCCCACCAGCCGGCGGGTGCCGTCACCGGGTCGGTGTAGAGGCCTTCCAGCCGGATCGCCAGATCCTCGCCCTCCGGCCCCGAGGTGAATCCGTTGAGGATCTGGAGGATGCCATAGGCGCCGGGGGAAAGACCTGCTTCGACATGCGCGGCATCCTCAGCGGTGATGTCCTTCGCCAGCTCTTCCGCGGCCCTCAGCTTTTCCGACCAGGAGAGCTGCGCGCTTTCGAGCTTCTCTAGCAGTTGGCGCAAGCGCTCGGAAAACTTGCCATATTGATGCGGACTGTCGTCGATCCGCTCGGTTACGGTCTTGCGCAGCTCCGTCGTCTTGCGGATCGCCGCCGTCATCAGATCTTCCTCGGTCTTGTCCGCTGGATCGAAATCCTCCCAGAACTCCGGATCGGTGATGTGGCGCAGCTTGACGGTGACGCTCAGACCGGTCGCCTCCAGATGCTTCTCCAGCATCTCGCGGATCTTCTCGCTGTAGTTCATTTGGTCGAAGGCTTGGCGCTTTTCGAAATGCTGCGTGCCATAGAGGAGGAAGTTGGCGACCCACTTCAGGTCGGCGGTGAACTCCAGAACGCTCGGGTCCGGGCTCAGCGTCTCATAGAGAGCGATGAAGCTGCGTGACTTCGCCTTGAAGTCGAACCACTTGTCCTCGGTGCCGAGCAGCTTCACGAAGGCATCATATTCCGCCTTCAGTCCGTCCTTGCCGCTTGCTTTGCGCTTCAGCGGCTTCATCAGCGCGGTAACGGCGGAGTGCGCGGCCCGCAGCTGATTGCGTAGGTCGTCCAAGTCGCGCATGGCGTTTTTCACGTCATCGGCGCGGTAGGAGGAAAGCGCCTCCTCAAGATGGCCAGAGACACCGATGTAATCGACGATCAACCCGTTGCGCTTCCGGGCGTCAGAGACGCGGTTGGTGCGGGCGATCGCCTGCAGCAGGCCGTGCTCCTTCAGCGGCTTGTCGAGATACATCACGCTTTCGATCGGGCAGTCAAAGCCGGTCAGCAGCTTGTCGCAGACGATCAGAAACTGTGGGTCCTCGCCCTTGCGGCCAAAAGCCTTCTTCGCCAGCTTTTCCGCCTCGGCATCCAGATAATGCGCCTGTAGCTCGGTGCGGATCGCCTGCTTGTGGGCATCCTCGCTCGGTTTGCCGTCTTCCTGGTTGATCGAATAGACGCAGGCCGACATGGCATCTGCACGGGTCAGCGCCTCGGCGGGCTCCATGCCCGCGTCCCCAAGATCCTCGGCAATCACCGTTGTCAGCGCCTGCTTGTAGAGGATCACCGCCTCGCGATCGATGGCGACGATCTGCGCCTTGAACCCATCAGGCCGGGCATAGGCCTTGAAATGGGTCCAGATGTCGTAGGCAATCAGCGCGATGCGGCGCGGATGCTTGACCAGATCCTCGATCTGCAGGCCGCGCTTCTTGATCTCGTTCAGTCTGTCGTCGTCTAGCTCGGCAAACCAGGTGTCGAACAGGATGTCGATCTTCGCCTCGTCGATATGCCAGTCGGTCTTGCGGCCGGTATAGTAGATCGGCACGGTCGCGCCATCGGCCACGGCATCGTCAATGCCGTATTTGTCGAGATAGCCTTCGCCCGGCACCCCGAAGTTCTCATAGGTGTTCTTGTCGTCCTTCTTCACCGGCGTGCCGGTAAAGCCGAAGAAGCGGGCGTTCGGCAGCGTGGCGCGCAGATAGGCGCCGAGATCCTTTTCCTGGGTGCGGTGGGCCTCATCTATCATCACGATCCAGTTCTCGGAATTGGCTATCGCCTCTTTCGAGCCTTGGAACTTGAAGATGGTGGAAAGCGCCGTGTGCCCGTCCTTGCCGCTGCGGATCAGCGCACGCAGATCCTTGATGCTCTCGATCGCCGTCGGGTTCGGCAGACCGCAGGCGACAAAGGTGCCGCTGATCTGGGAATGTAGGTCCACCCGGTCGGTCAGCACCAGAATGTTCGGATTGGTCAGCGCCTTGGACTGGATCGTCCGGTGCGTCTTCAGCTTCAGCGCGGCAAACGCCATGGTCAGCGATTTGCCGCTGCCTTGCGTGTGCCAGATCAGACCCTGCCGGTGCTTGCCCTCGATGACGCGCTCGACAATCCGGTTGACGGCGCGGAACTGCTGGTAACGGCAGATCTTCTTGACCGTGCCTGTCTCGGTCTTTTCGAACACCACGTAATGGGCGATGAGGTCCAGCAGACGGCTCGGCTCCAGCAGGCACCAGAGGCCTTTGGCGAGTGTGTCGGGAAAATCGGCCTCCAGCTTCGGCCAGGGATCGCGCCATTCCGCATAGTATTCGGAGCCGGAGCCGGTCGCGCCATAGAGCACCAGCGCACCGTCTGTGACGATGTTGAAGACATTGGAGAAGAACAGGCGCGGAATGTCCTGCTCATATTGCTTGATCTGCTCGAAGGCCTCGCCGGTCTTGTCTTTCACATTCAGCGGGCTTTTCGCCTCGATCACCATCAGCGGGATGCCGTTCACATAGACCACGACATCAGGCTTGCGCGTGTTCTCCGCCTTCACCCTGAGCTGATGCGTGACGGAAAACTGGTTGTTAGTAGGCTCCAGAAAATCGATCACCCGCAGCGTCTGGCGCGTTTCCCGGCCGTTCACCTTGCGGGCATAATCGCCGCGCAACACTTTCAGCCAGGCCTCGTTGTCGCTGATTGTCGCCAGTTCCCCATAGGCAGCCTCTGCCGAGATTCGGTCGATCCCGTTGATGCGCATCAACGCCTCGGTCAGTTGCGGGCGAAACAGAACCTGGTTTTCGCCATCGCGCAACGCAGCATGCTCTGCCGGCGCCACGAAGCCATAGCCTATGGCCTTGAGATGCTCGATCGTGGGGCGCTCGGCGAAATGCCATTCGGGGCCGTGGCTCATGGACGCTTACTCCGCTGCCATGGGCAGGGCGTCGGTGACGCGCTTGCGGCCGGTGAGGAGGTCGGACACTAGGGCGGCTTTCATAGAAACCGCCGCACGCAACTGATCCTCTGCAGCGCCTATTGTGAGGTGTATCTCGTTAATTTTATTCACAATGGTTTTCTGCTCTCCGATCGAGGGAACAGCAATCCGGATCCGAGAGAGAAGCCCCCGGTTGATCTTGACCATACTCGCGCTTGTGCCCGCCGCCGCGCGCTTGAAATAACCAGTCGCCTGCAAATGACGGAGCCAGAGCGCACCAAAGTCAGCGTTGATCAGACCCTCGCTGAAACGCAGGCAAATCATGAGGTCGGGGAAGAAGCAGTTGGGTGGTTGCCCTTTGTAAATGCCGACCATTCCTACTCTTTCCGGCGTGTTTGAGCGGCTGATCAGCACGTCCCCATAGGATAGCTTCGCTGCACCCATCCTGGTATCGTCAAGCGGTGCCGGTTTGAGATTTTCGCCAGTTAAACCGTCATTTGAAAGACTTCCTAAGCTCAGCAACCAGCCGCCGGTGGGCAACGGTGGACTGACAGGCGAGTATCCGTTTCGCGCTGGTTCGCGAAGGACGTCGAACAGATTTACGACCTCCCACTCCTCCGGAATCTTCCCGATCTCCGTCTGCTTGAAGCGCTTGTGGCCGATGCCTTTGGTGAGCAGGCGCTCCAGCACTCCCTGCTTCACCTTTCTGGTCTGCTCGATCATCGCCCGCGTTGTCGCAATGGCCTCATCGACGCTGGACAGGATTTCGGCAATCCGGCGCTGTTCATAAAGCGGGGGGAGTGGCAGCACTAGCGACTTAAGCTTCGCCTTGTTGAGTGTCACACCTTTTACAGCTTGGTCAGTCTCAACGTATCCGACAAAATGGGGAAGGGCGTATCGTAAGAACGAATTCTCGAGTTTTGTCGGGTCTGGGATGAAAGCGGCGATAGCCTCGTTCGTATAAAGCGGCACCCTTGCAATCGCGATCTTGCCGATCGAGAGTTTAAAGCTCATCAGGACTGTGTCAGGCTTTATCAACTTTGCATTTGAATTTTTTGCGCCCGAAGCGGTAATCCGCTCTTTGGTCCTGAATATCTCCGGGGCTCGCATATCGGCGATCGACAGCCAAGGTAGGCCCTCTTCCTCGTTTTGTGCCCAATAGGACGGAACAGCGCGTGAAGGCGTCCCGCCAATCTGAATTTCAGCGATCTCTCCTATCTCGGTTTCCAGCCAATCCTGCGGCACCTCACGCGACATAGCCAAGCTCCCGCAGGAAGCCCATCATCCGGGCTTCCGCCGCATCCCGCTCGGCCTGAAGCTCGACCAGCTTTTCCACTTCCGCCGTGACATCAACCTCTTCGGACTCTTCACCCAGATGCACATAGCGGCTGATATTCAGGTTGAAGTCGTTCGCTTCGATCTCGCTCACCGGCACCACCCGCGACAGCCGCTCGACATCGGCAAAGTCGCCATAGGCCTTTGCCAGCGCGGCGACATTGGTCTCCGACAGATGATTCTGCGCCTTGCCTTCGACAAAATGCTCGGCACCGTTGACGATTAGGATCTGGCCCTTGCGTGCTAGCGGCTTCTGTTTGCCCAGGATCAGGATACAGGCCGGAATGCCCGCGCCGTAAAACAGATTGGGCGCCAGGCCGATGACAGCCTCGATCAGATCATCCTTGATCAGCCCCTCGCGGATCTTGCCCTCCGTCCCGCCGCGAAACAGCACGCCATGCGGCAGCACCACGCCGCAGACGCCGTCTTCCTTCAGGCTCGCCACCATATGCTGCACGAAGGCGAGGTCGCCGTAGGATTTTGGCGGGCAGCCATAGCGGTCGCGGCCATAGGCGTCGCCCTTCGACCAGACATCATGGCCCCAACTTTTCAACGAAAAGGGCGGGTTAGCCAGCACCCGGTCGAAGGTGCGGATGGCCTTCACGCTGTCGCCCGTTAGATGTTTCGGCTCCAGCAGTGTGTCGCCGCGCGCCACCTGCGCGTCGTCGATATCATGCAGGAACAGGTTCATCTGGCAGATTGCCCAGGTGTTGAGGTTGCGCTCCTGGCCAAACAGCGACAGGCTTTTCGGATTTTTGCCCTGCCGCTCCAGATGATGCACCGCCTCCAGGAGCATGCCACCCGAGCCGCAGGTGGGGTCATAGATCGACATGCCTTCATCTGGCTTCAGGCATTCGACGATCAGGCGCACGACCATCTTCGGCGTATAGAACTCACCACCTTTCTTGCCGGCATCATCTGCAAACTGGGCGATCAGATATTCGTAGGCCTGGCCCAGCACATCCGGCTCGACATCGGAGTTTCGCAGGCGATAGGTCTCGAAATGCTGCAGAAGTTTTTCCAGCATGGCATCCGGAAAGCGCTCCTTGTTGTTGAAATCGACATCCTGGAAGACGCCGCGCAGCTTCATGTTCGCGTCTTCAATGGCGCGGAAGGCGGCGTTCAGATGCGTGCCGATGTCGGTCGTGTGCTTGCGCACATCCCTCCAGAAATGGCGTTTGGGAATATCGAAGCGGTGCTCATCCGGATCGGCCGCAAGATCGGCATCGTGATAGCGCGCCAGCCGCTCCTCATACTCCTCCTCCCAGACATCGGAGAGGCGCTTGAAGAACAGAAGGCCGAAAATGTAGTGCTTGTAGTCGCCGGAATCGATCGATCCCCGCAGGATATCCGCTGCCCGCCAGAGATGGTTTTCCAGCTTAGAGAGCGCCAGCAATGTCATTGATGTGTTTCCTTGTCCCACGTGGCGTGACGCTAACAGAGCGAGCGAAGATGGTGAACTGCTAACTCCTCCGGAAATCCTCTAGCACACCGAGATCGTTCAACCACTCTACCCATCCTTCAAGGAATGTTCGAAACTCGGCTTCGGGGATGCGTAGAAGCCTCAGCGACTCCGTAATAGGACGCGCACTAATACACTTGCGCTTTTTCTCATCGAATACGGGATCCGGCCAACGTTGTTTCGCACTGACGAAAAGCAGCGTCGCCGCTGTCCCTTCCGACGATCGACCATTCTCATCAAGATACATAATGCCACCGTGCGCCAGGGCATTCCGAATACATGCAATGAACTGTGCCAAACTCATAGCTTGAGCATGGTTCGCTGCTTCGTTAGTGCTGAGCCTGTCAGCCAGGTCATCAGGAAGCCGCTTTGCTATATTGAAAACCTTGACGTCCTTCATGAAGGACCAACCAAGTGCCCCGAAATACCTATTCTCCTTCAGGGCAGCCTTGTTGATTTCTGCGTCGAGTTTTTCTGCGAAAGGCGTGTTTAGCGTCCTGTCGTCGGCATATCCTTCAGAGCCGTCGAGTCCGACATGCTTGTATATGCGCTCGTAGGGCAAGCTTATCATCGGCGTTGCAAGCGCCAGCATCATGGTCGTTGTTAGAGGACCGCCGAAGCGTTCTTCGGTGTCGTCCGTCACAGAGCGCCGGGTGAGGTCCAAGAGGCGAAGGCAGCGCGTTGGTATTTCCAAACTGTAATGCTGTGGTATGCCCATTATAATGCTCCACCTACGTATAGTCCGAGTGCTGTTGGACGGCCAGTTCATGCTACAGCTATAGGGTCTTAAGCAGGTCACCCATCGCGATTACTTCGCGCGCGATCCGGCTAATCTCGGCGGCTTTGGCCGATGTATCTGCGTATTCATTCGCGTGCGCAACCGCGTTCCTCAAATCTTCGATGGCCCGCATATTGAGCGAAAATCGGTCACGGTGCTCACGTGCAATCAGACTCGATTTGAGCAAGATGTCGCGCTTGTCGCAAAATTGCGTATAAAGCAGCGCGTCTACAACGCCATCCGCTGCAGCCGCCTTATCGAGGAGTTCGGCAATTTTCATGCGGCGGTTCTTATGAAGCAGGCGTTGCCAATCTGCTGGCTGAGGAAGGAAGCGCCGGATAGTCTGTAGCATGAGCAATTCGAGTTCTGTGACGAGACTAAAAAGTGTTGCGCGCACTGCCAGCTTTTGAAGGTCCGAAAGGCTTACTAAGCCAACAATACCCCTCTGAGAGACAACGAATCTGAATCTGTGTTCGTCCGCATTCACGACAAAGGCGAGGATGCTTGCGTCCGCGCCTATCAGGTGCCGTTCGCCCAAGGTTACAAGGAACTCAGAGACGGTGCCCTTGGGTGGCGTCTCGTCGAAATAGGCCATCAATTCGACAAGACCTAAAATGGTCCCGTCGCCGCTCAGCACCGGCATACAATCGAACTTGTCCGTGTTCCTGTCGACCACATCAGCCAAAAGTTCGTCCAATGCGCAGGAAACAAACGCTTCTCTCGGCGTCGCTATGGAGTTTACTCGCCAGCCATCATGCAGATCGGTGGATGTCGTCACGTGTGCCTCTTAGACGTCATATTGATGCTCGGTGTTTGACACTACGGGATGAAGCTGTGCTACTAAAGGTGCATCAAGAAGTTGAGTGATTATGAGATAATCGTATGACCGTTGAAGACCTGGTTGGCCGTGTAGTCAAGATTTTCATCACAGGCCAGGATCCGCGTAGTTTGCGAACGGTCGAATTGGACAACTGGACCGGCGTCGCCATCACCGGGCAGCCTGAGTTCTTCAAGAAGGCGCTCGAGGACGAAGTTCTCAGCCGATCGTGCGTCTACCTGCTGATCCGTTCCAGTGCTGACGACGACCTGCCGGAAATCTACGTCGGAGAGAGCGACGACTTCTCTCAGCGTTATACGAGCGGCAAGTTTCCGATCGAATTCGATACCTTCCTCATTTTCACGAGCAAGGATGACAATCTCACAAGAGCCCACGTCAAGTGGCTTGAACGCGAGCTCTGGTCCATCCTCAAACGCAACAGCGGCAAGGCGTTAGTCGCGAACACTAATAAGCCGACAGGTTCTAATCTCCCGCGTGCAGACATCGCGACCATGCGGACCTATCTCAGCAACATGATATATGTGCTTGAGGCGTTGGGATATGATCTGTTCTCGATTCAAGAACGCACGTCTGCGTCCCCGCCGTCTGCTAAGGCGATCGAAAGTCCTGTCGAGAGTGGAGACGGTTTGTCCCTCAACCTATATTCCACCTTGCCCCGTCGCCCGGATGACCGCGCATTCTTGCGCTATGTGAACGGCGCCTACACACTAATGTCTGGTTCTAAGATAAATGCTAAGATCACGGATAGCTTGCCGGCGAACGTAAGAAAACTTCGGCAGCAGTTGATTGAGGACGGTGAACTTGTCGGACGTGGCGAGTATCTAGAACTCACGCGAGACATACCGTTCTCGAAACCTTCTCCAGCGTCGGCGCTAGTCAAAGGTAGGAGCTCTACCGGATACATGGATTGGGCCAGAGAGGTCGACAACATGCCCTTGGGCGCTATCCTCGGCATCGCCGCGACAGGTGTGCTACTCGAAGATCCGGCACAGTGAGGCCACACTCAGCTCGTCTCTCGCTCGGAATTTGCCAGTCTGGCATTTGCTCGTTATGAGAAC
>UBMI01000010.1 GCA_900466475.1 Hyphomicrobiales bacterium
TGGATGACATGGCGATCTCCTTTGAAAACAATCACATCGAACCATGTTACAATAGGTTGCATTGCATACAACTTCGCCTAATAGCGCGAGGGTTAATGAAAAAGGAGTAGGGCGTAGTATGGCGGACCTGTAGAAGTTATGCCGTCACACGCACCAAAAGCTGATGAGGTATATGCAATCGTCGCGCGAAAAAATGACGACACAGCACACCACCTAGATGCGCCGCCCGGGCCGTCGGGCGAAGCAGCTTGAAGACCCATCGAAAACGCGTCGAAAGCTCCAGTCTTTCAAACGCTGGAATCTATCATATCCTCCGGTCGGAGGGGGAAGTTTCAGCTGCGCGGCAGACGGCGCGTCGCCTCGTCGATCAGCAGGTTGGCGATCATCATGCGCCTGTTGGCATTGTCGCGGAACGACTGGGCTACGCTGTCGGGATGATTGGCCTTGGCGAAGGTGCGTCGCTTCTCATTGAGTATCTGCAGTGTGTCGGCGGCGGAAATCGCAAGTTCGGCGGCGATCTGTTCCGGGGCAATGCGGCCCAGATGCGCAGGCATGACCGGTTCGGGTTCGGGCGCCGGCGGCTCTGCGATCGCGGGTTCGGCGCCGAGATTGTCGAAATAGGCCTCGCCGACCCTTTGCGAAGCGGCCGACACACCTTCCATTACATCGAAGGCGAGGCCAGTCGAGAAGCCGGAGACGCGATGGGCGGTCGGTTCCTGCGCATCGTCGGAGGCTTCGTCTTCCGCCTTCAGCCGTTCGAGAACGGATTGGAATATCGATTGTCCGAACAGCATGCGCCTTCCTTTTCGAGCGGCGCATTAGACGGCGCCAAGTTGGCGCAGGGCTGGATTCGAGGCAGGATCACAGGATCTCTCCGGAGCCGGCGGCGGTAGGAGACAGATGCGGATGAGAAAATGAGGGCGTGGATGGCAGGTTGGAAGCGGACAGTGCAATGGACCGACTGGAACGGAGACGGACTTGAGACCCTTTCCATCGCCCACAATGACGAGGACGTGCTTGCGGAAGGTATCGTGAGCGGGCATTTCGAAGCCGGCAAATACGATCTGAACTACCGGCTGACGATAGATCCGCAGTGGCGGGTACGCGACGTCAGGGTTCAGATCGTCAACGGTCCGCGACTGCATATTCTGTCCGACGGCCGCGGTCGCTGGGTCAGCGAGGATGGCGCGGAGCTTTCCGATCTGGCCGGATGCCTGGATGTCGATATTGCAGCGACTCCATTCACCAATACCCTGCCAATTCGACGGCTAGGGCAAAAAACCGGTGTCGCCGAGAAGATCAGCGTTGCCTATGTTTCCCTGCCGAACCTGATCGTCGAACCTGTCCAGCAGCGATATACCAAACTTGCCGGGAACCGCTTTCTCTATGAAGGCCTGTCAACCGGCTTTGCCGCCGAGCTTGAGGTCGATGGCGATGGCATCGTGCTGGACTATCCTGGCGTCTATAGAAGGTTGTCGTAACGATCGCAGTCTGGGGCTCGGCGCTAGCCTTCTGCCTGCCGGATGCTTTCTTCCAGGATGAGGTCGTAGAGGAGCCGGGCACTTGGGGGCAGGGCGCGTTCGCGGACGGTGATCAGGCTGTAGGGCTTGACGTTGATCTCGAAATCGATCGGCAGGATGCGCACGTCCGAGGCGTTCGAACTCTGCGAGGCGAGAAACTGTGCGACATCGACGGCGACGGGGGCAATGGCATCCGTCTCGCAGATGATCGCGCAGGTCAGCAGCAGCGAAGAGGTGTTGACGATGTTTTCCGGAAGCCGAACGGCGCGCGACAGGAAGATATCCTCTATCGTGCGGCGCAGCAGCGTGCCCGGCGGCTGGAACACCCAGTCGTAATCCTTGATCTCCGACAGGCTGCTTGGGCCTGTCTTCTTCTTCAATAGGGGATGGCGGCTGCGGACGATGAGGCAGGCTTTCTCGACGCCGATCTCGCGGACTTCGAAAAGGCGCGGGTTCAGATCGTCGGGGATGCGGCTGATGATGAAGTCGTGGCGGGCGGCGAGAAGTTCGCGCGCCAGGACATTGCTGGTCTCGACCTGGATGTTGACCTCGATGCCGGGAAAGGTCTTGCGCACCGTGTTGATGGCGGGAACGACGAGGCTCATGGCGGGTGCGGTGACCGCGCCGATGAAGACCGATCCGCCCTTGCCGCTCTTCAATTCGCCGATCTCGCGGCTTGCCTCACGAAGCTCCAGAAGGATCTTGCGCGCGCGTCTCGCGAGCGCTTCCCCGAAGGTCGTCAGCACCACGCCACGGGCAACCCGTTCATAGAGTGGAGTCTTCACGATCGACTCCATATCGGACAGCATTCGGGAGGCTGCCGGCTGCGAGATGTTGAGTACTTCCGCGGCAGCCGAAATCTGCCCGCTATCTTCGATTGCGACAATCATACGCAGGTGATTCAGCTTAAGTCCCGCTCGTAGAAAGCTGTCATCGCCAAAATTGTCGCTATGAATGTCGACATGTTCCAATGAAAAGAGCTCGGAGATAATCGTCATGGTTGCAGCCTCCCCACTGCGTTCCATCAAAAGTAATACTTTTTAACGATATACCAAAATTGTTATGCACATTACCAGTTATTCTATTTGACAGTTATAGGAATCCATACCAGTTTGCCGCCGTGTGCTGGTTGGCACTCAACACGTGTGAGATCGTGGAGGAGACCTACTTCGTTTCTCACCATCTGAAGTAACTATCCAATACGGAACCTGCCACAGTTTCGGGGCGGGCGATTTTTCGTCCGTGAATCTTTAACAAGGGAGAGAGAAATGAAATCCATTATCTCATTGATGGCTGCGGCCGCCTTCGGCGTCGCATCGTTCGTTATGCCTGCTCTGGCGGCAGACAAGGGCCTGGTTGGCATCGCAATGCCGACGAAGTCCTCCGCTCGCTGGATCGACGACGGCAACAACATCGTCAAGCAGCTCCAGGAAGCCGGCTACCAGACCGACCTGCAGTATGCTGACGACGATATTCCGAACCAGCTTTCGCAGATCGAAAACATGGTCACCAAGGGCGCCAAGGTTCTCGTCATCGCTTCGATCGACGGCACGACCCTTTCGGACGTTCTCCAGAAGGCCCATGACGCCGGCATCAAGGTCATCGCTTATGACCGCCTGATCCGCGACTCTGCCAACGTTGACTACTACGCCACGTTCGACAACTTCCAGGTTGGCGTTCTTCAGGCTGGTACGATCGTCGACAAGCTCGGCCTCAAGGACGGCAAGGGCCCGTTCAACATCGAACTCTTCGGCGGTTCGCCGGACGACAACAACGCCTTCTTCTTCTATGACGGCGCAATGTCTGTCCTGCAGCCCTACATCGACTCCGGCAAGCTCGTCGTGAAGTCCGGCCAGACCGGCATGGACAAGGTCGGCACGCTGCGTTGGGATCCGGCAACGGCCCAGGCCCGCATGGACAACCTGCTCTCGGCTAACTACACCGACGCCAAGGTTGACGCTGTCCTGTCTCCGTACGACGGTCTGTCGATCGGCATCATCTCGTCGCTGAAGGGCGTCGGCTACGGTTCGGCTGACCAGCCGTTGCCGGTCGTCTCCGGCCAGGACTCGGAAATCCCGTCGATCAAGTCGATCATCGCTGGCGAACAGTATTCGTCGATCTTCAAGGATACCCGCGACCTCGCAAAGGTCACCGTTCAGATGGTTGACGCCGTCATGTCCGGCAAGGAGCCTGAAGTCAACGACACGAAGACCTACGACAACGGCGTCAAGGTCGTTCCCTCCTACCTGCTGAAGCCGGTTACCGTGACCAAGGAGAACTACAAGACGGTTCTCGTTGACAGCGGTTACTACAAGGAAGATCAGCTGAAGTAATTATGAATGGCCGGAACCCGCGTGATTGCGGGTTCCGGTCTTCGATTCTATGATCGCCGGGCCAGTTTCGGTCGCGGCGTTGGGTTTTTAGTCATGGACAATACAATCCTCGAAATGCGGAACATCACCAAGACGTTCCCGGGCGTGAAGGCGCTCGAGAATGTGAACCTCAGGGTTCGCCAGGGTGAGATCCACGCATTGGTGGGCGAAAACGGGGCCGGCAAGTCGACCCTGATGAAAGTGCTCTCCGGCGTCTATCCGGCAGGAAGCTATGAAGGCGAGATCGTCTATGAGGGCGATGTTCGCAATTTCAAAGTCCTGAAGGATTCGGAAGAAATCGGCATCGTCATCATCCATCAGGAACTGGCGCTCGTGCCGCTCCTGTCGATCGGCGAAAACATCTTCCTCGGCAATGAAAACGCCAAGAAGGGCGTCATCAGCTGGGAAGACACATTCAATCGCACCAAGCAGCTTCTGGCGAAGGTAGGCCTTCGCGAATCTCCGAATACGCTCGTGACCGACATCGGCGTCGGCAAGCAGCAGCTCGTCGAGATCGCCAAGGCGCTGTCTAAGAGCGTCAAGCTGCTCATCCTCGACGAGCCGACGGCATCGCTGAACGAAAGCGATTCAGACGCGCTCCTCAACCTGCTGATGGAATTCCGCAGGCAGGGTATCACCTCGATCATCATTTCCCACAAGCTGAACGAGATCCGCAAGGTCGCCGACCAGATCACGGTCCTGCGCGACGGTATGACCGTCAAGACGCTCGACTGTCACAAGGACGAGATCAGCGAAGACATCATCATCAAGAATATGGTGGGCCGCGACCTCGCCGATCGTTATCCGCCGCGCTCCGTGCCGGTGGGCGAGACCATCTTCGAGGTGAAGAACTGGAACGCCTTCCACCAGCAGCATCGCGACCGCCAGGTCCTTCACGACATCAACGTCAATGTCCGCAAGGGCGAGGTCGTTGGCATCGCCGGCCTCATGGGCGCTGGCCGCACCGAATTCGCCATGAGCGTGTTCGGCAAGTCCTATGGCCACAAGATCACCGGCGACGTCTTCGTCGACGGCAAGAAGGTCGATACGTCGACGGTGCGCAAGGCGATCGACGCCGGTCTCGCCTATGTGACGGAAGACCGCAAACATCTCGGCCTCGTGCTGAACGACAACATCCTGCACAACACCACGCTCGCCAATCTGCTCGGCATTTCGAAGAACACCGTCATCGACGACATCAAGGAGATGAAAGTCGCGACGGACTATCGCTCGAAGCTGCGCATACGGTCATCGGGCATCTTCCAGGAAACGGTCAACCTGTCGGGCGGCAACCAGCAAAAGGTCGTGCTGTCGAAGTGGCTGTTCTCCGATCCTGATGTTTTGATCCTGGACGAGCCCACACGTGGTATCGACGTTGGCGCAAAATACGAAATTTATACTATCATCAACCAGCTTGCCGCCGATGGAAAGGGCGTTCTGATGATCTCGTCAGAAATGCCTGAACTGCTTGGCACATGTGACCGCATCTACGTGATGAACGAAGGACGCATCGTCGCCGAACTGCCGAAAGGAGAAGCAAGCCAGGAAACCATCATGCGCGCTATCATGCGCTCAGGGGAGAAGAAACAATGACTCCTGTCAACCCGACATCCACAGAGGAAAGCAACGTCGTTTCGATTGCCGACTATATCCGCGGCAACATCCGCGAATATGGCATGCTGATCGCACTCGTCGCGATCATGATATTCTTCCAGTTCTACACTGGCGGTATCCTGTTCAAGCCGGTCAATCTGACGAACCTCGTGCTGCAGAACTCCTTCATCATCATCATGGCCCTCGGCATGCTGCTGGTGATCGTTGCTGGGCATATCGACCTGTCGGTCGGCTCCATCGTTGCCTTCGTCGGCGCGCTGGCGGCCATCTTCACCGTTTCCTGGGGCATGAATTTCTGGCTGGCGGGTCTGCTCTGCCTGATCATCGGCGGCTTCATCGGTGCGGCACAGGGCTATTTCATCGCCTATCACCGCATCCCGTCCTTCATCGTGACGCTTGCCGGCATGCTGGTTTTCCGCGGCCTGACGCTCACCGTTCTCGGTGGCAAGAACATCGGCCCGTTCCCGAAGGAATTCCAGGTCATCAGCACCGGCTTCCTGCCGGGCGACATGATCGACATCTTCGGTATTCCGACCCAGCTCACCTCGCTGATCCTGACCGTCATCATGCCGGTCATCCTCTTCTACCTCGCCTGGCGCCGCCGCAAGGTCAATGAGAGCCACGGCATCGACGTCGAGCCGATGGGCTTCTTCATCGGCCAGAATGTCCTCATTTCGCTCGCCATCGTCTGGCTCGGCTGGCTGCTGTCGACCTACAAGGGTCTGCCGAACGTTCTGATCGTCATGCTGGTCCTGATCGCGGCGTACAGCTTCGTCACCCGCCGCACGACGATTGGTCGCCGCATCTACGCCATGGGTGGCAATGAAAAGGCGACCAAGCTTTCCGGTATCAACACCGAGCGCCTGAGCTTCTTCACCTTCGTCAACATGGGTGTGCTTGCGGGTCTCGCCGGCATGATCGTTGCGCTGCGCCTGAACTCGGCAACGCCGAAGGCCGGTGTCGGTTTCGAACTTGACGTCATTGCGGCCTGCTTCATCGGCGGCGCGTCGGCTTCGGGCGGCGTCGGCAAGATCACCGGTGCGGTTATCGGCGCATTCATCATGGGCGTCATGAACAACGGCATGTCGATCGTCGGTCTCGGCATCGACTTCCAGCAGATGGTCAAGGGCGCCGTGCTTCTCGCTGCCGTCTTCTTCGACGTCTACAACAAGAACAAGGGCTGAGGCCTAACTCAGCCTGCGCATTCGCAGTCGTATGAAAACGAATTCCGGCTCCTCGGGGAGCCGGAGCGGCGTAGCTTTGCCGTCGCCGAACGAAAAGGATCAGGACCGTGCTTATTTCGCAGATCAAAGGCTCCAACGGAGAGATCATCGTCGCCGCGCGCGAACCGGGTGCCGCCGCCAAGACCGTCAAGGGTGCTACGAGCGTCTACGCTCTGGCGATGGAAGCCGCAGATGGCGGCAAGTCGCTCGTCTCCGTTATCGAGGCGCATGGATATGGCGACGCCGTCGATCTTGAAAAGGCCTATGCCGAAGGCCGTTTCCTGCCGCCGATCACGCATCCGGATGCAGCGCACCTGCACCTGACCGGCACGGGCCTGACGCATCTGGGTTCGGCCGCAACGCGCGATTCCATGCATAAGAAGACCACCGAAGCGGCAGAGGAAACGCTGACCGACTCCATGAAGATGTTCAGGATGGGTCTCGAAGGCGGAAAGCCGGCGGCCGGCCAGAAGGGCGTGCAGCCCGAATGGTTCTACAAGGGCAACGGCTACGGCGCTGCAGCTCCGGGCGCTCCGCTCGTCTCGCCATCCTTCGCGCTCGACGGCGGGGAAGAGCCTGAAATGGCCGGCATCTACGTGATCGCCAAGGATGGCACGCCGTTCCGTATCGGCTTTGCGCTGTCGAACGAATTTTCCGATCACGTCACCGAGCGGATCAACTATCTCTTCCTCGCCCATTCCAAGCTGCGCCCGGCAAGCTTCGGTCCGGAAATCCGGATCGGCGTAGCTCCCGAGGATATCCGCGGGACGTCACGCATCAAGCGCGGCGACAAGGTCATCTTCGAAAAGCCGTTCCTGTCGGGCGAAGCGAACATGTCGCACACTTTCGCCAATCTGGAATATCACCATTTCAAATATGGCCTCTTCCGCGTGCCGGGTGATGTGCATGTACATATGTTCGGTACGGCGACGCTTTCCTTTGCCGATGGCATCAAGGCGGAAGAGGGCGATGTCTTTGAAATCGAGGTTGCCGAATTCGGCCTGCCGCTGCGCAATCCGCTGAAGGTTGCCGCCGAAGAAGAGATCGCCGTCAAGCAGCTCTGATTTCAACTGTGATCTCAAGGGGCCGGCCGCCGCGAAAGCCGCCGGTCATTTGACATAGAGGAGGCTCCAAGGCCATGACCGTCCATCAGAATCTTATTGCCGGCGAATGGACCGGCACGAATGCCGCCGAGAACATCAACCCGTCCGACACGAACGAAGTCGTCGGTCTCTACGCTCAGGCGAGCGCCGAGGATGCGAAGGCTGCCATCGCTGCCGCGAAGGCTGCCTTTCCGGCCTGGTCGCGTTCCGGCATCTGGGAGCGCCACGTCATCCTGAAGAAGGCCGGCGACGAGATCATGGCGCGCAAGGACGAGCTTGGCGCTCTTCTCGCCCGCGAGGAAGGCAAGACGCTTCCCGAAGCGATCGGCGAAACGATCCGCGCGTCGCAGATCTTCGAATTCTTCGCTGGCGAAGCGCTGCGCCTTGCCGGCGAGGTCGTTCCCTCGGTGCGCCCGAACATTGGCGTCGAGATCACCCGCGAGCCGCTCGGTGTCATCGGTATTATCACGCCCTGGAATTTCCCGATCGCCATTCCGGCCTGGAAGATCGCGCCGGCGCTCTGCTACGGCAACACCGTCGTCTTCAAGCCGGCCGATCTCGTCCCCGGCTGTTCGTGGGCGATTGCCGACATCCTGCATCGCGCAGGCCTGCCGAAGGGCGTTCTGAACCTCGTCATGGGCAAGGGCTCGGTCGTTGGCCAGGCCATGCTCGACAGCCCTGACATTGCCGGCATCACCTTTACCGGTTCGACCGGTACGGGCAAACGCGTCGCCACTTCCTCCATCGAGCATAACCGCAAGTTCCAGCTGGAAATGGGCGGCAAGAACCCGATGGTCGTGCTCGACGATGCTGATCTCACCGTTGCCGTCGAGGCCGCCGCCAATTCCGGCTTCTTCTCCACGGGCCAGCGCTGCACCGCTTCGTCGCGCCTGATCGTCACCGAAGGCATTCACGACAAGTTCGTTGCGGCGCTCACGGAAAAGCTGAAGACCGTCGTCGTCGACAATGCCATGAAGCCCGGCACCCATATCGGCCCCGTCGTCGATGCCCGCCAGCTCCAGACCGATACCGATTATATCAAGATCGGCAGGGAAGAGGGCGCCAAGCTCGCCTTCGGCGGCGAGCTCATCTCGCGCGACACACCCGGCTTCTACCTTCAGCCGACTCTCTTTACCGAAGCGACGAACCAGATGCGCATCTCGCGCGAAGAGATCTTCGGACCTGTCGTTTCCGTCATTCGCGTGAAGGATTACGAAGAGGCACTCGCGACCGCCAACGACACGCCATTCGGCCTGTCTGCCGGCATTGCCACGACCAGCCTCAAGCATGCGACGCATTTCAAGCGCAACTCCGAGGCTGGCATGGTGATGGTGAACCTGCCGACCGCCGGCGTCGACTTCCACGTTCCCTTCGGCGGCCGCAAGGGCTCGTCCTACGGCCCGCGCGAGCAGGGCAAGTACGCCGCCGAATTCTACACAACCGTCAAAACCGCCTATACGCTGGCCTAAGACAAAGCGCGATAACCCTGATCGTACGAGGCGGTCAGGGGATATCCTGAGGGACAGAAATTATGAAGAAGAAAGCAGAATGGCCGCGCAAGTTGCGCTCGCAGGAATGGTACGGCGGCACGAGCCGCGACGTGATCTACCACCGCGGCTGGCTGAAAAACCAGGGTTACCCGCACGACCTGTTCGACGGCCGCCCGGTCATCGGTATCCTCAATACCTGGTCGGACATGACGCCGTGCAACGGCCACCTGCGCGAGCTCGCCGAAAAGGTGAAGGCCGGTGTCTGGGAAGCCGGTGGTTTCCCGCTTGAAGTGCCCGTTTTCTCGGCCTCTGAAAACACCTTCCGTCCGACTGCGATGATGTATCGCAACCTCGCGGCGCTCGCTGTCGAAGAAGCGATCCGCGGCCAGCCGATGGACGGCTGTGTGCTGCTCGTCGGCTGCGACAAGACCACGCCTTCGCTCCTGATGGGTGCTGCCTCCGTAGACCTGCCGTCGATCGTCGTTACCGGCGGTCCGATGCTGAACGGCTATTTCCGCGGCGAGCGAGTCGGTTCGGGCACGCATCTGTGGAAGTTCTCCGAAATGGTGAAGGCCGGCGAGATGACGCAGGCCGAATTCCTCGAGGCTGAAGCTTCGATGAGCCGCTCGTCGGGCACGTGCAACACAATGGGTACCGCTTCCACCATGGCGTCCATGGCTGAAGCGCTCGGCATGGCACTGTCAGGCAATGCCGCAATCCCGGGCGTCGATTCCCGCCGCAAGGTGATGGCGCAGCTGACCGGCCGCCGTATCGTGCAGATGGTCAAGGACGACCTGAAGCCTTCCGACATCATGACGAAGCAGGCCTTCGAAAACGCCATCCGCACCAATGCGGCCATCGGCGGTTCGACCAATGCCGTCATCCACCTGCTCGCCATGGCCGGCCGTGTCGGCGTCGATCTGACGCTCGACGACTGGGACCGCTGTGGTCGCGACGTGCCGACGATCGTCAACCTGATGCCGTCGGGCAAGTACCTGATGGAAGAGTTCTTCTATGCCGGCGGCCTGCCCGTCGTCCTGAAGCGCCTCGGCGAAGCCGGCCTCCTGCACAAGGATGCAGTGACGGTTTCGGGCGAGACCGTCTGGGACGAAGTCAAGGATGTCGTCAACTGGAACGAAGACGTCATCCTGCCGGCTGAAAAGGCATTGACGCAATCCGGCGGCATCGTCGTGGTGCGCGGCAATCTGGCGCCGAAGGGCGCTGTTCTGAAGCCGTCCGCCGCTTCGCCGCATCTGATGGTGCACAAGGGCCGTGCGGTCGTCTTCGAAGACATCGACGACTACAAGGCCAAGATCAACGATGACAATCTCGATATCGACGAGAACTGCGTCATGGTCATGAAGAACTGTGGTCCGAAGGGCTATCCGGGCATGGCCGAAGTCGGCAACATGGGTCTGCCGCCGAAGGTGCTCAAGAAGGGCATCACCGACATGGTGCGCATCTCCGATGCCCGCATGTCCGGTACGGCCTACGGCACCGTCGTTCTGCATACCTCGCCGGAAGCTGCCGTCGGCGGCCCGCTCGCCGTCGTCCGCAACGGCGACATGATCGAGCTCGACGTGCCGAACCGCCGCCTGCATCTCGACATTTCCGAAGAGGAACTGGCGAAGCGTCTGGCCGAATGGCAGCCGAACCATGACCTGCCGACCTCGGGTTACGCCTTCCTGCATCAGCAGCATGTCGAAGGTGCAGATACCGGCGCCGACCTCGACTTCCTGAAGGGATGTCGCGGAAGTGCAGTCGGCAAGGATAGCCACTAACAGGCCCGTCCTCCAGACATAGGCCGATGGAAAGGCGGGGTGAGAACCCCGCTATCGTGAAATACTTCTGTCGCGAAATTCCGCCCCTCGTGGTGTTTCGCGACAGAAATTTGCGGGAAGGTCAGGGCCGACGCTTTCGTCTTGAAGGTTCCGAGTTCCGCAAAGAAGACGGAACGCGGAAAATGCGAACCGTCAATGTGGCTGCGGATCGCACCCCCCGATCTGATCATCGATAATCGTCAGCCAGGGCCATCGCTGCACGTACTGTGCGCATTTATCCAGAAATAGGCCACGCTGAGGATTGGCAGGGTTCAGGCGCAGGATGCCGTTCCACATGTCATCCAGGCCGTCAGGCGCATAAAGGCTGCCGTCATGAAGGCGGATGCCGACCCTTGTGCAAAGGGTGAGATAACGGTCGATGCCATCCTCCGCCTTTTGTAGCTTTGGGTATTCGGCTCCAAACTTGTCCCTGTACCAGAGATGGACCCGAGCCTGGTTCCTGACCTCCACCTTGACGGGCAGATCGTCGACCGCCTTCTGCACGTTGCGAATAACGAGGTCTTCGGCCTCCCATGACAGGTCGGCGTCATCGAAGTAGAAGACGTCGTAGTCCTTTATCCCGTACTGCGGATCATAACCCGATTTCAGGTTCCAGACCGTCTGCACGAGGCAGCCGGCAGTCAGAATGGCCTCGGGAACCCCCAGGGTGCGCAACCGGGTCAACAATTCGGCGTTTATCGGGTTGCGGCGGACAGACTCCATGAATTGCTGCTCGCTAAGCGACATAGCCTCTCCCTCGTCTATAGTTTCGCCAAACCAATTATCCCGAAAATGTCACCTGTGTTGGCTGAAACGCCGGGCGGAGCGAATTCTAGATTTGATCCAGAGAAGGTCTGAATGCCGATGCTGCCTCGTGAACCAGAGCAGATGATCTTTGGCCCGTTCGCATCAGGTGATCAGCGACGAGCTGGAAACCCATCGAATATCCCAGCTGGCCAGGGAAATCGGCAGTGCCGAAGAACCAGGCCTCATGGTCATAGCTGCGGCTGTCCCACTCCCCAGCCGCATGCGTCACATATTTGCGGATTTCATCCCTCGGCAGTCTTTCCCAGGGCTCAAGCGGGCCGCCATAGATTTCCTGCGCAAAATGCCCCGCCAGGCCTTCAGAGACCAATGCTTCCCCCAGTGAATTTCCGTATCCGGGTCCATCCCATCGGGCGGCGTGATGCAGCTCATGCACAAACATCCGCTCCAGGGATGCGTCAGCGTTTGCAGCAAGAACCGGGTTGGCGGGGTCGACCGTGACATAGATCAAGCCGGGCTCCGGCGCATATCCAACATGACCTTTTTCAGGAAGTACGCGGGCTCCGGCTTTCACCACGACATCGACGGGCTCTATGCGCAGTAAAGCGCTCCCCTTATCGAATGCGTCAGACAGCCGGTCGTCCAGCCAATCACGCAGGTCCGAGAGCGCGCCGCGTGCATCGAGAAAATGAAGGTTCATGCGAGACATGACTGCACCATAGGCTCATACGGAGGATTTCGGCGACTGGCCGTCGTTACCGGCTCGCCGACCTGCGGGGAAAGCGTCGCGGAACCCGATCGGATGTCAACCGCTGGAGCGCAGGCGGTCTTCTTCCATCTCAAACTGATCGAAGAGCAGACGGATCTCCGGCCATTTGCGGCGGAAAGCCGCCACGCAAGCCGGATCGAAATGCGTGCCGCTGCAGGCGATGATTTCCCGGAAGGCTTCGTCGATCGGCCATGCCCGCTTGTAGGGGCGCTCGGAGCAGAGTGCATCGAAGACGTCGGCAACGGCGACGATGCGGGCCTCGATCGGTATCTCTTCGCCCGCAAGGCCCTGCGGGTAGCCGGTGCCGTCCCATTTTTCGTGATGCCCGCCGATGATGGCGGTAGCAACGCGCGAAAGCTCGGCGGAACTGTTGCGCAGGATCGAAACGCCGATCGGCACATGCTCGCGCATCTTCTCGATCTCATCCGGCTCCAGCTTGCCTGGCTTCTGCAGGATGGCGTCGGGAATGCCGATCTTGCCGATATCGTGCAGGGGGGCGGCGAGATAGATGTTGCGGCGCTGGATGCGGTCCATGCCGAGGCCTTCGGCAATCAGTTCGGCAATGTTGGCGACACGCTCGATGTGATCGCCGGTATTGCCGTCACGCGAGGCCATGGCCTGCGCCAGGCACCAGACGATTTCCTGTTCGCGGATATCGGCCCGTTCGGTGGCGCGGCGGAAGGCCTGATCAAGCGAGCGGGCACGATCGACCAGGGCAAGCTGGGCGCTGCGCAGGGCGAGAAGGTTCAGGATGCGGGCCTCGAGCTCCAGCGGATCGAAGGGTTTTGCGAGGAAGTCCGTGGCACCGGCCTCCAGCGCTTCCAGCCGCACGGCGCGTTCCGTCTGCGAGGTGATCATCACGATGGGCACGGTCTCATAGCCGCGCTGGCTGCGCAGGCGGCGGATTACGGCGACACCGTTGAGTTCGGGCATCATATAGTCGACCAGGACAAGATCGAACTCGACGTGCGTCGTGCGCTCGAGGGCTTCCAGTGGATTGGTGAAGCTTTCGATCGCGCAGCCGGCAAAGCGGCGGACGGCGGTTTCAAGGGCAAGCAGGCTGGATTTGCTGTCGTCGATAAGAAGAAGAGACATAAAACGACCTACTGAAATCTCAAAACAGGCCGGCGCGCTTTGCGCCGGTGCCCACAAATGCGAGCTCATAGCGCGCAGCTTCCGCCTGCGGCTTTAACATCGGGTTAGTTTGAAGTAGAGAATTGGTTGCAACAGCAATTATTGCGTGTTTGAACGCGCATAATCGCCATGGCAACTTCGCCTGCTTTTGTCAGCTCTGGCTTTGGCTCTGCATCTGGTCGCCGTTTTCGACCTTTACCGTGACCGAGAGCTTCTCGCCCGGGGTGCCGATGCGCATGCCCGATACGGGCGCGGCATCGCGGTAGCAGAGGCCGGAGGCCATGCGGACATAGCGGTCATCCGGGCAGATCTTGTTGGCAGGGTCGAAGCCGACCCAACCGAGGCCGGGAATATGCGCCTCGCCCCAGGCATGAGTGGCGGCCTGATCGACCTTCTCTTCCATCATCAGATAGCCGGAGACATAACGCGCCGGGATCTCCAGTGCGCGGGCGGAGGCAACGAAAATATGGGCATGGTCCTGGCAGACGCCGCTCTTCTTCTCCAGTGCCTGTTCGGCCGTGGTCTCCGTACCGCTGGTGCCGGGCTTGTATTCCACCGCCTCGTGGATTGCGGCCATCAGCGCATGCATGCGGGCAAGATCGTTCTCACCTGTCACGCCCTTGATCAATTCCTTCACCAGCTTGCCGCTCTTCGTCAGCGGCGTCTCGCGCAGGAAGAGCCAGAGTGGGCAGAAGCCGGTATGGGGGCCGGTGACGCCGTTGCGGTCTTCGGTCTCGATCTCGCCTTCGGCGACGATGCGCGTGACCTGCTGTTCGCCTTCCAGCGAGACGAGGTTCACGTGATTGCCGAACTGGTCGTCATACTCGACTTCCGGCTTGGCGCCCTCGACATGCAGCGACCAGTTGAGCACGGTCTGACCGACGGCATTCGGCGGTGTCAGGCGCAGCCGCTGCAGCGAAAACTGCGCCGGTTCGTCGTAGCGGTATTCGGTGAGGTGGCTGATCTTCAGTCTCATGATCTGACCCGCTTAAACATAGAACCGGTAGCCATCGGAGATTTCGTTGCCGAGCTTGTTGTTGCGCGAGACGAAATCTTCGAGGAACTCGTGCAGGCCCTGATCCATGACATCCTTGATCTTCAGGGTCTGCAGCGTGGCGCGAATGGCATCCGCCGTGTCGTGCGCTGCAAGCCGCTCGCCGTAGTCCTTGGCGATATAGCCGAGGTTGCTGACGATCTTCTCATAGCAATAGGCGAGCGAACGCGGCATCTGACCGTTCAGGATCAGGAAGTCGGCGATGTTCATGGCACGGTATTCGCCGTCATAGGCCCAGCTGTAGGAGCGGTGGGCGGAGACCGAACGCAGGATCGACTCCCACTGAACGTTGTCGACCGAAGAACCGACCTGCGAGATCGACGGCAGCAGCACGTAATATTTCACGTCGAGGATGCGGCTCGTATTGTCCGCGCGCTCGATGAAGGTGCCGATGCGGGCGAAATTATAGAGTTCGTTGCGCAGCATCGAACCATGGAAGGCGCCGCGGATGAGGCCGGCGCGATGCTTGATGACATCGATGACCTCGGGCAGTTCCGCCGGCTTCAGCTTTTTCGACAGAAGCTCCTTGAGATCGATCCAGCATTCGTTGGTTGCTTCCCAGGTTTCGCGCGTCAGCGCGGTGCGCACCATGCGGGCGTTGTTGCGGCCGAAATCGATGCAGGACATGACGCTCGACGCGTTCTGGCGGTCGCGCAACATGTAGTCGATGACATCAGGACCGGTCAGCTTCGAATGGCTCTCGTCGTAGAGTTCGCGCACGCCGGCGCTTTGCAGCACGCCGTCCCAATTGTCATCACCGGCGTCGCTCCGCGTCAGCGACATGCGCAGGCCGGCATCGACAAGACGTGCGATATTTTCGGCGCGCTCGATATACCGGAACATCCAGTAGAGCCCGTTTGCAGTTCTTCCGAGCATCAGTCCTCCAATACCCAGGTGTCTTTGGTGCCGCCGCCCTGGCTGGAATTGACCACCAGCGAGCCTTGCTTCAGCGCCACGCGGGTAAGCCCGCCCGGAATGATCTGCACCTTGTCGGAGACCAGCACATAGGGGCGCAGGTCGACATGGCGGGGTGCGATGCCCTTGTTGACGAGGATCGGAACGGTGGACAGAGAAAGCGTGGGCTGGGCGATGTAATTGCTGGGCTTGGCCTTCAGTTTCTCGGCGAAATCGGCGCGTTCCTTCTTGGAAGCGGTCGGGCCGACGAGCATGCCGTAGCCGCCGGAGCCATGCACTTCCTTGACCACCAGTTCTTCCAGATGCTCCAGCACATATTTCAGGCTGCCGGCTTCCGAACAGCGCCAGGTCGGCACGTTCTCGAGGATCGGCTTGCGGCCGGTATAGAACTCGACGATCTCCGGCATGTAGGAATAGATCGCCTTGTCATCTGAAATGCCGGTGCCGGGCGCATTGGCGATGGTGATATTGCCGGAGCGGTAGACATCCATGATGCCGGGAATGCCGAGGGCCGATTCCGGGCGGAAGGTGAGGGGATCGAGGAAGTCGTCGTCGACCCGGCGATAGAGCACGTCGATCGCCTCGTAACCGCGCGTCGTGCGCATCTTCACCTTGCCGTCGATGACACGCAGATCCGAGCCTTCGACCAGCTCGACCCCCATCGTGTCAGCGAGGAAGGAATGCTCGTAGTAAGCGGAGTTGTAAATGCCGGGGGTCAAAACGGCGACGCGCGGCTTGCCCTTGCAGCCGGGAGGGGCGAGCGAAGCGAGGCTCTGGCGCAGGAGATAGGGGTAGTCCTCGACGCGCTGCACCTTGTTCTCATGGAAGAGTTCCGGGAACATCTGCATCATGGTTTCCCGGTTTTCCAGCATGTAGCTGACGCCGGAGGGTGTGCGGGCATTATCCTCCAGTACATAGAACTGGTCTTCGCCGGTTCGTACGATATCCGTGCCGACGATATGGGTGTAGACGCCGCCCGGCGGCCGGAAGCCGATCATCTCGGGCAGGAAGGCAACGTTCTTCTCGATCAGTTCGCGCGGGATGCGGCCGGCGCGGATGATTTCCTGCTTGTGGTAGATATCGTCGAGGAAGGCGTTCAGCGCGATCACCCGCTGCTCGATGCCCTGGGCGAGTTTGCGCCATTCGCGGGCCGAGATGATGCGCGGGATGATATCGAAGGGGATGAGTTTTTCGGAACTGTCGGCGTGGCCGTAAACCGCGAAGGTGATGCCGGTTTTGCGGAAGATGTTTTCAGCGTCGCGGGACTTTGAAATCAGGTGTGCCCGGTCTTGGCTGTTGTACCACTCAAAGTATTTGTCATATGGCGCTCGGGGACTTTCGTCTCCGGTGATCATTTCATCAAATGCCAAAGGTGTGGCTCCCCTTTTTTGTTCATTTGAATACAACGCAATAGGCAATGCAAGAACCATGCACAGTTCGCATGGAAGATTCATAAAATCTTCTGCAATGCAAAAACGGGTCAAAAACTGGGCATTTATCGGCAGTTGGTGCGAGGTGTGCTTTTGGCAATCCTGACTTGGCGCACAAAAGATGGGCAGGTGATCATTTCATGCCCGGGCGACGGACCAAACTCTGCCCGCGCCTGTGACCGAGGCGGTCAAAAGAAAAGGGCCGGATCACTCCGGCCCTTCCTGATATCATTGGCTTAAGCGCGTTCGCGGCGCGGGCCACCACCATTGCGGCCCTTGCGGCGGAGACCGCCATTGCCGTCACGGCGCTGTTCGCCCTGCGGCTGCTGGTCGCCGTGGTTGCGCGGCGGGCGGCCATGGACGTGCTGCTTGTTGCCCCGGTGATGGCCGGTCGCTTCCGTCTGGACCGGACGCTGCTGCTGATTGCGGGCCGGGCGGAAATCCGAGGTCGAGGCCAGATCGTTGTCCGGGCCGAGATCCGGTGCCTGCTCATTGCGGCGCTGGCCGCGGAAGTCCTGGTTGCGATTGTTGCGCTGGGGGCGAGCGCGACGTTCTTCACCGCCACGCGCTTCCGAGACATCACCTTCATGGCGCGGACGGCGGTCGCCATGGCCGGCGGGACGGCCGCTGCCATTGCGGGTTTCGCTGCGGCCGCCTTCACGGCGTTCGCCACGCTGTCCACCTTCACCACGGCCTTCACCGCGACCGCCCTGGCCACGCTGCTGGCCTTGGCCGCCACGACCGCGATTGTTGCTGCGGGGTGCAGCACGCAGGTCAGCCGGCGGTTCGCCGCTGGCAACGGTGATGTCGATGCCCATCAGCTTTTCGATGTCGCGCAGCAGGCGGGCTTCATCCGGAGCGCAGAAGGCAATGGCAATGCCGTCGCGGCCGGCGCGGGCCGTACGGCCAATGCGGTGCACGTAGGCGTCAGGCACTTCCGGCAGGTCGTAGTTGAAGACGTGGCTGACGGCCGGGATATCGATGCCGCGGGCAGCGACGTCGGTGGCGATCAGTGTCTTGATGGCTCCGTCGCGGAAGCCCTTGAGGGCGCGCTCGCGCTGGCCCTGGCTCTTGTTGCCGTGAATGGAGGCAACGGAATAGCCGACCTGCTCCAGATGCTTGGCGAGCTTTTCGGCGCCATGCTTGGTGCGCAGGAAGACGATGGAGCGGCCATCGGGGTTTTCGGTCAGCGTCTTCTTGAGCAGAACCGTCTTGTCGTTCTTGCCGGGGACGAAGTGCACATACTGCTCGACCTTGTCGGCAGCCTTGCCAGGAGGCGTCACCTCGACCTTGACGGGATCGGTCAGGTAATCGCCGGCGAGATCTGCAATCGCCTTGGGCATGGTGGCCGAGAAGAGCATGGTCTGGCGGCGCTTCGGCACCATCTTGGCGATCTTGCGCAGGTCATGCACGAAGCCGAGGTCGAGCATCTGGTCGGCTTCATCGAGCACGAGGTAGCGCACGGCCGTCAGCGTGATGGCGTTGCGGTTGCAGAGGTCGAGCAGGCGGCCGGGCGTGGCGACGAGAATGTCGGTGCCCTTCTCGAGCTGCAGCTGCTGCTTGTTGATGGAGACGCCGCCGACGACGACATTGATGCGCAGCGGCGACTTGCGGATGAATTTCCGGAGGTTGTCGGCGATCTGGTTAACCAGTTCGCGGGTCGGGGCCAGGATGAGCGTGCGGACGGAGCGGTTGTCGGGACGCTTTTCTTCCTTGAGCAGGCGCTCGATGAGCGGCAGGCCGAAGGCAGCGGTCTTGCCGGTGCCGGTCTGGGCAAGGCCGATCAGGTCGCGGCCCTGGATGAGAAGGGGGATAGCCTGTTCCTGAATAGGCGTCGGCGTTTCGATGCCGAGCTGAAACAGGGTGGCGACGACCGGCTTGGAGACACCGAGCGATTCAAAATTGGTCAAGTCATAACCTTTTAGGGCGCGCCAAACATAAACGCCGGATCGCGACATTGCGGTCCGGTGTCAATCTGGCGTCAAGAACCCCGCGTGAAATGGGAACTTGTAAGTTGGAAAAAGCTTCCTGCGCGTCTTGCCGCTCTTGGGTCGCGGCATTGTCGAATGCGCTCTATCCTTCTTCAGCATCTGTTGCAGTGGCACGCTCACGCGGCGGCCGGAAGGTGAAAGCTGCGGTGCATGTGGTCTATTTCGCACTGAAAGTCAAGAGGATACCGCGCCGGCATTGTCTGGCAGGCGCACCACGGTCTCGTCGGGGCTGACGATGCGTCCGTCCTCGGCACGCAGTTCCAGCCTTCGAACAGGTCGGCCGGCCCGTTTATCGACCAGCTGTACATGCGGCTCGCCGGGTTCAAAGAAGAATTCCTCGCCCCATTGCCGTAGTGCGACAAGAACCGGAAACAGGCCGCGCCCTTTTTCCGTCAGCACATATTCCTGATAGGGGCTGCCATCCGAAGCCGGCACGGTTTCCAGGATGCCGTGTACGACGAGGTTGCGCAGCCGGGCCGACAGGATGTTTTTCGCGAGTCCGAGGCTTTTCTGAAACTCCCCGAACCGGCGCAGGCCATCGAACGCATCGCGGAGGATCAGCAGCGACCACCAGTCGCCGATCGCATCCAGCGGCCGGGCAACCCCGCAGAGCGATGTGCTGTGACTTATCCTCTTGGCCATGGTGATCCCGTCCGCTCCGTGTCGCCGGTGAATTGCGATAGCGCAAAACATATTGGTTGCAAGTTGAAACCGCAAGGTCTATCGAGGCATGGTTTTAGTTTGAAACCACGTCGGAGAGCACTATGATCAATTCCCACGAGACTTTTACCGGCACCTTCTCATTCGCACCTCATTTCACCGAGGTGCCGGGTTTCCGGATGCATTATGTCGATGAGGGACCTGATGACGGCGAGGTGGTGCTTTGCCTGCATGGCGAGCCGACATGGGGCTATCTGTTTCGCCATCTCATCGAGTCCTTGAGCGAGACGCATCGGTTGATCGTTCCTGACCATATGGGCTTTGGAAAGAGTGAGACGCCGCCCAACCGCAGCTACTGGCTTCAGGATCACATCGATAATATCGAGGCATTCGTGCTGGCGCTCGATCTCACCGGCATCACTCTCGTCATGCACGATTTCGGCGGTCCAGTCGGCATGGGGCTTGCTGCCCGGCATCCCGGTCGCATCCGCCGCATCATCTCGGTGAACGGTCCGACATCTTTCGGTCAGGTCGATGCCGTTGATCGGCTGGTCGCAAATGCAAGCGTTGCGCCGTGGTTCCAGTGGATATTGAAGGCCGAGGGCGAGGGCGTGCTTGAGAGCGTGCTCGGCCAGCTCGGCTACAACATCCTCAGCACATTGAAGCTCAACGGCTTCGAGAACAATGACATCATCACCGACAGTTTCATCAGTGCCTATGCCGCGCCATTCGAAGGTCCTGCCGATTGTCTTGGCGCGATCGGTTGGGCGAAGGGATTTGCCACCGGCGCTCACAGGATCGAAATGCCCGATGCGGCTGCCATCCGTACAATACGTGGCAAGCCGGCTTTGGCCATCTGGGGAGATGCCGACCGTACCCTCAATGCGGAATATTTCCTGCCGCTCTTTGAAGAGCTCTTTCCGGATGGGCCGATCCATCGCCTGCCAGGTGCCGGACATTACAGCTTCGAAGACAGCCCGGAGGCAATCAATACGCTGATCTCGAAGTTTCTGCGCGAGAACTGAGGATCAGGCCGCAGGGTCTGCCGGCATGGACAGGACAAAGCGTCCTGTCGCCGTCTCGGCACCATTGATGAGGATGACGATGCGGTGCTCGCCGGGATAGTAGCGCCGCGTCGTGATCGGCCGCATGGCGTGGCGTCGCTGGACGACATGATCTTCACCCGCGGCCAATGACACCGTCTTCCACTTGAAGACTTTCGGCGACAGCGAGCCATCGGCCTTCACGTGGTGGATGGCGTAGTCGATCATCAGCGATTGGGGGATGTCGCCGGCATTGCGCAGGCGGATCTCGAAATCGAGGCCTTCGCCGAACAGCACGGCAGGATTTTCCAGCAACAATTCGCAATGCAGGGAAGCGGCCGCGCCGAAGCCGAAATTGGCAAGCGCCTGAGCATGGCCCTTCTTCAGCAGCGTGCGTGAGGCGTGTTTCAGTAGCCAGCGGCGCTCGGCCGAGGCGCCCTCGATATGCTCGGCGATAAAGGCCGCGACGAGATCGGGATGATCCTTGGCGATGTCATTCAGGCTGTTTGCGACGGAGCGGCGGACATAATCTTCGGGATCGTCCATCAGCGCGGAAAGGATCGGGATTATCGGCGAGGGGTCCTTGATCAATTGCGGCAGGCGCATCGCCCAGGGCAGGCGCGGGCGTGTGCCCTCGCTCGCGAGCCTGCGGACATGGTGGTTGGCGTCGTCGACCCAGCGAATGATCGTCGCCAGCGCGCGATCCTGGTCCTGATGGATGAACGGACGGATGCCGAACTCCGCCGTGAAATGCGGCGTCAGCGCTTTGAGGAGATCAAGCGCGATATCGAAATGCCCAAGGCCGCGCGCGGCGATGAACTGGTTGACGGGCAGGAGCATCCAGGCTGTCAGCCCGGCCTTGCCGGCGGCCGGCAGGCTTGCGCCGAGAATGGCTGCCGCCTCGGGGAAGCTTTCGGGCAGGGTCGCAAACAGCGCGTCGCGGATCAGTGTTGCGCGCTCCATGAGCTCCAGCGATTCGATGCCATCCGTTGCGAGTGCGGTGAAGCGGTCGCGGTCGAAGGAGGGCGCATTGGCCGAGATAATGTCCGCCATCGCGCGTCCGAGCGCTGGATGCAGAAGGTTCTTCAGTGGTTCGGGCATCGGCGCAATCTCCCCTCGGGTCATGCGATGCATGGCCCGATGAAGGCGAGAGGTCAAGCGATGCCTGGAAAGCCCTCAGCGCCTGCAGATTTCGATGCGATAGGGCTGGCCCCAGCGATTATGGCGCCATTCCGGATGGCAGTAGCGCGGGCCGTAATAGGCAGGGTAGGCGGGATAATAAGCATAGGGGCGGGGATAGTAGGCGTAAGGTGCCGGATAGGCCGGACCGGAGGCGATTGCTCCACCCACGAGACCGCCGACGACACCGCCGGCAACACCGCCCCAGAAGGCATCGCCGGAGTGAGCGCTTGCGGTATCGGCCGTTGCCAGCGAGGCGCCTGCAAATGTCAGTGCAACCAGGCCCGCCGCCATTGTCTTATGAAGAACGGACATGTCGAATCCCTTTCGTGGTAGCCTCGTCATTGAAGCCATTGCCAGAATCTGCTGCGATCGCGGCGCGCTGATGGTTGCGCAAGCCGTGCCGGGATTAAATTTTCTCCATGCTCGGCCGTCGTCGGATCGCGCGTTCGCCGTGTCCGGCCGGGTTTCCCCGTGAATCTTCAAGCCATTTCAGTTTCGTGCAAGCCTTTGTTGTCAGTCTGATTCATCAACTTCATGAGCCGGCTTGGAATTTTTGCCAGTGGAATTTTATGGTTAACAGCTTGTTAAAAGCCTTGGCGTTATAGTTGTTGTGGGGGATATTTCGTTCATTGCGGGAGTGAAGATTTTTTGAACTTTACCGGGGAACTCTTGGAATTGGCCTGCCGCCGGATCGCTGATCTGGATACCCCGGCCTATGTCAAAAACAGCGAACTCCGCTATGTCGCCGTCAACGAGGCCTATGCCCGCTTCTTCGGCCGCGAGATTTCCGATTTCATCGGGCGGCGCAGCCGCGAATTGTTCGATCGACCGGAAGAAGAGGAGCGCGAGGATCGCGAACGTCGTGCGCTTGTGTTCGGTACGGAAGAGAGCGCCATCTCCTTCGATGCCGCCGGCCTCAGCCATGAGCGCGTGCTGATCGAGAGTTTTTCGCCCTCGCAGGACCGGGCTTACGTGCTCGGCATCTTCGATATACGCGAACCGCGCCGCGCCATTCCCGAGGTCGCCGATACGATGGCGACCGATCTTGGCCATATCCGCGAAGCGCTCGAAAATCTCGATCACCCGATCGGCATCTTTGCCAAAGACGGCCGTCCGCTGGTCGTCAATGCCGCCTACCGCGGCGGCAGCAGGTTTGCGCCTGAGGGCAGCAAGTATGCGCCCGAGGGCGCCACGGCCCTGCCGGCAGGCGAGGCCTCCTGGCACGAAAGCGTGCGCGAGCGCGACCTCTTGCGCACCATCATGGAGGATCTTCCGGTCGCGGCTTTCGTGCGCGACGAAGACCATCGGCTGGTCTATGCCAACCAGTATTACGAGACCTTCACCGGTCATGCCCGTTCCAGGGCACTGGGCCTGACCGAGCACGACATGTTCGGACCGGAAGCGGGTGAGGCGATCTATCGGGAAAACCTCCTCGCGCTCGAAAACGGCGTGCTGATCGAGGTCGAGAGCTATCTGCCGAATACGGACGGCGAAATCTTCCAGGTGATCTCCCGCGTCAACCGGGTCGTCACGCCTGACGGCAAGCGTTATGTCGTCGGTTCCTTCTCCGATATCACGCCGCTGAAAGCGCGTGAGAAGGAACTGATAGACGCGCGCCAGCAAGAGGAAATCCTGCATCAGGAAATCGAGAGCATCCTGCGCTCGCTTCCGGTCGGCGTGCTGATCCTCGACAATGATCACACCATTCTCTACGTCAATGACGAGTTCTACAGCATCTGGGAACTGCCGCTCGACGACCGTTTCGACGGGCGGCCGTTCATCGATGTCGTCAAGCGCAATTACGAGCTCGGCCGCTACGGCGATACGCAGACGCCGGACGAAATCTATTCGTTCCGCAAGGGGCTTTTCGAAGATGAAAACCCCGAGCCGATCCAGCTCGATTGGGCTGCCGGCAAGTCCGTCATCTTCGACTCCAGGCGCATTTCCTCAAACCGCATCCTGCTGACCTATTCCGATATTTCCGCCGTGCGCGAGCGCGAGCAGGAAATCCACGAGGCGCGCGCCGCACTGGAAAGCCTTGGCGAGATGATGCGTGACGCGACGCATGCCATGTCGCAGGGGCTCGCGATCGTTCGGGACGGCGTGATCAAGCTTTCCAATGACGGGCTTGCCGAAGTACTGCGCATCCCGGCCGAGCTGACCGAGGCGGGAAGGGAATGGATCGACCTTTTCCAGTTCTGTGCCAATCGTGGCGATTTCCACGACAATGCAGTCGAAACGCTCGAGGAGTGGCGCGCCAACATTGTCGCGCGCCAACCGATCTCGACTGTCTTCCATGTCGGCGGCGAGCGCTGGGTGAATATGGAAGCCACCATCAGCGAACGGCAGCATTGGGTGGCGCTGTTTACCGACGTGACCGAACTCAAGCAGCGCGAAGAGGATCTGACTGAGCTTCTGTCGCGCGCCGAGGCTGCCGACCGCGCCAAGTCCGAATTCCTCGCCAATATGAGCCATGAGATCCGCACGCCGATGAACGGTGTGCTCGGCATGGCGGAACTGCTCGCCAAGACCAATCTCGATACCCGCCAGAAGACCTTTGTCGATATCATCGTCAAATCGGGCAATGCGCTCTTGACGATCATCAACGACATCCTCGATTTCTCGAAGATCGATGCCGGCCAGATGAAGCTGCGCAAGGCGGCCTTCGATCTCGTCGAGGCCGTCGAGGATGTGGCGACGCTGCTGTCTTCGCCTGCTGCGGAAAAGGATATCGAGCTTCTGGTGCGGGCAGCACCGGATCTGCCGGCTGCCGTCATCGGCGACGCCGGCCGCTTCCGCCAGATCGTCACCAATCTCGTCGGCAATGCCGTGAAATTCACCGAGCGCGGCCATGTCTTCGTCGATATCGGTTTCGAGGCTTCCGGCGGCGACGAGATCATGACCAGCATCCGCATCGAGGATACCGGCATCGGCATTCCGCCCGAGAAGGTGGAGTCCGTCTTCGACAAGTTCTCTCAGGTCGATTCCTCATCGACCCGGCGGCATGAAGGCACTGGCCTCGGTCTTGCGATAACGGCGGGTCTCGTCGACCTCTTCGGCGGCTATATCAATGTCGAAAGCGAATGGGGCAGGGGTTCGGTCTTCACCGTCAGGCTCCCCTTTGCGGTCGCTGCCGCCCGGATCGAGCCGAAGCCGCTGCCGATCAATGTGCAGGGTGCGCGTATCCTCGTCATCGATGACAACGAGGTCAATCGCCGTATCCTGACCGAACAGCTGGGCCTCTGGGGCTTCGACGGCGTTGCCGCGGAAGGCGGCGCCACCGGCTTTGCCATTCTGGAGGCTGCCGCTGATCTCGGCATCAAGGTCGATGCCGTCGTGCTCGACTATCATATGCCCGACATGAACGGCGCCGAGGTCGCCCGCCGTCTTCGCGCTGACAGCCGTTTCGTGGAGCTGCCGATCATCTTCCTGACCTCGATGGATATTTCGGGCACCGAGAAGGAGTTTGCGGCGCTGAATGGTCATGCGCATCTGATGAAACCGGCGCGCGCCAACTTGCTGCGCAATACGGTCGTCGAGGTGGTGCGGGCAAGCCGTGTCAAACAGGCTTCCGAGGCCGAGATCACGCGGCTGCAGAAAGAGGCGGAGACACCGCCGCCGGCACCTGCGCCTGTTCCGCAAAAACGGGCTGCCGAATTCGTCGACGTGCTCGTGGCCGAAGACAACGAGGTCAACCAGATCGTCTTCACGCAGATCCTGCAGGGTACCGGGCTTTCCTTCCTCGTCGTCAATAATGGCGAAGAGGCTGTGGAGGCATGGGAGCGGCATACGCCACGCCTGATCATGATGGATGTCTCAATGCCTGTCATGAACGGCCATCAGGCAACCATGCTGATCCGCGAGAAGGAGCAGGGGCAGGGCCATCGTGTACCTGTTATCGGTGTCACGGCGCATGCGCTGGAAAGCGACAGGGAACTCTGCCTCGATGCCGGCATGGACGACTACATGTCGAAGCCGATCAGCCCGGAACTCCTGGAAGACAAGATCCGCCAATGGCTTGGCGGCGAATTGAAACCCGGCCGTTCCGGTTATTGAGGCTTTGTGCCGCAGAGCATTTCCCGCTTTCCGGCGAAACCTTGGCGCCGCTCGACAGTGAACCCGGCCGCCGCGAGATTGCGGCGCACGAAGCCTGCTGCGGCATAAGTCGCAAAGCTTCCGCCCAGAACGGTCTTTTCGCAGACGAGGCGCATCAACTCTGCCGACCACATGTCGCCGTTGCGCGACGGAGCGAAGCCATCGAGATACCAGGCGTCGAATTCGGCGGCAGCCCGAGAAACGCCGTCGAAGGCCTGGCCGCAGACGACGCTGAGCTTCGTCTGCTCGTCCAGGGCGAGTGAGACAATGCCTTCGGGACTCTCCGGCCAGAGGGCGGCCAGCGCCTGGCGCTCGGCATCGATCTCGGGCCAATGGGCAAGCGCTCGGTCGATTTCCTCGCGGCGCATCGGATAGAGCTCGAAGGACATGAAATGCAGATGCTGTCCGGGCAGGCGGTGAAGTTTCCATTGCCGCCAGGTTTCCGAGACATTCAGCCCCGTGCCGAAGCCGAGCTCGCCGATGAGAAAGGCCGTGCGGCCGCTCCATCGTTCAGGCAGGCCGTTTCCCGAGAGGAAGACGTGGCCGCATTCCAGCCGCCCGTCCGTCTGGCAATAAAAATGGTCGCCAAAGGCGGTCGAATAGGGCATATCGCCGTCGCGCCATTCGAGAGGCTGCGGCTTGCCCGCGCTGATCTGATCCGGATTGATGTCTGTCATGGAAAAAGCCGATAGTCCTGCCCCGGCCTCGGGTCAATCATCGATCGATGTCATTATCATCGGCGGCGGCATCATGGGCCTGTGGGCGGCCGTGCATGCCGAGCGCCGCGGCATGAAAACGCTGCTTGTCGATGCCGGGCGTCTCGGCGGCGGGGCAAGCGGCGGGCTGCTCGGCGCGCTGATGCCGCATATGCCGGACCGCTGGTCGGAAAAGAAACAGTTCCAGTTCGATGCGCTGGTGTCGTTGGAAGCCGACATTGGCGATATCGAAGCGGCGACCGGGCTTTCGGCCGGATACCGGCGCTCTGGCCGGTTGATCCCGCTGCCGAAGCCGCATTTGCGCAAGATCGCCCTCGGCCATTCCGAAGATGCAAAGGCACATTGGAGAGCGGGAGTGCGGTGCTTTCATTGGCATGTGCTCGATCGGCCACCGGGTGACGGCTGGATCGATCCGGCTGCAGGCGAAAGCGGTTTCGTATATGACACGCTCGCAGCCCGCGTCGCACCGCGTTCGCTGGTCGCGGCACTGGCGGCGTTTCTGCGCGCGGCACTGCATGTTCGCATACTCGAAAATGCCGAGATAACGTCACTTGACCCGGTACGGGGAACGGTATCCATAGGCGGCAAAAGTCTCGCCTTCGGCCGCGCCATCCTTGCTGCCGGATATCGGTCCTTTCCGCTACTCGAGTCGCTAACATCGGGGTTGCAGAAACCTCTCGGGCAGGCCGTCAAAGGACAGGCGGCACTGCTTGCCGCTGATGTCGACCCCGGCTTGCCGACGATCTTTCGCGACGGGCTCTATATCGTCGCGCATGAGGGTGGGCATGTGGCCATCGGCAGCACCAGCGAGAACAGCTTTGCCGATCCCTTTTCCACCGACGAACAGCTCGATGCGCTGATCGAAGCCGCCCGCGACATGGTTCCCGGCTTGCGCGATGCGCCCGTTATCGAGCGCTGGGCCGGATTGCGCCCCAAGGCGATCGACCGCGATCCGATGGTCGGCGCGCATCCGGAGAATCAAAATCTCATCGCACTGACCGGCGGTTTCAAGGTCAGTTTCGGGCTCGCACATCGGCTGGCGGAAGCGGCGATATGCATTGTAAGCGATGTAAATACAGAATTTTTATTGCCGGAAAGCTTTGCAATTTCAAACCACATCGCAGTCTCTTCACGTTAAACGTGAATTAGAAGCCGCTCCGCTTCGTTATTCTGTCATGCAAATCACCTATCTGCTTGCGCATCGATGGCGCGGGAATTGGTCCGCGCCTAACTCAGTCAGATGGAGGAAATCGCATGCGCTATGCCATTTGCTTCACGCCATCAGCGAGCGATCCGCTCTCGCATGTGGCGGCCAGTTGGCTTGGCCGCAACGTATTTTCAGGCGAGATGGTCGAACCGCCGGCAATCCGCGGGCTTGGCATCCACGAGATCGCCTTTCATACGGCGGTGCCGCGTCGCTATGGATTCCACGGCGTGCTGAAAGCCCCTTTCCACCTTTCGCCCGAGGTCTCCGAACCGCAACTCCTGCGCGACCTCATGCGCTTTTGCGGGACGTTGTCACCCTTCCAGATTCCGCGTCTGGAAGTTGCGCGCCTGGGCACTTTCTACAGCCTGTCACCGATCCGCCCCTGCGATCAGGTTCACTTTCTTTCCTCGGCGATCGTTCAGGAGTTCGACCGTTTTCGTGCGCCGCTCTCCGAGGCGGATATCGAGCGGAGCGATCCTGACGGACTTTCGGCGGCGCAATTTGCCAACCTGCATCGCTGGGGCAACCCCTATGTGATGGACGAGTTCCGTTTCCATATGCCGGTTACCGGCCCGGTGAACGCGGTCGATATGCCGCGCATCGAGCAGGCGCTACGGGCGATGTTCGATCCGGTTCTTGCCGAACCGGTAACGGTCTCGAATGTCGCGCTGATGATCGAGGAAGGGGCCGGCGGCCCGTTCCGGGTGCACTCGCTGCATCCGATGGGCAAGGTGAGCGCGCGCAAGATCGCCTGAGTTACACGCGACAAGTCGAAGGCCAAATACGCACTTTTACGCCTCGACATTCCGGACACGGATGCTACCGTTTCACCTGTCTTTTCAAAAGGTGATTTGATGGTATCCGAGACCTATCCGCGCAATCTCGTCGGTTACGGGCGCCACACGCCCGACCCGAAATGGCCGGGCGAGGCACGCGTCGCAGTACAGTTCGTCATCAATTACGAAGAGGGTGGCGAGAGTTCCATCCTCGACGGCGATCCGGCTTCGGAAAACCTGCTGTCTGAAATCGTCGGCGCGCAGCCCTGGCCGAACCAGCGCAATCTCAACATGGAATCGATCTATGAATACGGCTCACGCGCCGGCTTCTGGCGGCTCTGGCGCCTCTTCACCGATCTCAAGATGCAGGCGACCGTCTATGGCGTCACGCTCGCCATGGCCCGCAATCCGGAAGCGGTCGCCGCGATGAAGGAGGCGGGCTGGGAGATTGCCAGCCACGGCTATCGTTGGCTGGAATACAAGGATTTCCCGGAGGATCTGGAGCGCAAGCACATCCTCGAAGCTGTGCGCCTGCATACGGAACTGACGGGTGAGCGGCCCTACGGCATGTACCAGGGCAAGCCTTCGGACAACACACTGCGGCTGGTGCAGGAGGAGGGCGGCTTCCTTTATTCGTCGGATTCTTACGCCGATGATCTGCCCTATTGGGTGAAGAGTGCCGATGAAAATCCGTTCCTCATCATTCCCTATACGCTCGAGACCAACGACATGCGGTTTGCCACGCCGCAGGGCTTCAATTCCGGTGACCAGTTCTTCACCTACCTCAAGGACGCCTTCGATACGCTCTACGAGGAAGGCAAGGAGGGCAGCCCGAAGATGATGTCGGTCGGACTGCATTGCCGCCTCGTCGGCCGGCCGGGACGCGTGGCGTCGCTCAAGCGGTTCATGGAATATGTGCTGAAGCACGACAAGGTGTGGGTCCCGCGCCGGATCGAGATTGCGCAGCACTGGCATGCGAACCACAAGCCGGAAACGATCTGATGATTTCGCGCAACGAATTTGTGTCTCGCTTCGGTGGCGTCTTCGAGCATTCGCCCTTCATCGCCGAGCGGGCCTATGACGATGGCTTTGTCGGTGAGAAGCTGACGGTAGATCGTGTGCATACGGAGCTCGTCGCCATTTTCCGCGCGGCGAGCAGGGAAGAGCGCCTCGGTGTGTTGCGCGCTCATCCCGATCTTGCCGGACGGCTGGCGGTCGCGGGCGAGCTGACGGAAGACAGCAAGAAGGAACAGGCCGGTGCGGGGCTCGACCGGTTGAGCCCTGAAGAGCATGCGCGTTTTACCGACCTTAATTCCTCCTACACGCAGAAATTCGGTTTTCCCTTCATCATCGCTGTGAAGGGGCTGAACAAGGACGATATTCTTGCCGCTTTCGAAAAGCGGATCGACAATACCAGCGACGAAGAATTCGTGACTGCTGCAGCCGAGGTCGAAAAGATCGCGCTGCTGCGCCTGACATCCATGCTTCCGGAGACCTGAATGACCGATACGACCGATACCAGCCTGCCAGCTTTCGCCACGGGCGCCATCAATCTTGCCTCGGCCCGTCTCGGCGCCAAGGGTCTCTACGCCACGGACGAATTCTTCGCGCCGCTGGAGCGCATGCTGCAGGACGTGCCGGCAAGCTTCGATCCGGATCTCTACGACGATAACGGCAAGTACATGGACGGCTGGGAAAGCCGCCGCAAGCGTGTTCCCGGCCACGACTGGGCGGTCGTGAAGCTCGCCATGCCGGGCCGCATCTTCGGCTTCGATGTCGATACCAGCTATTTCACGGGCAATTATCCGCCGCATTGCTCGATCGAGGCTGCCTTTCTCGAAAGCGGCGATCCTGATGATGCGACGCAGTGGACCGAAATCCTGGCCAAGTCGCCGCTCGGCTCCAGCGCCCATCATTTCTTCGAAAATGCCGACAAGCAGAAGATCTGGACGCATCTTCGCCTGCACATCTATCCGGATGGTGGTGTGGCGCGTCTTCGCGTCTATGGCTCGGCCTATTTCGACTGGTCGAAAGTCGGCGCCGGCGAGGAAGTCGATCTCGCCTATATTTTCAACGGTGCGAAAGCGCTTGCCTGGTCGGATGCGCATTATGGCCATCCGGACAAGCTGCTCGGTCCTGGACGCGGCCTCAACATGGGCGACGGCTGGGAAACCAAGCGCCGCCGTGGTCCAGGTCACGACTGGGCGATCATTCGGCTCGGCCATGCCGGCATGATCAAGCGCGTGATCGTCGATACGGCCTTCTTCAAGGGCAATTTCCCGGACACATGCGAACTCTTCGGCGCCTATCTGCCCGATCTCGGCGATACGCTGTCTGAGGCCGATATCGCGGCTTCGGAAAACTGGAAGCCGATCCTGCCGCGCAGCAAGCTGCAGATGGACCATATCCATGAATATGGCAGCGACGCGATTGCCGATATCGGCCCGATCACGCATGTGCGTTATGCCATGCATCCGGATGGCGGCACGATGCGCCTCAGGCTCTTCGGAGTGAAGGCTTGAGTTCTTTCCTCTTTCAGTCCCGTCCCTTATATTCGCGGCATCAGGAGTGATGCCGCGATGAGACCGTCGGAAGTGCTGGAGAAGAACAGGCAGGCGATCCGCGAAGCGACCAAGCGCTTCAACGCGGCAAACCCGCGTGTGTTCGGCTCGGTTGCCCGCGGCGAGGGTCGGCCGGACAGCGATCTGGATATTCTGGTGGATGCGCTGCCAGGGACAACGCTGTTCGATCTTGGCGGGCTGCTGGAAGAATTGCAGGATATTCTGGGGGTTAAGGTGGATCTGGTTACTGCGGGTGGATTGCCGGAGCGCATCAAACACCGTGTTCTGTCGGAAGCCTCCGCCATATGAGCCGCGAGCGCCTTCTTGAACATGTGGATCGCATGCAGGAGGCCGCGCAGCAGGCCTTCGACCTGACAGAGGGCATGAGCCAGGAGCAGTTTCTCCATGATATTCGTACCCAGTTGGCGGTGACGATGTCGCTGGTCCTCGTCGGCGAAGCAGCGGCGCGAATTGCGGCTGGCGACCCCGGCTTTATTCAGGATCATCAGGATATTCCGTGGACCCGGATAAAGGGCATGCGAGACCTGATCGTTCACGATTATTATCGGGCAGAATTGCCCGTCATCTGGCAGACGGCGAGGACCGAACTTCCTGCTCTGGTTTCCCAACTTGAAAATGTTCGCCACTGGCGCGTTCAGGGCGAGTAATTCCGTGTCCAAATATCTCGAAATACAGTCTCTAACAAAATCCGCCTTCGCGTCCTTCGGTGACGTGATCGAAGCCGATCCTGCGAGCATGCGCTATATCAACGGCGGCAATACCGAGCGTTTCCATGCGCTTGCAGCGCCCGAGGCTGCGGGCGAGGGGGCGCGCGTCATCATCAATCTCTTCCGCGGCCAGCCGCGCAGCTTTCCTTACGAGGTCGGCATGATGGAGCGGCACCCGTTCGGTAGCCAGAGCTTCTCGCCGATATCAGGCCGGCCTTTCCTCGTCGTCGTTTCGGAAGATGAAGGCGGTCGCCCGGCTCGGCCGCAGGCCTTTCTCGCGCGCGGCGATCAGGGCGTGAACTACCGGCGCAATGTCTGGCATCATCCGTTGATGGCGCTTGGAGAGCCCAGCGATTTTCTCGTTGTCGACCGTGACGGGCCGGGCAACAATCTGGAAGAATTCTTCTTCGACGACCCCTTCATCATCAAAGAGCCAGGCCTATGACCGGACTGACCACTCATGTTCTCGATACTGCGCTGGGCAAGCCGGCACAGGGACTGCGGATTGATCTCTTTCACATCGAGGGTGAGCTTCGCCACCATATCAAGACCGTCGAGACCAATGCCGATGGCCGCGTCGATGGCGGGCCGATCCTGACCGGCGAGAGCTTTCGTGCCGGCACCTACGAACTGCTTTTTCATGCCGGCGATTATCTGAGGGCAAGCGGGACGCCTCTGCCGCATCCGGCCTTCCTCGATCTCGTGCCGATCCGTTTCGGCATTGCCGACATTGCGGCGCATTATCATGTGCCGCTGCTGATCTCGCCCTACGGTTATTCCACCTATCGCGGGAGCTGACATGCGCTTTGCCGCGATCGCCGATATCCATGGAAACTACCTTGCGCTTGAAGCCGTGCTGGCTGACATCGCTGCCCAGGGGATTACTGGCATCGTCAATCTCGGCGATTGTTTCAGCGGTCCGCTGGAGGCAGGCAGGGTGGCTGAGCGGTTGTTGTCGCTCTCCATCCCGACCGTGCGCGGCAACCACGACCGCTATCTGATCGAGCAGCAGCCGGAAGAAATGCATATTTCGGATGCCGCGGCCTATGCGCAGCTTGGCGCGGCGCATCTCGACTGGCTGCGATCGCTGCCGGTCGACCTGATCTACAGGGACGAGGTCTATCTCTGCCACGCGACCCCTGAGGACGACAATCTCTACTGGCTGGATATGGCCGTTGCCGATGGCAGCGTGGTGCTGCGGCCGCAGGCGGAGATCGAGGCGCTGGCGGAAGGCATCAAAAGCCCGTTGATCCTGTGTGGCCACACGCATATTCCGCGCATGGCAGCACTTTCCGGCGGTCGTCTTGTCGTCAATCCCGGCAGTGTCGGCGGCCCGGCCTATGACGATGACAAGCCTTATCCACACAAGGTCGAGACCGGCCACGCGATGGCGAGTTACGCTGTGCTGGAAAAATTAGCCAGTGGATGGACGGCGCATTTCCGCAATATCCGCTATGACAACATGGCCATGTCGGCGCTGGCAAGAACCAATGGTCGCCCGGAATGGGCCGTGGCACTCGCGACGGGCCGGATGCCGTAACTTACTGCCGGCCGGCAATGATCGAGGAATCGATATCCTTGATGTCGCGTTTGCCGCAGAGCGCCATGGTGATGTCCATCTCCTTGCGGATGATCTCGAGCGCCCGCGTAACGCCGTCCTTGCCCATGGCGCCGAGGCCATAGAGGAAGGGGCGGCCGATATAGGTGCCACGCGCGCCGAGTGCCACGGCCTTCAGCACATCCTGACCGGAGCGGATACCACCATCGATATGCACTTCGACACGATCGGCGACTGCATCGACGATCTTCGGCAGCATGCTGATCGAAGAGGGGGCGCCATCGAGCTGACGGCCGCCGTGATTGGAGACGATGATGGCATCGGCGCCGGTTTCGGCGGCGTGCCTGGCATCCTCGACATCGAGGATACCCTTGATGATCAGCGGGCCGCCCCACTGTTCCTTGATCCAGGCGACATCTCTCCACGACAGCTGCGGGTCGAATTGTTCATTCGCGAAAGTCGTGATCGAGGGAAGATCGGCGAGGCCTTTGGCGTGGCCGACGATGTTGCCGAAGCTGCGGCGCTTCGTCTTCATCATCTCCATGCACCAGAAGGGGCGCGTCGCGATCTGCCAGATATGTTTCGGCGTGAGTTTCGGTGGTGCCGAGAGGCCGTTGCGCAGGTCCTTGTGGCGCTGGCCGATAATCTGCAGGTCGGCGGTCAGCACCAACGCAGAGCATTTGGCGGCCTTGGCGCGGTTGATGAGATCAAGCACGAAGCCTCTGTCGCGCATGACATAAAGCTGAAACCAGAACGGCTTCGTCGTGACGGAGGCGACATCCTCGATGGAGCAGATGCTCATGGTCGAGAGTGTGAAGGGCACGCCGAATTCTTCCGCCGCGCGCGCCGCCAGCATCTCGCCATCGGCATGCTGCATGCCGGTCATGCCCGTCGGGGCAAGGGCCACCGGCATCGACACTTTCTGGCCGATCATCGTGGTTTCAAGCGTGCGGTTGGTGATGTCGACCAGCACGCGCTGGCGCAGTTTGATATCGCGAAAATCGGCTTCGTTGGCGGCGTAGGTCGATTCCGTCCAGGCGCCGGAATCCGCGTAGTCGAAGAACATCTTCGGAACGCGGCGCTGAGCCATTTTCTTGAGATCGGCGATGGTCAGCGGCTTGGTCATGAGCGAACTTTCACATCTGATGACGTGGTCGAATACCACGCTTCTTCAGCCTTTGGTATTTGATTTCGGAGGGTTTTGCCGTCAGGCCACCGCCCTGCTAGAGCCCGCTTTTCATCGCCGCGCCCGCGACATAAGTTTCCGCAACGGCGCGGTCGTCACCCATGGTCTGCAGCAGGAACAGTTCCTCCGAAAGCGTCTTTACGACATCCATTTTCAGGGCCATGGCCGGTGTTGCGGCCGCGTTGAGAACGACCAGGTCGGCGTCCGTGCCCGGCTCCAGCGTGCCGATCCTGTCCGCCAGAGATAGCGCCTCGGCATTGCCGAGGGTCATATAATAGTAGCTGTCGAGCGGGTTCAGCCGTTCGCCGAGAAGCTGCTGGATCTTGTAGGCTTCGTCCATGGTTCGGAGCATGGAATAGCTGGAACCACCGCCGATATCGGTGGCAACGCCGATGCGAACGGGCTTCTCGCGACGGGCGAGCGCCTTCAGCGGGAAGAGGCCGGAGCCGAGGAAAAGGTTGGAGGTCGGGCAATGGACGGCGACCGCTCCGGCCTCGCTCATGGCATCGGCCTCACGATCCGAAAGATGGATGGCATGGCCGAAGAGGCTCTTCGGTCCGAGCAGGCCATAACGGGCGTAGATATCGGTGTAGTCGGTCGCATCAGGATAGAGCTCGCATGTGAACTTGATCTCGTCGTGGTTTTCCGACAGATGCGTCTGGATGTGCAGATCGGGGAACTCGCGGGCAAGCGCTGCCGTCGCCTCCATCTGCTCCGGCGTCGAGGTGATTGCGAAGCGCGGCGTGATGGCAACGTGGTTGCGGCCCCTGCCGTGCCAGTCGGCGATCACCTGCCGGGTCTCGTCGTAGCCCATCTCGGGCGTATCGAGCAGGCCTTGCGGCGCATTGCGGTCCATCATCACCTTGCCGCCGACCATGCGCATGTTTCGGCGCATGGCTTCCGCAAAAAAGGCATCGGCCGAGGTCTTGTGGACAGAGCAATAGGCGACGGCCGTCGTTGTGCCGTGACGGATCAGTTCGTCGTAGAAATGCGTGGCAATCTTCTCGGCATGGGCGCTTTCGACGAAGCGGCATTCCTCGGGGAATGTGTAGGTATTCAGCCACTCCAGAAGGTTTGCGGCATAGGAAGCGATCACCTGCATCTGTGGGAAATGCAGGTGCATGTCGATGAGGCCGGGCATGATCAGATGCGGACGGTGATCGATTTCGGCGACCTCGGCAGGCGCCTTGGCCTTGACGTCAGCATAGGCGCCGATAGCAGCGATGATGCCATTCTCGATCAACAGACCGCCGTCTGTCTCATAGAAGTAGCTCTCGCTATCGGCGAGGCTGAGCGGAGCGCGGCGGAAGGAGAGAAGGCGCCCGCGCAGGAGTGTCATGGTCATTCTTGTTTGCCTTCGACTGCGCTTTCGAACCAGGCGACGAGCAGCTTGCGCTCATCCGGTGTAATGTCGGTCACGTTCCCCGGCGGCATGGCATGGCTGCGGCCCGCCTGTATATAGATTTCGCGGGCGTGCGCAGCGATTTCTGCGTCATTTTCCAAGATTACGCCCTTCGGCGGCCGGGCGATACCTTCATAGACCGGCTCTGCCGCATGACACATGGAACAGCGCGTGCCGATCAGCTGTTTGACGGCTGGAAAATGTGGATCGCCGGCAAATTGCTGGAAGGCGGGTGCCACGGATGCGCTCTGATCCTCGCCGGTCAGGATCTTCGGTGCCGTCGAAAGCCACATGATGAGGATGAAGAGCACGACTGTGACGATCCAGGTCCAGGTCGGTCGTCCCTTGCGGGCATGGGTGGTGTTGAACCAGTGGCGTATCGTGACTCCCATCAGGAAGACCAGTGCGGCGATCACCCAGTTGAAGGCGGTGCCGAAGGCCAGCGGATAGTGGTTCGACAGCATGAAGAAGATGACAGGCAGCGTCAGGTAGTTGTTATGCAGCGAGCGCTGCTTGGCCATATAGCCATATTTGGCATCCGGCGTGCGGCCTGCGATCAGGTCGGCGACGACGATCTTCTGGTTGGGAATGATGATCATGAAGACGTTGGCCGACATGATCGTGGCGGTGAAGGCGCCGAGATGCAGGAAGGCGGCACGGCCGGTGAAGACCTGCGTATAGCCCCAGGCCATGAAGACCAGCACGACATAGAGCACCGCCATCAGACCCCAGGTGTTCTTGCCGAGCGGCGACTTGCAGAGCAGGTCGTAGACGATCCAGCCGAAGCCGAGCGATGCGAGCGAGATCAGGATGGCGACCGGCTTGGAAATATCCAGCACGTGTCGATCGATCAGGAAGAGGTCGGCGCCGCCATAATAGACGATGCAGAGCATCAGGAAGCCTGAGAGCCAGGTGAAATAGCTTTCATATTTGAACCAGGTCAGGTGTTCCGGCATCTCGGCCGGTGCCACCAGATATTTCTGGATGTGATAGAAGCCGCCGCCATGGACCTGCCATTCCTCGCCGTGAACTCCGGCAGGCAGATGCGGGCGCTTCACCAGGCCGAGGTCGAGCGCGATAAAATAGAAGGACGATCCGATCCAGGCGATCGCGGTAACGACGTGGAACCAGCGCGCCGCAAAGGCCAGCCACTCCCAGGCTATTGCATATTCATACATTCAGTTCCCCTGTTCTTCTTCCCGACTCGTGAGATTGCGAGAAATTCAAGCGGGAGGAAAGGGGGAACTTGGGGTTTCTTGCCGCAGTGGACGTTGCAGTAAGAGCTTGCCGGGTGCGGCATATGTGCTAAGGCATCGCAACGACGCTAATAAGGAGCCGCTGAAACATGCAGATCGAAGTCCCTTGCCCGAAGTGCCGCAACACGCGCATGAAATTTCCGCGCCCGCAGCCGATCGACAGCGACATCATCACTTGCTTCAGCTGCAATTTCGAACTCGGCACCTACGGATCGATCAAGACCAAGATGGTGGCGATGCTGAACCGGGTTGCCGCTGCCGAACAGCAGCAGAAGAAACACTGATCTACGGTTTCGGCCGGTGCGGCTGAGCCGGACGAAGCAAAAGGCCATACCCAGGGATCGCTGGCCAATTTCGCAAGCTTTTGCGGATGAAGGCAATCATTCCTGCGTTCTTCGGATCGGCTGAGGCTCGAACCTCTGGCTCGGCGATGCAGTCGGCAATGTCCTCCAGCAGGCGGGCATCGAATTGGCCGACAGATCGTGGTGCAGGGGCGGGCCTGCCCTGATCGAGTGACAGTATCATCAAGGGCGATAACATCGAAACCTCCCAAAGTGCCGCGCTCTTTGCGCGGTAAGAGGAGATTGCTTCGCGGGCGTGCGCAGGGTCCTTTAGCGACCCCCTAAAAGATCCAAAAAATTCCGAAGCGTCCCTAAGCCTCCGGCAGGCCGGCGCTGCGTAGTCCCTCCAGGACAAGGGCCCGGCGTTCGGGAATTTTGGTCGCCTGCCCGGCCGCGATGCTTGCCAGCGTGCTGTCGGGCGCGATGCGCAACAGATGTTGCAGGAAGCGTTTGGCCTCTTCGACACGACCGAGGTTCATATTGTCGGTGATCAGGATCCAGACCGTCGGATCGAAATTCGGGTTCAACGCCAGTGAACGCGATGCCCACAGAAGCGATTGCTCGTAATTGCCGCGGATCATCTCGATATCGGCGAGGCCGCAGAAGGTGATGTGGGCGTAGGGATCAAGCGGGCTCAGCCGGTGGGCACGCGTGAGATATTGCTGCCCCCGATCAAGATTGCCGCAATGAACGTGGGCAATTCCGGCTCTTACGACAACGCTCAGGCTGTTGGGGTTGAGATCGACGGCGGCCTGCATGATTGCCAGACCCCAATCATATTCGCGTCCGACCTGAATGAGCGACATGCCGCAAGTGGCCATGATCGTGGCGTCGCCTTTCGCCAGTTCGATGCCCCGGCGTGCGAGCGCGACACATTTTTCTGCATCATCCGGCCCAAAGGGCGGCCAGCCCATCGTTCTGCGATGTTCGAGAGTATAGGAGGCGAGTGCCAGAATGCGGGCATTATCCGGCTCGCGTTCGAGCGCCTCGGTCAACAGAGCATGGGCTTCTGCATTCTGCCTGGAGGTCTCGGCAAGAATCTTCGGCAGAACCTGCAGGCAGATATCATAAACGGAGATGCTGCCGGGCCGTTCCCGGCGTGCGTGTTCCAGTTCGGCGCGCTGGACATGGGGCTCGATTCCTATGGCGACGGATTCGGTAATGCGGTCCTGAAACTCGAAGACATCTTCGAGGTCGCCGTCAAAGCTTTGCGCCCAGAGCTGCATGTTGGCGGCGGCATCCACCAGCCGGGCATAGATGCGTAATCTGTTGCCGGATTTGCGCAGGCTTCCTTCCAGCACATATTTGACGCCGAGTTCTCCGGCGATCTTCCTGACGTCACCCATGCCGCGATAGACGAAGCTGGTATTGCGGGCGATGACCGCAAAGGACCTGAAGCGGCTGAGCGCGGTGATGACATCGTCAACAACCCCATCGGCAAAATATTGCTGCTCGGGGTCGCCGCTGAGATTTTCGAAAGGCAGTATCGCGAGAGACGGGAATATGTCGTCGCCGATATCAGCGGTCGGCGTCTGGCTCCTGAAGAGGCGATAGCCGAGGCGCGGCAGCGTGACGATCCATTCCTGCCCGTCGGGTCGCTGCCCGAGCGCCTTGCGCAGATGTGCGATCTGTACGGAAAGATTGCCTTCCTCGACCATCAGTCCCGGCCAGCCCGCTTCGATCAAGGCATCCTTTCCGACCGGTCTGCCGTCCGCATCCAGCAGTGCCGTGAGCAGAGCGATTGCGCGCTGGCCAAGCGGGACTGGCTGGCCGTCCCGCCGCAGAATGCCGCTGGCGGGGTCGAGCATGAAACGGCCAAAAGCATATCGCTGGTCTTCCATCAGAATATTTATATCCGCGCAATTTGAGGTGGCAATCTGGTTGTGCGTCGTGCTGCCAAGCAGACGTGTGTTTCGCGTGCCTTAAAAAACGGCTGATTTCTGCGACATTTTATCCGCCGTGAATGCGTCAATGTGGAACAGAAGGTTCCTTGAAATGTGCAGATCGAATTACAGTTGTTAAATATTGGGCCGCCGGAACGAGGTGGAAACCGCACGACACTGGCGGCGCATTCATCGACGGAGAAGATGCCCATGCGCAGCATTCTGACATGCGTGATGATTGCATATGCGTCGTTTGCGACGGCCCACGACGCCGCTACGGGTTGGAGTTACGACCCTTACTGTTGCAATGGAGATGCTCATAACGGCGATTGCCAGATGATCCCGTCCAAAACCGTGGCCATTACTCCCAATGGCTATCTTCTGACGTTAAGGCCCGGCGATCACCGGCTTGTGACGCGCGACCATGTTTTTCTGCTGCCGATGACCAAGGCGATGCATTCGGGTGACAGCGACTACCATCTCTGCCTGTTTCCGAACGAGGATACGCCGCGATGTTTCTATGCGCCCGACATGGGATACTGAGCGACGCGCATTTCTTAACGCGCTGTATAGTCAGGCTTGCTCGACGTTGAATTTCTCGAGCAGCCATTTCCGGAAATTCCTGATTTTCGGAACGTTTCGCCTGTTTTCGGGATAGGCGAGCCAATAGTCGCGTCCGTCATTGCCGGTCAGTTCGAAGGGCTGGTAGAGCCTGCCGGCCGCGACATCGTCCTGGAAATGGCCGGGATTGAGCATGGCGACACCGCCACCCGCGATCGCGATGCTGGCATCGAGGATCTGGGTGCCGAATTCGCTTTTCGGATAGCGGGAGAGATCGGCATCCTTGACGCCGGCGGCCGCGAACCATTCCGCCCACCAGGAATCGCCGGCGCTGATCAGGAACAGTTTCAGGAGATCTGCGGGTTCGTGGATGCCGCCCATTTCGGCGGCGAGCTTGGGGCTTAGCATGGGGGAATAGTCGAGTTTCATCAGCCGGTGGCTGATGAGCCCCGGCCAGTCGCCGCGACCCCAGCGGATCGCCACATCTGCGGCCTCTTTCTGGAAATCGACGATGTTGCCCGAGGTGACCAGCCTGACGGCAATATTGGGGAATTGCAGCTGGAAGGAACCGATATAGCGCGACAGCCATTGCTGGGCGAAAGTCGCCGTCGAATGGATCGTCAGCGTTTCCTCCGTCGTCTTGCGCATCGAGGCCATGGCTTCGATCAGGATGTTGAATGCATCCGAGACCCTCGGCGCCAGGTGTTCGCCTGCTTCGGTCAGTTCGATCTGACGCGGGCGGCGCAGGAAAAGGGGCTCACCGATATTCTCTTCCAGAAGCTTGATCTGATAGCTGACGGCCGTCTGCGTCATGCCGAGTTCATCCCCGGCTCTGGTGAAGCTGCCGAGCCGGGCCACGGCTTCGAAGACGCGCAGCGCATTCAGCGGGAACTGCTTCGACAGTTTCATGAATAAGTTCTCTTTATGGATGCAGACGGTTGTTCGATTGGAATTGCAGCATTTTTCCCGGCAAACTGCAATCATCTCATCAAACCATCGAGGTGATGCCATGGATTGCCAAGCTATCGACGAGAGCCGTTCTCCGGCGAGAGAGGCGCTAATCACCACCGTCATTCGCCGGCTGGCCGGCGGAATCGGCAGCCGGATACCGCGGCTGGATATGGATGCCATGCCCGATCGCATCAAGCGCGATCTCGGTTTCCTGGACGGACGCGATCCGCACTACGAGGACGATCGGTCGCGGTAGGAGGCCAGTGCGGTCAGGATCTCGGCGGCCGTCATGGCGGCGATGACGTGAGGGCGCTTATCCTTCACTGCCGATCCGCCGATCGGCAGTGTAAGGCGATCGAGCCAGGAGCGTTCGCCGCCTGCCTCGCGGGAAAGCCAGTTCGCGAAGGTCGCCCGTTTGGTGGCTGAGCCGATCATGCCAGTATAGGCAAGGTCTGCGCGGGCGAGTGCTTCCCGCGCGATCAGAAAATCCAGCGCATGGTCATGGGTGAGGATGACGAGTGCCGCACCTGCAGGCATGTCCTTCACCAATGCCTCGGGCATCGGCACCAACAGGCTCTTCGTCGAGACCGGAAGATTGGCGAGTTCGTCTTTCCGGGTCTCGATAACGGTGACCGAAAGCGGCAGCGGCGCGAGTGCCGCGGCAAGCGCGCGGCCGACATGGCCGGCGCCGAAGACGTAGACTTCCAGCAGCTGTTCGGCTTCGCTTTCCCGCTTTTTCTCCAGCTCGTTCCTGACTGCATCCGTCACAGGCCGGAAGCGCAGTTGCGTGCGGCCGCCGCAGCACTGGCCGATTTCCGGGCCGAGCGGAATATCCATGACGTCGGTGCCGCCGGTGCCGGCGAGCAGGTCGCGGGCATTGCCGATCGCGATGAATTCGAACTGACCGCCTCCGATCGTGCCCCAGAGGCTGCTGCCCGAAACCAGCATGAAGGCGCCGGTCTCGCGCGGTGTCGAGCCCTGCGTGCCAGTTATTTCGACAAGGATCACATCGGGCTGGAGGGCCAGAAAGGCGCGGAAGTCGCTGCCGGGCACAAAACCGGAAAGGATTTCGCGCCGGGTCATGGCTACACCCTCTTCATCCTCTCGACCGCCATCAGCACGCGTTCGGGCGTTGCGGGGGCATCGAGATGGGGGCAGACGCGGTAATTCGCGACACTGGCGACGGCCATGGAGAGCGCTTCCAGCACGGAGATCGCCAGCATGAAGGGCGGTTCGCCGACGGCCTTGGAACGGCCGATCGTGGCTTCCGCATTCTCGGACCATTCGGCGAGGCGCACGTTGAAGATCTTCGGCCGGTCGGAGGCGAGGGGGATCTTGTAGGTGGAGGGGGCGTGCGTGCGCAGGCGGCCCTTTTCATCCCACCAGAGTTCCTCGGTCGTCAGCCAGCCCATTCCCTGGACGAAGGCGCCCTCGACCTGGCCGATATCGATTGCCGGGTTCAGGGAACGGCCGACATCGTGGAGGATATCGGTGCGGTCGATCAGATATTCGCCGGTCAGCGTGTCGATCGTCACCTCGGTGCAGGCGGCGCCATAGGCGAAATAATAGAACGGCGTGCCGCGGCCGGCCTTGCGGTCCCAATGGATCTTCGGCGTCTTGTAGAAGCCGGCGGCCGACAGCTGAACACGGGCGAAATAGGCCTGCTTGATGAAATCAGGGAAGGGGATTTCGATCTCGCCGACCCGCACGCGGTTCGGCAGGAAGATGACCTCCGAGACCGGCACTTCCCATTTTTCCGCTGCGAATGCGACCAGCCGTTCCCTAAGCTGGCGGGCCGCATCGTAGGCTGCCATGCCGTTCAGGTCCGAACCGGAGGAGGCGGCGGTCGCCGATGTGTTCGGCACCTTGCCCGTCGTGGTCGCCGTGATCTTCACGCGGTCTATATCGACCTGGAAGCTGTCGGCCAGAACCTGCGCCACCTTGGTGTAGAGGCCCTGGCCCATCTCCGTGCCGCCATGGTTCAGGTGGATGGAGCCGTCCTGATAGATATGGACGAGGGCGCCTGCCTGGTTGAAGGCGGTCATGGTGAAGGAGATGCCGAATTTCACCGGCGTCAGCGCAATGCCCTTGCGGATATAGCGGTTGTCGCGATTGAAGGCGACGATGGCGTTGCGTCGGGCACGGTAGTCGGCGCTGTCTTCGAGCTCGTCGACGACGCGGGCGATGATGTTGTCCTCGACCTCCTGATGATAGGGCGTGGTCGTGCGCCCCGAGCCCGGCTGGCCGTAGAAATTCAGCTTGCGGATATCGAGCGGGTCCTTGCCGACGGCATAGGCGATCTCTTCGATGAAGCGCTCGGCGCCGAGCATGCCCTGCGGGCCGCCGAATCCGCGAAAAGCGGTGTTGGAGACGGTATGGGTCTTCAGCGGCTGCGAGATCAGATGCACATGCGGATAAAAATAGCTGGAATCGGCATGGAACAGCGCACGGTCGGTGACCGGGCCTGACAGGTCCGAGGAAAAGCCGCAGCGGGCGGAATAGGTGGCGTCGACCGCGTGGATCCGGCCTTCTTCATCGAAACCGAGTTCATAATCGACCCGAAAGTCGTGCCGCTTGCCGGTGGCGCTCATGTCCTCGTCACGGTCCGGGCGAAACTTGATGGCGCGCTTCAGCTTCTTGGCTGCCACTGCGGCCAACGCTGCGAATTGATTGCCCTGCGTTTCCTTGCCGCCGAAGCCACCGCCCATGCGGCGCACGTTGACGGTGACGGCGTTCGAGGGAATGTTCAGCACATGCCCGACGATATGCTGGATTTCGCTCGGATGCTGGGTCGAGGACCAGACGGCGACCTCATCGTCCTCACCAGGGATCGCCATGGCAATATGGCTCTCAAGGTAGAAATGCTCCTGGCCGCCGATGCGCATCTGGCCCTTCAGCCGGCGCGGAGCATTTTCCATTTCCGCTTTCGCTTCGCCACGCTGCAGCGTCATCGGGGTTATGACGAGCGGGCTGCCATTTTCAATGGCGCCGTCGATGTCGCTCCAATGGGGGAGATCGCGATATTCGATCTTCGCCTTGCGCGCGGCGCGGCGCGCGATCTCGCGGGTTTGCGCGATCACCGCAAAGATCGGCTGGCCGTGGAATTCGACCTTGGTTTCGGCAAGCAGCGGCTCATCGTGGCTGCCGTTCGAGCTGACGTCGTTGACGCCGGGAATGTCCTTGCCGGTGAAGACCCAGACGACGCCGGGGCAGGCCGCGACCTCGGAGAGATCCATCGAGAGGATCTCGGCGTGCGCGCGGTCCGACATTCCGAGCGCGCCATGCAGGAGATCTGCGGGTTCGGAAATATCGTCGATATAATCGGCACTTCCGGTGACATGCTTATGCGCTGAATCATGGCGCAGCGAGACGTGCATCTGGCCGTTGATGAGCTTGCGATCCTCGAAAGTGGACTTGTCCATTACGCCACCTCCTCGAACCGCTTCAGCTCGGCAGGCGCACCGACCGTTTCAAGGTAAAACCGCGTCAGCAGGTTCTTGGCCGTCAGTTGGCGATATTCCGCCGTGGCGCGCCAGTCCGTCAGCGGCTGGAAGTCGGCGTCAAAGGCAGGGCGTGCAGCCTCGATGGTCGCTTCGCTCCAGGGCTTGCCGATCAGCTCGGCCTCGACGCTGCGGGCGCGCTTCGGTGTTGCCGCCATGCCGCCAAAGGCAATGTGGATCTCGGTGACGCGCTCGGCTTCGTCCAGCACCAGATAGAAGGCACCGAGCACGGCGGTAATATCCTCGTCTCGGCGTTTGCTGATCTTGTAGGCGGCGAATTTAGCATCTGCGACCGGGTAGGGCACGAAGACGCTCTCGACGAATTCGCCCGGTTTCCGATCCTGTTTGCCATAGGCGATGAAGTAATCCTCGAGTGGCAGCCTGCGCACACCTTCGATCGAACGCAGCGTCAGTTGTGCGCCGAGCGCGATGAGGGGCGGCGGGCTGTCGCCGATCGGCGAGCCGTTGGCGATGTTGCCGCCGATGGTGCCCATGTTGCGCACCTGATCGCCGCCGATGCGCGTTATGAGGCGGGCAAAGGCGGGTATCTTACGGGCGATGGTCTCAAGCGCACGGGTATAGGTGACGCCGGCGCCGATGGTAATGCCGTATTCGCCTGCAATGATCGACTGAAGCTCCGTCAGATGATTGATGAAGATGACGGGATCTAGCTCACGCATCTGCTTCGTGACCCAGAGGCCGACATCGGTGGAGCCGGCAACGATGGTCGCCGTCGGCTCGGCCGCCAGCACCCGCGCAAGCGCGTCGGCGGAGCGGGGCACAATGAGGCGGCCCTCTTCTGACGCAATCGAGATCGTCTCGGATGCCTGCATGGCCCAGAGACGGGCAATGATTTCGGCGCGGGTCTTTTCAAGCGGATCGAAAAGCGTGCTTGGGCGCTGCAGGCTCACCTGCTCGGCGGCCTTGACGATGGGCTCGTAGCCGGTGCAGCGACAGAGATTGCCTTGCAGCGCCTTTTCGATCTCGGCACGATCCGGCTTATCGTTGGAGAGCCAGAGCCCGTACAGGGACATGACGAAGCCAGGCGTGCAGAAGCCGCATTGGGAGCCGTGGCAATCGACCATGGCCTGCTGCACCGGATGCAGCGTGCCATCCTTTGCAGCCAGGTGCTCGATCGTCACGACGTGGGTCGCGTGCAGCGAGCCGATGAAGCGGATGCAGGCATTGACGGATTCATAGAAGAGCTTGCCATCAATGAGCCGGCCGATCAGCACGGTGCAGGCGCCGCAATCGCCTTCGGCGCAGCCTTCCTTGGTGCCTGTCAGCCGTCGCTTAAGCCGGAGAAAATCGAGAAGAGTCTCCGTCGGCCGGACGTTGCCCAAAGTAACGTCCTCGCCATTGAGGATGAAACGGATGCTGTCGTTCATGATATTCCCGGATGTTTTCTAAAATGGTTATGCCGCTGTCCAGCCCCCGTCAATCGAGATATGCGTGCCGGTCACCTGCCGGGCTTCCTCGCTTGCGAGGTAGAGTGCCAGCGCGCCGATTTCCTCGGCCTTGACAAATTCGTGCGTCGGTTGCGCCTTGAGGATGACCTCGGTCTTGACCTGCTCCTCCGTCATGCCGCGCGCCTTTGCTGTATCCGGGATCTGTTTTTCGACCAGCGGGGTCAGCACGTAACCGGGGCAGATCGCGTTTACCGTCACGCCGAATTCGGCGAGTTCAAGAGCGGCCGTCTTTGTCAGGCCCAATATACCATGTTTTGCCGCTACATAGGCAGATTTGAAGGGCGAGGCGACCAGGCCATGCGCCGAAGCGATGTTGATGATGCGGCCGTGTTTTTTTGCCTTCATCAGCGGGATCGCAGCACGCATCGTATGGAAAGAGCTGGACAGATTGATGGCGATGATCTGGTCCCACTTTTCGATCGGGAAATCCTCGATCTTTTCGACATGCTGGATGCCGGCATTGTTGACGAGCACATCGACCGTCCCGAAGGTCCTGGCCGCAGTTTCGATCAGATCGGCAATCTCTGATGGCTTCGTCATATCGGCCGGGTGATAGAGGGCCTTGGCTTTCGACGATGATTCAAGGCGCTCGACTATCGCTTTGATTTCATCTTCTTTTCCGAAGCCGTTGATGACGACGTTGTCGCCCCTGGCGGCAAAGGCAGTGGCAATCGCAAGGCCGATGCCGCTGGTGGAGCCGGTGACGACGACTGATCTGCTCATGCTTCTTCCTCCCTGATGATGAGATGCTGCATTGCAGCGTTAGAGCGAGGTTATGCTCAAAGGCGTCGGGCTGGCAATCGGGAAGTGGCTGCTGGGCGCCGCTGCCACTTACTCCCTTCCAAGCCGGGCGGACCTGCCCTATTGATTTGCCACGGCAACAGCATGCAGCGGGAGGAATCGCATGGGTGGATATGTTCTGGCGGTCGATCAGGGAACGACCTCGACGCGGGCGATCGTCTTCGACGGCGACATGAAGATCGCCGGCATGGGCCAGAAGGAATTCACGCAGTTCTATCCGCGCTCCGGCTGGGTGGAGCACGATCCCGAGGAAATCTGGGATTCGGTCGTTTCCACCGTCCATATGGCGCTGCGCGAAGCCAAGGTCACGGCAAAGGATATTGCCGCGCTCGGCATCACCAACCAGCGCGAGACCGTTGTTGTCTGGGAGCGCGAGAGCGGCAAGCCGATCCAGAATGCCATCGTCTGGCAGGATCGGCGCACGGCAAGCTATTGCGACAATCTGAAGCGGCAGGATCTAGAGCGCACCTTCACGAAGAAGACCGGGCTCATTCTCGATCCCTATTTCTCGGGCACCAAGCTTTCCTGGATGCTTGCAAACGTGAAGGGCGCGCGGGCGAGAGCAGCGCGCGGCGACCTCTGCTTCGGCACGATCGACACGTTCCTCATCTGGCGACTGACGGGCGGCAAGACCTTCGTGACCGACGCGACCAATGCCTCGCGCACGCTGATGTTCAATATCGCCACCAACGAATGGGACGAGGATCTGCTCGACATCTTGCGCGTACCGGCCGCCATGCTACCGGAAGTGAAGGATTGCGCCGATGATTTCGGCATCGTCGATCCCGAGCTGTTTGGTGCCGCGATCCCCATCCTCGGCGTTGCCGGCGACCAGCAGGCGGCGACCATCGGTCAGGCCTGCTTCGAGCCAGGCATGCTGAAATCGACCTATGGCACCGGCTGCTTCGCGCTTCTGAATACCGGCAGCGATATGGTGCGATCGAAGAACCGATTGCTGACGACCATCGCCTATCGCCTTGACGGCGAGACGACCTATGCGCTGGAGGGCTCGATCTTCATTGCCGGCGCGGCGGTCCAATGGCTGCGCGACGGCCTTGGCATCATCGACAGGGCATCCGATACCAATGGCCTGGCAGAGAAAGCCGATCCGACACAGGAGGTCTATCTCGTACCCGCCTTTACCGGCCTCGGTGCGCCACACTGGGATGCCAAGGCACGCGGCGCGATTTACGGCCTGACCCGCAATAGCGGCCCGGCCGAGCTTTCGAGGGCGGCGCTGGAGGCTGTTTGTTACCAGACGCGCGATCTCCTGGAGGCGATGCAAAAGGACTGGAAGAACGGCACAGACGACACGGTGCTGCGTGTCGATGGCGGCATGGTGGCTTCCGACTGGACGATGCAGCGTCTCTCCGACCTGCTTGAAGCACCGGTCGACCGCCCCGTCATTCTGGAGACGACGGCGCTGGGCGCTGCCTGGCTGGCCGGCAGCAGAGCCGGGGTGTGGCCGGACAGGGAGAAGTTTTCCGCGACCTGGAAGCGTGACCGGCGCTTCGAACCCTCGATGGACGAGAAGACCCGTGCCGTAAAGCTTAGGGGCTGGAAGAATGCGGTGAAGCGGACGTTGAGCGAGCTCTGATCGCTCAACTCACCAAGCTCATGTGTGCATATTGCTTGCGGTATTCCGCAGGCGTGACGCCGAGATGGCGCGTGAAGGCGCGGCGCAAGGTGTCGTCATCGGCAAAGCCGCATTCGCTGGCTACCTGTTTCGGCACATGGCCGCTTTCGAGCAGCCGGCGGGCGGCGGCGATGCGGGTGGATTCGACCCAGGCTGCTGGCGTCATGCCAACCTCGTCTCGGAAGAGCCGGGCGAAATGCCGTGGGCTGAGTTCCATCCGGCGGGCGAGTTCTGAGACGCTATGATCGGCAGCGGGATTGGCGGCGATCCAGCGCTGTACTTCCTGAAGGGCCGAGCGTCCGGCAGGAGCAGCTTCGCCCTTTCGGCTGAACTGCATCTGGCCACCGGAGCGCTTGAAGAACATGACGAGCTGGGCTGCGATACGCATCGCCACGTCACGGCCGAGGTCCTCTTCGACAAGGGAGAGGGCAAGATCCAGTCCCGCTGTGACGCCGGCAGCGGTTCTCAACTCTCCGTCGGCCACATGGATCGCGTCCTCCTCCACCGTCACGCCGGGATAGGCCTGTCTCAACCTCTCTGCGACGGCCCAGTGCGTGGTTACCCGGCGGCCCTCTAGCAGGCTGGCGGCTGCGAGCAGGAATGCGCCGCTGCAGACCGAGCCGTAACGGCGGGCGCCGGGTCCGGCCTTGCCGAGCCATGCCAACAGCTTTGCATCATGTTCGATCTCCGCTGCATTGGGACAGCCGGCGACAAGCAGCGTATCGAGCGGGCCGGTCTCGTCCTCGATCGTATAGTCGGCGATCAGGCGGATGCCGGAGGAACTGCGGATATGCCCGTGCGTGGTGGCGATGACGACGGGGCGATAGACTTGCCTGCCACTCTGCAGATTGGCTTCGGCGAAAACATCGAGCGGACCGGAAACGTCCAGAAGCTGAACGCCGGGAACGGCAAGGATGGCGATGGTTCTGGGCTTCATCTGACGGCCTCATGTCCGCAGCGGAATGGTTTTGGCAGAAAATGACGGATAGCGTTGATTGCTGACATATCCAGCCGCTTTTACGCTCCTTGGCATCCACCATCAAGGAGAAAGACGATGACATTGACGATCGGCGGCATCAGCATTCCCGACAGCAAGCTGGCACGCGACATTACCGAACTTGTCAGGGACACGGAATCGCCACTGCTCTTTCATCATTCCAGCCGGGTCTATTATTTCGGTGCGCTCTCGGGCCAACGCCGCGGCCTGAACTTTGACCCGGAACTGCTTTATGCCGGCGCCATGTTCCATGACATGGGGCTGATGCACCAGCATAGTTCGGAGCACGAGCGCTTCGAGGTCGACGGCGCCAATGCCGCTCGTGACTTCCTGAAAAGCTACGGCATCTCGCAGGCCGATATCGACACCGTCTGGACGGCAATCGCGCTGCATACGACACCCGGCATTCCGAAGCATATGCATCCGGTCGTGGCCCTGGTGACGGCAGGCGTGGAGATGGATGTGCTCGGCATCGACTATCACGGCTTCGGCGATGCCGACCGTGAGGCAGTGGTGCGCGCCCATCCGCGCACGCCGCATTTCAAGGAGGATATCATCCAGACCTTCTATGACGGCATCAAGCACAAGCCGGAAACGACCTTCGGCAATGTGAAGGCGGATGTGATCGCCGACAAGGAACCGCATTTCCACAGGGGTAATTTCTGCAGCGTGATCCGCAATTCGGCGTGGGGCGGCTAAGCCCTAGGGGGCGGTGGCAGGCGGCTTGGTAACCGCCTGCCTGTTATCGTCATTTCTTCAGCCAGGGCGTTGCCGTGCTCCAGAAGATCACGTCGGCGCCGAGATAGTCCTCTGCGAAGGCAGTGAACTCTTCCTTGGTGAAGGGCTTCCTGGTCGCGGGGTTCCTGTAGGTGAGCGTCGGCTCCTGCACGGCGAGGCCGACATAGGAGAGCTTGCCCTTGTACTTGTTGAAGAAGGGGTAGGAGTTCTTCATCTGCGCCTTGCGGTTCGGTACGATGTCAGGGCCGCCGAGGCCGACATTGTTCTTCGCCGCAAAATCGAAGAGGCGGCCCATGTAATTATGGTCGTTCTCCCATTCGCAGGGCCAGAAGTTCACATATTGCACGACCAGCGACTTTTCGAAGGCCTTGCGGGCGAAGGCGAGGTTTTCCATCTCGGCCGAGAAATAGGCATCGCAGGAAAAGCCCTTCGGCTCATGCTTCGGGTCGAGATCGATGGAGGTTTCCGGCAGGTTGATACCATAGACTTGGCCGTCGAACTTTTCGGCAAGTGCCTGCAACAGAGCCTGATAGCGAGCTCGAACGGCCGGGTTCCATTGCTGGGCGACCCAGCCGGAACCGACCGGCTTGTTTTCGCCGGGATTGTCGAATTGCGGGGTCAGGCCGCCATCATATTCCGGTTCGGTCAGCATATAGTCAGGGATGTTGCGCGCCTTCGGATTGAAGAAGCGATCCTGCACCTGGATGAACATCTTCTTGTTCAGGCTTTTGGCGATGGCCAGGTCCTGCTCGATCGCCGAAAAATCATACTGACCTTTTGCCGTTTCCAGGCTCTTCCAGGCATAGACGACCTGTACGCCGCCGATATCGGGCCGGGCGAGTTTCGCCTTTGCAGCGGCGAGGTCGCCGGCGCCCATATAGAGAAAATTTTCCGGGGCGGAGGCGGCATGGGCAGCCTGCGTCGACAATACGAGAGTGGCAAGTGCTGCGAGAAGTTTCTGAGATTTGTTCACGGGGCTCTCGAATGGAAAGGTGATGGAAAGCGCCGACAGCTCTCAGGGCCAAATCAGGCAACTCAATGGCGTGGATTTCGAAGCCCCGTCACAGGCTAACTGCAGCGCCTCGATCAGATTTACTGATTTTCCTATTCGTAATTTTTTGATGCGGCCTGTCGGTCAAACGGTTACTCCTTCGTCATTCGGAAAGAGGAGTTACCGATGCTTTACGCAATCCTTTGCTACGCCAACGAGGAAACCGTTTTTGCCTGGACCGAGGAGGAAGAGGCTGCCGTCATGGGAAATCTGCATGCCGTGATCGAGCCGCTCGCCGCTGCCGGCAAGCTTGGCCCGACCGGCCGGCTGATGCCGACGACGGCCGCAGCGACCGTGCGCAAGGGCAGGGACGAGGCCTTCGTTGTCGATGGTCCGTTTGCGGAAACGAAAGAGGCGCTTCTCGGCTTCTATACGGTTGATTTCGAAACGCTGGATGAGGCGATCGCCTTCTCCAAACAGCTTTCGGCGGTCAATCCGGGTTCCACCTCTTACGAAATTCGGCCGTTCTACACCTTCAGGCCGGGAGAGATCGCATCATGACAGACATTGCCTGGATCGACCTCGCGCTTGCCTCGGCCCGGCCGAAGGCGCTTGGCGCGCTGCTACGCTATTTCCGCAATCTCGATACTGCGGAAGAAGCGTTTCAGGAGGCGTGCCTGAGGGCGATCCGGACCTGGCCGGAAAAAGGGCCGCCGCGCGACCCGACTGCCTGGCTGATCTTCGTTGGTCGCAACAGCGGCATCGATGCGGTGCGCAAGCGGGCGAAAATCCAGGCCTTGCCGGATGAGGATCAGATTTCAGACAAGGAGGACGCCGAAAGCGATATTGCCGATCGGCTGGACGATTCCCATTATCGCGACGATATCCTGCGGCTGCTCTTCATCTGCTGCCATCCGGACCTGCCGGCCACCCAGCAGATTGCGCTGGCGCTGCGCATCGTTTCCGGCCTGTCGGTGACACAGATCGCGCGTGCGTTCCTGGTCTCCGAAAGCGCCATGGAGCAGCGCATCACACGGGCCAAGGCGCGCGTGGCGAAAGCCGGTGTGCCCTTCGAAACGCCGAGCCCGCAGGAGAGGGCCGAGCGGCTGGTGATCGTCAGTACGATGATCTATCTGATCTTCAACGAGGGCTACAGCCAGGCCGACCCGGAACAGGAGGCGGCTGCCTTCAGCGACGAGGCGATCCGGCTGGCGCGGCTGATGCTGCATATATTCCCCGCCGAACCTGAACTCATGGGGCTGCTTTCCCTCATGCTCTTGCAGGTTTCCCGCCGGCAGGCACGCTTCAGCGCCGAAGATGAGATCGTGCTGCTCGAGGATCAGGACCGTTCGCTCTGGAACCAGCCCCTGATCAACGAAGCGCTGGCTCTGCTCGACAAGGCGCTGCGTCACCGCAAGCCCGGCCCCTATCAGCTCCAGGCAGCAATTGCGGCCGTCCATTCCCGTGCAAAACGCGCCGCGGATACCGACTGGGTGGAAATCGACCTGCTCTACCGCGCGCTGGAGCGCGTCCAGCCCTCACCGGTCGTGACGCTCAACCGGGCGGTCGTGGTCTCAAAGCTGAATGGACCGCAGGAGGCGCTCGATCTCATCGAACCGCTGGGCGAGAAGCTCGACGGCTACTTCTATTATCACGGGCTGCGCGGCAATCTGCTGAAGCAGCTTGGCCGTATCGCGCCGGCCCGCATTGCCTTCGACCGCGCCATCGCGCTTGCCCATTCCGCAGCGGAAGCTGCCCATATCCGCCGGCAGATCGACAAGATGCAGGAAGAAGCGGCGCAGCCGGCGGCGAAATAAGCTGTACCTTCATGGGATGCCGCCCGATCCGTGGCGGGCATCGGCCTGACGCAGCCATCAACTTTGTCGAACAATCCGTTCCAGAATTTCCGTTTGCTCCGAGCCCTGCCGGACCTTATCTCAGGCGCAAGTTAAACAGGATACCGACCATGGAACTGGGCCTTTATACATTCGCAGACGTCAACCCCAATCCGTCCCGCAGCAAGGGCGTGGAAGCGGCCGAGCGGATCAAGCATCTGATCGAGGAGATCGAGCTTGCCGATCAGGTCGGGCTCGATGTCTTCGGGCTCGGCGAACATCATCGGCCTGACTATGTGGCATCGGCGCCGGTGGTGGCGCTTGCGGCTGCTGCGGCGAAGACGAAGAACATCCGTCTCAGCAGCGCCGTCACGGTTCTTTCCTCCGACGATCCGGTGCGGGTGTTCCAGCAGTTTGCGACGCTGGACCTGATTTCCAACGGGCGCGCCGAGATCATGGCGGGGCGGGGTTCCTTCATCGAATCCTTCCCGCTCTTCGGCTACAATCTCGAAGATTATGATCAGCTCTTCGAAGAGAAGCTCGATCTTCTACTGGCTCTGCGCGACAGCGAGATCATCAACTGGCAGGGCGAACTGCGCGCGCCGATCAATGGGCGCGGCGTCTATCCGCGGCCGCTGCAGGATCCGCTGCCTTTGTGGATCGCCGTCGGCGGCACGCCGCAGTCCGTGGCGCGCGCCGGCGCGCTCGGTCTGCCGGTCGCGCTTGCCATCATCGGCGGCGAATACCCGCGCTTTGCGCCACTCTTCGACCTCTATCGGGAAGCCGCCCGCCGGGCAGGGCAGGATGCGGCAAAGCTGAAGACCAGCATCAATGTGCATGGTTTCATCGCCGCTACGACCGAAGCGGCGGCAGACCAGTTTTACGGTCCGCAGGCTGAAGTGATGAACCGCATCGGCCGCGAGCGCGGCTGGGGTCCGACGAGCCGGGCGCATTTCGACATGTCACGCGGCCCGACCGGCAATCTCTTCCTCGGCGATCCGGAACTCGTGGCCGAGAAGATCGTTGCTGCACACAAGGTTTTCCGCAACGATCGCTTCCTGCTGCAGATGGCGATCGGCCTGATGCCGCATGATCAGGTCATGCGGCATCGAGCTCTACGGGACAAAAGTGGCGCCGATCGTCAGAAAGGCATTGACTGAAACTTCCGAAGGCGCGAAAGCCACCGCCTGACGAAGAGCCTGTCGCTCTCGGCAAAGCCGGAACGTGTCTATGGTTATCGAGAACGACGAAGAACTTTCCAAGCTCAAAGAGATCGGCCGTATCTGCGCCAATGCCATCCAGGTCATGGCGGCAGCGATGGAGCCGGGCATGACGACGCTGGAGCTCGACCAGATCGGCCGCAAGGTGATGGAAGACGCCGGTGCGCGCTCGGCACCCGAATTCTGTTACCAGTTTCCGGGTGCGACCTGCATCAGCGTCAACGAGGAAATCGCCCACGGCATTCCTGGCCCGCGCGTCATTCGTCCAGGTGATCTCGTCAATATCGACGTTTCGGCGGAAAAGGACGGCTTCTTTGCGGATACCGGCGCCTCCTTCGCCGTGCCGCCGGTCGCATCCCGCATCGAGAGGCTCTGCCGGGACGGCAGACGGGCGCTCTGGGTGGGTCTGAACCAGATCAAGGCGGGCGAGCCGCTGGCGAAGATCGGCAATGCCGTCGGCGCCTTCGCACAGAAGAACCGCTATACGCTCGTTGCCAATCTCGCGAGCCACGGCGTCGGCCGCTCGCTGCACGAGGAACCGGCCGAACTTTCCACCTGGCCTGATCCTTCAGAACGGCGCATGATGACGGAAGGCCTCGTCTTTACCGTCGAGCCTTTTCTTTCGCTTGGTGCCACGTGGGCTGAAGGCGGCGATGATGCCTGGACGCTTTACGCCGATCCCAAGGCCCCGACAGTGCAATACGAACATACGGTCGTTGCGACCCGCAACGGACCGATCATTCTGACATTGGCGGCTTGAAGGGGATTTCCCCTCGCTGTTGGAGGTCGAGATGGCAGTTGCCTTCACCAAGGAAGAGAGTGCCGAAACCGCAGCGGAAACGCTGCTACCCGACCGCGCGATTTCGCCTCATCCAAATCTCGTGACGGAGGCCGGGCTGAAAGCTCTCGAACTGCAAATGCAGGAAGCGCGCCAGTCCTATGAGGCGGCAAGTACGATCGAGGACGTCAACGAACGGCGGCGGCAGCAAGCAAATCCTCTGCGTGACCTGCGTTATTTCGTCGAGCGCCTTCGCACGGCCCAGCCTGTTCCGGCCCCGACATCGACGGAGACGGTCGCCTTCGGAAGCACTGTCACCTTCAGCCGTGACGATGGGCGCGTCCAGACATATCGTATCGTGGGAGAGGATGAAGCCGATCCGAAAGCCGGATCGATTTCCTATGTCGCGCCGGTCGCCCGGGTTCTCACGGGCAAGGCCGTCGGCGATATCGCTGTCGTCGGCGACCAGGAACTCGAAATCATCGAGATTTCCTGACCGCCGCACGCGTTTCCGGCGTCGCGTTCAATTCACTGCTTTTGAGAGGGCCGGTCAGGCAGCCTGAGGAAGGCGAGCAATGACCTTGATTTCGAAATCAAAGCCCGCCAGCCAGTTCACGCCGACGGCCGTCCAGTTCGGATAGGGCGCTTCGCCGATTTCCTTGAAGCGAATATCGGAGATCACGGGCCATTGCGCGGCAGGATCGGTGTGGAAGGACGTGACGTCGACAACGTCGTCGAAACTGCAGCCGGCGGCCTTCAGCACGGCTTTCAGATTATCGAAGGCAAGCTGTACCTGCTTTGCGAAATCGGGTTCGGGCGAGCCGTCTTCGCGGCTGCCGACCTGGCCGGAGACGAAGAGAAGGTCACCGGAGCGGATCGCCGCTGAATAACGGTTGATCTCATAGAGAGCCTGCCGGCCGGCGGGAAAGATTGCTTCGCGTTTGGTCATTGCTTTTCTCCTGTTCAGGCAAAAGGGTGCCTTTCGCCGGGCATTTGCTCGTCGATGGCGACGAGGATTTGTGGGTATAGCCAGCCCATTCCGGAGCAATTGATATACGCTCCGTATGTGGATATAATCAGAGATACGACGCGTATGTCAATACACATACGGTCCGTATGTGTATTTTGGGAGATAGTGATGGTCGCAAAGACCCGGGCGCAGATGATGGAGGAGACGCGGGCGAAGCTCATCCAGGCGGGCCGAAAAGCCTTTGCAGTCAAGGGCTACGCGGCTGCTTCGATGGACGATCTGACCGCCGATGTAGGGCTGACACGCGGCGCGCTCTACCACAATTTTGGTGACAAGAAGGGCTTGCTGCAGGCCGTGATCGATCAGATCGACGGCGAGATGGGGGAGCGGTTACGTATCGAGCGGGATCGCGCCGAGACGACCTGGCTCGGGTTGTTGGCGGAATATACCGCCTATATCGAAATGGCTCTGGAGCCGGAAATCCAGCGCATCATGCTGCTTGATGGGCCGGCGGTGCTCGGCGATCCCTCGCAGTGGCCCAGTCAGAATGCGTGCCTTCGAACGACAACCCAGACAATTCAGGCGCTGATCGATGAGGGCACCGTCAAGCCCGTCGATGCGGAAGCTGCCGCGCGCTTGCTCAACGGCGCGTCGCTTAGCGCTGCTCTCTGGATCGCCGCCGTGGAAGACCCGCACAGCCTTCTCGCCAAGGTCGTCGAGGCCTTTCGCGATCTTGCGAGTGGCCTGCTGAAGACCTGACACCGACGAGGCGGCGGTTCACGCCGCCAATCGTCGATATGGCCTCAATCCCGTTGCGGCTCGGTCTTGCCGCCCTGCAGGATTTCCATGGCAGCGCGCTCCAAAATTCCGGAAATCCTGGCTGCTTCGCTTGCCGACCAGGGATGGCGCATGCGCAGTGCCGAACGCAGCAATTGACGGGCGGCGCGGACGTTGCCGTCGTCGCGGCCGAAGTCGTCGTCCTCCTCGTCGCGCCGGCGCCCTCCACCGCCGCCTCCCTGCTGCTGCTCCGGGTCGAACATGCGGTTGACGAACGCCATGCCCTCGGCAATGCGCTCCAGCTTGGCAAGTGCCTGGTCGATCATGGCGCGGTTTTCTTCCACCTTCTGGCGGCCGGCATCGGTGATCTTGTAGAGCTTCTTTGTCCCGTCGTTCTCCACTTCCGCCAGTCCTGTTTCCTCCAGGTAGGTCAGCGCCGGATAGATGACGCCCGGGCTCGGGACGTAAAAGCCGCCGGAGCGCTCCTCCAGCGTCTTGATCAGTTCATAACCGTGGCTGGGACGCTCTTCCAGCAGCGCCAGCAGGATCGTCTGCAATTCGCCCGCGGAAAACCTGCGGCCCATTCCCATGCGCATGGCCTCGCCGACGAAGCCGCCTCGAAAACCTCTCATAACGAACTCCTTTGTGTTCAGATGTATCGCACTATGTCGTAAAACATATATCGTAAGATATGTCGTTCAAGGGGCGGTACCAAAAATCTGTTCGCGAAATTGAAGAAGCCATCAGAATTACTCACTTGAGACGACCATGTTGCGGCGCGATAAAAGTGGCATGTTGGCTCCCAATAACGACCGTCCGGTCAATCTCTTCACCACAGCGCTGGCAGGCGCCGTCGCCATGGCGGCGGCCATGGGTTTCGGGCGCTTTTCCTTCACGCCGATCCTGCCGGGCATGATGGCCGGCGTGCCGCTATCGGCGGCCGATGCCGGTTTCATCGCCTCCGCGAATTTCGTTGGTTATCTCGTCGGTGCGGTTCTCGGCGCCTATGGCTGGGCGGCAGGGCGCGAGCGGCTGGTGGCGCTTCTTTCCCTCCTTGCGACTGCGATCCTGCTGGCTGCCATGGCGGCAACGGAATCTGTCCTGGTCTTTGCGGTCATCCGGTTCCTTGCAGGCGTGGCGAGCGCCTTCACCTTGGTCTTCACGTCTGCAATCGTGCTGAGCCACGGGGCTGTCGCAGGCAACGATCATGTCCAGGCCGCGCATTTCGGCGGGCCGGGGGCGGGGATCGCGATTTCTTCCGTTATGGTGCTTGCGCTCGGCTATGTCTTTGACGACGCGGCCGGCGGCTGGCGCGCGGACTGGATCGGTGGCGCGCTCTTCTGCCTCGTCAGCTTAGGTGTGGCCTGGGCCTTGCTGCCGAAGGCGCCGGTGCATACAGGCCAGGCGAAGGAACCAGCGCTTGTCTGGAACCGGCCGATGGTGCTGCTGACGCTCTCTTACGGCTCCTTCGGCTTCGGCTATGTCATCACGGCGACCTTCCTCGTCGCCATCGCCCGCATGAGCGCCTCAGGGCCGATCGTCGAATTTCTCTGCTGGTTCATTGCCGGGCTGATGGCAACGGTCGCGCTGTTCATCTGGAGGCCTTTCGTGCGGCTGCTCGGACTTGGCGGCGTCTATGTCGCGGCTCTCATCATCGAAGCGATCGGCGTGCTTGCGACAGTAGCGCTGCCGCATTCGGTGGCGCCGCTCATCGGTGGCGCACTGTTCGGGGCGACCTTCCTTGCCATCACTGCCTATGGTTTGCAGATCGGCCGCAGGCTCTCGCCCGATAGCCCGCGCCGCATTCTCGCGCTGATGACAGCCGCCTTCGGTGTCGGCCAGATCATCGGGCCTGTCGTCGCCGGCTGGATCGCGCAGGTAACGGGAAATTTCGTGCTGCCGACCATTATTGCCGCGGTTGTGCTGGTTTTCTGCGCGGCTCTCGTCATGCCTGTGATGAAGAAAATCCCTTAAGTGGTTACAAGTGCGTAACAATGGCTTGGGCCCATTGCTGCTTTCTTCGAACTGCCTTAATTTCCGGGCAATCAGTGGTTCGCCACTCTTCCGTGACTCCAGTTCAGGAAAGCAAAACCTCCCGTGTTTCATTCCTTCTTTCCCCAGCCAAAGGCGTTCTTTACTTCGCTCGTAGTCTGGACGCTGGCCGCAATTTTCGGCTGGTATTTCTTCGCCGCCGGTCTCGGTGCTTCACTTGGCTTTACGCCGGTTCCCGAAGAGCAGCAGCCGATCGATCTCTCGTTCTTTCTGCTGCCGGAAAATCTCTGGTTTTACGGATACTTCCTTTTAGCGGCGCTGATCTTTTGCGGTTTCTGGCATCTGAAGGCACTCAGCCATCCGTGGAAGATGTGGTCCATCTGGGGCTCGGCGCTGATTATCTTCGTGACCTATTTTGGCGTGCAGATCACTGTCGTCATCAACAACTGGCGCCGGCCGTTCGGCGATCTGCTGCAAAATGCGCTGACGAAAAAGCCGGGTATCACCGTCGAGAATTTCTACGACCTATTTCTGATCTTCGCGCAAATCGCCTTCCTCAGCATGCTCGTGTCGATCCTGACCGACTTTTTCACCAGCCACTACATCTTCCGCTGGCGAACGGCGATGAACAATTTCTACATGGCCAATTGGGAAAAGCTTCGTCATATCGAAGGCGCATCTCAGCGCGTACAGGAAGATACGATGCGCTTTTCCCAGACATTGGAAGGGCTCGGCATCAACCTGATCAATTCAGTGATGACGCTGGTCGTCTTCCTGCCGATCATGCTGGCGCTGTCACATTACGTGACGAGCCTGCCGTTTCTCGGTGAAGTGCCGAACTCTCTCTTCTGGCTTGCCATCTTCTGGTCGGCTTTTGGTACCGTTCTGCTGGCTTTCGCGGGTATCAAGCTGCCTGGCTTGAACTTCAAGAACCAGCGCGTAGAGGCGGCCTATCGCAAAGAGTTGGTCTATGGCGAGGATCATGCCGACCGAGCACAGCCGCCGACGATGCAGGAGTTGTTCTCAAGAGTGCGAAGAAATTATTTCACGCTCTATTTTCACTATCTGTATTTCAATGTTGCCCGCTCGTTCTATCTGCAGGCCGACAATCTTTTCGTCTATTTCTTTATGGCACCGACCATCGTTGCCGGCGCCATCACCTACGGTATCTTCCAGCAGATCGCGACGGCTTTTGGACAGGTCAGCAATTCCTTCCAGTATCTCGTCAACTCCTGGACGACGATCATCGAACTGCTGTCCATCCACAAGCGTCTCAAGGCCTTTGAGGCGGCGATCGACGACGAGCCGTTGCCGGATATCGACCAGCGCTATCTCGAGCGCGAGGCCGGTGTCGTACATGTCGACGGCTGACGCGGAATGAAAAAGGGCCACCGCTGCGGTGGCCCTTCTTTTTTATCATCTCCTCAAGAACTGTCAGTTCGGGCGCGTGCAGCCAGTATTTTTCCAGTCCATAGCCATCAGGGCTTCCACGATGTGGTCGGCCACGGCCATGTTGCCCTCCTTGATGGCGATGTCATAGGCGGCCAGGCAATGATCGAGCAGCGGTGTCGCCGCCGCAGGGGCCTCCTCGGGGAGCGGAAAGATGATTCCGCCGTAAAGAGACGGGACGCCGTTCTTGTCGCGGAAGCACCGGCCGAATGCCATGACCTGCTGGAAGACGCCGTTGGCGCGACGGACCCGGTAGCGCTGTTGCTCCGGCTCCTGTGTGAGGATCGTATCACGGATGACTTTGGCGGCGGCGGGCTGGTCGTCCGGATGGATGCGGGCGACATAGGCTTCGAGCGGCAGGCCGCTTGCCGTCGCCGCGGCGTCGAGTCCGAAGATTTCGGCGACTGCTCCGTCGCCATAGAGCAGGTTGGCAACGATATCCCAGGTGAAAAAGCCGGTATCGCAGACCGGAAATTCGTCTTTGTCGGCCAGGCACTCCAGGTTTTCTATAAAGGTCATGACGTCACCTCCCCATGCTTGCAGCACGTTTGAGGAAATGTTTATCGAAGTGTAGCCGCGATGCAATCAATACGTGCGGTTGTTTTTGATATCCAGAGGTTTTAAGCGCAGAAGCTTACAACCCGGATGTCTCCTGCAGCTTGCCGCGGGCCTTGATCATCGGAATTGCGTCGGAATAGCTGACACAGGCAACATCTGATCTGTGGCAAACGTCGCTGACCAGCCTGTCGAGCGCGCGCCAGTAGGCGCCACCGTTCATTTCCACAAAGTGGAAGCCGAGCTGCAGGGGGATGCGGCTGCCTGCATATTGCTTGTCGAAGGCTTCCTTGAACGCCGCATAGGCGCGCTCTTCGAAAGCGGCGCTGTCGGCTGCATCCTCCTCGCCCTTGGAGTGACGCACGAAGAGATTGTAGTCCATTCCGATGATCGGCTTCTCGCCCGGCCCCTCCGGAATGAGCGGCAAGCCGAAGCGTATGATGCCGTCTTCATCAACCGGCAGGGCCGGGCCTTTGGTGACGAGGCTTGCGTCATAGGTAAAGCCGGCCTTCTTCTCGGCTGCGATCATGTCGGCGCCGCCGCCTGTCGAAAGGTAGGGGGCGCGAAAGCCGCTGATGCCGCGATCGACGAGATCCTGCCAGCCGGCCGGCTCTTGTAGGCCGACGCTTTTCCAGGCGTTCTTCAGTGTGGTCTTGAAAGTCGCATATTCGGCTGACCAGTCCGCTTCACTCCATTGGCGGCCGTCGAAATGGCCGCAGGCATGACTGGAAATATCATGGCCCTCGAGGTGGGCGTGCCAGATATTGCCGAGCCGCTCGCGAATTTCGTCGTCGCTCTGTGCGAAGCCGACATTGGATCTTCCGCGTTTCTGATGAGGCGCCTGGTAGGCCTGCTTCGCTTCCTGATTCATCAAAAAGGTACAGGAGAGGAAATAGGTGAAATGGGCGCCGTTCTTTGCCGCCATCTCGCGGCTCTTTTGCCAGAGCGCGTTGTCGTGTGCGCCGTCAAAGGAAATGATGACAAGCTGCTTCGGCTTGTCGGCGGCGCCGGCGACAGCAGGAAAAAATAGGGAGAGGGCGAGGGACGCAGAAAAAATGGAACGAAACATGGGCACCGCGACAATTTGCATTGCGGTTTTCCTGTTACAGAAATGCGGCGAAGCTGCGGTCTCGCTGGCATTTTTCATCTTGTGCCGGTAATTCATGGCTGACCAAGAAACGGGAAAACAAGATCACCATGGCTCTGCTCGTCCTCAGTCTTATTCTCTTCCTCGGCCTGCACCTGATCCGCGTCGTCGTGCCGGGCTTCCGGCAGGCGATGATCGACAAGGTCGGCAAGCCGGCCTGGATCGCCTTTCATGCGATTGCGAGCATCCTGACGCTGATCTTCGTGATCTATGCCTTCGGGGCGGCACGCAGAGAGCCGATCGGCATGCTCTACAATCCGCCCATGGGTATGGCGCATCTCACCGTCACCCTGATGCTGATTGCGGTAATCTGTCTCGTCGCTGGTTTCCTGCCGGCCGGTTACATCAAGACGAAGACGAAACATCCGATCGTATTGTCGGTGAAAATCTGGGCGCTGGCCCATCTCCTGTCGAATGGCGAGGCTTATTCGGTTCTGCTCTTTGCGGCATTCCTTGCCTGGGGTGTGGTGCTGCGCATTTCGCTGAAGCGGCGCCAGCGCCGCGGCGAGATAACGCTGCCGGCTTTCGTTTCGGCCAAATATGACGTCTATGCCGTCATCATCGGCGTGGTGGTCTGGGCGCTGATGATCTGGCGCGTTCACGAATGGCTGATCGGCGTTGCACCACTGCCGATGCTTGCTTCGTGACGATTCTGCGATATCCCCCTTACAACGGCCGCAAAATGGAGTAGAAGGCCCGACAATGTGCGTTTTGCACTGTGTATGGGTATCCGCGGCCGGAGACGAGAATGGCATTCAACGACGACAGCTTCATTCGTGAAGTCAACGAGGAACTGCGTTCCGACCAGATGAAGGGCGCGGTGCGCCGGTTTGGCCGCTATATCATTGCCATTGCCGTTCTTATCGTGCTCGGAACCATCGGCAAGGTCGCCTATGAATATTGGGACAATAACGCGTCCTCCGGCGCTGGCGACCAGTTCCTGGCGGCGATGAAGCTTGCCGACGAGAACAAGACCGACGAGGCGCTTGCTGCACTCGATAAACTGGAGAAGGAAGGCCATGGCGCCTATCCGGTTCTGGCGCGTATGCGTGCCGCGACCGTCCAGGCCCAGAAGGGCGACAATGCCGGTGCCATCGCCTCTTTCCAGGAGATAGCCAAGGACAAGTCCGTTCCGGCTGCCGTGCAGGATGCCGCCAAGATGCGCGCCGGCTGGCTGCTGATCGAGAACGGCACCTACGACCAGGTTTCTGCTGCTGTCGAGGAAATGGCCGTCCCGGGCAACGCCTTCCGCCACTCGGCGCGCGAGGCGCTTGGTCTTGCCGCTTACAAGGCCGGCAACATGGCGCAGGCGCGCCAGTGGTTCCAGGCTATCGTTGACGATCCGGACAGCCCGCGCGCTGTTGGCAATCGTGCTCATATGATGCTTGATCTCATCACCGCATCCGGCAAGGCGCCCGCCGCGCAGGGTTAAGGCTTAAGGGAAAAGAATGAGTTTTACGGTCGCCATCGTCGGACGCCCGAATGTCGGCAAGTCGACGCTTTTCAACCGTCTGGTTGGGAAGAAGCTAGCGCTTGTCGATGACACGCCGGGTGTGACGCGTGACCGTCGGCCGGGTGAAGCGCGTCTTGTCGATCTGCGCTTCACGATCATCGATACCGCGGGTCTGGAAGAGGCGACCGACGAAAGCCTGCAGGGCCGCATGCGGCAGCAGACCGAAGCGGCGATCGACGAAGCCGACCTTTCGCTCTTCATCGTCGATGCCAAGACGGGACTGACGCCTGTTGATACGGCTCTCGGCGAGATGCTGCGCCGACGCGGAAGGCCCGTCGTGCTCGTTGCCAACAAATCCGAAGCGCGGGGGTCCGATAGCGGTTTCTACGACGCCTTTTCGCTCGGGCTTGGCGAACCGGTGGCGATCTCAGCCGAACACGGGCAGGGCATGCTCGATCTACGCGATGCCATCGTCGCGGCAGTCGGCGAGGATATTGCCTTTCCGCCGAAGGATGATGTCGCGGTCACCGATGTCGATCTGCCGCAGTCATCAGGCGAGGAGGACGAGGAAGACGAAGAACCCGTCTACGATGACAGCAAGCCGCTGCGTGTCGCGATCGTCGGCCGCCCCAATGCCGGCAAGTCGACACTCATCAATCGTTTCCTCGGCGAGGACCGGCTGCTGACCGGCCCGGAGGCCGGCATCACGCGTGATTCCATCTCCGTGGAGTGGGAATGGCGCGGCCGCACGATCAAGATGTTCGATACGGCAGGCATGCGCCGCAAGGCCAAGGTGATTGAAAAGCTCGAAAAGCTTTCGGTCGCCGATGCGCTGCGCGCCATCCGTTTTGCCGAGACCGTGGTTATCGTCTTCGACGCGACGATCCCCTTCGAGAAGCAGGATCTCCATATTGTCGATCTCGTGCTGCGCGAAGGACGCGCGGCCGTGCTCGCCTTCAACAAGTGGGACATGATCGAGGACCGCCAGGCGGTGCTGGCGGACCTGCGCGAAAAGACCGACCGGCTCTTGCCGCAGGCACGCGGCATCCGCGCCGTTCCGATCTCCGGCCAGACAGGCTGGGGGCTCGACAAGCTCATGCAGTCGATCATCGATACGGATCGTGTTTGGAACAAGCGCATTTCCACCGCCAAGCTCAATCGCTGGCTGGAGCAGCAGCAGGTGCAGCACCCGCCACCGGCCGTTTCCGGTCGCCGTATCAAGCTCAAATACATGACGCAGGTGAAGGCCCGTCCGCCGGCCTTCATGGTGTCCTGCACCCGCTCTGACGCTCTGCCGGAATCCTATACGCGCTACCTGATCAACGGGCTGCGTGCGGATTTCGATATGCCGAGCGTACCGATCCGGATCCATTACCGCTCGCCGGACAATCCCTTTGAGGGGAAGAAGAAGCGGACCTAGCGCGTTTTCCAGCTTTGCCGCGCAAGCCGGGATGAGCTTGGCCGAGCAGGCGTGGCGTCAGGATGCGCTCTTGTTCAGTGCTTCCCGCAGCGCGACGATCTCTGCCTGCAGTCGCGCGAGCTGGTCGGCGTTGCGGCCGCTTGCGTCGATGATGCAGCCCGGCACGGTCTCCGCCCTTTCCTTCAGCCGCTTGCCTTCGTCCGTCAGTCGCAACACGACGACGCGCTCGTCCTGCTTGCTGCGTTCGCGGTGGATGTAGCCGGCCATTTCCAGGCGCTTCAGAAGAGGAGTCAGCGTGCTCGATTCCAGGAAGAGCTTTTCGCCAAGGCCGCCGACGGTCTGGCCGTCCTCTTCCCACAGGCAGACCATCGCCAGATATTGCGGGTAGGTGAGGCCGAGCTCGTCGAGCAGAGGCTTGTAGACACGATTGAAGGCGTGGCTGGCCGTATAGACGGCAAAGCAGATGAAAGTATCGAGTTTCAGCTGGTCTGACATGGCTCAATCTCCGAACCCGCGGATATTATATCGTGCGATAAATAATCGTATCCGCTTTTAGTGCATGGCAGCTATGCGATAATTTATATCGTACGATAAATAATCGTGTGCGATATTAAAAACGTGTTCAGGACGAACGCAACGAACCAAGAGGATACGACAATGTCTGGCATCAAGACCGCAGTTTCCGCAGCAGCAATCCTGGCAGCTTCCGCAGCCGGAGCGTTTGCCGATCCGGTGCTCGAACCGACAACGCAGAAATTCATCGACAGCCTGGCCGGCTCCAAGCCGATCTACACCTTCTCGCCTGCCGATGCCCGCAACATTCTCGCCGGTGCCCAGAAGGGCGACGTGAAGAAGCTTGCGGCCCAGGAAGAAGACAAGGTTATCAAGGTTGGCCCGACCGGCAGCGTCAAGCTGCGCATCATCCGCCCGGAGGGCGCCAAGGGCACGCTGCCTGTCGTCATGTATTTCCACGGCGGCGGCTGGGTGCTGGGTGATGCCGATACGCATGACCGGCTGGTGCGCGAGATCGCCAATGGCGCACAGGCCGCCGTTGTCTTCGTCGATTATGACCGTTCGCCGGAAGCCCGTTATCCTATCGCCATCGAACAGGCTTACGCCGCGACCAAATATGTCGCCGAGCACGCGAAGGAATTCCGCGTCGATGCCAGCCGCTTCGCCGTCGCCGGCGATAGCGTCGGCGGCAATATGACGGCTGCGGTGACGTTGCTCGCCAAGGAGCGCGGCGGTCCCGCCATCGACCAGCAGGTGCTGTTCTACCCCGTCACCGACGCCAATTTCGATACCGGTTCCTACAACCAGTTCGCCAACGGCCCGTGGCTGACCAAGGAAGCGATGAAGTGGTTCTGGAATGCTTATTTGCCTGACGAGGCCAAGCGCCAGGAACCGACCGCTTCACCGCTTCAGGCCTCGCTCGAGCAGTTGAACGGCCTGCCGCCGGCGCTTGTCATCGTCGATGAAAATGACGTGCTTCGTGACGAAGGCGAGGCCTATGCCCGCAAGCTGTCCCAGGCAGGCGTAAAGGTCACATCGATCCGCTTTAATGGCACGATCCATGACTTCGTGCTCTTGAATGCAATTGCCGAAACGCCTGCTGTCCGAAGCGCAATTTCAGTGGCCAACGACACGCTGCGGGCCGCCCTTCACAAGTAAGGCTCAATCAGATGATGGAAGAGGCCCGGCGCTATCGCCGGGCTTTCTGCTTCTTGGAAGGGACTTGGTGGCATATTGCCACGCTTTCTTCCACTTTGGCGTGATGACGCCATTGGCGGCGCGGATATTGTTGATGAACTGCAGTGTGGCTGCTTCCCAGGAATATTGCATGGCAAGCTCGCGCGCCTTCTCCCGCGAGCCCGACAGAGCGGCCAGGCAGGCAGTCTGCAGGTTCTCGTTGAGCGCGCCGACAAGGCTTTCTTCGCCGATGATGTCCAGCGGGCCAGTGACGGGATAGGCCGCGACGGGGACGCCTGAGGCCAGCGCTTCCAGAATGGTGTTGCCGAACGTATCCGTCAGCGACGGGAAGACGAAGACATCGGCCTGCGCATAGGCTTTTGCCAGTTCCTCACCGAATTTTACGCCGGTAAAATGCACATTCGGATAGCGCTCTGCCAGCTCGGCGCGCGCTGGGCCGTCACCGACCACCACCTTCGAACCGGGCAGGTCGAGGTCGAGGAAAGCCGGCAGGTTCTTTTCCAGCGCCACGCGGCCGACTGTCATGAAGATCGGGCGGGCAAGGCCGAACGGTTTTTCTTCCAGCGGCATCGGATGGAACTGCGTGGCATCGATGCCACGGCTCCACGGCATGAGGTTCTTGATACCCTTTGCGGAGAGCTCGCGGGCGAGGCTCGGGGTCGCGACCATGCAGCCGGCGCCACCATTGTGAAACCAGCGCACGAAGGCGTAGAGCCAGCTTGCGGGGATGGGCAGCCGGGCCGAGACATATTCGGGAAAACGGGTGTGATAGCTGGTGGAGAAAGGCATGCGCTTGCGAAGGCACCAGCGGCGCGCCGTCAGTCCCAGCGGGCCTTCCGTCGCGATGTGAACATAGGAAGGCTTGTGCTTTTCGATCTCGCGGGCAACGCGGCTGTACCAGGCGATCGACAGGCGGATTTCGGGATAGGTGGGGCAGGGGATGCTGGCGAAACGCTCCGGCGTCACCATCGAGACTTCAACGCCCATCCTGGCGAGTTCCCGATTCGTATTCTCAATCGAGCGGACGACCCCGTTGACCTGCGGGTGCCAGGCGTCAGTCACGATCACCAGCCGCTCCGGCACGGCACCAGCGGCTGCGGCACTAGCCCAGCTTTCGCCGCTATATGAATTTGACGGACGTTGCAGCATGCTTTCATTTCCATCAGCGTCGCTTGGTTCTGGCAACGCACCACCCCTGGCGGGGTTCCGGAATGGCGATTCCCGCTTATCTATTTTGGCGGAAGTGCATGATGGAAATATTACAGCCCTCTGCGAGTATTTACAGGGCTTTATGGCAGGAGAAACCGGCCAATTATGTCAGCGATGGATCGCCTTCGGGCGCTGTGCCTTGAAAAATGAACGGCGCCGACGGGGAGGTCGGCGCCGCAGTAAAACTCAGGCTGCAGCCGAAGCGAAGCCGGAGGTCGGAACTTCCGAGATCGTCTTCAGAACCTGCGAGGCGATCTGATAGGGGCAGCCCTGGGAGTTCGGGCGGCGATCTTCGAGATAGCCCTTGTAGTCGTTCTTGACGAACGAGTGCGGAACGCGGATCGAGGCACCACGGTCGGCAACGCCGTAGGAGAACTTGTTCCACGGAGCCGTCTCGTGCTTGCCGGTCAGACGCTTGTCGTTGTCAGGGCCGTAAACGTTGATGTGGTCCATCAGGTTCTTGTCGAACTGGGCCATCAGCGCTTCGAAATAGGCCTTGCCGCCAACTTCGCGCATGAACTTTGTCGAGAAGTTGCAATGCATGCCCGAACCGTTCCAGTCGGTGTCGCCGAGCGGCTTGCAATGATACTCGATGTCGATGCCGTACTTTTCGGTCAGGCGCTGCAGGAGGTAGCGCGCCATCCAGATCTGGTCGGCGGCCTTCTTGGAGCCCTTGCCGAAAATCTGGAATTCCCACTGGCCCTTTGCCACTTCGGCATTGATGCCTTCGTGGTTGATGCCGGCAGCGAGGCAGAGATCGAGGTGCTCTTCAACGATTTCGCGGGCAACCGAACCAACGTTCGAGTAGCCGACGCCGGTGTAGTAGGGGCCCTGCGGAGCCGGGTAGCCGGACTCGGGGAAGCCGAGCGGGCGGCCGTTCTCGTAGAAGAAATATTCCTGTTCGAAGCCGAACCAGGCATCTTCGTCGTCGAGGATGGTGGCGCGCGCGTTGGACGCATGCGGCGTGACGCCGTCCGGCATCATGACTTCGCACATGACGAGCACGCCGTTGGTGCGGGCCGGATCCGGATAGATGGCAACCGGCTTCAACACGCAATCAGAGCTGCGGCCTTCGGCCTGCATCGTCGACGAACCGTCGAAGCCCCAGAGCGGGAGCTGTTCGAGCGTCGGGAAATTATCGAATTCCTTGACCTGCGTCTTGCCACGCAGGTTCGGTACCGGAGTGTACCCATCGAGCCAAATGTACTCGAGCTTATACTTTGTCATCGCGTCTCTCTCTGCTGCGAACTTGAGCAATCCTGAGGCAAGGGCGCAAGCGCGCACCCTCTCGCCAGGGGATGCCTATTCTAAAGCACGTAGCGTGCCAGTTCGGACAGCTGACATAAAAAATTTGCGAATCACCGTGTTGCAGGCGTTTGCGAGAGAGGTTTCCGGCCCGCGAGGCGATGAGGGTTCGCGGCTATCGTCCTTGGCAGAGGCCATTTAAGAGGCAGGAACCAGATCAAAATTCCGGCGTTGTCAGCAATGGATGAAGTTTTGACCAAATCAGCAGGGCCTTAATCAGCAAATGCCGCATCGAGCGTTTATAATTGCGACATTGCATCTATTTTGTGCAATTTGCATAAACTATGTGCATTGTGCTATTGTAGCGACCGTGAATGTTGATAGGCCGAGCTGAAGAAAGGCTATCTCATGGCAATCGATTTCCATCGCGAATCCGCGACGATCTACCAGTTTCCGATCAAGGCCGTTCAGGCCTCGAACCGCTTCGAGCGCTTTCGGATGATGGAGCGTGAGGCTGCCGGAGTGTGCGATGCGCTCGACAGCTGCTGGTATCACGATGAGGCCGTCCGCACCGACGACAAGAAGCCCAATTCCTGATCTGACGATCGATATGATTGACCGCTGAGGCGGGGGCGAGCCTGCGCGGGCCGCTTGATCAAGCGACATGCGCAGGCTTCAACCTGATGTCAAAGGCCGAGCTTCTCCTTCGGCACCAGCGCGCCGTGTTCGCTGACCACACGAGCCGCGACTTTCGCAGCGAAGCCGGCGGCTGTCGGTGCATCGCGATGTTCCAGATAATGAGCCAGGAAAGCGCCGTTGAAGCTGTCGCCGGCGCTTGTCGTGTCGACGACCTTTTCGACCTTTTCTGCCGGCACATGGGTTTTCTCGTTGGCGAAGCTCAGCGTTGCACCTTCCGCACCGTTCTTGACGACGACGTGCGAGGCGCCGAGTGCAAGATAGCGTTCAATGGTGGCGTCGATGGAGGCGTCGCCGAAATGGGCAACCTCGTCGTCGAAGCTCGGCATGACCAGCGAGGAAGCGCGGCCGCCTTCGCTGATCGTCGTGTGCATCACATCGTAGCTCGACCAGAGGCGGGGACGGATGTTTGGATCGAAGACGACAAATTTGCCGACTGCCTTTGCGCGACGGATTTCTGCAAGCAGCGTGTCGGCGTCGTCATGGGAGAGGATGGCGAGCGTAATGCCGGAGAAATAGACGACGTCAGCACTTTCCACTGCCTCACGTAGGCGATCAGGATCGGTGGCAAGGCTGCGGGCGGCGGAACTGTCGCGCCAGTAGCTGAAGGAGCGTTCGCCGTTCCTGAGATTGATCATGTAGAGGCCGGGCGTCTTGCCCTTGATGCGGCGGATGAGACCGGTGCCGACGCCGGCCTTGTCCATGAAAGCTGCCATTTCGTCGGACATCGGATCATCGCCGAGCGCGGTGAAATAGTCGACCGACCAGGCGGGCGGCAGGCAGGCGCGAGCATACCATGCGGTGTTGAAAGTATCGCCGGCAAAGCCCTTGCGCAGCAGGCCTTCACCGGCCTGCGAGAGCTCCACCATGCATTCGCCGATCGATAGAAACCGTCCGCTCAAGCTTTCCTCCCGGATTTTTTCTGCTCTTGCGGATACGCGAAGAGGCGGGAGGAGACAAGTCAAGGAGAGTTGAAAGTCCATCGCCCCGAGGGCGGGGCGATGGAGAATATCATGTCAGGGCCGGTCCATATGATAGCAAGCGGCCGTCTGGCCGGGACGGACCAGTTCCGTCGGCGGCATTTCGGTGCGACAGACGTCGGTCGCCTTCCAGCAGCGCGGCGAGAAGACACAGCCCTTCGGCGGGTTGAGCGGCGAGGGCGGGTCCCCCTGCAGGCGGATGCGGCTGCGCAGGCGCGCGAGCTTCGGATCCGGGATCGGGGCCGCGGAGAACAGCGCCTGCGTATAGGGGTGGGCCGGATGTTCGAAGACGGTGGCGCAATCGCCGGCTTCGACCACCTTGCCCAGATAGAGAACCAGCACGTCATCGGAGATCAGGCGCACGACCGAGAGGTCGTGGCTGATGAAGATCAGCGTCAGCCCAAACTCCTTGCGCAGCTTGCGAAGCAGCGTGATGACCTGACCCTGGATCGACACGTCGAGAGCCGATACCGGCTCGTCGCAGATGATGAGCTTCGGCTTGGTGACGACGGCGCGGGCAATGCCGATACGTTGCGCCTGACCGCCCGAAAATTCGTGCGGATAGCGGTTGATCATCTCCGGCACCAGGCCGACGGCGGTCATGATCTCGCGCACGCGGTCGAGACGCTGGGCCTTCGAAAGCTTCGGTTCGAAGACGGTGAGCGGCTCGGCGATGATGTCGCCGACCGTCATGCGCGGGTCGAGCGAGGCAATCGGATCCTGGAAGATGATCTGCATGTCGCGGCGTGCGGCACGCATTTCCTCATCCGACAGGTCGAGCAGGTTGCGGCCCTGCCAGAGAATACGGCCCTTCTGCGACTTCAGGAGACGCAAGATCGAGCGGCCGAGCGTCGACTTGCCGCACCCGGATTCGCCGACGATGCCAAGCGTGCGGCCTTCGGCGAGATCGAAGCTGACATTGTTGACGGCCGTCAGCATCAGCGGCGGCTTGAAGAAGGATTTCGAGGGAATCTCGAACTGGGTCGTCAGGTTCTCGACCCTCAGAAGCGAGCGTTCAGCCATGGACCAGCAACTCCTCGCGGCGGGGGAAGGGATGGAAGCAGGCGGCACAGTGGTTTGCCCCCTGCTGTTGAAGCTGCGGCGGGCGGTCGATGCAATCGTCCTGAACCTGCGAGCAGCGCGGCGAGAAATTGCAGCCCTTCGGCAGGTGCTGCAGGTTCGGCGGGCGGCCGGGGATGACGACGAGGTCGTCGACATCCTGATCCGGGCGCGGGATCGACGCGTGCAGGGCTGCGGTATAGGGGTGCGCCGGGTTCTCGAAGAGTTCGTCGACCGGGGCCTCCTCGACGATACGGCCGGCATACATGACGGCCACCTTGTCGGCGAGACCGGCCACGACGCCGAGGTCGTGGGTGATCATGATCAGCGCCGTGTTCATCTCTGCCGTTAGATCATTGAAGAGATCGAGGATCTGCGCCTGGATGGTCACGTCGAGCGCTGTCGTCGGCTCGTCGGCGATCAGGAGCTTCGGCTTCGTGAGCAGCGCCATGGCAATGACGATACGTTGGCGCATGCCGCCCGAAAGCTCATGCGGATAGAGGCCGAAACGGCGCGTCGGGTCGGGAATGCCGACACGCTTCAGCATGTCGAGAGCCGCGGCCGATGCCGCCTTGGCCGTGAAGCCGCGGTGGATTTCGAGCTGTTCCGTCAGCTGTCGGGAAATCCGCAGCGACGGGTTGAGTGCCGTCATCGGATCCTGGAAGACCATGGCCATGTCCTTGCCGCGGACATGGTCGAGCTCGCGCGGTTTCAGCGCCAGCACGTCCTTGCCTTCGAGCAGGGCCTGGCCGGTGGTCCTGCCGTTCTTGGCAAGCAGGCCCATGACGCCGAGAAAGGTCTGGCTCTTGCCCGAACCGGATTCGCCGACGATGGCGATGCGCTCGCCGCGACGGACCGTCAGGTTCATGTTGGAGACCGCCTTGACCTGGCCCTCCGGCGTCTCGAAGGTGATCGAATAGTCCTTCAGTTCGAGAAGGGTATCCTGCTGTTTTTCTTTTTTGTTTTCCTGGGTCATCCTATCGATCCTTCGGGTCGAATGCGTCACGCAGCCCGTCGCCGATGAACAGCAGGCTGAGGAGCAGGGCCACAAGGAAGCTTGCGGGGAAGACCAGCAGCCAAGGCATGCTTTCCATGGCATCGGTGCCTTCGGCAATCAGGGTGCCGAGCGAGGTCAGCGGTTCCTGCACGCCGAAGCCGAGATAGGAGAGGAAGCTCTCGGTCGCGATGATCTCAGGTACGGTCAGCGCCGCGAAGATGACGACGGGACCGACGAGATTCGGGATGATGTGCTTGGTGATGATCTTGAAGGGTTTCTGACCGGAGGCACGCGCGGCTTCCACGAATTCGCGGTGTTTGAGCGACAGGGTCTGGCCGCGCACGATGCGGGCCATGGTCAGCCATTCGAGCGCACCGATCGCCGCAAAGAGCAGGTAAACGTTGCGACCGAAGATCACCATCAGCAGGATGACGAAGAGGATGTAGGGAAGCGCGTACATGATGTCGACGAAGCGCATCATGATCGAGTCCAGCCTGCCGCCGATATAGCCGGAAACGGCGCCATAGAGCACGCCGATGACGACGGAGACGAGCGTGGCCGTCAGCGCGACGGCAAGCGAAACGCGCGTGCCGTAGAGCACACGGGCGAGCAGATCGCGGCCGTTCGGGTCAGTGCCGAAATAATGGCCGCTTTCGAAAGACGGAGGCGCGCGGAAGGCGGCCCAATCCGGGTCTTCATAGTTGAAGGGGATGAAGTTCGGGCCGAGGAAGGCTACGATGATGAGCAGAACCAGCACGCCGATCGAGATGACGGCTGCCTTGTTGCGCGAGAGGCGACGCAGTGCATCCTTGGTCAGCGAGCGGCCTTCCGGAGACAGGCCTTCCGCTTCCAGCAGTTCGGCTGCGAGCAGCTCTCTTTTTGCGGGATTGAGGATCATCGGTTTCTCACTTTCGGGTCCAGCCAGGCATAGGCGATATCGACCAGAAGGTTCAGGAACACGATCAGCACCATGTAGAAGATGACCGTACCGAGAACCATGCCGTAATCGCGGTTCAGCGCTGCGTTGACGAAATAGCGGCCGATGCCGGGCAATCCGAAGATGCTTTCGACAACCAGCGAGCCGGTGAGAAGGTAGCTTGCCGCCGGACCGAGATAGGAAACGACGGGCATCATGGCGGGTTTCAGCGCGTGGCGCATGACCGTCAGGCGCGGGCCGATGCCCTTGGCCTTGGCAGTGCGGATGAAGTTCTGGTTCATCACCTCGATCATCGAGCCACGGGTGATGCGCGAGATGCGGCCCGCATGCGGCAACGCCAGAACGAAGATCGGCAGAACGAGATATTTGATCGATCCGTCACCCCAGCCGCCGACCGGGAACCACGCAAGGTGGATGCCGAAGACGAGCTGCATGATGGGCGCGATCAGGAAGTTCGGCAGCACGACGCCCACCAGAATGAGGGCACTCAGGATATAATCCGGTGCCTTGTTCTGATAGAGCGCCCCAAGACAGCCCACCGCGACGCCGACGATGATGGCGATCAGGAAGGCAGCCGTGCCGATGGTGAAGGTGTAGGGCAGGCCGATCCCGATCTGCTGGGCGACGGTGAAATCCTCGCTCGCGAAGGAGGGGCCGAGGTCGCCGTGCAGGAGATCACCAACGTAGATCAGGTACTGCTGAATGAGCGGTTTATCCAGGTTGTAATGAACCGCGAGGTTTTTCAGGATCACCGGCGGCAATGGCCTTTCGCCATCGAAGGGGCCGCCGGGGGCGAGGCGCAAAACGAAAAAGCAAGCTGTGACGGCGATCCACAGGACGGGGATCGTCGACAGCAATCGACGGAGTGCATATTTGATCATGGGCGTGGAGCGGCTCTTCCCGGAGTGACCGGGAAGAGCCTTTCATCCTTATTCCTTGATGGACAGCCAGCGCGTGCGGTGGATGTCCTGAACGTTGTCGACGAAGCCCTCGATCTTGGGCGAGACGACGTTCTTGGAGACGTAGTAGTAGATCGGAAGTGCTGCGGAATCGTCCAGCGCGAGCTGTTCGGCCTTCTTGAAGATCTCGGCGCGCTTCGTCAGATCGGTCTGAGCGTTGCCGTCCTTGATCAGCTTGTCATAGTCGGCATTCGACCAGCGACCGTAGTTCATCTGAACGCCGGTGACGAGCAGGTTCAGGAAGTTGTCCGGATCGTTGTAGTCGGCGAGCCAGCCGGCACGGCCGATCTGCACTTCACCACGCTGCAGCTGATCGTAGTGGACCTTCGTTTCAGCATTGACGAGCTCGACATTGACGCCAAGCGGCTTCCACATGGAGGCGATCGCGACGGCAATGCGCTTGTGGTTGTCGTTGGTGTTGTACTTGAGCTCGGTGGTCAGCGGGTGATCCGGGCCGAAGCCTGCTTCCTTCAGCAGCTTCTTGGCTTCTTCGACCTTGTCCTTATAGGAAAGATCCTTCCAGGAGACATAGGCGGGCTCACCGTAGTTTGCTGTGCCCGGCGGGACCCAGGAGTAAGCCGGCAGTTCGCCGGTGCCGAGGATCTGCGGGCCGATGACTTCGCGGTTGATCGCCATGGACAGAGCCTGGCGGACGCGCTTGTCGTTGAAGGGCGGTTTGGTCGAGTTGATGACGTAGTAGTAAAGGCCGGAGAAGGGGGCGACATGCGCCTGGCCCGGCAGGTTCTTCTTCATCCACTCATACTGGTCGGTCGGGAAGTCGGTGAGAATATCGAATTCGCCGGCGCGGTAGCGCTTCAGAGCGGCTTCCTGGTCTTCAAGCACGAAGAACTTCGCGCCGTCGATCTTGATATCCTTGGCACCGTAATACTGGTCGTTCTTGACGGTCGTGACGTGCGAACCGGGGACCCATTCGGTCGGCTTGTACGGACCGTTGGTGACGATGTTGCCAATCTTGACCCAGTCCTGACCCTTGGCCTCGACGACATGCTTCGGCAGCGGATAGGCCGTGTAGTGCATCAGGGCGTTAATGAAGTATGGGGTCGGGTTCTCAAGGGTGATCTCGAGCGTCTTGTCGTCGATCGCCTTGACGCCGAGTTCGTTGAGATCGGTGATCTCGCCCTTGTTGATCTTTTCCGCGTTCTTGATGGTGAACTGCAGATAGGCGTAGTCGGCCGCGTTCTTCGGGTCGATAAGGCGCTGGAAGGCGAAGACGAAATCGCCTGCCGTTACCGGCTGGCCATCGGACCACTTGATGCCATCACGCAGCTTGAAAGTGTAGACTTTGCCATCGGGGGAAATGGTCCAGCTTTCGGCTTGGCCGGGAACCGGGTTGTCCTTGGCGTCTTCAGTGACAAGGCCTTCGAAAATGTCGCCGGCAATACGGTTTTCCCAGTCGCCGGAGAGCTTTTGCGGATCCAGCGAGGTGGGGTCGCCACCATTATGGATATTCAGTGTGGCCGCATGGGCCGAAAATGCGAGCAATGAGCCAACCATTGCAGACGCGAGAAATTTTTTCGTGAAAAAGGACATGGAGGGTCCACCTTTCTAGGCTTTTCGCCTTTTCTTTGGTCATTTGTTCCCGGTTTGACCTGTTACGTGCAGGTCAACGGCACCTTAACGCAAAGGTTTGGCGTTGCAACCCCTAAACCAGTGGGTAGCATTCGGGTGTGGACAAGCTTATAAGCGTCTCCCTTTTGTCCGATCGCGACTAGCTGATCTTTGCTCGAGAATGGGCCATTGAACTGTTGTTTTTTGCTTCGCCGCCATTAGTCTTGCGGGCGAAATGAAGCAGGAGACGGCGGCTCATGGCGTTGCAGACAGGCGGGAATGCGGATTGGTGGCGCGGCGCGGTGATCTATCAGGTCTATCCGCGCTCGTTTCAGGATACGAATGGTGACGGGCTCGGCGATCTCAAGGGGATAACCCGGCGCCTCTCCCATATCGCAAGCCTCGGCGTCGATGCGATCTGGCTCTCCCCCTTCTTCAAGTCGCCGATGGCCGACATGGGCTATGACGTCTCCGACTATTGCGATGTCGATCCGATTTTCGGCACGCTCGACGATTTCGACGCAATGATGTCGGAAGCCCACAGGCTCGGCATAAAAGTCATCATTGACCAGGTGATTTCCCATACGTCCGACCGGCATCCATGGTTCGTGGAAAGCCGCTCCAGCCGCACGAACGACAAGGCGGACTGGTATGTCTGGGCCGATCCCAAGCCGGACGGCACGGCGCCGAACAACTGGCTGTCGATCTTCGGCGGGCCGGGATGGGAATGGGATGGCGTGCGCCGGCAATATTACCAGCACAACTTCCTGACCTCGCAGCCGGACCTGAATTTCCATAGTAAGCCGGTTCAGGACGCACTGCTGAAGACGGTAAAGTTCTGGCTCGACCGCGGCGTCGACGGTTTCCGCCTCGACACGGTGAACTATTATTTCTGCGACAAGCTGCTCCGGGACAATCCGCCGCATGTTCCGGATCCGGACCAGGCCGGTCTCGATGCGCCCGACAGCAATCCCTATGGTATGCAGAACCACCTCTACGATAAGACGCAGCCGGAAAACCTCGAATTCCTCAAACGCTTTCGGGCCCTTCTCAATCAATACGAGGGACGCACGACGGTAGGTGAAGTCGGCGATGGGGCGCGCTCGTTGAAGACCGTTGCTGCCTACACGACCGGCGGCGACAAGCTGCATATGTGCTACACTTTCGATCTGCTCGGCCCCGAATTTACCGCCACGCATGTCCGAAGCTGCGTAGAGACCTTCCAGCGCATGGTGAAAGATGGGTGGGTCTGCTGGGCTTTCTCCAATCACGACGTCAACCGCCATGTCAGCCGCTTCGCGCTAACGGAAGAGGAGCGGCCCGTCATCGCCAAGCTGGCGATTTCGGTGTTGGCAGCGCTTCGCGGTTCGATCTGCCTCTACCAGGGCGAGGAGCTGGGCCTGCCGGAGGCAGAGCTTGCCTTCGAAGACCTGCGCGACCCCTATGGCATTCGCTTCTGGCCGGCCTTCAAGGGCCGTGACGGATGCCGTACGCCGATGCCATGGGAAGCCGGCAAGGCGCATGCCGGTTTTACCAGCGCTGAGAAGAGCTGGCTGCCGGTGCCCTATGAACAGGCGGCGCTTTCCGTGGACACCCAGGAAAATGATGACAGGTCCGTGCTGCATCATTACCGGCGTACGCTCGAATTCCGGAAGACCTATCCGGTGCTGATCGACGGCAGCATGGAATTCGTTGGCAGCAATCAGGACCTGCTCGCCTTCATCAGGCAGAAGGGAGACGAGAAACTGCTCTTCGTCTTCAACCTGACGCGTGAGGCCGCGGAGTTTCAGCTTCCTGCCGGCATGGTGCTGGGCGCTCCATTGCCCATGCCCGGGTTCAAAGCCACCGCCAGCGCCAAGACAGTGCAGCTCAAGGCGCTTGACGCCTTCTGCGCTCGTATCAGCTGATCAGCGCGAAGCGATCGACGTCCACCATCCCCTTGTCCGAGATCTTCAGATGCGGGATCACGGGCAGGGGCAGAAAGGCGACCTGCAGGAAGGGTTCCTCCAGGGTCGTGCCCAGGGCATAGGCTGCCTTGCGCAGATCATGCAGCGTGTCGCGCACGGTTTCATAGGGTTCCAGGCTCATCAGGCCGGCGACGGGGAGCGCAATCTCACCCGTGACCTTGCCGTCTTCGACGACGACGAAGCCACCCTTGATCTCGCCCAGACGATTGGCCGCAAGCGCCATGTCGTCCTCGTTGACGCCGACGACGCAGATATTGTGGCTGTCATGGCCGACCGTCGAGGCGATGGCGCCCTTCTTCAATCCGAATCCCTGAACGAAGCCGTTGGCGTGATTACCGTTCTTGCCGTGACGCTCGATGACGGCGACCTTGATGATGTCGTTGCCGAGATCGACGGTCGTCTGATTCCCTTTCGCCGGCAGGCGGTAACGGCGATGCTCGGTGATGATCTTGCCGGGCATGACGCCGATGACGGGCGTTTCTCCCTCCGAAACAGGCACGCCGAAATGGGCTGCATTGACGGAGCGAGCCTTGACGCTGTCGAGGCCAACTGGCGACACGGACTTGCGGGTGGCAAAAAGCGCATCGGTGACGTGACGGCCGGCCGAGAAGACCATTTCCGCCCGACAATTCTCCAGGCTGTCGATGACGACGAGATCGGCTCTCCAGCCGGGCGCGACGAGGCCACGGTCGCGCAGGCCGAAGGCGCGGGCAGCCGAGATCGAGGCGGCGCGGTAGACAGCGAGCGGCTCGACACCATGGGTGATCGCCGTGCGGATCATGTAGTCGAGATGGCCCTGCTCGGCGATATCGAGCGGATTGCGGTCATCGGTGCAGAGCGCAAGGTAGGGCGAGAGGCGCTCGGTGATGATGGGCATCAGGGCGTGAAGATCCTTCGAGACGGAGCCTTCGCGGATGAGGATGTGCATGCCCTTGCGGATTTTCTCCAGGGCTTCGGCCGCGCTCGTGCATTCGTGCTCGGTGCGGATGCCTGTCGAGAGATAACCGTTCAGATCATTGCCTGAGAGCAGTGGCGCATGGCCGTCGATATGCCCGCCCTGGAAAGCATCGAGCTTTGCCATGCAGACGGGATCCTTATGGATCACGCCCGGGAAATTCATGAATTCGGCAAGCCCGATGACCTTGGGATGGTCGCGGTAGGGCAGGAGGCTTTCGACCGGCAGGTCGGCGCCTGATGTCTCCAGATGGGTAGCCGGCACGCAGGAGGACAGCTGGACGCGGATATCCATGATCGTTTCCAGCGCCGAAGCGAGGAAGAATTCGATGCCTTCCTTGCCGAGCACATTGGCGATCTCGTGGGGGTCGCAGATCACGGTCGTGACGCCATAGGGCAGGACGCAGCGGTCGAATTCGTGCGGCGTGACGAGCGAAGATTCGATATGCAGATGCGTATCGATGAAGCCGGGAACGACGATCTTGCCGGAAATGTCGATCTCGGTTTGGCCGCTGTAGTTGCCACAGGTTCCGACGATGCGGTCGCCGCCGATGGCAATGTCCGACTGGACGAGTTCGCCGGTTACGAGATCGAAGAAGCGTCCGCCTTTCAGCACGATGTCGGCCGGCACACGCCCCACACCCTGATCAATAAGACGTTCGAGTTTGGCGGTCATGACTACCCTCGCGATGCAATCGATTCCGCGAGTTATAGCGCATCTGCTTGTGGATTCGATGCCCGCAAACGAAACCGGGCGCCATTGGCGCCCGGTCGCATGTTCCATTCGTTCCTATTACTCGGCAGCAACGATCTTGCCGCCTTCCCACTTGTAGAGCGAGAAGCTCTGCGAGGAGAGGTCGCCGGTCTCGCCATAGGTGAGCTTGCCAATCGCCGTCGGGATCTGCTCGCCGCCCTTCAAGGCAGTAGCAACGGCTTCTGCATCCTCGGCGCTGCCGGCCTTCTCGATACCGGCCTTCAGGACTTCAACGGCAGCATAGGCGTTGAGCGTGAAGGCTTCGGCCGGGATCTTCTTGGCGGCGAGCGCATCGGCTGCAGCCTTGGAGTCCGGGCTCTTGGTGGCGTCGGAGGCATTGGTGAACAGCGTGCCAGCTGCCGCATCGGTGCCGATCGTCCAGAATTCCGTGTTGGAAAGGCCGTCGCCGCCGATGATCTGGGCATTGACCGAAAGGTCATGCAGCTGACGGGCAAGCAGGCCACCTTCCGGGTGGTAGCCGCCGAAATAGATGAGATCGACCTTCTCAGCCTTGACGCGGGTGGTCAGCGCGGAGAAGTCCTTGTCGCCGGGCGTGATGGAGTCGTTGATGACTTCGGTGATGCCACCAGCGTTCAGCGTTGCCTTGAAGGCGTCGGCGAGACCCTTACCGTAAGCGCCCTTGTCGTTGATGATGGCGACGCGCTTGTCCTTGAAATGTTCGAGAACGTATTTGGCGGCGACTTCGGCCTGCTGGTCGTCCCGGCCGCAGGTGCGCAGAACATTGGTCAGGCCGCGCTTGGTGAGGTCAGGCGCCGTGGCGGTCGGGGTGACCATCAGCACGCCATTTTCGGCCAGAACGTCAGAAACCGGGATGGCAACGCCCGAGGTGACCGGGCCGACGACGAAGCGGATGCCCTCGCCGACAACCTTGTTCGCAGCAGAAACGCCCTGCTTCGGCTCACCGGCATCGTCGGCGAGTTCGAGCACGACCTTCTCGCCGAGAATGCCGCCGCTCTTGTTGATTTCATCGACGGCGGTCTGCGCGCCGTTCTTTACCTGGTCGCCATAGGCTGCCACCGGACCGGTCAGCGGCGCGATGAGGCCGATGACGATATCCGCATGCGCGAGCGGGGCAAATGCCAGCGAGGCGACCAGCGTCGCCGTCAGAGTCTTCAGGGTCATGTTCTGTCTCCTTGGGTAGGGTCGTCTTCGACCACCGGTTGCTTGTCGCGCAGGCCATTCTTTTGTCAGCGATCCCGTTGGGAGCGTGCCAAGGACGAGGAAAAGCTGCACGATCAATGAGCCCCGCGGCCATATTTGGCTCGCCCGGCGCATGGCAAGATTTCTAGAAATTTCGGTGAGATTCCGCAAGATGATAACAAGATCGGCGCCGATTTCGCCAAATTTGAAAAGATTGCGCCCGATTTTTTGATTTTTCAGTCCATTTCCCGCAATTTTCGGTCTGTCCTGCCCAGGCTGATCGGCAGATCACGGCACCCCTGTCAGGGCAATCTCAATCCGCAATTGTCAGAGCTGGGTTCTTCCGGCCCGATACGTTCAGTCGTGCGGACTTGTAGGGCGAAGCTGTCCTCGACAGAGCATATCGGCGGCTGAGGATAAGCCCATATCTGGTCATGGCGCCGCTGACCGCTGTTTTTGCTTTGCTGTTTTAGCGAGTTAACAATTGATTCTGAGAATCCGAGTATAACTACTATTCCCTAGTATATTGTTGCGGTGCAATAAAATATTCGATTTGTCGATTCAGACATATAGCGGGAACAGATATCTGAATGCTCAAGCGTATTGAAGCTAGGCAAGTGCGGACCGGAATGTTTATCGAGATGGTCGAGGGTGTCTGGGACCATCCTCTTCTATCCCGGCGACGGTTCTTACTGCGGCGTGAGAGCGATACGCTGAAGCTCAATGAATGTGCGGATGCAGGTGTCGTGATCAACACCACCAAAGGCATCGATGTCGGAGGTATCTCCCGCAAGATCGAGATCGACATCAAGGCGGCGCGCGAGACCATTCAGAAATCCGTGGAAGTGCTGGAAAATGTCTTCGGCCGGCTGCGGGGCGGAGATGCGATCTCCGTCGACCAGGTCGAGCCGGTAATTTCCTCTGTTTCCAAATCGATGGATGACCATCCTGCCGTCTTCATCAGCGTTACCCGGCTGAAATCCAAGGACGAAGTGACCTTTCTGCATTCCCTTTCTGTCAGCGCCCTGATGATCCTTTTCAGCCGCCACCTCGGACTGGATGAGGAAGTGGTGCAGGCGCTCGGCACGGCGGGGCTGTTGCACGATGTCGGCAAGCTCGAAATTCCGCTCGAAGTGCTCAACAAAGAGGGGCGCCTGAACGAAGACGAGATGCAACTGATCCGCGATCATCCGGAAAAGGGGCATGCGATCCTGGCGCGTCAGGAGGGCATGTCGGAAATTGTTCTCGACGTCTGCCTCAATCATCATGAACGGATCGACGGCAAGGGCTATCCGCGCAAGCTCTCCCATGGCGAAATCAGCCTTCACGCACGCCTTGCGGCGATTTGCGATGTCTATGACGCGGTCACTTCGGCGCGCCCCTACAAGTCAGCGTGGAGCGCGAAAGAGGCGCTGACCTGGATGCTGGCCAACGAAGGGCATTTCGATCGCCGGCTCGTCAAAAAGTTTGCCCTCTGCCTTTCGGTCGCCTCCGTCTCCTGAACGTATCCGTTTTGAGGCGCAGGCTGCGGATCTGATCCGCAGCCTGCGTCTTCGTCATTCACGGCTCTCTGAGGCGCGAGGATGAGGGGCCTTGTCTATTGATCCGCGAGCGCAGTTCCCAGGAAATCCGTAACCATGCCGGAAACCTGCCGGTGAATGGCTGCGCGATCGGCGCCGGCACCATCCCGGCAGACGATGCTCTCGCCGGGCGCCTCTTTCTCGATCAGTTCGGCGGCGCCAGGTTTGCATGTCTGCATGAAGCTGAAATGCAGCGATCCGGGGATCAGGCTGTAGGTAGTGGTTGCTGGCGGCAGATAGCGGGCAATATAGCCGGAATCCTTGTTCGTGGCTGCGATGTCCGTCTTGATTGCCGTCTCCGCATCGACGTCCGCCTGAGCACCCAGCACCATGACGGGGATGTGGATTGCCGCAAGGCTCTCCGGCGTCAGCCCGCGGCCGGGGCCGAGGTCGAGTGCGACGATGGCGCGGATTCTCGCATCGCTGAGATCGGCGGCCAGCGCCGTGCTGGAGGCGGCATCGCGGCCGACCCCCAGCGCCACGAATATCTTGCAATAGATCGGGCTGAATTCAGCCGCGCAATTTCTCGTTACCCTGGCCGCATCGAAGCGTCCGCCCGCCAGTTCGACGACCGTCCAGCCGCCGAGTGAATGGCCGATGGCGGCAATCCGACCGGATGCCACGCCGCCCGTCAGATCGGGATTGCCGAGCAGAGCATCGATCACGCGGCTGAGGTCGCCGGGACGTTTCCACAGTTCGACGGCGTCGGGTTTCCGCATGTCGAATGTCGTCGTACCCGGATGATCGGGCGCGGCAACGACATAGCCTGCGTCAACGAGGTCGGCGGCAAGCCAGGCGAGGTTGCGCCAGCTGCCGCCGTAACCATGGGAGAGGACGACTAGCGGATGCGGGCCGGTCATGGGTGCGGCATCCCGGATTACGGGCTGACCGATAAAGGCCGGGGTTTCGCCGAGAAGAACCGGCGCGGCGTCGGATGCGGTTGGATACCAGATGCTGACATGAACAGGGCTATCGTTATTCTTGCCGGCCAGGGTGATTTCACGAAAACCGGTTCCGGCATGTGCTGCAGGTGCCAGCAGCAGGACGAAGGAGAGAAGGAAGACAAATCTCTGCATGGGATCTCCATTGGGGTGATTTGCCCTGTCTGCAGGAAATCCGTCACACCGGAGACCGATAACGCGATCGAGGTCGCCGACATCAAAAAGAAAGGGCGAGGCCGGAGCCTCGCCCTTGAATTCATCCGGGATGATTGCGCTCAGATGTTGTTCTGCAGGATCGTGCGCAGTTTGCCGAAGAGCTCGTCGATGTGCTTCTTCTCGATGATCAGCGGCGGCGAGAGCGCGATGATGTCGCCTGTCGTGCGGATCAGCAGGCCGCTTTCATAGGCCTTGAGGAAGGCCGTGAAGGCGCGCTTGGTTGGCTCGCCGGCAATCGGGTCGAGCTCGATGGCGCCGATGAGACCCGTATTTCTGATGTCGATGACGTTGGGGCAATCCTTCAGCGAATGCAGCGCATCGGCCCAATAGTCGGCGAGCTCGGCTGCGCGTGTCAGCAGGCCTTCTTCCTTGTAGGTGTCGAGCGTTGCAAGGGCTGCGGCCGAAGCGATCGGGTTACCCGAGTAGGTATAACCGTGGAAGAACTCGATCATGTGCTCGGGGCCGTTCATGAAGGCATCGTGAATTTCCGAGGTCACGAAGACGGCGCCCATCGGGATGACGCCGTTGGTCAGGCCCTTGGCGGCGGTGATCATGTCGGGCTTCACGTCGTAATACTGGGCAGCGAAGGGAGCACCGAGGCGGCCGAAGCCGGTGATGACTTCGTCGAAGATCAGCAGGATGCCGTGCTTTGTGCAGATCTCGCGCAGTTTCTGCAGGTAACCCTTCGGCGGAATGAGCACGCCGGTAGAGCCGGCGACCGGCTCGACGATGACGGCGGCGACCGTGGAGGCGTCATGCAGCGTAACGATGCGCTCGAGTTCGGTGGCGAGATCGCCGCCAATTTCAGGCTCGCCGCGGGTGAAGTTGTTCTTGCCGGGCAGGTGGGTGTGCGGCATGTGGTCGACGCCGGTCAATAGCGTGCCGAACATCTTGCGGTTGGTGACGATGCCGCCGACGGAGATACCGCCGAAATTGACGCCGTGATAGCCGCGCTCGCGGCCGATCAGGCGGAAGCGTGAGCCATTGCCCTTCACGCGGTGATAGGCAAGCGCCACCTTGAGCGCCGTTTCCACCGATTCAGAACCGGAATTGGTGTAGAGGACGTGATCCAATCCCTCGGGGGCGATGTCGACCAAGCGGTTGGCGAGTTCAAAGGCCTTGGGGTGACCGAGCTGGAAAGCGGGGGCGTAATCGAGTTCGCCCGCCTGCTCGCGGATCGCTTCGGTGATCTTCGGGCGGCAGTGTCCGGCATTCACGCACCAGAGGCCAGCCGTACCATCCAGAACCTGACGTCCGTCATGGGTCTGGTAGTACATATCCTTCGCACTCACGAAGAGGCGCGGTTCCTTCTTGAACTGGCGGTTTGCGGTAAAGGGCATCCAAAAGGCGCGAAGGTCGTTTGGCGTTGCATTCAGGCGGTTGGACATGCTGTTCTCCTGGCCGTTGGGGAGGCCATCCCGTTCAAGGCTTGGCGCCGTTTATTTTTACTGCCCGGTCAAATTATCAGCGCCGGGCAAGGCGTCAAGCCGAAGAAGCGCCGCCAAATGCCGTTCCCGAGACGCTTGAAGCGTCATCAATCCTTCGCCGGGTATTGCTACAGAAATCGATGGCCGCAATGGCCAAGGGCATTTCATTCATTTCCTTGAAATTCAACCGTTTTTACCGGAGGTAGTCATGACGGACCGCCAGAAAACCAGGCCGCGCCCCAATCCGCGGCGTGCATTTGCGCCGAGCTACGGCACCATTCTCGAAGAAGGCGTTCGTCGCCGTACCATTCTGAAAGGCTTCATCGCAGCCATGGGTGCGGCCGCCTTTGCGCCGGCTTTTGAAGCCATCAAGGCAGAAGCCGCCGAGTCGACGCTCACTTTCCCAGAACTGAAGCGCGTGCGCGACACCGCCGACCACTGGCCTGAAGGCTATGAGCGCCAAATCCTCATTCGCTGGGGCGACGCGCTCTTTGCCGACAGCCCGGAATTCGACGTGGCCAAGCTCAACGGCAAGGCCGCCGAACGCCAGTTCGGTTACAATAATGACTTCACGCAGTTCCTGCCATTGCCCTGGGGCGAGAAGAGCTCGGACCACGGCCTGATGGTCGTCAGCCACGAATACGCGACGCCCTTCCTGATGTTCCCGGGCCTGACGGCGGAGAATTATCGCGAGAAGCTGACCGAGGACCAGATCCGTGCGGTCATGGCCGCTGTCGGTGTCTCCGTCTTCGAGGTGCGCAAGGACGGCAATCAGTGGCAGGTGGTCAAGGACGGCAAATATAATCGCCGCATCCACATGAGCACGGAAATCGGCATTTCCGGTCCGGCTGCCGGTGACGACCGCCTCAAGACCAAGGCCGATCCGACCGGCACGGTCGTCTTCGGCACGATCTCGAACTGCAATGGCGGCATCACGCCTTGGGGCACGATGCTCTCAGGTGAAGAAGGCGCAATGGACGTCTTTGCCGGCGACTATAAAAAGCTCCCGAACCAGGAACTGGTCGAGCGCCAGGGCTGGGACGAGGATGAGAACGACATCTATTCCGTCAGCCGCGTCGAACCGCGCTTCAAGTTCGAGGAAGAGCCGAACGAATGGATGCGTTTCGACTGGGTCGTCGAAATCGATCCCTTCGATCCCTCGGCAAAGCCGGTCAAGCGTACATCGCTCGGCCGCATGACACATGAAGGCGCACAGTGTTGCGTGGCGCCGGATGGCCGCGTCGTGGTCTTCATGGGCGATGATGACGATTTCGAATATATCTATCGCTTCGTCACCCGCGATCCGTGGAACCCTGACGATCGTGCCGCCAACAAGGACCTGCTCGACCACGGCACGCTGTCAGTCGCCAAGTTCGAGAGCGACGGCACGATGCGCTGGATCCCGCTCGTTGCCGGCGAAGGCCCGCTGACGGCGGAAGCCGGTTTCAAGACGCAGGCCGATGTGGTCCTCGCAACGCGCGCTGCGGCCGATCTCGTCGGTGCGACACCGATGGACGGCCCGGAAGGTTTCATCCCGCATCTCGGCACCGGCAAGCTCTATGTTGCCATGACGGAGAATGAGGACCGCCTGCCGAAAGGCCAGGGTGACGACGAGAAGGAACAGGTCAACGTTGCCAATCCGCGTGGCCCCAATCCGCATGGGCACCTGCTGGAACTCGTAACCCCCGGCGGTCCGGACAAGCCTGACTACGCAGCCGAGAGCTTCAAATGGGATGTCTTCGTCCTTTGCGGGGATCCGGCAAAGCCCGAAGACCAGGCGATGTTCCACCCGGCGACCACTTCGGCCGGATGGTTTACTGATCCTGACAATCTTGCCGTCGATCCGGCAGGCCGACTTTGGGTGACGACCGACGGTCCGCCGCCGGAAGGCATCGCCGATTCCGTCTATGTGATGGATACAGAAGGTCCGGGCCGCGCGCTGCCGAAGCTCATCTATATCGCGCCCGTCGGTTCGGAGACCTGCTCTCCGACCTTCACCTCTGATGGTTCCAGCGTCTTCCTCTCGGTCCAACATCCGGGCGAATTGCGCATGGCCGACAATGAGGATGCGACTTCGATGGAAGATGCCGGCACCAGCTGGCCGGACTTCAAGCCGGGCGTACCGGCCCGTCCGTCGCTTGTCGTGTTGACGCGCAGCAAGAACGGAGTGGTGGGCAGCTAAGCCCGCTTCTCCAACCAAACAAGGCCGGCAATTCTTGCGAATTGCCGGCCTCTAAGGCTTCACGTGCTGAAAATAGCATAAGCAGCGTCCGCGGAAACATCTCCTTGAACGTTGCTCAGACTGACATCATGTCAGCGCTAACATCAGGCTGCAGACCTGCTCCGGTTCTGAGCCACGTAGATATCCTCGAGTGTTGCAAGGATCTTCATGACCGGCTCGGAGTTGCTGGAATAGTAGATCGTCTGTGCATCACGACGGGTCTTGACCAGCTTCTGAGCGCGCAATTTCGACAGATGCTGGGAGAGGGCCGACTGGCTCAGGCCAACCTGGGTAGCGAGAACGCCGACAGGCACTTCTCCCTTTACCAGGCTGGTGAGGATCAGCAAACGCTTGGGGTTGGCCATGGCCGATAATAAAGCTGCCGCCACATTGGTGTGCTCGGCCAAATCAGAGGTTTCCATATTTTCTTCTTCCTAATGCGAAACGTACATCATCCGTACAGGCACAGGCCGTCAGACGGTTCTTTGACTGACGGCGAAAACTAGCAATTGGGTTTGAAGATTGTATATACCTAAATTTAAGGTATCAGGTATGCTATTTTAGATATGTTTGAACAAATGTGATCCAAATCCTCAGCGGGTATATCGAACTCGCAACGCAACAATAAGTCACCTGAAATCATATCAAAACCGGCGGAATCGACACCGCTTATGCGCCAGGGACCTGCTTCCGGAGCCTTTAGCCTCAATGTCAGCGCTGACATCAGGTCCGGATGGCGCGCTATTAAATCTTGCACTGCGGCGTCAGCTTTTTCCGCGATGTCATCATTTGCCGCGGAGGGAATCACGAGATCACTTCCGTCCAAAATGTATGCACGACCGAAGCCGCCATTGAGGCTCGCCGATTGCGGGACAAGGCGGAAGAAGCAGAAATCCGGGAAGTCGATATAGAGGTTCGCCTTTGGGTGACGTGCGAGAAAGCGGGTGCGGATGCGCGCATGAAGGAGCGTATCCCGCTCCACCCGTTCCGCACGGCACTGGGTCGTCAACCGCGCATGGGCAAGCGGATCGCCCTTGCCGGGCTCGCCGGTCAGCAGCGAGGCTCTGGTATCGGCGGCAAGTGCTTTCGTGTGGGTCGAGAGCGCGGAAACGAGAATGACCGGAACGCCGTCTATGTCGGTGCCGAGGAGAACCCGGCTTGCGAAGGGAAAGCCGGTTTCAGGATCGAGAACGGCGAGAGCCGCATAGCGGGCAGAGCGCAAGAGGGTGCGCGCCAGCTTGCGGGCCTCGTCGTCGGTTTCGCGAAGCGTTGAGGATGGCTCTTTCATATCCGCGTTGTCGCAAAGCGGAGTGGAAGGATCAAGTCTAAAGCGTGGCTCGATCTCCGAGATTTGTTCGCCGCGCTTCAGTGCTTTGTTTTCGGTGCCGTATCGCGAACCTGCTTCAGTCCTTCCGCCTGTGCCGGGTGAGGCCGGTGACGACATCCTGCGCCGAGATCGTGCCAACGATCTGGCCGTTGTCGACGACACCGATACTGCCGGGCTGCCGGGCGAGGGCATCGAGGACATCGACGAGCGGCGTCGTGGGGCGCGCGGTGGCGCTGACCGACATGCCGATTGCCGCATCGCCAAGCCCGGGCTGCATGATGTCAGAGGCCATCAGCATGTTGATCGGGTTCATGTTCTGCACGAAATCGGCGACATATTGATCAGCCGGGTTCTTGACGATCTCCTGTGGCGTTCCGCACTGGATGATCCTTCCGCCCTCCATGATGGCGATGCGGTTGCCGATGCGGAAGGCCTCGTCGAGATCGTGACTGACGAAGAGAATGGTCTTCTTCAGTCGCCGCTGGAATTCCAACAATTCGTCCTGCAGTCGCGTGCGGATCAGCGGATCAAGTGCCGAGAACGGCTCGTCCATCAGGAGGATCGGGGCGCCGGTGGCAAATGCGCGGGCAAGGCCGACGCGCTGCTGCATGCCGCCGGAGAGTTCGTTGACCTTGCGGTCCGCCCATTTCGTCAGGTTGACGAGTTCGAGTTGCTCGCCGACACGGCTCTTGCGTTCGGCTTCCCGTACGCCCGAGAGCTCGAGGCCGAAGCCGACATTCTCCGCGACGGTGCGCCAGGGCAGGAGGGCGAACTGCTGGAACACCATGGAAACCGTATGCGTGCGCAGGTCGCGCAGCGCCTTGGCATTGCATCTGTAGGGGTTTACCGGTCCCGTTGCCGCCGAGACAGCGACGTCGCCGCGCACGACGGGGGCGAGCCCGTTGACGGCGCGCAAGAGCGTGGACTTGCCGGAGCCTGAAAGGCCCATCAGCACGAGGATTTCGCCTTCCTGGATCGTCAGCGAGGCATTGGCGACACCAAGAACGAGGCCGGTCTCAGCGCTGATCTCGTCGCGTGAGCGACCTTGATCGACCATCGCGAGCCCAATTTCCGGCCGATCGCCGAAGATGATGCTGACGTCATTGAAACTGACCGCGGTCATGCGCCGTCTCCTTCGCCTGCGGTGCGGAACATGCGGTCCAGAATGATTGCCAGGATAACGATGCAGAAGCCTGCCTCAAAACCCTTGGCAATGTTGACGGTGTTCAGGGCACGTACCACCGGTACGCCGAGACCGGGGGCGCCAACGAGGGCGGCGATGACGACCATCGAGAGGGAGAGCATGATCGTCTGCGTCAGGCCGGCCATGATCTGCGGTGTCGCGAAGGGCAGCTCTACCTTGCGCAGAACCTGCATCGGCGTTGCGCCGAAGGCGACGGCTGCTTCGACGAGGGAGGGGGGCGTCGAGATGATGCCGAGGCGGGTGAGGCGGATGGGAGCGGGGATGGCGAAGATGACGGTTGCAATCAGGCCCGGCACCATGCCGAGGCCGAAAAGGATAAGCGCTGGAATCAGATAGACGAAAGTCGGAATGGTCTGCATGAGGTCCAGGACGGGCCGCATGGCGGCATAGATCCAGGCGCGGCGGGCAGCCGCAATGCCGAGCGGAATGCCGATCACCATGCTGACGAAAGTCGCGGCGAGCACGAGCGCCAGCGTTTCCGTCGTCTCCTTCCAGTAGCCCTGATTCATGATGAGCAGCAGCCCAAGACAGGTGAAGACCGCTACTGCAATCGACCGGCGCAGCCACCAGGCGAGGAGACTGATCGCAAGGACCGCAACCAGCGGATTGGGCGTCTGCAGCACGAAAAGCAAGGCATTGATGACGTGCGACAACAGGGCGGAGAGTTGGTTGAAAAACCATTCGCCGTTCGATGTCAGCCAATCGACAAAGGACTTAGCCCAGGGGCCAATGGGAATTTTAGCGTCGGTGATCCAATTCACGAGGCGCGCCTGTCTTTTGAGAACGAAGATCGGGATGAAAACGAAAACGGGGCGGCAGACCCGCCCCGTTCATTTCATCAGAGGCCGAGGCCGGACTTGACGGCTGCGAGGCCGTCGCTGCTGCCATCGCGCGTCTTGACGCCGGCGAGCCAGGGCTCGACCGCGGACGGATTGGCCTTCAGCCATTCGCCCGCTGCCTTTTCCGGATCTTCGCCGTCATTCAGGATCTTGTTCATGATCTCGTTCTCCATCTTCAGGGAGAACTTGAGATTCTTGACCAGCGTCCCGACGTTCGGGCACTCGTCGAGATAGCCGGCCCGCACGTTGGTGTAGACTTCGGCGCCGCCGAAATTCGGTCCGAACGTGTCGTCGCCACCCGACAGATAGGTCATCTTGAAGTTGGTATTCATCGGATGCGGTTCCCAGCCGAGGAAGACGATGGGCTTGCCTTCCTTCTCGGCGCGGGCGACCTGAGCCAGCATGCCCTGCTCGGAGGATTCGACGAGCTCCATGGCCTTCATGCCGAAGGTGTCCTTGTCGATCATGTCGATGACATGGCGGTTGCCGTCGTTGCCGGGCTCGATGCCGTAGATCTTGCCGTCGAGATCGTCCTTGTGAGCAGCGATATCCTTGAAGTCCTTGATGCCGAGCTCGGCGCCCTTGGCATTGGTCGCCAGCGTATATTTGGCGCCGACAAGGTTCGGACCGTAGGATTCGACCGACTTGTCGTCCAGATAAGGCTGGATATCGCCCTTCTGGGACTGCATCCAGTTGCCGAGGAAGACGTCGATGTCCTTGTTCTTCATCGAGGTATAGGTGACCGGCAGGGAGAGAACCTTGATATCGGCCTCATAACCGAGCTTCTTCAGAAGCAGGGAAGCGGTCGCAGTGGTCGAGGTGACGTCCGTCCAGCCGATGTCCGAGAGATGGACAGTGGAGCAGCTTTCAGGATCTGCGGAGAAAGCAGCAGTCGCGACAGAGAGCGCGGCGACTGCAGTTGCGGTGACGAGTTTGAATGCGCTTGTTGTTTTCATTTTAGACTCCCAGTCTTACGTTCCCAAGCCAACCATCAATAGACCAGTTTTACAAGCGATCTCGGCGCGTTTGCGGCGTTCCGGACTATATGATTGCGACGCTCCGGCGTTTTTTGAGAAAGCTTGAATTTCAAGGCTTTTGGCGATTTCGCCGCCTGGATTTCCTGTGACTATCGATTTCTTGGGGCTTTTCTTTGCGTTCTCCAGCTTCCAAGAAGCCAGATAAGGAGAATTCGATGGCAAAGCTCTATTTCAACTACTCGACGATGAATGCCGGCAAGTCGACCATGCTGCTGCAGGCCTCCTACAATTACCACGAACGTGGCATGCGCACGGTTCTCCTGATCGCGGCCTTCGACGATCGGGTCGGGCGGGGTGTCATCGGTTCGCGCATCGGGCTCGAGGCAGAGGCAATCCCCTTCGAAGGTGACAGCGATCTCTATGCGCTGGTGCGCAAACTCAGCAGTGAAGGGCAGGCGATCTCCTGCGTCTTCGTCGACGAGGCACATTTCATGACCCGCGATCACATCTGGCAGCTTGCCCGCGTGGTCGACAGGCTTGGCATACCCGTCATGGTCTACGGCCTGAGAACGGATTTCCAGGGCAAGCTCTTCCCGGCCTCTCAGGAACTGCTGGCAATTGCCGACGAGATGCGGGAGGTGCGGACCATTTGCCATTGCGGGCGCAAGGCCACCATGGTGGTGCGGCTCGATGCGGAGGGCAAGGTGCTGCACGAAGGCGCACAGATCGATGTCGGGGGGAACGAGAAATATGTTTCGCTGTGTCGCCGCCATTGGGACGACGCGATGAATGGCGAATGGATTGCCGAGCCGGTCTGAGCCGGCAAAGGCCTGTTTTCTTCGGCGATGCAAATGACTAATCTGCAATCTGAAATCTGCAGATTCCCTGGAGTGCCCGGTGCGCAAGAGCCCGCCCTTCGACAGCCAGTATGAAGCCGCCCGCGACCTTGCCGAGGCCATGGGCGGGGAGGCGGACTATTGTGCCGCTTGCATCGCCGGCTTCGATGGTGACGGGCAGCGCTCGTCCGATGAGCTTTTCCTGGAGCAGAATGCGCGATTTCAGGCCTTCTTGACCGATAGTTCCACGCTTGATGTGCTGCTTGCGGAACTCGTCTTCTCTCTCGACCAGTTCACTGCCAAGGTTTCGGCGGACCTCGACAGTTTTCGCGGATTGACGCGGCGCGAAAAGATGGCCGGCTGGTTTTCGCGACAGCGCATGTGGCGCATGCACAGCGCGCGGGTGCGCGAGGCACCGGTCGTGGAACAACTGCTCGATCTCCTGGCGAAATCCGATCTGTTGGCAACGCTGCTCAAGGACCAGAGGCAATCGCTTGTCGAGCGTCACAAGAGCGCCGAACTGAGCCTCGTCGACATTGTCGAGCACCGGCGACGACTCGTCGACGAGATTGACATTGCGCGAATGCGGATGAAGGAGCTCAACGCCAAGGCATTGAACGCACAGGGTCGTATCGGCGTCTACGGCAACAAGGCGCATTGGGAGCAGATGGAGGCGGAGCGCCTCGCGCTGAAAGCGGAGGCAGAGCGCATTTCCGTCGAGGAACATGCGATGCGCGACGAAAGCCAGCGGCGCGAACGCTTCATCGGCATGTTCCAGACCTTCGTCGACAGGTTGAACGGCCGTATCGCCGGCTGCAATGCGCTCATCCGCAAGCTATCGGTCGATACCGAGGAGCGGCTCGTCATCTACCAGGCACAGGTCGACACCGACCGTCCGGGCATGAAAGTAAGGATCAAGCCGGAGCTTTTCCCAAATATCGCCGCATCCATAGCGCTTTTCGAAAAGGGCATGCTGGTGCCTCAGGATCTGGTTCAGCGAAAGAGCCGCGCAGACCAGGACTTTGCCCGCAAATTTCCGGCCTATGCCGATGAGCCCTCGGATGCACCATTGATCGACGTGGTGCGAAAATCTCCCGTATTCGGCCTCGGTTTCCTGCGTTCGCTGCGTTCCTGACAGGGCGGCGAGGGCAGGCTGCCGTCCCTGACAGATCGCGTGCCATCGGCCGAAATATCCTTGTCTGTTGTTGTACTTGAGCGATCGAGCGCATATGTGGTGGGGAGGGATACCCTCATTTCGCCGCCTGACAGGAGACGACGATGTTCGACCGGATTGCCGGTTTTTTCAGACTGATCGGCCAGACGATCGGCCGCTGGGTTCGCCTTTTTGCCGCCTGGGCCTTCTGGCCCTTCCTAGCCGCGCACGGATGGTATGCGCGGCGGACCTGGGCGATCCGGCTGCCGATAATCGGCTTTCTCGCACTTCTCGTCGTCCTCTATGGCTATTTCATCTGGCAGACGCAGGTCTGGTCGAATTTCAACACGAACTTTGTCGACCAGTATCGTCTTTCGGATCGAAAGGTGCCGGCAGGGCAGGAAATTCCGACGGCGGACGGGACTGCTGCCAAGAGCTGCCAGCGTTCGGCAATCGTCGATGTCGCTGCCGATCTGACGGATTTCAACGTCAACCAGAATGCCTGGATCTCGTCGATGGTGCTCTACAAGATGGGCTTCTTCGGCATTGATTGGGATCACACGCCTTTCCTCGACAACAAGGCATCTTTCCAGCGCGGCATCAATCAGGCCGTTCGCCGTACGTCCGTGGAACTGGTGGATACGCTGGGGCGCGTGCGCGGTACGTCCGGCATAAATAGCGATTTGCAGAATGCGCGCGGCAATCTGCAGTTCGATGAGTATAGCTGGTATTTCGGCCTGAACCCGTTCGGACCGAAGACACCGACGCCGGCATATTATCGCACGGCGATCAATAGCCTGCGGAAGTTCAATACGGATCTGGCTGGCTGCAATGCCGTTTTCGACGGTCGCGCCGACAACCTCATCCAGTTCATCGACCGTATCGCCAACGATCTCGGCAGCACATCCGACATGCTGGCCGAACGCTCGGAAAATCACGATCGCGGCTGGTTCGACACCCGTGCTGACGACCGATTCTGGTTCGCATATGGTCAGCTCTACGCTTATTACGCGATTTTGTCGGCCGCACAGGCAGATTTCTCTCAGGTTGTGTCGGAGCGAAATCTCGGCGCCATCTGGTCGGGTACGACACGCCAGTTCCAGGCAGCACTTCGCATCCAGCCGGCCATCATTTCCAACGGACGTGAAGACGGCTGGATCATGCCGAGCCACCTCGCCACGATGGGCTTCTACATATTGAGGGTGCGTTCGAATCTCGTTGAAATTCGCTCGGTATTGGACCGCTAGAGCGCGGAACGTCCATTCGGACGCACGGCAGATGCCCTGGCTTCTTAGCCGCTAAGCAGGATCGCCGTTGTCTTCGAAGCCGAGGATGCGCAGCTTCTCGACGAATTCATAGGTGATGCCGACGATGCCGCCGCCGCTGGCATCGTCGCGGAACTGCCCGACGGAGCGCACCATCTTGTAGCCGCCGAGCCCGTTGTCGACGCGATAGACATAGTGGAAGCCGACACGGTGAAGGCTCGCCTGCTCGAAGGTTTCGGCGATCAGTAGCCGGTCTTCCTGATGGATGCGCGACATGAGTTCGGTCAGGTTGACCGGACCTTCGCTGTAGGGAAGATCGAAAATCTCATGTACGTCTTCGCTGGCGAAGAAATGTCCGGTCTCGATGTTCATCCGCCAGAAGCCGAAGAGGCGGTAGGCCGCGAACATGGTGAGCGCTTCGGCATCTGTCACACCAATGTGGGCACGCGATTGCAGCCGATGTTCGACGGCCGGCTGTTCGAAACGAAGAGGCACGGTTTCCCCCTGATTGGGATGACGCGCTGATTCTCTTCTGATTCTTCAGTTGATCAGCTTCAATCGGATGGCTTTTGCTACCAACTGAGTGCGGTTGACGCAATCGAGTTTTTTAATTGCGTTGGTCATATAGGCATTTACCGTGTGATCCGAGAGCGCCAGGATCTGGCCGATCTCGATCGAGGTCTTGCCTTGCGCGGTCCATCGCACGACCTCAAGCTCGCGTGCCGAGAGCGCGTTGTGGGAGCTCTCCTCATTGCGCTTGACCGTATTGTAGGTGTCGAGGGCGTAGAGAATAATCATCGCGAGTTCATTGATCTCGCTCTGTCCAAGGGATGCGCGTTCGCCACCGAACCAGAAGACGAGGCGCTGTCCATCCCCGGAGTTGACGGGCATCGCGATACCGGCGGTCATGCCATGCTGCAGCATCAAATTCCTGATGCCGGCCGGGAAAGACTGGGCATGGGCGGGATCGTTGAGATGCCAGGCCTGCGGCACCGCCGATTCTCTCATGCGCGCGGCGAAGGGACATGCCCGCAGCATATGTCCACGATCGAAATCCCTGATGTAGGAAACCGGGAGCGAGCTCTCGATGATCAGCGGTTTGAGCAGCAAATCTTCTTTCGCCGGGGCGTTCAGCAGAGTGATATGCTCAAAACCGAATGCGGCTGCCACCCTTCCAAGCGCTTGCCCGAACAGGCCGCGCGTGCGGGCCACTGCCAATTCGCTCGATAGCAATGACTGCCTTTCAGAGGTAGTCATGTAAGACATTATGTGCCCCCGCAGGTCCCCATGTTACCGCTATCAAATACGTAAATACGCGGGCATGCTAGCCCTAATTGACTTAGCACACACTGATTAATTCATTTTCTGAAAAATTAACCAGCGAAAAACGCGCTTAAGTTGATTTACGGCCTATACGGGTAGAAGCGCTGTTCCTTTCACTTCCTCCATGACCGCATAGGTGTGTGTCTCGCGTACGCCGGGAAGGGAAAGAATCACTTCCGAGAGGAATTGGCGATAAGCATCCATCCCCGCCATGCGCGCCTTTACAAGATAGTCGAAGCCTCCCGCGACCATATGACATTCCATCACGTCGTCGCTGCGTTTTACTGCCGCAGCAAATGCGTCGAAAACATCAGGCGTGGTGCGATCAAGTTTAACCTGTACGAAGACGAGGAGGCTGCGGCCGAGTTTTTCCGGTGAAAGGATTGCCATATAGCCCGTGATATAACCGTCCCGGCTCAGTCGCTTCACGCGCTCGGCAGTCGCCGTGGGAGACAGGTTGACGCGTTCAGCGAGCTCTATGTTGGAAAGCCGCCCTTCCTTCTGCAGTGCGCGGAGAATCTTGCGGTCAAGACGGTCGAGTTCTTTCATTTTTCGCGGCCTTTCAGGCGGTCGGTAGGCGAAGATCGTGTTGGTCGGCCTCAGTTTAGTGAAAAACACCACGAATGAACAGCTATGTTGCCGAAATCACGGAGAACACTACATGCCGACCCAGATTTCCACGCCTTTTGCCCTGTTCAACGCTCCATTTGCCGGTGACGATGACCGTCTGCTGCATAGTTTTGCTGAAGGCCTGCGCTTTTCGGCCTCCCAGGACGGGGCAATCGACAAGCGCGCCGGCGGCATGATCGAGGCGATCCGCAGCAATTCCGGATCGATCGGCGGCGTTGAGGACTTCCTCAGGGAATACGGGCTTTCCACCAAGGAGGGCCTGGCGCTGATGGTGCTTGCCGAAGCGCTGCTGCGCGTACCCGATGCGCTGACGCAGGACAAGCTGATTGAGGACAAGCTGAAGGAAGGCGGCTGGAGCGAGCATGAGGGCAAGGCCGACAGCTGGTTCGTTTCCGCTTCGGCCTGGGCACTTGGCCTTTCGGCCCGCATCATCAGGCCCGGCGAAACGCCTGAGGGTGTGGTGCGGGGTCTTGTCAAACGCATGGGCCTGCCGACCGTCCGCAACGCCACCAAGCAGGCCATGCGTTTCCTCGGTCATCATTTCGTGCTGGGCGAGACGATCAAGGACGCGCTGAACCGCGCTGCCAAGAGTGAGGAAAAGGGCTATCGCCATTCCTTCGACATGCTGGGCGAGGGTGCCCGCACCGCCGAAGACGCCAAGCGCTACTGGCAATCCTATGCGATGGCGATCGAGGCGATCGGCGGCTGGATGGCGAAGAACGGCAAGGGCAAGGAACTGCCCGACCGCATGGGTATTTCCGTCAAGCTTTCGGCGCTGCATCCACGTTACCTAGCCACGCATCGCGACCGGGTGATGAAGGAGCTGGTGCCGGATCTCCTGAAGCTCGCGCAGATGGCGAAGGCACATCAGCTCAATTTCACCATTGACGCCGAAGAGGCCGACCGGCTCGAGCTTTCGCTGGACGTAATCGCCGCCGTCTTTTCCGATCCGTCGCTCGCCGGCTGGGATGGTTTCGGCCTGGCTATCCAAGCCTATCAGAAGCGTGCAGTTGCCGTGATCGACTATATCGACGAACTCTGCGCAAAGCTCGGGCGCCGCATGATGGTGCGTCTCGTCAAGGGCGCCTACTGGGATACCGAGGTGAAGCGCGCCCAGGAGCGCGGGCTTGATGATTATCCGGTCTGGACACGCAAGCAGGCGACGGACCTTTCCTACCTTGCCTGTGCGCAGCACATGCTTGCCAAACGGGCGCGCATCTTTCCGCAATTTGCCACGCATAATGCGCTGACGGTTTCCACCATTCTCGAGCTTGCGGGCAATGATCGGTCCGGCTTCGAGTTCCAGCGCCTGCACGGCATGGGCGAGAGCCTCTACAATCATCTGCTTGATACCAACGACCGCATCGCCTGCCGCATCTATGCGCCGGTCGGCGGTTATCGCGACCTGCTCGCCTATCTCGTCCGCCGGCTTCTGGAAAATGGCGCCAACTCTTCCTTCGTCGCCTTGGCCGGTGACAAGAACGTGCCGATCAAGGCGCTGCTGGAGCGTCCGGTCGACAAGCTCGAATTCGATGTCGGGGCCAGCGCGCGCAACAGCAAGATTCCGTTGCCATTGCAACTCTATGGCAAGCGCAAGAACAGTGCTGGGCTGGAATTCGGCCATCGCGCGACGCTCGAGAGGCTGATGGGCAATATCGGCAAGGGCATTGCTGCCATTTCCGCCACGCCGCTGATCCCCGGCGTCGCGGTCAGCGGTTCCGACGTTTCCGTGGTTTCGCCCTCCAATCATTCGAAGACCGTCGGTTCGGTGCGCAATGCCACCGCAGCCGATATCGACAAGGCTTTTGCGATTGCGACCAAGGGCTTCAAGACATGGTCGCGGCGCTCCGTCGAGGAACGCGCATCGGCACTGGAGCGCATGGCCGACCTCATGGAGGAAAACCGCGACAGGCTGCTGGTGCTTCTGGCAGCTGAGGCCGGCAAGACGCTCGATGACGGTGTGGCCGAAGTACGCGAAGCCGTGGATTTCTGCCGCTACTATGCCGATGAGGCACGCCGGCTGTTTGGCACTGTCACGAAGATGCCGGGGCCGACCGGTGAGGACAATCGCTACCTCTGGCGCGGGCGTGGCGTCTTTGCCTGCATCTCGCCCTGGAACTTCCCTCTGGCGATCTTCCTCGGGCAGGTTTCGGCAGCCCTGGTGTCGGGCAATGCCGTGCTCGCAAAGCCGGCGCCGCAGACCCCTCTCATTGCCTATGAGGCGGTCAAGCTGTTCCACAAGGCCGGCGTGCCGGAAGATGCGCTGCTTTTTGTGCCCGGCGGTCCCGATGTCGGCGCTGCGATCACGGCACATGCAGCCCTTGCCGGTGTGGCTTTCACCGGGTCGACGAAGACGGCCTGGGCGATCAACCGTGCGCTCGCCGCCAAGGATGGGCCGATCGTGCCGCTGATTGCCGAAACCGGTGGGCTCAATGCGATGGTGGTCGATGCGACGGCTCTCGGTGAGCAGGTGGCTGACGACGTGGTCCTCTCGGCCTTCCGTTCTGCCGGTCAGCGCTGCTCGGCACTGCGCCTGCTCTTCCTGCAGGAGGATGTGGCCGAGCACATGACGAAGATGATCGAAGGCGCGGCGCGCGAACTGCAGCTCGGTGACCCCGCACTCGAAACCACCGATGTCGGCCCGATCATCGACGACAAGCAGAAGGCTATGCTGGAGGCCCATATCGCCGACATGCAGAAGACGCAGAAGGTGCGTTTTGCCGGCAAGGCGCCTGCCGGCGGCAGCTTCTTTGCGCCGCATATCGTCGAGCTCGACAAGGCTGCCGCGCTGACCAAGGAGGTCTTCGGTCCGGTTCTGCACATCGTCAGGTGGAAGGCGAAGGAACTGCCGAAAGTGTTGCAGGAGATCCAGGCTTCCGGCTACGGCCTGACGCTCGGCATCCACAGCCGTATCGAATCCACGATCCGCACCGTCACCGATGCGCTTGATACCGGCAATATCTATGTCAACCGCAACATGATCGGCGCCGTTGTCGGCACCCAGCCGTTTGGTGGCTCTAGCCTTTCCGGCACCGGCTTCAAGGCTGGCGGTCCGGCCTATCTGCAGCGTTTTGCGCTGGAACAGGTGATCTCGGTAAACACCGCCGCGGCTGGTGGCAATGCCAGCCTGATCGCGATGGGCGAATGAAGTAATGAAATGGCAGCAAGTCTGTGGGAACCCCGCTTGCTGCCGTTCAAACCAATTGCTAAGCGTATGATCGGATGCAACTGAGGCAATCTACTCGTGCGCTTTGCAATTTTCCTTTCCGTAAAGTATCTGTTTTCTCGAATAATACTTGCTTTAGTTCTTTCCAGCCTTCCAATTGCGCTTTTGCAGGCCGCAGAGCAGAAGCAGTCGGAACATCCACCGATGAGCTTCGTCATCGTGCATAAATCTGTCTGCAAGCAAGACTGTCCGGAATGGATTTCGGCAGAGGGGCGCATAACCTCCGACACACCTGCCCAAATGAGAAAAATTCTCAGGAAGATCGGGAATCGGAAATTGCCGATCGTGTTCCGTTCCGAAGGTGGGGATGTGAATGCCGCCTATGTAATGGGACGAATGATTCGCAAGGCTGGGCTGGAAACGGCGGTCGGTGGTACGCGGCTGGAAGGCTGTCCGCCTGAGGATTTGCGTTGCGCGGCTGCCATCGGCCGGAATGGCGCTGCAGCTGGATCCACCTATTCGTATGGCGCATATTGCGTTTCTGCGTGCCCGCTGGCTTTGGCGGGCGGCACGACGCGAGTTTCGTCTCAGTGGGCCTATATCGGCGTTCATCAGATCACGACCGTCTACAACAAGATGCGCGTCTCCTATCGCATCGAATACAAGATGGTGAATGGGAAGAAGCAGGAAGTTTCCCGTAAGGAGATTGGCCGCAAAGTTACCGGGCAGAGCAGTTCCACCAAGCTCGGCAAAAAAGCAAGCGCGACTCTGAAGGCGTATCTGAAAGAGATGGGGGTCAGCGATGACATCGTTGACCTGATGATGAGCGCCACACCCGACAGCATGGCGATGGTCGTGCCGACTGAAGCACTTCGGACAGGTCTGATCACGGATATGCTGGCTTACAATGAATGGCCCGGCATGCCGCTCTGCGCGCAGGACGCAGCGGCCGATGCCGCATGCTATCGCCATCCGGCGCCCAAAGCTGCTGTCCCTGAGCCGCCTGTGAAGAGCGCGACCGTATCCCCAAACTATCCTGCGCCTAAGACCCATCCGATGGACTTCCTCGTGATGTACAAAGGCAATTGCCAGGAAGAATGCACGCAGTGGATCTCGGCGGATGGCGACATCATGCCGGATACACCGGCTCAGCTGGAAGCGATCTTGAAGACACTCGGCGACAGAAAGTTGCCGGTCGTCTTTCAGTCCTTTGGTGGAGACAAGGATGCAGCTTTCGCAATGGGACGTATGATCCGCGCTGCGGGCCTCGATACGTCAATTGGCAGAACGCGCCTGCCGAGTTGTCCGATGCAGGATCCGCGTTGTACCGCGAGCATGGCCAAAAGCGGGCCGACCGAGGGGGAAGTCTTTGCCGGTGGGGCGTACTGTTTTTCGAGCTGCACCATTGCCTTTATGGGCGGAACGTCGCGGCTCGTGGGACGGACTTCCGCTCTCGGCCTCAGCCAACCGGCGAGCAAGGTTACGGAGACTGAGCGCGGAAAATTCATTGCCTATTTCAGTGAGATGGGCGTCAGTCCCGAGACATTCGACACGATGATGATAACGCCGTCTTTCGGGAGAGGAGATATATATCCGCCTCAGGCGCTCAGGCTTAAGATCATCGATGGTGTGATCCCCTACGATGAGGAGCCCGGCCTTCATGTCTGCGGACCGAACGCTAAGGAAAGCGTTCTGTGCCCCAGAAAATCCGAGGCGGCAATCGTTCCGGCGTCTGCTTCAGTTAACTGATGCCGAGTTTCGAAAAGAGGCGCCGCCGCGACACGGCGCTTCTGCTTCACACCGCCGTCTTTTACGGCCTGACGCCGCTTTAGCCCTTGTCCTTCAGGTCGTTCTTCGAGGTCACGCTCATCAACTTTTCTAGGAAGCCGAGCATGACCGCAGACACAACGAAGGCCAGATGCATGAGGGTCAGCCACATGATCTTGCCGTCGGTATATTGATCGACGTTGAGGAAGACCTGCAGCAGGTGGATGGAGGAGATGGCGACGATGGAGGAGGCGACCTTGATCTTCAGGCTGCCGGAATCGAGTTTGCCGAGGAAGGAGACTTCGCCTTCCTTTTCAGCCTCGTCGAAGCGGCTGACGAAATTCTCGTAGCCGGAGATCATGACCATGACGATGAGGCTTGCGACGAGTGCCGCATCGATGAGACCGAGCATGGCGAGGATCATTTCGGCCTCGCCGAGCTCGAACACGCTTCCTGCGACCTTCAGGAATTTGAAAGCGAAGGCCACGGCATAGACGGCCAAGGCAAGGACAAGGCCGATATAGAAGACCACAAGCAGCCAACGGCTGGAAAGGATCATGCGCTCGACCAAAAGTTCGAGTGATTTCACGGTCTACCCCCGTAAGTCTTAGAATCGCTGACCCCTAATAAACAATGGAATAGCCGCAGGGCAAGGCGCGGCGCTATTCACAGTTTGGGCATATTTCGCTATCCGATTGAAATAAGCGCCGAGTCCGTCGCGCATAGAGAAATCGGGCGCGCAGAGAAAACGGGAACACGATCCATGGCTGCCATCAAATCCGATATCGAAATTGCGCGTGAGGCAACAAAGAAGCCGATTTTCGAGATCGGCGCCAAGCTCGGCATCCCGCCGGAGCAGCTCGTTCCCTACGGTCACGACAAGGCGAAGATCAGCGCCGAGTTCATCGCCGCCCAGGAGGACAAGAAGGACGGTAAGCTGATCCTTGTCACTGCCATCAATCCGACGCCGGCAGGCGAGGGCAAGACGACGACCACCGTCGGTCTCGGCGACGGGCTCAACCGCATCGGCAAGAAAGCGATCGTCTGCGTGCGCGAGGCCTCGCTCGGTCCCTGCTTCGGTGTGAAGGGTGGAGCGGCAGGCGGCGGATATGCCCAGGTCGTGCCGATGGAAGACATCAACCTGCATTTCACCGGCGATTTCCACGCGATCACCTCGGCGCATAATCTGCTGGCGGCGATGATCGACAATCACATCTATTGGGGCAACGAAGAGAATATCGATCTGCGCCGCATCACGTGGCGACGGGTGATGGACATGAACGACCGGGCGCTGCGCAGCATGGTCTCATCACTCGGCGGCGTATCCAACGGGTTCCCGCGGCAGAACGGCTTCGATATCACCGTCGCGTCCGAAGTCATGGCGATCCTGTGCCTTGCGACCGATCTCAAGGATCTGGAGCGAAGGCTCGGAGAGATCATCATCGGTTACCGCTTCGACAAGACGCCGGTCTATGCCCGCGATCTCAAGGCCGATGGCGCGATGGCCGTCCTGCTGAAGGATGCCATGCAGCCGAACCTCGTGCAGACGCTCGAAAATAATCCGGCCTTCGTGCATGGCGGTCCATTCGCCAATATCGCCCATGGCTGCAACTCGGTGGTCGCGACGAAGACTGCGTTGAAGCTCGGCGACTATGTCGTGACGGAAGCGGGCTTCGGAGCGGATCTCGGCGCGGAGAAATTCTTCAACATCAAATGCCGCAAGGCCGGCTTGAGACCGAGTGCCGCGGTGATCGTCGCGACAGTCCGGGCGCTGAAAATGAATGGCGGCGTCAAGAAGGACGATCTCGGCGCGGAGAATGTTCAGGCGCTGGTTCGCGGCTGCTCCAATCTTGGCCGCCATATCGCCAATGTGCGCAGGTTCGGCGTTCCTGTCGTCGTTGCGATTAATCATTTCGTTTCGGATACCGATGCTGAAATCGCCGCCGTGCAGGAATATGTCGCGCGTCATGGCGCCGAAGCCATCCTTTGCCGTCACTGGGCGGAAGGTTCTGCCGGCATCGAGGACCTTGCCTACAAGGTCGTGGAGCTAGCCGAATCCGGACAGGCAAGGTTCGAGCCGCTTTATGGCGACGACCTGCCGCTCATCGAAAAGATCGAGATCGTCGCTTCGAAGATCTATCATGCCGGCGAGGTGACGGCCGACAAGGCGGTCCGCGACCAGCTGGCGGCCTGGGAAGCACAAGGCTATGGCAAGCTGCCGGTCTGCATGGCGAAGACGCAATATTCCTTCTCGACAGATCCGAACCTGCGCGGTGCGCCGGAGGGGCATGTGGTGTCGGTGCGCGAAGTAAGGCTGTCGGCGGGCGCCGGCTTTGTCGTCGTCATTACCGGCGAGATCATGACCATGCCCGGCCTGCCGAAATCGCCGTCGGCGGAACGGATTTTCCTCAACGATCAGGGTTATATCGAAGGGTTGTTCTGATCCCCAGTGGCGTTCGCGCTGCTCGTGACGAGATGGCGTCGACGCTTCTCGTAGTCGGGGTCGATGAATAGCCAAACGAACAGCCGCTGAAAGCTTCCGCCAGCCAATATCGCTATCGGCAGGAGCCAAAAGACATGGCCTGAAAACAGCAAGCCTATGGCAGTAACAAGCAGTCCGAAGATAATGCAGGCTGCGATAGCCTTCATGCACTTGCGATCCTCGACATCGTCGTCCCGAGACTTTGATCTGGGTATTTGAGGATCTGATTCAAGCTGTCATCTCAAGTGTCTGAAATTTTTAGTGGCAGTAGCGATAACCGCCCTTTCTCTCGATCACGTCAAGATGGAAATGGGTCTCATGGGCGGCATCGCTTTCGGGGTCGAGCACGGTCGTGAAATAGAGGCAGCCTGCGGCGCTGACGGTGCGCTGGAATGCGCCTGTCAGTGTCGAATCCTCGCGTCGTGAGCGGACCTCGACAGGCTCGCCCTTGTTGAAGCTGAAGCTTCCAATGTCGATGGCATTGCCGCGGGCATGTTCGGAAATCTTGCCGGTCTCGGCGCTGTTGCGCAGGCGGCAGATATAGGCCGAGGCCTGATTGATGGTGGTAATGCCACCGTTGGCCGGCAGTGCGACCGAAGCTGCTGGAATGACACTACCCTTCATCCACTGTGCAAGCGCCAGTGCCGTCGGGCAGCGAAGTGTGGCTTCGGGTTTCAACGTAATACCGGGCAATGCCTGCGAGACAATGATGGGCTTGTCGATGCCGCAGCCGTTGCCGTCGTCGATGCGGGGTGTTTCGCGAAAGACGACGCCAAGGCTCTGCAATTCCTTCACGCATTCGGCATGGTCCGCGTCGCTCTCCGGCTCGATGGTCAGGTGCTGTTCTTCGAGCGTCTGCTCGGCCGGGCTCGGTGGTTTCTGGTCTTCCAGCGGGGGCGGCGGCGGGCCAAATTTTTCAGCCGATGGCGTGGCAGAGGTTTCGCTCGGCTTCGGCTTCGGCTTGGGCTCGGGCGTCGGAATGTCGGAAGCCTGCGGCGGCGTATCGGGTTTTAGCTCCGGTTTGGCTTCAGGAACTGCCTCCGTTTCCGGCTTTTTTTCAGGCTGGACCGAAGGGCTTTCGGTTGCCGTCTCCGGCTTGGGTTCCGGCAAGGGGCCGGTTCGCGGCAATCTTGCACCAGGGAGCAGGGCGAGTGCGGCGAGGAGGACCGCCATCTTCCGAAATTCTCTCACACGTCGTTTCCCGTCGTTGATCGAGCGGAGAGTTAACGCGAAAGGACCGGTTTCGTTGCAATTGCGCAACGTTTTGTCGGCATCGGTAAAACTTGATTGTATTCTTCAACATAAATTGGCTGAATATATTGACAATAAAACTCATGTTTTTTATGCGGCAAAAAGAAGGCGGAAATCTCCGCCGTCGTCCGCAAGCCTAGCCAGCCCCTCGAGCGCCCGAAACGCCACGACAGCCAGCCCGGTAATTTCCATTTGAGGGTAGGTTATGATCGTCCGGCATTGGCGCTCGGTTCTAATGGTCTGCACAGCAGCCGCACTTGTTCTTCCTGTTTCAAACGCTTTCGCTCAGAGCGCTCCGGCAAGCACGCCGGCCACGAATGCCGAAGGCGCAACGGTCCTTCAGAAAATCGTCGTCAAGGGAAATCGCGCGGCTCCCGGCAGTATTGCCGACACGCCGCTTGCGACTGAGATCGATCAGAAGGAACTGATCCAGAAGCAGGTCACGAATTACGACGATATCGGCCGTAGCGTCGATGCGACGGTGAACTATTCGCGTGCAGACGCGGGCTTCAACCTGCGCGGTCTCTCCGGCCCGCGTATCCTGACGACGATCGACGGGATCCCGATCCCGTATCTGTCCAACAGCTCTCGCCAGGGGGCTTTTGCGACCAGCAACGCCAATGGCGGCGGCGACACGTTCGATTTCGATTCACTCTCCTCTCTCGACATCGTGCGCGGCGCGGATTCGAGCAAGGGTGGTTCCGGCATGCTGGGCGGCGCCTTCGTCCTCAATACACTCGAGCCCGAAGACCTCATTCCGGAAGACCGCGACTGGGGCGCGATCGTCAAATCGACCTATGACAGCGAAGATCGCAGCATTTCCGGATCCGCTGCCGCCGCCAAGAAAGTCGGCAATACGTCGATCCTCTTCCAGGGCAGCTACCGCAAGGGCCATGAGCGCGACAACAAGGGTGACAATGACAGCTACGGGCGTTTGCGCACCGAGGCGGATCCTGCGGATTTCGATCAGCACAACCTGCTCTTCAAGTTGCGTCAGGATCTCGAAGGCGGTCATCGCATCGGGCTGACGGCCGAGCGTTTCCGGCGTGACCTGAAAACCGATCTGCGGGAGCAGCAGGGCACTGGCCGCACCTACATGATCAACAATTTCGACGGCCGCGACCTGCGCGATCGTGATCGTGTCTCGCTCGATTATGACTATGAAGCGCAGTCTTCCGACGCCTTTTTCAGCAGTGCTCGGGCGACACTCTACTGGCTTGATCTAAAGAAGGAAGCCGGCAGCCACGGCCGAACCGCTGCCAACGTTGCCTACGGTCGCAACAACGAGATCGAAAACGAAACCTGGGGCTTCAGCGGCACGGCGACCAAGGATTTCGAATATTCCGGCCTCAATCACTCGGTTCGCATCGGTCTTGATATCGGTGTCTCCAAGTGGACGCAGTATAGCTCGGCCCTTTGCCCGACCCCAACCACGTGCCCGTCGCTCAACAACCAGGCGGAAGTGCCCGATGTCGACAGCCAGAATCTTGCGCTGACTTTCGAAGACAGGATCGAGATCGGCAATACCGGTTTCGCTTTGACGCCCGGCTTCCGCTTCGATTGGTTCAATTACAATCCTTCGGCCGGCGGTGGCTTCGCGACAAATACCGGTGTTACGCGTTTTGGCACTTTGCATGACCGCACGGAAGCCGCCATGTCGCCGAAGTTGCTTGCGACCTATGATCTGACGCCCGACGTGCAGCTCTACGCACAGCTTGCCGTCGGTTTCCGTGCTCCTACCGTCGATGAACTCTACAGCCGCTTCTACAACCCGACCGGTCGCTACGCACAGCTCGGCAATCCGGATCTGGATCCGGAAATCGGCCGTGGTATCGAGATTGGCGCCAACTTCGACACAGGTGGTCTGCAGGGGCGGGTTGCGGCCTTCCATACCCGCTATCAGAACTTCATCGAGACCGTGACAACCGTTGACGCGGGCGGCTTTACGACGTTCAACTACACGAACGTTTCTTCAGCTTCGATCTCCGGTCTCGAAGCCAACCTCATCAAGACGTTCGACAACGGTATCAACCTTCACACCTCGCTGGCCTACACTTATGGCCGCAATGACGACACGCAGGAGCGGTTGCGTTCCGTGGCGCCGTTCAAGGCGATCATCGGCGGTGGCTGGAGCAATGACGAATACGGTTTCGACCTCTCCTCGACGCTCTCGTCGCAGATGACCGGCAACGACAATGCACTGACGTCGTTTGACGCACCTGGCTATGGTATCGTCGACCTGACAGCATGGTGGACGCCGGAGCAGGTCAAGGGACTGCGCATCCAGGGTGGTGTCTACAACATCTTCGATCAGGAATATTACAGTGCGCTCGCCGTTCGCGACGTGAACCTCAGCGCGACGTCTTCGCAGCCGAAGGAGTGGTATTCGGAGCCGGGCCGTACCTTCAAGATCTCGGTCACCAAGACATTCTAATGAAAAATCAGCCTTCAAGGCTGGGGCAGGGGCGGCTTTCGGGCCGCCCTTTTTTGTGAGCCGATCGCCCCTTGCGCTTGGTCTCATCTCAGGCTAACAATTTCGCCCATGAAGAAGTCTGTGAACATTGCAGTTTGGTGGTGGGCTCGCTGAGGCGGCCTCGACCAATCGTGTCCAAAGACGACGAACGAGCCGCCCGAAACTTCGAGGCGGCTTTTTTGTTTCAAAGGCCGCCTTTCGTCCGGGCCCGATAACGGAGTGGAACTATGGTAACGATCCTGCGGGATGATGGTGCGGAAATCTACGAGACCAAAGGCGGTATTACCGTCACGCGGCAAAGGCGGGCCATTCCCTATGCCGATGCCGTCTCGTCCTATGTCGACAGGCTCGATGAGCGGCGCGGCGCCGTCTTCTCGTCGAACTACGAATATCCGGGCCGCTATACGCGTTGGGATACAGCCGTCGTCGATCCGCCGCTCGGTGTCTCCTCCTTCGGCCGCAATGTCTGGATCGAAGCCTATAACGAGCGCGGCGAGGTCATCCTCGAGTTCATCGTCGAGCGACTGAAGGCCGTCAGTGAACTCGAACTCGGCGCACTGACCGCGCGCAGGCTCGATCTGACGGTCAAGTTGCCCGACCGCGTCTTCACCGAAGAAGAGCGCTCGAAGATGCCGACGGTGTTTACCGTACTTCGCGCCATCACTGATCTTTTCTATTCGCAAGCCGATGCCAGCATCGGCTTCTATGGCGCTTTCGGCTATGATCTCGCCTTCCAGTTCGACGCGATCAATCTGAAGCTGGAACGACCTTCCGACCAGCGCGACATGGTGCTTTACCTGCCGGATGAAATCCTCGTCGTTGATAATTATGCCGCCAAGGCCTGGGTTGATCGCTACGATTTCTCCAAGAACGGCAAGACGACCGAGGGCAGGGCAGGCGACATCGCAGCCGAGCCGTTTGTCCGCACGGATACGATCCCGCCGAAGAGCGATCATCGTCCGGGGGAATATGCCGAGCTCGTCGTCAAGGCGAAGGAGAGCTTCCGCAAGGGCGATCTCTTCGAAGTGGTGCCCGGGCAGAAGTTCATGGAGCGCTGCGAAAGCAAGCCTTCGGATATTTCCAAGCGGCTGAAGGCGATCAATCCGTCGCCCTATTCCTTCTTCATCAACCTTGGAAACCAGGAATATCTGGTCGGTGCCTCGCCGGAAATGTTCGTGCGTGTTTCCGGCCGCCGTATCGAGACCTGCCCGATCTCGGGCACGATCAAGCGCGGCGACGATCCGATCGCCGACAGTGAGCAGATTCTCAAGCTCCTGAACTCGAAGAAGGACGAGTCCGAACTCACCATGTGCTCGGACGTCGACCGCAACGACAAGAGCCGCGTCTGCGAGCCGGGTTCGGTCAAGGTCATCGGTCGCCGCCAGATCGAGATGTATTCGCGCCTCATCCACACGGTCGACCATATCGAAGGCCGTCTGCGGGACGATATGGACGCCTTCGACGGCTTCCTGAGCCATGCCTGGGCCGTGACTGTAACCGGTGCGCCGAAGCTTTGGGCCATGCGTTTCATCGAAGCGCATGAGAAGAGCCCGCGCGCATGGTATGGTGGGGCGATCGGCATGGTCGGCTTCAATGGCGACATGAATACCGGCCTGACGCTGCGCACCGTGCGCATCAAGGATGGAATTGCCGAAGTGCGCGCTGGTGCGACGCTGCTCAACGATTCCATTCCCGAGGAAGAAGAAGCCGAAACCGAACTGAAGGCCTCTGCCATGCTTTCCGCCATCCGCGATGCCAAGACCGGCAATTCCGGCAAGACCCAGCGCGATGTCGCCTCTGTTGGCAAGGGCGTCAACATCCTGTTGATCGACCACGAGGACAGTTTCGTACATACGCTGGCGAATTACTTCCGCCAGACGGGGGCGACCGTCTCGACTGTGCGGACGCCGGTGCCGGAAGAAATCTTCGATCGGCTGAACCCTGATCTCGTCGTTCTGTCGCCGGGACCTGGGAACCCGAAGGATTTCGACTGCAAGGCGACGATCAAGAAGGCCCGCGCTCGCAACCTTCCGATCTTTGGCGTCTGCCTGGGCTTGCAGGCGCTGGCCGAAGCCTATGGCGGAGAGCTTCGTCATTTGGCTCTGCCGATGCATGGCAAACCGTCGCGCATCCGCGTGCTGGAGCCGGGCATCGTCTTCTCGGGGCTTGCCAAGGAAGTCACGGTCGGCCGTTATCACTCGATCTTTGCCGATCCTTCGACGCTGCCGCGGGATTTCATCATCACCGCAGAAAGCGAGGACGGCACGATCATGGGCATCGAGCATGCCAAGGAGCCGATCGCGGCCGTGCAGTTCCATCCGGAATCGATCATGACGCTCGGCGGCGATGCCGGCATGCGGATGATCGAGAATGTGGTGGCGCATCTCGCCCGCCGGGCCAAGACCAAGGCGGCCTGAAGGCCTTTCTCTTGAACGCATAAAAAACCCGCCGGAAACGGCGGGTTTTTTATGTTTGGGATGTTCGTCTATACGCGCCGCATGAGCCGGGCGACGATGGATACGACGAACAGCACCAGGAAGATGAAAAACAGGACCTGGGCGATCGAAGCGGATGCGCCGGCAATGCCGCCAAATCCAAGGACGCCTGCAATCAGGGCTACGACGAGAAATACCAGAGCATAGTACAGCATCGCGATCTCCTTTATCGGTTGCTGGCAATATAACGGAAACGAGAGCGCTTCGTTCCATTGGTGCCGCGACCAATTGAATTACGTGCTGGACCAATGCTTTTCAGCTGAACTGCAGGTCGGCTTTGAATGACGGATCGCCGTCGCGTGGCATGGGCGGTTCGGCGGCTGCCAGATAGGATCTGGCCGGGCCGGTCAGCACGAACCAGAGACTGGCGCCGATCATGAAATAGGCGGCCGTTGGATCATCCGAGCGCGAGACGAAGGGAAGGCAGATGGCGGTGAAGAGGATGGCGAGCCGGACGGCCCATTCCGCCTCTCGCTTCATGAACGCCCTGGTTCTCAGCTTCTTGTAGGCAGCAACGTCGTAGCCGCCCACGTCGCGGCCGGATGTAAAGAGCATCCAGACGGAGGGAAGCGTCAACATGACTAGACCGCCGTAACATAGAAGCAGCGCCGGCCCGGAGAGGAAATGGCCGGCAGCAAAGAGCAGGAGGCCTGTCACTGCAATATTCCAGAGCGGCTCCAGCCGCTCAGGCGACAGGCCGGTGCGGCTATGCCAGGCCCGCAAGGAGCTGGCCGCACCGTCGAGCAACGGTTGGTCGATGTAGCGATTGATCCAATGCATATCCGCGCGGTCCCCAATTGACTGCAGGGCCGTCAACACCATGCAATTGGGTCGCTATCATGGCACAAACGGCAAAAGCAGGAGACCGCGGCGTTTTGGCCGACCTATGCGCTTCGCTTGACGACGCGCAGGTTCATTTCCGACCGCAGTTTGAAGCCGAGCGCCTTGTAGAGCGTGATGGCCGGCGTGTTGGTGTAATAGGCATGCAGGAAAACTGTGTCGCCCCTGGCGGAGATTTCGCCCGCGACATAGCGGAACAGCAGGGTGCCGAGGCCGCGTCCCTGAAAATCAAGATGGGTGCAGAGGCCGCTGAGCTCGCCAAATCCCGGGTGGCGCAGGCGCTGTCCAGCCATAGCGACGAGACGACCGTCGATCCTCACGCCCCAGAAGGTGCCGAGGCTCTGGGCGCGGAGCGTGAAGGGGCCGGGTTTGGTTAGCGTCGCCAGCGCGAGCATTTCCTCCGCATCGTCAGAGGTCAGCGGCTGCAACCGGCTGTCGGAAATGCGCTCGTAGGGCCGCTCGGCGATCATCTGCACCAGCTTTCCCTCGGCGACGACCGTCAGTCCCTGCGGTATGATGACGGGTCCGGCTTCGACAATCGCCATGGCCTCATCAGCCGCAGGAAGGTTCTCCAGCGCTTCGAGGCTTTCGCGCGTATCGTCCGCGGCGGCCGCGAAGGGGACGATTGAGGGCGGATAGCGCATCGCGCGTTCGCCGCCTTCGGCGAGATCGGCATGTGCGGTGTGGAGCGCGTTCCAGATCGGCCGATCGAGAATATGACTCATGGGGTCTTCTCCTTCAGGGCGCTCGTCCGGCGAGTAAGCGGTGCTTCGGCGAGGCCGTCTTCGATTGCGGCAAGCTGTTCCAGCAACGGGCCGTTGAGATCCCGGCAGAGATCGGCAACGGCGGCCGCGATATGCGGCCAGACCTGTTGCCTGGAATAATCGACGAGTTCCTGTCCTTTCGGTGTCAGCGACACGACCCTGCGCCGTTGATCCTCAGCGGATGGCTGCATGTCGAGGAAGCCGAGTTCCATCAGCTGGGAGGCGGTGCGGGTCGCGCCGGGCTGGGTGATGCCGACGGCTTGCGCCAGTTCGCCTATCGTCAGCGGGCCGAGCCTGTCGATGGCGCCGAGGAAAGGATATTGCGCCGCCTGGATGGAGACGCCCAGTTCCTCGATCACCTGTTGCGTATCGGCCTGCAGACGCTCACCAATGCGGCGGAAGCGGCTGCCCAGGCAAAGGTAGCCCAGCGATTTCACGACATCTTCCACCAAGGCCGTTTCTCCCAATTGCATTACAGGTTATATAAATGGTTATAAAATTTTCGTCAATCAGATCTGTCTTTGTTCTGACGTGCCAAAGCCTTTGACATTTCGAGTGCGATTGCCCATATCACCCGCATCAGCCGCCTGCGCGATTCCCGCGCGGGCGGTTTTGCGTTTCAATGGCTTAAATGCTGCAATTCATTCGCAACCGCAGGGGGACGATATGAGCGACGAGGGCAATCTCACGGTTCGGAAACTGGCGTTCTGGGGCATTCCCATGTCGCTTGGCGTCATGGGACTGAAGATGGTCGCCTGGTGGGTGACGGGCTCTGTGGCTCTGCTTTCGGACGGGCTGGAATCCTTCGTCAACGTGGTGGCGGCCTTCATCGCCTTCTTCGTCATCCGTTATGCGCAGAAGCCGGCGGACCATGACCATCCCTTCGGCCATCACAAGGCCGAATATCTTTCGGCCGTTACCGAAGGCGTGATGATCGTCGTTGCCGCGCTGCTGATCGTTCAGCAGGCCGTCGGCCATCTCGCCAACCCGCGCATGCTCGAGGCGCCCGTGCTCGGCCTTGCAATCAATATTGCCGCCGGTGTCATCAATACCGTATGGGCGCGGCTTTTGATCCGTACCGGGCGACAGCACCGCTCCGCAGCCTTGATGGCGGATGGGCAGCACATCATGTCGGATGTGGTCACTTCGGTTGGCGTTCTCGTTGGCCTGCTTTTGGCGCTTGCGACCGGTTATGCGATCTTCGATCCCATTCTCGCCATTCTCGTTGCGCTCAACATTCTCTATCAAGGCTGGAAAGTGATCTCGCAGTCGATCGGCGGACTGATGGATCAGGCGGTCGAGCCGCAGGAACAGGAGGCGATCAAGCAGGCGATCGCCACCCATGCGGCAGGCTCTATCGGTGTGCATGATCTCAAGACCCGGCGTGCCGGCTCGGTGACCTTCGTCGATTTCCATCTCGTCGTGCCCGGCAAGATGACGGTTCGCGAAGCGCATGATATTTGCGACCGCCTTGAAGATGCCATTCGCGCCGTGCATGCGGGCGCGACAATTGCCATTCACGTGGAGCCGGAGGGCGAAAAGGCCCATGGCATCCGCGTCAAAGTGATCAAGGAGGCGTAATGCCCAATACAGACGTTTCCAGCCTTTCGATGCTGGGCCAGCAGACGGAAACCGCCAAGAGCCCCGAAGAGGCGGTTCTGGAAAAGGTGCCATCCAATCATGCCGGCACCGATTACGTCGTGCGCTTCACTGCGCCGGAATTCACCTCGCTCTGCCCAATGACCGGACAGCCGGATTTCGCCCATATCGTCATCGATTACATTCCCAATGAATTTCTGGTGGAATCGAAGTCGCTGAAGCTCTTCCTGCATTCCTTCCGCAATCACGGCGCCTTCCACGAGGATTGCTCGATCTATATCGCCAAGCGCATCGTCGAGCTTCTGGATCCGAAGTGGCTGCGCATCGGCGCCTACTGGTATCCGCGCGGCGGCATTCCGATCGACGTCTTCTGGCAGACCGGCAAGCCGCCGGAAGGCGTATGGCTGCCGGATCAGGGTGTCGCCACCTATCGTGGACGTGGGTGAGACGTGGTCGGGCGCAGCCAGCGATCGATCCAGTGAATCGATTGCCACGGCGAACGCCCTGAGCTCAAGGCGAAGGGCCGGGAAACGATGTGGCAATTGAAACCAACTGCCACTCTTTCCTTAAAGCTAAATCCTAAACATCCGTCGTGTCGTCACCGGAATCATCCGTGAAGTCATCGTTGTCGTCGTAATCGGCCTGCTGGATGTTGTCGTTGTTATCATTGTTGTCAGCTCTGGAATCATCCGCCTGACTGTTGTCGCCGTAGTAATTGTTGATGACGGTTTCCTCGGTGGGCGCACTGGCATTGCCGAAGGGATTGGCGCCGCCAAAAGGCGAACCCAAGCCGAGCGACGACATGTGGTTGCCGAAAATGCCTGAGAGGGAGTTGGCGAGAAGCATGCCGCCGGCCACGCCGGCCGCGGTGCCGAGAGCGCCACGCAGGAAACTGCCGCCGGCAGAAGGTGCAGAGGCCTGCTGGCTCCATGGGCCGGTCGGCTGCTGCGGCATCTGGCGACTGTTGTCATAGCCACGCGGGGGCTGTTCGTAGCTGTTCCTCGACGCGCTGCCCCAGGGACCGGGAGCGGGGGCCGGCTGCTGCGTCTGGGTGCTGCCGAAGATCGAGCTCAGGAAGCCGCCCTGTTCAGCCTGGCGGTGATCACCGGCGCCGGCTTCGAACTGCCGGACACGCTCTTCCAGCTCCTTGATGTGGTTGGCCGCCGCCTCCAGGCCCTTTTCCTGCACGATGACGGCCTGCGCCAGATAGTAGGTGGCGGAGGGCTGCGTGCGGGTCGCTTCCGATATCAGCGCTTCGGCTTCCGGATCGCGCGGTGTTGTGCCTGCGGTGCGGACGCGATCGAAAAGGGAGGTCAGCAATTGGCGTTCTTCCGGTGACATGTTCTGTCTCCTTTAAAGTTCTGCGGCCTTAACATTCGGCGGATGGGCCGCGTAAAGCTGAGTTAGGAAGCGACTAGGGCATTTCAAAGCCTTGGCGACTTACATTTCAGTAAGCTCAGACCTCCTTCAGCCAGATGCGCAGAGGTCCCAGAAGTTCGAAGCCCGCGCGCAGCGCTTCGTCCAGATTGTCGCCGCGTTCATAACCGACAAGCGGCTCTCGCGGATAGAGCTCGGCCGCCTGCGCAATCAGCCCACGACGGATGGTTTCGCCGTGCCGGTCTTCTGCAAACAGGTTCGACAGGCCGACTACTCCGGCATCGAGATTGAGGATGCCGCCGCCAATCGGCTTGTCGTGTTCGAAGCCGAGCAGAAAGGCGATTTCGGGGTCGTGGAGCAAGGGTTCGCTAAAGATCCTCTGCGCTACCGCGCCGTTCGCCTTGCGCCATTCCACCTCCCATCGCGCAAGATCGGCAGCGCTTTCCATGCGCTTCCACGAGATTGGGGATGGCACTGAAACTGGCGTGCGCATTCCGATCCATTCGGCCTCGAACAGCGGCGTGAAGCCGAGCGGCTCAAGATCGAGGGCCGCATAGCTATCCTTGATCGCCCAAACGCGTTCCTCGCTGTTAACAAGTGTCGCGATCGCCTCCGTCTGCTCGCTATCCGCCTCCGTCAGCGTCACGATGTCGGGATAGAAGGGCGGCGTGCCCCGGCGGTGAAACCAGAGTGTGGACGTGAACTCACCTGGCGAGCCCAGCGCCTTGCAGACGGCATCGCACCAGAATGCATTGTTGCTGATGGCAGCACGCAGAAAGGAGGAGGCCATTTTATGTTTCTCCCGGGCTTTTCAGATGATGCGATGATATCGTCCGTTTGTCATAAGAATATCTTCACCGCTTCCTGCTTCCTCTTTTTCCCGCATTGTTTTACGCATTGAGTCGCACTATGTGCGAGGAACCGCATTGGACGAGAGAGGTTCGAATGAACGACGAAGAAGAACAGGACGACAAGACGAAGGAACTGCCGCTCGGCAAGGAAACGGAGGCGAACCTTTTCAAGTCGCGTTCGATCTTCATCTACGGGCCGATCACGCAGGAACTGGCGCAGAAGGTCTGCACCCAGCTCGTGGCGCTCGCCGCTGCCAATGACGAAGACATCCGCATCTATGTGAATTCGCCTGGCGGCCACGTCGAATCCGGCGATTCCATTCACGACATGATCAAGTTCATCAAGCCGAAGGTCTGGATGATCGGTACGGGCTGGGTTGCCTCGGCCGGCGCGCTCATCTATGCCGCAGCTCCGAAGGAACGCCGCATCTGCCTGCCGAACACCCGTTTCCTGCTGCACCAGCCGTCCGGCGGCACCCGCGGCATGGCTTCGGATATCGAGATCCAGGCACGCGAGATCATCAAGATGAACGAGCGCCTGATCAAGATCTTCTCGAAGGCAACCGGCCAGTCGGAAGAAAAGATCGCCAAGGATATCGACCGCGATTACTGGCTCTCGGCTGAAGACGCCGTTGCCTATGGTCTCGTCGCTCGCGTCGTGACCTCGCAGAGCGAAATCTGATTTTTTCGCTGATGCTGCCTTGAATTGACGTCCCGTTTGCGATCCGCAGGCGGGGCGTTTCCATGACTGCCGGCATGCTGCCATGCAATCTCGTGGGATTGCCGCGCAAGCGATCATTTCCAGGGGCAATCCGGCTTGCGCGCAATTCGCTTATGCTGCTCCATGCGCAATCTTCGCAGCCGGAGTCGCGCCATGCTCAAAGATTTCTCCGTACAGAGCCTGTTCATGGGGCTTCTGACGGCTTTCGTCGGGTTTACCAGTTCCTTTGCCGTCGTGTTGCATGGGCTTCAGGCGGTGGGTGCGACGGATGCGCAGGCGGCTTCGGGGCTGATGGCGTTGTCGATCTCGATGGGGCTTTGCGCTGTCGTACTCAGCGCCGTCACGCGTCTGCCGGTCAGCATCGCCTGGTCGACACCTGGGGCTGCGCTGCTTGCGAGCATCGGAACGATTGATGGTGGCTTCAATGCAGCGGTCGGCGCGTTCATTCTTTGCGGCGTGCTGATTGTTGTTGCCGGGCTGTTCAAGCCGCTCGGACGGGCGGTTGCCGCCATTCCTGCGCCGCTTGCAAATGCAATGCTGTCGGGCGTGCTGCTCGGCCTTTGTTTTGCGCCGGTCAAGGCCGTCGCCTTCAATCCGCTGCTCGGTCTGCCGATCATTCTGACCTGGATCGTGGTCGGCGCCTTCAAGCGCCTTTGGGCGGTGCCGGCGGCGCTGGTGGCTTTCGTGCTGGTACTGGCCTTCGGTGTCGATATTCCCGCGGGTGCCTTGTCTTCGCTCGAGCAGTCGCTGGTGCCGGTCATCGATATCGTGCATCCGGTCTTCAATCTCTCGGGTTTCGTATCGATTGCCCTGCCGCTCTTCATCGTGACCATGGCGTCGCAGAATATTCCTGGCATCGCGGTGCTGAAGGTCAATCACTATGATCCGATGCCGGGGCCGCTCTTTGCCGTGACCGGCGTCTTCTCGCTTCTGGCGGCGCCTTTTGGCGGCCATGCGGTCAACCTGGCGGCGATCACCGCAGCGATGTGCGCCGGGCAGGACGCGCATGCCGATCCCTCGCGGCGGTATTGGGCGGCGCTGATCTCGGGTGTCGGCTACGTCATTTTCGGCCTGCTTGCCGGAGCGGTGACGGCCTTTGTCGCGCTGGCGCCACCGATCCTTATCGAGGCCGTGGCCGGTCTGGCACTTGTCGGCGCCTTCTCCAGTTCGGCCATGGCCGCTTTCCAGGCACCGGAATCGCGTGAGGCAGCGGCAATTACCTTCCTCGTCACTGCGTCAGGCGTTTCCTTCGGCGGCATATCCGGCGCCTTCTGGGGGCTGATCGCGGGCGGGCTGATGCTGGCGCTGTCCCGTATCGTGCAGGCGAGGAAAAAATAGGCGAGGGGTTGCCGGATTTTCCGGCGGAGGCTATAAGCGCGGACATGAAGAGCACAAGCGCACGGATTTCCGAGACGATTGCACGCGGCCGCACGGCCCTGCGTGACAATACGCGCGCCCTGACCTCGCTTCTTCTCCTCGGCCTTACGCGCGGTTGCCGGGTCCTTTGAGGAGCGCCCGGCGGCCGAAAGCCCGCACGGCCATCGCTCCTCGCGACTCACTTTCAAAATTGACCAAACGACCGATCAAAGGTCCGCATTTGCAGTCGCCAAGCCTGATATGATCGGCTAAGACGCGAGGCAAATGCCGGGACGAGGAGACAAGACAATGGACACGACCACCCGCCGATCCTCCGCAGGCGCCAAGGGTATGCCCGACGCCGCCGTCAAATACCGGCCCTATCCGCAGGTGAATATTCCCGACCGCACCTGGCCGACCAAGACCATTTCCAAGGCACCGATCTGGTGCTCCGTCGACCTGCGCGATGGCAACCAGGCGCTCGTCGATCCGATGGGCCATGATCGCAAGGCGCGGATGTTCCACCTGCTCCTGGAAATGGGCTTCAAGGAAATCGAGATCGGTTTCCCGTCCGCCTCGCAAACCGACTTCGATTTCGCCCGCTGGTGCGTGGAAGAGGGCAATGTGCCCGACGACGTCTCGCTGCAGGTGCTGGTTCAGTGCCGGCCCGAACTGATCACCCGCACCTTCGAGGCGCTGGAAGGCGCAAAGCAGCCGATCGTGCACTTCTACAATTCCACGAGCGAACTGCAGCGCCGCGTGGTCTTCGCCAAGGATGTGCACGGCATCAAGCAGATTGCCGTCGATGCCGCCAAGATGATCAGCGACATGGCGGCCAAGGCCGGAGGCGGCTATCGTTTCGAATATTCGCCCGAAAGTTTCACCGGCACCGAGCTGGATGTGGCGCTGGAAATCTGCAACGCCGTCATCGAGGTGATGAAGCCGACGCCTGACAACAAGCTCATCATCAACCTGCCTTCGACGGTAGAGATGGCGACGCCGAACGTCTACGCCGACCAGATCGAGTGGATGTGCCGCAATCTCGACAACCGTGAGAACCTGATCATCTCTCTGCATCCGCATAATGACCGCGGCACCGGTATCGCAGCTGCCGAGCTCGCTCTGCTGGCTGGTGCGGACCGCGTCGAGGGAACGCTGTTCGGCAATGGCGAGCGCACCGGCAATGTCGATGTCGTCACCATGGCGCTGAACATGTTCACGCAGGGTGTCGATCCGCAGATCGACTGCTCCAATATCGAGCGCATCAAGGAAGTGTTCGAATATTCGAACCAGATGGCGATCACCGAGCGTCACCCCTATGTCGGCGAGCTGGTCTACACGGCCTTCTCCGGCTCGCATCAGGATGCGATCAACAAGGGTATGAAGGCAGCACAAGTCGCCAACCATCCGGTCTGGGAGGTGCCGTACCTGCCGATCGACCCGCGCGACGTCGGCCGCTCCTACGAGGCGATCATCCGCATCAATTCGCAGTCTGGCAAGGGCGGCATCGCCTATATCCTGCAGCAGGACTACGGGCTCAACCTGCCGCGCAACCTGCAGGTCGAATTCCGCGAAGACATCCAGCGCATTACCGATGAAGAAGGCAAGGAGCTTCCGTCAAAGCGTATTCACGACCGCTTCATCGAGCGCTACGTGACCCAGCCGGATAGCCGCCTGAAGTTCGTCGATCATCACACCTACCCTGACACCGAGCGCAAGGGACAGAGGGTCGTGGCGGCCGAAATTACCGACAATGGCGAGATCAAGCGTATCGAAGGCCGCGGCAATGGCCCGATCGATGGCTTCATCAATGCGCTGTCGCATTATCTCGGCATCGAGATGTCGGTCGAGGACTATTCGGAACACTCGTTGCAGCACGGTTCCAATGCCGCCGCGATCTCCTATGTCGAGACGTCCTACCCAGGCGGCAAGCTCTTCGGTGCCGGCATCAACACCAATATCGTCGCGGCATCGCTCGAAGCGATCGTGTCGGCTGCGAACCGCGTGCTCGACGTGAAGGCCGGCAAGGCCTGAGCATTCCGATCAGGCCGCGATCGCCTCAGGATGACGCGGCCTGACGATGCAATCGGCGAGCTCATCGAGTTCGCCCTGCGCCTCCGCGTGGTTCTGTCCCCATTGGCAGAGAGCAAGAAGGATCGGCTCCAGCCCGAGGCCGAGCTCCGTTGTGCTATATTCCACCCGCGTCGGCACCTCGGCAAAGATCTCCCGGTGTACAAGGCCGTGCTCTTCCATTTCCCGTAACTGCTGGATCAGCACCTTCTGGGTGATGTCAGGCATCATGCGCTTGAGTTCCGAAAGTCGCCTGGGTCCTGAGAAGACGTGGTAGAGGATGACGGGTTTCCATCGCCCGGAAATGACCTTCAAAGCGCGTTCCACAGGCAGTTTCGGTAATCTTTTCATGGGCTCGGCCATAGTCACCTCCTGGTGGGTATGGCACTGATATGTGTGTATTTTGAAGCGTAAATCGAGTGCTAAGGCCTGCTTCACGCCATCAAAACGTGAGGTTCGCCATGAAAGCCGTTCAATTCACCCGCTTCGGTCCGCCTGAGGTTCTCGAAACTATCGAGGTGCCGAAACCGGAACCCAAAGGCGGCGAGGTGCTGGTGCGTATTCATGCTGCCGGCGTCAATTTCTTCGAGGTTCTGATGCGGGCGGATCGTTATGCCGTCACGCCGCCACTGCCTGTCTTTCCCGGTGTGGAAGTGGCAGGCATCGTCGAAGACATTGGGGTGGATGCCGATCCGTCGCTCTCCGGTGCGCGCGTCGCTGTCCCGCTATTCGCAATCGGGCGTGGCTTTGGCGGTTATGCCGAATATGTGGCTGTGGATGCTGGAGCGGCGGTGCGTTTGCCGGACAACCTTTCCTTTGCAGATGCGGCGGCGTTGATGGTGCAGGGCCTGACGGCTCTGCACATGGTGCGTCGTAGTCCGCCGAAAGGAAAGGTGGTGCTCGTCAACGCTGCCGGCGGCGGGGTCGGATCGCTGTTGCTGCAGCTTGCCAGGCGGGAAGGAGCAAGCCTGGTCATTGCCGCAGCAGGCAGCGAGGCCAAGAGGACGATCGCACTTTCGCTCGGCGCCGACCTGGCGGTCGATTACACCGCCAAAGATTGGGCCGGTCCCGTCAAGGCAGCGACCGGAGGGCAGGGCGCCGATGTCATTTACGAGACGGTTGGCGGTGATATCGCGAGGGCGTCTCTGGCCGCACTTGCTCCGGCCGGAGAAATGCTCTCGGCGGCCATGGGGCGGTTCTCGCTTGAGCTTTCCGATATCCGCTCCATGCTGGATGCAAACCAGTCATTGAAGGGCTTTTCGCTGCTGCCGTTGATTGCCGCCGACAAATGGAAGGACGATCTCGCTCTCCTCTTCGATCTCGCCGCAACCGCAGCGCTGAAGCTCGTGCACGGCGGGAGTTTTTCACTTGATGAAGCGGCTGAGGCGCATCGCGTGCTCGAAGAGCGCCGGGTCGGCGGAAAAGTCGTTCTGATGCCTTGACCATTAAATGGCGGCGGCGACTTCCATGGCGAGCTGGCCGAGAGAAGCCTCGGCGGAGGGGCCGGCCAATACATAGGACGTGCCCGCATTGTGCCAGGTTACAAGGCCGATTTCGTCGCGGATCGTTTCCTTGAAATCTTCCGTTTCCGGTGGCTGCGCATCCTTGCGGAAACATATCGAGATGATATCGCCATCTGTGTTGGAATAGACAAGCTGGCCGACAGGGCGGTTGTCGCCAAGGATCACGCGCGCGCCCTGGAAGGTCCAGGATCCAGCGGAAAGATCCGGCACGCGGAACGGCACGCCGATTGCCGTTGTGAGCCAGGAGGAGATTTCCTCGGCTTGGGAGGCCGGCACCTCGACGAGGTGACGCGGCTGGCGCACGAGAAGCCGCTGAAAGGCGGTGACGTCACCCAGCCAGTCATTGGTGTTGATCTGCGCGGCGGCGACCGGTGCAGCATCATCCGTATCCGGCGCATTGCCGATGAAATAGCCGATGCCACCACCGACGACGAAGAGAATGAGGGCAGCGGCAAGCGCCTGGCGGCCGTTCGGCGCGAGCTTCAGCTGCGGGCGCGCGCTGCGCGGGGCGATCGGCGTCTTCGGCGGCTGCGTGCTCTTGATGGAGCGGACAAGCGCCAGCGGAACAGGTTCTTTCAGCATGTCGTCGAGCTTGCGACGTCCGAAATCGACGCCGTGGCGGAGCTTGTCGTAGATCTTGCGGGCATTTTCATCCGTTGCCAGTCGGCCTTCCAGCTCCAGCTTCTGTTCCGGTGTGGTTTCGCCATCGAGGAGGGCGGCAAGCTGGGCTTCGAGCGGCTGTTTTTTGAAATCGAGCAAATCAGTCAGTACCTGTGAACGGGCGGATTGTGACCGGACAATGCGGCGAAATGGAGTCGTGCGGTGGCAAGCTGGCCGGCAACATTGCCGATTGCGATGCCCATGATTTCGGCTGCCTGCTGATAGCTGTGGCCTTCCACGTCGATCAGCACGAAAATGCTGGCCACGCCCTCGGGCATTTCCGCAAGCATGCGGTGCAGGGCGTCGGTATCGACGGCGGTCGCGCGGTCGCGAACGGCGTCACGGATATCGGTCACATTGCCTCGCGCGGCCGGACGCGGCTTGCGCTTGCGACTGTCTTCCGCCCATTGCTGGCGGGCCAGCATATAGATCCAGCTTTCCAGCCGGCCTTCGCCGTTCCACTGATGTCCCTTGGAAATAGCGCGCAGACACACCGACTGAACCAGCTCATCGGCCGCGGTCGTCTCTCCCGCGAGCGTAATGGCAAAGCGGCGGAGGCGGGGCAAGAGACCGACGAGGTCACGCCGGATATCGGTGGTGGTTGCGGGTTGGCGCATGGTCTTTCCAAGAAGCATTCACATTGGCCGAAACTCATACCAGCATCGAATATGGGCCAGCTTCGCATGCGGGGCTTGCCCGGCGGGCGCGAAACCATCGTATTCATCCCGGCCATACAGGCGGCTTTTATGGAACAGGTCGCCTGTATTTCGCAAGCGCGGGGTTCAATTCATCCATCCTTGCCAGGGGATTTCCGCACGATACCCCGCGGAGCTTGTCTCAATATGTCCTGTAGCCGTTCAGGCTCTGCAGCAGAGCGCGATAGGCCCAGGTGTTTTCGCCGCCGCGATCGCGAATCTCGACGAGCTGGACGCGGGCGCCCTGGATGTCTCCCTGCTCGGCAAGCGCCATGCCCATATAGGAGCGCACGAGGATATAGTTCTCATCCTGCTGCAGCGCCTTCTTGTAGTAGGACATGCCGAGCTCCATGCGGCCGGCCTTGCGGTTGGCATAGCCAAGATAATTCAGGATGCGCGGATCGTTCTGGTTTTTGGCGAGATTGAGCACCGTGATGGCGTTTTCATACTGACCGGCATAGGCGAATTCGCGGGCGAACTTGTAGAGATCGTCATCGTTGAAGCTCTGCTTCTTCGGGTCGACGCATTCCTTCTTCTTGGCATCCCACACCTTGCCTTTGGTGCAGGTCTTGGTGGTCTGGGTCTTCTGCGGCGGGGAGGTCTCGTCATTGTTGTCGCCGACCGCGAAGGCGGACGTGGCGAGGCCTAAAGCAAAGACGGAAACAAGCGAAAGTCTGCACAGGCGACGAAGAGAAGCAGTCATCGGGCGTACTCCGTTTTGAAACGCTGCGGTTGTCGGATTGTACGCCGACGATTGAAAATACCAAGAGCCCCGGCGGCCTTTATTGCTGATGTTGCGACACTGGCAAACGCTCTTCACGCGTTGCTTCAATCGCCGTCGGATCTGATTCCGCAAACGGCGTTAAAATGCGAAAATATCAGCGCTTTCCGGCATCATGCCGTCACCGGTGTCGTTGATGCTGAAGCGCTCGCCCTTGACCTCCCAGGCGCCGGGAGAACCGGAAATGGAGAAGAGATTGTAGGCGGCGCGGGGCTTGATGCCGCCCGGTCCCTGCGAGGCAGAGGCGATGCCGATGACAGGGACGGGACCTGTCTGCCCGCGCAGCCAGTAGAGCGTATTGAGATGCGTATGGCCATGCAGCACGAGTTCCGCTCCGCCGGTGGAAATGACGGCTGCGAAACGGCGGATGCCGATCATGCGCTTGTAAAAGGAGGTCGCGCCGCGGATGGGCGGATGGTGGATCATGACGACACGGAAGAGGCCGGCTTCACCGGCAGCGCGCAGCATGTTGACCGTATCGCGCGCCTGGCGCGCGCCGAAGAAGCCGGAGGCCGCGAAGGGTGGGGTTGCAACGGCCGTCGAGCAGCCGACGATTGCGACCTTGTCGCGGATGCGAAGGTAGGGGAAGATGTGGCGGTCTTCTTCCCATTGCGGCGGAGCGAGGTCGCCGCGCACATAGTCGTACCAAGCGCGCATCGACTTCTCATAGGAGCCTGGCACATAGGCATCGTGGTTGCCGGGAACGACCGAGGTCGCGGCGGGATCGCCGAGTTCGCGCAGCCAGGCCGCGGCGGCGCGGATCTCGATGCCGCTTGCGAGGTTGACGAGGTCGCCGGTCACCGCCAGATGGTCAGCCTTATGCGAACGGATATCGTTCAGCAGCAGATCGAGCGTGCTGCCGAAAAGATGCTTGCGCCGGTTGCGGTGCCAGTTCACAAAGCCCGTGATACGTTTTGAAAAAAGTTCGTGAATGGAAAGGCGGGGCAGGGGTCCGAGATGGACGTCGGAGATATGCGCTAGCTTGAACATGCAACGACACATAGACCAGCTTATTTACAATTCAAACACATCCGCGCGATGAGAGTATGAAAGAGCCCATGGCAGACAAACAAACATGGCCCCTTCACATGAAAGTGTTGGTGCGGCTGCTGCACGTGTATTTTTCCATCGCGCGCGGAATGACGATGGGGGTCCGTGCAGCCTGTTTCGACGAGCAGGGACGCCTCTTTCTCGTTCGTCACGGCTATACCGGCGGATGGCATATGCCAGGCGGCGGGCTGGAGCGAAACGAGACGGCAGAAGAAGCGCTCATCAAGGAATTGCGGGAGGAAGGCAACCTTAGGATCGTCGGCAAGCCGCAACTCTTCCACGTCTATTTCAACACCAGTATCACCCGGCGCGATCATGTGGTCTTCTATCGCGCCACCGTGGAACAGACGGCACCTCGGCCGCCGGACTGGGAAATTGCCGATAGCGGCTTTTTCGAGATCGACAACCTGCCGGCGGAAACGACCGAAGCGACGCATAGGAGGCTGACCGAGCTCCGCGGCGAGGCGGAGCCGGCACATTACTGGTAAAGCTCAGGCTGCGGCTAAAAGCTTGTCACGGCCATGCGGCCGGTCGAGATCGAGCGCCGGACCAACGGGCACGATGCCGGTCGGGTTGATCATCTTGTGGCTCCGGTAATAGTGTTCCTTGATGTGTCGCAGGTTCACCGTGTCGGCAACACCAGGGGTTTGATAGAGGTCACGCAGATAGGCCGGCAGGTTGCGGTAGTCCTCGATACGGCGGATATTGCATTTGAAGTGGCCGACATAAACGGGATCGAAACGTACGAGCGTCGTAAAGAGCCGCCAGTCGGCTTCGGTCTGGCGATCGCCGAAAAGGTAACGGCCCTTGCCAAGGCGCTCATCGAGCCTGTCCAGCGTTTCGAAGAGCTTGACGACATTTTCCTCGTAAGCTGCTTGCGTGGTGGCAAAGCCTGACTTGTAGACGCCGTTGTTGACGGTGTCATAGACCACGTCGTTCAGCGCATCGATGTCTGCCCGCAGGGCTTCCGGGTAATAATCCGCTGTTGAGCCCGTCAGGTGATTGAAGGCGCTGTTGAACATGCGGATGATTTCGGCCGACTCGTTGTTGACGATCGTGCCGGTTTGCTTGTCCCAGAGAACAGGGACAGTGACGCGGCCGGAATAGTGCGGATCGGCCTTCACGTAGATTTCCCAGAGCGCTTTGGAGCCAAAAAGATGATCGCCGGTGGCGCCATTGCCGACTTTGAACTCCCAGCCGTTTTCCACCATCAGCGGATCGACGACCGAAACGGAAATCAAGTCTTCGAGCTTCTTCAGCTTGCGGAAGATCAGCGTGCGATGCGCCCAGGGACAGGCGAGGGAAACATAGAGATGATAGCGACCCCCTTCCGCCTTGAAGCCGCCTTTGCCGCTGGGACCGGCTTTTCCGTCGGCCGTGATCCAGTTGCGGAACTGCGATGGCTGACGCTTGAAATGACCCTTCGTTTCCTTCGTATCGTACCAGACGTCATGCCAGACGCCGTCTACCAGCATGCCCATGTTTTCTACCTCTGAAATTGGTTGTTGCAGCATAGATATTGCAGTGCGCTGCATTTTGCAGGTTGGCAAAGATTGAACACTGCGTCTCGGCCACCCAGTTCTTGACCGTATTTTTGCAATGGACGCCGGAAATTTTTCCTGCTATCCGCCTTCCTCACAAAATTCTGGAATCCTGCTTGATGTCTATTCTCAGAGGCCTGCGACGACGCTGATGTTCCCGAACGCCTGAGGGCGTGTTCGCGAACCCATATATCTGCGTCTATACGGTCTCTGTTCCCATGCTCATGTACAAGCACGATCTCGTCTACCTCACCGAGGATGCGTCTCACGACGCCGCTATCGAACACATCAACGAAGAAGCCTTCGGCCCGGGCCGGCATACGCGCGCCGCTGCACGCATCCGCGAGCAGGGACCGCATGATCTGTCGCTCTCCTTCATCTGCGCCGATGACGGCGAAACGATCGCTTCTGTGCGGATGACGCCGGTTATGGCCGGAACGGTGAAGGGGCATCTGCTCGGACCTCTTGCGGTGCGGCCGTCGCACAAAAGCAAGGGCATTGGCCGGGAGCTGGTGCGCATTGCGGTGGAAGCTGCCAAACGCAAGGGCTCGGAAGCCGTCATACTGGTCGGCGACCCGCCCTACTATTGCCCGCTCGGCTTCGAAAAGGTCGCTTATGGCGCGCTGACCTTTCCTGGTCCGGTCGATCCGAGCCGCGTTCTCGTCGTGCCATTCGCGGAAGATGCGCATGCCCGGCTGAGGGGCAAGATTGCCTGGCGGAAGTAGGGCATTTCCGTCCTTTTTTGCTGGAATTGCTCTCGTCACAGCATCTTCTTGAGGAAGGTCCGCGTCCGGCCGTCGGGAAAATCCGGCAGTTCGCCGAAGACCTCGTAGCCCTGACGCTTGTATGCGCTGAGCGCATTCGGATTGAACGTATCGATCCAGGCCCCGCGGCAGCCGCGGGCAGCGGCTTCTTCTTCCGCCTTTGCAAGGATCTTGCCGGCCATGCCGCTGCCGCGGAGCGTATCGGGAATGTAGAGCAGCTGCACGAAGAGCCAGCCCCAGGCAGTGTAGCCGGACAGACCGCCGGAGACCTTGCCGTCGGTATCGCGGATCAGAACGGCAAGCGCCTGCCGCTCGGACGGGCCGACATCCTCGGTGTTGAAAGCCGTCAGGCCATCTGTGATGACGGCGAGCTCTTCCGGTGAAGGGGAAGCGGTGAGCTCGAATTCCGGCATCGTTATCGTCCTTCGCGCCACCACATGGCGCCAAAGGAGAGAAGCAGAATGCCGACACCTGCAAAGCCTGCGAAGAGCGGCAAGGTGTTGATGCCCTTCAACACGGTCTCGTTGGTCATGCGGATCTGCATGCGGTCATTGTCGGTGACGCGTACCTGGCCCCGCACGGGAAGGATCGGCGGGACACTGATGGCGCCGGCATTGTTGACGACACGGGTCACGAGGCCGCGGCTCTTGTCGGTGATAGGCTTAAGAGCCGCCGTCGTCGAGATCATCGCCTTGAATTCCGGGGCATCGACGGCGCCGACATGGGCGAGTGTCGTCAGGTCGCCATTGCGGATTTCGAAAAGGCCGATCTCGTCCATGCGCTTTTCGGCCTTGTAGAGGCCGGGCTCGGTCTGCGTCAGCGGCAGGTTCTCGGTCTTGCCCGAGGGGTAGCGCACGACCGCGTCACCGGGAGCATCGCCGATCGTCTGGCGGGTGATTTCCAGCGTGCGGCCGGAGGTGCGCGCCGTCAACGCCTCTTCTTCCAGCGCCGGTTCCTTCATCAGCCAGTGGGCGATGCGACGATAGAGCGAGACATGCGGGCCGCCGCCCTCGAAGCCACGCGCCCAGAGCCAGCCCTGGTCGGAAAGCAGCATGGCGACCCGTCCCTGGCCGGCGCGGTTGAGAACCAGCAGCGGATGGTTGTCGGCGCCAACCATGACGGTCTGGCCCTGCGGCCGGTCGACATCGACGCTACGGAACCAGCGGCCCCAATGCGGCGGCTCGTCGCCGGAGCCGTCAAGCCCGCGCGTGACTGGATGCTTGCGGCCCTGTTCTGACAGGCGGGGGTAGAAGGCTTGCTCGATCATCCGGCCGGTCGGCTCTGCCGGCAGCACGGAGGCGAGCGGCGTCATGGCGATCGATTCCGGGCTTGCATGCTCGGGGCCGGCGGCAATCAGCAGCGCGCCGCCGTTTTCCACGTATTGCGCGATGTTGTCGTAATAGAGCATCGGCAGCACATTGGCGCGGTCCTGATAGCGATCGAAGATGATCAGGTCGAAATCCTTGATCTTGTCGACGAAAAGCTCCCGCGTCGGGAAGGCGATCAGCGACAGCTCGTTGATCGGCGTGCCGTCCTGCTTTTCCGGCGGGCGCAGAATGGTGAAATGCACGAGATCGACCGACGCGTCGGATTTCAGGAGGTTGCGCCAGGCGCGCTCGCCGGCATGCGGTTCGCCCGAGACGAGGAGGACACGCAGGTTCTGGCGGATGCCATCGATGATGTGCACGGCGCGGTTATTGGCATCCGTCACCTCACCGGGAATACCGGCAACGGAGAATTCCAGCACATTCGGGCCACCGCGGGCCACCTTGAAGGAGAAGGGTGTATCCTGGCCAGGCGTTGCCTGAAGGGTTGCGATCTCGTCGCCATTGAGGCGCACCGTCACATTTGCCGTGCCGCCCGGGCTCGGGCCGTCGTCGAAGACCCGCAGGACGAGCTGCTGCTCCTCGTTAACGATGCCGAAGCGGGGGGCCTTGATGACTTCGATGCGGCGGTCGAACTCGTTCGGCTTGCCGGTGATCAGGCCATGGATCGGTGCGTCGAAGCCGAGCGCCTGATTGACGCCGGGCACATCATGCACCTCGCCATCCGTCAGCATGATCGCGCCGCCGACGCGCGAAGGCGGCACGTCGGCGATCGAGGCCGAGAGCGCATCGAAGAGACGGGTGGACGGCACATCGGAATTGCGGTCCTCGTTCACGTCCACAAACCGCGGCTCGATTTGCGGAAAGCGCGCCAGCTGCGTCTTCAGCGAGGCAAGCGCCTCATCGGTCATTGTCATGCGATCGGCCGTCTGCTGGCTCTGGCTGCGGTCGACGATAACGGGAACGATGGTCGACAGCTGATCGCGGTCCTCCTGCAGCAATACCGGGTTGGCAAGTGCTGCGAGGAGGGCGAGAGCGGCAAGCGTGCGGATCCACGCGCCGCGAATGCCGCGCCAGATCGCGAATATGGCGATCAGAAGGACGATGCCGGTCAGCACCGCCAGAAAGGGCCAGGGAAGGAAAGGCGAATAATCGATCGTCATGTCACTGCCCCAGCCGTTCGAGCAGGTCGGGCACGTGGACCTGGTCCGTCTTGTAGTTGCCGGTCAGCATGTACATCATGATGTTGACGCCTGCGCGGAAGGCATATTCGCGCTGCGTCTCATCCGGCGGCACTGTGGGCAGGAGCGGCGTGTCATTATCGTCGACGGCCCAGGCGCCGGCAAAATCGTTCGCGGTAATCAGGATCGGCGAGACGCCGTCTGCGGCAGCGGCCGGCCTATTGGCGTTGCTCTGGTTCTGACCTCCCTGCCGCGCTTCGATCCAGAGCGGGCTGCCGGCGTAGCGGCCGGGGAAGCTGGACAGCAGATAGAAGGACTTGGTCAGCACGTGGTCGTGCGGAACGGGTTCCAGCGGCGGAATATCCAGATTGGCGAGGATCTGCTGCAGGCGCTGGCCGTTGGCAGTCGTGTCGCTGCCGCCTTCGAGAGAGTCGATCTGGTCGCGCGTATCGAAAAGCACCGTTCCGCCGTTGCGCATGTAGGCGTCGATACGGCTGATGGCGGCGTTGGACGGCATCGGCGCAGTTGCGGAAACGGGCCAGTAGATGATCGGGTAGAAGGACAGCTCGTCCTTGTTCAGGTCAACGCCGACTGGCGGAGCCGGCTCCAGCGTCGTGCGGTAAGTCAGGAATTTCGTTAGGCCGTCGAGCCCCTCTTCGGAAATATTGTCGACATCCTGTTCGCCGGTCACGACATAGGCGAGATGGGTATTGTCCAGCCGCTGCATGATGATGTCGTCGCCCGGCTGGGTATCATTGGCATGCGAGATGTCCGGCCGCAGCATCAGTCCGGCCGCAAGCGCCACGGCGATCGTCGCGGCAGCCCTGGCGCGCGGGCGCATGCGGGAGAAGGCGCCGTTCATGAAGAGCACGATCAGGCTGTCGGCGAGGAGCAGCAGGAAGGCGATGAAGAAGAGCAGAGGCTTGGCAGACCAGCTTTCGCCGCCGATGAGACCGGCGCGGACGACATTAACGCCAGCAATGTCGAGTGGTTTCAGGTTCGCGTTTTCGGGCAGCACGTTGAGTGCCGCAAAGCCATCTTCCGAACCGTAGAGGCCGGGCGGGTTGTCAAAATTGGCAAGGGGTGCGGCCTTGGCATTCGGTATCAGCGGACGGGCATTGCCGGTTTCCGTCACCAACGTGCCCTTGGCCGTCAGCATGCGGAAGGGCGGCAGGGTTTCGGCGACACGCGCGCTGCCTGTCGATTCCGAGGTCACGCCGCCAGAACGCGAGATCTGGATGAGGTGTCGCAGCATTTCGACGAACGTGCCTGAAATCGGCAGGTTTGACCAGGTGGCTTCGGCGCTGACGTGGAAGAGAACGATCTGGCCGGCATTCATCTTGTTCATCGTTACGAGCGGGGTACCATCGGCAAGGCTTGCCCATGTGCGTTCGGCAAGATCAGGCGTCGGCTCCGCCAAAACCTGACGGTTGATCGTGACGTCGGTCGGGCGCGGTATGCCGGCAAACGGGCCGAAAGCGGGGAATTCGGCAAGCGCCTGCGGTTCGCTCCAGGACAGGCTACCGCCAAGGGCCCGTTCGCCCTGTCGCAAAGTGACCGGGATCAGCGGGTCTTCGGCAGGGGCTGCAGCCAGGCGCGGGCCGGCAAAGCGCAGCAGCATGCCGCCATTCGATATCCAGCGCTGGAGAGGCGCGTAGGTATCCTCCGGAAGACGGCCGATATCGGCCATGATGATGACGGAGGGATTGTTGGCGAGCAGTTTCGGGATGGCGACCGAAAGATTGGCATCGGTCGGCCTCACTAGGTCCGCATAGGGTTCAAGCGCCCGCTGAATGTAGTAGAGCGGGGATAGCAGCGGCTGGAATTCATCGCCGCTTTCGCCCGACAGTAGCACGACCCTGCGACGCTTGAAGGCATCGTCGAGCAAATGCACGGCGCCCGCGGTGGCGCCAGTATTGATGCTGACGCGGGCAAAATCGTTGCGCATCTCGAAAGGAGCGGAAATGCCGGCATTGACGGCTGTCTCGCCGGGGGCGAAATCTGCCCTGCCGGTGGCGATCACGCGGCCCTGTGCGTCCTGTGCGTTGAGCGGGACGGAGATCGCCCCACCGGGGCTGAGGCGGGTCACTTTGACCGTCATCGCGTCAGCCGCATTGGCGGCGCCGGAGATTGCGACCGTCTGGGCCGCATCGCCTTCGATCACGCGTAGTTCGGTGGGCTGAAGGTCGGAGAGTTGACGCACGATGGCGTCGTTATCACTGCTTGCCGCGCCGTCGGTGAGGAAGACAAGCGTACCCGGATGCGTGCCGTTGAGCGCTGAGCGCAGGGCCTCGAATGCCCGTTGGCGATCGGGCACGAGCGGCTTCGGCTGGGCGGCACGCAGTTTTTCGCGGGCGGCTGAGGCCGTCCCGGGTGTCGCGTCGTTTGTGGGCTCTGCGGTGAAGGCGACCGAGACGACAGCACCGGCGGACTCGGCATCGTCGATCAGTGCGTCGGCCGTCTGGACACGGCGCTCCCAGTCGGGTGCCGAAGCCCAGCTATTGTCGACGAAAAGGACGAGCGGACCACCGGATGCAAGCGTGCTGGTCCGCGGATTGAAGACCGGGTCGGCGATCGCAAAGATTATCGCGGCGGCCAGAAGCATGCGCAGCAGCGTCAGCCACCAGGGGCTTTTCGCCGGCGTTTCCTCGCGCTTCAGCACGGTCGCGAGGATCTTCAGCGGCGGGAAGACTTCTGCCTGCGGACGCGGCGGCGTGAGCCGGAGCAACCACCAGATAACGGGAAGGGCAATCAACGCGCCAAGGATGGCGGGATAGGCAAAGGCGAAAGGAAGAGCGCTCAAAGCTGTCCTCCATGCGTTGCCTTTGCCGGCATTCCCGAAAGATACATGTGGATTGCGACCAGCGCTTCGGACGCCAAGTGATCGGTGCGGTGGCTGACGAAGGTCCAGCCGAGATGGCGCAGTGATTGACCGAGGTTTTCGCGCCGGGCGAGATATGCGTTGCGATAGGCTTCGCGCAGGCTCTCGGCTCGTCCGGAGGTCAGCCTTTCGCCGGTTTCCGGATCGGTGAATTCGGTGCGGCCGTTGTAGGGGAAGATTTCCTCGGCCGGATCGGCGATTTCGACCACATGGCCGCGCAGGCCGCGGCGGGCAAGCGGCCCGAGACGGGCCATAATGGCGGGTGCGTCATCAAGAAAATCACCGATGAGGATGAGATCGCTCCAGCCGCGCACCATCGCAGTTTCCGGCAGGCCGCCGGTCAACGGCGTGTGCATCAGGACAGCTGCAAGCCTTTCGGCGGCGTTGCGGGCGGAGACGGGCTCCATCACCCCGGGACAACCGATACGCTCCCCGGAGCGGGCGAGGATCTCGGCCAGCGCCAGCATGATGACCAGCGCACGGCTCTCCTTCGATGCGCTGCCATAGGTCGACTTGTACATCATCGAGGGCGACATATCGGCCCAGAGCCAGATCGTGTGGGCGGCCTCCCATTCGCGGTCGCGCACATAGGTATGGTCGTCGCGGGCGGAGCGTCGCCAGTCGATGCGCGACAGGCTTTCGCCTTCGCTATAGGGGCGGAACTGCCAGAAATTCTCGCCGATGCCGCGTTTGCGGCGGCCATGCCAGCCGGCAATCACGGTATTGGCGATACGCTTGGCTTCAACCAGGCAATCCGGCACGAGAGCGGCCCGCTGCCTTGCGCGGGAAAGGGCATCATTGCCTGACGTCGGGTTGACGATCTGTCCGATGGATGCCACGCGCTACGCTTCCTTATCCCTTTGCCTGCTTGACCAGTCCGGCGATGACGTCGCGCACCGACATGCCCTCGGCACGGGCGGCGAAGGTCAGGGCCATTCGGTGCTCGAGAACGGGCTCGGCGAGTGCGTAGATATCGTCGAGCGAGGGTGCCAGACGGCCTTCGTAGAGCGCGCGAGCGCGGGCGCAGAGCATCATCGCCTGGCCGGCGCGCGGGCCGGGGCCCCAGGCGACATGCTTGTCGGTGGAGGCATTGCCCTGGCCCGGGCGGGCTGAACGTACGAGCGAGAGGATGGCATCGACGACGGTATCGCTGACCGGCATCTGGCGGACGAGCGTCTGGATTTCGGACAGACGTGCCGCATTGATGACCGGTTCGGGCTTGGCTTCGGTGAGACCTGTGGTCTCCAGCAGGATCTGGCGCTCGGCGGCAAGTTCGGGATAGTTGACATCGACCTGCAGAAGGAAACGGTCGAGCTGGGCTTCGGGAAGCGGATAGGTGCCTTCCTGTTCCAGCGGGTTCTGCGTTGCCAGAACGTGGAAGGGCGAGGGCAGGTCATAACGCTGGCCGGCAATGGTGATATGGTATTCCTGCATCGCCTGCAGCAGAGCAGACTGGGTGCGTGGCGAGGCGCGGTTGATTTCGTCAGCCATCAGAAGCTGGGCGAAGACGGGACCCTTGACGAAACGGAAGGAGCGGCGGCCACTGTCGTCCTGGTCCATCACTTCAGAGCCGAGAATATCGGATGGCATCAGGTCGGGGGTGAACTGGATACGGTTTGCAGCAAGGCCGAGGACCTCGCCAAGCGTCGTCACGAGCCTGGTCTTGGCAAGGCCGGGAACGCCGACGAGAAGGGCATGACCACCGGAGAGAACGGCGAGAAGCGTATTTTCAACCACGCTTTCCTGACCGAAGATGACCTTGGAAACTTCCGTGCGGATGGCGGCGATATCGGATAGCGCTCGTTCTGCGGCGGCGACAATCGCCTGTTCATCGAGGCTGGCTTCGGTCTTGATCATACCCACGGGCGTCTCCAACGGCTGAAATCATTCGGCTGCGAATCGTCTGATTTTAATAGGCGTGCCTCATACCCGATACAGTTATGAAGATGTTGCGGGCTGACAAGTTTGTTTCAAATGACTATCTCGTGACTTATTTCGTTAAGAGCAAACCGGGACAGAAGAATGGCAGCCGAGGAAATGAAGCAGATGGCGGATGCGGCGGGGCTTGCCGCGCTGATTTCGCGCGCTTCCGAGGCGAAATCCGGAAAAAAGCGCGGGTTGCCGCCTGTCGAGAAATGGAATCCGCCTTTTTGCGGCGATATCGACATGGAAATCAGGGCGGATGGCACCTGGTTCTATATGGGCACCCCGATTGGCCGGCAGCCCTTGGTTCAGCTCTTTTCCACCGTTTTGAGGAAAGATGAAGACGGCAAGACCTACCTCGTAACTCCTGTGGAAAAGGTCGGCATCAGGGTCGTCGATGCGCCCTTTGTCGCCGTCGAGATGAATGCGAGCGAGAAGGACGGACAGAAGGTTCTGACCTTCCGCACCAATGTCGGCGATGTCATAGAGGCCGGCAAGGATCATCCTCTGCGTTTTCCAGGGCATGAGCCAGCAAATGGGAAAGACAGCGAACTGAAGCCCTATCTGCATGTGAGGGGGCGGCTTGAAGCGCTCGTGTCACGCGCCGTGATGTATGAAATGGTAGAACTCGGGGAAGTGGCCGAGGTTGCCGGCCGGGATATGTTCGTCGTTCGCTCCGGCGGCGAGATCTTTCCGATCATGCCGGCGGATGAACTGGAAGCAGCCTCCCGATGAGCGAAGCGATCAGCAGGATCTATCCCCCGTTTTCGGCTGCCGAGTTCCGCCGCCGCGCGCTCAATCAGGTGGGGGCGCCTGTCGACCATGCCTGGCGCGACCATGGCGACCATGTGCTCAATCCCGATATCGTGGCGCTGGCCGAGACCTTGAAGCTGCGCGATGCGGCCGTATTGGTGCCTGTCGTCGACGATGGCGATGAGGCGAAGGTGATCTTCACCAAGCGGACGTCGACGTTGCGCAAGCATTCCGGCCAGATCGCCTTTCCCGGTGGTTCGATCGATCCGGACGATGTCTCGCCCGAGAAGGCCGCGATCCGCGAAACCGAAGAGGAGATCGGCCTTGACGGCGGTTTCGTCGAGACGGTCGGGCGGTTGCCGAACTATCTGTCATCCACCGGGTTCCGCATTACGCCCGTCCTCGGTGTGGTGCAGCGCGGTTTCTCACTGCAACTCAATCCGATCGAAGTGGACGATGTTTTCGAGGTGCCGCTTTCCTTCCTGATGAATCCGGCCAATCACAACAGGGACAAGCGCGTTGTTGATGGCATCGACCGGCATTTTTATCGCATGCCATATGAAACATGGATGATCTGGGGCATCACCGCCGGCATCGTCCGCACGCTCTATGAAAGGCTCTATGCATGACCTCAGTGGTCGATCAGCCCTGGTTTCAGGATCCGGCGCTCGGCCGCGTCTTTGCGCTCCTGAACGCCGATGGCGGAGAAGGGCGCGTTGTCGGCGGTGCCGTGCGCAACAGCCTGATGGGGCTTGCGGTCGCCGATATTGATATCGCCACAACCCTGCTGCCGGAGACCGTGATGGAACGGGCGGCTGCGGCCGGCATCAAGGCGGTGCCGACAGGCATCGCGCATGGCACCGTGACGCTCGTCATCGACGGACGGCCCTTCGAGGTGACGACGCTGCGCACCGACGTGGAGACGGATGGACGCCGCGCCAAGGTCGCTTTCAGCATGGACTGGCAGTCCGATGCCGAGCGGCGCGACCTCACCATCAACGCGCTTTACGCGAATGCCTCGGGTGAGGTGATCGATCTCGTCGGAGGACTTGCCGATATCGAGAAGCGCAACATTCGTTTCATCGGCAATGCAGCGACGCGGATCGAAGAGGATTATCTGCGCATTCTGCGCTTCTTCCGCTTCTTTGCCTGGTATGGTTCCGGCCGGCCCGATGCTGAGGGACTGAAGGCCTCTTCGGCTGCAAGGTCGAAGCTGAAGACACTGTCTGCCGAACGGGTCTGGTCTGAACTGCGGAAGCTGCTCTCGGCTGAAGATCCAGGCCGGGCGCTTCTCTGGATGCGACAGGTTGCGGTTCTCTCGGAAATCCTGCCGGAAACGGAGAAATGGGGCATCGATGCCATTCCGGCGCTCGTTTCAACCGAAAAAGCGCTGGGCTGGACGCCTGAACCCCTGCTGCGGCTTGCCTCGATCGTTCCGCCCGATGCGGCGCGGCTGGAGGAATTGGCCGCACGGCTGAAATTCTCAAATACGGAAGCGGCCTATTTGCGGGCTTGGGCGAAGGCTGCTCCGGTCAATGACGAGATTTCCGCCGCAGCCTTCGAAAAGCTGCTCTACAGAGACGGCTCAGACGGTATCGTCGTACGCCTGAAGCTGGCGCTTGGCGTTGCGCGCGGCAAGGCAGAGAATGGCAGTTTCGATGAGATGAGCCGTTCGGCGCGGCTTTCAAAGCTTCTGGATCATGCGCGTATCTGGAAAAAACCGCAGTTTCCGCTGAATGGCGGGGACGTGATGGCCACAGGCATACCAGCCGGCCCGAAGGTCGGCGAAATCCTGTCGACCCTGGAAAACCAGTGGGTGGAAGAGAATTTCGTCTCCGACCGGGCGGCATTGCTCGCCCGGCTCTCGAAGATTGCAGGTTGAGGTCAGGCCGCGTTCGCCTCGTCGCGGATGCGGGCCTTGATATTGTCCACCATGTTTTCGCGAATGATCGTTTCGCCGTGGGCGGTTCTCATATGCTCGACGGCGCGGCGAACAACTTCAGCATCATTATCGGCCCTTGTGTGCCAATCGCATCCGGGAACGAGCGTACCGCATTCGAAAAGTCGCATGGTCTTCTCCTGTCTCTGAAATGCAGAACCATCGCGCTTTCGCGCGACTGGGGAATGTGCGGCAATGGAGAAGGTTCCGTCGGAGGAAAGCTCCGGCCGACCTGGAAGTCGGCCGAAAGGCTCTGTTATTGGTGGGGCATTGCCCAGGCCATGTAAGTGTCCGAAAGGTGTGCGGGCTTATTGCTGTTGGCAGCACCTGTTGCCTGCTGTTCAAGTTCTTCCGGGGTCTTGCCGCCTGCGAGCTGCAATTTCACCTGCTCGACAAAGCAGGACAGCGGCAGGTCGGAGCCGCTTTTCGCTCTCAAGTCTTCGGCGATGCGCGTTAGAAACTCGGGCGCTTCGATTGCGCGGGACGTTTCCTGAACACCTGCAGAAGCAGGGGGGCTGCTTTGTACCGTCATGACAATCCTCCTCCGATTGTAACGCACAGAAGCTAATTTAGGACGCACTCAGTTCTGATGAAGGCCTTTCAACGCGATTTTACCGGAATTGTGTTTCAAATTTATCAGCGTGCCGGTCTTTGCCCGCACGCTTGGCGCTGGCTTATGGCCAGCGCACGACGGGTGGCAGCGAAGAGAGAATGGATTCGACATTGCCGCCGGTTTTCAGGCCGAAGATCGTTCCCCGGTCGTAGAGCAGATTAAACTCGACGTAGCGACCACGGCGAATCAATTGTTCGTCACGGTCGGCTTCCGTCCAGTCCTTGTTGAAGTTTGAACGGACGATCTTGGGGTAGACCATGGCGAAGGCCCGGCCGACATCCCGCGTGAAGGCGAAATCTGCATTCCAGCCGCCGGCTTCCTCGGCGGAATGCAGCCAGTCGTAGAAGATGCCGCCAACGCCACGCGCTTCGTTGCGATGCTTCAGGAAGAAATAATCGTCGCACCATTTCTTGTAGGCATCGTAATCGGCGACCGCATGGTTGCGGCAGGTGATTTCCATGGCCTTGTGGAAGAGCTGTGTATCCTCGTCCTCCTGCGTGCGGCGGCGACCGAGCACCGGGGTCAGATCAGCGCCGCCGCCGAACCAGCGGCTGGTGGTGACGACCATGCGGGTGTTCATGTGAACGGCCGGCACATTGGGATTGACTGGGTGGGCGATCAGCGAAATGCCTGACGCCCAGAAGCGCGGATCCTCACCGGCGCCTGGTATCTGCGCCCGGAAATCCGGCGAGAACTCGCCGTAGACAGTGGAGGTGTGCACGCCGACCTTCTCGAAGACCCGGCCTTCCATCATCGACATGCGGCCACCGCCACCCGCACCGTTTTCGCGCGACCAGTCCTTGGCGACGAAACGGCCGGGCTCCTGATCGGATAGCGGGCCTTCGAGTTCGTCTTCCAGTGCCTCGAAGGAAGAGCAGATCGTGTCGCGCAATCCTTCGAACCATGTTCGGGCGGCGGTCTTCTTGTCCTCGATGTCTTCGGGCAGGCCGATCGGCAGTTCCGGTCTTTCCATGCGATTCGCTCTTTCCTGATTATGACTATCGTTTAGCAGGTGCAGCAGGCGCCCGCCAGCACAGGGAGGCAGCTGCAAGGGCTTGCAAGATTCGACTCGCAAAGGGGCGATTTCGATACTACCTTTCGATCAAGAGGTAGGTTTTATGGCGAAAATTCCGGGGCCTCCGCCCTTTGAAGGCTTGAAGCGCAGGATCGCAAAGCATCGGGCAGAAGCGTCCGCCCGTCAGAAAGATCACTTCGTCCGCGAGACGTATCGGATGGGGCTCCTGGAAGCCCGCGCCAAGGCGCGCGAATGGTTCGATGAATATCCCAAAGCTGCCTACTGGACAGAGGTGGAGAGCTGGCGCCAGCTTGAAGGCGACCAGATCGAATTCACCATGCGCCGCTTGCCATCCGCCGACTGACCTTATTCCGCCGCATCGCGCAGACGGCTTTCGATCAGCAAGCCGCTTTCATCGAGGATCGGGTGCGCTACCGAGACGATATGAGCGTTGATACGCTTCAGATCCCGCAGCATGTCGAGATGGAGTGAGCTCGTCTGCAGGCTGTCGGCACGCCCGTCACGAAGCCGCTCGAGATGCCGCTCGGCAGATTGCTTCTCCATGCGGCGGACCTCGACCTTCACTTCCATCATCTGTTTGGCAAGGTTGAAGTCGCGGGTGACGAAGATCGTCTGCGCGACGCGCAAGTTGTCGATCGTCAGGTCAAACAGCTTGTGCAGTTCCCTGTAGCCATCCTCCGAGAATTTCAGGCCGAGCGAGACCTTCTTGCCGACCTGTTCCAGCAGGCCCTTCTCGATGATGTCGCCGATGTGCTCGAGATTGATCGCGTAGTCGATGATGACGATCGAACGCCGTGCATTCTCGTCGCTCAGGCCGACGCGGCCGAGCTTGGAAAGATAGATCTTCACCTCCTGTTGCAGGAGATCGACCCTCTTCTCGAGAGATGGGATTTCGGCCAGCTTCGACATGTCGTTCTGCTGGAAAGCTTCCGAGCTGCGCATCAGCATGCGTTCGATCAGGTCGCCGACACCGAGCACTTCGCGGGTGGCACTCGCAAGCGCCACCACGGGTGTGGACAATTCCTGCATGTCGAGAAACTTCGGCCCCTGATCCGGCTGAACATCGTCGGGTACGAGGCGGCTGGTCAAAGCGGCAAGCATCGGGGAAAAGGGCCACGCGACGGCGGCGAGCAGGATATTGAAGATCAGATGCGTATCGACCGGCAGTTTGGAGGGGCCAAAAGGCAGCATTTCGAGGAGCGGCGCCGCGTAGCCGGCAAGCGGCAACGCCACGAGGCAGCCGGCCGTACGAACGATAAGATTGCCAAGCGTCACCCGCCTTGCCGATGCCGGACCGGAAAGGGTGGCGATGACAGGCGGGATTGCGCCGCCCAGGTTGGCTCCAAGCACGAGAATGACGATCAGTTCAGGCGAGACGATGCCGGTCGAGGCCAATGAGAGGATCAGCACGACGACGGCGAGACTGGACGACGAGATGAAGGCGAGGGCCGCCGAAAGGGCCAAAGCGACCGGCCAGGCATCTCCGAGAAGGCCGATGAAGGCGGCCAGCGCCGGAGAGCTGCGCATCGGTTCCGTCGCGTTGCTGAGCAGATGCAGGGAGAGCAGCATCAGGCCGATGCCGATCATGGCCGCACCTCCGCCGTGGCGGGCAGCAGACTTGCCGCGATAGAGCACGATGCCGAGGAGGATGAGAAGCGGCGACAGCCACTCGATGCCGGTTGCGACGATCCAGGCAGTCACAGCCGTTCCGACATTGGCGCCGAGCAACACGATCTGCGCCATGCGCGGCTTGATGAGATCGCGCTCCACGAAAGACGCCGTCATCAGGGCCGTCGCCGTCGAACTCTGAAGGGCGATGGTTGCCAGGAAGCCTGACAGGATCGAGCGTGGGCCGCTCGCCGTGCCGGTTGCAAGCCCGGTCCTCAGACGTGCTCCGAAGGCGCGCGTGACGCCGTCCTTGACCTGTGCCAGGCCGAAGAGCAGCAGCGCGATCGCGCCGAACAGATTGATCATGACGATTGTGGATTCCATGGTCCTGGTCTTTTTCTTCTTCTTGAGAAGCTTTTCCCGATTCTACATTTGCGCAGTCGAGTAAATTATTGGAATCTCACCGCTTGTGCAGATTTATTGATTGCCTGGCTAATTAATATAGGCGATTTTCCGTCGATTCAAAGCGGTGTTTGCGACATCAAGGCCGCCAAGCATCGGCATGGGTGCAGGTTCACGACCAGGCGGTCTGGCGCATTGCCTCGCCTGTTATCATTGCGGCGGAGACGGCGAGGTTGATCGAACGCTGGCCTTCCACCATTGGGATCAGAAGGCGCCCATCGGCACGTTCATGCACGTGATCGGGCACGCCGGCGCTTTCACGGCCGAAGAGCAGGATATCGTCGGTGCGGAAGGCGAAATCCGTGTAGCGCTGCGATGCTTTCGTCGTGGCGAGGATCAGGCGGCGGCCGGTGGCTGCACGCCATTCCTCGAAGCGTTCCCAATTGACATGGCGTGTCAGTGCGGCAGCGGCCAGATAGTCCATGCCCGCGCGCTTCAGGTTGCGATCGGAAATGTCGAAGCCGGCCGGTTCGATGATGTCGACTGCAAAGCCAAGGCAGGCGGCTAGGCGCAGGATTGTGCCGGTATTGCCGGGAATATCGGGCTGGTAGAGCGCAAGCCTGAGGTCTGCCATGGGAAGTTGTCCGTTGCGATGATGCGAAAATGGCCTATCCGAACTGTGATTTTGACGCAACAGGACGTTTTTTGACCATTTGATGGTCATTTTCCGATGCTGCGGGGCTGGAAATTTGGGCATTTTCGCGTTATCGGTGCATATCTTCAATCGCCAACAGGGAGCGCCGACATGGATATTTTTGTGCAGATGCGTCTCCCGCCTGTGATGCCGCTGTTGGTGATCTGGCGCGTATAAAGCGCTTTTCTTCCCAAATTGCCCATTTGATTCATTGCGCGGCCGTTATGGCCTCGCCCCTTGAGCCTCCGGTTCCCATATGTGCTTGCATGCGCCCGTGCGGGCGCGAAGACGGGGCCGGAACGCGGAAATTCCGGAGCGATTTTCATGTTTGGCTGGTTCGAGCAGCGACTTAATCCCTTTCCGAGCGAGGAGCCGGTTGCTCCCCCGAAAGGCCTTTTTGCCTTCTGCTGGCACTATACGAAGCCGGCGGCAGGATGGCTTGCACTCATGGCCGTTCTGACGGCGACGATCGCCATCGGCGAAGTGGCGCTGTTCCAGTTCCTCGGCGATATCGTCGACTGGCTGACGAATGCCGACCGCGCGACCTTCCTGCAGAACGAAGGCCACAAGCTCATCTGGATGGGTGCGCTGGTGCTGATCGGCCTGCCGCTCGTTGCCGGTCTCGATTCGCTTATCATGCATCAGATGATGCTCGGCAATTACCCGATGATCGCACGCTGGCAGATGCACCGCTTCCTTCTGCGTCACAGCATGACCTTTTTCGCCAACGAGTTCGCCGGACGCGTCGCCACCAAGGTCATGCAGACGTCGCTTGCCGTGCGCGAAACGGTCATGAAGATCCTCGACGTCTTCGTCTATGTTGTGACCTATTTCCTGTCGATGATCGTCATCATCGCGGCCGCCGACTGGCGGTTGATGCTGCCCGTCCTCGCCTGGCTTGGTATCTACATCGGTATCGTTGCCTATTTCGTGCCGCGGCTTCGCAAGATCGCGGCCCAGCAGGCCGATGCACGCTCGCTGATGACTGGCCGCGTGGTGGACAGCTATACGAATATCGCAACCGTGAAGCTGTTTTCCCATGCCGGCCGCGAAGAGGTCTATGCGCGGGAAAGCATGGACGGGTTCCTGGATACGGTTCACCAGCAGATGCGCAAGGTGACGCTCTTTCACATGAGCGTCTATCTGAACAACTGCATCTCGCTGTTCGTCATCTCCAGCCTGTCGATCTATCTGTGGCTGAACGGCACGATCTCGGTCGGCGCGATTTCCATCGCCATTGGTCTTGCGATGCGCGTCAACGGCATGTCGCAATGGATCATGTGGGAAGTCTCCGCACTCTTCGAAAACATCGGCACCGTCTATGACGGCATGGAGATGATGTCGAAGCAGCACGATATCGTCGACAAGCCGGGCGCTGCCCCGCTGACGGCGAAGAAGGGTGCGATCCATTACGACCGGATCGGCTTCCACTATGGCAAGGGCAAGGGCATCATCGAGAACCTGTCGCTCGACATCCGAGCCGGCGAAAAGGTCGGTCTCGTCGGGCGATCGGGTGCTGGCAAGACGACGCTGATGAACCTGCTCCTGCGGTTCTACGATCTTGAGTCCGGACGCATCACCGTTGATGGACAGGATATTTCTGCCGTGTCGCAGGACAGCCTGCGTGCGCTGATCGGCGTGGTGACGCAGGATACCTCGCTCCTGCATCGCTCGATCCGCGACAACATCGCCTATGGTCGCCCGGATGCGAGTGACGAGGACATCATCGAGGCGGCAAGGCGGGCCAACGCCTGGGAGTTCATCGAAGGGCTTGTCGACATGCAGGGCCGCAAGGGGCTGGATGCACAGGTCGGCGAGCGCGGCGTCAAGCTTTCCGGCGGCCAGAGGCAGCGTATCGCGATCGCGCGTGTCTTCCTGAAGGATGCGCCGATCCTGGTGCTCGACGAGGCGACCTCGGCGCTCGATTCCGAAGTGGAAGCGGCGATCCAGGAAAACCTCTTCGCGCTGATGGAAGGCAAGACCGTCATCGCGATCGCCCACCGCCTGTCGACGCTGACGGAGATGGACCGGCTGATCGTGCTCGACAAGGGCCGCATCATCGAAAGCGGCACACATGCCGAATTGGTGAGCCACGGTGGCATTTATGCCGACCTCTGGACCCGCCAGTCCGGCGGCTTCCTCGCCGATCACGAGGAAGAGGCGGAAGTCGCAGCCCAATAAAAAAGCCCTTCCCGCATGAGCGGGGAGGGCTTTTCCTTGTCCGGCCATATCGCTAGAGCGTGCGGACCCGATCTGCGCAGAGACTGTCGGCCCAGTCGATGACGCGATGATGTTCCACTACCATGATTGAGTTCGAGGCAAGCGACTGCAGCGTGAAGATGCGCTGCCGCTCTTCCCGTTCGATCCAGCTCGCGATCGCCTCCGTCACGATGCTGTCGCGTGGCACATCGAGCGCGTCGGCCAGGGCGTCGAGCTTTTCCGCAAGGGGAAGCGGAAGATGCGCATTGAGCGTTTTCGTTTCCATATCCGCGGTCTCCGGTAAGTAGCGATCATGGCACGAGATCGTGGTCGCTGCCACCCGTATCAATGGTGATGACGCCGATATTACCGATCATTACCAAAATATAAGGTTTTGGCGGCCCTATATTCTCTTTGCCACAATTCTGAACGGGCCTATATCGCGGTGATGCTGCTCACTCCGATCCTTCGCCTGTTCGAAACCTGGATAGATCCCTTCCGCGCTCGCGACAGTCTTCAGCCGCCGCGCAGTACATTTGGATTCATCGCCTTCTATATCGGCCAGGCCAAGTGGCCGTTTATCGCCATGCTGATCCTCGGGGGCATGTCGGCTGCGATCGAAGCGGCGCTCTTCTGGTTCGTCGGCAGGCTCGTCGACATCCTCAGCACGATCAAGCCGGGAGCCGGTTGGAGCACGCTTCTGGCCGCCCATGGCGGCGAGATCTTCGGCATGCTGGCACTGATCGGCATCGTTCGCTTCGTCGTCGCCTTCCTGATTGCGCTCATCGACCAGCAGGTGATTACGCCCGGTTTCTATAATCTTGCGCGCTGGCAGTCCTATCTGCATGTGTCGCGCCAGTCGCTCGCCTTCTTCCAGAGCGATTTTTCCGGGCGCATCGTCACCAAGGTCTGGTCAGCGGGCCAGGCGACGGGCGATCTCGTGACATCGCTGATGGAAAGCGTCTGGTTTGTCGGCATCTATGCCGTCACCACGCTGGTTCTGGTCGGGCAGCTTGATTTCTCACTGGCTGCGGTGGTGCTCTTCTGGCTGGTGGCTTTCAGCGTGCTTGCCCGCTATTTCGTGCCGCGTATCCGCTATCATTCGCGTGAAACCGCTGAGGCAGCCTCGCTACTCAATGGCCGGATCGTCGATGCCTATAGCAATATCCAGACGCTGAAGCTCTTTGCCCGCGACGAAGAGAGCGATCGCTACATGCTCAATGGCTTCAATGCATATCAGGACACGGTGCTGCAGTTCACGCGTTTCATCACCGGCGTGCGCGCCTCGATGGCGCTGCTTTCGGGCCTGATGATCGTGACCATGGCCGGCATCAGTGTGGATCTCTGGCTGCGCGGACTGATCAGCTCCGGGGGCGTCGCCTTCTCGCTGACGCTGGTTCTGAGACTGAACTTCCTGCTCGGACGTCTGATGACGCAGTTCAACGGCATCATGCGCAATCTCGGCACCATCCAGAACGCGGCCGAGCTGATCTCCCAACCGCTGCATCTCGTCAACCGCCCCGATGCGAAAGAACTCGTCATCAAGCAGCCAGGCATCCGTTTCGAGAACGTGTCTTTCCATTACGGCAAGGAGAATGCCGTCATCGACAAATTTTCGCTGACGATCCGTCCGGGCGAAAAGGTCGGCATCATCGGCCGCTCCGGTGCGGGCAAATCGACGCTCGTCAACATTCTCCTGCGCCTCTACGATCTCGAAGGCGGGCGCATCCTGATCGACGGGCAGGATATCGCCGGCGTCACCCAGGAATCGCTGCGCATGCAGATCGGCATGGTCAGCCAGGATACGTCGCTGCTGCATCGCTCCGTGCGGGACAATATCCTGTTCGGTCGCCCTGATGCCGGTGAAGAACGGCTTGTCGAGGCCGCCAGACGCGCCGAGGCGCTCGATTTCATCGAGCGGCTGCGAGACCAGCAGGGGCGCAAGGGTTTTGATGCCCATGTCGGCGAACGTGGCGTCAAGCTTTCGGGCGGCCAGCGTCAGCGTATCGCTATTGCACGGGTGATGCTGAAGGATGCGCCGATCCTCATTCTCGACGAGGCGACCTCGGCGCTCGATTCGGAAGTGGAAGAGGCGATCCAGTCGAACCTCAATCGCGTGATGGAAGGCAAGACGGTGCTTGCGATCGCTCACCGGCTTTCGACCATCGCCGCGCTCGACAGGCTTGTCGTGATCGATCGCGGTAAGATCATCGAGGAAGGCACGCATGATGCGCTTCTGAAACAGGGCGGCCTTTATGCCGAGCTCTGGGCACGCCAGTCCGGCGGCTTCCTCGCTTCCGACGACGACGATACGCGTTCAGTGTTCGCGAACGAAATCGCTGACTAGGCCGTAATGGTTCGAGCCGAAGCTGTCTTCCAGCCGGCTCGTCGAGCGGATGAGCAGTGGCGTCCTTGCGAAGATATGGTCGATGCTGATGCCGAAGGAGCCGGCGCTGACCGGCCAGGTGGTTGGTTCCGGGAAATCCGTCTTCAGTCCCGTTCCGCGCAAAAAGTGCTGGATGGTCGGCGCCAGGATTGAAGAATTGAAATCTCCGGCAACCACCAGTGCGCCTCTATGAGGCTTCATGAACGCGGTGAGATCCTCGAGCTCGTCAGCCTGAAAATCATCAAAATACGGCTTGGAGAGATGGGGAAACAGCAGATCGACAGGCGTCCCGTCGAAGTCGATCGAAATCGCGACGAGCCGCTGTTTCCAAAGCTCGCCGATGTCGCGGATCTCCTGCCGGGCAAAGGGACGTTTCGACAGCACGAGCGTATCGCATGTCGCGCTCGCATCGCAGCCGATCCGGTAGGGATAGAGCTGCTGAAGCCGTGGCAACTGCGCGAAGACCGGCTCGGCCTCCATGATGTCGACCACGTCCGCGCCCGAGGCCAGAATGGCATCAGCAATCCGCCCGCCGTTTTCAAAATTGTCATTCTCAATATTGAAGGACATGAGCCGGAAAAGGCGAGGGGCGTTCTCCGAAGGCGGCTTGCCGGCGAATTCGCGCAGCATGATGACGCCGTGGATATTCAGGAAGGTTGCCACCGCCAGCAGCAGGAACCCATACCAGTGCCGCTTGAAAAAGAGGGCAATAACGGCACCGACAGCACAGATGATGCTGAGATGAACCTGGAAGCTGTAAACGAGCGAAAGCAGCCAGAAATCGGTAAGATAACGGAGCGAAACCAGGGCGAGAACAATGGTGATGAGGACGCTCAATACGCAGAAAACAGTATGCCTCATCGGCGCAAATCCAAATTCGTATGGCAAACTCACCAGCGCCTAACACGCGCCCCAGTTTGTTGCAATGCAGCAAAGTTGCAAGCCAGTGATTGCCTTAAAAAATTCACTCAAATTTCCCGCGACATTGTGCCCCCATCCCCTTGTCAAGGCTGGACATAATTTGCGATCAAGCATAGAACGCGCCGGATTGGTGGGGAATCTATGGCCGAAATATGTTCTGATAGATTCGCCGCCTCTGGAGGGGCAGGGCGGAATTCCGCGACAATTGCGCAGAGGATGGTTAAGCCGTGAGCGAACACGTAACGACAAGCGAGGCTTCAGAGCCCACTCGCCGTGATTTCCTTTATCTCACCACTGGCATGGCCGGTGCGGTCGGCGCCGTTGCGGTTGCCTGGCCGTTCATCGACCAGATGCGTCCGGATGCGTCGACGCTCGCGCTGGCTTCCATCGAAGTGGACGTCACAAGCCTTACGCCCGGCATGTCGCTGACCGTCAAGTGGCGCGGCAAACCGATCTTTATCCGCAACCGCACACCGGAAGAAGTTACGGCTGCAGCCGATGTCCAGCTGTCGGACCTCAAGGATCCGATCGCCCGCAATGCAAACCTTCCTGCCGACGCGCCTGCAACGGGCGATGACCGCTCCGGCGGCAAGGGCAAGGAAAACTGGATCGTCATGATCGGCACCTGCACCCATCTCGGCTGCGTTCCGCTCGGTCAGGCCGGCGAATACAATGGTTGGTTCTGTCCCTGCCATGGTTCGGTCTACGACACGGCCGGCCGTATCCGCAAAGGCCCGGCGCCGCAGAACCTGGCGATCCCGACCTTTTCATTCGTGTCCGACACAAAGATCAAGATCGGTTGAGGGGAGACTGATTAATGAGTGGCCATTCCAGCTACGAGCCATCAACCGGCTTGGAAAAATGGGTCGATGCGCGCCTTCCGCTGCCGCGCATGGTCTATGACAGCTTCATTGCCTATCCGGTTCCGCGGAACCTGAACTATGCCTACACGTTCGGCGCCATGCTCGCCGTCATGCTGATCGTGCAGATCCTGACGGGCGTAACGCTCGCCATGCACTATGCCGCCGACACCACGATCGCCTTCAACTCTGTTGAAAAGATCATGCGTGACGTCAATCACGGCTGGCTGCTGCGTTACCTGCATGCCAACGGCGCATCCTTCTTCTTCGTCGCCGTATACCTGCACATCGCCCGCGGCCTCTATTACGGTTCGTACAAGGCGCCGCGCGAAATCCTCTGGATCCTCGGCGTCGTCATCTACCTCCTGATGATGGCAACCGGCTTCATGGGCTATGTCCTGCCCTGGGGGCAGATGTCCTTCTGGGGCGCAACCGTCATCACCGGCTTCTTCTCGGCCTTTCCGCTGGTTGGCGAATGGGTCCAGCAGTTCCTGCTCGGCGGCTTTGCCGTCGACCAGCCGACGCTGAACCGCTTCTTCTCGCTGCATTACCTGCTGCCCTTCATGATCGCCGGCGTCGTCGTCCTGCACATCTGGGCACTGCACGTTACCGGCCAGACCAACCCGACGGGCGTCGAGGTCAAGACCAAGACGGATACGGTTCGTTTCACGCCTTACGCAACGCTCAAGGATGCGCTCGGCGTTTCGGTCTTCCTGATCGTCTATGCCTACTTCGTCTTCTACCTGCCGAACTATCTCGGCCATGCCGACAACTACATCCCGGCCGATCCGCTGAAGACCCCGGCTCACATCGTTCCGGAATGGTACTTCCTGCCGTTCTACGCGATGCTGCGCTCGATCACCTTCAATGTCGGCCCGATCGACTCCAAGCTCGGCGGCGTTCTGGTCATGTTCGGCGCCATCATCGTGCTGTTCTTCCTGCCCTGGCTCGACACTTCAAAGGTGCGCTCGGCGGTCTATCGTCCGTGGTTCAAGCTGTTTTACTGGCTGTTCGTGATCAACGCGATCATCCTCGGCTGGCTCGGCTCGCAGCCTGCGGAAGGCCTGTACACGACGATCTCGCAGTTCTGTACGCTGCTCTACTTCGCATTCTTCCTGGTCGCGATGCCGGTCCTTGGGCTGGTGGAAACACCGCGCCGCATTCCGAACTCGATCACTGAAGCGGTGCTCGAAAAGCGCAACAAGACTGCTGCGATCAAGGCCTGAGCGAGCGGACGGGAAGGAATAGAAATATGAAAAAGCTTGTTGCAAGCATCCTCTCGCTCGCTGTCGCAGCCGGCCTTGGCGGCGTCGCGTTCGCCCAGGAAGCTGCCGCCCCGGCTGCCCATCATGAGGAAAGTGCTACCCCGCACTATCCGCTGAAGGAACCGAAGGAAATCGACTGGACCTTTGCCGGCCCGTTCGGCCATTACGACAAGGGCCAGCTCCAACGCGGCTTGAAGGTGTATACGGAGGTCTGTTCCGCCTGCCACTCGATGAACCTCGTGCCCTTCCGTACGCTGGGCGCACTCGGCTATTCGGATGCACAGGTCAAGACCTTCGCGGCCAATTACGAAGTCCAGGACGGCCCTGATGCCAGCGGTGAAATGTTCACCCGCAAGGCAGTTCCATCCGACCACTTCCCATCGCCCTATCCGAATGCGGAAGCTGCCGCTGCTGCCAACAACGGTGCGGCTCCCCCGGATATGTCGCTGCTTGCCAAGGCCCGCGAAGTCGAACGTGGTTTCCCGCAGTTCGTCTTCGATATCTTCACCCAGTATCAGGAAAGCGGTCCGGACTATATCCACTCGCTGCTGACCGGCTATGAAGAGCCGCCGGCCGGCTTCCAGGTTCCGGCAGGTTCGCATTACAACCCGTATTTCCATGCCGCTGCCGTTCTTGCCATGCCGAAGCCGCTTTCCGACGACCAGGTCACCTATGACGACGGTTCGCCGCAGACGGTCGATCAGTATTCCAAGGATGTCTCGTCGTTCCTGATGTGGGCGTCCGAGCCGCATCTCGAAGAGCGCAAGCGTACCGGCTTCATGGTCATGGTCTTCCTGCTGATCTTCACGGTGCTGGTCTATCTGACCAAGCGCTCGATCTACGGGCGCACCGACCACTGAGATATAATCGGTCTCATGGGAAAAGGCGGCTTTTCAGCCGCCTTTTTTATTTGGTTTGACCCGGCGCAATTGATAGTGTGCGGGCGTTTTGTGCCCCTCGCAGATACGGATTTTCGATGAACAACACGCTTTCGGAGCTTGCGGCCAGCATCCGCTCCATTCCGGATTATCCCAAGCCCGGCATCATCTTTCGCGACATCACCACGTTGCTGGGCAATCCCCGTGCCTTCCGCCGCGCGGTCGATGAACTCGTGCAGCCCTACGCTGGTCTGAAGGTCGACAAGATTGCCGGCATGGAAGCGCGGGGCTTCATCCTCGGCGGCGCGGTTGCGCATCAGCTTTCCTCGGGCTTCGTGCCGATCCGCAAGAAGGGCAAGCTGCCGCATGACACAGTGCGCATCGCCTACAGCCTGGAATATGGCGTGGACGAAATGGAGATGCATCGCGATGCCGTTGAGCCAGGCGAAAAGGTGATCCTCGTCGACGATCTGATTGCGACGGGCGGCACGGCTGTGGGGGCGACAAAGCTTCTCCGCCAGATCGGCGCGGAAGTGGTCGGTGCCTGCTTCGTCATCGACCTGCCGGATCTCGGCGGCCGCAAGAAGCTCGAGGATCTCGGGGTCGACGTGCATACGCTCGTCGAGTTTTCCGGCCATTGAACCTGTCAATTCCAGCAGAGCCGTTTTAGGCGTTTGCTGGAATTGCTTCTGCCCGGATCACTCGAATTCGAGCACGCTGCTTTCGAAGCGGATGACGGCAATACCGTCCTGATTGACGCCTTCGCAGAGGATGCTGTTGACATGCCAGCCGGGCCGCGACGCCAGCGGGCGGCCGGAGAGAAAGGTCACTGAATAGCTGACCGTCTCGTCGACAAAGACCGGTTTCAGCCATTGCAGCTTCTGGAAGCCGGGTGAGGGGCCGAGGTTCGGCGGGTCCAGGCCCTCGCTCTTCAGCCGGTCAATCTCCGCCATCCAGTACTTGAGGAAACATTGCATCCAGGCGGCCGTCGTATGCCATCCGGAGGCGCAGAGCCCGCCGAACATCGTGTCTCCGGCCGCATCCTTGTCGGTATGGAAGCGCTGCGGATCGTATTTCCGGGCGAAGCTGAGGATCTTTTCTTCGGTGAAGACATAGGTCCCGATCTCACTCTTCTCACCGGCGGCGTAGAGTTCGGTCATTCTCATGCGCTGACCTCCGGGCTGCCACGCATGCCGAAGATGACGGAGTTTTCCGACAGCAGGACCAGTTCACCGCGTTGGTTTTCCACGTCGTGGCGGAATTTAACGATGCCGAGGCCTGGACGCGAGCGCATCGGACGTGCCTCCAGCACCGTCGAATGGCCGGAGAGCGTGTCGCCTGCCAACACCGGTTTGCGCCATTCCATGAAATCGACGCCCGGTGCACCTTCGCAAAGCGAGTTCAGGACGAAACTGTCGGCCATCATGCGCATGAACATCGCCGACGTATGCCAGCCGGAAGCGGCAAGGCCGCCGAGGATGCTGGCACGGCCCGCGGTCTCGTCCAGATGCATGGGCTGAGGGTCGAACTCGGTGGCAAATTCGATGATTTCGGGTGCCGTCACTGCTTTCGGACCAAGCGGAAAGCGCCGGCCGGGCGGGAAATCCTCATAGGCGAGCTTTTCTGCAGGCATTAGGGCTCCTCATCATAGGCAGGCGTCATTGCTTACAATAGCATCCGCGCGGGCTCAATGATTCCATAGGAACGAACCGGCATGGCTGAACTAAGGTCGATACTCGACGAGGCGGCGCGCGAGGGGCTGATTACCGCCGAGGCTGGTGAGCGGCTGGTGCCGTTCCTAGCTGCACGCGGTGTCGTCGTCGACGCGCGTTCGGCGGGGCCTCTGGAGCCGGCTTGGTCGGATACAGAGACGCCACGCTTCGTCAGGGGCTTTCACGACGTCCTCATCACCATCGGCATCCTGATCGCGCTGGCGGGTCTCTGGGGACTTGCCTCGCTCTATGCGGTGCTGCCGGCAATTCTTGTTCTGGCGGAAATCCTCGTGAAGCGCCAGCGCCTCGCGCTGCCGGCCGTGGTGCTGACGCTGGCGGTTTTTGCCTGGACCTTCCGGATGATGCTGTCGATCTATCCCTCCAATGCCGATCTGTGGCTGACCGGCGATGGCATCGACAGGTTCATCGTCGCATTCCCCGTCATCATGGGGCTTTTCTATCTGCGCTACCGTGTGCCGCTTGCGCTTGCGCTTTCCATCTTCTCGGGGTTGGCCCTTGTGCTCGCGCTTGTCTTCCGCCTGCTGCAATGGGCGAGCGGCGACGATGCCTTCATCCTCAACCATCCGACCCTTGTGTCGGTCATCCTGTTTGCTTGCGCCGTCGGCCTGTTCGTCGCGGCACTCGGTTTCGATCTCAGCGACAGGCTTCGCCGCACGACGCGATCAGATGTCGCCTTCTGGCTTCATCTCGTTGCCGCACCTGCTCTGCTCTACAGCATCCGGATCTTGCTCTCACTCGACGGCGGCTGGCTGGACATCATGGACGCCAACTCCTTCAAGACCCCGGTTGTCGTCGTAATCGTCGTGCTGTTGATGCTGATCGGCCTGATCATCGACCGGCGCGCTTTCGTCACGTCTGGCCTGCTGACGCTGGGACTGGCGATCTATGGGATATTCCGGCAGGGGAGTGCGACCGTCGATACCTATATTTTCGGAACGCTCATTATCGTCGGCGTGATCGTGCTCGTCATCGGTACGGGCTGGATGCCGCTTCGGCGCATCGTGTTGCGCGCCTTGCCGTCAGGCCTGGTAGAGAGGCTGCCGCCCGGCTGAGCGGCAGCTTTGGTTTTTCTGCTTGACGCATGTCGTTATCGCAAAAACGCTGCGGGCTTTTGCGCGACATGCCTATGCATCAGGTATTGAAGCGGAAGTGGATGACGTCGCCGTCCTGGACGACATATTCCTTGCCTTCGTCGCGCGCCTTGCCGGCTTCCTTGGCGCCGACTTCACCATTGAACTGGATGTAGTCGTCATAGGCGATCGTATTGGCGCGGATGAAGCCGCGTTCGAAATCCGAGTGGATCACGCCAGCTGCCTGCGGCGCCTTGGTGCCGCGCGCGATCGTCCAGGCGCGCGTTTCCTTCGGGCCGACCGTGAAATAGGTGATAAGGTCGAGCAGCTTGTAGCCTGCGCGGATCAAGCGATCGAGGCCAGCTTCGTCAAGGCCGAGGGCTGAAAGGAACTCCTTGGCTTCCTCATCTGGAAGCTGGGCGACTTCGGATTCGATCGCAGCCGAGATAATGACGGTTTCGGCGCCTTGCGCCTTCGCCATCACGGCGACAGCCCCGGTATGTTGGTTGCCGGTCACGGCGTCGCCTTCGGCGACGTTGCAGACATAGAGGACTGGATGCGAGGTCAGGAGGTTAAGGCCCTGGAGGATACGGATCTCTTCCGCGTCCAGCTTCGCGAGCAGGGTGCGAACCGGCTTGCCGTCCTGCAGCAGGGCGAGCGAGGCTTCCATGATCGGCAGCATGGCCAAGGACTCCTTGTCCTTGCCGGCGGCGCGCTTGCGGGTCTGCTCCGTGCGGCGCTCAAGGCTTTCGAGATCGGCGAGCATCAGTTCCGTCTCGATCGTATCGGCGTCGGCAACCGGATCGATGCGACCTTCCACGTGGGTGATGTCGCCGTCCTCGAAGCAGCGCAGCACATGCACGATGGCATCGACTTCGCGAATATTGGCGAGGAACTGGTTGCCGAGACCTTCACCCTTCGATGCGCCACGCACGAGGCCGGCAATATCGACGAAGTTGATGCGGGTCGGGATGATTTCCTTCGACTTGGCAATATTGGCAAGCTTCTGCATGCGGGCGTCGGGAACGGCCACTTCGCCGGTGTTCGGCTCGATCGTGCAGAAGGGATAGTTCGCCGCCTGCGCTGCCGCCGTCTTGGTGAGTGCGTTGAAGAGGGTCGACTTGCCGACATTCGGCAGACCGACGATACCGCATTTGAAGCCCATGGCTGAAACCTGCTGTTCTCAAGAAATCCTTGGCCGTGGCTATGGGATAAAGGAGGGGAGCGGTCAAGTCTTAGAGCGCTTTTCTCGCCGCTCCCTTGCCGTCGGGGCTTGGCAGCATTATTCTTACTCTCGCGGGATTTCCCCCGGCACCAGGTGTCGAAATTCTGCAATCTAAAAAGCTTAGTTAGATCCAAACCCCTTCCCATGTCATCAACGGGCGGATTTCCGATGGCTGACAACGACATTGCCTTAAAACCCAAGACCAGGGTGAAGCCGAAGCTGGACAAGCCGAAGCTCTACAAGGTCATTCTCGTCAATGACGATTATACGCCACGCGAATTTGTCACCGTGGTGCTGAAGGTCGTTTTTCGCATGAGCGAAGAGGCCGGTTACCGCGTGATGATGACGGCACACAAGCTCGGCTCCTGCGTGGTCGTGGTTTGTACGAAAGATATTGCGGAGACGAAGGCCAAAGAAGCCATCGACCTTGCCAAGGAGATGGGCTTTCCGCTGATGTTCACGACGGAGCCTGAGGAATAGTGGTCGGTGGAAAGGACGTGCGTCTCAAGACGGGCGGCGGATCTGGTAGCCGGTCTTGTCCTGCATGAAACCACAGTTTTCATAGAAGCGCAGGGTTGCCGGATTCTTGGATCCGGTGAGCAGCATGACCTTGTAGCAGCCGACGTTCCAGGCTTCTTCAATCGCATGCCGGATGAGTTTGCTGGCATAACCTTGCTTGCGGTGATCAGCGTGGGTGACGACGTTTTCGATCAGTGCGTAGGAGGCGCCATTGCGCGTCAGGTTGGGCACGATGACCAGCGTGACGGTCGCGGCAGCGATCTCGCCGGCAAAGCCGATCAAGACCGTCATGCCGGGCTGCGCCAGAATGGCGCAAAAACGTTCCGTTGCCATATGGGCAGAGAGGACCGGATCGGTCGGGTTGAGGTGCTGGTAGAGGGTGGTCAGGCCCTGTAAATCGCCGACGGCCGCGGGCCGGATGCTGAAGTCCCCGCCTGCCATCGCGTTCAGTCGCCCTTGTTGCCGAACATCTTTTTCAGCATCTCGGCCATGGGGCCAGTCGCCGGAAGCTTCTGCTGGCCGTGATTGCGGGCCTGGTGAATGTGGGACTTTCCTGCCGGCTTCTTCTCCGGCTTCGGCTTTTCCTCTTCCGCCTTGCCGCCGAGCGCGAGTGCAATCTTGTTCATCAGCTGGGAATCTTCATTGCGGACCAGCATGTCGGCGTTGTCGGCGAGCGTGTCGAGCAGCGGTTCCAGCCAATCCCGGTCGACCTTGGCGAAATCACCAAGTACATGGTTGTGCACGAGTTCCTTGGCGCCTGGATGACCGATGCCGAGGCGCAGGCGGCGGTATTCCTTGCCGCAATGGGCGTCGAGCGACTTGATGCCATTGTGGCCGCCATGACCTCCGCCGGTCTTCAGCCGCGCCTTGCCGGCCGGGAGATCGAGCTCGTCATAGATCGCCACGAGATCGGAAGGCTGCAGTTTGTAGAAGCGCATGGCTTCGCCGACCGCTTCGCCCGACAGGTTCATGAAGGTCTGCGGCTTGATCAGCAGCACCTTCTCACCCGCCAGCTCACCTTCTGATATCTCGGCCTTGAATTTCCTCGACCAGGGCGAAAAGCTGTGGCGGCGATAGATGGCATCCACCGCCATGAAGCCGATATTATGCCGGTTGCCGGCATATTTCGCGCCGGGATTGCCGAGACCCGCGATGATCAGCATGGCCTGTCTTCCTTGCAAGAGCTGTTGGCGTTCACCACCGCGAAACGGCGGCAAAGTCAAGTGGCAAAGGCGGGCGTGAACGGTGGGCGGCCGATCAATTCAGCAGATGCAGGCCATATTTCGTGAAGATCTGCTTCTGTTCGCCGCTGGCAATCAGCTTGTCCAGCGAGGCCTGCATGCGGGCCAGGAGATCGTCCGGGAAGTTCTTCTCGCAGGCAATTCCCATCGGCTGGGAAGACAGCACCGTCACCATTTCCAGCGGCTGGTCAGCCTTCAGCTTGTCGAAATAGAGTTCGGAGATCGGCATCATGTCGATACGGCCGCCGAGCAGCTTGCGCAGCGTCGCGTTGAAATCGCTGGCGACGTCGAGCTTGGTGAAGCCCTTCTCCTTGAGTGTCACTTCGGTGTAGTCGTCACGCTGTGTGCCGATGACGTATTTCTTCGCCGCCTCGAGGTTGGCGGCAGAGACGCCTGAACCCTGGCGGGTAATCAGGATGTTGCGGTCGACGAGAAGCGGCTCGACCCATTTGAACAGGCCGTCGCGCGAGGCATTGTGGGCGGTCGCGAAGACGCAGGTCATCGATGTCGTGCGTGCGAGACTGAAGGCACGGGCCCAGGGCATGACGTCGAGCGTATAATCGACGCCGATATCGGCCATCACCTTCTGAACCTGTTCCACGGTCGCGCCCTTGATAACCTTTCCGTCGCGGTAGTTGAAAGGGGCGTATTCCTCGGTCACGAAGGCTACCGTCTGGGCTGACGCCGACGCGGAAAAGCAGGGCAGGGCAAGAAGTGCAAGAAGCAGCAGCCTTTTCATCGCGATACCTCCCGTATCTCGTCAATTCATGAAGCGCGCGCCACATCCGAGAGCGAGCTGCTCAATTCCTCGATCAGCCTGGCGGCGTTCTGCGGACGGTGGAACAGATAGCCCTGACCATAATCGAGGCCCATCTGGTGCAGGGTGCCGCATTCCTCCTCGGTCTCGATGCCTTCGGCAATCACGGTGCAGTTCATCTTGTGCGACAGCGTCGTGATGCCCTCGATCAGCATGCGGCTCTTCTGGCGCACGTCATCGTCAGCGTCATTGATGGCGCGGGTGAAGGACTGGTCGATCTTGATGATGTCGACCGGAAAACGATTGAGATAACTCAGCGACGAGTACCCGGTACCAAAATCGTCAAGCGCGATGCGGCAACCGAAACGGCGCAGTTCCGTCACGATCATGCGGATCTGCGGGTTGTCGTGCATCAGCACCGCTTCCGTGATCTCGACGACGATACGATCCGGCAGGATGCCGTGGCGGCCGAGGATGGCGGCGAGGCGGGCGGCGAGCGCCGGCTCGAATTGCAGCGGCGAGAAATTGATGGCGAGATAGGTATTCTGCATGCCGGGCAGGCGAGAAATCTTCGCCAGATTGGCGATCGCCTTTTCCATGATGACATTGCCGACGCGAACGATCTTGGCAGTCTCTTCGGCCACGCTGATGATCTCGGCCGGTGGCATGAGACCCTTCTGCGGATGGTTGAGGCGCATCAGCGCCTCGAAGCCCGCGATGCCGCGGCCGTTCAGGTTCACGATCGGCTGGAGATAGGCCTCGAACCAGTCGTCGGCGAGGCCGGCTTCGATATGCGCTTCGATCTCGGCGCGCCGGCGGGCATGGTCGAGCATGCTGTTGTCGAAAATCCGTGCGCCGTTCTTGCCGTCGCGCTTCTTGGCATACATGGCCATGTCGGACTTCTGCAGCAGTTCGGCTGCCGTCGCAGCATGGCGCGGATAAATGGCGATGCCGACAGAGGCGCTGAGATGCATGTCCGGGCCGAAAGGGGTCTCGAAGATCGAAGCGATCTGGTCGCACATGGCGCGAGCGCGCTTCTCGGCATTCTTGGCGGGCAGCAGGATGGCGAATTCATCGCCGCCGAGACGGGCAGCTTCATCGGAGGGAGCAAGCAGCGTCTTCAGCCGCTCGACGAGTTCGATGAGGGCCGCGTCGCCTGCGGCGTGGCCCATATTGTCGTTGATCCACTTGAAGCGGTCGAGGTCGACGAAGAGGCAGGCGAGTTCCTGATCGGCGGCATCGGCGGCTGCGATCTTGCTGTCGAGTACGGCTTCGAAGCCCTGGCGGTTCAACAGACCTGTCAGATGGTCCGATATCGCCTGGCGATGATTGCGGTCTTCGGAGGCCTTCAGTTCCGTCACATCGGTCATGACGGAGAGCGACTGACCTTCCTGTCCCTGGGTCGTCAGCGCCGACTCCATGATCAGGGCGTCCATGATGCGGCCGTCCATGCAGATGAACTTGACGGTGACGTCACCGGTGCCGTTCTCACGCTGGCTCTTGCGATTGACGAACTTGTCGCGGGTGAAGGAGGTCACGAGATCGGAGAAATTCCGGCCGATGACGGCGGCGCGGTGATAACCGGTTGCAAGCAGCCAATAGTCGCTGACGGCGGTGATGCGATCTTCGTCGTCGAGCGAGAAGAGCATGGCGGGCGTCAGGTCATAGATGTCGGTGGTGCGGCGATGCGCGAGCTTCAGCTCGGTTTCCTCATTCTCGAGCTTCGTCTGCATTTCGTTGAAGCTCTGGGCGAGGCGGCCCATTTCGTCGTTCGACCGCCAGTCGACATGATGGCGGGAGCCGAGCTGGCGTGTCGCCTCGATTGCGGCCGTCAGGCGCATCAGGGGCTGGATGACGAAGATGCGGTTGCCGATAAGCGCGGTCGCGAAAACGGCCAGCACCGCGAAAATGAAGATCGAGACGAAAACGACCTCTTCCTGCTTCAGGCCGGAAAACAAGCCGAGTGCCGGATAGAAGACGGAAATGCTGCCGAGGTTCTTCGGGCCGTCGACGGTGTTGTAGATGATGGCGCGTGATACCTGAACGAGCTTGCCGTCGAATGACCTCGGAATGGTCGACTGGCTGACGTCGAGCTGGCCGGATTGATCGCGCACTTCCACCTTCACGATGGCGCCCTGCGAAACGACCGTCGCGCTGATCTGGGTTACGCTGTCGGCATCAAGATCCCAAAGCGGCTTGGCAAGCGCCTGGGCATTGGCAACAAGAAGAACGGAAATATGGTCGCGTATTTCCTTGTCGGCGCGTTCGGAGGAAAGGAAAAGAAAAAGAACAAAAAGGGGGGCTACAAAAACAAGCAGCGCGCCGCAAACAATCGCAAAAAATCTGTTCTCAACGGAATTATTCATGGTTCCGTTTGCTCCACGGGGTCGGAATATTCTGCGGTCACGCAGCAGGGCGGGGACTTCGCAACCAGCCGGAACATGCTTCCATGAATGTGTTAAATGTTGCTGAAATGGGCCTTTTCTGGAAATGAAAAAGCCCGCTTTCCTCAGGGAAAACGGGCTTATGCTTTACAAATTGGTAGAAGCGATCAGGCTTCTGCTTCGCCTTCGGCAGCGGACTCGTCGATGCCTGCAGCCGGAGCAACGATCGTTGCGATCGTGAAGTCGCGATCGGCGATAGTGGGCGTAACACCCTTCGGCAGCGTGACTTCCGAAATGTGGATGCTGTCGCCGATCTTGTGGCCGGAGAGGTCAACCGTGAAGAATTCCGGGATCGCGTTTGCCGGGCACTGAACTTCGACTTCGTGACGAACGATGTTCAGAACGCCGCCGACCTTGAGGCCCGGGGACTTGTCTTCGTTGACGAAGTGAACCGGGATTTCAACGGTAACCTGGGTGTTGCCAGATACGCGCAGGAAGTCGACGTGCATCGTGAAGTCGCGGACCGGATCGAGCTGGTAGTCCTTCGGCAGAACTTGGTACTTCTTGCCGTCGACGTCGATGGTCGCAACGGTGGTCATGAAGCCACCGGCATGAATGCGCTTCGTCACCTCATTGGTGTTGATAGCGATGGAAATCGGGGCCTGCTTGTCACCATAGATGACAGCGGGAATAAAGCCGTTGCGGCGGAGTTCACGGGCGGACCCCTTACCAACCCGTTCGCGCGCCTCGGCCTTGAGCTCGTAAGTTTCGTGGCTCATGGCTAGTCCTTTCGAGGTTATTTGGAGAGTCCGCAGCGGGCTCGAAGCCTTGTGCCGTCGGACCGGAGGCGGGCGAGCCCGTCCTCATCCGCGTTGCCTCCAAGGGTGTCTACGCGGACGCGTGGCCTATAATATAAGTGTCACGGAAACGCAAGCGGTGACAGGCTCTGTCGAGAGGAGCATGTCGTCGGTCATATCCTGCAGATCGCGTCTTGCCGTAATACACCCGAAAAATCGCGCAATGCAATCTTTGGTATTGCGGGGGTGACTCCAAAACCACTGATAAGCTTTCGTTGTCCGGGCGTTAATCACAAAGTCGAACAGAAGGTTCCACTTTGCCTGCAAAGGCGCCGGATTATCCCTTCTTTAACGCGGTCAGATCGATGTCAGGCTTGAAAAGAATGGGTTTTCTCATGTTTGCGATCGCATACTGCCTGACCTACCAACATGACCTGACGCTGGTTCTCCTGGCTGCCGCACTATGCCTCGTGTCCAATCTGGGAACGATCCTGTTCTTGAGAAGCGCTGGCAGGTCAAAAGGCGTGCCGCGCTGGATCTGGCTTTCCGTGGCCGGGGCAGCGGGCGGCTTCGGTATCTGGTCGACGCATTTCGTCGCAATGCTCGCCTATGATCCGGGCATCGTCGTCGGTTATGATCGCGATCTGACGCTTATTTCACTTGGCGCGGCCTTTGCTTCCACTTTTGTGGCCGGCCTTGCTGCCGTGTCACTTGCAGGCTCCCAGGCCAATATTGCCGCGGGCCTGGCTTTTGGCGTCGGCGTCGCAGCCATGCATTTCATCGGCATGGCCGGACTGCAGGTTCCAGGGACCATCGTCTGGGATCGGTATCTCGTTGTCGTTGCGCTGATCATATCGGCGGCCATGGCGACCTGGGGATTTACGCTCACAAAGAACTGGAAGGGCTCGAACTGGAGCATTCTCGCTGCAGCGTCCGCGCTGTCACTCGGCATCGTCCTCATGCATTTCACCGCGATGGGGGCGCTGACGATTATCGAAGGAGGCGCAAACGCGATCGAGCCGCAGGCGCTTTCGAAGCCGTTTCTTCTGGCGACCATTCTTGCCGTATCGATCTCAATGCTCGCCTCGGGCATTTCGGCATCGATCATTGCGTTTCGCGCCGCCAGGCAGGCGAGTGCAAGCGAAACCAGGTTCGAGCTGCTCCTGCAGGGCGTGACGGACTACGCAATCTACATGCTCGACCCTTCAGGCATCGTGACGAACTGGAATACCGGGGCGGAACGCGCCAAGGGCTATAGCGCCGCCGAAATCGTCGGCCAGAGCTTCGCACGGTTCTACTCCGAAGAGGATCAGAGGAATGGTCTTCCGCAGCGCGCGCTCCAATCCGCTCTCGCCAACGGCAGATTTGAAGCGGAAGGGCTGCGTTTTCGCAAGGATGGATCCTCGTTCTGGGCACATGTCGTCATCCAACCCGTGTATGATGATGACCATCATCTCATCGGATACGTGAAGATTACCCGCGATATCACGCAGGCAAAGATCGACGGGGATCGGATCAGGGAAGTATCGAGGAACCTCGATCTGGCACTCGAGAACATGAGCCAGGGCATCTCGATGTTCGACCGCAATGAGCGGCTGATTCTCGCAAACGCCAGATATAGCCAGCTCTTCGGGTTTCCCGAGAATTTCATTCGCCCCGGCCTTGCCTATTCCGAAATCGTTCGCAGCGGCTATCAGATCGTCTTTGGCGATGGTGACGCCGCAGATACAAGGGCGACCGATCATTATCGCCGGCATATGGCGACCATGCGCTCCGGCCAGAAAACCCTGGTGCATCAGACGACGAGCGGTCGCTCAATTCTTGCGACATTCAACGTTCTGGCGGATGGCGGCTGGGTTACGACATTCGAAGACATTACCGAGCGACTGGCACGCGAAGAGAAAATCGCGTTCATGGCCAAGCACGATGCGTTGACCGGCCTTCCTAACCGTCCCACGTTCAACGACTATCTCTCACATCAGCTGACAATCGCCAAAAGGCTGTCGAGCAAGGTTGCGGTGATTGGCATCGACCTGGACAAGTTCAAAGAAATCAATGACCAGATGGGTCATGTCGCAGGTGATTTCGTGTTGAGCACATTGGCTGCCCGCTTGAACGGAATCCTGCGCGACGAGGAGCTCGTCGCCCGGCTTGGCGGCGATGAGTTCGCAGCCGTGAAGCGCTTCAACGACATGGCAGAGCTTGACGACTTCGTTGCGCGGCTGGAAGCCACGCTCATGGAGAAGATGGATTTCGAGGGACACCATATCGTCCCGGGGGCCAGCGTTGGCGTCGCACTTTACCCCGAGGCCGGCGAAAATACCGAAACGCTTCTCGCAAACGCAGATTTGGCCATGTATCGTGCAAAGCATGAGGTCGGGCGCAATGTCTGCTTCTATGAAGAATCCATGGATGAAGCGTCTCGTGACAGACGAAGGCTGGCGCGTGACCTCTGGACCGCGATCGAGCGTGACCAGATGTACCTTCACTATCAGGTGCAGAAATCGGTCGCGACCGGCAAGACGACCGGCTACGAGGTGCTGCTCAGATGGAACCATCCTGAGCGCGGAAACATCTCGCCCGTCGATTTCATTCCGATTGCCGAAGAATGCGGCGCGATCGTGCCCATCGGCGAATGGGTCCTTCGCGAGGCATGCAGGGAAGCGGTCAGCTGGAAGGACGACATCAAGATCGCCGTCAATATTTCGCCCATCCAGATCGCCCATGCAAACATAGCCGAGCTCGTTCGCGCCGTGCTCCAGGAAACCGGCCTGCCGGCATCGCGGCTCGAACTTGAAATAACGGAGTCGTCGATCATCGTCGACAAGAGCAAGGCGCTGGTTGCAATGCGCGCGCTCAAGCAGCAGGGCGTCGCTATCGCCATCGACGATTTTGGAACAGGCTATTCGTCACTCGAGACCCTTCGCTCATTCCCCTTCGACAAGATCAAGCTCGATCGCAGCTTCATGAACGAAGTCGAGACGAGCCAGGAGGCGAAAGCGGTCATTCGGTCCATCCTGGCCCTCGGACGCGGGCTGTCGATTCCGGTGCTGGCGGAAGGCGTGGAAACGCTGAGCCAGCTCGAGCTGCTGACGTCGGAAGGATGCGATGAGGCTCAGGGCTACTACTTTGGCCGCCCGGCACGAATGGAAAAACAAGCCGCTGCACTCAACACTGCGGCTTGACACCGGAAGATATCCGATCTTCCTATGCCGCATTCAAAGCGGCTGAGGAGAGTACGGATGCGTCTCAAACTTGTCACCACGACGAGCATTATTGCCCTATCGCTGTTCGGGGCAGCGAATGCGGCTGAGATCAATCAGGATGGAGCAAACAAGCTTCGCGACAGCCTGACGAAAGTGTTGCCTGACGATTTTGCAAAGAGCGGTTTTCTAACCGTCAACCCGGCGGGTAGCCGCTACGAGATCATTTATGATTTCGCCAAGCTGCTCAGCAAGGTCGACACGACCAAGGTCGTGGTGAATGGCCTGACACCATGGTCGGTTTTTGCCACGCCGCTCGACAACGGTCTGTGGAACCTTGAAGGCAATAACAGCTTCAATATCTCCGGCAACCTCAAGGGGCCGGATGACAAGGCCACGGATTTTACCTACTCGATAGCATCGATGGTCTATGACGGCGTTTTCGATCCTGCGATCGCGTATCTGCGCTCCGGTAATTTCAAGGCCACTGACATCCGCGTCACGTCAAAGTCCGATATGGATCAGGTCGACGCGACATTTGCGGGCATGGACTACCGGCTCGATTCGACCGACAGCGCCAGCGGTAATGGTCGTCTCGATTTCAAGGCCAACGGTTCGCTTTCGGCGCTGTCGGAGACCGTCACGAGCCCGCAGATGCCACCGGTCAACATCAAGGCGGATTCGATAGACGTCAACGCCGATGTCGCCAGCCTGCCGGCGAAGGAAATCCGCGATATCGTCTTCTTCATCCTGGAGCATATGGACGAGAAGGAACTGAGCAAGGAGGATGGCGAAAAGCTGAAATCGGTGCTCAAGGCATCCTTCCCGCTATTCTCCTCGCTCAATGAATCGATCACGGCGAACAACCTGACGGTCGGTACCGCCGCAGGTAACGGTGGCGCCAAGGCCTTCGGATATAATTTCTCGATCGCCGGGCCGAGCGACGCCGTCCGCTTTGCCTTCGGTATGAACGCTGCAGATGTAACGCTCGATAGCCCTGTCGTGCCGGCGAGCTACCACGCCTTCCTGCCGAAGAGCATCGATATGCAGATCGCCGTCCCCGACATGGATTTTGCCGCTTTCGGCGACGAGTTCATGAAGATCGATTTCTCGGCCGGCAGCAATTCGGAGGAAAGCGGCAAGCAGGCGGCCGAAAAGCTTTTCCATGATGGTATGCTCGTCGTCGACTTGCCGAAGTTTACCGCGGTCTCCGACGTCTACGATATCGACGTCACCGGCAAACTGCTGGGCCGCATCGATACGCAGAAGGACTATTCGGTTCAGGCTTCGGTCCTTGCGCGCGATCTCGACAAGTCGATCGCCGCCATTCAGGAGCTTGCCAAGAGCGATCCGAACCTCCAGCAGGTCTCCTTCGGCATGATGATGGCCAAGGGCTTTGCCAAGACCGATCCGGATGGCCGCTCGCGCTGGGATATCAGCGTTGCCGGCGACGGTTCGGTGGCGGTCAACGGTCAGCAGATCAAGGGACCGGATGCCGAGGAGCCGGATCAGAGCGAGGATCAGGATCAAGGGCAGGAACCCGATCAGGAACAGGATCAAGGTCAGGAGCCGGTACAGCCGCAATAAGGCCTTCGGCTTGCAATCTGAAAATGAGAAGCCGGCTCCGTGCCGGCTTTTTTGATCCGGCACCGAAGGTCGAGATCAAGTCAGCCTCTGGATGACGGTGGCGAAGGGCTTTACTAAAGAGGGAGACGGCCGTTCATTGTGGGCCGTTGTTCGACATCCGGATGGTTCTGTGACGGTGAATAATCAGCCCTTGATAGGGCTGATTGAGACCGGGCAGTACAAGCATACAAGCCGAAACAAAAGCGCCGGTCGAATACCGGCTCTTTTTAGTCGAAGAGGCTCGAGACGGACTCTTCCTGTGCGGTGCGGCTGATGGCTTCGCCGATCAGCGGTGCTGTCGTGACGACGCGGATGTTGTGGGCCGAAAGGACGGCCGTCGTCGGCTGGATCGAATCCGTGATGACGAGTTCGCGCAGCTTCGACGAGGTTACGCGGGTGACCGCGCCGCCGGAGAGCACGCCATGGGTAATGTAGGCGGTGACGCTGGAAGCGCCCTTGGCGAGCATGGCGTCGGCGGCGTTGCAGAGCGTGCCGCCGGAATCGACGATGTCGTCGATCAACAGGCAATCCTTGCCGGTGATGTCACCGATAATGTTCATGACTTCGGATTCACCGGGCCGATCGCGACGCTTGTCGACGATGGCCAGAAGACAGTCCAGCCGTTTGGCGAGCGCGCGGGCGCGCACCACGCCGCCGACGTCAGGCGAGACGACCATGACGTTGCTGAGGTCATAATGGCTCTTGATGTCGCGCGTCAGTACGGGCAGGGCGAAGAGGTTGTCTGTCGGTATATCGAAGAAACCCTGGATCTGACCGGCATGGAGGTCGAGCGTCATGACGCGGTCGGCGCCGGCTTCGGTAATCAGGTTTGCGACCAGCTTGGCGGAGATCGGGGTGCGGCCTGAGGCGCGACGATCCTGGCGGGCGTAGCCGAAATACGGCAGCACGGCGGTGATGCGGCGGGCTGACGAACGACGCATGGCGTCGATCATGATCAGCAGCTCCATCAGGTGGTCATTGGCAGGAAAGGCGGTCGGCTGCACGAGGAAGACGTCCTCGCCGCGGACATTTTCCTGGATTTCCACGAAGATTTCCTGGTCGGCAAACCTTCGGACACTGGCTTTCCCTAAGGGAACATTGAGATAGTTGCAGATCGCTTCGGCGAGTTGCCGGTTCGAATTGCCTGCGAAAACCTTCATCTTGGTCCGCCTGTTATGCGCTGATAGCCGCGCTTTTTAGCCAGCTTCCCGGTGAATGCAAGGGCTAAGGCATCACATACTTTTATATTTATAAAAAGCTTGTGACTAACCGCCCTGGCTTTGCCGCCAGGATGTAAATTCCGAGATCGTTTTGGAGGCGATCTGCTGCATCACGGAGGCGGGCACGCCGGCCCAGGGATCGGTTGCCGCCGTCGGCACGCTTTCCTGTCCCTGAATGCGGTGCAGCCGGCCGCCGGCATTGTCCAGCACATCCCAGACATAGACCACGGTGACCTTGCCTTCGTCGCTGAAGGCGGAGAGGTAACCCTTCAGAATATAGTCGCTGCTGGTGTCGTTGGAACTCTTGATGGCAAGGCCATGGGCGCGGGCTTCCGTCCCGAGCTGGCGGGACAGCGGGGTCACGGCCTGCACCGGCGCACCGATGATGGGCAGGAAGCGCACGGTATTGCCGCGCGCCGACGTCGATGAAGAAACGGACGGATCAAGCGCTGCCGTCTGTGTCGGCTGACGCGACGGCGGTTGTTCGGCAGCGACGGTCGGTGGCGCAAGCGACCCGCTTTCGATCGGTCCGGACGCAGCGGGCGAAGAGCCGTTGCGGGACAGCGCATCGGCTTGGGCCTGCATGGTCGTCGGCGGAGCGCCGGTGCCGGGCCGGTGGGTCTGCGCCTGATAATCTGGCTGGGTCGGATATGTCTGCTGGCTATAGGCTGGCGTATAACCGTTCCGACGGGGTGCGGCTGGAAATGTCTGCTGCGGCGCTCCGGCCATGCGTTCGGCTTCGCCCTGCGTCACCGGTGTGGATGAGCGCTGGTCCGTCGAGGAGTCGCCGATTTCCATCGGCGGCGTGAGCGTCAATGCATCGGTCGTGTTGCAAGCAGAAAGCAAGGCAAGACAGATCAGGAGCGTGGGCGCAGTCGCAACTCGCGTCATCCCTCGGTTCGTCCCTTCCCACGTCAGCATCAGCCCCGTGCGAATTTATGGGGGTGGGGGGACCTGTCTGTCAATTCCGGATTCTTGCCGGTCATTGCAGAACTTAGGCGCCGATGAAATCCAGCGGATGGCGCGAAAGCGCACGCGGGCCTTCATCTGTCGTCAGATAGGTCTGTCCGAGCGTCATGGCCGTACCTGTATCGGAATCGGCGATGATCATGTGCACGAAGAGCGACATGTCGGCCTCGATCGGCTGCGGGTTGCCGGCATGGAACATCTGATGCTCCATCCAGGAGGGTGAGAAACGGGCTCCCAGCGAATAGCCGCAGGCATTGAGGCGATGGCGGGCGAGGCCGCGCTCGTCCATGATCCTTGCATGCATGTCGAAGACATCGCCGAAGGTGTGGTCGGGCTTCAACACGGTCTCGATCGCCTGGATCGTCTCGAGGCAGGCATTGTAGAGCTCGCGGTGGCGGTGTGTCGGCTCGCCGATGACGATCGTGCGCATCATGGCGGCATGATAATGCGCGTAGGCGCCGGCCCATTCGAGTGTCAGCTGGTCATTGGCATCGAGCTTGCGACGGCCAGATTTGTAGCGGCAGAGCAGGGCGTCGGCGCCTGAACCGATGATGAATTCGTTGGCCGGATAGTCGCCACCACCGGTGAAGACCGCGCCCTGCATGGCCGCAAGAATATCGGCTTCGTCGGCGCCAGGCTTGGCCAGGCGGATCGCAGCATCCAGCGCGTCGTCGGCCAGCACGGCAGCGTGCTCGACATAGGCGATTTCAGTCGGGCTCTTGATGAGGCGCAGGCGGCTGACGAGGTAGGAGGCGTCACTGATCTGGCCGAAGGTCGTCAACTGCGCGTCGACCAGCCGGGCGACGCGGCCGGTCATGCCATGCGTGTCATATTCGACGCCGATACGGGCGCCGAGCAGGTCCATTTCGACCAGCAGATTCTTGAGATCCATCGTCGGGTCGGCGTTGACGCGATCGACCCAGACATGGATGTCCTCGATAACGGAGGTGTGCCGGGCCTGGCGCAGGTCGGCCGAGCGGGTAAGGAGCGCCATGGTGCCGTCAGCCTTGACGACCAGCGTCTGGAAGAAGCAGTAGCCGAAGGTGTCGTAGCCGGTCAGCCAGTACATGCTCTCCTGTGCAAAAAGCAGCAGCGCATCGAGCTTTTCTTCCTTCATCTTGTCCGTCAGGCGGGCGAGGCGGCTGGCGAATTCAGCCGGTTCGAAATGAAGTGCCATGCTGCTTACATCTCCCTGATGCTTATCGCCGAAATCTGGCGGCCGTAATCCGGCTCCTTTTTATGTGTGGTCCGGCGATAGGAAAAAAAGCGCTCGCTATCGGGATAAGTGCAGACACCCAGGCTTTCGGCGCGCACGCCGGCGTTTTTCAGCCGTTCGACGGTCAGTGCCGGCAGATCGAACATTGCGTGGCCCGCTGACGGGGACGGGACGAAGTAGCGTTCGTAGGTCGGATCATAGGCAAGGAAGCGCTCGACGAATTCCGGGCCGACCTCGTAACTTGCCTGGCTGATCGAGGGGCCGAGGCAGGCGACGATATTGTCCCTGGTCGCGCCAAGGGCCTCCATGGCATCGATGGTGTTTTCAAGCACGCCGGTCAGCGCGCCTTTCCATCCGGCATGGGCCGCGCCGATGACCCGACTTTCCGGATCGGCAAACAGGATCGGGCCGCAATCGGCCGCAAGCACGCCGAGCGCGATGCCCGGTGTTGCCGTGACCATGGCATCTGCCTGCGGCCGGTCGCCATCATAGTCCGGTCCGATTGTGACGACATCGGGGGAATGGACCTGATGGACCGTCGCCAGCCGCTCGACCGGCAGGCCGAACCAGGCGGCGACGCGTCTGCGGTTCTCCTGCACATTTTCGCGTTCGTCATGCGAGCCAAGGCCGACATTGAGGCCGCGATAGATTCCCTGGGAAACGCCACCCGCACGGGTGAAATAGCCGTGGCGGACCGTGCTGCCGGCCGCTTCGTTCAGCAGCCCGCTTTCGATCGGTGCCGGAGAGTCCGCATCTGTCATGTGATATTCCGGTTTTTTGGAGAGGGATCGACGTCGTCTCCGCCGGCGCTTGTCCGGCGAAGCACTGTCATTTGCCTGGATGTTGGCGAGCGCGACGTTGTCTGTCAATCCACCGGGCGGAACGGCATCAGGTCGATTGCCGGATGCGAGACGGCCAGCACCTTGAAAAGTTCGCCCATGCGGCCTTCCCCAGCTCCTGCCAAACGGTCGACGGCGCTCTGGATGATCTGCTGCGTGTGCGGCTCGCGGTCGCGGCCGAGTGCGGCGGCGCGCTCAAGGATGCCAAGGCCGGTCAGGAAATCGCCCTGATGCAGCGCGCCGTTGATGTGGAGACCGGCGGACGCCGCCGTTTCTGCCAGCTGCTGGAAATCGACGTGGCTTGTGAGGTCCGCTTCGCCGGGATGGGCAAGCGGCGGATCAAACTCATGCATGCGCACGGCCTGCAGCGTATCGCCGAAGCCGGTGACGAGGTGTCCGTAGTCGATTGCAAGCGCCGTGCCGCTGAAGGCCCGCAGCCTTTCGCAGACGGCACTCATGACAGCCTGACGGGCAGGCGAAATCTCAAAGAGCGTGCCGACGGGGACATTCTGCGCGGGCTCCGGCAGCAGCGCCGGATCAATGCCGGCGACGCCGGCGGCAAACATCAGCTCGCCATCGGCATCGAGACCGACCATGCGTTCACGGAAGCCGGTCGACGTGCGGATGAACTGGCGGATCGGGATCGCGTCGAAGAGTTCATTGGCGACCATCAGGGTAAAGCCCGGCGGTACTTCGTCGAAGCCGGCATGCCAGCTGATCTTGCCGTCATAGGCTTCCAGCGCCTGGCTCTGGACATCGCGCAGGCGTTCGCTGGTTTCGACGAGATGGATCGTCATGTTGTCGAAGAGCGGCGGAGCGATACGTGAAATCACACGCAGCATGTCCGCCATCATCGTACCGCGGCCCGGGCCGATCTCGACCAGGCGAACGCCAGCAGGCGTTGAATGGCGCTGCCAGGCGTGAACGACGAAAACGCCGATCATTTCACCGAAGAGCTGGCTGACTTCAGGCGCGGTGACGAAATCGCCGGAGCGGCCGAAGGGTTCGCGGGTGCGATAATAGCCGTGTTCGGGATCGGCCAGGCAAAGCGAAAAGTAGTCGGTGACGCTGATCGGCCCGTTTGCCTGGATGATCGTCTTGATCTTTTCGCCCAAAGCGGTGGTCATGGCAACAATTCCGGTAGCTTCAGTGCTGCAAGGCAGCGGCCTGTCGGCGGGCGCGGAAGATCGCCCAAAGGCCGAGCAGGATCATCGGGGACGACAGGACCATTCCCATCGTCAGCCAGTTCGTTCCCAGCAGGTAGCCGAGCTGCGCATCCGGCTCGCGAAAGAATTCCACGAAGATACGCGAGAGCGCGTAGCCGCAGACGAAGACGCCGGTGATCAAGCCGGGGCTTTTCAGCGCCTTGGTGCCATAGACGAGGGCGGCAAGGACGAGGAGCAGCACGATACCTTCAAGGCCGGCTTCGTAGAGCTGGCTCGGATGGCGGGCAAAAGGGCCTCCCGTCGGAAAGACCACTGCCCACGGCACATCCGTCAGCCGGCCCCAGAGCTCACCATTGATGAAATTGGCGATACGGCCGAAAAACAGGCCGCAGGGCACGACAGTCGCGACGATATCGAAAAGGTTCCAGATCGGAATGTGGTTGCGGCGAGCAAAGAGGATCATGGCGATCGTCGTGCCGGCCAGGCCGCCATGGAAGGACATGCCGCCGTTCCAGATCTGCACGGCGCGGATCGGATTTTCAATAATGGCGCCGAGGTCGTAGAAAAGGATGTAGCCGATGCGGCCGCCGAGAACGATGCCGAGTGCGGCCCAGACGATGAAGTCGTCGAGCTGGGCCCTTGTTATTGGCGATTTATTGTCCGGCCAGAGCGCATCGTTTGCCGCGATACGCCGGGCATAGGCCCAGCCAAGAAGGATGCCGGCGACATAGGCCAGGCCGTACCAATGAATCGCCAGTGGGCCGATCGAAAAAGCGATCGGATCGATATCAGGGAAAGGCATTATAGCAAGAAGATCAGCGGCTATCGGCAAGGTTTTCCCACCCGTTGAGATGCGCGGAACATGACCCTGCGATCTCTGGGGGTCAAGTGCATTGTTCGTCACGGCCCTGCGCGCAAGGGCTTATCCCGTGTAAAGCGCTTGCATCCTTAACAGCGAAGCCCTACCTCCATTTCAGAGGCCGCAGGGCCTGACATTCACGTCGTGCGAAGGGAGAAATACGCCATGACGACCGGAACGAACCGCATCATGGATGAATTCGCCAAGCTGATGACCGATGCCGCGGGGGCCGCGCAAGGCGTGCGCAAGGAAGTCGAAACCGCCTTCAACGCCCATGCCGAGCGCTGGCTGAACAGCATGGATGTGGTCAAGCGCGAGGAATTCGAAGCCGTGCGCGAAATGGCTATCAAGGCCCGGGACGAGAACGAGGCGCTCGCCGCCCGCATCGCTGTGCTCGAAGCCAAGCTCGCCGCAAAGGGCAAGTGATCTCAGCTTAAACAAGATGCTGTATAAGGTGCGGCGTGGCCCATATGTAACATGCCGCATCCTCGATAAAAAAATCGGGTGTGATTTTTCACCTGTGGACACTGCCAAAAAAGCCAATGGGCAGAGTCTTTTACCTCCCCCGCTGAATCTGATTCCATAAGTGCTTTCCACAGCAGGTCCGGCCAAATTTCCGTGAAGGGGGCTGGCAGGCCGCGAGGCCCATTATAGACTGATTTTAAATGATGATTCGAAGCGAATGGTAAGCTCCGGGCAGGTTCACTGCGTTAGTCTGGCAGCGGTTCAACGATCATCCCCAGTGGTTGTTTCCGGTATTGCGTGTGTCTCGTTTTGTGTTTTTCACGAAGTTAGGCCGCATTCATTCCGGTCAAGAAGGTGCTGCATGAGCCTTATGGAATTGGAAGTCGAACGCCAGTCGAACCCGGTCGACATGATCGAGTACGTGGCTTCAAACAATGACTGGGCCTTCGAGCGCTCCGGCGAAGACGAGATCGCGATGACGGTCGAGGGCCGCTGGGCCGACTATCACGTCTCCTTCTCCTGGATGGAGGAATTCGAAGCGCTGCATCTCGGCTGCGCCTTCGACATCAGGGTTCCCGAAATCAGGGTCAACGAGGTCGTGAAGCTGCTCTCGGCGATCAACGGCCAGGTGCTGATGGGGCATTTCGACCTGTGGCGCCAGGAAGATGTCGTCATCTTCCGCCAGTCGCTGCTGCTTGCCGGCGGTGCCGAGCCCACCAATCGTCAGGTCGAGGTGCTGCTTTCGAGTGCACTCGACACCTGCGAGGCCTATTATCAGGCTTTCCAGTTCGTCGTCTGGTCCGGCATGGAAGCCAACAAGGCGATGGAGGCCGTACTCTTCGAAACTGTCGGCGAGGCGTAACATGCCTGCGATTACCTTTTCCGCCACCAATCCGGTCGTCCTCATCGGGGCCGGCAATATGGGCGGAGCGATGCTTTCGGGCTGGCTGAAGAGCGGAGTTCCGGGCTCTGCTGTCGTCGTTGTCGATCCTGGCCCGTCGCCGGCGATGATGTCGACGATTGCCGATGCCTGCGCCGCGCATGTCACTGCCGCTCCTGCCGATCTTAAAGCCGGCGTCTTATTTCTTGCGGTGAAGCCGCAGGTGATGGAAGCCGTGCTTCCCACGGTCAAAAGTGTCGTCGGGCCTCAGACAGTGGTGGTTTCGGTCGCGGCCGGCAAGACACTGGCCTTTCTTGAAAAGCATCTCGGCGAGGCGGCGATGGTGCGCGCCATGCCGAACACGCCTGCCATGATCGGGCGCGGCGTGACGGGCGCCTTTGCCAATGCGCGTGTCAGCGCCGAACAGCGCGATGGCGTCAATGCGCTTCTTCGTGTCTCCGGTCCTGTCGAATGGGTGCCTTCCGAATCCGATATCGATTCCGTGACGGCGGTCTCCGGCAGCGGGCCTGCTTATGTTTTCTATCTCGTCGAGTGCATGGCAGAAGCAGGCCGCAAACTTGGCCTGCAGGCGGACCTTGCCATGCGTCTTGCGCGGGAAACTGTGGCGGGGGCTGGTGAGCTGCTGCACCAGTCCCCCGACGACGCTGCGCGCCTGCGCCAGAATGTGACCTCTCCCGGCGGTACGACCGCTGCCGCTCTTTCCGTGCTGATGGCGGAAGACGGTATGCAGCCGCTGTTCGACCAGGCGCTTGCGGCAGCTCGCAAACGCGCCGAAGAACTTGCCGGCTGAGAGGCGGTCATGGCCGAAGAGATAAGCTTTGGAGATTTCGAGCGCGTCGACATTCGTGTCGGCACGATCATCGAGGCAAATCCATTTCCGGAAGCACGAAAGCCGGCGATCAAGCTTCTGATCGATTTCGGCCCCGAGATCGGCGTCAAGAAATCTTCGGCGCAGATCACGATTCATTATTCGCCGGAACGGCTCGTCGGGCGGCAGGTGCTCGCCGTCGTCAATTTTCCACCGCGGCAGATCGGTCCGTTCCGCTCGGAAGTGCTGACACTCGGTTTTGCCGATGAGAAGGGCGATATCGTCCTTGCCGCGGTCGAGCGGCCGGTGCCGAATGGCCAGAAGCTGATGTAGGCCGTCAGACTTCCCTATCGTCGACCGGCATCGCGGCAAGCAGCCTCAGTGAATGTCGCGCGAGAGCGGATCGCCCAACGTGAAATCGTGAAAGACGGCTTCGAAGCCGGCACGCTGCGGTGAACAGAAGACCGGGCCAACCAGCACCTCCTCGAGAGCCGGATCGAACCAGGCGAGGCGGGCCATGCGCCATTCGTCCATAGTGTCCGTACTGTACTGAATGAAGAGGGCGTCGCCGTTGCGGGTGGCGCGGATCGATATGGCATCGAAATCATGGCCGATGCGGAAGGCCGACCAGTCTGAATTGCCGTTGGTAACCACGGTGCTGAAGTGCCTGGCCCCATCGGTATATTCGATGCCGCATTTCATCCAGTGCTTCTCATCGGCGCGGATCATCAGGCCCGCCTGATCGTAAAGCGCTTCGTAATTGCCGGAGAAGGTAACCTCGGCGGTGAAGTCACCCTTGCGGCTTTCATGCAGGAAGTGACCATCGTCGCGATGGAAGCCGTAATAGGTGCCCTGCCAGAAATCGGTCTTTTCGCCGGAGCGGACATGGAGCGCGCCGTCGCGCTCTTCAAGGAAGGGCGGCGGGTTCAGCCAGCTCATGTGCTTCATGCTCAGATCTCCTTCAGGAAGGGATTTTCACGGCGTTCGTCACCGATGCGGCTTCCCGGGCCGTGACCGCAGATGAAGCCGACATCGTCGCCGAGCGGCAGCACCTTGTCCCTGATGGAGTCCAGGAGCTGGCGATGATTGCCGCCGGGCAGGTCCGTGCGGCCGATCGAGCCGTTGAAGAGCACATCGCCAAGATGGGCGAATTTCTGCGCGCGGTTGAAATAGATGACGTGGCCCGGCGCATGGCCCGGCGTGTGATAGACCTCGAATTCGTGAGAGCCGAAGGAGATCTTGTCTCCATCCTTCAGCCAGCGGTCGGGCACGACATTCTGCAGGCCCTCGACGCCGTATTTCGCGGCCTGAGTTTCGATGCGCTGCAGGAGCGGCAGGTCGTCCTCGTGCGGGCCGACGATATCGACGCCGAGCTTTTCCTTCAGTTCCTTGGCGCCGCCGGCGTGGTCCAGATGACCGTGGGTCAGCCAGATTTCCTTGATCTTCAGGCCGTGCTCCTCGATTACCCCGGCAATGACCGGGACGTCGCCACCGGGATCGACGACCACCCCTTCCTTCGTATCGGGATCGAAGAGAATGGTGCAGTTCTGCTGGAAGGGGGTTACCGGAATGATGCCGGCCTGGAGCATGCCCATGAATGCCTCGTTTCGTCTTTTCAATCGCCTGTCTCTATAGGCGCAATTGCGGTCGAAGGCAGCCGGAATTTTCGGCTGGTTCACGCGGAAACGACAGGTCGCAACAGGAATTTATCGGGTTCGGGAGAGTTGCGCGGCACTCGCACATGGACGCTTTCTGAAGCGATTTCAAATGTTTGCCGCTGTCTTCTTTACGCCATTCTTCCGCCTTGCCTGATGCCGCGGAACAACCACGCAACCCGCGCGTTGTCAGCCCATCGCAACAAGGAGACCTTACAATGACCTTGAAGAGAAACCTTTTGCTGGCAGGCGCCTTTCTGGCTGCGAGTGCTGGCCTTGCTCAGGCGGAGATGGTGGCGACGTCCATCAACGACCTGAACATCCGTTCGGGGCCTGGTCCGCAATATCCGTCCGTCGGTCTTGCCACGCGTGGCTCGACCGCTGTTCTCGATGGCTGCATCGAAGGCAGCCGCTGGTGCCGCGTCGATGTGAATGGCGTGCGCGGCTGGGTCTATGCCGAATATCTGCAGGTCGATCAGGGCGGTTCTCCCGTCATCGTAGAGCAGCATCGCGGCGATCTCGGTGTGCCTGTGGTGACCTATGAGACAACCGCCAGCGTCGTGCCGGCAGAGCCGATGCCTGCACCAGGCGACGAACTCATTGGCCCGGTCGGCTCGGTCGAGACCATCACGCCACCGGAGGAAGTCCGCACCTATATCGACACGACGCCGGGGCAGGCGGTACAGCTTGGCGGTGATGTGGTCGTCGGCGCCGAAGTGCCCGCGGACGTAACCTTCCAGACGATTCCGGATTACCAGTATCGCTACGTGCGCATCAACGATCGACCGGTGCTGGTCGACCCGGGCACGCGCCGCATCGTCTACGTCTATCAATAAGCGGCAGAAGTGAAAGGCGGCCTTCGGGCCGCCTGTCTCATATGTCACAGCTCCCGCATGGGTTGTTATGTATCTCTACTTCCTCTCTGGAATATGATAATATTCTAACATGTCATCCGGTGATGGCATGAGTCGGCGATCGGGGAGATCGCCAGAGGAGGAAATGATGGAAGCTCTACTTCCGCTCATCACACAAGTTATTGCAGGGGCAGTCGGCGGCAATGCTGCGAGCGCCGCACTGAAACAGACGGCGATCAACGTCGTTGCTCGAACGATTGCGGGCGCAATTGGCGGTATTGGCGGCGGCATGCTGCTCAGCATGCTCGGCGGTGAAGCTGCAGCGACCGGGCTGATCGCCGACGGTATCGGCGGGCTGATCGGCGGCGGCATCCTTTCGACGCTTGCCGGGCTGGTCATGGCCAAGGCACGCTGAAGGTTCGGCACGCCCGACGCAGGACAACCAAATGGCCCGTCGACGACACGTCTGGCTGGGCTGTCATGATTGGCGAATGATTTATTCGGCAGCGATTGCCGCGGCCGGATAGATTTCCTCCATGGGTTGCTCCTCAAGCGTTCGGAGATGGTCGCCGGCGCGATGCTACAACCGATTTCGGATACGGGAGTAATTTCCGCGGCCGAGCCCGTAGGACGCATCCGGAGAAGCTTGGCTCTTCCGGGAGGATTGGTTGTTCGACGGCTTCAATGCCGCGGCGGCCGGTGAACTTGATCACCGTCTGCGGGTGTGCCGGTCCTCAAACAGGCCGGGATGGACCTCGATTGCGGTTCGCTGACCTAAAACGCCATCGCAGCTGCGCCATGCGATCGGCCGCAGATCAGAAAGCATCCTTGCCTCTCCCGGCGCTTTTGCGCCATGTCAGTTGATTGTTGTCCCCATTACGTTCTATCCACTGACGTTGGGGGAAATTGCGCGTTGTGTTGGAGATTTGCCGGGCGGGCTTTAGTTTCCGGAAGGAGGAGCCCGTGCGAGGGCTCCTGCAACGTCCGGGGAAACGACCACCGAAGCAATGCCAATAAGGCGGGCATGCTTTTGTGCAAGCTTCGCTATATCGCGCCAAGAGGAAGGGAATGCCGAGTGCCACGACAGACCAGCTCGAAAGCAGGCAAACCTGAGCCGCTGGCCACGCCGATGGAAGATACCGGGATCATCGATTTCGAGATCATCGAGCTGTTCTTCTTCGCTTATCGTGACTTCGTATCCGATCCCGACGCCATTCTCGAAAAGAGTGGTTTTGGTCGCGCGCATCACCGCGTCGTACATTTCGTCAACCGAAATCCGGGAATGACGGTCGCCGATCTGCTCGATACGCTGAAGATCACCAAGCAGAGCCTTGCAAGAGTGCTGAAACAATTGATCGATTCAGGCTATATTCGGCAGGTGGCAGGCCCGGAGGATCGCCGACAGCGCAAGCTCTATCCGACCAAATCGGGCAGGGAGCTGGCTCTGGCGCTCGCCGAGCCGCAATCACGCCGTATTGAACGGGCATTCGGGGGAGCTACCCCGGAGGCACGGGAGGGCGTAAAGGCATTTCTCAGAGGCATGCGAGACAGACAGAAGGCGGATTGAATGGCGGTCAAGACAGGCATTTCCGATGACGCGGCGCATCTTCTCGTCGTCGACGACGATACCCGTATCCGTGCGCTCCTGAACCGCTACCTGACGGAAAACGGTTTTCGGGTGACCATTGCCTCTGACGGGGCGGAAGCGCAGCGCAAGCTGGAGGGGCTCGATTTCGATCTCATCATCATGGACGTGATGATGCCGGGCGAATCCGGCATCGAGGTGACACGCGGGCTCAGGGCCGTGAAGAACGTGCCGATCATCATGCTGACGGCGCTTGCCGAATCCGACAGCCGTATTGCCGGGCTTGAAGCCGGAGCCGACGATTATCTTCCCAAGCCCTTCGATCCGCGCGAACTCGTTCTGCGCGTCAACAATATCCTGCGGCGCAACAGCGGTGGCGATACGCCGAAGATCGAGCAGATCATGTTCGGTCCTTACACCTTCTCGCTCACGCGCAAGGAGCTGAAGAAGGCTGCGGAAGTGATCCGCCTGACGGACCGTGAGCAGGAGATCATGCTGCTTTTTGCCCGCAGGGCCGGCGACACGATCCCGCGCCACGAGCTGATCGGAGACGATGCCGAAGTCGGCGAACGTACCATCGACGTGCAGATCAACCGCCTGCGCCGCAAGATCGAGGATGATCCTGCCAATCCGGTCTGGCTGCAAACGGTGCGCGGGATCGGATACAGGCTGAGTATCGACTGAAACGACGGGTTCGGGACCGGCGCAAATGGTGACATTCGACAGCTTGCGGCGGGAAGACCGCTCTCCTGCACCCGGCTGGCGCTGGTTCGTCCGCTGGCTGCGCCGGCGATTGCCAACGGGTCTCTATACGCGTTCGCTGCTGATCATCATCATTCCGATGGTGCTCCTGCAGTCGGTCGTCGCAGCCGTCTTCATGGAACGTCACTGGCAGATGGTGACGGAGAGGCTGTCGCTCGCCGTCACCCGCGATATTGCCGCCATCATCGAGGTCATCGACACCTATCCGCAGGATGCCGATTATAGCGACATAACCCGCATCGCCCGCGACCAGCTCAGCCTGCAAATTTCGATCGAGCCGGATGGCGATCTACCGCCGCCGCGTAACAAGCCGTTTTTCTCGATCCTCGACGGCATTCTGAGCGACGAGATCACCGATGAAATCCGCCGGCCGTTCTGGATCGATACGGTGGGCAATTCCAATCTCATCGAGATCCGTATCAAGCTCGACAACCGCATCCTGCGCGTGATCACGAAACGCAGTCAGGCCTATGCATCGAACACGCATATTTTCATTCTCTGGATGGTCGGGGCGTCACTTGTGCTGATCGCCATCTCCATCCTGTTCCTGCGCGGCCAGATCCGGCCAATCCTCAATCTCGCACGGGCGGCGGAAAGTTTCGGCAAGGGGCAGAAGGCGGACAATTTCTATCCACGCGGCGCCGATGAAGTGCGGCGCGCCGGTCTTGCCTTCATCCTCATGCGTGAGCGAATCGAGCGGCAGATCGAGCAGCGCACGGCGATGCTCTCAGGTGTCAGCCACGACCTTAGGACCATCCTGACACGCTTCAAACTGCAGCTGGCGCTCGCCGGCGAGAATCCCGATCTTGCCGGCCTCAACGAAGACGTCAACGACATGCAGACCATGCTGGAGGCCTACATGGCCTTTGCCAGGGGCGAGGTCGAGGAGGATGTCGGGGAGCTGAAGCTCAGTGAAGTCTTCGAGAAACTCGAGGCCGATTTCGACCTCCACGGCAAGGCGCTGACCTATTCCATCGATGGCGAGGACCATATCGCCGTGCGCCCCAATGCCTTTACGCGGCTTGTTACCAATCTGGCCTCGAATGCAAGGCGTTATGCCGATACACTTCATATCGAGGCCAAGCATAGCGCAAAGTGGCTGACGATTGTCTTTGACGACGATGGCCCCGGCATCCCCGAGAAGTATCGGGAGGACGTGTTCAAGCCGTTCTTCCGGCTGGACAGTGCACGCAATCTCGATGCCTCGGGTACCGGTCTCGGGCTCGCCATCGTCAGGGACATTGCCCGCAGCCACGGCGGTAATATCACGCTCGGCGACAGTCCGCTTGGCGGGCTGAGGGCGACGGTGCGTATTCCAGCCTAGCGGCTGGCTGCAGGTTTGTCGGCGTCAAACTCATTGAGGTGGACTACGATCCAGCGCCAGAGCGAGACGACCTGCGTCAGCAATTCGCGCCCGAGCGGGGTCAACTCATATTCGACGCGCGGCGGCACCTGCGGATAGAGCGTGCGGATGACGAGGCCGTCGCTTTCGAGCGTGCGCAATGTCTGTGTCAGCACTTTCTGGCTGATATCCTCCACCCGCTCCAGCACTCTTGACAAGCGTAGAGGCCCGTTCGCTTCCGAAAGCACGTGCAGGACGCGGAGCGGCCATTTTGCAGCGGCACGTTCCAGCATCTGCCGGGCTCGCGCATCCTGCTCATCGCTCATGTTACGACAGAAATCAAAGATGTCGTCTTTCATTACAGTTACCTTCAGGTTTGTATAGATCCATTGGGTACCTTCTTTCTAAAGGAAACAATAGATCCTAAATGGATTGAGAACCGAAAAGGAGGTTTCCCATGTCAAAGGTTTGGTTGATTACCGGAAGTTCGCGTGGCCTCGGCCGCGCGCTCGCCAATGCCGTGCTTGAGGCCGGCGACAAGCTGGTCGCGACGGCGCGCGATCCCGCCCAGCTTGCCGATCTTGTTGATGCGTATGGCTCGCGCGTTCTCGCCCTGGCGCTCGATGTGACCGACGAGGCGGCGGCGGAAGCGGCTGTGAAGATCGCGGTCGATACATTCGGCCGGCTCGACGTGCTGGTCAACAATGCCGGTTACGGCAATGTCGCGCCGATCGAGGATACGAGCCTTGCCGAATTCCGGGCGCAGATCGAGACCAATCTCTTTGGCACGATCATCATGACCAAGGCGGCGATCCCGGTCATGCGCGGGCAGGGGGCAGGCCATATCATCCAGTTCTCTTCCGTCGGCGGCAGGATCGGGCCTGTCGGGCGCGCGCCCTACGCGGCAGCGAAATGGGGCGTCGAGGGCTTTTCCGAAGTGCTTTCCAAGGAGGTCGGGCCGCTCGGCATCAAGGTGACGGTGATCGAGCCCGGCGGCTTCCGCACCGACTTTGCAGGTTCATCGACGGCGATCTACGAAGGCCGTCCGGAATATGCCGAAACGGTCGGCGCCATGGCGGAATATCAGCGCAACTACAATGGCCGCCAGCCCGGCGATCCGGCCAGGGCGGCCGCCGCGGTGCTGCATATCGCTTCGCTCGATACGCCGCCGCTGAGATTGCTGCTCGGCAGCGATGCGGCCGCAGCCGTGGAAAAGGCGGATGCAGCGCGAATGGAGGCCGATCGCGCCTGGCGTGTCGTCAGCCAGTCGACCGATTTCGAACAGAGCGGCGATGCCCGGCCCATGCCTTGGGATAAGAAGGCCGGCTGAGGGTGCGGACAAAAGAAAGCGCCGCATTGTGGCGGCGCTTTTCGTCAAAATATCTTCAGCCGATCAGCTTGCGACGCAGAAGTGCTCGCGGCCATCATTGCCGACATAGGTGCCGCTCTGCGGATCGAAGCTGCGATAGCGATAGGAGCAATAGCGCTGCCACTGGGCGCTCCAGGGTTCCATGGCGCTGACGGGGCGTCCGTAAACCGGGCGGCCATAGGCCGGCTCGGAATAGACGGGTTCGGAGTAGACGGGACGCGCGCGGTAGACCGGCGGCGGAGCATATTCAGGCTCATAGACCGGCGGGTCAATGTAGCGGCGCTCTTCATATACCGGGCCGTTGTTGGCATTGGCGATGGCAGAGCCGACGATCAGGCCGGTCGCAAGGCCGACAGCGCCGCCGACCAGTGCATCGTTGCCGTGGTCGTGGCCATGACGCCAGTAGCGATCTCCAGCCGAAGCTTCACCGATGGCTGCGAGGGTCAGGGCAGCGGCGGTTGCTGTCAGAAGAATGGTCTTTGCAAGCCTGTTCATCGCGTAAAATCCCAGTATCGGAAACCGGAAGCGGTCCCTTCTCTATGGTTCCGAAACTAGCGGCGGCATGCTGAATGGAGTCTGAACGACAAAACCCGGCATGGCTGCCGGGCTTCAACTCGATTCCACGCCTATGCGAGGGTTCAGCCTGAAATCTGCAGATTGACGGCCTTCGGGCCCTTGCCACGGCGATCCGGCTCTGTGTCGAAGCTTACTTTCTGGTTTTCCGTCAGACCGGCCAGGCCGGAAGCCTGAACGGCAGAAATGTGAACGAAGATATCGGCGCCGCCCTTGTCCGGCTTGATAAAGCCGAAGCCCTTGTCGGTATTGAAGAATTTTACAGTGCCAGTCTCGGCCATGCCTCAGGTCCTTTTGTCTCCGCCCGCCATCCACACGGGCAGCATTACGCTATTGCCTTCTCGCGAAGACGCTGGCAGGCAGATCTTGAAATGTGAGAAAAAGGTCCCCTCTACCTCCACCGGTTCCAGGCAGGACTTAACGCCCGCTTTCATTGGGACCGGCTGACCGGAATATTAGCGTTTCCGGCTCGCAAATTCTTAAGGACTTCCCATGCTCGCAAAATGCCCGAACGCGCGAAGAGTGCTGCGTTTGAAGGATTTTGGCAAGCAAAAGTTTTTTAACGGGTTCCTAAGAAGACCCCCGCAAATATGGCCTGTTTTCGCAAAAACGCCAAAAAATCCTCGTCGGGAGCAATTGATTAACGTTTTATATCGTCTGCAATATAAGTTCCGGGCAGATTTTACCAAAAATGCAACGCTAGCGCGTCTTGTTGTTGGCTTAAAAAAAATTTCAGATGGTACTGAACGCCCCATAAATGGACGCGTGTTCAGGCCGTGGGGGAGCGGCGGCGGGTCATTTCGGGCACGAGCTCGACTACAAGCATAGCGATAAACATCAGCGCACAACCTATATAGCCGAGTGGCGGCATGCTCTCGCCCAAAAGAAGTGCGGCAAGCGTGGCGCCGAACAGCGCTTCGGCGGAGAGGAAGATCGCCGCTTGTGACGGCGTGGTGTAGCGCTGGGCAACGACCTGCAGCACGAAGGCGACGCCCGAGGAGAAGATACCGACATAGAGGATTTCGGGTGCAGCCACGCGGATATCTGTCAGGCTCACCGGTTCGAAAAGGGCGGCGATGACGAGCGCACAGGCTGCCGTGACCGCAAACTGGGCGCTGGACAGTGCAAGCGGCCGTCCCGTTTCGCCGACTGTCGTTCCGGCAAGCGTGATCTGGATCGACCAGAAGACGGCGCAGACGACCGTCAGCAGATCTCCCACCGTCAGGGCCGAAAGCTGGCCGCCCGACAGCATGTAGATGCCCGACACGGCCATGATGGCGCCCGGCCAGATGATCCAGTGCGGTGAGCGGCGCAGGAAGAAGACTGCGATCAGCGGCACAAAGATTACATAGAGCCCGGTAATGAAACTGGAATTGGTAACAGTCGTCGTCTGCAGGCCGATCTGCTGTGTCGAAGCACCGCCGAAGAGCGCCAGCCCGATCATCAGATAGAGGCCGAGATGCCGGCGGCTGGTTGCGACCTTCGCCTTGCGCGCTTCGATCAGTGTGAAAGGCAGGGTGGCAAATGCGGCGATGGCGAAGCGCAGGCCGATGAACCAGAAGGGGCCGATCGCCTTCATTGCCGTCGACTGCGCGACGAAGCCGCCGCCCCAGATGGCAGCTGCAAGCAATAGAAGGAGGTTCGCCTGAACGCGCGTCATCTCGCCCTCGATGTTCGGGAAGCATTTAAGAGTTGTGCTGCCGGGTTAGCAGGCGCATCTCTTTTCGACAAGGATGGGAATTCCTCAAATGGTTCGGAGGCACGGATGAAGCGGCAACTGATTGCGGCCGTTACGGCAGCTGTTCTGGCTGGGCCTGGGAATGTTTCGGCCGAGGCTTCATCACCCGTCCGGCCGATTGCACACTTTGCCGATTTGCCCGATGCGGTGCGCGCGGATGTCGAGCCCGATGACGGCGACTGCCACATCGAAGAGCAGCGGCTAGCCTATGGCGACGCCTTCGAAGTGACCGGCGAGACCGGGAAGAGACTGATCATCGTGCCTTGCGGCCAGTCCGGCGCCTACAACATGCCTTTCGCGATCTATGGCGGTTACGGCGACCGGATTTCTCGAACGGTCTTTCCGCTGAAATTTTCGGAAACGACCGGCGATACGGCCGTCAATATCCGCTACGACGCTGCGGAAGGACGCTTCACCTCTTTGCTGAAAGGGCGCGGCCTGGGCGATTGCGGCAGCTATTATGCATGGCGTGCCGCCGGGCTCGATAGCACGGATTTTCTCGTTCTCGAGGAAGTGCGCATCAAGGAAGAATGCGATGCCAGGGCCGACGGCGGTCCGGCAACGTGGCCGCTCGTGTGGAAGCGCCAATGACGACAGGCTATTCCGGCACGCCGCTCGCAAAGAAGCTGGGGCTTAAAGCGGGGCAGGCGGCCTTGCTCGTCAATGTTCCCGATGGGCTGAAGGAGATCGACGAGTTCGAGGGCTTCGTTTCGGTCGCACGTATCTTATCGCAAGGGTCTCATCGGCAATTCGACTATGTCCATATCTTTGAGACGCAGCGCGCGGTGCTGGAAGACATGGCAGCGGCTTTGTTTTCCGCGATCAAGCCGGATGGCATGGTCTGGATATCCTGGCCGAAGAAGAGTTCGAAAGTCCCGACCAGCATCACCGAGGACGCCCTTAGGGAGGTCCTGTTGCCGACCGGTCTCGTCGACGTCAAAGTATGCGCCGTCGATGATGTCTGGTCCGGGCTCAAATTCATGATCCGCAAGGAATTGCGGAACGCGCTCTAACCGGCCCGGCTTTCGGCGCGGGAAACCCGAAGCAGTTCGCCGTCATCCTCGTCAGTCACCATCAGCAATGCGCCATCGGGGGCGACGATGACGTCCCGGATGCGGCCATAGTCACCCTCAAACAAGCGCTCCTCAGCGGTGAAGGCGCCGCTCGAATCCCGCTGCATGCGGGACAGCAACTGGAACTTCAGCGCTGCGACGATGAAATTGCCGTTCCATTCCGGAAACATCTTGCCGCGATAGACGACGAGGGCGCCAGGGGCGATCGACGGGTCCCAGTAGTGCAGGGGCTGTTCGAGGCCCTCCTTGGCTGTTCCTTCGCCGATCTTTGCACCGGAATAGTCTCGGCCATAGGTGATAACAGGCCAGCCGTAATTCTTGCCGGGTTCGGGATTGTTGATCTCGTCACCGCCACGCGCGCCATGTTCGACGGTGTAGAGCTTGCCGTCGGCGCTGTCGAAAGTGATGCCCTGCGGGTTGCGATGACCCTTGGACCAGATTTCCGGCAGGGCCTTATTGCTATCCTTGAAGGGATTGTCGGCGGGAATGCTGCCATCGGCGTTGAGATGGACGATGGAGCCGGCATCATCCTTCCAATCCTGCGAGCGGTTGCGGTTGCCGCGGTCGCCGACGCTGATGAACAGCGAGCCGTCTGGGGCGATCGCGATGCGCGAGCCATACTGGATGTTGCCGCGGGTAAAGCGCCGCATGGTGAAGATCGGCGTGACGTTCTCGAGGCTCTTTTCATCCGGGGAAAGTGTTGCGCTGAATGCCTCTGTGCCCGAACCCCGGTCGCTGGCGGTTGCAGCGGTCAGATAAAGCTTTCGGCTGGTCGCGAAATCCGGGGCGAGGGCGACATCCATCAGGCCGCCCTGGCCCTGGGCGCTGACTTCTGGCACGCCGCGGATCGGATCGGAAACCTTGCCGTCACGGATGATGCGGAGCCGCCCCGGTCGCTCCGTGACGATATAGCTGCCATCGGGCAGGACCTCGACCGCCCACGGATGCTCGAGCCCTTCGGCGAGCTTTTCGACTCGAACCGAAACTTCCTTTGTCCTGACAATGTCTCCAATCTGGGCAAGGGCTGGCCCCGAAAAAGCCATGGCCCCGCCGAGGAGCAGGATAAAACGGAATGGCGAGATCGTATCCATCATATTCCCCGTCGTCATTTTGAGGGGAAGTTGGCGCGGGGCATGGGGCGCTTCAACCGCAATCGCCGCTCATAACGGTTTTGTGTTCTCGGGTTGAACGAGTGTGGGTCAGTTGATTATGCGGGGAGAGAAGCGGATATCGAAATCGGCATCCTGCAGCTCCGCACTCATCATCCGCTGTGTGATGAAGCCGGTGCGCTTTGCTTCCGCTTTCAGGAAGAGGCCGCAGCCGATCAGGGCCATGCCGTAGAAGGCGAGGCAAACGATGCCGACGGCGACCAGTTTTTCGACGATAGAAAGCCCGGGGAGGCGGGGCCTCGGCGGTGCAGGCGGTGGCTCATGGGCAGACGCCGCGGCCATTGCCAGTTCGAGGTAGGTCGGCAGCGGCTCGAACGAGCCCGTTTCCTCGGTCCAGCCGGACCGCTGCGGCTTAACGGACATGGCGCGGCCCCTCCGAGAGACGGCCCTTGATGCGGCGCAGCCAGATGGCAAGTCCGTTTGCGGCGACGAACGCGGCCAAAAGTACGGTTGCGCCATCAAGGATCTTCTGATCGACATAGGACGTTTTGAGGGAGCTGGAAGCCATGGCCGGCCCTGCTTCGGCGGCCGAAAACAGGCAGAACGTCGCCACGATGCAGCTTGCAAAAGCAATGACTGCCACCATCAGCGATAGGGAAACCCGGATTGCACGCAGGCGTTCTGCCGCGCGTTCGTCTTCCAGAAACATGGTATGCCCTCAATAACCAGTGTCGGATGGCGGAGAATATCGTTTCGATCTCGGCACTCTCACGACCGAATTGCGGCGCGCCACGGCATTTGTTGCGGCTTATTCATGGCAAATGGTAAACGGGCGATAACCTTGATTTTTAGTAATAAATTAGGGCCGACCTCAGAAATTGAATCAACTTCCCGTGTGCGTGGATCGGCCACCCGCAGCGCCACTTCAAAGCTCCATTCAAATTTCCGGACGCAGGTGCGGCAATTGATCAATAAGAATCATCGCGGCCATCATGCCTTTGCGCTTGAAATGATGTCATACATTGGACATAGAGCTTAGCGCAGAACTCCGGTCCCGGCCTTCTGCCCGTTTCAACCTTGTAGGACCGATATCATGGCCTTCCTTGCCGATGCCCTTTCCCGCGTGAAGCCTTCAGCCACCATCGCCGTTTCTCAGAAAGCGCGCGAACTGAAAGCAAAAGGACGCGACGTGATCGGCCTTGGCGCCGGCGAGCCCGATTTCGATACGCCCGAGAATATCAAGAAAGCGGCGATCGACGCGATCAATCGCGGCGAAACGAAATACACGCCGGTATCCGGTATCCCCGAGTTGCGTAAGGCGATTGCCGCCAAATTCAAGCGCGAGAACGGTCTGGAATATTCCTGGGAGCAGACGATTGTCGGCACGGGCGGCAAGCAGATCCTGTTCAACGCCTTCATGGCGACGCTGAACCCCGGCGATGAAGTCGTGATCCCCGCGCCTTACTGGGTATCCTATCCCGAGATGGTGGCGCTCTGCGGCGGCACACCGGTTTTCGTTTCGGCCACCCAGGAGCATAATTTCAAGCTCCAGCCTGCCGATCTCGAAAAGGCGATCACGCCGAAGACCAAGTGGTTCATCTTCAATTCGCCGTCCAACCCGACGGGCGCTGCCTATACGCATGACGAGCTGAAGGCGCTGACGGACGTGCTGATGAAGCATCCTCAGGTCTGGGTGCTGACGGACGACATGTACGAGCACCTGACCTATGGTGACTTCAAATTCGTCACGCCGGTCGAAGTCGAGCCGAAGCTCTACGACCGCACGCTGACGATGAACGGCGTCTCCAAGGCCTATGCGATGACCGGCTGGCGAATTGGTTATGCGGCAGGCCCGATCCAGCTGATCAAGGCCATGGACATGATCCAGGGGCAGCAGACATCGGGTGCGACCTCGATCGCCCAGTGGGCGGCCGTCGAAGCGCTGAACGGCACGCAGGACTTCATCCCCGAGAACAAGAAGATATTCGAAGGTCGCCGTGACCTCGTCGTTTCCATGCTGAACCAGGCCAAGGGCATCGTCTGCCCGGTGCCGGAAGGCGCCTTCTATGTCTATCCGTCCTGCGCCGGGCTCATCGGCAAGACAGCCCCGTCCGGCAAGGTGATCGAGACGGACGAGGATTTCGTTTCCGAACTGCTGGAATCGGAAGGCGTTGCCGTCGTTCATGGCTCGGCCTTCGGCCTCGGCCCGAACTTCCGCATCTCCTATGCGACGTCGGAAGAACTGCTCGAGGAAGCTTGCCGCCGCATCCAGCGCTTCTGCGGCGCCTGCAAGTAATCGACAGCATCAGCCCTATCGAAAAAGCCCGCCAGAGATGGCGGGCTTTTTCTTTGTCTCACTTTTTGATTCAACGTGCTTCGAAAGCGATTCCGCTCTTGGCGCTAACTCGCTGATTTCAAGTTCAAAGTCCGATCGCCGTCAGCATGATGAACGTGGCGAAGAGGATGAAATGTGTCATGCCTTCGATGGCATTCGTTTCGCCGTCGTTGAGGTTGATTGCCGCGGCGATCAGCGTGACCATGACCATCACCGTCTGGACCGGCGACATGGCCATGATGAAGGGCTGGCCGGTATAGAGCGCGATCGCTTCCATGACCGGCACGGTGAGGATCACCGTCGAGAGGGATGCGCCCATGGCGATGTTGACGGTTGCCTGCATCCGGTTGCGGAGTGCGGCCCTCAGGGCCGTCAAAATTTCAGGAGCGGCGGAGATAGCGGCAACCACGATTGCGGTCACGGCCACAGGAGCACCGCTATCCCGCAGGCCCTCATTCATGAAGCCCGACATGAATTCGGCGAGCGCACCGATGATGACCACGCCTATCAGGATGATGGTGATCGAGGTCGCGACCGACCCCTCGTCGTGGTGTTCTTCGGGATGCTCCTTCTGCCGTTCGGAGCGTGGATAGCTGTAGGAAAAGAAATAGCTGTGCTGGCCGACCTGCATGCGCAGGAAGAGGCCGTAGAGGGCGATCATGGCAATGATGGTGAAGCCGGAATAATAGTGCCACTTGTCGTCGGGCACGAATTCCGGAACGATCATCGAGATACCCATGGCGGTCAGGATCATCACGCCATAGGTCTTGCCGGAATTGTCGTTATAGGGTTGCTCGCCATGTTTCAGGCCGCCGAGCAGGGCGGCCAGGCCGAGGATGCCGTTGATATCGAGCATGAGTGCTGAATAGATCGTGTCGCGCACGAGCGTCGGCGACGTTTCCTCGCCGCTCATCATGATGGCAAGGATGATGACTTCAACGGCGACGGCCGAGAGCGTCAGGATCATCGTGCCGTAGGGATCGCCGACCTTGACGGCCAACAGTTCGGCGTGATGGGCGACGCGCATGGAGGCGAGCACGATGGTCGCGATCAGAGCGGCGGCCGCGACAAGCGCCATGGCCCGGCCGGCCTCCATGACCGAATGTTCCAGCATGTAGGCGATGATCGCGACCACGACCGCCACGATCAAGAATTTTTCTTCCTTAAGATGCAATGCCATGTCTACCGCCAGCGCCGAGTTTGATTCCCTCCGGGAATCTAAGCCGGTGATTTTTCTAGGCAAGCGGACTCGTAGCTGATGAAATTTGCAGTCTGTGACGATTAATGAAATACTGCTTTTCATACGGCAGCCGAACCCAGATCGCGGCGTCCTCGAAATCTTCTCAAGCGGCCCGCGCTGAACCGGACATGATCCGGGAGCCTACGGATGCGCAACGAGAAGAAAGAGGAGACACATGCATGGTCAAGGTGGTTTATGAGGTCGTACCGCATGACGGCGGCTGGGCCTACAAGCTTGGAGACGTCTATTCCGAGGCATTTCCGAGCCACTCCGAGGCGCTAGAAGCTGCCCGCATCGTTGCGGCCGAGCAGCAGGTCGGCGGCGACTCCGCCGAGATCAGCTGGCAGGACGCGCAGGGCAAGTGGCACGAGGAATATGCCGAAGGTGGCGATCGTCCCGAAACCGAGGTTGTGGACGGGTTCACCAAGAGCCGTTCGCCCGAGGTTTCCCCCGAGCCCTGATCTCCCGCCGATTATCTGACGTCTTTCAGCGCGTCATCAGGCGCGCGTTTCCCCTGCATGACTTGATGTAGCTCAGCAGACCATCAACCAGCGTGTCGAAGGTTACGCGGCAGCGCGGCGAGGTCCTGAGGCTCTCGTGCATGACAACCCATGTGCCAAGCCGCATCTCGAATTCATCCGACAGAATGTGGACGAGATCATGGTTCGGGCGGGCGAGCCCCGTCTGGCAGATGCCGATGCCTATCCCGGCGCGGATCGCGGCCAGATGGGCGAGATGATTGCTGGTGCGAAAGGCCGCAGCGAGTTCGTCAACTGCCGGATAGAGCTTGCGCATCATGCGGATATAGGCCGTCTGCCGGTCGAAGCCGATGATGCGATGACCAGTGAGATCGGCCATTGTCTGCGGCGTGCCGTGGCGTTCAAGATAGCGGCGATGGGCGTGGAAGCCGAGCGGGATATCGCCGATGCGCCGCGCCAGCAGCACATCCTGCTGCGGCTCGGTCATACGCACGGCAATATCCGCCTCCCGGTTCATGAGGTCTTCCAGCGCATCCGATGCCGACAGCTCCACCTGCAAGCCCGGATAGGCCTCCTGCAGATCGGCGATGATCGGCGGCAGCACTTCGATGCCGATCACTTCGCTGGCGCTGATGCGCACGGTGCCTTCCACCCTGTCGCGCCGGCTGGATGCCGTGCGCAGGAAGGCGTCGGCCGTCGTTGCGAGCGTCTCGGCATAGGGTTTCAGGTCGAGCGCCATATCGGTCGGCAACAGGCCATTCGAAGAGCGGGTAAAAAGCTCCGCACCGACAGCCTGCTCCAGCGCGTCGATATGACGGCCGATTGTCGGCTGGGTCAGGCCGAGTTCACGCGCGGCAGCCGAGAGCGATCCCTGACGCAGGACAGTGAGGAAAGAGCGATAGAAATCCCAGCTTGGTTCGGTATCCATAAAATTATGTATAGCGACGGAACTTATTTCGTCAATTTTGTTTATCGTGGATAGAAGGCATAGTCGTCTCATCGAACAAGGAGATGATCATGAGCAGTGAATATCAGGATAACAAACTGGCGCTGGTTCTCGGCGCTACCGGCGGCATCGGCGGTGCGGTGGCCCGCAAGCTGCAGGCCCGCGGCTGGACGGTGAGGACGCTGAACCGCAACGCCGCGAAAGCATCGGCGAGCGGGCAGGGTTTCGACTGGATGCAGGGGGACGCGATGAATGCGGCGGATGTGCGCAAGGCGGCCGAAGGTGCAAGCCTTATCGTGCATGCCGTCAATCCGCCCGGTTACCGCGACTGGGAGAAGCTGGTTCTGCCGATGCTTGATAATACGATTGCCGCAGCTCGTGCCGTTGGCGCCCGCATCGTACTGCCAGGCACCGTCTATAATTTCGGGCCGGATGCGTTTCCCGTTGTGACGGAGGATAGTCCGCAGCATCCGGTGACGAAGAAGGGCAAGATACGTGTCGAGATGGAGAAGCGTCTGAAGGCGGCTTCAGAGACCGGCACAGGTGTGATCATCGTTCGCGCCGGCGATTTCTTCGGGCCGGGCGCGACGAGCAATAGCTGGTTCTCCGCCGCCTTCGCCACGCCGGGCAAGCCTGTTGGTACGATCAAGAATCCGGCGCGACCGGGCATTGGTCACCAATGGGCCTATTTGCCCGATGTTGCCGAGACGATGGTGCAACTCGTCGAGCGGGCAGAGCGCCTGCCAGCTTTTGCTTGTTATCACATGAACGGCTTCTGGGATGGTGACGGCCGGCAGATGGCGGAGGCTGTCCGGCGTGTTGCCGGCGGCGGGGCAAAGATCGGTCACTTCCCCTGGTTCATTGTACCGCTGCTCGCTCCTTTCATGACCGTCATGCATGAGCTGAAGGAGATGCGTTACCTGTGGAAGGTGACGGTGCGTATGAGGAACGACAAGCTGGTCGCCGAAATCGGAACCGAGCCACATACGCCGATCGACGAGGCCGTGCGCGCAACGCTCATCGCGCAGGGATCTCTGCCGGAACCGCATTCTGCAGCGACGCCAGCGCACTCTCTCACGATCGGAAATTAAGCTAGCCCAGTTCCGCGAGGGCGATACGGGCAACCGTCAGAGGTTTTTCCGCCGAGGCTTGGTCGCCATCTTCAAGAAACCAGGCAGCAGAAAGACCGGAATAGGCAGCGATCCATTTGAGCAGCCTTGATGGTTCGATATCTGCCTCTTTGGAGACAATCGGGAGCTGGCGCTGGAGCCGCTTGGGATCCGTCGTCGTCGGCAGGTCTTCATTGGCGAAGATATTGGCAAAGTCATAGCCGCGTTCGCCGTAGATCCGCTTGGGATCGATCGCCAGCCAGCCGCGTTCGCCGAAATCGAGGATGTTGCGGTGGTGGATGTCGCCGTGGAGAATGCTGAGCTGTTGCGGTGCAGCGAGCAGGCTGTCGGCAATCCTCCAGCTATCGACAAACGTGCCGCCATGGGTGCGCGCTGCCGGCTCCAGACTGCGGAACCAGCGCTCGAGTGTCGGGGAACCGGAGAGAGGCGTGGGGCGCGGCGCATGCAGCCTTGCTGCGGTGCGCACCATGATGCGGCTCGCTTCATCATCCTCGCCGTTCAGGGCCATTTCCAGCAGCGAATACTTGTCGGCCGCGCGCTCGAGAAGAATGGCGTCGTCCTGCTGCGCATAGACTTTGGCCGCGCCGTCACCATCCCACCATTTCATCAACAATGCGCCTTCGCGCTCGCTGCTGTCGGATGCGACTTTCAGCATGGCGGGTTTGTCCTGCCAGGTGACCGGCAGGAGGCGGCTCGAATGGGTGATGATGGGCTCGCCGTCCGAGGTAAGCGACCAGCGTTCGAGATAGGGTGAGAACATGCGCGCATGCTAGCGGCAATGGTCACGAATGGAAATCCCGCCTGATGGCGGGATTTCGTTTCGGCGAAAAGGATCAGGCGACCTTTTCAAGCAGGGGGTAGTCGACATAGCCCCTGGCATCGCCACCATAGAAGGTCGATTGGTCCGGTGGGTTCAGCGGCAGGTTCTTCTCCAGGCGTTCGACGAGATCGGGATTGGAGATGAAGGGCTTGCCGAAGGCGACGAGATCGGCCGTACCGTTTTCCACGGCTTCAATCGCCATGTCTCTGACATAGCCGTTGTTGACCATCCAGGCAGCCTTGCCGCCAGCCTTTTCATAGGCAGCGCGCAGTGCCTTGTAGTCGAAGGACGGGTTGTCGCCCTGGCGATAATCACGCTCGCCGCCGGTCTGGCCTTCGATGACATGGATATAGGCGAGGTCGTACCTGGCAAGGCCTTCAACGACATGGGTGAAGAGTGTCTGCGGGTTTGAATCATAGGATTCACCCGACGGCGTCACCGGCGAGATGCGGATCGCGGTGCGGCGCGCGCCGATTTCCCTGGTCACGGTTTCAACGACTTCGAAGAGGAAACGGGCGCGGTTTTCGATCGAGCCGCCATATTGATCGGTGCGGTCGTTGACGCCATCACGCATGAACTGGTCGAGCAGATAGCCGTTGGCGCCGTGGATCTCGACGCCATCGAAGCCGGCGTCGATCGCAGCACGGGCGGCCTTGCGGTAATCTTCGATGATGCCGGGGATTTCGGAGGTTTCGAGTGCACGCGGTTCGGACGTTTCGGCGAAGGCGCCGGTGCCGTCTGCATTGACGAGATAGGTCTTGGCCTTGGCGATGCGGTTGGTCGAGGAGACCGGCTTGCCGTTATCGGGTTGCAGCGTGTTGTGGGAGATGCGTCCGACATGCCACAGTTGCACGACGATCTTGCCGCCTTCGGCGTGGACCGCATCCGTCACACGCTTCCAGCCGTCGAGCGCTTCCTTGCTGTAGAGGCCGGGAACGTTCGCATAACCCTGGCCTTGATGCGTGATGGCGGTCGCTTCGGTGATGATGAGGCCGGCCGAGGCGCGCTGGCGGTAATATTCGACGTTGAGATCGTTCGGGACTGCGCCCGGCGAGCGGTTACGGGTGAGCGGCGCCATGACGATATGGTTCCTGAGGGAAATATCGCCGACCTGCGTCGGCTGGAAAAGCTTGGCCATGGAAGGTCCTTTCTGCTTGGGGGATCACTCGGCGGTAGCAGGGTTAGTCTGTGCCCGGCCGGAGAGATAGGTGAGCGCCGTCGCTGCGAGGCCGATCAGGGCCATGGCGGCAGCGGCGAGGGGAACATGAACGAAGTCGAGACCGGCATTGATGACCATGCCGCCGACCCAGGCGCCTAGCGCATTGCCGGTGTTGAAGGCGCCGATATTGATGGTCGAGACGAGGTTTGGCGCATCCTTGCCGAAGCCGACGACACCGACCTGCAGGGCAGGGACCGCAGCGAAGGTTGCGGCAGCCCACAGGAAGAGCGTTATCTCGGCCGGGATAACGAAGCGGCTGGTGTAGAAAAAGACTGCGGAGGTGAGTGCGATTACAGCAAAGACGCTGGCAAGCGTGGCTCCAAGCCGCCAATCGGCAAGCTTGCCGCCGATGAGATTGCCGACTGTCAGTCCGATGCCGATCAGGAACAGGGTCCACGTGACGCCTTCCGGCGAGATGCCGGTCACGTTACGCAACAGCGGGGCGATGTAGGTGAAGAGCGTGAACATCGAGGCCGCGAAGAAGACGGTCACCGAGAGCGCCATCCAGAGGCGGACGTTCTTCAATGCCGCGATCTCGCGCAGGATGCTGCTCTGCGTTTCCTGCTTGTCGCGCGGCAGGATGGCGATCAGGCCGGCAATGGTGACGACGCCGATGGCGGTAACGACCCAGAAGGTGGAGCGCCACCCGAAAGCCTGGCCGATGGCAGTGCCGGTTGGAACGCCGAGAACGTTTGCCAGCGTCAGGCCGGTAAACATCAGGGCGACGGCGCGGGCCTTGCGGTCTTCGCTCACAAGATTGGCGGCGACCACCGAGCCGATACCGAAGAAGGCGCCGTGGCAAAGGGCGGTGACGATGCGCGCAATCATCAGCACCCAGTAATTGGGCGCGATGGCGCAGAGCAGGTTACCGGCGATGAAGAAAGCCATCAGCATGATGAGCGTCGAGCGTCGCTTCAGCTTGGCGGTGGAGACCGCCATGATCGGCGCACCAAGCGCGACGGCCAGGGCATAACCCGTTACCAGCCAGCCAGCCTGGGGGATCGTCACAGAAAGATCGGCGGCGACTTCGGGCAGGAGGCCCATGATGACGAATTCGGTGGTGCCTATCGCAAATGAACTCAAGGCAAGGACGAGCAGGGCAAGGGGCATGACTAGAGATCCTGCGTTAGCTGCTGGAGAAAGGCAGCGATCGTTTCTTCATTGCGCTTGTAGAAGATCCACTGGCCGACACGCTTGCTGGTAACGAGGCCGGCGCGGTGAAGGGTACCAAGATGGGCGGAAACAGTGGATTGGGAAAGGCCGCAGCGTTCGAACTGGCTGGCGCAGACGCCCATTTCAAACGGGTGTTCCTGCGTCGGAAAGTGCTCTTCCGGTTTCTTCAGCCAGTTGAGGATGTCCATCCGGGCAGGATTGGCCAGGGCCTTGAGAATCTCGTCTTTGTCCATCGTCGTTCATCGAAGTATAAATCGGATTTTCCCGATATATGGATCGATGATTTTCGATATGCAAATCACGGAGGCGTGAGCGATTGATTTCCTGGCTCTGCTTAAATCTTAAGCAAAAAAAGAGGGCCACTGGAAAGCCAGGGCCCTTTATAAGTGTGAAGGTCAAAAACCTCCAGAGGGGAACAGCCAACGCGGTGGCACTGGGAGAGAACCACGAATTGCATCGGCTATGAGCGATATGGTGGTTCTTTGTGCAGCTTTCAATAGCCTTTTGTGCATGCCAGCTATGCGCTGCACAAAATTTTTCCGCACTGCGGTATCTTCCGATAAAAATTCAGGCAAAAAGCAAAAAGCGGGCAAAAAAAGAGGGCCACCGGAAAACCAGGGCCCTTTATAAGTGTGAAGGTCAAAAACCTCCAGAGGGGAACAGCTAATGCGGTGGAACTGGGAGGAAAAGCCACCGTGTGCATCAGCTATGTGCGATATGGTGCTTTAATGAGCAAACAACAACCCTTTTTTGTGCATGTCAGTCATGCGTGGGTTGCATGATTTGAGATTCATTCCACAAAAGTGGAAATCAGAAGTTCCAGTTGCGGGCCTTGCTGACGATGAAATCGCGAAAGGCTTTCAGCTTGGCGGCGTTCTTGATCTCGTCCGGATAGCAGAAATAGGTATCGAAAGAGGGGACGTCGGCATTGATCGCCAGCTGGATCAGGCCAGGGTCGCGGCCGACGATATAATCCGGCAGGCAGGCGATGCCGATGCCGAGCAGGCAGGCGCGCTTGATGGAAGTCTGGCTGTTGATCTGCAGATGCGGAATGCGCTTGTTGTCCGACGAGCGGCCGGCGATTTCCAGCCAGTTGACATCGAGCAGGTAGTTCGGCGCCGGCTCGCCGAAGGTGATGATGCGGTGGTTATCTAGATCTTCGATCGTCTGCGGCTCGCCGTGACGATTGATGTAGGAGGGGGCGGCATAGACGTGCATATGCACGGTGAAAAGCTTGCGCTGGATCAGGTCCGATTGCTGCGGCTGGCGAAGGCGGATGGCGCAATCGGCATGGCGCATGTTCACGTCCACTTCCTCGTTGTCGAGGATGAGCTGGATCTGGACGTCGGGATAGAGCTGCAGGAATTCCTGGATCTTGTCGGTCAGCCAACCCTGGCCGAGACCGACTGTCGTCGTGACGCGCAGCTTGCCGGACGGCGTTTCCGTCGTCTCGGTCAGCTGCATCTTGACGGTTTCGAGCTTGAGCAGCACGTCATGGGCGGTGCGGTAAAGCAGCTCGCCCTGTTCGGTGAGGATCAGGCCGCGCGCATGGCGATGGAAGAGCTTGGTGCCTACATCCTGCTCGAGCGCACTTACTTGACGGCTGATGGCCGACTGGGACAGATGCAGCTTGTCAGCCGCATGCGTAAACGATCCGGCTTCGGCAGCTGCGTGGAAAATACGCAGCTTGTCCCAGTCCAATGGCATTCCCCCACCCCTCATGCCACTATTACTCCGCTGCTACGGCAACGGGCATATGGCCCGTCAGATAACGTTCTGCCTCGAGGGCGGCCATGCATCCCAAGCCTGCGGCGGTGATTGCCTGGCGGAAGGTGTCGTCCGTCACGTCGCCTGCGGCATAGACACCTTCGAGGCTGGTCGCAGTCGAATCCGGTGCGGTCCAGAGGTAGCCATTGTCCTTGAGCTTCAGCTTGCCCTTGAACAATTCGGTGGCCGGCGCGTGGCCGATTGCCACGAAGACACCGTCAACGGCGACATCGGTAATAGTGCCGGTGCGGGTATCGCGCAGGCGAGCACCGGAAACGGACGGCGGCATGGGGGGCTTTGCCGGCGTGCCCGTGATCTCGGCGACCTCGGTATTCCAGAGAACCTTGACGTTCTCCTTGGAGAAGAGACGTTCCTGCAGGATTTTTTCTGCGCGGAAGCTGTCGCGGCGGTGCACGACCGTGACCGACTTCGCGATGTTCGAGAGATAAAGCGCCTCTTCGACGGCGCTGTTGCCGCCACCGACCACGATCACATCCTTGTTGCGATAGAAGAAGCCGTCGCAGGTGGCGCAGGCAGACACGCCGAAGCCCTGGAAATGCTGCTCGCTCTCGATGCCAAGCCACTTGGCCTTGGCGCCGGTCGCGATAACGAGCGTGTCGGCAGTCCAGACCTGGCCGCTATCGGTGCGGGCAACGAAGGGGCGCTGGTTAAGGTCGACTTCGGTCACCAGGTCGTTGACGATTTCGGCGCCGACATGCTGAGCCTGCTGCAGCATCTGGTCCATTAGCCAGGGACCCTGGATGGGATCTGCAAAGCCCGGATAGTTCTCGACATCCGTGGTGATCATGAGCTGGCCGCCCTGTTCCAGACCGGCGATCAAAACCGGTTTCAGCATGGCGCGCGCGGCATAGACCGCTGCCGTATAACCGGCAGGTCCGGAACCGATAATGAGCACCTTGGTATGGCGGGCAGACATGGAATTTCCTTTCGATAGCAGGATGCGGCGGCTAAGAGGCGAATAAGGCCGTTTCGCGATCCCTGCGCCATTTATGAACGACCAATGCTTTTATTCAAGGGCAGCCTTGCATTACCAACAAGGCAAATGCAGGCGCCGTGCAAGATTCCGTCATCGGACTGAAACTTTCTTGCGTATTCCGTCGCTTTATATAGAAGCTGCCCACGGGGAATTAAAGAAAGGCCTAAGCGTGGTTCGCGCTGAACTTGACGTTATCGACATAAAGATATTGCGGGAACTGCAGGCCGACGGCCGCATGACCAATGTGGAACTTGCCGACAGGGTGGGAATTTCAGCGCCGCCCTGCCTGCGTCGGGTGCGTAAACTCGAAGAAGCGGGCGTCATCGAAGGCTATCACGCGATGTTGAACAGCCCGAGGCTCGGGCTCGATCTCGTCGCGTTCTGCATGGTCGGCCTCAAGCACCAGTCCGAAGCCAATCTGAAGGCCTTTGCTGCCGCCACCGCCGAATGGCCGCTGGTGCGCCAGGCCTGGATGGTTTCCGGTGACAGCGATTTCCTGCTGCATTGCGTGGCCCAGAACCTTACCCGCTTTCAGGATTTCGTCATCGAAGTGCTGACGGCCAACGAGCATGTTGATACTGTTCGCACCATGCTGACGATCCGACAGGTGAAGAAGCTCGGGCTGGTCGAGCTATAATCCAAAGCGTGTCGCGATCTTTCAGATCCGCTTGCCACGCTTCAGGCTCTTGTTTTCACGTGTCGTTTCTATTTGCGGTCGACATCTCCGTCTCTCCGCCTTCCTGATAAGTCCATCACCTGGCTCGGATTAAGCGCCGAGAAGCTGCTGGTAAATCCGGTTGATTGCTGTTGCTTCCTTTTCCAGCGCGAAGTTTTCACGCACATGCCGGAGCGCTGTCTCGCCTTGAGCTGAAGTCAGCGCAGGATCGGCAAGATAGGTGGCGATGGCCGCCGTCAGTGCGTTGCCGTCGCCGGGCGGTACGATGACGCCGTTTTCGCCCGGTACGACCATTTCGGCGTAAGCGCCGGCGTCGGATGCCACGACCGGCGTCTTCGAAGCCATGGCCTCCAGTGGCGTCAGCCCGAAACCTTCGTTGCGGGATGGGGCGACATAGAGGCTCAGGCGGCGATACCAGACCTTGATATCAGGCACTTCGCCGATGAAGACGATGCGGTCGGTCAGACCGGCTGCGGCGATATCGGCCTTCAGCTTGTCGGCAAACGCCGTGTGCTCCGGCGTTACGCGGCCAGAAATGACGGCCGTCCAGTCCGGATGCTGCGGCAGCAGCGCAATCATCGCCTGGACGAAAAGATCGGTGCCCTTCTGATGGCGCACGCGGCCGAAACAGCCGACGAGATAGCGGCCGGGCAGGCCGCTGGCGGCGATCGTATCGTCAGCCCCTTCGGGTGGATGGAAAAGCGTCAGATCGACGCCATGCTGGATGATCACATGCGGCACCTTGAGGAAGGAGCCGGAGCGGCTGCTGGTGGCGATGACGGCATCCATCCGGCGGATCAGCCAGCGGGTATAGGAGGTGTGGCGGCGCTGGGCGGCGGAGGTGAAGACGAGCTTCAGCGGCATGCGCAGGACGTGGCGCATGAGGATGCCGACGGCCATTTCGTTGTTGCGGCGCGCATGCCAGACGCGCTGCCGGCGCCCGGCAGGCGGGCGCCAGAGGCCGGCAAGTTGCGGCCATTTCAACCGCGGAAGTTCAGGCGGAAGACCAGGGCCGAGAGCGGCGATCTTGATCCCCAACCGGATCTGGCAGGGGATGAGCTGAACGATCGTGGACGTGACGCCGGAGAGCCGGCGTTTCAGGTTGGGCGCGATGATCTCGACGTCACTGATGTCCGGCACTGGCAGCTCGTGCAAAGAAAGGCGAGGGCGATCAGCCCCAGGAAACGGAAAGGATTTCGTAGGCCTTCGAGCCGCCCGGCGCATTGACTTCAATGGAGTCGCCGACTTCCTTGCCGATCAGCGCGCGGGCGATCGGGGAGGAGATGGAGATGCGACCCTGCTTCACATCGGCTTCCTGATCGCCGACGATCTGGTAGGTCTTTTCTTCCTCGGTATCCTCGTCGACGAGCTTCACCCTGGCGCCGAACTTGATCTTGTCGCCCGACATCTTGGAGAGGTCGATGACTTCGGCGCGCGCCGTCAGGTCTTCGAGCTCGGTGATGCGGCCTTCATTATGGCTCTGTGCTTCCTTGGCCGCATGGTACTCGGCATTTTCCGAAAGGTCGCCATGGGCGCGCGCTTCCGCAATTGCCTCGATGATTCGCGGGCGCTCCTCCTGCTGACGCCAGCGCAGTTCTTCCTGCAGCTTGACGAAACCACCCTGTGTCATCGGTACCTTATCAACCATTTTTTCGTCCTTCTCTCCCCGCATCCGCAGTTCGCGCAGACACAAAAGAAAACAGGTCCCGAAGGGGACTTCGGAACCGTGTTACAAACCTAGTTCATTGCTTATAGCAGATCGGCACGCGCAATTTCCATAAAATTCGTATCGGCGCTTTTTATCATCAGCAGAAGTGCCTGCTTTTGAAGGGAACTTGCAGGGAAGCTCATTTCTTCGTCTTGATTTCGCCACCGTGAACATTTAGTGAACAAGATGATGAAGAAATCGCTTAGAGAACGGTTGGCGATCCTCTCCGACGCCGCCAAATATGATGCATCCTGCGCCTCCAGCGGCACGGTCAAACGGGATTCGGCTGCCTCCGGCGGGCTCGGCTCAACCGAAGGCGCCGGCATCTGCCATGCCTATGCGCCGGATGGGCGCTGCATTTCGTTGCTCAAAATCCTGCTCACCAATTTCTGCATCTACGATTGCGCCTATTGCATCAACCGCTCGTCCAGCAACGTCGAGCGCGCCCGTTTCACGCCGGAAGAGGTCGTCTGGCTGACGCTGGAATTCTATCGGCGCAACTATATCGAAGGCCTGTTCCTCTCCTCGGGCATCATCCGCTCTTCCGACCATACGATGGAGGAGATGGTACGCATCGTGCGCGAACTGCGCGGCACGCATCATTTTCGCGGCTACATCCACCTGAAATCCATTCCGGAGGCGTCTCCACATCTGATCGAGGAGGCGGGGCTTTATGCCGATCGCCTGTCGCTCAATATCGAGCTGCCGACCGATAGCGGCATCAGCCGTTTTGCGCCGGAGAAGAAGCCCGCCAGCATCCGCCGCTCGATGGGCGATCTCAGGCTGAAGATCGAGGCGGCGGAAGAGCCGACGCTGCAGACCAAGCGGCGCAAGCGCTTCGTGCCGGCCGGGCAGAGTACCCAGATGATCGTCGGCGCTGATGGCGCCAATGATGCGACGATCCTGTCGACCAGCGGTCAGCTTTACAGCAGCTACGGTCTCAAACGCGTCTATTATTCCGCCTTCAGCCCGATCCCCGACAGTTCGAAGAACCTGCCGCTCATCAAGCCGCCGCTGATGCGAGAGCACCGGCTCTATCAGGCGGATTGGCTCTATCGCTTCTATGGTTTCGGCATCGACGAGATCACCTCGACACAGCAGGGCGGCATGCTGGATCTCAATCTCGATCCCAAGCTTGCCTGGGCGCTCGGCCATCGCGAGGACTTCCCTGTCGATATCAATCGCGCCGATCGCGAGAAGCTCCTGCGCGTACCGGGGCTCGGCACCAAAACGGTGAAGGCGATCCTGACGGAGAGGCGGCAGCGCCGGTTGCGGCTCGAGGATCTGCCGCGGCTTGGTGTCTCCCTTCGCAAGGTGCAGGCCTTCATCACTGCCGAGGGCTGGACGCCGCGTCGCCTGGCCGATCGACCGGACCTGCGCGCCATGTTCGAATCGCAACCCGAACAATTGTCGCTGCTATGATGCGCCGTGTCGTTCTGGAGGGCAGGGGGAATTTCGAGGAGTGGCGCAAGGCGGCTCGCGCCTTTGCCGCAGCTGGAATTCTGCCTGATGAAATCGACTGGCATGAAAGAAGCAGCGAACCGGGTTTTGCCTTCCAGCGTGATGCCTTGCCGCCCGATCCGCCCGTCGATGCCAGGACGATGAGCGTACCGCCGGCCTTCATGGCTTTGGCCGAGGCGGTGATCTGCCATAGCGATGCCAGGCGCTTCTCACTGCTTTACAGCCTGCTCTGGCGAACACAGGAAAACCGGAACCTGCTGGAGCTGGCATCCGATGAAGAGGTGTCGCGCGCCCGGCTGATGCAGAAGAGCGTGCATCGCGACGCTCACAAGATGACGGCCTTCGTCCGCTTCAAGGAGGTGGCGGCCCCTGCCGGCGGGCGGCGAAAATTCATCGCCTGGTTCGAGCCCGATCATTACATTGTCGCGCGCAAGGCTCCATTCTTCCAGCGCCGCTTCACCGACATGGACTGGCTGATCGCAACGCCAAAGGGATCGGCCGCCTGGGATGGCGAGCGGCTGACGACGAGCGATGCGCCTGGCGAAAAGCCTGATATCAGTGACGCGACCGACGATCTCTGGCGCATCTATTATGCCAGCATCTTCAATCCGGCGCGGCTGAAGGTGAAGGCCATGCAGGCGGAGATGCCGAAAAAATACTGGAAGAACCTGCCGGAGGCCGATCTCATTCCCGGCCTGATTGCCGATGCGGAAGCAAAGGTACTCGCCATGGCGGAACGCGAGGCGACGATGCCGCTCCCCTATCACAACCGAATTCAGGAAGCGGCGGCTCGTCTGCCGATGCCGGAAATGGCGCCGGCCGGGACGCTGGAGGCGTTGCGCGAGGAAGCTGCAGTCTGCAATCGCTGCGCGCTGCATGCCAGGGCGACGCAGACCGTCTTCGGCGAAGGACCTGCCGATGCAGACATCATGTTCGTCGGCGAGCAGCCGGGCGATCAGGAGGATCTTGCCGGCCGACCCTTCGTCGGACCGGCGGGCAAGGTCTTCGACGAGGCCGTTTCGCAGGCCGGTATCGATCGGTCACGGCTTTACGTCACCAATGCCGTCAAGCATTTCAAATATGAGCCGCGTGGCAAGCGGCGGATCCATCAGAAGCCCAATCTTGGCGAGGTGCAGCATTGCCGCTGGTGGCTGAAGCTGGAACTCGATCTCGTCAAGCCGAAGCTGATCGTGGCGATGGGCGCAACCGCCTTTTACTCGCTGACCGGCGACAAGCAGAAACTGGAAGACGTGCGCGGTCGGTCGATTGCGATGGAGGAAGGACGGCTGCTTTTCGTGACGGTGCATCCTTCCTACTTGTTGCGGCTTCCTGACGAGGACAGGAAGGCGCACGAGCTTGCCCGTTTCCGGCAAGACATGAATCAGATCAAGGCTCTGGCTCACTCAGCGTAGAATTCGATTCAGGGAACGAAGACCGGATCCTTCGGCAGGTTGGGCGGATTGTATCCGGTCACCATGCGCACTCTCACGGATTCATGCAGGTTTGCGCGATCGGGGATGAAACGCCGGTCCTCGAGGGGCAGATAAATGCCTCCTCTGTTGCCGCGTTTGCGCCAGGAGTTTTCAGGGACTCGCCGAGGAATATATTCGAGCAGTTTCCAGCCTGCACTCATCGAGTCGTGCAGCGGTGCGGCGGCGTTGAGTTCGACATAGCTGTTGTCGCTCCTGCCAAGGACGACATTGTTGACCGTGCGCGAAACGTAAAGCAGGCCCGCAGGCCCGGTTTCACGGATCATCCAATCGAGCGGTATCTTGATCTGAGCGCTTTCAGCCTCCGGATAACCGCCCCCGATATCGCCATGGACACCGGCAAACCAGACCTCCTTGAAGTCCTGCTTTGCGGTCGCGGGCTTGAAAGGATTGCCGCGATAATCCTGATCCGGCGTCCACAATTCCGGCTGGAACATTGTTCGTCGTTCGTCGATTGCCATGGCGTGACGCACATATTCGACACTGGGGTTCTTTCTGGTGAAGGGGTGCGTCTTGAACTGGATTCGCCCTTTGCCCTTTTCGATGACCGAGGCAACGGTATCGAACAGACCGAGCAGCTTGATCGGCGGGCGGTCGTTGCGCAGCATGCGCTCATAGAGCCGCATGCTCTTGAAGGCAGATGACGGATCTCCGCCATCTGCATGCTGTTCCTGTTCGGGAATGCCCTTATAGGTTCTGTAAGCGTAGTCGAGCAGGTTCAGGTGATATCTGCTGCAGAGCCCGAAGGCATGGATGAAACCTGCGAGAACCCGGGCCGTATAGGCGCCGCGGCTGAAGCCGAAAATATAGATGCGGTCCCTGTCGGGATGGCCGCCGTGATCATCGGGCATGCCGGCATCGTAATTTTCGACGAGGAAACGGTAGGCACCTTTGACGTTCTCATCGAGACCCCATCCGGTGGCAAGGCCCCAGACCTCAATGGACTTGCGGTAGAGGGGCAACCAGGCATCTGCCGCGCCAAGCGTGCCGACCCCGGGGTCGTAATAGACGATCTGTTCGTCGGAGCGCTTCAGCGTTCCGAACAGCCGGAGAATGTTGGTGCGGTCTGCGGATATCTCGTTCGACGTGCCGTCGAAGAGGATGACGATGTTCTTCGACATGCTGTTCCCCCGATACAGCTCGGGAGCAGGCTAACATCAAGTTTTCGTCTCTGCAATTTTGGGTCGCAGTTTTTACTGCGACGCCAGGATGAAGGCGAAGAGGCCATGCCTCTTCGCGGGATCAGAAATAGCTCTGCAGCGGGCGGACTTCGAGATTTCCGGCCTTGAGCGCCTTGATCGCCTGGGCGGCGGCTTCGGCGCCGGCCATCGTCGTATAGTAGGGCACCTTCTGCATCAGCGTGGCGCGGCGGAGCGACTTCGAATCCGAGATCGCCTTGTTGCCGTCGGTCGTGTTGATGACGAGCTGGACCTGGCGGTTGCGGATGGCGTCCTCAATATGGGGGCGGCCTTCCAGAACCTTGTTGATCTTGGTTGCCTCGATGCCGTTTTCAGCAAGGAAGCGGGCCGTACCGCCGGTTGCCAGCACCTTGAAGCCCTGTTCAACAAGGATGCGGATCGCGGGGAGAACGCGCGGCTTGTCGGCATCGCGCACCGATACGAAGACCGTGCCTTCACGCGGCAGTTCGACGCCGGCGCCGAGCTGCGACTTGGCAAAGGCCAGCGCGAAATCGCTGTCGAGGCCGATGACTTCGCCGGTCGAGCGCATTTCCGGACCGAGCAGCGTATCGACGCCCGGGAAGCGGGCGAAGGGGAAGACGGCTTCCTTGACGGCAATGTGCTTCAGCGCGCGGGGATCCGGCTTTTCGCCATAGGCGGCGAAGGTCGCATCGAGCTTCTCGCCGGCCATGACGCGGGCGGCGATCTTGGCGATCGGCGCGCCGATGGTCTTGGCGACGAAGGGCACGGTACGGGAGGCGCGCGGGTTGACTTCGAGTACGTAGACGGTGTCGTCCTTGATGGCGAACTGCACGTTCATCAGGCCGCCGACGTTGAGCGCCTTCGCCATGGCCTTGGCCTGGCGCTCGAGCTCATCGAGCATCTCGCGAGACAATGTGCGTGGCGGCAGCGAGCAGGCGCTATCGCCGGAGTGGATCCCGGCTTCCTCGATATGTTCCATGATGCCGGCGACATAGACCTCGGTGCCGTCGGAGAGGCAATCGACGTCGACTTCGATGGCGTTCGTCAAGTAGCTGTCGAAGAGGAGCGGGTTCTTGCCGAGCAGCGTGTTGATCTGGCCGGTCTTGTCGTTCGGGTAGCGCGCCTTGATATCCTCGGGCACCAGTTCCGGAACCGTATCGAGCAGGTAGCTCTGCAGCTGGCTCTCGGCATGGATGATCTGCATGGCGCGGCCGCCGAGCACGTAAGAGGGGCGAACGACCAGCGGGAAGCCAATTTCGGCAGCGACCAGGCGGGCCTGCTCGACGGAATAGGCGATGCCGTTGTTCGGCTGGTTGAGGTCGAGCTTCATCAGAAGCTTCTGGAAGCGGTCGCGGTCTTCGGCAAGGTCGATCATGTCAGGCGCGGTGCCGAGGATCGGGATGCCGTTCTTTTCGAGTGCTTCGGCGAGCTTGAGCGGGGTCTGGCCGCCGAACTGGACGATGACGCCGACGACTTCGCCCTTTTCCTGTTCTGCGCGCAGGATTTCGATCACGTCTTCGGCCGTCAGCGGCTCGAAATAGAGGCGATCGGAGGTATCGTAGTCGGTCGAGACCGTTTCCGGGTTGCAGTTGATCATGATCGCTTCATAGCCGGCATCCTTCAGCGCGAAGGCGGCATGGCAGCAGCAATAGTCGAACTCGATGCCCTGGCCGATACGGTTCGGACCGCCGCCGAGGATGACGACCTTCTTGCGGTCGGAGACCAGCGCCTCGGAGCGCGCAGCGCCGACGAAGGGCGTCTCATAGGTCGAGTACATGTAGGCGGTCGGCGAGGCGAATTCGGCAGCGCAGGTGTCGATGCGCTTGAAGACCGGGCGGACGTTCAGCGAATTGCGCAGCTCGGCCACTTCCTTCGGGCGCTTGCCGGTCAGCGTCGCGAGGCGGGAATCGGAGAAGCCCATGGCCTTCAGCATGCGCAGGTTGGTCTCATCCGTCGGCAGGCCATGCTCGCGGATGCGGGCTTCCATGTCGACGATGTTCTTCAGTTGGGCGATGAACCAGGGGTCGATCTTGCAGCCTTCGTGCACCTCCTCGATGGTCAGGCCCATGCGCAGCGCCTGGGCGACCATGCGCAGGCGATCCGGCGTCGGCGTGCCGATCGCGGCGCGGATGGCGTTCAGGCTGGATTCGCCTTCTTCGGCATCGGGGATCTCGATTTCGTCGAGGCCGGTCAGGCCGGTTTCCAGGCCGCGCAGAGCCTTCTGCAGCGATTCTGCAAAGGTACGGCCGATCGCCATGACTTCGCCGACCGACTTCATGGCTGTGGTCAGAACCGGGGAAGCGCCGGGGAATTTCTCGAAGGCGAAGCGTGGGATCTTGGTGACGACATAGTCGATCGACGGTTCGAACGAGGCAGGGGTCGCGCCGCCGGTAATGTCGTTTTCGAGTTCGTCGAGCGTATAGCCGATGGCGAGCTTGGCAGCGATCTTGGCGATCGGGAAGCCGGTGGCCTTGGAGGCGAGCGCCGAGGAGCGCGAGACGCGCGGGTTCATTTCGATGACGACGAGGCGGCCGTCCTTCGGATTGACGGCGAACTGCACGTTCGAGCCGCCGGTCTCGACGCCGATCTCGCGCAGCACCGCAATCGAAGCGTTGCGCATGATCTGGTATTCCTTGTCCGTCAGCGTCAGCGCCGGGGCGACAGTGATCGAATCGCCGGTGTGGACGCCCATCGGGTCGATGTTCTCGATCGAGCAGATGATGATGCAGTTGTCCGCCTTGTCGCGGACGACCTCCATCTCATACTCCTTCCAGCCGAGGACGGATTCTTCGACCAGCACTTCGGTGGTCGGCGAAGCATCGAGGCCGCTGCCGACGATTTCGAAGAATTCAGAGCGGTTATAGGCAATGCCGCCGCCGGTACCGCCGAGCGTGAAGGACGGACGGATGATGGCGGGCAGGCCGACATGGTCGATCGCCTGGGCGGCAATCGCCATCGCATGGCTCATGTAGCGCTGCTTGCGGTCGCTCTCGCCGAGGTTCCACTGGTTTTCCAACTCGTCGAGCGCCTTGTCGAGATCGGCGCCGGAGAGGCTTTCGCGCAGCTTGGTGCGCTCGGCTTCATGGGTCTTGCGGTCGGCGTCCTTGATGTCGGTGGCGTTTGCCAGCATCGAGCGCGGCGTTTCAAGGCCGATGCGCGCCATCGCCTCGCGGAACAGCGCGCGGTCCTCGGCCATGTCGATGGCGGCGGGCTTGGCGCCGATCATCTCGACATTATAGCGGTCGAGCACGCCCATGCGCTTCAGCGAGAGCGCGGTGTTCAGCGCCGTCTGGCCGCCCATGGTCGGCAGCAGCGCGTCGGGGCGTTCCTTGGCGATGATCTTGGCGACGACTTCAGGCGTGATCGGCTCGACATAGGTGGCGTCGGCGAGACCCGGGTCGGTCATGATCGTGGCCGGGTTGGAGTTGACGAGGATGACGCGGTAGCCTTCCTCCTTCAGCGCCTTGCAGGCCTGGGTGCCGGAATAGTCGAATTCGCAAGCCTGGCCAATCACGATCGGTCCTGCGCCGATGATGAGGATCGATTTGATGTCTTGGCGCTTCGGCATGGGCGATATCCATTTCTAGCTGCGCAAAAAGCCGGCCAGGGTGGGAGGTCACCGGGTCGGGTCGCGCATTGAGGGTCTTTTCAGGCTAGAAGCGGCTTATAGGCAAATGTTTTTGCAAACGGAACCCCATAAATCAAGGAATCGACAGGAATCCGGACCGCCCTTTGGAAGCCTATTGCTGACCGGGCACGACGAGCGCGCGAATCTCGCCGCCGAGCGCCGGATTGGCGATCGCTTCGGGCGCCTGTTCCAGCGTGATCCGACGCGAAATCAGCTGCTCGACCCTGATTGCGCCCGACGCGATAAGATCGGCCGCACGCCCGTGTGTGAAAGGGTTGAGGAAGGAAGTGACGAGGCTCACCTCGCGGAACAGCAGATCGAAGGGCTCGACCTCGATCTTTGCGCCTTGTGGCATGACGCCGAGGATGAGGGCCGTGCCGCCACGCCTTGCGAGCTTCGGCGCCTGCATCATGGTTTCCGGCACGCCAGCGCATTCGAAGACGACGTCGGCGCCGCCTGGCAGCAATCCGCCTTCGCCGGTAATGCCGCTGATCGGATCCTTCCACGATGGATCGAAGGTGGCCGTTGCGCCAAGTGTTTCAGCGAGCGTCCGTTTATCTGAATTTCGGGTGACGAGGAGAACATGCGTCGCGCCGGCAAGCCGGGCAAGCTGGACGGTGAGAAGGCCGATTACACCGCCGCCGAGCACGATGACGGAAGCGCCGGTCCTTATATTTGCGAGATCGAGGCCGTGGAGGCAGCAGGCGAGCGGCTCGCAAAAGGCGCCGTGCAGCGGATCGAGGCCAGGCGGCAGGGCGAAGGCCTGTTTCTGCGGCAGGATGACATAGTCGGCAAACCCGCCGTCTTTGTGGATGCCGATCGCCTGCAGGTTCCGGCAGAGATTGACCCGGCCGTTGTGGCATTCTTCGCAGCGACCGCAGGCGATATTGGGATCACACGTTACGCGCATACCGGGGCGGAAACCGCTGACCTCGGAGCCGACTGCTTCGATGATGCCGGCGAATTCGTGGCCAAGGGTCACCGGTGGATGCGAGGGGAACTCGCCGAGGAAAAGATGGCGATCGGTGCCGCAGATGCCGCAGGCTTCGACGCGCACCAGCAGGTCATCCGGTCCGGGAACGGGCTTTTCGACCTCGCGCAGGAACAGCTTTCCGGTCGCTTCCAGGCGCACGGCTTTCATCGGCATTCTCCTCCAGGTCTCCTCATCATCAGGAAGCGGGAAAGCAGGAGTCGCGTCAAGCAGTTGCCGGCATTTCTTCAGCCGAAGCGCCGGCGGGCTTCCTCGGCAAAACTCCGGCTGACGGGAATCTGCGTGCCGTCGCGCGTGAGGATCAGGATCTTGCCGTTATCGCGTTTCAGGGCTTCAACATGAGCGTCGGCCACCCAATGCGATCTGTGCACCTGGAGGCCTGGTGTCCCGCCGATCTCGCGCAGCGCGTCGGAAAAACGCAGCAGCACCAGCTCGCGACCGCGGCTGGTAACGACCTCGGTGTAGTGATCCTGCACGGATAGACGCAGCAGGGCGCCGCGATTCTGTGGCTTCAACCGATCGAGGATCGAGGTTGATGAGGATATTTCCGCCTTTGCCTGTTCGATCTGGCGATGCATGGTGAGATAGGTCAGGAAGCAGAAGAGGGCGCAGAGCGGCAGCGCGAAGAAGGCCCTGTAGAGGCTGCTTTCCAGCAGGACCGGATCGCCGCTGAAAATGTAGTCGACGAGACCGATCGCAAAGCCGATCGGCAAGGCTGCGACCAGCGAGCCGATCATCATGCGCCAGAACATGCGATCCAGCACCTTGCGCAGCAGAGTATCGGCAAGCACCGAAAACAGGATCGCGATCGACCATGCGGCAGCGTGCAGGATCAGCCAATAGGCGAAGCGCTTGCCGGCCGGCATGCTTTCCATCGTGCCGTAGGGGCCGGTCACCGCGAAGATCAAAACGACGGCGAGGAAGGTTCCCCAGAAGCGCGGAGAGCGCCAGAAAACCTGCAATTCGCGAAGCGTGGATTGCAAGGACGGGTGATCCACGAAGTTTCCTCGTCGTTTACGCCATCTTTGTTGAGAGGAACGCAGTCATGCCGGAAACAGGGGGCGATTTCAACCGGAGCCGACCATGACCCTCGAGCCACTGTTCAATGCGCCCCTTGCCATTCAGATCCACGTCCTTGCCGTCGTGCCGGCAGCAATCCTTGGCGCCTATCTGCTGGCCCGGCCGAAGGGCACGCCAAGGCACCGGCTGCTCGGCAAGGTCTGGATGGCGCTGATGGTCATCACGGCGCTCTCGAGCTTCTTCATCCACAGGATCAATCTGTTCCATGGCTTCAGCCCGATCCACCTTCTTTCCATCGCGGTGCTTGCTGGAAGCTGGCGGGCTATTCTGGCTGCACGGCGGCACGATATCCGTACGCATCGCCGGGTCGTATCGGGCATGTATTTCGGCGGCATCGTCGTTGCCGGCCTTGCCACTCTGCTGCCGGGCCGGTTGATGAATGCCGTCGCCTTTTCCGGCGACAGCTGGATAGCGGTAGCGGTGCTCGTGCTGGTCGCCGTTGCGGTCGTCGGTGCCATCCGGTTCGGGCCGCGCCGCAGCCGGGCGGCGTAAGGAGGCGGCTGGAATTCGTTCTCGCACCGGATATATAACTGACTCCTAAGAGCATGCTTCAATGCATAGCCGGGGAGATCGAAGATGGAATGGAAAGGCCGGCGTCAATCCGACAATATCGAGGATCGCCGCAGCGATCCGTCCGGTGGCGGCAATCCCTTTGGCCGCGGTGGCGGTTTCAGTTTTCCGTCGGGCGGCGGGGTTGGCCGTCGCGGTGGCGGGCTCAGCATCGGCACGATCATCTTTCTCGTCGTCATCTACCTGATCTTCAAGGCGATGGGTATCGACCTGATGCAGGTGATGGATGGCGGCGGTTCGGTCGGAGGTCCCGGTTACGAGCAAAGCCAATCGCCTCCGCAGGCGCCTGCCAATGACGAGATGACCGCCTTCGTGCGCACGGTTCTCGCCGAAACCGAAGATACATGGCATGGGATCTTCCAGTCGCAGGGCAAGGATTACGAAGAGCCGCGGCTTGTTCTCTTCTCCGGCCAGACGCAATCGGCCTGCGGTTTCGCATCGGCTGCGACCGGTCCGTTCTATTGCCCCGGCGATCATAAGGTCTATCTGGACACTGCCTTCTTCCAGCAGCTTTCCGATCAGTTCGGCGCTTCAGGCGATTTTGCGGAGGCCTATGTGATTGCCCACGAGGTCGGTCATCACGTGCAGAACCTGCTCGGCATCCTGCCGAAATTCAATCAGGCACGACAGAGCATGAGCGAGGCGGATGCGAACAAGATGTCGGTCCGCGTCGAGCTGCAGGCGGATTGCTTTGCCGGCATCTGGGGCAAGTTCACACAGCAGAAGGGCATTCTCGATGCCGGCGATCTCGAAGAGGCCTTGAACGCTGCGCAGCAGATCGGCGACGATACGCTGCAGAAGCGTTCGCAGGGCTATGTCGTGCCGGAGAGCTTCAACCACGGCACGTCGGCGCAGCGCGTGCGCTGGTTCAAGCGGGGCTTCGACAGCGGGCAGCTTTCGGCCTGCGATACTTTCTCCAACCCGATTTGAGCGGAATATCCGGCACCCTGCCTGCAGGCGGGGTGCCGGTACGCCGGGCAGCTTACTTTTCGCTGTCCATATGCTTGAGCTGGGCCTCCGGGTAGCGGGCGCCCTTGGCAGCCCCCTTCGGTACGGCGCGTTCGATCGCGGAGAGATCATCCTTGGTGAGCTCGACGGCCCGCGAACCGAGTGCTTCCGTCAGCCGGTCGCGGCGGCGGGCGCCGACCACCGGCACGATATCCGTGCCCTGCGCCGCCACCCAGGCGATTGCCACCTGCGCAACCGAGGCGCCCTTGAGGGTGGCGATCTTTCTCAGTTCCTCGACCAGAGCGAGATTTTCATCGATATTGCCTTCCTGGAAGCGCGGGCTGACGGCGCGGAAGTCACCTGCACCCTGCTGGCCTTTCTGCCAGTGTCCGCTGATGAGGCCGCGCGAGAGCACGCCATAAGCGGTGATGGAGATGCCGAGCTCGCGGGTAGCAGGCAGGATCTCATCCTCGATGCCGCGCGAGATCAGCGAATATTCGATCTGCAGGTCGGCAATGGGGGCAACGGCGGCGGCGCGGCGGATCGTATCGGCGCCGACTTCGGAGAGGCCGACATGGCGGACGTAGCCGGCCTTGATGAGATCGGAGATGGCACCCACCGTGTCCTCGATCGGCACGTTCGGATCGAGGCGGGCAGGGCGGTAGATATCGATATAGTCGACGCCCAGGCGCTGCAGTGTATAGGCAAGGAAGTTCTTCACGGCGATCGGGCGGGCGTCGTAGCCATTCCAGCCGCTGGAGGGATCGCGCAAGGCGCCGAACTTGACGCTGATGACGGCGTCGTCGCGCTTGCGGCCCTTGAGCGCTTCCCCAATCAGCATCTCATTATGGCCCATGCCATAGAAATCGCCTGTGTCGAGCAGATTGACGCCGGCATCGAGTGCTGCGTGGATGGTTGCTATGCTTTCGGCACGGTCGGACGGGCCGTACATGCCCGACATGCCCATGCAGCCGAGACCGATGGCCGAAACATCAGGACCGGTTTTTCCCAAACGATAGGTCTGCATCTTCTTCTCCTTCAGCGACGCCCCGATGGCGTCTTCGGATGCCGTTTTATAGCAGCCATGTTTGTGCGATAATCCGGATGGTATCGAACGGGCCGTACGGAAAAATGCACAATGGATGATCTTCCCCTCAGTGATCTGGATGCCTTTGCCGCGATTGCAAGAGAGCGCAGCTTTCGCTCCGCAGCCCGCAAGCGCGGGGTTTCCGCATCGTCGCTGAGCGATTCTCTGCGACGCCTCGAAGAGCGGCTCGGCGTCAGGCTTCTCAATCGCACGACGCGTTCCGTCACGCCGACGGCAGCCGGCCAGCGATTGCTTGAGAAGCTCTCTCCGGCGCTTTCGGAAGTGGCTGCCGCGCTCGGTCAGCTCGACAGTTTTCGCGACAGTCCGGCGGGCACGCTCAGGCTCAACGTGCCGAGCATTGTCGTCAAACTTTTCATGGCGGAACTCGCCGCCCGGTTTCTGACGCTCTACCCACAGATCACCCTGGAAATCATTGGCGAAGATACATTCATCGACGTGCTGGCCGCCGGCTTCGATGCCGGCATTCGCTATGACGAGCGGCTGGAACGGGACATGATTGCCGTGCCGATCGGTCCGCGCCGGCAGCGCTATGTGACGGCGGTCGCTCCCGCTTACCTGGAAAGGCGGGGCACACCGCAGCATCCACGGGATCTGCTGGAACATAGCTGCATTCGCCATCGCTTCATCAGCGGCGCTTCGCTTGCCTGGGAATTCGAAAGGGGTGACGAAACGCTCGTGATCGCGCCGTCCGGTCCCGTCATCGCCAATGCAGTGGAGATGGAAATCGAGGCCGCGCTTGCAGGTCTTGGTGTCATCCGCACCTTTGAAGAACTGCTCGCGCCGGGGATTGCGGAAGGCCGGCTGGTGCGGATCCTGAGTGAGTGGGACAGCGAATTTTCCGGCCCGTTTCTCTATTATCCGAGCCGCCGCCACATGCCCGCGCCATTGCGGGCCTTTGTGGACTTCGTGCGGGTGGAGCAGCGAAAAAGCGCGTGAATGATCTGTTTTGGCGGCTTCTCCATCAAAAACATTGAAATGTTCACGGATTGTTTCGGTCAATTCAATCGGCTATGTCATATATTCGGCGACGAGATCGTCTTTCCAGAAAATATCGGCTGTAGAGATGTCTTATGCTTGATCCGAAATTCGTTCGCCGCGGCCTTTTCCTGGTCTTCGTCATTCTCTTTCTGGATGTTATCGGCATCGCGATCATCATGCCGGTCCTGCCTGTCTATCTGGAGGAACTGACGGGCGGCACGGTCAGCGATGCAGCCGTCGACGGCGGCTGGCTGATGCTGATCTATTCGCTGATGCAGTTCCTGTTTGCGCCGCTGCTCGGAAACCTGAGCGACCGTTTCGGGCGACGTCCGATCCTGCTGCTTTCGGTGCTGACCTTCGCGTTCGACAATTTCATCTGCGCCATCGCCACCAGTTACTGGATGCTCTTCGTCGGCCGTGTGCTCGCCGGCATCAGCGGCGGCAGCTTCGCCACCTGCTCGGCCTATATTGCCGACATCAGCAATGAAGAGAACCGCGCCAAGAATTTCGGCCTGATCGGTATCGCCTTCGGTGTCGGTTTCACTGTCGGTCCTGTCATCGGCGGTTTCCTCGGCGAGTTCGGGCCGCGCGTGCCATTCTATGGTGCGGCCGCGCTTTCCTTCGTCAATTTCGTTGCCGCCTGTTTCCTGCTGCCGGAAACGCTCGAAGCGAAGAACCGCCGTACCTTCGAATGGAAGCGCGCAAACCCGCTCGGCGCTTTGCGGCAAATGCGGCACTATCCCGGGATCGGCTGGGTTTGCCTCGTGATGTTCCTGTTCTTCCTCGCCCATGCCGTCTATCCCTCGGTCTGGCCCTTCGTCTCGACCTTCCGCTATGGCTGGAGCGAAGGGCAGATCGGCCTGTCGCTCGGCATCTACGGCATCGGTGCGGCTGTCGTCATGGGGCTTGTCCTGCCGCGTGTCGTGCCCGTTCTCGGCGAATGGAAGACGGCGGTTCTCGGCCTCTGCTTCTCGATGGCGGCGCTTTCGGGCTACGCTTTCGCCTGGGAGGGCTGGGTCGTCTACACCGTGATCGTATTGACCGTCATGGAGAATGTCGCCGACCCGCCGTTGCGCAGCATCGCCGCCGGCAAGGTGCCGCCATCGGCACAAGGCGAGTTGCAGGGCGCGCTCACGAGTATCAGCAGCATCACGACGATCATCGGCCCGCTGATCTTCACGCAGATGTTCGGCTATTTCACCAAGCCGGATGCGCCGATCACCTTTGCCGGTGCGCCTTATCTGCTGGCTGCTTTCTTCATCATGGTTGCGGCGGTTGTATTTCTGACGCGTGTGAGGATAGCGAAAGCGCCGGCACAAGCCTTCAACGCGGCGGAATGATCCATCAAAAACAATGAAGCTGTGATGAATTTTTCAGCATCTGCTTGTTTTGGGGTAGTTCTTTGCGCTGCCTTGCTTTAAGCCAGCGTGATATTTTGCCGCACTGCGGCTCTCAATAATTCAATCTCAGGAACAGTGTCATGGACACGCCGATCGATGTGCGCGCCGTCGCGCCTGCAAAGGACAACCGTTGGTCTGCGCATTTTCGCGCCACGCTGATGCTCGGCGTGCCGCTGATCGGCGCCCAGCTCGCGCAGTTCGGCATCGGCATGACCGACGTAATGATCGTCGGTCAGCTCGGAGCCGAGCATCTTGCCGCCATGGTGCTTTCTGCGCAGTTCCTGTTCACGATCCTGATTTTCGGTTCGGGCTTTGCGATTGCCGTTATCCCGATGGTGGCCCAGGCCTATGGCCGCGGCGATGTCGTGACCGTGCGCCGGTCGCTGCGCATGGGCATCTGGGTCGTCATCTGCTACTGGCTGCTGATGCAGCCTGCCTTCTATAATTCCGAGAGGATCCTGCGCTATTTCGGGCAGGAGCCTGAAGTGGCGAAGCTTGCCCACGGTTATATCATCATCGGCCAGCTCGGCGTGCTGCCGGGGCTGCTCTACAACGTCATGCGTGCCCTCGTCAGCGCCATCGGCAAGGCCGGCGTCATCCTCAACGTCACCATCGCCATGCTGGTGCTGAATGCGATCGGCGCCTATATCCTCGTGCTCGGCCATTTCGGCTTTCCGGTCATGGGGCTGGAGGGGGCCGCAATCGTGTCCGTCGTGGTGCAGACGGCGGGCTTCCTCTTCATCCTCTCCTATGTGCAGGGCAGGGAAGAGACGCGCCGCTATGAGATCTTCGTGCGCTTCTGGAAGCCGGACTGGCATGCCTTCTTCGAGGTCGTTCGCCTCGGTCTGCCGATCAGCATCACCATCCTGGCCGAAGTCAGCCTCTTCACGGCAGCCTCGCTGCTGATGGGCCGTATCGGTACGATCGAACTTGCCGCGCATGGTATCGCCCTGCAATGGGCTTCGATGGCCTTCATGATCCCGCTCGGCCTCGGCCAGGCGGCAACCGTTCGTGTTGGCGTTGCGCACGGGCAGGGCGATCATGCCGGGCTGGTGCGGGCGGCTATCACAGTGCTCATCATTGCCGCCGCTGCGTCCATCATCGGCAGCATCATCTTTGCGGCCATACCGCAGGTTCTGGCGCGGCTCTTCCTTGATGTCAGTCTGCCGGAGGCACCCGAGGTGCTGGCCTATGCCGGCCCGCTGATCGTCGTTGCCGGTCTCTTCCAGTTCGTCGATGGCCTGCAGGCAATCGCCAGCGGACTGCTGCGTGGACTGAAGGATGCGCGCGTGCCGATGGTCATGGCGCTGATTGCCTATTGGCCGATCGGCTTTTTCCTCGCCTGGGCCTTTGCCTTCCCGCTCGGCTTCGGCGGGCTTGGAATCTGGTATGGCTTTCTCGTCGGGCTGGCGGCCGCTGCCGCCATGCTCTGCGCCCGCTTCTATATTCTCGTACGCCGCGAGGGCGCAACGGCCGGGGCTTAAGCCGGCCGTCATATCTCAGCTGTCAGGCCGCAACCGGTTTGTAGCTGGCGATATCGGCGCGAATTCCGAGCCGCGCGAACATTTCCTGAGGATCGAAATTGGCCGCCTTGTGGGCTGCGGCAATGACTGCCCGAACGCGTTCGACGACATCGGCGCTTTCCCATTCGGCAACAGTCACGAAATTGAATTCGCCGGGACCGGCAATCTGTTCCAGCACCGTATGATTGATGAAGCCGTCCTGTGCCTCCAGCACCTTATGGGTCATCATCACATTGACGAGAAATTCTTCGCGCGCCGCAGCCGGCACGATGAATTTGTCTATCCTGTAGAAAGCTCCGCTCATCCAGTCTTCTCCTGCATATGATGTGTTGCAGGCAGTTCTGTAATTCCTCAAGTTTAGTTGAGGTCAATACGCGGGCAAAGAAAAAGGCCCGCATTGTGCGGGCCTTGATCTGATGTCAGCGTTCGGCGAGTGCCGGTTCGCCCTTCTTCTCGCGCACCATGTTGACGAAGCGGCGGAAGAGGTAGTGGCTGTCCTGCGGGCCGGGAGAGGCTTCCGGGTGGTGCTGGACGGAGAAGACCGACTTGCCGAGGACGCGCAATCCGCAATTTGTGCCGTCGAACAGCGATACGTGAGTCTCTTCAACGCCTTCGGGCAGCGACTTCGTGTCGACTGCAAAGCCGTGGTTCATGGAGACGATCTCGACCTTGCCGGTCGTGTGATCCTTGACCGGATGGTTCGCGCCGTGGTGGCCCTGGTGCATCTTCTCGGTCTTGGCACCGAGCGCAAGGCCCAGCATCTGGTGGCCGAGGCAGATGCCGAAGACGGGGATATCGGTCTTGATCAGATCCTTGATGACGGGAACGGCATATTCGCCTGTAGCTGCCGGATCGCCGGGGCCATTCGACAGGAAGATGCCGTCGGGCTGCAGGGCAAGCACGTCCTCGGCGCTCGTCGTTGCCGGCATGACGGTGACCTTGCAATCGAGACCGGCAAAGAGGCGCAGGATATTGCGCTTCACGCCGTAATCCAGGCAGACGACATGATACTTCGTGTCGGCAGCGCCGAGTTCGCCATAGCCCTCGTCCCAGACCCAGGGGGTCTGCGACCACTGCGAGGACTGGCCAGACGAAGCGATCTTGGCGAGGTCGAGGCCTTCGAGGCCGCTCCAGGCCTTGGCCTCTGCCTTCAGCGCTTCGACGTCGAAATTGCCGGAGGGCTCGTGAGCAATGACGGCGTTGGGCGAGCCGTTTTCGCGGATCCAGGCGGTCAGTGCGCGGGTGTCGATGCCGCAAAGGCCGATGATGCCGCGGGCTTTCAGCCAGGCATCGAGATGCTTTGCCGCGCGGTAATTCGAAGGTTCGGTGATATCGGCCTTGAAGATGACGCCGACCGCGCCATGGCGTGCTGCCGGCGTCAGGTCTTCGATATCTTCTTCATTGGTGCCGATATTGCCGATATGCGGGAAGGTGAAGGTGACGATCTGGCCGAGATAGGAGGGGTCGGTGAGGATTTCCTCGTAGCCGGTGAGCGCCGTGTTGAAGACGGCCTCCGCCTGGATCTTGCCGGTTGCGCCGATACCCTTGCCTTCGATGACGGTGCCGTCGGCAAGAACGAGCAGGGCGGTCGGCTTTTCGGTTGTCCAGGGTGCTGTCGCGGTCATCTTCATCCCGTTTCCGGCGGGCTTGGCGTTCTGGCAACGCGAGCCGGCCATTTGATCTCGCAGGTGCAGGCGCGCGGCTTTGGCCGCGTTTGACGCCTGATCACGAATTTTGGTGCAGGTGGCGGTAGATAGCCACGCTCTCTGCCTAGGTCAATCTTTGTACTGCAGATTGCGGCACTTTTCCTGCCGATATTGCCGGGATTCTCGCAATTTATTTGATCCCACACATCAGCGTGGTTTATGAAAGCGCCATTCCAGAGCGGCGGGCCGGGAAACGGATTCGCCGCTTCAAGTTTTTGTTCAAGCATCGGCTTATCTGAAAAGCCCTTTCACACTTTTCGGCCCGGCGCTTCAGAAGGAGTAAAGATATGCTGCGCGATCAACTCGCCACCCAGCTCAAGGAAGCCATGAAGGCGAAGCAGATGGACCGTCTCGGCACCATCCGCCTCATCCAGGCCGCGATCAAGGATCGCGACATCGCCAATCGTGGCGTCGGCAAGGACGAGGCGGGCGACGACGAAGTGCTGCAGATCCTCGCCAAGATGGTGAAGCAGCGCGATGAGTCGGCGAAGATTTACGAAGAGAACGCCCGTCCCGAGCTTGCAGCCAAGGAGCGCGCAGAAATTGTCGTTATCCAGGATTTCATGCCGAAGCAGCTTTCCGACGATGAGGTGCGTGCCAATATCGCCGCCATCATCAAGGAAGTCGGCGCTGAAGGGCCGAAGGACATGGGCAAGATCATGGCTGCTCTGAAGGAGCGCTATGCGGGCCAGATGGATTTCGCCAAGGCTTCCGGTACGGTCAAAGAGCTCTTGAAGTAAGACGTCTTGCCTGCGGTTGTTCTTCGACCGCAGGCCCAAGCACGGCTTCGGCGGCAGAATCGATGATGGCAAATTTCGCCGCCTGATAGTTCCAATATTCGAGTACGAAACCACGCGAGAGCCAGAAGTCGCCCTTTCTCGGCGGCTCGGTCCAGCCCACGCTTCCCATCTCGGCGGCCTGTGTGAGCAGGCGTTTCAGATGTGTGTTGGAAATCATGAACTGGTCACGAATCTCGCGCAGCGATACCGGACCGACGATGACGCGGTCGGCAGAACGCGGAAAGCCGGGCAGGCGCGATATCAGATAATCCATCACGAGGCCGCCGGAATTGGCCCAGTTGAAGAGATTGAAGGTAGCGCCCGGATCGCGCACAGCTTCGGTTTCGATGATCTTCTTGGCGATGAGCGGCTGCAGGCGGGCGATCAACGTGGGATCGGCCGTCAGATTTTCTGCGCGGCCGCCGCCATCGAGGCTATCCAGAATCATCAGGTGGGCGACCAGCCATTTGGTAAAATGGTGCTCCGCCGTTTCCGTCGGCTCAAGAAAGCGGGTGCGTTTGTCATCGCCCGGAATGGGGCGCAGAAAACGGTAGGCCAGCATTTCCTGCACGAAGGCGGCTGCCGTGTTGCGGCTGGCGATCTTGTTCTGCATGACAAAATCGATGAAGCGGCCGGAATAGAGGCCGCGCTTCTCATCACCAGGATAGCCGTAATAGAGAGCAAAACCTGTATGCGCCATCAGCCAGCGCTGCTGTGCTGCGAATATCGACGCAATACGCGGGCTGTCGCGATAAATCGCGAGCATTTCATTGGCACAATGAAGAATTGCAGCAAGAAAATTATCGTTGGCTGCAAGATTTTCTGCGGTGTAGGCCATAGCGCTGTCCAGGATTTCCGCGCATTCATTTGCCACGCCTATTGGAAGTGTCAATGCTTTTGTATTTCAGGGGTTAATTGGTAAGGTAAAGCTCAATAAAAGCTGCAGCGCATAAGCCCAAAATAAAGAAGGCAGGAGCTGGGGGCGCTCCTGCCTTCTTGCTCTTTGCTTCCGTCAGCGACGCAGGGTCGAAACCCAAGCCGGCGGGTATTTGCAAAGGCACCCTTGCGAGGCGGCGCCGGGGGTAGGGATGGTGCCTCGCTTGGGGATCGCTTTGTTGAGATCGAACTTATGGCCAGCCCCCGGCTTATTCAAATTACAAAAATATAATAATCCCGGATTCGGCCTTTCCGGACGAGACAATGTGGTTGGGCTACGCATGCCGAGAAGGCCTGCGTAATCCCGCAAGGTTTCTTTTAACATATTGTTTCTACGTGTTCTTTGGCCGTGACGGCTTTTGGCAAGATTGACATCGGCGACCTCTCCCGACTTGGAAAATGTCAAAAATGTCGCACCCCCTGTGAAGGTCGGATAACAGGTTGTTGAGTGGCATTGGCAGGCGTTTGTGACAATCTCTCGCGCCCTGTGAAAAGCGGGATTTACGGCAGAAGTTTCGTGGCGCGGCGCGGTAAAGCTGCTTATATGGATGTTCTGCAAGAGGTAGAGATGCGCTTTTCCCCCACCTTCCTGGACGATATCCGCGACCGCGTTCCCATTTCGAACGTGATTGCGCGGCGTGTGAGCTGGGACAAGCGCAAGACCAATGTGTCGCGTGGCGATTATTGGGCCTGCTGCCCGTTCCATGGCGAGAAATCTCCGAGCTTCCATTGCGAAGATCGCAAGGGCCGCTACCATTGCTTCGGTTGCGGCGTCACCGGCGATCATTTCCGATTCCTCACCGAGCTCGAGGGCCAGAGTTTTCCCGAGGCGGTGCAGACGATTGCCGATATGGCCGGCGTGCCGATGCCGGTTGCCGATCCGCAGATGGAAAGGCGGGAGAAGGAGCGCACCTCGCTTCTCGATGTCATGGAAATGGCAACGCAGTTCTTTCAGGATCAGTTGCAGACGGCCAATGGCGCCCGTGCTCGCGCCTATCTGCGCGATCGCGGCCTGACGGGGCGCACGATCGAGACATTCCGGCTCGGTTTTGCACCTGACAGCCGCAATGCGCTGAAGGAATTCCTGGCCGGCAAGGGTGTCAGCAAGGAGCAGATCGAGGCTTGCGGCCTTGTCGTGCACGAGAATGTGCCCGTTTCCTATGACCGGTTCCGCGACCGCATCATGTTCCCGATCCTGTCTTCGCGCGAAAAGGTCATCGCCTTCGGCGGGCGCGCCATGTCGCCGGATGCGCCGGCGAAATATCTCAATTCCAATGAGACCGAGCTCTTTCACAAGGGCAACGTGCTCTACAATTTCGCGCGGGCGCGCCGCTCGATGCAGGGCGCGAACGGCGAAGGCACGATCATTGCCGTCGAAGGCTATATGGATGTTATCGCGCTGCATCAGGCAGGTGTCGAAAACGCCGTCGCGCCGCTCGGCACGGCGCTGACCGAAAATCAGCTCGATCTGCTCTGGAAGATGACGTCGCAGCCGGTGCTCTGCTTCGACGGCGACGGCGCCGGCATTCGTGCGGCCAACCGCGCTGCCGATCTGGCGCTGCCGCACCTGAAACCCGGACGCAGCGTGCGTTTTGCCCTGCTGCCCGATGGCAAGGATCCGGACGATCTCGTCAAGCACGAGGGCAGGGCCCCGTTCGACAAGGTCATGGCGCAGGCCAAGCCGCTCTCGGAAATGCTCTGGGATCGCGAAGCACGCAGCGGCAAGTTCGATACTCCGGAAGCGCGCGCCGAGCTGGAAGCGCGGCTGAGACAGCTCGTAGCGGTGATTGCCGACGAGAATGTGCGCCGCCACTACCAGCAGGACATGCGCGACCGGCTGAACAGCTTCTTCCAGCCGCAGTTCCAGAATCGCGGCGGCGGCGAACGGCGCAATTTCGGCGGCGGCAATTTCCGTGGACAGAAGGGCGGTGCTCCTGCAGGGCCTCGTACCCCCGTTGCTGCATCGGATCGCCTGACCCGTTCAGGCCTCGTGCGCGGCCATCAGGACAATGCGGCGCTGAGAGAATGCGTGCTCGCGCTGACCGTGATCAATCATCCGTCGCTGATGCTCGACGATTACGACGAGATTGCCGCCATCGACTACGACAATCGCGAGCTTCAGAAGTTGTGGTCGGCGATGCTGGGCGCGGCCGCCGTCGTTGCCGGGCCGCATTTGACGCGCGACTATCTCCTGGAATGCCTCGACGTTGCGGGTTTTGCGCCGCTCCTGAAAAACCTCGACCAGCAGGTGCGCAATGCCCGGCTCTGGACGGCAACGGAGGAAGCGGCGATGGAAGACGCGCGCGAGGGTTACCGCCAGGCGCTTGCCTTCCACAAGCGCGCCAAGGATCTGCGCTGGCAGAAAATCGAGCTGGAGCGCGACATTGCCCAGGCGACCGAAGCCGGGGATGATTCCGAGATCGACCGCCTGATGCGCGCCTCGCAGGAAGTGCATTATGAGGCGTTGCGGCTGGAAAACCAGGAAGCCATCATCGACGGTTTCGGTGTGCTCTCGGGCCGCGTCAAGGGCGCTGCGAGCCACTGATGTCGCAGGCCGAGCAAAGCGAAACATCCTTCTCCGCATCCGATGCGCTGTTTACAGGCGCGGCCAAGCCGCTCGACGTGCTGAAGCGCGTTTATGGCTATTCGGCCTTTCGCGGCAGGCAGCAGGAAGTGGTGGAGCATGTCGTTGCCGGCGGCGATGCGGTTGTGCTCTTTCCGACAGGTGCAGGCAAATCGCTCTGCTTCCAGATCCCGGCTCTTTGCCGCGCGGGTCTCGGCATCGTCGTTTCGCCGCTGATTGCGCTGATGCGCGATCAGGTCGAGGCGATGAAGCAGCTCGGCATTCGTGCCGCGGCGCTGAACTCCTCCATTTCGCGTGAAGAATATGTCACCATCCGTCGCGGTATTTCCTCCGGCGATCTTGACCTGCTCTATGTCACGCCCGAGCGCATCCTGATGGAGGGGTTCCGCGAACTGATCGGTAGCGCGAAGATTGCGCTCTTTGCCATCGATGAGGCCCATTGCGTTTCGCAATGGGGTCATGATTTCCGGCCGGAATATCGCGAACTCGGCAAGCTAGCCGAGCAATATCCAGGCGTCCCGCGTATTGCGCTGACGGCGACGGCTGATCCGCATACCCGGGAGGACATTATCGAGCGGCTGATGCTCGATAATGCCGCGGTCTTCACCACAAGCTTCGACCGGCCGAATATCTCCTATGAAATCGTCGAGCGGGACCAGCCGCGCCAGCAGCTCCTGCGCTTTCTCTCCGGCCACAAGGGCAATAGCGGTATCGTCTATTGCTTGTCGCGTGCCAAGGTGGAGGAGACGGCGGACTGGCTGAACACGCAGGGCATACGGGCGCTGCCCTATCATGCCGGCATGGATCGGGCGCTGCGCGATGCCAACCAGGATGCCTTTCTGAAGGAAGAAGAGCTCTGCCTCGTTGCGACCGTCGCCTTCGGCATGGGCATCGACAAGCCGAACGTGCGTTATGTCGCCCATCTCGATCTGCCGGGCTCGGTCGAGGCCTATTATCAGGAGACGGGTCGCGCCGGGCGTGACGGCCTGCCGTCCGAGGTGTGGATGGCCTATGGCATGGCCGATGTGATCCAGCGCCGGCGGATGATCGACGAGGGTAGCGCGGCCGACGAGATCAAGCGCATCGAACGCGGCAAGCTGAATGCGCTGCTGGCGATTTGCGAGACGGCGTCCTGTCGGCGGCAGGCAATCCTGGCGCATTTCGGCGAAGCGCATGGCGGCAAATGCGGCGGCTGCGATACTTGCCTGAAGCCGGTCGAGACCTGGGATGGCACTGAAGCGGCGATCAAGGCGCTGGCGGCGATCTACCGCACCGGCGAGCGCTTCGGCGCCGGCCATGTCATCGATGTGCTTGTCGGCAACGTCAACGAGAAGACGGAACGCTTCCGCCATGTCGATATGCCGGTTTTCGGCGCAGGCAAGGATATTGCTGTTCGTACCTGGCAATCGGTCTATCGCCAGCTGATGGCGATGGGGCTGATCCGGGTCGATCACGAAGCTTTCGGCGCCCTAAAACTCGAGCCCGAGGCGCGGGCCGTTTTCAAACGCGAACGCGAAGTCTTTTTCCGCAAGGACCGCGCTCCCTCGGAGCGAAGAGCAAAGAAAACCGAGCGCGCGGAGCGCAGGACCGGGCTTTCGGGGTCGGATGGTTCGCTCTTCGAAGCGCTGAGAACCGAGCGTATGTCGATTGCCAAGTCGCTCGGCGTGCCGCCCTATGTCGTCTTCCCGGATACGACGCTGATTGCCTTTGCCACCGAGCGGCCGCGCAGCCGCAAGGAGTTGCTTGGCATTTCCGGTGTCGGCCAGTCGAAGCTCGAGCGCTACGGCGACGCCTTCCTCGATATTATTCTCTCCCACGACGAATAGTCCGGTTGCACGTACCTTCCGCTGCAATCTCCACGGATCTCTGCTAGGGTCGTTTCAGAGTTTGGGGGAACTTCAATGGCACATTTCAACAGAGCAGTCGCATCACTGCCCGGGCGCGAGCGGATTGCCAGACATCCGCATGGTGGGCAGGTGTTCATTCATGCAACGGCGGAGGAAACCGCCGGTGCTTACGGCATATGGGAGACCTTTTCGGCACCAGGCACCGGCCCGTCGCGGCATATGCACACACGGGAGACGGAGGTCTTTCGCGTCATCGAAGGGAACTACCGTTTCTGGTGCGGCAACGAGATGATCGAGGCGCCCGTCGGCTCCGTCGTCGTACTGCCGCCGAATGTTCCGCATCATTGGCGCAATGTCAGCGATGGCATGGGCCGGATGATGGGCTTCGTCACGCCTGGTGGGTTCGAGCATTTCTTCGTTGAGCTCGAACGGGCTGGTGCGGCGACCCCTGAAGCGATCTTGCCGATCCAGAACAGGTTCGGCCTCGTTGAGATCGGCGACGGTCCTGATCCTTAAGATGCCCGATCCTTGAGATCATGATGGGTGGTATCCTATAAGTACCGTCCGGAGGATTATCATGAGCCAGAATATCTATGATACGGCGGAGTTCTTCGCCGGATACAGCACCATGCGCCGCTCAATCGAGGGGTTGGAGGGCGCCACCGAATGGCCTGCGGTCCGCGCTCAATTGCCGGAGCTCGCAGGGAAACACGTTGTCGATCTCGGCTGTGGCTTCGGCTGGTTTGCGCGCTATGCCCGCTCGGAGGGTGCTGCAAGCGTCCTCGGCCTCGACATATCCGAGAACATGATCGGCCGCGCGAGGGCGGATACGCATGATGAGGCGATCACCTATGGGATCGCCGATCTCGAAGAGCTGGAACTGCCGGAAACCTCATTCGATTTCGCGCATAGTTCGCTCGCCTTTCACTATGTCAAAAATTTCGAGCGGCTTGTCACCACGGTTTATCGGGCGCTCGTTCCCGGTTCACGTTTCGTCTTTACGATCGAGCATCCGATCTTCATGGCGCCGCGCAATGCCGGCTGGAGCACGGATGCCGATGGGCAGCGCATATGGCCGCTGGACAGCTATGCTATCGAAGGAAGCCGCACGACGGATTGGCTCGCCAAGGGTGTCGTCAAGCAGCACCGTCGTCTCGGCACCACGCTCAATACGCTGATATCTTCAGGTTTCACCATTCGCCATGTCGAGGAATGGGCGCCGAGCGAGCAGGATCTGGCCGAGCATCCGGAATGGGTGGAAGAACTCGACCGGCCGATGTTTCTGCTTGTCATGGCCGAGCGTTGAACAAGACAAGCCGGTGGCGATGTGCTAACCGACGCTCAGACGGGAAACATCAAGAGAAGGGCCCTCAATGACCTCGAATTTCCTCTCGCACCTGCGCGGCGAACTGGCTGCGCTGAAGGATGCTGGCCTCTACAAGTCCGAACGTGTCATCACCTCCAAGCAGGCCGGCGAGATCGCCATTGCCTCGGGCGAGCGGGTGCTGAATTTCTGCGCCAACAACTACCTTGGGCTTGCCGATAATGAGGAGCTCGCGGAAGCCGGCAAGAAGGCGCTCGACCGCTATGGCTACGGCATGGCCTCGGTTCGCTTCATCTGTGGAACACAGGAAGAGCACAAGGAGCTCGAGGCGCGCATTTCCTCCTTCCTCGGCATGGAAGACACGATCCTCTATTCCTCCTGTTTCGACGCCAACGGCGGCCTGTTCGAGACGTTGCTCGGTGAAGAGGACGCGATCATTTCCGATGCATTGAACCATGCCTCGATCATCGATGGCGTGCGCCTCTCCAAGGCCAAGCGGTTCCGTTACGCCAACAATGACATGGCGGCTCTGGAAGAAGAACTGAAGAAGGCCGAAGGCAGCCGCTTCAAGATGATTGCGACCGATGGTGTCTTCTCGATGGATGGCATCATCGCCAACCTGCAGGGCGTCTGCGATCTCGCCGAAAAATATGGTGCGATGGTCATGGTGGATGACAGCCACGCCGTCGGCTTCGTCGGCAAGCATGGTCGTGGCTCGCCGGAATATTGTGGCGTCGAAGGCCGTGTTGATATCATCACGGGTACGCTCGGCAAGGCGCTTGGCGGTGCATCGGGCGGTTATACGTCGGCCAAAGCCGAGATTGTCGAGTGGCTGCGGCAGCGCTCGCGCCCCTATCTATTCTCCAACACGCTGGCGCCTGTTATCGCGGCTGCCTCGCTCAAAGTCTTCGACCTCATCGACAATGGCGATGCGCTGCGTGAGCGGCTCTCTGCCAATGCAGCGCTGTTTCGCACAGAAATGACCAAGCTCGGCTTCACGCTTGCCGGCGAGGGGCATCCGATCATCCCGGTCATGTTGGGAGATGCGAAACTCGCACAGGATATGGCCGCGCTCATGCTGAAGAAGGGCGTCTATGTAATCGGCTTCTCCTTCCCGGTCGTGCCGAAAGGGCAGGCGCGTATCCGCACGCAAATGTCGGCGGCGCATTCGAAGGCGGATGTCGAGCGGGTGATTGCGGCCTTTGCCGAAGCCGGCCGCGAACTCGGTGTTATCTGAGAGCCTTGAGGAGAAAAGATCATGTCCAACATGATGAAAGCGCTGGTCAAGGCGAAGCCTGAAGTCGGCCTCTGGATGGAGAATGTGCCGGTGCCGGAGGTCGGCCCGAACGACGTGCTGATCCGGGTGAAGAAATCGGCGATCTGCGGCACGGACGTGCACATCTGGAACTGGGACCAGTGGGCGCAGAAGACCATCCCGGTGCCGATGGTCGTCGGCCATGAATTCTGCGGCGAGATAGCGGAGATCGGCTCTGCCGTCACAAAATATCATGTCGGTGAACGTGTCTCTGGCGAAGGGCATATCGTCTGCGGCAAGTGCCGCAACTGCCGCGCGGGCAGGGGGCATCTCTGCCGCAATACGCTCGGCGTCGGTGTCAACCGCCCGGGTTCCTTCGGCGAATTCGTCTGCATCCCGGAAGCCAATGTGGTACCGATCCCGGACGATATCCCGGATGAAATCGCAGCGATCTTTGATCCGTTCGGCAATGCCGTCCATACCGCTCTCTCCTTCGATCTCGTCGGCGAAGATGTGCTGGTCACCGGTGCGGGGCCGATCGGCATCATGGGCGCGCTCGTTGCCAAGCGTTCCGGCGCACGCAAGGTCGTCATCACAGACATCAATCCGAACCGGCTCGATCTCGCCCGCAAGCTCGGCATCGACTATGTCGTCGATGCATCCAAGGAAAACCTTGCCGATGTGATGAAGGCGATCGGCATGACCGAAGGTTTCGATGTCGGCCTCGAAATGTCGGGTGCGGCACCCGCCTTCCGCGACATGATCGACAAGATGAACAATGGCGGCAAGATCGCCATTCTCGGCATTGCGCCTGCTGGTTTCGAGATCGACTGGAACAAGGTCATCTTCAAGATGCTGAACCTCAAGGGCATCTATGGCCGCGAGATGTTCGAGACCTGGTACAAGATGATCGCCTTCGTGCAGGGCGGTCTCGATCTTTCGCCGGTCATTACCCACCGCATCAAGATCGACGAATTCCGCGACGGGTTCGAGGCGATGCGCTCGGGCAATTCCGGCAAGGTCGTGATGGATTGGATGTGAGGGGACAGGAATGAAATACGAGGGAAGCTGCCACTGCGGCAATATCGCCTTTACGGTCGAAGGCGCGTTTACGGAAGCGCTCGACTGTAACTGCTCGCTCTGCCGCCGGCGCGGCGGATTGCTGGGTTTCGTGCCGCGGGAGAAGCTGCATCTGGCGGTGCCGGAAGAAAACCTCTCGACCTATACGTTCAACAGTCATGCCATCAAACATCACTTCTGCGCCAAGTGCGGCATCGCGCCCTTCGGGGAGGCAACGGCGCCCAATGGCATGGAGATGGCATCCGTCAATCTGCGCTGCATTCCAGCGCTCGATCTGTCTGCCCTGACGGTGAATGCATACGATGGGCTGTCGCGTTAGGTCGGCAGTTCAGGGCGTGATCTCTATGGGCGTATGATCGGGGACGCGCGCCCAGATATCGCGCATCTCCTGGTCGGTGACGGCAATGCAGCCATCCGTCCAATCCCAAAGCAGGTGCATTGTCTGAAGGAAGCCCCAGCCATTGGGAAGGCCGTGGATCATGATATCGCCGCCGGGAGGATAGCCCTTCAACTCGGCATTCTGCCGATCGGCCGGATTGGGGTAGGAGATATGCTGACTGAGATGCGCCATGGACCGGGGATTTCGCCAGTCGATCTCATAGCGGCCTTCCGGTGTCTTCTCGTCGCCTTCCCGTTGCTTTAGGCCCTCATCGGCAGCGCTTCCAAGAGAAATCCTATATGCCGAAAGAGGGGTTTCGCCTCGAAGGAGAACCATGCGGCGATCGGATTTATAAACGCGAATTAGGTTGGCTTGTTGCTCCAAGGGCGCATCCGGGGGCGGGGTGCCTGAGCTGATCTTGGCCATGACTTTCGTATAGGCGAGCACGCTGAGGGCGACGGTGGCTGAAATGATCAACTTGCTTCTGAACATCACGATCCCAATCCTTGAGCTGACGAAATCGCCACACCGTTTTAGCCGAATGCCACGTCAGTAGTTGAGCAGGATCTGCCCGATGGGATTGCGTATTCTGATGACCAGCAGCTTCGCGGTATATGTGTCGGACCCGTTGAAGAAGTGAAAATTACGCTCACGGCCTATTTCCGTGCTGAATTGCTGATTGCCGAAGGAGCAATCGGAGGCGCATTCGATTTTCAGCTGACTTCCGCGATCGGGTGATTTCGAGAAGTCGGTAATGCTCAGCGAATGTATTGGTCCGATGTCCTTGACCAGTTCGCAGGTCTTGCCGTTATAGCAAGTGGCGGACCCAGCTATCGGATCGCGATCTGCGAACAAAATCCCGAAGCTGATTGTGCTGCTGGTATCCTCGGGATAGCCGCTTGCCGGGAAGACGGCGAACAACGCGATAAGTGCAAGCAGAACCGGAGCGGAATTCGCCATAATCGTGCGCACCTCTTTTTTGCAACTCATGTTGGCGATTTGCGAAGAATCTATGGCGTACGGTTGGAGCGAGTTGCGGTTCTTCCAGTGTTTGCGCAAAAGCCCTTGTCTTTTGCCGGTGACATACTAGATAAGCTTCGCAATCGCTGGCGCGGTTCAAAGCCTGTGGATAAGGCTTTTTCCGGGTTTTCGGTGGCTTTTTTTCTGGAAAAGCTTGACGAGAACAAATTTTGTGGGAATCACCGTTCCACTTGAGCGGTGAACTGGGTCAAGGCGGATCGCACAACCATGGCCGGAAATCCAATGGCAATGAAGTTTTGCTGTCCGATGCCGGCAATCGTGGTTAATCAGGCTTTAAATGTCATCCCGTTAGGTGGGGTATAGGTGATTCGAGGCCGGCGCGCACGTGCCAGGCCACGACAGGGCCATTCACCGCAGCGAGTATGAATAGCGTCAGGAAGGCGACGATATAAATGGCAACGAAGGTCAAAGAGAACGAAGAAGCGGAAGTCGAACGCGACGGCGCAAGCGACGGCCCTCTTCTCGATCTTTCCGATGACGCGGTCAAGAAGATGATCAAGGCCGCCAAGAAGCGCGGCTATGTGACGATGGACGAGCTCAACGCCGTCCTGCCTTCCGAAGAAGTGACGTCCGAACAGATCGAAGACACGATGTCGATGCTGTCGGACATGGGCATCAACGTCATCGAAGACGAAGAAGCCGAGGAAGCCGGCGCTTCCGGTAGCGATGACGACGACAGCTCCGACAGCGAAGACGGCGAGGGCGGCGAGCTTGCGCCTTCCAGCGGCACCGCGCTTGCGACCGCCAAGAAGAAAGAGCCGACCGACCGTACCGACGACCCGGTGCGTATGTATCTGCGCGAGATGGGTTCCGTCGAGCTTCTGTCGCGCGAAGGCGAAATCGCCATCGCAAAGCGCATCGAGGCCGGCCGCGAAACGATGATCGCAGGCCTCTGCGAGAGCCCGCTGACGTTCCAGGCGCTGATCATCTGGCGCGACGAACTGAACGAAGGCACGACGCTGCTGCGCGAGATCATCGATCTCGAAACCACCTATTCCGGTCCGGAAGCCAAGGCTGCCCCGCAGTTCCAGAGCCCCGAGAAGATCGAGGCTGACCGCAAGGCTGCCGAGGAAAAGGAAAAGACCCGGCGCGCCCGCTCCGGTGACGACGACATCACCGATGTCGGCGGCGAAGGCATGCCTCCTGAAGAGGAAGAAGAGGACGAGGACGAATCCAACCTCTCTCTCGCGGCGATGGAAGCCGAGCTGCGCCCGCAGGTCATGGAAACGCTCGACATCATCGCCGAGACCTACAAGAAGCTGCGCAAGCTGCAGGACCAGCAGGTCGAGCAGCGCCTTGCCGCCACCGGCACGCTGTCTTCCGCCCAGGAGCGCCGCTACAAGGAGCTCAAGGACGAACTGATCAAGGCCGTGAAGTCGCTGTCGCTCAACCAGAACCGCATCGATGCGCTGGTCGAGCAGCTCTATGATATCAACAAGCGCCTCGTGCAGAACGAAGGCCGCCTGCTGCGTCTGGCTGAATCCTACGGCGTCAAGCGCGACTCGTTCCTGGAACAGTACCAGGGCGCTGAACTTGATCCGAACTGGATGAAGTCGATCGGCAATCTGGCCGCTCGCGGCTGGAAGGAATTTGCCAAGAGCGAAAACACGACGATCCGCGACATCCGCCAGGAGATCCAGAATCTCGCGACGGAAACTGGTATTTCGATCTCGGAATTCCGCCGCATCGTGCACATGGTGCAGAAGGGCGAGCGCGAAGCGCGTATCGCCAAGAAGGAAATGGTCGAAGCGAACCTTCGCCTCGTCATCTCCATCGCCAAGAAGTACACGAACCGCGGTCTGCAGTTCCTCGACCTCATTCAGGAAGGCAATATCGGCCTGATGAAGGCGGTCGACAAGTTCGAATACCGCCGTGGCTACAAGTTCTCGACCTATGCGACGTGGTGGATCCGCCAGGCGATCACCCGCTCGATCGCCGACCAGGCCCGCACGATCCGCATTCCGGTGCACATGATCGAAACGATCAACAAGATCGTTCGTACCTCGCGCCAGATGCTGCATGAAATCGGCCGCGAGCCGACGCCGGAAGAACTGGCCGAAAAGCTTGCCATGCCGCTCGAAAAGGTCCGAAAGGTCCTGAAGATCGCCAAGGAGCCGATCTCGCTCGAAACCCCCGTGGGTGACGAAGAGGATTCGCATCTCGGCGATTTCATCGAAGACAAGAACGCGCTGCTGCCGATCGACGCCGCCATCCAGGCGAACCTGCGCGAGACGACGACCCGCGTTCTGGCATCGCTTACGCCGCGCGAAGAGCGCGTCCTGCGCATGCGCTTCGGCATCGGCATGAACACCGACCATACGCTCGAAGAAGTCGGCCAGCAGTTCTCGGTCACCCGCGAACGTATCCGTCAGATCGAGGCGAAGGCGCTGCGCAAGCTCAAGCATCCGAGCCGCTCGCGCAAGCTGCGCTCGTTCCTGGACAGCTGAGCGGTTTCACGCATCCAGACCACCAATACCAAAACCCGGCCAGCCTTGCTGACCGGGTTTTTCTTTGGTTGCAGTCGCTACAAATGAGCCTTTCGGGCTATTGCTAAGCCGGATTGATGGCTCGCTTTTTGTTGTCGCCCTGTGGTGATGGGCCTATAATTTCCCTCGCGGGGGAATTGAGCGGTCGCAGCATGCGAACGGTTTCGCAAGCCTGCTTGGATGACCATGGCCTCCGCCGGGAGGTGTAACATGACCACTTACATTCTCATGATAAACTGGACGGATCAGGGCATCCGCAATGTGAAGGAATCTGCCAAACGGCTCGATGCGGCAAAAGCTCTGATGGGCAGCTTAGGCGGCTCCTTCGAGCGCTTTTATCTCACCATGGGCGAATATGACATGGTGGCTATTTGCGAGGCACCCGACGACCGGGTGATAGCGCGGTTTACGCTATCGCTTGGCATGGGAGGCAATGTGCGCACGAAAACCTTGAAGGCATTTTCGGAAGTGAATTATCGCGACATCATCGCGTCGCTCGCATAGATCAGGATGGTCGATAAGTGGTGATGAGCCAGATATGGCGTTGTGGCTGGTCCGCAGCGCTGGCAGTGTCGCTGCGCCTTGAACCCAGAGCATGGACTTGCCTTCGATGGAACATGCCGGCCTGTTGCAGAGAGGAAGATTCGATCCGGCCTGGCCGGCATCGCTCGCACTGCATCTTGCCATCATCGCAATCCTGCTGGCATTCCTGCCCGACGTGAAGCCGATCAGGGCGCCGCCGGAGGAGAGTATCGACGTCGAGGTCGTATCACCGCCGCCTGCCACAGCAATTCCCGTTCCGCCGCCTGCGGCCCTGTCGCCGCCGCAAAGCCGTGGGGACAGCGGAAGTCCGGCGGATGGGGACATCCTGCCGTTGATGCCCGAGACGGCGTCCAGAGAGGTGCTTCCGTCTGCGCCGGCGCTGGCGAAGCCGGCGGTATCAGGTCCACCGCCGCTGATGCAGGCGACGGTACTCTTTTCCGCAAAAACACTCGGCAGCCCGCGCAGCCGCAACGCACGTCAGCTGCTTGGCACGCTGTCCGGTGAGGAGCGCAATCTGCAGCTCTGCAACCTCGAAGCGCTGGAGCAGGTCAACCGTTCCCGTCCGGGATCGGTGCCCGATCTCGTGGCACCTTACGCCATGAAGCCGGAGAAGGTGAGGGGCAACCGCATCGAGGTGGATGGCGGGGCTTTCCGAAGCAAGCGGAACTGGTTCAATATCCGCTTCCATTGCGAGGTGGATCCCGCGGGGAAGACTGTCACCGCCTTTGCCTTTGCGATTGGCGATGCCATTCCGAAGGACCTGTGGCAGGAACACAATCTGGTGGCCGAGGATGGCGAGGCCGACCAGTGAGCTCGCTGCCAACAGTCACGAAGGCCATCATCACAAGGTTTTTTCCATTTGTGGCTTGATGCTGCCGGTTTTAAAGGCCACATCGCTGCTGTGACAGAAGAAGAAGTCGAACCGGCAGATACCGATCACGAGACGGAACACCAGGAGCCCCGCGCTCGCTGGGGTGTTATCGCGTCCGTACTGGTGCATGTGCCCATCGTCGCGCTGTTGATTTTCGGCCTCCCTAAGATCCAGGCGCAACCCGCCGAGGACGAGAGCGTGAAGGTCGAGCTCGTCCCGCCGCCGGAGGAGAAGAAGGAAGACGAGAAAAAGCCGGAGGAAAAGCCAAAAGAGGAAAAGAAACCACAGGAACAGGCAAAGGCCGAACCACCGCCACCACCACCGCCACCAGCGCCGCCTCCTTCTCCGTCGCCACCGAGTCTGCCTCCACCTTCGTCCGAGAAGCGGGCGGGCGGGAGTTCACCTGTTTTCGAATTTGGAGACAAGAACACCGGCCCGATGAAGTCCGTGAATGGAAACGCCTCGGAAGGAGAGAAAAAGGATACACCGGTTCCTCCACCGTCTTCGCCTCCGCAGCCACCGGAAGAGCAGACAGCGGAAGCTACCAGTACGTCTCAGCCGCTTGAGCAGCCCGCCGGAAATCCGGTTCCAAAAGAAATAGAACCGCCGCAGATCGCTGCTGCCGATACACATTCGGAACGCGACGCGCCTGCCGCTGCGACAACCGAAGAGGTGAAGACCAGTTTCGAACCCGAAAAGCCTTCGGTGCCCAAGAAGCCCGCACTGCAAAAAGATCAAGTGTCGAAGGCGCCATTGCCCGAGGTAAAAACGTTGTTTTCGCAGAATATGACGGACGATCAGATTGCGCAGACGGCAATGGGTAACATGCAGCGCGGCGAGCGCATGAACCAATTATGCAGGTCAGAACTCGATCAGCAGATAATTCATGAGAATCCGAGATTTCGGGGTGCCGAGCTACCGTCATATTCGCTAACCAACGAAACTGTTATCGAAACGAGGAAGGGGGCCTTTTTCAAGAGCGGAAAATGGTACAACGTACAGTTCCGATGTGAAGTGGATCCCGACGCAAAGAGGATACTGTCGTTTGCATTTAAGTTCGGTGGGCCGCTTCCCGAGAGCCAGTATCCGATTTACAACTCTCGCCGATAGCTGTTCGCTAGCCTTGCTTCATTCGCGCAACAGCCACACGCAAGGAACCATCTCTATCGTTTCCCCATAGCCGTTATGGTACGGTAGCGAAGGGACACATGATATGTCGAACGAGATCGAGCACTTCTTCGAGCGCCAGGAAGAAGCTGTCAGCCTGATGTTTCTGGAAAACAAGGCTGACGAGCTGACCGATATTCTCGTCGCGGCCCTGGAAGAAGCTTTCGAAATTCTCGCTGAAAGCGCGCCGGTCGGAACCTTTCACTAAGGCCGTCACCCAAGCTCCCGAAGGAGCCTTTTCCCCCAGGGATCATCATGGTCGTTCCGCTTCAGGAAGATGGCAGGCTGCCGGCCTCGCTCCGGAACCATCTCGGCGGCTATGAATGGCGACGGGACGCTCTCGGGCGGTCCTCGGCCTGTGTTTTTCGTCTGGAGGGCGAAGGGCGTCCGGGGCTTTACCTGAAGGTCGAAGAGGCCGGACCGTTTTGCGAGCTCGCCGACGAAGCCGAGAGACTTGTCTGGCTTCGCAGCCAGGGCCTCGATTGCCCTGAAGTCATTGCCCATGAGAGCGACGGAGAGCGCAATTTTCTTCTGATGACGGCGCTGCCGGGCGTGGATCTCGTCACTGCCGCAACGCTGTTGCCTGAAGAGCGCATCGAGATCCTCGCCTCTGCGCTCAGTGCGCTCCATAGCCTCGATATCAATGCCTGTCCGTTCGATCATCGGCTGGAGAAGCGTCTCGCGGCCGCTGCAGCGCGCATGCGCGCCGGCGTCGTCGACGAAACGGATTTCGACGAGGAGCGGCTCGGCAAGAGCGTCTTCTTCCTCTTCGGCGAACTACAGCGGCTTCGGCCGGAAAGCGAAAATCTCGTTATAACGCATGGCGATGCGTGCCTGCCGAATTTCATGGCGTCGGGCGGTCGATTCGCCGGTTACATCGATTGCTGCCGCCTCGGTGTTGCCGACCGCTATCAGGATGTCGCGCTCGCCTGCCATAGCATCAGCTATAATTTTGGCGAGGAATTCGTGCGGCTGTTTCTCAATGCCTATGGCCTTTCGATCATCGATCCTGTGAAGACGGACTATTATCAGCTCCTCGATGAGTTCTTTTAGAACTCCTGTTTTGGCGCAATTCCGCACGCGAAACTGCTGCCCATTCTGGGCTTGCTAGGCTCGCTGCCGGCTGGCACAGTCGGGCGCGAAGGAGTTTGCCATGGCCGCCAGCCAGTTCAGGATGCTGCGTTCGTCCGTGCCCGGCGTGGAGGCGGTGGTGGCGACATCAGGCCATCGTTTCGCGCGCCACACGCATGAGCAGTTCGGCATTGGCCTCATCTTTTCTGGGGCGCAGAAATCGTTGAGCGGGCGCGGCATGGTCGAGGCGGAGGCCGGCGATCTTATCACCGTCAACCCGAACGAGGTTCATGACGGCGCGCCGATCGGCGAGGCGCGCTCCTGGAGCATCCTCTATTTTGATCCTGCGGTGATGGAGGGGCTTGTGCGCGAGGTTGCAGGAGGCGGGACCAGCCGGTCGGAAATTCCGCGCCCTGTCATTCATGACAGGCTGCTCGCCGACCGATTTCGCGTGCTGTTTTCCGCCGTGACCGGGGATGAGGAAGGGCTGCGCTGCGAAGAGCTGCTTCTGTCGGTCATTGCCGATGTCCTGCGGGAAACCTCGATGACGGAGGGGCCGGCCATTGCACCGCATTCCATTGTCCATGCGCGCAACATGATCGATGATGATCCGGCAGGCGAGATCTCGCTTTCCGATCTGGCACGGGAGAGCGGCCTCAGCCGGTTTCAGGTGCTGCGTGCTTTTGCGCGGGCAACGGGTTTCACGCCGCATGCCTATCACGTTCAGGCCCGCGTGCATCTTGCCCGGCGGCTGATCGCCGGTGGTGCGGCCCTGGCGGAGGCCGCAGCGGAAAGCGGCTTTGCCGACCAGAGCCATATGACGCGCGCCTTCGTTTCCCGCTACGGCCTGACACCCGGCACCTATGCGCGCGGGCATTCCTGATCGCTTGCCTGTTCCCTTGCAATTTCGTTCAAGACCCCTGGCCTTTCAGCCTGTTTGCTTGCCCCGTCTCGAAAGGAGCGGCAGATGAGCAGGGAATTTCAAGGTTATATCTATCTCACATTGGCCATGACGACGGTCGGCAGTACCGTTGTCGCCAGCAAGGTCATTGCTTCCGGATTGCCGCCTTTTACGGCGACGGCCCTGCGTTTTGCGGTGGCCTTTCCCTTCTTTCTCTTCCTGATGCGATGGACAGGATCGGGGCTGTTGCGGCTTTCCGGACGGGATTGGCTGATCCTCGTCACGCAGGCAGGTGCTGGGAGCGTGGGTTACACGACCCTGTTGATTTCGGGCCTGTCGCTGACATCGGCGGCCAATGCCGGCGTCATCATCGGCACGCTGCCGGTCGTCTCGGCGGCAATCTCCATTCTCGTGCTTGGCGAGAGGCCGCAGCGCTTCCTGCTTCTGGCAATCGGGCTGGCTGCAGCCGGCGTCTTTTCCATTGCCTTCTCGCCGGCTGCCGGTAGTGGGTCTCTCGTCGGTGACATGCTGATTTTCGGCGCGGTCATCTGCGAGGGGCTGTTCATCCTGCTCAACAAGCGGCTTGGCACGTCGATCCCGCCATTGACGCAGTCGGCGCTGATGACGGCCATCGGCTTCGTCGTTGCGGGTGTGCCAGCCTTGTTTGAGCATCATGATATCGGCATCGCCTCGCAGCCCGCTCTGCTTGCGGTCGTCTATTACGCGCTGGTGCCGACTCTCGGCGGCTTCATCCTCTGGTATGCGGGAGCGGAGCGCGTCAGTGGCGCGGAGGCCTCTCTGTTTACGGCTGTTGCGCCGGCGACAGCCGTCATTTTTGCCTTCCTGGTTCTTGGAGAGGCGGTTGGTTCCAACCAGATTTTCGGGATTGCCTGCGTTCTGGCCGCGGTCATAGGCCTTGGCCTCGCCAGCCTGCGGCGAACGGCCAAGGTTTAAGCCGGGCGGAAGACGTTGCGGTATTGCCGCGGCGTCATTCCGGTTTGCGTCCTGAACTGCCTGTTGAAATTGGCAAGCGAACTATAGCCGACGGCATCGGCGATATGGCCGACGGGCTGGACCGTGGCCGAAAGGCGGGCGCAGGCATCGCCGATGCGCATGCGGATCAGATAGTCCGAGACGGTGGTACCGGTATGGCGGCGGAACAGCCGGTGCAAGCCCGAGACGCTTAGTGCGGCTATATCGGCAAGTTCTTCCAGCGCGATTGCGCGGGCATAGTTCAGATGCACATGCGTTAGCACCCTGTCGATCCGTTCGCGGCTTTCCTGCAATTCACGGCTTTGGCCGGGTGTGCTGGCAAGCGAAGATGCCTGCCGGTCTGCGGCAATGGCGCCGAGGATGTTAAAGAGCAAGAGCAGCCGTTCGGCCGGGGGCTTTTCGAAGATGGCTTCGATATTGCTGCGGACGGCAGCGGCCGCTTCCTTCGAGAAATGCAAGCCGCGATCGGCACGAGCAAGCATTGCTTCGACGGGGCGCAGTTCCACCGCGCCTGATGTCATTTGCCGCATCCAGTCCGGATGGAACCAGAGCACGAGGGCGATATGCGGGTTTGCCTCGTCGTATTTGGCCCGCGATACCCAGGTGTGTGGCAGGTTCGGCCCGACGAGCACGAGGTCGCCATCCTCATATTCCCCCGTGTGATCGCCGATGAAGCGCTGGCCGATGGAGTTCAGCGTCAGCGTCAGTTCGAATTCGGGGTGGTGGTGCCACTGGAAGGGGATCGCGTCATCCAGCCGCCGGTTCAGCATGCTCCAGGAGCTGTCGGCGTGGCGTGGCAGGATTTCGAGATACGGCCTCATCAAGCGCCTCTCAGATAATTTGACGCCATAATAGTATCATAATCTGCCAAGTTGGCACAACATGAGCTGCGATGAGCCGCTACACTGTCTCCATCGCCTGAAACAACAGGAATGGATCAAATGATGGGAGGATCTCATGGAACTGGCAGTGAAACGCGACGCTCATCCGACGGCCTCGTCGGTCACCACGCAGCTCAAGGACATCAAGAAGAAACTGCCGCTGCGCGTGCTCTCGGAAGCGGACTGGCAGCACTGGACGACGAAGGGCTATGTCATCGTTCGCCAGGCCGTTCCTGCAGCCAATGTCGAGCGGCTTGCGGAGGTGCTCTGGCGTTTTGACGAGAAGGATCCGAACGATTCCTCCACCTGGTATGCGCCGCAGCGCCGTGAGCACAAGATGAAAGAGCTCAACAATACCGGCATGCTGGAAATCTATAATCACCAGGCAATGTGGGATAACCGGATGGAGAAGCGCGTCTATGACGTCTTCGTCGATATCTGGGACCGCGAAGACCTGTGGGTGACGATCGACCGCGCCAATCTCAACCCGCCGAAGAAGGTCAAGGGCAATCCCAACGGCTTCATCCACTGGGATGTCGATACCTCCATCCGGCCGATGCCGATCGGCGTGCAGGCAGTCCTGAGCCTGAAGAAGCAAGACGGCGATGTCGGTGGCTTCCAGTGCGTGCCCTATCTCTTCGAACATTTCGACGAATGGGTGAAGACGCAGCCCGAGGACCGCGATCCGATGCATCCCGACATGACCGGTCTTTCGACTGTCAATATCGACATGGAGCCGGGTGACCTGATGATCTTCAACTCGCTGCTCGCCCATGGCGTTCGCCCGAACCATGCGGAGAACCGTGTGCGCATGGCGCAGTACATTTCCATGCATCCGGCCGAATACGATAATGCCGAAGAGCGTGAGGAGCGCATTCGCCTGTGGCGGGAGCTCGATCATCCGAAGCGCGATGCCTTCCCCGGCGATCCGCGCGAGTGGGAAAAGCACAATGCCAAGACCGCCGAGCTGACGCCGCTCGGCCGCAAGCTGCTCGGCCTCGATCGCTGGTAAGCAGATAGCAGATCACAAGCCGCGGAGGTCAACGTCTCCGCGGCTCTTTCCGTATCGTCGATGCGCACATCTGCGGCTTATGAAATCTGCCGAACGAGAATGGTCGCGCGGCCCCTTGGGATGGTCGCTTGCACACCCTATCTCTTTCGGAGAGATATCAATCCGGAGATGACGTCCATGTCAGGCAAGCCGATCAAGATTCCCGGGCCGGATCATCCGATCACCGTCGAACACAATCCCTCCCGTGTCGTCGTCAAGCTCGGCGGGCGCGTGATCGCCGATACGCACGATGCGCTGACCCTGCGCGAGGCTTCCTATCCGCCGGTGCAGTATATTCCACGCAAGGATGTGGATATGTCGCTGCTGGAACGCACCGAGCATGAGAGCCATTGCCCCTATAAGGGAGATGCCTCCTATTACAGCATTCGTGATGGCGGCGAGCGTTCGAAGAATGCGATCTGGACCTACGAGGCGCCCAATCCCGCCGTAGCCAACATCAAGGACCATTTGGCCTTTTACCCTGACAGGGTCGATTCCATTGAAGAGCTGCCGTCGCCCGAAGCAGGCCAGTTCTAAGGTATAACCGGACTTCCACCTATGACCTACGCATCAGTCAAATGACGATGGATGCGTAAGCGTATTGGGTTAATATGAATACCCTTCAGGTTGCAGTATCTTTGCCGCGCGCGGGGTATTGCAGACCCGGGGGCCTTATGAAACTCGACCAGGTGGAGCTTCGTTCCGAAGTATTGGATATCCGCATCGTAGAGAGCATCGGCGATGGTTCTTTCAATTTTGAGTTCGATGTCTTTCGCAGTGACGGATATGTTCTGATCCTGCTGGAAATACTGGCGGGAAGGGGTGATTTCCTTGTTCAGGGTTTCAGTGAAGAAAATAGCGCGGCCACATCCCTCCGGAGCCGGCAAAGGGTCTACATATTAAGACCGGTCGACGCTACTCGCAGGATTGCTGTAGGCATGTTTGCAGCCGTCAACAGCAAGGTCCGGGCGACGATCGCCTGCTTCAAGCGGAAGATCGTCGATACATCCGAAGAATTGTCCTGTCCTCTGTGCCGAGCGCTTTCCAAGCTGCTGGTCGCATCCGCACTTTCCTGGATGGGCATCCCATCTCCCGACATTCTGGATAGGGTCGAGATTTCGACGGCCCCCACTGTCGAGCAGATGAGGAAGCTTCTTGGTGGTGCAGCGACCGTAGGCAGTTCGCAAAATGAGCTGCTCGCTCTCATTGGTCCGGATTTGCGTATGGCAATCCTTGACGTCATGGAAGAGACCATGTGGCTGCTCGATATGCGCGACCAGCTCCATACCGCGGCGTGCCAGATGGTCGGCTGCTGTCCCCGCTCGACTTGATGCGGCAATTGCGCACCGGAGCTTATTGCGGTTGACATGGATCACTTTCAGGCAGAACACCGTTCCGCTCTTATAAGATTCCTATAGGCGCCTGTGGCTTGGCCGCAGGCCGGTAACTGAACCATGGACATACCAGTGAAAGAGCGGGAAAGCGTTCTGCGCCATCCCGGCTATCTGAACTTCGCCGCCTCCCGGGTTTTTTCCTCACTTTCCTTCCAGTCCGTGGCGATCGCCATGGGATGGATGATCTACGATCAGACGCATAGCGCCTTCGCGCTCGCGCTCGTCGGTTTCTGCCAGTTTCTGCCGATGGCCGTGCTGACCTTTGTCGTTGGTCACGTCGCCGACCGGTTCGATCGCCGGCGGATCGGGCTTGCCTGTCAGTTGATCGAGGCTGTTACCTCGCTGGTTCTGGCGATCGCAACCTGGCAGCAATGGCTGACACCGGCCGGAATTTTGGTCGCAGTCACCATCATGGGCGCCGTTGTCGCCTTCGAGCGGCCGACCATGGCGGCACTCCTGCCCAGTATCGTGCCGGTTTCGATGCTGCAGAGAGCCGTTGCCACGTCGACCTCGATGATGCAGACGGCGCTGATCATCGGCCCTTCGCTCGGTGGCCTTCTCTATGGCGTGAGCCCCATTGCGCCGTTCGCGGTTGCAGCCGTGCTTTTTGCGGTGGCGAGCTTCAATGTGATTTCGATCCGCATGCAGTGGACGCCTTCGAAACGCGAGCCGGTAACACTTACTTCCGTCTTCGCCGGCGTTTCCTTCATCCGCAGCCGACCGGTGATGCTCGGCACCATCTCACTTGATCTGTTCGCAGTGCTGCTCGGGGGCGCGACGGCCCTGCTGCCGATGTTTGCACGCGATATTCTCCATGCCGGCCCGTGGGGCCTTGGCCTGCTGCGGGCGGCACCGGCGATCGGTGCGCTTGCCATGTCCATCGTGCTGGCCCGCCGGCCGCTGACATCGGATGTCGGCCGCAAGATGATGATGGCAGTGGCAGTCTTCGGTGTCGCCACAATCGTCTTCTCGCTCTCGACCAATATAACGGTCTCGGTCATCGCGCTGCTCGTCGTCGGTGCGTCCGACACGGTCAGCGTCGTCGTGCGAAGCTCTCTCGTGCAGCTTCTGACGCCTGACGAGATGCGTGGCCGCGTCAATGCCGTGAATTCGCTCTTCATCGGCACATCCAACCAGCTCGGTGAATTCGAGTCCGGCATGCTTGCCGGCGTGATCGGCCCGGTCGTGGCCGGCATCGTTGGCGGGGTCGGTACGATTGCCGTCGTGCTCCTATGGACGCGCCTTTTCCCGGATCTCCTCAAGGTGAAGACCCTTCAGGGTTAGGCCCTATCTCCTTGCCGCATAGGCCGTGGGCATTAATTGACGCGCCTATGTCGGATGCCGCCGGCGTCGAACGTCCTTCGGACGTTAAAACGAAGGGAGATCTGCAATGTCCTATGTTGATGGTTTCATCGTCGCCGTTCCCCGCGGGAATGTCGATGCCTACAAGGAATTCTCTGCCTATGCCGGATCGATCTGGAAGGAATACGGCGCGCTTGAATATGTCGAATGCCTCGGCAACGACGTGCCCTATGGTGAGCTGACCTCGTTTCCACGCGCCGTGATGGCCAAGGATGACGAGGTCGTGGTCTTTTCCTGGATCCTCTACAAGTCCAAGCAGCAGCGCGACGAGGTCAATGCCAAGGTAATGGCCGATCCACGCCTTTCCAGCGACAAGTGGCAGATGCCTTTTGACGGCAAGCGCATGATCTATGGCGGCTTCGAGGAACTGCTGCGGCTGTAACCTCAGAGATGCGGCATTGACTTCGGGGGCAAGGCACGCCACCTCGCGAGAGACAATCTGCGACGGAGACCGCCTTGCCCCAGACGATGCTTACACTATCCACCCGCGGTCAGGGCCTCTACGAATTCACCGATCAGGCCCAAGCCTTCGTGCGACAGTCCGGCATGGACGAGGGGTTGCTGACCGTCTTCGTGCGCCATACCTCCTGTTCGCTGCTCGTTCAGGAAAATGCCGACCCTGACGTGAAGACGGACCTCAACAATTTTTTCCGCCGCCTCGTGCCGCCATCATCCGACCCATCGATGCGATGGGTCATCCATACGAGCGAGGGGCCGGACGACATGCCGGCTCACATAAAGGCGGCGCTGAACCAGGTTTCGATCGGCATTCCCGTCGGCAACGGCCGGCTGATGCTCGGCACCTGGCAAGGCATCTATCTCTTCGAACACCGTGATCGCCCGCATCGGCGCGACGTGGTCCTGCATCTCGGCCCGTAGATTGGCTTGCGCATTCCGGGACGAAAGCGACTGCGCCGCTTTGCCGGGCATTGTTTCTGCGCCGTTAACCGTCCTGAATGCCAACTGAATGGCCGGTTCGAACAGCATTCAGCTTCATGCGTTTAGTCTCGAGACAATCCCAAAAGGGAGATTGAGGAAACACCACGAGGAGACAAACCCGAATGTCGCATTTCCTTGCCAAGGCTTCGCTTGCCGCACTGCTTGCCCTGAGTTCCATTCCTTTTGCCGGCTCCGCCGCTTTCGCCGCGCCGCAGTCCGATTTCGTCGTCAAGGCGCAGTATAATCGCCCGCCGGTTCGCGGCTGCTCACCGATGCAGGCTATCCGCAAAGCCCGCTATTCCGGTTTGCGCGATGTGCGCATTTCAACCATCACACCGCGCCGGGTCGTCGTTGCCGGTCGTGACCGCCGTGGCTGGGATCGCATGACCTTCGCCAACGTGCGCGGCTGCCCGCTCATGTATCGCTGATCGGTGGACCGGAGGCAGGGGAACTTGAAGCAGGAAAACCTCGCCTCCGCCTGTTTTGCCTTGACCGCGATGCTTTCGCCCGTCTTCTCTCGGAACTGTATGCAAGTGATTCCGAAATAGGCTCCGGCAGTTGCCCGCGTGGCTATCAACCATGAGGATCTTTTTTATGATGCAGTTTATGGCGAAGGCTGGGCTTGCCGCCCTTCTTGCCGCCGCTGCGCTGGCCGGCACCGTTGCGCCGGCTGCAGCACAGGTAAATATCATTATCGGTGAACCGGATCGTGGTCCGCCCCCGCCGGATTGGCGCCGTCCGCCGCCACCGCCGCCGGGTTATGGCCGTCCGCCTCTGCCTCCGCCGGGTTACGGGCGTCCGCCCCGTGGCGGCTGCGATCCGCGCATCGCTGCAAACATCGCCGAGGACTACGGCCTGCGCCGTACGCGCGTCGTTGATATCACGCCGCGTCGTGTGATCGTGCAGGGCTGGAGCCGCCGTGGCCCAAGCGAGATGACTTTCGGCAACGTTCGCGGCTGCCCGCTCCTGCGCCGCTGAAGCCAGGCGCGCCCGTTCAGTGCGTAAAAAAACCGCCCTTGCAGACAGCAGGGGCGGTTTTCTTTTGAGCGGCTTTCCCGTTGGGGCAGGGCGCCGAAGCGCCCTGCGGAGACTTACTGTTCGATTGCGAAAGTCACGCTGACGGTGACATTGTAGCTGTTCTCGCCCCCCTGAACGGGAACGGCAGCGGCGTCGGAAGCTTCCTTCATCATCGTGGCGCGATAAACCGGCTGCGGCATCGGGCGCACGACATTTTCGCTGATTTCGACGATGCGGCCGATCTTCACGCCGGCGGCTTCACTCAGTGTCTTCGCCTTCTTGATCGCATTGGCGACTGCGTTCTTGCGGGCTGCCTCCAGGGCGGCTTCCGGCTTGTCGTTGGTGAACTGGATATCACCGCCCTGATTGATGCCGAGGGTGACGGACTGGTCGATGATCTCGCCCAGCTTGGAAAGGTCACGGACGCGAACGGTAACCGAATTGCTGGTCTGGTAGCCGATCAACTGCGGCGGCTGTGGCTGATTGTCGACCGGCTGCGGGTAATTGTACTGCGGCTGGATCGAAAAGCCTGAAGTCTGCAGGTCACGGTCGGCGATGCCGCTCTTCTTCAGTGCGGCCAGCACCTCGTTCATCGCCTTGTTGTTTTCATCGAGCGCTTCGCGGGCAGTCTTGGCCTGCTTGACCACGGACAGATTGACGACGGCCATATCGGGAGCCAATGCCGATTCGCCCTCTCCGGACACGTTGATGACCGCTTCGCGCGGCTGATTCTCCTGCGCAAGAAGTGGAGCGGATGCCGCGAGCGGCAGGCTCAGAAAGGCTGTCAGAAGGGCAGTCTTGGTATAGTTCGGCGCCATGTTTGTTCCTCGGCTGTTTGCGTCCCTGCGAGCTTTGTGTCTGCGGATTGTGAAGCTATTGCGGCAGAAATCGATGCGGGAACTGCTTTATCATGATGGTTGCTTTCGACCAAAGAGTGTGAGGGCAATCAACGCATGGTAGACAATCTGAACCTCTCGCTGCTCCTGCGGACGATGACCGTCACGGTCTATCCCTTCGATGTGGCGTTAGAGCGCGGGTGGTCGGCCGAGGTTAATGGCTTTACGGTCAAGAACAATCTGATAGAGCTAGGGCCGAACAGCCACGACACGGCGATTGCGACGAAGCTCGACTACAAGCGGCAGTAATTCAAGGGAATACGCCGCTCCGTCACCCAACTGCTTCGTGCTGCCGACTATGCTAGAAGGGTGCAATATTCTCCATGGTAGCGAGCGAAGAGCCCACCGCCACGCCCTCCCGCCTCAAGCCTGTCCTCATCATCCTGTGGCTGCTGCTGATTTCGGCGCCCATTCTGGAAAGCGACAGCTATCGCTATGCGGCGCTGCTGCTGATCGGGACGATCTTTGTCTGGTTCAAGCCGAATTTGAGCCTGCTGAAGCGAGACTGGCTGGCCAACGCCTGTGTTGCCTGGGGCGCCTATGCGCTGCTGCGCTTCCTCTTCGGCCTGATCGTCTACGGCGAGAAGGGTGCGTCCGACTGGCTCTACGCCTTTCCGCTGTTTTTCCCAGCCGTCGGCATCGCGCTCTATTCCTGCCGGAAAGAGGTCGGGACGGTCCTGGCGATCTATTTCCCGATCGCACTTGCCGCCCTGCTGATCTCCACCGACTACCAGCCGATTCTTGCAGGCGACGACCGTATTTCGCCGCTCTTCCATAACAACCTGATCCATGGCGCCATCGGCTGCGGTTTCCTGATGATCGGCGCCTTCTACTGGCTGTTGCACGCATGGGAGACCGGCAGGCTCGAGCGCCGGTCCGGCAGCTGGATCATTGCCGTCGCGACACTCATCATCGCGCTCTGCCTTTTCAACATTTACGGCTCGAAGGCGAAAGGCGTCTGGCTGAGCCTCGTCCTTGTCGGACCTCTCATGCTGGCCTCGATGCTGCTTTATGCAAACAGACGCCGGGCTGCGCTGGTAGGAGCTGCTGTCGTTGCTCTCGTGGCAGCAGCGCTTTTTGTCGGCGGCGATGATATCTGGAGGTTTGCCGGCCCCACTTATGAGGCCACCGTTCGGATCGAGACCGAAATCTCCGCACATGGCGTTCGGGATGCTGTCGCTGCTGCGATCGCGTCAAGAGATACGCCGGAATCGATGAGTGAAAGGCTGCAACTCTGGGCGAATGCTTCGGAAGTGATTGCCCAGGCGCCTCTCTTTGGTGCCGGCAACCATTGGCTCACCCTCTGGAATTCGACCACCTATGCCAGCGTGCCCTATACTCTGCTCCATAACGGCTACTTCGAGATGCTTGTTCGCCACGGGCTGTTCGGCATCATCGTTTTCGCCATATTGGCAACAGCCATGTATAGGCGGGTTTTCGCTGCCTGGAGGGCCGGGCTGATCAGCCTCAGCGCGCTGCTGGCCTATAGCATGGTGACGCTATTCTTCCTCGGAACGATCCTGTCCAACTCCAACAACCGGCTGGCTATCGGCGAATCGTTCTTCTTCGTATTCTCCGCCGTCGCGTTTGCCTGCGGGATCATGCTGAAGAAGGGGGAGATCGGGCAGGATACCGGGATGATATCCCGGGATCAGAAGGCTGCCTGAGAGGGCGATGGAAGCCCGCCTGGAAGGGATTCGAGCGCTCTCAAGCTGAGCGCGCCCGTCTGGTCAGATACCGAAATCGTCAAGAAACGAAGGATGGATCGCGGTCTTCCTTGCCTCGCGCGCATCACGATAGCGCTGCTGGGCAGAACCAAGACCATTGACGATCCGTCGCATGAGGCCGCTTTTGCGGCGTTTGAAAATCGAGGGCATATCAAGCTCACTTTTTTTATTTTTGTTAGCCGGCGAGCATATAATTTGTGCGCGATGCTCCAACAATGGGCATTTTGGCATGCCACCTATGCATAATATGACAGTTATATGACAATGGCTCCGTCTGCCGTCCCGTCACGAGCTGGCGACCTTCCTCTCGCCGTCGATGGTATCGGCTATGGCGGTGCTGTAAGATGCTTCCCGCTGTCGTCCTTTCGGGGGAAGAGACTGACATGGAGCGCCGACTTGCCGCTGTCCTGATTGCCGATGTCGTGGGCTACGGCCGTTTGAGCCAGGTCGACGAGGAGGGGACGCGTCTGCGTTTCCAGGCAGATCTGAGGGAGATCGTCGAACCTTCGATAGCCGAACATAGCGGACGATTGGTCAAGACCATGGGCGACGGGCTGCTGGTCGAGTTTCACAGCGTCGTCGATGCCATGCGCTGCGCAGTGGATGTCCAGAGGCTGAAGGCAAGGCACAATGCGGAGATTCCGGACGACCGTCGTCTCGATTTCCGCATCGGCATCAATCTCGGTGATATCATCGTCGAGGGAGACGATATCCACGGTGATGGCGTCAACCTCGCCGACCGTATGCAGTCGCTCGCCGAACCTGGCGGAATAGCGATCACGGGCCCAGCCTACGACCAGGTGAGATCGAAGCTCGATGTCGGTTTCATCTCGCTTGGCGAGCAGAAGGTCAAAAGCCTTGCGGAGCCCGTGCGAGTCTATCGTGTCGTACTCAGCCCGTTGGCAGCAAAAAGAGCTGCCAAGGCGCGCCGATATCCGGGCCACCGGAGCATCGTGGCGATGGCTGCTGGCGCCTTGCTGCTCGTTCTTGCCGGAGCTGCGCTATGGTGGCAGCCATGGGCGTTGCTGGAAAGCCCTTCGGTTGCCGGACGGTTTGCCTATCCGCTGCCGGACAAGCCGTCCGTCGCCGTGTTGCCCTTCATCAATGTCAGCAGCGACGTCGAGCACGATCATCTTGCCGAAGGCCTGACCGACGACCTGATTACCGAGCTCTCCAAGGTCTCCGGCCTCTTCGTCATCGCGCGCCACTCCGTCTTTGCGGTGGGTGACGATGGCGGCAAGATACAGGATGTGGCGGCCGAACTCGGTGTTCACTACGTTCTCGAAGGCACGCTGCAGCGCGCAGGCTCGCGATTGCGCATCAATGTCAAACTGATCGACGCCCTGACCGGGCTTTCCCTCTGGGCCGAGCGCTACGACCGGGAATATGCCGACCTTTTCGCGGTCCAGGATGATGTCATCAGCAAGATCATCGCAGCACTTGCCATCCGGCTCAGCGAGGGCGAGCGCACGCAATTGGCGCAGATCCCTACGGAGAATCTCGAGGCCTACGACTATTATATGCGCGCCGAGCAGGCGGGCCTCACCTATGGAGACGTCGCGACCTACCGCGAAGCGCTGTCCTATTACCAGAAGGCGATCGACCTCGATCCGAATTTTGCCGATGCGCATGCGGGGATCGCGCGGATCGCCGTCGATGTCTGGCGCAACGACTATAATATCCTCTGGTCGGCGGCCGTGGCCCGCAAGATCGCCTACGATGCGGCAGGACAGGCTTTGAAGATCGACCCGAACAATGCGCGGGCGCATACGGTCCTTGCTCTTCTGCAACTGGTCGATGGTCGCCAGACGGAGGCGCTGATATCGGCGAACCGTGCCGTGCAGGCGCAGCCGAGCGACGCCGAAGCCAATGGCAATCTGGCCCTCGTGCTCGCTCATATAGGCAATCATGACCAGGCGACCACCGAAATGGAAAAGGCGCTACGCTTCGATCCTTCGCCATCGCCCGGCTTCCAGTTGCTGGCGGGTATCGTCTTCTACATCATCGGTGATGACGACCGGTCGATTTCGCTGATGGAGGCGGCCCGCGACGCGCTTCCCAATGCGGAGGCTGCGCGCGAATTCCTGACCGCGGCCTATATCGAGGACGGCGACAGGAAACGCAGCCTGCAGGAGAAGACGAAGCTGCTGGCGCTCTTTCCCGAAAGCAATCTCACCTACTACAGTTATCTCTACGATTACTGGCGCAAGGACGATCTGAACCTGCATTTGAGCAGGCTGCAGAAGGCGGGCATTCCCGAATGGCCCTTCGGGTTTCAGGGCGAGAAGGCCGATCAGGTCACCGGCGAGCAGTTGCGCGATCTCATCAGCGACAAGAGCTGGACCGGTAAACACCGCAACGGCACACAGTTCGTTCAGTTCTTCGACAAAGCGGGCAATACCGCCTATCGCAGCGCCAACACGAATATTACCGGCACTGTCGAGATCAGGGGAGACTGGCTCTGCGAGAAATTCCCGGGCTATTTCCTCGACAGGATGGTCTGCGGCAATGTCTATCGCAACCGCGCTGCCGACGAGCCCGGCGCGACATATGTGCATGTCACGCCGCAGGCGCTGAAATTCTTCTCGATCGGGGGCTGACCGCCGATCGGACAGCTACTGGGCAGAGGGGTGCTGCCAGTCTTTCTGTGTCTTCTCCGAGATCAGGATGTTCTGCACTTCCGACCAGTGCTTTTTGGAGTCGACCACCTTGGTGGGGTTCTTCACCAGTCCTTCTGCGGCACCCGGATCATAGCTGATATAGAGCTTGCCTTCGATGATGCGCCAGGCATTCGGATCGATGTTGGTGGTCACCGTTCCGAAGGACACGCCGTCGGCGCAGTAGCCGCCATATTGCGGGGCATATTTGCCGGGATCCTTGACGAACATGTCACGATGCTCGGCACTGGCGAAATACCAGGTAGCGCCCAGCCAGTGGTGGGAATATTGCGGCGATCCTTCCATGGCCTTATCATCCGTGAAATAGGCGACCGGGTCATAGCCCTTGATCGCCACATCGCCGAAATAGCCCGTATTGACGAAGTCCTCCGCCGTAGCCTCGTTCGCCAGCAGCAGGACGGCGATGCCGCCTATTGCTGCGGCCTTCACAAATCCATTCCAGTGAGACATTTCAATGCTCCCGTTTTTCAGGCGCGCACGCTCATTTTCGCTTCGTGCATTCGTCATAGAGCCACTGACCCGTGAGGTCGGCTCCCTGACAGGCGGCGCCTGCTTTCAACAAAAGAGTGACGGCGTCCCAGTGTGATCGCCATCCGGCCTGGGTCACCGGCGTGTAGCCGTTTCTTTCCTTCGGCTCGATATCGGCCTTTTGCGCGAGCAGGAAAGCAATGACATCGGCATGGCCTTCCTCGGATGCCGCATGCAGCGGCGTCATATTGTAGAAGTTCTCGTGGTCGTTGACGGAGGCGCCCTTGGCTACCAGCAGCTCCACGATATCGAGATGGCCGCCATAGGCGGCCGCATGCAGCGCCGTGAGCCCGCCCTTGTTGCGGATCTCGATGTCGCAACCGCGATCGAGAAGAAGGGTAACGACATCGGCCTTGCCTGATAGCGCCGCAATCAGCAGCGCCGGCTCGCCAGTATTGTCAAGTTCAGCGAGGTTCGCGCCCTGATCAGCGAGCTGCTTGATGCGCTCGACATCGCCCGCGCGCGCGGCATCATGCAGTGGTCCCGCGGACGCCGCGGAAATTCCAATGCCGAAACAGATTAGGCTGATCCAAAAGACATTCATCGCGCACCCCCGTCTTGCCATCACTGGCTTCACAGCGCGAAAGTGTAGTTAAGCTATCATGAATATGATGGGGCGGCAATAAACGGCGACGTCATCAGCTATATTGAGTCCCTTAAGGTCCGGGGAACCTTTCACTGGGGTTAAGGCGAGCATCCGCGTGCGCTCGCAAAGGACGTGGAACGAGATCGACTACTGAGCCAGAAAACAGCGCGGCGTCTGGTACGGAAACTACGAATCGGGCTTGGTGTGCGTAATCTGGAGAAAATGGTGGGCCCGGAGGGACTCGAACCCCCAACCAAGCGGTTATGAGCCGCCGGCTCTAACCATTGAGCTACAGGCCCGGCACCCAGGGTGCGGTCAGCCGGGGCAATGGTTCCCGCGGCTTTTGTCCGCTTAACGCAAATCCGGGACAGTCACAAGCCATGAGCGCAAGCATCTGTGGACGATGCATATTTCCGGTTTGCCCTCTGGAACCTTCGCAGGCGGGCTACATTTACTCCCGTCAGACTAGATCTGAAGAGGGCAATCGCAGAATGGTGGCTTCCCAGGGTGCCGTGGTGCTCATCGTCGAGGATGAGCCGCTGATCAGGTTCAACATACTGGATGTGCTTGAAGACGTGGGGCACGTGGCGCTCGAGGCCGGGAATGCGGACGAGGCGATGGTGCTTCTAAAGTCCCGCAACGATGTCGATATTCTCTTTACCGACGTCAACATGGCCGGCTCGATGGACGGCATACAGCTTGCCAAGCGGGTGAGGGCGATGCGGCCGAATATCGGCATCATCATCACCTCGGGCATGGTGCGGCTCGATCCCATGTCGCTGCCGGCAAACACGGCCTTCCTGCCGAAACCCTATCAGCACGAGGCGCTGATTTCGGCGATTGATTCCATGACGCGGTAGCAAGGCGAGAGCGGTCAATCCGGGCTCGACAAAGACGGCGGCGGGATGGGAACGTCGGTTGCTCCGGTCGCGGCCTCGGTTTCTTCGATCTGTCTGCGAGCCTGTTTGTTGGTCTTCGTCGTTTCGCCGCGCAGTTCGGCCTCGGCATCGCTCCAATGGCGCAAATCCTGGCCGTCCGGCCTGCCTTCCTCTTCCCAGATTGCGTAGGCGCGCTCGCGCACGCTGTCCTCGTTCCGGTCCGTCATGGCTATCTCCCGTGGTTTCGATCATCGCAAAACCGGTGGGGGAGCCGAATGTTCCGGCGAGGTGCCTGAGATCGGGAGGTGCGGCCGAGCCTGAAGGGAGGTCTGCTTCAAGCTCGGCCGCTGGCCCCGGGGGGCCTTAGTTATAGCTGCTCTTCAGCAGGTCGTTTTCCTGATGCGCCTTCTTCTCATAGATCGTGAAGAGAGCCATCGAGAGGAGATAGGAGAGGAAGGGGTCGCCCATCTGCGTTGCGATATCGCGGGATGCGAGGATATGTCGTTCCAGCGCACCGATGTCTTTTTGTACGGTGGTTTCGCTCAAGCGGTTCATGCTGCCATCTCCAGAAATTGAGTCACGACGGAACGCGTCGGGACGTAGCGGGTGTAGAGGGGTGTATCGATGCCGAGGGATGCGCGCATCCTGGTGAGCACATGTTCGGAAACTTCAAAGGCGCCGCAGCAAACCGGATATTTGCCGTAGCCGTCGGCGCGGCCGAGTTCCTCGACTTCGGCGCCGGCGCGCTTGTAGACGCGCTTCAGGTGCGGTTCGTAATTGGAGATCATGGTGTGGATGCCGTGATCGAGGGCGCATTCGCAGAGTGCGAGCAGCAGCATCGAGAAGGCGCGGCCTGCATCGACTTCGGGAAAATCGTCGGCGATTGCCTCCTCGTCGATGCACATGCGGGTGCCCTCCCAGATGCCGGGGGCGACGAGATTGGCTGCCTGCGGGAAGGTTGCGCGGAAGACGTCATAGAGGAGGGTCGGTCCGGTCGTCGGCATCAGGCGCATGCCGCCGTAAAGGCGGGTGCGGGTTTCGTCGCACCAGACGAGATAGGCCGGGCAGAGCGAGTCATAGCTGTCGCGCTCGAAGGGGCCGATTACCGGAACGTTCCAGCCAAGGATGTCCGCAAAGACTTTCTTGCGCAGGCGGAACATCTGGTCGAGTATGAAAGCGTATTTCTGATACTCATGTGCCTGAATGATAACGAACATTTTTCCCTCCAGCGTGTTGGGTTCGTGAGAGCAGAATGGTTCAGGACGGCGGGATCGGAAATTCCCTCATATGGGCGCCTACAGATGAGCCCCCGCATATGGGGGGGTCGCTCAAGCCTCTTGCGGGCAGCCTGAAGCATGCCGCAGAGCGGATCTCGTCAGTGTGAAAAGATTGGAGGAGGCCATGCCTTACGGCACGTCCGACATTTGACCAGCGAGGGTTTCGATCCGGCCGGAAGGAAAAGGCTAGGGATTGATGATGCGCAGCTGCACGGCCCGCGAGGCGGCAGCGGAAATGGTGGCACAGCCGAGCTTGAAGCGGGCGGTTTTCAGATAATCGCGGGTCGTATGCTCGGAAATGCCGAGGATGACGGCGATGTCCTTATAGTCCTTGCCGAGTGCGGTCCAATGCAGGCATTCGATTTCGCGCGGGGACAGCGTCGGTACCGGGTCGTTCTCGCCGTGAAGCTCGTAGATGGCCTTCCGGTGGATGATATGGGCGAGCTCGATCCATTCATTGCGATAGAGCTTGACCATGGCGTTCCAATCATCAAGCGGAACGCGGGCGTTGATCGACAGCAGCGCCCGGCGCTGGGCCTTGTCCGCGACGGGGATTGAATAGCCGTTGCCGCCGATCCCGTGCTTCTGGGCATCGACGAGCATGGCATAGGCTTCCGGCGTCGGCTCCACCTCGCTCCAGTCAAAAGGCAGCTGGCGCTCGAAGCCCTGTTTGACGATCGGATCGACCTTCACATAACTGTTGAGCAGATAGCGCGACACCCAGGCATCCGGATAGGTGGTGCGCACGAAAGGAGCGTCGATCTTTGCCGCAATGGTCTGAGCGAGGTGATAGGTGACATAGTCAACGGCATAGCCTGCCTGGAAAATGCGGATGGAAGCATCGACATTGGCCGCGGCCTTGATCTGTTCGAAAACGGGTTCGAACTTTTGGGAATAATTGTTTTCCGTCATCGTGTCGCCTGCCTTAAACCATTCAATCCTACCGCGAGGAATGTCGAAAATACAAGGCATCCCCACATATGCGGGGAATGACTTTTCCAGGTCCGTCTGTTAGCGCCTTTTTCGGGGAGGCTCCAGATGGACAGCAAGAGAACGTTCGATATCGCCGAATGCCATCAGGCAGCAAAAGGGCTGAGATCGAGTTGGCAGGACATGGCTGGCTCCGAGGCGCTGATCCGCGCGCTCGTTGCCGAGCGCAACGGCGATACGTTGCTCGCCTTGTTCTGGACAGAGGTTCACCGGGCGCTCTGCGAAGAGAAGTAGCCGCTTCTTTACCGTTGCTTCGGTCTCGAAATTTCTTCGATATCGACGTTCGCACACCGAATGGATCGCGGCTTTATCCCGATGGCACGCAATTGCCTTCGGAGAGGCGCGCCCGGATATGGCCGTGCCGATTTTTCCCAGCAGAATTACACGCGGGACGAGGCGTTCGTTCGCCTGATCGGAACGTGCGGCACGGACGGTGAGTTCGATCATGAAGATGCCATTGGCGAAGGTCCCGGCTATGTCGTGTAAAGCAGCAAGATGACAGGTGTATCGCGCGTGCATCGCCATGGTCAGTCAGGTTAATGGCGTATGAACACGTTTTCACATTTTGTCGCCACTTAAGTTGCGTTGCCTGCTGGAGGCAAGATGGCCGAAGTCCTGGCCGGCGAAATATCCAGTGTATTCGGGGTTCCTCCAGCAAATATGCTTGACGGATCGTTACCGTGAAGCGCAAAGGTGTTTGTGGAAACGATTACACAAAATGCCATTGTGCCATATTGGGAGGGGATCAGGATTGCGTGTCGTGCGCAAAATCATTTGCGTTGTGTCTCGCAAGAGCTGCTTGACGACGGCAGGACTGATCTAACGGAATGCAGATGACAGAAAAGCGCGTGCACCTGGTCTTCAAGACCCATCTCGATATCGGTTTTACCGACCATGCCGAGAAGGTCCGGCGTCAATATCACGAGCGCTTCATCCCGCAGGCGATCGAGACCGGTGCGCATTTCCATGCCGAAAACCCCGAGGAGCCGAAGTTCATCTGGACAACGGGCGCCTGGCTGATCTGGGATCATCTGAATTCCCGTTCGCCCGCCGAAGTCGCGGCACTGGAACAGGCGATCGAACGCGGGCTCATCCGCTGGCACGGCCTGCCGTTCACCACCCATACCGAGCTGATGTCGCCGGACCTTTTCCGAGCGGGTCTTTCGTACTCACAGGAGCTCGACCGCCGTTTCGGCAAGCAGACGATTGCGGCGAAGATGACCGACGTTCCCGGCCACACGCTCGGCCTGGTGCCCTTGCTGGCCGAGGCCGGCATCCGCTTCCTGCATCTCGGCGTCAACACGGCTTCCCCGCCGCCCGAGGTGCCGGACATTTTCCGCTGGCGCGCGCCTGATGGCGCGGAAGTCGTCGTCATGTACCAGCGCTCGTATGGCGAGACCTATTTCCCGGAAGGTTTCGACGATGGGCTGAGCTTTGCGCATACGCAGGACAATATCGGCCCGCAGAGCGTGCCGCAGACGGCTGAAGCCTATCGCGACATTCGCCGCATCGAGCCCGATGCCGTCATCCGCGGCGCGACGCTGGAGGATTATGGTGCGATCCTCTGGGAAAAGCGCGAGCGTTTCCCGGTACTGGAGCTGGAGCTCGGCGATAGCTGGATCCATGGCAGCGCCACCGACCCGTTGAAGACGGCGAAATTCCTCGCGTTGCAGAGGCTCTATGACCGCTTTGCGGGCGAGGGGCTCAATGGGCGCAGGCTCGCCTTCGGCCGCGGGCTCGCCATGGTGGCGGAGCATACCTGCGGGGTGGACATCAAATCCTATCTGCGCGACGACAAAGCCTGGGCGAGAGCCGATTTCGAAGCCGCCCGCAAAACGGATTACCGTTTTGCCTATACCGAAGCGTCATGGGATGAGCAGCGCGGTTATGTCGACCAGGCCGTCGCCGAACTCGATGCCGACGACCAGCAGCAGGCACAGGCAGCGCTCGCAGAGCTCTTTGCGCCAGCGCTCGTCGGAACTGCGAGCCGCGAGACGCAGCTCGCTATCGGCGGCTGGTCGATCGAGCTCAATGAGGTGACGGGCGATATCGCTACGCTTACATCGCCGCAAGGGCGCCGGATTGCCGGCCGCAGTGGTTCGCTGATCGCCTATCGCTACGAGAGCTACGACGCTGCCGACATCAACAGGCATATGGACACCTATCTGACGCATCGGCAGGAATGGGCCGTGCTCGATCACGACAAGCCGGGGCTTGGCGCTTCGGGGGCGGCGCTTTCGAAGGTTTTTGTGCCGAAGCTCGAAAGCGCGGGTGATGGCTGCGTTCTCTTGTCGATGCCGGCCGAAGCAGTCGAGCGATTTGGGGCTCCGAGGCAACTGGCTCTGGAGTTTTTGCCGGATGACGGTGTGCTGCAATTGCGGCTCTCATTGCGCGACAAGCCGGCCAATCGCATGCCGGAGGCGAGCTTCCTGTCGTTTACCCCTGCCGGCGCAAAGGACTGGCTCTTCAGGAAGATGGGGCTGTGGCACCCGGCCGGCAATTTCGCCAGATCCGGGGGCGCACAGCTGCAGGCGGTCAACGCCGTCAGCGGCGAAATCGCCGATGTCGGAGCCGTCGTCGTTCAGCCGCTCGACACGCCGCTGGTTGCCCCGCAGAGCTGGGATTTCATGACATTCTGCAAGGGATTGCCGGATTTTGAAGAGGGAATCCGTTTCAACCTGCATAACAACAAGTGGGGAACCAACTTCCCCATGTGGTGCGAAGGCGATTTTTCCGCACGTTTCCGACTCAGCCTGGATTAGACGGCCTGGTCACACCGCTCGCGGAAGCTTGTGGCGTTCGCCGATCTGGGCGGCAGGTTTGCGGGCTTCTGGGGCTTTCGGGCGGAATTTGACAAGAACCTCGTTGCCATCGGTTGAAGCGCGCGTGCGCTCCAGCCTGTCGCGTTCGGCAGTTGCCTGAAGCCAATGCTCAGCATCGCGGCCATTCGGCCTTCCTTCCGCTTCCCAAATCGCGTAGGCGCGCTTGCATATCCAGTCGTGCCGGGAGGTATTGCTCATCGTTGCGTCCTTCTTGAGCCGCTGTTTGACCTCATCGAATCCACACGGCTGGCCTCCCGCCGAAGACGGTACCTCAAGCTCACCTTGTAGATGGACCCGGCAATGCGCCGGGATTTCGATGGGCGGCATGGCTTTTCGTCATGCTCGCGGTAGGAACGGTTTTCACCCGACGTGTGTTCCAGATATATTTCGTGAAATTTTGCCCTGAGATCGGGCGATCATTCGGACCGGGACCGCTCGCTATTGGCCTCGTCGTGTTTGACGGCCCAATCCTTGCGCGGCTTCTCGCCGGGCGGCGTGCGGTGAACGGTCGCGTCGTCGGAATGCGTGATATCGCGCGGCTTGGCGCTGGAGACGCCGCTGTTGCGGCGGCCCTCGTCAGAACGTGCGAACTGTCCTTCGGCGTCCTTGCGGATCTTGTCCTTGCCATCGCTCATCATGGCTAATCGCTCATGTGGTCCGGCAATACTGGCGGCCGGCGCTTGGCGGCCATCAGCAGGTCCAGTTCGATGGAAGACGGCCCGAAGCGGGTAAAGAGGCTTTCTGCCTGTTCGTTTTTCAAGCCATATTTGGCGGCGAACTCGTGAAGGCTGTAAGGGCGACCACGCAGGGTCCGACTACGGCGTTCAGGTTGGTGAATTTCCGTCATTGCTAATCTCCCCAGGCTTTATGCCTAGGAAAAACCAGTCAGTCCGTTAAAAGTTCCGAAACCGGATTCGGTGCCGGTTTACAGAGAAAAGACCGCTTGCATCGCTTCCCGCAGCAAAAAATGCTCTTGAGTGTGCATGAATTTCAATCGGTTAGATCCTCGCGCCGGCCGGACAGCTAGAAATGGCTTTATCACACGTGTGTTACTCTATAAAATGAATCGTGTATCCGGTCCGAAGGGAGGAGCCGAGCTGTTGTTTCCGCGTCGATCCGGGCCGGGTCTTGAGGAAGCTGGCTTAATCCATCAGAGGAGACAGACATGATGAATGCACTGCCGCCACTTCACAACGGACATGCCCCGTTCACCCTGCAACAGCTGTTCCGTGAGGCGCTTTATGCGTACGAGGAATGGGACAGCGAACTGACGGAGCCGATTGTCACCCATGAAGGCAGGGTCATTCCGATCAGCTTCGTTTTCGAAGCCATGCGGGAATGCACTGATATCGTCCCGGCCAATATCGTCGGCGCCGTTACCGAACGGCTGACCAAGCCCTGGGAGGGCGAGGGGCCGCTGGACCAGATGACTTTCTCTACGGCGGCGCGCGTCATGCGCGTTCTGGTGCGCAAGCGCCTTCTTGCCAATGGCACGCCTGATATCGTCGCGCTGTCGACGCGCGGGTCCGAAGCGGAACCCCGCGATTAGGCATTCGGGATCGCGGCACTGGCCGCGATCCTGTTCCCCGCAGGGAACCCAGCTCATTTCCAGCCGTTGAAACAGGCAGAAAAGGAATGAGCACCATGTTGAGATCCATTCTTCACGAAATCATGGGAACAGGCGTTCACGAGGCCGGTCTGCCGCGGTCGCTGGAACAGTTCCTCGGCCAAAAGAACGTGCTGATCGTCTTCGCGGATGCAGAGGACGACAGGCCGATCATTCAGGACGAATTACTGCGCAAATCACAGATGCGGCTCATCGAAGAGGATATCGAAGTTTTCACGATTGCCGGCGGGGGAGCATTTTCTCTGTTCGAAGACGGACATGATCTCGATGCCGACGATGTGCGCGATGAGCTGCAGGGGCCGCTCAGCGGTGAATTCGGGCTGGTGCTTGTCGGCACTGACGGCAAAGTGAAGCTGCGTTCCAGCGAGCCGATGAGCGTGGAGGATATCAGCCGCGCCGCCGATATCCCTTCGCCGAACCATTAGAGTTCGAATGCTTCCTTCAGGCCGAGGCTCTTGCGTTCGCGCAGGTCGAGGTCGGCCTCGATATGGGCGATGTGGTGGAGCATCAGATGGCAGGCTCGATCGAGTTCCCTGCTTTCGATCGCCTCGATAATGTCCCCATGTTCGGAATGGCCACAGCTCGAAACGGTCGATTGCCCGTAAAGCGCGATCACAAGCGATGAACGGGCGACAAGTTCTTCCATGAAGCGCTGCATGATCGCATTGCCCGATATGACTGCAAGCGTCAGGTGGAAATCGCCCGATGCCTTGATCTCGGCCCGCCTTGCCGTCTGGCCGCGCTCGCCCATCAGCCGGCCCTCTTCCAAAAGCAACTGCTTCAGGTGCTGGATATCCGATGGCGTGATGCGGGCGGCGGCTTCGCGAAGAATGCCGGGCTCGACCAGGCGGCGGGCGGCAAATATCTGCCGGGCTTCATCGGGAGAGGGATAGGCGACGAAGGCGCCACGGTTTTTCTCGACGCTGACGAGACCTTCGTAGGACAGTGCCTGCAAGGCGGCGCGTGCCAGCGTGCGGCTGACACTGAAGAGATTGCCGACATCGCTTTCCGACAGTTTCGTTCCGGGTGACAGGCGCCGCTCGACGATGGCTTCCCTGATTGCATCGCGAATCTGCGGGACGCCCGTTTCCTGGGTGTCGTCTTGGCTCATGGCGCTGGCGGCGGATTTCATGAAATCGGTTTCCTTGATGTCAGCAAATCATAGCTGCCTTCGTCTCAAAAGTTAAATGAATTTGTACGCACTGCATCGGCCAAATTGTATACGATTTTCTGCACGAATTGAGGACGAAAGCCCATTTTGTGTGCAGTGCGAAAAGTGCGAGAAATTTCGTCAGTTCAGATGAAGCTGTTAAAAATTCTTGGTTTGCAAGGGTTTAAGACACGCCCATCAAACTGGCACGGCAGATGCATTGTCTTTCTCGAAAAGGGGAAGACACGATGTCGAAAGCGGCAGAGATCGATATAGCATCCGTTTCCAAGGTCTATGGCGCGACCACGGCGGTCCATGCCATCAGCCTGAAAATCCCGGCTGGCTCCTATTGCTGCTTCCTGGGGCCGTCCGGCTGCGGCAAGACCTCGACGCTGCGCATGATCGCCGGTCACGAGACGATTTCATCGGGCGATATCCGCCTCGGCAATGTCGTCGTCACCGATTTCCCGCCGGCCAAGCGAGGCACGGCGATGATGTTCCAGTCCTACGCACTGTTTCCGCATCTCGACCTCGTCGATAACGTTGCCTTCAGCCTGAAGATGAAGGGGGTCGACAAGGACGAGCGCCGCGCCAAAGCGCTGGACATGCTGAAGCTGATGCAGATGGAGGCCTACGCCAGCAGGCGGCCGGCACAGCTTTCCGGCGGCCAGCAGCAGCGTGTCGCCCTGGCCCGCGCACTGATTACCGATCCGGAAGCGCTGCTGCTCGACGAGCCGCTTTCCGCACTCGACCCGTTCCTGAAGATCCGCATGCGGGCAGAGCTGAAGAAGCTGCAGAAGACGCTCGGCATTACCTTCGTGCATGTGACGCACAGCCAGGAAGAGGCGATGGCGCTCGCCGACATCATCGTCATCATGAATGACGGCAAGATCGAGCAGGCGGCTTCGCCCCGGCAGGTTTTCGAAAAGCCGGCAACCGCCTTCGTCGCGCGCTTCATGGGCGATCACAATGTGCTTTCCGGCCGCGTCACTTCGAGCGAGAACGGCGTGATGGTGATGACTGTGCCGGAAGGGCAGAGTTTTTCCGTACGAGGGACGGGCAGGGAGGTCGGCGAAGCCGTCGATATCGGCATCCGTACCGACCGCGTACGCCTTCAGGTGGCGACCGAGTGGACGCTCGGCTTCAACGGCATCGTCTCCAACATCGAATATCGCGGCTCCTCGGTGAAGATCACCGTTTTGGGGGCTGGCAGCGACGACTTCACCGTCATCGCAAGCGACAGCGATTACTTCGCAAAGCCGGTTTCGGTCGGCGATGCGGTGGCTCTGAGTTGGGCCCTGGAGGATGCCGTCCTCCTGGGCCGCGTGTCTGCATAACCTTCAATATCAAGAAAAGGGGAACTACCATGACGACTGAAACGAAATCCACCAAGGCGGAAAAGGGAATTTCCCGCCGCTCGCTTCTGAAGACGGGTGCCGCTGCCGTCGGCGCCATCGCCGGCTCGGGCGCCATCACCGGCTTCCCGACGATCTGGGCGCAGTCCAACATCACGCTTCGCCAGTTCGGCACCGGCGTTTCGAACATCAATGCGATCGCCGAGAAGTGCAAAGCCGATCTGGGCATCACGCTCGAGATGACCGCGACCGATTCCGATGCCGCCGCCCAGCGCGCCGTCACCCAGCCCGACAGCTACGATATTGCCGATATCGAATACTGGATCTGCAAGAAGGTCTTCCCGACCGGCGTTCTGCAGCCGATGGACGTCAAGAAGCTCAAGTATTTCGACAAGGTCGTGCCGATCTTCACGAGTGGCAAGCTGAAGGCGGACAGCACGATCGCGCAAGGGACGGCGCCGCACACGGTCGGCTTCGTCGAGGCGCAGGACTCCAAGAAGTTCGCCAAGGAGCAGACCCAGTGGTTCACGATGATGCCGACGATCTACAATGCCGATACGCTCGGCATTCGTCCTGATCTGACCGGCCGCGACATCACCTCCTGGGCGGATATTCTCGATCCGGCCTACAAGGGCAAGACGGCGATCATCAACGTGCCGTCGATCGGCATCATGGATGCGGCGATGATCGCCGAAGCCTCCGGCAAGATCAAATATGCCGACAAGGGCAACATGACCAAGGAAGAGATCGACAAGACGATCGAATTCCTGATCAAAACCAAGGGCGACGGCCAGTTCCGCGCCTTCTGGAAGAGCTTCGACGAGTCGGTCAACCTGATGGCCTCGGGCGAAGTCGTCATCCAGTCCATGTGGTCGCCGGCCGTTGCCGCCGTCCGCTCGAAGGGCATTGCCTGCCGCTTCCAGCCGCTCAAGGAAGGTTATCGCGCATGGGGCGGTGGTCTCGGCCTTGCCGCGCATCTGAAGGGCGCGCAGCTCGATGCCGCCTACGAGTACATCAACTGGTACACGTCCGGCTGGGTCGGCGCTTATCTCAACCGCCAGGGCTATTACTCGGCCTGCCTTGAAACCGCCAAGGGTTTCATGACCGCCGACGAGTGGGGCTACTGGATGGAAGGCAAGGCGGCCCAGGGCGATATCCTGTCGCCCGAAGGCAAGGTCATGGAGAAGGCCGGCTCGGTACGCGACGGTGGTTCCTTCGAAGACCGTATCGGCCATATCGCTTGCTGGAACTCCGTCATGGACGAAGACCGCTACATGGTCCGCCGCTGGAACGAGTTCATCGCGGCTTAAGTGTCTGCGACTTTCCCCTCCCTAACCCTCCCCACAAGGGGGAGGGAACTTGTCGAGGGTGCGGCACCGTTCTCCCTTCCCCTTGAGGGAAGGGTTGGGGAGGGGTTTTTGATGACCTCTCCTTTCCCACCTCGATGAAGGAAAGGACCAGGCATGGCCACGATCGCTTCAGAGCAGACGATACCGGCAGCGGAGACGCCCAAACGCGCCTTCCGGCTTGCGCCATGGGCGATCTCCTATCTGCAGGCCACGCCGCTGATCGCCATCCTCGGCTTCTTCTTCATCCTGCCGATCGCCATGATCGCGGTCGTCAGTTTCTGGGATTACGATTTCGCCGGCATCTATCCCGACTTCCTGACGATGAACTATGCCGACACGCTCGGTTCATGGGTCACGTGGAAGACCTATCTCAATACGTTGAAATTCACCGTCATCGTCTGGGCGCTGACGCTCTTCATCGGCTTCTGGGTCGCCTATTTCCTGGCCTTTCATATCCGCAAGACCTCGACGCAGATGATCCTTTTCCTCGTCTGCACCGTGCCCTTCATGACGTCGAACATCATCCGCATGATCTCGTGGATCCCGGTGCTCGGGCGCAACGGGCTCGTCAATTCGGCGCTGGTGGAAATGGGCATCGTGCCGCAGCCGGTGGAATGGCTGCTCTATTCGGATTTCGCCGTGGTGCTTGCCATGGTGCACCTCTACACGCTGTTCATGGTCACGCCGATCTTCAACACGCTGATGCGCATCGACCGCTCGCTGTTCGAAGCAGCACGCGATGCCGGGGCCTCCGGCTGGCAGGTCCTGTGGAACGTGGTGATCCCGCTTGCCAAGCCTGGCATGGCGATTGGCACGATCTTCGTCGTCACGCTCGTGATGGCCGATTTCTCCACCGTGCAGGTCATGTCCGGCGGGCAAAGCGCCTCTGTGGCGCTGATGATGAAGAACCAGATGTCGCTGCTGCAATATCCGGCCGCTGCCGCCAATGCCGTCGTTCTGCTGGTGGTGGTGCTGATGATGGTCGCGGCGATCCTGCGTGTCGTCGATATCCGCAAGGAGCTTTAGGATGTACCGCGAAAAACGCTCCCTCGAATTCTATGTGCTCGCCATCTTCTTCGCCGTCTTCGTGCTCTTTCTTTACGGGCCACTGTCGGCGATCGTCATTCTCTCCTTCCAGGGACCGGATGGCGGCCTGACCTTCCCGCTGAACGGGGTTTCGCTCCACTGGTTCTTCAACCTCTTCGAGAAGCAGGCGGTCGGCGATTTCGGCGCCTCCTTCCAGCGTTCGTTCATTCTCGGCCTGATGGTGATGATCGTGACCGTCGTCGTCTCGCTGATGGCGGGCCTTGCCTTCCGCCGGCGCTTCCGCGGCTCGTCGGTGCTGTTTTATGCGACGGTTGCAAGTCTCGTCGTGCCGTCGATCATCATCTCGCTCGGCATTGGCGTCGTCTTCCAGCAGGGCGGGCTCAGGCCTGCCTGGTATTCCTCGGCCTTCGGCGCGCATCTGACCTGGACGCTGCCCTTCGGCGTGTTGATCATGTTTGCCGTCTTCAACCGCTTCTCGCCGGCGTACGAGGAGGCCGCGCGCGATCTTGGCGCGACGTCGTGGCAGACATTCCGCCATGTCGTGCTGCCGATGATTGCACCCAGTCTCATTGGCGTCGGCCTCTTCGGCTTCACGCTTTCCTATGATGAATTTGCCCGCACGCTGATGACGTCGGGCACCTATAATACGCTGCCGCTCGAAATCTACGGCATGACCACCAACGTCACGACGCCGGTGCTTTATGCGCTCGGCACGGTCACGACGCTCTTCTCCTTCACCATCATTCTCGTCGCGCTCGGCATCATGACGATGCTTGGCCGACGACAGGCAAAGATCCGCTGACATGCGCATATTGATCGTCAATCCCAATACGACCGCTTCCATGACCGAGAAAGCGGCAACCGCCGCCCGTGCGGTTGCCGCCGCCGGCACCGAGATCATCGCCGCCACCTCCCGTATGGGGCCGGTTTCCATCGAGGGGCACTATGACGGCGCGCTCGCCATTCCGGGGCTGCTGATGGAGATGAAGGAACGGCAGGGGGCCGGCTACGATGCAGCGATCGTCGCCTGTTTCGACGATACCGGGCTTGATGCGGCACGCACCTTTGCTGATGTGCCCGTCCTCGGGCTCTGCGAATCCGCTGTCGCCACTGCGGGCTTCCTCGCTCAGCGCTTTACGGTGGTGACGACGCTGGAGCGCTCCCGAGTGCTGATCGACAATCTCGTGCGCCGGTATGGCATGGGCGATCGTGCGAAGGTGAGGGCGTCGGATATTCCGGTGCTGGAACTGGAAGATGCTGCATCTGGCGCGATCGGCAGGCTGAAGGCGGAAATCGAACGGGCGCTTTCGGAAGATGGAGCGGAGGCGATCGTGCTCGGCTGCGCCGGCATGACGGATCTGGCGCGCGAACTGCAGGATGTCTACGGCGTACCTGTCATCGATGGGGTTGCCGCTGCCGTGAAGCAGGCGGAAGCGCTGGTTTCGCTCGGTCTTTCGACCAGCAAACGCGGCTCCTATGCCTCGCCGTTGCCGAAGCATTTCACGGGCGCGATGAGCGGTTTTGCGCCGATCCGGGCGGCCGGCTGAACATAAGGCGAAAACTCTTGACGGTGCATAGCGCCAAGTTTTGACTTTACTTTTTCCCCTCGCGTGAGAATTGTCGCAGCCGATTATCACGTTAGAGGAGAGCCGTGCCATGTCGATCGACGAGGATCTGATCCGTATTGCGGAACAGGAAAAGGCGTTGAGCTTCGATGCCTTCGATCTGACGACCGCTTGGCAGCTCGGCAAGCTCTTGCAGGAGCTCGCCACCGAACGCGGGCTCGGCATCGCGATTGATATCACGCTGCATTCCATGCCGGTCTTCTACGCGGCCTTGCCGGGCGTGACGCCTGATAACGTCAATTGGGTGCGCCGCAAGCGCAACATGGTGTTCCGCTATTTCCGCAGCAGCTACGCTTCCGGCCTCAAGCTGCAGAAGGAAGGCAAGACGGTCGAGGACAACGGTCTTTCCGGCACCGACTACGCGCCACATGGCGGCAGTTTCCCGATCAACGTCAAAGGCACGGGCTGCATCGGCGCCGTCACCGTCTCGGGCCTGCCGCAGCGGGACGATCACAACCTCGCGGTCGAAGCCTTGGCGCTGATTCTGGCGAAGGATCTCGATACGCTGCGGCTGGCGTAAATGCTGCCGCATTTCTGACAAATAAAAGCCACGAAAAGCACAAGATCGCGATCCGTTCCCGGTGACTGACGTATTTCGTGACGATAAGGTGCGCCCGGTTTTGTAAGTTATTGCCGGGACGCCATGTTACGTTTGCTCTTTGCCTTTCTTGCCATTGGTTTCAGCCTTTTCCTCGCCTCCTGCAATACGCTCTCGAAGGAAGAATGCGTCGCCGCCGATTGGCGGGTAATCGGTGAATCCGACGGCGCTGCCGGATACGAGCCGCAGGAGCGTTTTGCCGCGCATGCCAAGTCCTGCGAGCGGGTGAAGATCGTGCCCGACCAGACTATCTGGTATCAGGGCTATCAGGCAGGTCTCGTGCGCTATTGCACGCCGATGAGCGGCCTGATGCACGGGCAGGCGGGTCACGGCTATTCCAATGTCTGCCCGCCGGAGACAGCGCCCGGTTTTCTGCGTGGCTACACGCTCGGCAACCGCCAGAATTCACAGCAGTCGCGGCTGAGTTCGCTTCAGAGCGACTACGGATCGAAGGAAGCCGAGATCGACGACCTGTCGCGCAAGCTCAAGGATGCGCCGGATGCAGACCGGCGCGATATCCGCCGCCGGATGGACGATCTCGAAGACGATATGCGCCGCATCCGCAGAGAGCAGCGTGATGTTCAGGACGAACTCGACGATACCAGCGCGGAAGTGCAGTGGTTCCAGCAGAATCCGAACGCAGCGCCGCCTGCCATGCCTGGCTACTGAGGCTTTCGCCTCAGAGCTTGCCGCCGCCTTCGCCAATGCCCTTCGTCAGGCTCCCCGTTGCCGGGAAGAGCGGGATGAGGCAGGCCTGCAGCGCGTGGTAGATGTCGCCCTTGCCGGGGAAGAGCGAGTGTGAGGGAACGAGGTCTTCCGTCAGTTCCTCGTGCCAGCCGCCATTCTCATGGTCGATGAAACTGCGCTCGATCACATTCCAGATCTTGCGGTAGCATTCTTCGTGATAATCGCTCGGCAGGTGCTCGTTGAGGAAGTGCGCGGCGGCAGCACCCTCGCAGGCCGGCCACCAGAGCTTGTTGCGCTTGGCCGGCTTGTCGGCCCAGTCGAGCGTATAGAAGAAGCCGCCCTTGTCGTTGTCCCAGCCAAGCACCATTGACTGCTCGAAGAGGGCTTTTGCCGCATCCGGCATCCAGTCGATCTTCTTGCCGCCGAGCGCCCAGAGCTGCAGGATGAGGCGGGTCCATTCCAGCCAGTGGCCGGGCGTCGTGCCGGCCGGGCGGAACATTTCGTTCGGATGATAGTAATCCTTATCGAGGTTCCATTCGGTATCGAAATGCTCGGCAACACGCCAGTCGACGGAACCGGCCGAACGGCGGATGACGAGATCGGCGATGCTTTCGGCCTTGGTGAGGTAATCGCGGTCGCCTGTCGCCTCGAAGGCGGCCATTAGCGCTTCGGTCAGATGCATGTTGGAATTCTGGCCGCGATAGGTGCCGCCATCGAGAGGCTGCCAGTCGGCGGTGAACTCTTCGGCGATAGCGCCGTGCCTGGTTTCCCAGAACTTCGTGTTCAGGACCTCGGTAATATCGGTGAGCATGCCATCGGCGAGCGGATGGCCGATCGTCTTTGCCGAAGAGGCGGCGAGAAGGACGAAAGCGTGGCCGTAGCCCTGCTTGTTGGAATCGACGGGACCGTTGTTGTCCAGCGACCAGAAGTAACCGCCGTTCTTGCGGTCACGATGCTGGTTCCAGATGTAGTTCATGCCGTGATCGACGACATCTGCGGCACCGGGGCGGCCGAGAAGCGTGCCGATCGAGAAGCAGTGCACGGCGCGCGAGGCAATATGGAGTGGCCGTACCTGGCCTTCGGCATTGAGCGGCTTGCCGGCGTCGTCGAGGTCGTAGAAGCCGCCTTTGGGATTGATGGAATTGTGCTGGAAGAAATCGAAGAGACCGTTGGCCTGCGAAAGCAGCCAGCCTCGGTGGTAGGCGCGGGTAGACCAGTTGCCGAGTGCAGGTGCCATGATACTCCTCCGAATTCGTGCACAATGCCTTTAGGAAAACGCCTATATAGAGGTCGTGCGAGTCTGTCATCCGCCAAGGCTCGTAATGTCCCTAAAGCAACAGGCATATGTTGACATAAAGATATCTTTATGTGATTGGTCGTTTTCGATCTTGTAATATCAAGGAGCCTTCCCGTGTTCGATAATCTCTTTGGCCCCGAAGGGGGCAAGCGTGATGGCAGTGAAGTATTCGCGGCGCTGAAGAAGGCCGCCAGCGAACGCATTCTCGTCCTTGACGGTGCCATGGGCACGCAGATCCAGGGTTTGGGCTTCGATGAAGACCATTTCCGCGGTTCGCGTTTCATCGGCTGTGCCTGCCATCAGAAGGGCAATAACGACCTGCTGATCCTGTCGCAGCCGGACGCCATTGAAGAAATCCATTACAAATACGCCAAGGCCGGCGCCGATATCCTTGAGACCAACACCTTCTCCTCGACCCGCATCGCGCAGGCTGATTATGCGATGGAAGGCGAGGTCTATGCGCTGAACAAGGAAGGCGCCGAGATCGTGCGCCGCGCCGCGCAGCGTGCAGAGCGCGAGGATGGCAGGCGCCGTTTTGTCGCCGGCGCTATCGGCCCGACGAACCGCACGGCGTCCATCTCGCCTGACGTCAACAATCCTGGTTTCCGCGCCGTCACCTTTGACGATCTGCGTGATGCCTATGCCGAGCAGATCGATGGCCTGATCGACGGCGGCGCCGATATCATCCTGATCGAGACGATCTTCGACACGCTGAACGCCAAGGCTGCGATCTTTGCCTGCGAAGAGCGTTTCGAGGCCAAGGGCATTCGCCTGCCGGTCATGATCTCCGGTACAATCACCGACCTTTCGGGGCGTACGCTTTCGGGCCAGACGCCGACTGCCTTCTGGAATTCGGTGCGCCACGCCAATCCCTTTACGATCGGCCTCAACTGCGCGCTCGGTGCCAATGCGATGCGCCCACATCTGCAGGAGCTTTCTGGCGTTGCTGACACGTTCGTCTGCGCCTATCCGAATGCCGGCCTGCCGAACGAATTCGGCCAGTATGACGAGACGCCGGAACTGATGGCGGCGCAGATCGACAGCTTCGCCCGTGAAGGCCTCGTCAATATCGTCGGCGGCTGCTGCGGCTCGACGCCCGAACATATCCGCGTCATCGCCGAGACGGTGGCGAAGTACAAGCCGCGGCCGATCCCCGAGCATCGCCCCTTCATGTCGTTGTCGGGCCTCGAGCCCTTCGAGCTGACCAAGGACATTCCTTTCGTCAATGTCGGCGAGCGCACCAACGTCACCGGTTCGGCCAAGTTCCGCAAGCTGATCACCAATGCCGATTTCACGGCAGCGCTCGATGTCGCCCGCGACCAGGTCGAAAACGGCGCTCAGGTAATCGACATCAACATGGACGAAGGCCTGATCGATTCCGAAAAGGCGATGGTCGAGTTCCTGAACCTGATCGCCGCCGAGCCTGACATCGCCCGCGTGCCTGTGATGATCGACTCGTCGAAGTTCTCGATCATCGAATCCGGCCTGAAGCGCGTTCAGGGCAAGGCGATCGTCAATTCGATCTCACTGAAGGAAGGGGAGGAGAATTTCCTCGCCCAGGCGCGCCTCCTGCATAACTACGGTGCGGCCGTCGTCGTCATGGCCTTCGACGAGACGGGGCAGGCCGATAGCTATCAGCGCAAGGTGGATATCTGCACGCGCGCCTACAAGCTGCTGACCGAGAAGGTTGGTTTCCCGCCCGAGGACATCATCTTCGACCCGAACATCTTCGCGGTCGCGACCGGTATCGAAGAGCACAATAATTACGGTGTCGACTTCATCGAAGCGACGCGCACGATCCGCAAGACGATGCCGCTCGTCCATATCTCAGGTGGTGTGTCGAACCTGTCCTTCTCCTTCCGCGGCAACGAGCCGGTGCGCGAAGCGATGCATGCCGTGTTCCTCTACCACGCCATCCAGGCGGGCATGGACATGGGTATCGTCAATGCCGGCCAGCTTGCCGTTTATGACCAGATCGATCCGGAATTGCGCGAGGCTTGCGAAGACGTGGTGCTGAACCGCCGTCCTGACGGAACAGAGCGGCTGCTGGAAGTGGCCGAGCGTTTCCGCGGTGCCGCCGGCAAGGAAGGCAAGGTTCAGGATCTCTCCTGGCGCGAATGGAGCGTTGCGAAGCGCCTCGAACATGCGCTAGTCAACGGCATCACCGAATATATCGAGGCCGATACCGAGGAAGCCCGCCAGCAGGCGGCGCGTCCGCTGCACGTCATCGAAGGGCCGCTGATGGCCGGCATGAACGTCGTCGGCGATCTCTTCGGGTCGGGCAAGATGTTCCTGCCGCAGGTGGTCAAGTCCGCCCGCGTCATGAAGCAGGCCGTAGCTGTTCTCCTTCCCTATATGGAAGAGGAGAAGCGGCTGAATGGCGGCGAGGAGCGCAAGTCCGCCGGCAAGATCCTGATGGCGACCGTCAAGGGCGACGTGCACGATATCGGCAAGAACATCGTCGGCGTCGTGCTCGCCTGCAACAATTACGAGATCATCGACCTCGGCGTGATGGTGCCGGCAACGAAGATCCTGGAGACGGCTGTTGCAGAGAAGGTCGATGTTATCGGTCTTTCCGGCCTTATCACGCCGTCGCTTGACGAGATGGTGCATGTGGCTGCTGAAATGGAGCGGGAGGGCTTCGATATCCCGCTGCTGATCGGCGGGGCCACGACCAGTCGTGTGCATACCGCCGTCAAGATCCATCCGGGCTACAACAAAGGCCAGTCCATTTACGTGACGGATGCCAGCCGTGCTGTCGGCGTCGTGTCCTCTCTGCTCTCGCCGGACGCCCGTCAGGGCTATATCGACGATATCAGGGCCGAATATGCCAAGGTCGCCGCTGCCCATGCGCGCAGCGAAGCCGAGAAGGTGCGTCTGCCGCTCACACGTGCCCGCGAGAACGCACAGAAGGTCGACTGGGCGGCCTACAAGCCGACCAAGCCGAGCTTCCTCGGAACCAAGGTATTCGAAGATTACGATCTGGCCGACCTTGCCAAGTACATTGACTGGACGCCGTTCTTCCAGACCTGGGAGTTGCGCGGCCGCTACCCGGCGATCCTCGAAGACGAGAAGCAGGGCGAAGCAGCCCGCGCACTCTGGGCCGACGCCCAGGCGATGCTGAAGAAGATCATCGACGAGAAGTGGTTCCGCCCGCGCGCCGTCATCGGATTCTGGCCGGCGGGTACCGTTGGCGACGATATCCGCCTATTCAAGGACGATGCGCGCAAGGAGGACTTGGCGACGTTCTACACGCTGCGCCAGCAGCTTTCGAAACGCGATGGCCGTCCGAACGTGGCGTTGTCGGACTTCGTCGCGCCCGTGGACAGCGGCGTGCAGGACTATGTCGGCGGCTTCGTAGTAACGGCGGGCTTCGAGGAGATCGCCATTGCCGAACGTTTCGAGCGTTCGAACGACGACTATTCCTCGATCCTCGTAAAGGCGCTTGCCGACCGCTTCGCCGAAGCTTTCGCCGAATGCATGCATGAGCGCGTGCGCCGCGAATATTGGGGTTACGCCAAGGACGAGCATCTCTCCAACGAGGACCTGATTACCGAGGCCTATGCCGGTATCCGTCCGGCACCCGGTTATCCGGCCCAGCCCGATCACACCGAGAAGAAGACCTTGTTCGGTCTTCTCGATGCGGAGAACACCGCTGGCGTGAAGCTGACCGAAAGCTATGCGATGTGGCCCGGCTCCTCAGTATCCGGCATCTATATCGGCCACCCGGACTCCTACTATTTCGGTGTCGCCAAGGTGGAGCGCGATCAGGTCGAAGACTATGCCAAGCGCAAGGGCATGGATGTCACCGAGGTCGAGCGTTGGCTCGGACCGGTGCTCAACTACGTACCGCGCAAGACTGCTGAAGAGATCGAAGACGCTGCCTGATTGCGGAGTCTTTTCCGTCGCTTGAGGCGGCGTGCTCAGTCGTTGATTCAGTGAACGATGAAGCCGGGGAGTGATTCACTTTCCGGCTTTATCTTTTTGAATTGGAAGAAAAATCAGGTCGCGCCAATCGTCAGCTCGGCGACGAAGTCATAGGCGTCGCCGCGATAGAGCGAGCGAGTGAATTCCACCGCGCGGCCAGAGCCGAGATAGGAAATACGCTCGATGGAAAGTCCGGCCTGGCCGACGGGCACGCCGAGAAGATGGGCGTCGGCTTCCTTCATGTTGGTGGCAGATATGCGCTGCACGGCGCGGACGGGGCGCACGCCGAGCCGCTCCAGCTCGGCATAGAGCGAATTGGTGACAGCAGAGGGATCGGGCAGGAATTCGCCCGATACGCTCGCATGTTCGATCGCCAGAGGCTGGTCGTCGGCGATGCGCAGGCGCGACAGGCGTGAAACCTTGATATCCGTGCCGAGGCCGAGGATCATCATCTCGTCGGGCGAGGGTGTGTGCACGCCCTTGTGCAGCCATTCGGAGCGGGCGGTCATACCGCGCCGGGCCATGTCTTCCGTAAAGGAGGTGAGCTGGGACAGGCGCTGTTCGACCCTGGACACCGGCTTGGCGACGAAGGTGCCGGAGCCGTGGCGGCGCACGAGCAGGCCGTCGGCTACGAGTTCGTCAATCGCCTTGCGCACAGTCACGCGGCTGACGGCCGCAAATTCGGCAATGTCGCGTTCCGGGGGCAGGGCATCGCCATGGGCGAGCGTGCCGGTGCGGACAGCCTCTTCCAGAGTACGGCGGAGCTTTACATAGAGGGGGCCAGTGCCGCCGGCCTGCAGGCGTTCGGGGGACAGAATGGAGGCGAGATCATCGGTCATGCCACACCTCCCTGCCGGTCGTTCATCAGTTTGACGGCGAGATCGACCGCACCCTGCAGTGCATCGGCTTTCGGCTCTGCCAGCAACGTCTTGTGCCGATCCGCAAGCCAGGGATGGTAGGGTCTGGCAAGGCCGCCGAGCAGGCAGATCGTCGGGCATTCGGGCCATGAGAGCGCGTCGAGGCTCGCATCAATCGCATCTGCCGCCTCCCTGACGATTTCAATTGCGATCGCATCACCGGCCTCTGCAGCCTCGAATACTGTCGGTGCATATCGCGCGAAATCCCGGGGGCGGGCGGTATGGGCGAATTCGACGACTCGCTCGGGATCATTGCCATATTCGGCCATGATCTTCTCCGTCAGCGGTGAGGTGGCGCGAACCTTGTCATAGGCAAGCAGGGCCCTTTCCAGGAGGTCGCGGCCGAGGCGTGCGCCGCTTGCCTGATCGCCAACAATGGAACCCCAGCCGCCGATGCCGTGCAGCTTGCCCTCTCGGCGCGCATTGTAGACGGAGCCGGTTCCGACGGCGCCGACTATGCCGTCGGCATCGCCGAGTGCCCCTTGCAACGATATCAGCGCATCGGTGACAACCCGGCCGTCACCAAAGGGCAAGGCCTTTTCGATGCGCGTGCCGTAATCGCCGACATTGGCGCCGGCAACGCCCACGACTGCGGAGATTGTGGAAGCGGTTTCATCCCCAAATCCGGCGTCACGCAGCGCCTGGCGCGCGGATTCGACGATATTGACGAGAGAGTTTTCCAGATCGGAAAGGATGTTGGCAGGGCCAGCCTTGCCGAGGCCTATGACATTGCCCATTCTGTCCGCAACTGCTGCCCGGCAGCTTGTTCCGCCACCATCTATGCCGATTGCAAGTTCCGTCATCGGACCTCCGGTTAAGCCGTTCCCTTATGTTTTCTTATACAATACCAAAAAAATACCATTTACCAAGCAGAAATGACCGTGAATTATGCCGTTTTTATCTTATTGATTTCAAACGATAAAAATTTTTAATGAATTTTCTCGGGTTCAGAAGTTAATTTTGGCTGGACAATTGGTATTTTTTTGGCCTTAATTCCGGAAAAGGGAACAGCGTATCGAAGCATGTGAAAACCGGCAAAGAAAAATAGCGCCGGCCATGTTTCGAGAAGGGTGCAGACGGTGATCGCAGGAGCCGGAATGGCTCGCGGAGGCGTGCGGTATCTTTCCAAGTTTTCCCTTATTTCAAGCGCCCGGTTCAGCGTATCGGGAGGGCGCACCGTTCGGCCGGAGGCTAGCGTCCTTCGTGTCGGCAGAGCTTCAGGGCCGCCAGTCTTGGCGGCTCTAAAAGGGGCGTTGGGTGTTTCCTCAGGCACGCCAACCGCTTGTTTCAGACCGAAAACAGCGCCTAGCGGCGCGTAAAACAGGAGAGGGAAATGAAAAACACTGCTCTAAAAAGTTTGCTGCTTGCCTCCAGCCTGCTGTCGTCAGCCGGCCTCGTTCATGCCGCCGACGTGACGCTCACCGTCGAAAGCTGGCGTAACGACGACCTGCAGATCTGGCAGGAAAAGATCATCCCGGCTTTCGAAGCCAAGAACCCGGGCATCAAGATCGTCTTCTCGCCGACCGCCCCGACTGAATACAACGCTTCGCTGAATGCCAAGCTCGATGCCGGTTCCGCAGGCGACATCATCACCTGCCGTCCGTTCGACGCTTCGCTCGAACTCTTCAACAAGAAGCAGCTCGTCGATCTCACCAGCCTTTCCGGCATGGAAAACTTCTCGCCGGTCGCCAAGGCTGCATGGTCGACGGACGACGGCAAGTCGACCTTCTGCGTGCCGATGGCTTCGGTCATCCATGGCTTCATCTACAACAAGGATGCCTTCGACAAGCTCGGCATCGCTATTCCGAAGACGGAAGACGAGTTCTTCGCAGCCCTCGACAAGATCAAGGCTGACGGCACCTACATCCCGCTCGCCATGGGCACGAAGGATCTCTGGGAAGCCGCAACCATGGGCTACCAGAACATCGGCCCGAACTACTGGAAGGGTGAAGAGGGTCGCGAAGCCCTGATCTCTGGCAAGCAGAAGCTCACCGACGCCGACTGGGTCAAGCCCTATGAAGAGCTTGCCAAGTGGAAGCCCTATCTCGGCGACGGTTTCGAAGCCCAGACCTACTCGGATAGCCAGAACCTCTTCACGCTCGGCCGCGCCGCCATCTACCCGGCCGGTTCGTGGGAAATCGCGCTGTTCAACACGCAGGCTCAGTTCAAGATGGGCGCCTTCCCGCCGCCGGTTCCGAAGGCTGGCGACCAGGGCTACATCTCCGACCATCCGGATATCGGCGTTGCCCTGAATGCCAAGAGCACGCACCAGGAAGAAGCCAAGAAGTTTCTCACCTGGGTTGCTTCGCCTGAGTTTGCCGATATCTACGCAAACTCGCTGCCGGGCTTCTTCAGCCTGAACTCCAACCCGGTCAAGATGAGCGATCCGCTCGCTCAGGAATTCGTTTCCTGGCGCGGTCCGTACAAGTCGACCGTCCGCTCGACCTATCAGATCCTGTCGCGCGGTACGCCGAACCTCGAAAACGAGACCTGGGTTGAATCGGCCAACGTCATCAACGGCACGGACACTCCGGCCGTCGCTGCCGAAAAGCTCCAGAAGGGGCTCGACAGCTGGTACAAGCCGGGCAAGTAAGGTTTTGAAGGTGAGGGGCGGCCTATTGGGCTGCCCCTTATCGGCCTGCCGGCCATCTTGTCCCGCGAGGGGCAAGAGACTCGCAGCCGCCTCCTGGCCCGTGGTTTTCAGGTATGGGCATGGTCCGGCTCTCCGAAGAAGGAGAGGGGAATGAGGGGCAAGATTTCCACCTGCGCTGCGCCTGATGGTCCAGCCAATAAAAACAGGCAAAAGCCATGAGCGAAGCCGACACCGCAGTCGACGTGATCCCGATCAAGCGTCCCATTCGCTGGCATATCGGAATCTTCCTTCTTCCGGCCTTTATCGTCTATACGGCGATCATGATCCTGCCGCTGATCGAAACGCTCCGGCTTTCCTTCTACAATACGGTCGATGGCGCACCGGCCTTCGTTGGCTTTGCCAATTACAAGGTTCTCTTCGGCGATGCCCGCTGGGTGCATGACTTCTGGAATGCGTTGCGCAACAACGTCATCTTCTTCATCATCCATATGTGCGTGCAGAACCCGATCGGCATTGCGCTTGCCGCACTTCTGTCGACGCCGCGGCTTCGCTTCGTTGCCTTCTACCGCACGGCCATCTTCCTGCCGACGCTGCTCTCCTTCGTCATCGTCGGCTTCATCTGGAAGCTGATCCTTTCGCCGATCTGGGGTGTCGCACCCTGGCTGATGAGCCTCGTCGGCTTGAAGTGGGCCTTCGCGCCCTGGCTCGGCCAGTCCGGCCCGGCGCTGATCGCGGTGTCGCTGATCTCGAACTGGCAATATATCGGCATCCCGATGATGCTGATCTATGCGGCACTTCTGAGCATTCCCGAGGAAGTGATCGAGGCTGCCGAATGCGACGGCATTACCGGCTGGGCGCAGTTCTGGAAAATCAAGCTGCCGCTGATCCTGCCGGCGATCGGCATCATCTCGATCCTGACTTTCGTCGGAAATTTCAACGCTTTCGACCTGATCTATACCGTGCAGGGTGCGCTTGCCGGCCCCGACATGTCGACGGATATTCTGGGCACTCTGCTCTACCGCACCTTCTTCGGTTTCCAGCTGCAGCTTGGCGACCGCTCCATGGGCGCGACGATCGCGACGGTCATGTTCCTGATCATCCTCGCCGGCGTCTCCTTCTATCTTTTTGCCATCCAGCGGCGCATGCGCCGCTACCAGTTCTGAGGAGTGTGAGCCCATGTCGAACAGAGCGCGCACATCCCCCATCCGCACCGGCCTCGTACATCTGGCGCTGATCGGCTACACGCTGATTGCGATCTTCCCGGTGTTCCTGACGATCGTGAATTCGTTCAAGGACCGCAACTCGATCTTCCGGTCGCCGCTGCAGGTGCCGACCCCCTCGACCTTCAGCCTCGTTGGTTACCAGACGGTGCTGGGGCAGGGTGACTTCGCCACCTATTTCCAGAACAGCTTCATCGTAACGATCGTTGCGATCTTCCTTGTGCTGCTGTTCGGAGCGATGGCCGCCTTTGCGCTGTCGGAATACCGTTTCAAGGGCAATACCCTTGTTGGTCTCTATATGGCGATCGGCATCATGATCCCGATCCGCCTCGGCACGGTCGCCATCCTGCAGGGCATGGTCGCGACCGGTCTCGTCAACACGCTGACGGCACTGATCCTCGTCTATACGGCGCAGGGTATACCGCTCGCGATCTTCATTCTCTCGGAATTCATGCGCACCGTGTCCGACGACCTGAAGAATGCCGGGCGCATCGACGGGCTTTCGGAATATGCGATCTTCTTCCGCCTCGTGCTGCCGCTGGTGCGGCCGGCCATGGCGACGGTCGCCGTCTTCACGATGATCCCGATCTGGAACGACCTGTGGTTCCCGCTGATCCTGGCGCCATCCGAAGCCACAAAGACGGTGACGCTCGGCTCGCAGATCTTCATCGGCCAGTTCGTCACCAACTGGAACGCGGTTCTGGCGGCGCTGTCGCTCGCGATCCTGCCGATCCTCGTTCTCTATGTCATCTTCTCGCGGCAGCTGATCCGCGGCATTACGTCGGGAGCCGTCAAGTGAGCCAATCCGACAAGCCGATCCGTGTCCTTGTTGCCGGCCTCGGCAATATGGGCCGCAGCCATGCGCTCGCCTATCACAACAATCCGGGCTACGAGATCGTTGGCCTCGTCAACCGCTCCAAGCCGAGCCAGCTTGCGCCGGAGCTGGAGCAGTACACGATCCATCCCGACTTCATGACGGCGCTTGCCGAGCTGAAGCCGGATCTCTGCTCGATCAATACTTATTCCGACAGCCATGCCGATTATGCCGTCGCCGCCTTCGAGGCCGGCTGCGACGTCTTCGTCGAAAAGCCACTGGCAACGACCGTTGCCGATGCCGAGCGCGTCGTGGCTGCCGCAAAGAAGGCGGGCAAGAAGCTGGTCATCGGCTACATCCTGCGTCATCACCCGTCCTGGAAGAAGCTGATCGAGGAGGCGCGGAAGCTCGGTGGTCCCTATGTCTTCCGCATGAACCTCAATCAGCAGTCCAGCGGGTCGACCTGGGCGACGCACAAGTCGCTGATGCAGACGACCTCGCCGATCGTCGATTGCGGCGTCCACTATGTGGATGTCATGTGCCAGATCACCGATGCAAGGGCGGTCGAGGTGCGCGGCATGGGCCTGCGCCTGTCGAACGAGATCGCGCCGGACATGTATAATTACGGCCATCTGCAGGTGCTCTACGAGGACGGTTCCGTCGGCTGGTACGAGGCCGGCTGGGGGCCGATGATTTCCGAGACGGCCTTCTTCGTGAAGGATGTGATGTCGCCGAACGGCGCCGTCTCGATCGTCATGGATCCGAACGCGAAGTCCGACGATATCGACACGCATACAAAAACCTCTGTCATCCGCCTGCATACGGCAGAGACCGGGCCTGACGGCAAGTTCGTTCGTCCCGATCAGGACATGACGATGGAAGGCGAGCCCGGCCATCAGGCGCTTTGCGACCTGGAACAGGCCTTCGTGCTGCGCGCCATCAACGAGGATCTGGACCTCACCCGCCATATGGATGATGCGGTGGCCTCGCTGCGCATCTGCCTTGCCGCTGACGAAAGCGTGCGCACCGGCCGACCGGTTAGACTATAAGGAAAGACTAGTGGGATCGCTTCAACTCAAATCCATCCGCAAAGCCTATGGCAAGCACGAAGTGCTGAAGGGCATCGACCTTGAGGTCAAGGACGGCGAATTCGTCATCTTCGTCGGTCCATCAGGCTGCGGGAAATCGACCCTGTTGCGCAGCATTGCCGGCCTGGAAGACGTCACCTCGGGCGCCGTCATCATCAACGGTCGCGACGAGACGCTGACGCCGCCGGCCAAGCGCGGCATCGCCATGGTGTTCCAGTCCTATGCGCTTTATCCGCACCTGACGGTCAAGGATAATATGGGCCTCGGTCTGAAACAGGCGGGGGCGGCGAAGGATGAAATCGAGACGCGTGTGACCAAGGCCTCGTCCATGCTGTCGCTCGAGCAATATCTGGCGCGCCGCCCGGCCGAGCTTTCGGGTGGCCAGCGCCAGCGTGTGGCGATCGGCCGGGCGATCGTGCGCGAGCCGGAACTCTTCCTCTTCGACGAGCCGCTCTCCAACCTCGATGCGGCTCTGCGCGTGCAGACGCGTCTCGAAATTGCTCGCCTGCACCGCAGCCTGAAGGCGACGATGATCTATGTCACCCACGATCAGGTGGAAGCCATGACGCTTGCCGACAAGATCGTGGTGCTGAATGCCGGCGCGATCGAGCAGATCGGCTCGCCGATGGAACTGTATAACCGGCCGGCCAACACGTTCGTCGCGGGTTTCATCGGCTCGCCGCAAATGAACTTCATCCCCGCCGACAAGGTCGGTGATGCGCAGGCCAAGACGGTCGGCATTCGTCCGGAGCATCTGACGCTCTCGCGCGACAGCGGCAGCTGGAAGGCCAAGACCGTGCATGTCGAGCATCTCGGCGCCGATACGATCGTCTATCTGGAATCGGATCAATGCGGTCTCTTGACCGCACGTCTCTTCGGCGAACACAAGTACGAGCCGGATGAGATCGTCTATGCGACGCCGGATGGCAGCCATATCCACCGCTTCGATGCGAACGACAGGGCAATCCGCTGAGTGCAACCGGAATGAAAAGGCCCCGCCATGGAGCGGGGCTTTTTGTTTAAGGCGGTATTGAAGGCAAGTCAGCGCCGGAAAAGCCGTCCATCGATGATGATCAGGCTGGTCATGATCAGGCTCATCCCGCCAAGCTCGAACGCCTCCAGTCTTTCGCCGAGAAAGACCGTGCCGAGCAGGATCGCGCTGACGGGCACCAGCAGCGTCACCAGCGATGCATTGGTCGCCCCGGCCGAGGCGATGAGATTGAAATACAGAATGAAGGCGAAGGCGGTCGTCAGGATAGCGAGAAGAAGCACGGCCATCCATATCGGAGCAGACGCTGTGACGATGTCGGCCGGGCTGTAGAAAATGAAGACGATCGGCAGCATGAGGATGGCAGCACCTGTTAGCTGGCCGGTGGCAACGACTGTGGGGCTTATGCCCTTGAAGCGTTTGGCGTAGACGACGGCGAAAGCGTAGGAGACGGCGGCTCCGATGACTGCGAGCTTTGCCCAGGTGGGGCCGCCGAGATTGGACAGAAGTCCCGGGCCGATCATGACGGCGGCGCCCGCGATACCGATGACGACGCCTGCGATCTTCGCGGTTGAGATCTTTTCATCCAGCGTCAGCGCGTTTGCTGCGAGCATCGTCCAAAGAGGTGTCGTTGCATAGAAGACCGAGGCGAGGCCGGCGCCGATCTCCGTTTGGCCGGTGAAGATCAGCGAGAACGGAATGACGTTGTTGAGAAGGGCAAGACACAGGAAAGAGCCGGGCCGGGCGAGAACGGGTGCGAAGGAAATGCCGCGCAGCCTTAACCAGAGATGCAGGACCAGCGCGGCGATCGCCACGCGATAAAGCACGAGGGCCAACGGCGGAATCTCAGACACCGCGACGCGGGCGAGGAAGAAGGACCCGCCCCAAAGTGCGCCCAGGAGCGTGAGCTGGCCCCAATCCTTCGCTGACATTGACTGTGTCATCGCTTCGGTGCGCAAAGCCTCATCCAATGAATGGAGACAAGCCCTGCAGTCTATCCCCCGTGCGGGCGGGCAACAGCGACGGAACGGTGCCGATTCCGAATTCTATGGAATCTGGTGCTGTCCTAACCCGATTGGCGGGATTGATATGCCTGGACTAAATTCCGGGGCTCTCAGCCGAGAACCGGGCGCATGAAACTGCGCTCATAGCTGATGATGCTGCGGTTGCGCCTGTCGAGCTCGAAGGCGGCCTGACATTCCGGGTCGCTTGCCATTCGGGTGCGGTAGTCCTCGTAAGCGGCAAGGCTCGGGAAGGAAAACAGCGCAATTGCAATGTTGTTGGCGCCTTCCGATGGCAGGAAGTAGCCGTGATGGGCGCCTCCCATCCTGTTGACGATGGGGATCCAGAGCCGGGCGTATTGTTCGAATTCTGCAAGCTTGTAGGGGTCGATGACGTATCGCAGATGGCAGGTAATCATTGAAAGACCCCGTTGTGGAACGACCGAGCGGATGTCCGTCCGGTCTGTATTGCTTGCCCGGATTCGAGGCAAGCCGTTTGGTCTTTACGCTGCCTTCCGTTTCGATGCTATCTCCCCGATCTGGATATTCGGAGGGGCAGGGGCTCATGAAAAATAGGTAGCAGGCATGCAAAAGGCGCCGCGTTGCGGCGCCTTCGTTTGTTTCAGTCCGTCTCGATCAGTCGCGGATGACGAGCAGGTCGGCGGCCATGAAGCGGAGCGTCACGGTCTCGCCAGCGGCCGGCGGCCTGACGCCGGGGCTGTTGAACATGTCGAAGGAGATCACGTTGCCGCCGACATTCATGCGGGTCCGGATGACCGAACCCAGGAAGTGGGCAGAGACGACCTCGCCGGTCAGGGCGGTGTCGCTCTGGGCGCCTTCGGCGAGCGAACCGGCTTCCGGACGGAGCGCAAGCTGAACGGTGTCGCCAGCCTTGTAGGTCTGGACCGACTGTTTCAGCGTGATGCCCTGATCGCCGATCTGGATGCGGTTGCTGTCGGGATCGACGACCTTGGCTTCGATGAGGTTCAGCGTGCCGACGAAGGAGGCGACGAAGCGCGTTGCCGGCGTGTTGTAGATCTCGAAGGGCGTGCCGATCTGGTCGGCCTTGCCGCCGTTCATGACGACGATGCGGTCGGAGATCGAGAGCGCTTCTTCCTGGTCGTGCGTGACGAAAACCGTGGTGATGCCAAGCGACTGCTGGATCTGGCGGATTTCCTCGCGCAGCGACACGCGGATCTTGGCATCGAGCGCCGAGAGCGGCTCGTCGAGCAGCAGAACCTGCGGCTTGACCGCAAGGGCGCGGGCAAGTGCGACGCGCTGCTGCTGGCCGCCCGACATCTGGTAGGGGAAGCGGTCCGCCAGGTGATCGAGCTTGATCAGGCCGAGCATTTCCTTGACGCGCTTGTCGATCTCCGGCTTCGCAGCGCCCGCGACCTTCATGCCGAAAGCGACGTTGTCATGCACCGTCATGTTCGGAAAAAGGGCATAGGCCTGGAAGACCATGCCGATGTTGCGCTGGTTCGGCTTCAGGGCGCGCTGGTCCTTGCCGTTGATCGTCAGCGTGCCGCCGGTCGGCGTCTCGAAACCGGCGATCATGCGCAGCACGGTCGTCTTGCCGCAGCCCGACGGGCCGAGGAAGGAAACGAATTCCCCTTTCTCGATGTTCATGTTGAAGTTCTTGACGACCTGGGTCTGGCCGAAGGATTTCTGAATGTTGGTCAGCGTAAGAAAGGACATGAGCCAAATACCTTATGCTTTAGCCGGGCGGGCTTTGCCAAAGCGCGAAACGAGATTGAGCAGGCCCATGCTGAGCCAGGTGATCGAAAATGCGATAACGGCGAGCGCAGAAGGCTCATAAGCCTTGTTGGCGCCGACGAGCTGCAGATAGGGGCCAAAGGCCGGACGGTTGAGGAGCGCGGCGAAGGTGAATTCGCCCATGACGATCGCGAGCGTGATGAAAGCGCCCGAGAGCACGCCGCTCATGACATTCGGGAAAATGCACTTGAACATGATGGTGGTCCAGCGAGCGCCGAGACTTTCAGCCGCCTCCGTCAGCGTGCGGACGTCGATGGCGCGCATGGCTGTATCGACCGCGCGGTACATGTAGGGCAGCGACAAGGTGATGTAAGAGAAAACCAGCAGGACGTTGGTGCCCATCGACGAATTCGTCAGCGGCAGATAGGACGACGAATTGTACATCCTGAGGTAGCCGAAAACGATGACAATCGCCGGAATGACGAGCGGTAGCAGCGTGATGAATTCGACGACCGGACGCATCTGCGGTAGGCGCAGCCGCACCCAGTAGGCTGTCGGCACGACGAGCAGCATGCCGAAGATGATGGTCAGAAACGCCATTCCCATGGAGTAGCCGAAGGTCTCGCGGAACTGAGCGTCCGAGAAGACTGACTGATAGGCATCGAAGCTATAGGTGCCGCGGCGCATGCGCAGCGAGAATTCGATCGTGCCGATCAGCGGGATGATGAAATAGGACGCGCCGAGAATGATGGCGATCCAGGCTCCGAGACGTTGAGCTTTCATTTCTGCCACCGTTCGGCGCGCATGCGCAGCATGAGATAAAGGACATTGGATACGCCGGTTATGACGATCATGCCGAGCGCAATCGCGTAACCGAGGTTGGCATTGTGCAGAACGTCGCCGCGGATCTGCGCATAGAGCAGGATCGGCACGATGTTCAGTGAACTGCCGGTCAGCGCGAAGGCGGTGGCAATGGCGCCGAAAGCGTTGGCAAAGAGCAGCAGCGTGGTACCGAGCAGGCTCGGCCAGAGGATCGGCAGGGCAACCATCGTCCAATATTGACGGTTGGTAGCGCCTAGAATTTCAGAGGCTTCGCGCCATTCCTTCTTCATACCGTCCAACGCCGGCGTCAGGATCAGCACCATCAGCGGGATCTGGAAATACATGTAGGTGATGGTGAGGCCGAAGAACGAGAGGAGGTTGAAGCCGGTGCCGTAAAGGTTGAAGCCGAACCAGTCGCGCAGGAAGAGGGTCACAAGGCCGGTGCGGCCGAGCGTTGCGAGAAAGGCGAAGGCGAGCGGTACCCCGGCGAAATTCGAGGCTACGCCGGAGAATGTCAGAAGCGTCGAGCGCACCGAGTTCGGCAGGCCGCCGAGCACGACGGCCCAGGCGAGGAAAAAACCGATCAGGGCGCCGCCAAGGGCGGACGCCACCGAGACGCGGATACTGATCCAGTAAGCGCTCAAAATGGATGGCGTAAAGAGATCGCCGATATTCTTCAGCGTGAGTTCGCCCTCGGGCGTCAAGAACGCGCCCGCCACGAGATAAAGCGTGGGGATAATCAGGAACAGTAGTGAAAAAATAACGAAGGGTGCAATGCCCAGCCAGTCGATCACGCGGTCTTTGTTGATCAAGGGGGCGCTGCTTACCATAGGTGTTGAAACGGTACTCATGGAAAGCTCATCCTGGGGCGTCGGAGTGAGAAAACCTCCCCGCCCTGAGGCGAGGAGGCAGGATCAGGTGTTACTTGACGATGGCGCCGACGACAGAATCCCAGTTCTTGCTGATGGCTTCCTTGCCGGCAGCCTGTTCCTCAAGAGTCGGGAAAACAGCCTTTTCATAGGCGGCTGCCGGCGGCAGCTTGTCGAGGAGTTCCTTCGGGATCTTGTTGTTCTTGGCAAGATCGTTGAAGCGGATCGGGTGGCAATAGCCCTTCAGCCAGCCGATCTGACCTTCGTCCGAGTAAAGGTATTCCATCCAGAGCTTGGCAGCGTTCGGATGCGGTGCGAAGGCGGAGATCGCCTGAACGTACACGCCTGCGACAACGCCCGTCTTCGGAACGACGACTTCAAACGGAGGGTTGCCCTTCAGGCTCTCACCCCAGGACAGAGCATTGTAGTCCCAGGAGATGATGATCGGCGTCGAGCCCTGTGCAAACGGTGCGGCTTTACCCGTAACCGGTACGAAGTTGCCGGCCTTGTTCAGTTCGGCGAAGAACTTGAGACCTTCGTCGCCAGCCTTTGCCGCATCGCCATTGCTGCGCGACAGACCGGCCGCATAAACACCCTGAACTGCCTGGTTGGCGGTGCGCGGGTCGCCGGCGAGGGCAACCGAGTTTGCGTAATCGCTCTTCAGAAGGTCAGCCCAATCAGCCGGGGATTCCTTGACGAGATCCTTGTTGATGAGGAAGGAGAGAACGCCGTAATAATCGCCATACCAGAAGCCGTCGGCGTCCTTGGCGGTGTCCGGGATAGAGTCCCAGGTGGAAACCTTGTAGGGCTGGATCAGGCCTTCAGCCTTTGCAGACGGGCCGAAGGAGAGGCCAACGTCGATCACGTCAGGAGCCTGCGGGCCGGTGTTGCCCTTGTTGGCCTTGATGGCTTCGATTTCGTCGCCCGAACCGGCGTCCGGGTTCAGTTCGTTGACTTCGATACCGTACTTCGCCTTGAAGCCTGCGATAACATCGCCGTAGCCGCACCAGTCATGCGGGAGAGCGATCGTCGTCAGCGTGCCTTCCTTCTTGGCGGCAGCGATAAGATCGGCGCTCGGTTCAGCGGCTGCGATCGCAGTCGAAGCTACGATCATCGCAGTAGAAAGCGAAAGCAGTCGAGAAATGTTAGAGATCACTGTTGTTCTCCTTCAGGTTTTCAGTGTCCGATGTGCTGTTACTGTCGTTAGATGAAGCTTGTGTGACAGTTGCATGACGTTAATTTTTCTATGAATAGCAGTCGCTTGCGGCAAATGTTTCATTTGCGACAGGCTGTCCTGTTTCCGCGAAAGCCGCCATTGTTTTTGCCCTTTTTTTAGCTGTCCCTCCTAACCGGGTTTGCGGAAAAGCCGGGTTTGTTCGAACAGGCCTTCCAGCGTTTTCATGCGTTCCTTCGTTTCGTCCCAGGTCGAGTTCTGCACCGCTTCGATGAGCGCCTCGACAATGAAGAGTGTCACGACGGAGGAATCCCAGGCCGACGGCGCCTCGATCTGCACGCGGAAGACGTGCCGTGCGAGCTTGGCGGCGGGTGAGGCCCATTGGTCGGTGAAGACTATGATTTCGGCGCCGCGCTTGCGGGCGGCGGTGGCCAGGCTCACCATCTCCTGCTCGTAGCGGCGGATATCGAAGATGATGAGGAGATCGCCCGGGTTCATGTTGAGGACGTATTGGGGCCAGCTCGACGAATTGGACGACAGCAGCGCCGTGTTCGGGCGAATGACCTGCATATGGGTAAAGAAGTATTCGGCCAGGGCGCCGGTGATGCGTCCGCCGACGAAATAGAGCGTGCGCTTGCGATCCGAGAGCAGGGTGGCGACATTGTCGAACGTCGCTGTATCGAGATCGGAAAGCGTCTGCCGCAGATTGCCCATGATGGCATCGGCGAAGCGGTTCAATATATGGGTGCCTGGTGCGTTCTGGGCCCAGCGGTCGTGCTTGGCGATCGGGTTGGAGATCGTCGCCTCGACTTCCTGATGCAGATGCTGCTGGAAATCCGGATAGCCCTTGTAGCCGAGCTTCTGGACCATGCGCACGACTGTCGGCGTGGAAACGCCGGCATTTTCAGCGATGGTGGTGATGCTGCCGAGACCTGAGACGGGATAGTTGTCGAGAAGGCTTTCAGCCAATTGCTTCTCGGCGCGCGTGAGCACGCCGAAATGCGAATGAATGACGTCCGAAACGGTCTTTGCCGCGACACTCACGTGATTTTGCTCCCCGGGATGGTCTAGTGCCACTTTCCCACTGAAAGTTAACAACGCTGTCACAATCCATGTCAATAACTGTCATGAAAAGAAATTTTCAGAGTGCGCTTGACACTGCGGTGAAGCTGAAGAATTCTTTTCTTGTAAAGAATTTATTAAGCGATGGGGGAAGCGCCGTTGGTGCTGGCTCAGGCCAAAATTCTCAGCGAGGCGGACGGCGATTGCGTTGCAATCGAGCGTGTCCACGGCAAGAGCCCCGTGCTGCTTATCTGCGAGCATGCATCGCGCACGCTTCCTGAACATTTCGGCGATCTGGGCCTCTCCGAGGAAGCGCTTTCCAGCCATATCGCCTGGGATCCGGGCGCGCTTGCGGTTGCGCGCGCCATTTCCGCAGCGCTCGATGCGACGCTCATCTACCAGCGCTTCTCGCGCCTGATCTATGACTGCAATCGACCGCCGAGCTCGCCGGGCGCCATGCCCGAGCTCAGCGAGATTTATGCGATTCCAGGTAACAAGGATTTGAGTGAGGGCGAGCGCCTGGCCCGCACGGAGGCTCTCTACCTGCCGTTCCATGACGGCGTGCGCGCCTTGATCCGGGATCGGCAGGCGAGGGGGCAGGATAGCGTCATCGTGACGATCCACAGCTTCACTCCGGTCTATAATGGAAAGCAGCGCGCCGTCGAACTCGGCATCCTCCATGACGAGGACAGCCGTCTTGCCGACCGCATGCTGGATTTTGCGGCCGAGGCGCCGCTTTATCGTACAGAACGCAACGAACCCTACGGGCCTGCTGATGGCGTGACCCACACGCTGATCCTGCACGGCATTTCCAATGGGCTTCGCAATGTCATGATCGAGGTCCGTAACGACCTTATCAGTGAAGATACCGGCCAAGGGGTCGTGGCCGACTATCTCACAAGGCTTCTCCAGCAGAGTCTGGATGCCTGAATAAAAGAAGACCCCGGGGAGCAGTTTAACTGCGAACAGCCCGCAAGGCGAAAAGCCACGGGCACTTTTGGCACAGGATCGGCCGCAATTCCGCGGGCGATTGTCAACAGGGGGAAGTCATGTCGGACTATTCCGAAAATGATAAGAAGCAGGATATGAGCATCCTGCATTCCATGGGCTATGCCCAGGAACTTGAACGACGCATGAGCTCGTTCTCGAACTTTGCCGTATCCTTCTCGATTATCTGCATCCTGTCGGGCGGCATCAACTCGCTCGCGCAGGCAACCGCGGGTGCAGGCGGTGCCGCGATCGGTATCGGCTGGCCGCTCGGCTGCTTCGTCTCGCTGGTGTTCGCCGTTGCTATGGCGCAGATCAGCTCTGCCTATCCAACGGCAGGCGGGCTCTATCACTGGGGTTCGATCCTCGGCAACCGCTTCACCGGCTGGCTGACCGCCTGGTTCAACCTGCTCGGCCTCGTCACCGTTCTCGGCGCCATCAATGTCGGTACCTATTATTTCTTCATGGGCACGTTCGGCACGAGCTATCTCGGCCTGACGGACACGACGACGGTGCGCATCGTCTTCCTGGTGATCATCACCGGCGCGCAGGCCCTCGTGAACCATATGGGTATCGGCCTCACGGCCAAGCTCACCGATTTCTCGGGCTATCTCATCTTCGCGACCTCTATCGCGCTTGCCGCGGTGTGCCTGATTTCGGCGCCGTCTTACGAGTTCGGCCGGCTCTTCACCTTCGCCAACTATTCGGGCGAAGCGGGCGGCAATGTCTGGCCCTCGACCTCGGGCCTCTGGGTCTTCCTGCTCGGCCTGCTGCTGCCGATCTATACGATCACCGGCTATGACGCCTCGGCCCATACGTCGGAAGAAACGGTCAAGGCGGCGCATTCCGTTCCGCGCGGTATGGTCTCTTCCGTCCTCTGGTCAGCGCTCTTCGGCTACATCATGCTGTGCTCCTTCGTGCTCATGCTGCCGAACATGGACGATGCTGCAAAGCAGGGCTGGAACGTGTTCTTCTGGGCGATGGACACGCAGGTCAATTCGACCGTGAAGGACATTCTCTACTTCGCGATCCTCATCAGTCAGTGGCTGTGCGGTCTTGCGACCGTCACTTCGGTCTCGCGCATGATCTTCGCCTTCTCGCGTGACGGCGGACTGCCGGCATCGAAGGGACTGTCGAAGGTCAGCCCGAACTACCGCACGCCGGTTGCCGCCATCTGGACGGGCTCTATCCTCTCGGTGCTCTTCGTCTGGGGCTCGTCGCTCGTTTCGATCGGCGAGACGCCGGTTTACACGATCGTCGTATCCTGCACGGTCATCTTCCTGTTCTTCTCCTTCGCGATCCCGATCGCGCTCGGCCTCTTTGCCTGGGGCACGTCGAAGTGGGACAAGATGGGTCCGTGGAACCTCGGCGAAGGCATGTTCAAGCTCTTCGCGGTTCTCTCGATCCTCGCGATGATCCTGATCTTCGTGCTCGGCATTCAACCGCCGAACGGACCGGCACTCTATGTGACGGTCGGCTTCCTGGTTCTGACCGGCATTGTCTGGTTCGGCTTCGAAAGCCGCCGCTTCAAGGGGCCGCCGATCGGCGAGGAAGTGGCGCGACGCCAGGCCGAAATCGCAGCGGCCGAAAAGGCTGTCGGCGAACACTGATAGTTCAAGGCTTCCCTCTCACATGGCGGGGCCGCGTCACGCGGCCCCCTCACGGTTCAACGAAAAGGCATCGGGTGGGTTGATCCCGGCGGTCGCATGCCGTTTCGTTGTCCCGATTTCCAAGTTCAATTTCAGGCGGATACATCATGAGCAACTATACTCTCGACGATCTCAGACAGGACGTTGCCGACGGACGCATCGATACGGTGCTGGCCTGCCAGGTGGACATGCAGGGGCGCCTGATGGGCAAGCGTTTCCAGGCCGAATTCTTCCTCGAAAGCGCCTGGAAGGAAACGCACAGCTGCAACTACCTCCAGGCGACGGATATGGAGATGGAAACCGTTTCCGGCTACAAGGCGACCAGCTGGGAAAAGGGCTATGGCGACTACACGATGAAGCCCGATCTTTCGACGCTGCGGGTCATTCCCTGGCTCGAAGGCACGGCCCTCGTTCTCTGCGACGTGCTGGATCATCATACGCATGAGGAAGTGGCCCACTCACCGCGCGCGATCCTGAAGAAGCAGGTCAAGCGGCTCGAAGACATGGGGATGAAGGCCTACATGGCCTCCGAACTCGAATTCTTCCTCTTCGACCAGACCTATGAGGCGGCGCAGGCGTCGGGTTACCGCGACCTGAAACTCGCCAGCGCCTATAATGAAGATTACCACATCTTCCAGACGACCAAGGAAGAAGAGGTCATGCGGGCGATCCGCAAGGGCCTGCAGGGAGCTGGCATTCCGGTTGAAAATTCCAAGGGTGAGGCATCTGCCGGCCAAGAAGAAATCAACGTGCGTTATGCCGATGCACTCGCCATGGCCGACCGCCATGCGATCATCAAGAACGGCTGCAAGGAAATCGCCTGGTCGAAGGGCAAGGCGATCACCTTCCTCGCCAAGTGGCACTACAATGCCGCCGGCAGCTCATCGCATATCCATCAGTCACTCTGGAGTCTCGAAGAAAAGCCGCTCTTCTTCGATCATACCGGCCATCACGGCATGTCGCCGCTGATGCAGCACTATATTGCCGGGCTGCTCAGCCATGCGAGCGAGATCACCTATTTCCTGGCGCCCTATATCAATTCCTACAAGCGCTTCATGGCCGGCACGTTCGCGCCCACCAAGGCCGTCTGGAGCAAGGATAATCGTACGGCCGGCTACCGCCTCTGCGGCGAGGAGACCAAGGGAATTCGTATCGAATGCCGCGTCGGCGGCTCCGACCTCAATCCTTACCTTGCCTTCGCAGCCCTGCTTGCCGCTGGTATCGACGGCATCGAGAAGAAGCTGGAACTGGAGGCGCCCTATGTGGGTGACGCCTATTTCGGCAAGGATATCCGCGAAATCCCGCGTACGCTGCGGGCTGCGACCAAGGCGATGACGGAATCGGAGATGCTGCGCACAGCCTTCGGTGATGATGTCATCGATCACTATACCCGCGCTGCCGAATGGGAGCAGGAAGAATACGACCGCCGCATCACCGATTGGGAAGTGGCGCGCGGCTTCGAGAGAGCTTAAGAACATATCCGAAGCGGAAAGCCGCCTGACCGGATTCCTTGTCGGGGATCGGTCATGGCGTATTTCCCTGCGGCTCAGAAGAAAACAGGATTTAGATCATGACAATGATCCAATGCATTTCGCCGATCGACGGCTCTGTTTATGCGGAGCGTCCGGCGCTTTCGCTTGAAGCGGCGAAGGAAGCCGTTGCCCGTGCGCGCAAGGCGCAGAAGGCCTGGGCCAGGCGCCCGCTAGAAGATCGTGTCCAGCTGGTGCTGAAAGGTGTCGCCCGTCTCAACGAGATGTCCGACGTCGTCGTGCCCGAGCTTGCCTGGCAGATGGGCCGGCCGATCAAGTATGGCGGCGAATATCGCGGCTTCAACGAGCGTTCCAACTATGTCGCCTCGATCGCAGCCGACGCGCTGGCGCCGCTGGTCGTCGAAGAGAGCGACAAGTTCGAGCGCCGCATCGAACGCGAAGCCCATGGGGTCGTTTTCGTCGTCGCTCCCTGGAATTACCCCTACATGACGGCGATCAACACGATCGCGCCGGCGCTGATGGCGGGCAATACCGTCGTGCTCAAGCATGCCTCGCAGACGCTGCTCGTCGGCGAGCGGCTGGTGCAGGCCTTCGTCGAGGCCGGTGTTCCCGAGGATGTGTTCCAGAACGTTTTCCTCGACCATGAGACGACCTCGGCGCTGATCGCCGCCGGCAGCTTCAACTTCGTCAATTTCACCGGTTCGGTCGAAGGCGGCCGCTCGATGGAGCGCGCTGCGGCCGGCACCTTCACCGGTCTCGGCCTCGAGCTCGGCGGCAAGGATCCGGGCTATGTGATGGAAGATGCGGATCTCGACGCGGCCGTCGATACGCTGATGGACGGCGCGACCTATAATTCCGGTCAGTGCTGCTGCGGCATCGAGCGCATCTATGTGCATGAATCGCTCTATGACGCCTTCGTCGAGAAGTCCGTCGCCTGGGTTTCGAACTACAAGCTCGGCAATCCGCTCGATCCGGAGACATCGCTCGGCCCGATGGCGCACAAGCGCTTCGCCAAGGTGGTGCGCGAGCAGATCGCCGATGCCGTCGGCAAGGGCGCCAAGGCGCTCGTCGATCCAAAGCTCTTCCCGGCCGATGACGGCGGTGCCTATCTCGCACCGCAGATCCTCGTCAATGTCGATCATTCCATGACCTTCATGCGCGAAGAAACCTTCGGCCCGGCCGTCGGCATCATGAAGGTCAAGAACGACGATGAGGCGCTGGCGCTGATGAATGACAGCCAGTACGGGCTGACGGCCTCGCTCTGGACCAAGGACGCGGAGCGTGCAGGGCGGCTCGGCCGCGAAATCGAAACCGGCACTGTCTTCATGAACCGCGCCGATTATCTCGATCCAGCTCTCTGCTGGACCGGCGTCAAGGAAACCGGTCGCGGCGGCTCGCTGTCGATCATCGGCTTCCACAATCTGACGCGCCCAAAATCCTACCACCTGAAGAAAGTCACAGCATGAGCAGCGCCAACATCACCGCCAACTGGAGCTACCCGACATCCGTCAAGCTCGGCCGCGGACGAATCAAGGAACTCGCAGACGCCTGCAAGAGCCTCGGCATGAAGAAGCCGCTGCTCGTCACCGACCGCGGCCTCGCCTCGATGGCTATCACGAAGAACGCGCTCGACATTCTCGAAGATGCCGGCCTCGGCCGGGCGATCTTTGCCGATGTCGATCCGAACCCGAACGAGAAGAACCTCGAAGCCGGCATCAAGGCCTTCCGCGACGGCGGCCATGACGGCGTCGTCGCCTTCGGCGGCGGCTCGGGTCTCGATCTCGGCAAGTGCGTGGCCTTCATGGTCGGCCAGACGCGCCCCGTCTGGGATTTCGAGGATATCGGTGACTGGTGGACGCGGGCTGATGTCGCAGGCATCGCGCCGATCGTTGCCGTGCCGACGACGGCGGGCACCGGGTCGGAAGTCGGCCGTGCCAGCGTCATCACCAATTCCGCAACGCATGTGAAGAAGATCATCTTCCATCCGAAATTCCTGCCGGGCGTCGTCATCGCCGATCCGGAACTGACGGTTGGCATGCCGAAGATCATCACGGCCGGCACCGGGATGGATGCTTTCGCGCACTGCCTGGAAGCCTACTCCTCGCCCTTCTATCACCCGATGTCAGCCGGCATCGCGCTGGAAGGCATGCGCCTCGTCAAGGAATTCCTGCCGCGCGCCTACAAGGAAGGTACGGATCTGGAAGCCCGCGCCAATATGATGTCGGCAGCCGCCATGGGCGCTGTTGCGTTCCAGAAGGGGCTTGGCGCCATTCATGCGCTCTCGCATCCGATCGGCGCGGTTTACAATACCCATCACGGCATGACCAATGCCGTCGTCATGCCCGCGGTGCTGCGCTTCAACCGCTCGGCCATTGAAGAGAAGATTGCGCGTGCGGCTGCCTATCTCGGCATATCCGGCGGTTTCGACGGCTTCTACGACTACGTGCTGAAGCTGCGCTCCGAACTCGGCGTGCCGGAAAATCTCACTGCGATGGGAATCACCCCCGACCGGATCGACGAACTGGCCGCAATGGCGATCGAAGATCCGAGTGCTGGTGGCAATCCGGTTGCATTGACGCTCGAAAATACGAAGACGCTGTTTAAGGATTGCTTCTGAACAGATAAAGGCGGACCTCTAAACTGGCCCGGAAAACCTCGGTTTTCCGGGCTTTTTTGTTGTTTTTCGCGCTTCTGGCCATCCCAATTTTTGATGATGTGAAAAATGCGGACCGCAATTTCGGCGGGCGCGTTTAGAATTTGTTAACCACGATTGGAAAGGATGGGTTAACCGCACGATGCTCCGACTGTGCGATCAACAAGAGCGATGCCGGCTCACGCCCATTCCGTTCGAGGACTAAGAATATGCCAGTCATCACATTCGCAAATACCAAGGGCGGCGCCGGCAAGACCACAGCCGTGTTGCTGCTTGCAACCGAATTGGCCCGTCAGGGCTACCGTGTCACCATCCTCGATGCCGACCCGCAGCACTGGATTTCGCGCTGGCACGAAATCTCCAGTCATGTGCCCAACATCAGCGTCATCGACTTCGTAACAACCGCCTCGCTGCCGCAGCACATCAGCGAAAACAAACATAATACCGATTATTTCATCATCGACCTGCCCGGCGCGCGCAACCCGCTGCTGGCAACGGCAGTCGGCCTTTCCGATCATGTGCTGATCCCGATCCAGGGCTGCGCCATGGATGCTCGTGGCGGCGCCCAGGTTCTCGAACTGCTGCAGTATCTGGAGGAGAAGGCCGGCATCAAGATCGGGCATTCGGTCGTGCTGACCCGCGTTAACTCCATGGTCACGACCCGCGCACTGCAGCTCGTCAAGGCCCTGTTGAACGAACGCCACGTGTCGGTTCTGGATACGGCGATCATCGAACGCTCCGCCTTCCGTGACATCTTCGATTGTGGCGGCACGCTGCATACGATGGATCCAACGCGTGTCAGCAATCTCGACAAGGCCCGTGAAAACGCTCTCTGTTTCGCAGAGGAAATCATTCGCAAGGTGCCCGGCCGGCTGCCGGTTGCGATTCGCTTGGCGAATGCCATGGGCCGGGCTGCCTGATCAGAATAGACAGGGGTAGGGAAATTGATGCCTCGGCTTCGGCCGGGGCATTTTCTATTTGAAATTACATTTGCTCACTGCTGTAATGATGATCAGGTTGTAAAAATCTCTTCACGCGCGAAGCAACGCATGAGCATAAGCCAGCAAGTCGACGACAAACTTATCGATTCTATTTACGGGATCGTTTTTGGTGAAGCGCGATGGGATACGTTTCTGACGGAGTTGAACGGGCTGCTGCCAGGGGCGGGAACCAGCCTTTTCTATCATGATGCGGCGCGGGCGGAAGGTTCGTCGCAATTCCACATCAATATGGATCAGGCGTGGATCGACACCTACACACGCTATTACTGCCGGCTGAACCCCTGGATATCGGGCCTGAACAGAACGCCCCCCGGGCAGGGGGCAATCGGTGAGGATTTCATATCCTATGCAGAGCTTTCCAGGACCGAGTTCTTCAACGACTTCTGGCATCGGCATGAAGGTCACGGCGCCGTCGGCATGGCGATCCTGCGGGAGGGCAGCCGGTCTTTCAATCTTTCGATCACCACGACCCGCTGGACCGATCCGGATGAGAGCCGGGCCTGCGCTGCGCTTCTGACACGGATCGGACCTCATCTGAGGCGCGCCTTCATCGCGGTCGAATCCGGCGGCCGACAGAAGAATGTTTCGGAGATCAACGGGAGGCTGTTCGATGCTATTGGCGTCGGTGTGCTGCTGCTGAATTCGGAGCGGCGACTGGTCTCCACCTCTGTCTTCGGAGAGCAGGTGCTCGAACAGGGGGCGGGTGTCTGGCTTTCACCGCTCGGAATGCTGCATCTTGCCGACCAGGATGCTGACGACCGTCTCACACTGATGCTGCGGCATGAGGAGGAGGCAGAGCGTCAGCAGACGGTTCTGGACGATGGCCGGAAGATCACCTTGCTCAAGCTTGAGAAGAGCCACCAGCCACGCTTCTTCGAGCGACCTGTCGTCGCCATCCTGATCGAGCCGAAACAAAGCTCCGCAGGGCTGAGCGATGAGAAACTGCGCAGAGATTTCGGTCTCACGCAGGCTGAAATCAGGGTCGTGAGGGCGCTGGTTTCGGGAGGCTCGGTTTCGGGCCTGGCTGCCGAAACCAGCCGTTCGCGCGAGACGATCCGCTCCCAGGTGCGGTCCGTCTATCTGAAGACGGGTGCCAGGAAGCAGGTGGAGCTCCTGCGTCTGATTCAGTTCGGCGAGCGCCCGCCAGAAACACCGGGCGAATAGATTTCCTCAGTCGACGAATTCGACCGTCACGCCGGGCTTGACCATCTTGGCAAGCTCCGTCGCATCCCAGTTCGTCAGGCGGATGCAGCCGTGGCTCTGGGTGCGGCCGATCCTGGAAGGGTCCGGAGTGCCGTGAATGCCATAGGTGGGCTTGGAAAGCGCCATCCAGACCGTACCAACCGGGCCATTCGGGCCTGGCGGAATGTCGAGGATCTTATCGTTGGCGCCCTGCTGGAAATTGATCTTCGGATTGTAGGTGTAGCCCGGATTGAAGGCGACACGCTCGACGGTCACGGTGCCTGACGGAGAAGGCGTGTCGGTGGAGCCGATCGAGGCCGGGTAGGCGGCAACAAGATTGCCGGCGTCGTCATAGGCAAAGACCTGCTTGCGGCCCTTATCGGCGAGGATCTTTGAAACAGCGCCGGTCTTGTTCGCGCCGGGATTGACGACCTTGATGACTGTGCCCGGGATCGTGAAATCCGCGCCGGGGTTCATTTCCTTCAGGAAGTTCTCGTCCATGTGGAAGCGCTCGGCGAGCGCTTCGGTGACCGTGGTATAGGCAAGCGACGGCAGGAGTGCCTTCTGTGAATAATCTTCCGGTATCTGCGCCACATAGGGACCGGCCGCATCCGCATCCGTGATTGTATAGTTGACGACCGGCAGGCCGCCATTCATGCGCAGTTCTTCGAGGATCGCATCCGTATTGTTCGGATCAAGCTTCGTGCCGGTCATCTGTTCATAGGCGTAGATCGCCTTGGTGACGTTGGAGCCCATGTGGCCGTCGATGACACCAGGAGAAACGCCGGCGCGATCCAGAAACACCTGAAGGGCGACGATCTCAGGCTTGGACTTGTCCTTGAGCGTGATCACAGGATCCTGTGGCGCCGCGCGCGGCTCGTCGGCCGGTGGAATCTGCTGGTCGGGCTCGACCGCTGCATAGTCATCCTGGCCCTGCGGATCGCCGGGATAGGCCTGATCGAGTGGCCGGCGCTCTATGGAGGCGTCCTGCGGGATGGACCCCGTTACCGGGCCGCGCTCGGAATAGCGCGTATCGCCATAACGGTTGTCGTCGGAATAATAGGGGTCGTTATTGTAGGCGTCGTTATAGACTTCCCGATTGGTGCGCGGCGAATAGTAGCCGCGAGCACGCATCTCGGTCGCGACGATGTTGCCGTAGCGGTCGATCAGCACACGATTGCCGCGATAGTCGTGGGCATAAACGAAGCCGCGGCCGGGCGGGACGTATTCGAGGATTTCGCCGGTCGGCGTCACCAGTACGATATCGCTTCTGTTGCGACCGTATTGCTGCGCGTCGGCCTGCTGCGGCGTGAAGGCGGCGAGCGTCAAAAGTAGGGCCGAAAAGGAAAGGGCCGATTTCATAAAGCGATTCACGTCTCACACCTCGATCAGTGGCTCGGCAGACACACACCTGCGAATTTTGACGCTAGTGTGGAATTTCTTAAGCCGTGCTGAACAAAAGATAAAAACAACGGTGTTTTGCGTTTACTCATAAACGCTTGCGCGAAGATGGCGTTCCCGTGAAGTCCATGGTTGCGGTGCTGCCGATCGCCGTTCCTATCCTTCATTGACTAGGGTGACGGCACCCCCTAACCCTACCGCAGCCAAGATTCCCGGGAGGACAAGCCGATGATCGAATTTGCCGCCGCACGCGGACCGCGCCTGATGCTGGACGAAAGATCGGTGCTGGATATCGGCGGCTGCATCGTCGAGGGCATCGATATCGCGCCCAAGCGCGCCATCCCCGACGATGGCGATCCGCGAATCGACCATTCTCTGGAAGGCTTTCTCTTCACCTGCGGCCCCGATCACATTCGTCATCGCCAACCTGTTCCCGGGACGGACGGCAAGATCTATCCTCTGCACGGGTCTGCCTCCGGCCATGCGGCCAAAGTGCTGTGGACGAGGTTCGAAAATGGCAATGCCGAATGCCGCGCCGATATCGACATCATCACCGTCGAAGGCCTGCCTCAGCGCATCGAGCGCCTGTGGCGGATCGACGGGGAAACGGGCGAGGTCTCGCTTGAGGATCGCGTCGTCAATACGAGCGACCAAAAGGTGCCGACCTTTCTGATGTACCATATGAATATCGGCGGCAAATGGCTGGACGCGGGCACGCGGCTCGAGGGGAGGATGCTCGAAGGCGGCGGTTTTCCCTGGACCTTCGGCGAGGAGCCGGGCGGCATCTTCTGCGTCGAGGCTCCGGCAACGGAGGATGGTCTTGCCGAAGTCCGGCTCGGGCCGGTTGCCGCGATCGGCGGCAAGACGCTCAGGGTGCGCGTGCGCGCCGATACGCTGCCGCATCTGCAGATCTGGCGGAACCAGAAGGCGCCGGCTGATATTATCGGTATCGAGCCGGTGTCGCACCGCTGGGTGCTGCGCCATGAGCTGGAGGCAGCCGGTGAGTTCAACTGGCTGAAGCCGGGCGAAAGCCGCAGCTACGGCCTTCGTTTCGGCTTCGTCTAAGCTTGCTAGCCTAATCCGGGGGCGTTCGGCGAAGACGTGTTGACGCCCAAGGGGACGCGTCGTAGACCTTCAGCCCACCATTTTAGAGGAGATTGAGACGATGGATATCCGCCAGATCGACGATGAATACTCCGTTTCCGGCCAGATCACGGTTGACGAACTCGACCAGATCAAGGCACTCGGCTTCAAGTCCATCGTCTGCCATCGTCCGGATGGCGAAAGCCCTGACCAGACGCCCTTTGCCGTCATCGAAGCCCGCGCCAAGGAAATCGGCCTGCAGATCACCCATGTGCCGGTCGGGCCGATGGGCGTGACTGAGGAGGCCGTGCAGGGCATGGTCGACGCGCTCGACGAATTCGAGCGGCCAATGCTCGGCTATTGCCGCTCCGGCGCACGCTCGACGGCGATCTATCAGAAGACGCACCACATCCGCGCCTGAGCCGGTTTTACCCGAACCAGTCCTGCGCCGCGCTAACGCGGCGCTTTTATTTGATGAACAGGAGAACACGATGAGCATCAAGCGTATCGACATCGGTGCCCGCATGAGCGGCGCCGTCATCCACGGCAACACCGTATACCTCGCAGGCCAGGTCGGCGAAGGCGAAAGCGTTGCCGATCAGTGCAAGTCTGCACTCGGCGAAGTCGACCGTCTGCTCGCCGCTTCCGGCAGCAACAAGTCGAAGATCCTGCAGACGATCATCTATCTCTCCGATATCGCCTATTTCGCAGAGATGAACGCCGTTTGGGAAGGCTGGATCGACCCGGCAAACCCGCCGGCCCGTGCCACCAGCGAAGCCAAGCTGGCTGCGCCGAAGTACAAGGTTGAATTCATCGTCACGGCCGCTCTCGACTAAGAGCGCTGCAGAGCGATAGATCAAAGCCGGTAGGGTGTGAACCAGGATAGGTTCACGAACTTACCGGCTTTTTGTTTGGGCGATTTCCGAGAGCGTGCGCGTCGGCGTAATAGCTTCCGGATCGAGCTTGACCTCGATGATCGCCGGCTTGCCGCTGTCGCGCGCGCGTTCGAAAGCCGGCGCGAAATCCTCCGTTTTTTCCACCGTCTCGCCGTGACCACCATAGGCGCGGGCAAGGGCTGCAAAGTCCGGATTGGTGAGGTCGGTGGCGCTGACGCGGCCGGGATATTCCCGCTCCTGGTGCATGCGGATCGTGCCGTAGATGCCGTTATTGACCACGACCGTGATGATCGGCAGGCCGTAGCGCACGGCGGTCGCAAATTCCTGTCCGTGCATCAGGAAGCAGCCGTCGCCGGCAAAGCAGATGACGTCCCTGTCGGGGAAGAGCTGTTTGGCAGCGACTGCTGCCGGCAGGCCGTAACCCATGGAGCCTGAGGTCGGGGCCGCCTGTGTATTGAAACGGCGGAAGCGATGGAAGCGGTGCACCCAGGTGGCGTAATTGCCGGCGCCGTTGGTGAAGATCGTGTCTGGCCCGGTATTGGCCTCCAACCATTCCATGATCGGCCCCATATGAACGGCGCCCGGACCTGTCGCCGGCGGCTTGGACCATGAGAGATAGGCCTGGTGCATGCGCTCGGTGCGTTCGACCCAGCGCGGCTCGGCAGGAGCTTCGAGATCGGCGAGTGCAGCGATGAAATCGGCGGGGCTGGCGCAGATCGCGAGATCGGGGCGATAGACGCGGCCAAGCTCCGACGGATCCGGATGGATGTGGACGAGCGATTGCGCCGGGTAGGGGATATCGATGAGCGTATAACCCGAAGAGGGCATTTCCGACATGCGGCCACCGAGCAGGATCAGGAGGTCGCTCTCCTTGATCTCCTTTGCCAGCGCCGGATTGATGCCGATGCCGACATCGCCGGCGTAGCAGGGATGCAGGTGATCGAACAGCATCTGCCGGCGGAAGGAGCAGCCGACCGGCAGGCGGAAGCGCTCGGCAAAGGTCTGGAAATCGGCGACCGCATCAGCATCCCAGCGGGTGCCGCCAAGGATGGCTATCGGCCGCTCGGCCTTCAGCAGGCGCAGATAGAGATCGTCGATCTGGCTGCGGCCGGGATGGGCTTCGACGCGCGCGTAGCGCCTTGCTTTCGGGGCCTCGACCTCGTCGCGCAACATATCTTCAGGAAGGGTCAGCACGACCGGACCCGGACGACCTGATGTTGCGATCGCGAAGGCGCGGGTGACGAATTCCGGGATGCGGGCGGCATCATCGATCTCGCCGACCCATTTGGCGAATTCGGTGAAGGCGCGACGGAATTCGACCTCCTGGAAAGCTTCGCGCTCGCGCGCCTCCCGCTGGACCTGGCCGATGAAGAGGATCATCGGGATAGAATCCTGCCTTGCAATATGCAGACCGGCAGAGGCATTGGTCGCACCGGGGCCGCGGGTGACCATGCAGATGCCGGGCTCGCCAGTCAGTCGGCCCCAGCAATCCGCCATCATCGCCGCCCCGCCTTCCTGGCGGCAGACGATCACGTCGATATCGCTGTCGTGCAGCGCATCGAGCACCGCGAGAAAGCTTTCCCCGGGCACGCAGGAGAGGCGCTTGACGCCGTTTGTCTTCAGCGCCTCGACGACCAATTGTCCGCCTGTCCTCTTCATGGCCTCTTCCTCCTCATGGCCCCATTCTCCTCATGGCCCCATTTTCCTCATGGCGATGTCTTCCTCTCCCATTGCAGAAGTTCGGCCAGGATCTCTTCATTGTGCTCGCCGAGCCGCGGGCTAGGCCGTTCGTAACGCAGTGGCGTTTCCGACAGAACGACCGGCGTGCGTACACCCGGGATCACCGTGCCTGCGGCATCGGGCAGATCGATGCGCAGGCCGCGCGCGGCAATCTGGGGATCGGCGAACATTTCTTCGATCGTGTTGATGGCGCCTGCCGGAACGGCATTGTCTTCGCAAGCTTTCAGGAGATCGGCTTTTTGCCATTTCAGCGTTTCGGTCGAGACAATCCGGCGCACCGCGTCCCTGTTGGCAACGCGTGCCTTGTTTGTCGCGAAATTCTCGTCATCGCCGATGACGAGGCCGAGGATGGTGCAAAGCCGGCGGAACTGACCGTCATTGCCGACGGCAAGGATGAGATAGCCGTCAGTCGTCGGCACGACTTCATAGGGCGAGATATTCGGGTGGGCGTTGCCGAGCCGCACGGGCGCGCGGCCGGAGACCAGGTAATTCATGTTCTGGTTGGCAAGCACTGCCGATTGTACATCGAGCAGCGCCATGTCGATCAGCTGGCCTTCGCCCGTCTTCAGCGCATGGATGAGGGCGGCTTCGATCGCCGAGACTGCATAGATGCCGGTGAAGATATCGGCGATTGCCACACCCGCCTTCATTGGCTGGCCATCCCGCTCGCCGGTGATCGACATGAAGCCTGACATGCCCTGAACGATATAATCGTAGCCGGCGAGATTGGCATAGGGGCCGGTCTGGCCGAAGCCGGTGATGGAGCAGTAGACGAGACGGGGATTGATCGCTCTCAGGCTGTCATAGTCGAGACCATATTTGACGAGGCCACCGAGCTTGAAATTCTCGATCAGCACATCGGCGGTGGCGACGAGGCGGCGCACCAGCGACTGGCCTTCCTCGCTCTTGAGATCGGCGGTGATGGATCGCTTGCCGCGATTGGTGGAATGGTAATAGGCGGCCGAGAGATTCTCGCCATCCGCTCCTTCGACGAAGGGCGGCCCCCAATGCCTGGTGTCATCACCGCCGTCGGGGTTTTCCACCTTGATCACGTCGGCGCCGAGATCAGCCAGCATCTGCCCTGCCCAGGGGCCGGCAAGCACGCGTGCGAGCTCGATGACCCGGATGCCCGCAAGCGGCGGCTTCTTCTTTTCGTCCTGCGTCATGTTCCTCCCAGTTTCCTCCCGGGCTTCTCCCATGGCTGTCGGATTTCAGGGCGCCCGCGTTGCCTCAGATGTATCGGATACGGGTTTGGAAGCAAAGCGTCGCTCCCGCCAGATGATGTAGAGGCCCGACGCGATGACGATGAGGATGCCGAGCCATTTCAGTGCATCCGGGAAATCGCCGAAGACCAGCCAGGCAAAGGCGGTAGCCGAAACGATTTCCAGATATTGCAGCGGCGCCAGCGTCGAAGCCGGTGCGGCGCGATAGGCATAGGCGGCGAGGATGCCGGTGATGGCGGCGGCGATGCCCGTACCCAGCAGGTAGCCGAAGGCGGGGAGATCGGGCATGGTGGTGTCGATGATGTCAGAACCGCTGCCATAACCGAAGAAGAGGATGACGGCGCAGAAGAAGATGCCCCAGAGGCCGGTCTGGAACTGCATGGCCCAGGGATCTTCCCGGTGCGAGAGCACGCGTGTCATCAGCGCGAAGACGGCGATACAGAAGGCGCTGACAACAGGAAGAAGCGCGATATAGCCGACCTCTTCGAAGCTCGGCTGGATGATCAGCATGGCGCCGAGGAAGCCGACGGCGCAGGCGCTGTAGCGGCGCCAGCCGATGGTCTCCTTCAGGAAGATGCTGCCGAGGATCGTCAGAATGATCGGCTCGACGAAGAAGATGGCGATCGCATCGGCAACCGCCATGACCTTCAGTGTCGTGACGAAGCTTATCATCGACGTCGTGACCATGGCGCCGCGGATTGCATGATACCAGCTCTGCTTCAGCGAGAACTGGATCTTGGCGCCGCGCAGAAAGACGATGGGCAGCATGGTGAGCGACTGGATGACAAAGCGGAAGGCAGCGACCTCGGTGGACGAGATCGTTGCCGTTGCGAGCTTCGAGAAGATGTCGATCAGCGGCGAAATCAGCACCGAGAGCAGCATGAAAAGCAGGCCGAAGGTCACTTCGGAGGAGGCGTGATGGTGGGTATGGCTCGGGCTTGTCATCTCAGTCCTTTCGCTCCGGACCGTTGCGGATCGCCTCGTCGCACCAGTCGGCCAAATCCGCTATTGCCGCGCCGGCGCCGATTTCGTTCAGCGTCTCATGCCGCATGTCCTGATATATCTCAGTGCTGATACGGGAGAAGCCCTGGCTTTTCAAACGCTTTGACAGCCAGAGCACGGCTTTTCCATTGTTGGTTGCCGGGTCCTTTCCACCGCCGACCAGGTGGATCGGTAAGTCCTTCGGCAGTCTGGCGAGTTGTTCCATCTCGATGCCGCGGAAGGTGATGGCGAAGACGTCCAACCACAGCGATACCGAAGCATCGAAACCGCAAAGCGGATCGGCGATATAGGCATCGACCTCGACCGGATCGCGCGACAGCCAGTCGAACTCCGTCCGATGATTGGGGACGGACTTGCCCCAGGCGGAAAATGTCAACCTTGGCAGCATGTCACTCGGCACGTCGGAGCCCTTCAGCGCGCGCTCGGCAAGCAGGATCGCCTGCGCGGCGCGGCCGGAAAGGCCAACGGCGAAATTCGAATTCCAGATGGCGACGGCGGCGAAACGGCCGGCAAGATCGGCTGCGGCATTGAGTGCGATCAGGCCGCCCATCGAGTGACCGAACAGAATGACGGGCAGGCCGGGGTGACGGCCCGTGGCGAAGCTGTGCACGGCGGCGATATCGCTGACGACGTGTTCGATGCCGTTGCGTCTCGCGAAGCGGCCGAGCGGCGCATCGGATGCGGTTGTCTCGCCATGGCCGCGATGGTCATGCGCATAAACGTGGTAGCCTCTTGCCGCCATGGCCACGGCAAAGCGCCGGTAGCGACGCGAATGTTCGGCAAGCCCGTGTGAAATCATCAGGATAGCCTGCACTCGTCCTTCTGCGGGCTGGTAGTGACAGGCAAGCGAAGCCCCGGCGTTTTGAAGCCGCAATGTCTCGGAAAACATGCATTCCTCCCAGGCCCAAAAGACCAGATATCAAGGCAAATGCAATATTGCGGCGTCGCTCATACACGAGAAAGCGTGCTTCCTGCTGCGATTCAGGGTTGCGCAAGTCACGGCTTCGTGCTTGTTTGTTCTTGTATTGTTCTTTGTCGGAACTATTTCGGGGCTAATAATGGTCAAGTTTCTACTCTCTGTTTCCATCCTGTTCCTCTCGCTGTCGTCTGTCGGCTCCGTATCCGCCGAAGAAAGCGGGCGAACGCGCTTCATTCTCGCCGCAAGCTGGCAACCGGCATTCTGCCAGACCAATCAGAAGAAGGCCGAATGCGCCACGCAGAGCGGCGAGCGCTATGACGCCACCAATTTTTCTCTCCACGGTCTGTGGCCGATGCGCCAGGATTATTGCGGCGTGCCCGCCGAGCAGAAGGCCGCCGACAAGGACGGCCAGTGGACGGACCTGCCGGCCGTAGACCTTACGGCCGAGACGAAGACCGCTCTCGACAAGGCAATGCCCGGCACGCAATCAGGGCTCGAGCGGCATGAATGGATCAAGCACGGCACATGCACCAAGATGAGTGCCGATGATTATTTTGCCACTGCTATCCACCTGATGGGCGATCTCAATGCTTCGGCCGTGCGCGATCTCTTTGCGGCCAATGTCGGCAAGACGCTGAAATCCGACGCGATCAAGGCGGCTTTCGACAAGAGCTTTGGGGCCGGTGCCAGCGACCGCGTGAAGATGAGCTGCCGGCGCGTCGGCAACAAGCGTGTGATCAGCGAGCTGACGATCGGACTTTCTCAGGATGCCGTTTCGGCCCAAGCGAAGGAGAAGGGTCTCGGTGGGCTGATCCAGGGGGCAGGGCAGACGTCCTTCGGCTGTGACGAAGGCCTTGTGGATGCAGCCGGCTTCTGACGGAAACATGCCGAAATCCTGACGAAACAGGGTTTCGGCGTTGCCCGCGGGCGTGGTTTCGCCTACATAGCGGCCACGATTTCAAGTTTCCGCCCGGAGCATCCCAGCATGGCACGTCAGTTCATCTATCATATGTCCGGCCTCAACAAGGCCTATGGCAATAAGAAGATCCTCGAGAACATCCATCTTTCCTTCTATCCCGATGCAAAGATCGGTATTCTCGGCCCGAACGGCGCCGGTAAGTCCACTGTGCTGCGCATCATTGCAGGCCAGGACAAGGAATATACTGGCGAAGCCTGGCTCGCCGAAGGTGCGACGGTCGGCTACCTGGAGCAGGAGCCGAAGCTCGATCCGAACAAGACGGTGTTCGAAAACGTCATGGAAGGCGTTGCTTCCAAGACGGCGATCGTCGATCGCTACAACGAACTGATGATGAACTATTCCGACGAGACGGCGGAAGAGGGCGCCAAGCTCCAGGACATCATCGACAGCCAGAACCTCTGGGATCTGGAAAGCCAGGTCGAGATGGCGATGGAAGCGCTGCGCTGCCCGCCGCGCGACGCCGAAGTCACCAGCCTGTCGGGTGGTGAACGCCGTCGTATCGCGCTCTGCCGCCTTCTGCTCTCGCAGCCGGACCTGCTGCTGCTCGACGAACCGACCAACCATCTGGACGCCGAAACCATCGCCTGGCTCGAAAAGCACCTGCGCGACTATCCGGGCGCCGTGATGATGATCACCCACGATCGCTACTTCCTGGACAACGTCACCGGCTGGATCCTCGAACTCGATCGCGGCCGCGGCATCCCGTACGAAGGCAACTACTCGGCTTATCTGCAGGCGAAGGCCAAGCGCATGCTGCAGGAAAACCGCGAAGAAGCCGGCCGCCAGAAGGCAATCAGCCGCGAACAGGAATGGATTGCTTCCAGCCCGAAGGCCCGTCAGGCCAAGTCGAAGGCGCGTATCAAGTCCTACGAGCAGCTGGTTGAGGCCGCCGAGAAGCAGCGTCCGGGCGACGCGCAGATCATCATCCCGGTCAGCGAACGCCTCGGCCAGGTGGTCATCGAGATGGAAGGCATCACCAAGGGCTTCGAAGGCCGCACGCTGATCAACGATCTGTCGATCAAGCTGCCGCCGGGCGGCATCGTCGGTATCATCGGTCCGAACGGCGCCGGCAAGACGACGCTGTTCAAGATGATCACCGGTCAGGAAAAGCCGGATGCCGGTTCGGTCCGCATCGGCGAGACCGTACATCTCGGTTATGTCGACCAGAGCCGCGACGCGCTCGACGGCAACAAGACCGTCTGGGAGGAAATCTCCGGCGGCGCCGAAATCATCAAGCTCGGCAAGTTCGACATGAATTCGCGTGCCTATTGCGGCGCCTTCAACTTCAAGGGCGGCGATCAGCAGCAGAAGGTCGGCAATCTCTCGGGTGGTCAGCGTAACCGCGTTCACCTTGCCAAGATGCTGAAGGCCGGCGGCAACGTGCTGCTGCTCGACGAACCGACCAACGACCTTGATACAGAAACGCTCGGTGCCTTGGAAAGCGCGCTGGAAGCATTTGCCGGTTGCGCCATCATCATCAGCCACGATCGCATGTTCCTCGACCGTCTGGCGACACACATCCTCGCCTTCGAAGGTGAAGGCCATGTCGAATGGTTCGAAGGCAACTTCGAGGACTACGAGCAGGACAAGGTTCGCCGCCTCGGCCCTGATGCCTTGAACCCGGGCAGCCAGGCTCACAAGCGCCTGACGCGCTGATCCGTTCTTCAGCCCTTTCGAAAGCCCCGGCTGTTCCGGGGCTTTTTTGATGCCTCGCGATCTTCCCTTCTGTTGGCGCGATCAGCACAGGCAAGTTCGCAATTCGGTGAAATGCCGCTTGCCTCAGCTACCCAAATCACATAAAGATATCTTTATATCTTAATTGGGTAGAGTATGAGCGAACCCCTGAGGCTTGGACTGGATGCGCTGGTGGACGTCTTGAAGGCGGCCGGCGAACCGACGCGCCTGCGGCTGCTGGCCCTGCTGGCGGCAGGTGATCTCACCGTTACCGATCTTACGGAAATCCTGGGCCAATCCCAACCCCGCATCTCGCGGCACCTGAAGCTGCTCGGCGAGGCAGAGCTCATCGATCGCTATCAGGAGGGCGCCTGGGCCTATTTCCGGCTGGCGCATGAGGGCAAGGCCGCCGCGCTGGTGCGTAACCTCCTGAAGCATGTCTCCGAAAACGATCCGGTCGTACAGCGGGACGGCGAGCGTCTTGCCTCCGTCAAACGCCACCGCGCCGAGCGTGCGCAGGCCTATTTCAGCCGTAACGCTGCCGAATGGGACGAGCTTCGCCGCCTGCATGCGGCTGATGAAGAGGTGGATGCCGCCGTCATCAAGCTGCTCGGCAGCAATCCGATCGATTCCCTGCTCGATCTCGGCACCGGCACCGGCCGCATGCTGGAGCTTCTCTCCGGCCGCTACCGCCGGGCAATTGGCGTCGATGCCAGCCGCGACATGCTGAGTGTGGCACGCGCCAATCTCGACAAGTCCCGCATCACCACGGCTTCGGTACGCCACGCCGATATCCTCAATCTGCCTTTCGAGGGGCAGGACTTCGATCTGGTGACGATCCACCAGGTGCTGCATTTTTTCGACCAGCCCGAGATCGCGATCACCGAAGCTGCGCGCATGCTGCGGCCGGGCGGTCGCCTTGTCATCATCGATCTGGCGCCGCACGGCCTTGAATATCTTCGCGATGAGCATGCCCATGTCCGTCTCGGCTTCTCGCATCAGGCCATGTCGGAATGGGTGCGCAAGGCGGGGCTGGATGTCGAGCAGGTCGTCGATCTTCATCCGGGTCAGCAGGGCGAGAAGGGCCTCACGGTCACGATCTGGCTCGCGCGCGACCCGAGGCGCCTGATGGCCTCGCTGGAGAGCGAAGGCGCCATACCTACATTTGCCGGGAGAGAATAAATGACCCAGAACAACGACGCTCGCCGCCGCGATATCGCGATCTCCTTCGAGTTCTTCCCGCCGAAGTCCGAGGAGATGGAGGGCCAGCTCTGGAACACGGTCCGCGAGCTGCAGGACTGGAACCCGGAATTCGTATCCGTGACCTATGGTGCCGGCGGCACCACCAAGGCGCCGACGCTTTCCACGGTCACGCGCTTCCTGACCGACACACCGCTTGCAACGGCCTCGCACCTGACCTGCGTCAGCGCCACCAAGGAAGAGACGCATCAGGTGGTCGACAGCTTCCGCAAGGCAGGCGTTACGCACTTCGTGGCACTGCGCGGTGATGCGCCTGGCGGCGTTGGTGCGCCGTACCAGCCGCATCCGGGTGGTTACGCCAACGCAGCCGAACTGGTGGCCGGCCTCAAGCAGATCGGCGATTTCGAGATCTCCGTCTCGGCCTATCCGGAAAAGCATCCTGAAAGCCGCGACCAGGCGGCCGATATCGAGATGCTGAAGCGGAAGGCCGACAATGGCGCCGATCGCGCTCTGACGCAGTTCTTCTTCGACAATGACAATTTCGAGCGCTACCTTGAAAAGGTGCGTGCGGCCGGCGTCAAGATCCCTGTCGTACCTGGTATCATGCCGATCCAGAACCTGACGCAGCTGAAGCGCTTTGCCGGCGCCTGCGGCACGATCATTCCGGCCTTCCTCGACGAGCGCTTTGACGGATATGAGGAGAAGCCGGAGGAGCGGGCCAAGGTTGCCGCCGATGTCGCAGCCGAACAGATCGAAGATCTCATGCGTCGCGGTCTGCACGAATTCCATCTTTATACGATGAACCGCGCTCCGCTGGTCTCTGCCGTTCTCGACAATCTCGGCCTCTCGCGCCAGACGGCCAGAAGCGCCGGCGCGGCGGCCTGATCCGACAGTCGCCCGTGGGCAAAGGAAAAGCGCATGCCGGGCGGGGCATGCGCTTTTCAATATCTGGGGCTGATTGTTTCAGGAGTTCGGTATTTCAGTCTTTACGCTTCGCACCCGCTCAAATGAAGAGCATGGATACGACGAATGCGAACGCTGCACTGACCAACAGGACATTCAAGGATTGCGTAAGTCCCATGTCTGCCTCCTCGCGTTAACCAGCTAATAATATGTCGGAAATGTGTTAGTTGGGAAGCGCTTCTTGTGCTGCACTGCCGAAGAGGGCAGTGGATAAGTCTAGAGACGATCCGGTAAGCTATTGAAATTTAATCGGAAAATCGCGCTCTTAAAATTTAACACTTTGTTACATACCGCGCATCGGGATTCATGTTTTTGGCGGAAGAATGGCGCGCTGCAGCATAGTCCTTTCAGGCGAGGGCGCGTGAGCGGCTATAGATGCGCCCATCGAGTATGATTAGCCCGAGGCCGATCAGCGCCATGCCGGCGATCTCGGTTGTCTCCAGCCGTTCCCCAAGGAACAGGAAGCCGAGGAGGATCGCGCTCGGGGGTACGAGCAGTGTCACCAGCGACGTATTGGTCGCGCCCGCTACTGCCATGATGCGGAAATAGAGAATATAGCCCAGGGCGGTCGACAGGAGGGCGATTGCCAGGATCGCGGCGATCGCGTTGCCCGATGGGATGGCGAGCGTCCAGGGGTGATCCATGACGAGCGATAGCGGTAATGCAACCAGCGAGGAGGCCGTCATCTGCCCGGCGGCAATAACCGGCGGTGCGATACCTCGGAAGCGCTTGCCGTAGGTTGCAGCAAATCCGTAGGAGATTGCGGCGATCACCGGCAGAAGCAGTGCCCATACCGGCAGATCGCCACGAGCCGCGACACTGGGGCCGATCAGCACGGCCGTCCCGAGCAGGCCGGTTAGGCAGCCGATGATCTTGGCCGAAGAGAGCTTCTCATCCGATGTCAGGTAATTGGCGATCAACACCGTCCAGATCGGCGTCGTGGCATTGAGAATGGAGGCGAGGCCGGCGCCGATGCGCGTCTGGCCGAAGAATATCAGCGCATGAGGCAGGGCGTTGTTGAGGATGCCGAGAATGAGGAATTCGCGCCAGCGGCTCCTCAAGAGCGGGTAGATGCCGAAACGGCCGGCGATATAGATATGCAGCGCAAGCGCTGCAATCGAAAGGCGCAGGAAGACGAGCGTGAGCGGCGGCACCTCGATGACGGCAATGCGCGCGAAGAAGAAGGAGCCGCCCCAGATGAGACCGAGCAGGGCAAGCAGGCCCCAGGTCAATGCGGTCATTCTCTGTTCCATGCCGATGCCTCCCGTTGTTGGAGTACTGATATCCAATCGGCAGGAGACCGCCACCCGATTCATGCGGCCGGGTGGCGGGAGGTAGTCTCGTTACTCAGAGCGCGTTGAGCAGGGTGGGGGTGGCCCAGCCGTCTGCCGGCATGCCTAGGCGCTGCTGTTCCTTCTGGATCGCGACACGGGTGCCGGAGCCGAGGATGCCGTCGATTTCGCCGACGTCATGGCCGAGCGAGTCGAGCTTGGTCTGCAGCTGTTTCATCTCTTCGTTGGACAGGCCCTGTTCCGGCGTACCCTTCTGATAGGTCGGGGCGCCGGAGAGGCGGGTCGCGAAATAGGCGGCCGACGTCGTGTAGATGAACGACTTGTTCCATTCCAGATAGATCTTGAAATTGGGATAGGCGATGAAGGCCGGCCCGAGGCGGCCCTGCGGCAGCACGAGATCGCCTTCGAGATTGGCAAAGGCAGTGTTGCCGTCGCGCGGCTTGACGCCGAGGCTGAACCATTCGCCTGCCGTCATCGTGCCGCCGAGGCCCGATTTTTCCCAGGGAAGATTATCCGGCACGGTGACTTCCTGCAGCCAGGGCTGGCCGCGCTCGAAACCAAGATGCTGGATGAACTTGGCAGCCGTCAGGATCGCGTCCGGGCTGCTCTGCTTGAGGCGAACATGGCCGTCGCCGTCGCCGTCCATGCCATAGGCGATGATATCGCGCGGGAGCATCTGCACCTGGCCGATTTCGCCGGCCCAGGCGCCGGTATTGGTCTGCGGGTCGAGGTCGCCGTGCTGCACCATCTCGATGAGGGAGATCAGCTGCGGGCGGAAGAGCTCCGGCCGGCGGCAGTCATGCGAGAGCGTCACCAGCGCGTTGCGGGTGTTAAAATCGCCCTGCACGGCGCCGAAATCGGTTTCCATCGCCCAGAAGGCGGTGATGATGCCGGCGGGAACGCCGAATTCCTGCTCTGCGCGGGCAAAGACATCGGCGTATTGCTTCATCTTCTGGCGGCCGATGTCGAGGCGTGCCTGACTGACGGTGCGCTGCGAGAATTCCAGGAAGGTCTGGCGGAAGACGCCCTGGGCGCGGTCGCGGCTCAGAACCTTGGGGTCGATCTGAGCACCGGCGAGCGCCTGGTCTGCAGCTTCGGCGCTGGCGCCGGCTGCAATCGCGTCCTTCTTGACGCCCTCGAGGAAGGCAGAGAGATCGCCGCCGCAGGGTGCTGCAGGGGCCGAAGCTGCCGCATTCGGAGCCTGCTGGGCGGCAGCGCCCGTTGCAATGGCGCAGGCAAACAGAAGGGCAAGTGCAGAGCGGCCTTTAAGCGAGCGGTGCATGAAATGATCCTCGTAAAAACACATGGAATTCCGTCGCTTTCCCAGAGGAATGTGACGGAAGCAAGAAAGATTAGGGTACGTTACTAAGAATTTCTATCCTTGGAAACGTCAGCCACCCAGTTGTTCCAGTTTTTCGCAGAACCGGCGAAGACATTGATATCCGTCGGACCCCGGATGCCGGGGATGACGCCCGTCGACGTATATTGCCAGAAGGCCCAGCGGCGGTCGGCATAGGTCACGTCGGGATGTTTGGCGGTGGAGCGGACCCAGAAATGATAGTCCTGGAAATAGCCGGCGAGGTTCTCGCGGTGAAAATCGACGGAGGTATAGATGATCGGCCGCTTGCCGTAATAGGCTTCCAGGCGATTCATGAAGCGCTGCATTTCGGATCGCACCGTGGCCGGATCGGGGCGGAAGCGGCAGGTCTTCGATTCTGCATTCCACTCGACATCCAGCACCGGCGGCAGGCGCATCGATTCCTTCGGGACGTTACGGATGAACCAGTCGGCCTGGTCGTCGGCGGAGGAGCAGAAATAATAGAAGTGGTAGGGCGCATGCGGAATGCCTGAGGCCGCTGCCTCGCGCCAGTATTCGTCGAAGCGCGGGTCGATCCTGTCCTTGCCTTCGGTCGCCTTGATGAAGGCAAAGGCAACGCCTGATTTGCGCACCGTCTGCCAGTCGATATCGCCCTGCCATTTGGAGATGTCGATGCCGTGGACTGCGTTTTGCTGCGGGCGCTTGGGGCCGAAATCCTGCGGATCGGTATCCTTGAAGCGGGTCTTCGGCTTTATGGAAGCGGTCTCGAGATAATCGTAACCCGTGGAGCTGCAACCGGCGAGCAGCAGGGCAAGCGGCACGACGCAAAACAGAAGCCGACGCATGAATGTCCCGTCGTGATGATGGATCTGCCCCACAGCCTGACCTTCGAATACACGCGCCCAGCAGAGGGTATAACCCTCTTTTCTAATATCAACGTAAAAAATTGGTTATTTACAAGCGAATTATGAGCGCTTGCTGATAATAGCGGCTCGCCACGCATAACCGCCGCCGATCCTGTCGAACGACAATGTCGCGCTGTTTTCAGCTGCTTGCGCTTCCAGAACCTCGCGCAGATTGGAGCGCGGTGTGACGTGGAACTTGGCGAGCCATGCCTGCAGCAGGCGGCGGAACCAGGCAGGCAGGCCTTCCTGCTGGCCAAAATCGACGATGTGCAACTGGCCGCCGGGATTGAGCGCGGCGATCGACGCATCCACCGCGCGTTCCCAATCCGGGATCATCGACAGCGCGTAGGAAATCAGAATGCGATCGAAACCGGCAGCGCCGAATTCGCGCGGCGTATAGGCCGTGGCATCCGCGACCCGGAAATCCGGTATCGTCGCCTTGGTGGCGAACGTCTTGCGGGCGGAGATCAGCATTTCCTGGGAAATATCGAGACCGTAGAGCTTGGCCGTCGGAAAATGCTTGTGGGCGAGCGCCATGTTGCGACCGGTTCCGCAGCCGACTTCAAGCAGCGTGCCGCCCTGGGGAACGTCGAGGTTGCGGATCGTACGGTCGCGGCCGAGAAGATAGTATTTGCGGGTGAGATCGTAGAAATGGCGCTGGTAGCGATACATGCCGTCCATCAGGTCGGCATGTTCCTCGCTCTTGACGGTCATCTCGCTGACTTTGCTCACGCCTTCTTCCCGTAGATATGGAAGCCGCCGTAGATTGCCGAGCGGTCCTGGCTGGTCATCTCACGCGACTGCTCTTCGAAATAGTGCCACTGGTCGCGGATTACAGGGGCGAGGCGGCCTTCGATGATGCTCTTTTCGGCCGCCGTGCGGAAGATCACGCGGGCGCCGTCACGGGCGGTGCGGGTAATCTCGCGCCAGACATCGTTGAGCTGCTGGTCGGTCATCCAGTCCTGTGCATCGAGCAGGATGTAACGGTCGCGCGAGGCAGCCGGCTCGCCGGCCAGAAGCTCGGTGAAGCTTGCATGATGGACGTTGACGCGGTCGACATTGGCGCGGATCACGTCGTAATGCTCGGGCTTCAGATAGGTCGGGAGCGGGCCTTCCTCGCCATCCGCATAGCGGCGTGCGAAAGCCTGCCAGGCGAAGTAGTTGTCGCGCATGGGGAAATGGCAGGCGAGTTTTTCAAGGCGGTGCTTCAGAACCGGCGCGATGGAATTGTCGGCGGCAAGACTTGCCAGCTCGTCATATTGCTGCGGCGGAATGCCAAGGCCGAAAAGCGAGCTCTTGCGGTTGGTGATCCAGCGAACGATGGGCTTTTCGAAGAGGGGAGCGATCTGGTCGTCGAAGAACTGGCGCTGCTCGCGGATCGTACGGGCCTTGGTCATTTCCTGCAGCTTTACGCCATGCAGTCGGGCAAGAAGGTGAGCGGCGCCGATGAAGCGGCCGAGCAGGCCGGTTTCATAGATGTTGCGGTCGAAGACCGTGACACGGCGGCGGCCGAACTTGCGGGTGTTCCAGTAGGCGCGCGTCGTATCGTCGAGATTGGATGACAGATAGCGGTCGAATACCCGGCTGTTCGACTTCTCGTTCGGCATGGCCAGGAAACGGACGAGATCAGAATGGCCTGGCAGGTTCTTGAAGGCGGCAAGCTTCAGCCTGTTCAGCGCAATGTGGTGCGGATTGAGGTCGACGACGTCGATCGAAGCCGGCGCCTTGGAGAGGTAGGCCAGCATGTTGCAGCCGCCGGAACCGATCGTGACGATGCGGTGATTGGGCTTCAGGTCCATTGCCTGCATGTCGAGGTCCGGGTCTTCCCAGATCTGCGGATAGACGAGGCCCGAGAAGAGCATGCCGAAGAGACGCTCCGAGAAGCCGTCCTTGGAAAAAGCCTTGTGGCGGAGAAGCGCTGCCTTGAGTTTCCGGTTCTTGCGGAAGCCGGTATCCGGTGCAAATTCCGACATGAGTCTGTCACCTTTTTAGCGTTCAGGGCGTGTAACCCGCCTCTGCTACAGTTTGATGACGCGCCCTGTGGGCCAGGGTTTCAACGGCGCTCCGCGAAGACCTCAGCGAAAATTGAAGGCGATTGAAACACTTCTTTTCGCTTCGCCCTTTTCGCGGGGAGCGTTTCCTGCTTCTCTCCCTTCCGTGGAGGATTGCATGCGAGTTGTTCCGCGTATCTTCAAGGGCTTGGCCCTGCTCGTCATTCTCGTCGTCGTAGGCGCAGTCGCGTGGCTCTCCATAGCTCCGCCGGAACTCCTGAAGGTGGGTAATGGCTATGCCGCCAAGATCGTCTGCTCCAATGTCTTCATCGCGGGGCGCGATCCCGACACAGTTCTCCACGATGATGTCCAGGCACCGGGAAATCCGTTGCTCAGGCTGATGCGCGTCGAGATCGACCGCGACGGCGGGCGAGTGACTTCGCGTTTCATGGGCCTGTTTGCGCCAAGCTACGCACTTTATCGCGGCGCCCTCGGCTGCACGAGCGTGCCGGACGGCAATTTCGATGCCGCCGCCAGAGCCGTGCCACTGGCGCCGGCGCTGCGGGCGGGGGCGAACGATGCATCATGGCCGGACGGTGAGGGTGTCGATCCTGCGACCGGCAATGCGAAGGTCGCCGCCCTTCTGGCCGATGCCGCGCTTGCCGGGCCTGCCATGCGGGCGATGGTCGTCATACAGGATGGCCGCGTCATTGCCGAGAATTATGGGCCGGGTTTCGGCGCCGATACACCGCTCATCGGCTGGTCGATGACGAAGACCGTGAATGCGGCGCTGATCGGCCGGCTGATGCTGTCCGGCAAGATCTCCTTCGATGACACACATCTCCTGCCGCAATGGGCCGGTGATTCGCGCGGAGACATCAAACTCTCCGACCTGCTCGGCATGGAAAGCGGGCTCGCCTTCAACGAAGACTATGGCGCCGTCGCCGATGTGACGCGCATGCTCTATCTCGACCCCGATATGGTTTCCCTGCCGGCGGGCGCACCTCTGGTGGCCGCGCCGGGCACGGATTTCCATTATTCCAGCGGTACGGCGGTGCTTCTGTCCCGTATCTGGATGGATAAGGTCGGTGATCCGCGGGCAGCCTTCGATTATCCCCGCGATGCGCTGTTTTCTCCGCTCGGCATGACGAGCGCGGTCTTCGAAGCCGATGAGCGCGGGACGTTTACCGGCAGTTCCTATCTCTATGCCACGGCGCATGACTGGGCACGCTTCGGCCAGTTCCTGCTGCAGGACGGTGTGTGGAACGGACAGAGGCTTCTGCCGGAAGGCTTTGTTGCGACGATGCGGACACCGACAGCAAGTTCGGGGGGCAAATATACGCAAGGCCAGGCCTGGCTTGCCGGACCTGGCGGCGGCACGAGCGCGGAGTTCGGCCTGCCGCAGGATACGTTCTGGCTGCAGGGGCATGACGGCCAGACGATGGCAATCGTTCCCTCGGCAAATCTCGTCTTCGTCCGCATGGGACTGACCCCGAGCTGGCTGCGCTACAGGCCGCAGATCGTGCTGAAGGAAATCCTCAATACGCTTCAGGCGGCGAAAGCCGGCTGAGGCCCGTCACAGACAGTCTGTATCAATTATTGGACGATCAGTAATTGCCCTGGGCGATGTCGGTCATGCCCTTGCGCTTGGCGTCATAATAGTAACCGCGGGCGTAAAGACGAACGGCGTCGTCTTCCTTCCTGTCGGCAACCTGCCAGGCGCCCTGCAGGTACTTGCCCGCATATTTGATATTGGTTTCGGCATCGAAAAGGCCGGCGGGATTACCGTCGTAACCCATCGACTTTGCGGTGTTGTACTTGATCTGCATGAGACCGAAGTAGCCGCGCTTGTTATAGGCCTTGGAATTGTAGCGGCTCTCGCGATGGACGACGCGGTGGAGCAGCGATTCCGGAATTGCGTAAAGCTTGGAATATTTGCTGATGAGCTTGCTGACGAGGCTCTTTTCGACGGTCGGAGCATCGTCGCCGTCGTCATCGCTGAACATCGGCGGCGCGGCCGGCGGATCGATCGGGCCGGACTCGTCAAAGCCGTAGTCCATGGCGAAGCGCGGCGTTGTATCGACGGCGGCAAGCGCTGCGAGCGCGCCGTTCTGCGGTGTCGTTGCAGCGAAGGCAAGTTGTGTGGAGGTGCTTGCGGGCGAGCCCGGACGCGGCGTCGGAATGACGGACTGGATTGCCGTCATCTCGGGTGTCAGCGGGATCGGAGCATAGCCATTGACGGCAACCTGCTGTACGCCGCCCTGCATGGCGAAATCGCCGGCCTGCTGCTGAACCGGGGAGACCACATTCGGCATGGCTGTTGCGGTGAGAACAGGTGTGGCGGTTGCTGCCTGCGGATTGAGCGTGGCGACGGCCGGAGCAGTCGCGCCTTCGGCGGTCGGGATAGCAGCCAGCGTTGCGTCTTCACCCGGCTTCGGCATGGGAATCACGGTCTGTGCGGCGGTCAGTTCCGCCTGAGAGGTATATTCAACGCTCGCGCATCCGGAAATGACGCCGCAGAGCATGGTCGAGACCACGAGACTGCGTTTCAGGCCGGAAAATCCGATCGCCACCATTCTCTCACTTTCGTGAATCGCGCCGCCCCGGCAGCGTCTTAAAAGTTATCAAATACCTTAAGCCCGGGGATAGCCATTAACCTATTCGTGGCTTTCCAGCAACCACGGAAAATTATTAGAGCCTTTCCCGGTCAGATTGCGGCATTCTGTTGGCTCAAACGGAGTTGGATGGTCGACCGGCAGGCGCGCGTCGTAGCCCAGATCTACGGCCAAACCGGCCGGTCGATCAGGCGGCCCGTTTCAGCCAACCCGAAGGGCCGGGCATCTTTGCGCCAGGATCAAAGGCGATCGGGTCGGACGTACCTGGAGGTATGCCCTTCGCCAATCGCCTTTGCCCTGTCGAAAACCTGCTCCGGCAGAATGCTGCAATCTGACCGGGAAAGGCTTTAAGCCGCAATACGGCGATACCCGGCGGTTACGGCGCCTGCCGCGATGAGCAGAGTGCCGCCGGTGCGGTTAACAGCACGCTGCACGCTCGCCTTGCGAATCAGGCCGCGGGCGGCGTGAGCGGCAAGGGCGTAACAGGAGGCATTGATGGTGGCGAGCACGAGGAAGGTCGCTTCCATGATCAGCATCTGATCGAAGAAGGGAAGGGCGGGGTTGAGGAACTGCGGCACGAAGGCGACGAAGAAGACGATGCTCTTCGGATTCAGCGCCGTCACCACATAGGCATGCAGGAAGATCCGTAAGGACTTTTCTTCCGGCAGGTTGTCGTTGTCGGCGATGTGTTCACCGATGATCGGTGCCCGCCAGAGCTTGATCCCGAGCCAGATGAGGTAGGCGCCGCCGATCCACTTCAGCACGGTAAACAGCGTCGCGGATGCGGCGAGCAGGGCGCCCAATCCGAAAAGCGATGCCGTCATGGCCGTGAAATCGCCGAGAGCCACGCCTGAAACGGTCGCCAGCGCCGTTTTCCGGCCATGACCAAGCGCATAGGAAACGACCAGAAGAATGGTCGGTCCCGGTATGGCCAGCATGATGGCGGATGCGGCTGCAAAAGCGAGCCAAGCTTCAAGCGACATGGAATCTCCTCCTATTCCTAGAGAACAAGCAAAGACATCATATTAGCCATCCGTCAATCATGCCCCGGTGTATTTTTGCCCGATCTGGTTCATTACTTCACCAAACCATGCAGTTGAAAGATCAAACGGCTTGCCACCCTTGATGCGGGGGAATTCTATTGTGCGCAACTTGCCGTTCTGGGCTTCATCATGGCCGGTTACACCCGAAATCTTATTGAGGGCGCTTTCGACGGCGAGGTCGACCATGCTCTGGATCAGCCGCAGATCTTCGCCGTTTGCCGGTGCCGAGCGGGCGAAATAGCCGGATTTCTGGACGAGAGAGCGTTCGGCGGTGAGCAGGCTCGCGAACTGTTTCTGGAACCAGGCGCCGACATTGATCGTGTCGATCTTCACGTGGCCGAAGGCATCGCGCTTGACCGTCTCGCCCGCGGCTTCGCGCTCGGCGACGATGGCGTCGAGGCAGGCGCCTTCCGAAACGAAGACGGTGGCATGTCCGGTCCTGTCCATGATCTCCTTCAGGCGCGCGGCTTCGGCATCAAGGTCGAAGGCCATTTCCGGCAGGTAGACGGCGTCGATGCTCTTCATATGCGCGTTCATCATCAGGCCGTCGACATATTCGTTGCCCTTGGTGCGCTGCAGGTAGGCACGGGCGGTCGCAGCCGTCAGCCAGCCACAGTGGCGGCCCATGACCTCGTGGATGACGAGCGTGCGCGGTGCGGCGGTCTGTTCGTTGCTGACATTGTCGAAGAAATGGGCGCCGACTTCGGCCGCCGTCCAGGCGCCGAGCGACTGGCGGATCGGCACGACGTCGTTGTCGACAGTCTTCGGCAGGCCGACGACCGTCAGGTCATAGCCGTTGGCCGAGAGATAGGCGGCGAGATCGGCCGCGGTCGTGTTGGTATCGTCGCCGCCGATCGTGTGCAGAATGGTGACGCCGTCATTGGCAAGACGTTCGGCGGCGACCCGCAGTGGATTTTCGCCTTCCTTGACAAGGCCACGCTTCACGCAGTCTGCAGCATTGGTGAGCTTCACGCGGCTGTTGCCGATCGGCGAACCGCCATAACGGTGCAGGAGCGGCGCCTTGTCTCGCATCTCCTTGGTGATCACAACGCTGTCGCCGAGCAGCACGCCCTGATAGCCGGACTTGTAGGCGATGAGTTCGATATCGGGTGCGATGTCGCTATAGCGCTCGATCAGGCCGCCGACGGCGGATGAGAGGCAGGGCGCCAGGCCTCCGGCGGTCAGCATTGCGACTTTCTGTTTGGCCATAGATCCCTCCTTTGGCGCCCGATGCGCGCGATTGCAGCGGCTCAAGTCTCTGTTTTACGCATGCCGGTATCGCAAACCGCTGCACGTTTTTGCGCGACATGCTTCCGGTAACGCATGGATGCGGCAGGGAAAGTGCCCTGTAAAGTAAAGAATTTACGAAAAACGGACCATTCTGCAGTGCAGGTGCCGGAACCGTCGATATAATCGGTTCAATGCCGGTCCACCTATCCATAAGTGTTGTGGAAATCGCCGGGCGTTGTGCGAATAATACAGAAAATAGCGGACACAGCGGATGGTCGCGGGATCAGCGACAATTACCGAATTGTGAAAACTGTTTTCAAACCTACGACCAATAGCCGCCTTGCAATGGCAACGATTATTTGGTCAAGGTGTTTCTTCTAGAACTTGCTGCATTGCGAGAAGATGACGATGTCTTTCTGGGAAAAACTGGTGAATGCCATTGGCAATACCGCGGGCAATGCGCTCTTTGCGGTGGTCGAGGCTATTCGAACAGTTTTCGAAGGCGATCCGGAGACGCGCCGCAAGGTCGCCTTTTCCGTAGCCGTCATCGCGCTTTCGGCCAAGATGGCAAAAGCCGATGGCATTGTCAGCGAAAAGGAAGTTCAGGCTTTCCGCGATATTTTCGAGTTTCCGCCGAGCGAAGCAAAGAATGTCGCGCGTCTCTATAATCTCGCCCGCCAGGACGTTGCCGGTTACGAAGCCTATGCGGCCAAGCTGTCGACGCTCTGCTCGACCTGCGCTGCCAATTGCCCGGTTCTGGAAGACGTGCTCGATGGCCTGTTCCATATTGCCAAGGCGGACGGGCTGATCCACGAGAATGAAATGTATTTCCTGCGCCATATCGCGGAAATCTTCCAGATGAGCGACGCCCGCTTCGATCAGATCGCCGCCCGCCACGTCTCTGATGGGCGCGACCCCTACAAGGTTCTCGGCGTTTCGCCGGCAGACGATTTCCCGACCATCCGCCGCCACTACCATGTGCTCGTCAGCGAGCATCATCCGGATCGGCTGATCTCGCGTGGCGTGCCGGAAGAGTTTCATGCGATTGCCAATGAACGGATGGCAGCGTTGAACGACGCTTATGCGGCGATCGAAAAGGAACGCCGCGCCGCATGACCTCATTCGAGGCCGATTACAGCCGAGCGCGCATCCAGCCTTCGCCGAACCATGGCGAACGTGCCGATGGCCAAAAACCCGATATGATCCTGCTGCATTATACCGGCATGCCGAGCGCTGAAGGAGCGCTCGACTGGCTCTGTCGGGATGAAAGCCAGGTTTCCAGCCATTATTTCGTGCAGCCTGACGGTGAGGTCCTGCAACTCGTGCCGGAGAGCCGCCGCGCGTGGCATGCGGGCAAGAGCTTCTGGCACGGCGAGACGGATATCAATTCGCGGTCGATCGGCATCGAGATCGCCAATGCCGGCCATCCGGGCGGGCTTCCAGATTACCCGAAAGAGCAGATTGCTGCCGTGATCGAATTATGTCGTGATTGCGGCGATCGCTGGTCAATCGTGCCTGAAAGGGTGCTTGGGCACTCCGATGTCGCCCCCGTTCGCAAGGTCGATCCCGGCGAAAAATTCCCCTGGCGCGAACTCTACGAGGCTGGCGTAGGCCATTGGGTGGAACCCGCCGCGATTACCGGCGGACGCTTCTTCCAGCGCGGTGACCGCGGGCAACCGATCGAGGCGCTGCAATCCATGCTCTCGCTTTATGGTTACGGCACTGAGATCACGGGCGAATTCAGTGATAAGACGGCGGGTGACGTGGAGGCCTTCCAGCGGCATTTCCGCCCCGAACAGGTGGACGGAATCGCCGATTTCTCGACGATCGACACGCTGCATCGCCTGCTCTCGGCGCTGCCGCGTTATTCCTGATTTTTCACAGTTTCCAACATTACCGATTTTCCATGTTTGAGCGCGAAAATCGGACTGCCACATCATTTCCCTATTATCTCCTCATTGCGATGGTCTAAGGGCTTCCGCTAAGCGACGCCGATGGTTGTTCCCAAGCTAAATCGAAGGCGTCATGTGAAACGATAAGAATTGCTGCGAGGCCTGATCAGTTATTGTTCAGGAATACATCAGGACCGCGAGGCGCGCAGTCCGGTAATTCTTTGGGTCGGAGTGATCAAGACTACATGAGAAAACTGATTGTTGTTGCTGCAGCATGCGTTGGCATGGTGCTGGCAGGAAATAGCTTTGCCTTTGCGAATGACTGGGGTGTGCGGGCCGATGCGCCTGTGAAGAAAATCGAGCGTCCGCAGAAGACTGCGGAGCGCGTGCACGAGAAAGAACGCCCGCAGAAGACGGCGCAGCGCGCGCAGAAGAAAGCGCAGCGTCCGCTGAAGACGGTCGAGCGCCAGAGTGGCTATCCCGTCGCCGAGGTTTCCGGCAGTTCCTATTCCGCACTGATCAGCAAATATGCCAATCAATATGATGTGCCGGTGGCTCTTGCGACTGCCGTCATCCGTGTCGAAAGCAATTTCAATCCGATGGCGCGCGGCACCCACGGCGAGATCGGCCTGATGCAGATCAAGCCGGCAACGGCCCGCATGATGGGCTATTCCGGCAGCGCCAAGGGCCTGTTCGATCCGGAAACCAACATCAAGTACGGCATGAAGTACCTGGCGGCCGCCCATGATCTCGGTGGTGGGCAGACCTGCAATACCATCCTCAAGTACAATGCCGGCCACGGCGCGACGCGCATGAACCCTGTCTCCAAATCCTATTGCGGCAAGGTTCTTGCGATGCTCTGAACCGCAGGCGCCCGTCTCTGACAGGAGCTTGATGCTTCACGGCGATTGCCATGCTATCGCTACCTCCAAAAGAGGTGAGATATGGCAGTCGACTTCAGGTTCATCGTTATCGGCCGCGGCATGATGGGTGCCGCGGCCGCAAAATATCTGGCCCGCCGGACCGACGGCGTTGCCGTCATCGGCCCGGATGAGCCTGAAGACCGCAAGGTGCATGAAGGCGTCTTCGCCAGTCACTATGACGAAGGCCGCATCACCCGCACCATCGATCCGGACCGCGACTGGGCCTTGCTCGCCAACCGCTCCATCGCCCGCTATGGCGAGATTGCCGAAGAAAGTGGCGTTGATTTCTATACGGAAGCCGGCTGCCTCGCTGTGGGGCCTCCGGGCAGCGATTATCTTGCGGCCACGCGACGGGCTGCAACCTCGCTCGGTGTCGACACGGCTTCTTTCGAGGAAGCCGGGCTGAGGAGACAATTTCCCTACTTTGATTTTCCTGCCGGCAGTACCGGCATTTTCCAAGCAAAGGGCGCAGGCCATATCAGTCCGCGCAAGCTGGTAAAGGCGCAGTCGCTGCTCTTGGAAAAGGCAGGTGCGACTGTCATCCGCGATCACGCCACCTCGATCCGGGAGGAGGGTGGGGTGGCTGTCGTCACGACTGATGGCGGCGAGGTTTGGCGAGCCGAGAAAGTGCTGCTTGCGGCCGGTGGTTTTTCCATTTCGCAGAATCTCTTGCCGCAATCCGTTGATATGACGGTTTACGGGCGCACCGTGACCCTTTTCGAGGTAGCGGAAGAGGATGCGCACCGCTTTGCCGGCATGCCGTCGCTGATCCTCGATGCGCCCGGCATCGATATCTATCTGCTGCCGCCAATCCGTTACTCCGATGGCAAGCTCTATCTGAAGATCGGTGGTGATCCGGACAATCTCGTGCTGAACAACGACAAGGACATGCGTGCCTGGTTCCGCACCGACGGGAGGGAAGTTGCCCGCGAACACTTCAAGAGCATTGTCGCACGCATATTGCCCGAACTCGAGGCGCGGTCCATTTCCAGTGCATCCTGCGTCGTCTCTTATACCAGGAGCCGCTACCCGATGATCGGCTATACCGCTTCGCCGCATATCGCTGTTCTGACCGGCTGCATGGGGACGTCAGCCAAGAGCTCCGACGAGATCGGCAGGCTGGGGGCTGAACTTATTCTGGCAGGCGGAATCAAGGATCAGGGCTACGCCACGGATTTCGCACCTTATTTCCGTTAAGCCTGCCCCCGATATTTCGTTGGCTTTTACGGGCTTCCTCGTTTAAGGGAGCCCCTGCCAGTTGGCCGGGCAGCCGCGCTTTACCAATGCCGAAAGGCGGTAGGGTGAGGAAAGTCCGGGCTCCACGGAAACACGGTGCCGGATAACGTCCGGCGAGGGCGACCTCAGGGAAAGTGCCACAGAAAGCAAACCGCCTGTCATGACAGGTAAGGGTGAAAGGGTGGGGTAAGAGCCCACCGCATCTCCGGCAACGGATATGGCACGGTAAACCCCACCGGGAGCAAAACCGAATAGGGATGACGCGGTTGGCGAAAGCCTTCCGGCCTGTTTCTGGGTCAGTCATCCGGGTGGGTTGCGTGAGGCAGCGTGCAAGCGCTGTCCCAGATGAATGGCTGCCACGTTCCGGTTCGCCGGAGCCATACAGAACCCGGCTTACAGGCCAACTGGCGATTAACACCGCGGCGTTTCCATTGCCGCAAAATCCGATTTCTTTCCTGACAAGTCATTGAAATGCCTGAAACCGAGGCGAGGTCTCACGGTTCTTGCGCGGCCGATTTTCCCGTTCGGCTGCGGTACTTCAGGCGGTGTCGGAGAATCGCTTTCCTAACCCTTTGTTAAACTTAACAGCTTATAAATGTTCGATACTGCGCCCACCTTAAAAGGGGCTCATCCCATTGACGCCCATATGGTCCCATGCTATCCCAAATGCGCACTGCATCAGGGCAATCACCTGCCCATTCATCGCAAAGCAAAGGCGCCTTCCGGACCGGAAGCGTCGGGAGGATCCTGGTTCTTCCGGCTTGCGAAGCTGTGCCTGACTTAAGGGGTTTCGGGCGGCAAAATGCTTTCCGGGCTCTTTCGGAAACGGATGTTTCGTGTCATGAGCCGCTTCCTTTCGAATGCGACCAACAGGATCGATACCAAGGGCCGGGTTTCCGTGCCGGCGGCGTTTCGTTCCGTGCTGGCGCAGCGCAATATCCCGGAGCTTTACTGCTTCCAGGATTTTGTGTTTCCGGCGATCAGCGTCGGCGGCCCGGATCTTCTGGAGAGGTTCGAGCGGCAGATTGCGGCGGAAGATCCGTTTTCGCCGGAGGCAAACGAGATGTCGCTTCTCATTCATGGGGGCGGGGTCTTCATGAAGCTCGACGCCGAGGGGCGGTTGATGGTCACGGATTTCATTCGCGACTTCACCGGCATTTCGGACGAGGTGACCTTCGTGGGTCGGGCGGATCACTTTCAGCTCTGGCAGCCGCAAGCATTCGCGGCCGCGCAGGCGCAGGCACGAGGGGAGCGCAAGCTGGCGGGCAAGCGTTCCTGAGAGGACGAGGGAACGGAATGGTGGCGAATCCTGGCGGAGGTTCAACTGAAGCCGGTGGCGGACCGGTTCGCCACATTCCGGTTCTTCTCAAGGAAGTGCTTGCGGCGCTGGAGCCTTCTTCCGGCAAGGTCATTCTTGACGGTACTTTTGGTGCGGGCGGATACACTTCCGCCATTCTTGGCGTCGGCGCCGATGTGATCGCGCTCGATCGCGACCCGACGGCGATTGCCGCGGGCCAGGCGCTTGTCTCGGCTCATGGCGGTCATCTCAAGCTCATCCATTCGCAGTTTTCGCAACTTGCCGATCATGCGCCGGAAGGTGGGCTCGACGGCGTGGTGCTCGATATCGGCGTTTCCTCCATGCAGATCGACGAGGCCGAGCGCGGCTTCTCCTTTCAAAAGAGCGGCCCGCTCGACATGCGCATGTCGGTTTCAGGCGTTTCTGCCGCCGATGTCGTCAATCGCGCCAAAGTCGCCGATCTCATCAGGATCTTCCATTATCTCGGCGAGGAAAGCCAGGCACCGCGCATCGCCCATGCCATCGAGAAGCATCGCGCCGAGAAGCCCTTCGAGACGACGCGGGATCTCGCCGGCCTCATCGAGCTGGTGACGCCGCGCAAGATGAAGGACAAGATCCATCCGGCAACGCGCGTCTTTCAGGCGCTGCGCATCTTCGTCAATGACGAACTCGGCGAATTGGCGCAGGCACTGTTTGCCGCCGAGCGGGCTCTGAAGCCCGGCGGTCGTCTCGTTGTCGTCACGTTCCATTCGCTGGAGGACCGGGTCGTCAAGAAATTCTTCTCCGACCGGGCCGGCAAGGCCTCTGGCTCCCGCCATCTGCCCATTGCGCATGAGCGCGCCGCGACCTTCGAGCCGGTCGGCAAGCCGATGGTTTCCGCCAGCGAAGAGGAAGCCCAGGTCAATCCGCGCGCCCGTTCCGCCAAGCTGCGCGCCGGCCAGCGCACCAGCGCTCCCGCTGAAGCCGAAGACATGTCGCTCTTCGGGTTCCCCAATCTTGCCAGCCTCGGAAAGCTTGGAGCTTGATATGCTGAGAACGTTCGATCTTGTCCTCATCGGCATCATGACGGCGGCAGCCGCCGTCACCTATACGATCAAGCACCGCGCCGAGCTGAAGCTCGAGGAGGTTCACCGCCTCGAGGCGGAGATCAAGCTGGAGAAGGACACGATCGATCTCCTGAAGGCCGACTGGGCGCTGCAGTCGCAGCCCAACCGGCTGGAGCGGCTGGTCAATGCCTATAACAGCGAGTTGCAGTTGCAGCCGACGGATTCGACATCGCTTGCCCATGCGCGCGAGTTGCCGATGCTGAAATCGCAGGTTCCGCCGCCAGACATGACCGAAGCAAAGGCCGGCGCCAAGCCGGGTGCTGTCGCCAAGTCTCAGCCGGTCCCAACGCGGGCGCCACGCGAAGCCGAAGACGCGGACCAGATCGAGACGGGGGCGCTGGAATAATGTCCTTTCTTTCCCGCATCATGGTGCTGAAGAGCCAGGCGCATTTTTCCGCCGGCGTTTACAATCGTTTCGGCGCTCCCTCGGGTATGGCGATCGAAGGCTCGCGCAAACGCAAGTCGGGGCAGGCCAGAAGCCGTGTCGGCCTGCTGATCGTCGGGTTTACCGCGCTTTATGCCGTCATCGGCGCACGCATGGTCGAATATGCGATGAAGGAGCCGGAATCGGTCTCGTCTATCCTGCCGCCCGACCGGCTGATGGCATCGCGCCCCGATATAGTCGATCGCAACGGCGAAGTGCTGGCGACCGATATCCGCACTGTTTCGCTGTTCGCCGAGCCGAACAAGATCGTCGATGCGGACGAGGCAGTCGAGAAGCTGCAGACGGTGCTTTCCGACCTCGACGTCAAGGACACATACAAGAAGCTGTCGAACCGCACTTCGCATTTCGCCTGGCTGCGCCGTCAGCTGACGCCGAAGCAGCAGAGCCAGATCCTGGCACTCGGCATTCCCGGCATCGGTTTCCGTCCGGAAAAGCGCCGCTTCTATCCGGGCGGCGCGACGGCCGCCCATATCCTCGGTTACGTCAATATCGACAACCGCGGCGTTGCCGGTATGGAGAAATATATAGACGATCAGGGCCTCGCCGATCTCGCCTCGGTCGGCATGACGAGCAACCAGCCGTTGGAGCCGGTGCGTCTTTCGATCGATGTGCGCGTGCAGGCAATCCTGCGCGATGTCGTTGCCAATGCCGTGGTCAATTACAAGGCCAAGGGGGCAGGGGCAGTCGTGCTGGATGCCCATACGGGCGAGGTGATTGCCATGGCATCCGCGCCGGATTTCGACCCCAACAATCCGCAGGAGGGCTCCAAGGACGGCTGGCTGAACCGCATGTCGAACGGCACGTTCGAAATGGGCTCGACCTTCAAGACCTTTTCCACCGCCATGGCGATCGACAGCGGCAAGGTCTCGCTGAAGGACAGTTTCGACGCCACCAACCCGATCCGCATCGGCGGCTTCACCATTCACGACTTCCATGGCCAGCGCCGCTGGCTGACAGTGCCCGAAATCTTCGAATACTCCTCCAATATCGGGACGGCGAGAATGATCGATATCGTCGGCATGGAGATGCAGAAGGATTACCTGACGCGCCTCGGCCTGCTGACCAAGATGCAGACGGAACTTCCCGAAGTGAAGATGCCGAGCCAGCCGCGTGTCTGGAAGAAGATCAACTCGATTACGATCTCCTTCGGCCATGGCGTGGCCACGACGCCGCTGCAGACGGCGGTCGCCGGTGCCGCGCTCATCAATGGCGGCAAGCTGATCGAGCCGACCTTTTTGCCGCGCAATCGCGAGCAGGCCGATGAAGTCGCCGAAATGGTCGTCAAGAAAAGCACCAGCGACGATATCCGCTATCTCTTCAAGCTGAATGGCGTAAAGGGCTCCGGCCGCAACGCCGATGTGCCGGGATTCCATGTCGGCGGCAAGACCGGCACGGCCGACAAGGTCGTCAACGGCCGCTACGCCAGCAACCTGAATTTCAACGCTTTTCTGGCGGCGTTCCCGATCGACAATCCGAAATATGTGGTGCTGACCTTCTGCGACGAGCCGCTTGACGGCGAGCAGCATCAGCGTATCGCCGCCTATACGGCAGCCCCCATGGTCAAGAACATCGTGCGCCGCGCCGCGCCCATCCTCGGTGTCGAGCCGGAATTTGGCGAAGACGGCTCGGCCTTGTTGGTGTCTTATTGAGTGTGAATCAATGTCGGCGTCGATTCGTAAGGGGCGGTCGACCTGAACCAGAGAAGTGCATTCGATGAAATTGCGGGACCTCGCCGGAAATGCGTTTCCGGAACTCAAAGCTGAACTCGAAGGGCCGGCCGGCGCGCTGGATGTAACGGGATTGTCTTCCGACAGCCGGAAGATCGTACCCGGGATGGCCTTCGTGGCGATTGCGGGCTCCAAGGCGGATGGCGCGGGCTTCATCGCCGATGCGGTGGCAAAGGGTGCTGCCGTCGTCATCGCATCGCATGCGGCTCAGGCTTCCGTACCGGTTCTGGTCGTTTCCGAGCCGCGCCGTTTTCTCTCCGTTGCCGCTTCGCACTTCTACGGCCGTCAGCCGGCGACGATGGTTGCCGTGACGGGCACGGCCGGCAAGACCTCTGTTGCTTCTTTCGTCAGGCAGATCTGGGCGCATGCCGGCCATGCCGCTGCGATGATCGGTACGACCGGCGTCATCTCGCCGACGCGCAATGAATATGGCTCGCTGACGACGCCCGATACCGTATCGCTGCACGAGCTGCTCGCCGAACTCGCCGATGAAGGCGTCACGCATGCCTCGATGGAGGCTTCCAGCCATGGCCTCGACCAGTATCGCCTCGACGGGGTAAAGCTCGCGGCAGCCGCCTTCACCAATCTCGGCCGAGACCACATGGATTACCATCCGACGGTCGAAGACTATATGGCGGCGAAGATGCACCTCTTCGACCGGGTGCTGCCGAAGGGCTCGCCCGCGATCATCTTCGCCGACGATCCATGGTCGGAGCAGGCGATCAAGGCGGCAACGGCCGCCGGCCACGATGTTCGCACGGTCGGGCGCAAGGGTGCCTATCTGGCGCTGAAGCGCGTCGAGCATTTTCGTCACAAGCAGGTCGCGGAAATTCATGCCGAGGGCGAGATTTTCGAGGTCGATATTCCACTGGCCGGCGATTTCCAGATCGCCAATGCGCTGGTTGCGGCTGCTCTTGCCATGTCTACAGGCGTTCCGGCAAAGGTCGCGATGGCGGCACTCGAAAAGCTGCAGGGCGCTTCCGGCCGTCTTGAGCTGGTCGGTCATACCAAAGACGGCGCGCTTGCCTATGTCGACTATGCGCACAAGCCCGACGCCCTGGAAAATGTGCTAAGCTCGGTGCGTCCGTTCACGACGGGCCGGGTGATCGTCGTGTTTGGCTGCGGGGGCGACCGAGACCGCGGCAAGCGGCCGATCATGGGCGAGATCGCCTGCCGGCTCGCTGATGTCGTCATCGTCACCGATGACAATCCGCGCTCGGAAGAACCAGCGGCGATCCGTGCCGAGATCATGACGGCGGCGGCATGCGCTTCGGAGATCGGCGACCGTGCCAAGGCTATCCGCGAAGCGGTTCTGCAGCTGAAATCCGGCGATACGCTGATTGTTGCCGGCAAGGGACATGAAGAGGGGCAGACGGTCGGGAGCGTCACGCTGCCGTTTTCCGATCACGCCGAAGTGCGCAAGGCTTTGGAGGAGCGGGTACCATGAACTGGCTCTGGACCACCGAAGACATGATCGCCGCGATGGCGGGCCGTCCGTTCGGCTCGCTGCCGCAGGGCATCACCGGCATTTCCATCGACAGCCGCTCGATCGCGCCCGGTGAGGCTTTCTTCGCGATCAAGGGCGACCGCGTGGATGGGCACGATTATGCTTCGATGGCGATGGCAAACGGTGCATCGCTGCTTGTCGTGAGCGAAGCCCGCCTGCCGGCCATGGGGCGCCTGACGGTGCCGATGATTGTGGTCGAGGACGTGCTTGCCGCGCTCGGCAAGCTGGGACTGGCTTCGCGCGAGCGCTCGCGGGCCAAGATCATCGCCGTCACCGGTTCGGTCGGCAAAACGACGACAAAGGAGATGCTGCGCCATGTGCTCTCTCCCTCCGGCAAGGTCCACGCATCTGTTGCGTCCTTCAACAATCACTGGGGCGTGCCGCTGACCTTGGCGCGCATGCCGATCGACACCTATTTCGGGGTCTTCGAGGTCGGCATGAACCATCCGGACGAGATCCGCCCGCTGGTAAAGATGATCCGCCCGCATGTCGCGGTCATCACGACGATTGCGCCAGCCCATCTCGGCAATTTCCAGAACGTTCAGGAAATCGCCGCCGCCAAGGCGGAGATTTTCGAAGGGCTGGAACCCAACGGCGACGTCATCCTCAACCGCGACAACGATCAGTTCAATTTCCTGGAGCAAACCGCCCAGGCGCTCGGCATCATGAAGATCCATTCCTTCGGTCAGCATGCCAAGGCCGAGTTCCGGCTGGCTGAATTCAACGGCTCGGACGAAAGCTCGACGCTCTGGATGACCGTCGGAGGGGATACCAAGGAGGTGCGCATCGGCGCACCCGGACGCCACATCGCTGAAAACGCTCTGGCCGCGTTGGGCGTGGTGACGATCGTCGGCGCCAGCCTCGACAAGGCAATCGAGGCACTTGCGACGCTGAAGCCGGAGAAGGGCAGGGGCAAGCGCCACAGGCTTCCGATCGGCAATGGCAGCTTCACGCTGATCGACGAGAGCTACAACGCCAATCCGGCCTCCATGCGCGCGGCGATCGCGCTGCTTGCGGATGCCGAACCGACCGGTCGCGGACGCCGCATTGCCGTGCTCGGCGACATGCTGGAAATGGGTGAATTTGCCGAGCAGGTCCATACGGAACTTGCCGGCCCGCTGCTGGCTGCCGGTCTCGAACATGTCTGGCTCGCCGGGCCCGAGATGGTGGCGCTGAAAGAATCGCTTCCCGACAGCGTCGCGGTCGAGCACCGCGAGACGACGGAAGAATTGCTGGAATTCGTACTGAACTCGGTCGCACCTGGCGACGTGTTGATGGTGAAGTCGTCTCTGGGGATCGGTTTCGGCAAGATTGTCGCCGCGCTCCTTGACAAGTACCCACCAGTTTCAGACACGCAACGCGAACTATGATCGGGTAAAAGGGGCCTTGAATGCTGATTTGGCTAGTCGAACTGTCGGAATATTTCAAATTTCTGAATTTGTTCAGGTACATTACCTTCCGAGCTGGTGCTGCTCTCTTCACCTCCGCTTTGATCGTCTTCCTTTTCGGCCCGGCCATCATCAATTCGCTGCGCATCCGGCAGGGAAAAGGCCAGCCGATCCGCGCCGACGGGCCGCAGACGCATTTCAAGAAGGCCGGAACGCCGACCATGGGCGGCCTGATGATCCTGGCCGGCATTGTCGGCGCGTCGTTGCTCTGGGCCGATCTTTCCAACGTCTACGTGGTGGCGACGCTGCTCGTGACGCTCGGCTTCGGCGCGATCGGCTTCTATGACGACTATCTCAAGGTCACCAAGCAAAGCCACAAGGGCTTTTCCGGCAAGGCGCGCCTCGGCATCGAGTTTATCATTGCGGGTATTGCCGTCTATTTCATGATGCGCGCGGCCCTTGCCTCCGGTCCTGCCGGCTCGACCTTCGGCTCCTCGATCGCTTTCCCCTTCTTCAAGGACTTCATGATCAATATCGGCATCATGTTCGTTGTCTTCGGCGGTTTCGTCATCGTCGGCGCCGGCAATGCCGTGAACCTGACCGACGGCCTCGATGGGCTTGCCATCGTCCCGGTCATGATTGCCGCGGCAGCCTTCGGCATCATCGCCTATCTCGCCGGTAACGCTGTCTTTGCAAATTACCTGCAGATCAATTTCGTGCCCGGTACAGGCGAACTTGCCGTCGTGCTGGGCGCCGTCATCGGTGCCGGCCTCGGCTTCCTGTGGTTCAATGCGCCGCCGGCCGCCATCTTCATGGGCGATACCGGATCCCTCGCGCTCGGCGGCACGATCGGTACCGTCGCTGTCGCCACCAAGCATGAGATCGTCATGGCGATCGTCGGCGGCTTGTTCGTCATGGAGACGCTCTCGGTCATCATCCAGGTCGGCTTTTTCAAGATGACCGGCCGGCGCGTCTTCCTCATGGCGCCGATCCACCATCACTTCGAAAAGAAGGGCTGGACAGAAAGCCAGGTGGTGATCCGCTTCTGGATCATCGCTGTCGGCCTCGCCATGCTCGGCCTTTCCACCCTGAAGCTCCGGTGAGGCCGTCATGATCCCCGTCACGACGCTTGCAGGAAAGAAGGTCGCCCTTTTCGGTCTCGGCGGTTCCGGCTTCGCGACCGCCAAGGCGCTCGTTGCGGGTGGCGCCGATGTCATTGCCTGGGACGACAATCCTGACAGCGTCGCCAAAGCAGCGGCAGAGGGCATCACCACTGCTGATCTGCATGGGATCGACTGGAGCGCTCAGGCGCTCTTCGTGCTTTCGCCCGGCGTGCCGCTCACCCATCCGAAGCCTCACTGGACAGTCGACCTCGCGCGTGCAGCCGGCGTCGATATCGTCGGTGACGTCGAACTCTTTGTGCGCGAGCGGCGGGCGCATGCTCCCGATTGCCCTTTCATCGCGATCACAGGAACCAACGGTAAATCGACCACGACGGCACTGATTGCCCATATCCTGAAATCGAGCGGCCGCGACACGCAGCTCGGGGGCAATATCGGCACGGCCGTGCTGACACTCGATCCCCCGAAGGCCGAGCGCTACTTCGTCGTCGAATGCTCCTCCTATCAGATCGATCTTGCGCCGACGCTCAACCCGTCCGCCGGCATCCTTCTCAACCTGACGCCCGATCATCTCGATCGCCACGGCACGATGCAGCATTATGCCGATGTCAAGGAACGGCTGGTCGCCGGTAGCGGCGTCGCTGTTGTCGGCGTCGACGACAGCCATTCGGCGCTGATTGCCGATCGCATCGAGCGCGCAGGGGTAAAGGTTATCAGGATCTCGCGCCGCAATGTTCTGGCCGACGGCATCTACGCCGAGGGCACGAAACTCATCCAGGCCACGAGCGGCGCCATGCTGCCCTTCGTCGATCTCGATGGCATCCAGACGCTGCGCGGCAGCCATAATGCGCAGAACGCGGCTGCTGCAGTCGCCGCCTGCCTTGCCGTCGGTGTTTCCGCGGAAGATATCCGTGCCGGCCTTGCATCCTTCCCCGGTCTCAAGCATCGCATGCAGCCCGTTGGCCAGCGTGGCAATGTCGTCTTCGTCAACGATTCCAAGGCGACCAATGCGGATGCTGCGGCTCCGGCACTTTCGAGCTACAGCAGGATCTACTGGATTGCCGGCGGTTTGCCGAAGGCCGGTGGTATCACGACACTCGCGCCCTATTTCCCGCGCATCGCCAAGGCCTATCTGATCGGCGAGGCGGCGGCGGAATTTGCCGCGACGCTCGGCGAGGCAGCACCCTACGAGATATCCGGCACGCTGGAACGCGCCGTGGCGCATGCGGCAGCTGATGCGGACAAGGATGAGACCGGTCCCGTGGCCGTGATGTTATCCCCGGCTTGCGCAAGCTTCGACCAGTACAAGAATTTTGAAGTCAGGGGCGATGCCTTTGTCGGCCATGTGGCCGCCCTTGACGGCGTGACCATGCTGATCAATTCGGCAACAGGAGGCAAATGACATGGTGAGCCGCGCGGAACGTGGAGCATTGGCCGATTGGTTCTGGACCATCGACCGCTTTTTCCTGGCATTGTTCCTCTTCCTGATGGGGATCGGCTTCATGCTCTCGTTTGCGGCGTCGCCCGCGGTTGCCGAGCGCATCGGCCTCGAACCCTTCCACTTCGTCAAGCGCCATGCCGCGTTCATGATCCCGTCGATCGCGGTCATGCTCGGCCTTTCCTTCCTGACGCCGCGCCAGATACGGCGCACCGCCATCATCCTGCTGATCGTTGCACTCGCGATGATGCTGCTGGTGCTGTTCTTCGGCCAGGAGGTCAAGGGCGGCAGGCGCTGGATCTGGATCGCCGGACTTTCCATTCAGCCGTCGGAATTCATGAAGCCGGCCTTCGTCGTCGTTTGCGCTTGGCTCTTTGCCGAACATGCGCGCCAGCCGGAGATACCGGGTAATCTTTTCGCCATCATCCTGTTTGGCATTGTCGTCGCTCTTCTTGTCGCCCAGCCAGACCTTGGCCAGACGATCCTGACGACGGCCGTCTGGGGCGGCATGTTCTTCATGGCCGGCATGCCATGGCTCTGGATCATCGTGCTGGGCGCAGGCGGTGCCGGTGGTCTCGTGACCGCCTACTACGTCTTCCCGCACGTGGCGGGCCGAATAAACAAGTTCCTCACCGGCGAAGGCGACACCTTCCAGATCGATACCGCCCGCGAAGCGATCATTCGCGGCGACTGGTTCGGGCAGGGGCCGGGCGAAGGTATCGTCAAGCGCATCATCCCGGACGCCCATACCGACTTCATCTTCTCGGTCGCGGCCGAGGAGTTCGGCATCGTCTTCTGCATCGCGCTCGTTGCCATCTTCACCGTGCTGGTGTTGCGCGGCCTGTCTCATGCCTATCGCGAACGCAACGACTTCAACCGCTTTGCGGTCGCTGGCCTCGTGCTGCAGATGGGTATCCAGTCAATCATCAATATTGGCGTCAATCTCGAACTTTTGCCGGCCAAGGGCATGACGCTGCCGCTGATTTCCTATGGCGGCTCGTCCATGGTGGCAATCTGCGTGACGGCCGGCTTCATTCTGGCGCTGACACGCCATCGCCCGGAAAAACGTGCGCAGGACCGGAGCCTCTTCCGCGTGCCGCACGGCATGCCGGCGGAGTAAGGGTATTATGAGCAGGGGCATCGTCCTTCTTGCCGCCGGGGGCACCGGTGGCCACGTCTTTCCGGCAGAGGCGCTGGCCTTCAAGCTGAGGGAGCGTGGCTATTCCGTGCATCTCGTGACCGACAGCCGCGCCGAGCGTTATGCCGGCAAGTTTCCGGCCGACGAGATCCATGTCGTGCCGTCGGCAACGATCGGTTCCAAGAATCCTGTGGCCGTTGCTCGTTCTCTGTGGAAGCTCTGGACCGGAATGCGCAGCGCAAAGCGGCTGATCCAGCGGCTGGAACCGGTGGTCGTCGTCGGCTTCGGCGGGTATCCGACCGTGCCTCCGCTGCTTGCCGCCACGCGCCTCGGCGTGCCTTCCATGCTGCATGAGCAGAATGCCGTGATGGGGCGCGCCAACAAGGCGCTTGCGCCGCGTGTCAGGGCGATTGCCGGCGGTTTCCTGCCTGAAAGCGGCGGCACTTTTTCCGACAAGACGGTTGCGACCGGCAATCCCGTCCGGCCGGCCATCCTTGCCGCGGCCGAACAGCCTTACAAGCCTTCGCATCCGGGCGAGGATTTCAACCTCGTGGTCTTCGGCGGCAGCCAGGGCGCGCAATATTTCTCCAAGGCCATGCCGACGGCCATCAGCCTGATCGACGATGCGCTGCGCGCGCGGCTGAAGGTGACGCAGCAGGTTCGGCCTGAAGACATGGATATGGTGAGCGGCTGTGTGGCGCAGTTGCAGATGGGCGCGGATATCGCGCCGTTTTTCAACGACATGGCGGAGCGCCTTGCCAAAGCGCATCTCGTCATCTGCCGTTCCGGCGCCTCGACGGTTTCGGAAATTTCGGTGATAGGGCGTCCGGCGGTGCTGGTGCCTTATCCGCATGCGCTCGACCACGATCAGGCGGCGAATGCGGCGGCGCTCGCGGCAACCGGTGGGGCCAAGGTGATCGCACAGTCGGAGTTGTCTCCGGAGCGTATCGCCTCCATCCTGACGCATGTGATGAACGACCCGGAAAAACTTGCCAACATGGCGGCGGCCGCCAAGCTCGCAGGAAAACCGGATGCAGCAAACTTGCTTGCCGACATGGTTGAGGCTATTGCGGCCGGCAAGACAGTTGCAGAATTCAAGGGGGCACGCGCATGAAGCTGCCGAAGGCAATAGGCCTAGTCCATTTCATCGGCATTGGCGGTATCGGCATGAGCGGTATCGCAGAGGTGCTGCACAATCTCGGCCACAGGGTGCAGGGATCGGATCAGTCCGACAGCGCCAATGTCCAGCGCCTGCGTGACAAGGGCATCGAGGTCTTCGTCGGCCACAAGGCGGAAAACCTCGGCGACGCCGAAGTGGTCGTCGTCTCGACCGCGATCAAGAAGAGCAATCCGGAACTCGTCGCCGCGCGCGAGAAGTTGCTGCCGGTCGTGCGCCGTGCCGAAATGCTGGCTGAGCTGATGCGCTTCCGAAATGCGATCGCGATTGGCGGTACGCATGGCAAGACGACGACGACCTCGCTGGTCGCTACGCTTCTCGAAGCCGGCGGGCTGGATCCGACCGTCATCAACGGCGGCATCATCAATGCCTATGGCACGAATGCGCGCATGGGCGAGGGTGAGTGGATGGTGGTCGAGGCCGACGAGTCCGATGGCACCTTCCTGAAACTGCCAGCGGATGTCGCCGTTATCACCAATATCGACCCCGAGCATCTCGACCACTACGGCAATTTCGATGCCGTCCGCGCCGCCTTTCGCCAGTTCGTCGAGAACGTGCCTTTCTACGGTTTCGGCGTCATGTGTCTCGATCATCCGGAGGTTCAGGCGCTGGTCGGTCGGATCGAGGACCGCAAGGTCATTACCTACGGCGAAAACCCGCAGGCCGACGTTCGCTTCATGAACGTCCGCATTGATGGCACGCGCTCGATCTTCGATGTGGAGATCCGCCGTCGCCGCACGGGACAGGTCACCCGACTCGACAATCTCGTCATGCCGATGCCTGGCCGTCACAATATCTCGAATGCCACCGCGGCCATTGCCGTTGCCAACCGGCTTGGCATTTCCCGAGAGGATATCGCCAAGGGGCTTGCCTCCTTTGGCGGCGTGAAGCGCCGCTTCACGCTGACGGGCGAGTGGAACGGCGTGCAGATCTTCGATGACTACGGCCACCATCCGGTCGAGATCAAGGCAGTGCTGCGCGCGGCCCGCGAGGCCTGCAAGGGCCGGATCATCGCCGTGCACCAGCCGCACCGTTACACCCGCCTTTCGAGTTTGTTCGAGGAATTTGCCGCCTGCTTCAACGATGCCGACAGCATTTTCATCGCACCCGTCTATGCCGCGGGTGAGGATGCGATCGAGGGCGCGGATTCGGAATCGCTGATTTCCCGCATCAAATCGGGTGGCCATCGCGACGCGCGCTTCCTTCCTTCGGCGGAAGCTCTACCGCAGATGGTAGCAGAGATTGCAAAACCCGGAGACTTTGTAGTTTTGTTGGGTGCTGGTAGCATTACATATTGGGCAGCAGCGCTGCCGAAGCAGTTGCAAGACCTTTCAGGAAAATCCGCATGAAACAGGTTAACGGAGAAAAGCTACTTGCCTCTCTTGGAGAGGGCGTAAAGGACATTCGTGGCCGGCTGACGCCGGATGCTCCAATGGATCGCGTCACCTGGTTCCGCGCCGGTGGTCTGGCCGAGCTGATGTTCCAGCCGCATGACGAGGAAGACCTGATCGCCTTCCTGAAGATCCTGCCGGATGAAGTGCCGCTGACGGTGGTCGGTGTCGGCTCCAATATCCTGGTGCGTGACGGCGGTATCCCAGGCGTGGTGCTGCGCCTTTCGGCCAAGGGATTCGGCTTTGTCGAGCTCGCCGGTGAAAACCGCATCGTTGCCGGCGCGATCTGCCCGGACAAGCATGTGGCGGCCATGGCGATGGATAATGGCATCGGTGGTTTTGCCTTCTATTACGGCATTCCGGGCGGTATCGGCGGCGCTGCCCGCATGAATGCCGGCGCCAATGGATCCGAGACGAAGGATCGTGTCGTCGAGGTCCGTGCGATCGACCGCAAGGGCAACAAGCATGTGCTGACGAATGCCGAGATGGGCTATTCCTATCGCCATTCGGATGCTGCCGATGATCTGATCTTCACCTCGGTGCTGTTCGAAGGCTATCCGGATGATCGCGCGAAAATCCGCGCCGAAATGGATGCCGTGCGCAATCACCGCGAGACGGTGCAGCCTATTCGTGAAAAGACCGGTGGTTCGACCTTCAAGAATCCCGAGGGTCATTCGGCGTGGAAGCTGATCGACGAGGCGGACTGCCGCGGTCTCGTTATCGGCAGCGCTCAGATGTCGTCGCTTCACTGCAACTTCATGATCAACATGGGGCAGGCTACGGGCTACGATCTCGAATATCTCGGCGAAGAAGTGCGTCGGAAGGTTTTCGAAACGGCCGGCATCAAGCTCGAGTGGGAAATCAAGCGTCTCGGCCTCTTCATGCCGGGCCGCGAGGTTCGCCCCTTCCATGGCATTACATCAGAATAGGCTTCACTTCACCGCGAGCTTGAGGCCTTCACGCGGCGTGACGACGGGCGACCAGCCCAGAACGTCGCGTGCGTGGGATATGTCGACTTGCAATGAGCCGCAGAGGCGCTGAAAGACGGCTTCCTTTCCCGTAATCCTCGCTGCCATGTGCATCAGCGACGGCGGGAAGGGAAGGAGTGCTGGCTTTACGCCAAGCCCTGCGGCGATCCCTTCGATCAATCCTCGTGTCGAAAGATCCTCCCCATCTCCTGCAAGGAAGGTTTCTCCTGCAGCGGCGGGGTGCTGCATGCAGGTGATGATCAGATCGACAAGGTTTTGCACAGCGACCAGTGTGCGACGGTTCTTCAGCGACGCGAAGGGCAGCGGCAGCTTCTTGCGGACAAGGCCGACGAGCAGGGCGAAGTTACCGCGTGCACCGGGGCCGTAGACCAGCGGCGGGCGGACGATGACGACCTCCATGCCGGTGAGCGCGGCGATCTCGCGCAGGCCGATTTCGCTTTCCATTTTCGAAATGCCATAGGGATCGATGGGCTTCGGTTGGTCGTCGTGCCGGAAGGGGCGATCGTTCTCCTCACCATTGACCTTGATCGTGCTGATGAAGACGAAGCGCTTCACGCCGGCGCGGGCGGCCTGTCCGGCGAGATTGAGGGTAGAGGCAGTGTTGACGCGGCGAAAATCCGCCAATGGATCGCTCGACTTGTCGTTCATAATGTGAACGCGGGCGGCGAGATGGACGATAACGTCGATGCCTTGGAGGGCAGCGGTCCACTCGGTCGTCTCGGTGATGTCGACGGGAACATGCCTGACATCCAATGGGAAGGCAGAATTTGCGGATCGTGTCGTGGCCGTCACGTCCCAAATCCGTTCCCTGTGCAAACGCTCGACGAGAGGGGCGCCGACGAAGCCGGCAGCGCCGGTGACGAGGCATCGCATGATCTTCTCCCTGTTTGCCGATGGAGGCTCTCGCTAGCCGGAACTGCCGATCGCATCAATAAAAAAAGCCGCGACGGCGACCGTCGCGGCTTTTTGTCCAGACAGTCAGTAGCTCAGACTTCTTCGCGACCCGACAGCAGGATGCAGATCAGGGAGATCGCAGCCGAGGCGGTGAGATAGTAGCCGACGTGATTGAGGCTGTAGGTAGTCGCAAGCCAGGTGGCGATATAGGGAGCAAGCGAAGCGCCGAAGATGCCGCCGAGGTTGAAGGTCATCGAGGCGCCGGTGTAGCGCACCATGGTCGGGAAGGGGGCGGCAAGGGCCGCACCGATCGGGCCATAGGTGAAGCCCATCAGGCCGAGGCCGATGATCGAGCACAGGAAGGCGCCGGTCAGGCCAGCCGTCAAAAGGCTTGCATAGAAGAAGCCGAAGATGGCGATGGCGATCGTCGTCAGAGTCAGGATCATGCGACGCGAGTAGCGGTCAGACAGCCAGCCGGAGAGCGGGATCGTCAGGCCGAAGAAGACGACGCCGACCAGCTGGACGACCAGGAACTGCTCACGCGTGTAGCCGAGTTTCGTCGTGCCCCAGGACAGTGTGAAGACCGTCATCAGGTAGAAGAGGACGAAAGTGGCAACGGCGATGAACGTGCCGAGGATCAGGCTGCGCAGATGACCGCGGAAGACGGTCGCGATCGGAACGGCGACGCGTTCGTGTTTTTCGACAGCCTTCTGGAATTCCGGGGTTTCGGCGATCTTCAGGCGAACATAAAGGCCGACGGCGACGAGCGCGAGGCTGGCGATGAAGGGAATGCGCCAGCCATAGGCGAGGAAGTCCTCGTTGCTCATGGTTTCCGCCAGGATCAGGAAGAAGCCGGAAGAAAGAATGAAGCCGATCGGCGCGCCGAGCTGCGGGAACATGGCGTACCAGCTGCGCTTGCCGGGAGGAGCATTTTCGGTTGCGAGCAGCACGGCGCCGCCCCATTCGCCGCCGAGGCCGAGGCCCTGGCCGAAGCGGCACAGCGCAAGCAGCAGCGGCGCGGCGATGCCGATCGCATCGTAGCCGGGCAGGATACCGATCACGACGGTCGACAGGCCCATGGTCATGAGGGCCGCCACGAGTGTCGCCTTGCGGCCGACCTTGTCGCCGAAATGGCCGAAGACCACGGCGCCGAAGGGGCGGGCGAAGAAGGCGATCGAGAAGGTCACCAGCGACTGCAGGAGCGCAGAGGTCGGGTCGCTCGACGGGAAGAACAGGTGTGGGAAGACGATGACCGCTGCCGTTGCATAGACATAAAAGTCAAAGAATTCGATGGTGGTGCCGATGAGGCTCGCGATCAGAACACGAGCCGGGGAATTGACTTGCGTGCTGTTCGAAGCGGGAGTCGGCGATACGGATACCGCGTCAGACATTATTATTCCATTCAGTTTACAGATTGCCTCGGGAAGGCCCCACGGGTCTTAACGCAATTTTCATCACGCGCAACGCCAAAAGACGCAAGAATATAACGGAAATTGTACTATTTTTCCGCCGCTGCCTCCGCCGGTCAGAGCATCCCCTTTCATGCCGCGGATCTGTTTCGATCCAGGTCATTTTGCTGCTCTTGTGTTGACCTCACCGGGTTCGGGCAGGCATGCGAGCGGCGACTCGCATTAATTAATGACGGCGCCGTGTCTTGTCGGCGTTCCCGCAAGTCGACAGTTCAAACAGGACCGCCGCTTCGCTCGCCTTATTCCGGTGCGGATGAGCGCGACTCCATATGTCCTTGAAGGCATGGGTTTTTCCGGTGCTTTTTAAGCTTGCGTATCACGTGAGGCCGCGAAGCCTGCAAATGTGCAGAAGGCAAAAAAATTGCAGAGGGTAGGAGCCAACAGTTAACGAAAGTAAACGGTTCGTTAACCATAATGATGCTCTAATGCACCCAAGTCAGACAAAGGCCACGAACCGCGCAGACCAGCTCCGCGCAAGCCTTGGTCCGGCAGAGTGGAAGTTATTTTTGGGGGTGTTGATGAGTCGCGAGCACGTAGCTGTCCTGATGGGCGGATTTTCCTCGGAGAGGCCTGTCAGCCTTTCCTCGGGAAAGGCGTGCGCCGATGCTCTCGAAGGTGAAGGCTTCAAGGTGACGCGCATCGATGTCGAGCGCGACATTTCCGAGAAGCTCTCTGCCGTGAGGCCCGATGTTGTCTTCAATGCCTTGCATGGGCCGTTCGGCGAGGATGGCACCATACAGGGCATTCTCGAATATCTGCAGATCCCCTATACGCATTCGGGCGTGCTTGCCTCGGCGCTCGCAATGGACAAGAGCCGGGCAAAGCGTGTGGCGGCTGCCGCCGGTGTTCCCGTTGCCGAATCGCAGGTGCTGAACCGCTTCTCGTTTCCGTCGGAGCATCCGATGAAGGCGCCTTACGTGGTGAAGCCGGTGCGCGAGGGCTCCAGTTTCGGCGTCGTCATCGTCGGCGAGGATCAGGCGCACCCGCCTCAGGTCATCGGTTCGGCCGAGTGGCGCTATGGCGAGGAAGTCATCGTCGAGCGTTATATTCATGGTCGCGAATTGACCTGCGGCGTCATGGGCGATCAACCCATGGATGTCATCGAGGTGGTGCCGCAGGGCCACAATTTCTATGATTACGACTCCAAGTATGCGGCGGGTGGTTCAAAACATGTCTTGCCGGCTAAAATTTCACCGAAAATTTACCAAAAAATACAAACATTGGCGTTAAGGGCGCATCAAGCAATTGGTTGCCGCGGCGTCAGTCGGTCCGACTTTCGTTACGACGATCGTTTCTCCGAAGACGGCGAGCTCATCTGGCTGGAGGTTAATACCCAGCCGGGCATGACGCCAACCTCCCTTGTGCCCGAAATGGCCGGCCATGCCGGATATTCCTTTGGTGCATTTCTCCGGTGGATGGTGGAGGACGCGTCTTGTTTGCGTTGACGGTCAAAAAAATAGGACGCCCCAGCCGTCATGCCGAGCTTCCCTATGTGGAAGCCGATGACCGCCGCGTGCTGCCGCGCCCGCTGCGCCGCGTCGTTCGTTTCCTTGTAAGTCTCGGAAGTGGCCGTATCGACATCCCGGCCCATACGGGTACGGTTTCCGCGCTCGGCTTCCTGGCTGCGACTGGTCTCTACGGCATGTCGCTTGGCGGCCATACGGAAGCGGTCGCCCAGGCGACGACCAGCGCTGTCGGATTTGCCATCGAGGATGTGAAGGTTTCCGGGAATAACCAGACCTCGGAAATCGAGATTCTTCAGCTTCTCGGCCTCGATGGCGCGACATCGCTCGTCGCGCTCGATGTCGATGCTGCGCGCCAGAAGATTGCGCGCCTTCCCTGGGTCGAGAATGTCGAAGTCCGCAAGGTTTATCCGAAGACGATCGAGGTGAAGCTCTCGGAGCGCGCTGCCTACGCTATCTGGCAACACGGCCAGGAGCTTTCCCTGATCGAGAAGAGCGGCAGCGTGATCGCGCCGCTTCGTGACAATAAATTTTCTACCCTGCCGCTGGTCGTCGGCCGTGACGCTGAAACGGCCGCGGCTTCCATCGAGGACGCGTTCTCCAAGTGGCCTGATGTCAAAGCTCGCGTGAAGGCGTTCGTTTGGGTTTCCGGCCGTCGCTGGGACCTGCACATGGATAATGGCGTCGTCGTCAAGCTGCCGGAAGATGATATCGACCAGGCGCTCGCGACGCTTTCGAAATTCGACAGGGATCAGCAGCTTCTGGAGCGCGATATCGCCGCAGTCGATCTCAGGCTTCCGGATCGCACGACGATCCAGCTGACACCGGAGGCGGCAGCGCGCCGGGAGGCGGCGGTCGCAACGCGTACCAAGGAATTGAAGAAGGCGGGGCAGAATATATGAGCTTGTTCGGTTCATCCCACTTTGGATTGCCGCGCCTGAAGCCGCTTTCGTCGAAGCGGTCGCATATCGTTTCGGTCCTCGATATCGGCTCGACCAAGGTCGTCTGCATGATCGGCCGTCTGACGCCGCGCGAGGAAAGCCAGATCCTGCCGGGCCGCACGCACAATATCGAGATTATCGGTATCGGCCATCAGCGTTCGCGCGGCATCAAGACCGGCGTGATCGCCGATCTCGACGCGCTTGAAGGCGTCATTCGTCTCGCCGTCGATGCGGCCGAGCGCATGGCGGGCCTGACTGTCGAGAGCCTGATCGTCAATCTGACGGCCGGCCGTCTCGGCAGCGACATCTACACGGCCACCATCGATCTCGGCGGCCAGGAAGTCGAGCTGAACGATCTGAAGAAGGTGCTTTCGGCAGCCTGCCAGCAGTCGTTGCGTCAGGACCGCGCCGTCCTGCATTCGCTGGCCACCGGCTTCTCGCTGGATGGCGAGCGTGGCATCCGCGATCCGCTGGCGATGTACGGCGATGCGCTCGGCGTCGACATGCATGTCGTGACGGCGGAGCGCTCGGCGCTCAAAAATCTCGAGCTGAGCGTCAACAGGGCGCATCTTTCGGTGGAAGGAATCGTTGCAACACCTTATGCATCCGGTCTTGCCGCACTGGTCGACGATGAAGTCGAGCTTGGCTGTGCGGCCATCGACATGGGCGGCGGCACGACGACGATTTCGGTCTTTGCCGAAGGCAAGCTTGTCCATACCGATGCTGTCGGCCTCGGCGGTCATCATGTGACGACCGACCTCGCACGGGGCCTTTCCACACGGATCGAGGATGCTGAACGTTTGAAGGTGGTCCACGCTTCGGCGCTGACCAATTCTTCCGATGAGCGCGAGCTGATCTCCATTCCGCCGATCGGTGAGGATGACCGTGATCAGCCGACGCAGGTGCCGCGGGCTCTGGTCTCGCGCATCGTTTCGGCGCGCATCGAAGAGACGATGGAGCTCATCCGCGACCGGATCCAGCGTTCGGGCTTCAGCCCGATCGTCGGCAAGCGTGTCGTGCTGACGGGTGGAGCCAGCCAGCTGACCGGCCTTGCCGAAGTGGCGCGGCGCATTCTGGCCCGCAACGTTCGCATCGGCCGTCCGATGGGTGTCTCGGGTTTGCCGACGGCAGCCAAGGGGCCGGCCTTTTCGACGGCCGTCGGGCTGATGATCTATCCGCAGGTCGCGGACATGGAGACACATGCGTCACAGAGCAATCTGCTCATGTCGCTTGGGGGTAATAACAGCCGTATCGCCCGCATGGGCCAGTGGCTGAAGGAAAGCTTTTGAAATTGAGTGAATTGGCCGGCGTGGCGATGCGGCCAGAGAGAGAAGGAACGGGTACCATGACTATCAAGCTGCAAAAGCCTGACATCACTGAGCTGAAGCCGCGCATCACTGTATTCGGCGTCGGCGGCGGCGGCGGCAATGCCGTCAACAACATGATTTCAGCAGGCCTCCAGGGCGTCGACTTCGTCGTCGCCAACACGGATGCCCAGGCGTTGACCATGACGAAGGCCGAACGGATCATCCAACTCGGCGCCAACGTCACCGAAGGCCTCGGCGCCGGTTCGCAGCCTGAAGTCGGTCGTGCGGCTGCCGAAGAATGCATCGATGAGATCATCGACCACCTGAACGGCACGCATATGTGCTTCGTTACAGCCGGCATGGGCGGCGGCACCGGCACGGGTGCTGCTCCTGTCGTCGCGCAGGCCGCCCGCAACAAGGGCATCCTGACGGTCGGCGTCGTCACCAAGCCGTTCCACTTCGAAGGCGGACGCCGCATGCGTCTGGCCGAATCCGGTATTCAGGAACTGCAGAAGTCTGTCGATACGCTTATCGTCATTCCGAACCAGAACCTCTTCCGCATCGCCAACGACAAGACGACCTTCGCCGACGCTTTCGCCATGGCTGACCAGGTTCTCTACTCGGGCGTTGCCTGCATCACCGACCTGATGGTGAAGGAAGGTCTCATCAACCTCGACTTCGCCGACGTCCGCTCGGTCATGCGCGAAATGGGCCGCGCGATGATGGGTACCGGCGAAGCTTCCGGTTCGGGCCGCGCCATGCAGGCCGCCGAAGCGGCAATTGCCAACCCGCTGCTCGATGAAACCTCGATGAAGGGTGCGCAGGGCCTCCTGATCTCCATCACCGGCGGTCGCGACCTGACGCTCTTCGAAGTCGACGAAGCTGCGACCCGCATCCGCGAAGAAGTCGATCCGGACGCCAACATCATCCTCGGCGCAACCTTCGATGAATCGCTCGAAGGCATCATCCGCGTCTCCGTCGTCGCGACCGGCATCGACCGCGCCATGGGCGAGGGCACCGACCGCGTATTCCAGCCGACAGCAAAGCCGGTTATCCGCCCCTCCGCGGCCGTTGCTCCTGCACCGGCCGCAATTCAGCCTGCTCCGGTAATGCAGGCACCGAAGGCCGACCAGATTGCACAGACCATTCGCGAGGCTGAAGTCGCGATGGAACGCGAGCTGGAAATCCCGGCCCCGCGTGCCGCCGCTCCGGTGCAGCAGCCGGTGATGCAGGAAACCTTCCGTCCGCAGAGCAAGATCTTCGCTTCTGCGCCGGAAGCGGCCCCGGTTCTCCGTCAGGCTCCGGTCCAGCAGCAGGCTCCCGTCATGCACCAGCCGGCTCCGCAGCCGGTCATGCAGCAGCCGATGCACCAGCCAGTTCGCCATGAGCCGGTCATTCGCCAGGCTCCCGAGCAGGTTCGCATGCCGAAGGTCGAGGACTTCCCGCCGGTCGTCCAGGCTGAGATCGATCATCGCACGCAGCCTGCTGCCGCGCATGTCCAGGAAGAGCGCGGTCCGATGGGCCTGCTCAAGCGAATCACCAATTCGCTCGGCCGTCGCGAAGAGGAAGTCGCTCCGGAAATGACCTCTGCGCCGGCTGCTTCTTCGCAGCAGCGCCGTCCGCTGTCGCCGGAAGCAAGCCTCTACGCACCGCGTCGCGGCAACCTTGACGACCAGGGCCGTGCGGTTCCGCAGGCCCGCATGATGCAGGAAGACGACCAGCTGGAAATCCCGGCCTTCCTGCGCCGCCAGTCGAACTGAGAAAGCACTTCTCCACAGAAAACGCCCGGGACCGAAACCCCGGGCGTTTGCATTTCTACATGCTTGAATTCTAAATGCTTTTGCCGCTACGGATTTCGTAACAAATCGAAACGAACAGTGATTTGGATTGCAGCGCCGGTCCACGTAAGTATGAGGCAAGCGAACTGCTCCAAGAGTCCGCTTCGAGCGCTGCGGGCAGTATAGAAGAAAGATCCGACCGGTTGGCAACGACGGGTATGGAAGAATAAGGGCATAATTTTATGGGACTTGGCTTGCTGGGCTTTCAGACGACGGTATCGCGTCCGGTGACACTTTCGGGCATCGGCGTGCATTCGGGTGCTGATGTTTCGATCACCTTCAATCCGGCCGAAGCCGGCACCGGCGTCGTTTTCCAGCGCGTGCATGAAAATGGCGATGTCACTGAACTGAAGGCTGTTTCCTCGCAGGTCGGCAATACTGATCTCTGCACCGTTCTCGGCTTCTCGCCTGCTCATTCCGTCGCGACGATCGAACATGTCATGGCGGCCGTTTACGCTCTCGGCCTCGACAATGTCGTCATTGAAGTCAGCGGCGCCGAAATGCCGATCATGGACGGCAGCTCGGTTCCCTTCGTCGAAGCCATCGAACAGGTCGGTCTCGTTTCTCTCGGCGTCAAGCGCCGCTACATCCGCATCACCAAGCCGGTTCGTATCGAGCATGGCGGTTCCTGGAGCGAGTTCCGTCCCTATGACGGCACGCGCTTCGAAGTCGAGATCGATTTTGAATGCCCGCTGATCGGCCGGCAGAAGTGGGAAGGCGATCTCACTGCTTCCGTCTTCAAGACCGAATTGTCGCGCGCGCGCACCTTCGGCTTCATGCGTGATGTCGAGCGTCTCTGGGCTTCGGGCCATGCTCTCGGCTCCTCGCTCGAAAACTCTGTCGTCATTTCCGACGACAACACCGTCATCAATGTCGAAGGCCTGCGCTACGCCAAGGACGAGTTCGTGCGTCACAAGACGCTCGATGCCGTTGGCGATCTGGCACTTGCCGGCGCACAGTTTATCGGCTGCTACCGTTCCTATCGTGGCGGCCACAAGATGAACGCCAACGCTCTCAAGGCTCTGCTCAGCGATCCCTCGGCCTATGAAGTGGTCGAGACATCGACGCCGCGCCAGCGCGTTGCCGTTCGCGAATTCATTGCAGTCAGCGCTCCGGAATTCGCCCCCTGGTCGGCATGACCTCCAGTATACCAATTAAGGCCAGGGCCGCCTCCTAACGGGGGCGGTTTTTTTGTGGGGAAGGGCGGACAGCGCGTCGATAGATGTTTCGCGGCATATATTTAGCCGCTCCTCATGTGAATGGCGGTGAAAAGCCCGACATTCTCGGCAATGCTGCCACAAAAATGCGTTAATGCGTGATCATTGCGTTGCTCTCGATAGGTATTTGTGGCTAGAAACGCCAGCTAGGCGTGGCTGCTGTGGAGTGGACGGCGGCGGTGGGATTCTTTCGAATGGCTTATGCAAGGTCTGACATGATGATGAAGACAGCGCGTGCTTTGCTCGCATCCTTGATGGTGCTGAGCGCAGGTGCCTTGATTTCCGGCTGCCAGTCGGACCCTGATATCGACATCACCAAGCTCGGCCTCGAAACCGATCCGCCGGACGTGCTCTACACGCAGGGCCTCGCCAACATGAAGGCCGGCAACATGGCCGAGGCGGCGCGCAAGTTCGACGCGATCGATGCGCAGAATCCCTTCTCCGAATGGGCGCGCAAGGCACTTGTCATGAGCACCTTCGTCAAGTACCGCCAGGGCCGCTTCGACGATGCGCTGGCATCGGGCAACAAGTATATGGCGCAATATCCGAAGTCCAAGGATGCCGCTTACGTCCAGTATCTGGTGGGCCTGACCTATTCCAAGCAGATCGTCGACGTGACGCAGGACCAGCGCGCCTCGCAGAAGACGATCGAGGCGATGCAGGCCGTCGTCGACAATTATCCTGACTCCGAATATGTCGACGATGCGCAGGCCAAGATGCGCTTTGCGCGCGATCAGCTCGCCGGCAAGGAGATGCAGGTCGGCCGCTACTACATGGAACGCAAGGAATATCTCGCCGCGATCTCGCGCTTCCGCATCGTCGTCGAGAAGTATCCGAACACGAATCAGGTCGAGGAGGCGCTCGCCCGTCTCGTCGAAGCCTATTACGCGATGGGTGTCGTCGAGGAGGCGCAGACCGCTGCTGCCGTTCTCGGTCACAATTATCCCGATAGCCAGTGGTATGCTGATTCTTACAAGCTGCTGCAGTCGGGTGGCGCGGAGCCGCGTGAAAACAAGGGTTCGTGGATCGCGGCAGCGGGCAAGAAACTCCTTCTCGGTTCCTGAGGCCAATGCTGATCCAGCTTTCGATCCGCGATATCGTTCTGATCGAGCGGCTGGATCTTGCCTTCGAGACCGGCCTCTCCGTGCTGACGGGTGAGACGGGCGCGGGCAAATCCATCCTGCTTGACAGTCTGTCGCTGGCCCTTGGCGGGCGCGGCGATGGCGGTCTTGTGCGCCACGGCGAGGACAAGGGGCAGGTGACCGCTGTCTTCGATGTCGGCATGGATCACGGCGCCCGCAAGCTCCTGCGCGAAAACGGCATCGATGACGAAGGCGACCTGATCTTTCGCCGCCAGCAATCCTCCGACGGGCGCACCAAGGCCTATGTGAACGATCAGCCGATCAGCGTTCAGCTGATGCGTCAGGCTGGCCAGATGCTGGTCGAGATCCACGGCCAGCACGATGACCGCGCGCTTGTCGATACAAATGCACACAGGACGTTGCTGGACGCCTTTGCGGGCATCAGCGATGACGTGCAGGGTGTCGGGGCGCTTTACCGCCAGTGGCGCGATACCGAGCGCACGCTGAAGAAACACCGCGAAAAGGTTGAAGCCGCTGCCCGCGAGGCGGATTATCTGCGCTCCTCCGTCGAGGAGCTTGAAAAGCTGTCACCGCGCGACGGGGAAGAAGACGAGCTTGCCGATCGCCGCCAGAAGATGATGAAGGCAGAGCGCATTGCCGGCGATATTGCCGAGGCTTCCGAATTCCTCAACGGCAATGCCTCTCCCGTGCCCCATATCGCCTCGCTGGTGCGCCGTCTCGAGCGCAAGAGCCACGAGGCGCCGGGATTGCTGGAAGACACCGTAGCGCTGCTCGATGCGGCGCTGGACCAGCTTTCCAACGCGCAGATGGAAGTCGAGGCGGCACTGCGCAAGACGGAATATGATCCGAAGGAACTGGAGCGTGTCGAGGAGCGGCTGTTTGCGCTGCGCGCTGCCTCTCGCAAATATTCCGTTCCGGTCACCGAGCTTCCTGCTCTTGCCGTGCGCATGATCAACGATCTTGCCGATCTCGATGCCGGCGAAGAGCGGCTGTCGAAGCTCGATGCGGAGGTGGGGGTCGCCAAGGCGAATTACGATACGGCTGCCCGCTCGCTTTCGGAGAAGCGTCATCATGCCGGCGATGCGCTGGCGCAGGCCGTCATGGCCGAGCTGCCGGCACTGAAGCTCGAGCGCGCCCGCTTCATGGTGGAGATCACCACCGATGGAGGGGAGGCGACGGCCGAGGGCATCGATGTCGTCGAATTCCATGTCCAGACCAATCCCGGCACGCGTCCCGGCTCGATCATGAAGGTCGCTTCGGGCGGCGAACTTTCGCGCTTCCTGCTGGCGCTCAAGGTGGCGCTTGCCGATCGCGGTTCGGCGCCGACCCTCGTCTTTGATGAAATCGACACCGGTGTGGGGGGCGCGGTGGCGGATGCGATTGGACAGCGGCTGAAGCGGCTTTCCGAAAAGGTGCAGGTTCTTTCCGTCACTCATGCGCCGCAGGTAGCGGCCCGTGCGGCCACGCATCTTCTGATCTCCAAGGGACCATCAGGCGAGGGGGCCGACAAGATCGCCACGCGCGTCGCCACCATGGCGCAAAAGGACCGCACGGAAGAGATCGCCCGCATGCTTGCCGGTGCCTCCGTGACGGAAGAGGCGAGGGCTGCTGCTGCCCGATTGCTGGCAGGCAACGGCTAGATTTCCCCATCGGTGACAAGCGCAAGGCGTTGCGCTATCTGACCTCAGCTACCGGTGAGGTCTATCCATGCGGCTTTTCCATTTCAGCGACGATCCCACGATCGATGTTTTCGAGCCGCGTCCGGTTCGCATTTCGTCCGACCGGCCGCCGGGCCGGGCGTGGCTGAACGGGCCGCTCGTCTGGGCGATCGATGAAGTCCACGACTTCATGTATCTCTTCCCGCGTGATTGCCCGCGCATCCTTGTTTGGGCAAAGCCGGAGACATCGCAGGAGGATCGCCGCCTGCTCGGGAACTGGCGGGGTGCCGCCTATGTCGAGCGAGGCTGGCTGGAGCGACTGCAGGCCGGGACCATCCATCGCTACGAGATGCCGACGGAGAGTTTCGAGGATCTGGAGGACGCGGGAATGTGGGTATCGCGGAGGAATGTCGTGCCGCTCGCGCTCACGGCCCATTCCGGGCTCGATCAGGAATTTGCACCGCGCGGTATCGAGCTTAAGGTGGTCGACAGTCTTCTGCCGATGAAGGCCTTGCAGCATACGACATTACATGTGAGCGCCATCAGACTCCGCAACGCCCGGCCGTAAATTCCAAACCTCGGTACTATTTCAATCGCCGAATTTTGCTCTAAAACCATTGCAGATTCTCTGGAGTGAAGCTGCATGTCGACCGAATCTGTCGCTGTTGAGGACTTGACGCTTGAAGACGCCGCCGCCGAACTGGAGCGGCTTGCCAAGGAGATTGCGCGCAATGACGCGCTCTATCACGGCAAGGATCAGCCGGAGATTTCGGATGCGGATTACGACGCGCTGAAGCGCCGCAACGATGCGATCGAGGCGCGCTTTCCGGAGCTCATCCGCGAGGACAGTCCGTCGCGCCGCGTGGGGGCCGAACCGTCCAACACCTTTGCGCCCGTCGTTCATTCCCGGCCGATGCTGTCGCTCGACAACACCTTTTCACAGGAGGATGTGCGCGACTTCGTTGCCAGTGTCTATCGCTTCCTCGGCCGCCTGCCGGACAATTCCATCGCCTTCACGGCCGAACCGAAGATCGACGGGCTTTCCATGTCGATCCGCTACGAGAACGGCAAGCTGGTGACGGGCGCGACCCGCGGCGACGGCACGACCGGCGAGAATGTCACGGCCAATATCCGCACCATCAAGGAAATTCCGAACGAACTGCCGAAGGGCGTTCCCTCCGTCGTGGAAGTGCGCGGCGAGGTCTACATGGCCAAGAGCGATTTCATGGCGCTCAATGCGCAGATGGAAGCCGAAGGCAAGCAGACCTATGTCAATCCGCGCAATACGGCTGCAGGCTCCCTGCGCCAGCTCGATGCGAAGGTGACGGCGAGCCGTAAGCTGAGGTTCTTCGCCTATGCATGGGGCGAGATGTCGGAGATGCCCGCGGATACGCAGCTGGGCATGGTCGAGAAGTTCAGGGAGTGGGGTTTCCCCGTGAATCCGCTGATGAAGCGGCTGAGCTCGGTGGACGATATCCTCGCCCACTATGCCGAGATCGGCCTCGAACGGCCGGAGCTCGATTACGATATCGACGGCGTCGTCTACAAGGTCGACAGCCTCGAGTTGCAGCAGCGCCTCGGTTTCCGCTCGCGCAGCCCGCGCTGGGCGACGGCGCATAAATTCCCGGCCGAACAAGCCTTCACCGTCGTCGAAAATATCGACATCCAGGTCGGCCGCACCGGTGCACTGACGCCGGTCGCGCGGCTGACGCCGATTACCGTCGGCGGCGTGGTCGTCACCAATGCGACCCTGCACAACGAAGACTATATCAAAGGCATCGGCAATAGCGGCGAGCGCATCCGCGAGGAGGAGCACGATATCCGCATCGGCGATACCGTCATCGTGCAGCGTGCCGGCGACGTGATCCCGCAGGTGCTCGACGTCGTCATGGAAAAGCGGCCGGCGGACGCCACGCCCTACCAGTTTCCGAAGGTGTGCCCGGTCTGTGGTTCGCACGCGGTGCGTGAGCGGCACGAGAAGACAGGCAAGCTCGATTCCGTCACCCGGTGCACGGGCGGTTTCATCTGCCGGGCACAGGCGACAGAAGAGCTGAAGCACTTCGTCTCGCGCAATGCCTTCGATATCGAGGGGCTCGGCTCCAAGCAGATCGACTTCTTCTTCGAGAGCGACGATGCTGCGCTGCAGATCCGCACCGCGCCTGATATCTTCACGCTGGAGAAGCGCCAGCAGCAGTCGATCACCAAGCTGGAGAATATCGACGGCTTCGGCAAGGTCAGCGTCGGCAAGCTCTATGCGGCGATCAACGACCGGCGCAGCATTGCCCTTCATCGCTTCATCTACGCGCTCGGCATCCGCCATGTGGGCGAGACGACGGCAAAGCTGCTCGCGCGCTCCTACAACAGCTATGAGGCCTTTGCGACGGCCATGAAGGAGGCGGCAACGCTTTCCGGCGATGCCTGGAATGACCTCAACGCCATCGAAGGCATCGGGGAGGTGGTGGCGCGCGCCATTGTCGAATTCTACAAGGAGCCGCGCAATATCGAGGTGATCGGCCGCCTGCTCGACGAGGTGACGCCACAGGAGGCCGAACAGCCGGTGACCACCGGGAGCCCGGTCATCGGCAAGACCGTCGTCTTCACCGGTTCGCTGGAGAAATTCACCCGCGAAGAGGCGAAGGCCAGGGCTGAAAGCCTTGGTGCCAAGGTTGCAGGCTCCGTCTCCAAGAAGACCGATATCGTTGTAGCCGGCCCCGGCGCCGGCTCCAAGCTCGAGAAGGCCCGTGAACTCGGCGTCCAGACGATGGACGAGGATGAGTGGCTGGCGTTGATCGGCGGGTAAGGAAGCTCTGTGCCAGACACCGCGTTTCTGTTTTTGGCGCGCCCGCTTCCTGCTCGGTGTCATCCTCGGCCTTGCGCCGAGGATCTGCGACACGAACCCGAGCATGACGTGCGAGCGGTTCACGCCCTCAGCCGCGCCATCGTATAGGCATCGACATATTGCCCGTCGCGATAGCCGAAGGAGCGGAGCAGGCCCTCTTTCTCGAAGCCGAATTTCTCGTAAAGGCGGATGGCTGTCTCGTTATCCGTATAGACGGTCAATTCCACCCGCTTGATGTCGTGCCAGTTGTCGGCGGCGTCGAGCATGGCGGCCATCAGGAAGGTTCCGATGCCGCGACCGGTGAAATCATCGTGTACGCCCATGCCGAGACTGGCGGCGTGCTGGCGCCGTCCTTCAAAGCGATTCATGCCGCCGTTGGCGACGAGCTTGCCATCGAGTTCGACGACGAGGTTGAGTGCGCCGGGTGAGGGGTTCTCCATGCGCTTGCGCACTGCGTCGATGCCTTGAAAAGGCGGGCGCAGCGTGCCGGCGCGGTAGCCCGGCAGGTTTATCAGTTCGGTGACGGCTTCGGCATCGCTCACGCGCAGGGCACGAACGCTGAGACCCTTCAGAGAAGGCTTTTCGGGCGGGGTATCCTGATTGACTGACATCATGCTCTCCTTGGGCTTGAAAAGGAGGAGAGCGGAGTTTCAGAAAACCCTGCTCGCCTCGGCAGGGTTCTCGGGGATGATCAGACGGCTAGTGACGCACCATCTCTCCCGCGCACCCTGCAAGGGTCGTGGCGATAAGATGCATATTGTGGGTCACGGAGTTGATCATGAGCGGAAGTTTCGCCATTTGCGTGCAGATGTCAACAGGTCAAAATTTGCCTTCGGATGCGGCAGTCTTTATTCCGGTAGGACAGACGATTCGGATGTTTGCCCGTGAAGACCATCGCCATCGATTTCGAGACAGCCAACGAACAGCGCGGCAGTGCCTGCTCGGTCGGCCTTGCCTGGATCGAGGACGGGCAGGTGACGCGGGTCGAGGAGCGGCTGATCCGACCGCGGGACATGCGCTTTTCCGGCATGAATATCGCCATCCACGGCATTCGCCCCGAACATGTCGAAGATGCACCCGAGTTTCCCGAGGTGATGGACGAATTCCATGAGGATTTCCGGGGTGCGACGATGATCGCCCACAATGCCGCCTTCGATTTCAGCGTGTGGCGGGCGAGCCTCGACCTTTACCGGCAGTCCTATCCGGAGCTCACCTATCTCTGCAGCCTGAAGATGGCGCAGCGCATCTGGCCGCATTTCCTGTCGCATCGGCTGAACCTGATTGCCGAACATCTCGGTCTGCGCTTCGTGCACCATAATGCAGCCGAGGATGCCGCCGTCTGCGCGGCAGCGGCAATCGAGATGGCGAGGGCTGTCAAGGCTGCGACGGTTGCCGCCATCCCCGCTGCAATCGGCATGAAACCCGGCCGGCTGACCTCTGCCGGCTATGAGCCCTGCACCTGCCGCAAGGCGTGATTTTTGCTTTCCTGCAGAGGCTCGGGCGCTTTCTTGCAAAGGGTCCGTCCATTCTTATCTTAGCTTCCGGATCAACACGGGAGTTGCCATGTCCGCTTTGCGCAATCTTTTCCTCTCTGCAGCGTTCCTGACCATTTCTGCAGGCGCGACTTCTGCGGAAGTCGTCGGCAAGGTCGGGGTCGACTGGATCGGAAACGACATCATCATCGAGGCGGTTTCCGACCCTGAGGTGAAGGGGGTGACCTGCCATGTCACCTATTTCGACCGCAGCCTGATCGACCGGTTCAAGAACGGCAACTGGTTCGAAGACCCGTCAAACAATTCCATCGCCTGCCGCCAGACCGGGCCGATCGAGATCGGCAATATCGATATGTCCAAGGATGGCAGCGAGGTGTTTCGTCAGGGCATGTCGCTGATCTGGAAGACGCTTGCCGTCAACAGGATCTATGACAAGACAAACAACACGCTGATCTATCTCGCCCATTCGCGGCAGGTAACGGACGGTTCGGCGAAGATGTCGATTTCGACGATCCCGCTCTATGGGCAGGATGTGGTTTGGAAGAATGGCAAGCCTTGAGGGTCTAAGACGGTGTTTGGTCGCTTTAAGCCTTGAGGTTTCCGCAAGATGCCTTCAGGTACGGCTGAAACGCAATTGACGCCTAGCGATCAATTCAGGCGGTAGGAAATGTATGTTTAGACCAACAATGGTAACGATCTGCGAGCCTAAGCGACTGCTGGTCGAACTGGGAAAAGACCTGCGATCAGAGGCCTTAGTCGATCTCGGTTTCAAGAAGATTGACACCTACGAGAATGTCTATGCATTCCGCTCTGAAGAGCCTGAGAAGATTCACCTAATGTGTGAAACTCTGCGTGATATGAGCCTTCCTTATGCCACCCATCGACATGGAGGTGCAGATATCCATCTCGAGTGGTTTCGCGACAGAGGCTACGTCCACGGAAAATTTAAACGGATAAACTTTTTCGGCAACGACTTCGATGATGATGCGCCGTTCACCATTGAGGAATTTTGAACGAGAACGCCTGAGCCACCTGAGCGCAGGCTCGATATCCGGATGCGTCAGGAATTGGTGTCTGTCCTAACCAAAAAGGCCCGGACAAGCCGGGCCTTTGCATTCGAGATATCGAAGCGTATCAGGCAGCTTCGCGCGCCAGTTCGTCGGCAATGACCGTGTCGAGGTTGAGGAAGCAGACCATGGTCTTTTCCAGCGCGACGATGCCGCGGCAGAAGGCGCGCTGTGCCTCGGGGATGATTTCCGGCGCCGGCTGAAGGTCTTCGCTCTTGATGGTCATCATGTCGGAGACCTGTTCGACCAGCAGGCCGACCAGCTTGCCGGCGATATCGGTTACGATGATGGCGGAGCGCTCGGATGGTTCCGTCATCTTCATGCCGAGGCGGCAGGCCATGTCGATGACCGGGATCACGGCGCCGCGAAGGTTGATCAGTCCGAGGACGTAGGGCGGGGTGTGCGGCATCGGGGTCACCGGCGCCCAGCCGCGGATTTCGCGGATGGCCATGATGTCGATGCAGAATTCCTGATCGCCGAGGTGGAACGAAACGATTTCCAGATAGGCGCCCGACTGCTTGATGGCGTTGTTGTTGCTCATGATCAGAATTCTTCCCAGTTGTCTCCGGCCGGAGAGGAGGCGAGTTTCTTGGCGGCGGAGCCGCCCGTGAAGGCGCCCGCGACCTTGCCAATCAGGCTCCGTGCGGGTGAGGTTTTCGGATGCGAGGCTGCGGAGGCTTCTCGCGGCGTTTGACGGGCGTTCATGCCCTCGCCGATATTGAACTGCCTTACCAGTTGCGTCAGGTTTTCCGCATCGGTTGCGAGAGTGTGGCTGGCGGCGTTCGTTTCTTCCACCATGGCCGCATTCTTCTGCGTCGCCTGATCCATCTGGCTGATGGCTGTATTGATCTCGTTCAGTCCGACTGATTGTTCGCGCGCAGAGGTTACGATTGATTTAACATGACCGTCGATACGCAGAACATCTTCGCCGATCTGGCGCAGAGCCTCGCCGGCAGCCGTCACCAGTTCGCCACCGGTTTTGACCTCGGCGCCGGATTTGCTGATCAAGGCCTTGATATCCTTGGCTGCTCCGGCCGCGCGACCGGCCAGTTCGCGCACTTCCTGGGCGACGACCGCAAAACCCTTGCCGGCTTCACCCGCACGTGCGGCCTCGACGCCGGCGTTGAGTGCCAGCAGGTTCGTCTGGAAAGCGATCTCGTCGATGACGTTGATGATGGTGCCGATCTCGCGGGAAGCACCTTCGATTCGCTCCATCGCGGCCATGGCATCGCCGACGATGGCATCGGATTTCTCGGTATTCTGGCGGGTATGGGCAACCATGTTGCCGACTTCTTCGGCACGGCTTGTGGCGTTGCGCACGGTGGCGGTGATCTCGTCCAGCGCCGCTGAGGTTTCTTCCAGCGAGGCGGCCTGCTGCTCCGTGCGCTTGGCGAGATCATCGGCGGCGGCGCGCATCTGATGGCTGTTGGCCTGGATCGAGGTGCTGTTCAGGGCAATGTCGCTCATCGCCCTGCGCAGGCGCGCGGCCGTCTGGTTGAAGTCCTGACGCAGCCTTTCCAGCTCCTCGCGGAAGGGTTGATCGATGCTTGCGGTCAGGTCGCCGTTGGCAAGGCGGGTCAGGCCTTGTCCGAGAGCGGTGACAGCGTTGTTCAGCGCTTCCGTATCGGCAAGCTTGGCAGTTTCGCGCTCGCGGCGTTCGGCATCGCTGCGCTTGCGGTCGGTCTCGGTGCGGGCTTCCAGATCGATCTTTTCGATGGCCGCAAGGCGGAAGCTTTCGGCAGCGCGGGCCATTTCGCCGATCTCGTCGCCACGCTCCTTGCCGGCGACATTGGTTGTCAGGTCGCCGTTCATGATGCGCAGCATGCTTTCCCGCACGGCAGCAATGCCACGGCTGATGGAGCCGCCATGGATGTATTGCAGGGCGGCCATGGTGAGGATGGCGATCAGGCCGAGCGCGATCTGGATGATCAGCGAGCTGTGGGAGGTGTCGTTGGCGCTTTCGATGCGATTGCGGGCAATAGCGGTGCCGTCATTGGCCAGTTTGTCGAGCGTGGCGGTGAGCTTGTCGCCGGCGGTGTCGATCCGGTCGTCGATCTTGTCGAATTCTTCATCGGCGGCGCCCTGTTCGACGAGCGCCTTGAGATCCACCTGTATGGCCTGGCGGAGCGCGTCGACATCGGCATCGTAGCTCTTCAGGAGGTCGCCGGCTTTCAGCTCCTCGGCGAGCGCGCCAATTCCCTTCGAGCCGCTGGACAGGGTCGCGAGCGAGTCGGTAATGAGCTTCAGGCGGCCCGGCTGGATGGTCTTCTCGTCCTTGTCGACGATCATGTCCATGGCGGTCAGGACCAGCGTCAGATTGGCAACGCGCATGTCGTTGACGGTGTCGATACTCTGCTGGATTTCGTCCGTGCGGCGCAGGCCGGCGTCGACCTGCGTATTCTCGTACCAGCCGATAGCGATCATCGAGCCGAAGCCGATGAAAGCGGCCCCGCCGAGCGTCCAGAGCCGCTGGCCGACCGAAAGGCTTCTGCGAACCGTCGAATTTGTCATAAAGCCACCCTCCGCCTCAGGCGGTTTTCAGTTCCCTCGATTTTTATGCTGATCCGGTCCGTGTTCCGGCCGACATCATGTCGGAACAGCGACGAAGCGCTGTGTGCATTACTAAATATAGATATGCGCTATTAAGCCTTTCCTAACGATGTATTTCTTGGGGTTGCTTTGAGGCCTTCGCGGCAAGCCTTTAGAAAGGCGTGATAATTCGTCTTTGTACGACTTTTTCGCGGGGCAGCTGCCCGCATTTGGCAATCATCAAGGTGGGGCAATTAATCACGGGTGAGAAAACGCATTCTTGAATTGCGTGGCTGCGATCGCGACTATAATCACACGGGCGGGACGGATGGGGCATCCGCACTTTTGTTTTTAGGCAATTCCGGACGCAAAACCGCTGCGCACTTTTGCTGGAGTTGCTAGTAAGGAAAGTATCATGAAGAATTTCCGTATCGCCGTCTGGATCGCCGTGCTTGCGCTTGCGGGCGTGCTCGGCTGGTTCACGCTGGATCAAAGCCGGACGAGGGAGGTGGTGGCCGAGGGCCCGTTCGGCGTGCCGTTCACGCTGGTATCGCAGAGCGGCCAGCCGATTACGGAGAAGGCACTGCGCGGCAAGCCTACCGCCCTGTTCTTCGGCTTCACGCATTGCCCCGAAGTGTGCCCGACGACGCTCTTCGAGCTCAACGGCTGGATGGAGAAGGTCGATCCGCAGGGTAACAAGCTGCAGGCCTATTTCGTGACCGTCGATCCCGAGCGCGATACGCCGGAGATCATGAACCAGTATGTCTCCAACGTTTCCAAGCGCATCACCGGCATTTCCGGCTCGCCGGAGAAGGTCGCCGACGTCATCAAGGGCTTCCGCGTCTATGCCAAGAAGGTGCCGGTGGACGAGAACAATCCTGATGGAGACTACACGATGGACCACACGGCCTCGGTCTTCCTGCTGGATTCAGCCGGGCGTTTTTCGGGAACGATCTCCTATGGCGAAAACCCGGATACGGCGATAAAGAAGCTGGAGAATCTCGTCGCCAAGGGATGATCGGCAGCTTGAAGCATCGCGCCGGTCGCGAGCGACGCAACCGGAAAGATTGCCTATCGTGAGTGAAATCCGCCTTTACGTGTCGACAAGTGAAAAGCAGGCCGAAGAGATCCTCGACCTTCTGAGCGAGGTCTTCGGCGAAGAAGATTTCGCCATCGGCACCACCGAGATCGACGAAAAGAAAGATATCTGGGAAGCCTCCGTCTACATGATGGCGGAGGACGAGGCGGATGTGCGCAGTCGCATTGAGGAGGCGCTGGGGACGGCATTTCCCCATGCCGTGCTGTCGCGTGAGGTCATTCCGGATGTAGACTGGGTCGTCAAATCTCTGGAGGGGCTGAAGCCCGTCAGGGCAGGGCGCTTCCTCGTGCATGGCTCGCATGACCGGGACAAGGTGCGATCAGGCGATATCGCCATCGAGATCGATGCCGGCCAGGCGTTCGGCACGGGTCATCACGGCACGACCGCCGGCTGCCTGGAAGTGATCGACCGGGTTGTCAGGGCCCGGAAGGTGCGCAATGCCCTCGATCTCGGGACCGGCAGCGGCGTTCTGGCGATTGCCGTGCGCAAGCTCAAGGATATTCCGGTGCTGGCAACGGATATCGATCCGATCGCTGTTGGTGTCGCGGCCGAGAATGTTCGCCGCAATGGCATTGCCAGCGGCATCCGCACGGTGACGGCGCCCGGCTTCCATTCGACGGCTTTTTCGGAAAACGGGCCCTTCGATCTCATCATCGCCAATATTCTGGCGCGGCCGCTGATCAAGATGGCGCCGCAGCTCGTCGCCAACCTGGCGCCGGGCGGATCGGTCGTCCTGTCCGGCATTCTCGCCAGTCAGCGCTGGAAGGTGCTGGCCGCCTATAATGGCGCGAGGCTGCGGCATGTGCGCACCATCTGGCGCAATGGCTGGGTGACGATCCATCTGGATCGTCCCTGACGCGTCCGCGAGGGTTTGTTTTCCGGAAAGAGAGACAAGAAAAAAGGCGGTGCCAGTGGCACCGCCTTGGACCGGCATTTAAATCCGGTCTTGCCCGCGAGCTCGAAGGAGGAGGATGCTCAAGCGGGCACTACTGCATTCCGATAGGCCCGTCCGGTGGAGGGGAGGAGGATCGGAAAGGCTTTAAGCTCAGAATGCGTAGCTCGGTGCGCCCTTGTGGCGCGTAGAACGCTGGCCTGCTGCGAGCACCTTGAGGCTGTCCTCATGCTGCGGGCGGCGGGCGCCGATGATATGACGCACAGTCTGGCGTTCGCCAGCCTGTACCGGGCTGCTGTAAGCGAAGCGCGAGAGAGAGGCGGTCATTTCAAAAAATCCTTTGTTTGTGGTTCGTCGTGAACCGTTCGATGCGCCCTATGTAGCTATTCCGGCATGCGGTGGTAGAGGGTTTGTTTCATTGCAGCCATGCGTGCAATGCATGAAGCGTGCCAGTTTCCCACATCGAGACACATTTCTGCCAAATTATTGGGCGGCCGAGCCTTTCCGGGTGCTTCGCGTCGCTTTTTCTCCCCAATGACTGAAATTTCGCTAACATGGCCGCTATCCCATTAACCGGATTCGTTTCATTCATTCGGGTTTCCAGCATGTTTCAGTCTTTCGAAGTCACCTCCACGCCACAGTTCGGCAGGGAACGGGTTTCCGCACTGCGCGCCGGTTTCGACGCGCTTGGCATCGATGCCTTCCTCGTGCCGCGCGCCGATGAGTTCAATGGCGAATATGTGCCTGCCTGTGCGGAACGGCTCTCCTGGCTCACGGGCTTTACCGGCTCGGCGGGCATTGCGCTGATCACCCGCACGGAAGCGATCGTCTATGTCGACGGCCGCTACGTGACGCAGCTTGCGGAGCAGGTGGACGGCTCGGTCTTTACCGGCGGCGATCTCGTCAACGAGCCGCCGCATGTTTGGCTTCCGGCGCATGGCAAAAAGGGGCTGAAGCTCGGCATCGATCCATGGCTGCATTCGGGTGCGGACGTTCGCAAGCTCGAAAAGGCACTGTCGGAGATCGGCGGCGCACTGGTGTTCCTGCCGCATAATCCGCTCGACAAGCTGTGGGCCGACCGGCCTGCGGAGCCGCTCGGGGCGGTCACCATCCAGAACGTCGCCCAGGCCGGTGTCCTTGCAAAAGACAAGATCGCAACGATCGCCGCCGATCTCGGCAAGAAGAACCTCAAGGCGGTGCTGATTGCCGATCCCTCCTCCATTGCCTGGATCTTCAATATTCGTGGCGCCGACGTGCCGCATACGCCGCATCCGCTGGCGCGCGCCATCATCCATGCCGACGGCAAGGCCGAGATCTTCCTCGACAAGCGCAAGACCGGTATCGAGCCGGAAGCCTATCTGGCGCAGATCGCCACCCAGCTTGCGCCTTCGCTGCTTGATGAGAAGCTTGCTGCGGTCGCCAAGGAAGGCGGGCGTATCCTCATCGATCCCGATATCGCTTCCTACGCGCTTGCCGAGATCATCCGCAAGGCGGGCGGCGAGGTGGTCGAGGGGACCGATCCGGCGAAGCTGCCGCGGGCGGTGAAGAACGGTACCGAGATCAACGGGTCGGCCGCAGCCCATCTGCAGGACGGTGCCGCCATGGTGGAATTCCTCTACTGGCTGTCGCAGAGCAAACCCGGCACGATCACCGAAATCGGTGCTGCCGAGCGGCTGGAGGCGGCTCGCGCCCGCATGGGTCAGAGCATGCAGAATCCGCTGAAGGATATTTCCTTCGACACGATCTCGGGTGCCGGCGAACATGCGGCTATCATGCATTACCGGGTGACGACCGCGACCGACCGTCATATCCAGCCTGGCGAGCTCTTCCTGATCGATTCCGGCGCGCAATATATCAACGGCACGACCGATATCACCCGCACGGTCGGCATCGGTACGGTCAGCGAGGAGCACAAGCGCTTCTTCACGCTGGTGCTGAAGGGCATGATCCAGATCAGCACGGCGCGTTTCCCGAAGGGCACCCGCGGCTGCGATCTCGATCCGCTGGCGCGCATCGCGCTATGGCGGGCAGGGGCTGATTTCGCGCATGGCACCGGCCATGGCGTGGGCTCCTATCTCTCGGTTCACGAGGGGCCGCAGCGCATTTCGCGGCTTTCGACGCAGGAACTGCTGCCGGGCATGATCCTGTCAAACGAGCCGGGTTATTACCGGCCGGGCCATTTCGGCATCCGCATCGAGAACCTGATCTATGTGCGGGAGGCGGAAGCCGTCGAGGGCGGCGACATGCCGATGCTCGGCTTCGAAACGCTGACCTTCTGCCCGATCGACCGCAGCATCGTCATTCCTGAATTGCTGACGCATGACGAGCTGCACTGGTTCAATGACTATCACCATCGCACGCGCGAAGCGCTGATGCCGCTGATCCACGACCATGACGTCAAGGCATGGCTGGAAAATGCGACGCTGCCGCTGGAATACTGAGCCTGAGGTTTAAAGACCGATCGTGTGCCGCCAGGTCATGACGATGATCCAGGCGGCCACGAGCATCCAGGTATGCGAGAAGCGCAGGCCGATGACGAGGGCGACGGCGAGCGCCAGTTTCGAATCCCAGCCGCCGATGAAGAAGGCGGGCGCCACCAGCGTCGTCAGCACCGCCGCCGGTACGGCATTGAGTGCTGCTTCCATGCGCGGCGGAATGCGCTTCATCTTGGTGATCAGGATGTAGCCGCCGATGCGCGTCGCATAGGTCGCGGCTGCGGCGGCCAGGATCACGAGAGCCATGTGGAGATCGAATTGCATCTCAGACCTCGTGATTTTCGGTGTTGAGGGCGTCGGCTTCGAGATCCGGCTCCTCGGCAGGCAGAGGCATCAGCGCAGCCAGGATGATGCCGGCTGCAGCCCCCAGGCTCACATGCCAGGGCGAGCCCACGAAATGATAGGCAATGACTGAGGCGACGGCGCTCGTCAGCGCAACCGGCAGGAAATTGTCGCGTTTGCGGAAGCCGAGCACGATGCCGAGGAAATAGGTCGGCAGCAGGATATCGAGGCCGATCGTCTTGGGATCGCCGATAAGGGTACCGAGCATGCCACCGATGAGGCTGATCAGAACCCAGGGTATGTAGATGATGATGCCGAAGCCGAGATACCAGGTGAAGGTAACCGGCGTCCCTGCCTCGCCGCGCTTGACGGTTTCGGCAAATTGCGGATCGACCAGCAGGAAGAAGGTGAAGAACTTCTGCAGCGCGGTGAAGTGCCTGATGTAGCGGGCGATCGCTGCCGAATAGAGCACGTGGCGGAAATTGACGGCGAGGATGGAGAGAACGATCACCCAAGCCTGCACATTATGGCCGAAAAGCTCGATACCGACCAGCTGGCTGGCGCCTGCATAAACGGAGGCGCTCATGAAAGTAAGTTCTGATAGCGACATGCCCTGCTCGGCGGCAAGGGCGCCGAACAACGCTCCGAACGGGGCAGAGGCGAGCGCCACGGGAAAGCCGCCCCGCAACCCTTCGACAAAGTCGGCGCGATTCATGGGATTACGTCCTGTTGGAATTGAAATTTCCCTCTATGGTGTCTCACCTGCGGCGGCAATTGAATTTCCTTGATTCACCAATCGATTTTGCTGAAGCGTTACCGGTTTACGTCACCGGCGAGGCGAGGGAGACAATGAAGAAGATCGAATTTTCCAAGGAAGAAAAGGCGGAGATCGTTTCGCACATCCGCCAATATTTCGATCGCGAACTCGACCCTATCGGCGTGCTGCCCGCCGAATTCCTGCTGGAATTCTTCGCCGAGAAGATCGGATCCTATTTCTATAATCGCGGGCTCAGAGATGCGCACGCCGCCTTCGTGAAGAAGATGGAGGATTTCGGCGAAGAGATTTATCTGCTGGAGCGTGAGGAAGGGACGAAAGACTGAACAAGCCATAGTTTGCGCATGTCTTTATCGCAAAAGCTTTGCGCGGCCTGCGTCAGGCGAGAATATCGGCGCTCTTGACGATATCGATGCCGTGCCCGCGCATCTCGTCGATCGCAGCAGCCACGCCCTCGGGCGAGATGCCACGGCTAGCGTCCTCGATGAGACGGACCTTCACGCCGGGAATGAGTTCCAGCGCATCGAGCGCAGAGAATTTGACGCAATAGTCGGTTGCCAGCCCGCAGACATCGAGCTCCGTCACACCCTGATCGACCAGGAAATCGGCCAGACCGGTCAGGGCATGCTGATCGTTGTCGCGGAAGGCGGAATAGCTGTCGACGTTCCTGTTTTCGCCCTTCTGCTGGATAAGGTCGATTTGAGCCGAGTGGAGTTTGGGATGCAGCTCGGCGTCGCGCGTATATTGCACGCAGTGATCTGGCCACAACATCTGCGGCTTGCCGGAGAGTTCGCCTATCTCGAAAGGTTGCTTGTCAGGATGCGAGGAGGCGAAACTTCCGTGATCGGCGGGATGCCAATCCTGCGAGGCGACGATAAGATCGTATTTGCCGCTGTCGATGAGGCTGTTGGCGACGGGGACGACTTCGTCGCCTTCGAGAACCGGCAGGTTGCCTCCGGGGCAGAAGCCATTCTGAATATCGACAAGCAGCAGCGCCTTCATCAAGCTATCCCTTACGCATATCGCATCGCAAAATGCCAATCACATTCGGCGCAATCAACTAGTGGATTTCCGGGGGGCCGGGCGCAAGTCCTATTTCTAGTATGAAGAGTGGCAAATCGCTGCATCAACGTATTTTTCTGTTGCCGTTCGCGCTTTACGCGAAAGCGGCAAGTATTTCGCGTTTTATATTAGGATTTATGCATGCGATGATGGGGCCGGATGCCTGAATACGAGATCATCGGGATCGCCTTCCTGGCGCGCTGCCGTTGCATCCGGCACGGCGCCCAGCCGCTCGGCCAGCCGGATCGACCTCACATTGGGGCGGGCGATATAGCTCACCAGTGTCGTCAGGCCGCGCACAGCAAAGGCCCAATCGCGCAAGGCAACGGCTGCCTCATAGGCATAACCTTTACCCTCGGCCTGCGGATAGACGAGCCAGCCGAGTTCCTTTTCAGGAAACAGCGGGCCGTGATTGATGCCGACCTGGCCGAGGCATTGCCCCGTAACCCGATCCTCCATCATCAGGGCGCCGTGGCCTTCGAGCGTCCAGAGCGCGACATCGTGGCAGAACATGCCCCAGGCCGCTTTGGTCGAATGCGGACCGCCCATGTAGAGGGCGCGGTCGGAGATCATCAGCGCATGATAATCCGGCCAGTCCGCCATGACGGGAGCCCGCAGGATCAATCGGTCGGTGTGAAGGGTCGGTATGGTCGTCATCGGATGTCTTGTGCCTGCGTGGACCTGGATTGAAGGTAAGTCGCAATTGCATCCACGGTTTGAATCGCGGCATCTTGAATCACGTCATTAACAGGTCCGAGGCCCATTTTGATGACGACGATCTCTTCTAGGTAAGCAGCGACTGCCGCGGGCATCGAGCCGTGAAGGAGCATATTGGCAGCGCGTAGAAGATAGGAATCGTATTCGCTGGTGGCGATGGTTCGCCATGCCGGATCATCTACTTGCCTGATGCCGATCGGATCCCAGTGATCCCAGCCAATCCGGCGCAGTATTTTCATATCAACTGTTGAATGATCAGCCATTTCTGCAGCCTCTCCGATAAATCGGGCCCGCGCAAGCAGCGGCGAAGGGAGAAGTCTGCGACCTCGTAAAGCGTTTGGCCCAATCATCGAGGCTCCCCCGGCGGAGCCTCATTGCATCAGGCCGTCTTGTCGCTCTCGCCGGTGGCTACGGGCGAGTTACCATAGGTCGTCTGGTATGCGCGAAGCGCGGTCTGCATGTCGGTCAGGACTTTGGCCATCAGGCCGCCGTCCTGATCGTCACCGCCGGCGGCGGCAATCTTCTGCGGGTCGGCGGAAAGAAGTTCCGATGTGGTCAACTTGCCGTCGCCATTCGCATCCAGGGCAGCGAGCGCACCCTTGGAGTCATCACCGTTGTCATCGGTGCCGGCCTTGCTGTCGTCGTCCGTCTTCTGGAGCGAGAGCATGAGCGCCAGAATATCGGCTGCGATCTTCTGAACGACATCGGAGCCGGACGAATCGTCATCTCCGGCGGACGAGGCGTTGGTGGACGAGGACTTTGAAGCGGCGGCAAGCTCGTCCGCAGAGACGACGCCGTCACCGTTCTTGTCGAGAGGATTGAGAGGGGCTTGGTACTGGGTCAGCGTGCTGCCCAGAGCTGAAACACTGGTCACTTGAACCTCCTTTGAAGGTCTTGTGAAGCCTGCCTTTCATGGGCGGGCAATGACCGGGCTAAGCCTGTTCGCGAGTCGGGTCAAAGCGGCGTTTTGTCATCTGGAGAAGCGCGTTCGGCTGCGCGTGTGATTCCCGACCACACGCCAAGGAAGGTGAGCGGTCAGACCCGCTCCACAAATCCGTCGAGCACCCGCTTCTGGCCGGCGCGATCGAAATCGATCGTCAGCTTGTTGCCTTCGATGCCGGATATGGAGCCGTTACCGAATTTGATGTGGAAGACGCGGTCGCCGAGGGCGAAGCGTGAGGGTTCGGTGGCTGTGGATTTCGCCACCAGTTCGCCCTCGATGGTGCGGCCGCGCGGGCCGCTTTCGCCGTAACCGATGCGCTCCACCGCATGGCCGGAGCGTGTGCCCCAGTTGTCGCGGGTGGCGTCGGTCTTGTTGGCCTGGGCGCGTTTCCAGCCCGGCGTCGAATAGGAATTGGCGAAGGGATCGGCCTTGTCGAAGCGCGATTGGCCGTAACCGCCGCCGCGGCCGTAGCCACCGTAATTCTGCTCCATCTCGGCCACTTCCACATGGGTTTCCGGCAGTTCGTCGAGGAAACGCGAGGGGATGGTCGATTGCCAGAGGCCGTGAATGCGGCGGTTGGAGACGAACCAGATGTGGCAGCGGTGCTTGGCGCGGGTGATGCCGACATAGGCGAGGCGGCGTTCTTCCTCGAGGCCGGCGCGGCCGGATTCGTCGAGGGAGCGCTGATGCGGGAAAAGGCCTTCCTCCCAGCCCGGCAGGAAGACGGTGTCGAATTCCAGACCCTTGGCCGAGTGCAGCGTCATGATGGAGACGGCGTCGAGATTTTCGTTGGTCTCGGCATCCATGACGAGGGAGACGTGCTCGAGGAAGCCGCGCATGGATTCGAAGCTGTCCATGGAGCGGATGAGTTCCTTGAGGTTTTCAAGGCGACCCGGCGCTTCGGCGCTCTTGTCGTTCTTCCACATGTCGGTATAGCCCGACTCTTCGAGGATCTGCTCGGCAAGCTCGGTATGTGGTGTGTTTTCAAGCAGTTCCTGCCAGCGGCGGAAAGATTGAATCACGTCGAAAAGGGCTTTTCGGGCCTTCGGCTTCAGCTCGTCCGTCTCGATCATGTCGGCAGCGGCGGCCAGCATCGGGATATCGCGGGCGCGGGCATAATCATGGAGGGCGCGCACGGTCGTATCGCCGAGGCCGCGCTTCGGCGTGTTGATGATGCGCTCGAAGGCGAGGTCGTCGGCCGACTGCGAGACCAGGCGGAAATAGGCCATGGCATCGCGGATCTCGAGGCGCTCGTAGAAGCGCGGGCCGCCGATGACGCGGTAGTTCAGGCCGAGGGTGACGAAGCGATCTTCGAATTCGCGCATCTGGAAGGAGGCGCGCACCAGGATCGCCATGTCGTTCAGCAGATGCTTCTTGCCGTCGGCATCGCCGCGCTGCAGGCGCTCGATTTCCTCGCCGATGGCGCGGGCCTCTTCCTCCGAGTCCCAGGAGGCGTGCACCTGCACCTTGACGTCGTCAGGATCGGAGCGATCGGTGAAGAGCGTCTTGCCGAGGCGGCCCTCATTATGAGTGATGAGATGGGCGGCGGCACCGAGGATATGGGCCGTCGAGCGGTAGTTGCGCTCCAGCTTGATGACCTTGGCGCCGGGGAAATCCTTTTCGAAGCGCAGGATATTGTCCACCTCAGCGCCACGCCAGCCATAGATCGACTGGTCGTCGTCGCCGACGCAGCAGACATTCTGTGGCTCGCCCTTGGCGCGCTGGGCGAGAAGCCGCAGCCACATGTATTGGGCGGTGTTGGTGTCCTGGTACTCGTCAACGAGGATGTAGCGGAACTTCTGGTGATATTCCTTCAAGAGGTCCGGTTGCTTGCGGAAGATCGCGATCGGATGCATCAGGAGATCGCCGAAATCGCAGGCGTTCAGCGTCGACAGGCGGTTCTGATAGGCGAAATAGAGATCGCGGCCGCGGCCATTGGCAAAAGCGCGCGCGTCTCCCTCAGGAATATCGGCAGGGCCGAGGCCCTTGTTTTTCCAGGTATCGATCATGCCGGCGAACTGTTTGGCCGGCCAGCGCTTGTCGTCGAGGCCTTCGGCCTGGATCAGCTGCTTGATGAGGCGGACCACATCATCTGTATCGAGGATGGTGAAATCGGAGCGCAGGCCGACGAGCTCGGCATGGCGGCGCAGGAGCTTGACGCCGATCGAGTGGAAGGTACCGAGCCAGGGCATGCCTTCAACGGCGCCGCCGACGAGAAGCGCGATACGCTCCTTCATCTCGCGGGCGGCCTTGTTGGTGAAGGTCACGGCGAGGATCTGCGAGGGGAAGGCGCGGCCGGTCTGGAGAATATGGGCGATGCGGGTGGTGAGCACGCGCGTCTTGCCGGTGCCGGCGCCGGCGAGCACGAGAACAGGGCCTTCCAGCGTCTCGACTGCTTCGCGCTGTTCCGGGTTCAGGCCGGTGAGATAATCGGGGCGGCCGCCGTCGCGGGCTGCCATGGCGCGGGCGGCAATGCCGCCGCCGGCGGCGGGCGCCCTTGCTGGAGCGGCAGGCTGTTGCGGCTTGCGCGGCGCATCGCCCGGTTCCTCGTCGAAGAAGGGCATATCGTCGAAACTATTGCTCATGGCGCGTAATGTAGTGATTCGGGAAGGAAAGACCAGAAAAGATGTTCTGCTTTCATTCCCAGCGGCTGCGCTATCCTCAGCAGGTTTGGTTGCCCGGTCGGGAAGCCTGCGCAGGAGTTGTGGTCCTCCTGGACCTCAACTATGGTTTCGCGCCAGCCATCGGGAGAGCCATATGCATGTCATCGCCATTCTTGCCAATCTGATCCTGCTGATCGCCGTTGTCGCGCTGATCGCGGCGAATGGTTTGCCGGACAGTGGTGAAGGCCTCGGAACCGTCCTCGCCGCCATCGTGTCTCCCGTGTTGAGCACGATCGCCTTGCTGCGCCGCAATGGATCGGTTGCTGAACTCATTTCGCTTGAGATTCGGGCACGCAAGGCGACGCTGCGACAGCGCATTGCCGTGGCTGAGGCTGCGACCGCCGGCAGCGGCATCGGCGGCTAAGGGCCGTTCTCAGGCAGCCTTCGGCCCGGCAAAGGCCAGGCAGACCGACACCAGGGCAAAGAGCGGCGGTAGCGCCAGGCACCAGATGCCGACGGTAGCAAAGAGCAGGGCGGCCAGGCCGCAGCCGAGCGCGAAAGCGGCCACTGCAATTGCCATGCGCGACAGGCGGCCTTTCACTGTCTTTGCCTGGTCTCCTGACATGCCATGGGCGAGATCGCCGAGATCGATCATGATCTGCGTCGTCGTGCCGGTCATCAGCGTGCTCGGCGGTGACGCGCCGAGATGGATGCGGTGAGCGGCGTTCTGGACCGCCATGGCGATGACGAGCAGCATGCCGGTTGCGACCAACGGCAGGCCATCCGGATTGGTGAAGGGCGAAAGCAAGATGGCGCAGGCGCCGCCAGCGATCAGGAACAATAGCTTGATGACGAGCAGGATGCGCAAACCCTTCTCGTCACCGGCGGGTACCTTGTAGGTGAGGTAGCGCAGCAGGAGGATCGTCAGGCAGAAGACGGGCAGCGCCAGAAGCTTGGCGATGATGCCCGACGTGCCGTGGGTCAGCGCTGCACCGAGGGTGACGAAGTTGCCGGTGACATGGGCGGGAAAGAGACCTCCAAGTGCCAGGAAGCCTGCTGTATCGACATAACCACCGGTAAAGCTCAGAAGCACGGGCAGGGCTGGGCGCATCGGTCTTTTCCCCCTCTGTATATTCGTTCGTCAGTGTGCCGCGACGGCGTGGATTTCGGCAATATAGCCGCCCGGAAATTCCACCATGGCTGCTCGGCGCTCGCCGGACTGATAGGGCTCGACGAGGATTTCAGCACCGCTTTCCCTGGCTTTCTGGAGCGTCGCATCAAGATCGGCCGTCTCATAGCCGGTCATCTCGCGGCCGTAGGGGAAGGGCAGATGGCCGTCGGTGATGAGCACGGTCATGCGGCCGAAGACGGATTCGATGCGCAAGCGGTGAAAGGTCTGATCCGGAAGGCCGATCTCGATACCCGGCGCCTTCTCTTCATCGGAAACGACCCTGCCGTGCGAGAAGGCAAGGAAGGCGTGGGTGAAAGCCGCGGCGCGATCAGCTGACACGTAGACCCGGTTTTCCGGGACTGTCGTGAAGGCCGGATAATTCGGCGCGGTCGTGTGCCAGTAAAGCTGCATGTTGACGCCGCCCGGCCACTGGATGACGGCGTCGCGGCCGATCGGGTCGGGGAAGGCTGAGACGATCACATCGGCGCCGGCAGCCCTGGCGGCGGCTACGGCCTTGTCGAGATCGGTGACGAGGTAGCCGGTGCGTTCGCTGCCAAAGGGGTAGGGGATCGGCGTCTTGAAGCCGAAGAGCGAGACCGTACCGACCGGTGTCTGCAGGAGCTGCGACGTGGTGCTGCTTGGCGTCGGCGTCACCGTTGCCGTCACCTGCCTGGTGCTGGTGCCGCCGAAGGTGGCGAGGAAGCTCCTGGCGAAGGCGTCCACGTCGCCAGGGGCGACATAGACATGGGTCGTATCATATTGCGGGCCGACGCCTGACTGTGGCGAGGTGGCAAGGGCCGGAGCGCCGGTCAGGCCGAGAAGGGCAACAAGGGCTAACGATAGACGAAGCATGTATGTATCTCCTTCGGCCCGGCCGGCCGCTCTCATGGATTACGCCTTGATGAAGGCGAGAACGTCGGCGTTGAACTTGTCGGCTTCGGTCTGGGCAAGGCCGTGCGGGGCACCCGGATAGACCTTCAGCGTGCCGTTCTTCAAAAGTTTGATGCCCTTTTCGGCGGCGGCCTTGATCGGCACGATCTGGTCGGCATCGCCGTGAATGAGCAGCGCCGGGACGTCGATCTTCCTGAGGTCGTCGCTGTAATCGACCTCGGAGAACTCATGGATGCAGTCGTAATGGCCCTTGATGCCGCCGGCCATGCCCATCAGCCAGAAGGTTTCGCGCAGGCCCTCATTGACCTTGGCGCCGTCGCGATTGAAGCCGTAGAAGGGCATGGTCAGATCGCGGTAGAACTGCGAGCGGTCGCCGGCCGTGCCCTTGCGGATGCCGTCGAAGACTTCGATCGGCGTGCCCTCGGGATTGGCAGGGGTCTTCAGCATCAGCGGCGGCACGGCGCCAACGAGCACGACCTTGGCGACGCGGCTCGTGCCATGGCGGCCGATATAGTGGGCGACTTCGCCGCCGCCGGTGGAGTGGCCGATCATGACGAGGTTCTTCAGATCGAGCTTCTCGATGAGCTCGGCGAGGTCATCGGCATACTGATCCATATTATTGCCGTTCCACGGCTGGGAGGAACGGCCATGGCCGCGGCGGTCATGAGCGATGACACGATAGCCCTGCTGGGCGAAATATAGCATCTGCACTTCCCAGGCATCGCCCGAGAGCGGCCAGCCATGGGAGAAGAGGATCGGCTGGCCGTTGCCCCAATCCTGATAATAGATCGTCGTTCCATCCTTGGTGGTGATCGTCGGCATCGTCTCTGTCCTATGCTTGGGGTTGGGAGGTATTCGCCTGCTGGCGCGATTTTCTGCACCGTGGTGCGTGACGCGATCAGGAAACATGTTTCAAATGGCCGTGTAAGCGATCCTTTGGTGTAGGTTGCCTATGCCTTTTGCCCAAGATCGAGCCAGGCGACGAGCAGGAAGCCGCCGACGAGGCCGAGATGCTCGAAGAAGGAATTGGCGGCCATGAAGCGCTCCATTCCCACGGGCAATTCCCAGAAACGCAGGGCGAGGAAAGTAGCCATCAGCGTGAAGCCGCCGAGCGCGAGCGCGCCAAGCCAGCGCAGGAAACCGGCGAGAATCATGAGCGAGGCAGCAAGTTCCATGATGATGACGATCACCGCAAAGACCGGTGCCGGCGACAGGCCGAAATGGGTCATTTCGCCGATAGCGCCCGGAAAATCCGTGAGCTTGTTTAGGCCGCCCTGCAGATAGGCGGCGCAGAGACCGAGATAGGCGATGAAGCGCATCCACGTCGCCCCGAAAAGAGGGCGGGCAAGGGATGCAAGCCGGATTTCAAAGGCATGCATGCATCTATCCTCAAACGGCCCAGCAGGCGCAGCCGAGCGCACCCCAGAAGCTCTTGAGATCGGAGACGGGCGCCTTCGAACCCCAGGCGTCGGCGTGGGCATGGCCATGGACATTGCAATCATTGGCGCAGCCGCAGGCGGAGATCAGGCGGCGGTGCAGCGAGTTCTTGCCGGCACCTTCGGGTTCGCCCCAGGCAGCATATCCCCTGAAGCTGCGCACCGGCGACCAGTCGGGCATGGCCGGCGGAACCGGGTTTTCGTCGAGACTGGCGAAAGTGCCTGATCCATACACGATCTTGCCGCCGACCATGGTGAGCTCCGAGGTGAGGAAGGAGATTTCCTCTTCGGCACAGGCGAAGAAATCCTTGTCCGGCACGATGAGGTCGGCGAACTGGCCCTTTTCGATGCGGCCCTTCTTGCCTTCCTCATTGGAAAACCAGGTGACGTTTTCCGTCCACATGCGCAGGGCCGTTTCACGGTCCAGGCAATTGCGGCGGGGATAGATCGCCAAACCGCCGACGGTGCGGCCCGTGATCATCCAGGAGAGCGAGACCCAGGGATTATAGGAGGCAACGCGCGTGGCATCGGTGCCGGCCGAAACCTTCACACCCTTTTCCAGCATGCGGGCAACGGGCGGGGTGGCTTCGGCTGCGCCCACACCGTAGCGCTCGACGAAATATTCGCCCTGATAGGCCATGCGGTGTTGCACCGCGATGCCGCCGCCAAGGGCTGCGATGCGGTCGATCGACTGTTCGGAAATGGTCTCGGCATGGTCGAAGAACCAGTTGAGGCCTTCGAGCGGGATATCCTGATTGACCTTCTCGAAGACATCGAGCGCGCGGCTGATCGTCTCGTCGTAGGTGGCGTGCAGGCGCCAGGGCCAGCGGTTTTCGGCAAGCACGCGCACGACCTCTTCCAGCTCGCCTTCCATTTCCGGCGGCATATCGGGACGCGGCTGGCGGAAATCCTCGAAATCGGCGGCGGAAAAGACCAGCATTTCGCCGGCGCCGTTGTGGCGGAAATAGTCGTTGCCCTGCTTGTATTTCACCGACGCCGTCCAGTTCAGGAAATCCTCCTTCTCCGCTTTCGGCTTCTGGGTGAAGAGATTGTAGGCGAGACGGACGGTCATCTGGCCGTCATCGGCAAGTTTCTGGATGACGGCATAGTCATCGGGATAGTTCTGGAAACCGCCGCCGGCATCGATCACGCCTGTGACGCCCAGGCGGTTCAGCTCGCGCATGAAATGGCGGGTGGAATTGACCTGATAGTCGAAGGGCAGTTTCGGCCCCTTTGATAGCGTCGAATAGAGAATGCCGGCATTGGGCTTGGCAAGCAGCAGACCGGTCGGATTACCTTGGGAATCGCGGGTGATCTCGCCGCCGGGCGGGTTCGGCGTCTCCTTGGTATAGCCGACGGCGCGCAGCGCGGCGCCATTCAGAAGGGCGCGGTCATAGAGATGCAGGATGAAGACCGGGGTATCGGGCGCGACGGCGTTGATTTCGTCGATGGTCGGCAGGCGCTTCTCAGCGAACTGATGTTCGGTGAAACCGCCGACGATTCGCACCCATTGCGGCGCAGGTGTGATGGCCACCTGGCGCTTCAGCATGTTCATCGCGTCGGCGAGCGAGCGCACGCCGTCCCAGCGCAGCTCCATGTTGAAATTCAGACCGCCTCTGACGACGTGGGTGTGATTGTCGATCAGGCCGGGGAGGACGCGCTTGCCCTTGAGATCGACGACCCTGGTTTCCGGTCCCTTGAGCGCCATGATCTCGGCGTCGTGGCCGACGGCGAGAAACCTGCCGTCCTTCACGGCAACGGCGCTGGCGGCCGGGTTGGAGCGGTCGAGCGTGGTGATCAGCCCGTGATGCAGGATGAGGTCGGCGGTCGTGTTTTCCATGGTCTTCGTCCTCGAGCGCGAGCGCTATCAGGCCTTGTCGGAGGGCTTGGCGTCGGAAGGCGTGCTGCCCTTGGGCATGTGGCCGAACATGTGCGGCTTGATCTGATGCAACCACGAGACCGCTGCCGGTTCCTTGTTGATCAGCGTTTTGGCGAAAGGAATGACCTGCTCGCCGACAAGGATGCCGAGCAGGCCGACAAGGGCCACGACCGGCGGCGCAGGCGAACGGACATTGAGAAGGCTATAGACAATGCCGACGAGCAGGCCGGCGCCGAGGGAGAGTAGATAAATTTTCATTTGGGGCCTCGATTCATTTCGGCATGCGGCAACGGGGAAGCGGCGATGGAGCCGCTCCCCGGAGAGAACTCACCTGGCCGGGTTCGGGCCGATGCGCTTGCCATGCGCGATGCGCTCGGGCGCCTTGTGGACATGGGTATAGGCATAATCGACGCCCATGCCGTAAGCTCCGGAATGTTCCTTCACGATAGCCGTCACCGCATCATAGGTTTCGCGGCGCGCCCAGTCGCGCTGCCATTCGAGCAGCACCTGCTGCCAGGTGACGGGCACGCAGCCGGCCTGGACCATGCGGTCCATGGCGTATTTGTGGGCCTCGGCGGAGGTGCCGCCCGAAGCATCGGCGACCATATAGATCTCGTAATCGGTGTCGTGCATGCAGGAGAGCGCGAAGGTAGTGTTGCAGACTTCCGTCCAGAGGCCTGAGACGACGACCTTCTTGCGGCCGTCGGCGGCGTTCTTCGCCAGTGCGTCGCGAACGTTCTGATCGTCCCAGGAATTCATCGAAGTGCGTTCGAGGATCGTGTTTTCGGGGAAGACGGCGAGCAGCTCCGGATAGGTGTGGCCCGAGAAGGCTTCGGTCTCGACCGTGGTGATGGTGGTCGGAACCTTGAAGGTCTTGGCTGCCTTGGCGAGGCCGACGACGTTGTTCTTCAGCGCCTGGCGGTCGATGGACTGGACGCCGAAGGCCATTTGCGGCTGCTGGTCGATGAAGATCAGCTGGCTGTTTTCCGGTGTCAGGACTTCGAGATATCTGGACATTGAGCGTTCTCCCTGGTCGTGGGGCCTTGCGGCCAATAAACGGGCTGCCGGGCTGTCGCCAAAAGAGGCTGGCGGGCGTCGGTCGGCATCGCTTCCCCGCAAGGGCGAGGTTGCGAATTGACGGCGAACCTACTTGGCAAACGGCAAATCCGATTGTCGGTTCTGACCCTCTTTTGTCGAAAATTGCTCTCGGCTGAAGAGGCTCCGCGGAAGGCCCCGAAGACGTTGAAAAATCGCTATTCGAGAAAAAATTGCGCCGTCCTGTCGGGAGAGGCCAGGCCCATGCGTCCTAGGGCCATAGTGACCAACAGCTCAAGGAGGACAGTTCATGGTCAAGGTCATTTCCTTTCTCTGGTTTGCCGAACAGGCGCGCGAAGCGGTCGAATTTTATGTCTCGCTGGTTCCCGATTCTTCGATCGGCGATATCACGACGGTGCCTTCGGAAACCCCGAGCGGGCCTCCCGGCAGCGTCGAGATCGTGGAATTCACGCTCGGCAATCAGAATTTCATCGCCATGCAGGCCGGGCCGTTCGAGCAGTTCAACCATGCCTTCTCGGTGCAGGTCGTCTGCGAGAATCAGGCGGAGCTCGACCGCATCTGGGATGGCTTCCTCACCAATGGCGGAACGGCCGAACATTGCGGCTGGCTCAGGGACCGCTGGGGTCTTTCCTGGCAGATCGTACCCAAGGCTCTGGCCGAGATGATGAGCGGCACGCGCAAGGGCAATGCCAAGAAGATGACGGAAGCAATGCTGAAGATGATCAAGATCGACGTCGCTACCCTGGAGCAGGCGTTTCAGGAAGCCGCCTGACACCAGGGAATCGATGCGACGCGAGCGGGCGGCAGCCTCGAAGGGGCTGCCGTTTCGATTTCGCCAGGTGGATTTCGAAAGCAAACAATGCGATTATGACAGTGGGAGGCAATTCGAAAACGGGGGTGATTGAATTGGCATCTCGGCCAAAGGTTTCATTGTTGCAAGCCGGTGCAGTCTCGATTGTGCGCATGCGCAGCACCAGCGCCGACCATGACGAAAGCGGGCCGATTCCCCAGGCGGAGGCTTTCAGCGTCATCGCCCAGTTGAAACCTTTCGACAACCATCGCCTTTGGCGCGGCGGCAAGCTTGTTCACGACGGCGGCCATTCGGCAGGCGCGCTGGCGATCACCGATCTCGGGGAGGAATGGCGCTGCCACCATCGCTCCTCTTTCGACAATATGCGCTTCAATATTTCCCGGCAGGGGCTTGCCGATTTCAGCTACGAGGCGGGACGGTCGGGCTTCAATGGGCTCGATTGCGGGCAGGGCCAGCTCGATCCTGTCGTGCAGGCGCTTGCGACGGCGTTGCTCCCGGCGCTCAGCCAGCCGGCGCATGCGAGCGCTCTCTTCATCGATCACATCCTGCTGGCGCTGCAGGCGCATCTTGTGACGCGTTACGGCAAGATCAACCTGCCGGCAGAACGCAGCGGCGGGCTCTCGGGGCGTCAGCTCAACCTGGCGACGGCATTCCTTGCTTCGCTGACGGCGCGGGAGGCGACGATCTCGGATGTCGCGGCGCAATGCGGGCTGTCGACCAGCTATTTCATTCGCGCCTTCAAGAAATCGACCGGCCGCACGCCGCACCGGTGGCTGCTCGAATATCGGGCGGAGAAAGCGCGACAGATGCTGCTTGGCACCGCCTCCATTGCCGAGATCGCGGTTACCTGCGGTTTTGCCGACCAGAGCCACCTGACGCGTATCTTCACCGCACTCCACGGGGTTTCGCCCGGAACATGGCGACGGGAGAGGCGCATCTGAAGCCTGGCGCGGTGCCGGACGGAAAATCGGTAAGCGTTTTGCCGGCACTGCTTTAGCGTTGTTCAAGTAAAAGTGAGCGCACGGGTTATTTTCAAAGTTTGCTGATATTACAAATCGGTAATGACGGGTGGTTGTGCTTGCTGCCGGCCGGGGAAAGGTGCGATATTGTCGCACCAGGTGAGACTTTTTGTCTCGCGCGCCTCTTTCGACCGACCCTGGACAACCTCAAGTCCCTCCGGAGACGTGAATGCCCTTTTGGAAGCAATTTGTACTTTGCCTTGTCGTCATTATCGCCGGCTTTGCCGCGTGGGTCTATTTTGTGCCCGGCGCCGGCGAGACGATGCGTAACGCCGGTATTCCCGACAGCATCGTTTCCAGGATCTCACCGAAGAGCGAAGAGGCAGCCGATGCCGGCGCGGGGCAGGCTCAAGGCGGCCAAGCGCAAGGGCAGGGACAGGGGCAGAACCGCCGCAATGGCGGCGGTGGCGGCGGACGCAATGGCGCGGTGCTCGTCGTCACCCAGGCCGTGGTGCAGGGCGTCGTCAACGACCGGCTGAATGCGATCGGCACGGGTGACGCGATCCGCTCCGTTGCGGTCACGCCGCAGGCGACGGGTACGATCCGCGAGATTCTGATCAAGTCAGGCGATATGGTGAAGCAGGGGCAGGTTCTCGCCAAGCTCGACAGCGAGGAGCAGGTCATTGCCCAGGGGCAGGCGCAGGTGGCGCTGAATAGCGCGCTCGAGAAATCCAGCCTCTACCACAATATCAAGTCCAGCGTTTCGCGCATGGATGTCTTCGATTCCGAGATCGCCGAGCAGAATGCGCGGCTGCAATTGCAGGCAGCCGATCTCAATCTCCAGCGCCGTAATATCGTGGCCCCGATCGACGGCATCGTCGGCATCGTGCCCGTCAATATCGGTGACAATGTCACCACCTCGACGCCGATCGTGACATTGGACGATCGCACCGAAATCCTCGTCGATTACTGGGTGCCGGAGCGTTTCGCCAATACGGTTTCCGTTGGCCAGGTGGTCGAGGCAACGTCCGTGGCGCGGCCGGGCAAAATCTTTTCGGGCGTGCTCGAAGCGGTCGACAACCGTATCGACGCGGCAAGCCGGACGCTGCGCCTGCGCGGCCGGATCGACAACAGCTCGGACGAGCTGCGCGCGGGCATGTCCTTCGCTGTCAGCATGAAGTTTGCCGGCGACAAATATCCAGCCGTCAACCCGCTCTCCGTACAGTGGGATGCCCAGGGCTCCTTCGTCTGGCGGGTGACCGACGACAAGTCGCACAAGGTGCGGGTCACGGTCGTGCAGCGCAATCCGGACTATGTGCTGGTCAAGGCTGACTTGAAGGATGGCGATCAGATCGTCACCCAGGGCCTGCAGCGCGTACGCGAGAACGGCGCTGTGCGCACGGCGACCGATGTCGCCGCAAACGACAAGGTCGCCGCCCAATGAGCGTGACCGAGATCCACCAGGACAAACCGGAATCCGGCAAGGCGACCTTCACCGCACTCTTCGTGCGCCGGCCGATCCTGGCGCTGGTCTTCAATACGCTGATGGTGGTGGCCGGTCTTGCGGCCTATGTGGGCGTCGAAGTGCGCGAGCTGCCCGATGTCGACCGGCCGGTCGTGACCGTGCGCACGACATTCGACGGCGCTTCGCCGCAGACGATCGACCAGGAACTGACCAAGGTCATCGAAGGTGCGGTTGCGCGCGTCAGCGGTCTCAAGTCCATCTCTTCCAGTTCCCAGTTCGGCCAGAGCCGCGTGACGCTGGAATTTTCCGATTCCATCGATCTGGCCGTTGCCGCCAATGACGTGCGTGACGCAATCGGCCGCATCGCCCAGAACCTGCCCGATGAGGCGGATGCGCCGCAGATCGTCAAGGCTGATTCGGACTCTTCGGCGATCATGCGCCTTGCGGTGACGTCGGATACGCTCAACATGGACGATCTGACGCTCCTCGTCGAGAACGAGGTGGTCGACCGCCTGGCCTCCGTCGATGGCGTTGCCGATGTCGAAGAATACGGCGATCAGGAAAAGGTCTTCCGTGTCGACGTCGATCAGGGCGCGCTTGCAAGCCGCGGACTGACCATCGGCGATCTCACCAAGGCGCTCGACAATGCCGCGCTCGACGTGCCGGCCGGTTCGCTGAAGAGCCCGATGCAGGATATCGTGGTGCGCGCCACGGCCAGCCTGCAGACACCCGAGGACTTCCAGAACGTCATCCTGCAGCACAATGTGCGTCTCGGCGATGTCGCGACCGTGACGCTCGGGCCGCGCGACGGTGAGACGGCGCTGCGTTCCAATGGCAAACCGGGCATCGGTCTTGGCATCATCCGCCAGGCGCAGTCGAATACGCTGAATATTTCCACCGGCATTCACGCTGCCGTCGACCAGCTTTCTAAGACGCTGCCGAAGGGCACGACGATCGCAATCACCAGCGACGACGCCGTGTTCATCGAGGGCGCGATCCATGAAGTGGTGCTGGCGCTGCTGCTTTCGGCCGTCATCGTCACCGTCGTCATCTATCTCTTCCTGCGCGACTGGCGCGCGACGCTGATCCCGTCCGTCTCGATGCCGGTGGCGCTGATCGGCACGCTGGCGGCGATCTATATGGTCGGCTTCTCGATCAACATCCTGACGCTGCTTGCGATCGTGCTGGCGACCGGTCTCGTGGTCGATGACGCCATCGTCGTGCTGGAAAACATCGTGCGCCGACGCTCGGAGGGCATGGGACCGCGCGCGGCGGCCGTGCTCGGCACGCGCGAAGTCTTCTTCGCCGTCATCGCGACAACGGCCACACTTGCCGCCGTCTTCATTCCGCTGTCCTTCCTGCCGGGGCAGGTGGGTGGTCTTTTCCGCGAATTCGGTTTCGTGCTTGCCTTCTCGGTCGGCCTGTCGTCGATCGTGGCACTGACGCTGTGTCCAATGCTCGCCTCTCGCATGCTGACCAAGCCGATGATCGAGGACCACGGATTGCTCGGCCGCTTCGGCGAGGCTTTCGCCGGCCTCTACAAATGGGCGCTGCATGCCTGCCTGAACGCGCCTGTCGTCGTCATCGTCTTCTCGCTTATCTTCGGCGGTGCAGCCGTTGTCGCTTTCGGGACGGTCAAGAGCGAACTGACGCCGGAAGAAGACCGCGCCATGGTGATGATGCGGCTGACAACGCCGCAGGGTTCCAGCCTCGAATATACGCGCGACAAGCTGCAGCTCGTGGAGGAATATCTGCAGCCGCTTGTCGACAGCGGCGACATCAGGAACGTCTTCTCGATCTCCGGCCAGGGCGGCGCTTCCAACAGCGGCTTCATGGTGCTGACGCTGGCGCCCTGGGGCGAACGCCACCGCACGCAGGCCGATATCGTCCGCGACATCAACCAGGCTGCGTCAAAGGTGCCGGCGCTGCGCGGCAATGCGATCTCGTCGAACAGCCTGCGTATTCGCGGCGCCGGCAGCGGCCTGCAGATGGCGCTGATCGGCAATGATCACGAGGCGCTGACGGCGGCTGCCGCCAAGCTCGTGCAGCAGCTCGATGCCAGCGGCCAGTACGATACGCCACGCCTGACCAACGAACCGTCGCAGGCGCAAGTCTCCGTCGCAATCGATCGTGAACGGGCCTCCGATCTCGGTATCGATATCACCGGCCTTTCGACCGCCATCCAGTCGCTGCTCGAAGGACGATCGGTGGTCGACGTCTTCGTCAATGGCGAATCCTATCCGGTGCTTCTGACCTCGACAATGCGGCCGATCGACGACCCGACCGATCTTGAAAACGTCTTCCTGAAGACCGGCGACGGCAAGATCGTGCCGATGTCGGTCATCGCTTCGCTGAAGGAAGGCTCGGTCGCCCCGCAGCTCAACCGTGAACAGCAGCTCGCCTCGGTGGCGATCACCGCAGGCCTGAAGGACGGTATGTCGCTTGGCGACGCCGTGAAGAACGTCACGCAAATGGCAGCACCGCTGTTGCCGGCCGGCGCGCGCCTGCTGCCGCTCGCAGAAGCTGCGACGCTGGAGGAGAACTCCAGCGGCATGGCGCTGACCTTCGGCTTTGCGATCGTCATCATCTTCCTGGTGCTCGCGGCACAGTTCGAAAGCGTGCTGTCGTCGCTGATCATCATGTCGACGGTGCCGCTCGGTCTTGCCTGCGCCGTCTTCGCGCTTGTCATCACCGGCTCCAGCCTCAACATCTACAGCCAGATCGGCCTGGTGCTGCTTGTCGGCGTCATGGCGAAGAACGGCATCCTGATCGTGGAATTCGCCAACCAGCTGCGTGACCGCGGCGAGGACGTGCGCTCGTCCATCGAGAAGGCCTGCGCGCTTCGCCTGCGCCCGGTCATGATGACGATGATCGCGACCATTCTTGGGGGCGTTCCGCTGGTCTTTGCGCATGGTGCGGGCGCGGAAGCGCGCGTGGCGCTCGGCTGGGTCATCGTCGGCGGTCTCGGCTTCGCGACGCTGGTGACGTTGTTCATCACGCCGGTCGCCTATCTCCTGATTGCCCGGTTCGCCAAGCCGCATGCCCATGAAGAAGCGCGCCTGCACGAGGAAATGACGCATGCGACGCGTCCGAAGCCGGATCCGCAGCAGCTTCAGGCTGCCGAGTAAGAGGGCGAACAAGCTTTTTTAATACTTTCGAAAACGCCCGCCGTATCTCTCCGGCAGGCGTTTTTATGGTGTATGAAGTCTTGTGAAATAAGATAAATTACTTCTGAACTTTAGCCGTTTATTAAGCATAAGCGGCAATGATCGTGATCAGTAACCGGCCGGTCTTCCCCAGTTTTTCCGAAGACCACTGCGCTGCTTTTCCAGCGACGGCGGACATGAGCGTCCGCTTGATTTCGGTACATCCTGTTGTGTTGCGTCTTGTTGTGTTTTTGGAGTTCGTACCGTGAGTATTTATCAGCGCACCTCCGTGGATGCGGCGCTTAATGTGCTGCGTGATATCAATCGGAACATGACGGTGACGCAGAACCATGTCACGACAGGTCTGCGCGTCGAAAAATCAAAAGACAATGCCGCCTATTGGTCGGTTGCGACGACAGCTCGCCACGACAACAAGGCCCTTTCCGCCATTCAGGATGCCCTCGGCATGGCGGCTGCCACCATGGGTACAGCATCGGCGGGTGTCGACAGCGTCGTCGACGTCGTCACCGAGATCAAGGCAAAGCTTGTGGCGGCAACCGAGCAGGGCGTCGACAAGACAAAGATCGGTGAAGAGCTCGAGCAGTTGAAGGCGCAGCTGCGCAGCGTTTCCGAGGGTGCAGGCTTCAACAACGACAACTGGATCATCCTCGACAATACGACGACGCCGACGCAGCCGCGCCAGATCCCGGCCTCCTTCATCCGCAATTCGGACGGGACGGTATCGGTCGGCATGCTGAGCTATCATATCGATATCCCGCCAAGCGGCGCGACATCCTCCAAGGATGCACGTTATGTGATCGACGACCGGGCAGGCGGCACCGGCGAATATGGTGTTCTGACTTCCGACTTCTTCGCAAGCGAACTGGGCGCGGCGCAGAATTGGGTGCTGACGAAGAGCAAGAACGGCAACACGGCCGGCCAGGTGGAAATCGGCCTGACGGCAAGTACCAGCAAACAGGACCTGAACGAGATGATCAGTGTCGTCGATGCCGCGCTCGGACAGTTGACGACCGTCGGTTCGGCTTTCGGCGCACTGGAAAAGCGCATCAGCATCCAGGACGAATTCGCCAAGAACCTGTCCGACAATCTTACCACGGGTATCGGCCGCCTCGTCGATGCCGACATGGAGACGGAATCGAGCAAGCTCAAGGCATTGCAGACCCAGCAGCAGCTCGGCCTGCAATCGCTGAATATCGCCAACGCATCCTACGACACGGTTCGTCAGCTCTTCCAGAACTTCTGATTTCGGTTTTGTAGTACCAGCCGCGCGGCAAGCGATGCTCACCGCGCGGTTTTCTTTGGCTTCAGGCAGCCTTGGCAGCCATCGTTGCCTTGGCCCACCAGACCAGTTCGTCGAGGGCTGCCTTCGCCGTCGGCAGCAGGTTCGTCTCGATCTCCTCGATCGGCTTGTTGCCGAAGGCCGGGTGGATCGACATGAAGTCGCCGCCGCCGATATGCACGGCACTGCGGGTCGAGACCATGTGAAGCTCGACGCCGATCCCACGCAGATGTTCGACCGCGCGCGTGGCACCCGTGCCGCCATAGCCGATCGCGGTGAACGGCTTGCGCATCCATTCCTTGTAGGCCTGGTCGAGAGCGTTCTTCAGGACGCCGGTGATCGAATGATTGTATTCGGCGACAACGAAGATATAGCCGTCGAATCGGCCGATCGTTTCCTGCCAGCGCACCGCTTCCGGATTCTGGCTTGGCATCCAGAAGTTCGATGCCATTTCCTCGAAGAACGGGAGCGGGTGATCGCGCAGGTCGACCAGCTCGACGTCGAAGTCGTCACGTGCCTGAGCTTGTTTCAGTATCCATTGTGCCGGGGCATCGGCGAAACGGGTGGGGCGGGTAGAGCCGACAATAACGGCGATACGGGGCTTAGAATTCATAGTAACCTCCTGTATGCTGGTTTCCAACGGTAACCAGATTACGGATGGTTCGTGGAGCAGCACAAGGAGGCACTTTATTGAAACCAGATAACCACGAGGAAACCGCCGCCTGCGAGAGCGCCGAAGACTGCGGGCAGGTTCACGCCTGCGATCACATCAGCCGCATGCTGGCGCGCATCAGCGACAAGTGGAGCCTGCTGGTGGTGCGCGTGCTGGGTCACGGTCCGCTCCGCTTCAACGCCTTGCGTCGCGAAGTGGGCGAAATCAGCCAGAAGGTACTGGCATCGACATTGCGGGAGCTGGAGGAGAACGGCTTCGTTTCCCGGACCGTCACGCCCACCACACCGCCGCAGGTCGAGTATGCGCTGACGGATCTCGGCCGGGAGTTCCTGGATCCGGTTCGGGGGCTTGCCGAGTGGGTCGTTACAAACTCCGCACGCATGGACGAGGCACGGGCGGCCTATGCCAAACGTCGCGGCCTCGACTGAAGTCCTGCGGTTTGCCAATAAAGCTGGTGATATCGGTGCGCGGCTGCAACAGACCGATGTTTCCCATGGGGAATTTGGCTTATCAGATTGGTATCTTCATCTTGTTGCCGCATTCCCTAATATCTGCTCGCACCAGCTTCGAACGGAGAACCTCCTGTCCATGATCAAGAAATTCATCCTTCTGGCCGTTGCGGCGAGTTACCTCTCAGCTTGCACGACGACCGATCCCTATACTGGTGAGCAGAAGGTATCCAATACCGCTGGCGGTGCTGCCCTTGGCGCGCTTGGCGGTGCTCTTGTCGGTGTCGCCGTCGGCGGCGGCGGCCATGGCAAGCGCAACGCGGCGCTGATCGGCGCCGGCATCGGCGCACTCGCCGGCGGCGCGATCGGCAACTACATGGACCAGCAGGAAGCCGAGCTTCGTGCCCAGCTCGAAGGTACCGGCATTTCGGTCACCCGCCAGGGCGACAATATCATTCTCAACATGCCGTCGAACATCACCTTCGACGTCGACCAGGATGCGGTGAAGGCGGGCTTCTATCCGACGCTGAATTCGGTGGCGATCGTGCTGCGCAAGTTCAACCGGACGCTCATCGACATCAACGGTCATACGGACTCTACCGGCAGCCTGCAGCATAACCAGGATCTGTCGCAGCGCCGCGCGCTGTCCGTCGCCGATTATCTCGGCAGCCAGGGCATCGACCAGCGCCGCGTTTCGGCCGTCGGCTTCGGCCCGTCGCAGCCGGTCGCTTCCAACGCGACTGAAGCCGGCCGCGCGCAGAACCGCCGAGTCGAAATCCAGATCGCGCCGATCACGCAGGGCTGATCGGTCGACTTCAGACGACAAAAAGGCCGGGTCATCGCCCGGCCTTTTGTCGTTTCCGCCGTTTGCCTCAATGCTGCATCGTTGCGCCCTTGGTGATCTTGTCGACGATCTTCTTGTCGGCTCGCAGGGCGATGCCGACCACCTTGGCGTCATCGGGGGCGTATTCGGCGAAGACGGCGCGATTGGCTACGTCATGACCAGTTGCAAACATTTCTTCGATGAAGACGGAGGAGGTCACGTCGCGCTCCAGCGCGCGGCGATGGATCGTCGATATCGTCGCTTCGTCGGCCGACAAGACGATGATCGGCTGGATGGATAGCGGGTTGTAGAGGTTGCCGGCGCGGTCCTTGTAGGGCTCGCCGATGATGTCAGGATACTGCCCGGCAATGCCTGTCGAGAGGAAGGCCGTGACATTCAGCTTCTGCCAGCCGGCAAGATTGTTTCGCAGGACGATCGCAATTTTGGTATCAAACATCTCAGTCTCTCTCATCAGGGTATCGAAACGCGTTGAGCCAGGATCTAACGCCGCAGGTCTTCGAGGGTCTTGAACGTTTGTGCGCGCCCGCGGACAGCGGCATTCTGACTGCGCCTGCCTTTCCGGGCATCGAGCGTATCGAGGCGCAGTTTTCGGGTAATGTCTTCGAGCCGCATCGGCACGATACCTATGCCCTTGGTGTCACGCTTCATGGCGTGCAGACCTTCACCTATCGCGGCGAGCGGCGCTTCAGCATGCCAGGCCAGGTGATCGTCTTGCATCCGGACGAGGAACATGACGGCGGGGCAGCGACCGAGGCAGGCCTTCATTACCGCATGCTTTACATGGAGCCGGCGCTCTTGATGGAGTGTCTGGCGGCAGAGAAGATCGGCCTTCCCTTCGTCGACCAGCCGGTCATTGCCGATGGGGCACTGGCGCAGGTGCTGCTTGCCGCACTCGGCGAGCTCGACCGCGAGCTCGACGACCTCTTCGTCGACGACTTCGTCAGCCGCGTGGCGGGCGGTCTGTCGCGACATTCGCAGGTGCGCCGCCGGGCGCTGGGCGCGGTTGCGTGGAAACAGGTGCGGGCAGCGCGCGATTATCTGGAAGCGCATGCGCTGCGGCCGGTACGCTCCGGCGAGCTGGAGACCGTTACCGGCCTCGACCGCTTCACGCTGTCACGGCATTTTCGCACGGCCTTTGCCACCAGTCCGCATCGCTACATGCTGATGCGGCGGCTGCAGCAGGCAAAGACGCTGATGGGCGAGGGCGAAGGGTTTGCCGATGTGGCGGCGGCTACCGGCTTTGCCGACCAGGCGCATTTCATCCGGCATTTCAAGAAGGCCTATGGCGTCACCCCGGGGCGATGGGCGGGGCTTCAACGTTTTGCGGCAGAGACCGGACCGTTCAGCAGCTGATACTGACGTGTGAAGCCGTGGCATCTATCCAGAAAACGGCATTATCATATGCATTGCGCATGCCTACAGCAAGAAAGCCTGATGCGATAGCTTGCTCCCGAGTTGGAGCTAGCGGCATCGGCCGAATGCTCTCCCCGAAATGACGCTTGGCGGCAGCCAGCGACAGGGAAAAGGTTCAAGGCGCAACTATGTCTGTAAATGATAAGCCACTTATCGCAATTGTCGGTGCAACCAGCAAACAGGGTCGCAGCGTCGCAACGACGCTCCTTCGCAGCGGGCGTTTCCGCGTGCGCGCCCTGACCCGACAAAAGGATTCACCCGAGGCTTTGAGTCTGGAGAAACTTGGCGCTGAAATTGTAACCGTCCCTCTCCAGATCGGCTTCCAGAAGGATCTTGTCGCTGCCTTCGAAGGCGCGGACGGGGCGTTCCTGATGACGCCGCCCGTTACACCGCCGGCAACGATAGAGGCTCCTATCGGCCGCCAGCTGGCGGATGCCGCGGTTGAGGCAGGCGTCGGACATATCGTGTTCAGCACGCTCGAAAATGTCGATGCGATCTCGGGCGGGACGAAGTTTGCTCCGCACTTCACCGACAAGGCGCGCGTTGCAGATTATATTCGCGGTCTGCCGATCTCGCATTCCTTCGTCATGCTGGCATTCTTCTACACGAATCTTCTCGAATATTATCCGCCGCGTATGGAAGGCGACACGCTCGTGCTGCCGATCTATCTGCCGGAAGATTTTCGGGCGCCTTTCGTCGATCCACTGACGGCAACCGGTCCGGCCGTGCTCGAAATCTTCTCAAATCCCGAGCGATACAACGGGAAAACGCTGCCTGTTGTCGGCGATATCATCTCGCCCCGGGAGATGGTCGAGACTTTCCGAGCGGTAACCGGCCTCAGGGCAGAATATCGAAACGCTTTCACCAGGGATGGCCTGCTGCAGTATTTTCCGGAGTTTGCCGCCAACGAATTCCTCGTGCGAGAGCTTGTCGGGATGGTCGAGTATGCCGTCGAATACGGTTATTTCGGCAAGGGGCATGACCTGGAATGGAGCCGCCGACTGGATCCCGATACACTCGACTGGGAGCAGTATCTTCGCACCACGGGCTGGCGCGGCGACAAGAAATCTTTCGGGCTCTGAGTCATGACGGGCGGATTCCCGGCAGTTTGGGAATCTCGGCGACAAGAAAGTCGGTGAGAAGGCGGACGCGGGCAATGGCTGAACGCTCGGGCACGATGAGCAGGCTCAGCGGCACCGGCGCCGGACGATAGTCTTCAAGCACGACCTCGAGACGACCGCGATCCAGGAGATCGTGGACCAGCCAAAGGTGGGCGGGGCCGATGCCACGTCCTGCGGCCAAGGCTTCGCGCGCCGCAAGCCCGTGATCGACGCGAAGCTTCCCGTTGACTGGAACCGTCACATTCGCGCCATCGCGGGAGGAGAGAGCAATCTGATCGCTCCCGGCCACATTGGACATTATGACGGTTTCGTATCGCGCGAGATCGTCCGGTCGCTCCGGCCGCCCGTGGATGGCGAAATAAGCGGGAGCGCCGACCATCAGCCGATGGCTTTTTCCGAGCGCATGAAGCTTCATGGAACTGTCGGTGAGAGGTCCGAGCCGCAGTGCCACGTCAACGCCCTCGCGAACCAGATCGATGCGCTCGTCGGTCAGGTTGAGATCGACGCTGATATCAGGATGCCGGTCCTGAAATTCGAAGATGAGGCGGGTGATGTGCATCACGCCAAGCGCTGCAGTGCATGAAAGCCTGACAGCGCCGGCGGCCGCCCGACGGGCATTCCTGGCTTCCTCGGCAGCCTGCTCGACCAGGCGTAACACCTGAAGGCAGCTGGTATAATAGCGGCTGCCTTCGTCGGTAAGGATGACGCGACGCGTGGTTCGGCTGAGGAGAGGTACGCCGACTGCCTCCTCGAGTTCATTGAGGTGCCGCGTCACGGTTGATTGACCGATGCCGAGCTCCCTTGCCACAGAAGACAGATTGCCGCGCTCGGCAACGCGAACAAAGGTGCGCATTCGGTCGAGAGACAGTCCGGTGTTATCCATTTTTCAGCACAGTGATGTTCATTAAGTCAGTCTAGGGAATAACCGGACCTGCGGCTAGTCAGGCACAGGCAGGACAATTCAGAGGCTGTTTCGAAGGCCACGCAGTTTGATGGGTCCCCGCATTTAGACGGCGTTTTCCGCAGGTCGCCAGTCACGGAGCAGCGCGCAAACGGGATAGTTCGGTTTCACGCCAGTGCAGCCATTGCTGTCTCAACCTGCCTCTCGATACGCCGATAGTCTCTTCGAGAACCTCGAAGTCGAGGATGCGTTCGGTGCGAAAATGGCGGAAGGCCTGCTTCGATTCACACCATGCGATCAGGAGGCAATGCGTGTCTGCATAGCCCAGAAGCACCGGCCACACGATGCGGTGGCTTACCTCGCCACTGGCCGCGCGATATTCGAGGTCGATCTTTCGCCCCTCCCTGATCGCCCGCCTGACCGGGCGGGTGTCGAACGTCAGGCTGTTGGTGACCTCCTCGGGCTTCAGGCCGACCGCGGGTTCGGCGATGAACGGAAGGAGGTCGTCGGGTACCGTGTCGGTAATCTTGGCGATGACATCTCTGGCGGCATTGGTGATCGCCGGGTCACCCAGTTTTGCAACCATCTGGACGCCGAGCAGAACGGCTTCGATTTCCTCTGGTGTCAGCATTAGTGGCGGCATGTCGTATTGCGGATCGAGGACGTAACCGAACCCCGCTTCCCCTTCGATGGGAACACGCTGGCCGATCAGATGAGCGATGTCGCGATAGACGGTACGTCGCGCCACCTCGAGTTCATCGGCAAGCTGCGCCGAGGTGACAGGACGGTTTGATCTTCGAAGTATCTGGATGATCTGAAAAAGCCGTTCCGCTTTTCGCATGCTGGTGACTCCTGCTGCCACAACGCTGGCAGGATGACTATGTCACAAGAGCGGGCAAAGAGATCGTTACGCCTGAAGGAGAAAATGATGAAGTTCGCATCCACCCGTCTTGTCGCCTCGGATATTCAAAGCATGGTGGCCTTCTATGAGCTCGTGACGGGCTATCGCGCGGAGTGGCTTGCTCCCGTCTTTGCCGAGATCGTCACACCCGGGGCCGTCGTGGCGATAGGGAGCGCGGAGACGGTCGCCCTGTTCAAAGAGGGCAGTGCGGAGCCAGGCGCCAACAGAACCGCCATTCTTGAATTCATGGTGTCTGATGTCGACGCTGAATTCGCTTGGCTCAAGGACCATGTCGAGGTGGTGCATGAGCCCAGGGATATGCCGTGGGGAAATCGCACGGTCCAGTTCTCTGACCCGGAGGGCACCCGCGTTGCGCTTTATACACCCGTTACCGAGGGCGCGAGGCAACGCTTCAGCGGTCGTTGACTGGCCTGCTGGCTGCCGAGGGTTTCGATGCTCAAGCAGCGTTTTCCGCAAGCCCGGAGCGACGGGCGATGAAGCGGGCGACTGCCGGGCCGATCAACAGGATCATCATGAAGCGGCCGGTCTGCATGGCCATGACGAAAGGCACGTCGACATCGCTCGACGCGGCGATGATGGCTACGGAATCGGCGCCGCCGGGGCTGGTGGCGAGATAGGCCGTCAGCGGGTCGATGCCGGCGAATTTGTGAAGGGCGACGGCCATGCAGCCGCAGAGTGCCATCAGGATGATGATGGAGGCGGAAACGCGGGGCAGGGCGCGGGCGGCGTGTTCGAGAATCGAGCGGGTAAAGCGCAGGCCGATGCTCCAACCGATCAGCGCGTAGCTGAGGGCCAGGATCCAGGTCGGCAGTTCGATCTTCAGCAGGCCGAAACCCTGCAAAACGGCGCCGCCGATCAGCGGGATGACGATATTGCCGCCCTGGATGCGGAAGCGGAAGACGCCGTAGCAGCAAAGGGCGGCGAAGATGATCGTGATCGCGAAGGCCGGCCAGTCGACCGGCGGGAAGAAGATGACCGGCGGCGGCTCTTGCCTATCGGCGGCGGCCCAGAGACGGGAGATGACGGAGGCGCCGACGGCGACGAAGACAACGCGCAGATATTGCATGAAGGCGACGAGGCGGGCATCCGCCCCATAGGCCTCGGACATGATGACCATTGCCGAGGCGCCGCCGGGCGTGGAGCCCCAGACAGCCGTCGTGCCAGGCAGAACCTGCCAACGTGTCAAAAGCCAGCCGAGACCGGCGGCAATGGCGACCACAGAGACGATGAAGACGAAGAAGAGCGGCGCATCCTTGGCCATGGTTCCGAGGATATCGGGCGTGATGTTGCGCGCCATCAGGAGGCCGACCAGCACCTGGCCGAATTGCAGCGGCCAGTAGGGGACGCGCAACTGCCCCTTGCTGACGGTAAGGGCCAGAACGATTGCCGCGACCATCGGGCCGATCAGCAGCGAGGCGGGCAGGGCGAAGAGTTCCAGGAACAGCACAAGAATGGCGGACAAGGCGAGCAGCAATGCCCATTTGGGCAGGCTCGCTTTCTGCTGGAAGCTGCTTGCGTCCAAAATTGTGATCCCCGAACTTTTCGACCGGAGCGAGCCCGAAGGCGGAGGTGGGAGGAAGCCCCGGCAGCATGAAGAGGCCGGCTGAGAGCCGGCAAGCGCAGACCCGGTATAGGCACGCAGCAGCCAAAGGGTCAATTGCGGAATCTGGCCCTTTGCTCCTAAAGGCGGGTGTGTTTCGCGAGAAAATCGAGCAGAGCGCGAACACGGGCCGGCAGTGGCCCGCCCTGGCCGATGTAAACTGCGTAGAATTCCTCGACATCGCCGGGATTGAGATCTTCCAGCAGGGGAACGAGCCGCCCGGCGGCGATATCGGCGCGCACGGTGAATTCCGTCATGCGGGCAAGGCCGGCGCCCGAGAGCGCCAGATAACGCATGGCCTCGCCATCGCCGACCTGCAGGCCCGGGGTAAGGGGAATGGTGATTTCCCCGCCGTTCTCCAGGATCGGCCAGCCTTCCAGCGCCCGAGCATAGGAAAAGCCGATGCGGCGATGGTTTTGGAGTTCGGCGGCTGAATGCGGTTCGCCATATTGCGCGAGATAATCGGGGGAGGCGACGATGATCTTCCTGGCGGCGCCGAGCTTGCGCGCGATCAGGCTCGATGTCTTCAGCGGTCCAGCGCGGATCGCCACATCGGCACGCTCTTCCAGCAGATCGACGACCTTGTCGGTGTGGGTGATATCGAGCGTCACCCCCGGATGCCCGGCGAGGAAGGCTGGGACGAGCGGGGCCAGAACATGATTGCCGAAGGAACCGCTGGTGTTGATGCTGATGCGGCCGGCCGCCTGTTCTCCCGCCGAAGCGAAACGCTCCGCCTCCGATATGTTGGCAAGGATCGCCACGCTGCGCTCATAGAAGGCGCATCCCTCCGGTGTCAGCTGCAGCTTGCGCGTCGAGCGGTTGACGAGGCGGGCGCCGAGCCTTGTCTCCAGCCGGGCGACCAGCTTGCTGACGGCCGATGGCGTCATGCGCCGCGCCTGCGCGGCAGCGGAAAAACCGCCGCGTTCGACGACGCTGACGAAGACTTCCATTTCGCCCGATCGATTGATGTCCTGACGGCTCATGATGAATTCAAATCACAGATGATATGCTCTAAGGCAATCTATATCATCGTTCCGGCCGGGTCTATCTCTTTGGGAAACAGGAGATCGAACCATGGAATACAGAAATCTGGGCGCATCGGGCTTGAAAGTGCCGGTGCTGAGCTTCGGGGCCGGCACCTTTGGCGGCAGCGGTCCACTCTTCGGTGCCTGGGGCACGACGGATGCGCAAGAGGCGCGGCGGATGGTGGATATCTGCCTGGAGGCGGGTGTGACGCTGTTCGACACGGCGGACGTCTATTCGGCCGGTGCTTCAGAGGAGGTGCTGGGGCAGGCGATTTCCGGAAAGCGCGACTCCGTGCTGATCTCGACCAAGACGGCGCTGCCGATGGGCGAGGGGCCGAATGATTGGGGTACCTCGCGGGCGCGGTTGATCCGCGCGACCGAGGATGCGCTGCGCCGGCTCGGCACTGACTATATCGACCTGTTGCAGCTTCATGCCTTCGATGCCTCGACGCCTGTGGAAGAGGTGCTTGCGACGCTCGACGGGCTCGTTGCATCGGGCAAGGTGCGGTACATCGGTGTTTCCAATTTCTCCGGCTGGCAGCTGATGAAAGCGCTCGGGCTTTCCGAGCGCTATGGCTACCCGCGCTACGTTGCCCACCAGGTCTATTATTCGCTTGCCGGGCGGGATTACGAGTGGGAACTGATGCCGCTTGCCGCTGATCAGCAGGTCGGTGCCCTGGTCTGGAGCCCGCTCGCCTGGGGGCGGCTGACCGGCAAGATCCGCCGCGGCGCGCCTTTGCCCGAGGGAAGCCGCCTGCATCAGACGGCGGAATATGGTCCGCCTGTCGATGACGAAAGGCTCTTCGATATCGTCGACGTGCTGGACGAGATTGCCGCCGAGACCGGCAGGACGGTGCCGCAGATCGCCATCAACTGGCTGATCGGCCGGCCGACGGTTTCAAGCGTCATCATCGGCGCACGCAACGAGGAACAGCTTCGCCAAAACCTCGGTGCCATAGGCTGGAGCCTGACGCCGGAACAGATCGGGCGGCTGGATGCCGTCAGTGCCGTGACGCCGCCCTATCCCTATTTCCCCTATTATCGGCAGGAGGGCTTTGCGCGGCTGAACCCGCCCGCGATCCCCACAACAAGGATGGGATGAAATCTTCCCTGAATCTTGGCTGGACAGCCGCTTTGACTTGCCTCATACCCGGCCTGCTACAGATGCTGTAGCAGGCTGTGGAATGCAGGGAGATCAAGGGCATGGCACTGCGCGACGCGAAGGCTGGGATGCGAAACGAGGCGGGTATCGAGGCCGTCACCGGCATCCTGAAACAGCGCTTCGGAGAGCGCTTCCAGACCGGCCAGGCTTTTCGCGCCCAGCATGCGCACACGACCACCTATATTCCCGCCCAGCTGCCCGACGGCGTGCTCTTTGCCGAGACGGCCGACGATGTGAAGACCGCTGTGCGGGCCTGCGCCGATCATAAGGTGCCGGTCATCGGGTTCGGCACCGGCTCTTCGCTCGAAGGGCAGGTCAACGCGCCGAATGGCGGCATTTCCATTGATTTCAACCGCATGAATCGAGTGCTTGAAGTCAATCCCGAGGATCTCGATTGTACGGTCGAACCGGGCGTCACGCGCGAGGCGCTGAACACCCATCTGCGCGATACCGGCCTGTTCTTCCCGATTGATCCCGGCGCCAATGCCTCGATCGGCGGCATGACCTCGACGCGGGCCTCCGGCACCAATGCCGTGCGCTATGGAACGATGAAGGACAATGTGCTTGCCGTGACGGCAGTGACCGCCTCCGGCGAGGAAATTCGCACGGCGCGCCGCGCCCGCAAGTCGTCGGCGGGTTACGATCTGACGCGGCTCTTCGTCGGGGCGGAAGGTACGCTTGGCATCCTGACCTCGGTGACGCTGCGGCTGCACGGCATTCCGCAGAAGATCGCCGGTGGTGTCTGTGCCTTCCCGAGCGTGAAAGCGGCGTGCGACGCCGTGATCATGACGATTCAGATGGGCATTCCGGTGGCGCGTATCGAGCTTGTCGATGCGCTGCAGATGCGCGCCAGCATTGCCTATGCCAATCTTCCCTATGAGGAGAGCCCGGCGCTTTTCCTCGAGTTCCATGGCACGGACGAGACGGTGGCGCTGCAATCGACCGCCTTTGCCGAGATTGCGGCCGAATGCGGCGGCGGTGAATTCAAGTGGACGTCGAGCCCGGAGGAGCGCACGAAGCTCTGGAAGGCGCGTCACGATGCCTATTGGTCGGTGCGGGCGCTGGCGCCCGGGCTTGCCGTACTTTCGACCGATGTTTGTGTTCCGATATCCCGGCTTGCGGATTGCGTTGCCGAAACGCAGGCCGATATCGAGGCAAATGGTTTGCTGGCGCCGATCGTCGGCCATGCGGGCGACGGGAACTTCCATGTGCAGCTTTTGTTCGACGACAAGAGCGCCGCGGACATCGCGACGGCCGAGGAATTCGTCGCCCGGTTGAATGCGCGGGCACTGGCAATGGACGGAACATGCACCGGCGAACACGGGATCGGGCAGGGGAAAATGGCATTTCTGGAGCAGGAGCTCGGGGGTACGGTGGATCTGATGCGCCAGATCAAGCGCTCGCTCGACCCGGACAATATCCTCAATCCCGGCAAGATTTTTCATCTGGGCTGAAAATGGAACAATCTCATGATCTTGGCCCTTGCTCCCGGCATGAATAGCGCTAGTGTCGGCAACAGAATCCCGAATGGAGAATCCCTGACTTGATAGGCCGGTTCCTCGTCTTTCTAGGAGGAGTGATCGTCGTAGTGCTCTTCGTGGCGCTGCTGGCACCGCTATTCATCGACTGGACGGATTTCCGGAAGAATTTCGAGGATCAGGCAAGCCGCATCATCGGCAAGAAGGTGACTGTGCATGGCACGGTCGATGCCCGGCTGCTGCCGTTTCCCTCTGTGACGCTGCATGACGTGCGCGTCGGCCAGGAGGAAGACGGCACGCCGGTCGTGCAGGTCGAGCAGTTCTCCATGGATGCCGAGCTTGCGCCCTTCCTTTCGGGCGAAGCGCTGATCTTCGACATGCGCGTGGTCAATCCCAAGGTGCAGCTGCGGCTCCTGAAGGACGGTTCGCTGGACTGGATGCGCGGCAGCCAGCCGGAAATTCCAGCCAAGACGGTGGTTCTGGAAAATGTGCATGTCAGCGGCGGCGAGATCGAGTTCATCGATGATCAATCCGGTCGTTCGCGCCACGTAACGGGGCTGAATGCCGAGATGTCGGCAAAGTCGCTCGCCGGTCCATGGCGCATCGAGGGCGACGGCGCGCTTGACGGCGAGCATGGCAGCTTCTCGATTGCCAGCAACCAGCCGGACGAAAACGGCGTGCTGCGCGTGCGCACCCGACTTGCGCCCGACAAACATCCCGTTAGCATCGATCTCGACGGTGAACTCAAGCTCGTCGACAGCCGGCCGAATTACCAGGGCACGCTCTCGGCCGCGATCGAGAGCAGCGAGGGCAAGACTGAAAAAGGGGAGGCGCCGCCGCGCCTCAAGGGTCGTTTCGAGCTTACCAACGACCGCATCCGCATTCCCGAATACCGCATGGAGGTCGGCTCCACCAGCGACCCCTATGTGATCACCGGCGAGGCGACGCTCGATACCGGAAAGGCGCCGGAATTCCTGCTGACCGCCGATGGACAGCAAATCGACGTCAACCGTATCGGCAATCAGGGTGCCGCCGGCAAGACCAACCGCGACCCAGCGGTTTCGGCACGTCAGCGATTGAATTCGCTGCTTGAAATTGTCGGCCAGGTGCCGATCCCGCAGGTGCCGGGCAAGGCGACCGTGCGCCTGCCGGCGATCGTTGCGGGCGATACGACGATCCGCGACGTGGCTCTGGAACTGGAACCTGCCGGCAACGGCTGGATGATCGACAGTGCTGTCGGCACGCTGCCCGGCCGCACGCAGGTGGAAGGCAAGGGCAAGCTGACGCTTACGGGCGAACCGTCCTTCAACGGTCAGATGGTGGTTGCCTCCAACCAGCCGACCGGGCTTGCTTCCTGGCTGGCAGGTTCGGTCGATCCGGCGATCCGCCAACTAAGGCAGGCGGGTTTCTCCGCCAATGTCAGCCTGACGCACGATCTGCAGCGTTTCGAGAATCTTGAGATCGCGATCGGTGCCGCGACGCTGAAGGGGCGCCTGGAGCGGCAGGCGACCAACGGCCAGACACCGTCGCTTTCCGTTGCGCTCAACGGTGATTCACTCGATCTCGATGCGCTGAGGGCGCTGACCGGTCTCTTTACCGGCCAGGATGCCGGTGACAACGTGCTCGATCACAGGATCGCCGCGCAGCTCAAGGCCGACAAGTTCACGGCCTTCGGCGTGCAGGCCGATAATGTCGAAACGACTTTCACGCTCGCAGACGGGGCCCTTTCGGTCGATCGGCTGGCGATCAAGAACCTTGCTGGCGCCGAACTGACCGCGACGGGCAAGGCGGAGGGATCGCTGCTCGACTATAAGGGCACCGGCGAGATCACCTTCAAGGCTGCCGATCCCGGCGCCTTCTTCGCCATGCTGCGCGAGCACCTGCCGCATCATCCGGTCATGGACCGGCTGGTGCGCAATGCGGGCTGGTATGGCAATACGGCGCTACGTGGCGCGCTGACGCTCGGCGGCGATGATGGCGATGCGCTGGCGGTGACGCTCGCGGGCGTTTCGAACGGCAGCCGCGTCAATCTCGATTACCGCATGTCCGACCTGCTGGCGCTGACCGGCAACGGCACGACGACGCTGGAGGCAACGCTCGACAATGCCGTGCCGTCGATCCTGTTCGGGCAGGCGGGCCTCGATCCGCTGCCGGTCGATGCCGGCGCCAATGGCCGCATGACGCTGAAGGTGACGGCGACCGACAATGATCCAGCCGACGCCGCGCTGACCTTTGCGACCGACCGGACCTCGTTTACGGCAAACGGCAAGGTCGACGTGCGGCCCGATACTTTCATGAACGGCAAGGTCGCCGTGTCGCTCGAAAGTGCCGATCTCGACCCGTATCTGGTCATGAACGGCATTGCGCTGCCCGAGCTTGGCACCGGGCTGCCTTTCAAGCTGCAGACCAATGCGACCATCGATGCCGACAAGGTGGTGCTGGCCGATCTCAACGGGCATGCGGCCGACAACGAATTTGCCGGTGCGCTGACCTTCGACCGCAAGGCGGCAAAGACGACGGCGAGCGGCGCGCTTGCGCTTTCCACGGCCGATCTCGGCTGGCTCGGGGAGGCCGTGTTCGGGCAGATCAATGATCCCGCCAATGGCCAGCTGACGACCGCAGCTCTCGGCATGCCGCTCTTCCGCGATCTCGACGTCAATCTGAAGCTCACAGCCAAGCAGTTTTGGCCGAGTGTTTTCAACACGGCTGTGAACGATTTCAGCTCGAATGTTGCCTACAAGGGTGATGAGCTGCAGCTCAACGACATTGCGGGCAACTGGGACGGCGGCACACTCTCCGGCAACCTGCTTTTCACCAATGCCAATGGCACGGGCTTCCTGCAGTCGCGACTGGCACTTGCCGATTCCGATCTCGGTGGCGTCATCTGGCCGCGCGACGGCGCACCTGTCGCCAACGGAAAATTCGGCATGTCTCTGGCGCTCGAAGCCTCGGGCAAGACAGTTTCGGAGATTGCGAGTTCGCTGAACGGCTCGGGTGAAATCCGGCTTGGCGAAACGAGCGTTCGCGGGCTGAACCTTGCGATCCTGGCGCCGCTTCTGGCCGCGACCGATCCGATGCAGGACCAGATCAATGCCGGCAAGGTGCATCCGATCGTCGAGACGCTGCTGAACAACGGCGAGGCAAAACTGCCGCCACTCGGTATTCCCTTCAACGTGACCGACGGTACGCTGCGTATCCAGAACGTCAGTGTCTCCAACGATCTGGCGCATCTGAGCGCCGATGCGCAGATCGAGCTGCCGCAGCAGCGTATCAGCGCAACGCTCGGCATCGGTTTCAATCCCGGTGCCGAGGCGCTTTCAGGCGCGGAGCCCGGCATCCGCCTGAACTTCTCCGGCCTGCTGGCCTCGCCCGGCAAGACGATGGATGTGACCGACATTACCAGCTATCTTTCGCTGCGTGCCTTCGAGCGCGAGCGGCGGCGCGTCGAACGCCTGCAGGCCAACGTGCTGGAGAAGCAGCGGCTGCGGCGCGAGGTGGCGCTCTATCGCTTCAATGACGCCCAGCGGGTCGCGGCTGCCGAGATCGAGCGGCAGCGGCAGGCAGAAGAACAGCGGCTGCGGGCTCTGGCGCAGGATGCGGCTCAGCGCAAGGCCGAAGCCGAGGCGAAGGCAGCGGCTGAAGCAGAGGCGCGTGCCAAGGCGGAGGCGGAGGCGAGGGCTGCGTCGGAGGCCGAGGCTGCCCGCCGGACCGAACGACCGTCACCGCCCGGCCAGCTCAATTTCGATCAGCTGCCAGGCGTTCAGGCGCAGTAAAAAGGGCGGCGGTCAAACACGCCCAATCAGGCATTCGCCGCGGCATTTTTCAGCCAGCACAAGACGTGCAGCCGCAATGCCGAGGAGAGGTTGCTGTCGGGCATGCGGTTATCGTCGATCTCTGATATCAGTGCCGCGAGCGGCATGGAGCGGCTCGCGGCAATCGCCTTCAACTCGGTCCAGAACTCATCTTCCAGCGAAAAACTGGTGCGGTGCCCGTGCAACGTCGCCGAATGTTTGCGGATCATCGGCCTGCTTCGTCTTGATTGAGAAAGTGATTCAGTAAGGAATCGCATCTGCTTGATCGCCCAAGCCTTTCAGACGTCGGCGATCAGGTCTTGTCGTCTTCGATCCGGCCCTGATCGAGCACCTTTTCGGCTTTCTCGTTGAGGGCACGGGTCAATTGCTTTTCAGCTTTGGTACGGCCGTGCGAGATACGGTTGTGCTCTGCCTGCTTCTCCTTTTCGGAGCGAGCCTGCTGCTTGCGGAACTGGCGCAGGTTGACGATTTCGGCGCTCATGCGGTTGCCTCCGTCATGAAAGAAAAAGGGAGGCTTCCGCCTCCCTTGGCATTACTGCTTCTTGCGGAAAGAATCGAGTGAAACGACCGAGCCCGGTTTCTTTTCCTCGCCTTCCACGGCAGGTTTTGCCGCCGCATCCTCGGATTTGGCTGCATCGACAGGATAGGCGGTGATCTCGGCTGCCGGCAGTTCCTCACCATCGCTCAGCGGCACATCGAACTCCAGCTCGAAATTGACCGAGGGGTCGTAGAAGCCTCTAATGGCATTGAAGGGAATGACGAGCTTTTCCGGCACGTCCGAGAAGGACAGGCCAATCTCGAAGTGGGATTCCGTAATTTTCAGTTCCCAGAACTGGTGCTGGATGACGATGGTCATCTGCTCAGGATATTTGGACTTCAGGTGCTGCGAGATGCGCACGCCGGGAGCACCGGTCAGAAACGTAATGAAGAAGTGATGGTCGCCGGGCAGACGGCCCGTCGTTGCGACTTCGGTCAAGACCTTGCGGATGACACCGCGCAACGCGTCCTGTGCCAGAATGTCGTAGCGGATATGATCCTGCCCCATGCTTTTCCTGTCTTTCGTCGGTTTGGAAGTCTTTTCACGAACTTCTATGGCACGTCCGGCCGCTTTGGGAAAGGCGCAAGCCGATTCATGCACCCATCAGCATACATGATTTCGTCGAAAAAGGGGAGAAGGTGAAGGCTTCTGTTGCCAGGTGCCTTCGGACCCCGCCTTACGGGGCTAACCGTAAGGGCTTAGTTCGGAATTCTCACACCGCCATTAGGCAGCGAGAGCGTATTCCTTAGCGTTGTTGTCGTTTGCAACTACACTTGTGACCCGATAACGGCGGTATCATGCCGAGCAAAAAGTCGATCTTTACACCCTTGTCGATCCTATTTCGCCCCCATCAAAAGCAGTCCTTTTCCCATCAGGGAAGCCGTCTGTTTTTGGTGGAGGCGCCGGGTACCGCCCCCGGGTCCAATAGGCTTATTCCATCGCCCGTTTATCGCCATAGCCGGCCCGAAAGCCGGCACGGGTGATATAGTGTTTTTGTAATCGCAAGGAAAGGGGATACGTCACAAAAGCTTCGTGCTCTCCAGCGATTTTGCTTGGATAATCAGCAACGCGCATTGGTTTGCGGTCGTTTTCCCCTTAAATTAGACGCAAAAGGAATCGGTGGCGACCATGAAGCAATATCTCGACCTCTTGAGCCATGTGATGGAAAACGGCACCGACCGCGGCGACCGTACGGGTACCGGCACGCGCTCGGTCTTCGGTCACCAGATGCGCTTCGATCTCGATGCCGGCTTTCCGGTGCTGACGACGAAGAAGCTGCACCTGCGCTCGATCATCCATGAGCTCCTGTGGTTCCTCAAGGGCGAGACCAATATCCGCTACCTGCATGAAAACGGCGTCAGCATCTGGGACGAATGGGCCGACGAGAATGGCGATCTCGGACCGGTCTACGGTGCCCAGTGGCGCTCCTGGCCGGCACCGGATGGCGGCCATATCGACCAGATCGACAATCTCGTCAAAGGCCTCGTGAAGAATCCGAATTCGCGCCGTCACATCGTCTCGGCCTGGAACCCGGCCGAAGTGGACGAGATGGCGCTGCCGCCCTGTCACTGCCTGTTCCAGTTCTATGTGGCCGACGGCAAGCTTTCCTGCCAGCTCTACCAACGCTCGGCCGATATCTTCCTTGGTGTCCCCTTCAACATCGCTTCCTATGCGCTGCTGACGATGATGGTGGCGCAGGTGACAGGGCTGAAGTATGGCGAATTCGTCCATACGCTCGGCGATGCGCATCTCTACCACAACCATTTCGAGCAGGCGAAACTGCAGCTGACGCGCCAGCCGCATGCGCTGCCGCGCATGGTGATCAAGCGCGACGTCAAGGATATATTCGGCTTCGTCTACGAGGATTTCGAGCTCGTAGGCTATGAGGCCGATGCCAGTATCAAGGCGCCGATCGCCGTCTAAAGCGTGTCGCGATCTTTCGGATCGCCTGCTTCAGGTTTCTGTTTCGCATGTCGTTACCGCGGACCGCTTCACAGGTTTGCGTGGCGTGCTCCAAGCCGGGAAGGCCGATGTCCGATATCCGCAAGACCATCTTCGTCGCCGTTGCGCGCAACGGCATCATCGGCCGCGACGGTGACATGCCCTGGCGGCTTTCGACAGACCTCAAGCGCTTCAAGGCGATGACGGTGGGCAAGCCCGTCGTCGTCGGCCGCAAGACCTTCGAGAGTTTCGGCGGAAAGCCGCTGCCGGGACGCCAGCACGTGGTGATCTCGCGGGGTGCCGATATCGACCATCCCGATGTTCATATGGCCCGCTCGCTCGACGAAGCGATCACAATGGCCGAGGCGCTCGCCCGCAAGCAGGGCGAAAACGAAATCTCCATCCTTGGCGGCGGGCAGATCTACGCGCAGGCCATAGCTTTCGTCGATCGCATGTGCATCACGCATGTCGAGGCCGATGTGGATGGCGATACTGTTTTTCCGGCCATCGATGCGGCCGCCTGGGTGGCGACCGAAAGTCTTGATGTTCCGGCAGGGGAGAGGGATACCTATCCCACGCGTTTCGTCGTTTATGAACGTCGAGATGCCTGAAAAGGAACTATTTTCCAATTAAATTGACCAAGTTTCTGACGCCGCGTTGAAAGCAGATGCGGTGATACCTATAACGGTCCCATCGCATCCGCCGGTAGCCCCCACGGCGGTCGGATGTGTATGACGTAACGAACAACGAGGTTTTGATGCCCTGGAGCAATCAGAATGGCGGCGGCGGCCCTTGGGGCGGCGGCGGCGGAAATAACAATCAGGGACCATGGGGGCAGGGGCCGAACCGTCCACGCGGCGGTGGCGGCGGCAAGGGCGGTCCGCCCGATCTGGAAGATATCATCCGTCGCGGACAGGATCAGTTGCGGGGCATCGTTCCCGGTGGTTTCAACGGCGGTGTCGTTGCGATCATCGTCGCGGTCATTGCGATCTTCTGGCTTTTCCAATGCATTTACGTCGTCCAGCCGGACGAGCGCGGCGTGGAACTGCGCTTCGGCAAGCCCAAGGAAGAAATTTCCATGCCGGGCCTGCATTTCCACTTCTGGCCGTTCGAAACCGTCGAGATGGTCAAGGTGACGGTGCAGCAGCAGAATATCGGCGCCACCACGGCCGGCTCTTCGAGCGGGCTGATGCTGTCGGGTGACAGGAGCGTCATCAACGTACAGTTTGCCGTCTTCTACACGATCAGCGATCCGAAGGCCTACCTCTTCGGCGTCGAGAATCCAGCCGAGACGCTGCAGCAGGTTTCCGACAGCGCCATGCGCGAGATCGTCGGCCGCCGTCCGGCACAGGATGCGTTCCGCAGCAATCGTCAGCCGATCGAGACACAGGTCCTCAACATCGTTCAGGATACGATGAACCGCTACGGCGCGGGCATTACCGTCACCGGTGTGACGATCCAGAACGTGGCGCCGCCGCGTGAAGTCGCCGATGCCTTCGAAGAAGTGCAGCGTGCCGGCCGCGACCGCGACAGCACGATCGAGGACGCCAACCGCTATACGAACCAGAAGCTCGGCCAGGCGCGAGGCGATGCCGCCCGTATCCGCGAAGACGCAGCCGCCTACAAGGATCGCGTCGTCAAGGAAGCCGAAGGTGAGGCCCAGCGCTTTACCGCCATCAATGACGAATATTCGAAAGCTCCCGACGTGACGCGCAAGCGCCTGTTCCTGGAAACGATGGAACAGGTCTTGAAGAACTCCAAGAAGGTCGTGATCGACGACAAGCAGGGCGTCGTGCCCTACCTGCCGCTCAACGAGATCAATCGACCGGCGGCACCGGCACGGCAGGGAGGTTGAACCATGCTATCGAACAGACTTCCCGTAATCCTCATCGGGCTCGCGATCATTCTCGCCATTCTTTATTCGTCGATCTTCGTGGTCAATGCGCGTGAGCAGGCAATCGTTGTCCGCTTCGGTCAGATCCAGTCGGTCAAGAGCGAACCGGGCCTCTATTTCAAGCTGCCCTTCGGCTTCATGGATGCCGATCGGGTACAGTATGTCGAAAAGCGCGCACTCAGGCTCGACCTCGACAATATCCGCGTTCAGGTTCAGGACGGCCAGACCTTCGATGTCGATGCCTTCGTGATCTACAACATCTCGGATGTGCGCCGTTTCCGCGAAACGGTGTCGGGTGATCGTGACGCTGCCGAGGCACGTCTGCGCGCGCAGCTCGATTCCTCGCTTCGCCGCGTCTACGGTCTGCGCGACTACAATGCCGCGCTTTCGGAAGAGCGCGTGGCGATGATGCTCGAAATCCGGGACGATCTGCGCACCGACGCCGAAAATCTCGGCCTGCATATCGACGATGTCCGCATTCGCCGGACCGACCTGTCGCCGGAAGTGGCTCCGAATACCTATAACGCCATGCGCTCCGAGCGTCTGGCCGAGGCCGAGCGTATTCGCGCCGAGGGTAATGAAGAAGGCCAGCGCCGCCGGGCCGTCGCCGACCGTCAGGTCGTCGAGATCACCGCTGATGCCCAGCGTGACTCGGAAATCCTGCGTGGTCAGGGTGACGCGGATCGTAACCGCATCTTCGCAGAGTCCTTCGGCAAGGATCCGGCCTTCTTCGAGTTCTATCGCTCGATGTCGGCCTATTCCACGGCCATGTCCTCGCAGGATACGACGCTGGTTCTGTCGCCGAGTTCGGAGTTCTTCCGCTACTTCGAAAATTCGAACGGCAATCAGCCTGCAGTACCCGGCCAGACGGGTGGCCTTGTGCCGCCGCCGGCCGCGCAGCCTGCGCCTGCTCCGGCGGCGAACTGACGACATAGAGAATGCAGGATTTCCTGACGGGACTTGCATTCTTCCTCATCATCGAGGGGCTGGTCTATGCACTGGCCCCTCGTTTTCTTGTCGGGATGGCGAAGCTTCTTCCCAGCATTCCAGAGTGGCAATTGAGAGCCTTCGGCCTGGCAGCGACGGCGCTTGGCGTCGGAGGGGTCTGGCTTTTGCGAGGGTAGGTCACATTCCGAAGGGGATTTCGCGAAAAGGTGATTTCGCCCTCCATCATTCCGCCGTATGCTGATGCTGTATGTGCGCCTTTACCCCAGCAGAGGAAGCTTGATGGCCCCCACGAATCGCTCGCCCTTCAGACGAACGCTCGCGCTCCTGGCCGGCACCGCCCTTCTGGCAAATGTCGGCGCAAGCGGTGTTGCGCATGCGCAAACCGCTCCCGCACCAGCGACACCTGAACAGGCAGCACCGGCCCCTGCGGCGCCTCAAGCACCAGCGGCTTCTCCTGCTGCGGTCGCACCCGCGGCTCCGCCCGTGCAGATGACGGCGCCGGGCAACGGGCCGGCTTCCGTTGCCGATCTCGCCGAGGGACTGCTCGATGCCGTGGTCAATATTTCGACCTCGCAGAACGTGAAGGATGACGAGGGGGCAGGGCCGGCTCCGCGCGCGCCGGATGGCTCGCCGTTCCAGGAATTCTTCAACGATTTCTTCAATAAGCAGCAGGGCAATCGCGGTCCCAACCACAATGTCAGCTCGCTTGGTTCCGGTTTCGTCATCGATCCCAGCGGCTATATCGTCACCAACAACCACGTGATCGAAGGCGCCGACGACATCGAGGTCAATTTCGCCAACGGCTCCAAGCTCAAGGCCAAGCTGATCGGCACGGATACCAAGACCGATCTTTCGGTGTTGAAGGTCGAGCCGAAGCAGCCGCTGAAATCCGTCAAGTTCGGCGATTCCAGCGTCATGCGCATCGGCGACTGGGTCATGGCGATCGGCAACCCGTTCGGCTTCGGCGGATCGGTCACGGTCGGCATCATTTCGGGCCGCGGCCGCAACATCAATGCCGGCCCCTATGACAATTTCATCCAGACGGATGCGGCGATCAACAAGGGCAATTCGGGCGGTCCGCTCTTCAACATGAAGGGTGAGGTGATCGGCATCAATACGGCGATCATTTCTCCCTCGGGCGGCTCGATCGGCATCGGCTTCTCGGTGCCGTCGGAACTCGCTTCAGGCGTCGTCGATCAGCTTCGTGAATATGGCGAGACGCGCCGCGGCTGGCTCGGCGTACGCATCCAGCCCGTCACCGACGAGGTGGCCGACAGCCTCGGCCTCGACAGCGCCAAGGGCGCTCTGGTTGCCGGGGTCATCAAGGGCGGACCTGTCGACGACGGTTCGATCAAGGCCGGTGATGTGATCCTGAAATTCGACGGCAAGGTCGTCAGCGAGATGCGCGACCTGCCGCGCGTGGTCGCCGAAAGCCCGGTCGGCAAGGAGGTCGATGTCATCGTGCTGCGCGACGGCAAGGAGCAGACCGTGAAGGTGACGCTCGGCCGTCTCGAAGACAGCGACCAGGCGGCTGCTGCCGGCGACAATTCCGGCGATGACGGCGTCATCAATCCCGATCCCGGCGAAAACAACGATATGGACGAACCGGATCAGGGCGGCGATCAGGGGCAGACCGCGCCAGACGGCCAGGACCCGCACCAGCAGGATCAAGGACAGGATCAGAAAGGCCCAGATCAAAAGGGCCAGAATCAAAAGGGGCAGGATCAGGCGACACCGGGCCAGGCTACGCCAAAGCACGTGCTCGGCCTGTCGCTCTCGCTGCTTAGCCCCGAAACCCGCAAGGCCTTCGGCATCGCCGAAAGCGTCGACGGTGTCGTCGTGACCGAGGTCGCTCCGGGTTCTGCTGCGGCCGAAAAGGGTCTCAAGCCCGGCGACGTGATCGTCGAAGTGGCGCAGGAATTCATGAAGTCGCCGGATGCGGTTGCCACGAAAGTGCAGACGCTGAAGCAGGAAGGCCGGCGCAATGCGCAGATGATGGTCGCCGCTGCCAATGGCGATCTGCGCTTCGTAGCCGTGCCGATGGAGTAAGGGCTTCGAATACTGTTCCGAAGATCAAAAAGGAGCGGTTAGCCGCTCCTTTTCTGTTTTCAGATGTGGCTCGCTGCGCTCAAGTCGTGACGAAATCCGTCTTGCGGTAGCCTTGGATATAGAGCAGCGCCGTCAGGTCGCCGTGGTTGATCCGCATGCCTGCTTCAGCGGCGACAGCCGGTTTGGCGTGCAAAGCGACGCCGGAGCCGGCCAGGTGCAGCATGCCGAGATCGTTGGCGCCGTCGCCGACGGCAATGGCGTCTTCAGGGGAGATGCCGAGTCGGGCGGCGATGTCGTTGAGGGCATCGACCTTGGCCTGCTTGCCGAGAATGGGTTCGGCGACGTAGCCGGAGAGGACGCCGCCTTCCTCAAGCAGGATATTGGCGCGGTTCTCGTCGAAGCCGAGGGTCGCGGCGATTTTGCTGGTAAAGACCGTGAAGCCGCCGGAGACGAGGGCGGTGTAATAGCCCTTCGATTTCATGGTGGCGATCAGTTCCGGGCCGCCCGGGGTCAGCGTGATGCGCTTGGCAATGACTTCATCGACGACCGATATCGGCAGGCCCTTCAGGAGCGCGACGCGTTCGCGCAATGCCGGCTCGAAGGCGATCTCGCCGTTCATGGCGCGGGCGGTGATCGCCGCGACCTTGTCCTTGAGGCCTACTTCGGCGGCGAGTTCATCGATACATTCCTGGCCGATCATGGTGGAATCCATATCGGCCATCAAAAGCTGCTTGCGGCGGGTTTCCTGCTCCTGGATGACGAGATCGATCGGGTTGCCGGCGATTACGGCGTGCAGGCTGGCTTCGGCCACCTGGCCGTCGGAGCCGTCCGCGAGCACGATATCGCAGGCAATACCGTCCGCCAGCCAATAGAGCCCCGATGACTTGACGGCGTCGGCGGCGCGCTCGGCGATCGCGGGCGAAAGAACGGGGTTTGACGGATTGGCAACAAGCGTGGCAACGAGGGCCATGATGGAAAACCTTCTGAGCACTTTGAATGCGATCCTGATAACCGGGCCGACTGCCAGCGGCAAGTCCGCGCTCGCTGTGGAACTGGCCAAACAGCATGGCGGCGTGGTGATCAACGCCGACAGCATGCAGGTCTATGACACGCTGAGGGTGCTGACTGCGCGGCCTTCGGAAGAGGATATGGAAGGCGTGCCGCACCATCTCTACGGTCACGTGCCGGCGGGGCAGGCCTATTCGACGGGCGCCTGGCTGCGGGATGTGACGGCGCTCTTGCCGCGCATCCGCGCCGAGGGAAAGCTGCCGGTCTTCGTCGGCGGCACCGGTCTCTATTTCAAGGCGCTGACAGGCGGGCTCTCGGAAATGCCTGTCATCCCCGAGGCGATCCGCCAGCGGCTGAGGGGCCGACTGCTGCAGGAGGGGCCGGAAGTTCTCTATGCGGACCTTGCCAAGGCCGATCCCGCCGTCGCCGGAAGCCTCAATCCGCAGGACGGGCAGAGGATCGTGCGGGCGCTTGAAGTCTTCGAGGCGACGGGCCAGTCGATCGCCGAATTCCAGGTGCAGGCGGGGCCAGTCATCGTCGATCCCGAGACGGCGCGCAAGATCGTCGTGCTGCCGGATCGCGCCGTACTGCACCAGCGCATCAATGGCCGTTTCGAGAAGATGCTGGAGCAGGGAGCAGAGGAAGAGGTGAAGGCGCTGCTGGCGCTCGATCTTCCGGCCGAGATGCCTGTCATGAAAGCGATCGGTGTGTCGCAGATCGCGGCGATGCTGCGCAGTGAGATGAGCCGCAGCGAGTTGATCGAGCGCGGGTCGGCCGCCACGCGGCAATATGCCAAGCGGCAGATGACATGGTTCCGCAACCAGATGGATGAAAGCTGGGAGCGGTTGACCGCCTAGGGGCGCGACGAGCGTGTGTCTTGCTCCCTCTTGTCCCAGACGGGGGCAAGGCATTTGTGGCGGCGTTTCGTTCGACTATCAGAGATGGCTGCGGCTAAAGCCAGTCGTTCGCGCGCCCGTGCAGCACTCAATCCTTATTGTAGAGGCTGCTCAGCGGCTTCTTCAGGATGCTTTCGCGCAGCGACATGCCGCCCTCGCGGCGTGGCTGTGATGTCTGTTCGCCGAAGGCCGGCTTCGGCTGCTCGTCGCGGCGCATTTCCCGGCGCAGCGCTTCCAGGCGCGCGTCGATGGAGGTTTGCGGCGAGAGCGGTGGAGGCTCTGGCAGTGGGGGCCGGGTCTGTGGCAGGAGTGCTGGCCGATAGGGCTCGAGCGGCGCCTCAGCTGCCGACGGAGCGGCGTAGGGCTGGGCGGCGTCCTCGTCTTCGAAATCCTCGTCCGGCTCGTAATCCGTCATCGCGGAGCTGTAGCTCTGCTGGAAGGTGGAAATATCGGGGCCTGATGTGATCGCCCGCATGCGGGTGACGATGCGGCGCAGGTCGACGGTGTCCGGGTCTTCCTCGGCATGTTTGCTGGTAGCGCTATGGGCCTTCGGCAGCAGGGTTTCATCGACGCGCAGGAAGCGCATGCGCATCGGCACGCGGATCGCCTCGCCGAAGGCGATTGCCTCTCCGTTGCCGATCGAGGAGATGAAGCTCGTCGTCGAGATCGAGGAATTGGGGATGGCCGAGCGGATGATTTCCTGGTCGCGGTCGTTGGCAAGGCGCATGGCAAAGAGTGTCGAGCACTGCGACAGGATCGTCTGGTCGAGCTCTCCCGGGCGCTGGGTGATGATGCCGAGCGAGACGCCGTATTTGCGGCCTTCCTTGGCAATGCGGGCAATCGCCTGACGGGTCGGAACGAAACCGAGGTTCGGATCCGAGGGTATATAGCGATGCGCCTCTTCGCAGACGACCAGCATGTGAATGGCGCCTTCGCTCCAGAGCGCGATTTCGAAGGCCATGCGGCAGAGCACGGACGCGACCGAATTGACGACTTCGGAGGGGATGCCGGCGAGCTGGAAAGTGCATATCGGCCTGTTGTCGCCGGGGATGCGGAAGATCTGGGCGATGGTCTCCGTGATCGTGTCGCTGATCGTGTTGTTGGAGAACATGAAGTGGTAGCGCGGATCGTTGATTGCCGCGATGATGCGCATCTTCAGCGAGCGCAGGAACGGTTTTTCGGTGCGGCCTTCGAGCCGGCCGATGCGCTCGTCGATGAGAGCAAGCAGGTCGGCGATGCGGTATGGCACCGGCGTATCGGCAGTGATCGAGCTCTTTTCCGTCTGGCGGCGCACCAGCGAGCTGTCGCTGCCGCGGAAGGCGCGCTTGGCCTCCGGCAGGATATCGCGCAGCATGTCGAGCTCTTCCGGTACCGGCGGGCGGCCGCGGAAGACCACTTCGGCGAATTCCTCGAGCCGCATCAGCCAGAAGGGCAGGTCAAGCGTATCGGTATCGATGGTAACGGCGTGTTTCGGGAAGGCGGCGGCAAATTCGTTGTGCGGATCGAGGATCAGCACGCGCAGCTTCGGATCGGCTTCGATCGCCTTGTGCAGAAGCAGCGAGACGGCAGTCGATTTGCCGACACCGGTCGAGCCGACCACGGCGAAATGCTTCGACAGCATCGAGGGCACATGGATCGCCGCTTCGATGCTTTCATCCTGTGTCAGGTTGCCGATGACGGCGGTGGCGCCCTTGCCGGCATCATAGATGCGCATCAAGTCCGCGGCGCGGATACGATGGGCGATGGCGCCGAGATGAGGATAACACGAAATGCCGGTCGAGAATTCCTCGCGGCCGTCTTCGTCGACGCGGACTTCGCCGAGCAGTTCCGTCTCGATGCGGAAGACATTGTCCTGGCCTTCGCCCCAGCCCTGGTTGCCGGTATTCATGGAGAAGACGAGGGCGACGACACGATTCCTGCCGACGCTGATCGAAATCAGCCGGCCGACGGACCAAAGTTCGGTGAGATCGGTGCCACCGGCTTCCGCCACGGCGGCGATAGTGGCGCGCGAACCGCTGCACGCAACGACACGCCCGAGGAAACGGTTCCCCGGCGTAAGGCTATCGCGGCGATCCTGTTCGCCTGCCTTGCCTGTCGTCATCATGTCGTTGTTCAGCAAAGGGTTACTCCCCGCAGTAAGGGACAGGATATGACCGATCCTTTAATAAATCCTTCAGCCCCAGAATTGGACGGGCTATGGGAGGGGTGATCGGTTGGCCGGGCGCGGATTTTTTATTGCGGAATGCGTTGACGCTGCGAAATTTTCTGTCTATCAATTCCGCCCATGACAATTTCGAACGTTCTTATCGTGGTGGGAAAGCGCATGGGCAGGATGGTGTAACCATCCGGCGGTAGCCACCCATGCGCAAGACGAAGGCTCCTCAGGGGCCTTTTTTTATGCCCGAAATCAGGGCTTCCGGCACGAACCTCAACTCCTCAGCATCAAACGGAACAGATACATGGCGAGCACGGACAATCAAGCGGACAGCAATCGAATGACGGGAGCGGAAATCGTTCTCCGCGCGCTGAAGGATAATGGTGTCGAGCACATCTTCGGCTATCCCGGCGGTGCGGTTCTGCCGATCTATGACGAGATCTTCCAGCAGGAAGAGATCAAGCATATCCTCGTGCGCCATGAGCAGGGTGCCGGCCATGCGGCCGAAGGTTATGCCCGCTCCACCGGCAAGGTCGGCGTCATGCTGGTCACGTCAGGTCCGGGCGCCACGAATGCCGTAACACCGCTGCAGGACGCCTTGATGGATTCGGTTCCGCTCGTCTGCCTCTCCGGCCAGGTTCCCACCTCGCTCATCGGTTCGGACGCCTTCCAGGAATGCGACACCGTCGGCATCACGCGCCCCTGCACCAAGCACAACTGGCTGGTGAAGGATGTCAACGAGCTCGCCGCCGTCATTCATGAAGCCTTCCGCATTGCGCAGTCCGGCCGCCCCGGTCCCGTCGTCGTCGATATTCCGAAGGATGTTCAGTTCGCCACCGGCACCTACACGCCGCCGGCCGATCACGCGATCCAGAAGAGCTACCAGCCGAAGGTTCAGGGCGACATTAACCAGATTCACGCAGCAATCGAGCTGATGGCCAATGCCCGCAGGCCGATCCTCTATACCGGCGGCGGCGTCGTCAATTCCGGGCCGGAAGCATCCCGCATGCTGCGCGAACTGGTCGAACTGACGGATTTCCCGATCACCTCGACGCTGATGGGCCTCGGCGCCTATCCTGCGTCGGGCAAGAACTGGCTGAAGATGCTCGGCATGCACGGCTCCTACGAAGCCAACATGGCAATGCATGATTGCGACGTCATGGTCTGCATCGGCGCGCGCTTCGACGACCGTATCACCGGCCGGCTGAATGCCTTCTCGCCGAATTCCAAGAAGATCCATATCGACATCGATCCGTCCTCGATCAACAAGAACGTTCGCGTCGATCTCGGCATCCGCGGCGATGTCGGCAGTGTCCTGGAAGACATGATCCGCCTGTGGCGGGCACTGCCGAAGAAGCCGGAGAAGGGGCGCCTGGACGCGTGGTGGGCCGATATCGCCCGCTGGCGCGCCCGCAATTCCTTCGCCTATACCAAGAGCAACGACGTGATCATGCCGCAATATGCGCTGGAACGTCTCTATGAACTGACCAAGGATCGCGACACCTACATCACGACCGAAGTCGGCCAGCACCAGATGTGGGCAGCCCAGTTCTATGGATTCGAGCAGCCGAACCGCTGGATGACCTCGGGTGGCCTCGGCACGATGGGTTACGGCCTGCCGGCAGCCCTCGGCGTGCAGATCGCCCATCCGGAGAGCCTCGTCATCGACATTGCCGGCGATGCCTCGATCCAGATGTGCATCCAGGAAATGTCGGCAGCGATCCAGCACAATGCGCCGATCAAGATCTTCATCATGAACAACCAGTACATGGGCATGGTGCGCCAGTGGCAGCAGCTCCTGCATGGCAACCGCCTGTCCAACTCCTATACGGAAGCGATGCCCGACTTCGTGAAGCTCGCCGAAGCCTATGGCGCGGTTGGCCTGCGCTGCGAAAAGCCTGACGATCTCGATGCGACGATCCAGGAGATGATCGATGTCAAGAAGCCGGTCATCGTCGATTGCCGCGTTGCCAATCTCGCCAACTGCTTCCCGATGATCCCCTCGGGCAAGGCGCATAATGAAATGCTGCTGCCGGACGAAGCCACGGACGAGGCGGTCGCCAACGCGATCGACGCCAAGGGCCGTCAGCTAGTATAAAAACAGATAGGTAGGAACCCCAGGATCATGAACGCACACCTTCAACCCACCGGCTCTGCCTATTTCATCTCTCCGGAAACGGCGGCCGTCGAGAACCATACGCTTTCGGTGCTCGTCGATAACGAGCCGGGCGTTCTCGCCCGCGTGATCGGCCTGTTTTCCGGCCGCGGTTACAATATCGAAAGCCTCACGGTTTCCGAGACGGAGCATGCAGCGCATCTGTCGCGCATCACCGTCGTGACGCGCGGCACGCCGCAGGTGCTGGAGCAGATCAAGGCCCAGCTGGAGCGCATCGTGCCTGTTCATCGTGTGGTGGACCTGACGGTGCGTGCGCGTGAACTCGGCCAGGACCGGCCGATCGAACGGGAAGTGGCGCTTCTCAAGTTGATCGGCAGCGGTGAGACCCGCGCCGAGACGCTGCGGCTTGCCGATGCGTTCCACGCCAAGGTGGTGGATGCAACGATCGATCATTTCATTCTGGAGATCACCGGCAAGTCTTCGAAGATCGACCAGTTCATCGCGATCATGAAGCCGCTCGGCCTCATCGAAGTCTGCCGCACCGGCATTGCCGCGATGAACCGTGGCGCTCAGGGCATGTAGAACAGCCCGGGCATGTAGAAACTACAGCCGGGGCATGTAGAAACTGCAACACAATAGCAAAACAATTGCGCCGTTGGAGATCAGAGCATCTCCAGCGGCGTTTTCCTTGCCGGTGGCGGGAAGGCGGCATCGAGCGCCTCCCAGTCCTCGTCGGTGATGTCGAGGGAGACGCAGTCGCGGTTTTCGCGGGCGCGCTCGATGTTGGAGGTCTTGGGTATGACGAAGACGCCGTCGCGTTCGAGCACGAAGGCAAGTGCCAGTTGCGCCGGGGTGGCCTGATAGGCCTTGGCGATATGGATCAGGTCCGGATGGTGCAGGATGCGGCCCTGTTCGATCGGTGAATAGGCCATGATGGGGATGTTGCGGCTCTGGCACCAGGGCAGGAGATCGTATTCGATACCGCGACGGGCGATATTGTAGAGGACCTGATTGGCGGCGACGTTCTTTCCTCCGGGAACAGACAGCAGCTCCTGCATGTCGTCGGTATCGAAATTGGAGACGCCCCAGGCGCGGATCTTGCCCGAAGCCTTCAGCGTTTCGAAGGCCTCGACGGTCTCGGCGAGCGGATAGTTGCCGCGCCAGTGCAGCAGGTAGAGGTCGATGCGGTCGGTGCCGAGGCGGTCGAGGCTATTTTCGCAGGCGGTGATCGTGCCGGTGCGGCTGGCATTCCAGGGATAGACCTTGCTGACGATGAAGGTCTCCTCACGGCGGCCCTTGATTGCCTGTCCGACGATTTCTTCGGCGCCGCCGTCACCATACATTTCGGCGGTATCGATCATCGTCATGCCGAGATCGAGGCCGGCCTTGAGGCTTGCGATTTCTTGCCTCGCGTGGCCGGCATCCTCGCCCATGCCCCAGGTTCCCTGGCCGAGAGCGGGGACTTCGGTGCCATCGGGAAAGGTGATGGTGGGGATCGGGTCGTCCATGGCGGTTCTGGTCCTTTGCGTCTCCGGCAGACTATCAGGTAATCCTGTCACCGTGACAATCATGTTATGGTGACAAGGGTTTAGGGCAGTTATGCTGACCTAAATCCAATAAGTCGGCCACATCATCGACACATGCTTTCCGGGAGGTTTCATGCCGCTGGATACGTTTCTGGCTCTGCTGCTCTTTGCCTTCACGACGTCAATCACGCCGGGGCCGAACAACATGATGCTGTTTGCCTCGGGCGTGAATTTCGGTTTCCGTCGCACCATCCCGCACATGTTCGGCATCGGGGCAGGTTTCCTGTCGCTGCTTCTTGGCGTCGGGCTTGGGCTCGGAGCTCTGCTGCATATGGTGCCGGCGGTCTATACCGCGCTGAAGTTCGCAGGCGGCGCCTATCTCGTCTGGATCGCCTGGAAGATCGGAACGTCACGCTCGCTGGGCGAGGGCACGAGCGGCGTGAAGCCGATGTCCTTCCTCGGTGCCGCGGCCTTTCAGTGGGTCAATCCGAAGGCCTGGGTGATGGCGGTGACGGCCATGGCGACCTATACCAATCCTGAGCTTTATCTGGCCAGCGTGCTGCTCGTCGGTCTTGCTTTTGCGGCGGTCAACGTGCCTTCCGTGTCCACCTGGGCTGGCTTCGGCTCGGCGCTTCGCGAGTGGTTGTCCGATCCGGTGCGGTTGAAATGGTTCAATATCACCATGGCATTGCTGCTCGTTCTCAGCCTCTGGCCGATGCTAAAATAGCGTCGGCTTCGTGAGCATCAGCCAGAGAATGCCTGTTACCGCGAAGAAAGCCGGGAAGCCGAAAGCGAACCAGACGCGGTAAAGGCTGAAATAGGCCGATGGCAGGGCGGTGCCCGAATCCGCTGCGGCCCGCGCCAGATTGCGCAGCCGGATCTGGATCCAGACGACCGGCAGCCAGAACATGCCGGTCACGACATAAAGCAAAAGCGAGAGCGCAATCCAGCTTTCCGTCAGGTCCCAGCCGATGATGCGGGCGAGAAGATAGCCTGTCACCGGCTGGAGAATGGCGGCAGTGGCGGTAAAGATCGTGTCGGCAACGACCACAGTGCCCGCGACGTGTGCGATAAGCCCGGGATCACGGGTGCGATGGGCCATCACCATGAAGAAGGCGATGCCGGCGCCGGTGCCGAAGAGCACGGCGGCACCCACCACATGGGCAAGAAGCAGCAGTTCCGCGAGCATCAGCGTTCATCCAGGATTGCGAGTGCCGCAAGCGTCAGCAGCAGCGATGGCAGCACCTTGACCAGCGGCCCGAGCGGATCGAGCCAGAGCGCCGGCTCCAGAACGGTGCCGCCGGCGAGATAGGCAAGCGAGACAATGAGCATGCCGGCAAGGGCGCGACGGGCGAAGGGGCGCACGAGGATTGCGGCGCCGAGCGCCATATCGATCAGGCAGGTGGTGATTGTCATCGCCATGGCCGCATCGGCTGGCATGACGCGCAGGAAATGGGCGCTTGCCTGTTCAGGTGCCAGAAGCGGGATGAGGCCCGATAGCAGCCAGAAGAGCGACAGGCCGGCAATGATGGGCGCCTTCAGGAGATAGAGGCGGGCAAACCACAGGTCCTGAACGCCGGAGGGGTTGGCGGCAAGCGTCTCTGCGGCCGAAAACGTCGGCAGACCCTGCTGGGCGGGGCGGTCCATCCTGACGCCTTCGGACATGACGGTCATGGCGGTGGAGCGCAGCGGTGAGCGCCAGCCGAGATGGCCGGCGAGATCGGCAAGCCATGAGACGGGCCGTGCGAGTGCCGGCGGGATAGAGATAACAGGCGCATCCGGCAGGCCAAGCCAGGCACGATGCAATTTGACGAGGCTCATCAGTGTGTGCCGTTCGGTGGCAGCCAGTTCGATGTCGCTGCCGGAGGGAAGCGTGCCTGAAATCGCAGCCGAGACTGCAGAGGCGACATCTTCGGCGGCGACCGTTTCAACCGGGCTGTCGGCATGGATGAGCGGCAGGGCAAACGGGAAGGATGCGAGTGCGCGCAGAAGTGCGGTGCCGCCATGGGCGTTGCGGCCGAGCACGAGGGACGGGCGCAGGATGACGTAAGGCAGGCCGGAGGCTGCGAGCGCGATATCGGCAGCGCGCTTGGTGGCGAGGAAGGGCAAGTCGCTGCCGGCGCCATCCGTTCGGGCGGATATCTGGACGATGAGCGTCACGCCGGCCGGTCGCGCCGCTTGCTGGAGCGCGATCATTGCGCGTTTCTGGGTGGCCGCGAGATTGTCAGAAAGACCGTCCTGGAGGGCGCCGGCACTGTTGACGACCACGTCCTGGCCCTCCAGCACGGAGGCCCAGTCGGCCACATTGGTCATCTTCTCCAGGTCGGCCCTGATCCAGCGGATAGCGGGCTGGCGAACCCGCGCCCGGTCGGGATTGCGGGCTAGCCCGGTCACGGTGCAGCCGTCCGCAAGCAGCCGCGCTGCGATCGCCGAGCCGATGAAGCCTGTGGCACCGAGAATCAGGATGTTCATGATGGGAGACTACCCAAAAACGGCATGTCGGGCAGGGTCGGGCGGTATAACGCCTGCAAGAAATTGTCTGCCTTTCATGCCGGATAGCTCAAGCGATAAGGCGGGGATCGAGTCTCGCCATGGGAATAGCGCATTCGGTCACGATCCGGGCCGCCAGGGACGGGTCAAGCGGCGGCCTGACGTGGAAGAAGGCAAGTTCCAGCGCCAGGCCGATCGCGAAAGGTCGCCTGCTGAGGGGGACGCGATTTCGATCGAGAGCATCGGCCAACTTCGGCCACAGGCGGCGAACGTAGGCAACGGGCGTCTCGGCTGGACGGTTCTCATCCGTCAATCGCGGTATTCCGAATTGCGGATGTCCGATTGTTGAGACCACGTAACGAAGCGTTTCCATCGCCATCTCTTGCGAGATCAGGGCACCGGACCTTCTTGCGGCGCCGTATGTCAGGTTGAGCAGGGAATCGTGGCTTTCCAGAAGGAAGGCGTTGGGCAGGTTGCCGGTATAATAGCGGGAGCCGTCTTCGGCTTCCATGGCGATGAGATCAGCGTCGTCGCTGAGATCCCCTGCGGAAGCAATATCAAAGGCGGTGAGGACGCACGAAAAACCGCCAATCGATCCCAGCGCTCCAAACAGATCGATCGGCTGAACATGGCCGTCAGTCGCCATTTCCTGAATTACATGATCCAGCAGGGCGCGTGCAACCAGTCCTGGGCTCTGGACAGTGTCTTCGGTCTCCTGCCGGCGCGGATCGACAGAGGCCGAGCTATCGGCAAGGCTCTCCATCTCGTCTCGCGGAGGCGCGGACGGAGGCGCGTTTGATCTGGTGCTGCGGCCGAATGTCGGAAGTTTCATGTGTGCGATGTTGAGATGAAGCCGTTAACGTTTGGTTAGGATCACGGCGAAAAATAAGGAGTTGCTTAATTAGCTCCATCTTCAGTCATCGCCGACGGCATTCATTTGGGACACTTCTTGACGAGAAATGCGCTTGGCGGTCCTCCGATCGCCGCATAAGATCGAGCGCTCTAGCCTGGAGAGCGCCATGCGGCACAGAGACGACCACGCAGATCATGACCACGATCACCATGATCATCACCATGACAACCATTATTCGGACATGCAGGCGCGCGTGAAGGCGCTGGAAACGCTGCTGACGGAGAAGGGGCTGATCGATCCGGCGGCGATCGATGCGATTGTCGAAACCTATGAGACAAAGGTCGGGCCGCGCAATGGTGCGCGTGTCGTTGCGAAAGCCTGGAGCGATCCCGACTTTGCCGAATGGCTGAAGCGGGACGCGACGGCTGCGATTGCGAGCCTCGGTTATACTGGTCGGCAGGGCGAGCACATGCGCGCCGTCTTCAACACGGCTGACACGCATAACCTCATCGTCTGCACGCTTTGCTCCTGCTATCCGTGGTCGGTTCTCGGCCTGCCGCCGGTCTGGTACAAGGCTCCCGCCTATCGCTCGCGTGCCGTCATCGATCCGCGCGGCGTGCTGGCTGAATTCGGGGTGACGCTGCCTGAGAGCAAGAAGGTTCGCGTCTGGGATTCGACGGCGGAGCTGCGTTATCTCGTCATCCCCGAGCGGCCCGAGGGAACGGAGGGCATGGATGAGGAGGCGCTTGCCGATCTCGTCAGCCGCGATGCGATGATCGGCACTGCAATTGCGGGAAGCCCGAAAATTTCGGGTGCCGGCAACCCGGAGGTGGCCCGATGAACGGCCCACACGATCTCGGTGGCCAGATGGGCTTCGGCCCCGTCGCGCCGGAAGTCAACGAACCCTATTTTCATGCCGAATGGGAGAAGAGGGCGCTCGGCATCACGCTCTCCTGTGGCGCTTTTGGTGCCTGGACGATCGACGAGAGCCGGCATGCGCGCGAAAGCATTCCGCCGGCCGATTATCTTGCAGCAAGCTATTACGAGATCTGGATCCGCGGCATCGACATGCTTCTGGAGCGCCATGGCTTTGCGAGCCGCGAGGAATTGCTGTCCGGCTCCAAGCTGCAGGATGGCTCGGTGCCGAAGCGAGTGCTGAAGGCCGACATGGTCGCCGGCGTGCTCGCCAAGGGCGGGCCTTGCGACCGGCCTATCGAGGCGGCGCCGCTCTTCGTGGTCGGCGAAACTGTAAAGACCAAGAATTTCAATCCGGCCACCCATACCCGCCTGCCGCGCTATGCCCGCGCCAAGACCGGCACCATCGAGGCGGTGCAGGGCTCATTTGTCTTCCCCGATGACAATGCGCATGGCAAGGGCGAGAACCCGCAATGGCTCTATACCGTGGTCTTCGATGGTGGCGAGATCTGGGGCGAGGGGGCAGACCCGTCGCTGACGGTCTCGATCGATGCGTGGGAGAGCTATCTTGAGCGTGTGTGAGGTGCCGTCTCAACTGGCCCAATCGCCCAGCCTGCCGAAGTCACCGGAAGGTGATCCGGTTTTCCCGGAGCCCTGGGCTGCGGAGGCCTTCGCCATGACCGTGCATCTGCATGAGAAGGGGCTGTTTACCTGGAACGAATGGGCTGAGACCCTGTCGACGGAGCTGCACAAACCCGGCCGCGCCGAAGACGGCAGCGACTATTTCGACTGCTGGGTGGCTGCTCTTTCCGAACTGCTCGTCAGCCGCGGCGTTGCGGATGCCGCCGTGATCCTCGACCTGCAGAAGAGCTGGCAAAGGGCGGCGGAAGCAACGCCGCATGGCAGGCCGATCGAGCTTGCCAACGATCCCCAGCGCTGAGTTTCAGATGCGGTTCCCGCCTCAGGATGGGAACTGCCGGTAACATTCCTCCGCCACCTTGCGCAGCATGTCGCGAGAGATTTCGCCGGTGACAGCGTAGCCGAGTTCGCCGTCGATCCAATAGAAGGTTTCCACATCCTTGGCGGAGGCGAAGCGGAAGCTCGTCGTCCTGTTTTCCTTATTGCGGCCGACGATGACCGTCAGGCGCTCGCCGCCCTGATCCTCGTACATGAACATGGCACCCGGCCTGTCATCGACCGGTAGCAGGCGACCACCGACAAGGTGGAAGCCGAGGGATTTCAGGTCCGGAACCTTGAGATCGGGGATCGCCAGACGCTTGCCGAGCCAGGTCGCCAGATGGGCTTCCTCATTGGCGAAGACTTCGACCGGGTGGCGCACTTCGCTCGCATAGACAAGGAAGGCGGTTTCGGCCTGCTTCGGCAGGGTCTCGGATTCGGCAAGCTGTAACGGTGGGCGCTCAAAGAGCGGCGGGATGAAGCGGTCGCTGACGGCGCCAAGCGCAAAGAGGATCACGGCGGCTGCGGCGAATGCCGAGCGCAACTTCCAGGGGGAGGCTGGCTGGACTACCGATGTCACCATCCGGAGATCGGCATCGCGGCTCTTCTCATAACCTGCAAAAAGCGACTTGATGCCGGCACTCTGCGTCTGCCAAGCGGCGACCATGGCCGCCTCCTCCGGGTTTTCCGCGAGGTAGGCTTCGACGCGGGCGCGGGCAGCTTCCGGCAATTGCCCGTCGGCGTAGGCGTGCAGGTCCGCTTCGGTCACGGCTCGATTGGTTTCGTTCATTTCGGTCTCCGAAGCGTAATCACGTTGTCGGCTTTCATATGTTCGCTCATGCGCTGGCGTGCGCGCGACAGGCGCGACATGACGGTGCCGATCGGGATCTCCAGCATGGCCGCGACTTCGTTGTAGCTGTAGCCTTCGATGACCACGAGCATCAGCACGGAGCGGTAGTCCTCCGACAGGCTGTTGAGAGCCTGTTCCAGCCGCAGGCGCTCTAGCGGATCGGCCTGGGTATCGGAATTGGCGATATCCTCGGCGGCATCGAGTTCGACCAGCCGGTCGCGGGGGCTTGCGCGGCGGGCGTTGCGGTAAAGGTTGGTCATCGTCGTGAGGACCCAGCCGCGCAGGTTGATGCCGCGCCACTGGCCGCGCCGGGCCAGGACCTTTTCCACGCAATCCTGAAGCAGATCCTCGCCTTCGGCATCCGAGCGGGTGAGGCTGCGGGAATAGCGGCGGAGCGAGGGGAGGAGGGCCAGGATCTGGCCCTCGAACGTATCGGGTGGGGGCGTCTTCACGCTGGCCTCATCAGGGCTTTGCGACATCCCAGGAACCGCCGACGCCATCGCCGGTGATATCGCCGGACTTCGTGTCCTTCACCCAGTAATAGAGCGGCATGCCGTCCTTGGCCCACTGCTTCTTTCCATCCTTGCGTTCGACGAGCGAGTATGCACCATCGGCCTTGGCGTCGCTAGCAGCGAGGAAGGGCGGCCAGTTGGTGGCGCACTTGTCGTAGCAGTTCGTGACGCCCTTTTCGTCCTTCTTGTAGGTGTAGAGGGTCATGCCCTTTTCGCCGGCGAGGACCTTGCCCTTGGCCGTTTCGACCTCGGTGACGGCGGGGGCGGCGTAGGCTGCAGTGGCGGTGGCAGCGACGACTGCAAGCACGGACAGGAATTTCACGGACTTCATGGTCTCTCTCCTCGGGTTAGGCACGCATTTTTGCGATACCGGACATGAGACACGTCAGGGCTTGGTTTTATTCCCGTCTGTTTTTCAAACGTCAGTTCGGATTGAAAACAACATGGCAGTCCCGTCCGGCCGCCTTGGCGCGATAGAGGGCGTTATCGACGTTACGCAGCAATTCGGCGCGGCGGCGGCCGCCCAGCGGAGCAAGTACCGCACCGATGCTCAGGCGGGCGCGGATGATGTTCCCTTCAATGGTAAAGGGGCTGCGGAAGCTCGCGAGAAGACGTTCGGAGACGGCGACAAGCGCTTCGGTGCTCGGCGGGTTTGGAACGAAGATTGCGAATTCGTCGCCGCCCATGCGGATGACGATATCGCCGGAGCGGATGACCGAGCGAATGCGGCTTGCCGCTTCGCGCAGCACTTCGTCGCCGATATGATGGCCAAGCGTATCGTTGATCGACTTGAAGCCGTCCATGTCGAGATAGAGGGCGCCGAAGGTCTGGCCGGAGGCAAGGGCTGCTTCCAGCGCCCGGTCGACGATGGCATCGAGCGCCGATCGGTTGAGGAAGCCCGTCAGCGGATCGGTCATGGCGGCGGTGCGCAGGCTGTTTTCGGCAAGGCCCATGACGAAATTCGCCTTCTGCAGCCGCAGAAGCGCGCTGGCCACACGGGCGAAACGGCGAAGATTGGCGGCCTCCTGTTCGGTGAAGAGCCGCGGCTTCTGATCGAGGATGCAGAACGCGCCGATTGCCAGGTCGCTTTCAAGTTCCAGAGGTGCACCGGCATAAAAACGGAAATGCGGCGGGCCTGTCACGTAGGGTGCGGTGCTGAGTTCCGCATCCTGTTCCAAATCGGGAACGACGACCATGTCGTTGGCGAAGACGACGCGGGTGCAGAAGGAAAGGTCGCGCGGGCATTCGGAAAGCTGCATACCCGCTTCGCCGGCAATGCGCAGCCAGTCCTCATCGACGATGTTGACGGCGGCATAGGGCATTGCGAATGCATTCTTGGCGAGCTCGGCAAGTGCTGCAAGCTCCGGCGTCGGGCTGCTGCTGATGGCGCTCAGCGAGCGCACGGCAAGCAGTCGCTGCGGTTCGTTGACTGGAATTCGGATCGTCTGCCCCACTCGGATCTCCGTCTCTGTCAAAGACAGGGGATAGAAATGGCCCTATTGAAAATCTCGGCAAGGGCTAAAATTCACCAGCGTTAACTGGCAGTTGCCGCGGGCGGCGTCGCGGCGGGGCGCTGCCGATGACGCTAGCGAGGCTAGGCAGGGCGATGGAAAGGTTCTAGTGTCGGTTCGCTTGCGTGACTGGCGAGACAGATGGAGAACCATCGGGAAGCGCAGGCTGCCGCTGCCGCTCGCCTGGGCACCAAGATAGTAACTCCTGTAACCTGTGCCATGCCCCATGCAGAACCAGAATCCCCGCCTTATCGAAGCCCTTTCGCAACTTGATCAGCTCACCAATTGGGAACAACGCCCGCGCGGCGAAATGCGTGTCGGGCTTGAACCGATCCTCGATCTCTCCGCGCGTCTCGGCAATCCGCACCGCGCCTTCCGCTCGATCCATGTGGCAGGCACCAAGGGCAAAAGCTCGACCTGCGCGCTGCTGGAAGCAGGGCTACGCCATGCCGGCATTTCCGTCGGGCGCTATGCCTCGCCGCATGTGGAGCATATTTCCGAGCGCGTCAGCGTCAACGGCCAGCCGGTCGAGGAGGCCGTGCTAGCCGAGGCGCTGTTCCAGGGCCTTGATGCGCTCAGGGAAGCAAGGACGGAAGGGACGGCAGCCGAGGCTGCAACATGGTTCGACATACTGACAGCGGCGGGTTTCCTGATTTTTCGCGATGCGGGCGTTCAATGGGCCGTTGTCGAGACAGGGCTCGGCGGCCGGCTGGATTCGACCAATATCGTCGACAGCGATGTTTCGATCGTCACCAATATCGGCCTCGAACATACGGAGATCTTGGGCAAGACGCGGGCGGCGATTGCCTTCGAAAAGGCCGGCATCATCAAGCCGCATACGACTGTCGTGACACCGCTTGAAGCGGATGACGAGGCGGGGGCGGTGATAGCCAGGCGGGCGGCCGAGATCGATGCGCGTCTGATCCGGCCGGATCTTTCGCAAGCGTCGACGATTGCCGGGCGCAATGCCGCAGTCGCGGGTGCCGCGCTCGATGTGCTCGGTGAACTCGGCGTCAGGGCGCGCGAGGGCAAGGCGGTCGGCGGATGGCTTGTTGATGCCGAGGCCGAGCGGGAATCGCAGCTGCCGGGGCGGCTGGAGCGGTTTGCCGTGCCTGTACCTGTCCCTGTCCCGGGGCGTGCCGCGGCCAGCAATATTGCCGTTGCGCTCGACGGGGCACATGTGCCGTTCAATCTCGAAGCGGTGCTCGACGATCTCTCCGGCATGGAAGGATTTGCCGGATCGGGCATTGCTGTCGTGGCGATCGCGGCCGACAAGGATGCCGCGGGGCTTCTCGAGGTGATGGGCCGCCATGGCGTCTCGCCGATCTTCACCTCGGTCTCCGATCGTTTCCGTTCTCCTGCCGAATTGCAGAGGCTTGCCGGTCAGATCGGTCTCGCGAGCGAAGTGATCGAGGATCCGCAGACTGCCTATGAAAAGGCGCTCGAACGGGCAGCCAGCTCCGGCGCCTGGGTGATCCTGACGGGATCGCTCTATCTCGTCGGCCTGCTGCGCGAGCGGGTCATCAACGAGGCGGTGAAGAGCTAGCTCGCCTCAGGGAAAATTCCGCCTTGCCTATGCGAGGCGAATCCTGCCAAGTCGCTTCCATGCAATTCGCCCCGCAACAGGATGAAGCCCTGAAGGCCGTTTCGAACTGGCTGAAGGAGGGCAGGTCGCCGCTCTTCCGTCTGTTCGGCTATGCCGGAACGGGCAAGACGACGCTTGCCAAGCATTTTGCCGAGCATGTGGACGGAGATGTGCTGTTTGCCGCATTCACCGGCAAGGCCGCACAGGTACTGCGCTCGCGTGGGGCGTCGAACGCCAAGACCATCCACTCGCTGATCTATCGGCCGCGCGGCGAGGAAGAGGTGGAGGACGAGGAAACCGGCAAGACTTCGATCGCGCCGATGTTTTCCATCAATCGCCAGAGTCCGGTCGCCAAGGCTGCGCTGATCATCGTCGACGAATGCTCGATGGTGGACGAGGCGCTCGGCAAGGACCTGATGAGCTTCGGCACGCCGATCCTGGTGCTCGGTGATCCCGGCCAGCTGCCGCCGGTCACGGGCGGCGGTTTCTTCACAAACCAGGAACCGGATTATCTGTTGACGGACATCCACCGGCAGGCGCGCGACAATCCGATCATCAAGCTCGCCATGCAGGTGCGTGAGGGCAACGAGATCATGTATGGCGACTACGGCAAGGCGCAGGTGATCTCGAAGAACGAGGTGACGCAGCCGCTGGTGATGGATGCCGATCAGGTGCTTGTCGGCACAAACAAGACGCGGCGGCGCTATAACCAGCGCCTGCGGGAACTCAAGGGTTTTACGACCGAACATCCACAGACCGGCGACAAGCTGGTCTGCCTGCGCAACGACCCGGCAAAGGGCCTGCTCAACGGCTCGCTCTGGCAGGTCATGACCTCATCCAAGGAAACGACGAAGCCTGGCATCAATCTGCTGGTGCGCCCCGAAGATGACGACATGGAACGGGGGGCTGCCAAGATCAAGCTCCTGAAACAGGCCTTCGAGAATGTGGAAGGCGAGATCCCCTGGAACACGCGCAAGCGCTATGACGAGTTCGATTACGGCTATGCGCTGACGGTGCACAAGGCACAGGGTTCGCAGTGGAACAATGTCGTCTTGTTCGACGAAAGCTGGGCTTTCCGCGATACGCGCGAGCGCTGGCTTTACACCGCGATTACACGTGCAGCAGAAACGCTGACGATTGTCCGCTAAACTGGGCGTTCCCTAAAGTTTCGCGATCACGGTCGTGCGGGATGCGGTGGCGGCCGCAGCCGGTGTGGGGAGAATCAAGCCTGAACGATGCCGAGGAGAACCGCCTTGGCGATGGCCTGGAAGCGGTTGTTGGCATGGAATTTCAGAATGATGTTGGCTTCCAGTCCGCGCGCTTCCTCATGCTTGAGGTCGAGGGCGCGGGCAATGCGCTGTGTCGAATAGCCCTCTGACATCAGCTCCAGGCATTGTCGCTCCTGATCGGTCAGGCTTGCCGGATCCCTGTTGTCGTTGATCGGCGGCAAGTCGAGACTGCTGTCATATTCGAGAAGATCGCTCACCTGCTGTAACTGCCGGTGCAAGGTCGACATCTCGGCCGTCAGCTCGCGCTTGCGCTGGGAAAGGGCCTCGCGGAAGATCGACTCGGCCTCTTCCTGTGAGACTGCGCTGCGCAGAACCTCCATCAGCTCCTGGATGACCGCGATCGGCATGCCGGTTTCGCGGCAGACGGTGATGACCGCCATGCGCATGACGTCATCCTGATCGTAAACGCGCATCAGGCCGATGCGGTTTGCGGAAATCAGGCCCTTCTCTTCGTAGAAATGCAATGTCCTGTGCGTGACGCCGAAAGCGTTCGCCATGTCGGCGATGGCAACGGGACCTTGTGGAATATCCGGCGGCAAAGCAGCCGAAGGCAGGAACCGGTATTTCGACCGGGCCTCCGAAGCAATACCGGCGGCAGCAAACAAACGTTTGGAACCGTCTGGCATGAACCCTCCTGGGGCAGGTAGTTGCACCTCATGCGGCTTTGCCAGTTGCTTCCGGAGCGCGGCGAGTGGGGTTTCCTCTAGCGTTCTTATCGTTGGAAGAAGCAGTACTCGGCGTACTTGACTCGTTTACGCAGCGCCCACTTTATGCGCGGACGGTTTCTTTTGTAAGTGCTAAAAATAACCGTTTTTAAATGGGATAGCAATGTCAGGGCATCCCGATCCACCTCTTGCTCGGGTGTGTGGTATAGAGGAACCACAGTGTTTTCCGCCGTTCTCGGCTGATCTTCGAAGGGAACGGAAATTACTGTTTCCGGTACGCTGATGATGCCGGTCGTCATGGGAGGCGTGGCCATCAAGGCCAGGCATGGATGCATACGCGAATCTGATTGGCCTTCGCTGCCGCCTTGGCTTAAAAGCAGGGCCAGTCCCCACCCCAGACGGATATCGCCATGCCCGCCAAACTTTCCGTGAACCTCAATGCAATCGCCATGCTGCGCAACCGGCGCGACCTGCCCTGGCCAAGCGTGGAAGGGCTCGGGCGCATCGCGTTGCAGGCCGGCGCTTCGGGCCTGACCGTGCATCCGCGGCCGGATCAGCGGCATATCCGCTTTTCCGACCTTCCGGTCATTCGCAACCTGATCGACGACGAGTTTCCGGAGGCCGAATTCAATATCGAGGGCTATCCTACGGAGGAATTCCTGGAGCTCTGCGCCAAGGCCCAGCCCGAGCAGGTGACGCTCGTGCCTGACGATCCTTCGCAGGCGACCTCCGATCACGGCTGGGATTTCCGCAAGCATCAGGCTTTCCTGGCCGATGTGGTGGGACGGCTGAAGAAGATGGGATTCCGCGTTTCGCTTTTTGCCGATGGCGATGGCGACGCGGAGGCTGTGAAAGCCGCGAAAGCGACGGGTGCTGACCGAATCGAGCTTTACACCGGCCCCTATGGCGGCTGCTACGATGCGCCTGAAAGGTCGGGGCCGATCCTCGAAGGGCTCGGCAAGACGGCGGATGCGGCGCTTGCCCTCGGCCTTGCCGTCAATGGCGGCCATGACCTGACGGTGGACAACCTGCCAGCGCTGGTGAAGCGCATTCCCGATCTCGCCGAGGTTTCGATCGGCCATGGGCTGACGGCCGATGCGCTGGAATATGGCATGGCGGAAACGGTGCGCCGCTTCTGCCGGGCATGCGGCCAGAAAATCTGACAAGAAAGGCCCGCCCTCTGTGGATGAAAGGGCGGGCATTCGAGCGGCGCGCGTCCATTCGGACGCACAAAGGCCGCTCTTCCGAAAATCGATTCCGATCTTCGGGCCGATGCTGCGGGCCGGCTCAGGCGATGAGAGCGGCCTTGTTGGCGATGAAGTAATCCTTCAGCGACTGCGGTTCCTTGCCCGTCAGCTTGGTGAAGTCATCGGTGACGATGTCGAACTTGCCAGCGCGGATATTGGCGTCGGCAGAGACGAGCATGTCGGCAACGAAGCCCGGCAGGCCGGCGCCGCGGAGGCCCTGGCCGAGCTGCTCGTCGGTCACGGTGACGACGTCCAGCGGCTTGCCGGTGGCCTCGGTGGCGATGGCGGCGATTTCCTTTGATGTCAGCGACTGCTTGCCGGTGAGCGTGTAGATGGCGCTTGCCGAGATGCCGGCTGCAAGAACCGAGGCAATGGCGAGCGCGCAGTCGTCACGCGAGATGGTCGAGATCTTGCCGTCACCCGCCGAGGTGAACCATTTTCCGGCCTGCAGATTGTGCGGCATGCTGTGCATGTAGTTGTCGTGATACCAGGCGTCGCGCACGATCGTGTAGGGGATGCCGCTTTCCTTGATGGCATTTTCGGTGCCGAGGTGGTCGGGCGCGAAGGTGACGAGCGAATTATCAGGGGCCGGCATCGAGGTGTAGGTGATGTGCTTTACCTTGGCCTTGACGGCGGCGGCGACGGCGGCCTTATGCTGGATCAGGCGCTTGCCGGGTGTGTCGAGCGCGTCAGTGCTGATGATCAGCAGGCGGTCGACGCCGGCAAAGGCGGCTTCGAGGCCGGCGGCATCATCGAAATCCGCCTTGCGGGTGACTACACCCTTGGCAGCGAGACCGGCGAGCTTTTCTGGGCTGCGGGTCGCGGCGATGATGTTCGCCAGAGCGACCTTGTAGCTTTCGATCAGGTGATGGACGACACGCTGGCCGAGCTGGCCTGCTGCGCCGGTGACGAGAATGGTTTCGCTCATGATATCCTCTACAGTGGTTGAACAGGTGGTCTCAAAAAGAGAGTAACACTAGAATAGGAATTGACCCGGGGCTGTAAAGAAGGCAGTTTTTCGGGAGTTCGTTACCAAAAGGGAACCAGCTCATGGCCGGAACCATCGTTAGCCTGAAGGATAGAACGCGCCAGTCGGCAGGACCTGCGGAAGGGCAGGGCGGCGCGCGGCGCGAGATCGATCTTGCCAGCCTGGATTTTAGCAATTGTCCGGTGCGGGACGTGTTGCAGCAGATCGGCGGCAAATGGTCGACGCTGCTTCTTGAGGCGCTCGCCAAGCAGCCCTATCGCTTCGGCGAGTTGCGCCGGATGATCCCGGATATTTCCCAGCGCATGCTCACCCAGTCGCTGCGTGACCTGCAGCGGGACGGCTATATCGAACGGGAGGTTTTCCCGACGAAGCCGCCGAGCGTGGAATACCGGATGACCGATTTGGGCCGCTCGCTCTATACGGCGCTGTCGCAGCTTCTGAACTGGGCCGAAGCGAACCATGACGGAGTTCGGGCCGCCCGGCTTCGCTTCGACGCCGATGCTGTGTAGAGCGCAATTCCGGACGCAAAACCGCTGCACACTTTTGCTGGAATTGCTGTAGGGGATCAGGCGGACAAGCCGCCTGATCCTGAATGATTACTTCTCGCGGCCTTCCGTCAGGAAGAACAGGAAGGCGACTGCCGGGAAGCAGAAGCCGATCCAGGCCGCCATCGTCCAGCCACCCGTTGCATAGGCCCAGCCGCCGAGCGCCGAACCGATGGCGCCGCCGGTGAAGAAGGTCGCCATGAAGAGGCCGTTCAGGCGGCCGCGATGTTCCGGGCTCAGCCCGTAGATGGCGCGCTGACCGCAGACGAGATTGGTGGTCACGCCGAAATCCAGGAGGATCGCAGCAGCCGTCAGCAGGATGAGCGCCGTCAGCGAGCCATCGGTGGCGAAGTGGCTGATGAGGAAGGAGCCCATGCCGAGCAGCATGGCGAGCGTGGATGCGACTTTCGTCATGCCTCGGTCGGCCAGTCGGCCGGCAATCGGCGAGGCAATGGCGCCGGCGGCACCGGCAAGCGCAAAGAGAGCGATGCCGCTCTGCGAGATGCCGAAGGCGGGGCTGGCGAGCAGCAGCGGCGCAGTCGTCCAGAACAGGCTGAAGGCGCCGAACATGCCGGCCTGATAGAGGGCGCGGCGTTGCAGCACGCGCGAGTTCACCGCCAGATGGCCCATGGAGGCCAGCAGTTCACCGTACCGCAGCTTGGTGTGGGGGACGCGGACCGGCAGGTTGGCGCGCAGCACGATGCCGAGGGCGATCATGACCGCTGCAGTGACGTAATAGACCATATGCCAGGACGAGGCTTGGGCAACGAGGCTCGCGAAGGGGCGGGCGAGCATGATGCCGCAGAGCAGGCCGCTCATGACATTGCCGACGACCTGGCCGCGCGTCGCGTCCGGCGCCATGCTGGCCGCGAAGGGGACGAGGACCTGCGCTGCGACCGAGGCGAGACCGATACAGAGCGAAGCCGTCAGGAACATGCCGGGCGTGGAGGAGAAGGCCGCGCCGACGAGGGCAAGTGCGGAGCCGACAGTCAGTGTCAGGATGAGACGACGATTTTCGAAGAGGTCGGCAAGCGGCACCAGGAGCAGAAGGCCGAGACCGTAGCCTATCTGCGTGAGCGTGACGATGAGGCCAGTTGCGGCAGGCGAGAAACCGAGATCGGCGCTGATCAGGCCTGCCAGTGGCTGGCCGTAATAGAGGTTGGCGGCGACGAAGCCGCAGGAGGCTGCAAAAAGGAAGGTTAGCCAGGGGGATAGGGCGCGAGGCAAGGCCGCATCCTGAGTGGTGGCTGAAACGCTCATCAGAAACTCCAACAGGCAATGATTGGGAGGATTGAATGCAATTTTATCGTTTGCCGCCACCCGATCCCTGACCGGATGACGGTATTTCTCTCATCAAGTTACGAGACGCATTGCGGCCTCGGCCGCAGCCATCATCTCTTTCTCGCCGCGTCCCGTCCTCCCGATGACGCGAAAGCCCTTCGTCAGGCAGAGAAATGTGAGGGCGGTAGTATCGGCATCCACGGTTGACGGGATCGTACCATCGGCCTGGCCGATGCGGATGAGATCGGCCATCAGCTTTTCGTCAGCGGAAAAGGCGGCGGCCACATGTTCCGCGGTCTCCTCGTCGAGCAGCGAAATGTCGTTTGCGCCACCGACGACGAGGCAGCCCTTGAGGCCCGCTTCGCCGTGGGAAAGCTCGGCGTAATACAGGACCATCTGGAAGACCTTTTCGCGGCCCGTCTTTACGGATGCGATCTTCGCCTCCAGCCGGCCGCGGCCGAGCTGGCGATAGCGTCTGAAGGCGGCAAGAAAGATGCCGCGTTTATCCTTGAAAGCCTTGTAGACGCTGCCGGAGGCAAGGCCCATGGCTTCGGTCAATTCGCTGATGGAGGCGGCATGGTAGCCGCGCTCGGAGAACACGCGCAAAGCCGCATCGAGTGCCGAGTCCATGTCGAATTCGCGCGGGCGGCCGCGGCCGCGGGTTTTCGGGTCAGGTGTGAGGGTGTCAACGGTCATGGCGCCTAATTAGGGAATGACCGTTTCCAAATCAAGTAAAATTTCTGCCAGGCAGCAAAATCAGAGGTCGAGCACCCAGGTCTGGCCGTTCGCTTCCGGGCCGAACATGCGATGCCTCTCTTCGGAGACAAGCCGGAAGCCGGCCTTCTGATAGATGGCACGGGCGGTGTGGAGGAAGTCGTTGGTCCAGAGCGAAATCTGGCGGTACCCCTTGCGGCGGGAGAAGGCGATGCACTCGTCGACGAGTTGCCTGCCGAGGCCGAGACCGCGGGCGGCCTTGTCGACATAGAGCAGGCGGAGCTTGGCAACGCCATCGCCACCATTGGTGATCAGCACCGAGCCGAGATTGATGCCGCCGCGCTCGGCGATCCAGCAATATTCCATCTCGGGATCGAAACTGGCGAGGAACTTGCCGGCGACGTCGGCGACCAGCCCCTCGAAGCGCAGGTCCCAGCCATATTCCTCGGCATAGAAACGTCCCTGGCTCTGAACGATCCAGCCGATATCGCCGGCGCGATGCGGGCGGATGACGGGGGCTGCCGGTTTTGCCTGAGGGTCGAGGATCGCGCGGATCGTTCGCATGGCGGCAATGGCGGCCTGCGGCTCGCCATCGGCGAGCGTATTGAAGCGGGCGGCGATCTGGGCGTTGGAGCGGCTGCCGAGCTCTTCGAACTGGGCGCGACCCCTGGCGGTGACAGTGAGAATCTGGCTGCGCTGATCGGCCGGATCGGGCGTTGCCTCAATGAAGTGTTCTTCGCGAAAGCGCTTGAGGATGCGGCTGAGATAGGCGGGATCGAGCTGCAGGTCGCGGGCGAGGACGCCGGCATTGACGCCATCATGGGCGCCGATCTCGAACAGCACGCGCGCATCGGTCAGCGTGAAGGGGGTATCGAGATAGGGCTTGTTCAGGAGGCCGAGGAAGTTCGTGTAGAAGCGATTGAATTCGCGGGCGGATTCGACGAGGGCAATATCGGTCATGGCAGGGTCTCCTACAGCATCGGCCCGAAAATCCGTTTCGATTTTCGGTGAGCCTGATGCGCAGATTCAAAGAGTTAGAACACCGTGCGTCAGAATGGACGCACGGTGTTCTATCGAAACCCTGCTGCTTTTATTTGACTGAGTCAACTAAATTGATGGCTCAGGCCGCTTCTTCTTCTTCGTTTGGGAGTTCTCCCTCGAACGCGAAATCGACAGCGGCGCGGGCGTGGATCGTCGTCGTGTCGAAGCCGGGCAGGGGCAGATGATCGGGATCGAGGATCAGGCAGATCTCGGTGCAGCCGAGGATGATGCCATCGGCGCCCTTGGCGTGGGCGCGTTCGATCACGGCCATGAGTTTTTCCCGCGAGCTGTCGAGCACCTTGCCGGCGCAGAGCTCGTTGAAGATGATGTCATGGACGGTGGTGCGGTCGGCGGCATCAGGCACGACGATGTCGAGGCCGAGGCTCTTCATGCGCTCGGTATAGAAGCCGTGCTCCATCGTGTATCGCGTGGCGAGCAGCAGCGGGCGCTTGCAGCCTGCTGCGTGAATCGTCTTGGCGGTCTCGTCGATGATGTGGATCAGCGGCACGGAGATATGTGTCGCAACCTCGGGCGCGATCAGATGCATCGTGTTGGTGCAGATCAGCACGCAATCGGCACCGGCAATCTGCAGGCGCAACGCAACATCGCCGAGGCGCGAGGCAGCCTTATCCCAGGCGCCGGCCTTCTGCAGGGCAACGATCTCTTCGAAATTCACCGAATGCATGGTCAGTTCGGCAGAAGCTAGGCCGCCCAGGCGCTCACGCACCATTTCGTTGATGAGACGATAGTAAACTGCCGAACTTTCGAAGCTCATGCCGCCGATGAGGCCGATTGTTTTCATGGATGCTCGCTCCCTGGAGTGTTTTTTGATGTCCTGATGATGCTGCAGATCGGGCGCGATGTGTTTGCGTTGTTTGTTCTTTTGCATCGTTCTGTGCTATACTTTTGCACCATTTTCGATTTCTCTGCAAAATTTCAGCGTGGACTTTTCATGATCGACGATCGCGACAGGCGGATTCTCGATATCCTGCAAGAGAATGCAGGCATCTCCGTGACCGAGCTTGCCGAACAGGTGGCGCTTTCGGTTTCCGCCTGTTCGCGGCGCATCCAGCGGCTGGAAGAGACCGGCCATATCGCGCGGCGCATCGTCGTGCTCGACCGGGAAAAGATGGGCGTGCCGACGACCGTCTTCGCGCTTGTGAAGACCGCACACCATTCCGACGAGTGGACCGAGAGTTTCCGGCGGGCGATCAGCGATATCCCCGAGATCGTGGAGGCGCACCGGCTGACCGGCAACTACGATTACATCCTCAAGATCGTGCTGCCGCGCGTCGAGCACTACGACGTCATCTACAAGCGCATCGTACGCCGGATCGAGCTTTTCGATGTCTCTGCCTCGATCTCCATGGAACTGATGAAGAGCGGCACCTCGATACCTGTCTCCTATGCCTGAAGTCGTGGGCAGGCATGCTGAAACGGCGGTTGAATCCTTCCTGCGAAAGGCGACATTTGCTGCAGCGAAATGACGAAAGGGTAGGGTCATGAGCGAACATCATGTCGTCGTTGTCGGCGGCGGCTTCGGCGGGCTGCAGCTCGTCAACGGGTTGAAGGGGGCGGGCGTGAAGATCACGCTGATCGATCGGCGCAACCATCATCTCTTTCAGCCGCTTCTCTATCAGGTGGCAACCACGATCCTGTCCACTTCCGAGATCGCCTGGCCGATCCGCCACCTCTATGCCGACCGGCCCGAGGTGACGACGCTGCTCGGCGAGGTCAATGGCGTCGATGCACAAGCAAAGACCGTTACGCTGCGCAGCGGCATGGTGCTGAACTACGACACGCTGGTGCTGGCGACCGGCGCCACGCATGCCTATTTCGGCCATGATGAATGGGAACCGGTCGCACCCGGCCTGAAGACGCTGGAAGATGCGACGACGATCCGCCGCCGCGTGCTGCTTGCCTTCGAGCGGGCGGAAGTGGAAAGCGATCCTGCGGTGCGCGATGCGCTCCTGACCTTTTCCATCGTCGGCGCAGGCCCGACTGGTGTCGAGCTTGCCGGCATTATTGCGGAGCTCGCGCATTTCACGCTGCCCAAGGAATTCCGCAATATCGATACGCGCAAGACCCGTGTCGTGCTGATCGAGGCAGGCCCGCGCGTGCTGCCTGCCTTTGCAGAGGATCTCTCGGCCTATGCGCGGAAGGCGCTCGAAAAGCTCGGTGTCGAGGTGCTGACGGGAACGCCGGTGACACAGTGCACGGCCGATGGCGTAACTATGGGTGAGGCCTTCATTCCGAGCCGGACCATCGTGTGGGCAGCGGGCGTGCAGGCCTCGCATGCGGCGCGCTGGCTTGGCGTGCCGGCCGACCGGGCAGGGCGCACCATCGTCGAAAAGGATCTGACGGCACCGGGCCTGCCGGATGTCTTCGTGATCGGTGACACGGCCTCCGTCACCCAGGAGAATGGCAAGCCGGTGCCGGGTATTGCGCCGGCTGCCAAGCAGCAGGGCGGTTATGTTGCGAAGGTGATCCGGGCGCGCATGTCCGGCAAACCCGCGCCCGCGCCATTCAAATATTTCCATCAGGGGAGCCTGGCAACGATCGGCAAGAGTGCGGCGATCATCGATTTCGGCCCTTTCAAGCTCAAGGGCTGGCTTGCCTGGTGGATCTGGGGTCTTGCCCATATTTACTTCCTGATCGGCACCCGCTCGCGTTTCAGCGTCGCCTGGAACTGGTTCTGGATCTATATGAGCGGCCAGCACAGCGCCCGGCTGATCACCCAGCGCGAGACGATGCGCGACGACGGCTAGCAAAAGGCGCACCCGGTCGCGACAGCCGCGCTGACGAAATTACGTCCACTCCGGCTGGATACGGATGTTCCCGGGCTATCCGGAAATTGCGCGGCTGTAGGGGCATGACTGTACGTGTCTCGAGGGCGGGAATTCTATCCCGCCCATTCATACCGGCTTATTGCCAGCTGCCGTTGGGCAGGCGGCCGTGATAGGGCGTGTCGCGGCAATGTCCCCACGGGCCGAGCCAGTAGCCGGGAGGGCAGGGGTTGGCTTCGACCGGCGGATAGTACGGAGGGGGATAATAGGGCGCTGCATAGCCCGGGCGGGCCGCCAGGCCAAAGGCGGCGCCTGTCGCAAGGCCTAAGCCATACCAGCCGGCATTGTTCCAGCCGCGCCAATGATCGATGAAGACGGCGGCAGGCCCGGAGGCGCTGGCAAGGCTCCCTTCCAGTACTGAAACGTCGAAAGTCAGCGTCGTGCCCTCAAGCTTGGGCGATTTCAGCGTGACGACAGCATCGGCAATGTTTGAGCCACCGCCGAGGACCGAGACCGTGGCATTGGGTGGATCCGCATCGAAATTGTCAGGTCCGGTCCCCCATTGCTTGACGAGTTCGTCCGTTGCCAGATGGCCGGCTGCCCGGACGGGCCGGTCTGCGAAGATGATGGCGTTTGCGGAGACGCCCGTCAGGGTCAGCTTGTCTCCTTCAAGCTTTGCGCCATCCGAATTGACGACGATCAGCGATGCGACCGGTCCCTGGCGACTGACCTGGCCGATAGTCTTCTCGAGCGGAACATGCGGCTTCGGGGCTGCGTCCTGAGCGAGAGCGCTGCCGCCGAGCAACGCTAGAGTAGCTGCAAGCAACAGTTCGATCGTTGATGTGCGTGTCATCGATAACTTCCTTTTGGGGATGCTGATTGCCACTGGTCGATGCGGTAGCCGCCTAGCCGCCACCATGCTCGGCGGCATAGGCGATGCCTGCCTGCACTTCGGCCATGGCCTGCTCGATGAGGCCGACGGCCCGCTCCTTGTGCCCGCCCTTGTTGGGAGTGGCGCGACGCAAGGCAGCGAGGGCGTTTTCGAGCGCACGCATCGCCGCGTCCATATTGCCCTGGTTAGCCATGGCAGGTGAGGCCGCAAGCGTTGCCGCCGGTCCGGCAGCCAAGGCGACGCCCATTCCGGCGAGGAGATTTCGGCGTGCGAGAATGAGTTCAGGCATGTCATTTCCTTTCGCTGCGGTCGGGTTGTCTATTCGGAGGCGGTCAGTGTTACCCGGAGCACGCCGGTTGCGATGTTGATGCCGGTTTCGCCGTCAACGGAAAGCGGCTGCAGAGAGAAAGACTGATCATTGCCGCCGACGAGCGCATTGGCCCCGACGCCGACGCCCACGGATGCACCTGCGCCGACGCCGACATATTTGCCGGCAAGCGCGCCTTTCGGGACTCCGCGCATTGCGGATGCGACACCCCAGATCAGATGGCCCTGATCCACCTTGCCAAGCTCGATGCCATATTCATCGATGCTGCCGGTGTAGTTTTCGGGCTGTCCGCCATCGGGCTTGAACTGACAATTGAGTGACTGCTTTCGGCTCAATATCTCTCCGACGCCCTTCGAGACGTCGCAGGAGAGGATGCCGATCTTTGCAACATCGGCATGGCCCGGCCCTGCAGTCGCGGCCAGCATGGCAAGGACAAGCATTATTCCACCGGTGCTTTTCGATATATTCATGATGAAGTCCCCTTTTCCATCAAGTTGCGACAAGGCAGGACGAGCAGCTACTGTCAGGCAGGCTGGCCGTCGTAGGGAGTGCTGCGGCAATGTCCCCACAGGCAATGCGAGAAAGTAAAGGTACGACGGAGGTCTGGATCGTCGTTTTGAGCATCGGTCTTCTGAAGTTGCAGATATGCGAAATCGACGGCCCGACGTATGTACGCAGCCGGATGCTACTACGGATACTTCAATTATATCCGCCCATTACTGACTGCTTTATGAGGCATCGCGAACATACATTGGCTTTGATATGCCGAAATATGCCTGAGCGACATAATGAGTCGTAAATGGAACATTTGTCCAAGCGGTTACTTATTGCGCTCGCTGGATAGACTTGGGGAGTTCGGTCTTTGGGAAGGGCCGGTTGTGATCTTCCCATCGCTGCAGCCTCAGCGAGAATGCGTGGGGGAACGGGGAGAATATCGCGTTCGGGGGCGGATGATCCGGCATTCGCTCATGCCGCCGCATCCAGCTCCACGGGCAGAGCCTGTCGGGCAGTTGCTCTGACGATGCTGTCGCCATCAGTGCAGGATCCGGACATGAAAAGGGCGGCTCGAGAGCCGCCCTTTTTTGTTTCATCAGGCTGCCAGCGAGGCGATGTCGATGACGAAGCGGTAGCGCACATCGCTCTTCAGCACGCGCTCATAGGCTTCGTTGACCTGCTGGATGTTGATCTTCTCGATTTCGGAAACGATGTTGTGCTCGCCGCAGAAGTCGAGCATTTCCTGGGTTTCCTTGATCGAGCCGATCATCGAGCCGGAAATGCTCTTGCGGCCGGGGACCAGTGAGAAGGCGTGGACCGGGATCGCATTTTCCGGAACGCCGACAACCACGAAGGCGCCATCCACCTTCACGAGGCCGAGATAAGCATTCCAGTCGATCTCGGCGCTGACGGTGCAGATGACGAGGTCGAAGGCGCCGCGGAGCTTGGTGAAGGTTTCCGGATCGTTGGTGGCGTAATATTCCTTGGCGCCGAGCTTCAGGCCGTCCTCCTTCTTGGACAGCGTCTGGGAGAGCACGGTGATATCGGCACCCATGGCCGCACCGAGCTTGACGCCCATATGGCCGAGGCCGCCCATGCCGACGATCGCGACCTTCTTGCCGGGGCCGGCATTCCAGTGGCGCAGCGGCGAATAGAGCGTGATCCCGGCGCAAAGCAGCGGCGCGGATGCATCGAGCGGAAGGTTGTCCGGGATGGACATGACATAGCCTTCCTTGACGACGATCGAGTCGGAATAGCCGCCCTGGGTGCGGGTCTTGCCGTCGGCTTCGAACTCGTTGTAGGTGCCGACGAGGCCCGGCATGTACTGTTCGCGGTCGACGTCGCGGGTGGCGCAGCCGACGCAGGAATCGACGAAGCAGCCGACGCCGACGCGGTCGCCGACCTTGAACTTCGTCACTTTGGAACCGACAGCCCTGACGATGCCGGCAATCTCGTGGCCCGGGACGATCGGGTAGACGGCGTTCTTCCATTCGTTGCGGACAGTGTGGATGTCCGAATGGCAGATGCCGGCAAACTTGATGTCGATGACGACATCATCCTCATTAGGATCGCGGCGTTCGAAGGTAAAAGGGGTCAGCGGCTTGGAAGCGTCAGTCGCGGCGTAACCTCTGGCAATAGGCATGGGTGCCTTCCTTTCCAATGTGGGAGGGTGGGGTGAAAGGGGTGGCTGAACTATTGCGCGGAACCTTGCAGCAGCGTTAGAGCGATACTCTCAGCTTTTTGCACGATCCTGCAAAAGTGAGCCGGCCACCTGTTTGCGAAATGGAAAAGCAGTCTTAAATTGGGATCAGATCGCAGGCCTGAGACAGAAAGAGTTGCCGCATGACATTGCCCTTCAACCCCTATCGGGAAATCGTCGATATCGCGATGCGGTTTGCGCCTGGTGACGGTGAGTTTCGCACATCGATCGGCAATCTTCACATCAGCCGCCGCTCCAATCCCAGCGATCCGCTACATAGCAGCTACAAGCCGTGCTTTGCCTTTGTGCTGCAGGGCGCCAAGAGCCTGCGCCTTGGCGATGAGTTCATCAGCTACGGAACCGGGGACTATCTGCTGACCTCGCTCGATCTGCCGGTTGCCTGGCGCATCGCCGAGGCCAGCCCCGAGGTGCCGCACCTCTGTCTCGGGCTCGCAATCGATTCCGAGAAGCTGCTGGAGCTCTTGAGCCGCATCGACATTCCGCGTCCGGCCGCCCATACCGACGGGCAGCGCGGCATGACGGTCAACGTCGCGCCGCCGGAGCTTCTCGATGCTGCCGTGCGCCTGCTGCGTTTGCTCGATCGTCCAGGCGAAATTCCAGCCATGGCGCCGCTGATCGAGCAGGAAATCCTTTATCGCATCCTGACCGGCCCCGATGGCGAACGGCTGATCAATATCGCGACGGCCGACAGCCACAGCAACCGGATCGCGCGCGCCGTTGCCTGGCTGAAGGAGAATTTCGCCCGGCCGCTGCGTATCGAGGAGTTGGCCGAGCATGTCAGCATGAGCGCGTCGTCGTTTCACCACCACTTCAAGTCGGTGACGGCGATGACGCCGATGCAGTATCAGAAGCAGCTTCGCCTGCACGAGGCGCGCCGGCTGATGCTGGTGGAACGGCTCGATGCCGGCACTGCCGGCCACCGCGTCGGCTATCAGAGCCCGTCGCAATTCAGCCGTGAATATAGCCGTCTCTATGGCGCGTCGCCGTCGCGCGATGTCGACGGCGCACGCGAGATCATGGCAGCAGCCGAGTAAGCCTCAGCCCGGAAATTTCAGCGCCTTGTCGTTGCGGCACTTGGCAAGCGGCAGCTGGCGGAAGGAGAGGATCTGCGTGATGCGTTCCTTGCCGTCGGTCTCCACGCTCATGCAGGCGCAGGCATAGCCGTAATTGCCGTTGGTCTTGACATAATCATGCTCGGAGATGTCAGGGATGAGGTCCATGCCCTCGGGCTCATCGTTGCCGCCCTGCGTCATGATCGTCCAGGTGTTTTGCGCATCGTCCAGCCACCAGTTGCCGGGCGTCGGGTTCTGGATCCAGCCGCAGCGCGTCTCGGCGGCGAGGGCCGGAAGGGCAAGCGCAAGCGACAGGGCAACGGTGAGGGCTGTTGTTTTCATGAGCGATTCTCCTTGGCTTTCAGGTTCAGCTATTTGCCTGCCTTCGAACAGCCGAATTCCGCTGTTTCATATGACATGAAAAATCTCCTGATGGCTCTTGACGAGGGCCTGCCATCTGGCGCATAAACGCCACGAACCGTACCGTACGGTACGTAAATGGGGAGTTGAAGCCGTGTCAGTCGATGTCGCAGAGCCGAGCGAGTTTTCGCCACGCCAGAACGCTGTTCTGGAGCAGGCGCTGCAGCTTCTCGTCGATGGCGGGGAGAAAGCGCTGACGACCTCGGGTGTGGCGCGCGCGGCCAACTGCTCCAAGGAAAGCCTCTATAAATGGTTCGGCGACCGTGACGGTCTTCTGTCTGCAATGATCGCCTATCAGGCGAGCAAGGTGCGCACGTTCGAGCGCAGCGGCGAGCGGCTGACCTATACGAGCCTGCACGACCATCTCGTGATCTTCGCCCGCGACCTGCTCGAGGTTCTGGCCGGCGACGTGTCGCTGGCGCTCAACCGGCTGGCGATCGGCCATGCCAGTGCGCATGATTCGCATCGCGACGGCTCCAAGCTCGGCAAGCTCTTGCTCGAACGCGGCCGCCGGCAGATCGACCGCCGCGCCATGGCACTGATCGATGCCGGCAAGAGGGCAGGGCTGCTGCGCTTCCATGATGCCGACGAAGCCTATCATACGTTATACGGCCTCATCGTTTCCGACCTGCATGTGCGCATGCTGCTCGGCGAGCCGGGTCTCAAGGATACCGCGCGTCAGGCGGAGAAGGCGGTAACAGCCTTCCTGCGCCTTTACGGCACGGAGAAAGTTCTGGCGGAGATGCCGATCCTCGGCTGACCGCTTTTCTGACAGTCAACAGACAAGCAAAAGGGAAGGAATTTCAATGCGCGTCTATTACGATCGTGATGCCGATCTCAACCTCATCAAGTCGAAGAAGGTCGCCGTCATCGGCTACGGTTCGCAGGGTCGCGCCCATGCGCTGAACCTCAAGGATTCCGGCGCCCAGAACGTCGCGATCGCGCTCAAGGCCGGTTCGCCGACCGTCAAGAAGGCCGAAGCCGACGGCTTCAAGGTCATGACGGTTGCCGAAGCTGCCGCCTGGGCCGACCTGATGATGATGGCAACCCCGGACGAACTGCAGGCCGATATCTACAAGGCCGAGATTGCTCCGAATATCCGTGACGGCGCAGCGATTGCCTTCGCCCACGGCCTCAACGTTCATTTCGGCCTCATCGAGCCGAAGGCTTCGGTCGACGTCGTCATGATCGCCCCGAAGGGCCCGGGCCACACGGTTCGCGGCGAATACCAGAAGGGCGGCGGCGTTCCCTGCCTCGTTGCCGTTCATCAGAACGCCTCAGGCAATGCACTTGAACTCGCTCTCTCCTACGCCTGCGGCGTTGGCGGCGGCCGTTCGGGCATCATCGAAACCAACTTCCGCGAAGAGTGCGAAACCGACCTCTTCGGCGAACAGGTCGTTCTCTGCGGCGGTCTCGTCGAACTCATCCGCGCTGGTTTCGAAACGCTGACCGAAGCCGGTTACGCTCCGGAAATGGCCTATTTCGAGTGCCTGCACGAAGTGAAGCTGATCGTCGACCTGATCTATGAAGGCGGTATCGCCAACATGAACTACTCGATCTCCAACACGGCCGAGTGGGGCGAATATGTCTCCGGTCCGCGCATCATCACCGCCGAGACGAAGGCCGAGATGAAGCGCGTCCTGACCGATATCCAGACCGGCAAGTTTACGTCGGATTGGATGCAGGAATACCGCGCCGGCGGCGCACGCTTCAAGGGCATCCGTCGCCTGAACGACAGCCACCAGATCGAGGAAGTCGGCACCAAGCTGCGCGCCATGATGCCCTGGATCGGCAAGAACAAGCTGGTCGACAAGTCCGTCAACTAAGCGACTTCAGGACAGTAATCACGAGAGGCCGGGGCGAAAGCTCCGGCCTTTTCATTTGCGGGTGGCAAGATGCAGCCAGCGGGTCGGTTTACCGTCATAGCCGCCGCCATCGACCTCGTTGATCGAGATATCCCTCCAGCCGCCGGCATCGAACAATGTCTGCAGCCATTCCATCGAAGGATAGTTGTAATAGCGCCCGAAGCTGTCATGGCCTTCGGCGGTACCGGCCTTGAAGCTCGCATGAAAGACGCCGTCCTGCTTCAGGGCGCTACGGATGAGAGTGAGGATGCCGGGCAGATCTGCGCGAGGTACGTGCAGGAGGCTCGCTTCGGCCCAGACGCCATCGAATTCCTCATGTGCGGACAGTTCCTCGAAACGCATGATTTTGACGGGCCTGCCGATCAGCTTCTCGGCCTGGCGAGCAAGCTCAGCCGAACCATCCGTCGGCGTGACGTCGAAGCCTTTGGACAGCATATAGGCGCAATCCTGTCCGCCACCGCAGCCGAGTTCGAGGATGCGAGCCTTCTCGGGTAGTGCGGCGAGGAATGCATCGAGCCTTGCGGTAGGCGGCTTGCGATCGCGGGCGGCGTAAGTTTCGGCGTTGTCGTCGTAGAAGGAAGTGGTCATGGATTCTTCCCGATATAGACCACGCGGTCCAGATCCTTGAAATGAGCGTCCAGTGTCAGGACATCGGCATCGTGCAATTCGGCAGTGGCGTAAATGATCGCATCGCCAAGCGCGAGCTTGCGCTTGGCCGACACTTCGGCGGCGCGGCGGCCGAGGGCCGTATCAAGGGGCGCGATGACGCAGGTGGCGGTATAGGCGAAAAAGGAATCGACGGCGTCCTCACCGCGTTCGCGCTCCAGCCATTTGGCGAGCTCGAGCTGGACGATCGTGGGGACAATGCATTCTGTTCGCGCGGGCATTTCACCCTGCAGGCGATCCGCTGCAGGGCCCTGGGTCAGCCATTCGATCCAGGCCGAGCTATCGACGACGCGCATCAGAAACGGTCTTTCCTGTCGCGATAGTTGGCGGGGTCGGCGCCTTTGGCAATGCCTTTGAGATCGGCGAGTTCAGGGACGGGGATGAGCAGAACGCCTTTGCCCTTCGGGATGAACACGAATTCCTGGCCCGCGGACCAGTGCTGCTGCTCGCGCACTTCCTTTGGAATGGAGATCTGGAACTTTGCAGAGAGAGTTGCTGTTGCCATTCTTACCTTTCCTCTATCGATCGCTATAGGGTAAGAACATGGTTCGCTGCCGTCAATGGTGGGTGGTTTTCCGCAATAAAAAAACCGGGCGACAAGCCCGGTTTCGAAGTTCTGTTTTACGTGAGAATCGCGATCGGGAACGCGGCAGCATTCCCGATATCCAGGATTGAGATCAGAGAACGCGGCAGCATTCCCGATATCCAGGATTGAGATCAGAGAACGCGGCGGGTCCAGCCGCGCTCGTCGTTGGTGACGCCCTTCTGCAGGCCGACGAGCTGCTGGCGCAGTTCTGATGTCAGCTTGCCGGTCTGGCCGTCGCCGACCTTGAACTCGCCGTCGGCATGACGGACCAGGCCGATGCCCGCGAGCACGGCTGCCGTGCCGCAAGCGAAGGCTTCGACGAGCTTGCCGCTCGCCGCATCGGCCTTCCATTCCTCGAAGGAGTAGGGGCGTTCCTCGACGCGCAGGCCCTTTTCCTTGGCGAGCACGATGACCGAGGCGCGGGTGATGCCGGGAAGGATGGTGCCGCCGAGCGGCGGGGTGACGATCGAGCCGTCATTCATCGCGAAGAAGACGTTCATGCCGCCGAGCTCTTCGACCCAGCGATGTTCTGCCGCGTCGAGGAAGACGACCTGGTCGCAATCCTTCTTGGCCGCTTCAGCCTGGGCGACGAGGCTGGCTGCATAGTTGCCGCCGCATTTTGCAGCACCGGTGCCGCCGGCGGCTGCGCGGGTATAGGCGGTCTCGACCCAGAGGGAGACGGCCTTGGCGCCGCCCTTGAAATAGGCGCCGACCGGGGAGGCGATGATGCAGAAGATATATTCCTGGGCCGGGCGAACGCCGAGGAAAGCCTCATTGGCGAACATGAAGGGGCGCAGGTAGAGGCTGGCGTCACCGGAGGGTATCCAGTTCTTGTCGACACGAACAAGTTCTTCGACCGCCTTCAGGAAAAGTTCTTCCGGCACGGCGGGCATCGCCATGCGGGCGGCCGACTGCGCGAAACGGCGGGCGTTCTCTTCGGGCCGGAAGAGCAGGATGCGGCCATCGTCCGCCTTGTAGGCCTTCATGCCTTCGAAGATTTCCTGGGCGTAGTGCAGGACGGCGCTTGCAGGATCGAGCTCCAGCGGGCGGCGCGCCGTCACCTTCGCATCGTGCCAGCCCTTGTCGGCGGTCCAGCGTGCCAGGACCATATGATCCGTGAAGATCTTGCCGAAGCCGGGTGTTTCCAGTGCCTTGATGCGGTCGGCGTCGGAGACGGGAGACTTGTGGAATTCGATTGTGATTTCATGAGAGGTCGACGTCGCGGTCATGCTGGCACCTTGATAGTCCATTGAATAATGGCCGGCACACTACTGCCGCCGGGCCGGTTTTGGAAAGGTCTGAATGAGCCGATTTTGCTCGTGATCGGACGAATAATTCAGCGATGTGGCGAATGTTGAGCCAATGACGCAGACCATCGGTTTGGCTGCGTGAAATCCTGGAGATCGGCGCCAAGGCGTCGGACTGCCGGATCACCGACTTGTCACAGTGACAAGAAAATAGGTCAGTATTGTTGACATAAATTGCGCGGCATGGTGATCTGCAAACAACATAAAAAAAGATGAGGAAACCCCATGCTGAACTGGGATTCAATGTTTGCGACGCGCTCGTCACGGATGCGCGCTTCGGAAATCCGCGAGCTTCTGAAACTTCTCGACCGGCCGGATATCATCTCTTTTGCCGGCGGCATTCCGGACCCGGCACTGTTTCCAGATCAGGAATTCAAGAAGGCCTATGCGGATATTTTCGACAGTGCGGCGGTGAACTCGGCGCTGCAATATTCGGTATCGGAAGGCTACAAGCCGCTGCGCGAATGGCTTGTCACGCAGATGGCCGACTTAGGCATTCCCTGCGAACTCGAGAATGTCTTCATCGTCTCAGGCTCGCAGCAGGGCCTCGATTATCTCGGCAAGCTGTTTCTGTCGCCCAACGACACGGCGCTCGTCACCTGGCCGACCTATCTCGGCGCGCTGCAGGCCTTCAATGCCTATGAGCCCGCCTACGACCAGCTGACACCAGGCGGCAACCGCACGCCGGGTTCCTATCGCGATGCGGCTGCCCAGAAGGGCGGCAAGGTGAAGTTCGCCTATCTCTCGGCCGAATTCTCCAACCCGACCGGCGAAACTGTCGATCGCGAGGGTCGCGAGAAAGTTCTCGATCTTGCCGAAGAACTCGACATCGCCGTCATCGAAGATGCCGCCTATCAGTCGCTGCGGTATGACGGCGATCCGATCCCACCTATCCTGGCGCTGGAAATTGCGCGGAAGGGACATATCAACGATACGCGCACGATCTATTGCGGCAGCTTCTCCAAGACGCTGGCGCCCGGCCTTCGCGTCGGTTTCATCGTTGCCAATGCGCCCGTCATCCGCAAGCTGGTGCTGATGAAGCAGGCGGCGGACCTGCATTCATCGACCATCAACCAGATGGCAATTTCGGAAGTTGCCGAGCGTGGTTTCGACGCGCAGGTCGCCAAGATCAGGGCCGCCTACAGCCAGCGGCGGAATTGCATGCTGGCGGCGCTTGAAAAATACATGCCATCAGGCACAAGCTGGACGAAGCCGGAAGGCGGCATGTTCATCTGGGTCACCCTGCCGGAGGGCATGGACGGCGCGAAGCTTCTCGCCAAATCGCTCGAAAGCGCCAAGGTCGCCTTCGTTCCCGGCCGGGCTTTCTTTGCCGATGGTTCGGGCGCCAACACGTTTCGTGTCAGCTTCTCCTGCGCCAACGAGAGGATGATCGAGGAGGGCATTAGCCGTCTCGGCCAGCTGATCGCCAGCGAGATCGGCTGATATGCCGAGATGCATGGGCGGCGATCAGAAGATCGTCGTCCAGCCTTCGTTGGCGGTTTCGCTCTTGCCGTAGCCGACACGGTCGGCGACCGCTCCATCGGCATTGACGAGCATGATATCGCCGCCCTTGTTGGCAAGCTGCGGGCCGCCATTTTCCGGGTCAAGCGTGATTGTGCGGAATTCGCCCGATGCGAGAGAGCCCGAGAGTTTTTGGCGGCGGCCTTCGCCATCTTCCAGCGACCAGCCCTCGATCGACATGGCGACATCCGACCGGTTGATGATCGTCACCGTCTCGTCCTCGGTGCCGTCAGGGTGGTTCACCGGGTTGATCATGGCGGCGATGATGCGCAGCGACGAGGCGACGATCGGTTGCGGGCGGCGGGTGCCTTCGCCGCGGCCCTGACCGCCCCTGTTGTCGCCGACCGGATGGCCGGTATTGGCGTCCGTATTCCAGTTCTGCGACTGGAAGCCGAGGAAGATCGCCGCCCAGTGATCCTCATCGGAAAAATGGATCAGCAGCGCGCCGTCCTGATTGGGGGCGTTGGTGGCGCGGAAGCTGCCGCTGTCGCCCTGGTTCATGTGGATGTCGTGGATGCCGTTGCCGGGTTCGAATCCGAAATATTCGTCCGGCTTGTTGTTCTCAGGTCCCCAGGCTTCACCGAAGGCGTAGAAATGGATGGACTTGTCGGCGATGCCTTCCTGTACGATGGGTTCGATGAAATCGCGCAGGTCGTTCTTCGGTCCGTCGAGCTGAAAAGGCGCGACATCCATGTCCTCGCGCTCGATGATGCCGCCGCGCACATAGTCGATCGCCAGATCCTGCCGGTCGCCCCTGATATCCGTGAGGCCTATCGGTAAGGCGGCGAGCTCAGCCGTCAGCTCCGCGTGCTGGAAGTCCATGACATTCGCATAGAGCAGATCGTGCGGCGATTCCTTCGAGCGCACGTTCATGGCGATGCGATAGCTGACGTCACCGGCCTCGAGGCGAATTTCGATATGGGGATCGTTGTCGTCGTCAAGGGCGAGCGCCGAAGCCGTACCCTTCAGCACCTTGTAATTCCGGAGCATGATGAACCTCGTGGTGGGGGCGAGGTTCACGATAGCATGGCGGAATTGCATCTTTTGTGACGCCGGTTACCCGCCATGCAACGTTTTGGAGAGTTTACTTCTTCACGTGCGGGGCGAAGAGTTCCATGTCGGCTTCGCTCAGCCGCTCGTTGGCCGTGTTGAGCTGGTGCCAATAGGGATAGATGACCGGCGGCACGCTGACATCGTCGAGACGCTTGCGCTCGTCGGCAGACAGTTTCAGCTCGGCGGCGGCGAGATTGTCCTTGAACTGGGCTTCGGTGCGGCCGCCGATAATGACCGAGGTGACCGCCTTGCGGCCGATCAGCCAGGCGAGCGCCACCTGGGCTGCGGAAACGCCGCGTTCCTGGCCGATCGCGACAAGCGTCTCGACAATGTTCCAGAGGCGGTTTTCGTCGCGGATCGGCGGTTCGGTCCAGCCGGCGAACTGGCGGGTGCCTTCGGGAGCGGCGGCATTGCGGCGGTGCTTGCCGGAGAGAAGGCCGCCGGCGAGCGGGCTCCAGACCAGCACGCCGAGGCCCTGGTCGATCGAGATCGGCAGCAGTTCGTATTCCGCATCACGGGCTTCCAGCGTGTAGTGGATCTGCTGGCTGACGAAGCGCTGGTACTTGTTTTCATTGGCAACGCCGAGCGCCTTCATGATGTGCCAGCCGGAATAGTTCGAGCAGCCGACATAGCGCACCTTGCCCTGCTTGATCAGCGTGTCGAGCGCTTCCATCGTCTCTTCGAGCGGCGTCTGACCGTCCCATTCGTGGACCTGGTAGAGATCGATGACATCGGTCTTCATGCGCTGCAGGCTTGCCTCGCATTCGCGGATCAGGTGATAGCGCGACAGGCCGCGATCGTTCGGGCCGTCGCCCATGCCGAAGCGGGCCTTGGTGGCAAGCAGCACGCCATCGGGACGCTTGCCGCCGAACACTTCACCGATGATGCGCTCGGATTCGCCGTTGGAATAGACATTGGCCGTGTCGATCAGGTTGACGCCGGCATCGAGGCAGATATCGACCATGCGGCGGGCTTCCTGCACGCCGAGATCACCAACGGTCTTGGCCCAGCCGACGCCGCCGAAGGTCATCGTGCCCACGGTCACGGTGGAAACTTTAAGGCCGGAACGGCCGAGCAAACGATATTCCATTGAAATTCCTCCTCTTGAAAATGGCCTGATTGACGTACCGCAACGGACTGCCAAGGCAAGCGCGATGCTGTTCACGCCTGCGTGAATTTACGCCTTTGCCGACGCCTGTGCGAGCGTAATAGACAACGGGTTTCCATGCGAGCGCGAGGCATGTTGCCCGCAACCAGCGCTATTTCCTTGTCCTCACAGCGATGATCATATCCGCTGCAACGAGCGGTTCGCTGTGCTCCATCCGGCGCGACAATTCGCGGATGAAACCCGGTCTTTCATTTTTGCTGACGGCGTCGAGCAGGGCCTGACGTGCGGAACTGCAGGAGTTGGCAGCGATCAAGCCCAATTCCAATGGCGAGCCGTTCTGCGGTGCATAGGCAACTGCGCGCGACCACATGCAGTCCCTGTAGGCTAAAGCCTCAGGATAATCCTTCAAATCTTTGGACGTTTTACCGTCTGTCGTCTGACATGCGGCGAGACTCGCACAGGCAAGCAGGGTTACAATTCGGATCTTCATGCAAACTCCAGGCTGTTGAAAATGGTTTGATTTTATAGAGATCTATATCGTGCAATCTTAAGTTTAGATTATTTTGCGGCGCTATCGACAAAGACAGCAGGTCTCTCATCGAAAAACGTGTGAGGATATCGGCTTCGCCGGCTGAAGCCTCCTGTCACACCGCTGTAAAACACCCCCAATAAGGAGGGGCATCATCATCCGAGGATTCCTTCCATGAAAACTCTAGTTTCCGCCGCAGCACTTCTTGCCGCGAGCCTTCTCGCTATCCCGGCTTCCGCTGCCAACCTCGTTCTCTACACCAGCCAGCCGAACGAAGACGCGCAGGCGACCGTCGATGGCTTCATGGCCGCCAATCCCGATATCAAGGTCGATTGGGTGCGCGATGGCACGCCGAAGATCATGGCGAAGCTGCAGGCTGAAATTCAAGCCGGCAATCCGGTTGCAGATGTCCTGCTGATCGCCGATGTCGTGACGCTGGAGCGCCTGAAAGAGGACGGCAAGCTGCTTGCCTACAAGTCGCCCGAAGCCGCCAATTACGATGCCGCGCTCTATGATGCCGACGGCTATTACTATTCCACCAAGCTGATCACGACGGGCATCATGTACAACACGTCGGCTGCCATGAAGCCGACGAGCTGGAAAGACCTTGCCAAGCCCGAAGCCAAGGGCCTCGTGACCATGCCGAGCCCGCTTGCCTCGGGTGCCGCTCTCATTCACGCCCAGACGCTCGCTGCCGTTCCGGGCCTCGGCTGGGACTTCTACAAGTCGCTTGCCGACAACGCTGCTGTCGCGTCCGGCGGCAATGGCGTGGTGCTGAAGTCCGTTGCTTCGGGCGAAAAGGCTTACGGCATGGTCGTTGATTACCTGCCGATCCGCGAAAAGGCCAAGGGTGCTCCGGTCGAGTTCGTCTTCCCGAGCGAAGGCGTTTCGGCCGTGACCGAGCCGGTCGGCATTCTCGCCAGCGCCAAGAATGCCGATGCCGCCAAGAAGTTCGTCGATTACGTTCTCTCGGAAAAGGGCCAGGAAGGTTTCCTCAAGCTTGGCTATATCCCGGCTCGCAACGGCATGAAGCTGCCTGACGGCTTCCCGGCGCGCGATACGATCAAGGTTCTGCCCATCAATGCCGCCGAGGCTCTCAAGAATACCGACAAGGATCTGAAGACCTTTACGGATCTGTACGGTTCGAAATAATAGACCCATGCAGGGCTATATACGTGCAGGAAGCAGCCAGCCCGTCTGGCTGTTTCCTTTTATTGTTTCGGTGGTTCTCTTCCTCAGCGTGCTGCCTCTGGCGCGGCTCGCGATCGTCGGCATTTCCGCCTTTGCCAATGGCGGCGTCATGGTGGTCCTTTCGGACCCGATGGTCTGGTCGGCCGTCTATTACACCATCGTCACGGCGGTCCTCGGCACGGTCATCTCGCTCGTCATCGGCTGCGCCTTCGCCTATCTCTTGACGCTCACCGATATCCCGGCCAAGGGGCCGCTCAGCTTCTTCTTCGTGCTGCCGATGATGATCCCGCCGCAGGTGACGGCGCTCGCCTGGGTGCAGATGTCGGGGCCGTCGAGCCCGCTTCTGAAGGCGCTGCATATCGCGCCGCCGCTGGGGTCGCCGCAGCCGCTCTATTCTATCGGCGGCATTGCGCTGCTCTACGGCGTGCAGCATGCGCCGCTCGTCTATCTGGCGCTGAGGGCAGGGCTGATGACCCTGCCGCGCGACGGGGTGGAGGCGGCGCGGCTGTCAGGTGCGTCGAGCCTCAGGGTCTTCCGCGATATCATCCTGCCGCTGTCGCTGCCGGGCGTGATTGCCGGGGCAGCGATCTCCTTCGTCTCCTGCACCGGCAATTTCGGCATCCCGGCCATTCTCGGCATTCCCGCCTCGATCTTCACGCTGCCGACGCTGATCTTCTCAAAATTCACCGCCTTTACCGGCCGCACCTTCGGCGATGTGGCGCTGCTGTCGGCCATTATCGCGCTGATCTCGGTTGCGGGCCTGGCGATCCAGGACCGGGCGCTGCGCGGGCGCGATTATCGTGTCATCGGGCTTTCGGGTGCGACGGCCGCCTTCGAGCTTGGCGGGTGGAAGCTCCTCTTCACCCCGTTGCTCTGGATCGTGCTGTTCTTCATGCTGGCCGCGCCCTTCTTCGCGCTGGTCGCGGGGGCTTTGGTGCCTGCCTATGGCGTGCCGCTCACCTTCAAGACGATGACCTTCCATGCGTTCGAAGAGATTCTCTTCCGGCAGGCGGTAACGCGTACCGCCTTCGTCAACTCGCTCTCGCTCGCAAGCGGGGCGGCGGTCGGGCTGCTCTTCGTCACGGTGCTGGCGGCCTATGCACTGACGCGGCGCAGGGATGGTCTGTCGCGCATCGTCTCCAGCCTCGTGGAAATACCCTATTCGCTGCCGGGCATCGTCATGGCCGTGTGTTTCATCCTCGTCTTTGCCGCGCCTGTTCCGGTGCTGAACGTGACACTTTACGGCACGGTCTGGATCATTCTCATCGCCTATTTCTCTTCCTTCTTTGCCGTCAGCCTGAAGCCTGTCGTCAGTGCCTTTCATCAGCTCGATCCGGCGCTCGAAGAGGCGGCACGGCTTTCCGGTGCCGGCTTCTTCCGACGGTTAAAGGATATTATCGTGCCGCTGATCGCGCCGGCGGCCGGCGCATCCGTCATCCTCGTTTTCCTGATTGCCTGCAACGAGCTGACGATCTCGGCGCTGCTCTGGTCGGCGGGCACGCAGACGCTCGGGGTCGCCATCTACAATCTCGATGACAGCGGCAGTTCCGATCTTGCATCGGCTCTCTCCGTGCTCGTCGTCTTCATGGTCGTCGCCATGATGCTGCTTCTGGAGCTTCTGGCGAAACATCTGCCCAAGGGAGTGGTGCCGTGGCGAAGCTGATCCTCAATCAGGTGGCCAAGGATTTCGGCACGGGCAGAGCGGCTGTCAGCGGCTTTTCGCTCGATGTGCGCGAGGGCGGCTTTCTCGCGCTGCTCGGCCCCTCCGGCTGCGGCAAGACCACGGTGCTGCGCATGATCGCCGGTTTCGAGACGCCGAGCGACGGATCGATCTATCTCGGCGAACGGCTGCTGGCCGATGCCTCGCAATCGCTGCCGCCGGAAAAGCGCAACATGGCGATGGTGTTCCAGTCCTACGCGCTCTGGCCGCATATGAGTGTGGCCGACAATGTCGGCTATCCGCTGAAGGTGCGCGGCATCTCCGGCGAGGCCTACAAGGCCCGGGTGCGGGATGCGCTGTCGACCGTGCGTCTTGTCGATTATGCCGAGCGGCGTCCGGCCGATCTGTCGGGTGGCCAGCGGCAGCGCGTGGCGCTTGCCCGCTGCCTGGTGACTTCGCCTGATGTCGTGCTGCTTGACGAACCGCTCGCCAATCTCGACCGGCATCTGAAGCAGGAGATGGAAGAGACGTTCCGTGAGTTCCACCAGCGCTCGGGCGCCACGATGATCTATGTGACGCATGACCAGAGCGAGGCGATGGCACTGGCCACCGACATCGCCGTCATGTCCGAAGGACGGCTGCTGCAGGTGGCACCGCCGGCGGAGATCTATGCGCGGCCGGAAGGACGCATGGTCGGCGGGCTGATCGGCCGGGGCGCGATTATCACGCTGCCGGTCATGGGCGGCGAACGTCAGCTCGAGTGGGACGAGCTCGAGGGGGCGCTGCATGCGGCCAATATCGATGGCGCGGATATTCTGGTGCGGCCGGAAGATGTCGTCATCGGCGGCGAGGGGGCTCCGGCAACCATCGAATCCGTGCTTTTCGAAGGCGAGCGTTATGCCGTGAAGCTCACGCTCGGCAACGGCCAGGCGCTGCGCGCCTACAGCCGCGTGGCGGTCGTGCCTGACGAAGCTGTGCACGTCGTCATCCGCGCCGGCTGGCGGCTCTGAAGACGAATGGCTTTGCGAAGCGCGCTTTCGGGTCTAGGTGTCTTCATGCAATTCCGGGCGTAAAACCGCTGCACATTTTTTCTGGAATTGCTTTAGTTGTATCCGTGATTCCAACCGGGAATGCCCGATGTCGCTTCGCCTTGCCACTTTCAATGTCGAAAACCTGATGACGCGCTTCGATTTCACAGGTTATCGCAACCAGCTCCGGCAGGACCGCGTCATCAAACTTTTCGAGGTCAACAACGAAGGCGTCTACCAGCAGCTGGAGCAGGCGCGGGTGATCGCATCCACCGACGACACCAGGCAGATGACGGCGCTCGCCATTGCCGATGCGGATGCCGATATTCTCTGCCTGCAGGAAATCGACAACATGGCGGCACTTCAGGCCTTCGAATATGGCTATCTCTACCGCATGGTCGGCAATGGCTACCGGCAGAAATACCTGGTCGAGGGCAATGACAGCCGCGGCATCGATGTAGCAGTGCTGATGCGCGAGGAAACGCGCGACGGGCAGAAGATCGAGCTCAGGGACATCAAGAGCCACGCGATGGCTACCTATCGTGATTTCGATCTCTTCGACGAGGAGATCGGCAAGACCAACCGGCTCGACGACAAGATCTTCAAGCGCGACTGCCTGGAACTGGATTTGAGGATCGGCGGTGTGCCGATGACGCTCTATGTCGTGCATTTCAAGTCGATGGGCAATCCGCGCGACGGGCTGGACGGGCGGCAATCGACCCTGCCGATCCGCCGGGCGGAGGCGCGCGCCGTTCGCCGTATCATCGAGGACAGATTCGGCGCAGGCCATACGGCGAAAAAGAACTTCGTCATCTGCGGCGACATGAACGACTATCAGGAGCGGGTCGATGTCATCGGCCGGCGCGGGACAGGGTACCGGTTCGAGCATCGGGACGAGGCCGAGAGCGCGCTCGATGTCTTCAGCCAGGATGGATTTGCCGAAAATGTCGTGCGCCGCCGCGAGCCGCTCGACCGCTGGACACTCTATCATTCGCGCGGGCCGGAGGAGCAGTGGCTCTGCCAGCTCGATTATCTCTGGCTGTCGCCGGCACTTGCTGCCGCCAATGCGAAGCGCATCCCCGAAATCATTCGCCACGGACAGCCCTACCGCACCATCTTCCCGCCGGGGCAGGAGGTGGAGCGCTACCCGCGCGCCGGGTGGGACAGGCCGAAGGCGTCCGACCATTGCCCCGTCGTCATGACACTGGACCTCATATGACACCAATTTTTTCAGAAGACCTTTCAGCCTTTCCGCCGGAACAGACGGTTTTTCCGATCGCCGGCACCAATCTGCGTGTGCTCGACGGCGATCATCCGCTGCTTATTGCCAACAGGTCGGCGATCCGCGAGAACTGGGAGCGGGAAATTGCCGCCAATCCGGCGCTCTTCGATGGCCGCATGGTGCTGCAGCACCGGCTGAACCTCTCCGAAGAAGGAATTTCGAGCGAGGCTCATACCGTTCCTTTCTCGACCTTCATGTGGTGGCGCAGGCAGCCGGATCGGAAGGGGGCCATCCATCTCTTCGCCTATCCCGTGCTGGAATCATCCGACGGCGCGCTGGTCGCGATTCGCATGGGGGCGCATACGGCCAATCCCGGCCAGGTCTATTTTGCAGCCGGTTCGCTGGAGCCCGAAGATATCGTCGACGGACGCTGTGATATCGACAGCAACATGGCCCGCGAGGTGATGGAGGAGACGGGTCTCGATCTCTCGGATGCCGTTGCGGACGAGGGGCTCTATGCCGGTCACGTCAGACGCTCGGTCTCGATTTTCAAGCTGTTTCGCTTCGACATGACGGCCGACGAGATGGTCGATTTCATTGGCAGGCATATGCTGGTCGCCGACGACAAGGAAATATCCGGCGCTGTCGCAATTCGTTCCGCCGATCCGGCAGCGCAGCCTTACAACGTCGCCATGCTTCCAATCATCGACTGGTATTTCAACAGGTAATCTTGCACTCAGGCGTGCGGTCGGGCAGGTTGGCGCTTCGATGACCATCCAGGGAGGCCGATGTGGCGTTAAGCTACAGCGTCTATGACGTGTTCACCGACACCAAGCTTGCCGGCAATCCGCTGGCCGTGATCTTCGATGGAGGAGGACTCGGGGACGAGGCGATGCAGGCTATCGCCCGCGAAACCAATCTTTCCGAGACGGTGTTCGTGCAGCCTGCGGACAATCCCGCCTATACGGCGCGCATCCGCATCTTCACGCCCGGCCGCGAACTGCCCTTTGCCGGCCATCCCACCGTTGGCACGGCGATCGCGCTGGCGGAGCGGGCACACGAGGCCGCTACCCTCGACCTCGTTTCGGTGCTCGAAGAAAATGTCGGCCCGGTGCGCTGTGCCGTCAGGCTCAGGGACGGCGAGGCGAGCTTTGCCGAATTCGACCTGCCGCGCAAATCCCAGCAGATACCACTGCCGCTCGACAGGCTCGGCATTGCCGATGCGCTGTCCTTGAAGACCACCGAGATCGGCTTCGAGAATCACGTGCCGTCGATCTGGAGCGCCGGCGTTCCCTTCCTGATGGTGCCGGTTCACGACGTCGGCGCGGCAGAGCGGCTGGAGTTCGATCCGCAGCTTTGGGAAAAGACCGTGCCCTTCGTCGACGGCGCTCTCGCCTCGGCCTATATTTATTGCCGCGGCGGCGTGAACCATGTCGCCAAGTTCCATGCCCGCATGTTTGCAAGCGGCATGGGCATTTCAGAGGACCCGGCCACTGGTTCGGCCGCCGCCGCTCTCTCCGGCGCGATCAACCATTTCGACCGGCTGACGGACGGGCATCATCCGATCCTCATCGAGCAGGGCGTGGAGATGGGCCGCCCCTCCTTCATCCACCTGCATATGGATATCGAAGGCGGGACGATTTCGAACGCCCGGATCGGCGGTCAGGCGGTGCGGATTGCAACCGGCACTCTCGACCTTTGATTTCATTGGATTTCCGGCCCCTGACAAAAAAACTTTGCAATTAACCAAAGAATTTTCGACAGGGCGCTAGACAAGCCGGACGATCCTATTTATATGCCCCGTCACACCGCGCAGCCAAGCACGGTACGGGTGATTAGCTCAGTTGGTAGAGCAGCTGACTCTTAATCAGCGGGTCGTAGGTTCGAGCCCTACATCACCCACCAAATTCTCCTTAAAAGAGAACAGAATCCAGAAACAAGGCCTTTGATATCAAAGGCTTGCTGGCTTTTTCTGTTTTTCTGAATCCACCGCCTCTGTTGGCGAGAATCAGCGGTTTCCGCTTTCCAAACATTCTGCCCTTGCCCGAAGACGCCCCCGGTATTTAACTCGCTGGAGCGAAGTCCTTGCTGCGGCAATTACCGTCGCAAGCCTATCCCTGGAGGAATGGCAATGAGCGATGACATACAGAACAATGTCGGCGCATATCGGCTGGATGAGAAGGTGCTCAATGTGCTCGGTGCCTATCACCAGCGGATCGACGAGGAGCGCGGCGCACCGCGCCAGGAGGCGCCGGGCGGACGCGACGGCGGGCAGGATCAGCGGATGCGGGCTGTCGGTCCGGAGACAGGGCGATTCCTCAATATTCTCGTCCGAAGCCTGACGGCGCCGACCATTCTCGAGCTTGGCACTTCCTTCGGCTATTCCGGCATCTGGCTCGCGGAAGCTGCGCGGGCGACCGGCGGGCGGCTGATCACCATGGAAGTGCATGGCTATAAATCCGCCCATGCGCAGACGATGGCAGAGAAGGCCGGGCTTGCCGAACATATCGATTTCCGGGTGGGCGATGCGGTCGCGATGATCCGCGAATTGCGGGGCAAGGTGGATTTCGTGCTCGTCGACCTCTGGAAGGATCTCTACCTGCCGTGCCTAGAGGCCTTCTATCCGAAGCTCAATACGGGCGCGATCATCGTTGCCGACAACATGATTTATCCGGTGACTGAAGATGTGAAGATCTATGCCCGGGCCATCAGGACCAAGCCGGGGATCACCAGCGTGCTGCTGCCGGTCGGATCGGGGCTGGAGGTCAGCCGCTACGAGCCCTGAGTCTCAGGCGGATTTTCACCAGAGGCCGGGAAACAGCCGGTACTTCACCTTGCGGCAATAATCTTCATAACCGGACAGATCCCGGCGCAGATGCTTTTCTTCGTCCAGGAGCCGCAGGATCAGGCCGATAAAGGTCAATGGCACGATAACGAGCCCCCACAGGGAGGAGAGGGCCAACGGAATGCCGGATGCGAGCGGCAGGACGGCGGCATACATCGGGTGGCGCACGAAGGCGTAAGGGCCTGTGGAGATGACCTTCTGGTCCTCCGATACCTGGATCGTGGCCGAGGCAAAGGTGTTTTCCCTGAGGACGAATACGACGAACAGGAAGCCTGCCGAGATCAGCAGATTGCCGAGGATGACTGCCCAAGCCGGAACGCTCGACCAGCCGAAGCGGTAGTCGAGCGCCGAAACCAGGATGAGGGCGATCATCACGACGCTGGTGAAGAGCTGGATGCGCTTCTGCACCGGTTCCGTCTCGGCGGCAGGGCCGGCGCGCATGCGCTTTTCCAGGAGTGCCGGGTCCCGATAATAGAAATAGGCCGATGAGCCGGCCGACCAGGCGGCGAAATTGAAGAAGAACAGCCAGCCCTGCCAATAGGCGAGCGTGCCTGCCGCCAGGAAGACCATGACGGCGAGGGCGACGAGAAACTTGGCATTGGCTTCGGCGGCCCTGCGGCCGAGATTGGGTGCTGCATCCTGCATGACGCCTCCTTGCGCTTACGCCGCGCAATTCACTTTGTGGCTCTGCCTTTAGAATCTGCAAAGCAGACGCATGATATCAAGCCATTGCCGGAGGCGCAGGTTGCGACCATCAGGCCGGGGCGCGCTGCCTCTGTGCCTTCAGGTGATTGGTCATGCTGCCCTGCGGGGAGCAAGGAGGTTCGGTGGATATGGGCAAATCCGTTGATGGTGCCGAGACGAAGACGAAGCTTTCCATCGTGGCACCCTGCTACAACGAAGCCGAGGGACTGAAAGAGTTCTGCCGGCGGGCGAGGGCGGCTGCGCAGGCTGTTGCCGGCCAATCCTTCGAGATCATCCTCGTCGACGACGGCTCCAGCGACGATACCTGGGGCGTGATATCGCAGCTTGCGGCAGGCATTCCGCAGGTGCTCGGCGTCAAGCTCCTGCGCAATCACGGCCATCAGCTCGCGGCGACCTCGGGCCTTGCGGTGGCGCGCGGCGAGCGCGTGCTGCTTATCGATGCCGATCTGCAGGATCCGCCGGAACTGCTTTCCCAGATGATGGCGATCATGGATCAGGGCGCCGACGTCGTTTACGGGCAGCGTAGCGAGCGCAAGGGCGAGACGAAGTTCAAGCTCATCACCGCCTCCGTCTTCTACCGGCTGCTGACGCGGCTTACCTCCATCTCGATCCCGCAGGACACCGGCGATTTCCGGCTGATGAAGGCGCGCATCGTGCATATCCTCCTCAACATGCCGGAGCGGCACCGCTTCATCCGGGGAATGGTGAGCTGGATCGGCGGCAGGCAGGTGGCGCTGCGGTATACGCGCGATGCCCGCTATGCCGGCTCGACGAAATATCCGCTGAAGAAGATGATCCGCTTCGCGATCGATGCGATCACCAGCTTCTCGATCATTCCGCTGCGCATCAGCGCGTGGATGGGGCTAATATCGGCGGTGTTTGCGGTCGGGCTTCTGGTCTATACGCTCGTGCAATGGTTCGAGGGCAATGTCATCACCGGCTGGTCGAGCATCATGGCGGCCATTTCGGCCCTGAGCGCCATCCAGCTGATCGCGCTCGGCACGCTCGGCGAATATGTCGGCCGCCTCGTGCAGGAGCACAAGCGCCGGCCGATGTTCATGATCGACTGCGTGGTGCAGGGCGAAGTAACGTCTGAATTGGCCGACAACTTTTCCGAACTCGACACGGCCAGCCGCAGGTCGGAACTCGGCAAGCTTCCGGCAGCATGCGTCACTGCAAAACCGGTTGAAACTGCCGTCGGCCGCTGATCCCGAATTGTTGCCGCACATGGCGACAAAAATTTCGGCCCTTACGGCATTTTTCCTTTCCGATCCCGGATAAGGGGCGTATCCAGATCGGGTATCCCTCCGCGCGGCCTGCCTTTCGGTTTCCCGCCTTTTCTCCCGTAATCCGGAATTCGCATAGATCGATGACTGCAGTTCAGACGAGTGAGAAGACAGATGAGGTGTTCGGCGCCCGTCAGGCCAAGATCGTAGCGCTGGTCGTTGCCGTTTCATTCTTCATGCAGATTCTCGACGGCACGATCGTCACCACTTCGCTGCCGCAGATGGCGGCGAGTTTCGGCGTGCAGCCGGTCGCCATGAGCATCGGCATAACCGTCTATATGCTCACGACGGCGGCCTTCATTCCGCTTTCCGGCTGGCTGGGCGACCGGTTTGGGGCGCGACGCGTCTTTCTCACGTCCATTGCCGTTTTTACTGTGGCATCGCTGTTCTGCGGCCTGTCGGGAAGCCTCACCGAATTCGTCATTGCGCGTGCGGTGCAGGGCGTGGGCAGTGCGCTGATGACGCCGGTCGGGCGTATCATCGTGCTCAAGAACGCCCGCAAGTCCGAGCTGGTGCAGGCGATCGCGCTGATCACCTGGCCGGCGCTGACGGCGCCCGTCGTCGGCCCGGTACTCGGCAGCTTCATCACCACCTATGCCAGCTGGCACTGGAACTTCCTGATCAATATCCCGATCGGCATGATCGGCATCGCGCTGGTGCTGCGCTTCGTTCCGGAGCAGCGTGAAGAGAGTGTCGGGCCGCTCGATGTAAAGGGCTTTTTCCTGAGTGCGGCCGGCCTGACCCTGCTGCTTGCCGGGCTCGAACTATCGGTCAAATGGGAGGGCGGCTTACTGCCGCTCGTCGTGCTGCTTGGCGCCGGTATCGTGTTTTCCGTCATGGCGACGCGGCATTTCCGGCGGGTCGACAATCCGCTGCTCGATCTCGCCGCCTTCAGGGTGCAGACCTTCTCGATGACGACGCTTTCGGCGGGCACGGCTTGCCGCACGGCGATCAATGCGACGCCGTTCCTGCTGCCGCTGCTCTTCCAGCTGGGTTTTGGCCTGAGCTCGATTGCTGCCGGCACCTATCTCCTGGTCTATTTCCTCGGCAATCTCGGCATGAAGACGGTGACGACGCCGCTCTTGCGGCTTTTCGGCTTCCGTAACGTGCTCTTCTTCAACGGCGTCATCGCAGCCGGCTCGATCATTGGCTGCGGCTTTCTCACGCCTGATACTCCTGAGGTCGTCATTTCGGCGCTGCTCCTCGTTGCCGGGCTTTCCCGGTCGATGGAGTTTACGGCGCTCAACACGCTGTCATTTGCCGATATCGGCCCGTCGCAGAGAAGTTCGGCTTCGACACTGTCGAGCATGCTGCAGCAGATTTCCATGCTGCTCGGCGTTGCCGTTGCGGCCGCCGTCCTCAACATTTCCTCGGGGCTTCGCGGTGCTGCAGGCCCCGCACTTGGCGATTTCCGCTGGGCGTTCTTCGTGGTCGGCATGATCGGCTTTTTGTCTTGCCTGCGGTTCCTGCAGCTTTCTGCCGACGCGGGTGCCGAAGTTTCGCACCACCGCCGCTTTCAAAAAAGCTGATCTGTGGGCGGAACCATTTGCCTCTCCTGGCGTTTAGAACCTGGTTTTCAGTATTCGTGTTCGCGATTTTTTTAGAGGGGCTTCCGGCTGCAGCCGGGGCAGGGGTCGACATTTCCGATGGCATTTTCCTTCGATCCGTCTGGCATCAGGCGTCACATCATACCAAAGGCTAGGTGCTGTTTACGCGCGCCTGTCGATGCAATACGACAGTCACATGCAGAACGACTCGGCGGCCTCACAGCCGGTATTGCTGCGGGAAAACGCCCGGAGGCAGAATGAGCGAGTCCAATACGGATGCTGCAATCCGTATCCTTTATATCGATGATGACGAGGCGCTGGCGCTGCTGATGCAGAAGAACCTCGGCCGTCGCGGCTTTACGCTCGAATGGGCAAGCGACGGGACAACGGGCCTTGAGCGGCTCGCCAAGGGGGGCATCGATGCAGTCGTTCTCGATCATTTCCTGAAAGCCGAAACCGGCCTCGAAATCCTGCCGCGCATCATGGCGCTGCCCGATCACCCGCCTGTCATCTACGCCACCGGCTCCGGCGATACGAGCATTGCGGTTGCAGCCCTGAAGGCTGGCGCGGACGACTATGTGCTGAAGGGTATTTCGCCCGATTATTTCGATCTTCTGGCTGCGGCGCTGGAACAGGGGCTGGAGCGGGCACGCTTCCGCCGCGATACGGCGCAGGCGCAGGAGGTGATCCGCCAGCAGCGCGATCATGCCGAAATGCTGCTTGCCGAAGTCAATCACCGCATTGCCAACAGCCTAGGCCTCGTCGGCGCCCTGATCCGGATGCAGTCCTCCATGACCAAGGATCAGGTGGCGGTCGATGCGCTGCAGGAAACGCAGATGCGCATCAACGCAATCGCCAGCGTTCACCGCCGCCTCTACACCAACCGGCAGGTCGGCACCGTGCAGGTGGATGAATATCTGAGCAGCCTTCTGACCGAGCTCGAGACCTCGATCCGCGACGACAAGCGGCCGCACCGCGTGGTGCTGACAGCCCAGCCGGTCAATCTCTCGACCGACAAGGTCATCACGCTCGGCCTGATCGTCAGCGAACTCGTCACCAATGCCTTTAAATATGCCTATCCGGATGGCAGCTCGGGCGAGATCAATGTTATCGTCGAGCAGGATAGCGATGTGCTGAAAGTGACCGTCGAGGATGGCGGCCAGGGCTTTGATCCCTCCGGCCCGGCGAAGGGAACCGGCCTCGGGTCGAAAATCCTGACTGCAATGGCCGGCAGCCTGAAATCCGAACTTGTCTACGATCCGGAGCATCGCGGCACGAGGGCGATACTGGTCTTTTCCATAGGCTGACCTGACGCCTGGGGAGGCATCATGAACACGGATATCGTCTGCACGCCTGACGAAGTCTACGATTTCTGGTTCGTTCGCTGCAGCCGGAAGGAATGGTTCGGCTCGACCGCCGAACTGGACGAGGAGATTCGGGCTCGGTTCCGCGCAACCCACCTGTCGCTTGCCCGCAGCGTTACCGAGGAATGGCGCTCCACCCCGGAAAGCCGGCTTGCGGCCGTGATCGTGCTCGACCAGTTTCCGCGCAACATCTACCGGGCGACACCGCTTGCCTTTTCGACCGACGGACTGGCGTTGCGCGAGGCGAAGATGGCGCTTGCCGTCGGCGCCGACCACGCCGTCGAGGGCATCCGGCGGACGTTCTTCTACATGCCGTTCGAACATGCGGAAGACCTCGTCGAGCAGGATCGTTCGGTCGTGCTTTTCACCGCACTCGGCGACGAGGAGTTCCGCGACTATGCGCTTCGCCACCGGGACGTGATCGCGACGTATGGGCGTTTTCCGCATCGCAACGCTATCGTCGGACGGGAGTCGAGCGAGGCCGAACTGGCGTATCTGGCGCTTCCCGGTTCCGGTTTCTGAGCCATTACCTTGGAATTCCGCCTTTCTGTCGCCTTTCTTTCCTATAAGAAGCGGTCAATTACCTCTGATACGAATCCACCCGGGGGCTTCTTGCGCTTGACACACTGGCTGTTTCGCACCGTTCTTCTGCTGTCGCTGGCTGTTGCCGGCCTGCACCTCGATGGGCAGGCCGTCTTCGCGCAGGCCCCTCAGCCTGCGGCCGAGGCACAGACGCAGTCCGCTCCGGCCCAGGCAGCTCCAAGTCAGGCAGCTCCGGGCCAGGCGGCGCCAGCTCCGGCGGCCGCAACAGAGGCGCCCCTTGCCAACGGCGCACTCGATCAGGCGCTGAAGGATATCGACAAGGCGAAGAACCAGCTTGTCTCGCTGCAGGACCGCGTCAAGCAGAATGCCGACAATGACGATGCTCTCGTGGAGCTTGCCGGCCAGACGGATGAACTCGGCCGCGGCGTTATCGCGACATCCGTCAGCCTGCGCCCGCGTTTCGACCAGATCAAGAGCCGCCTGACCGAACTTGGCGAGCCGCCGAAGGACGGCCAGCCGCCGGAAGCGCAGATCGTCACCGACGAGCGCAATGCGCTGACGGCGGAACGCTCGCAGATCAATGCCGTCACGGGTGACGCGGAGAATCTGTCGATCGCGATCACCAAGCTTTCCAACGTGATCACGGCGACGCGGCGCCAGCTCTTTGCCGATACGCTGTTCCGGCGCACCGAAATTTCCGCCTCCGTCATCGACGATGCGGTCGGTGCGTTCGTTGATGAGGCGGGCGAGTTTTTGCAGACGCTTTCGAGCTGGATTAGCTTCGTCTGGAAATTCAAGAGCCTGCAGCTGTTTGCAGCGATCTTCCTGTCGCTCGCGACGGCCCTTATTCTGCTTTCCGGCGGCTACCGGCTTTTCGGCCAGTATCTGCGGCGTGATCTCCATGTCGAGGAACCCTCCTATATCAGCCGCCTTTCCTTTGCCTTCTGGTCGACGCTGATCCGCACGGCTTCGCTGGATGTGCTGCTGGTGACGTCGCTGATCTTCCTCGACGGCTTCAATGTGCTGAGAAGCGATATCACGCCTGTGATCGGCGCGCTTTTCGGCTCGATCGGCCTCGTCTATTTCGTCGGCCGTTTCGTCAACGCGGTCTTTGCGCCGAATGATCCGTCCTGGCGTCTGGTGCGCCTTTCCAATCTCGGCGCCCGCTCGGTCGGCTACTGCCTGATCGCCATGGCCGTCGTCAACGCGCTCGATTATCTCTTCGGCGCCATCGGCGAGGCGATGGGATCGCCGTTGGTTCTGACGGTCGTACGCAGCCTGCTTGCGGCGCTGATCATCGGCCTCATCCTGATTGCCGTTTCCTTCGGCAAGCCGATGCTGGCGAAGAATGGCGATCCCGATGCGCCGGGCCGTCACTGGCCGCGCGGCATGGCGATCCTGCTGCGTGTTTTCGGTGCAGGCCTCATCCTTGCAGCGCTCTCGGGCTATGTGGGCTTGGCGCGGTTCGTCGCCACGCAGCTCATCATCACCAGTGCCATCATCGTCACCACCTATATCGGCCTGCTGCTCGGCAAGGCGATCTCGCGGCAGGACAATTTCGCCGATACGTTCCTCGGGCGCTTCCTGCAGACCCGCTTCAAGCTTGGCGACGTTGCGATCGATCAGGTGGGGCTGGTTGTCGGCCTCCTGATCTACGCCGTGGCACTCCTGACAGGCATTCCGCTCATCCTGCTGCTCTGGGGCTTCCATGTGCAGGATCTGCAGCTGCTTGCCTACCGGCTATTCACAGAGGTGCGGCTCGGCGGCATCAGCATTTCGCTGCTCGGCATCTTCACGGGCATCCTGCTCTTTGCCGGCGGTTATCTCGCGACGCGCTGGGTGCAGAAATGGCTCGACAGCAATGTCATGGCGCGCAGCCATGTCGATCTGGGCGTGCGCAATTCCGTCAAGACCGGCATCGGCTATCTCGGCGTAGGCCTGGCGGCGATCTTCGGCGTTTCGGCTGCCGGCATCGACCTTTCGAACCTTGCGCTCGTTGCTTCGGCACTCTCGGTCGGTATCGGTTTCGGCCTGCAGAATATCGTGTCGAACTTCGTTTCAGGCCTGATCCTGCTGGTCGAGCGCCCCTTCAAGGTGGGCGACCATGTCGTTTCGGGCACCGCCGAAGGCATCGTCAAGCGCATCTCGGTGCGCGCCACCGAAATCGAGACCTTCCGCAAGCAGTCGATCATCGTGCCGAACTCGGATCTGATCAACGGGCTCGTCGGCAACTGGACGCATCGCAACAAGCTCGGCCGTTCGGAAATCCCGGTTTCCGTGAGCTACGAGGCCGATCCGCGCAAGGTGATGGATATTCTGCTGGAGCTGACAGCCGCCGTGCCGTTGATCCTGCGCAATCCCGAGCCCCATGTGGAGTTCCTGCGCTTTGGACCTTATTCGCTGGATTTCGAGCTGCGCTTCTTCCTGGCCGATATGGGCGACGGCCTGACGGTGCGCAACAATCTGAGGATCGAGATCCTCAGGCGCTTCAAGGCGGAGGGCATCGAGATCCCGTTGCCGCAGAGCGATCTGACCATTCACCGGCAGGCAAATGCGGAGGCGGAGAAGGTGCTCGTCCAAAAGCCCGATGAGCCCGAAGAGGCCGCGGCTGAAGACGAGGTCAAGGATATAGAAACGGTAGAAGACGAGCGGCCGGTGCGCCAGTTGCGCAGCAAGACGGCGGACGGCAAGCTCAAAGGCTGAACGGGCCATTCAGCGCTCATTCACGGGTTTTGCGCTATAACCTCAGGCAATCGATCGCTGCAGGCGCAGCGACGAGCGCCCAGGGGAGGGCGTAAAGCCTATGTCGCATACCGTGACACGATCCGCAGTCGCATTTCTTCTTCTCCTTTCCACGACATCTTTCGCACTGGCAGCCTCCGTTACCAACAAGGACGGGGCCCCGGTTGTGCTGACCGTCACCGAGGGCGGCAACCGCGTCGAAGTCGTCGTCGACGCCGGCGCTTCCGAACGGTTCTGTCCTTCCGGTTGCTTCATGACGACGCCCGATGGCGACCGTATCGGGCTTTCCGGCGACGAGACGATCGAGATCGTCAAGGGTTCCGCCGTCATCAAATGACGGCGGCTTGCGCCCGGCCACCATCGATTTTTATGAATTTTTGAGCCTCGTGGCTTTTGACGCTTGTCTATTTGCGCATCGTCGCGGCAAGCTTTTCCCATGTCGTAAACAGGCCTCTCATGACGCAGGCCTCACTGCATAGTTCGCGAAGATGGTTCGTCCGGCTCGAGAAGCCGGATATTGGGAGTTCATCCGGTATGGGCTGCCGGATATCAGGTAGAAGAGGGTATTTTCTCCATGAAGTCACATGCGCGGGCAGTGGTCATCGGCGGCGGCGTCGTCGGCGTTTCGACGCTCTATCACCTTGCGAAGAAGGGATGGGGCGACAGCGTGCTCATCGAGCGCAAGGAGCTGACATCAGGCTCGACCTGGCATGCAGCCGGCCTGCTGCCGCTCTTCAACATGAGCTACTCGGTCGGCCAGATCCACAAATATTCCGTGCGCTTCTATCAGGAACTGCAAGAGGAAACCGGCATGAATGTCGGTTTCAGCAAGGTTTCCAACATCCGGCTCGCTCGCACCAGGGATCGCTGGGACGAATTCATGTACTATGCCGGCATTGCCGAGACGATCGGCGTGAAGGTCAATATCCTCACACCTGAGCAGGTGAAGGAGATCTGGCCGCTCTGTGAGACCGACGGGCTGCTCGGCGCCATCCAGCATCCCGATGACGGCTATATCCAGCCGGCGGACCTGACACAGGCGCTTGCAAAGGGCGCGCGCGACCGTGGTGCCACGATCTACCGCAACACGACGGTCACCGCCATCGAGCAGCAGGCTGACGGCCTCTGGAAGGTGACGACCGACAAGGGCGAAATCACCGCCGAACACATCATCTCCTGCACCGGCAACTTCGCCCGCAAGACCGGCGATATGGTCGGCATCAACATTCCCGTCATCCCGGTAGAGCACCAGTATATCGTCACCGAGCCGCATCCCGATATTCTGGCCCGCAAGGCAAAGGGCCTGCCGGAAATGGGCGTGCTGCGTGAGGCCGACAGCGCCTGGTACATGCGCGAGGAAAATGGCGGGCTGCTGCTCGGCCCTTACGAGCAGGGCGCACCGGTCTGTTATGTCAACGGTCCCTCCGATGACAGCGAATATGAGCTCTTCCAGGAAGAACTTGAGCGCCTGATGCCGCATATCGAAACCGCGATCGCCCGCGTGCCGGCCTTTGGCGAAGTCGGCATCAAGAAGGTCTATAACGGCGCCATCGCCTATACGCCTGACGGCAACCCGATCGTCGGCCCGGCGCCGGGGCTGAAGAACTTCTGGTTGAACGAAGGCCATTCCTTCGGCATCACCGCGGCCGGCGGCGCCGGCTGGCAGCTTGCCGAATGGATCGTCGATGGCGAGCCGACCGTCGACATGATGGGTGTCGACCCGCGCCGTTTCGGCCCCTATGCGAAGGAGGGCTACCTCATCGCCAAGAACGAGGAGGCCTATGCCAACGTCTTCACCATGCACTATCCGGATGAAGAGCGCGCCGCCGCCCGTCCGCTGAAGACGACGCCGGTCTACGATCGCCTGAAGGCGCTCGGCGCCGTGTTCGGTTCCGTCTATGGCTGGGAGCGCGCCAACTGGTTTGCGCCCGAGGGCTATGACCTGCCGAAGGACCAGATCGGCGTTGGCGCCGATGTCCTGACCAACCACAATCATTCCGACCCGACCGAAGACGGCCGCATTCTGGAACGCTGGTCGTTCCGCCGCTCGAACTATTTCGAGCATGTCGGCAACGAAGTCATGAACGTCAACAAGAATGTCGGCGTGCTCGACATGTCGGCTTTCGCCAAGGCGCTGGTCACCGGTCCCGGCGCGCGCGCGTGGCTGGAATCGATCTTCGCCAATGCGATCCCGAAGAAGCGCGGCCGTATCGCGCTCTGCCACATGCTGACCAAGGAAGGCGGCGTGCGCGCAGAATTCACCGTTTATGAAAGCGCGCCCGGCACTTTCTATCTCGTCTCGGCGGGCGCCTATGAGGCGCATGACCACGACTATATGCGCAAGCTCCTGCCGGCAGACGGAAGCGTCAAGTTCACGCCGATCACCCAGGGCTGGGGCGTGCTCGTTCTCGCCGGTCCGAAGTCGCGCGATGTGCTGAAGAAGCTGACGCGCACGAGCCTCGACAACAAGGATTTCCCCTGGCTTTCGGGCAAGGAGATCTCGGTTGGTGCGGCGAGCGCCCATGCGCTGCGCGTCAACTTCGTCGGCGAACTCGGCTGGGAGCTGCATCATCCGATCGAGATGCAGAACTACATCTTCGACAAGCTGATGGAAGCCGGCGCCGAATTCGGCATCAAGCCCTTCGGCATCCGCGCCATGCTTTCCATGTCGGTCGAAAAATCCTATCGCCTGATCCCGCGCGAAATGTCGATCGAGTACAATGCCTATGAATCCGGCCTCGACCGCTTCATCAAGCCGGAGAAGGAATTCCTCGGCCGCGAGGGCCTGCTCTCCTACAAGGAAAAGGGCCTGAAGTGGAATTTCGCGACGCTGGTCGTCGAGACCGGCAACGACGTCGATGCGCGCGGCTCGGAGGCGATCTACAACGAGGCGGGCGAGCTCGTCGGGCGCGCCACCAACGGTACGTTCGGCTTCCGCATCAACCGCTCGCTCGCGCTTGCCATGTTGCGGCCCGATTATGCCAAGGAAGGCACGAAGCTGAAGATCAAGATCCTCGGCACCACCTACAACGCCACCGTCGTCGGCGAGAGCCCGTTCGATACGGAGAACGCGGCACTTCGCGCCTGACCGCCTTGTGACCTGTTCTAGTTTCTTAAGCATATGAAGAAGAAAAAGGCGGCCGCACCATCGGCCGCCTTTTTCATCGCTGGCCATGGCAAGCCGATTAATAATTATTCAAATGAATTCATGTAACCGTTTCGTTCGGGGACACAATTTCCACTTTAAAGGTTTGCCATGGCGTTTCTAGGTATTTCGGGAATGCAATATTCCGGAGAAATGTTTGCCGGCGCGCGTATTATCCTCGCTGAAGATTCCAACGTCTTCACCTCGATGATCGGAAAGCGCCTGAAGGAGCTCTTCGACATCGACGTCGAGATCTGCCGCAGCTTCGAAGAGCTGCAGCTTTCCTATGACAAGTCTTCAGACCCGATCACGCTGGCGATTTCCAACATCAACCTGCCGGGCGCCGAAAACGGCGAGGCGCTGGAATATCTGGTCGACCTGTCGATCCCGACGATCGTCTTTACCGGTACTTTCCAGGAAGGCATGCGCGACAAGCTGCTCGCCAAGGATATCGTCGACTATATCCTCAAGGACAATATCTTTGCCGTCGATCTCCTGGCGGAGTCGATCTGCCGGTTCCTGACCAACCATCGCCATCACGTGCTGATCGTCGATGACAGCGCCACGGCCCGCGCGCTGCTGTCCAGCCGCCTGAAGCGCTATAATTTCCGCGTCAGCACCGCCGAGAGCGGCGCCAAGGCGCTTGAGATCCTCAAGGCCAACCGCGATATCGGCCTGATGGTCACCGACTACAACATGCCCGATATTGACGGCTTCGAGCTGACGCGCCGCATCCGCGCCACGATCGGCTCGCACGAGCTGCGCATCATCGGCGTTTCCTCCTCATCGAACCGGCTGCTTTCGGCGCGGTTCCTGAAGGCCGGCGGTAATGATTTCATGCTGCGCCCGTTCATCGACGAGGAATTCTACTGCCGCGTCAACCAGAACCTGGATACGCTTCTGCAGATCCAGTCGATGCGCAGGGAACGCGCAGTTGCCTGATCCGGCCGCGAAGATCAGCTACAGGGAAGCGGCCCGATGATCGGTCTTCATCGGGGTGGCGCAAAGGCGGCGCATATTCTTGCAATCACAGGTATTGCGACCGCCATTTGTCCCCTTCACGGAGGAGGGGCTCTCGGTTATCGTCCAGCGCGTTATGAGAGAGGGCGAGTCGAGCCCTCCGGGCGCGTCGGGGGATAGGCAGCTGTGGCATTCCAGGGGGAGTTTCAGCGAGATGGTTCGGGTCCTCGGTTCGGAGGAGTTCGCGTACTACTGGTTGAAGATTCCCGAATGTTTTCGGCCGTGCTCCGCCATCGTTTCCAGACGGAGCTCAATCTCAATGTCAAATGCTGTTCGTCGCTGAAGGCGCTGCGCGAGGAGCTCTCCCAGGAAGGCCATGACTACGGCATGGCCGTGGTTGACCTGAACCTGCCTGACGCGCCCTATGGCGAGGCGCTCGACTGCATGATCGAGCACAATATTCCGGCCATCGTTTTCACGGCGACTTTCGATCTCAATACGCGTGCCCGTATCCTGGAGCGCAACGTCATCGACTATGTGCTGAAGGACAACGAGTTCGCGCTCGACAATCTGGTCGCGACGGTGCGCCGGGCGATCATGAACCGCAAGACGCGCGTGCTCGTGGTCGATGACGTGCCCTCGGCGCGCCAGGTGCTGGTCGATCTGCTGAGGGCGCAGCAATATATGGTGGTGGAGGCCAGTTCCGGCCTCGAGGCGCTCGCGGCACTCGAAGCCTTCGGCGACATCGAACTCGTCGTGACAGACCATCATATGCCCGATATGAGCGGCTATGAGCTGACGCGGCGCATCCGCCACCGGTTCGGCTCGGACAAGATGCGCGTCATCGGCGTTTCCTCGTCGAACGACCGCATGCTGTCGGCAAGTTTCCTGAAGGCAGGCGCCAGCGATTTCGTCTACCGGCCCTTCGTCGTCGAAGAGCTGCAGTGCCGCATCGCCAACAATGTCGAGACGCTGACGCAGATGAAGCAGCTGCGCGCGGCTGCCGCCTGCGATTACCTGACCGGCCTCTATAACCGCCGCTATTTCTACGACAATGGCCCGAAGCTGGTGAACGAATGCCTGCGCCTGAAAATGTCGAGCGCGGTTGCCATTCTCGATATCGACCATTTCAAACGTCTCAACGACACCTATGGCCACGAGATCGGCGACAAGGTGCTGAAGGCTGTCGCAGACAGGCTACAGACGATCTTCGAAGGCAGCGACAATCTTCTCTCTCGTCTCGGCGGCGAGGAGTTCGCGATCCTCTTCCCGCAGATGGATTCGCTTGCGGCCACCAAGCTCTGCGACGAGATCCGCTCGGATATTTCCCGTCTGAAGGTGACGGCTGACGATGAGGAACTGTCGGTGACAGTCTCGATCGGCGTGGCCGAAATCGCCGGCTACGAGACCTTCGAAAACTATCTGAACGCGGCAGACCAGTTTCTTTACATGGCCAAGCACAAGGGGCGTAACCTTGTCTATTCCGATGCCAAGATGACGGAAGAGGCGGCGCAGTAAGGGCGCAATTCGCTTGCCGTCTCCCCCCGGACAGGCGCGAGCATGACGGCGGTAGCGCCGGCGCAAATCAAAAAAGGCGGCCACCGAGCCGCCTTTCATGTTCCGTCATGCTGCCGTCACTGCCTCAAGCCGCGACTGCCTGCTGGCGGGCCGTTGCCATGGTCATCTTGCGGTCGGCGCGCTCCTGCTGCGGGGAACGCTGATAGAGTTCGCGATAACACTTGGAAAAGTGCGAGGCGGAGACGAAGCCGCAGGCGACGGCGACTTCGACGACCGGCATGGAGGACTGCACCAGCAGGTGGCGGGCGCGGTCGAGACGTATTTCCAGATAGTAGCGGGCAGGGGACCGGCCCATTTCCTGGCGGAAGAGGCGCTCGATCTGGCGGCGCGACAGGCCGGCGCCCTCGGCGATTTCGAGCAGAGACAGGGGCTCGGCGAGATTGCCTTCCATCAGCTCGATGATTGACAGCACCTTGGCATTCTGGACACCGAGGCGGGCGCGCAGCGGCAGTCGCTGACGATCATGCGGGTTGCGCACGCGATCGGTCAGATGCTGTTCGCAGATGCGGTTGACCAGGCTTTCGCCGAAATCCTCGCCGACGAGGTTCAGCATCATGTCTAGCGAGGCCGTGCCGCCGGCACAGGTATAGAGATTGTTGTCGACCTCGTAGAGGTCGGCATAGACCTCGGCCTGCGGAAACGCCTCGGAGAACCCCGGAAGGTTTTCCCAGTGGATCGCGCAGCGCTTGCCATTCAGGAGACCCGCCTGGGCAAGCACATGCGCGCCCGTACAGAGCGAACCGACGGCAACGCCGCGATTGTAGGATTCGCGCAGCCAGGCATTGACGGATTTATTGTTGAAGGTCTCGACATCGATGCCGGAACAGACGAGCACCATGCCCGGCCGGTTTTCCCCGCCGAGATGGCGGCGCTCTTCGGCGAGCGAGGAATTGGCCTCCACGCCGATGCCGCAGGAGGAATAGACCTTTTCGCCGTCGACGGAAGTCAGGCGCCACGTATAGGCCTGATAGCCGAGCATGCGGTTTGCGATGCGCAGTGTATCCACCGCCGCCGAAAAGGGCAGCATGGTGAATTGAGGGACCATGAAGAAGACTACGGAACGTTTCTTGAGCTGCATCTTGTTCATTGGAAAATCCATGCTCGAGGGCGACTGCATATTGGTCGCGTGGAATGCGTCGCTCCGATGTTCTAAAAGCGACACTGGCATGGAAAAATGCGGCTAGGAAGAGCAAATCTGCGACATGACAGGAGATTTGCGGCGCGAGCGAAGCAAAAAGTGTCGCTGCAGCATAGCGGTTCTATGAAATTCACCGGGGAAAGGCAGGCGACGGACATGAAAAAGGCGGTGCTGCTTGGGACAGGCACCGCCTCTAGCTTGGGAGGTATGTCGCATTCATTGCATGATCTTGCATTCACGAGCCCTGTCGTTAGTGAGCTCGGTTCTTGCCAGTCTCATCGGCGCTCGGCCAGCCGATATCCTTGCGGATGTCTAGGGGCATGGATTCGATCTGACGTTCCGTCTGCCAGCGGCGCCATGCGCGCACGAGCTTTTCAGCATAGGAACCGAACGAAGAATGTGTGCGGTAGGATGACAGGCTCTTGCCGCCATCTCTGTAAGTGATCGAGGACATTGCCGTTTCCTTTCCTTGCGAGACACGGGATCGCCGTATCCTTGAGATGAAATATGCGCTTGCGGTACTCATCATTCAAACGAATAGATTTTATAAGTACCATAAGCGATTTTGAACTATCGCTGCTGCTCGTCCAGGGCGGGCAGGGCACAGATATCGGCCGCGAGATGCGGCGGATAATGCTTCAATTCCTGCCTGATCCGTTCGCGTGCCGCCACCCGAAACATGCGGGCTCGAAACGCGAAGAAAGCCTGGAGAATGTTGAAGCCTGCCAGTTGCGACATGATCGGCCTCCTTTTCTTCAGCCTCATCGTCACAACTAAAATATAGGTACTCGGGCTGGTTCAAACAAATGAAATGAACTGGCCTTAAGGTTCAGCGAAATTGAAAGATCATAACCGCGCGCCATAGGCTGGCTTCAGCCCCGGCCGAGGCCTTCTCGGTCGACATGTCGAGGGATGGGATGAGCTATGCGGCGGCCGTCAGATGACCATCTGCTCGCCAAGCTCCACCACGCGGTTGCTGGGGAGCTGGAAATAGTCCGAGGGGTCGATTGCGAAGCCGGCCATGGCGATGAAGAGCCGGTCCTGCCAGGCCGGCAGGCCAGTGTTCGGATCACCGACGAGCTTGCGTCTTCCGACATAGAACGAAGTCGACATGATCTCGAAATCGAAGCCGGCCTTGCGGCAGAGCGGCAAGGCCCTGGAAACGTCCTGGTCTTCCATGAAGCCGAAGAGGAGCTGGATCTTGATGAAGCGGTCCGAGAGCCTCTCGATCGTTACCCGCTCCGCCTCCGGCACATAGGGGCGGGGAGCGGTCTTGATGTTGAGGATCGCGTTGCGGGCGTGCAGGACGCGATTGTGCTTCAGATTGTGCAGCAGCACCCCCGGAGCCATGTCGGTGAGGCTTGTCAGGAAGATCGCGGTTCCCGGCACCTGGACGGGAGAGTGGTCCGACTTGCGTTCGATCGAGGCGATGAACGGCACCAAGGGTATCTCGTTCCTTGCCGCCTTCTCGCGAACCAGCATGGTGCCCTTCTTCCAGGTCCACATCATGATCATCAGCGCACCGGCGATCAGCACCGGAACATAGCCGCCGTCGTGGATCTTCAGGAGGTTGGCGCCCAGGAAGACGCTTTCGAGCAGGAAGAGCGGCAGCAGAACGGCAGCGGCAGCGAGCACCGTCCACCCCCAGACGACACGGAGAAACTGGAAGGAGAGGATCGTCGTGACGACCATCGCGCCGGTGACGGAAATTCCGTAGGCCGTGGCTAGCGCCTCGGAGGAGCCGAAGGCGAAGATCAGGGCAAGGACACCGAGCAGGAGCGCGATATTGACGGCCGGCACATAGATCTGGCCCGTATTGGAAGCCGAGGTAAAGCAGATCTCAAGCCTGGGCAGGAAGCCGAGATGGATTGCCTGGCGTGCCAGCGAAAAGGCGCCGGTGATCACTGCCTGGCTGGCGATGATGGTGGCAGCGGTCGCAAGAATGACCACGGGAAGCAGCGCCCATTCCGGAAACATCAGGAAGAACGGATCGGAGACGGCTTGAGGATTGGCCAGGACGAGCCCGCCCTGGCCGAGATAGTTCAGCGCAAGCGATGGGAAGACTACGGCGAACCAGGCAGCCTGGATCGGTTTCCTGCCGAAATGGCCGAGGTCGGCATAGAGCGCTTCGGCTCCCGTCACTGTCAGGAAGACGGCGCCGAGGACAATGAGGCCGACGAGACCGGCATGAGTGATGAAGTCGAAGGCATAGAGCGGATTGAGCGCTGCGAAGATCGCGGGATCGTCAGCGAGATGGATGAGGCCGCCGAGCCCCATGACGACGAACCAGAGCAGCGTTATCGGGCCGAAGAGTTTCGAGACGGAGGCGGTGCCGACCGATTGCACAAGGAAAAGCAGCAGCATGATCGCGATGGCGACCGGCAGGATGTAGGGCGTGAAGACCGGGGTCACGAGCTTCAATCCCTCGAGTGCCGAGAGGACCGACAGGGCAGGCGTAATCATGGCGTCGCCGATGAAGAGTGCTGCGCCGATGATGCCGGCGAAGAAGAAGATCGTCGCATGCCGGCTGGTCTTCTTCATCAGCAGCGCGAGCAGCGAAAGGGTTCCGCCTTCGCCCTCGTTATCGGCCCGCAGGAGGAACAGCACGTATTTGAAGGTGACGATGATCGTCAGCGTCCAGATCATCAGCGAGATCAGCCCGATGACCTCGTTCGGGGTCACGCCGTCATGCGCGAAGGGCCGCAGCGCTTCACGGAAAGCGTAGAGCGGGCTCGTGCCGATATCGCCATAGACCACCCCGACAGCTCCAAGCAGAAGCGCGGCAAACTTCTGCTGGCCGTGCTGAGGCCGGTCTGCTTCGTGCGTCGTCGTGGCGGACATTGAGCTTCCCTTGATTTACAGGAATAGATATGGGGCGGCACGATGAGAAAGGCATGTCGAACGCGCGCCAAGCTGCGCGCGAATGCATCATGCAGACTGCGTCCGGACTGGCGACGCGCGGGTCATATCTCCGCCCGTGCCTCGTCCTTTGCAAGCGCGCTGACGAGAACCTTGTCGACGCGCCTTCCATCGAGGTCGATGACCTCGAATTTCCAGTCGTTCTTGACGAAGGTCTCCCCGAGTTCGGGAAGATGCTTCAGTTCTTCCAGAACGAGACCGGCGACGGTCTGATATTCGACGTCTTCGTCGAGCGGGAAGTTCATGAATTCCGAGAATTCGTCGATCGGCGTCCATCCGGACACGAGGTAGGAGCCGTCATCGCGCCGCTTGATCGCCGGCTCTTCGCCGGAGGCCGCATCGCCGAAGACGCCCATGATCGATTCCAGGATGTCGCCCGAGGTGATCACGCCCTCGAAGTGGCCATATTCGTCAAAAACCAGCACCATATGCTGCGACGACCTCCTGATCGCCTCGATAACCGAGGAGGCGGGAGCGAGGTCCGAGATGATCGGAACGTCCCGCACCAGCGTCATGATGTCGACCGACCTGCTGGCCTCGAGCGCGTCGTAATAATCCTTGACGGCGAGAACGCCGATAACCTCGTCGGAACTGCCCTTGCGGGCCGGCAGTCGCGTGCGCGACGTCGACTGGATGGTCTTGCGGATCTCCTCGGCGGAATCTTCGATATCGATCAGCTCGACGTCGCGACGCGGCGTCATCAGCGCGCGGGCCTGCCGGTCGGCGAGGCGCATGACGCCGGTGATCATGGCGGATTCGCCGATCTCGATCACGCCGGCGCTCTGTGCTTCGGCGAGAACGGTCTTGATCTCCTCGTCGGTGACGCCATCGGCGTTCTTTCCGGACTGGCCGAGCAGGGCGAGAACGAGCTTGCCCGAGCCGTCGAGCAGCCAGACGAGGGGCAGGGCCGCCTTCGACAGGTAGGTCATCGTCGGTGCGACCCTGGCGGCCACGGCTTCCGGTGCACGAAGGGCCATCTGCTTGGGCACCAGCTCACCGATGATGAGGGAAAGATAGGTGATCGCCACGACGACGGTACCGACGCCGAGCCCGTCCGCCCAGGCATCGGGGAGGCCCTGCGCCAGGAGCCAGGTGGAGAATCGTGCGCCGAGTGTCGCGCCCGAGAAGGCGCCCGACAACACGCCGACGAGGGTGATGCCGATCTGGACCGTCGACAGGAAACGCCCGGGATTTTCAGCCAGGCGCAGAGCCAGTCGTGCTCCTCTGCTTCCCTGGTCCGCCAGGACCTTGAGGCGTGCCGGGCGGGCGGAGACGATCGCGAGCTCCGACATTGCAAGGACGCCATTGAGAATGGTGAGAAGAATGACGATGGCTATTTCGGTATACAAACTTTGGCCTGTTTTGATGATAACGATCCGTCGAAACTATGCGATCTCGCATCGCTTTGCGAGAGTTCCGAGCGAAGATCATGGGCACTTGGCAAGATAATTATGGCGGACTTCTCGCTACCGGCGCCGCCTCGGAAACGTAGGATGGCATCTGCCGGAAACCGAGCGTCGTATAATCGGCGGCTCATAAACCCCCTCTTAAGGATCTGTTGACCATAATGAAGGCTTAACGCCGCCCGCGTGTGCGGTGCCTGTGATGTTTTCGTGTCTCGCACCAAGGACGAAGCCTGTGTCCCTTCATCAAGCCATCGCCGCCATTCCGACGACCGCCTATGCGTGGTTTCTGTCTGTCGTCGCCCATCGGTTGGCGGTCGTGGCGGCCTTTGTCTTTGCCGTCATAGCCGGAGCGGGCGAGGCAGCGGCCGAGGACAGGGCACTGAAACTCTACTTCACGCATACGGGCGAGCGGGCGACTATCGTCTTCAAGCGCAACGGCAAGTACGACCAGCGCGGCCTCAACCAGATCAACCGCTTCCTGCGTGACTGGCGGCGCAACGAGCCGGCCAAAATGGACCCGCGGCTGCTCGATCTCGTCTGGGAAGTCTATCGCAAGAGCGGGGCAAAGGAGACGATCCACGTCGTTTCCGCCTACCGCTCGCCGGCGACCAACAACATGCTGCGCAACCGTTCGCGCAATACAGGTGTCGCCAAGCGCAGCCAGCACATGCTCGGCAAGGCGATGGATTTCTATATTCCCGGCGTCAAGCTTGCTACGCTGCGCGGGCTCGCCATGCAGATGCAGGTCGGCGGCGTCGGCTATTACCCGACCTCGGGTTCGCCCTTCGTGCATCTCGATGTCGGCAATGTGCGCGCCTGGCCGCGCATGTCGCGCCAGGAGCTGGCGCGGCTCTTCCCGGACGGGCGCACGATCCACCTGCCGGCGGATGGTCGTCCGCTGCCGGGCTATCAAGTAGCCCTTGCCGAGCGCAAGAAGGGCATCCGCTCTGCGCCGATCGAGATCGTGGCGAGCGAGGATGAGGATGACGATGCGCCGGTAACGCCAAAGGCAGCGGCACCGACCCTGCTGGCGGCGCGCGCGACAGCACCTGCCAAGGCACCCGATCCCGTCGTGACCGGAAGCCTTGTCACCGCCATGCTGCCGACGCCGCAAAAGCGGGCCGATATCGGACTTGCGCCGCAGCTTGCCAAGCCCGAGGACCGGGCGATTGCCGACCGCGCATTTGCCGATCTCGCCTCGCTCACCGTTCCGCTGCCGATGCTGCGCCCGGTCGAGGTCGAGGCCGTCGCGAGCGAGGCGCCGGTGCCCGTGCCTGCGCCGCCTGCGCCGCCTGCGGCCACGCTTGCGCCGGTGTTTGCATCCGTCCAGCCGGCTGTGGCCGACTTCACGCGCTTCGTCGTTGGCCGCAAGCCCGCCAACACGTCTGTCGTCGCCGACCGGCTGACCCATCCCGCACCGACGGCGGAGCAGATCGCGGTATTGCCGGTCTCCGCATCGGAACATGTCTCGGGCGGCGTCGGAGAAATGTCCGCGCGAGCGCTGATTGCCTGGGCGGTGCGGTCTCCGGAAACCTCGGTTGAACTCACCGCTCCTTCCATGATTGGCAATACCTTTCCGAAGGGCGAGGGCAGGACGGTTGCTTCGGGTGCTGCTGGGGCCAGCTTCAAGACCAGCCGTTTCGGCACCGAGGGCTGAACTCTGATCGGCTCATCGCGATCACCCGCAAAATAGGGGGCAGATTGACTTTCAATCAAATAGAATGATACACCTTGGTCATTCAGAAAAATTGAAAGATGTGACGATGACTATCCCATTTCGCCGTCCCATTCCTCTGCTCGACAATGACGTGTTGCGCACGTTTGTCGCCATCGCAGAGACCGGTAATTTTTCGACAGCGGCCGAAACCGTGTTTCGCACGCCATCGGCTGTTTCCATGCAGATCAAGAAGCTCGAAGAGCAGCTAGGCGTCACGCTGTTTCGCCGCGATGCGCGCTCGGTGACGCTGACGCAGCATGGTGAAATGCTGCTGTCTTACGCGCGTAACATCCTGGCACTCTCCAACGAGGCGGTATCGCGCTTCATCATGCCCGAGCTTAGCGGCGTGGTGCGTCTCGGCGCGCCCGAGGATATCGGCGAGCGCCTGCTGCCGCAGATCCTGAAGAGCTTTGCGCAGATCTATCCTGGCATCATGGTCGACGTGACGATCGACATGAGCATCTGCCTGAAAAAGCGGATGGAGGAGCAGCGCCTCGATCTCGCGCTCATCAACTGCGCAACGCGGCCGTTCCCGACCAATGGCGAGGTTGTCTACCGCGAGCGCCTGGTTTGGGCCGGCGCCAAATGCGGTTCGGCGCATCGGCGCGATCCGCTGCCGATCTCGATCTGGGAAGACGGCTGCATCTGGCGGCAGGAGGCGATCACCCAGCTCGAGCGCAACAAGCGGCCCTATCGCGTCGCCTATCTCAGTGCGCACACGATGGCGCAGCGCGCCGCCGTGGTTTCCGATCTCGCCATCGCGCCGCTGCCGCTCTCCTATGTCAGTGAGGACATGGCGATCCTGGGCATCCAGGAAGGCTTGCCCGAACTCGGCTCTTTCGACATCCAGCTCCTGACCGCATCACAGACGACAGGGCCGATCGAGACGGTGGCCGACAGTATCCGCGCATCCTTCGCCGAAAAGTCCAAGGCGGCGGCAGCCTGATTATCCGGGAGAGCCGGAAACGGACGCACTGCGACCCTGGGTAGGGAACGATGAGCGCCGGTGAATGCAGGATTAGTAACCTGTTGCAGGGGGAGGTCAGGCCATGGATCAGCAAATCCGGCTTTTTGGCGCTGTCGCAGTCCGGCCGGCCGTGCTTGCCGTCATCCCCCGCTTCGAGACGATCACGGGATACAAGGTCGCGGCCAGGTGGGAGCTCAATCCCGCCGTCAGGACGCAGATCGAAGCCGGTGAGCCTTTCGATCTCGTCATTACCAATCCGAACTTTATCGAGGAACTCGTTTCCCTTGGAAAGGTCAGGACGGGAAGCCAGGTCACTTTCGGCCGGATAGCAATGGGCGTGGCGGCGAGGGAAGGCAGCCGGGCCCTCGATATCGGCTCCGTGGAAGCATTTAAACAGACCCTGAAGGGCGTCCGATCAATCGCCTATGCCAGTGACGGAACCAGCGGCGGCTACTTCCAGGGTTTGCTGGAGCGCCTGGAGATAGCCGATGAGGTGAGGCCGAAGCTGGTGCCGGTATCGGGAGGGCAGACGGCGGCGGCCGTCGGTCGTGGAGAGGCCGATCTGGGTGTCGTTCCCGTGACATCCGTCCTTGCCGCTGCCCCCGAGGCCATGCTGGTCGGCAGGTTTCCGGCAGAACTGCAAAGTTACATCGATTTTGCCATTGGCGTCAGCGCCGATTCAACAGATGCGGAGGCTGCGCGCCAGCTATCGGCGTTCCTGGTATCGGTAGACATTGACGAGACCCTGTCGGCAAGGGGCATCGAGCGCAGCTGAGATGCGCTTGAGGAGCGGCGATATCGAGGATGTCGACCTTGTCTGGAGAAAGGCTCTTAGCCGGTGAACTTTTCGCTCACGAATGCGTTATCCCGCCCGGACGGCATCGGCCGTTCGGGGTTGAATTCACAAAGGGATTTCGCACATGACGACCACGGGTAAAATCGCATCCGCCTTGATGATCCTTCTCGCGCTCTCTTCCTGCGCCAACACGATCCGTGGCGTGGGCAGGGATACGGCCAATGCCGTCAATGCCACGCAGGATGCCGGCCGCAGTGTCGATCGCGCAGCTAAGAGATAGTTATTTTCAGATTTTTGAAGTCGGATAGGCTTTTTCGAGACCACCGGATCGGGTCAGCCCGGTCCGGAATGCGGCATAGGCCGGGTGCTGGCTCGAGCGCGCCGCTTCCATGAGCCTGATCTGCAGCCGGTCGGGTGCAGCTTCGCCGATCCACTTGCCGAGGGCTTCGAGCTTCAGCGAGTTTAGAAGACGCGAGGACGAGGCGACATCGAGATGCCGATGCAGGCCCTCGAGCAGGTTGTCGTCCTGCTGCGGATTTTCCATCAGCAGCGACAGATAGGATTTGTCGGTTTCCGAGAACGCCGCAAGTTTTTCCGCGACGGTATCGCGATCGGGGAAGGGCACCGTGCCAGTCATAACGAATCGTCCAATCCTTGTTGTCAGGAAGGTTTATAGACTGGCCTTGACCTTCTCGGCTACATCGGCCGGAACCCAGCGGCTCCACAGTTCCTCATAATTCTCAAGGAAATAGAGGGCGGCGTTCTCGTTGTCTTCGCCGTTCTCATCCTGCCAGGCCAGTACCTGGCTGATTGTTTCGTTGTCCCAGCTGCGGGCCTTCAGATAGTTCATGACGGGGCCGGCGCGATCGGCAAAAGCGCTGGTAATCAGCGTGAAAGCCTGGGACACGGGATAGGCGTTCAGCCTGGGATTGGCGCAGTGGGGCACTGAGGTACAGGCGTCCCATTCAGCCTGATCGTGAGGCACGCCGAAACCCAGCTGTTTCATGTCGTATTTGCCGAGAACCGATGTCGGCGACCAGTAATAACCGAGCCAGCCGACCTTGTTTTTGAAGGCACGGGCGATCGAATTGTCGAAATCGGCCGGGGTCGGGCTGTCGATCAGCGCAAAGCCGAGCTTATCGGCACCGAGCGCCTTGAAGAGATTGCTGGTCGAGATTTCGCAGGCCCAGGCTTCGGGGCAATTATAGATCGCAGCAAGCGAGGGATGGTAGGTATCGGGAAAGAGTTCCGGATGCTTCAGCGCATCCTGCACGGACAGGATATCCGGATTTGCATCGGCGATGAATTTCGGAATGTACCAGCCTTCGACGGCCCCATCCGCCAGAATTTCGGCGCCCTTGACCAGGCGACCGGCGCTGATGGCGGTATCGAGCTGCGGTTTGACCGCTTTCACCCAGAATTCCGAGGCGATATCGGGCGTGCCGCTGCTATCCATGGAAGCGAAGGTCGGCAGCGTGTCACCATCGACAATGGTGACGGAGCAGCCGTAGCCCTTTTCCAGGATGAACTTGTCGAAGCTCGCAGCGATTGCAGCAGAGCCCCATCTCATCTCGGCGATCGAGACCTTGCCGCAGCCGGCGGCTTGCGCAATTCCCGCGTAAAAACAGACGGCAAGAATGAATGACGTGAAAAATGTCTTCATGAAAGTTCCCCGGATCTTTATGTGATCGAACGCGCATGCGCCGGGTCATTAGCCGACAAATCTCTCCGCCGCTTCAGGGTGCCAATGCCCGGCCCGAATAGGATTTCGCCAGGCTTTCCCGTCTGCGGCGCCGTTCGTCTCGTTTTCCGGCGGCTCGTCGCTGGCCATTTCTATCGATGGCTCATTATGAGCAAACCTACGGATTTGCGGCAGGAAATCAACTCTCTTTTGCGCGTTGAAATCTTACTAAATAATTGAATCCGAAGAATTTATGCGGCCAATCATGAAAGCGCGAAATTTGATGTCGATCAGCAGGCTTGCTGGGGCCGCAGAGAGGGCTAAAAGCGGTTTCAAAAGCGAAAAATTCGAAAAAGTTCAAAAAAAGTCAAAATTCCCTTCAGGAGCCGTCTTCAATAACCATCCGGTAAGGATGTGCCGTTATCTGTTGTGACGCGGCGGGGGACAACCGCTGCTTTTCCGGATCAGGTAGTGCGTCCCGGAAAAAGCGAGCTTCATTGCGTAATGATGATGGCGTCAGCGTTTTATGGCAAACCGCGTAGGGTCCATGGCCCGATCGCGGTTTTCGCATTTCTGGGCCTTTGTCGGCTTTTCAACCGTCTGTTGACCTGACGTCTGCCCGCATTGTAGGCCTGCCGGAAACGCTTCACGGGCAGGTGCCAATGACCAGAGCCATCATGCTGCAGGGAACCGGTTCCGATGTCGGCAAGACAGTGCTGGTGGCGGGGCTTTGCCGGCTGGCTGCCAATCGCGGTCTGAAGGTGCGACCGTTCAAGCCGCAAAATATGTCGAACAATGCCGCAGTTTCCGACGACGGCGGCGAGATCGGCCGGGCGCAATGGCTGCAGTCGCTCGCGGCGCGGGTACCGTCATCCGTGCATATGAACCCGGTGCTCCTGAAGCCGCAATCGGAAAACGGCAGCCAGATCATCGTGCAAGGCAGGGTATTCGGCCAGGCAAAGGGGCGCGACTACCAGCGGCTGAAGCCGCAACTGCTTTCGTCGGTTCTGGAGAGTTTCGCCAAGGTGTCCGAGGGGGCTGACCTCGTGATCGTCGAGGGGGCGGGCTCGCCGGCCGAAATCAACCTGAGGGCGGGCGATATCGCCAATATGGGCTTTGCGACGCGGGCGAACGTCCCTGTCGTCCTCGTTGGAGATATCGATCGCGGCGGCGTCATCGCCTCGCTCGTCGGCACGCATGCGATCCTCAGCGAAGAGGATCGCGGCATGATTTCCGGTTACATCATCAACAAGTTCCGCGGCGATGTCTCGCTGTTCGACGACGGTATCCGGGCCATCGAAGGTTTCACCGGCTGGCCGTGCTTCGGCGTCGTGCCGTGGCTGCCGGGTGCCACACGCCTGCCGGCGGAGGATTCGGTCGTGCTCGAACGGCTGGCGCGGGGCAGGCAGGGCGCGCTGAAGATTGCCGTGCCGGTGCTGCCGCGCATTGCCAATTTCGACGATCTCGATCCGCTGCGGACAGAGCCCGATGTCGAACTCGTCTTCATCAGGTCCGGTGAGCGGCTGCCCGACGATGCCGCGCTCGTCATCCTTCCCGGTTCGAAATCGACGATATCGGATCTCGCGGACCTGCGTGCGACCGGCTGGGATCGCGATCTCCTGGCGCATGTCAGGCGCGGCGGCCGGGTGATCGGCATCTGCGGCGGTTACCAGATGCTTGGCCGCAAGGTGCATGACCCGCTCGGCATCGAAGGCGGGACGGTCGAGACGCCCGGGCTTTCGCTTCTCGATGTCGAGACCGAGATGGCGCCGGAAAAGACCGTGCGCAACAGCACGGCCCGCTCGACCGAATACGACGCGCCGCTTGCCGGCTACCAGATCCATCTCGGCATTACCCGCGGGCCGGATTGCGTCAGGCCCTCTGCTATCGTCGACGGCGCACCCGACGGAGCGCTTTCGCCTGACGGCCGCATCATGGGCACCTATCTGCACGGCCTCTTCAGCAGCGATGCCTACCGCGCCCGGCTGCTTCAAAGCTTTGGCCTGTCAGGCGAAGCGAGCAACTACCGCGAAAACGTCGACCGAGCGCTCGACGAGGTCGCAGGCGGCCTGGAACAGTATCTCGACCCGCGCTGGCTTGCCGGTCTGTTCGGCTAGACCGGATGTCGCTTGCCTGCCTCACGGTCCCGCAGAGTGGGCAGACGCAATCAGGGCATCGTTTGCTATTGCCAAATTAGTTGACTGAGTCCATTAATTGTTCCGATACACCCGGTCGAGAGCAATGAAAACATGACCATACTGGATAGATTTTCCCTGACGGGCCAGGTGGCGCTCGTAACCGGCGGCGGCCGTGGCCTCGGCTTCGAGATGGCGCGCGCACTTGCCGAGGCCGGCGCGCATGTCATCGTCACCGGGCGTACGGCGACGACGCTTGAAGATGCCGTAGGGACGATCCGCAGTAGCGGCGGCACGGCGCAGGCTGCCGCCTTCGACATCGTCGACCGGGAGGCGCAGCGTGCGCTGATGGCCGACATCGAAAAGATCCATGGCCGTCTCGATATTCTGATTAACAATGTCGGCGCCCGCGACAGGCGGCCGCTGGCCGAATTCGATGACGATGCCATTATCGAGCTGTTGCGCACCGATCTGGCGGCTGCGATGACGCTCTCGCGGGATGCCGCCGCGCTGATGAAGCGGCATAATCATGGCCGCCTGATCGCGGTCACCTCGATCAGCGGCCATGTCGTCATGCCCGGCGATTGCGTCTATCCGGCGGCCAAGCAGGGCCTGACCGGCCTGATGCGCGGCATGGCGGTCGAATTCGGCCCATACGGCATCACCAGCAACGCGATTGCACCCGGCTGGTTCGCCACCGAGACGAACGCGGCGATGGCTGCGAACGAGGAGTTGACGCCCTTCGTGCGCCAGCGCATCCCGGTCCAGCGCTGGGGTCGCCCGGATGAGATCGCAGGTGCCGCGCTGTTTCTTGCGAGCAGTGCCGCCTCCTTCGTCAATGGCCATGTGCTGACCGTGGACGGCGGCATGACTGTCAGGATGTAAGCGCAGACGGGCGTTCCCGCCGCTCCTCAAAGGGCGGAGGTCCGCTCGGGAAGCGGTTCTTCCGATGCTGCGGATGAGGTCCGGGCGAGGACATTGCCGATATCGGTGAGGAACGTCAGCAGCAGATTGAACTCGGCTTCGCTGTAGGTCTCCAGCAGTGCGGCCATCGCCTCGCCATGCTCCTCGTAGAGCGAGCTGGCGCGTGCCGAGGCCTCGGGACAGGCAACCAGGACAAGGCGGCGCTTGTCCGTCTCATCCCGTTGCCTGACGACGAAACCGGTGGCCTCCAGCTTGTCGATCAATCCGCTGACCGTTCCGACCTTCAACCCGACCTCGCGCGACAGGGCCGTCATCGACAGCGGACCGAGCTGCTCCAGCAGCCTGAAGCACTTGAATTCGGTGCCGGTCAGACCAACTTTCTCGGCCATCTTCTGATGGAACAGCACGAGCCTAGCTGAAAACAGCTGGACCGTCGGGATGTAGCGCGCGAGGCGGCCGGTTGACTTTTGCGGCAAAACGTTTAGATCTCCGAACTAATAATTGTTTCGATATTCTAAGGAACTGTCGGCGTCATGTCGATACTCTCGCATGGCTGCCCGGTCCTTGTCGGAGGCAGCGATCGATGAGCGCTTATTTCATTCTCGAAATCCATCCCGATATCGAAGATCAGACGATCGATGATTATCTCGCATGCATATCGCCCGACGTGACGTTCCATGGAGGCAATGTGCGATCCTGTGGCGGCGCGGTCCATCCGGTTCAGGGAGACCGGCAGATGAACAGGCTGATCATCATCGAATTCCGCACTGCCTCGGTTGCCCGTGAATGGCATGACGAGGTGAAGCAGGCGATTGATGATGCCCGGTATCACTCTCTCCGTGCCTGCCCGGCGGTTGTCGTCGCCGGGCACGATGGCTAGGAACCCCGGCTGGCGCGACGATTGCCGGATTTTGTGGCGGCACGGTCCGGCCTTGCCGCCCATTCGCCGGATTTCCCGATCATAGAACGGTTTCAACCATCTGGAGATTCCGAAATTAACGATCATATTCAGTGGCTTATAGAGCAGGGAATCGCGAGCGACAATATTGGCGACCTCGTTGGGGGCCTGTGCGACCGGCTGGTCGCTGACGGGTTTCCGATCTGGCGTGCCAGTATCATGATGCCATCCCTTCATCCGATGTACCGCGGCATCTCCGCCAATTTCGTGCGAGGCGGGGTAACGACCCTCGAAAACTCAGAGCACGGCGGCGTGGACGAGCGTAACTTCGAGAAAACGCCGACATTTCATCTGCTGAGCCGCGGTGAGAGAGCGGGGCGCTGGAATTTAGCCAAGGGAGAGGGTCTCGAGTACCCGCGGCTCAAGGAATTCGCCCTTGCCGGAGCCACTGATCACGTGGTCAGCATTTTCGAGTTTCCGAAGGAGGTCGCGTTACGCGGCTTCAGCCTCGCGCTGACCAGCGACGCATCGGGTGGATTTTCCGCCGAGCAGCTGAGGACGGTAGCAGAGCTTATTCCGGCTCTGGGGCTCGCCTGCTACCGCATGGCTGCGTCGAAAACCGCTGCCGATATTCTGGCTGTCTACACGGGCGCCAGGACAAGCGCACGCATCCTTGCGGGCGAGGCTCAGAGAGGCAAGGGCGGATCCATCAGTGCTGCGGTCCTGCTTGCAGATCTCAGGAATTTCACGGCATTGACCGACGTCTATGAGCCGGGCGAAATCGCCGGGTTTCTGGATGCGCATTTCGAGCTGATCGGCAGGCATGTCGAGGAAAATTCCGGGGAGATCCTCAAGTTCATGGGCGACAGCGTGCTGGCGATCTTTCCTACCGGCAGCGAAGAGGGGGATGATCCCGAAAAGGCTTGCCGCGCAGCACTCGCCTCGGCCCGGAACATGCTGAAGGCCAACGAGGCGCTGAACCGGGAACGGGCAGGCAAGGGTGGACCCGACATCGGTGTGGACGTCGTCCTGCATCTCGGAGAAGTGTTCTACGGAAATATCGGCGCCCGCGGCAGGCTCGACTTCACCGTGATCGGCAGGGCCGTCAACGAGGCCTCGCGGATCGAGAAACTCTGCGGCGAACTCGGCCAGTCGCTTCTGATGTCGGAAAGCTTCGCGGCTGCCTGCGGTGTCGCCTGCGAACGCCTGGGATCGTTCGAGTTGCGCGGCGTTTCGAGGAAGGCCGACGTGTTCAAGCTTGCGGATCCGATTGTGGCATCGGCTCGAAAATCGGCGGCAAAAGCCTCAGATCTCGCCTGACACCTCGCGGCGCCGGCGGTCGAGTTCTTCGCTGTAGCGGCGCAGCGTGTGGCTTTCGCTGAGCTGGCCGATCACCTTGCGCTCGATGAGGTTGTTGACGACGGCGAGCGCTTCGCTTTCCGTCTTGTCAAAGATCGCGGCCGCCTGTTTGGCATTCATCTGCGGCTGCAGGAAATCGTTTTTGTAGCGGATGAAATCACCGAGATTCTGGGCTTCGTCCTGCGCGCTGGTGGGGTTTGCGTAGATTTCCGGCACGAGAACGAGGCCGGCATATTTGTCGCCCTCATCGACGAGGATGACACGCTGCGTCGAGCCGATGGGGAAAGCCTCCTTGAATGCGTCCAGCGTTATCCCGAGTTTTGCCGTCTTCACGTCCGAACGCATCAGCTTGTCGACGGTGAGATTGCGGATCCAGCCGACATCATGGGCGCTGCGGATGCTTTCGCCGCGCAAGTGAAAGCGCCATGTGGCGAAGGAGTAGCCGAAGGTCGTGCGCACCACGAGCGAGGAGGTGATGACGGCTGCGAGCACCAGTGCGGTGATCGGAAAGTCGCCGGTGATCTCCAGCGCCAGGAAGGTCATGGTCAGCGGCCCGCCGATGACGGCGACGGCGAGCGAGCTCATGCCGACCACGGCATAGATCACTGGCGTCAGCGTCGCATCGGCGAAATAGGGGGCGGAATAGGCAAAGAGCTTGCCGAGCAGCGCGCCCATGAAAAGCGAGGCGAAGAACAGGCCGCCCCTGAAGCCGGAGCCGATGGAGACGGCGGATGCCACCGACTTCAGAAGGAAGAGACCGATCAGCGCGGGGATCGTGATCTCGTGGGAGAGGTTCAGATGCAGCGCGCCGTGGCCAGCGGCCAGCACCTGTGGCGATACCAGCGCCAGCAGGCCGACGACGATGCCGCCGAGCGCCGGGCGGAAAGGCAGTGCGATGGCGCTCTTGCGCGCCAGTTCCTCTACGAAGGAGACGCCCTGCATGATGAGGATGCCGACGCCGGCGCAGAAGGCTCCGAGCGCGATGGCCGGCACGTAGTCGGCCGGCTGTACAGCGCCGAAACTGCCGACATCGATGATGAAATCGCTGCCGGCAAGAAGGCGCGCAACAAGAGTTGCGACAAGTGCTGAGACCACGACAGGCGTCAGCGACATAATGGTGTAGGTGCCGATGATCAGCTCGAAGGCGTAGAAGGCGCCGGTCAGCGGCGCATTGAAGGCGGCGGCGATGGCGCCGGCTGCGCCGCAGCCGACGAGCACACGCAGGTCCGCGCGGCGCAGCTGCAGCTTCAGGCCGAATTTCGAGGCGATGCCGGCCGCAAGCTGCGTATAACCGGCTTCCAGGCCGACGGATGCGCCGAAGCCATTGGAAACGAGGTTCTGGATCGCGACAAGGATGCTGTCCGTCAGCGACAGGCGGCCGCCATGCAGCGCATTGGCCTCGATCGGGTCGACCATCGGCTTTTTGCGCCATTTGGCGAGAATGAAGAGCAAGAGCCCGAGAAGCATGCCGCCGGCTACCGGGGCCGTCATCAGCAAAAACTTGCTGTCGATCTGCGAGGCGCTGAGCCTCGTCGTGCCGTCTATGCCGAAGATCAGGCTGTGCATCTCTTCCGAGGCATAGCTCATGGCTGAGACCGCAAGCCCCGATACGATGCCGACAAGCGCGCCGGCAAAGACCATGCCCATTTCGCTGTGGCGAATAAGCGCGCGCAGGCGCCCCGGATCGAAGGCGGTGCCTAGAGGGCCGAGGCGGCGAATGTGCATTCGGGAGAGCATCATGGGGAAATTAGGCGGCAAGAATAGGGGTCAAGGGCGGAGCCGGCATCCGCATGAGCGGCAATTGCGGCAAAAAACCGGCCGGGCCGTAAAGTTTTTGTGACGTAAGCCTTTGATTAAAGACGATAATATCGGTAGTGTAAGTCGAGATGAACATGAGCGGGATGCTGCGCGGCAATTGACATGGGGGTTGCACGCGCCTAACCATGAATCCACATAATGGATGGTTCCGGATCGGCAAACGCCTTCCGGATTAAAAGGGAATGTGACGGGGCGGACCCAAGCCGGGCGCCTTCATCACAGCCGACCCCGCGACTGTAGAGCAGTCAGGGTCTTCCATCCGGCATTTGGATTGCGGCGCCGACGGTCTTGCATTCTGCAAGCGGGCAAGGCGGACAAGTGCCGGAAAAGCCACTGGAAATGCATCGTGATCAGCCGGGGCAGGACGCCTCAAATTCTACGAATCGTCCGCCTTTTCACGAGATGCAGCCGGGAAGGCGAGGCAGATCCGCTGGCACGATAAGGGGCGACCGAGCGGTCGCCCCTGTCGCGGCCGATAACTGCGAGCCAGGAGACCTGCTATCCGTGCCGGGCATAATACCCAATTTGGGCGCTTTGCCCGCTGCCAGCACGGAGGTTGTCTTGGCTGAAGGATGTTATTCAGCGCTGCCTCTGGTGGTGCGATATGGGCGCGGTGTTCCGCCGCCCCTTTGTGATGAGCTTCTGGCGCAGGCCGTTTTCTCTTCCCCGATTCCTGTGCTTGTCACAGGAAACCAGCCACGGCGCGTCTGCGCCGTGAATGAATCAACGTTATCGCGGAATGAGTCTCTCCTGCCCAAGGACTTGGTCAGGCTGGATTCCTGTGACAAGCACAGGAATGAGGGGTGTGGCGAAGGCTGTGCCCATCCTCTACGGACGGTGCTGTCATGACCGCCACCTTCATCCTCGGCGGCGCTCGCTCCGGCAAATCCCGCTTCGCCGAAAACCTCATCACCACGAGCGGTCTCGAGCGCCATTACATCGCCACCGGCCGGGCCTGGGACGACGAGATGCAGGCGCGCATCGACCAGCACAGGGCCGATCGCAGCCCCTCCTGGACCACGCATGAGGAACCGCTCGATCTCACCGAGCGCCTGACCGCCATCGACGCGGAGGGCAGGGCCATCCTCGTCGATTGCCTGACGCTGTGGCTCACCAATCTGATGATGGAGGGGCGCGGTATCGCCGCCCAGTCCGCCGCCCTTGCCGCCTTTCTGCCTCACGCAAAGGCGCGGCTCGTCATCGTTTCCAATGAAGTCGGCCTCGGCATCGTACCCGAGAACCGCATGGCGCGGGAATTTCGCGACCATGCAGGCCGGCTGCACCAGATGATCGCGGCTTCGGCCGCGGATGTTTATTTTATCGCAGCGGGTCTGCCGCTGAAAATGAAGGGTTAGTTCCATGCAGCAGAAAATTCCCGCAACCGTCATCACCGGCTTTCTCGGCGCCGGCAAGACGACGATGATCCGCAACCTGCTCACCAATGCCGGCGGCAAGAAGATTGCGCTGATCATCAACGAGTTCGGCGATCTTGGCGTCGATGGTGATGTGCTGAAGGGCTGCGGTGCGGAAAACTGCACCGAGGACGACATCATCGAGCTCACCAATGGCTGCATCTGCTGCACCGTTGCCGACGATTTCATTCCGACCATGACCAAGCTTCTGGAGCGCGAGCAGCGCCCTGACCATATCGTCATCGAAACCTCGGGCCTTGCATTGCCGCAGCCGCTCGTCGCCGCCTTCAACTGGCCGGATATCCGCAGCGAAGTCACCGTCGATGGCGTCATCACCGTGGTCGATAGTGCGGCCGTTGCTGCCGGTCGTTTTGCCGATGACCACGATGCTGTCGATGCGCGCCGTGTCGAGGATGAATCGCTCGATCATGAAAGCCCGATCGAGGAACTGTTCGAGGACCAGCTGACCTGCGCGGACCTGATCGTGCTCAACAAGACCGATCTGATCGACGCTGACGGGCTCGGCCGCGTGAAGAGCGAAGTCGCCTCGCGCATTGCCCGCAAGCCTGTCATGATCGAAGCGAAGAACGGCGAGGTGCCGGCAAGCGTGCTGCTCGGCCTCGGCATCGGCACGGAGGACGATGTCGTCAACCGCAAGTCCCATCACGAGCTGGAGCATGAGGATGGCGAGCCGCATGACCATGACGAATTCGACAGTTTCGTCGTCGAACTTGGCGCCGTCTCGGATACGGCAGGTTTCGTCGAGAAGCTGAAGGGCATCATCGCCGAGCATGACGTGCTGCGCCTGAAGGGCTTCATCGATGTCTCCGGCAAGCCGATGCGCCTGCAGCTACAGGCCGTGGGTGCGCGCATCGACCAGTATTTCGACCGTGCCTGGGCGCCGGGTGAGGCCCGCAATACGCGTCTCGTCGTCATCGGTCTGCACGAGATGGATCAGGACGCGGTGCGCAAGGCGATCGAAGCGCTCGTCCGAGGGTAAACTATGCATCTGCTTCTCGCTCAACAGGGGACGATCAGCGACGGGGACGAGGCGATCGACCTCGGCCAGTCGCCGGGCGATATCCTGTTCCTGTCCGCTGCCGATACCGAGCTTGCGGCGATTGCCGCGGCCCATAGCGGCAGAGAAGGAGGCTATTCGCTGAGGCTTGCGAGCCTGATGAGCCTGAAGCACCCGATGTCGGTCGATGCCTATGTGGAGCGGACGGCGCGGCATGCGAAGCTGATCATCGTGCGGGCGCTCGGCGGGGCGAGCTATTTCCACTATGCGCTGGAGGCGCTGCATGCGGTCGCGGCGCGCAGCGGTGCGCTGATAGCGGTTCTGCCGGGGGATTCCAAGCCGGATGCCGGGCTGACGCCGTTTTCCAATGTGGCGCTGGATGATCTGAATGCGCTCTGGGCCTATCTGATCGAGGGTGGCGATGCCAATGCGCGGGGCTTTCTCGCCTATGCGGCGGCGATGCTCTCGGGAGAAGAGAAGCCGGCGCCGGCTGTGCCGTTGATGAAGGCCGGGATCTGGTGGCCGGGGCGGGGGCTTGTCGGGGTCGAGGAGTGGCGGAAGCTCACCGGTTCTGTCGTCTCCCCACAGGGGAGAACATGCCCGGCAGGGCAGATGAGAGGGGCGAGCGACGGAGAGAGCGAGCAACAGGAGCACGATTTCGAGGTTTGTGGGGTGGCCCCCTCATCCGACCCTTCGGGCCACCGACCGGGGTCGAGCCACGGGTCTCGACCCGTCCTCCGGACCCCCGCTGGGGAGACGGGACAGGCAGCACCCGTCGTTGCCATCGCCTTCTACCGCGCACTCGTGCAGAGCGGCGAAACCCGCCCGGTCGAGGCACTGATCGAAACCCTGCAGGCGCAGGGTCTTCACCCTTTGCCGGTCTTTGCCTACAGTCTCAAGGATCCCGTCTCCAAGGGCATCCTCGAAGCCATCTTCGCCGATCTCCAACCCGACGTGGTCATCAACACGACAGGTTTTGCCGTGTCCGCACCCGGCGCCGATCGCGAGCCGACGGTGCTGGAGGCCAACGACGCGATCGTGCTGCAGGCGATCTTTTCCGCCTCGTCGCGGGCCGCCTGGGCCGCCTCATCGCAAGGCTTGTCGGCCCGCGATCTCGGCATGAACGTCGCGCTGCCGGAGGTGGATGGCCGCGTGCTTTCGCGCGCCGTCTCCTTCAAGGCTGCCGCTCGTTACGATGCCGCGGTCGAGGCTAATATCGTTTCCAGCGAGCCGGATGCCGGACGCATGGCCTATGTCGCGGCCCTTGCCGCCAATTGGGCGCGGCTGCGGCAGCGACCGGTTTCAGAGCGGCGTGTCGCGCTGGTCATGGCGAACTATCCGAACCGGGACGGACGGCTCGGCAATGGCGTCGGGCTCGATACGCCCGCCGGGACGATCGAGGTGATGCGGGCGATGGCGGAGGCTGGTTATCCGCTCGCCGATATTCCCGATGATGGCGATGCGCTCATGCGGCATCTGATGGCCGGGCCGACCAATTCCGGTTTCGACGGCAAGGTTGTGCGCGAGCGGCTTTCCTTGAGTCGATACAAGGATTTCTTCGCCTCTCTTCCCAATCAGATTCAGGATGAAGTCAACGCGCGATGGGGCGATCCGAAGGCCGATCCCTATATGCGCGAGGGTGCTTTTGCGCTCCCCTTTGCGCGTTTCGGCGGGCTGCTCGTCGGCATCCAGCCTGCACGCGGCTACAATATCGATCCGAAGGAAAGTTATCACTCGCCCGATCTCGTGCCGCCGCACGGCTATCTCGCCTTCTATGCCTTCCTGCGCCAAGAGTTCGGCGCCGATGCGGTGATCCACATGGGCAAGCATGGCAATCTGGAATGGCTGTCGGGCAAGGCACTGGCGCTGTCGGAAGCCTGTTATCCCGAAGCGATCCTCGGACCGCTGCCGCATCTCTATCCCTTCATCGTCAACGATCCGGGCGAGGGCACTCAGGCGAAGCGCCGCACGGCCGCCGTCATCATCGATCATCTGACGCCGCCGCTGACGCGGGCCGAAAGCTACGGGCCGCTCAAGGATCTGGAGGCGCTGGTCGATGAATATTACGAGGCCTCGGGCGTCGATCCCCGGCGTATCCGGCTGCTGTCCCGGCAGATCCTCGAGCTTGTTGCCGACATCGGGCTGGATCGGGACGCGGGGATTGCAAAGGGTGAGAGCGAAGGCGAGGCTTTGAAGAAGCTCGATGCCTATTTGTGCGATCTCAAGGAAATGCAGATCCGCGACGGGTTACATGTGTTTGGCGTGTCGCCCGAGGGCCGGCTGCTGACGGATCTCACCGTGGCGCTGGCGCGGGTGCCGCGTGGGCTGGGTGAGGGCGGGGATGCGAGTTTGCAGCGGGCGATTGCGGGGGATGTGTTGACTTTCCCCCTTCTCCCCAGCGGGGAGAAGATGTCCGTCAGGACAGATGAGGGGGCAAGCGACGTGAGGAGCGAGCGGCTGAGCGAAGGCGAGGCCGAGCCTATGGCCCCCTCATCCGACCCGTCGGGCCACCTTCTCCCCGCTGGGGAGAAGGGGAGCCGCGTGCTTCAGCGTTCCTTCGATCCACTTGATTGTGACATGGCCGGCAATTGGGTCGGCTCACGTCCGGCAATCCTGGCAGAAATCACCGATGCCCCCTGGCGCACGAACGGCGACACAGTCGAGCGCATCGAACTGCTCGCCGCCAAGCTCGTTTCCGGCGAACTCGCTTGCTCAAGCCTCTGGTCCCAAACCAGACGGGTGCTCGACGCAATCGAAGCTCGCCTCAAACCTTCCATCCTCGCCTGCGGTCCGGCTGAAATCACCAGTCTGCTGCGCGGCCTCGACGGTCGTTTCGTCCCGCCCGGTCCATCCGGTGCACCGACGCGCGGGCGGCCTGACGTGTTGCCGACCGGGCGGAATTTCTACTCCGTGGACAGCCGCGCGGTGCCGACACCGGCCGCCTACGAACTCGGCAAGAAATCCGCCGAATTGCTGATCCGCCGCTACGTGCAGGATCACGGCGAATGGCCTGTCTCCTTCGGGCTGACGGCCTGGGGCACGTCCAATATGCGCACCGGCGGCGACGATATCGCCCAGGCGCTGGCGCTGATCGGCGTGAAGCCGGTCTGGGACATGGCCTCGCGGCGCGTCACCGGCTACGAGATCATTCCGCCAGCCATGCTGCGGAGGCCGCGGGTGGATGTGACGTTGCGGATCTCCGGTTTCTTTCGCGATGCCTTTCCCGAGCAGATCGCGCTCTTCGACAAGGCGATCCGCGCTGTCGGCGCACTCGACGAGGATGCGGCCGACAATCCGATAGCCGGGCGCATGCGCGGCGAGGCGGCGCGGCTAATCGCTGCCGGGCTAGACGAGAAGGCGGCGGCAAAGCGGGCGGGCTATCGCATCTTCGGGTCCAAGCCGGGTGCGTATGGGGCGGGCTTGCAGGCGCTGATCGATGAGAAGGGCTGGGAGCGGCGGGCCGATCTTGCCGAAGCCTATCTCGTCTGGGGCAGCTATGCCTATGGTGCGGGTGAAGAAGGCAAGGCCGAGCGCGGCGTCTTCGAGGAGCGGTTGCGCTCCATCCAGGCTGTTGTGCAGAACCAGGACAATCGCGAGCATGACCTGCTCGACAGCGATGATTACTACCAGTTCGAAGGCGGCATGGCGGCGGCGGCCGAGGCGTTGGGCGGAGTGCGGCCGGCGATCTATCACAACGATCATTCACGGCCGGAAAAGCCTGTGATCCGTTCGCTCGAAGAGGAGATCGGGCGGGTGGTGCGCGGGCGAGTCGTCAATCCGAAATGGATCGAGGGCGTGATGCGCCATGGCTACAAGGGTGCTTTCGAGATTGCTGCGACGGTGGACTATCTCTTTGCCTTTGCGGCGACGACGGGGGCTGTCGGCAACCATCATTTCGAGGCGGTCTATCAGGCTTTCGTCGCTGATCCCAAAGTGCGCGATTTCATGGAGGAGAAGAACCCGGCGGCGCTCTCCGAAATGAAGGAGCGGCTGCTGGAGGCGATCGAGCGCAGGCTCTGGACGCCGCGCAGCAACTCGGCGCAATTCGACCTTACAGACATCAACGAAACCAAGAAAAAAGCAGGCAGCCAATCATGAGCGAAGAGCCAGTCGTACCAGCCGAAAAGGACGATGCACGTCACAACGAGAAGATGGCGAAGAAGAAGGCCGCGCGTGACAAGATCATGGCGACCAAGACGGATGAGAAGGGCCTCATCATCGTCCATACCGGCAAGGGCAAGGGCAAGTCGTCTTCCGCCTTCGGCATGATCTTCCGCCACATCGCCCACGGCAAGCCTTCGGCCGTCGTGCAGTTCATCAAGGGTGCGATGTGGACGGGCGAGCGCGATCTGATCGAGAAGCATTTCTCCGACATCTGCCAGTTCCACACGATGGGCGAGGGCTTTACCTGGGAGACGCAGGACAGGGCGCGCGATGTGGCGGCAGCAGGGGCGGCCTGGGAAAAGGCCAAGGAGCTGATCCGCGACGAGCGCAATTCCATGGTGCTGCTCGACGAGATCAATATCGCACTGCGCTACGACTATCTCGATATCAACGAAGTCGTCGAATTCCTGAAGAACGAGAAGCCTTACATGACGCATGTCGTGCTGACGGGGCGCAATGCCAAGGACGAGCTGATCGAGATTGCCGATCTGGTGACCGAGATGGAGCTCGTCAAGCATCCCTTCCGCTCCGGCATCAAGGGTCAGCCGGGCGTGGAGTTCTAAAGCAATTCCAGCAAATATGTCCGCGGTTTTGCGTCCGGAATTGCGCGGAAAAGGTCTAGTTGGCCAGATGGCTGCGCAGGATCGCGGCCGTCTCCTCATCGGCCGGGAAGAGCGTTTCGATCGCGAGTTCCGACAGGGTGATATCGACGGGCGTGCCGAAGACTGTTGTCGTCGAGATGAAGGAGAGCAGGCCGGCCCTGGTCGAAAGCTGCAGGGGCACGGCGATGCCGGCGAGGTCGGTATGGGGCTCGACCGCCTCTTGGGGCGCGGGGTAGGAGAGCAGTTCCTCCAAGAGCTTTTCCAGCACGGGATCGCCCGAGACCGATATCTGCTGGCGTAGCCTATCGAGCAGGTGGGCACGCCATTCGGCGAGATTGGCGATTTGCCGTGCCAGGCCCTGCGGGTGCAGGCTGAGGCGGAGCACGTTGACGGGTGGTTCCAGCAATGTGGGATCGGCGATGGTTTCGAGCAGCGGCGTCAGGGCGGCGTTGGCGGCGATCAACGTCCAGTGGCGGTCGATCGCGATGGCAGGATAGGGCTCATGGCCTTTCAGCACCCTGTCGATGGCGCGGCGTGCAGGAAGAAGGGCCGGATCGTCCAGTTTGCGTTCGGCAAAGACGGGGGCGAAACCCGCTGCGAGAAGCAGCGGGTTGCGATCACGCAAGGGCACGCCGAGGCGTTCGGCGAGATGCAGGAGCATTTCGCGGCTCGGGGTCGAGCGCCCGCTCTCGATGAAGCTCAGGTGCCGTTGCGAGATATCGGCTTCCAGCGCGAGATCGAGCTGGCTCATGCGGCGGCGCTGGCGCCATTCGCGCAGATGATCTCCGAGAGAGCGGGCGGTCGGGCTCATCAGGCGGCTTCCGGCAGTTGGTCGATGAAGCCGCGGACGGATTTCAGCTTGCCGTCTTCGAATTCGGCGAAATCCGTGCCCTTGATCAGCGCTTCGCCATTGTCGGGACCGAGGCCCCAGGAGAAGCGCAGGTTGTCGCCGTAGCCATCGGCGGTACCGATCAATTCGAAGCGGAAGCCGGGGAAGCGGCTCTGCACGGCCTCGACCAGCGAATTGATCTGCTCGTGGCCTTCGCCGCGCATCAGCGGGTCGATATAGGTCGCGGCTTCCGTCCAGCTCTCGGCGATCAGGGCACGGCGGCGGGTGGCATCCGTCTCGTTCCAGATCGCGAGATAGCGCTCGGCGTTGGTCCTTGCCTTGTTCATCTGGGTGTCGTTCATCGGGTCGTCTCCTTTTGATCGCCTGCCATGTTCAGGCAGGGCGATCATCGGCGAAAGCGGTGCAGCCTATCAATTACGCCTGACGTAATGGAAGCCTGATTGCCGGTATCAAATCCAGGTCGCGGCTTGGTGATTTGACAGGTGAGGAGCGAGCCCGAAGATTTGCGGCAACTCTTTTGCCCCGGGAGGAGAAACCCCATGAAAACCCGTTCCTGCAAGGCTTTAGCCGCCTTCGCCATCGCACTTCTCGGCGCTTCGGCCACGCAAGCGAATGTGATCGACGACTGGAATACGATCAAGGTGCCCGCTGCACCGGTGCTGAGGCCGGTCAATGTGAATTTATCGGATACGGCGCTGCTGCTGCTCGATTTCAACGGCGCGCAGGACCCATCGAAAGGGCCGTGCAACACGAAGACCAAGCCCCGCTGCATCGCCTCGCTGCCGAAGGTGGAAAAGCTTTTGAACGAGGCACGCAAGAGCGGCGTGCCCGTCATCTACAGCATTACCGGCGGCGCCACGAAGGGCGATATCGCCAGCGTACTGGCGCCGAGAGAGGGCGATCCGGTGGTGCAGGGCGGCGCCAACAAGTTCATCAACACCGATCTCGAAAAGATCCTGACCGAAAAGCACATCAAGACCATCATCGTGGCCGGCACGGCATCCGAAGGCGCGGTCCTGAATACGGCGGCCTATGCGGCGCTGACAGGCATGAACATCATCCTGCCGGTCGACGGCATGTCGTCGACCGATCCCTATGCCGAGCAATATGTCGCCTGGCATTTCGCCAATGCGCCGGGTGTTTCGGCCAAGACAGTGTTGACGACCATCGACGAGATCAAATTCTAGACGCCAAGCCAGACACGCAGCGGGTTTGCGGGGTCGGAGAGCAGCTTTATCGCAAAGGCGATGCAGACGATGACGAGCAGCGGCTTGATGAGCCTTGCGCCGATGCGCATGGCGAGCCGCGAGCCGAGCTGCGCGCCGAGGAACTGGCAGGCACCCATCAGCAGGCCGATCTTCCAGAGCGTGGCGCCGAAGCTTGCGAAGACGACGAGCGCGCCGAAATTCGAACCGAGATTAAGAAGCTTGGTGTGGGCGGTTGCCTTCAGCATGCCGAAGCCGGCAAGCGTGACGAAGGCCAGCATGAAGAAGGAGCCGGTGCCGGGGCCGAAGACGCCATCGTAGAAGCCGATGACCGGCACCAGCGTCAGCCCGAAGAGGAAGGGTGTCATCCGGCGGTGCGTGTCGGAATCGTTGAGGTTCGGCTTGACGGCGAAGAAGAGGGCGATCGCCACCAGGAGCACCGGCATGACGGCCTGCAGAACCTGGCCGGGCACGAGCGTGGCAAGGGCCGCACCCAGCGAGCCACCCATGACGGCCATCAGCGCCATCGGCAATTGTTCCGAAAGCTTCACATGGCCCTTGCGGGCATAGGCGATGGTTGCAGAGGCGGCTCCGAAGAGGGATTGCACCTTGTTGGTGCCGAGGGTCTGCAGCGGCGGAATGCCTGCAATCAGCATGGCGGGGACGGTGATGAGGCCGCCGCCGCCGGCGATGGAATCGACGAAACCGGCAAAGAAGGCAGCCGCGCAGAGCAGCAGAAGCAGATGGATGGCGATGTCAGGCAAGAGATTATTCCGGGAGGGGCATTCGGGGCGGGGGCTTTCGGGCGGCCTTGTTGCATTTCCGGCCATGAGCTGCAATGGCATGGCGGACACAGCGGGGTGCAATCGGCTGATGGGAATGAGCGACATCACCATTGATGAGACAAGGCGGCATGTGCTCGGGCTCGGCTGCGAGCGCGGGACTTCGCCTGCCGAGGCGATGGCTTTAGCAGCCCAGGCATTGGACGCGGCCGGTATCGCGGACATGGCGCTGTCTGCGGTTGCCTCGATCGACAGCCGCAGACAGGAGCCGGCGATCCTTGCCGTTGCCGCGCATTTTTCCGTGCCTGCCGTGTTCTTCGACGCGGCGCGGCTGGAAGCGGAGACGCCGCGGCTGAAAAATCCCTCCGAGATCGTGTTTGCCCGTGTCGGCTGCCATGGGGTGGCGGAAGCGGCCGCCCTTGCGGCCCTGGGCGCGGATGCTGAACTCGTGCTCGGCAAGATCAAATCTCGACATGCGACAGCGGCCGTCGCCCGGATCGGGTTGCACAAAGCCTGACGGGCGCTATGGTGGCGGCACTTCGCGGCGCCATCCGGCTGCCGGCGACTCGCATCCGGAGCACTTCCGATCCTGATTCACGGATTTGCTCTATCCCTTTGTTTTTATGCAATTTCGAGTACAAGGCCGCCGCACGGTTTTGCTGGAATTGTTCTGGAGGATACACATGCACAAGGTCATTTATGACACCGATCCGGGCGTTGATGACGCAATGGCGCTGCTTTTCCTGCACCGCCATCCGGAGATCGATCTAGTCGGCATCACCACTGTCTTCGGCAATGCCTCGATCGAGACGACGACGCGCAATGCGCTGTTCCTGAAGCGGGAATGGGATATCGCGGCCCCCGTTGCCAAGGGCGCGAGCGTCACCATCGATCCCAAGCGTCACGAGCGCCCCTGGCCGACCATGGTGCATGGCGAAAATGGCCTCGGCGACATGCCGGTGCCCGAGACGATCGATCTGCCGCTCGATCCGCGTCCGGCATATCGCTTCATCATCGAGACCGTGCGGGCCAATCCGGGCGAGGTGACGCTGGTTGCCGTCGGGCGCATGACGAACCTCGCGCTGGCGCTGAAGGAAGATCCCGGCATTGCAGGCCTCGTGAAGGAAGTCGTCATCATGGGCGGCAATTTCTATGTGCCGGGCAATGTCTCGCCGGTTGCCGAAGCCAATATTCATGGCGATCCGGAAGCGGCCGATATTGTGCTGACCGCGCCGTGGAAGGTGGTCGTCATCGGTCTCGATGTGACCGCGATCACGACGATGAGCAGGGCCTATCTGCGCGACATGGCGGACAAGGGCGACAAGGCGGTCAAGCAGCTCAACGAACTCTCGCAATCCTATATCGACTTCTACAAGCATGCGGTCGAGGACGGGATGATGGTGCATGACAGCTGTGCTGCCGTCTATGTCGTGGCGCCGGACCTGTTCAAGACGATTACCGGCGCGCTGCGCGTCGTCTGCGGCGGCATTGCCGATGGCCAGACGGTGATCAAGCCGGACGGCCGTCGGTTCCCGCCGGGCGACTGGGATGGCCTGCCGAGCCAGGTGGTTGCAACCGGTATCGAGTCGGAAAAGGTGCTCTCCCTGATCCGCGATACACTGCTGCGCGTCTGATTGCCTCAGACGGGCCGGATGCGCGATCTGCTGCCGGCCCGTTTCCAATTCCGGAATCCAATCAATCGTTTATCTGGATTGCTTGCGAGCTTGATTCCGGTTCTTGCGGAGTTGATTCAATCGCGTTTTGTCAACTTCCAGTGCGCGGCCCTCGACGCCGTTGACCTCGTCATCCGGCGGGCCTAGATCAGCTGGATGATCGATGGTGCATTCTCACATCTGCCGGCGCTGGAGCCGGGCAGCGTCTGGCTTGTCGGTGCCGGTCCGGGTGACCCGGGCCTGCTGACGCTGCTAGCTGCGAAGGGATTGGCGGAAGCCGATGTTGTCGTCCACGACGCGCTGGTCAACGAAGACTGTCTGAAGCTCGCGCGGACGGGTGCGGAGCTCGAATATGCTGGCAAACGCGGCGGCAAGCCCTCGGCCAAACAGCGGGATATTTCTCTGCGGTTGGTGGAACTGGCGCGGGCGGGCAAACGCGTGCTGCGGCTGAAAGGCGGCGATCCCTTCGTTTTCGGCCGTGGCGGGGAAGAGGCGCTGACGCTGGTCGAGCACAATATCCCGTTCCGCATCGTGCCAGGCATCACGGCCGGCATCGGCGGGCTGGCCTATGCCGGCATTCCGGTCACGCATCGCGAGATCAACCATGCCGTGACGTTCCTCACCGGCCACGATTCCTCCGGCATCGTGCCCGATGCGATCAACTGGAGTGCGATCGGCAAGGGTTCGCCCGTCATCGTCATGTATATGGCGATGAAACATATCGCCCAGATCAGCGCCAATCTGATTGCATCGGGCCGTTCGGCATCCGAGCCTGTCGCCTTCGTCTGCAATGCGGCAACTGGCGAGCAGCAGGTGCTGGAAACCACGCTTGGAGAAGCGCCTGCAGCTGTTGCCGCTTCCGGGCTGGAACCGCCTGCAGTCGTCGTCGTTGGCGAGGTGGTACGGCTTCGCGCTTCGCTTGACTGGCTCGGCGCGCTCGGCGGGCGCCGCCTGCAGCCCGATCCCTTTCGTCATGCCGGCGGGCAGGGAAAGGAGACGGCATGAGCGGATTGCTGATCGCTGCGCCATCCTCCGGCTCCGGCAAGACCACGGTGACACTCGGGCTGCTCCGGGCGCTGCGCGACCGCGGCGTGGCCGTTGCGCCCGGCAAGGCCGGCCCCGACTATATCGATCCGGCCTTCCATGCTGCGGCGAGTGGCTCGCTCTGCCTGAATTTCGATCCGTGGGGCATGCGGCAGGAGCTGATTTCGGCTAACGCGACACTGCATCGTTCCGGCGACCGCGTGCTGCTCATCGAGGGCATGATGGGCCTGTTCGACGGCGCGGCCGACGGGCGCGGCACGGCGGCGGAACTTGCGGCGCAGCTTGGGCTTTCCGTGGTGCTCGTCGTCGATGCCTCGCGGCTGTCACAATCGGTGGCGCCCCTCGTCAGCGGCTTTGCGGGATTTCGCGCCGATGTGCGCATTGCCGGCGTCATCCTGAACAAGGTCGGCAGCGACCGGCATGAGATGATGCTGCGCCAGGCGCTGGAAGCGATCCGCATGCCCATCGTCGCTGTCATCCGCAAGGATGCGATGCTGGCGCTGCCCGAGCGGCATCTCGGGCTGGTGCAGGCCGGCGAGCATGGGGCGCTCGAGGAATTCATCGAATATGCGGCCAATGCCGTTTCCGAAGAGTGCAATTTCGAGTTCCTGATGCGCATCGCGCGGCAGGGCTTGAACCGGCCTTCGGCTGCCAATATCGCCCGGCTGATGCCCTTCGGCCGGCACATCGCCGTTGCCCGCGATATCGCCTTTGCCTTCTGCTATGAGCACATGCTGCTCGGCTGGCGGCGGCGCGGGGCGGAGATTTCCTTCTTCTCGCCGCTTGCCGATGAAGCGCCGGCAGCCGATGCCGATGCGATCTATCTTCCCGGCGGCTATCCGGAACTGCATGCAGGAAAGCTGGCGGCTGCGCAGAATTTTGCCAGGGCGATGAGGGCCGCGGCGGCCCGCGGCCTGCGCATCTACGGCGAATGCGGCGGCTACATGGTGCTCGGCGACGGACTGATCGATGGGGAAGGCGTGCGCCATGAAATGCTCGGCCTGCTGCCGGTCGTCACCAGCTATGAGACGCGCCAGCGGCACCTCGGCTATCGGCATGTGACGCCGCTTGCGGGCGCCTTCTTCGACAAGGCGATGACGGCGCATGAATTTCACTATTCCACCATCGTCTCCGAAGGCGAGGGCGACCGGCTGTTTTCGACGCAGGATGCGCTTGGAAACGATCTCGGTACGGCGGGCCTCAGGCGCGGGCAGGTCGCCGGCTCCTACATGCACCTGATCGATCTTGCCGGGACAGCCGCATGAACGCGCCCATCGTGCATGGCGGCGGCATCACCGCGGCGGCGGCAAGCTTCGGCGGCCGGCTGGAGGACTGGCTCGATCTTTCGACCGGCATCAATCCCAACCCGGTGGCGCTGCCGGAAATCCCTGCAAGGGTCTGGCATCGGCTGCCGGATCGGCATCTTATCGAGACGGCGCGGCATGCGGCGCGGGACCACTATCGCAGCGGTGGAATCCTGCCGCTGCCGGTTCCGGGCACGCAGTCCGTCATCCAGCTTCTGCCGCGCCTGGTTCCGGTCGGCGGGCTTTCCGCCGAGGGCCGGCGCGTGGCGATCCTCTCCCCGACATATGGAGAGTATGCGCGAGCTTTTACGGCTGCCGGTTTCGTCGTCGATGCGGTTGATCATATCGATGATATCGGCACGCAGCATGGACTGGCCGTCGTGGTCAATCCGAACAACCCGGATGGCCGGATCCATGCTGCCGACAGGCTGGAAGCACTGCATGAACGGCTGAAGGCGGGCGGCGGTTTCCTTGTTGTCGACGAGGCTTTCGGGGACACAAGCCCGGACACGAGCCTTGCGCCGCGTGCAGCGAGGCTTTCGAACCTGATCATCTTCCGCTCCTTCGGAAAATTCTTCGGGCTGGCGGGGCTGCGGCTCGGCTTTGCCATTGCGCGGGGCGATATTCTTGTGCGTTTCGAGGACTGGCTCGGCCCCTGGGCCGTATCGGGTCCGGCGCTTGCGATTGCCGGTTCGCTGTTGAATTCTGATGTCTCCGGGATCGCCACCTCGATTGCCGAGCGGCAGGCGGGCCTGCATGCGGTGCTGGCCGGGGCCGGCCTTGTCATTGCCGGTGGTACACCGCTTTTTACCCTTGTTGCCGACGCCAGGGCCGGTGACATTTACACGACTCTCTGCCGCCATCATATTCTCGTCCGCCGGTTCGATTATGCGCCGGACTGGCTGCGCTTCGGCCTTGCCCCCGACGCTGCCGATGATGCAAGACTTGCCGCGGCCCTTCGGAGCATTGACCGATGAATTTCGATGAACATTTTCTGGTGCTGGTTCTGGCGCTGCTGCTCGACCGCATCATCGGCGATCCGCAATGGATGTGGATGCGCGTGCCGCATCCCGTCGCGATCTTCGGCAAGGCGATCGGCTATTTCGACCAGCATTTCAACCGCGAGATCCTGAGCAAGGCACAACGCCGGCAGAATGGTGTTGTGGTGATCCTGGCGCTGTCGGTGCTCGCCGTCGTCACCGGGCTGGTGCTGCACTGGTTTCTCATGCTCTTCGGCCCCGTCGGCATCCTGCTCGAGGTTTTCTGCGTGGCGATCTTCCTGGCGCAGAAGAGCCTGTCGGATCACGTCGCGGCTGTCGCAACCGCGCTCAGGGCCGAAGGTCTCGTCGGCGGGCGCAAGGCGGTGTCGCGCATCGTCGGGCGCGATCCGGAAACGCTGGATGAGCCGGGTGTCTGCCGTGCGGCGATCGAGAGCCTCGCCGAGAATTTCTCCGATGGCGTCGTCGCACCGGCGCTCTGGTATGCGATCTTCGGCCTGCCGGGCCTGTTCTTCTACAAGATGCTGAATACCGCAGATTCGATGATCGGCCACCGCTCGGAGAAATATGTCGATTTCGGCTGGGCGTCGGCCCGGCTCGACGATATCGCCAACTGGCCGGCGGCGCGCCTCTCCATCCTGTTGATCGCCGTCGGCGCCGGCATCCGCCGCGGCACAACCGCCTTCAGCCATGCCTTCCGCGTGGGTGTCCGCGACGGCAAGCTGCACCGTTCGCCGAATTCCGGCCGCCCGGAGGCGGCCATGGCCGGCGCGCTCGATCTCCAGCTTGCCGGCCCACGCGTCTATTCGGGCGTGGTCGTACGCGAGCCGATGATCAACGGCACGGGCCGGGATGTGGCGACGGCAGGCGATGTGGAGGACGGGATTTCGGTCTTCCAGGCAAGCTGCATGGCGCTGACGCTGCTTACCTTCGTGGCCTTCGTCTGCCTGCTGTGACGATGTACTAGCTTAAGCCCCGTAGATGATATCGGGGTAATGTCACCGGAGATGGGCGCAGTGATTGTCGGAGAAGCCAGCCTATTTGCCATCGAAAGCGAGATCACGAAAGTCGTTCCCAGTATTTCCCAGCGCGCTCTCGGATTCTTTGTCATTCACGTTTGTGGACGAAGATTTGGTGTGCGGGAACCTGATGCTTCGATGCTTGGATGCTCCTTCGAGGAGGTGAATAGCCGTCTGCAGCGCTGCGGAACACATTGCGCTCGTGTCCTGCGCGATATTAACGCTGCGGATGTAGCGGAGGCTTATCTCGATGCCATTTACCGAGACACGTCGCGAACTGATTATTTTGGACTGTCGCATCAGGGTTTTGTTGAGGTGGTCCACTCCAGCGCGATCAGATGGGCGCCTGATGGTGACGAGGCGTTTGATGATGGGAGCGTCGTTCTCCATCTGGACGTGGAGAATAGGGTTCGTCTTATTGCCTTCAACAATACCGACGTCGCCGACGACATGATTGGTACGATCAGGGAAGTGTGGTTGGACGCTGACCTTTTCTATGGCGTTTTATCCCGCTGGAGAGATAACTTCGACGCGGAGTGGGAAAGTCGATTGGATTTGCCGGCGTAGCGTAGGATCAACACGGCAGTCAGTATCGGCGTTTCTCCGCCATCAACAGTACCGCAAGAGCCAAGCTGAGCAGTCCGAGCGACAGCGGCAGGCCTTGGTGGCCTGCCAGTTGCATCGCCATGCCCGTTGCGGGCGAGCCTACGATGCCGCCGAGGCCCCAGACGAGGGCGAAGGCGGCGTTGCCGGCGATCAGGGATTGGCCGGTGAAGCGCTCGCCGAGCTGGATCAGCGACAGCGTGTAGATGCCGAAGGAGACGCCGCCCCAGGCGAAAAACAGCGGCCAGATGAGCCATGTGTCGAACAGCACGGGCAGGAGCAGGCAGCCGGCGAGCGAAGTCAGCACGCAGGCGAGCAGTGTGCGGCGCGAGCCGGATAGTTCGGCGAGGCGGCCGAGCACGATTTGCAGTGCCGCATTGCCTGCGATGAAGCAGGTGATCAGCGCGGCGATGCGCTGCTCGGGGCTGCCGAGGGCGGCGCCGTAGACGGCGAAGAGGGCGAGCAGAACCTGTTCGAAACCGGCGGCAACGAAAACGGCAAGGAGCAGGAGCGGCGCCAGCCGGAAAAAACCGGCGACCGATGTTGCTTCGCCCTCCTGCGGCATGGCGGGCAGGCGCCTTGCGACGGCAAATACGATCAGGCCGCAGAGGAGGAAGGCCGCGATACCGATCAGGAAGGGTGGCCAGCCTTCCGTGCCGGCAAGGCCGAGGGTTAGCGGGCCGAGGGCGAATCCGCCTGATACGACCGAGGAATAGAGGCCCAGGATGCGGCCGCGGCGCGCGGCGGGCGTGATGGCGAGCAGCCAGGTTTCGCTGATGACGTAGAGCGGATTGGCGAAGACGCCGAGCAGGAAGCGCAGCGGCATCCAGGCCCAGACGTCTTGGATCGCGGCAATAGCGATCAGGCTCAGGGCTGCGAGGACCGAGCAGAGGATGGCAAGCCTGATGGCGCCGAATCGGCGCGACAGGGCAGGAATGAAGGGGGCCGAGACGATGAAGCCTGTCGGTGTCATCGCTGCCGACAGGCCGATCAGGCCGGATCGTGTATCCTGCCGCTCAAGGATGAAGCTCAGGAGCGGATAGGTCAGGCCCTGCGCCATCGCGAAGACCGTGACGGTGGCGATGATGCCTGTCATCGCGGCCCATGGGAGGCGCGCAGCTTGCGGCGGTGTCGCGGCCGACCCGTCGATTGTTGCTGCCAGCGAAAACTGGCGATCATCCATCATCGCGACATTCCTCACACGTGCCAGAAGAACCCAGAGGCCTCGAACCCTGCCTGTTGCGGCGTCAGGCCGATATCGTCGAGCAGAACGGGGCTGATCTTCGACCTTTGTTTCCATTGCCGGCGGATGAGGATCTGCCGGAACCAGCGTGCGATCACGCCTGCCGGGATGAGCGGACCCTGATACCGACGCGACGATCTGCGATGCGGGGCGCATGCAAGGGTGCAGCAATCGCTCATGATTACCTCCATTGGCTTTGAAGGTTCGCAACCTTCGACTTCGAACGAGCCTGGAGTCTGGACGATGCGGCGGGCGCCGTAATTAAGCGCTTCCAAAAAGTTCTCAATAAATTCCAAACCGTCGAAAGGTTGCCATTTGGCTACCTATATTGACAGCAAGACCGCCCCATGCTTAGGTAGCCATATGGCTACGTATCAACCAGACTTGCCCCGTATCTTTGGCGCTCTCTCCGATCCCACGCGGCTCGCGGTCGTCGAAAGGCTCGTGAGGGGCCCGGCGTCGGTCTCCGAACTGTCCGAACCCTTTGATCTCGCACGCCCTTCCTTTCTCAAGCACCTGCGGGTTCTTGAAGAGGCCGAGCTTGTAACATCCGTCAAATCGGGCAGGGTTCGGACCGTCAGTCTTTCGCCGGATGCACTGGGTTGGGTCGAGTCATGGGTGCACACGCATCGCCGGGCCTTGGAAGATCGCTTCGATCGCCTGGCCACGTTTCTTAATCAGGAGCAATGAGATGACGAGTCCGGAACAAGTTCACGAAACGATAGTAATCGAGCGCGTCCTGCCGAATTGCCGCGACCATGTCTGGTCCGCCTGGGCGTTGATCGAGAAAAAGAAAGCGTGGTTCGGCCACGGGATGACCAAACTGGAATTCTGGCCCGGCGGGGCCGAGCATCTCACGCATGTCTCGGATATGGGCACGCACACCAACGAAACGCGGTATTTCGAGATCAAGGACCGTGAACGGATCGTCTTTGCCTATTCGATGGCGCTGAATGGGAGAGTTCACACGGTGTCGCTTGCCACAGTCATATTTGCAGACCACGGCGGCGGCACCCGGATGACATATACCGAACAGATGTGTGTCATTCCTCCGAGTGACGGCGCAGACGGCCGCAAACACGGATGGACGGCGCTGCTGAAATCGCTGGAGGACTTCCTGGCAGCGGATACGAGACTATCGGCATGACGCATCAGGACATCAGGACATGACGGCCCCACCTTCCTTTCTTGGTCTTCCCGATCACTTCGCCGATGGCCGCACGCCGCATGCGGTGATCTTCTCGGCCGCGCACGGCAGCACCTATCCCGGCAAGGACAGCAGCGGCTATGCGCTCGCGGCCGCCGCCATCCGCGCCGCGAGCCGGGAGGATGCCGATCTCGTCGAGCACTGGGATTTCGATCTCGGCGGCCCGCTCTTTGGCGGCGGGCCGGTCTCCTGCGTGGACGCCGGCGACATCGAGACCATCATGCATGACAATGCCGGCAACCGGGGACGGATCGAGGCGAAGACGCGTGAGATCCTGGCATTGCCGGCCGTGCCGATCCTGCTCGGCGGCGATGATTCCGTGCCCATTCCCTTCCTTGCGGGCTTTGCGGATCACGGGCCTGTCTGGGTCTTGCAGATCGATGCCCATATCGATTGGCGTGACGAACTTCATGGCGAGCGCCATGGCTATTCGAACCCGATGCGACGGGTCAGCGAGATGCGGCATGTCGCCGGCATCGTCCAGGTCGGCATGCGTGGCGTCGGCAGTGCACGCCCGACCGAGATCGAAGCCGCACTAAGCTATGGCAGCCGTCTCGTCACGGCGCGCGAGGTTCATGCCGCCGGCGTCGAAGCTGCCTTGCAGCATATTCCCGAGGGCGCGCGGGTCGTCGTCACTCTCGATTGCGATGGCCTTGATCCCGGCATCATGCCGGGAGTAGCGGCTCGCAGCCCGGGTGGGCTCACCTATACGCAGGCGATCGACCTGATCGCCGGGCTCGGCAGGCGGGCGCGCATCGCCGGTTTCGACCTCGTGGAGCTTTATCCTCCGGCCGACATTGACGGACTGTCGGCGCTCACCGCATCGCGCCTGCTCGTCAACGCGATCGGCGCCATCGTCAGGCAGGGCTGAAGCACTGCCTGCTGTCGTCGCATCGGCACCAGGCAGAGCGGTTCCAACCTGGCATGAAAGCCTCTAGGATGCGCGCCATGCAGGGAGCGCGTTTTGCCTTTGGTCCGTTCGTGCTTGATCCGGAGGCGGGAACGCTTCTGCGGAACGAAGATCCCGTTGCGGTCGGGCATCGCGGGGTAAGGCTGCTTGCAGCATTTGTCGGGAGGCCCGGCGAAATCCTGGCCAAGACCGAGCTGATGGACGCGGCCTGGCCGGGCACGGCGGTCGAGGAGGGCAATCTCACCGTCCAGATCGCGCAGCTGCGCAAGCTTCTGGGGCCTGCCGCGGATGGCGGCGAATGGATCTCGACGGTTCCGCGCATCGGCTACCGCTTCACCGGCACCATAAGACAGCTTGGCGGCGAGAAGCGGAAGCATTTGGCGCTGCCGGACAAACCCTCGATTGCCGTTCTGCCCTTTGTCACCGTCAGCGGCGATCCGGAGCAGGAAGATTTTGCGGATGGGCTGACCGAAGACCTGATCACTGATCTTTCCCGGACTTCCGATCTCTTCGTCATCGCCCGCAATTCGAGCTTCGCCTACAAGGGAAGGGCGATGGATGTGCGTGATATCGCAGGCGAACTCGGCGTGCGCTATCTGCTCGACGGCAGCGCCAGACGGGCCGCCGGGCGCGTGCGTATCAATGCCCGGCTCGTCGATGCCGAAAGCGGCGATCATCTCTGGGCGGAGCGTTTCGATCGCAGCCTTGAGGATATATTTGCCGTTCAGGACGAAGTCACCGCAAAGATCGTCGAAGCGCTGCTTGGCAGGCTGCGCCCTCTGCCGCCACGCAATCGGCCGAAGAATCTGGAGGCCTATGATCTCTGCGTGCGGGCGCGCACGCTGATGGACGATGCGCCGCAAAGTGCGCGGGAAACGCAGCTGATGCTGACGCGGGCGATTGCGCTCGATCCTGATTATGCCGAGGCGCATCGCTGGCTTGCGCTGAACCACTGGATGGGATGGGTGCATAGCGGCGGTCCGACCAAGGCCGATCGCGGCAGGGCACTGGAACTGGCGCGCAAGGCGGTGGCGCTCGATGCCAACGATGCCGGCTGCCGCTGGGTGCTTGCCTATCTCCTTGCCTATGAGCGGAGTTTTACGGAGGCGGATGCGGAGTTCGAAAAGGCGATCGAACTCGACCCGAACGAGGCCGACACATGGGCGGCGCTCTCGGACATTTCCGTTCTCGCCGGGCGGATCGAGGAAGGTCTCGAACAGATCGGCAAGGCCTTCCGGCTGAACCCGTTTCCGGCCAGCTGGTATTATCTCACACTCGGTCAGGCGCAATATGCCTGCCGCAACTATGAAGCCGTCATAGAGACGCTGCGGCGCGACGAGACCTATCGCACGAGTTCACGCCGTTTCCTGGCTGCAGGCCTTGCGCAGCTCGGCCGGCTGGACGAAGCGCGCAGCGAAGCAGAACTCTTCCTCGTTGCAAACCCGCAATTTTCGATCGGCCATTGGGCGGCGACGGAACCGTTCCGGGACGCGGCGACCCTGGCGCATTTCGTCGATGGATACCGCAAGGCCGGGTTTCCTGAGTAAGGCGGAGTGCCGCCAAATAGCCATCCTTGTTAAAAATGTGATTACCATTCGAGTTAAAGCAAAATAGGAAGTATTGTTGTAGTCTCTCCCTCGTTAGGCAGAAAAAAGCCTTTAAAGGTTCGATAGAGGGACGACCATGAAGACGTTTTTGGCGGCGGCGACCGCAGTATTGTTATTACAATTTTCTCCCGTTGCGGCTGAGGCAGCAACGCTGGTTGCCAATGTCAGCCTCAGCAAGCAGACGATGACCGTTACCGAGAATGGTTGGGTGAAGTATCGCTGGAAGGTTTCCACCGCGCGCAAGGGTTACTCCACGCCGACGGGTTCGTGGAGCGCCAAGTGGCTGTCGCGCGATCACCGCTCGAAGAAATACGACAATGCGCCGATGCCGTTCGCCGTGTTCTTCAACGGCGGTTATGCCGTTCACGCCACCTTCGAGCGCAAGCGGCTCGGCACACCGGCCTCGCATGGCTGCGTGCGCCTCGATCCTGCCAATGCGGCCGAGTTCTTCTCGATGACGCGGGAAAACGGTCTCGCCAATACGCGCGTGGTCATCACGCGGTAACCACATCACGCAGTGATGAGACGCTCCAGCTCGTCCATATCGGGAACGGTGATATGCCGGTTGTTTTCGATACGGATGACGCCCTGCTTGCGCAGCTTCGTCATCTGGCGGCTGACGGTTTCGATCGTCAGCCCCAGGAAATCGGCGATTTCGGCGCGTGAGAGCGGCAGATCGAAAGCCGTGCTGCAGGTCGTTTCCGGCTCCGCATGCGTGGCGATGAGATAGAGAAGGCTTGCGACCTTTTCCTGGGCCGTGCGGCGGCCGAGTGTCAGCATCCATTCCCGCGCAGCATCGAGTTCCTTCAGCGCCTGGGCGTGCAGGCTATGCTGCAGTTCCGGCGTATCCGTGATCATGCGATCGAGCAGGCGGCGGGGAAAGACGCAGATTTCCGCCGGCGTGGCCGCTTCGGCCGACAGCGTGCTTTCCGGCAGGAAGGGGCGACCGATGAAATCGGGCGCGAATTGCAGGCCGACGATCTGCTGGCGGCCATCGGGCATCACCTTGCAGAGCTTCACCACGCCATTCATGATGTTGGAATAGGACGAAACTTCCTCGCCTTGGGCGACGATCTCGCTACCTGCATCGATCTTCCGGCGCATCGAATGCTTGCAGAGTTCGCGAAGCTGTGCGGTCGTCAGCGCGCTGCAGACGACGCCGTGGCGTGCCTCGCAGACGCGGCACGCTGCCGGAATGCTTATGTCTGGATCTTCACTGCGCGCGATATCCATGTCGATGCCCCGATCCGATCATTCGGCCTGCGTTCGTGATACGCCTCGGCCCGCTGGTCATCTATCCCGATTTCTTGCGGTTACGTCTTGATCTTTATCAATTCCGCCACGGATCCGATTTGATCCATGTCAAAGTTTCCTTTTTCAGCAGGTTTATTTGAAGGGGAACATCCGTGAAGGAAATTCCGGCCTTGAAAACAGATCTGCTGAAGAAATATTCCGGCCCTGTTCCGCGCTATACGAGCTATCCGACAGCGCCGCAATTGAACGCAAGTATAGGAGCCGGCGAATATGCGCTGTGGCTGGACGAGATTGCGCCCGGCTCCGCGGTTTCGCTCTACGTGCATATTCCCTATTGCGACCGGCTCTGCTGGTTCTGCGCCTGCCATACGAAGCAGACGCTGCGCTACGAGCCGATTGCCGCCTATCTGCGCTCGCTGAAGAGCGAGATCGACATGGTGGCGCAACTGATCCCCGAGGCGCGCATCACCGCGCTGCATCTGGGCGGCGGCTCGCCCACCATGCTGAAGCCCGAGGATATGATCGACCTCGTCGGCCATCTGAAGGCACGCTTCCGGTTCGACGCGGATGCTTCCATCAGTGTGGAGATGGACCCGAACGATCTCGAAGAGGCGCGCTACAAGGCGCTCTCGGAGATCGGCCTGACGCGGGCAAGCCTCGGCGTGCAGGATTTCGATCCCGTCGTGCAGCAGGCGATCAATCGGCTGCAGACATTCGAGCAGACCAAGGATGTCGTCGATGCCGTCCGGGCGAGGGGCGTTCGCTCCGTCAATTGCGACCTGCTCTACGGGTTGCCGCACCAGACGCTCAAAAGCCTCGAGCGCACCGTCTCCGATATCCTGACACTCGATCCCGACCGTATCGCGCTCTTCGGCTATGCCCATGTACCGTGGATGAAGAAGCACCAGACGATGATCGCAGAGGAGACTTTGCCCGATGCGGCCGAACGCTTCCGGCAGATGTCGCATGCGGCCGCAATGCTGTGCGCGGCAGGCTACCAGCCCGTCGGCATCGACCATTTCGCCAAGATTGACGACGGGCTGGCGGTTGCAGCCCGGGAAGGGCGCCTGCACCGCAATTTTCAGGGTTATACGGAGGACGAGGCGCCGGTATTGATCGGGCTCGGCGCATCCTCGATCGGGCGATTGCCGCAGGGTTACGTGCAGAACATACCCGCGACGGGCGAGTATCAGCGCATGGCAGACGACGGCGGGCTTGCCGCGGTGCGCGGCATTGCGCTTTCCGACGATGACCGGCTACGGGGCCATGTGATTGAGCGGCTGATGTGTGATTTCCGCTTTTCCTTCCGTGATCTCAGGCAGAAATTCGGTGCTGCGGCCGAGCCGCTGATATCGCAGGCGCGGCGCGTTGCAGCCATGGATCAGGACGGTCTTTGTGCCGTCGAGACGGGCTGTTTTTGCATCACGGAGAGCGGAAAAGTCCTTAGCCGGGTGGTCGCTTCATGGTTCGATGCCTATCTCACCGAGGGCAAAGGGCGCCATTCCATTGCTGTTTAAGCAACACCTGTTCGTCAAATTGGCTTGCAACCGGGACGAAAGCATTGGCTTTTGAAATGGATTTGCCTATGAGGAGGGGAATCTTCATTTCCCAAGAGGTAGAGCGAGTGACCGCTACATTCGATAAAGTTGCCGACATCATTGCTGAAACCAGCGAGATCGACCGCGCAACGATCACGCCGGAGAGCCACACGATCGACGACCTCGGTATCGACAGCCTCGACTTCCTCGATATCGTTTTCGCCATCGACAAGGAATTCGGCATCAAGATTCCGCTCGAGAAGTGGACGCAGGAAGTCAATGAAGGCAAGGTTTCCACCGAAGAATACTTCGTGCTGAAGAACCTCTGTGCCAAGATCGACGAACTGCGCGCCGCCAAGGCTTGACGCCAAGTCATCAGGTTTTTTTCACGCCCTGCCGCCATTGATATGGCGGCCGGGCGATTTTGTTCCTAAGTAGGCCTTCCGACGGGCTTTTGCGCGTCGCGCCGGAGAAGTCTGATGCTGCTGGAATATTTCCAGATGATTGACCGCGTCGAGGCGGTGGACCTTGAGAAGCGCACGCTCGTTGCGCGCTCGGTCGTGCCGGCCAAGAGCCCCGTTTTCGAGGGGCATTTCCCGGGCATGCCGCTCGTTCCCGGTGTGCTTCTCATCGAAACCATGGCGCAGGCTTCCGGCATGCTGGTGCTTGCCGCCACCGATTTTACGTCCATGCCCTTCCTGATGTCGGTCGATGGCGCCAAGATGCGCACCTTCGTCGAGCCGGAAGCGGTACTCGACATCGAGGCCTTCCTCGAACATGACGGCTCCGGTTTTGCCGTCACCAAGGCAAAGATCACCAGCGGCGGCAAGAAGGTCTGCGACGCGCAGCTCAAGCTGCGCACCATGCCGTTCAGCGAAATTCCGCTCGGTGATATCGTCAAGAAACGTGCCGGCGAAGTGGGCCTGATGGACGCCATCGCTGCGCAGCGGGCGAAAGCCCAGGGGAGTGAATAGATGAGCAAGGCCGCCAATGACGTCGTCATCACCGGTGTCGGCATCGTAACCTGTCAGGGCGTCGGCAAGGATGCGCATATTGCGCTGCTGATGGCCGATGCCGCGCCCGCGACCATTGTCGAAACCGAGAAGTTCAAGCCTTATCCGGTCCATCCGCTGCCTGAGATCGACTGGTCGCAGCAGATCGCCAAGCGCGGCGACCAGCGCCAGATGGAAAACTGGCAGCGCATCGGCGTTTTTGCGGCCGGTCTGGCGCTCGACGATGCGGGCTTCAAGGATGATCTCGAAGCCTGCGGCACGATGGACATGATCGTTGCAGCCGGCGGTGGCGAACGCGACATCAATGTCGATACGCTGATCGTCGACGAGGGCCTGAAGCGCAACGACCGCGAGCTGCTGCTCAACGAGAAGCTGACGACGGAGCTGCGCCCGACGCTGTTCCTGGCGCAGCTTTCCAACCTGCTGGCGGGCAATATTTCCATCGTTCACAAGGTCACCGGCTCCTCGCGCACCTTCATGGGTGAGGAAGCGTCGGGCGTTTCCGCCGTCGAGACGGCCTTCTGGCGCATCAAGTCGGGCGAATCCACCCATGCGCTCGTCGGCGCCGCCTTTGCTGCCGAGCGTCAGGACATGATCCTGCTGACCGAATCGATCGGCGCCAATACGCGCGGCGACTGGGCGCCGCTCTGGTCGCGCACCGGCCTTGAGGGCGGTGGCATAATCCTGGGTTCCGCCGGTGCCTTCCTGGTGCTGGAATCGCGCAAACATGCAGAAGAGCGCGGCGCGCATATCTATGCAACGATTGGTGCCGTCGAAGGCGATCGCGGCAATCGCGCCGGGGGCAATTTCGAAGTGCGCATGGAGCGGCTGCTGAAGCCTGCCGCTGATCTGCCGGCCGAGAGCACGGCGGTTTTCTCCGGCTCGACCGGCATGCATGAGCTTGCTGCCCGCGAAAAGGCAGTGCTCGAGCATCAGCTTCCTGGCGCGGCGATCCGCGGCTTCGGCGGCGTTTCCGGTCACACGCTCGAGGCGCAGTTCACGCTCGGCCTGGGACTCGCAGCGCTTGCCATCGATGCCAAGGCCAAGGTTCCGCCTTTCGATGCCGCGCACGAGGCACCGATGAAATCAGCTACGAAGGCTGCCGTCGTAACGACAGTTGGACATCAGCGCGGCGAAGGCGTCGCCGTTCTCTCGGCAGAAGCGTGAGGAGTGACTGAAATGACAGCATCCGCTTATAGGGATCATCTCGGCCGTCCGATCGTCGCGGTCACCGGCATGGGCATCATCACTTCGCTCGGCCAGGGTTTGAAGGACAATTGGGCAGCCCTTTCGTCAGGCACATCGGGCATTCACGATATCACCCGCTTCCCGACCGACGGTCTTTCGACACGCATTGCCGGAACGGTCGATTTCATCGGCATCCCGGTGCCGAACGCTGTCGAGCGTTCCTATGCCTTTGCGCGCGAGACGACGATCGAAGCGCTTGCCGATGCCGGTCTTTCCGGCGATTTCAACGGTCCGCTGTTCCTGGCAGCACCGCCGATCGAGCCGGAATGGAGCGCCCGTTTCGAGCTTGCCGACCGTTCGCCGGCCGCCGATCATCCCGGCGATGCCTATGAGCGATTTTTAGCCGCCATGCGCCAGCGTCCCGATCCGGTCTTCCATGAGGCAGCGCTGTTCGGCGCGATCTCCGAGCGCCTGTCCGACCGCTTCGGCACGCGCGGCCTGCCGGTGACGCTGTCGACGGCCTGTGCATCGGGTGTGACGGCGATCCAGCTCGGTATCGAGGCGATCCGCCAGGGCCGCACGGAGCGCGCGCTGACGGTTGCGACCGACGGTTCACTGAGTGCGGAAGCGCTGATCCGCTTCTCGCTGCTTTCGGCCCTTTCCACGCAGAACGATCCGCCGACCAAGGCCTCAAAGCCCTTCAGCAAGGATCGCGACGGCTTCGTCATTGCCGAGGGCGCGGCGACGCTGGTGCTGGAATCGCTTGAATCCGCCATCGCACGCGGCGCCAGGGTGCTCGGCATCATGAAGGGTGCCGGCGACAAGGCCGACAGCTTCCACCGCACGCGCTCTTCGCCCGATGGCGGTCCGGCGATTGCCACGATCCGCGCAGCGCTCGCCGATGCCGGCATGAGCGAGAACGATATCGGCTATATCAACGCGCACGGCACTTCGACGCCCGAAAACGACAAGATGGAATACGGCTCCATGTCCGCCGTCTTCGGCGAAAGGCTGGTCGGCATTCCGGTATCCTCGAACAAGTCGATGATCGGACACACGCTGACGGCGGCAGGAGCGGTCGAGGCGGTGTTCTCGCTGCAGACGATGCTATCCGGCACGCTGCCGCCGACGATCAACTACAACAATCCGGATCCGTCGATCGTTCTCGATGTCGTGCCGAACAAGAAGCGGGAAGCCCAGGTTTCGGCCGTGCTTTCCAACTCTTTCGGCTTCGGCGGACAGAACGCAAGCCTTGTCATGGCGCTCGAACCGGCATAAGCGGTTCCCGACAAATCAACCGATAAAAAAACGCCTACACATCGGTTCGAAAATCGGAACCGATTTTCGGAAAGCCTGATGTGTAGATTTAAAGAGTAGAGCGTCCTTAGTGCGTCCGAATGGACGCACGGCGCTCTAGAAGGCGAGAGGTTTTGCCATGCGCGCTTTGCAACTGATCGATGACCGCAAGCTTGAGATCACCGACTTGCCGGAACCGGATGCACCTTCCGCCGGCGAAGTGACGCTGCGCGTCAAGGCGGTTGCGCTGAACCATATCGATGTCTGGGGCTGGCGCGGCATGGCATTTGCCAAGCGCAAGATGCCGCTCGTCATCGGCGCGGAAGCCTCTGGCGTCGTCGAGGCGATCGGTCCGGGCGTAGCGAACGTGCTGCCTGGCCAGCTCGTGTCGATCTATGGCGCGCGCACCTGCGGGCTCTGCCGCCCGTGCCGCGAAGGCCGCGACAATCTCTGCGAACATGTCTCCGGCGTGCATGGCTTCCATCTCGATGGTTTTGCGCAGGAGAAGGTGAACCTGCCGGCGCGTCTGCTGGTTCCCGCACCTCCCGGCGTCGATGCGATCGGCGCAGCCCTTGCACCCGTGACCTTCGGCACGGTCGAGCATATGCTGTTCGACAATGCCAAGCTCGAGCCGGGCGAGACGATCCTCGTTCATGCCGGCGGCTCCGGCATCGGCACGGCGGCGATCCAGCTTGCCAAGAAGATCGGCTGCACCGTGATCACGACAGTCGGCTCCGACGACAAGATCGAGAAGGCCAAGGCGCTCGGCGCCGATCACGTCATCAACTACCGCACCGACCGTTTCGAGGGCGTCGTGCGCAAGCTCACCAAGAAGAAGGGCGTCGATGTCGTCTTCGAACATGTGGGCAAGGATACCTGGGCAGGCTCCATGCTCTGCATGAAGCGCGGCGGGCGTCTCGTCACTTGCGGCTCGACCTCGGGTGTTTCGACCGAGATGAACCTGATGATGCTCTTCCAGCAGCAGCTGAAGCTCTTGGGATCCTTCGGCTGCCGCATGGAAAACATGGCCGATGCCATGCAGAAGATGGGCCGTGGCCTCGTTCATCCCGTCATCGATACGGAAGTCAGCTTCGACGATATCGACCGCGCGCTGGAGCGCATGGAAACCCGCCAGATCTTCGGCAAGATCATCCTGAAGATGGACTGATCCGCGTGAAGCTTTTCATCACCAGGATCGTTCTGGCGCTGCGGCATTTCCAGCAATGGCTGGTGGCGCAGCTGATGTTCGGCTTCCTGAACTTCCTCAAGCTTTTCCCGGCTGACGGCGCCATGCGCTTTGCCGATTGGCTGACGCGCCGGGTCGGCAAGCGGCTGAAGCGCCACAAGCTGATGCTCTACAATCTGCGCCGGGCCTTCCCGGAAAAGAGCGATGCCGAGCTGGAAGAGATCGCGCTCGAAAGCTGGGGCAATATGGGCCGGCTCGCGGCCGAATATGTTTTTCTCGACCAGCTATTCGATTTCGATCCAACGAGCGACAAGCCGGGCAGAGTGGAAGTCTCGGGCATTCCGATCTTCCTGGAACTGCGCGACAATCCGCGTCCCTTCATCGTCTTTACCGGCCATACCGGCAATTTCGAGCTCTTGCCGGTCGCCGGTAACGCTTTCGGTCTCAGTGTGACCGTGCTCTTTCGCCCGCCGAACAATCCTTATGTGGCGCAGAAGGTGTTCGATTTCCGCAGCGGCCGCATGGGCAAGCTGGTGCCTTCGCATGCCGGCTCTTCCTTTGCGCTTGCCCGTCAGCTCGAGGCAGGGCAAGGCGTCGGCGTGCTCGTCGACCAGAAATTCAGCCGCGGGTTGAAGACGACGTTCTTCGGCCTGGAAACCAAGACCAATCCGCTGCTGCCGAAGCTGGTGCGCCAGTTCAACTGCGAGGTCTATCCGGCCCGCTGCATCCGTCTTCCGGGCAATCGCTACCGGCTGGAAATCGAGCCGAAGATGGAGATGCCGCGCGACGAGAAGGGCAACCTGGACCTTCCCGCCACGGCGCAGATGATGAATGACAAGGTGGAAAGCTGGGTACGCGAATACCCGGCCCAGTGGCTGTGGTATCACGACCGGTGGGATATCAAACGTTCCGTCAGCCTGTAAGATTCTGCCTGTAAGTTTTTGCTCCCGATTTATAATCGGTGAAAAGCGACAGGTTTGCGTCAGTTGAAAATGAGCACGGTTCATGTTACGCGTCTCTACTAGGGCGCGTAAAGTGCCTACCGTAAGGCGTAATCTTGCATGAAGCATAGGCCTCGACCGGTGTTCGGAACGTTTCTCAGGAAATGGATATTGGGGGTATCTTGCTTGAGTTGTTCAGGGCCTTTTCCTTGCGCTGCGCGCAGATCGAGGAAGCGATAAGGCTAGGGGATGATGGGCGCGTGGAGGCGCTCGACCGTGATATCCAGCCGCTTGTCGAGGCGATCCTCGCATGCAGGGCATCCAATCTCATCGAAGTCTATATGCAACTTCAGTTTGTAAGCTACCTCATCGCTCAAGACGCCGATGACGGTGCTTTCGTGACGCAATATGCCGCCGTGCTCTCCTATCTGCTCGACCGCTATTTCGGCGCCCATGCGCCGGACTGGCGGGTGCCGTTGCCGGTGGAGATGAAACTCAGGCCGCCGCCCGCCTACGTTCCCGACACCGACAACGGCCAGTTCCTCAATGCGGCGATCCTGCAGACGCTGCCGGACCGCGTGGCGGTGCTGACGAAGGACTACCGCTACCTCTATTCCAATCCCGTCAACTGTGCCCATCTCGGCAAGAATGCCATGCAGCTCATCGGCCGGCATATCCTCGAATTCATCGGCGAAGAACGCTTTGCCGGCGAGGTGAAGGAAAAGCTCGACGCCTGCTTCGACGGCGCGACGGTCGACTACATCTACGAGCGCTCGGCGCGGCGCAGCCGCTGCCGCATGTTGCCGCTGCATGATGCCGCCAGGAAGGTGATCGGCGCGCTGATCACCATCCAGAACATGAACGGCCCCGTATCCGCGGACGTTTAATCCTTGCTCCAGACGGCGAGTTCGTAGCCGTCCTTGTCGAGAAAATGAAAGCGCCGGCCGCCGGGGAAGGGCGTGATCGGTTTGGCTATGGTGCCGCCGGCCTTTTCGACGCTTGCCAGCACGTCTTCCAGCTTCTCGGCATAGAGAATGACGAGCGGGCCGCCTGCGGCTCGCACCGGGCCGAGATTGGTAAAGCCGCCTTTCAATCTTCCGTCGTCGAACTCGCAATAGTTCTCGCCGTAATCGGTGAAGCGCCAGCCGAAGGCCGCACCGTAAAAGGCTTTTGAAGCGCCGATATCTTTCACGTTGAACTCGACATAGTCGATGCGGCGGTCATTTCGAGCATCGTTCTCAGCCATCTAACTTCTCCATCATCGATTTCAGGGACGCCAGATCCTTCTGGATATGGGCGGCGTCGGCTGCGAATTGTTCGTCGGTCATGCCCGGCAGGCGCAGCAGCGTGAACATCACCTCGCAGCCGTCGCCATTCGGCACGATGCGCAGCGCGTTATAGACGCGCAGGCCGGATTCGATGGTGACGGTATGGTCGATAACGCCGAATTCGTTCGGTGGCACGAAGCTCACCCGGACGCTGCCGAGGGGGCCATGGGCGATCCAGTCCTCGCCATCGGGTTCCAGGCCGCTCGCAAGGCCGGAGGCCCAGAGCGGCATGTTCTCCGGCCTGCCGGCGAAATCATAGACATCGCGCCAGTCTCTTTTGATCGTGATGTGGACGATGCGTGCGGGCATTGTGTTCATCGGTCTGTCCTCTTGCTTTGCGTCAGACTAGCAGGCCGGCACGGACCGTCTTGAACAAAACGGTCATCGGGCCGTCAATTGAGCCAGCATGGCTGATGGCGTCAGTGTCGTCAGGTCGCCGATCTCGCGGGTCATATGCGCCTGGTCGGAAAAGCCGGCTTCGAGGGCGAGGGCGGCCAGGGACAGGGTTTCGCCAGCGCGGCACAAGGTCATGAAACGCTGCAGCCGGCGGACGCGTTCCAGCGTCTTGATGCCGTAGCCGAAATGGTGGTGGGCGCGGCGCCGCAATTGCCGTTCGCCGATATCGAGCCTCTGCTGCAGATCGCCGATACGGCCCGATCCGTGGTCTGCAGCGGCAAAGATCAGGCGAGCCTCGGGGTCTGGCTCCGCTTCTTCCCTTGCCAGTTCACTCAACAGGGTGGCGAAGAGCGAGAGGGCGGCAGCGCCATCCGGACAGTCGGAAAGGCGTGGTTTGAGGAGGGCAGCCTTTTTGGGCGCGAGATCGCTGAGGGGAACGGAGAGGCCGATGATCTCCGACAGGGGCAGCCTCAGCCATGCGGCGCCGGCGCCCGGTGCAAAACGCGCGCCGACAATGCGCATGCCCGGCGTCATCGGCGGGAAGGCGGCGGTGCGGTCCGGCCCGACAGCGAAGAGGCGACCATTGGCGAAAAGCAGGTCGCAATAACCATCGGGCACAATGGCGATCGGGCCTGCGGTTCGAATCTCGTGCGACCAGAGGCAGCGGAAATGCGGCGCAAGGGCAGGCGGGGGCGCATATTCGCGGTAGCGCCCGGCGCTCTTTGCGAGCAGCGGCCCGATATCGACTTGCCTTGCAGCAACCGTCATTTCAGCCTCCCAAACCCATGCATATGGTGCTTCCCCGGTCATTCGAAAAGCCTGTTCCGACAGCCTTTTTTCGACCCGAATCGCCGTCTTCGACCTTGCCGTTTGAGCGAGAGAGTGCCACAACATCGCACCATTTCACTCATCGGAGGTTTGTCGTGGAAAAGGCAGAAATCGGACTGATCGGCCTTGCCGTCATGGGGTCCAACCTGGCTCTCAACATTGCGGAAAAGGGCAACAAGATCGCGGTTTTCAACCGCACGCCTGAAAAAACGGATGAATTCTACGAGAGTGCCGGTGATCTGAAGAAGCAGATCATTCCCTGCAAGACGATCGAGGAGTTCGTCGAGGCGATCCGCCCGCCGCGTCCGATCATCATCATGATCAAGGCCGGTGAGCCTGTCGACCAGCAGATGGAGGCGCTGCGCCCGCATCTGGAAAAGAACGACATCATGATCGATGCCGGCAACGCCAATTTCCGCGACACGGTTGCCCGCTTCGACCGCCTCAAGGATACCGGCCTGACCTTCATCGGCATGGGCGTTTCGGGCGGTGAGGAAGGTGCCCGCCACGGTCCGTCGATCATGGTCGGCGGCAAGGAAGAGTCCTGGAAGCGTGTCGAGAAGGTTCTGACCTCTATTGCCGCCAAGTATGATGGCGATCCGTGCGTTGCCTGGCTCGGCAATGACGGCGCCGGCCATTTCGTCAAGACGATCCATAACGGCATCGAATATGCCGACATGCAGATGATCGCCGAAATCTACGGCATCCTGCGCGACGGCCTCGGCAAGAGCGCATCGGAAATCTCCAGCATCTTCGGCGAATGGAACAAGGGCCGCCTGAACTCCTACCTGATCGAAATCTCCGAGAAGGTTCTGGCCGCCACCGACCCGATCTCCAAGACGCCGATGGTCGACATGATCCTCGACAAGGCGGGCCAGAAGGGCACCGGCAAGTGGTCGGCGATCGAAGCGCAGAACATGGGCATTCCTGCAACCGGTATCGAAGCTGCCGTTGCCGCCCGCAGCCTGTCCTCGATGAAGGACCAGCGCGAAGCCGCCCAGAAGATCTTCGGTGACCTCGGTGCTGCCTTCCCGGTCGCCTACGGCCCCGAGTTCAACAAGGATCTGGAACTGGCGCTGTTTGCCGGCAAAATCGGCGCCTATGCGCAGGGCTTTGCGGTGATGGCGGAAGCTTCCAAGGAGTTCAACTGGTCGCTGCCGATGCCTGTCATCGCCCGTATCTGGCGCGCAGGCTGCATCATCCGTTCGCAGTTCCTGGACGAGATCACCAAGGCCTTCACCGATGCGCCTGACGCGGCGAACCTCATCGTCACGCCGGCCTTCTCGGCCATGGTCAAGGAATCGATCCCGGCACTGCGCCGCGTCGTCACCGCAGCTCTGGCCGCCGGCCTGCCGGTTCCGGCGCTTGTCTCGGCGCTCAGCTATTTCGACGCCTACCGCCAGGGCCGCGGCACTGCCAACCTGATCCAGGCGCAGCGCGACTTCTTCGGCGCCCACGGCTTCGACCGCCTCGACGGCAAGGACTTCCACCACGGCCCCTGGGGCAGTGGTGCATCGACCTTCTGAGGTTTGCGAAAACAGAGTTGAAAGCCCGGCCATTGTGCCGGGCTTTTTGTTATCCTGCCGCGAAGCGGCTGATTGCAATCGGGAGGTCCATAATATGCTCCACCATGCATCTTTCGGGGTGGCCGATATCGAACGAGCCGCGCGGTTCTATGATGCCGCCCTCGGCGCGCTTGGCTATGTCAGGGTCTGGGAGGATCTGCGCCCCGGCGAGGCCGGACAGGCCGTCGGCTATGGTGTGCCCGGCGGCGGCGACAAGCTGGCGATCAAATCGGTCGAGGCGGGGCAGGGTGCGCCGGGTGCGGGCTTCCATCTGGCCTTTGCCGCGCCGGATCAGCGGTCGGTCATTGATTTCCATGCCGCAGCGCTTTCCCAGGGTGGCGTCGATAATGGTGCGCCGGGGCTCAGGCAGCACTACGGGCCGAATTACTTTGCTGCATTTGTCGTCGATCCCGATGGATATCGTATCGAGGCGGTTTTCAATCAGGTGAAGTGAGGCTGGCGCGCCGATTGGAACAGAGCTGCGGACGTATATCCGGTACGCCGCAGTTCACGTTGTGATGTGGAATACCCCCGCCAGACATTGGAACGACGCTGCACAACACTCGCACAAGCTCGCCGCCGCATTTAGGTTGAGGCCGACCCGCCGGACAGAGGGGACCATCATGCGACCGATTTCCACCTTTCTCATTACCTTCTGCCTCGGCCTCCTCTTCACCGCATCAGCAGAAGCCGGGGGCTTCAATTGCGCCAAGGCAGCCAGCGCCGACGAAAAGATCGTCTGCGGCGATACTCAGCTTTCCCACCTCGACGACGTCTTCAATGCCCGCTATGGCGCGGCACGCAAGACAGCTCCCGATGAGGATGATGTCGTCCACTCGGCCCGCAATTTCCTGGCCGACCGGCATGATTGCGGTAACGACCGGGCCTGTATCCTCGGCGCCTATCTCGCCATTCTCTGGGAGATATCACCGGACAAGAGCAGCTTCATGCAGGGCATCTCCGCGAAGTCGCTGACGGGCGGCAAGCAGCCCGGGACTTCGGACATCCCGACAAAGGCCGGGCAATGCGCTGCAACCACGATCCTGGCGGTGCATCCGCGCGTCGAGAGTGGCGACGCACCCGTGACCGATGAGGATTTTGGCAATGGCACGGGCATCGACTATGCCAATGACGGCTACCAGGTCTCGTATAACCGCGAGGAGATGCTGATCCGCTCCAAGCCCGGCGATCCGGTCACCCAATGCCCGGTAGAGATCGATCGCGACTGCGAGCCGGATGAGGATGGCCGGCTCTTCCTCGTCACCAATGGCAGGACGAAAGAAAGCTGGATACTGCCCGATGCGCAGCACAAGTGCGGGGGCTGAACGGCTTTTTGTATCTCGTCTCTTGCCGCGCGCTGCCGATTCTGAAAGGGCAGGGCCGGGATCTTATGGCTTAAGGCGAGCAAGCGCCGTCCGGACTTATTTTGGCAGGGGATAAAATGATCAAGGAATCCATCGACCACGCGGCTCTCGCCCGGCAGATCGCCGACATCGCCACGCTGGAGGGCGAATTCGTGCTCCGCTCCGGCCAGGTATCGCACCGCTATTTCGACAAATACCGTTTCGAAGGCACGCCGGCTCTCCTGAAGCCGCTGGCGCAGGCAATGGCAGCCCTTCTGCCCGCCGATACCGAAATCATCGCCGGGCTGGAACTCGGCGGCGTGCCGCTCGCGACCGCGATCTCGCTGGAAACCGGCCTGCCCGCCGCCTTCATCCGCAAGGAAGCCAAGACCTATGGCACCTGCCGGGCGATCGAGGGGCAGGACGTGGCTGGCCGGCGCGTGACCTTCATCGAGGATGTGATCAGCACTGGCGGCGCCGTGAAGGATGCCTACCAGCTGGCGATCGGGGAGAAGGCAGAAGTGCTTGGTGTCGTCTGCGCGATCTGGCGCGGCGAGGGCATGGCGCGCATCGATGGCGTGCCCGAGCTTGGGGTGTATCCGGTGTTTACACGAGCGGATCTGGAGAACGCGCGGTAGGCAAGTACGGCTCCGGGTTCTGCCGTGCGAAAACGGCGAGCGGAAGGCGCTTTTCGGCGCAGGCACAGACCGCGTGGGCCTACCGCGAAAGGCGTGCGATGAGTTCTTCCTTTTTCTTGAAAGCGTCGGGGATGCTGCCGTTTGCAAGCGAGGCGTTGCAGTCGTCCAGTGCCTTCTGCAATTCGCCCAGCTCCATATAGGCATAGCAGCGATTGTTGTAGCTCACTGCCACATTGTCCTTGGCGGTGACACGGGTGTCGTAGAGGTAGGGATATCTATTGAGAAGGTCGAGCGCGCCTTTGTTGTCCTTTCGGTTGAAATAGATCATCGAAAGCTCGATCGCTGCCTGCGCGCGTCTGTCGTCCTGCGAGTTCGCGACCTCCGTCAGGTCTTCTATGGCTTTCTCGTCATTCTTCATGGCCTGATACACGAGGCCACGCCAGTAACGCGCTTCGACGGCACTCTGCGGATCGGCAGTAATCTGCGAGCACTCGTCGAGTGCTGCTTCATATTGCTTGATCTGATAGTTGCCAAAGCACAGATAGACGCGGTTGGAGGCCTTGCCATTGAGTGCCAGCGCAGCCTTTGCCGAATCGATCATCTCGGCCGGCCGTCGATACCGTGAGTAGATCCAGGCCAGGCTTTCATGGATTTCGGCGATCTGCATGTCTTTCTGCTCCTGCGTCGGGAACGGAGCAGTTTCTATGTTCGACAGGGCTTCCTTGTATTTGGTGATCGCGTTGTCATAAAATCTCTTGTTGAGCCAGGATCCCGCGACAAGCTCATCGATGATGAAGTTGTGCTTGCCGCCGTCCGTCTCCACAAGGCGTGGATCGGCACCATAGCTGTCGGCCGCAATCTGCAGCAAACGACCTGAGTAGGATTCTCCGCCCGATTCCGAAATCATATGCGACAGGATATCGGCGACCGCCGCGTTCGTTTCATACTCATTGATCTGGCCGAACTGCCGCAGAGTCTTTGCCGCGTCAGCATCGAGACCCGGCCGAAGAGTCTGCTTCATGAAATCCTCAAAGCAGGACGCATAAGCGTCGCCCTGCTGGCCGTGACAGGTCGTTCCGGCCGTCTCGAGCAGATATTGATAGAGCTGCAGGGACAGCAATTTCAGTGGTGAGCCATCCGGTGCGCTTGCGCCATACCGGTCGACGAAGGCGTACATCATGTTGATGTCGCCTCCCCATTTTGGCTGCAAGGTTGAAAGCACGATCTTGTAGAGTGGCATGTAGTGCGGATAGACCGCTGTCGCCTGGTCTAGAGCGTCGTTGAGTTGCGATGTCGCGCCATAGCCGCGCAGCATGTTCACCTGCAAATACAGGCCGTATGCCGAACTCGGGTCGAGCTTCAGGGCCTGGGTAACATCGGCGGTTCCTTTTTGCAGGATGCTGGCAAAGGCGTCTTGTGATTGTTTGTCCGTTTCCGTGCTGAATCTGTGACCGCGCTTGTACCATGCGAGGTCGTAATAATATTGCGCGCGGATGAGGCGTGGCAGCGGATCCAACGGAGCGTGATCCACCCAAGCCGAAAGATTGCGCTCGAAAGACGTGTCGCTGAGATCGGAAATGGCGTTGACGAAGTCGTCGAAAGGATAGAACGTCCAGATTTTGGCGCGGCTCGCCGAAAGCGTCTCGCTCGAGAGCTTTGTCGCGGTGTCAAAATCTCCCTGCTTGATAGCATCCTGCACCAGCTTGGCGCGGATGAAGGGAAGCTTGTTTCGTTGACCGGTTGGACGTGCGCCAGTCGCATCCTGGTTGCTGTCGGAAATGCCCCGTAGGGACCAGTTTGATGCCTCCAGCCTGGACAGGGCGGCGGAGGGCATGAACCGCTCTCCCACCCATATGCCGGTCACCAGGATGCCCACGCCGACCGCGGCCAGCAGGAAAAGCATCAATGGATTTCGTCCTGCGTTGATCGTCGCCATGTGGTCCAGCCCAGGGAATATATGCCCGACAGGAGCCGCCGAGATCGGGATATTCCGCAAGCCTACGTTGTATCAAGCTGGATGGTGCTACAAGAGTGCGGCAGGGTGGGCTGCAGCTATTGTTGCCGATTAAGCAAACAGTTCGTTTACAAGCTTGCCTGGAGTCAAAAGATCGCTCGCACGTTTATTACGGGCGAGCGGGGCTTCGAATTTGTTCCATGCGTCCCCGCACCCGAACCTCAGCCGGGATGTGAATGGCGTACGGCAAATCCTCGGACCGGCGTTCTCTACCGTCCGTCCGGCCATTCCGGCTTGCTGATGCTCTGCAGCAGTTCGGCATCCACGCCATCGATGCGCGCAATCACCTGCTTGGCCATCTCGCGGCCGGCGTGGCGGACGTCTTCGTGGGCGGTGATGATCTCGGGGCGGATCCAGTTGAGGATAGAGGCGGATTGCTTGGAGACGAGGTCGACGTCGTGGCCGAGGCGTTTGCCGGCGGCTTCGATGCCGGCGTTGACGGCGATGGTGGCGCTGCCGGCCGACGAGACAATCCCATCGGGGGCGCCGGGGGAGCGCATCAGCTGCTCCACGGCGTTGCGGATTTCGGCGAGCGGGGCGTCGATGTTGACACGCAGCGGCACTTCCTCGGCGCCGTAATCGTGCAGGCCGGTCTGAAAGCCAATGCGGGTATGCGTGTAGTAGGTGAGCTTGCTCGGCGGCTGCAGCAGGGCGATGCGCTTGCGGCCGCGCTTGACCAGCTTCTCGACTGCCTGGTGAGCATAAGCCTCGTTGTCGAAGTCGTGATAGGGGTGGACGAGGCCGGCATCGGTGCGGCCATGGGTGGTAAAGGGCATGCCGCTTTCGGCGAGCAGGCGCACGCGCGGATCGTCAGGCTCGACGCGCGAGATGATGACGCCGTCTGCGGAGCCGGTGTCGAGGATATAGCGCACCGGCAGCATGGGATCCTTGCTGTGCGAATGCGGGGTGACGACGATATGGTAGGGCGTGCCGGTCAGGACCTCGGAAATGCCGAAGACCATCTGGCTGGAAAAGCCCATGATCTCCTCGTCGATGCTGAGCACGAGGGCGATGACATTGGTCTTGCCGGTTCTCAGGCGCACGCCGGCCCGGTTCGGCTGGTAGCCGAGCTGACGGGCGACCATGCGCACGCGTTCCTTGGTTTCCGCGCCAATATCCGGTGCATCTTTCAGTGCCCGCGATACGGTGGTCACGCCAAGGCCCGTCATGAAGGCGATCGTCTTCAATGTCGGGCGCTCGCGCGGAACGGAACCGGATGCCGCTCCGCCGAAATTTCCGTTGTTTTCCATCCCTCTAGGCCCGCCTCGCGCGATTTGCTTCGCCTTATAGAGGCTTTTCGCCGCGCTGTAAGTACGCCGCTGCGGAAAAGCTCTCCTCCCTGAGCCAGACAATCTGTAACGATACAGTAGAAATGTCGAGCGCTTTTTCTGACCAGCGTTGCATAGGGATCCTCTCTGGTTGAATCGCCTGTCCCGCACGCGATTTTTTGCACCTGCGAAGCCAGGAAAGGTTGAAATTATCAGATTAATCAAAAATTAATCAGCAAAATCAAATGTATAATACAATACCGCAATTGCGAAATTGCTTGCTTACGCTTTTCTTGTGAAGCAAAGGTCGAGCCGTTGATTACCCTCATAGGATGTAATGGTGACTTTCACAGAAAATTTTACGAGCGGGCGGTTGCGCGGATAAATCGATTGCTCTAAGTTTTTCCGGCAACGTTTCAGTGAGGGAGGAGAACTCATGAAAATCCGTATTATGGCGGCTGTGCTTGCCGCTTCCGTAGCTATTCCTTTTGGCGCCGCAAAGGCTACCGATCTCGAAGTCACCCATTGGTGGACCTCTGGCGGCGAAGCTGCCGCCGTGGCTGAGCTGGCAAAGGCATTCGACGCCACCGGCAACCACTGGGTGGACGGCGCAATTGCCGGTTCCGGCAGCACCGCGCGCCCGATCATGATCAGCCGCATCACCGGCGGTGACCCGATGGGCGCGACCCAGTTCAACCACGGCCGCCAGGCCGAGGAACTCGTCCAGGCTGGCCTGATGAAGGACCTGACCGATGTGGCGACCGCAGGCAAATGGAAGGACATCATCCGTCCGTCGACCCTGCTCGATTCCTGCACGATCGACGGCAAGATCTATTGCGCACCGGTCAACATCCACTCCTGGCAGTGGCTGTGGCTGTCGAATGCAGCCTTCCAGAAGGCTGGCGTTGCGGTTCCGAAGAACTGGGATGAATTCGTCGCTGCCGCTCCGGCCCTGGAAAAGGCCGGCATCGTTCCTCTCGCTGTCGGCGGTCAGGGCTGGCAGGCAAGCGGCGCCTTCAACGTTCTCATGATCGCCATCGGCGGCAAGGACAACTACCTGAAGGTCTTCAAGGACAAGGATGCCAAGGTGGCGGCCGGCCCCGAGATCGCCAAGGTGTTCAAGGCTGCCGACGATGCGCGCCGCATGTCCAAGGGCAGCAACGTGCAGGACTGGAACCAGGCCACCAATCTCGTCATCACCGGCAAGGCCGGCGGCCAGATCATGGGTGACTGGGCGCAGGGCGAATTCCAGGTCGCCAAGCAGGTTGCCGGCAAGGACTATACCTGCCTTCCGGGCCTCGGCGTGAACGAGATCATCTCGACCAGCGGTGACGCCTTCTATTTCCCGCTCCAGAAGGATGCCGAGAAGGCGAAGGCTCAGGACGTGCTTGCCGCCACGCTTCTCGACCCGAAGACGCAGGTTGCCTTCAACCTGAAGAAGGGCTCGCTGCCGGTTCGCGGTGACGTCGATATCTCGGCCGCCAACGACTGCATGAAGAAGGGTCTCGAAATCCTCGCCAAGGGCAATATCGTCACCAGCTCGGATCAGCTCGCTTCGCCGGATACGACGAAGCAGATCGAAGACCTCTTCGCCGAGTTCTTCGCCAATACCACGATGACGCCCGACGCAGCGCAGAAGCGCTTCGCCGACATCATCGCCGCCGCCGACTGATCCTCGGTCCTCAAGCCCATCAGGTCCGGTCCTGCGCATTGCAGGACCGGATCGCGCCGCCCTGATCTCCGGTCCTTCCGGCGACGTCACGTCACACCCGGGTGCGATCGCGCCAGGATCGCGTTGCGGTCGAGACGGGGGCGGGAAGGGTGGCCGTCTTCGGATGGAGCCCCGATCACCGAAGCGACCGTGCTTCAGGAGGAAACTCAATGACAGGTCAAGCGAAAGCCGGCCGACCGTTTAAACTATTCCGCAATCTGAATTCGAAGATTGCTTCCATTCCCATGATCCTCACCGCCATGGTCATCTTTCTCGGTGGCACGGTCTGGACGGTGGTTTATTCCTTCACCAATTCCAAGCTCCTGCCGCGATTGAACTTCGTCGGCATCGAGCAATATCAGCGTCTCTGGGCCGCCCCGCGCTGGGTCGTGTCCATCGAGAATCTGGCGATCTACGGCATTCTGTCGCTGATCTTCAGCCTGGTCATCGGTTTCATGCTGGCGGCTCTCATGGATCAGAAGATCCGTTTCGAGAATACGTTCCGCACGATCTTCCTCTATCCCTTCGCGCTGTCCTTCATCGTCACCGGTCTCGTGTGGCAGTGGATCCTCAATCCGGAATTCGGGGTCCAGGCGGTCGTGCGGTCGCTGGGATGGACGAGTTTCAGTTTCGATCCGCTCTATACGTCCGAAATCGTCATCTACGGGGTATTGATCGCCGCCCTCTGGCAGGGCACCGGCCTCGTGATGTGCCTGATGCTCGCCGGACTTCGCGGCATCGACGAGGATATCTGGAAGGCTTCCCGCGTCGACGGCATTCCGATGTGGCGGACCTATCTCTTCGTCGTCATTCCGATGATGCGTCCGGTGTTCATCACCACGCTCGTCATCATCGCCAGCGGCATCGTCAAGGTCTACGACCTCGTGGTCGCCCAGACCAGCGGCGGTCCGGGCATCTCGTCGGAAGTGCCGGCGAAATACGTCTACGACTACATGTTCCAGGCGCAGAATCTCGGTCAGGGCTTTGCGGCTTCGACCATGATGCTGGTGACAGTAGCGATCATCATCGTTCCCTGGGCATATCTGGAATTTGGCGGAGGGCGCAAACGTGGCTGACAATATCGCTCTCAAGGCCGTCAACGACGGCGATACTTCCCTCCAGAAGGGGGCGGTTTCCGGTCCGGCCGGACCAAAGCCGCGGCCGGTGGTTTCGGCCCGCAACATCATCGTCTACGGCACGCTTTTCGTGGCCGCCGTCTACTATCTGATCCCGCTTTACGTGATGGTCGTCACGTCGCTCAAGGGGATGCCGGAGATCCGGCTCGGCAACATTTTCGCACCGCCGATGGAAATCACCTTCGAACCCTGGGTCAAGGCCTGGGCGACCGCCTGCACCGGCCTGAACTGCGACGGTCTTTCGCGCGGTTTCTGGAACTCGGTCCGCATCACAGTTCCGTCGGTCATCGTTTCCATCGCGATCGCCTCGGTCAATGGTTATGCGCTGGCGAACTGGCGCTTCAAGGGATCGGAATTCTTCTTCTCGGTCCTCATCATCGGCGCCTTCATTCCCTATCAGGTCATGATCTATCCGATCGTCATCATCCTGCGCGAAATCGGCATCTACGGATCGCTCACCGGCCTCATCATCGTGCATTCGATCTTCGGCATGCCGATCCTGACGCTGCTGTTCCGCAACTACTTCGTGTCTCTGCCGGAGGAACTGTTCAAGGCGGCGCGTGTCGACGGGGCGGGCTTCTGGCAGATCTTCCTGCAGATCATGCTGCCGATGTCGCTGCCGATCTTCGTCGTCGCGATGATCCTGCAGGTCACCGGCATCTGGAACGACTTCCTGTTCGGCGTGGTCTTCACCCGGCCGGATACCTATCCGATGACCGTACAGCTCAACAACATCGTCAATTCCGTCCAGGGCGTGAAGGAATACAACGTCAACATGGCCGCAACGATCCTGACAGGACTCGTGCCGCTCGTCGTCTATTTCGTGTCGGGGCGACTTTTCGTCCGTGGCATCGCCGCTGGCGCAGTGAAGGGTTGATCCAATGAACATGAATGCAAGTGTCTCCATCAAGGACCTGTCGCTGAACTTCGGCGCGGTCAGCGTGCTCAAGGATCTGAACCTCGACATCAACGACGGCGAATTCCTGGTGCTTCTCGGCTCCTCGGGCTGTGGCAAGTCGACCCTGCTGAACTGCATTGCCGGGCTGCTCGACGCCTCGGAAGGGCAGATCTTCATCAAGGGCAAGAACGTCACCTGGGAAGAGCCCAAGGACCGCGGCATAGGCATGGTGTTCCAGTCCTACGCGCTTTATCCGCAGATGACTGTCGAGAAGAACCTCTCCTTCGGTCTTCGCGTCGCCAAGGTGCCGCAGTCCGAGATCGACAAGCGCGTGGCGCGTGCCTCCGAGATCCTGCAGATCCAGCCGCTCCTGAAGCGCAAGCCGGCCGAGCTTTCCGGCGGCCAGCGCCAGCGTGTGGCGATCGGCCGTGCCCTGGTGCGCGATGTCGACGTCTTCCTCTTCGACGAGCCGCTGTCGAACCTCGACGCCAAGCTGCGCTCGGAACTGCGCGTCGAAATCAAGCGTCTGCACCAGTCGCTGAAGAACACGATGATCTACGTCACGCATGACCAGATCGAGGCGCTGACGCTCGCCGACCGTATCGCCATCATGAAGAGCGGCATCATCCAGCAGCTCGACGATCCGACGACGATCTACAACAGGCCGCGCAATCTCTTCGTCGCCGGCTTCATCGGCTCGCCGTCCATGAATTTCCTGCAGGGCGAACTGGTGAAATCAGGCGATGGCATTGCTTTTGCCGCCAACGGCGTGAATTTCTCGCTCGCCGCCTATGACGGCGTGGAGAAGCTGCAGCCCGGCCGCAAGGTGGTGCTCGGCGTTCGCCCCGAGCATATCAAGGTCAACGAGAATACCGGCGGCGAAGAACACGACGCCACCGTCGACATCGAAGAACCGATGGGTGCGGACAATCTTCTCTGGCTGAAACATGCCGGTCACACGATGTCGGTACGCATCAATGGTGCGCGCCGCTTCAATGTCGGCAGCAAGGTGAAGCTCAGCTTCGACATGGCGCTCGCCTCGGTCTTCGATGCCGAAAGCGAGTTGCGCCTCTAGAAAGTTCTGCGGGCGGCGCCGGAAACGGCGTCGCCCGATCCTCCAATTGGCCGTCTGGCCAGCCAATTTCGGCCGCAGTCCGGCTTGCCCGGCACTCCCAGGAGCGGCGCGATCAGGATAAGACTATGACATCCTTGCCGAAGAACGGTTTCAACATCGAACTTTCGGGTTCGTGGCAGCTTGCTTCCGCCGATGGCGAGATCCGCAGCGTCATCACGCTGCCGGGCGACGTGCACACGGCGCTGCACCGCGCGGGACTGATCCCGGATCCCTATTTCGGCCGAAACGAGGAAAAGGTGCAGTGGGTCGCCGAGCGCGAATGGACGGTGGAGCGCAGCTTCACGCTTCCTGACGCCGAGGGCGACTGGTATCTCGACATCGATTATCTCGACACGGTCGCCAGCGTCCACGTCAACGGCTTCCTGGCGCTCGAGGCCGATAACAGCTTCCGCCGCTACCGGCCGGATGTTTCGAGCATGCTGAAGAAGGGTGAGAACACGATCCGCATCGTGTTTGCCTCTAACGTAGCAGCCGGTGCCGCGCGGCAAAAGCAGCAGCCCTTCTATATTCCCTACAGCACCGGCAACTCGCCGATCCCTGACGGCAACATGCTGCGCAAGGCGCAGTGCCATTTCGGCTGGGACTGGAATATTGCCATTGCCCCGCTCGGGCTTTACGGCACGATTGCGCTGAAGAAGCTGGAGACTGCGCGCATCGAGCATGTGCTGACGCGCCAGACGCACAATTCCGACGGTTCGGTGGAACTGCAGGTCACGGCGACGCTTTTTGCCAAGGATCCCGGCATCGCGCAGCTTTATTTCGATCTCGACGGCGAGCGCGTAAGGCTCGATGTCGGCGTCAGTGCCGGCGAGACCAATGTCAACCACGTCTTCCAGATCGACAATCCGCGCCTCTGGTGGCCCTCGGGCAGCGGCGAGCAGGCGCTCTATACGCTGACCGTCGAACTGCCGGCCGACAGCGTGACGAAGCAGATCGGGTTGCGCACCATCGAGCTCATCACCACGCCGGATGCTGCCGGCAGCCGCTTCGCCTTCAAGGTCAACGGCCACGAAATCTTCTGCCGCGGCGCCAACTGGATTCCGGCGGACGCGCTCTTCTCGCTGTCATCAGAGGAAAAAACAGAGGATCTCTTACAGTCGGCCAAGGCCGCCAACATGAACATGATCCGTGTGTGGGGCGGTGGCTTCTACGAACACGACTGGTTCTACGATATCTGCGACCGGCTCGGGCTCATGGTCTGGCAGGACTTCATGTTCGCCTGCAACCTCTATCCCTCGACCGAGGACTTCCTGGAGAATGTTGCAGTCGAAGTGGATTATCAGGTCCGCCGGCTCTCTTCGCATGCCTCGATCGCGCTCTGGTGCGGCGATAACGAGCTCGTCGGCGCGCTCACCTGGTTCGAGGAGTCCCGCAAGGATCGTGACCGCTATCTCGTTTCCTACGATCGCCTGAATCGCACCATCGAAGTGGCGGTGAAGAAGGCGCTGCCCGGCGCCCTCTGGTGGCCGTCGAGCCCGGCCTCCGGCTATCTCGATTATGGCGATGCCTGGCATGCCGATGGTTCCGGCGACATGCACTACTGGTCGGTCTGGCACGAGAACAAGTCGTTCGACAATTACCGCTCGGTGCGCCCGCGCTTCTGCTCGGAATTCGGCTTCCAGTCCTATACGTCGCTGCCGGTCATCAAGACCTATGCCGACGCCAAGGACATGAACGTGGCATCGCCCGTCATGGAGCTGCACCAGAAGAATGCCGGCGGCAACGAGCGTATTGCCGGCACGATGTTCCGCTACTTCCGCTTCCCGAAGGATTTCCCGAATTTCGTCTATCTCAGCCAGATCCAGCAGGGTCTCGCGATCAAGACGGCGGTGGAATACTGGCGCTCGCTGAAGCCGCATTGCATGGGCACGATCTACTGGCAGCTCAACGATACCTGGCCGGTCGCGTCCTGGTCGAGCCTCGATTACGGCGGGCGCTGGAAGGCGATGCACTATCTCGTAAAGCGCTTCTTCCAGCCGGTGGCGGTGGCCGCGATCCCCTCGGAGGATGGCAAGTCGATCCGCTTCTCGCTGGTCAATGACACGCTCGAAGATGTCAGCGTCGATCTTTCGATCTCGGTCCTGACGATGAAGGGCGAGCGCAAGCATCTGAAGAACGTGCAGGCCATGTGCGCGCCGGATGCTGCCTGCACTGCCGCCACGCTCGACATCTCGGAGATTCCGGAGGGGACACTGCTTGCCTGGCACTTCACCGCCTCGAACGGCATGGGCGGCGAGGGGCATTTCGTCAACGGCACCTACAAGGCGCTGGAACTGGAGCCGGCGGGTCTTTCCGTTGTCCGCGAATTCGTTGAGGAGAACGGCTCGATCGACCTCGACGTCACCGCCAAGGGCCTGGCGCTCTTCGTGATGATCGAGACGGATGTTGACGGCAAATATTCCGACAATGCGTTCGACCTGGCTGCCGGCGAAAGCCGCCGCATCACCTTCACCCCGGCAAAGCCTCTCGAAAAGGGCAAGCTGCCGGAATTCCGCTTCTATGACCTGCATTCCTGCCAGTCGGCAGATTGATCTTACGTGAGAACGGGCACGAGGCCCGAGGAGGATGACATGACCAAGCTCAGCTATCAGCTCTATAGCGCCCGCAATTTCCCGCCGCTTTCGACGATCTTCGAAAAGCTCGGCAAGGCCGGTTACGCCGAAGTCGAAGGTTTCGGTGGCATCTATGCGGAACTCGATGAGGCCGGCCTCAAGAGCCTGCGCGCCGATCTCGACAAGAACGGCCTCGTGATGGCGACCGGCCATTTCAGCCCCGATTTCCTCGACGGCAATGTCGAGAAGTCGCTGCAGATCGCCAAGATCCTTGGCATGGATTCGATCTATGCGCCGCACCTGATGCCCGACCAGCGCCCGACGGATGCAGCCGGCTGGCTCGCTTTCGGCAAGCGCCTGCAGGAAATGAGCAAGCCCTACAAGGATGCGGGCTATGAATTCGGCTGGCACAATCACGACTTCGAATTCGTGAAGCTTTCGGACGGTTCGCTGCCGATCGAGCGCATCTTCGAAGCCGCCCCCGGCATCACCTGGGAAGCGGATATCGCCTGGGTCGTTCGCGGCGGTGCCGATCCCTATGCCTGGGTCGAAAAGCTCGGTGACCGTATCAGCGCCGTTCACGTCAAGGATATCGCACCGGCTGGCGAAGCCACAGACGAAGGCGGCTGGGCCGATGTCGGCCATGGCACGATCGGCTGGTCGAAGCTGCTTCCGGTCGTCAAGGCGAAAACCAAGGCCAAGCATTTCGTCGTCGAGCACGACAATCCAAATGATATCGACCGCAACATCACGCGCTCGATCGCTTCCTTCAAGACCTACTGAGGCAGATCATGACCAAGGAACTTGGCGTCGGCATCATCGGATGCGGCAACATCTCCACCACCTACTTTTCGCTGTCACCGCTCTTCAAGGGGCTGAAGGTGCTGGCCTGCGCCGATATCAACGCGCAGGCGGCAAAGCAGCGCGCCGAAGAATATGGCGTTGTCGCGCAGACGATCGAAGAGCTTCTCGCCAATGACGAGATCGACGTCGTCGTCAACCTGACGATCCCGGATGCGCATTATCCGGTGTCGAAGGCAGCGCTCGAAGCCGGCAAGCACGTCTACTCGGAAAAGCCGCTCGTGCTGACGCTCGAGCAGGGCGAAGAGCTTCGCCGCATTGCCAAGGAAAAGGGCCTCGCCGTCGGCTGCGCGCCCGATACATTCCTCGGCGGCGCGCACCAGCTTGCCCGCAAATTCATCGATGATGGCGGTATTGGCCGCATCACGTCGGGCGCCTGCTACGTCATGGGCCCGGGGATGGAAATGTGGCACCCGAACCCGGACTTCTTCTTCCTGCCGGGCGGCGGCCCGATCCTCGACATGGGGCCGTATTACATCGCCAACCTGATCAACCTGGTCGGACCGGTGAAGCGCGTTGCCGGCCTGACTTCGATGGCATCGGAAACCCGCACGATCACCAGCCAGCCGCGCAATGGCGAGATCATCCCGGTCAAGACGCCGACGACGATCCAGGCACTCCTGGAATTCGTTTCCGGCGCCACCATCACGCTGACGGCAAGCTGGGATGTCTGGTCGCACCGCCATGCCAATATGGAGCTCTACGGCACGGATGGTTCGCTCTACGTGCCGGATCCGAACTTCTTCGGCGGCGTCGTAGAGGCCAGCGGCCGCGACAAGGACATCAAGGCGCTGGAAGCCTGGGATCACCCGTTCGGCAAGTTCAACCAGGAAAGCCCGAACGGCCCGCGCGCCAACTACCGCACGGCCGGCCTTGCCGACATGGCCATGGCGCTGATCGAGGGCCGCGATGCACGCTGCTCGCTCGACCGCACGCTGCACGGCGTCGACATCATGACTTCGATCCTGAAGTCGGGTGCAGAAGGCCGGTTCGTGGATCTCACCACGACCTGCACGCAGCCGGCGGCGCTGGGTATCGAAGAGGCGCAGGCGCTCTTGAAGTAAGGTAAGCGGTGCGTCGTACGCTTGTCGTGCGGCGCACGCCTCCGTCATCCTAGGGACAAGCCCGAGGGTGACGACAGGCGGGGAGGGCCGGCCCCAAAGCTGGCTCCGTCGAAGTTGTCGAGAACACGCGCCACGCGCTTGCCGTATCGGTGTGCTTGATCCAATAGTGCCGTCGCGCCCGGCCCCATAGGGGCAGCGACGTTTTCAGCTTTCGACTGCCGCCTGATGCGGTCGCGAAAGAGAAGCACTTTTACAGGTTGAGGAGACCTCAGATGAGCTGGCAACCGGCCGAAGACCGTTATTCGAAGATGAAATATAACCGCACGGGCCGTTCCGGCCTGAAGCTGCCGGCCGTTTCCCTCGGCCTGTGGCACAATTTCGGCGGCGACACCCCGCATGACCGCAAGGTCGACATGTGCCGCACGGCTTTCGATCTCGGCATTACCCATTTCGATCTCGCCAACAATTACGGCCCGCCTCCCGGCAGTGCAGAGACGGCGTTCGGCGAGATCCTGCGCACCGATTTCGCCGGCCTGCGCGACGAGCTGATCATCTCCTCCAAGGCCGGCTACGACATGTGGCCGGGTCCTTACGGCGAGTGGGGTAGCCGCAAGTATCTCGTCGCCTCCTGCGACCAGAGCCTTGAGCGCATGGGCCTCGACTATGTCGACATCTTCTATTCGCACCGTTTCGACCCGGAAACGCCGCTGGAAGAAACCTGCGGTGCGCTCGATTATATCGTGCGCTCCGGCCGCGCGCTCTATGTCGGCATTTCCTCCTACAATTCGCAGCGCACCCGCGAGGCAGCTGCCATTCTGAAGGATCTCGGCACGCCGTGCCTCATCCACCAGCCGAGCTATTCCATGCTCAACCGCTGGGTCGAGGACGACAAGCTGCTCGATACGCTCGATGAGGTCGGCATGGGCTCGATCGTGTTCTCGCCGCTCGCGCAGGGCATGCTGACGACGAAATATCTCGGCGGCATTCCCGCCGACAGCCGCGCGGCGCAGAACCACTTCCTCAAGAAGGACTTCATCCGCCCCTCGATCATCGACAATATCAAGAAGCTCAACGAGATCGCCGAAAAGCGCGGCCAGACGCTGGCGCAGATGGCGATCGCCTGGGTGCTGCGCGGTGGACGCGTAACCTCGGCGCTGATCGGCGCCAGCCGTTCCTCGCAGATCGTCGATTGCGTTGCCGCACTCGACAATCTCGAGTTCTCGGCAGAGGAGCTGAAGCAGATCGATGTCTATGCCAAGGAGGCCGACATCAACCTCTGGGCCAAGTCCGCAGAGCTGGAATAGTTTTGATCGCCCGGGGCAAAACCCCGGGCGTTTTTCTGGTATAGTTTGACGTACGTATAGCAAGAGCCTTGCTCAACGGAGGAGCCGCCATGATCCGTAATCCCATCCTGCCCGGGTTCAATCCCGACCCGTCCATCTGCCGCGTCGGTGACGATTATTACATCGCGACCTCGACCTTCGAATGGTATCCGGGTGTGCAGATCCATCACTCGCGCGATCTGGTGAACTGGAAGCTGGTGCGCCGGCCGCTGGAGCGGGCTTCGCAGCTCGACATGCGCGGCAATCCCGATAGCTGTGGCGTCTGGGCGCCGTGCCTTTCCTATGCGGACGGACAGTTCTGGCTGGTCTATACCGACGTCAAGCGCTTCGACGGCAACTTCAAGGACGCGCATAATTACATCGTGACCTCGCCTACGATCGAGGGCGAGTGGTCCGAACCCGTCTACGTCAATTCCTCGGGCTTCGACCCGTCGCTTTTCCATGACGAGGATGGACGAAAGTGGTTCGTCAACATGCAGTGGAACCACCGCACCGAGAGCTATGGCGGCTCGCCGAAGTCCCCAGCCTTTGACGGTATCCTGCTGCAGGAATGGGATCCGCAGACGAAGGCGCTGAAGGGCCCGATCAAGAACATCTTCGCCGGCAGCCCGCTCGGCCTGGTCGAGGGACCGCATCTCTTCCGCAAGAACGGCTGGTACTACCTGACGACGGCCGAAGGCGGCACCGGTTACGACCATGCCGTGACGATGGCGCGTTCGCGCAATATCGACGGCCCCTATGAGCTGCATCCGAACCGGCACCTGATCACCTCGAAGGACAATCCGGAAGCGGCGCTGCAAAGGGCAGGGCACGGGCAGTACGTCGAGACACCAGATGGCCAGGTCTATCACACGCATCTTTGCGGCCGGCCGCTGCCGCCGAAGCGTCGCTGCACGCTGGGGCGCGAGACGGCTCTGCAGAAATGTGTCTGGCGTGAGGATGGCTGGCTCTATCTGGAAAACGGCACTGTTGTTCCCGATGTCGAGGTGCCGGGTCTTGGCGATGCAAAGCGCGCTGAAAAACCTGTTCGCAGCGAGTATTCCTTCGATGGCGGCAAGTTGCCGGGTGATTTCCAGTGGCTGCGCACGCCGCAGCCGGAGCGCATCTTCAACCTGACGGAGCGCCCCGGCCATCTGCGCCTGATCGGCCGCGAGAGCATCGGTTCCTGGTTCGAGCAGGCGCTCGTCGCCCGCCGGCAGGAGCATCACAGTTTTCGCGCGGAAACGGTGGTGGAGTTTGCGCCGGATACCTATCAGCAGGTCGCCGGCCTGATACACTATTATAACCGCCACAAGTTCCATGCCGTCGTCGTAACCCTGCATGAAAAGCTCGGCCGCTGTGTCACGATTTTCTCCTGCGACGGCGATTATCCGCATGGGCGCATGAGCTTCCCGGCGGAAGCCGGCGTCGCGATCCCGGCTGAAGGGCGCGTGCAGCTCTCCATGGAGATCCGCGAAAACGACCTGCAATTCTTTTGGCAGACGGAAGGCAAGGGCGCCTGGCAGCCGATCGGCCCGGTTCTCGATGCCGGTGTCATCTCGGACGAGGGCGGGCGCGGCGAGCATGGCTCCTTTACCGGCGCCTTTGCCGGCGTTTTCGCCTTCGATACGTCGGGCCGGGCAAAGACGGCCGATTTCGACTGGTTCAATTACGACGAGCTTTGAGGGCTTATGGCTGGCGATACGGGCATCGAGCGGCTGAACGAAACGCATGTCGAGGGCTTTCACCGGGCTCTCGACATTGTGGCGCGCGAGCGGAAATATCTGAGCCTGCTTGAAGCCCCGCCGCTGGAGGAGACGCGCAGGTTTGCACTGTCTTCCATTGCCAGCGGCAACGTGCACTTCGTCGCCCTCGATGGCGGCGAGGTGATCGGCTGGTGCGACATCCGCCGGCATCACTTTCCCTCCCACGCCCATCGCGGCACGCTCGGCATGGGCCTGCTTCCCGCCTACCGTGGACAGGGGCTCGGCCGCCGGCTGATCGAGGCGTCGATTAAGGGCGCGCAGCAGGTGGGCATGCTTCGTATCGAACTTGGCGTGCATGCCGACAATGCAAGGGCGATCCGGCTTTACGAGGGGATCGGCTTCGTACGCGAAGGGGTGAGCCGCGATGCGTTTTGCGTCGATGGGGCTTATAAGGACGTGATCGAAATGGCGTTGATTGCGCGATAGGTTTCGAGCGGCGGCTGCCGGGTTTTCGTTTCCCCCATCGGAGAGACCGTGCCTGCAGGGGCTGTGGAAGCAATGGGCGTGGTCTCCTCATCCGACGCTTCGCGCCACGAGCCACGGGTCTCGATCCGTCCTTCGGATCCCACTGGGGAGCGGGGAAAACCGCCCGTTCAAACACCGTGTCATCACGCCCGATTACGCAGACGTGATATCCGGCAACATGATCTCGCCACCTTCCGTTATCCTGAAATTAGGATATTAGGAATCGCGCATAAGTGCCCGATTCCATTACAGATCTTTAATTTTATTTTCAGATTCCGTTCATTTTCAGGGACGTAATTTCGGGGCGTGTTCAACACGAGGAAACCCCATGAAAAAGATCTTCGCAGCACTTCTCTCTACTTCTTTCCTGCTCTCGCCGATCGTCGCATCGCAAGCCAGCGCCGCCGATCATCGCCGTCCGCCGGTCGTCGTTCACGAGAAGGTCATCGTCCACAAAAAGGTCATCCGTCCGCATTACTGGGCCAGGGGTTACCGCATGTCGGCTGCCGAGCGCGGCCGCTACGGCGAAGTTCGCGACTATCGCCGCTATCGCCTGGCACCGCCGCCGCGCGGCTATCACTGGGTGAGGGCCGATAACGACTACCTTCTCGTCGGTATCGCCAGCGGCGTGATCTCCAGCATCATCGCCGCCAATCGCTGAGTTCACGCGCAATCTCGAAAAGAGGGCGGCTTCGGCCGCCCTTTTTTGTTCGCCGCGCGAATCGCGGTCCTTGGCCGTCAGGCCAATGCACCGCCGGGGCGCATGATCACGCCATCCTCCGTGACGATTGCATCCATTGGAACATCGTGCGGCTGCGGCTTGATCGTTCGGATTTGCTGTTGCGAGTATCCGATGCCGATTGCGAGCGGTTTCGGGGAGAGGGCGGCCAATGTCCGGTCGAAATAACCGCCGCCGACACCAAGGCGATAACAGCCGCGGTCGTAGCCGACCACAGGTGCAATGACGATATCGGGCCGCTGCTCCTCGCCGCCGGTGGGAATGAGAATGCCGAGCACGCCGCGCTCCAGCTTGGCTCCCGGCGTCCAGGCGCGGAATGTCAGCGGACCCGCTTTTTCTGCCACGACAGGCAGAAGGCAGGCCGCGCGCCTCACGATCTCCTTCATCCAGCCGCGCAGATCCGGCTCTCCCTGAAAGGGCCAGTAGACGCTGACGGATTTTCCCGCGACGACAGGACCCAGAAGGCGGTCGAGCTGCGCTGATATCAGCGCCGTCTTCTGCTCCCGATCGGTTGATCCTATCGATTTGCGGGCGTCGATCAGCCGCCTGCGCTCGCCACGGCGCCATTCCCGCACCACCTCCCACGGCTCTTCGAGACCCATATAGGCGGGATCAACTTCGTGCATCAGGCATGCGGGCGAGGCATAGGCCTCTGGTTCGTCTTTCTGCATCTGGCGGTCCGATCGGAAGAAGTTTTCAGTTCATGTGACGATTTTGGGCCGTGGGACGATTGCGATCATTCTCTGATTTGGAATAATAGACAAGTTCGTTCATCAAGCGAGATCGATGTGGATCTGTCTTCCCTGGAAATTTTCCTTGCAGTCGCCGAAGAGGGCAGCGTGACCCGCGCAGCCAGAAGGCTCTCGCGCGCGCCGTCCAACGTCACGACCCGTATCCAGGCCCTGGAAGGGCAGATGGAAGCGGTGCTGTTCAGCCGCGATGGCAAGCGCATGACGCTGACGACGGAGGGACAGACCTTCCTTTCCTATGCGAAACGGTTGACGGCCCTGGCCGGGGAGGCGCAGCTTGCACTCAAGGGTATCCGTCCGCAGCCGGTGCTGCGTCTCGGCACAATGGAAAGCACGGCCGCAAGCCGGCTTCCACCCGTGCTTGCCCGTTTCAATGAGCAGAACCCGGATATTGCCCTGAAGCTCACGCTTGGCGCCACGCGGGAGCTGACAAAGGCGGTTTTATCCGGCGATCTCGATTGCGCGCTGATTGCCACACCACAGGGCGAACCCGGCTGGCTGTCATCCGCAGGTCCGGATGCCGGCGATCTCCATTCTGCGCGCGTCTACGAGGAGGACCTCCTGCTGGTGATGCCGCCGCATCACGCCTCGGTCGAAGTACCTCAGGATATCCGCCTTCCGGCGCTCGCCGCGCTCGAGCCCGGCTGCACCTACCGGCAGATTGCCGAGCGATGGATGCGCGCCGGCGCCAATCTGCCGACGGTGGAAATGACGTCCTATCATGCAATCCTTGCCCAGGTCATCACTGGCAATGCCGTCGGCGTCATGCCGCGCTCGGTGCTCGACATGCTGCCCTGGAACAAAGAGGTTACCATCCACCGGCTCGGCCTGGTCGATACGCTCTTGATTTCCAGGCGGCAGCAGCGATCCGATCCGTTGCAGGCCTTCGAGCAGGTCATGCTCATGTCGGCCAATCCGCCCGCCATGCTGCAATAGCAGCGCCTTTCAACTTCGCTCGCAGTCGTCTTCAAAGAGTTTCTCATGCGCTTACCAAATCCCGACGAGCCCCGCCGGTCCTCCATTTCGCGGCTCTTCCACCCCATCCTTGCCGGTGCGACGCTGCGCGACCGGCTGCTGGCCTGTCTCGGCGCGCTTGTCTCCATTGCGCTGACGGGCCTGCTCTGCGGCGCGCTTTTCGGCGAAGGTTCTCATCTGCCGCTGATCGTGGCGCCCATGGGGGCGTCTGCCGTGCTGCTCTTTGCGGTGCCGGCGAGCCCGCTCGCGCAACCCTGGTCGATCATCGGCGGCAATACGATCTCGGCGATCATGGGGGTGGTGGCGGCGAGCCTGATCCATGATCCGATCATTGCAACCGGGGTCGGCGTGTCGCTGGCGATCGCCGCCATGTCCTTCACCCGCTGCCTGCATCCTCCCGGCGGGGCGGCGGCACTGACGGCCGTGCTCGGCGGTCCGGTTGTCGCCAGCTGGGGCATGCTCTTTCCCTTTGTGCCGGTCGCGCTGAATTCCTGCCTGCTGGTGGTGCTCGGCCTCGTTTTTCACAAGCTGTCGCGGCACAATTACCCGCATGTGGTGGCAGTACCCGTCAACACGCACCTGACGGCGGACCGGCCGGCGGCTGAACGCACCGGCTTTCAGGAAGAGGATATCGATGCGGCACTCGCCAAGCTCAACGAGACCTTCGATATCGACCGCGCCGATCTCGGCCGGCTGTTGCGCCAGGTGGAGTTTGAGGCGGTTGCCCGCTCGAATGCCGAGATCCGATGCGCCGATATCATGTCGCGCGATGTGATCGCGATCGATGCCGATGCAACGGTCGAGCAGGCGCGCTGGCTGCTGCTGAACCACAATATCAGGACATTGCCGGTGCGCGACGAGGCCGGAAAGCTGATCGGCACCGTCGGCCTGCGGGAGCTCGCAGTCGCCGCCGGTTCGGTCGAGCGGCTGGTCTCGCCGGCGACGACTGCGCGTGCCGATGACGTGGCGATGGGCCTGCTGCCGGATCTGACGGACGGGCGCACCCATGCCGTCATTATCGTCGATGGGGAGAGGCGTATTCTCGGATTGATTTCTCAGACGGATCTGCTGAGCGCTGTTGCACGGGCCTTACCGAAGGGTGGCAAGCGGCCGGAAGTCGCGGCCTAAAGCAAATCCGGCGAGCGCGACGCGCAATCAGCGCATGCCGAGATAGACGAGAAGGCATGCTGCCGCAGCGGTGACGGCAAGTTTCGGCCACCTGTCGTCAAAGACGAAGGCGAGCAAGGCTCCGCCGGTGAGCGTTACGCTGGCGCTCCAGAAGCTCTTGTCGGCGCAAGTGAGCGCGAGGGCGGCGAGGAATACCGCGCTTGCCACCATCGTTACCGGTGCCGACGCCCGGACGATGTCATCCTCCACCACATAGGGGAGAATGAAGCGCCGCAGGCTGAGGGCGAGGGCGGCTCCGAGCAGGAGGTCGGTAAAGACAGGCGGCATGGCACATCCGATTGTTTCGAACGAAGCCGTTGCAAGCGGTGTGCCAGTCGCGGGAATTTCGGCCGAGCCCCGCGGCTGCGGGAGATCGGCTCGGGGAGGGGCCACAGTTTTGGGGTTCGTGCCCATTTATTGAATTTAGGATGATGAAAAAAAGATCATAAGGTCGGTCTGCGCAAAGTTTCATCCGAGGGGCAGCCTGCCAGGGCGAGTCTCGACCCGGCAGGCGCAGGTGCGACCCTGTTCAATGCCTAGTCCCGCCGACGCGAAGGCATGACCAGTTCGGCGATGGTTCTTAGGACTCGTTTCGGTTTGCTGGCTTCATTCCCGGTTCCGTCTCCGTAAGTGAGCGGATGCAGCCCCTCGATCGGCGGCAGCGGTTCGCATTCGATGCACAGGCAACGATAGGGCCTGATCGCCGTCGCCTTCATGCTGCCTGCCGGCTCCAGCTGGCGAAGGGGTCGGGCAGATTGCGCCAGCGCTCCGGCGTGAAGCTGGCGCTCTCCATCAGGCAGGCGTCGAGCTCCCGCCTGATCCAGGACTCATCCATCGGATCGGCGCCGATGAAGACGATTTCCTGGCGGCGATCGCCCCAGATAGGGTCGAGATAGGGGCCGATGCCGTTGAGGAAGCCGGTCTCCTGCGGCCATTGTTCACGCGGGACGGCCGCCCACCAGAGGCCCATCTTGCCGGTACGCACGATCGCGCCGGCCTGGCTGATTTCGCCGACATAATGCGGGCGCGTGGCAAGCCAGAAGAAACCTTTGGCGCGCACCACTCCCGGCCAGGATTTATCGAGGAAGGCCTGCAATCTGGCGGGGTGAAAGGGGCGTCTTTCGCGATAGACGAAGGAGCGGATGCCGTATTCCTCGGTTTCCGGCACATGATCCTTGAAGCCGTGCAGTTCCTTGTACCAGAGAGGGTGGGTCTCGGCCCTGTCGATATCGAAGCGGCCGGTGCCAAGCACATCTTTCAGCCCGACCTTGCCGAAATCCGTCTCGATGATGCGGGCATCGGGGTTGAGGCCGGTGATAATCTTTCTTGCCGCATCGCTTTGCTCCTCGCTTGCCGTGCCGATCTTGTTCAGAACGACGATATCGGCGAATTCGATCTGCTCGACGAGGAGATCGACGATCGTCCTGTTGTCGCCGTCACCGGCGGTTTCGCCGCGGTCGGCGAGGAAATCGGCCGAGGCGTAGTCGGCAAGCAGGTTGGCGGCATCGACGACGGTCACCATCGTGTCGAGGCGGGCGATATCGGAGAGGCTCAGCCCATTCTCGTCGCGGAATTCGAAGGTGGTGGCGACGGGCAGGGGCTCGGCAATGCCTGTCGATTCGATCAGCAGGTAGTCGAAGCGGCCCTGTTCGGCGAGCTGGCGGACTTCCTTCAGAAGATCGTCGCGCAGCGTGCAGCAGATGCAGCCATTGGTCATTTCCACCAGCTGTTCCTCGGTGCGAGAGAGATTGGCGCCGCCATCGCGCACAAGGGCGGCATCGATATTCACCTCGCTCATGTCGTTGACGATGACGGCGACGCGCATGCCTTCGCGATTCCCGAGCACATGATTGAGCAGCGTCGTTTTCCCGGCGCCGAGGAAGCCGGAGAGCACAGTAACCGGAAGTCTCTTGTCCATGATATCATCCTATTATGTTATAACGTAACATATGGGTCGACAAAAAAAGGCGGAACGGGGGTGTCGCCGCCTTCTTTCGCCGCAGCGCTCGCGGGGGCGGGCTGCAAGTTCGACAGGGTGCCTTTTGGGCATTTCCCTACTTGTAGAATGCGCACATCGCTGCCGACGCTCGTTCGGACTATGCGCTGGCAAGGCAGTTCCTCATGCTGTCGGCGATGCCGCGCATGAGGGAGAAGTAGAGATCGGGGCCGGCAGGCAGGGTGGCGGCTTCGGGGTCGAGCACACCCGACTTCGCCTTGGTGCCTTCGATGACCACGTTGACGAGACGCGGCTCGAATTGCGGCTCGGCGAAGACGCAGGTTGCGCCGAGATCGCCGACCTTCTTGTGGATCTCCGAGATGCGCTCCGCACCCGGGATGGTTTCCGGGCTGACGGTGATCGAGCCGGCGACGCGGATATGGTAGCGGTGCTCGAAATACTGATAGGCATCGTGGAAGACCACGAAGGGCTTGTCTTTTACCGGCGCAACGGTCGCGGCGACTTCCTTGTCCAATGCATCCAGCTTGTCGTCCAGCGCCTTTGCATTGGCCTCGTAGGTCAGAGCGTTGGCGGGGTCGGCGGCAACCAGCGTGGTGGTAATCTCGGCTGCCATGGCTTTTGCATTCATGGGATCGAGCCAGAGATGGGTATCGAAGCCGTGGTGGCCGTCCTCATCGTGAGCGTGGGCATCAGACGCGTGGTCATGGCCGGCTTCGCCATGCTCGTGAGCGGAAGCACTATCGTGCTCCGCGGAAGCACTATCGTGGTCCCCGTCGTCGTCGTGAGCCTCGAACGCGCCGCCTTCGCGGAAGGGCAGCTTCACCAGGCCCGGCGCATCGTCCAGGCGCGCGACGATCGCGTCGGAACCCAGCGATTCCAGTGGCTTTTCGAGGAAGGCTTCGAGGCCGGGGCCGACCCAGAATATCACCTTGGCTTCCTGCAGGGCGCGGGCGTTGGAAGGCTTCAGATTATAGGTGTGCGGGGAGGCGGCGCCATCGACGATCAGCTCAGGCTTGCCGACGCCATCCATGATGGCGGATACCAGCGAATGGATCGGCTTGATCGAGGTGACGACGACAGGTGCATCTGCCGCCTGAAGAGCCCCGGCGATGAGGAAGGCCGGGATCGCGAGGGTAATGCCCATCGCCAGTTTCATCAGCATGCTCCGCTTGAATTACAATTGTTATGTTATTACATCAATTGCGTTATGCTATAACGTGTGCAATAGCAGGACGCAACAGCACTTTCGGAAAATTTGATGCTCTCTCCCGCAAATACCCCTGCTGGTATGAAGGCCGAACCGCTGGTTTCGCTTGAGAATGTCGGCATTCGCCGCGGCGGCCGGTGGCTGGTGCGCGGTGTGGATTTCTCCGTATCTCGCGGCGAGATCGTCACGCTGATCGGCCCGAACGGCTCCGGCAAATCGACGAGCGCGAAGGCGGCGATCGGCGTCCTGAAGCCGGATGAGGGCAGGGTGACGCGCATTGCCAGCCTCAAGGTCGGCTATGTGCCGCAGAAGCTCGCCGTCGACTGGACGCTGCCGCTTTCGGTGCGGCGGCTGATGACGCTGACTGGACCGCTGCCCGAGGCTGACATCACGGCCGCGCTTGAAGCCTCCGGCATGGCGCATATGCTGGATGCGCAGGTGCAGCACCTCTCCGGCGGCGAATTCCAGCGCGCCTTGATGGCGCGCGCCATTGCCCGCAAACCCGATCTTCTGGTGCTCGACGAACCGGTACAGGGCGTCGATTTCGCCGGCGAGATCGCGCTTTACGAACTCATCAAGTCGATCCGCAATACGACCGGCTGCGGTATCCTGCTCATCTCGCACGATCTCCATGTCGTCATGGCGGAAACGGATACCGTGATCTGCCTCAACGGCCATGTCTGCTGCCGCGGCACGCCGCAGGCCGTCAGCCAGAGCCCGGAATATGTGCGCCTCTTCGGCAGCCGGGCAGCACCGACGCTCGCCGTCTACAGCCACCATCACGACCATACGCATCTGCCCGACGGGCGCGTGCTGCATGAAGACGGCTCGGTGACCGATCATTGCCATCCCGAGGATGGGCATCATCATGATCACGGGCACGCGCATTCGCACGCTCATGCCGAAGCCCATGCTCATGCGCAGGCTGATGGCGATCATCACCACGGGCATGCGCATGCCGAGGCTCACGCCCATACGCACACGCATTCTCAGAGTGGGGCGCAGAGCACGGCCAGCAGCGGGGAGGACCGTCATGCTTGACGATTTCTTCGTGCGCGCCATTCTTGCCGGCGTCGGTCTGGCACTGACGACGGGGCCACTCGGCTGCTTCATCATCTGGCGGCGCATGGCTTATTTCGGCGATACGATCGCCCATTCGGCGCTGCTCGGCGTGGCGCTCTCGCTGCTCTTCGAACTCAACCTGACGCTTGCCGTCTTCGTGGTGGCCGCTGTCGTCTCGATCCTGCTTCTCTTCCTGCAGAAGCGTCAGGCGCTGTCGGCCGATGCGCTGCTCGGCATTCTGTCGCATGCGACGCTTGCGATCGGCCTCGTCATGGTCGCCTTCATGACATGGGTGCGCATCGATCTCATCGCCTTCCTGTTCGGTGACATTCTTGCGGTTTCCACCACGGATATCGCGCTGATCTGGGGCGGCGGCATCTTCGTGCTGGCGGCCATCGCCTGGCTGTGGCGGCCGCTGCTTGCGGCTACCGTCAATCCAGAACTGGCCGAAGCTGAGGGCCTTCAGCCGGAGCGCGCGCGGCTGTTCTTCATGCTCCTGATGGCGGTCGTCATTGCGATTGCCATGAAGATCGTCGGCATCATGCTGATCACCTCGCTCTTGATCATTCCGGCGGCAACGGCGCGGCGCTTTTCCTCGACACCGGAACTGATGGCCGTGCTTGCCTCGCTGATCGGCGCTGTCGCCGTCGTCGGCGGGCTCTTCGGCTCGCTGACCTATGACACGCCATCAGGCCCGTCGATCGTGGTGGCCGCCCTCATTCTCTTCATTCTGAGCCTGCTTCCCGCCTGGCGCGGGCGCAGGGACCTGCAAGGACAAGGCTCATGACCGCACCGCAAATGACCCGTAACCAGGCGCTCGTTTTCGACGTGCTCGAAAAGGCCGAGGGGCCGCTCAGCGCCTATACGATCCTCGACAAGCTGCGCGACCAGGGTTTTCGCGCGCCGCTGCAGGTCTACCGGGCGCTGGAAAAGCTGCTCGAATATGGCGTCGTGCATCGCCTCGAAAGCATCAATTCCTTCGTCGCCTGCGCCCATCCCGGCGAGGATTGCCACAGCCACGGCATCGTCGCTTTCGCGATCTGCGAAAGCTGCGGCCAGGTGATCGAATTCCACGACCATGAGGTGGACCACCGCCTGATGGGATGGGTGCGCAGCCAGAAGTTCAAGCCGGCGAAAACGACGATCGAAATCCGCGGCACCTGCGAGGCTTGTGCGGCCTGAACCAGAAGCGGGGCCGGGTTACAGGGCCGATGCTCAGTGGACCGTCGATTCATCAGGGCGGATAAAATCGGCCTGTCCGACCATCTTTATCGCTTCAGCGATCCGGTTTGCGACCTCATCGGCGTCGCCTGAAATGGTCTCGTAGTTCTGCAGCAGGTCGGCAATGTTCTCCATTGCCTGTGACAGGCTATTGCTTTCCCCGAGGGCGGTCGAAGAGGCGTGGAGCATGTTGCTGAGCTTCAGCAGCAGCCGCTCGATCTCTTCCCTCGTCATTTCGTCGATACCCTTGGTCTCAGCCACGACCGCCCCCAACGATCAATCCGGAATCTGCTTGAAATGCGATTGCTAATCACTTGCATTAGCAAAACATAATTGCGAACTATTCGCAACAGAAAACGAAGGAATCTGCTGCCCTGCCGAACCGAAGGTGTAATCGGGAACGGGCATTGAGAGGGCCGTCACGTCTTTCATGATCAAGCACTGGCGCTGGGGCGGGCGGAGACCGCCGCGTACCACCGGCTGAGCTGCGTGGCGCTCTTGACCGCCTATGCCGAAAACGTCCTTCCCTGGTCCGTCACGAGCCACCCGCTGAAAGGCGAACCGTCGACGATCGATGCAGACGGCGAAAGGCGATGAGAATTAGGAAGTGGCCCTATCCGTCGACAGGGGCGAGTGCTGCAAGATGCAAGAGATCTTCGTTCTCCTCGGGCACGTCCTCTGCCAGGCGGGCTGCGGCGATAACCGGCAGCCAGGTGAAGATCTCGTCCGCGGGCAATTCGGCCGCCTTCGCATAGGTGACGACATAGGCCTCGGCGATTGCCGGGAGCACGCGGCGCATCAGGAGGTAGGTGCGGCAGACATCGGCGGCCGGGTTGCCGCTGCAGGCATCGAGCCAGTCAACGATCATGGCGTCACTGCCGGAGCCCAGGATATTCCAGGGATGGAAGTCACCGTGGCAGACCCTGTCACCATCGGGCAGGGCGGCAAGTGTGAGAAGCAGCCGGTCGCGCAGGTCTTGTGTCAGGGGTTCGGCGCTTTCGATATTGGCCGACAGCCTCGATTTCAGCGAGGGGAGGCCGGTGCCGGGTTCGCGGTGCAGGCGCAGGTGCAGGGTGGCCATTTCCTTGATGGCTGACAATGGCGGCTCGGGCGCCATCTCATCGGCAAGGCTTGCCCCGGTCACGCGATCCATCAAAAGGCCCCAACGGCCGTGATAATCGCCGACGACGTGAACCCTGGGCGCTGGCAGCGACAGTTTCTCGGCGATCGCCAGACTGGCGGCTTCGCGAAAGGCGGGGGCTTTCGGCCGGCCGGGCTTGTAGAGCTTCAGCGCCAGCGTGCCATGTTCAAAGACTTCCGCTTCCTTGCCGGCGCCGAGCAGACGGCCGATTTCGCTCATGTCGGGCTCCCGTTCATTGAGTCTCTTCGAGAAACATGTGGTGCTGATCTTTGCGGCGGGAAGAGGGAGGCGACGATGCGTCGATTGTTGCGGCTGCGGAGACACTGTGTCTGTGCCGACGGGCTTTATCCGGCGCGCGAGGCGTGGATGATGGCGACGAAATAAGGCCGTTGACGATGTCCGCGGCCGGTATTTGGGGGTGTCATGACCATCAAGAATAAAAACTCGGAAACGGTCGCCTGCTGCGGCGAGGAAATCCTGTCGCGCGAACTGCTGCTGAGCGGCGTTTTCGCAGACCTGATTGCCGGGGCGGCGCCGACGCTCCGGCTTCTGAGCGACGAGGAGCGGCAGGCATCGCTCGCGTCGATCCTTGCCGAACGGCCGGAAGGCCCTGTCTGGATTTTCGCCTATGGGTCGCTGATCTGGAATCCGATCATTCTGAGTGTTGAAAGCCGGAAAGCCCGTATCGAGGGCTGGCGCCGGTCCTTTTGCCTTGCCACCGCATCCGGACGCGGCTCGCCGGAAAATCCGGGCCTCGTGCTCGGGCTGGATGCGGGCGGCAACTGCGACGGCGTGGCCTTGCGCCTGGAGGAAGACGATCTCCTGCACGAGCTCGAACTGCTGTGGCGGCGGGAGATGGTGGCCGAGGCCTATATTCCGCGCTGGGTCGACCTGCTTGACGAAGACGGCGCGCGTTTTGGAAGCGGTATCGCTTTCACCATGAACCCGCTGGCAAATACCTATGCCGGCGGCCTTTCCAGGGAAGCGACCGTACAGCGGCTTGCCACGGCGGCAGGCAGTATCGGCAGTTCCGCCGATTATCTGTTTCGTACACGTGAAGGCCTGCGGGCGCTCGATATGTGGGACGAGCTTCTGGAAGGGCTTGCGATCGAGGTGGAAGAGGCGCAGCGCCGGCTGCAGCAATTGCCTGCCGCTGACCTTTGATCAGCCCGATTTTCGAAACCGTTCGGCAAGCATGAGCCGAACCTGGTTCCAGCGAACTGGCCCCGGCCAATCATGGCCTTGTTCCCGACCATATTGCCGATGTGCTGAAGGCCCCGCCGGAATGGCGGAGCCTTCAACCTGTGTTTCCGATCAGCCGGCGGCGCGTTCGGCGGGCGGGCGGCGGCGCAAACTCGCGGTCTTGATCGCCGGGGGCTGGTAATTGGCCTCCAGCGGGCCCGTTTCGGTGCCTGGGGGTACGATGGCGTCGATGGCGTCGAGCAGTTCGTCGCTCAGGCGCACTTGCGCGCCGGCCAGGAGATCGTCGAGCTGTGCCATGGTGCGGGGGCCGAGAATAGCCGACGTGACGCCCGGATGGGCGATGACGAAGGCAAGCGCCATGTGGGTGAGCGAGATGCCGGCGCCTTCCGCGAGGGGGATGAGCTGCTCGACCGCATCGAGGCTGTTCTCGTTCGACATCTGCTTCGGGAAATAGGCAACGCGGGTGCTGTCCGGCTGGGCCGCACCCCTGCGGTAGCGGCCGGTCAGCATGCCCATGGCGAGAGGGCTCCAGACCAGCGCGCCCATGCCGTAGCGTTCGAGGGCGGGGAGGACTTCGCGCTCGATGCCGCGATGCAGGATGGAATAGGGCGGCTGCTCGGTGCGGAAGCGGGCGAGCCCCCGCTTTTCGGCCACCCATTGCGCCTCGATGATCTCGGAGACGGGGAAGGTGGAGGAGCCGATGGCGCGGATCTTGCCTGCGCGCATCAGGTCGGTGAGGGCCGAGAGCGTTTCCTCGATATCGGTGTCCGGCGCCGGGCGGTGCATCTGGAAGAGGTCGATATAATCAGTCTGCAGGCGGCGCAGAGAATCTTCGACGGCGCGATAGATCCAGCGGCGCGAGCTGCCCTGCTGGTTCGGATCCTGGCCCATCGGGATGAAGCATTTGGTGGCGAGAACCACATTGTCGCGCCGGCCTTTCAGCGCCTTGCCGACGATCTCCTCGGATTCGCCGTGGCTGTACATATCGGCGGTGTCGATGAAGTTGATGCCGGCGTCGAGGGCCTTGTGGATGATGCGGATGGAGTCATCGTGATCGGCATTGCCGATGGCGCCGAACATCATGGCGCCAAGGCAATAGGGGCTGACCTTGATGCCGGTGCGGCCAAGGGGACGGTATTGCATCTTCGTTTCCTTCGAATCTTGGACTGCTCGCGGGAGCAGGTGAATCTTGAGCTGCCCGTCAGGCAGGCTTTGCGGCTGGCAAAGTCCTGGCAAACGAGGTATAAGAGCGCATCCGGAACGCGGTTCCGTTTATACGGAACAATGTTCCGTTTTGCAAGAGGTGTTGATGTGACTGACGGGACGGACCGCCCGGGCGAGGCGCGTGAGGCTGATGGCGGCCATGAAAGGCCTGTAAGAGCGGACGCGCGGCGCAACCTGGATTCGCTGCTGAAAGCCGCCTTGGATGTATTTGCCACTTCCGGCGTGGATGCGCCGGTGCGCGAGATCGCCGACAAGGCAGGGGTGGGCGTCGGCACGCTCTACCGCCATTTTCCGCAGCGTTCGGATCTCATCAAGGCGGTCGTGCGCAACGAGATGGATGCCTGCGCCGATGCCGCCGTGACGCTTGCCGCCGAACACGAGCCGGGAGAGGCGTTGTCGCGCTGGATGCTGCGCTTCACGGACTTCATCATGGCCAAGCGCGGCCTTGCCGCAGCACTCCATTCCGGTGACCCGGCCTATCAGGCACTGCCCGTCTATTTCGAGCAGCGCATGATCCCGGCGTTGCAGGGCCTGCTGGACAGGGCCGTTGCCGCCGGAGCCGCACGCGGCGATATCGAGGCGAGCGAACTCCTGCGCGCCGGCGCACAGCTTTCCAATCTCGGGCAGGGGGATGATCCGGCGACGACGCGGCGGATGCTTGCGTTGCTGGTGGACGGGCTGCGCTATGGGGCGGGCGTGAAGGGCTGAGGGTCCTGATCCTCGCCGCCTGTCTTCAGGCCGCCGCTGTCTTTTCCTTCGGTTTCAGCAAAATGATCAGCAGCAACCCGGCGATGATCAGGGCCGCGCCTTCGAGGTGATAGCGCTGCAGTTTTTCGCCGAGGATCAGATAGGCGAGCACGGCGATGAAGATCGTCTGGATGTAGAGGAGCACGCCGGCGCGGGCGGCACCCAGTGCCTCGATGCTTCGGTTGAAGAGATAGTACATGAGCGCGCCGCCGGGGATTGCCACATAGGCGAGCGCGATGAGACCGCTCGTATTCAGCGTCGTGCGTTCGTCGGCGGTAAGCTCGTAGAGGTAGAAGGGCAGTGCAGTCAGCGCCGCGGCACCGAGCAGCAGGACGAGCAGGGCAAGGCGGTTCAGGTCGAATTTCGCGCGCCGCAGCAGCACCGTATAGAGGCTGAAGCAGAAGGCGCCGGCGACGATCCAGAGTTCGCCGGGATTGAAGTCGAGGCGCAGCAGCGCATCGGGGCTGCCTTTGACGATGATGAGGAGGATGCCGAGGAAGGCAAGGATGGAGCCGGCCACCTGCCAGCTTCCCATCGGCTCTGACAGCATGACGCGGGCAAGGATCATGGTGATGATCGGGATCAGTGCGATGATAATGCCGGCGGTGGTGGCATCGGCATGTTCGAGGCCGACGAAGATCATGCCTTGGCAGATGGCAAGCCCCATGCCGCCGATGAACAGCAATTCCAGGCCGCGTGCCCGCACCAGCGCGAGCATCTCTGAAAAATGGCGTTGGACGATCGGCAGCAGGATCGCGAAGGCGATCAGCACGCGCCAGAAGCAAAGCGCCCAGGGCGGCATTTCGGTGGAGACCCATTTGGCGGCGATATAGACGCCGGCTGAGAGGAGCCAGCAGAGAACGCCCACGGAATAGGCGCCTGCAAGCGAGCCGCCTGCCGCCCGTTCCGTCCCGACACTATCACCATGGACTGCCAAGACATGTATCGCCATCGCCCAGTTATGCCACATATTCCGGGCGCCGCACAGGTGAAGGCGCTGTCGGCAATAAGCGGTAGGACGCAGGCTTATCCTTCCACGCCGAAGATGATCGCAAGGGCGCGGTTCTCATCGATGCCGTGCAGGCGGGCAAGATCTCCGACGGATTGATCCGCCTCGGCCTCTATGCCCTGCTGCCTGAGCCTGGCCAGGAGATCGGCTTGTGACTGACCGGTGACATCGGCCAGGGCCGAGAGCGGGGCGTAGACAAGTGCCTGTTCGATCGGGCGCTCCAGCTGCGGCCCGGTGATCTGCCCCCAGCTGAAAACGGAAGCGGCAAGCACGATCGCGAAAACCGCAATGCTGTAGCGGCCCCAGCGCGCCTTCAGATGCGACTGGAAGGGCTTGATGTTGGCGACGATGTGGCCGATGGCGCCAATAACGAAAAACCAGGAGAACCATTGGTGGACGACGGTCATCAGGCCTCGTTCCCACTCGAAGAACATCATGACGCCCGTTCCTGCCATCAGCAGGAAGGAGCCGATCGTCAGGGGTGTCGCCCAGCTGCGTGTGGTGATCCTAGCGGCCATCGGAGCTGCTCCCGATGATTGCCGCGCGCGGTTCTGCTGCGCCGGCGCCGCACTTGCGTGCGCCGGTTGAGATTTGCTGTGCCATATCCACTCCATTATGTGTATAATGCACATATATCAGGGGTGGAACATGCCGTCAATTAATATGTGTAAAATGCACATATATTGCGAACGCTGTCGGCGGTGACGACGAGAGGATTGGCAGAGGGGCAGCTGGCGATGAAGGGCGGGGCTGGCACAGCCCCGGCCGAGTTACGATTGAGCGCGGCTTGCGGTCGTTGCTGAAATCGCCGTCAAGGTTTCCGCATCGCGGCCGTAGATGTCGTCGAAATAGTGGATGACGCCATCATCCGTCGGCCATGCGGTGAAATAGGAGACGTAGACCGGAACCTGTTCCGGAACCGGCATGTCCTTCTTGGCGCCATCAGCGATCTGCTGGTCGACGAACTCGACCGAGGTCTTGAGGACGGCGGCGGCCATCGCCTTCGGGTTTTCCAGTCGCACGCAGCCATGGCTGAACATGCGGTCCTGCGAGGCGAATTTGCCGCGGGCAGGGGTGTCGTGCATGTAGATGTCGTGCGAGTTCGGGAAAAGGATCTTCAGCTGGCCGAGCGCATTATCGGGACCGGGCGGCTGGACGACACCGATATTCTCAAGTGGCTGTGACCAGTCGACCTTGGCCGATGGCATGGTCTTGCCCTTGACCGAGACCACATAGCCTTCCTTGTCGAGATAAGCGGGGTCGCGCTTCAGATGCGGCAGCATCTCGTTGCGGATGATCGATTGCGGCACGCCCCAGTCGGGGTTGAATTCGACCGTCTTGATCGAGGCGTCGAAGAAGTTGGTCTGGTGGTCCTGCTGTCCGATCACCGCCTTCATCGAGAGCGTCAGCGTGCCGTTTTCGTAATAATAGGCCATGTAGGCGGGCTGGTTGATGAAGACGTAGCGCTCCGGGAATTCCTGCGGCAGCCAGCGCATTTCCTCCATCGCCACGATCACCTTGTTGATGTTGGCGGCAGTGTCACCGCCCTGGCCCGAGGTGCGCAGGTAATGCAACTCGGCAGCAAGCTGGGCGAATTTCGGATTGCTCGGCAGAAGGCGGTCGAAGATCACCATGAGGTCGGGCGTGGCCGAGAGCTGGGCGATCGTCGCTCTCAGGTCGACCGGCTTGCGCTTGAAGTCATAATAGTTGGACAGCTTGTTGGGATCGATGCGGCCGCGGAAATTATCCTGCAGGAACATTAGCATCTTGGCCGAGAGAGAGGCTTCGAACTCGGCCAGTGCTCTCGCGCGGTCCGATCCTTGAGGGGGAGCAACGGCATAGTCGCCGGCATTCAATCCCCAGTCCTCAGCCTGCTTCAGGAGGCTGAGCGCCTGCGCGGCCTTGGGGGTCGGTCCCTTGCCATCGACCCAGATGAGCTTTGCCTTCGGCTGGGCGTAATAGGCCTCGACCGCCTCGGCGATGTCGTTGTTCATCAAGACTTGGAGGCCGTCCATCTCGTTCAGCACCTTGGCCTGATTGCCGCTGGCTGAATCAAAGAGGGCCGACAGCGACGCGCCCGTATCCTGCCGGAGGATATGGACGGGGCGGCGGGCTGGAACCGTATAGTTGGGCCTCGGGCTCGCCTGGGTGACGGGCGATGCCGGCAGCGGCTCGGCGCGCACGGCAATTGCACTCCCCGAGAGCACCAGAAGACCGGCGAGCGGTGCGATCCAGCGGGAAGATGTTTTCAGCGACATTCTGACGTCCTTGAAAGCTGATTGAAACACTGTCTCGGCGCGCAGTCTTGGGCCCAGCGCGCGCGGGCAGTCTGAGTGGGGGCATTGGCTGACTAAAGCGCCAACAATCGGGCAGAAGATGGGCATTGCTTGCGTCTGGCAAGTCCACATAAGCCAGAAGTCTTTGGAACGAAATCACTTTTTCGACAAATCAGCTGTGATCAGTCGACACTTCCGCCGGCGATGCCTTGCGCAGTCTCTGCGACAGGAAATCGATGCAGAGGCGGACCTTGGCGGCGGCAAGCCGGCTGTGAGGGAAGACGGCATGGATCGGGGCGGCGGCGAGCCTTGCGTCCGGCAGGACGATCTCCAGCGCACCGCTGTCGATGTCATCCTTGATGTCCCAGATCGACTTCAGCACGAGCCCGGCCCCTAGACGCGCCCAGCGATGGGCGAGCTCGCCATTGTTGGTGGTGAGCCTGGCGGTGACATTGGCGCTGCGCCCATCCGCAAAGGTCCAGTGCGTGTTGGGCGGCTCGCCGAAAGCGATGACCTCGTGGGTGGGCAGATCGTCGATCGTCTCGGGACGGCCGCGGCGGTCGAGATAGGCAGGGGAGGCGCAGATGACACGACGGTTCGGCGCGATCTGCCGGGCGATCAGGCTGGAGTCGGACAGCGCGCCGAAACGAATTGCGAGATCGTAGCCTGCCTCGACGATGTTCACCAGGCCGTCCTCTGTATCGAGATGGATGGTGAGATCGGGATGGGCCTCCCTGAATTCATGCAGGAGCGGTGCCAGCCAGCGGCGGCCAAAGGCATAGGTGGCGGTGACCTTCAGAAGGCCGCTTGCCGTATCCCTGCCGCTCGTCGCCTCGGTTTCGGCATCGTCGATCTCGGTCAAGATCTTAGAGCAGCGTTCGTAGAAGCGCGCGCCTTCCTCGGTGAGGGAGAGGGAGCGTGTCGTCCTGTTGACGAGCCGCACACCCAGCCTTTCCTCCAGACGCGACAGCTTGCGGCTGACGACGGTCAGCGAGAAGTTCAGATCGCGGGCTGCACCGGAGAGGCTGCCGGCCTGAACCACGCGCACAAAGACCAGCATGTCGAGGAAGTTGTCGCTCATATTCTTGCTGATATCGCAAGAGACAGTCTACGACAATATCCATTCCGGCAAGAGCCCTGTCGCGCTAACTTCCAGCCATCGAAACAAGGCGGGATCGCCGCAAACCGGAGAAAAAAGATGACTTCGACCATGAAATCCTTGGCCAAACACCGCGTTCTCGTTGTCGGGGGTAGCTCCGGCATCGGCCTTGCGGTCGCGCAGCAGGCGGCAGCTGCCGGTGCTGAGGTGACGATCGCTTCGCGCTCGGCAGACAAGCTTGCCGAGGCTGCAAAGTCGATCGAAGGCAAGGTCGAGACGGCAGTGCTCGATACCGGCGATAACAGCAGTGTCGAAGCTTTCTTCGCTTCGCACGAGGCGTGGGATCATGTCGTCATCTCCGCCGCCCAGACGCCGAGCGGGCCGGTGCGCAAGCTTTCGCTCGATGATGCTGGGCGGGCCATGGACAGCAAGTTCTGGGGCGCCTACCGGGTTGCGCGGGCGGCACGGTTTGCCGAGCGTGGCACGCTGACCTTTATTTCCGGCTTCCTCAGCGAACGTCCGTCAGCGTCTTCCGTCTTGCAGGGCGCCATCAATGCCGCACTGGAATCCCTGGCCCGTGGCCTGGCACTGGAATTGTCACCAGTCAGGGTCAACGCGGTTTCGCCCGGTCTGATCGACACGCCGCTCTGGTCGAAAATGGATGAGGGCAACCGTAACGCCATGTTCGAGCGCGTCGCAGGTTCGCTGCCGGCAAAGACGGTCGGCCAGGCCTCCGATATCGCCAATGCCGTGCTCTTCCTCATGACGACGCCCTTTGCCACCGGCTCCACGGTGCGCGTCGATGGCGGCGGAGTGATCGGGTGATGCCATGCAGCTCGATCATGTGACTTTGCGCACGGCGGATCTGGAAGGGACGCGACAGTTCCTCCAGGACCTGCTGGGCCTGACGGTCGGCTACCGTCCGGATTTCGGCTTTGCCGGCTATTGGCTCTACAATGACGGGGAACCCGTCGTGCATCTCATTCCGGGCGGCGGCAGGGCCATCAGCCGGGATGCTGAGGCGATCGATCATATCGGCTTCCGGCTGGAAGGCTATGATGCCTTCCGGGCTCGGCTCGACGACGACGGGATTGTCTATTCCACCATGGATCTTGTCGAGCTTGGCGAACGGCGCCTCTTCGTGCGCACGCCGGGCGGCATCCTGCTGGAACTCGTTTTTCGCGAAGGCGGGATGTCAGCGGCAAGGAAAGCCTAGCGCGCTCCAGGCGAATTCGACGCGGCAGGACGGCTTTCGATGCGCGACCGGGCGGCATTTTCAGATATGCTTAATGGCTAATTAAGGGTGTCCGACTAATGTCTTGAGAAAGTGCTGCGGCTACCCGAAGTGGTCCGGTTCTTCCCACCTCTGAGGGTCCAAAGGCATGTCTCGCTTTCCCATACCCGGCCTCGACGCATCGGCCGTGCTTGATGCCCTGAGCCGGTCGCAGGCCATCATCGAGTTCGACCTTACCGGCACTATCCTGACGGCGAACGAGAATTTCTGCAGAGCGGTCGGTTATCGGCGCGAGGAAATCGTCGGACGCCATCACAGCCTGTTCGTCCTGCCGGAGGAGGCGGCCTCCAGGGAGTACAAGGCCTTCTGGGCGAAGCTGGCGCGCGGCGAGTATGACCAGTGCCAGTATCGCCGTCGGGCCAAGAATGGCCAGGAAATCTGGATCGAGGCCTCCTACAATCCGGTCTTCCGCTTCGGCAAGCCATACAAGGTGGTGAAGATCGCTACCGACATTACGGCGATCAAGCGCAAGAGCGCCGAAGACGAAGGCAAGCTTGCGGCGCTGTCTCGGGCGCAGGCAGTTATCGAATTTACGCCCGACGGCAAGATCCTCGGTGCCAACGAGAATTTCCTCGCCGCACTCGGCTACAGCGCGGAAGAGATCATCGGCAAGCATCACTCGATGTTCTGCGAGCCCGACTATGCCCGCTCCGCCGAATATCGCAGCTTCTGGGATGAGCTGCGCGCCGGCAAATTTGCGACCGGCCAGTTCATGCGGCTCGGCAAGGATGGCAAGCGCGTCTTCATCCAGGCATCCTACAATCCGATCATCGATCACCGAGGTCAGGTCTTCAAGGTCGTCAAATTCGCGATCGACGTGACCGACCGGATGGATGCGGTCGAGGAACTGGGAGCGGCACTCGAGCGGCTTTCCGAGTGCAATATCCGCATCACGCTGGACAAACCCTTCGTCGGCGAGTTCGAGCGGCTGCGGCGCGATTTCAACAAGTCGATCGGCGAATTCCAGAAAACGCTGGTCAATGTGCTCGGCCAGACCGGCGACCTTTCGAAAAGCAGCCAGGAAGTGCGTGAAGCTTCCGAACATCTCGCCGAACGCTCCCGCGAGCAGGCCACGGCGCTGGAAGAGACGACGGCGGCACTGGACGAGATCACCGCCACCGTGCGCTCCTCGAGCGAGAACACGAAGGAGACCCGCCAACTCGTGCAGAGCGCCCGCGCCTCGACGGCATCCTCGACCGAGGTGGTGCGCCAGACCGTCAATGCCATGCAGCGCATTGAGACGGCGTCGGGCGAAATCAGCAAGATCATCGGCGTGATCGACGAGATCGCCTTCCAGACCAATCTTCTGGCGTTGAATGCCGGCGTGGAAGCTGCGCGTGCGGGCGAGGCCGGCAAGGGTTTTGCCGTCGTCGCGCAGGAAGTGCGCGAACTCGCGCAGCGCTCGGCCAACGCCGCCAAGGAGATCAAGGCGCTCATCAACAATTCCGGTGCGGAAGTTCTCGAAGGCGTGCGCCTTGTCGGCGAAACCGGCGAGGCGCTGAAGCAGATCGATGTGCTCGTGCGCCAGATCGACGGCAATGTGGACAGGATCGCCAAGGCCGCAGACGAGCAGACGACAGGTCTCGGCGAGATCAGCAAGGCCGTTTTGCGGCTCGACCGCCTGACGCAGGACAATGCCGCCATGAGCGCACGCACGACCGTCATCAGCGCCACGCTTGCCGTCGGTGCCGATGCGCTCGCCCAGCTCGTCAGCCTCTTCAAGCTCAACCGCCGGGCCGTCCAGCGCGAGGACGGATCGTCCGTCAAGTCGAACTGGACCGGCAATCGCGGCGGGCAGGAGCAAGGGCGCAACGCAGCCTAAGGCGAAGGTGGCTTTTCACGGCGCTTGTGAGAAGCCGCGTTTCGGCACAGCACGAAGGCCTCTCTTTCAGGGCAGGCAGGATACCGCGAAACGAGTGCGACTACTTCCAGTTCCGCCGGCGTTCCAGCTCGGCCTCGGACGGATTGTCGTCGGCAAACGAGCCAGTCGGGACTTCGCCGCTCCGCTCATAGGTGGCGATGATGACGCCCTTGCCTGAGATCGACGAGCGGTTAAGCTTGAGGGCGCCAGGGGTGGCGCCGCCCTCGAACAGGCGCTTGCCCTTGCCGAGGAGGAGCGGGAAGGTCATCACCGTCATTTCGTCGATCAGGTCGTTGGCAAGCAGGGTCTGGATGAGATTGCCGGAGCCCTGGATGAGCAGGTCGGGTCCATCCTCCTGTTTGATCTTCTTCAGGCTGGCGACGATATCGGAGCCGAGGGCCTTGCTGTTTTCCCATGTGAGCGTATCAGGCCGGTGCGTCGCCACATATTTAGTTGCGGGGTTGAAGACCGCGGAGATCGAGTCATCCTGATAAGGCCAATGGGCGGCGAAGATATCGTAGGTCTTGCGGCCTAGCAGCAGGGCGAAGGGCTTTGCGAAGAGCTCGTCGATCACCTTGCCGGATTCCTCGTCCCAGTAGTGGAATACCCAGCCGCCGAAATTGAAGCCGTTGACGGGATCTTCCTGTGGGCCGCCCGGAGCCTGCATGACGCCGTCCAGGCTGACGAAGGTAGAGGCTATGATCTTTCTCATTATGGTCTCCTTGTGGTGATGGTCTTTCAGATGATCTCGGCCACAGGACGAATTGGGCGACGGCTAGCCGACAAATACTGCGAAAATTTATGGAGACCGCGCCGTCTGCGCATGGCAGTTTCGGCGGATCGAAGGGCGGGGTGGCGATGCCGGATGTGACGCGACATCTGATCGACAGGGGCGACGGGGCGAGGGTCGAGCTTTTTCAGGCGCAGCCTGAAAGCACCACGCCTGCCGGCGCAATCCTGTTTGTCCACGGCAACCAGGGCGGCCGTCTGATCGGCGCGCAGGAGGCAGTCGATAGCGGCACGCTGCTTCGGTTCTGCTCCGGTTTGAATATCACCGCGGCGGCGGTCTCGCAGCCGGGCTTCGGAGCTTCTGACGGACCTGCGGATTTCTGCGGTCCAGACACCCAGAGAGCAATCATGGCCGCACTCTCTTTCCTGCGGGAGCAGCCCTCTGTCGATGCCGGTCGTATCGTTCTTTACGGCAATAGCCGGGGGGCGGTTGCCTCGGCCATGGTCGCGGCCCAGGTTCCCGATCTCAGGGCCGTCATTCTGCGCAGCGGGGTCTACGATCTCAAGGCTGCCTATGAGGCGAGTTCGAAAGGTTTGCGGTGGACGATCGAGCAGGAGGCCGGCCTGTCGAGCAAAGCCTTCCTGGCCCGCTCCGCCCTGCATCACGTATCAAAAATCCGGGCGGAAACCCTTTTGCTGCACGGGAGGCTTGATGAGCGGGCTCCCGTTGCCCAGGCCGAACAGTTCTCGGATGCGCTGACCGACGCCGGGGTGCCGGTGACGCTCCATGTCTTCGAATGCGGGCACGACATTCCCCGGGAATATGCGCAGGCCGCGCAGCGCGCCTTCCTGCAAAGGATGTTCGATCCCGTCGTGACCTATCATTGAGCCGGCAGGCAGCCGCGCTGGTCAGTTGAGGCTGCAGAGGTAGGCGCAGAACATGTCCGACATCGCGTCCGCGAAGGCTGAGATCTCGTTTTCGTCATGCGCTGCCTCGGAAAAATCCTTTCCGACCGTGCTCATCGTCGTCATGATCACGTCTCCGGCCATGGTCCGGATTGCGTCCGAGGCATCGGGCAGCGCTTCCCGCATGAACTGCTCGATAATGTCATCGGCAGCCCCCCGTGCCTCCTGCGCTTCGGGAGCGTCGCGATAGAGGGGTGCGGCATCGTTCAGCGCGACGCGGACGGCGGCTTCCTCGCATTCGGAGCGGATGAAGGCGTGGACGAGGGAGCGCAGCCGGTCGAGCGGCGGACGCGCCTCGTCACCAAGGACGTCGCCCAGCAGATTCGAGGTCTGCCGCCATTCGTCGCTCTGCAGCCGGAAGAGGATGGCCGCCTTGTTGGGGAAATATTGATAGAGCGAGCCAACGCTAACGCCGGCTCTTTCGGCTACGCGAGCGGTCGTAAAACGCTGCGCGCCTTCCTGCTCCAAAACCTGAACAGCGGCTTGCAGAATGGCGTTTACGAGCTCGTTCGAGCGCGCTTGTCTCGGCGATTTTCTTGAGGAAATTCCGTGGCTTGGACGTTCTGCCATATTGACGTTCCGCAAATGCGATTAGCGAATGCGACGGATTATTCGTATTTTCATTTCGAAAGCAAGCCATCCGAAATGAGGGATTTTCCTGATGAACACCATGACAAGCGCACCGCTCGCGCCGCTTCTCGATCAGTTGTTTGCCGAGGCCGACAGAGCCACCAGCCCGGCCATGGCCGGGCTCTCGCACGACGAGCGGGAGCGACTGATACACAGCAAGACCGAATATCTCGATTTCTACGGTCGCCTGAAGGATCTGTGGCTGCCCGTCTCGCGCCAGACCGGAGAGCTGCTCTACATGCTGGCGCGCAGCACCAACGCGAAGACCGTCGTCGAGTTCGGTACGTCCTTCGGCATCTCGACGCTCTATCTTGCCGCGGCCCTTCGCGACAATGGCGGCGGGCGGCTGATCAGCAGCGAATTCGAGGTCTCGAAGGTTGCGCGGGCTCGCCAGAACATTGCCGAAGGCGGCCTTGCCGATCTCGTCGAAATCCGCGCAGGCGATGCGCTCGAAACATTGAGCGCCGATCTTCCTGACAGTATCGACCTGCTTCTGCTTGACGGGGCGAAGTCGCTTTATCCCGAGGTGCTGGCGCTGGTCGAAAGCCGGCTTCGGCCTGGGGCGCTCGTCATTGCCGACGATGCCGATTATTGCCCGCAATATCTCGACCACGTGCGTTCGCCCACGAGCGGATACATGTCCACGCCCTTTGCCGACGACATCGAGCTGTCGATGCGCGTGGCCTGACTTCGACTAGTCTTCGCACAACACAATAACCTCAAGACCGGCTGCCTGACGGCAGTCCGGCAATGGAGATCTCAGCAATGCACATATTCGTAACGGGTGCGACCGGCTGGGTCGGCACCGCCATCGTCGAGGAACTGGTCCGCGCCGGACACAAGGTCAGCGGGCTGGTTCGCTCGATCGCAAAAGCGAAGGCGATTGCGGTCATCGGCGCAAAGCTCGTTCCGGGATCGCTCGATGACCTCGACCTTCTCGCCGAGACCGCGTTGAAGGCCGATGCGGTGATCCACACTGCCTTCAACCATGACTTCTCGAAATTTCTCGATAATGCCGCGCAGGACGAGCGCGCGATCCATGCGCTCGGGAATGCGCTTGCCGGGTCGGATCGCCCGCTCATCGTCACATCGGGCCTGCTGGGCTTTCCGCGGGGCGCCACGGAAGCGGACCTGCCGAACCCGGCGTCGCCGCGCAAATCGGAAGCCGCCGCCCGTGCGCTTGCCGGGCAGGGGATTCGTGCGGCGACGATGCGGCTTGCCCCGAGCGTGCATGGCATCGGCGATTACGGCTTCATCCCGATCCTCGTGCGCATTGCCCGCGAGACCGGCGTATCCGCCTATCCTGACGATGGGACGAATTGCTGGTCGGGCGTGCACCGGCTGGATGCGGCCCGCCTCTATCGCCTGGCGCTCGAAAGCGGCGTGACCGAAGCGGCCTATCATGCTGTCGCCGACGAGGCGGTGCCGTTCCGAGAGATCGCCGAGGTGATCGGACGCCAGCTCGGCCTGCCGGTGGAGTCTCGCCCCCGCGAACATTTCGGCTGGTTCGCCACCATGGCGGCAACGAACATGGCAGCCTCCAGCGCCCATACTCGCTGGCTGCTCGGCTGGCAGCCGACCTGCCGGGGCCTCATCGACGATCTCGACCAGCCTGGCTATTACGCGCGTTAGAACATTTCCGTTTTTCTTCGAAACACGGAGATGTTCTAACTCTTTGTTTTCACGCAATTCCGGACACAAAACCGCTGCGCACTTTTGTTGGAATTGCTCTAGGCTCGCCGGAAGCCGTCAATGCCCGCCCATCGGCTGGCCGTCAGGCTGGTTGGGCGGGCGTCTTACGTAAAGGGATGCCACTACCGCGGCGAGCGAAATCAGCGCGCCGACGAAGAAGGCGGACTGCATGCCGCCGACTGTTGCCGTTGCGGCATCTGCCTCACCTTGAGTCAACACGCCGGCGCGCCAGGTCATGATGGCGACATAGAGCGTGGTGCCGGCGGCACCGGCGACCTGCTGGGTGGTGCCGATGATGGCGCTGCCGTGAGAATAGAGGTTCGGCGGCAGCGAGCCGAGGCTGACGGTGAAGAGCGGCGTGAACATCAGGGCAAGGCCGATGCTGAGCACGATATGGATGGCGAGCACGACCCAGACCGGAGTCGTCGTGGAGATGAAGGTCAGGCTCCACATCACGCCGCTGAAGAGGATGGCGCCGGGGATGACGAGGCGGGCAGGGCCGTAGCGGTCGAAAAGCCTGCCGACGAAGGGGGCGCAAAGGCCCATGATCAGGCCGCCCGGCAGAAGCAGGAGGCCTGTCGTCAGCGTTGTCTGGCCGAGGACCGACAGAAGGTAGATCGGCAGCAGGATGAAGACACCGAACATCGACATCATCAGGATCGCCATCATGCCAGCGGCGATCGTGAAGGTCTTCGTCTGCAGGGTACGCAAGTCGAGAAGGGCCCTTTCGTGCTTCTGGAGATAAAGCTGCCGCCAGATGAAGATGGCGATGACGGCTGCACCGGCAACAAGCATGACGCGGGGATCGAGCGGCGTCGCACCGCCCTCGGGCGCACCGAGCTCGCTGATGCCGAAGACGAAACTGCCGAAGCCGATAGCCGAGAGTATGACCGAGAGTATATCGAGCGGTGCCTTCGACGGCACGGTGACGTTCTCGATTTTCGCAGCACCCAGCGCAAGAGCCGCAAGCGCGATCGGCAGCACCAGCAGGAAGAGCCAGCGCCAGTCGAGCGAGGAGAGGATGAGGCCCGAAATCGTGGGGCCGATGGCCGGCGCGACGGATATGACGATCGAGATATTGCCCATCGTCTTGCCGCGCGAATGCGGCGGCACGAGGTTCATGATCGTGGTCATCAAGAGCGGCATCATGATCGCCGTGCCCGAGGCCTGGACGATGCGGCCGACGACCAGCATGGGGAAGCCGGGAGCAAGCGCGGAGACCAGCGTGCCGGCGGAAAAGAGCGCCATGGCGAGGATAAAGACCGGCCGCGTGTTCAGCCGCTGCAGGAGATAACCTGTCACGGGGATGACGGTGGCCATGGTCAGCATGAAGGCCGAGGTCAGCCATTGGGCGGAGCTCGCGGGGATCTTGAGATCGGCCATCAGGTGCGGGATCGCCACACCCATGATGGTCTCGTTGAGGATGACCACGAAGGCGGAGACAAGCAGCAGGCCAATCACCAGCCTGTTGCGGGCGCTATGGTCTTCGACCGGCAATTCGGCCTGTTCTTCGATCTCTGAAAGCAAAGGTTCACTGGTCATGGCGTTCCTATATCCATATCTGAAAGAAGGAGTTCTGCCTTAAGACGAAAGTGCCGGGCTGATTGCGACACGGGGTATGCGTATTTCCTATGTCTTTATGCTGTCGCTTGGATGCAAGGCGTTTTCTAGCGGAATCTGACCAAGTCTCTTTTCGATAGGTATGCCATAGGGGCGCCCGGGCATGACTGCCAACAGTGTCCACGGCACAGTTCAAGCTCATGCAATCTGCATCACCGCAGCGCCGGCAGACCCCATTCGTCCAGCGAAAAGGCTGCGGCCGGCAAGCGCATTTCGGAGAGATCGACCGGGCGGCGGCGGAATGATGTGGCGGTGTAGGGGAAGGCCAAATTCATGCCGCTGGTATCCAGCTTGAGCGGCAGGCCGTCAGGTGTGAGGCACTGCCTGTTTCCCGCGTCCTGAACTCCCGGCATCAAATCGAACCATTGGCAGGTCTCGCCGAGGATTGTTTCGCTTTTGTCGAGCGAAGTCCTTCCGGTTGCCTCATCGACTTTCAACGACGATGAGCCGTCGTCTGCCGGACGTGCGGCCGTGAGCCTGCGATAGCCGTCTGCCTGCTGATAGGAGACGCCCTGATCTTCGCGCTTGTTCCAGATCTTGATGCTGACGGAGCCATCGCCGTGCCGCTGCTCCCGGTAGTCCCAGGGATAATGCCGCAACAAGCGGATCGTCGCGCCGCCGGTGCTCTCCAGCGTGATGTCGAAATCGGGCTGGGAGGGATCGGCATGGCTGTTGCGGCTCGGTCTGAGCCAGTATTCCGGGGTGAGGATTTCCAGTGGCGGTAGGACCTCGGCGGGGGCGACGTCACGGCGCTCGAGGCTGACGAGGCGGGTGTGGTAGATCGGCACGTCGTTCGGGGTCAGCAGCCTTGTCTCAATGACGATGCCGTCCTTGGTGGCGCAATTCTGCTCGCGCGAAATGAACGTCCCTGATGAGGGCGGCCTGCTTACCGTTTCGCTCCATGTGCAGCCTTCGCCGGCGATGGACGAGACCTCCGCGAGTGGCTGCGGCGCATCCGCTTTCGCGATGTCAGGTTTGCGGGCGCGAAGAAGAAGCTCGAGATATGTAATTTCACCATCCGCCTGCCTGCTCCAGCGCAGAACGGGCCTGGCCTCATCCGGTCCGAAGCCGATGCTGGTCCGGCCGCCGCGCAGCGTCTCGCTCAGAAACATGCCGTCGTGATGGATGATGGTGACAGTCGGGTCGACCGGTCTGCCATCCTTGTCGAGCGCCTGCATGACGGCGACGTAGTCCGGCTGGAGCGGGGAGGCATCGAGCGTCGATTGTGCAACCGCGGCCTGCGTAAAGGCCATGCAGACGATTGCCCCTGTTATTGCTGCTGTCTTCATTGCCTCTCGGGTCTTCGAACCTGCGCGCGTCATCGCGCCGCCGAAGCAGATGACGGTTCTACCGAGAAAATCAATGCAGTCTATGTCTTTTGCCCCAAAAGGCGTCCTTCAATGGACAATCGTCAGCGCCGCGATGCCCGCCTCGTCGGCGGCGCGCAGAAATGCTTCGCGGAACTGTTCCGGAGCCACTTCTCCACAGATGGCGTCGATGCAGGCTTTGACGGCGATCATGTATTCCTCGCCATCATCGAAAGGCCAATCCCGGATCAGCAGATATGCGGCATCGCCGAGGGTACGCACGACAGTGTGCGTCTCCCGACCGCGCAAAACCAGCCCGACCGGCGCGAATACCGATGACGTATTCCAGCTCATTGTCCTCGACCCCTCAAGGCACGGAGATTGAGACCCTCAAACACACTATACGCGTGAATTATGAAATTCGGAATTGCGGAATGCGTGAATGTTGAGTGCGTGACTTATTTGCCGCGGCCAAAAGAAAGGGCGCTCCACGACCTGATGTCGGAGCGCCCTGTGGCTGCATCGGCGTCAGTTGCGGCGGAGGCCGATGGCAGGCGAGATCAGAAGATCGCATTTGGAACGAAATGGCAACGCTCGGCGCCCGGCGACGCCTGCAAGCGGTCTGCAGTCCACAAGATTTCCACAGGTTATCCACAGGCACGGCCCGATCTCGGCCAACGCTTTCAACAACATATGCCAGATCACGACCGGCGTGCTCCAGATGGGTGATGTGACTCTCGGACGACACCGGGAATATCTTCCGGGCAAACTGCCCTAAAGGCCACAATGCCGGGCTATGGTGTCCCTCCCTCCTTGAGCGCTGGGCGGCGGACGCTCGGAGGCGGGAGGCGGCAGGCATACATGAGGGCCTGCCGCCTTCATCATCTGCCATTCGGGCCGGATCCGCGGATTTCAATGGAATTTTCGAGGTTTGCGTCTTCGCAAATAAAAAGGACCCGCTCACCAGGGAGCGGGCCTCAGGGGTGCCCGGAGTCGGACGGGCATCGCGGAAAAACGGTCGGTCAGATATAGGCCGCGGCATCGACGCTCCAGGTTTCCGACATCTTCGATGTCGGGAAGCTGCCATCGCCTGCGGGACGGGCGTGCTGACGGGCTGCAGCGTCGAGCAGGGCTGCAAAGGTTGCCAGACTGATCTTGTCAGCGCGAAGCATCTGGCGGATCAGTGGATCTCTCAGCATTTCCGATGGTGTCATCTCGTGCATGGTTATCTCCAGTGACTGGTTTCCGACGCTTGCGGCATTCTAGATCCGTATTGCTATCAATGCATGTCGCAGCGATGGCGAAAAGACGGCATTTGAGGTTCATTCGGGCTAGCTCCAATGTGCGATTGGTCTGCCATTTTATCGGATGCTACCGTAGCGCCCCAGAAGAAACCGTAGGGGAGGACGGTCATATGGAAGGCAGGCATGGGGGAGCAAGAATGTTCGACGAGATCATCATGAGGGTGGCCCCGCGAGAGACTGACAGCAGCACGACCAACGGCAAACCCCTGCCTCTCATGGACTTGATATATGCGCCGGCCGTATTGAAGGTCCGGCCCGCAAAGGTGCGCAAGCGCATCGGCAAGAGGAGAATGGCAAAGCTGGACCTATGACATCAGGCCTTGGCAACGCAATTTTGACCATGAACGTATTTTCTGACGTTCACTCACATTTCGCCGATTGCATGTCTGCGGGAAAGCCGCTTTCTTGTTATCCTCATCCCTCTTTCAGAGACCTCAAGACCGCAATGAACCGTTACGACATCGAGCGCCGGAATGACGACGACTGGACTGTGATCGACCGGCTGACGGGCGCACCCGTGCCGCATCTGCCGGAAAAACTCGGAAGCAGGCTTGAGGCCCAGGCGCTCGCCGATTTTCGCAACCGGCTGGCCATTCCGCAACAGGAGCGCATACGCTCCCGCCTCGATACGCTGCGGCTCGCCTGGCAGGCGTTGACAGGCAAGCGCATACGCTAGAGCGTTCTAGCCGCCGGGCATAAAAAGGCCCGCCGAAGCGGGCCAACAATTGGGAAACAACAGGCTGGATCGCACGACGCCCGTGTGGTGCATGCATTTATCAAAGAAAAGGACGCCGTACGGTCCGGGTATCAGACTGGGAGCGGCGCCAAAAGTTCCCGGTGGCTGCCGATATTTTGCCGTGTCCGCGCGGCATCGATCGATACCGACCTCGCGCGCCTCACCAGCGAAGAATTTTCCGGCCAAGCAGGAACCCGGCTGCCGTCGCCACCAGGATGCCGATCGAGTACCATGTCGCCAGAAACAGCGGGCTGTCATCGGGGCAGTGCCAGGCATAGATGGCGGCCGCAATGCCGCCTGCGGCAAGACCCGCCACCGCGCCCGCCGTGCCCGGATTTTCCGGCGCCCCCTGACGGACCGAATAGAGGATGGCGGCAAGCGGCGCGATCGAAAGCGTCGGCACGAAGAACAGGCAGAAGGCGGAAAAATGCCCCTCCATGCTCGCCGCCCAGTCCGCCTGCGGCACGACGAAGAGCTCGGTCGCAATACCGGCGATCAATACCACCAGCGGCAGGATGAGGGTCAGGGCCGCGGAGCGCAAGGACAGGCCGGGTTTGCCGATCCGGAAGGCGAGGCGGGTGGCCGTCACGGCGATCAGCAGGGTGGTGCCGAGCTTGAAGAGGACGCGCGGCGTCTCGATCATCTCGGCCATATTTCTGCGGATGCCGATGGTGGAGATGAGAAGTGCGGCTGAAATCACCACGCCGATGGCAAGCGCGATCATGAAGACGCGACCGAAGCGGATGCGAACGCGCGCATCCTTTGCCAGCATGTTGATCAGGTCATCCGTTTTCACGCGTATTGCTCCGATAGAGGGCCGCCAATCCCTTGAGCGCCCTGTGCAGCGCCACTCGCACGGCGCCTTCCGTCATCTGTAGCCGCTCGGCCGTTTCGCGGATGCCGGCGCCGCCGAGCGAAATGGATCGCACGATCTCGCGCTGCGGGTCGCGCAGGCCTTCCAGCATGCGGTCGACATCGATGCGATCGGCGCCATCCTCCTGGTGGTCGGCTTCGAGCGTCTCCATCACATCCTCGATCGGGACCGAAACGTGGCGGCCGCGCCGGCGGAGGCTGTCGATCAGCTTGTTGCGCACGATCGTCGAGAGCCAGGGACCGATGGGGCGGGAAATATCCCAGGTCCCGCGCTTCAGGTGCACTGCCAGCAGAACTTCCTGCACCACGTCTTCCACCTCGCTCGGCGGGGCACCGAACTGGTCGCAGCGCCTGCGCGCAATCGAACGCAGATAGGGTGTCACGGCCTTCAGGAAACGGTCATAGGCCGTTGCGTCGCCGGCGATTGCCGCGCGCATCCAGGCCGCCCATTCCTCTTCGCGGGCCGAATATTTCATCCGCTACTCACCTCTACGCACGGAGCCACGTGTTTGTTACCGTCATCCTGAAAAATTTGATGACGCGGCGCGTGAGGCAGAGCCGGCGTCGGCGCCTATTGAGCGCATCGGCGGGCAAACGGCAAGAGTGGTGCGGCAACAAAGCGCAAAAGCCGCCCGGCGCGATGAGGAGCCGGGCGGTTGTTTGTGTTGGTGACTGACGTCGAGTGTTCTAGCTTTTGGCAGTGCCTGACATCCGCACGATCAGATAGTCGAGCGACAGGCGGCCGGGCCCGTAGCGCATGATGGCAAGGGCCATTGCCGCCCAGGTGATGTGGATCGGCCAGCCATCGGGCACCGTCAGTTCGACGATCAGGGTCATGAACAGCAGGCCGAGGCCGGCAAAGCGGGTGGCAAGACCGAAGACGAGCAGCGTCGGAAAGGTGATCTCGCCGCAGCCGGAAAGGAAGGCCATGACCGCGGGCATCGGGAAGGGATAGGGGCCACCTGGCAGGTGCAGCATGAATTCCTGGGTAAAGAGATCGATTGCCGTATCGTTCAGCTGCAGGAAGCCATCCCATTTCAGGATGCCGGAGCGCCAGAAGGGAACGGCAAGCGCCACGCGGATGACGGCCTGGACGATATCGGGCTGGGCGACGGCCCGGACAAGTCCGTCGGCCGTCGCCACCAACCTCGCCAGCGGGGAGAGAGCGCCGTTGCGAGGCTTGTTGTGGGCATTGGAGTCAAGCATATCAGACATTGGAATTCTCCAGTTCGATCGCGGAAAAAGCGCCGGCTGCGATCATCTCGCCGATGGCGGCAGACAGATCGAAGGCAGGCCAGGCGTCGAGGCCGGCGGCGACGGCTGCGGCAAGGCATTCGCGCGAGAGCAGCGCATTGAAGAAGGCGGCTCCGCCCGGCGGCAGGAGGCGTACTGTGACGTCGTCATCGATACGGGTGATCAACCCGTCCTCGGGGCGATTTTCGACGCGGGTAACGGGATCCGTGCCGCGGTTCATGGCGAAGATGGTGACGGCCGGATAGGCGGATGAAACCAGCCGTGTTGCCGGATGCGGACGAAACGTTACGCCGCCCAGTTCTTCCTGCGGCACGGCGGCGAGTGTTTCGGCCGTCAATGCAGCCGCATCGGCGGCGTGATAGGCATCCAGCCAGGCGCGTTCGATGCGCGCCACATCCGAGAGCCAGGGCATTTCCTGCGCATATTCGTAGCGGTCGATGAAGTCGGGAAAGTCACGTCCGTATTCGAACAGCAGCCGCGAGGAGGGCGGGGTCTCGCGTACATGAAAGCGGGCCATGGCGCGGAAGAAATCCGGCCCGGTGATACGCTCGACCGCCGGGAAGATCGACGACAATGCTGCAATCAGGCTGACAGTGACATTGTTGCGATAGACATTGTATCGCTTCTCCGCCCGTTTGCCGCGCGGGCCGGTGACCAGAGCGGGCGCCGGGGCATCCGGATTGAGCAGCGTGGCGGAGAACTGCCCGGCGAAATCCGGCAGCATTGGCCGGATCGGCACGATTTCAGCCGAGCGCATGGGCAGTTCCCCTGTCATTGGCATGGCGATCCAGAATGGCCTGCGCAGCCAGGGCCTCGGCGCGCAGCACCGGCCAGTCGGGGATCTTGCTGTCCCATTCGATCAGGGTCGAGATCGGCCCGCATCTGGCAATGACGATCTCGTAAAGCTGCCAGACGGCATCGGCGACCGGGCCGTCATGGCTGTCGATCAAGAGCAGCTCGCCCTCGTCATCCTCCTGTTCGGCGTGGCCGGCGAGGTGGATCTCGCCGACCTGAGACAGCGGGAAGTCGCGCAGATATTCCAGCGCCGAAAAGCCGTGATTGGTGGCGGACACGAAGACATTGTTGATGTCGAGCAGCAGGCCGCTGCCGGTGCGCCGCGCGATCTCGCGAATGAAATCCGTCTCGCTCATCGAGGATTCCGCAAAAAGCACGTAGGTGGAGGGGTTTTCCAGCAGGATCTGCCGGCCGATCGCGTTCTGCATCTCGTCGACGTGGTCGCAGACATGGGCGAGTGTCGCACCGGTATAGGGCAGCGGCAGCAGATCGTTCAGATAGGTATCGACATGCGTCGACCAGGCGAGATGCTCTGAAATCAGCGCCGGCTCATAGCGGTCGACGAGGTCCTTGAAGCGCCTGAGGTGTAACTTGTCGAGCGGCTGCGGGCCGCCGAGCGACATGCAGACGCCGTGCAATGAAATCGGGTGGTCGCGGCGCACTCTTTCGAGTGCGCGATGCGGTGGGCCGCCGGCGCCCATGTAATTCTCGGCATGGATCTCGAAGAAGCCCTGCGGGCCGGATATGGCCGAGATCGCCGCAAGATGCTCCGGCTTGAAGCTGGTGCCGGCCACGCCGGCAAGCTGATATGTCGGAAAGCGGAGGGTGCTCTCCGTCTCCATGGGAAGGTTGGACGCCTTGTCGACGTTTTTCATCTTCGCCTCCGCTTTCCTTGATCCTGGTCTGATTGCGGGCGGCTTAGATGTCGCGCGTCAGCGGCTTCAGCGAACCGTGACGGCCACCTGGAATATCGAGCGAGGCGCAGGTGCCGCCCTGGACGAATTTCCACGAATTGCCCTGGAAGTCTTTCACCGAAGTTCCCTGGCAGGTCGTGCCCGGGCCGGCGGCGCAATCGTTCTGACCCTTGAGCGCAACGCCGTAGCACTTCTCCTTGTGGGCGGCGGTTGCAGCAGCAGCTTCAGCCTTGGTCAGCGGGGCGGCACTGGCCATCGTGGCAAGAGCTGACGTGATCGCGCCGGCAAGAAGGGCGGTGCTGATGGAAGTCTTCAACATTGGTAGTCTCCGTTGCTTGAAACGCCCCTGTTTCAGCGGGGCACGTCGAGGTATTCGCAACGGGAAAGTGGGTTGTTACAAGCGTGGCGGTAACGAAGGCGTGATGTTGTTTGGGGCGCGCGGAGGGTGCTTCCCCGCAAGGGAATCGTTTTGCCGGGTGCAAGGATGATGCTTATGCTGGTGCAATCATCCGTTCGATCTCAGTTTGCGGACAGGCTCCGATATGTCGATCAAACCTCGAAACGTGCTGTTTGTCTGCAGCCAGAACAAGCTTAGAAGCCCCACTGCCGAACAGGTGTTTTCTGGACGCGAGGACATCGAGGTGTCGTCGGCGGGGACAAACAACGATGCCTGCAATCCGCTCGATGCCGAACAGGTGGAGTGGGCCGACATCATCTTTGTGATGGAGAAGGCGCATCGTGGCAAAATCACCCGCAAATACCGCAAGTCGCTGAACGGCAAACGCATTATCTGCCTCGACATTCCCGATGACTACGAATTCATGGATCCGATGCTGGTCAGGCTACTGGAACACAAGGTTCCCAGATATCTGTGAACCGACTGATCCGGTCGGACATCCAGCAGTGCTGTTGCGCTCTACCGATCGCCGGGGATATCGAACACGAGCAGACCGGGGGCTTCGAGTGGGAGCTGTGCGACAACGTCTCCCGTGGGGTTTAACACAGCCGTCGGTCCCCAGGAAATGCGTCCCTCGCGTTCCCCCGTTACGTCGGCGGAGATGAGCCACAGGCCGGTTTCCCGGCAGCGCTCGCCTCTGGCGGCGTTGTGCACGTCCCGGAATTTTTCGGCATTGGCGCGCGGCATCATGTTGTTGGCGCAGCAGACGAGGAGGGATGCGCCTGTGAGTGCGACCTTGCGGGCGGCATCGGGGAAGCCGGTGTCGTAGCAGATATTGATGCCGAAGCGCAAACCGTCGACCGTGAAGACCGATGTCTCGGCGCCCGGCTGGAAGAAGCTCTCTCCCTTGAGCAGATGCGCCTTGCGATATCGACCGATCAGCTTGCCGTTTTCGATGACGGCGGCGGTGTTGAACAGCGCTTCGCCTTCAGCCTCGATCATGCCCATGACGATCATGGGGCCGGCATCGGCGAGCCGGCCCATGACGGCGGCGAATGCAGAGGATCGGAGATCAATGGCGGCTCGTCGTGCCGTTTCGGGCTCCGTCAGATAGCCCTGCAGAAAACCTTCGGGAAAGATGAGGAGGCGGGCGCCTTCCGCTTCGGCCTGACGGATCATATCGAGCGCGCATGTCAGGGCGGCCTCGACATTTTCGCGATATTCCAAGGTCTGGGCGGCGGCGATGCGGACGGTTTTCATTCCGGGTTCCGGTTGTTCTCGCAACTATCCGTATCCGAGCAGGCGAGCATCCGTCCACCATGATTGTCACTTCCCATGCCGAGGCCGAAGAGATCGTTTCCGCGGTGTCGGGCGAAGCGGATGAGCTGGCTGCGATCGGCAGCGACCCATCTATCGGTCGGAGTTTCGAAGGTTTAAGATTTCCACGGGGAAGGCGGGATAAGGCTGCGGGATGGACCGGCTGGATGCCATGCGCGTGTTGCTTGCCGTTGTCGATGCCGGCAGCCTGTCGGCGGGCAGCAAGCGGCTGAATGCGCCGCTACCGAGCGTCAGTCGCAAGGTGGCAGAGCTGGAGCGATCGCTCGGCGCCAGTCTCGTCATCCGCACCAGCCGGAAGCTGCAGCTCACCGATGCCGGGCGCGATTATGTGGAGGCGGCGCGCAAGATCATTGCCGATATGGAGGAGGCGGAGCGCCGGGCTTCCGGCGAATATCAGCGGCCGCGGGGAACGCTGACGATCACCATGCCGGTGGAATTCGGCAATCGCTATGTGCTGCCGATCGCGCTGGATTTCATGGCCGAGCATCCGGAGGTTTCGCTGAACCTGCTCTCGCTCGATCGCACCGTTCATCTCGTCAGCGAGCAGGTGGATGTCGCCATCCGGCTGGGGGCGCTGGCGGATAGTTCGCTCTATGCCGTCAAGGTTGCCGAGTTTCGGGTCCTGACCTGCGCGAGCCCGGATTATCTCAGGCGTTGCGGGTGTCCGCAGCATCCGGGCGATCTGCCCGATCATGACGGGATCATCTTCAACAGCAGGACCTTCTTCTGGACCTTCGATATCGATGGCCGGCCGGTGGAGGTGGTGCCGCGCCATCGCATAGAGGTCAATACGGCGGCAAACTGCGTTGCCGCCGCCGTGGGCGGAGCCGGTATCGCCAGGCTTTTCGATTACCAGATCCCCGGCGAACTTGCCTCCGGTTCTCTCGTGCCTGTTCTTGATGGTTACACTGGCGCGCCGCAGCCGATCCATATCGTCTATTCGCGCCAGGGCTTCCTGGCGCTCAAGGTTCGCTCCTTCATCGACTGGACCCTGCCACGGCTGCGCGAAGCCTGCCGGAGCTATGGTTCAATCCAGTAAGGCACGGATTTCGGCGACGACGCGTTCCGGCGCCTGCAGATGCGGATAGTGGCCGATGCCGGGCAGGACGTCGAACGGCGCGCCGGTCCTTTCGGCAAATTCTGCGCCCATGCGGCTGTCGATATAGATGTCCTTTTCGCCCCAGATCACCTTTAACGGCGTCCTGAGACTGCCGAGGTTTGTTTCCAGCCAATCCTGGTCGCGGGTGAAGGCCGCATAATAATGGTAGAAGGCATCGGCGGAGGTAAGGGCGCCGTTGCTCCAGCCGCGGACCATGTCTTCCTTCACGCCGGCAGCGAGATCGAACTGCTCATCCTCTGCCAGACCGCGCCTGTAGACGTTTTGAAGGATCTCGTCGCTCGTCTGGTTCATGACTTCGCGGGTAAGGGAAGCCGCCGGCTCGCTCTTCAGGTTCTGCAGGCGCTCATGCATATAGGCCGGCCGGTTGAAGGGGGCGAAGTCGCCGACAATGATACGCCGTGCGATATCGGGCTCGTCGAGTGCCAGGAGCAGCGCGGGCAGGGCGGCGATATCGGCGGCATAGATGGTCAGCTTCGAGCGGTCGATGCCTGATTTGTCGATATAGGCCTTCAGCACGCCGGCATAATCACGCGGCGAATAGGAGAAGTTTTCGGGCCGCGATGACAGGCCGTATCCCGGCCAGTCGAAGGCGCGCACCTCGAATTCATCGCCGAGCGCGGCTGCAATGTCGCCCCAGACGGCAGCGGTTTCGGGAAAGCCGTGCAGAAAGAGCACGGTGCCTTTCGCGGCCGGATTGTGCACGACAAACTGCCTGAGGGTGATATCGCCGCCGATGGCAATGGTGCTGGCTTCAGGCCTTGCGGCTGCAATCGCGCCGGCGCTTGCGGGTGTCAGTGTCGCGCCTGTGATTGCGGCGGCGGCGAGCAATGCTCCAAGTGACGATGTCATCATGTCCGTTGTCCTTCTCTCCGGCGGCCGTGCTGGCTGTAATTGAGCCTCGTGGTCGCGACCGGGTGAATTCTCGATGACAAGGATCGTGCATCGCGCCTGGCGCCGGTAGAGCGCATCGATGAGAGCCTGCCTCTCACTTTCCCGCAGTACCGGATGATCCGTCCGCGCCGTAAATCGTCTCCATCCGCGGCGCCGGGGAATGGCCCGCGTCCAACGCAGGCAGCAGGCAGAGGCCGTGCTGTCGCATGAAAGGATGATGAGACATGAACGACATGACCGTAAATCTGAAAAGCGCCGAGCCTCAAAGAGTGCGCGGCCTGCCGGGTCACTCGACCGTCGGCACCAATAATCTCGAGGCTGCGGCCGAATTCTACGACAGGCTGATGGCCGTCTTCGGCATTGGCCGGTTTCTGGTCCAGCCCGGCAGGGCCGTCTATTACGGCGAGCGCACGCTGGAATTCGGCGTGATAAAGCCCTTCGACGGCCGGCCGGCCAATGTCGGCAATGGCGGCATGGTGGCTTTCGAGGCACGCTCCCGCGCTCAGGTGCGCGAGGTCCATGCAACAGCGCTGCAGGCAGGCGGTTCGGACGAGGGCGCGCCAGGGCCGCGCGGGGAGAACGGCGAGGGGCCTTACTGTGCCTATTTCCGCGACCCCGAGGGCAACAAGTTCCTGGTTTACCGGGCCGGACCTGACGAAGCCTGAGATCGCTTCCGGTCCATTTCAGGCGCATGATGTCAGGCGTCTGAAATGTGGCCGCGAACCTTCCGATGGAATGGAGGCATGTCATGAAATCAGGCCAATCAATCGAGACATTGAAGGTGTCACGGCGTTCGCTGCTATTTGCGGGCGCGGCGGCCGGGGTTGCGGCGACGCTTGCTTCGGTTGCGGCTGCGGCCGATCCCGTCGCGGCGGAAGCGCCGGTCGGCGAAATCCGGCCGTTCCGGGCCAATATTCCCGAGGCGGCACTTGCCGATCTCAGGCGGCGGCTTGCCGCCGCCCGCTGGCCTGACGGGGAAACCGTGCGCGACCGTGCGCAGGGTGTGCAGCCGGAGCGGCTGAAGGCACTCGTGGACGAGTGGCAGTCTTCCTACGACTGGCGCAAGGCGGAGCAGAGGCTGAATGCCTTTCCGCAATTCGTGACAGGCATAGACGGGGTGGATATCCACTTCATCCATGTGCGCTCCCGCCATGAGAACGCCCTGCCGCTGATCATGACGCATGGCTGGCCGGGATCGGTGTTCGAGCTGATCGACGTGATCGGCCCGCTGACGGACCCGACCGCGCATGGCGGTACGGCCGGCGATGCCTTCCATCTGGTGATCCCGTCGATCCCCGGCTTCGGCTTCTCCGGCAAGCCCTCGGAAAAGGGCTGGAACCCGCAACGCATCGCGGCCGCCTGGGACACGCTGATGAAACGGCTCGGCTATTCCAGGTATGTCTCGCAGGGCGGCGACTGGGGTGCGATCATCAGCGATGCGCTGGGGCGGCAAGCGCCGGAGGGGCTGCTCGGCATTCACGTCAACAGGGTCGAGCGCGCCACTACCTTTCCGCCCGACGCCGCTCAGGCGCTGATGAGCGGTGCGCCGGCGCCAGACAGCCTGTCACCAGACGAGAAGGTGATCTTCGCGGAAGCCCGTGATTTCCTCGCCAATGGCTTCGGTTATGCCGCGATCATGGGAACGCGGCCGGAAACGATCGGCTACGGGCTTGCGGATTCTCCCGTCGGGCTTGCGGCCTGGCTCTACGACAAGATCGCCGACTGGGTGTTTACCCGCGGAGATCCGGAACAGGCGCTCGGCCGGCAGGCCATTCTCGACAATATCACGCTCTATTGGCTCACCAATACCGGGCCTTCGAGCGGGCGCATCTACTGGGAGAATATCGCAGGTGGAGCGAAGCTGGAACCGGTCAAGGTTCCGGTCGCCGTCACGGTCTTTCCCGGCGAGGTCTACCGGCCGCCGCGGCACTGGCTCGCCAGGGCCTACCCGCAGCTGATCTATTACAATGCGGCTGAAAAGGGCGGGCATTTCGCCGCCTGGGAGGAGCCGCAACTGTTCGCCGGGGAGGTCCGGGCCGCGTTCAGGACCTTGCGCTCCTAGAAGATCGCATTTCTCCACCTGGATAGGGAACATCGGGCTTTTTCGTCCGTTTGCGGAGAGGAAAACCTGGAGGAGGAATCCCGATGAGCAATCTCCGTAATGACAGCGCTCCCGCATTCTCAGGCGGCGGGGGCCACAGTACGCTCAGTGCCTTCTTCGACAGCCGTGACGATGCCGAACGCGCGATCGACCGGCTCAAGAACCTCGACATCAGCAATGTCCGAATGATGCCGGGATATGAAGCCGACGGCGACAAGGCCGGCGTTGCCGGGGACGACCGTGGCGGCTTCTGGTCGAAGCTGGAGGACTGGCTTTTCCCTGACGAGGACCGGTCGGTCTATGCCGAGGGCCTGCGCCGCGGCGGCTTTCTGATTTCGGTCGAGGTCGACGACGCGACCTACGGCATCGCCCACGATATCCTCGATGACGAAGGCTCCATCGACATGGATGAACGTGCCGACCTCTGGCGCGCCGAGGGCTGGAACACGAGCAAGTCGAACGAGGCTTTCGCAACATCGCAATATGATGCAAGCAGGGCTCGCGAGGCGGCTGAGGCCGAGCGGGCGCGGCAGGCCCGTGCCGCACAGGACGACGTCTTTGCCGCCGATGCTGCAGGCGTTGCCGGCCCGGCGATGCCTGCCGGACACTACACCCGCCGGCTCGATCCCAACTCCCCGCGCGTCCGCGCCTATGATCTCGACGACGAGGCGCCGCTCGATCAGGAGCTGCGCGACGACATCGCGCCGACAGGACATCACCGCACGGTGGAAGAGTCCCAGGAGCGCGCGGAACGCGAGCTTCGCCAGGCTCAGGATATCGACGGGATGCGGCAGGACCAGACGCTGCCGCGGGGCCGATAGCGATTATAGATCAGTGATGCATTGACATAAGGGCGCGCCGTTTCATCGGTGCGCCTTTAATGCGCCGTGCCGTCCACGATGACGTGGTCGTGATCCCTGGAGCATTTCTCGATGCGGGCGTGGATCTTGTAGACCTCGCGCAGCATATCGACGGTGACGACGTCGCGCGGTTCACCGCAGGCACGCATGCGGCCGTTCTGGATGATCAGAACCTTGTCGGCGAAGCGGAGCGCCTGGTTCAGATCATGGATGGCGATCAGCACGATCATGCCGCGCTTGCGGGCCTGTCGCTGCATGAAATCGAGCACTTCCACCTGGCGGTGAAGATCGAGCGCGCTGGTCGGCTCGTCCATCAGCATGATTTCGGGCTCGCGCACCAGCGCCTGGGCGATCGAGACGAGCTGGCGCTGACCGCCGGAGAGTGCGCCGAGATCGCGAAAGGCGATCGCCTCGATGTTGAGCGCCTTCATGATGTCGTCGATCAGCCGCAGTTCCTGATCGCTGACGCCCCAGGAATGACCCTGCTTGCGGGCGAGCAGGATGGATTCATAGACCGTCAGCACCGCATTGGCCGAGGTATCCTGCGGCATGTAGCTGATGGCGTTTTTCGTCCTGGCGCCCTCGACCAGCACGTTTCCCGGGCCCTTCAGCAGGCCGGTGATGCGCTTGAAGAGCGTCGACTTACCGGCGGCGTTCGGGCCGATGACGGCGATGAGTTCGCCGGCATTCATCTTCGGGGTGGTCACGTCTTCGACGAAGAGCTTGCGGCCGTGATAGGCGCCGACCGACTGCAGCTGAAGCGCTACCATGAGCGGCTCCTGTTCGAGAGGATGAGCGAGAAGAAGAAGGGCACGCCGACGAGTGCGGTGATGATGCCGATCGGGAAGACGACGCCCGGAATGATCGACTTCGAGACGATCGAGGTCAGCGAGAGCAGCAGCGCGCCCGAGAGGACCGAGCCCGGCAGGAAGAAGCGCTGATCCTCGCCGAGGATCATGCGGGCAATATGCGGGCCGACGAGGCCGACAAAGCCGATCGTGCCGACGAAACTGACGGGCACGGCCGCCAGCAACGAGATGATCAGCATCGTCTCCAGCCGGATGCGGCGGACATTGACGCCGAAGCTTGCCGCCTTGTCCTCGCCGAGGCGGATCGCCGTCAGCGCCCAGGCATGGCGGGCAAAGAGCGGGAGCGCAAAGAGCAGTACGGCAAGGGTGATCCAGATCTTCGGCCAGGTGGCCTTGGTGAGGCTGCCCATGGTCCAGAAGACGACGGCCGAGAGCGCCTGTTCCGAGGCGAGATATTGCAGGAAGGCGAGAGCCGCATTGAAGGTGAAGACAAGCGCGATGCCGAGCAGCACGACCGTCTGCACCGAGACGCCGCGCGCCTGCGAGATGAAATGGATGAAGAGGGTTGCGACCAGCGCCATGATGAAGGCATTGACCGGCACGAGCAGGCCGGCGGCAACGGGCAGGATCGGCACGCTGGTGACGATCGCGAGTGCCGCGCCGAAGCTTGCGGCGGCGGAAATTCCCAATGTGAACGGGCTTGCCAGCGGATTGGCGAGGATCGTCTGCATCTGCGCGCCCGCGACCGAGAGCGAGGCGCCGACGACGATCGCCATGACGGCGACCGGCATGCGGATATCCCAGACGACGGCGCGGACCTGCGCCGAGACGGCGTCGGGGTTGAAGAGGGCCGTCACGACCTCGTCGAGACCGTAGCGGGCCGGCCCCCAGGCGAGATCGACGGCGAAGGACAGGCAGAGCGCTGCCGTCATGGCAACGAGGATCAAAAGCTTGCGGCGGGCGAGGGCGCGGTAACGCGCCCTGCCTTCCTCGGCTTCGATCGGCATGGCGGCGATCTCTGCCATTGGCCTTACTTTCCAGCCTTGGCGTCGACCCAATAGCCCGGCTGATAGGCGACGGGCAGGAACTTCTCGTGGAATTCCTTGAAAGTCGCATCCGGATCGAGATCGGCAAAGAGGTCCGGATGGAACCACTTGGCCATCTGCTGCACGGCGACGAACTGGTAGGGGCTCGTATAGAACTGGTGCCAGATCGCGTGGACATTGCCGCTGGCAACGGCCTTGGAGCCGGTGAAGGCCGGGTTCTGCACCAGCGCGTCGAGCGCCTTGCGGCTGTCGTCGATGGTGCCGGCAGCGGCCGGGCCGACATTGACGTAATCCTTGGCGTCCTTGGTCTGGCTCCAGTTCGAGCCGGTGACGACGACGACGTCAGGATTGGACGCGACGACCTGTTCGGCATTGATCGAGCCGGTATAGCCGGGCAGGAAATCGGAGCCGAGATTGTGGCCACCGGCCCAATCGACCATCAGGCCGAAATTGTCGGGGCCGAACGTGCCGCAGCACTCGACGAGGCCGGCGGCGCGATACATGAAGACGTTGGGCTTCTTGGGATTGGCTTCCTTCAGCTTGTCGGTGACGCGCGCCATCTGCTCTTTCCAGTAGGCGGCGACGGCCTCGGCGCGGTCTTCATGGCCGAAGAGCTTGCCGAGGATTTCCAGGCTCGGCTCGGTATTGGCCAGGATGTGCTCGCGGAAATCGATATAGACGATCTTCACGCCGATCTTGTTCAGCATGTCCTCGAGCTTCACCTCGTCGGCCGCCTTCTTGTTGCCGATCGGCAGCAGCATGACGTCGGGGTGAAGGGCGACGACGGTCTCGGTCTGCAGCGTGCCGTCCGTCAGGTTGCCGAGGAAGGGCAGGTCCTTGCCCCTAGGGAATTTCTCGACATAGGCGTTGAAGCCATCCTTGTCGGTGGTCCAGAGATCGTTGCGCCAGCCGACGATCTTGGCGAAGGGATCATCCTTCTCGATCGGGGCGACGGCATAGAGCATGCGGCCTTCGCCGAGAATCACACGCTCGACCGGTTTGTCGAAGGTGACCTCGCGGCCAGCCACGTCCTTGATGGTGAAGGGCTCGGCCATAGCCTGGAGTGGCAGAATGGTTGCAACTGCAACTGCGGATAGTCTAAGCAAACTCAAAAGATTCAACTGGAAACTCCCCCGGTCCTTGGTAATGTCCCGAGGCATAGAAAAACTGACTTTCGGAATCAAGTTTTATGTTTTAGAGCATTTCCAAAGTAGTACGGCGCCTGGGTGCAGATAATGAACACGATGAACACAAATTACTCTATTCGCGATGAAATCCGGGACTTCTGGTCTGAACGCGCAGCGACATTCGACGAGAGTGTAGGCCATGAAATCTTTTCCGAAGCCGAGCGCGCCGGCTGGCAGCGGTTGATCCGCAAGCATCTCGGCGAGGGGCAGGGGCGGGCAGCGCTCGATCTTGCCTGCGGCACGGCTGTCATTTCGCATCTGATGCATGGGGCGGGTTTCAAGGTGACGGGGCTCGACTGGTCGGATGCGATGCTGGCGCAGGCGCGCGCCAAGGCCAGGAAGCGCGGCACCGATATCCGCTTCGTCTCGGGGGACGCGGAAAACACCATGGAGCCGAAGGATAGCTATGACGTGATCACCAACCGGCACCTCGTCTGGACGCTGGTCGATCCGGCCTCGGCCTTCCGGGAATGGTTCTCCGTGCTGAAGCCCGGCGGCAAGGTGCTGATCGTCGACGGCAACATGGGCAAGGAGACCTGGGTCAAGAGTCTGCAGAAAGTCTGGACGAAGCTGACGGGCAAGGCGCCGGCGAGCCACATGAAGCCCGAGATGATGGCCCGTCACCAGGCGATCCGCTCGCGTGTCCATTTCTCCGACAAGATGCCGGCCGAAGCGATCGTCGACCTGCTGCGCCAGGCGGGGTTCGACAATATCGTCGTGGACCGCAAGCTTTCGGACATCCATTGGGCGCAGGCGCGCAAGATGCCCTTCCTGCGCGGGCTCGAGCGCATGGTGCAGGATCGTTTCGCGATCTGCGCGACGAAGCCGCTAGCCTAGGTTTTTGGCGGGGGCCTGCGTCACGCGCGAAGAGCGCGTGGCTGGCGATGTGCGGTCACTGAAGGGTCGGGCGCCCCTTGCCGATGAGGCTTGCGAGCAGCCCGGCTACTTCTCCGGCATCGGCGGGCTTCGCTACCAGCGGCACCTGGCAGAGGGATGAGGGTATGGCGAGCTGGTCGTAACCGCTCGTAAAGATGAAGGGGACGTGTCTTTCCCGCAGCATCTCGGCGATAGGAAAGCTCAATTCTCCCCTGAGATTGATATCGATCACGGCGCCGTCGAGCTCCGGAGTGTTTTCGATCGCTGCCCTGGCAGACGCGAGGCTTGCAAACGGGCCGACGATCATGGCCCCGTACTTTTCGAACGCTTCCGCAAGATCGAATGCGATCAGATATTCATCTTCCAGAATGAGCACATGGCCGAGCTTTTCTTCCACCTGAGCGCTCCATATCGTCGCGGCTTCAAGAGTGAAATATGGCAGAAACGCCCTGAGTAAATGGAGATTGCCAAAGAGACTTCCGCTCCCTAATTCTACCGATTGTAAGGCCGCCATCTTCGGTCTTGAGGAGCGGTGAAATGGTACACGCAAATCCGAAATTCCCGATCGTCGGCATTGGCGCTTCGGCGGGAGGGATCCCTGCCATGGAAGGGTTCTTTCAGGGCTTGCCGGAGCGCTGCGGCATGGCGTTCGTCGTCGTGACCCATTTGAACCCGGACCGCGAAAGCCGCCTGCATGAGGTGATTGCCCGCTATACCGACATGGAAGTGGTGCTTGCGGCCGACAAGCTGAAGGTGGTTTCCGAAACAGTCTACGTCATGCCGGAAAATGTGGTGCTGAGCCTTCATGACGGCGTGCTTTCCGTCAAGCCGCTCGACGCCAATTCCAGGGAGCGCAAGCCCATCGACGTCTTCTTCGGCGAGCTTGCGAAAGACCAGGGCGACTATGCCGTCGGCATTATCCTGTCCGGCGGCGACGGGGATGGGACGCTCGGTGTCAAGGCCATCAAGGAGCGCGGCGGGCTGACGATCGCGCAGATTGCCGACGGTTCCGGCCCCCGCAATCCGGATATGCCGCAAAGCGCGATTTCCAGCGGTCTCATCGATCTCGCCCTGCCGGCCGAGCAGATGGGTGAAAAGCTGGCCGCTTTCGCACGCAGCTTCGATCTTCTTTCAGATGTCGGGGAGGCTGGCGAACATAACAAGGCGAGCGATCTCGAACAGGCACGCGAGCGTATCTACGCGATCCTTCGCAATCAGACCGGCCATGATTTTTCCGGCTACAAGACCAAGACCTTCCTGCGGCGCGTGCGTCGACGCATGCAGGTCAAGCAATTGAAGACCATCGAGGCCTATGTCGCCGTGCTGGAGCAGGATCCCGATGAAGTTTCGCGGCTTTTCAGCGATCTGTTGATCAACGTGACCAATTTCTTCCGCGATGCCGACGCGTTTGCGGTGCTCGAAACCACCGTCATCCCGCAATTGTTCGCCTCCAGAACTGCGACCGATACCGTGCGTATCTGGGTGCCGGGCTGCGCAACGGGGGAGGAAGTCTATTCGATCGCCATTCTCATGCGCGAACACATGGAGCGGCTGTCGCACGTACCAAGGGTGCAGATATTTGCGACCGATATCGATGAGCCGGCGCTGCAGATCGCCAGGACGGCGCGTTATCCGGAGGCGCTGCTAGAGGGCGTTTCGAGCACGCGCAAGAAGAAATTCTTCAGCAGCGACGGAGCCAGTTTCGTCGTCAGCAGCAGCGTCCGCGAGCTGTGCATCTTCTCTCCGCATAGCGTCATCCGCGATCCGCCGTTTTCCCGGATGGACCTCGTGTCCTGCCGCAACCTTTTGATTTATCTCGGACCTGAAGTACAGAACCGGGTCATCCCGACATTCCACTATGCGCTGAAACCCGGCGGTTACCTCTTTCTCGGTACGTCGGAGGGGATTGCCCAGCATGGCGATCTCTTTACCACCGTCGACAAGAAGAACCGCATCTTCCAGACGCGGGAACATGCCAGCGCGCACCGTCTTCCGATCCTGATCGGGGACGAACGATATGCGCCGTTCACGGCCTCTGCAAAAATCGAGCCGCGTGGATTGGGCGGTGTGCAGTTGCGGCAGGCGGTCGAAGCGCAGGTGCTGGAATCATTCGCACCGGCTCACGTCGTGGTGAATGCGGACGGTGATGTCGTCTATTCGTCCGGGCGCACGAGCAAATTTCTTGAAGTGCCGCAGGGCGCGCCGAGCCGCCAGCTGATCAACATGGCAAGACGGGATCTGCGGCTTGATCTCAGGGCAGCCCTGCGGGAATGCGTCTCGTCGAGACAGCGTGTCACCAAGGACAATATCGTCGTTGATGACGATGATGGCCGCGTCCAGCCGGTGTCGCTGGCGGTCGAGCCGCTCGGCAATCGCGAGTCAGGCGAAGCGCTCTACGTCGTCCTGTTTCAGACGCTTGGACCGCCGCAGGCGCGCTCGGAAGCCGAACGCGTCCAGCGGAGCCTGGAAGGGACGGCCGATCTCGAGAGGGAGCTGCGCGACACGCGCGAACGCCTGCAGTCGACGATCGAGGAATATGAGACGGCGCTCGAAGAACTGAAATCCTCCAACGAGGAGCTGGTATCGGTCAACGAAGAGGCTCAATCCTCCAACGAGGAGCTCGAAGCTTCCAAGGAGGAGATGCAGTCCCTCAACGAGGAGCTCAACACGATCAATGCCGAGCTCAACAGCAAGATCGAGGAGCTCGACCGGGCCAACAACGATCTGAAAAATCTCTTCGACGCCACACAGATCCCGACGATTTTCCTCGACCGCAATCTGGTGATCCGCAATTTCACGCCGACAGCGTCGAATTTTTTCAAGCTACGTGCATCCGATGTCGGCCGGCCACTGACCGAACTCTCCAGCGATATCGACTATCCGGAGCTGAACGACCATATTGGCGAGGTTTTCGCTTCGGGGGAAAACCTCGATCATCACCTTCCGCGCGACGACCAGGGGCGTCATTTTCTGGCCCGGCTCATTCCCTATCGCGGCGACAACAACAGGATCGACGGTGTGATCGTGACGCTGATCGACGTCACCACGCTGGCCGAAGCCGAAAAGCACCAGAAGGTGCTGATTTCCGAGCTCAATCATCGTGTCAAGAACATGCTGGCGGTGGCGATCAGCATCGCGACCCAGACGCTGGAATCGGCTGCCTCGCCGGAGGCGTTTCACGCAGCCTTCGTCGGCCGGCTCAAAGCCATGTCGAGGACTTACGGCCTGCTTTCACGCGAGAACTGGAAAGAGGCGTCGGTGCAGGAGCTGATCACCCAGGAACTGACGCCATTCGGCGCCGATCGGGTCACGCTCGACGGCCCGGAATACAAGCTCAATCCGCCACGCGGGCTTGCGCTCGGAATGGTCATCCACGAGCTCGCGACCAATGCTGCCAAATACGGGGCCTTGAGTAATGGCGAGGGGCACATAGATATCCGCTGGCAGCTCGGGAATCGCTCCTTCATCCTCGACTGGAGTGAACGCGGCGGCCCGGCAGTCAAGGATCCGCAGTCGGACGGTTTTGGCATGTCGCTGATGCAGGGGGAGATCGGCTACCGGCTCGGCGGACAGGTTGAAACTAATTTCGCTCCCGGTGGTTTAACCGTTAGCCTCTCGTTCCCGCTCAGCTAGCGGCCAGGTGGAGTGAGCCATTGAAATCCAGCTTTCCCAGGAGTTCCCTCTTTGCAGGAAAGCGGGTGCTTGTCGTCGAGGACGAATTTCTGCTCGCAGAGGAAACCCGCAGGGAGCTTGTCAAGCTCGGCGCGGTCGTGATCGGTCCGACGCCACGCGTCGACGATGCGCTTTTCCTGATCGAAGATGAGCAGATCGATGCCGCCATCCTTGATGTTTTTCTGTCCGACGTGCTGGTCTTTCCCGTGGCGGAACGGCTCGAAGAGCTCGGCATACCTTTCGTTTTCGCCACCGCGTATGATCCATCCATCATTCCGGAGCGGTTTGGCGGCTATATTCTCTGCGACAAGCCGATAGAGCTGGAGAATATCGCTCAGGGCCTTTTCGGATCGCCGGTATCGGATGCGTGATGATTGCGGACCGGTGCGGCATTTTGATCGGTCTTGCGCCAAAACCGGTCCCGGCGGGATGGGTGGCTGTGGTTTGCAATTCTATTTTAAGGGACATGGTGCAGCAGGTGATGGCCGACTGCCGGCGAAGCTTCGCGTTCAAGAAAGTGCACGCACGGGAGCTTGGGACGCGCAGGGGCATACCAACGCCGCGAAGGCCAGCTGCAGGTCGCTCAGGCCGTAGTTTGTCCAATTCGAACTTGCCTGGAGAGATCCGTTGACGTTCATATCAGCCGCAATGCGCTCCGCCACTGATGCGGCCGAGGTTTTGACCGTCGAAGCCATTGTGGAAAATCGCCTTTACGCACTCGCCCTGAAGGATGCGGCGCTGAAGCTCATCGCCATGCACGATGCCGCGCCCCGTATCGTGCGCTACACCGCCGACATGAAACGATGGTTGCTGACGCAGTCAATTCTGGCCTTTCATTTTCGGCGTGTCACGTCGCCGTCCCACCCGGGCCTGACGGCAGCCAAGCTGAAGGCCCTCATCGCCGAGAGTGACATTGCCTCCAAGAACACGGTATTCGCGCATCTGGCGGAGATGCGCAATTACGGTCTCCTGGTCGATGTTCACGAACGCGCGGACAAGCGCGCTCGCCCGCTCAGAATTTCCGAAACTGCCGAAACCCTGATTCGCGAATGGTTCGACGAACATCTGAAATCGCTCGATATGCTCGATCGGGGCACCCGATTCCAGCGATCATCGGCCGATCGGCGCTTGCTGTGGTATGCGCAGCCAAGAATGTCGGAGAGCCTCTTTCGCGATCCGAACTGGGCCAGCCCTCGGCAAAGCGTGGATACTTTCGTTCGAACCGCTTCCGGCAGCAACATCCTGCACGACCTGATGTCGCGATTGCCGCCGGAAAAGGAGCTGGAAACGCGCATGTCTATCGGGCCTTTGCGCGTCGGAGAATTCTCCAAGCGCTACGCCATCTCCCGAACCCACGCGCGGCGCCTTTTCGAGCGTGCTCAGATGCTTGAAATTGCCGGATGGGACGCTTCCGGCGACCGCGGCGATTTCTGGATTTCAGCAGAGCTGGTCCGCGACTATCGGTATTGGCAGGCGGTCAAGTTTGCGGCGATCGACGAAGCGTTCGAATGGGCATGTTCTCATGTGCCCGAGCAGGCTGGCGAGCAATAGGGGTCAAGCTCTCCGGCGTCGGCGCCGCCGCTAACCCGACGCACCCTCTTCAATCTCTTCCGGAATGAAGCCACCCGTCTGGCGCCGCCACAGGCGCGCGAACAGCCTGTCGCCTTCGATCAGCTCTTCCGGCCGGCCTTCCTCGACGATGCGGCCGTGGTCGAGCACGATGATGCGGTCCATGCTCGATATGGTCGACAGGCGGTGGGCGATGGCGATGACCGTCTTGCCTTCCATCACCATGTTCAGACGCTCCTGGATGGCGGCTTCGGATTCGCTGTCGAGAGCCGAGGTGGCCTCGTCGAGCACCAGGATCGGGGCATCCTTCAAGAGCACGCGGGCGATCGCCACGCGCTGGCGCTGGCCGCCTGAGAGTTTTATGCCACGGTCTCCGACATAGGCTTCGTAGCCCGTGCGGCCTTCGCTGTCGGCGAGGTCGGCGATGAAGAGATCGGCGCTTGCCATCTTCGCGACGTCCTCGATCTCTTCCTGTGTGGCCTCCGGACGGCCGTAGCGGATATTGTCGCCGACGGAGCGGTGCAGCAGCGCGACATCCTGGGCGATGACGCCGATGGCGCGACGCAGGCTCGACTGGGTGACCGAGCGGATATCCTGCCCATCGATCCGGATCACGCCGTCCTTGATGTCGTAGAAACGCAGAAGCAGGTTGGCGAGCGTCGTCTTGCCGGCGCCCGAGAGGCCGACGAGGCCGACTTTCTCGCCGGGACGGACGGTCAATGACAGGTTGTCGATGACGGGCTTGCCGGATTTGTAGGCGAAACCAACGTCGTCGAAGCGGATTTCGCCGTTCGGGACGACAAGGTCCTGCGCATCCGGCCGGTCGGTGATGGTGGGCGGTGTCGTCATCACCGGCATGGCGTCCTTGATCGTGCCGATCGCCTGGAAAATCTGCTGGCCCATCTGCAGGAATGTAAATGTGTGACCGGACAGCCGGTTGAGAACATAAACGGCGGCGGTGAATTCGCCGATCGTGACGAAGCCGTCAACGAGCCCGGTAAAGCCGATCGACAGGATGGCCAGCCAGTGCGTCACGTTGAGGACGACGACGATGACCTCCGCTGTCCGATAGATACGCTGTTCGCTTTGCTGGGCCTTGATCGCCTTGCCGATGATGCCTCGGATAGTACCTGCCTCGCTGTCTTCGGCGGCGAATTGTTTCACCATCTGCATATTGGCGTAGAGATCGGTAATGGCGCCGGAAATCAGGCTGCGGCGCTTGGCGGAGCGGCGTGCCCGTTCGGTGAAGACAGGCGCCAGCCTGACGGCGAGCACCACGTTGAGCGTGATCCAGACGATGGTCGGCAGCGCAAGCTGCCAGGACAGTGCGCTCAGAAGGATGACGGAGCCGACCATCTGCATGATGAAGCGCGGGATGGACTGGAAGGCCGATATGACCTGCTGCTGGACGGCGGAGGCCACCTGCTGCAGGCGCGAGGCGACCTGGCCGGCATAGAGATCGTGGAAGAAGGCGAGATCCTGCCGCTCCACCGCCCGGTGGCCCTGCCACTGAATGGCAGCCGGCATGCCGATGCCGAGCGTATGCGAATTCAGCGTGTTGACGAGGAAGGAGGCAATAGGGATGGCGGGGAAGAGCATCAGGCCAAGCAAGATCAGCAGCGGCCGGTCATTGCGCAGGAAAGCCGAGGCACCCTGCTGCGTGACGCCATCGACGATGACCGACAGGCCCCAGACGATCGTCAGATTCATGGCCTCGATCGCCATGGTGCAGAGGGCGAGCGCGATCAGGATGCCGCGAAACATCGAGATGAAGTGCAGCAGCACCGTCACCGGCCCCTTCGACGGCAGCGGACGGTAGGGGATATCGAGCGGCCGGATCAGCGTTTCGAAGGGACGGTAGATCGCATCTGAAATCGACATGATCGACTTGAGCCTCTCGGGTGCGGCATCGGGAAGAGGGCGGGCGTATCAGGCGACGCGCGTCGTATCGAATCATCTTCCGGCTGCAATCTCAATCAGAAATTTTGGAAATCTCGAGATCGCTATCAACTCGACGTCCGCGCGACGCTGCCTTGCAGGAAGTGCTCGCCGGCAGCGTCGATACCCACCCAATGATGTTTCGATTGCTCGAAGATCGATTTGGCGGGTGCCGGGAGCTCGCTCACGTCGGTCAGGGCTCCCAAAGCCACGCCGATCATCGAGGGCAGGTTGTCGGCTGTCCAATAGACCGAGGAGCCGCAGTTCGGGCAGAAGTAGGAATGCACCTTTCCGCCGCTTGCCGCATCGCGCGTGTATTGCTTGCCGAGACCGGACACAGTGACGGCTTCGGCGGGATAGAAGGCACCGGCGCCGAAAGGGGCGCCTGTCCGTCTCTGGCATTCGATGCAGTGACAGGCAATCACCGCATGTGGTCTATCCGGCAGCGCCAATCTGAGCGCGCCGCAGCTGCATCGGGCATCGGCCATCGGAAACTCCTGTTTTCGTGGGATTGAACATCGCGATTTCGGGGAAGATGCCGGGTGCGGCGCTTGCCATCGGCGGCGGCACTTTCGACTGTGCCACGAGCGGAGGATCAGCTCAACATGCCCATGACAGACCATGTCGAAGCGATCCCCGCCCGGAAAGACGATGCCTTGGGGAAAAGGCGCCGCTTGCGACCCTGCGATTGCGGCCTCAGCCGCGGCGGGCTGCTTCTATTGCCGCGACGTCGATCTTGCGCATGGTCATCATCGCGTCGAAAGCACGCTTGGCCTCGGCTCCGCCAGCCTGCATCGCTTCCATCAGAACGCGCGGGGTGATCTGCCAGGAGACGCCCCATTTGTCCTTGCACCAGCCGCATTCGCTTTCCTGGCCGCCATTGCCGACGATTGCGTTCCAGTAGCGGTCGGTTTCTTCCTGATTTTCGGTCGAGATCTGAAAGGAGAAGGCTTCGCTATGCTTGATCGAGGGACCGCCGTTGAGCCCGATGCAGGGGATTCCGGCAACCGTGAATTCCACCACCAGCACGTCTCCCTGCTGGCCGGCGGGATAATCGCCGGGGGCACGATGGACGGCGCCGACCTTGCTGTCCGGAAAGACCCCGGCATAGAAGCGGGCGGCCTCTTCGGCGTGTTTGTCATACCAGACGCAGATCGTGTTCTTGTGCATTGCGCGCTCCTCCGTCGCTTTCTCCCTGATGGCAGAGACATAAGGGGGAAAGCGTTTTTCTCCAGTCCGTCCGCGCGACAAAACCGCGACCGCTACCCCCAGAACCAGGATTTGTTGACCTCGGTCCTCGCCTCGGAAGGGCTGACGCCGATATCGCGAAGCTGATCATCGGACAGATGGGAAAGGACCTGTCGCTCACGGCGCTTGCTGAAATAGAGGGCAAGGCGCGTCAGGCAGCGTCTGGCGATGCCGCCGCTTGGGCCGCGATCCATTGTTATCGGCAGTTCCACGTCAGTCGCCATCGGGCATCTCCAGCATTCATCTCGGGCGCCTTGAAAATGGACTGGCGAACGCCTGCAAGGAAGCTTATGGTTTTTATGCAATCCATAAGGAATTCTTCTGATGCTGAATCTCGACCAGCTTGCCGCCTTTGTCAGCGTCGTCGATCTCGGGAGTTTCACCGCTGCGGCCGATAGGGCAGGGCTGACGCAACCGGCAGTCAGCCTGCAGGTCAAGCTTCTGGAACAGCGGATGGGGGTTCGGCTGATCGAGCGTGTCGGGCGCCGGGCGCAGCCCTCGGCGGCGGGCGTCGAACTGCTTGCCCACGCACGCCGGATCGTCGGCGAATGCGCGGCGGCCGAGGAGGCAATGGTGCCCTACAGGCAGGGAGCGGTTGGTCGCGTGCGGATCGGCAGTGGCGGCACGGCCTCAATCCACCTGCTGCCGCGGGCGATCGCCGCCGCCAAGAAGCGCATGCCGGGTCTGGAGATCGTGGTGCGTGTCGGCAATACTGACGAGATGGTGCGCGATCTCGAAACCAATGCGCTCGATATCGCCGTCGTCACGCTGCCGGCTTCCGGCCGGTCCATCGAGATCGAGCCCTTCTACGCGGATGAGCTCGTCGCCGTGGCGCCGAAGGGCAGCGCGATGCCGCAGGACGGGCCGACGCCCGAATTCTTCAAGGACAAGACCATGATGCTCTACGACGGCGGCAATACGCGTCGCATGACCGACGACTGGTTCGCTGCTGCCGGACTCAGGAGCGAACCAGCGATGGAGTTCGGTAGCGTCGAGGCGATCAAGGAACTGATTGCCGCGGGGCTCGGATGGTCGGTACTTCCCGGCCTTGCCCTGAAGCGCGACCGGGGCCGGTTCGTCACGTCCCCCGTCCAGCCGCCGCTCGTGCGCCAGCTGGGCATGGTGATCCGGCGCGACAAACATCTGACGCGGGGGCTGCGCGAGGTCATGAAATGCCTGCGCGCGGTCGAGACGTAGCAGGGATGCTCCCAAGCGGCGACTTCGCCGACGAGGTTGCAGGGGCCGTGCTGTTTCCTGCTTCCAGCGATGCGTCTGCCGTGACGGGTGTCGCGCTGAGCGTCGATGGCGGCTCGACGCAGATATGAGAGGATGCCCGGCGCCTGTCGACGGGCGCCGGGGTCCGGAGAGTTAGGCCTGGCCGAGCGCGCTCTGCTCTGCGCAGATGCGGTCGATCAGGGCGTCGAAATCGCCTTTCGGCGGACGGCCCTTCGCGAAACGCTGCTTGAGGTGCATGATCGGTTCGGCCAGGATTTCGTCCAGGCTTTGGGCGCAGGTGAAGTCGCCGGCCACGCTCTTGACCTTGGAATTATCGAAAATCGCGGTCCAGGCCTTGTCGCCGGTCAGCGGGCCGATCCATTCGGGATTATACTTGACGAGCGTATCCGTCGGCACATGCACGATCTTCGCCTCGACGCCGAGCAGGCGGGCGATCGCCTGCTGGATGTGATCCCAGATGTGGGCGTGGTCGTTGGTGATGTGGAAGATATCCTGCAGGGCCTTCTGCTTGCCGAAGAGGCCGACGAAGGGCACGGCGAAATCGACCGAGCGGGTCAGCGTCCAGGGCGTGTGGCCGTCGCCGGCAACGATGGTCGGCTCGCCGTCCAGCATGCGTCGTGCCATGACATCGCTGTCGCCCATCATGATGGGCAGGCCGGTGCGGACAGTGTGGCTGGGGCGCACGATCGTCCAGGGGAGATTGTTCGCCTTCTTCAGCAGTTCCTCGCAGGCGATCTTGGCCTGGCTGTAAGGCCAGTACGGGTTGATCGCCGGCGTCTTCTCCTCGGTGATGATGTAATGGCGGGCCGGCTTTTCGTAGACAGAGGCCGACGAGATGAAGATGTACTGGCCGCAATGGCCGGAGAAGATTTCGATATCGCGGGCGATCTGATCCGGCGTGAAGGCGATGAACTGGGTGACGACGTCGTAATTGGCCTTTGCGAGATCGGCATAGGCCGATGATCCCAGTTCGCCGACGATGGAGGTGACGCCGGCGGGCAGCGGATCGCCTCTGAGGCCGCGGTTGAAGACGCTGACCTGATGGCCCTGTGCGACCGCGCGCTCGACGCAGGGATAGGAAATCTGGCCGGTGCCGCCGATGAATAGGATCTTCAAAGCCATAAGGGATCTCCGTGTCGAATGGGGCGGGATTATCGATAATCTTCATAGCGCGAAAGAGATGGGACGTCTTCTGCAAAATGGCCGGCATGGTGACGCAGCAGGCGTTCTGCCCGGTTTCGCGCTGCGGCGAGGCAAGAGATGGGCCCTGCCTCTTCTCAGGCAAGCGGTTTCGCGCTAGATCTTTCCTGTTGGCACCGTCCATCTCATTCCAACATCGAAGCGCCTCACATCGATCCAGCACCGTCTGAACTGTGAGCGTGGCTTCGCAAGCAGAGGTTATGCGATGAATGAAATCGCTGATCACGGTGTCCGTTTCGGTCGGATTGCCGCTATGATTCCCGTCAAGGACATGGAAAAAGCCTATGGCTTCTACGCCAATGTTCTCGGCTTTCACAAAGTTTTCGAAAATGGAAATCCCGTCGGTTTCATGATCCTGAAGCGGGATGGCGGCGAGCTGCATCTGACCTTGCAGAAAACTCACAAGGCTGCGGACTTCAACGTTGCCCACTTGCTGGTGGACGATGTCGATGCGTTGCATGCGGTTTGCAAGCAGCATGGCGCAAGGATCATCAAAAACCTGCAGAACAAGGATTATGGCCTGCGTGCTTTCGTCTTTGAAGACATCGACGGGAACCGTATCGACGTCGGACAGGTAATCTAAACCCGACATCGGATTCGGGTGGCTATTGAGCCATCCGGATTCGGTGCGCAAGATGCGCGTCGGCTCAGTGGGCGACCATCAGCTTGCCGATCTCCTGCGCAAGTTGATCCTGGGTGTAGGGCTTTCCGAGCTTGGCGACGTCGAGGTCCAGTCCGGGCGGGAGTTCGGCATAGCCGGATGCGATGAGGATCGGCAGGCCGGGGGCGATCGTGCGGGCGGCTTTGGCGAGGTCTCCGCCGGTCATGCCGGGCATGGAGTAATCGGTGATCATCAGATCGAAGTCCGCGCCGCTGCCCAGGCACTCGAGAGCTTCCTTGCCGGAGTGGGCCTCCACCACCTCATGGCCGAGATCGGTGAGCATATCGGCCGAACTCATGGCGATCAGGACATCGTCGTCGACGAGCAATATGCGCTTCGGGCCTGACAGCGTGTCCGCGTCTGCGGGCATTGCCTCATCAGGCTCGGCATGGACGCTGGCCGATGTGGAGACGGGGATCCAGAGTTCGGCCGTCGTGCCCTTGCCGGGCGTGCTCTCCAGTTTCAGGTCGCCCTTCAATTGCAGGGCGAGGCCATGGATCATGGAGAGGCCGAGCCCTGTTCCCTTTCCGAGTTCCTTGGTCGAAAAGAACGGTTCGATCGCCTTTTGCAGCGTTTCCTTATCCATGCCATAGCCCTGGTCGGCGACGGTCAGGACGACGTAGCTGCCGGAGGCAAGTTCATCGGTTGGCGCAATCTGCTCCGCCTGCTTCAGCGCAATGCGGATCGTGCCTCCGTCCGGCATTGCATCGCGGGCGTTGACGGCGAGATTGAGGAGGGCGAGTTCGATCTGGTTGGCATCGGCCGACACGAGGGGAAGATTATCGGGAACCGTGGTTTCGATCATGATGGTGGAGCCGACGGAACGCTTCAGCAGGTCCGTCATGCCGAGCACGAGGGTGCGCATGTCGACGGGATCGATGTGCAGGTCCTGCCGCCGGGCGAAGGCAAGCAGTCTCTGGGTGAGGGAGGCGCCGCGCTTTGCCCCCTGCAGGGCGCCCTCGATCAGGCGGGCGGCCCTGATATCGTTTCCGACATATTTGCGCAGCAGTTCGAGATTGCCGAGGACGGCCATCAGCAGATTGTTGAAGTCGTGCGCCACGCCGCCCGTCAGCTGGCCGATCGCCTCCATCTTCTGGGCCTGGCGAAGCTGCTCTTCGGCGCGTTCGCGCTGGCTGACTTCCGCCATGACCACGGCATGGGCCTGCTCGAGTTCGCGGGTGCGCTCGGCGACCCTTTCCTCCAATATTTCATTGATCTGGCGCTGATGTTCCTCCGCCTTCAGCCGCGCGGTGATATCGGCAGAGACTCCGACCAGCTTGATGCCCCTGCCGGAGCGGTCCCGGTAGAGCTGTGCCCGGATTTCGGCCCAGTGGACAGAGCCATCCCTCCAGACCGTGCGATATTCGATCGAATAGTCCGCACCGGTTTCAACGGTCCTGCTCATCGCGGCCTGCATGCGTTCCCTGTCGTCAGAGTGAATGGAACGCTGCAAATCGTCATAGGTGAAGGGTTCCTCGGGGCGACGGCCGAAAAGGGCCTTGCAGGTCGTCGATGTCGTCAGCACGCCTGAGGCAAGGTCGAGTTCCCATGCGCCCAGCCGTCCGGCTTCCAGCGCGGTCTGCAGCCGGCGCTCGCCTTCATCGAGGGCTTCCATGCGGGAGCGGGCCTCGAACTGCCGTCGCCGCCCGCGCAATGCGGAGCGGGCAACGCTGATGAAGGTGGTTGCGTGGAACGGGCGCTCGATGAAGCTGACATTGCCCAGGACTTCGGAAAGCCTGGCGGCTGCGGGATTGCGCTCCGGACCGCCGCCTCTGTTGGTCAGAATGATGAACGGCAGGTCTGACCAGCTCGGCTGCTCCTCGATCCAGGCGGAGATGGCGCGAAGGTCGGCTGACCGCAACGCCTCCTCGGTGGCAATGGCAAAGGCGACATTGTCATCGAGGCTTTCGACGAAGGAGGGAAGATCCGGCGCCGCTTTTGATTTAATACCCGCTTCCTGCAGAAGCGAAGCGGCAATCTGCGCATCACGCCCGATGGGGGCATGGATCAGGCCGATGGCGTCCCAGCTAGGAATTGTCCCTGTCCTCTTCTGGCATTTGAAGAAGCGGCTGTTTTTCGCCGACGAATGTCGGAACGCCGCGAAGCACGCCCTGGAAGCCGGAAAGCGGCCCGCCCAGGGTCAGCCCGGTATTCGTGATCCGGAATTCCCGTATGGTCTCCTCATGCCTGCCGGTTCGTTTCTTGACGACGGAAATCGCCCGGCGCACTTTTCCCAGCGCCTCGAAATACCGCAGAAGGATCACGCTGTCGGCGAGATAGGTGACATCGACGGGTGACTTCATGTCGCCGACGAGGCCATGCTGGGCAACGGTGAGGAAAGTGTTGGCTCCCTGGCGGTTCAGATATTGAAGCAGCTCGTGCATGTGCAGGATAAGCGCGTTTTCCTGCGGCATCGATGCCTGGTAGCCGTTGATGCTGTCGATCACGACGGTCTTGGCGTCGTAGCTTGCAACCCGGTCCCGGACACGTTGGGCAAACTCCCCGGGGGAGAGCTCGGCCGCATCCAGTTGCTCGATGTGGATCAGCCCTTCGTCGCTCATCTTCTCAAGGTCGATACCCATCGATTTCGTCCGCGTGAAGAGCAGCCCTAGCTCTTCATCAAAGATGAAGATCGCGGCCTTTTCGCCGCGCTTGACAGCCGCATCGACGAATTGCAGGGCAAACAGGCTCTTGCCGGTGCCGGCCGGGCCGATCAGCAGTGTGCTTGAGCCGCGCTCGAGGCCACCGCCCAGAAGATCATCGAATTCCCGGATGCCGCTTGAGAGTGTCGTCCTGTCAAAGCCCGTCTTGTGCTCGATCGCGCGCAGCCGCGGAAACACCGCGACGCCGCCGGTCTTGATGACGAAGTCGTGGTAGCCGCCGCGAAAGGACTGGCCGCGATATTTGATGACCCGTAGCCGGCGGCGTTCCGAGCCGTAATCGGGGGCCAGCTGCTCCAGATGGATCACCCCGTGAACGACGCTGTGGACGGTCTTGTCGAGATTGTCCGAGGTCATGTCGTCGAGGAGCAGGACCGTGGCGTCCGACCGCGAGAAGAAATGCTTCAGCGCAAGGATCTGCCGGCGATAGCGCAGCGAGCTTTGGGCGAGCAGTCTGATTTCCGAGAGGCTGTCGATGACGACCCTTTGCGGCCTTATCCGCTCGAAGGCCTCGAAGATCAGCTTGGTGGTTTCGCCCAGTTCCAGGTCCGACGAATAGAGAAGGCTCTGCTGCTGGTCGGCATCGAGCAAGCTTTCAGGTGGCACGAGTTCGAAAATTTCGATGCCGTCGCCAAGTTCCATCCCATGCGAGGCTGCGCTGTCGCGCAACTCTTCCTCGGTCTCGGATAGACTTATGTAGAGGCAGCGCTCATTCAGGTTCGCGCCTTCAAGCAAAAATTGCAGCGCAATCGTGGTCTTTCCAGTGCCAGGCGAACCTTCCAGCAGGAATACATGCCGGCGTGTAAATCCGCCGACCAATATATCGTCCAGGCCTTCTACCCCGGTCTTCGCCTTCTTGCTCAAAACTTGGTCCATACTGTCTCCTAAATCAGTCAGGGAATTAGGGCAGCAGGTGTGAGGAACAAGGCTGCTGATAGCGTTGGCGCGAAACGTCATTCGAGCCGGAGTGGGTACCGACCTTTTCATACCGTCTTCGCCGCTTTATGAACCTCGCATCGAATGAAATGCGTCGGAGAAACAATGAGCAATGATGTCCGCAAAACCATAACCACCTGGTATGTCGATCCCGACGCAGAAGATCGGATGGCGGATGGGCATGCGCCGATCTGGCGGCACCTCATCGACATCATCACCGAGCGTGACCTTTCGGAAAAAAGCGTTCTCGATTTCGGCTGCAATCAGGGCGGCCTGCTGCGGCACCTCTATGCCATCCGCCCGTTTCGCAAGGCGCTGGGCATCGATATCGCCGAGCAGTCGGTCGCCAAGGCCGAAGCGCTCAAGGGCAACCTTCCTGTACAGCATGCGGTCGGCGGAACACTTGACGGATGGGTGGAGGAATTCGATCTGGCGATCAGCCACGAGGTCATCTACCTCGTCGAGGACATCGATGCGCATGCTGCCGATATCTGGAAGTCGCTCAAGCCGGGTGGCGTCTATTATGCGGTGACCGGGTGCCATACCGACAATCCACTTTGGCCGAAATGGCGTGAGCTTGTCGCCAAGCGGACGAACACGGTGGTGCAGGATCGCTCGATCACCGACTACGGACGCGCATTTGCCAAGGCTGGCTTCCAGGTTTCCGGCAGGAAGCTGGAATATGACGGCTTCATCCCCTTCGTCGAGGATGGCTGGACACCCGATTTTGCCGATGCGCTGGATTACTACACCCAGACCAAGATCGTCTTCCGGCTCGTCAAGCGCCCGGACGGGCGAACCGCGTAAGTTCGACGTCGAAATGCGGCGGCTTGTCGGGATCAACCTCGACGAACCGCCCTTTGACCCGGAACGTTTTTTCGATCAGGCCGCTTTCTGCGAGCGCTCTTGGCTCACCATCGAAACGCAATTCTCCCCGCTCGAGAAGTGAAATGCGGTCGCTGACGGCGATCGCCTGGTTGATGTCGTGGATCGCCATGACGATCGTGACGCCCTTTTCCCGGCTGAGGCGGTGGATGAGATCGAGGATCTCCACCTGATAGCCGATGTCGAGGAAGGAGGTTGGCTCATCGAGAAGCAGGATGCCGGCCTCCTGCGCAAGGGCCGCCGATATCCATGCCCGCTGGCGCTCGCCTCCGGACAATTCCCGCAGCGCCCTGTCCGCCAGGCTCGTAAGGCCGGTACTGTCGAGCGCCCATTCAATGGCCTTTTCGTCCTTGCCGTCATAGGAGCGAAACAGGCCGACATGGGAAAACCGGCCCTGGCGCACGAGCTGCGCAATTGTCATCTCATCAGGGGCCGAAGGTTGCTGCGGCAGGAAGGCAAGCTTCCTGGCGATGGCGCGCCGTGACATCGACGCGACGGACACATCCTCGATCGCGGCAGATCCTTCTGCCGGTTTGATCAATCCGGCGAGCGCTTGCAGCGCGGTGCTCTTGCCTGAGCCATTGGGGCCGATCAGCGCACGGATTTCGCCTTTTTCCATGGAGAGGCGAAACCCGCTGAGCGCCTTTCGGCGGCCATAGAAAACAGATAGTTGCGAACAGCTCAGCGGCATGGGCGATCTCAGGGAACTTTGCGGAGAAGGGCAAGAAGAACGGGCACGCCGAGGATTGCGGTGACCACGCCGATCGGGATTTCTTCGGCGCCCCCGACGAGGCGGCCAACGAGATCGCCGAGCGTGACGAGAACCGCGCCGAGGAGGATCGTCAGGGGAATGACCAGCGGGAAGTGGCGTCCGGCGAGGAAGCGGGCGAGGTGGGGAACGACAAGCCCGATGAAGATGATGGGGCCGACCGCGCCGACCGCGCTTGCTGCAAGGGCGCAGGACACCAGAAGCACCAGGGAGAATTGCCTGCGGTAAGAAAGGCCGAAGGAAGCGGCGACCGAGGCATCCAGCTGCAGCAGGACCAGTGGGCGATAGATCAAGGGCAGGACGGCAAGGCCTGATATCGTGAACGGCAAGAGAAAGAGCGCGTGATCCCAGGTGCGGGCATAGAGACTGCCCGAGAGCCATTCGAGAATGATTTCTATCCTCGCCGAACCCCAGCCTGCGATCAATCCAATGGCGAGCGCATGCAGAACCGCTCCGATCGCAATGCCGCAGAGGGTGATCCGGAGAGGGCTGAGATCGAGCCGGAAGGCCAGCAGATAAATGATCCCGCCTGCCGCCAGACCGCCGGCCAGGCCGGCCGCCGGCAGCCATGCGATCGGCAGTTCGGCGAGCGTGTTCGAGCCCGGTTCGAAGATATAGACGGTGAACAGCAGGAATATCGTCACCGTCAGCGTCGCGCCCTGCGAGACACCCATCAGGGAAGGGTCTGCAAGAGGGTTCCGGGTGATGGTTTGCAGCAGGAGGCCCGCGACGGCGAACTGAATGCCCGCCAATATGCCGGTGACGATCCGCGGCAGGCGGATATCGATGATGATCGAGCGGGCTTCCGGGGACCCGTGTCCGCTCAGGGCGGCGGCGATATCTGCGGCAGGAATATCCACCACGCCCAGAAAGACCGCGGCGACGAGAGACAGGACGACAAGCGCAAGGCCTGATGGCAGCAGCCAGGCGGCCGATCGGGTCTGTGCCGGGGACGCCATGATCATGCGACATCCCGCTGGAAGTCGAGGCGGCCGCGCTGGATCAGGTAGACGAAGACCGGCCCGCCAAGGAGCGCGGTGATGATGCCGACCGGCAATTCCTTGGGAATGGCGATCGTTCGGGCAACCAGATCCGCGCAGGTCACGATAAATGCTCCAGTTGCCGCCGTCAGCGCGATCTCCCAGATCGTGCCCTGCGGCTTGAGAAGACGAGCGATGTGCGGGGCGGCAAGGCCGACGAAGGCGACCGGGCCGGCCACCGGAGCGACGCCGGCCACGGGACAGATTGCGAGAATAAGCAGGACCGGCTTCCAGACGTCGAGCTGCAGACCCATGGCCGCGGCCGCGTGCTCGCTCAGCGCAAACATGGCGATGACCCGGTGCAGCAATAGTGCTCCGACAACGCCGACGCCGATCCACGGCAGCATATGGATGAGGTGCGACCATGTGCGGCCCTGGAAGCCTCCCGATAACCAGAAGAGAAGGGCGGTCGACTGCGGCCCTGCGAGCAGCAGGACATAGATCGTGATTGCGCCAAGGAAGAGCGAAACGCTGACGCCGCCGAGCGCCAGGTGCAGGGGGCGTCCGTTGCCGCCTCTGGCCACCCAGAAGGTGACCGAAGCAGCAGCCAGTCCGCCGGCGAGGCCAACTAGGGGGTAATAGGCAGACGAGATCCAGGGCAGGAGAACGAAGCACCCGACGATCGGCGCGACAGCGCCCGCAGTGACGCCGGTGATGCCGGGATCGGCGAGCGGATTGCGCGTCAGCGACTGCAGAAGATAGCCCGACACGGCAAGACCGGTGCCCGCGACGGCGGCTGCAAGGCTACGCGGCAATCTCAAGGTCCACACGAGGATCGAGTCGATCTTTGCATCCGGGGCAAAGAGCACGCGCAGCACGGTTTCGAAGGAGAGCATCTTAGCGCCCGGCAGCAAGCCAGCGAGCACAATCAGCAGTGTCGCGGCGACGACGAACCCAATGGCAAAAGAGGATTTGCGAGCGTTCATCGTCGTCGCGATCAACTGGTTATCTCTGTGCTTCGGCCGGGATGATCTTGGCGGCTTCCGCCCGCACGTCGACTGCCGGGAACGTCTCCGGATAGAGGTAGTGAGCCGCTTCGCGCAGCACGATCTCGCGCGCGATGGGGCCGTTCGTTTCGACCCACTGGTCGCCGACATAGAACACCCGCTTGTTCTTCACGGCAGTCAATTCCTGCCAGATCGGGTTGTTTTCATGCGGTCGATCGGGACCTGAATCGTAGATGAAGAGGACTTCCGGATCCTTCTCCAGCATGGTTTCCAGGCTAAGATCGATGCCGAACTCACCACCCGGCGTCATGTTGCCGGCGATATTGTCGCCTCCAATGGCTGCCAGGATCGAAGCGGAGGTGTTTTCGGTGTGGAACGCGAACGGCGTTTCGCCGCCCCACATGATCGCGAAACGAGGATGGACATCCTTGGGGGCTTTGGCGGCGTAGTCCGCGAGATGCTCCCGGAATTGCTTGTTCAACTGAACGCCGCGCTCCGGGTTGCCGAGGATTTTCGAAAGCTCGGCGATCTCGCGATCGCTGCCATCAAGCAGTTCCATATTGTAGGCGACATAGGGGGCGATCTTCTCAAGCTGCGGCGCGTTGCCCACCGTGTAGCGGCGGATAGCCACGATCAGGTCGGGCTTTGCTTCGGACAGAAGCTCGAGATTGGGTTTTGCCCGCTGGCCGATCTGCTTCATGCCGGCAGTCATGCCGAGGAGAAAGTCCGGCTCGCGCCCTTTTGTCATGTAGGTGCTGGCCACGGGCTTGATGCCGAGAGCAAGGGCGACGTCATCTGCGAAATAGGAAATTGCTGCGATCCGCTTGGGCTGGACGGGAACCTCGACCGTGACGCCACGGTCGTCGATTACAGAGATGGTCTTACCATCCTCAGCGAATACGGGGGCACTCGCCATCGCGGACAAGAGGCCGATGAGAGTTGCGAATTTCCGGACGTTGGTGGCCATTGCGTATCCTCCACAGACTAGGCGGAGTCGCTTTAGGCGTTAAAGAAGAGTTCTGCAATCCACTTTTAGATCCGACGCCGACAATTATTTCCGGTCAGCATGTGAAAGGCGGCGGCGGACGATGCTCGCGTGCAACCTTGCACCGTGGAGCAGTCCGTCATCATTGAAATCGAAGGTCGGATTGTGCAGCGGTGCGGAATCCTCGCCATTGCCGAGGAAGACGTAGCAGCCGGGTGCCAGGCCAAGGAAACGGGCGAAATCCTCCGAAGCCGTCATCGGTTCCTTCCGGATCTCGATGCTGGCGGGATCGAAGACGTCACGGGCGGCGGCGAGCGCCTCTTCCGCAAGAGCGGGGTCGTTCAGCAGAGGAACGAACTCCCGTGTGTAGGTGATCTCGGCAGAGAGGTTGTAGGTGTGCGCCGTGCCTTCGGCGATCACGCGCATCTGCTTTTCGATTTCGGCGCTGACATCGGGGTGGAAGCTCCTTGCGTCGCCGAAGATGCGGGCAAGGCCGGGCAGGGCATTGCGGGTGCCGTCGGTCAGGAGTTCGGTGACGGAAACGACGCCGATATCGGTGGGGTCGAGGCGGCGAGAGACGATGGTCTGCAGGTTCATGACCAGTGCGCAGGCGGCAACCAGGACTTCGTTCGTGGCGTTCGGGCGGGCGGCATGGCCGCCGGTGCCCTTGAGCACGATCTCGAAATTGTCTTCCGCCGACATGAGGGCGCCCGGGCGCGTCTGGAAATGGCCGACGGGCAGGCCCGGCAGGTTGTGGATGCCGTAGATCTCGTCGAAGGGGAAGCGTTCGAAAATCCCGTCCTCGATCATGGCGAGCGCGCCCTTGCCCCATTCCTCCGCGGGCTGGAAGATGAAGCGCACCGTGCCGTCGAAACCGCCGTCTTCGGCAAGCATTCTGGCCGCACCGAGCAGCATGGCGGTGTGGCCGTCATGGCCGCAGGCATGCATGACGCCGGGATTGCGGGAAGCATGGGGCCGATCTGCCTGTTCGGGGATGCGGAGCGCATCCATATCGGCTCTGAGCGCAATCGAGCGGTTGCCGCTGCCGCGCTTCAGGGTGCCGACGACACCGGTGCCGCCGATCCCTTCGGCGACATCGTCGAGGCCGAATTCGCGCAGCTTTTCGGCGACGAAGGCCGAGGTCTGCTTCTCCTCGAAGCCGAATTCCGGATAGGCATGGAGATGGCGTCTCCATGCGCGCATGTCGGCGGCCAGTCGGTCGAGATCCATTGTCATTTCTCCTCCGTCAGGCTGGTGACGACATCGAGCAGGATGTCGGCGCCGGCGACAAGATCATCATTTTCGGTGAATTCCCTGGGATTGTGGCTGATGCCGCCCTTGCTCGGCACGAAGATCATGGCCGATGGCGCGATGCGGGCGATCATCTGGGCATCGTGGCCGGCACCCGAGGTCATGCGCCTGCAGGGCAGAGCGCGCGCTCGGGCGGCTGTCTCGATCGTGGCGACGATCCGCTCGTCGAATTTGACCGGCTCGAAGCGGGCAAGCCGCTGCACGGAGATTGCGACCTGCTCTTCGGCCGACAGGCTTTCGAGGAAGCGGGCAAGGGCTGCCTCTTCCTCCCGCAGGCGGTCCTCGTCCGGATCGCGCAGGTCGACCGTGAAAATCACCTTCGAGGGGATGACGTTGATGGCGTTCGGCTGGAATTCCATGCAGCCGACGGTCGCGACCGTCGGCGTGTTCGATGCCATTGCCCGCTCGCGCAGGAAGGTGATGACGCGGGCGCTCGCATGGCCGGCATCGCGCCGCATGGTCATCGGTGTGGTGCCGGCGTGGTTGGCGTCGCCCTCGATCGTCACGCGCTGCCATGAAATGCCCTGCAGGTTTTCGACTGCGCCGAGGGACAAACCCTCGCGCTCCAGAACCGGACCCTGCTCGATATGGAGTTCGATATAGGCATGCGGCGTGAGGAAACCCGGTTTCCTGTCGCCCGCATAGCCGATGCGCTTCAGCTCGTCACCGAGCAGTGACCCGTCCGTTCCCGTGGTCGCCAGCGCTGTCTCCACATCGAGCCCGCCGGCATAGACGAGCGAGCCCATCATATCGGGCGCATAGCGTACGCCTTCCTCATTGGTGAAGGCGGCTACGGCGATGGGGCGGGACGGCGCAAAGCCCGACGCCTTCAGCGTTTCGATGACTTCGAGGGCCGAGAGCACGCCGTAACAGCCGTCATAGATGCCGGCGTCGATGACGGTATCTATATGCGAGCCGAGCAGAAGCGGGGCGCGATCCCGCGTGCCGTCGGGCACCCAGATACCGAAGATATTGCCGATCCGGTCGATGGCGAGCTCCAGTCCGGCGGCTTCGATCCAGGCGACGAGGCAATCGCGGCCAAGCTTGTCCGCGTCGGAGGCGGCAAGGCGCACCAGCCTGCCATCCGCATCGCGGCCGATCGCGCCGAGTTCGGCAAGCCGGCCGAGGAGCCTCGATGCATCGATGGATGTCTTGCTCATTCCGCACCTCGCGACAGGACCGCATCCGGCGAGCGTCCGACGATCTCCTGATATCGGCCGGGATCGGTGGCGCCCTCCGTGTTCACTACGAAGATGCGCGAATCCGGGCCAAGGGAAAGGGCGGATTTCGCCGCAGGGTCGGCGAGCGCTTTCAGGAGACCGGCAAGGCCGACACCACCGCTTTCGCCGGCGACGATGGCAGGATCTCCATCCAAGGGCTCTGCAAGCCGGCGCATGACGGAGACCGCGTCTTCCTCTTCGACGGTCATGAAAGCATCGGCGGTGCGTGACAGGATGCGCCAGGCGACAAGCGAGGGCTCGTAGCATTCCAGCATCGCCATGACCGTCGGTTCGCCATGGGCGATGGTGACGGGCCGGCCGGCGCGCGCGGTTTCGAACAGGCAGGCGGCGCGGGCGGGATCGACGACGGTGAAGACCGGACGCTGTGGGCCGAGCACGATTGCCAGATGGCCGGCGACCGCAGCGGCGATGCCGCCGACGCCGGACTGGATGAAGACATGGGTCGGCGGCTGCGGCATCTGTTTCAGCGCTTCGCGCACCAGCGCTGTATAGCCCTGCATGACGAGACCGGGGATACGTTCATAGCCGGGCCAGGAGGTGTCGGACACGACGGTCCAGCCGCGTTCTTTTGCGACGCGGGCGGCTTGCCTGACAGAATCGTCATAGCTGCCATCGACACGGATCATCTCGGCACCGAAGCGGGCGATTGCGGCGACGCGTTCGTCGCTGACGCCGGCATGGACGAAAATTGCAGCGTGCGCGCCGACAAGGGCTGCGCCCTGGGCGACCGAGCGGCCGTGATTGCCATCGGTAGCGCAGGCGAAGGTCATGGTCTCCGCGAGTTTTCGCAGGTCCGGGGCATGCAGGTCTGCTATCTCGACCTTGCGTCCGAGCTTTGCTTCCGCTGCCTCCAGAACGAGGCGGATGACGGCATAGGCGCCGCCGAGCGCCTTGAAACTGCCGAGCCCGAGCCGCTTTCCCTCATCCTTCACATGGATCGCAGCGACGCCTGACGTGGCGGCAAGCGCGGGCAGGGAGACGAGCGGCGTTGGCGCATTGTCGTCGCGATAGCGCAGGTGGTCTTCCACGGCTGTGGCAGCGGCAATGCCCAGTGTCTCCGCGTCCGCCGCTTCGAGCGGATGTCGATAATCGCTTGTCGTGTTGAGAATGAACATAAAGGCCTCGCTTGCTTCCGCATGGAAACATATTGCAGAGCGAGCGAAAAATGCGCTGATATTGAAGGGCGTTTTTGCAAGTTTGTTTCATGAGGGATGCCCATGCCTGCGTCTTCGATATCAGTGCTCGATGCCTTCGACCGCAAGATCCTCGAGATCCTCCAGCGCGACAATACCACGCCGCAAAGGACGATCGGCGAGGCCGTCAACCTGTCGGCGCCGTCAGTGCAGCGGCGCATCAAGCGGATGACGGAGGAAGGCGTGATCAGGGCCAACATCGCCGTGCTCGATCCCGCCGCCGTCGGGCAGGCCATCACCATTTTCGTCGAGATCGAGGTCATCAGCGAAACGGCCGAGCAGATCGAAGCGGCGAAGCGGGAATTCGCCGCCGCTCCGGAAATCCAGCAGTGTTATTACGTGACCGGCGAGGCCGACTTCGTGCTCGTCATCGTCGTGCCCTCTATGGCCGATTACGAAGCGCTGACGCGGCGCCTGTTCTTCGGCAACAACAATGTGAAGCGGTTTCGGACGTTCGTCGCCATGGACAGGATCAAGGTGGGCCTCAGCGTTCCTGTCTGAGGGGGCTCCGGGCTTCAGGCCCGGAGATATTTCGCCGTCACACCGCAAGGGCTGCCGTATTCCGCGTACGCCTCAGCAATTGGCGCAGTGAAAGCGCATGCAGGACGAGAGAGGTGGGCACGGTGAAGGCCGGAATGATGGCGGTGGGGTAGGTCCCGGTCGTCAGGTTGGGATGATCGAGGGCGAGCTGCTGCAGGGGGCCGGGCGTCGTGAGGGCGCCGAGCGTGACTGCGACGACGAGATCGGCCATGCCGAAGAGATTCCAGAACAGAGCCGCCCGGGCGCTGCCTGACCGGCCGCTTGCAAGCAATACGGCTGTCGGCAAGGCCATCAGGCCGGTGATCACGTCACCTGTGCCGGCAGGAAGGGCAAACACGCCCGGCGCCGTGCCGGCCAGCCAGTTGGCGAAGAACACGCCGCCGATCACCCTGCAGGCCTGCAGGCCGATCAGCCAGCTGGCGGGCATGGCATCGAGCAGCAAACCGATCCTGTCCGAGCGCGACAGGAGCGTGATGACGACCGTCGTCGGCACCACGATCATCAGCGGCAGCAACGGGATTGAAATTGCTCCCGGCAGGAGAAGGCCATCGGCGACAATGATCCAGGCCGCGCCGTGCCATAGGGTCAGCGGAACTGCGATCGCAAGCCAGGTCGATGTCCGCTCCGACGTGGTGAGGGCGGTGCGCGACAATGCTGCCCAGGTTCCGCCGAGCACGATGAGATGGACTGCGATGCGCGCGACGAAGATGGACAGGTCCGAGCGCTGAAGCTCCGGTATTGCGACAAGGGCTGCGAACCAGAGGGCTGTTGCCGCCGCGCTGCCGGCAAATGCAAACGTCGGGGTAATGGAGGTTGGGGTTGAGTTCGGCGCCAATGTGAGATCCTCCCGTTTTGACAAAACCGGTGATGTGTTGCAGCGACCCGAGCTCGATCTCGATCGGGCATCGGCCCGCTGGCTGCGGTCAATGGGAGTGGGTCACTCGCCAATGGCATTTGTAACTCTTATAATAAGAGTTACTGTGCGGCAAGCAGTTTGCCGGTCCGGTTTGTCGCAGGCCTCGTGGCTGTCGAGCTTTCTTGAAACGGACATTCCGGCAAACTAGTGTGGCTCTCATGATGAGAGGTGCCGGCAATAACGCGGGTGCCGGGAAAGGGTCCGATGCGGTCGAAGGGTTTCGATGGAATGGTGTGCTCGATTGCCGGCGTCATGGCGGCGATCGGCGATCGGTGGGGGCTGCTGATCCTGCGCGATCTCGTCTGCGGTCTCAGCCGCTATGAGGATTTTCGCCAGTCGTCAGGCATCACCAATGCGACGCTCAGTGACCGGCTGAAGCACCTGGAAGCCAATGGCCTCGTCGAGCGGCGGCGCTATCAGGTGAACCCGGAACGGTTTGAATACCTCCTGACCCGAAAGGGCTGGCAGATCGCGCCCATCATGCCGGTGCTCGCCCAGATCGGCGACAGCCTCGGCATGTCAGGTGCTTCGGGACCGCCCATGACCTTCGTCAATCGCAAGACGGGCGCGGAGATACGCTGGGGGTTCATCGATCAGAAAACCGGCGAAGCGGTGAGCCCGGTGGATCTCGAGATCAGGGAAGGCGATGGTGCGGATGACGCCGTTCGCTGGCGATTGTCCCACGCTGCGGACCGTCGTCAGGCGCTGGACGATATTCTTGCTGCCTCGGTTGAGGCAACGAATGGGCAACCGCAGAAGCCTGCGAGGTAGGCGCGGTTCCCGATTGGGATCGAAGATCGAATTCACGCGGTTCATCAGCAAGCGGGAGGTGCCCATTCATGCTGATCATTTTCGGTGGTTTGCCGGGGTCGGGAAAGACGACGATTGCGCGTGCCCTGGCGAGGGAGCTTGGGGCGGTCCATCTGCGTATCGACACGATCGAGCAGGCCATACGGGCATCGGACATGTTGAGATCGGAGGTCGGCCCGGCAGGCTACATGGTCGGATACGGGCTCGCCGAAGACAATCTCAAGCTTGGCAAGATTGTCGTGGCGGACTCGGTCAATCCCCTGAAGGTGACCCGGGATGCCTGGCTTTCTGTTGCGGCGAAATCGGGTGTGCCGGCCATCGAGATCGAAATCGTCTGCTCGGACCGGGATGAGCATCGCCGACGGGCGGAGACGCGTGCAAGCGATGTTCCGGGGCTGAGAAAGCCAAGCTGGGAAGAGATCGTCACACGCGACTATGAGGATTGGGGGGCAAGCCCGATCGTGATCGACACTGCAAAGCAGAGTCCGGATCAAGCGGTTGCCGAACTGATATCGAAGCTTGGAGCGGACCAGCATCGGCAATAATGGCGAGACCTGCGCCCGCCAAGAGCCCGCTTCATTGACCTTGAACGGCATCCGGGCGCTAATGGACCGGTATCGTCACCGCCTGCAGGCAAGGAGGATGCGATGCTGCTCAAGGGCGAACGAACCTTTGTGGTGCGCGACGCGGGAGGGTTTGTGGCGCATGTCAACATGCCCGGATGGATAAAGCCTAAGCCTGGGGACCATGGCCACGGGCCGCTGGCGATGGTGGTCGAGTCCATCCTGCATCCGGGCCGGCGCGTTGCCATGCACGAGCATCGCAACGACGAAATCATCTCCTGGGTGCCTGAAGGCGTCATGCGCCATGAAGACAGGGCGCGGGGCCGGCTGGTTTGCGACAGCGGGCATCTGATGGTCATGAATGCCGGCCGCGGCTTCTGGCACTCCGAGGAGACGCTGGCCTCCGATCCGCCGCTGCGCATGCTGCAGATCCTGGTGCGGCCCGATGCAGTCGACCTCGAACCCGGCATCCAGTATGGGGCAATGCCTGACGGCGCGCCCAATTGCTGGCGGCACCTTGTCGGGCCGGAAGGCGGTGATGCGCCGTTCTTCGTTCGCAACCGGATCGACTTCTTCGATATCCGGCTGGGGGCGGGCATGCGGGCGGAGTTCCCCCATAAGCAGGGTTACGAGCTGTATTTCTACGTGTTCAGCGGCGCGGTTCTCGCCGGCGGGCAGGCCTTTGGCGAAGGCGAGCAGGGGCTGCTGCTGTCGGACGAAGTTTTGACGGCAGAGGCGGCGAGCGACTGCGTGATGGTGGCCTTCCTGATCGATCCACGAGCGCCTGTCACGCGGCATGGCACGGTGGCCGACACCAGGAAGATCCCGCCGCCCATCGTGATCCGTATCGTGAAACGGTGGCAAGGGTTGAAGCGGTTCTGGCGGCCGGGGTGAGGATAGCGACGGGCCTCAGCTCCAGTATTTGACCGCGTAGACGATCGTCATCGCAGCGCCGGTGACGATGACGAACCAGCGGACCACGATGGCCGGCAGCACGCGCACGAGGGTGCCTCCGAGATAGCCGCCCACCAGGGCGCCAGACAGCATCGTCAGGGTCTCCGGCCAGCGGACGGCGCGCTCGGCGATGAAGATGACGACGGCTGCCATGCTGACCGAGGTCGCAAGCAGGTTTTTCAAGGCTTTCACCCGGCGGATATCGTCCGGGTCGGCAATCGAGAGAACCGCCGTCAGAATGACGCCGAGGCCGGCGCCGAAGAAGCCGCCATAGATCGACGAGAGGCCGAGAACGGAAAGGCCGAGACCGCGCGAAGGCTCGGCATCGCCGCGCCTTGCTTCCGCCCAGGCGGCGATGCGCGGCGAGAAGAGGAAGAGCAGGGTGGCAATGCCGATCAGGGCCGGAACGGGCAGGACGAAGAGCCGTTCGGGCAAGGCAAGCAGCAGCAGCGCACCGATGGCGCCGCCGAGGAGACAGACGAGCACGGACGACCAGAGTTTTGCATCGAGCGGCAGTACCTTGCCGCGGTCGGCAAGCACCGCGAGCAGATGGCCCGGCACGATCGCCACCGCATTCGAGGCATTGGCGGTAATGGGCGGCAGGCCGGCTGCGAGCATGGCGGGGAAGGTGAGCAATGTCGCGCCGCCGGCGAGCGCATTGATCACGCCACCCGCAACGCCCGATACAAACAGCAATAGAATGATCGCTGGTGTCATTGGCTTGCTCCCATCCCCCAATGTGTCTTTGGATGCATCAGCCGGCATTGCGAGGACAAGCCGCCGATAGGCCCAGGGCGTTCGCGCCGTGAAATATTCCGCAGGGGGCGCCATTCATCCGCCGATAACGGCCGATCGTGCCTCACCCGTTTGGGCGACTTGCGCAAGCTCGGCGCTCGCGCTGCCATGGGCAAGCGGGCTGCGGGTTTCGGCATGTCAATCGTGGGTTCAACCCGGGGAGGGGAAGATGCATGATTTCAAGCAATATTCCGGTGTGGCTTGCGGCTGCGGCAGCTGTCCCGATCTGCCTGACGATCAGGGGCGGCGGCGTTTCCTGTGCGGCGCGCTGGGAGGCGCGGCGTTGGCGGCCGGGATTGCTGCCGCATCCGCCGGGCCCGTTTCGGCGCAGAGTACGCTGATGCCGGACGAAGCGCTGAAGGCGATGATGGAAGGAAACAAGCGGTTTACCGAGGGGCGTCTCCAGTCGCTCAACGAGGACCTGTCGATCCTCAAGGCGAAGACTGCGGAGAAGCAGGAGCCTTTCGCGGCGGTGCTTTCCTGCGCCGATTCACGCGTGCCGGTGGAGTTCGTCTTCGACCAGAGCATCGGCCAGCTCTTCGTCGTGCGCGTTGCCGGAAATATCGCCACGCCCGAGATCATCGCCAGCCTCGAATATGGCGTTGCCGTTCTCGGCGCGCGGCTGCTGATGGTGCTCGGCCATAGCAATTGCGGCGCGGTGAAAGCCACGATCGACGGCAAGGCCGTGCCCGGCCAGATTGGAGCCCTCTATGCGCCGATCTGGCCTGCGGTAAATGCTGCGGGCAATAATCTCGAGGCTGCCGTCGACGCCAACGCCAAGATGCAGGCGACGCTGATCAGCCGGAGCTCGACCGTGATTGCGGGTGCCGCCAAGGAGGGAAAGCTCAAGGTCGTCGCGGCGCGCTACGATATCGCGAGCGGGGTCGTGTCCCTGCTCGGTTCGTGAATGCGCTTTCTTGCGGAATGGGATAGGTCTACGGGCTGTCAGCGCGGAGATCGTCATGTCTGGTGACATCCTTGCCCGTTCGTTCGGCCGGCAAGCTTTTGGACTGAGCCCTGAAAACTACCATTTGGCCCGGCCACCCTATCCTTCCTCGGTGTGGGAGGTGTTGCGGCAGCGGGCGGGTTTGCGATCCGGTATTTCGATACTGGAGGTCGGCGCAGGAACCGGGCTTGCTACCGAGCATCTTCTGGATCACGGGCCGCAGCGGCTTCTGGCGGTCGAGCCGGACAGCCGGCTTGCGGAATTCCTGCGAGCGCGGCCGCATCGCCCCGAACTCAAGGTGATCGAGCAGCCTTTCGAGGAACTGAACGAGGCTCCGGAGTCCTTCGATCTCGTCGTCAGCGCAACGGCATTTCATTGGCTCGATGCCGTTCCGGCGTTGCGGCATATCCATGCCTTGCTTCGGCATGGCGGCGCGGTCGCTCTGATCTGGAACGTCTTCGGGGACAGTATCAGGCCAGATCCGTTCCATGAGGCGAGTGCGCATCTCTTTGCGGGGCATCGCGCAAGTCCATCGGGCGGGGGAACGACGCAGACGCCTTATGGGCTCGACAGCGAGGCCCGGCTCGGGGATTTCGAGGCGGCCTCATTCCATTGCGATCCGCCTGTCATGTTCGAGTGGACGCTGACGCTCGATCCGCCCGCGGTGCGGCGGCTCTACGCGACCTATTCGAATGTCGTGGCATTGGAGGCGGAGAAGCGGGAAGAGCTGCTGGATGCGCTGGAAGATCTCGCAAGGGGTGATTTCGGCGGTGTCGTCACCAGGAACATGACGACATCGGTTTTCATCGCGAGGCGGAAGTAGAGCGGGAATAGAATAGCAGTAGTCTCAGGCAGGCTCGCTCCGGTGATACTTCCGATGGGCATTGTCATCCCTCACGACGTTGCCGCATCTAAGCCCTTGGGTGACACTTGCCCCCCAAAGGTTGGTGGCCGGTCTAGAGAATTTGTCCTTAAGAGCATGTGTGCTGCGTGCCTATTGGCCGGTAGCCTAGTGATGATGGCCTAGGGCGAAGGAGGCCGCGTTGGGCGGCCTTGCGTCCAGTGAGCCGGGCAAACAGTCTGGCGCTTTGAGTGCGCGTGGTTGATAGTTGAGGGTGGGTTCCCATGGTTTCAGTTCAATATCCCAATTCCGCACGCATCAGCGATACCTATCTCCGGCATCGCTCCGATGAAGATAACAATGCGTCAGAAAGCCATCTGCCGTCGCGCTACGTCGCCCAGGATACGGTCGACTGCCTGCATCACGACCGGATGTATGCGTCGCTCAATCCGCTCCTTAGCCACGCGGCAGGCACGAGCTGGATGACGGTCGGCGATGGCCGCTTCGGGACCGATGCCAATTTCCTGCGGCCGCACGTTCAATCGGTTCTTGCAACGAGCATTTCGGCATCGACGCTCGAAATTGCCAAGCGGCGAAACTGGATCGACGGCTATTCGGAAGAGAATGCCGAAAAGATATCCTTCGACGACGAGCAATTCGACTATGTGCTGTGCAAGGAAGCCTATCATCACTTCCCGCGGCCATCCGTCGGCCTCTATGAGATGCTGCGCGTTTCCCGCCTGGGCGTCGTGCTCATCGAACCATTGGACGGCCATTCGCCGCTTGGAAACCTCAAGAGAAGCATCAAGCGCTTCCTGCGCGGCGAGCATGCCTACGACCAGTTTGAACCTGTCGGCAATTTCGTCTTCCGCCTGTCGCGATCGGAAACATTCAAGATCATGACGGCGCTCGGATATTACGGGATCGCCTGGCGGCCCATGAACGGCTTCTGGTGGGGGCCGCTCAGCGGCGCAAGCAAATCGAAATCTTCTGCGCGGCTGGCGGGTTACTGGTCAGGCATTTATGCGCAGGATATGGCTTGCAGCCTGCGGCTGCTGTCGCCGGGGCTGGTGACCATGATCTGCCTGAAGAAACCGCCTGCTCCGGAGCTTCTTCGCGACCTGAAGAAGCAGGGCTTCCGGATCGAGGCGTCGCCAAAAAATCCCTATACCTGATCGTCCGGTACTCTGTCCTGTCCGGGCAGGGTGGCGGGCGTTCGCGTCGGATCAGATCGCCGGCCCCGGCCGAATACGGCTGCCGTCGGTGAAGCGCGACAGCCGGAAGCGGTTGAGATCGTGGCCGGGCGCGTTGCCCTGGATCAGGTCGGAGACGACGCGGCCGATGCCCGGGCCGATACCGAAGCCGTGGCCGCTCATGCCTGTTGCGATGAAGAGGCCGGCGATGGCCTCGGCGCGGTCGACGATCGGCACGACATCGGGCATGGCGTCGATCATGCCGGCCCAGCTTGCCTTCAGGCGCACGGTTCCGAACTGCGGGAAGAGGCGCTGGAAATCGCGCCTGATCGCTTCGAGGCTGGATTGTTCGGGCGCGGGGTTGAGCACGCGCATCCGTTCGAAGGGGCTCTCTGCATCCGCAGTCCAGTTGCGCGGGGTCGACCAGCCGTCCGGGAAGCCTTGGGGAGCCGCGAGCGAATAGCGTGTGCCGAACGGGTGAGCCATGAGCGCCGGCAGGTATTTCGTCGCGTGGCGGAAGGCATCGGGGCCGAGATAGAGGCGATGGTCTCTCGGCGCCAGCGTGTAGCCACCATCCTGCCTGCGGCGGAAGGCGACATCGGCCCCCGCGGCCGCACCTGCGTGGATTTCGGCCAGGGGCTCGGTTGCGGCAACGGTGGCGCGGACGGCGAGCTGCGGGATGGAGACGCCGTGTCTTCTCAGGAAGAGCGACGACCAGGCGCCGCCGGCGACGAGCACGCTCGAGGTCTCGATGCGGCCGGCCTCGGTCCAGACGCCGCTCACCTTGCCCGAGGAAATATCAAGGGTTCGCGCCGCGCAGTTCTCGATGATCGTGACACCCAGACGGGCGGCGAGACGGCCAAGAGCGGGCACGGCGAGCCATGGCTCGGCGCGCATGTCCGACGGCGTCGTCATGGCGCCGGCGAATTTGCGGGACATGCCCTGGAAGAGGGAAGCCGTCTGCCCGCCATCGAGCAGGCGGGTGTCGAGATCGTAGGCGCTCGCGAGCTTCATGAAAGTCTCGAAGCCGGCCATCTCCTTGTCCGAGTTGGCGAGATAGGTGACGCCGGTCTTGAAAAGGCCGATATCCTCGCCGCATTCTGCCGCAAGCTCTTCCCAGAGGCGGCAGGCCTCGATGACGATGGGCAGTTCATCCGCATCACGCCCCTGCTTGCGGATCCAGCCCCAGTTGCGCGAGGACTGCTCGGCGGCAATGCGGCCCTTCTCGATGAGCGTCACGGAAATCTTGCGCTTTGCCAGGAACAGCGCCGTCGAAACACCGATGACGCCGCCGCCGATGATGACGACGTCGGAGGTTTTCGGAAGAGGGCCGTGATGCTGGATGGGGTCGTTTAGCGAGAAGGGGAAGGCGGGCAAGTCATGCGTCCTGAAATGCTGTTTGATGGGGTATGAGTGCTAGAGGCTCCGCTCCCGCAATTCAAGCCGATGTCATTGCGGTCGCGGACTTGCTCCTGGTCGAATAACGAGAAATTCGTCACCAACATCGCTGTCATGCAACGACGACAGGTTGCATAGCCGGCGGGGGAAGTGCTAGGCGAACTTTCATGACGGGACGCCCGGCCTCGCGGAGGCTTGTGGCTGCCCTGGGCTGCAGAACCACGGTTGGGCGATGACGACCTGCATTTATGTGATCAATCTCGACCGCTCAACGGAGCGGTGGAATGCCTTGTCCGATCAGGCCGAAGCCTTGCAGTTCGATCTCATTCGCGTTGCCGGCGTCGACGGTCGGGAGGTTCCCGCGGATCAGCGCGTGGCCTGTGACGAGCGCGCCTTTCAGCGCAACAATGGCCGCACCATGCTGCCCGGCGAATATGGCTGCTACCGGAGCCATCTGAAGGTGCTCGAAGCCTTTCTGGAGACCGATAAGGCCGCCTGCATCATCGTCGAGGACGATATCATTCTGTCTGCCGATCTCATTGCGCGCGCCGAAGCGGCAATCGCGGCGGTGCCGGGTGCCGATGTGATCAAGCTCTTCAACCACCGCATCGTCGGTTTCAGGCCGGTTGCCGCCTCGGCAGTCGGCGATGAGATCGGGCGGGCAACGCATGGTCCACAGGGGTCGGCCGCCTGCTATGTCGTAACGCGGATGGGCGCCCTGAAGCTCCTCAAGGCGATCGGCACCATGCGGTTTCCCTGGGATGTCGAACTGGAGCGGGGCTGGGCGTCCCGGGCGCGGATCTACACGACCCGTCAGAACGTAGCCGTCGTAAAAGAGGGCGGCTCGAACATCGGGACACGGTCAGTCTACAGGGCCACCAAATTTCCCTGGTGGAGGCGATTGCCGACCTATGCGATCCGCATCGCCGAGACGGCCCGCAGGATCAACTACGCATTGAAAAAATAAGGCGCTCGGACATGGGCCCGTTTTTCAGGGCGAGCACCGTGCAATTGCCGGCAAGGTCGGTCACACGACTTTTTCTGGCACTTTGGCAGGCTGTTTTATCGGCGTTACAGTCGTGCGGGACAGTGCCGCAATTTTTCAAGAATTAGTTCAGCGGGTTACCCAAAAAATGGTTATTCCGTGGCTAAAAGCTTACGATTCTGTATAGTTACGCAGTCTTGTTTGCGTAGGTTCTCCGATGTAGATCATCCTCGAAACCTATCGAGAAGTGTTTCGCCAACAACTCAACTCGGTCGGCTATCGGTCTGAGGTGTATTGTGAGCGCTCGAAAAGATTTCGTGGGTGAGTTGCATCCGCGCGCCTATGAGGCTGTCGATGCGGCAGCGTCTCATAAGTTGAAAATCCTGCATGTCCTGTTCTCCTCCAGGGTCGCTGGATCGGAACGATACTGCGCCGATCTTGCCAACGGCCAGGCTGCCCTTGGCCATGAGGTTCACGTTGCGGGACGATACGGCTCGCCGATTGCCGGCCTGCTCTCGAAAGAGGTGGTTTTTCACGGTTTCGCTTTCCCGTTTCTGAGAGGCCCGAGGCTGCGGCGGCTGATGGATCGGGCGGGAATCGAAATTGCGCATGGGCATCTCAGCCACGGCTGCAAGGCGCTTGCCGCAGCGCGCGACAGTGTCACCAGGGTCGCGACCCTGCATGTCGGCTACAAGACCAGGCAGCATGCCGGCCTCGACGGAGTGATCTGCGTCAACACTGCCCAGTCGACGCGGCTCGGCACATTTGACGGTCAGTCGACGCTGATTTCCAACTGGCTGCCCGATGTCACATCGACCGAGAGCATGGATCTGCGCGCGCAGCTGAACTTGCCGCGCGGAACACGGCTTGTCGGCAGCGTCGGGCGTCTGCATCCCAGCAAAGGCTATGATGTGCTCGTGTCGGCCTTCCGGCGGTCGGCACCCGACAATGCCGTTCTCGTCATCGTCGGCGAGGGGCCGCATCGCGCCGCGCTGGAGAAGCTCGCGAAAGGCGACAGCCGCATCCACCTGCTCGGCCATTGCAACAATGTGCCGGGGTTCCTGCGCAACCTGGATCTCTTCGTCTCACCGTCGCGAGAAGAGTCTGCAGGCCTTGCCATTCTCGAAGCCATGCACGAGGGGCTGCCGATCGTTGCCACGGCCGCCGAAGGGCCGTCGGAATATCTGCGCGAGCAGCCGGTGACGCTGGTCGCGCCCGGCTCCATCGATCAGCTGGCCGAAGCGCTTGCCGATGTCTTGCGGGAACAGCCTGTTGTCCGCCTGTCGCGCGTAGGCTACGACTTGGCTCCTTTCTCCCGTTCGGCTGGTATTGCGAATGTTCTCGATTTCTATTCCCGGCTTGCCCGCGCAGCCGCAGTGCCGGCTGTGCCCGACATCGATCCGCCGCGGTTGATCTATGCGTCTGAAGCCAAAGAGTGATTTCTGGCGGGTGGGCATCGTCCCGGCGCCCGCCGATACGCTGCTCGATGCCAAAGCCTTGGCGAGTTCTGCCGATCGCATCACATGGCTGCCCGATCCCGGGCCGTGGCGATATCTTGCCGATCCCTTCGCCGTGAGGAAGGGCGATAGCCTGCACGTTTTCGTGGAGGCCTATGATTACCATACCAAGCACGGTTTCATCGAGCGCCACGAACTGGTGGGGCCGGACCTCAAATGGCGCGGCAAGGCGGTGGCGCTCACCAGGCCTTTTCATCTCTCCTATCCCTTCCTGATCGAACAGGATGGCGAGGTGCTGATGATGCCGGAAAGCCATAAGGCGGGGGAGGTCGCTCTTTACCGTGCCCGCTCGTTCCCGGATGACTGGGTGCGGGAAACGGTGCTGCTGACCGGTATGCCCGTTGCCGAGGCCTGCCTCATCGAGCATCAGGGCAAGTGGTGGATGTTCTACACGCTCGTCGGTGCCGGCGCGCGCGACCAGCGCGAGCTGCACATCGCCTTTGCCGATCGACTGACCGGCCCGTGGAAGACCCATCCGCAAAATCCGGTGCTTGTGGATCGCTCCGGCGCCCGGCCCGGCGGCACGCCCTTTATTAGCGCCGAGGGTCAGGTCATCCTGCCGGTCCAGGACTGCAGCGTCAGCTATGGCGGCGGCCTGCGCTTCCTGCGCTTCAGCCTGCTCAGCGAAACGCATGTGACCTGCGCGCATTTGCCGGCACAGTTGACGGGCGATCTCGCGACTGCTGACTACCCCGACGGCCTTCACACGTTTTCCGCCTGCGGGGACCTGACGCTGATCGATGTGAAACGCATCGACAGATCCTTCGGCCGCCATATCGTCAACCTGAAGCGCAAGCTGTCGCCGAAGCCCGCCCTGCCGGCATTGGGCTGATTTCGGCCGTTTTGCCCTCGCAATCTGTCTCGACACAGGCGAAACTGTGCCCGGATTCGATGAAGGGAACGGTCAAGATGCCTTGCCGGCGAGGGCGACAGTGGTGTGGGGATGAGCGATGACGAAGCCGATGCTTTCGCTGCAGCTCTATTCGATGCGCGGTCTCGGAGATCTCGGTACGCAGCTTGAAAAGGCGGCGAGCGCCGGTTACGGCGCCGTGGAGCCGCTCGAGGGGCATCTGCGCGATGCCGATAATCTGCAGGCCGCGCTTGTGAGGAACGGGCTTTCGGCGCCATCCGCCCATGTCGGGCTGGAAGCGTTGCGCAGCGAGCGGCAGCGCTTTGTCGATGCCTGCCAGCAATGCGGCATCGGGCAGCTTTTCGTTCCGCATCCGGCGCCGGCGATGGCGAAGGAAACGAAAGCCGCATGGCAGCGGATCGGCCACGAGCTCGGGTCGCTTTCGGAGCAGATGAAGGCAGAGGGCATCGTGCTCGGCTATCACAACAAGATGGCGGGCTTCGAGCGCACCATTGGCGGGCGCTACGGCTTCGAGCTGATGTTCGAGGCAGCCAGGGGCAGCCCGCTGACCTGGCAGGCGGATATTGCCTGGCTGGCGCGAGCCCAGCCCAATGCCATCGAATGGATCAGGCATTATGCATCGGTGCTGGTCTCCGTGCATGTCAAGGATCAGGCACCTGACGATATGGACCCGGACGAGGACGGCTGGGCGAATGTCGGCTCCGGCGTGCTGCTCTGGCCGTCGCTCTGGCGAGCGGCGGTTGCAAGCGGCGCGCGGCTCTTCGTCGTCGAGCACGACAATCCGCGGCTGCCCTTCGAATTTGCGGCGCGCAGCTATGCCTATCTCAGCCGGTTCCTGACGTAGACCTGCCGGCCTTTCGCCGCCGCTCATCGCTGGAAATGTCGGGAAATTATGCAGCCGAGAACAATCATCATCCCTGCTATGCCTTTAGATATGGCGCAGGGGGGACTTGCGGCAAGACCCCGGTCGAGGCGTAGAACGCTTATCCTGATCAACAGCATCGGGAGAAGAGCATGCGTGTATTGCTTTCCACATACGGGTCGCGCGGAGATGTGCAGCCATTGGCGGCGCTGGCGGTTGCCTTGCAGAGACTTGGCGCAGAGGCGGTGGTTTGCGCGCCGCCGGATGCGGAGTTTGCCGGGCTGCTCGAGCGGCTCGGCGTTCCGCTCGCGCCAGCAAACGCGCCCGTGCGCCAATGGGTGAGCGAGGTGATGAAGAGCGCCGAGAGCAATACGCGGGAGCGTTCGGCCGATGGCATTTCCGAACGCGCAGCCGGGATATTGGCGGGCCAGTTCGAGGCGCTTTCGGCAGCTGCGGAAGGATGCGATCTCATCGTCGCGGCGGGGCTGTTTCCCGCAATGGCGGCGGCACAGCTGGTGGCAGAGCGGGCCGGCATCGGCTATTTCGGGGCGACATTCTGCCCGGTCTTCCTGCCGTCGCATCATCACAAGCCGCATGAATTCAAGGGCCGTCCGCATCCGCCCGGGGTGACCGACAACCGGGTCCTCTGGGACTATGATATCGAAACGAAGAATGTGATCTTCGGCGGAGCCTATAATCGGCTGCGCGCGTCGATGGGCATGGCGACGGTGGACAATGTGTGCGATCCGGTCCTGACACGCCGGCCGTTGCTTGCGGCCGATCCTGTGGTCGGGCCGCTGCTTGCGACGGATCTGATCGACGCGGTGCAGACGGGCGCCTGGATGCTCGATGACGACCGGCCGCTGCCGGCGGCTCTGGACGATTTTCTCGATAATGGAACAGCGCCCGTCTATGTCGGCTTCGGCAGCATGCCGATGCATGCGCTGAAGGATGCCTCGGGCGTGATCCTCGCGGCGATCCGCGTTGCGGGGCGGCGTGCGGTGCTGTCGCGCGGCTGGGCCGGGCTGGTGACCGATGATGGCGCGCGCGACTGCTTCCTCATCGAGGAGGCCAATCATCAGGCGCTCTTTCCGCGGGTTGCGGCGATCGTCCATCACGGTGGGGCCGGCACGACGGCGGCCGCTGCCCGTGCCGGCGTGCCGCAGGTGGTCGTGGCGCAGATAGCCGATCAGCCCTATTGGGCGGGTCGCGTTGCGGCACTCGGCATCGGCGTCGCGCATGAGGGGACGATACCGACGCCGGAGACCTTCTCCGCTGCGCTTTCGGCGGCATTGCAGCCCGACATGCGCCAGCGCGCCGGGGCTGTTGCCCCCACGATCCGAACCGACGGGGCGATGGTGGCGGCAAGGCTGCTGCTTGCCTCGGCCGACAGATAAGCGGGGATTGCGGTCAATCGCGTGGCAGCCTGCCGAGCAGCAGCTGGTTTCCCGTGCGGTTGCCGCAACCGCTGCATTTCAGGCGAAGGCTGATCCTCGCCAGCGATATGTCCTTGCCGTAGCGGTAGGCGAGCACGCGCCGGTCGATCCTCGTCTCGCGCTGACACGCCGGGCATTGGGCTTGGATGACATACCATTGCGGCAGGGTGGCGAGCGTCTCCCTGTCGGTTGCGACCTCCTCATGGCTGGCGACGAGATCGATGCTGCGGCGGTGTTTCATGTCCGGTCAAGGGAGGAGCGCTCGAAGGAAGGCCGCCAGCCGCGGGTCATGCCCCGGCTGAGGGCGCCTTCGGCAAGCGCGAGCTGCTGGCGCAGGTGGCGACAGTCCTGCAGAAGCGTGGCGATAGCTGCCTTGGCATCCTCGTCGTGCCACGAGAGCACTGCCTCGACCTCCCAGCTCAGGTCTTCGTTTGCGATGACATCACCATCGGTTTTGGGGGCCAATTGCGGACGCATGTTCTCATTCTCCTTGCAGAGCATTTCAGTTCCAGATTGTCGGGATGGCGGCCGCAGCGCCACGGATGTTCTTATTATGTTCTCATTTCGGGAGGAGTCAAGGCATGATCTGACTTGCAGGCGGCAAGGACGGAATTTGCAGGTGGCGCCCGATTGAGGCAGGATGGATCCTTCCAAACAGGCAGGGATGAAACGGTGCGCTGATGCTGGTCGGCTCATGTCATTGCGGCAAGGCAGGCTGGACGCTGGAAGGCGATCCGGGCTCGATCACGGCGTGCAACTGCACGCTCTGCCGGCGCTATGGAGCGCTCTGGGCCTATGATTACGAAGGCGAGCGGATCACCGTCAGCGGCGAGACCGGCTCCTATACGCGGACCGGCCGGGAGACATCGTCGCTGGAAATATTGTTCTGCCCGACCTGCGCCTGCGTGCTCAGCTGGCGCGGCCTGAGGCTCAACAGGGATGGGCGCCGGCGCATGGCGGTCAACCTGCGGCTGGCGCCGCCGGATCTCGTTTCCGATCTGCCGATCGATCACTTCGACGGGCTGGAGACATTTGAAGACCTGCCCTCCAAGGGGCGGTGCGTGCGCGATCTCTGGTTCTGACGGTTCGGGGTTCTGACGGTTCGGGATGATTGCAGGCTGGCGATGTCCCGATCTTCTTCAAATCGGGAAATGCCGCTGAACGCGTTTGACGGAGTTGCTCTAGACCAGTCCATGGCCTCCGATAAAGAAGATCGCCGCACACAGGATCAAGATCGCGGCGACCGCATGGACCCGGGAAAAACCATGCCCATGGGTTGGAGCCTCTGCACCATAACCGAGACTACGATGGTCCTCTTCGAAATTTGACAGCAAATCGCGCATTCCATGCCCCCCAGCATCCGGCCTGAATCTTATTTGCCAGGCTCAAGGGTAGCATGCGCTCGTTCGCGCGATTTAGGCAGATCGCTAAAGGTTCAATCACCTTCCGGTGGATGCTCCATACCCTGCGAAAACAGCCGGTAAACCGGCCGTTTTCAGATGTGGGGCGTGCGGTCAGACGAGCAGGGAGCTGTTTGCCAGGACGTCGGTATTGTCGAAGAACGTCTTGTTCACGCCGATGAACGCGATGTCCTGGGCAGCATGGGTCGTGCCGGCGCCGTCGGCGTCATAGGACAGAATGCCGGTCGCGGAATTGTAGATCAGCTCGGGGCCGGCCTTGGTTCCGCCGGCACCCAATTTGTTGACGATTTCGAAAGAGGCTGCGTCCACCACGCCGTTATTGTCGACATCGAGGCCGGCGAAGGCGGGGCCGAGGCTGATCTTGTCGTCGGAATCGAAGTCCCAGATGAAGTCCTTGCTGGCTGCGCCCATGTCATCGAAATGGAACGTGTCGGCGCCGCCCTTGCCGTAGAGGCTGTCGTTGCCGGCACCACCGGCGATGAGATTGCTGCCGGCATTGCCGGTGATCATGTTGGCAAGGTCGTTGCCTGTCGCATCGATATCCGCCGTGCCGTTCAGCCGGAGGTTTTCGACAGGCCCCTGGTCACGCAGATCCACGCTGACCGTTGTCCAGATCGTGTCTACGCCGCCATCGGGAAGGGTGAGCAGCGGCCCTGAATAAATCGCGACGCGATCGCCCGTATCATCGAATATGTAGGTGTCGTTGCCAGTCGTTTCGAAGAAGGTATCGGCCCCGCCTTTGCCATCCAGCTGGTCGTCGCCTGCATTGCCGACCATCCGGTCAGCGAAATTCGAACCGATGACCGAGACATGCTCGACATCAGGTTCGATGAAGAACTGGCCTGCATAACTGCCGTCTGCGTGGGTCAGGGCCAGGATGGATGTGAAGGTGCCCGGCCCGAAATTCGTGAAATCGACGTCGAGAGCTCCCATCGGCTGAAAGTTCAGGTATGCGGAATCCGTTCCTGCGTTGCCGAAGAACGTGACGTCGATCTGGCCGGGAAAGTCATGAGGAGGGGCGAATATCAATTTGTCGTTATCCGCTCCCCCGAAAATATCGTTTGATGTTTCCAACAGATCCGGCAAGTCGAAAGTCGACGTCGCGATGCGAAAGGTGTCGTTGCCTTCATCGCCGAGGTAAACATCACTGTTCTCGAAGATAATTCCTGCCTCTGGGATTATTATAAGAGTAGAGTTCAGCGTGCGAAACACATCATCTCCAGGTGTGCCGTAAAAGGCGCTCATGCGTCTTCCTCCGTTTGCTGTTAAATCCGGATATTGTTGAGTGCCTCCTGCCGGGGCAAGTGAAACTACAATGACATTCACGTACCTATTCTGGCTGTCACCCTAGCATGTGGTGAAGTAAATGGCTACCTTGGGTTGATCTGATTGACGGCCGGAGGCAGTTCGGTGATGGGCAAGATCGTTTAGGTAGCTTTGATCACCATCAGTGTCGTTCAGGGGCACGCCAGTCGATGATGGGGCTTGAGAGGACCGCGCGCTCGCGCCAACGGTGCGGCAAGTATAATTCTTTCGATGCTGCCCGTTTTATCCGGTCGGCCTATTTTTCCACCTTTTTGCTATGTGGGTGATAATAGTAAATCGGCTAACTTTGCGATATCTGTGAAAATAAGGACGTTATTATGTGCCTGGATGCACAGAATAATTCTGACGTTTTGGCTTAGTAAAAGCTGATTCCGAAGGGAAACGATGAGGATCTACTGTTTTATCATTGCACTTCAGCTCGGCCTGCTAATGTGGGTTGCGGCCTACTATAGCGTTCAGGGGCTTTATCTCTCGCTGAATGCTTCGCACTCCCAGACTGTTACCCTTGCTTCAGCCAATATCGCGGCGCTCCCTGGTGACGCCCGATGACAACGAGCCCGCACCGGCCGTGACGGCCCTGAAATCCGTGTCAAACCAAGAAACCTGAAAAAGACGCCACCGTGAGACCGCTGAATTCCCTCCTGATCGTCTATCTTGGCCCGCCGCTGATGGCAGCGGCGCTTCTTCTGTTCATGGTGTCATGGTTCGGCGACACGCCTTCCGACGCGCGGCAGGACACGGTGAGCAGCGTGCGAAAAGGCGGCAGGATCGGCAGTCACGTCGAAATGTTCCGGTAAACGGGCGCGTCACGCCATCATCGACAGCGGAAAAACGAGAAGGGCCACCAAGTGGGGCCCAGCGACCCTTCTCCAGCTGGTAGGTGCAGCATCCAGCGGCGGCAAAATACAAGCAGTAGCTGTTTCCGATAGTGACCGCGGTCACAGCGCTGCAATATTTTCTAGCGGAAGATGAACTAACCGGTCTCGCCTGCATGGCGGGCGGGGCCTCTTCGCTGCATATTGGCCGGCGAGGGGAACGGTTCTGCGCCTGGTTATGCTAGAGAAAATCGTCTTTTGATCTATCTTCCTCCGGCAGGCGCGAACTTCAAGAGAAAGAGGAGATGCAGATGTCGGTGTGCAAACATGTCGCAGCCGTTCGATCCGTCGAGCCGAGGACGCTCGGCTGCGAGGAATGCCTGGAGGAGGGACAGGAATGGGTCCATCTCCGGCTTTGCCGGGAATGCGGCCATGTCGGGTGCTGCGACCAGTCGATCGGGAAACATGCGACGGCGCATTTCCATGCCACGGGACATCCCATCATCGAAGGCTACGACCCGCCGGAAGGCTGGGGCTGGTGCTATCTCGACGAGACGATGGTGGAACTGCCGGATCAGACGCCGCAGCGCGGCCCGATCCCGATCTATTATTGAGCGTGCCGAGATGAGCTCCGACAGTCTCGAAACCCGCCGTCACCAGATGTTTCCGGTGCTGACCGCCGCGCAGGTCCAGATAGCCGGGCGTTTTGCCAGCAGTGGCCCGCATTCCTTTGCTCCCGGCGAGATCGTCTCGCAGATCGGCGACAGGCATTCGCCGGCATGGCTGATCCTTTCCGGCCGGCTCGACGTCTTCAGGCATGACGGCTTGTCAATGCCGGAAGCCCTGATCACGAGCCATGATGCAGGGCAGTTTTCAGGAGAGGTCAGCCAGCTTTCCGGGCGGCCGGTGCTTGCGGGCGGGCGTGCCGGGCCGGAAGGATGTGTGGCGCTGGCATTCGATGCTGCGCATCTGAAGGCTCTCATCATCGGATCGGCCGAGATCGGCGAGATCATCATGCGCGCCTATATCCTGCGGCGTGTGGAGCTGATCAATTTCGGCGGCGCCGGCTCCGTTCTGATCGGCCATCCCGGAGAGCCCAATCTGGTTCGCCTGCAGGGCTTTCTGACCCGAAGCGGTTATCCTCATGTCGTCCTCGATGCGGCCTCGGACCATGAAGGCCGGGGCCTGGTGGAGAGGCTTGGGATCCTGGCGAGCGAATTGCCGCTCATGGTCTGCCCCAGCGGCACGGTGCTCAAACATCCGACAGATGCCGAAGCAGCCTGCTGCCTCGGCATAACGCCGGAACTCGATCCGGAAACCGTCTATGATGTGGCGATCGTCGGGGCCGGCCCGTCGGGCCTGGCTGCTGCGGTCTACGCGGCATCGGAGGGGCTCAGCGTCATCGTCATCGATAACCGTTCGATCGGCGGGCAGGCCGGCAGTTCTTCCCGCATCGAAAACTATCTCGGCTTTCCGACCGGAATTTCAGGCCAGGCGCTCGCCGGCCGCGCCTTCAATCAGGCGCTCAAGTTCGGAGCGGAGATCGCCTTGCCGCTTGATGTGAACGAGCTCATTCCGGCCCCGGCCGGCAAACGCAGGACCGACCCTATGGTCTTGCGGATTGACGGGGACAGGGCGGTCAAGGCACGGACCGTCGTCATTGCCTCGGGCGCCAGGTATCGCAGGCCCGATATTCCCGACATAGCGCGCTTCGAGGGCGCCGGCATTTCCTATTGGGCATCCGCGATTGAAGCCAAACTCTGCGAAAACGACGATATCGCGCTCGTCGGCGGCGGCAATTCCGCCGGCCAGGCGATCGCATTCCTCGCGCCGCGGGTGCGGCGTCTCCACCTGGTGATCCGCCGAAGCCTGGCCGAGACCATGTCCACCTATCTCATCGATCGCATCGCGGCGCTGCCGAATGTGGAGATGCATCTCGGATGCGAGCTGACGGCGCTGTCGGAAGACCCGCATGGCCGGCTGGCGGCAACCATCACTGAGCTCAGGGCGCAGTCCGAGAAGAACTTCGATCTTCGCCGCGTCTTCATGTTCATCGGCGCCGACCCGAATACCGACTGGATCAAGTGCCGCATCAAGACGGATGACAGGGGCTTCATCAGGACCGGTACGACCTTCAGCCCTGAGGTCGAAGAGGAGCTCGGAAGGCGCGCCCTGCAGCTGGAAACCAGTCTGCCGAACGTCTTTGCGATCGGCGATGTCCGGGCCGGTTCGACGAAGCGGGTAGCGGCCGCCGTCGGCGAAGGTGCTGCCGTCGTCAGCGATATTCATGCGGCGCTGAGACAGGCGCCGCTCATGAAATGAGCTGGAGTCATGACGAACCACGATGGGCGGCTTGAATGCCAGCCTTGCCTTGAACGAGGTTCCAGAAGCTCTCGGCAATGTCGGTCATGCGCGCCCTTGGCCTGATCAGCACGATCCTGACCTCGACCACCCAATCCGCCGATCCGGCTGAGGTCAGTCTTCCAGCCGGTCCCATCTCATCCGCCGCCAGGCTCTCCGGTATCCAGGCCACACCCTTTCCCTCGATCGCAAGTGCCTTCAGCGCCATTGCCAGATGCGAGGTGAAGACCGTTGAGAATTGCAGCGAAGATGTCCTGGCGGAAAGGGCGGATGACAGGATGCGGCCCATGCCCGACGTTTCCTCGAAGGCAAGATGGGGGACAGGGCGATCCGCGATCTCCGAAATGCTGTGGAGCGGCCGGCCATCCCGGTCCCGTGCGCTGACGGGGATCAGGCGGTCGGTCGCAAGCTGCACCTGCCTGTAGGCGTTTATGTCGAGACGGATTCTGCTGTTTCGATGATCGTGGCAGAGCAGGAACTGCGCACGCCCCTCCATCATGATCCGCTCGCATTCGTTCATATTGTCGGAGAGGAGGCGGATGGGCATCGTCGATGCCTCGTGGCCGAGGCCTTGAATCCAGCCGGGAAAGAAGATGAACGACAGTGCGTGGGTGGCGGCGAAGGTCACCGTCGAGGTCGCCGCCCGCATCTGTTCGATTTCGCTGATGGCCCGCTCCAGACGGGCGGTGACATCATCGGCCGCTGCCAGCATGGCTTCGCCCGCGGGGGTCAGCTTCAGGCGGTGCGTGGACCGATCGACGAGTTCGGCGCCGCACCAGTCCTCCAGCGATTTGATGCGGCGGCCGAACGCGGGCTGCGTGATATGGCGCTTTTCGGCGGCGCGCGAAAAGTTCAGGGTTTCCGCGAGTGCCTTGAGGTCGGCAAGCCAGGCCGTTTCCACTGATGTCGATCCGCTTTTGGTGATGCTTTGATGGCATTAAAGAAATGGCATCCTGTCGATTATTTCAAGCAATTTCGAGATTCTCTATGCCGCTTCGGCATTGAAAGAGCCCGGATCGGCATTGGACGACAGGGCGCCTGTCTCCTAGAACATCAGCATCTGAAGAATGGAGACTGCCATGCGCATCATCGATGTCCGCGAAGTGACGAAGCCGATCGCTTCGCCGATCCGCAACGCCTATATCGATTTCAGCAAGATGACGACGAGCCTTGTCGCCGTCGTCACGGATGTCGTCAGAGACGGGCGGCGCGTGGTCGGCTACGGCTTCAATTCCAATGGGCGATACGGGCAGGGCGGGCTGATCCGCGAGCGCTTCAGGGACCGTATCCTGGACGCGGCACCCGACAGTCTCGTCAACGATGCCGGCACCAATCTCGATCCGCAGCGGATCTGGGCAGCGATGATGAAGAACGAGAAGCCAGGCGGCCATGGCGAGCGTTCGGTCGCTGTCGGCACGATCGACATGGCGGTGTGGGATGCCGTTGCCAAGATCGAGGGCAAGCCGCTCTTCCGGTTGCTGGCGGAGATGAAGGGCAGGCAAGCCGATCCCAGGGTCTTCGTCTATGCCGCCGGCGGATATTACTATCCCGGCAAGGACAACAGCGCGCTGCGCAAGGAGATGCGCACCTATCTCGACCGCGGCTATACCGTGGTCAAGATGAAGATCGGCGGCGCTTCGATCGACGAGGATCGCGGCCGTATCGAATCCGTGCTCGATGAAATCGGGCCTGAGGCGCGGCTTGCCGTCGATGCAAACGGGCGTTTCGATCTGGAAACCGGCATCGCCTATGCCAAGATGCTGCGCGACTATCCGCTCTTCTGGTACGAGGAAATCGGCGATCCGCTCGATTATGCGCTGCAGGCGGCGATATCGGAATTCTACGATGCGCCGATGGCGACGGGCGAGAACCTGTTCTCGCATCAGGATGCCCGCAATCTGCTGCGCTATGGCGGCATGCGCGCCGACCGCGACTATCTGCAATTCGACTGCGCGCTGTCCTATGGGCTCGTGGAATATCTGCGTACACTCGATGTGCTGCGCCAGTTCGGCTGGTCGCCCTCACGCTGCATTCCGCATGGCGGCCATCAGATGTCGCTCAACATTGCGGCCGGCCTCGGCCTTGGCGGCAACGAGAGCTATCCGGATCTCTTCCAGCCCTATGGCGGATTCCCGGATGGGGTAAAGGTCATCGACGGCCACATCACCATGCCGGAACTGCCCGGCATCGGCTTCGAAGGCAAGTCGGACCTCATCAAGGTCATGCGGGAACTGGCGGAGTAGGATGCAGGCGGGCGATTTCAGGCCGCTATTTTCGCGGCAGCCAGATAGGTGCAGAACATCAGCGTCAGCTGCGTCCGCAAACCGCCGTCGATGAGCAGTTCCGACATGTGGCGGTCGAAGACGTTGCGGACGGTGCCGCAGAGCACGTTCAGCATCATCACGTTGACGGTGGCGAGATTGTCGAACTCTGCGTCCGAGGCGGTGGCGAACATGGCATGGCTTGCCGCTTCAATGCGCTGCGACATGGCCTCGACGATGCCGGCGACATCGATCTCGGCGGCGGCGCGGTAGAGGGCAATCGTGACGTCGCGGCGCTCGATCTTGACCTCGATATAGGTGCTGACGAGGGCATCGGCCATCTCGGCATAGCGCGCGCCGCGATGGGCGAGGCAGGCGGCTTCCACGCGTTCGGCCAGCATCGTCAGGTACCGCTCGTTGACGGCGTGGAACAGTGCCTGTTTGTTCGGAAAATACTGGTAGAGGGAGCCGACGGAAACGCCGGCTCTTTCGGCGACCCGCGTCGTCGTCAGGTCACCCGGACCGTCCGCTATCAAAACCTGAATCGTCGCTTCGAAAATCGCCTCGACGGTGTTCACCGACCGCGCCTGACGCGGTGATTTGCGGGCATTTGCGGCTGATATCTGCGCGGAAACCATATGCGAATTCAAAACCTGAAGAATCCTTCTTATTTTCAATCTGCGCGCACCGATCGAGATTTTCAAGGAACTTCAGGATGAACGACACTGGACGTATCGCGCTCGTGACAGGCGCAAACAAGGGAATTGGATATGAAATCGCCAGACAGCTCGCCGGATCAGGCGTGTCTGTTTTCCTCGGCGCACGTGATGCCGGGCGCGGCCAGGCCGCGGCGGATGACCTCGCCGGGCAGGGGCTCGACGTAGCGTTCATCCGGATCGACGTCTGCGATGCGGCAAGCATTGCGGCCGCCGCCGCAGAGATCGATGCGCGGCGCGGCCGTCTCGATATCCTCGTCAACAATGCCGGCATTGCCGACTATACGGACGGCGCTCCCGGCAAGGCCTCGCTCGATGCCGTGCGCGGCGAACTGGAGACCAATTTCATCGGGGCGCTCGCGGTGACGCAGGCGATGCTGCCGCTCTTGCGCAATGCCAAGGCCGGGCGCATCGTCAACATGACCAGCAGCCTCGGCTCCCTGACGCTGAACGGCGATCCGAGCTGGCCGTTCTATGGCGTGCGGCTCATCGGCTACAATGCGTCGAAGGCGGCGCTGAACATGCTGACGGTCCAGCTCAATGCGGAACTCAGCGATACCGGGATCACCGCCGTATCGGCTTGCCCCGGCCTCGTCGCCACCGACCTCAGCGGCCATCGCGGCGACCGCACGCCATCGGAGGCTGCGGCCTTTCCGGTGCGAATGGCCTTGCTTCAAGGGCACGACCTGAAAGGTATTTGCCAGAGCGAGCAGGGCGCTGTCCCCTGGTGACGGCCTTCGCGTTGGCAGTCGACGGAAAGCGTGTCGACTGCTGACGCATTGTGTGAGCAAGTTCAGAGGGATAGAAATAGGCACATGGGTGGTGGCCGACTCTTGCCAGTCGAGGCGTGAGGCACGATGTCAAACGCTGAGGTTCGTCGCCGATCAGGATCGCGGGGAGGCGGGTTTCGGATGGTGATGTCCTATCGGCAGGCAGTGGCCGCCGCCGAAGATCTGGCACGGACCGAGCCGCGGATCGTGTTCATGATGTGCGGTTTGGCAGGTTCCGGCAAGACGACCTTTGCACAGCGGCTGGAGCCGCTCGGATGTGAGCGTTTCTCGATCGACGAAGAGGTCTGGCGGCATGACGGGCGTTTTGGCGTCGATTATCCGGAAGCTGCCTATGCCGATCTGCAGGCCGCCGCCGAAACCCGGCTGCGGCTCCGCCTTGAAGACCAGCTCATGCGCGGCACCAAGGCAGTGATCGATTTTGCCTTCTGGAATGGCGCGGTTCGCGCCCGCTACCGTGGGCTTGTCGAAGCTCGGGATCACCGGTGCTGCATCATTTATCTTCAGGTGGACGAGGCGATTTTGCGCGGCCGCTTGAGAGAACGCTCGGCACGGCGTGATGCAAATGCCGCGTTTCCGATAACGGACGAGCTGCTCGCGAAATATATCCAAGGCTTCGATATTCCGAGCGAAGAAGAGGCATGGATCGTGCAGGCGACATTCGATTGAGGAAGCCTCCCTGCGAGGGCGCGACGAAAGCCGCGCCCTCGAAAATGTCAGGCGTCGATCGCGGCCGCTGCGCGATATGCATGAGGTAGACGCAGGTATCGGATGATCTAACCGCCGGCGTCGGCACGGCATGCGGACAGCGACAGCAACGGATATTGCTCATCCCGTCCCATAAGCAATAGGGCAGGCAGAGATGCGATTGACGGACCGCAAATTTGCGGTTAGCTCTTACGCCCATGAAAATCGCAATGGTTCTCGTCGTGGTGATATCGCGCATGGGCAGGACGGTGTAACCGTCCGGCATCAGCCACCCATGCGCCGAACACAAGGTCCCTGACGGGGCCTTTTTTTGTGCCCCGTCGCAACCCAATCACCCTATCAACGACGGAAAATTGCTATGACCGGCGATAAGGCCAGCTTTACCCAAAATTCCTCCAATCCTTCTTCTTCCGGCCCCCTGATGAACGGCGGCGAAATCGTGCTGCGGGCGCTGCGCGACAATGGCGTCGAGCACATATTCGGCTATCCGGGGGCTGCCGTGCTGCCGATCTATGACGAGATCTTCCAGCAGGACGAGATCAAGCACCTGCTGGTGCGCCACGAGCAGGGGGCAGGGCATGCCGCCGAAGGCTATGCGCGTTCGACCGGCAAGGTCGGCGTCATGCTGGTCACATCAGGACCGGGTGTCACCAATGCCGTCACCGCGCTGCAGGATGCGCTGATGGATTCCATTCCGCTCGTCTGCCTGACCGGGCAGGTGCCGACGACGCTGATCGGCACGGATGCCTTTCAGGAATGCGATACGGTCGGCATCACGCGGCCCTGCACCAAGCATAATTTCCTCGTCGATCACATCGACGATCTCGCAAGGACCATCCATCTCGCCTTCAGGATCGCGACGTCAGGCAGGCCGGGGCCGGTTCTGGTCGACATGCCGAAGGATGTGCTGTTTGCGAGCGGGCTTTATGTCGGGCCGCAGGAGGTTTCGATGCCTGCGAACTATAAGCTGCCGAGGTGCGGCGATCAGGAGGCGATCGCTGCCGCGGTCAGGCTGATGGCGCAGGCTGAGCGGCCGCTCCTCTATACCGGCGGCGGCGTCATCAATTCCGGGCCGGAGGCCTCGCGCCTGTTGCGGGAACTGGTGGAGCTCACCGGTTTTCCCATCACCTCGACGCTGATGGGGCTCGGCGCCTATCCGGCGAGCGGACCGAACTGGCTGAAGATGCCCGGCATGCACGGTTCCTATGAGGCAAACATGGCGATGCATGATTGCGACCTGATGATTGCCATCGGTGCGCGTTTCGACGATCGCGTCACCTCGCGTGTCGACAGGTTTTCGCCGGGGTCGAGGAAGATCCATATCGATGTCGATCCATCCTCGATCAACAAGAATGTACCTGTCGATATCGGCATAACCGGCGATGCGGCCGATGTGCTGCGGGAGATGATCGAAACCTGGCGGGCGCTTCCGGCCCGACCGGAGCGCGGGCGGCTGGATGCCTGGTGGGGCGAGATCGAGCGATGGCGGGCGCGAAACTCCTTTGCCTATGAGATGCGCCATGATGCGATCATGCCGCAATATGCGCTGGAGCGGCTGCATGCGCTGACGACCGATCTCGACCCTATCGTCACCACCGATGTCGGCCAGCATCAGATGTGGGCGGCACAGCTCTTCGGTATCGAAGGGCCGAACCGCTGGCTCACCTCGGGCGGGCTCGGCACGATGGGTTATGGTCTGCCGGCGGCGATCGGCGCGCAGATCGCCCATCCCGGCCGGCTGGTCCTCGGCATCGTCGGCGATGGCTCGGTGCAGATGACGCTGAAGGAGCTTTCGGCGGCCATGCAGCACCAGGCGCCGGTGAAGATCTTCATCCTCAACAATGCGCAGCTCGGTATGATCCGGCAATGGCAGCAGATCCTGCATGGCAACCGGCGGGACAGATCCTACTCCGCCTCGCTGCCCGATTTCGTCAAGCTGGCGGAAGCCTATGGGGCCGTGGGCCTGCGCTGCGAGAGGCCGGAGGAGCTGGATGAGAAGATCCGCGAGATGATCGCCACCGACCGGCCGGTTCTCTTCGACTGCCGGGTCGCGGCGCTGGAAAACGTCTATCCGATGGTCCGCAGCGGCCGGCCGCATAATGACATGCTGTTCGGCGAGGATGTCAGCGCGGCGGAAGCGGAGGGCGAATTCGGCTTCAGCCAGGGGCTGGTCTGAGCCTGCCGCGGCATCGGCCGGTGTCGAGTGCATCGGCCGATGCGCCTGCTGGAGGATATTACGTGTCGAGGCTTTCGGCAGGTGCCTCGTTGACTCGGGCGAATTTCAGATAGGGTATCGCGACGAGCGCGGCGATGAAAACATGCAGCAGCACCACTGCCACCGCCGCCTTCTCGTCCGGAAAATTGTAGGCGGCAATCGCCATCGCGACGCCTGGATGGCGCGCGCCCGTCGCCAGCGCCAGAACCACGCGATCATGGGCATGCGGCCCGCCCATGGCGTGGCCGACCAGCAGCCCGAACGCGGTAAAAAGTGCCAGAGACAGGATGAGCCCGTTGCCAACAAGCGCCCAGGTCGCAGGCAGCGTCACGATGAGGACCGGCACAGCCGCCAGAATGAGCAGGGCGGTTCCGAGCCGTGCGATCGGTTGCACGAACTGCCGCGCAACGACCGGGGCAAAGCGCTCGACCATCATCCCGAGCACGAGCGGCAGGATGACAGAGACGAGGACGATCGGCACGACACGGATGGCGGGCATCTGGTAGCGCTCGCCAAGGACGACATCTGCCAGTGCGATGGCGAGCGGAACGAGCACGACGGCGAGAAATGACGCTGTGACGCAGAGGCTGATCGCGTAGGAAGATGTCCCGGCCGCTTTACTCTGCCTTATCGTCAGGATCGGTGGAACGGGCGCCATTGCAAGGCCGATGAGGGCAATCTTGAGCGGCAGGGGCAGTGGAAAGAAGAACGCGGCCGCGAGGGCCAAACCCAGCATGACGATGTTCATCGACAGGATGGATTTGAACAGCAGAACCGGGCGAGCGAGCAAGTAGGTGACGTCGCTGAACGTTGCCCGTAGCCCGAGCGCAAAAACGATCAGGAACAGGCTGGCCTTCAGAGTGAGCGTGACAAAATCCGCAAATGTCATTGCTGCTCTCCCCACCGGATTGATCGTGCGGATCGATCGGTAGGGAAAAACAGCGGGCCGCGGAAGTACGTTACGGTAAATGCCCGGCAATGGCGGCTTCGCACCTGTGATGCCTGCCGCGCTCCTGCAAAAAAACCGGACGCTCGATCGCGCCCGGCGGATGCTCTGGTGATAGTCTCTTGCGCCCTATTTCGACAGCACGACATGCGCCGCCAGTTCCGTCATCTCGTGGGATCTGACGGAGAAGCCGAGTGCGGGCAGATCGATGCCTTCGAACATGGCTTCACCCTTGCCGAGGACAACCGGGGAGATGGCGAAATGCATCTCGTCGACCAGGCCGGCCTTGAGATATTGCCTGACAGTACTGACGCCGCCGCCGATCTTGATGTCCCTGTCGCCGGCTGCGGCCCTGGCTTTTTCCAGTGCCTCCTCGATGCCGCCGGTGACGAAATGGAAGGTGGTGCCGCCTTCCATGACGATGGGCTCGCGGGCATGGTGGGTGAGGATGAAGGTCGGCGCGTGATAGGGCGGGTTCGGCCCCCACCAGCCTTTCCACGCGTCGTCCGGCCATTCGCCCCTGATCGGGCCGAACATGTTGCGGCCGAGGATGAAGGCGCCGAAGCCGGTATTGCCGGTCGAGGCATATTTCTCGTCGGTGCCGGTGGAGCCGTCATCCTTGCCGATCATGGCGCGGAAGGTGCGGGTGCCGAAGAACCACTGGTGTAGCTCCATGCCGCGCTTGCCGAGGGGATTTTCAAGACTCTGGTCCGGACCGGCGCCGAAACCATCCACCGAAAGGGAAAATGCAGCAACGCGTACACGTGCCATGCCAGCCTCCATCTGATTGCATTTTGAAATCAGTTGTCTTGTCGCATGACTGATCCTATAATGCAACTGGTTTTCTCACGGAGTCGAATATGGATATCGAGATACGGTCGGGCTGCCCGATCAACCTGACGATGGAGGTGCTGGGCGACCGATGGAGCCTTGTCATCATCAGGGATATCATGTTCGGCAATCGCCGGCACTTTCGCGAGCTCCTGACGCAATCGGAGGAGGGCATCGCTTCCAATATCCTGGCGGCGCGTCTCAAACGGCTGATGTCCTGCGGGCTGATCACCAAGCTCGACGATCCCTCCCACAGCCAGAAAGCGATCTACAGCCTGACGGAAGCCTCCATCCAGCTCGTGCCCATGTTCGCGATGATCGGCGCCTGGGGGCGGCGGTTCCTGCCTGTGAGCGAGGATCTGAGCATCCGCGCCGAGCTGCTGGAGGAGGGCGGGCAGCCGCTCTGGGACGAGTTCATGGAGGACCTGAGACGGATCCATATCGTGGACCCGATCGGCGGGGCGAATGGATCCGTGAAATCGCCGGTGTTGGCGCGGCTGACGGCGGCGTTTCTCGCGGTGCGGGCGAAGATGGATGCGGCGGCGGGGTAGTGCGCGCTCAAATGCAGTGGCAGGATGGAAAGACTGAAAACGGCCGTGAACCCATGAGAGCTTGATGATTGGGTTCGGTGGAAATCGTCATGCAATTCGACTATTCGTGGCGAATGCTCAAGTTTCTAGAACAACAGCTCGGTCAAGGCTGGGCGGCCGAGCCAAATGCGCCAGAGCCTCAGGTGTCGGTTGCGGACAGCTCGGTTAACGTCCGTTTCCGCTCCTGCAGGCCCATGCGAGACAAAGAGCGGTTGGGTATGGCGAAGGCTTTGAGCCTATTCTCAAAGGCCAGCCCGAAGTTCGATGAGGCATGGGGCACGCTAAGCTTTATTGATTGCACCCGGTGGCGCTGGGACGGCACCAACGATCATGAATGGTACAAGGTGGATGGCCATGGTCGTTACAGTGGCATCGCTCCGCATTGGGGCAAATTCTACGAGTTGATTGGCCACGACCCGATCCGCGATGCCGTGCCTTGGGAGACAATCCGGGCCGACACCGCCAACTCTCGACATTTTCTCTACTATTTCCGCGACGAGACGCTTGAGTTCATGGCCGACGAGTGGTCGTTCGCCCCTGATCTGACGGACTAATTTTTGTGTTTGTATAGGCTGAGCCTTTTCTGGCGAGATGACAGCCATTCCTCGTCGCTCGATTCACGACGATGCATGAAGATCTCCTTTCCAGCAGATTGGATAACAGGCTGGCGCCAACAGGGACCAACTCATAAGCAAGCGGCTGGGCCGTTGGGTTTTGCCTTCAGGGCTATTTCGTCGGCCATGTAGACAGCGCCTGATCGGCGATGGCGTTCAGCATCTCGCGGCTGAAGCCGGCCTTGGCCTGCACGGCCATGCCGTGGGTCATAGCCAGGATGAAGGCGGCCAGCGTTTCGGGGCTGGCGGTTTCCGGCAGGTCGCCTTCCGCTTTGGCGCGTTCGAAACGTTCCTGAATATCGGCCTGGCCGGCGGCGCGGAAATCGATCAGCGCCTGGCGCACCGGCTCGGTCTCATCCGATCCGGCCATCGCGCCATTGATGCCGAGGCAGCCCGTATGGTCGGGGAAGCGGGTGTTCAGTTCGATGGCCTTGTAGAGGATGTGGGCGGCGACCTCGCGTGAGGTCGGCAGTTTCAGCGCCACCGGGAGGTAATGCAGATAGCGCTCGGAATAGCGGTCCAGCGCCTTGCGGAAGAGGGATTCCTTGTTGCCGAAGGCGGAATAGAGGGCGGGGCGCTCGATGCCGGCGGCCTCCGTCAGGTCGGCATAGGACGTGCCTTCGTAGCCCTTGCGCCAGAAGAGGCACAGGGCGGAATCGAGCACTTTTTCCACGTCAAATTCGCGATGGCGTCCCATCAGGTCAGTCCGGTCAATTTCATAACGACCGTTATTAAACTACTTGACATGCGTTGTCTACATTTCATACCAAACGTTACTGTAACGGTCGTTACGAAAAAATGCACAGCCTGCCGATAACGGCAGGCGGGCGCCTGGACGGGGTAGAAAGGACACTCATGTCTCAGATTTTAAAGGGAAAGGTCGCTCTCGTGACCGGTGGTTCGCGCGGACTTGGAGCGGCGACGGCGGAAGCGCTGGCCGATCAGGGCGCTGATGTTGCGATCAGCTACGTGGCTTCGGCCGGGAAGGCGGAGGCTGTGGTCGAGAGGCTGCGGGCGAAGGGTGTGCGGGCTCTGGCGATCCAGAGCGACCAGGCCGATACGGCCGCTGCCAAACCGCTGATCGACAAGGTCATCGCCACTTTCGGCAAGCTCGACATCCTCGTCAACAATGCGGCGATCGCCGTACAGGGCAAGACGGTCGATGATCCCGAACTCGACGTGGTCAATCTCGACCGCCAATGGCAGACCAATGTGCTGGGGCCGGTGTCGGTGACGCGGGCGGCGGCTCCGGTGCTGTCTGATGGCGGCCGGATCCTCTTCATCGGTTCGCTGTTCGGTACACGCGTGCTGGTTCCGGGTGTCGCCGATTATGCCGGTACGAAGGCCGCGCTCATCGGCTATGCGAAGGGTGTGGCGCGCGATCTCGGCAGGCGCAACATCACCGTCAACGTCGTCCAGCCCGGCGTGATGCCGACCGACATGTCCGTCGAAGCGCTGGGAGACACCGTGCCCGACGCACTTCTCGACCTGCATCCCATCAGGCGCATTGCGACGCTTGAGGAGGTCTCCGCGCTCATCTGCCATCTGGCGGGGCCGCATGGCGGCTACATGAGCGGCGGCGTCATCGATGTCGCCGGCGGACTTGGGATCTGACGACTTGGAACGCTCTGCACCTGCGGGACTGAAAGGCCCCGCAGGTGCATTTGCGGCTCAGGCTGCGAGAGCGCCATAATCCATCGCGTCGAGATCGGCGATCAGGCCGGGTCCGACAGGATTCCATCCGAGGGTCCGGCGGGTCTTTGCGCTGGAGGCCGGGAAGTCGAGGCCGGCGAAAATCGCCATCCAGCCGAAATGCTCGGCCGCCTTTTCCGGCGCGACCGAGATGACCGGCAGCTTCAGGCCGCGGCCGAGGGCTTCGGCAATCTCGCGGGTGGCGATGCCTTCTTCGGCAACGGCATTGTAGCGGGCGCCCGATACCGCTCTTTCGATGGCAAGCCGGTAGAGGAGGGCAACGTCCAGCAGGTGGCCGGCCGGGAAGCGGTTGCGGCCTTCGCCGACATAGCCGACAGCGCCGTTCTGCCGGGCGATTTCGATGAGCGGGGAGACGAGGCCCTGCTTGAACGTGTTGTGGACCTGGGGAAGGCGCATGACCGACACGTTGACGCCCTGGTCGAGAAGCGCATTGCCGGCCCGTTCGGACGCGATGCGCGGGTTGGGATGCTCGTCATTGAAGACGTCTTCGCTCGCAGGTTCGCCGAGATGGGCATTGCCGATGCCGGTGCCCGAGGTGATGAGCAGCGGGCGGTTGGAGCCCTTCAGCGCCTCGCCCATGGCGGCAATGACGCGGCTGTCCTTCTGGCAATTCTCGACGAAGCGGGAGAAATCATGGTCGAAGGCCGTGTGGATGACGGCATCGGCCTTTTCGACGCCGCGACGGACAGTCTCGGGTTCTTCCAGCACGCCCTTGTGAGCTTCGACGCCTGCCTCTTCGAGCGCTTTTGCGCCGGCGTCCGAGCGGGTCATGCCGATGACATGATGGCCTGCCTTCAGGAGTTCGGGGACGATGGCCGAGCCGATAAAGCCGGTGGCGCCGGTGAGGAAAATGCGCATGTCGTGTCTCCTTATTGCGATGAAGCCCACTATTGCGCTATGTTTTATGCTGTTAAAGTAGTGACGTTATCCTATTATAATGGCTAACAGGAATGCTATGAGCACCGACGCCAACCCCCTCGGCACCTTCCTTCGCGACCGCCGCTCGCGCCTCGATCCGGCTGTATTCGGTTTTTCCGGGCGACGGCGCACGCCGGGCTTGAGGCGCGAAGAGGTGGCACAGCGCGCCAATATAAGCCCGACCTGGTACACATGGCTGGAGCAGGGGCGGGGCGGAGCGCCATCTGCCGACGTCCTGAACCGGATCGCCAGTGGCCTGATGCTGACCGAGCCGGAGCGCGAGCATCTCTTCATCCTCGGCCTCGGCCGGCCGCCCGAGGTGCGCTACCGTGCAGTGGAGGGCATCAGCCCGCGCCTGCAACGGCTTCTCGATACGCTTGAGGTGAGCCCGGCGCTGGTGCGCACGGCGGCCTGGGATATCGTGGCGTGGAACCGCGCGGCCACCATCGTCATGACCGACTATGGCAAGCTTGCGCCTGATGACCGGAACGTCTTGCGCCTGCTGTTCTCCAATCCCGGTGTCCGCAACGTCCAGCACGACTGGGATGCCATGGCGCGTTTCGTCGTCGGGGCCTTCCGGGCGGATGCGGCGCGGGCGGGGGCGACCTCGGAAATAACAGATCTGGTGGAGGAACTTTGCCGCACGAGCGCCGAGTTCAAGCGGATCTGGGAGGAGAACGAGGTGATCGCCCATGGCGAGGGAACCAAGCGGCTGAGACATCCCGTTCTCGGCGATATCGAGCTTGAATATTCCGGCTTTGCAATCGACGGCAGGCCGGATCTCAACATGGTCGTCTATAATCCCGTCGATCCGGATCTCGCCGAGCGTATTCGCCTGATGGTGAGAGACGCAAAACCCGAGCAGGATTAGGCGCGTCTGCGCAGCGTGAATACCGTCAGCTCCGAGGGCCGGCCGAGCCTGAGCGCAAAGCCCGGCCAGAGCGCGGTGCCGTTATTGACATAGAGCTGCATGCCGCCGACGTGGTAGTGGCCGGAGACGAAACCGCCATTGGCGCGGGCGACCAGACGATCGAGGCCGAACACCATGCCGCCATGGGTATGTCCCGACAGCTGCAGGGCAATGCCTCTCTTGGCGGTCTCGGCTGCCATTCTCGGCTGATGGTCGAGGAGGATGATCGGGGCTTCGGCCGGAGCGCCGTTCAATGCCGCGGCAAGGTCCGGGTTCGGCATGGTTCTGCCGAAAGCCGCAAGATCCGTCACGCCTGCAATGACGATGCGGCTCGCCTCGCGCTCGATGACGGCGTGCTCATTCATCAGCATGCGCATGCCGAGACTGGCGTCGTGCTGCATCCACTCGTCGTAGCCGAAATAATATTCGTGGTTGCCGGGGATGGCGAAGATGCCATCGGGCGCCTGAAGCTTCGCCAGGGGGGCGACATCCGCCCGCCGCTTTTCGAGGCGGCCGTCGATGAAATCGCCGGTCACGACGATCAGGTCGGTTTTCAGCTCATTGGCCTTCCTGACGAGGGTTTCGGCCCAGGAGGCCGGGAAGAGGCGGCTGAGATGCAGGTCGGTCAATTGTAGCAGGCGGTAGCCCTCGAAGGCTTCGGGCAGGTCCCGGATCGAGATCTCTACGTTTTTCACCGGCGGAATGCGCACCGCTCCGGCAACGCCGAAAGCGGCCAGACCGAAGGCCGTAAGCCCGATCATATAGCGGACTTCGGAGGGCACGGCCGGAAATCGGCCCTCTATGAGGGCAAGGACAAGCGAGACGACATCGAGCGCGATCTGGAAGACGGCGAGCAGGAGCGTGGCGCCGAATAGGAAATTCAGGACGATAATCAGCGGGCGCGGATATTCGGGCGCGAAGACGGAACCCGAGGATATACGGTTCAGCAGCACCTGCTGCGAGGCGATGAGGAGCAGGCCGGCAAGCAGGGCCTTGGCGGGCCAGATCCATGGCAGGGGGAGAATGAATCTCAGGACGACGACGAGCCAGGGGAGCCCGAGAACGAAATGGAACATCAAATAGGCCTGTGATTATCGATGCTTATCGGAGGCAATGAAGAGATTGAATCTGGTGTCTCCGGCGTTCTGCACAAGGGGCTCATCAGTCTATATGTTCGCCAGCCTGGCCTTGCCTGGGCGCGAGTGCTCAGCCTGGCGTCTGCGCTTCGGCGAACAACCAACCGATCACGGTTTCCCGCGCGGCAGATTTCCGGTGGCGGGGCCAGACGAGGTAGATATCCGAAGGGCCGCGCAGCCTGGCTTCGAAAACACGCACCAGCCGGCCCCGGGCGAGGTCCTCGGTGACGAAACCGCCATTGGCAAGAACGATGCCCTGTCCGGCAATCGCCGCCTCGATGGCGTGCGCGGTCTGCGAAAAGCTGATGCCCTTGAAGGTGGGGCTGCTGCTGTTGGCGAGGTGACGCTCGACGAATTCCGGCCAGAGATTGTGGGCATCGTGCAGCAGCGGATAGGCCGAAAGCTCCTCGGCCGTGCGCGGCGGGTTGCGGCCGGCAAGCAGCAGCGGGCTGCAGACGGCGATGACCTCCTGTTCGAACAGGAGCTCGGCATTCAGCCCCGGCCCGAAGGGCGGACGGCCATAGCGGACGGCGAGATCGACGCCATCGGCGGCAAAATTCGAGATGCGCTCGGTCGCCAGGATATGCAGGTCGAGATCTGGATGCAGGGCGGTGAAGTCAGGCAGGCGCGGGATCAGCCATTTCGATGCGAAGGTCGGCGTCGTGCTGATCGTAAGCTTGATCGCCTGCGGCTTCAGCTCGTCCGTTGCCCGAGCGATGATCTCGAAGGCGCGCCTGATATCGGCGATGTAGCGTCTGCCCTCGGCCGTCAGCGCCAGCGTGCGGGGAAGCCGTTCGAACAGGGTCATGCCGAGCTGCGCCTCCAGCCCTCGGACCTGCTGGGCGACGGCGCCCTGCGTGACGCCGAGCTCTTCGGCGGCGAGCCTGAAGTTGAGGTGTCGCGCGGCGACCTCGAAGGCCCTGAGGCCATTGAGGGAGGGAAGCTTTCCCGGGATATCGCTCATCGAGTAGTTTTTCTACTGGCAAAGAAGAGGAGAACTGTTTCGCGCTCGCGCAGTGAACATGATACCGTGCACACAGATACCAATCAATCGACGATATCGTTTCAGGAGGGCACCGGCATGTCAGTAGAAAAAGTGGCTGTAATCACGGCAGGCGGCAGCGGCATGGGAGCCGAAAGCGCAAGACGCCTGGCGGCCGATGGCTACAAGGTCGCGATCCTGTCTTCATCGGGCAAGGGCGAGGCGCTTGCCGGCGAACTCGGCGGTGTCGGCGTGACCGGCTCCAACCAGTCGAACGACGATCTGAAGCGGCTGGTCGATGCCGCGATGGGCGCCTGGGGCCGCATCGACGTTCTCGTCAACAGCGCTGGCCATGGGCCACGCGCCGCGCTCAACGAGATCACCGACGAACAGTGGCATACCGGCATGGACGTCTATCTGATGAATGTCATCCGCCCGGTGCGGCTGGTTACCCCGATCATGCAGGCGCAGAAAAAGGGCGCGATCGTCAACATCTCGACGGCCTGGGTCTTCGAGCCGTCGACGATGTTTCCGACTTCGGCGGTCTTCCGCGCCGGCCTTGCCGCCTATACCAAACTCTTTGCCGACACCTATGCGGCCGAGAATATTCGCATGAACAACGTGCTGCCCGGCTGGATCGACAGCCTTCCGGCCACCGAGGCGCGACGCGAGACCGTGCCGATGCAGCGCTATGGCACGAGTGCGGAAGTGGCGGCGACCATTGCGTTTCTGGTGTCCGACGGTGCGGGGTATATTACCGGCCAGAGCCTGAAGGTGGATGGCGGGTTGATGCGGTCGGTTTGAGGGCCGGATGGCGGACTGCTGGTTGTCGAGGGCAGGGTAGCTTGAACTATTCCGCTCTCAGCCTATTGTCAGGCGGTGGACATTGCGCCCATGCCCGCGACGATCGAGAAGGCCAGATGCCATGAACAAGTTCACCGTAACCATCACGCGAGAGATCGAAGCCGATACCGCCGAGGAGGCTGCGCTTCTCCTGTATCAGGAGCTTGCGCGGGACGCGGCGCCGCTTCGCTATCTGGTTGCCGATGAGACGAAGCGGACGCGGACTGTGACGCTCGATCGGGCAAAGGCGGATGAATTCGCAGCCGTCGATCACACTGCCGATCCAGGTAACTGGTAGGCGGGATGGCAGGTGCCGGGGCGGGGAGGACCGCTCGCCCGGGCCATCATTTTTTCTCCCCGAGATACTGAAACAGCGTCTCCTTCCACGCCTCGTCGTGGATCGCTTCGAGAATGGCGACATCGATAGGCTTGCGGTAGCGGCTGCCGGCGGGCATTGCCATGCCGTAGTTCTGCGGCTCGAAGACGGTGTCCAGTACTTGCACGCTGGTCGGAAACTGCTGTTCGGCCGTCCATGCAAGCAGCGGCTTGTCATAGACGAAGGCATCGATCGAGCCTGATGTCAGCGCCCGGAAGCCGTCCTGCACATTGGCGAAATCCCGATGCCTGATGCGTTCCCCGTCGAGAAATCCTGTGGTCGCCGAACCCGACACGGCACCGACGCGTGCCCGCGGCAGGTCTTCTGCGCCGTTCACCAGTCCCCTGATCTGACGCGTCGTGAGCGCGGAGGTGACGCTTGCGGTGAAGACGGCGATGGTGATGATCGACATGACCATCCAGAGGATCGCGAGCGTTCGTCCTCCGAGCGTTTTCGGGCCGCGATGACCGGTGCTTGCCTGCGTCATGGCTTCGGCCGACCACCAGATGCTGGCGCCGAGCCCCCTGGCGGCGCCGCCGCCGAAATCCTCGTTGTGGCGGTGCTCTAAGAGCCAGATCAGGGCGCCCACGGCCAGCGAGATGCCGATGAGGGCGCCGACCGCCTGCAGGAAGCCGAGGGATGTCATCGTCTGGGTGATTTCGTACCAGACGGAAGTGCTGTGGACGGAGACGGCGATGCCGAGGCCGGTATTGTAGAATGGCTGGGAGAAATCGACATTGCGCTCCCGGTCGGCCGTGATGGTGATGGCCGCGACCGAGAGATCGTAATCGCCGCGCTTTGTTGCCTCGATCAGGCTCTGCACCGAGGGTTCCTCGACCAGCCGATATTTGAGCCCGAGTTTTTCCGCGACCTGACGCCAGAGTTCGATCGACAGGCCGGTCCAGCTGCCATCCGGCCCCTTCATGGCAAAGGGCGGAGCCTCCTTGGTGCCGACCACCAGTTCGCGGTCCGGAAATTCGGGCGGGACGGCAAACGCGTGCCGTGGGAAGGATCCGGCCAGACAAAGCAAAAACGCCAGAATGGCGAACGGCAGAGCGCGGTGCCTGCTTTTGCCGGATGAGGGCGCGGTGGTCTTTGCCATAACACCTTTCCCTTCCTGCATCAGGCGAACTGCCGCTTCGTTCGTGGATCATCCTGAACGGCTGACGGCGTCCGACAAGTACGCAACGGTAAATGCATCGATCATTTACGGTGGCGGGCATTTCGCACAGGCTGGTTTCAGATCTCGGCAAATCGCGACTCATCCAGAAATGGACGTGCGGCAAATGCGGGCATCAGGGCCGCCGGCAGGCCAGGATGAATCGGCGGTAGACGAGGGTTCGGAGCCTATTTCGGAGATTGGCATTCTTGCGCTGCGCCCTCGCGATCGGGGCGTGGGAGTGAAGCGCGATGTCCGTAAAGCCTGCCGATCTCAAGAGCGGCAGGAGCATGTCGGGGCGGAGACCCTGGCCGAAGGGCAGGGCTGACATGATGCGGGCGTGGCGGGTGCTGAGCGCGCCGTCATAGTTCTTGTCGGCGCCGATGAGGCGGTCGATCCAGGAGATCAGCAGGCTGGCGATGCGGCCGGTCGGTTTCGGGCTTGCCCAGTCACCATCGAAGAAGAGCAACAGGCCGCCGGGCTTGAGGATGCGGGACCATTCGCGAAAGGTTTCCTGCGGCCGGGTCAGCGTCCAGACGAGATGGCGGCAGATGATGGCGTCATAGCTCGCGTCCGGCTCCAGGGTGTTTTCGGCGTCTGCCAGGATGAAGCGCAGGCGCTCCTTGCCGGCGTGTTTGGCGCGGGCAACCTTCAGCATCGCTTCGGAGAAATCGAGAGCGGTGACGTCATGGCCGAGATCGTGGATCAGGCGGGTCACTTCGCCGGTGCCGCAGGCAAGTTCCAGCACGCGTTTCGGCTCGGGGCCGAGGGCTTTGCGGATCGGCTTCTGCCAGGCGTCTGCCTCCGGGCCGGGGGCGATCCTGTGGCCGAAGGCGAGGTCGAAGGTTTCCGAGCGCTTCGACCAGTAGTCGCGGATTTCTTCCTTAAGATCGAAATTCACTCCATCCATGTCTTATCCCATCCGATACTGGATATGTGCGCGGCCATGCACGGGTGATTTTTCGATATGGGCGCGCACGCCGAAGACGCGGGCGATCAGCGCTTCGGTCAGCACTTCCTCGGGCGTGCCTGCGGCCACGACCTCACCCTTCTGCAGCACGGCCAGATGGTCACAGAACATCGCTGCCAGGTTGAGATCGTGCAGCGCGATGATGGAGGTGAGGCCGAGTTTGGCGACCAGCGCCAGGATATCGAGCTGGTGCTGGATATCGAGATGGTTGGTCGGCTCGTCGAGCAGGAGTTCGCTCGGGGTTTGGGCCAGCGCCCGCGCAATATGCACCCGTTGCCGCTCGCCGCCAGACAGTGTCTGCCAGAGCTGGCCGGCGCGTTCGCCCATGTCGACGCGGGCGAGTGCTTCTTCGACCGCGGCATCGTCATCAGGTGCCCAGGAGGAGAGGAGGCCGCGATGCGGTGTGCGGCCGAGGCGGACGATATCGCGCACGGTGAGCTGCGTATCCGTCGTCGACTGCTGCTCGACGAAGGCTATGCGGCGGGCAAGGGCGGCGCGCGAAAGGCCGGAGACATCATCGTCGCCGAGGCGGATGATGCCGGATCTGACTTGCCGCAGCCGGCAGATCAGGCGCAGCAGGCTGGATTTGCCGGAGCCGTTCGGCCCGAGCAGGCCGAGCACCTTGCCCTTTTCGACCGATATGCTGACGCCATTGACGATGACGGTATTGCCGGCGGCATAGCTGACCTTGTCGACTGATATGCTCATGCGCTTCTCCGCACGCGATAGAGGATGATGGCGAAGGCCGGGGCGCCGAAGAGCGCTGTGACGACGCCGATCGGAAGGATCTGCTGCGGAATGATGATGCGCGAGACGATGTCGGCGCCGACCATGAAGATCGCCCCGCCAAGCGCCGTCGCCGGCAGCAGGCGGCCATGTGCGGGGCCGACGAGGAAGCGGGCGGCATGGGGAATGACGAGGCCGACGAAGCCGATTGAGCCCACCATGCTGACGACGGCTGCGGTCATCGCCGCTGTCACGCCGAGCAGGGTGAACTGTACGCGGCGCACTGCAATGCCGAGGGAGGCTGCGGCATCCGTGCCGAAGGCGAAGGCATCGAGCGCACGCACATGGGCAAGGCAGACGACAAAGCCTGCCAGTGCGACCGGCACGGAGAGATAGACATCCGGCCAGCGCACGCCGGAAAGCGATCCCAGCAGCCAGAAGAGCACGCCGCGGGCCTGTTCGGCATTGGCCGAGGTCGTGACGATATAGGAGGTCAGCGCATTGAAGAGCTGCGAGCCCGCCACGCCGCAGAGAATGATGCGCTCGCTGGTGCCGCCGGCACCGGCTGCCAGCACACCGACCAGCAGGAAGGCGACGACCGCGCCGATGAAGGCGCCGCTCGACAGGCCGAGTATGCCATAACCGAGGCCTAATATCATGACACTGACGGCACCCGTCGATGCGCCGGCCGAAATTCCGAGCACATAGGGTTCGGCAAGCGGGTTGCGCAGCAGCGCCTGCAGCACCGTGCCGCAGAGTGCCAGCGACGCACCGGCGCTTGCCGCCACCAGCGCGCGGCTGAGGCGGTAATCCCAGACGATGCCCTGATGGATGCGGCTGAGCTCGAATGCCGTGCCGAACAGGCGGTTGGAGACCGCTTCTGCCGTGGTGGCGAGCGGGATTGATATCTCGCCGATCGATACGGCGAGACTGATCATGATACCGAGCAGGAGGAGGGCGGCGATGGTGAGCGTGGCAAGCGCCCACCATTTCCTCTGTGGCAAGGCAGCCTGGCTCACTGGGCCAGACCGAAGGACTGGATGCCCTTTGCCAGCGTCTCGATGCCGTCGATGGTTCTGATCGTCGGGTTCATCGACTGCGCGTCCATCATGATGAAGCGCTTGTTCCTGACGGCATCGAGCTCTTTCGTAACCGGATCGTTTTCCAGGAAATCCACCTTCACCTTGGGATCATCGGCGGCATAGCGGCGGCGGTCCATGGTGGCGATGACGATGACGGCGGGATTGGCCTGCGCAATCGTTTCCCAGCCGACGAGGGGCCATTCCTCTTCCGTCGTGACGACGTTCTTCGCCCCGAGCGTCTTCAGGATATAGGCTGGCGCGCTGTTCTTGCCGGCGATGAAGGCATCGCCTTTCACTTCCTTGCTGGAGAACCAGAAGACGACCGGCAGGTTCTTTGCCGCAGCACCGGCAACAGAGGCAACGGCCGCGGCCTCCCGCTTCTTCAGGTCGGCGATGACAGCATCGCCGCGATCCTTCACGTCGAAGATCTCGGAGAGTTCGGCGATTTCCTGATAGATCAGGTCCATCGTGAACAGTTCCTTGCGCACGCCATCGCCGCCATCGGTATTGATCTTGGCGACGCAATCGGCCGGCGCGACATAGGTGTTGATGCCGAGATCCCCAAACTGCTCGCGCTTGCCGACGGAGCCTTGCGTGCCGACATGCCATTCGAATTCGGCAGCCACCAGATCGGGCTCCGCGCCGACGACGGATTCGAAGCTCGGGTCATTGTCGGCCAGCCGTTTGATCCTGCTGTTGACATCGGCATATTGCGGCAGAACCGGGCCGACCCAGACGGCCGTGCCGGCGATCTTGTCGGCAAGGCCGAGCGAGAACAGCACTTCGGTCATGCCCTGGCCGATCGAGACGATCTTGGCCGGTGCCTTTTCGAAGGTGACCTGCTGGCCGCAATTGGTGAGGGTGAGGGGATATTGGGTGGCGGCAAGTGCGGGCGCAGCAAAGCCGGCCAGCCCGAGCGCGAGGGAAAAGCTCTTCAGAAGCTGTCGCATGGAAAACTCTCGATCAAAGGAAAAGGGCTAGCGGAATGCCGGCGCGCGAACGATGGCCAGCGAGCGGGAGGCTAGCGGCGGATCGTCCAATCGAGACGGATGGATGGCGGCAGGTGGGGAGGGGTCTCGTCAATCATGTCTGCTCCTTGTCCGGGCATCCCCGCCCGGCTTGATTGGATCGTGATCGACGGCAGGTCTCCTGGCTCGCGAATATGTGCCGGTCATCTGCCTTCCCGCGAAATCGCAGTGGCACGGCCCTGAGGCCGAGGGCATGATCGCTGAAACGATCAACCCCGAGATCGACAATCCGCTTACAGTTGCGGGGGCAGCCACGGTCTCGGTCCCTCTTGGGTCGTCCTCACCGTGTTCCCTATTATTCCCCTCGGAGTTCTCTTCGGGGAACCGTCGCCTCGATCTATGACGCCGCCATGGGCGACGTCAAGCGCCGGAATGCGAAGTGTGTCGGGTCCGAGGCCGCCTTAGTGACTGGCGCCCGAGCCGCCGGCGGCGACAAGCGCGAAGGGCTGGCCCTCGACGGGGATCGTACGCACCTCCTTCAGCGTCTGCGTGCTGACGAGGCGAATCAAGCTGTGACGGGGATCGGTGATGGCGATATCATCGCCGGCAACGGCCAGCCGCGGACGCGGATCGCGCCAATGACCATCCTTGCTGTAGGGCTCGGTCACGGTTTCCGATCTGACGATCTCGCCCTTGACTGTATCGAGCAGATGCAGCCTGCCATCTTCGGTGAGGATATAGGCATTCTGAAACTTTGCCGGATCGAGCACAAAATCGACGCGCCGCGTTGGAAGGTCGATGATGCGATAAGGTGCGTCCGTATTATCAGGATCGATCAGCGCCAGCTTGTCCTCTCCGTAATTGCCGAGGAAGAACTGCATCGAGCGGCCGCCGAGCAGCGTCGAGACCTTGCCCCGCGGCAGCGATGCGCCATAGGCGAGCATTTCCACGCTCGGGCCTTCCGCGCCGCCGGGGCGGGCGATGAGCACGCCTTCCTCGCAACCGAAGGCGACGAGGCGGGCGGAGGTTGCCTCGCCATGCAGGCCGGTGCAGGGCGCGACATCGCCGATCTGCCGGCCATCCCGGTCGAGCACCCGCAGGCCCAGGCGTGGCGGCAGTTCGCCCTCCTTGACCGGCGCCTGCATGTTCGGCACGGAGACCAGCAGGTGATTGCCCATCGGCACAGCGACGCCGTGATGGGCGGCGATGGTGTTGACAGCTTTCGGCTCCGGCTTTTCCTGCAGCAGGCTGCTCTCCTTCAAGAGATCGAAGCGGTCGGTCCGGTCGTAGAAAATCGCCACGTCATCGCCATGCGTCACCACATGGCCCGGCTTCTCGCCCTTTATCGTCGCGCCGATCAGCTTCGGCGGCGCCACCTCGAGATCGCGATGCTCTCCATGATCGGAAAGGGCAATGCCGGTATCGATGGCATGAACGACATTCTCTTCGCCCTGGACGGCAAAGACCGTGCGCCCGGTGTCGCTCAGCGACAGGGCGGCATAACCCTTGAGATCGAAGCGGCCGATCTGTCTGCCGCTCGCAAGATCGATGGCGTGGACGACCGGCAGGCTGTGATCAGCCACGAAAAGCCGCCAACTCTCCTGCTGTTCCTCCTCGGCGCGGGAAGCCGATGGCAAGGTGGCGGATGTGAGCGCAGTGGCGACTGCGAAGATAGCGAAAAGGTGCCGGGCCATGAAATCTCCTTTAATGTAATAACATTACATCCTTGTTGTTATAAAGTTACATTTGCCTTGTCCAGTCGCGGATGTCGAATTTTTGAGAAATTCAGGGCGCCGGCCTTGTTCGATGTCTGGCCGGCTTTTCATCATGACCGGATAGCGGTGTATGACGCAGGCCATCGATAAGCGATTGCTGATCGCAGCTCACAAGCCTTTCCCGCATTCCTCGTCTAATCCGGATAATTCATCGACGCTATATCCCATCCGGCACAGCTTCTGGTGCCCGTCAGCATTCAACAGCCTTGCAGGGGATAAACCATTGAGAACATCAGCATTTGCCGCAACCGATGCGAATACGCCGTTGCACCCTTTCTCCTTCGATCGCCGGGACCTGCGTCCCGAGGACGTGGCGATCGATATTCTCTATTGCGGCGTCTGCCATACGGACCTGCACATGGCCCGCAACGACTGGGGCTTTTCGGCCTATCCGGTCGTGCCGGGCCATGAGATTGTCGGGCGGGTGTCTGCCGTCGGGAGCGCCGTTTCACGCTTCAAGGCGGGCGACAATGTTGCCGTCGGCACGATCGTCGACAGCTGCATGGAGTGCCCCAACTGCCGGCGCAACGAAGAGCAGATGTGCTACAAGGGCGTGACCGTCACCTATAACGGCCAGGACCGGGTGACGGGCGAGATCACCTATGGCGGCTATTCAGATCATATCGTCGTGCGCGAGGAATTCGTTCTCAGCGTGCCCGACGGGCTGGACCTTTCGCGGGTTGGGCCGCTGCTCTGCGCCGGCATTACCACCTATTCGCCGCTGCGTACGTGGAATGTCGGTCCCGGCAGCCGGGTGGGCGTGATCGGGCTCGGCGGGCTCGGGCATCTCGCCGTCAAGTTCGCTTCGGCGCTGGGTGCCGAGGTGACTGTGCTGACGCGCTCGGCTGGCAAGGCCGCGACGGCGCGCGAACTCGGTGCCGACAAGGTGCTGCTGTCGACCGATGCCAAGGCGATGGAGGCTGCGGCCTTCGCCTTCGACGTGATCATCGATACCGTGCCTTACGAGCATGATCTCGGCCCCTATCTCGACACACTCGATTCCGACGGCACGCTGGTCATTGCCGGCTCGCTGGTCGATACGCCGAAATTCAGCAATCTGCCGCTGATCAGCGGGCGTCGGCGCATTGCCGGCACGCCGAGCGGCGGGATCAGGCAGACGCAGGAAATGCTGGATTTCTGCGGCCGCAAGAACATCCTGCCCGAATGCGAGATGATTGCCATGGGCGATATCGCCAAAGCCTTCGAGCGGCTGGAGCGCGGCGATGTGCGCTACCGTTTCGTTATCGACATGGCAACGATGCCGACGGCGCAGGCGGCCTGACGTCGCTCACCGTTTCGGAATGGCGCGCAGCGCTTCCACGAAGACAGAAAGGGCCGGCGGCATCTGTCGCCGGCTCGGATAATAGATGGAATAGCCGGTGAATGGCGGGCAATAGTCTTCCAGCACGCGGATCAGCCGGCCGCTTCTGATATGCTCGGCGGTAAAGTCCTCGAAGACATAGACGAGGCCGGAGCCTGACAGCGCCGCTTCGACCATCATGTCCGAATCGTTGACCATGAAGCTGCCGGAGACCTTCACTTCGATATCGCGGCCGTCCTCGGTGAATTCCCAGGCATAGGCGCCCCCTACAGAGGTCATGTAATAGGTCACGCAATCGTGGTCGGCGAGGTCGCGCGGGGTTTTCGGTATCGGGTGGCGGGCGAAATATTCGGGCGAGCCGACGATCGCCGCGCGGATATCCGGTCCGATGCGCAGGCCCACCATATCCTTGTCGATGCGTTCGCCGAAGCGAATGCCGGCATCGAAGCGCGAGGCGACGATATCCTCGAACCGATCGCCGATGATGAGCTCCACGCGGATATCCGGGTAGGTGCGGTGAAATGCCGGCAGGATCGGCATGACGAGCGATGTCGCGGCATGTTTGCCCGCGGTGATGCGCACGGTGCCGGAGGGCTTTTCCCTGAGATTGCCGAGTTCCTGCAGGCCGCGATTGATCTCGGCAAAAGCGGGCTGGAGGGTGAGAAGCAGGCGCTCGCCAGCCTCTGTCGTGGCCACGCTGCGGGTGGTGCGGGCGAGAAGGCGCATGCCGAGCCGCTCCTCCAGCTGGCGCATCATGTGGCTGAGACCGGAGGAAGAGATGCCGAGCCGGGCGGCGGCCCTGGTGAAGCTGCGCTCCTCGGCAACGATGAGGAAGGCGGCGAGATCATCGAAATCGTGACGCTTCATTGCTGATCTGTCTTCAGGAGTGAAAGGGAATGCGGCGGCTGCCTCACATATTTAGGGCAGGGGCGAGGGTGCCTGCAAGATCGGTGCCCGGTGCGACCCTTGGTCCTGCAAATCCGCAATGACACTAATTTGACTCCGTGCTAATGTAGAATCTGCTGATGGTCGGAGGAGTAACCATGAGTATTTTCGATGGCTTAGGCGGCGTTCTCTCTGACGTGCTTGCCGGCAGGCAAGTCGATTACGTCGCAGTTGCAACCAGAATATTCGACAATGCCGGCGGCCTGCAGGGCATTGTCTCCCAACTCAATTCGGCGGGTCTCGGCCAGCAGGTTTCATCCTGGATCGGCACCGGCCACAATCTCCCGGTATCGGCAGAACAGATCGAGGCAGCCTTGTCCTCCGATCAACTGCGCGACCTTGCCGCCAAGTTCGGCGTCAACACCGACGAGGTCTCCAAGCTGCTTGCCGAGCATCTGCCGCAAGCGGTCGATGCGGCAACGCCCAATGGTACCGTTTCGTAAGCCTGGAAGATGCGGGGCCACGGTGATGCGCGGCCCCGATGACGTGCGTGCCTTGACTGCCCCCAACCGAGGATATCCCATGATTGCGAGATTGCTTGTGCCCGCTTCCGCCGGAGCGTTGATTGCCGCCGCCTTCTTCGTCTCTCCGGCCTCTGCGCTGACCATGAAGGAATGCAGCGCCAAATATCAGACGGCCAAGGCCGATGGCTCGGCCAAGGACATGAAGTGGAACGATTTCCGGGCGAAATTCTGCGGCGCTGATGCGGCCGCTGAAGATGCCGCCGATGACAAGGCAGTCGCCGCAACCACGGACAAAGAGCCCGCAAAGGCGACGATGAAGGCGCCCAAGGGCGTGACCATGCCGAAGGCGATCGACAAGAAATATGCAAGCGAAACGCCTGCCAAGGGCCGGCTGCATACCTGCGTCGACAGCTACCATGCCAACAAGGATGCCGGCACGCTCAACGATCTGAAGTGGATCCAGAAGGGCGGCGGCTACTGGAGCCTCTGCAATACGGCGCTCAAGGCCGGCGGCTGAGGCTTAACCGAACGGAGTCGATGTCATCGATAGATGGCATCGACTATTCCGGCATGGCCTCCGTCGGTTCTTCGCGATCCTGCAGGATGCGGTCGATGAGGCCCCATTCCAGGGCTTCCTCGGCCGTCATGAAGCGGTCGCGGTCCATCGCCTGTTCGAACTCATCATAGGATCGCCCGCAATGCTCGGCGTAGAGGCCGGTCATGCGCAGCTTGATCTTCCGGATTTCTTCGGCATGGATGAAGATATCGGACGCTTGTCCCTGGAAGCCGCCGAGGGGCTGGTGGATGAGGATGCTGGCATTGGGGAGTGCCGCCCTCTCGCCCGGCTGGCCGGCCATCAGCAGGAAGGAGCCCATCGAGCGCGCCGTTCCCATGCAGAGCGTATGCACCGGCGCGCGGATGAAGCGCATCGTGTCGTACATGGCAAAGCCGCTGGTGACGACGCCGCCCGGCGAGTTGATATAGAGATTGATCGGCTTCTTCGGGTTTTCCGCTTCGAGGAACAGAAGCTGGGCGCAGACGAGGGCGGAGACAGTGTCGTTGATCTCGCCGTTCAGAAAGATGATCCGCTCGCGCAGGAGGCGGGAGTAAATGTCGAAGGATCGCTCCCCTCGGGAGGATTGTTCGACGACCATGGGGACGAGTTGCATCGCTTCGCGCATCGGCGAACTCCAATTTTCCGGTGATTGATGGGGGAGAGGCCTGCCGCGTCAGGCGGCGAGCATCATGGTCCGGCTGTTGCCGTTGGCGACCGATTTCCTCAGCTGCTCGACAGTGGCGCCGGTCAGCTCGTGGACGATCCGCAGACTGGTTCCGCCGGCTGGATTCGGCGCGATCGTGAAGGTGACCGTACTTTCGAGGTAGGGCGGGGCATCGTCGCGCAATCGGTAGCGGATTTCCTTGCCCGGTGTCTCCGAGACGGATTGCGGCTCGGCAAGCGCTTCCTTCGGCAGCCATTTCTCGCGGAATTCCGCAATGCTGATCGCCCGCCAGACCTTTTCCGGCGGCGCATCCAGCTCGTATTTCTGTTCGAACCCGGTTTGCGGCGCCCTGGCCTGTATCTCGGCCTTCATTTCGTTCATTGGTCCATATCCTTCAGCAAGAGCTTCAGAGCATCGATACGGGCTGGCCAGTAGGCGCGGTATTTCGCCAGCCATTGGGCGATGAGGGCAAGCCCCTCGGGATCGACCTCGTAATTCACGAAACGGCCCTCCTTCTGTTCGCGCACCAGCCGTGCCGACCGCAGCACCGCGAGATGCTGGGACATGGCCGGCTGGCTGATATCCATGCCCTGGCGAAGGGCGCTGGCATTCATGCTGCCGTTCGCCAGCTTTTCGAAGATCGTGCGGCGGGTCGGGTCGGCGAGAGCGCGAAAGATATCATGTTCCATCATGACAACACATAAGCACAGACTTATGTGATTCGCAAGAGGGCCGCATGGACAGGCTTACTCAGCGCGGTGCAGCCTCTGTCCGGCGACATCCAGAATTTCCTCCGCCATCTCTTCGCTGGTCGCGATGCGCGCCAAGGTCAGCGCGCCGACGAACGTGGCGAAGGCGGTTATTCCCTTGCGGCGGCTGGCTCTGGTGCCGGAAGGGCCGGAGCGGACGAGTTCGCTGCCGAGGGAGGAGATGGGGCAGGAGGGTATGGCCTTTCCGCCGGCCGGGGTACATTCGATATAGGCATTGACAGCCTCGTCGAAGCCAGCCTCGTCGATGACGATCGAGGCCTTTGTCAACCAGAACCGCGCGGTTTTCGAGCCGACGGCCTGGGGCCTGCGGTCAATCGGGCCAAGCATTGCTTGCGGCGAGGTAAAGCCGCCGGGAAGTTTGCCGCGGTCGCGCCCAATAAGCCCGGTCGCTCGAGCGGCGGATGGCCGCTGGAGCCGAACTCAAGCGACCACGGCCAGGCCGGGCGAAGCGCGCAGTCGGGCTATGTCGCGCGCCGGCGGCTCGCCAAAGTGGCGGCGATATTCGCGACTGAATTGCGAAGGGCTTTCGTAACCGACGAGGAAGGCCGCAGTCGCGATGTCCATGTCCTGGACCAGCATCAGGCTGCGCGCGTCCTGCAGACGGAGCTGCTTCTGGAATTGCAGCGGCGTCATCGCCGTTACAGCGCGAAAGTGCTCGTGCAGGCTTGAGGGACTCATGCCGACTTCCGCGGCAAGCCGCTCGATGCTGAAGCGTTCCCGGAAATTCTGCCCGATCCAGGCGATGGCGCGGCCGACCTGGGCCACCCGACCCTGGCTGGAGGTAATGTAGCGCATCCTGGCGCCATCAGGGCCGGCAAGCAGACGATAGAGAATTTCCTGCTCGGCAAGCGGCCCGAGCACGGGCAGCGCCGCCGGATCGTCGAGCAGGCGCAACAGGCGCAGCGCCGCGTCGAGCAGGCCGGCGCCGGCGTCGGACACGGTCTTGCCGATGGGCTGGAAGGGTGTTCCCGGCGGTGGCGGCACGCGCAACGCCAACTCCCCCAGCATGACCGGATCGAAATCGATGAACAGGCAGAGATAGGGCTTGTCAGGCGTCGCCTCGACAACCTGGCCCGTCACCGGCAAGTCGTAGGTCACGATCCCGTAGCGGCCGGGGGCGTATCTGAACACGTGGCTGCCCAGCGTGACCTCCTTTTGCCCCTGGGCGACGAGGCACAGTTGCGGCCGATAGACATTCGGCATCGGCATCGTCACCGTGGAGGATCGAGCAAGCGTCACACGTTCGATCGGGGTGGCGTGGAAGCCATCCTTCGAGACGTGCCGGGCAATCAACGCGGTGATTTCGGTCAGTATGTCCATGAGGCGACCATTGCATATGCACGGAAGGGCGGCAATGCGAGGCGCGGCTTCTGGAGGATTGGGCATTAATCCCGGCGCATCAGGCTAACGGTGCGGCTTCGCTGCGCATCATGATGTCAGCACTGCCCGGGTCACAGCAAACCCGGCGGCAGAACAAGCAGGAGCGAACATGACATCAGATAATCTGAAGATCCCCCCGGTCGCACTGGGGACCTGGGCCTGGGGCGACAGCGGCGAGGCTGGCGACGGCTATTTCGGCAGCCCTTTGACCCGGGCCGGCCTGGAAGACATTGCCGACAAGGCGCATGCGGCCGGCTTCACCCTGTGGGACACCGCCATGGTATACGGCATGGGCCGTTCGGAGACCGTGCTCGGGGAGGTCCTGAAACGCTACGCCCGCAGCGACTACCAGCTCTCGACGAAGTTCACCCCGCAGGCTGCGGGGACCGGCGATGATCCCGTGGCAGACATGCTGGAGCAGAGCCTGGTGCGCCTCGGCACCGACTACATCGACCTTTACTGGATTCACAATCCGGCAGATGTGGCGCGTTGGACTCCCTGCGTGATTCCGTTGCTCAAGAGCGGGAAGGTCAAACATGTCGGCGTCTCGAACCACAACCTCGGTGAAATCGAGTTCGCCAACCGGATCCTCGGAGAGGCCGGGTTCCGGGTCGAGGCCATCCAGAACCACTACAGCCTCCTTTACCGCGGCTCCGAGAATGCCGGCATTCTGGACTACTGCCGCAACCAGGGTATCCCGTTCTTCGCCTATATGGTGCTCGAACAGGGCGCCCTCAGCGGCAAATACAGTCCGGAGAACCCGCTGCCCGAAGGCAGCAACCGGTCGAAGGCCTACAATGGCATGCTGTCCCAGCTAAAGGCGCTGACGGACAAGCTCGTCTCGATTGGCCAGAGCCAGGGTGCGGCAGCTCCCGATGTCGCGACAGCCTGGGCGATCGCCAAGGGTGCCACGCCGATCATCGGCGTCACCAGGCCCGACTATGTCGATGGTCTGGCCCGAGCCCGCACCATGACGCTCTCCAGCAACGATATTGCGGAACTGGAAGCGCTCGCTGACGCCGCCAACGTGAACACTCGCGGCTGGTGGGAACAGGAAATGTGAGTTGAAGGGCAGGCTACGGCAGGCCCCGGTCTTTTCTCAAGGGCAGCGCGGACAGACCGCGCTGCCGGGCTCGATCGGCCCGCGGCGGCGGATCTTTTTCTGCAACGGCAAGCTGGTCCGGGAAATCGGCAGGAAGCAGGCTTTCCCTTCGAAATGGCTTTTGAAACTGATGAGGCGGCCAAGGTTCCCGCCAGCCGGAAAAAGATCCCCCTCTCTGGAACATTGCAGCTCCGGCCCCGTTGGGTTTGCTCATGAAAGCCTGTCACGCAAGCCGGAGGATGAGACCATGACAAGTCCTGTCACAGCCATCAGGATATTGGCGCCGGAACCTCCGTCGGTCCCCGTTCCGCCACCCGGAAAACCCGCCCCGCCCGTCAAGGAGCCCGCGCCGGACAAGCCTGACAATGACGAACCGTCGCCCGATCCCGGCGAAGGCGGGATACCCGTGGAGGCAGCGCCATGACGCCGGCAGCAAAATATCAGGTCAAGCATATGTCGATCTATATCGGCCTGATCGTGTCGGTCGCTGTCGTCATTACCGTCGGCGCATTCATCGCCGCCGGCTGAGAGGTTTTCTGGAACAAAGCTACGGCGGGGCGGTTCGGCTCGATCATCATCAGTGGGAGCATTGTCATGACCGGACATCCGCAAGGCGCGAATTTCGCGCTTGTGCCGTCAGGCGAGCCGAATATCTTCCACCTGACTGTCGAAGGCCAATATGTCGGAACCATCGCCGGCAGCAGCGAGAGTCTGTCGATGGCAAAACCCTGGGGGTGGCGCCTGCTGATTGCCGATGGGACGCTGGGCGATCTGCCGCTGGCCGGCCGGTCGCACAATATCGACGAAGCGCTGGCCGATGCCAGACACGCCTACGAACGGCATCGGGACGAGCTTTCGCATCGCATGTGAACCGTTCTCGCCGCGGCGAACGAATGTCGCATTGAGCTTTCCCTCCGATGCCGCTATCACGGATTCGATGCTGAGGTAGGGGCCTTTCGGCGCAGGGGAACGATGCAACACCGTCTGAACGGGATCGAGCAATGGCTGGTGCGCATTCTGTGCACCATCGCGCTCGTCTTCGTCGGTCTTGCACACCAGATACCCGCCGCCGCCGAAAATGACCTGAGCCCTGCGGCACTTGCCCAATATGTGCTGCCCGACGGTACGCTGCCCACGCTTTGCGTCACCGTCACCGACGACAGTGGCAAGGAACACGGCAAGATCGCGCATCTCAATCCGTGCGAAGCCTGCCGTATCAGTGCCTCCGTCGTGCTGCCGCAGCCTGCCGATATCACCGGTGCGCGGATTGGCTTCACTGTTGCCGTCGAACTGCCGCGCCGCGTCGAAGCCTTCCATCGCGAGCTTTTCCCGCCGAATACGGGGCCGCGTGCCCCGCCTGCCAATCCGATCCTTGCCTGAACCCGCATTGCGGCACGGGCCGTGATGCCTCCTGCAATCATGGCCGGGCTGTATTGAGCCGGCCGAGGATCCGGATCTACTTCCATGTCTATCATCACTGCCACTGAGGCAGAGAACGCCGTCTCGGGCGTTTCGCTCTATCGCGCGATCTGGCGCTGGCATTTTTTCGCCGGCCTGCTCGTCATTCCCTTCCTGCTGAACCTTGCCATTACCGGCTCGCTCTATCTCTTCAAGGACGAGATCAACAATTCGGTCTTTGCCTATCGTTACGTCGTGCAGCCTGCAGGCGAGCCGCTTGCGCCGCAAAGGATCGCCGATCTGGCGGCCGCAGCCGCACCGGGCTCGGTTGCGAGTTCCTACAAGGATCCGGCCGGGCCTGACCGGTCGGCGATCGTCACGGTGTCTTCGGATGCCGGCTCGACGCTGGTCTTCGTCAATCCCTATGACGGCAAGGTGCTGGATACCGTCGGAACGACCGAGGAATTCAATTATGTCGTCAAGCGCATCCATAGCCTCGCGCTCTTCGGGGGCATGCCCAACAAGCTGATCGAGATCACGGGCGGCTTTGCCATGGTGCTGGTCGTGACCGGCATCTATCTCTGGTGGCCGCGGCGGCAGGCGGGCGGGGTGGTCACCGTGCGCGGCACGCCTTCGCGGCGGGTCTTCTGGCGGGATCTGCATGCGGTGACAGGCGCGTTTGCCGGCATCCTGATCTTCTTCATGGCGATGACGGGCATGCCCTGGTCCGGCTATTGGGGAGCCAATGTCAATGCCTGGCTGACGAGCCACGATCTCGGCTATCCGGTGCAGCTCTGGGATGCCGTGCCGAAATCGCAGAAGGTGACCGAGGATATCCTGCCCAAGGCCGGCTGGATCGTCGAGAAGGCGCCGGTGCCGCTGTCGGAGATTGCGGCCGCACAGTCGAAGAAGCCGATCGGGCTCGATCGGGCGGTGGAGATTGCACGCGGTCTCGGCATGGCGCCGGGCTTCGATCTTGCCATTCCCGGCAGCGAGAGCGGCGTCTATACGGCGGCGATCTATCCTGACGACCTGACCAAGGAGCGCACGCTTCACATCGACCAGTATTCCGGCAAGCCGCTCATCGATCTCTCCTTCGGGCAATATCCTTTCCTCGGTCGGGCGATAGAATGGGGCGTCAACGTGCATCAGGGGCAGGAATTCGGGCTCCTCAACCAGCTCCTGATGCTGGCGACCTGCCTCGCCATCATTCTCTCCTGCACAACCGGCATCGTCATGTGGTGGAAGCGGCGGCCGGCCGGCCGGCTCGGCGTGCCGCCAATGCCGCCACGGCGCTCGGTCTATTTCGGGCTATGGGCCATCGTGCTCGCCTTCGCCATCGCCTTTCCGATGAGCGGCCTCACGATCCTGCTGATGATCGCCCTCGACCAGACGGTGATCCGCTTCGTGCCGCCGCTGAAGCGCGCCTTTGCCTGAGGAGGGGATGATGAAGACCTTAGTTTCTCTCGTCCTTGGCCTGCTGGTTGCGACCGGTGCGGCGGCGCAGGACACTATCCGCATCGATCATGCGGCCTCGCATTCCATGGTGCCTGGCGCCAAGGTCGGCGACGGCTATCTCGCTATCACCAATAGCGGCGGCGAGCCGGACCGGCTTGTTGCCGCAAGCTCGGATCGGGCGAAGAGCGTGCAGTTGCACCAGATGACCATGGCGAACGGCATCATGACCATGCGCGAGCTGAAAGGCGGGCTCGCCATTCCGGCCGGGCAGACAATCACGCTCGCGCCGAATTACCACCTGATGTTCCAGGACGTGGCCAAGCCCTTCAGGCAGGGCGAGACGATCCGCGCGGTGCTGCGCTTCGAAAAGGCCGGTGACATCACCGTCGATTTCGCCGTCGGCAAGATCGCCGGGCCGCTCGACGATGTCGGCGGTGCCGGGGGCATGGACCATGGCAGCATGGACCATGGGGCGATGAATATGCCTGGCATGGAAGGCATGGACATGTCGGGGCCGCCGCCTGAGGAGGCGATCCCCGAGACGCTGAAAACCATGTTCGAACGGCCGGACAAGCCGCTGACCATTCTGCCCGTGGTCGTCAGGAACGACTGGGCGATCGCCGGCTGGCAGCAGGATGGGCGCGGCGGCCGCGCGCTGCTGAAGAAGGGCCATCATGGCTGGAGCGTCTTTCTCTGCAGCGGCGACGGCATCCGGGAGGCCGCGGCGCTGGAGAAGGCCGGGCTTTCGGCTGACGATGCCAGGGCGCTGGCGGCGGATCTCGCCGACGCTGAGGCCAGGCTCGACCCCAAGGTGCTGGCGACGTTTGCAAGCTTCGAGGGCACCGTCATGATGGCGGGCGAGGCAGGCGACGCCGGTCAGGGTGGTCATGAGGGGCATGGGCAATGAGACAGAAGAGCCTTGCCATCACGGGCCTTGCCGCAAGTGCGGTCTTCGTCGGCGCGCTCGTCGCGCTGATGGTTTCGCTCTATCTTTCGGAGCCGCGGACGGGGCCTTTCGACCGGCAGTTTTCGCTGGTCGACGACAGGGGCAACGCGGTCGACCAGTCGATCTTCCGGGGCCATCCGGCGCTCGTCTATTTCGGCTATACGCATTGCCCGGAGGCCTGCCCGACGACGCTTTACGAGGTCGCCGACTGGCTCGGCACACTCGGTGATCAGGGCAGGGCGCTAAAGGCCTATTTCTTCTCCATCGATCCGGAGCGCGACACGCAGGAGGTGATGCATGATTATGTCACCGCCTTCTCGAGCCGGATCATGGGTATTACCGGCACGCCGGAAGAGATGAGGAAGGTTTCGGACGGCTGGTTCATTCATGCGGCGAAACTGCCGTCCGAGGACGGCAATTATCACATGAGCCATACGGTTTCGCTGCTGATGATCGGTGCCGACGGACGACTGAAAGGGTTGATTCCGTATGGAACGGATCGTGACGAGGCGCTGGCGAAGATCCGTGATGTGTTGCTCGGCGGAGGAGGCGCGTGAGATGGCCCGAGCAAGGGGATCGCGCCCAGTGAAAAGCGGTTCTCAGCAACAAACTCCGGCATCGAGCGGAATAAATCCGCTCTCCGACTGTCTAACTCAGCGAGGGCCAGACGCGCCATCGCCTGTCCCCATGAACCGAAAGGCATAATCCGATGTCACGACTGACCCGCATTCTCTCCGTTGCCACCATCGCAAGCATTGCCCTTGCCGGCCAGGCATTCGCCCATGCGCATCTGAAAAGCTCCGTGCCGGCAGACAAGTCAGCCGTTGCATCCCCCAATGAACTTGATCTCACCTTCACCGAGGAGCTGAACCTCAAGTTCAGCGGCGTCACCGTCACCGGCCCCGATAAGGGCGAGGTCAAGCTCGGCGATGTCATGCTCATGGACGGCGACAAGGTGCTGATGGTGCCGGTGTCCGACAGGCTCGCGCCCGGCAGCTATACGGTCGACTGGCATGTGCTTTCGACCGACGGGCACAAGACAGAGGGCAACTTCACCTTCACCGTAAAGCCCTGATGACACCGGATATCGCCAACATCGCCTGCCGTTTCGTCTTTGACGGAGCTGCCCTGTTTCTCTGGGGCAGCGCTGCCTATCTGTGGCTGCTCGTGCCAGAGCGCCTGAGCGGCAGCATCTGGGTAAGGCTCACGGGCTGGCGCATCGCGGCGGTGGTGCTGGCCGTGCTTGCGACACTGGTGCTTCTGCCGGTGCGCTGCGCCATGATCGGCAATGGCTGGGCGGACGGGCTGGACGGCGATGTGATGATATCGGTGCTGACGGCGACCTCCATCGGCACGGCCTGGGCCTGGCAGGCGGCATTTGCCGCTCTTCTCCTTCTGGTGACATTGCTGCCGTTGCGGCGGAAGGTTGCCGCGACGGCCATCGTTTCGGGCCTGCTGCTCTGCGGCCTGTCGCTGACGGGCCATGCGGCGATGAACGACGGATGGCTGCGGGTGCTGCACCGGGCGAACGACATGGTGCACGTGCTCGCGGGCGGCGCCTGGGTGGGCGCGCTGATCCCCGTGGCGCTCGTGCTTTGCCGGCTTGGAGACGGGATGGCGGGAGCGGATGCCCTGACAGCGCTGATCCGCTTCTCGAGGGCGGGGCATGTGGCCGTGGCGCTGGTCATTTTATCCGGCGTGGCAAACAGTCTGCTGATCATCGGCGGGCTGCCGCTCGACTGGAGCGTCGCCTATCAGCGGCTGCTCTCCCTGAAGATCGCGCTTGCCATGCTGATGATGCTGATCGCCGTCTTCAACCGCTACGGGCTGGTGCCGCTGATGGTCCGGTCGCACTCGGCCGGAAAAGCGCTGGCGGCGGGGACCGTGGGCGAGATCATGCTCGCCGTCTGTGTTGTCGCGCTCGTTGCCTGGTTCGGGACGCTGGAGCCTTTCCCGGGCTAGAGCGGCACCTGCAGACCGTCTCGCTTTCCGCCCGGAAACCGGCTAAACGGGAGGGAACAACACATTGCAAGGTTGCAGGCGGTGGCTGGAAAAGCTGAATATACCGTGTTCCAGGGGCGGGCAGGAGATCACAACGATCTGGCGATGCCGGGTGCCAAGGCGATCGGCGAGGAATTGCAACGCCGGACCGGCATTTCTCCCACAGTCATCGGCACTCCCGAACCCGCCACGAACGGCGGGTGGCGCGAAGAGCTCGACGCGGCACTGCCTTCGCTCAAGAAGTTGCAGTCCCGATTTGAGGATGTGCTGGCCGCAGGCGCGGTGTCGATTGCCGCCACCAGCCGGTGCGCGGTGTCGCTGGCGACCCTTCCGGCTGTTGCCAAACATCGTCCCGCGGCCTGCATCGTATGGTTCGATGCGCATGGCGACCTGAACCCGCCGGAGGCCAGCCCCACCGGTTATCTCGGCGGGCTGGCGCTTGCCGGGCCGCTTGGCCTTTGGACGTCCGGTCTCGGTGCAGGTCTTGGCCTGGACCAGGTCGTTCTCGTCGGTCAACGTGACCTCGATCCGTATGAACTGGATCTGATTGCGAAACACGGCATACCGCATATCAAACCCGGAGCCGATCTTGCGACCGACCTCAGGACCTCGATCGCCGGCCGTCCCGTCTACGTGCATTTCGACTGCGATGTTCTGGAGCCGGGCATCGTGCCGACAGACTACCAATGCGAAGGCGGCCTGTCGCTGGACGATGTGCGGGCCTGCTGCAAGGTTATCGCCGAACAGGACTTCGTCGGGATAGAAATCGCCGAGTTCCAGAACGCATGGGATGCTGATAGCCCGCCGGTATCACCCGGCGCTCTGCTCGATGCTCTCCAGCCGGTCTTGGCGGCGGGCTCTCGCTAGACGAATAATGACCGCCGTCCGTGGGTTACCCGGTCCCGGAGGCCGGAGCCGTCTCCGGGATTCGGAATCCCGTCGCCACGATGCCAGAACTGCGGGTGTCTTACTTGGCGGTGACGGCCTTCGCACGTGGCTTCCTGTCGGCAGCTTTCCGCTGAACGAGGATGATCCCTGCAATCGTCATGCCGCCTCCGACGAGATGGTAGATGTGCAGAGCCTCGCCGAGAAAGATCGCAGCAACGATGGCGGTCAGGATCGGGATCAGGTTCATGAAGATCGCCGTCCGTGCTGCTCCGAGATGCCTGACCGCTGACATCCAGACGAAAGGCGCCAGGATCGAGCCGGGAATTGCGGCGTAAAGGACCATGGCAACATTCGGCAAGGTGAAGGCGGAGGGGGCGGCCAGCAGATAGCTTGGAAGAAGCAGCACGATCGCCGCGCCGATCTGAACGTAGATCGACGTCCAGGTGTCGAGCGGGATCGCCCAGCGCCTCAGAAGAATTCCATAGCCGGCATAGGCGAGCACCGCCACCAGCATCATCGCATCGCCGCGCCCGACGCCCTGCGACAGAAGGCGCCCCGGATCGCCCTGGCCGAGAACGACGAAAATTCCGAAGAGGGAGATAAAGCCGCCGAGCATGGCGAGGCTGGACGGCTTGTCGCCAAGGAAAAGCGCACTCAGGATCAGTGTCAGCAGCGGAACGAGCGACAGCATGATCGCCATGTTGGTCGCCGAGGTAAAAGCGGCTGCGTAATATCCGAGACCTTGGCACGCGGCCATGCCGAGCGCGCCCAGGACAATCAGCTTCGGAAGATGGGTGGCAATCGTCCTGCGATGACGCCAGCCGTCTCGCGCGGCCATGGGCGTCAGGATGATGAAGGCAATGAACCAGCGCTCGAAGGCGATCGTTCCCGGCGCAATTGCGCCTGCGGCCAGCTTGCTGACAATGGTGTTTCCCACCCAGATGAAGACCGCAAGCAAGGAAAAGAGGAGATATTTGACAGGCATGAGAGCCCCCTTGTTAGAACCAGCGGCTACCTAGCAAATGTCCCTTTACCGTTATATAGTGATTTAAGGACATGGAATTGCGATGATCGGACGCGGCATGGAGCCCTATATTTCTGCTGGCGCGAGCCCGGCGCCTCTGTCGTTCAGAACGGAGAACTACAAGGCCGGAGCGGTCTTCGAGGAAAGGCGCCAGCCCTGGTGCAAGGTCGGTTACGCCGTCCGGGGTGTGATGGAGGCCCGGGTGGAGGGCCGGCGATTTCTTTGCCCGCCGCACTATGCGACATGGATACCTGCCGATGCGCTGCACGCATGCCACAATCGCGAGAACGTAAAATTCGTGTCGATCTACATCGACCGCGATCTCTGCGCCGGTATGCCGGAGACGGCCTGCACGCTCGCGCTCAGCCCGTTGATCAAGGCCATTCTTGCCGATTTCGCCGAGCGCCGGATTACCGTGCCGGCAACCGAGGCCGACCGGCGCCTTGCCCTCGTGCTGGTCGACCAGCTGCTGAAGGCGCCGCGGCGCGAGAGTTTCCTGCCAATGTCGGATGACGCATTGCTGCGCCCGGTCATCGATGCGCTGCAGGCAAATCCCAGTGACCGACGTTCCCTGGCGGAGTGGGCGCGGTGTCTTCACACGACGGAAAAAACCCTCTCGCGACGATTTCATGGACAGCTCGGCATATCGTTCAACGAATGGCGCCAGAGGCTCAAGCTGGTTGCTTCGCTTTCTCTGATCGAAGACGGCAGGTCGGTTCAGTCGATCGCGACCACGCTTGGCTACAATAGCCCATCTGCGTTCATCGCCATGTTCAGACGACAGACGGGAACGAGCCCTACGCATCTGGCGCCCAGCTCGGCTCGATAGCTCCTCGATAGTGAGGGAGCGCAGGAGCCTGGCTTGGACCGGAAGCCGATGCCTTTGAAACCGTGATCCGAAGGCGGCATCCCGTCAGCCGTTGCTTCTTAAACGTAAGTTTGGATTACGGGCGCCCGAGGGCGGCTGTACTTGTTGGGGGCAGCCACAGAAGAAGCGCTCGAAAAAGGAAGCGTCTGGAACGTGAGATTCGAGTGCCGGATCCATGTCGATACGCCACGTCTGCGTATCGGCGAATGGAGAGTGACGGGCTGATGTCCACACAACACAGGAGTGCGTGATGTCGCAGTTAGAAACAAAAGCCCGGAACGCCGGGCCGCAGCAGACACATATGTCCTCGCAAAACGCTTCGCCCTCCGTTGGAGCGAAGACCGGCGAACTGGTTCCGTCGCGCTATGCGCTTAATATCGGCGAGATCGAGGTGATGGTGGTCAGCGACGGGGTGCTGCCGTTGCCGACCAAGATGCTCGGCCACAATGCCGACCCGGCCGTGCGGGCCGGCTGGCTGGGCGACATGTTCCTGCCGCCGGATGCTTTCGACTGGTCGCTGAACGTGGTCGTGGTGCGCAGCGGCGACCAGACCATCCTCGTCGATGCCGGCCTGGGGATCGACCCGGACCTGAACCTGCCGCGGGCAGGGCAGCTGATCAAGCGACTGGAGGCCGCGGGCATCGATCTTGGATCCGTGACCGACGTCGTGCTGACCCATATGCATATGGACCATGTCGGCGGTCTGCTGGTCGAAGGGGTCAAGGAAAGGCTGCGCAAGGACCTGCGGATCCATGTCGCTGCCGCAGAGGTCAAATTCTGGGAAGCGCCGGATTTCTCGCACGTTTCCATGCCGCCGGGCTTTCCGGATGCGCTTCGGGCGGCTGCCAAGCGCTTCAGCACGGAATACCAGAGCCAGCTGCGGCTGTTCGACGAAGAGTATGAAGTGGCGCCGGGCGTGGTCGTCTCCCGTACAGGCGGCCATACACCCGGCCATAGCGTCGTCCGGGTGGCCTCCGGCGGCGACAAGCTGATGTTTGCCGGCGATGCCGTGTTCGCGGTCGGGTTCGAACATCCCGACTGGTTCAACGGTTTCGAGCACGACCCAGAGGAGGCGGTCCGCGTCCGCGTCCGGCTTCTGCGCGAGCTGGCAGCGACCGGCGAACTGCTGGTGGCGACCCACTTGCCGTTCCCGTCCATCGGCCATGTGGCTGTCGACGGCGACGCCTTTCGCTGGGTGCCGATCTTCTGGGATTACTGACGGGCGCGGCCCCGTATCCGGCGCAATCAGCGAGGCCCGGCGAATGCCCGGGCCTCGTCTCACGCTGGCGGCGCAAAAGCCGGCGTGGCGACGCTCATTTTGCCTGTTCGAAGCGGATAATCCCGGCGACCCTTGCGGCAGAGCCGGAATCCGAGGGATGGGAGACGCCATCCATGACCTGGACCTCCGGAAAATCGAAGGGGCTGAAGCCTTCGATGCAGGCGACATTGATGCCGAACTGGTTTGGATTGGAGCGGCGCTGATGATGGGTATAGATGCCGCAGGTCCTGCAGAAATAGTGCTTCGCCGTCCGGGTGTTGAATTGATAGAGCGTCAGGTTGTCTTCGCCCTCCACGAACTCGATATCCTTGAGATCGGCAGAGACGGCGATGGCGCCGCGCATGCGGCAGTAGGAGCACGTACAGCGGCGGATCGTGTTGAACTCATCCGCCAGCCGGACCCGGAATTTCACGCGGCCGCAATGGCAGGCCGCGCTATGCTGATGTCTTTCATCGCTCATGACCGGCGATCCTCACTCTCTTGCGCAAGATGGGCTTGCTCGGACCAGCGCTCGCAGAAAGCCTCGATATCACTGGATTGAAATTCGGCGAGACGCTCCATGATGGTCTCGAACGGCCAGTCCCACCAGGCGATGGCGGCAAGTTTTTCGGCTGTCGTTCGCGAGAAGCGCTCGCGGATGAATTTGGCGGGAACGCCGCCGACGATCGTATAGGGCGCGACGTCCTTGGTGACGACGGCGCCCGCCGCAAGCACGGCGCCGTCTCCGACCGTCACGCCCGGAAGCACGATGACGCCGTGGCCGATCCAGACGTCATTGCCGATGATGGCGCGGTCCGCCTTTCTGTCGGCGAAGAAGGAATGATCGCGTACCGCATCGGCGGAGTAATATTCCGGGCAATAGGTGAAACGGTGCATGGACGGGCGGTCCATGGGGTGATTGGGCGCGCCGATCCTGACCTCTGCGGCGATGGCGCAGAATTTCCCGATCGAGGCATCGCCGACGATGCAGCGCTGGCCGAGATAGGAATAATCGCCGAGGTCGACCGTGTGCAGGGAGGTATGCTCCAGGATCTCGCAGCATTTGCCGACGCTGGAATCCCTCAGGCTTGCCGTCGGGTGGATGACGGTTTCGGCGATCTTCGGGCGGTTTGGCTGGGTGGTCGTGTCCATGGTCAGTCTCCGGATTTCGGCCTGCCTAGCCGGGGACGATGAAGGATATGTGACGCGGCAACGTCTGATGACCAGGGCATGTGCTCAATGGGCAGCGGGTGCCCATTCGGCGATCGTGTTGAAGTTCTCTGCGCAGAGGACGTGACCGTGGCCATCGCCTTCGGGCAATTCTCTCACAGTCCGAAAATGATCTGGCAGGTCGAAGTATTCGACGGAAAGAACCCGTCTTCGCCAACCGGAACGACCCTGTCGCTTAGCGGCTTCACCCGCGTGATCATTCCCGATTTTGCGGTGACGGCAACGGTGCAGGATACTTCCTGATCATGTTCCGGTGAGAAGATCCGCTTGGTCAGGACCATGTTGCCGACATACTCCGTCTGGTCATAGGTTCTTGCGGGTATCCGCACCACGCGCGATCGCTGCCAGGTCAGTACAGGCGTTCCGCCTGCAGCGCCGCGGTCTGTCGGCGCCCCGAACTTGCTTTCGAATGTCGAGATCGGTTTGCCACGCCACTGGCTGTCGACCTTGGTATAAGGGGCGGTCAGGGCGGTCCCGAGGTCATCTGTAAGCTTCGCTGCCCCAGCCTGAAGAGACTTGCCCGCGCCGCAGCCGCAAAGCAGCATCGGCAAGGCGGTGATGACCATAAACTCTTTCAAAAGGCGCATTTCAAAATTCCGATTTCACAATGACTTAGTAGAGGGATTTTGGCACAGGCATTTGCGATAACGACCGAATACCAGCCGGCTCTTAATAGGCGCCAAAAACTATCGGTAAAATTGAATATCGAAAATATCCATAACTTGTAGCGGTGCAAATCCCGCTGACCAAGCCGTGTGTGCCGCTGCGACGACAACCATGCCGAAGGCGGTCACTCATCCATTCATGTAAAACCCTATGAATTTGGCGAAATCCGCGCATATTCATCCTAGGGTACGATACTCCGCAGGAGCAACCACCACCGTGGATCGAAAGCTCGCAGCCATCCTTTCCGCCGATGTTGCAGGTTTCAGCCGCCTTACGGCGCTGGATGAGGAGGGCACGATCCGTGCCCTCAACCTGTGCCTCAGCCAGATAGCCGAGATCGTGCGCGAGCATGAGGGCCGCATCTTCGGCACAGCAGGTGACGGGTTTGTCGCCGAATTCGCAAGCGCTGTTCAGGCGGTCAGGTGCGCGGTCGAAATCCAGCGGCGCCTTGCCGGCAATCCGCAGGACATGCCCGCGGAGCGCCGTCTCGAATTCCGCATCGGCGTCAATCTGGGCGATGTCATCGTGTCGGGCGACGATCTGCTCGGCGACGGCGTCAATATTGCGGCGCGCCTGCAGGAGATGGCGCCGCCGTCGGGCATCTGCATTTCCGGCTCCGTGCGCGAGCATCTCTATGGCAAGGTTCCGTTCGTGCTGACGAGCCTCGGCGAACGCGCCATGAAGAACATACCCCGGCCGATATCCGTCTTTCGGGTCGACTGGCTGCTGGAGACGCCTGAAGGCGGGGATGCCGGACCAGCGAGAGGAACAGGGCCAGCAACGCCATCACCTGCGCAGCGCTTCGGCAGGGACCAGCCGTCGATCGTCGTCATGCCCTTCGACAATCTCAGCGGTCAGGGCGACGAGTATTTCGTCGATGGCGTCGTGGAGGAAATCACCGCGGCGCTTTCGCGCGTTCGCGAGTTCTTCGTCATCGCGCGCCAGTCCGCCTTCACCTACAAGGGCCGCTTCGTCGACGTGCATGACCTCGAGAGCGAACTCGGCGTCAATTACGTGGTCCAGGGCACCGTGCGGCGCGGCGGAGACCGCCTGCGGATCTCGGTGCAGCTGGTGGACACCGAGACGCGCACGCAGTTCTGGTCCGAACGCTACGAGGGGGCGGCCGAGGATATTTTCGAGCTTCAGGACAGGATCGCCGCCCAGGTCGCCGGCGCCATCCACCCGGCCATCCGCAGCGCTGAAACCGAGCTTTCGAAGCGCAAGCCGCCAAACAGCCTGCGGGCCTACGATCTCGTCATGCGCGCGTACCCGTACCTTTGGGGGCAGAGCAAGGCGACGAACGAGCGGGCCATACCATTGCTGCAGGATGCGATCGCGATCGACCCCGCTTACGGCCGCGCTCACGCATTTCTGTCATGGTGCTACGCACAGCATCTCGGCTACATCTGGACCGACGAACCCGAGCGGGATCTGGAACGGTCCTTGAAGGCTGTCGAGGCTGCAGTGGGCTCCATCGATGATGATCCGACGGCGCTGACGGCGGTCGGCGGGGCTCTCAGCCATTGCGGCGATCAGGAGCGTGCGGCCGCCTATCTCGAAAGGGCCCTTGCGCTCGATCCGAACAATGCCTGGGCATGGGCGCGCTATGGCTGGGTTGCGAGCTACAGGGGCGAGCCCGGTGCTGCGGAACGGTTCGAACGGGCTCTGACGCTGAGCCCGGCAGACCCGCTGACATTCAACATGCGGATGGGCATGGCCCTTTCGCTCGCCATGGCAGGTTCCCTTTCCGAGGCAGTCGCCATCGCCCGCGAGGTCGTCAACAAACATCCTGATGTCACCTGGTGCTACAGGATGATGGCGGCCTGGGCGGCGATGAGCGGCGACCTGACGACGGCCAGGTGGGCCGCGGGCAGGCTGCTGCAGATCGAGCCGCATTTTACAATCGAGCGATATCTGTCGAGGCCCGTGTTTCAGGGCGTGCCGAAATGGGCAGACCGGACGGCCGAGGGGTTGCGGCAGGCGGGACTGCCAGAGCGCTAGAGATTTGTCATCTGCCCGATGTTACGGGCTATGGTGCGCATCGGAACCAGCGGCAGCGCAACCCCGCATAAGGTGCGATCGCTGACAGCCAGATTCCACCGGCAGTTTTCCCGTGCGAGGCGCGATGATGGCCCCTAAATTGCCCTGCAGATCTCGCAGATCCAGGCACGGTTTGGCTGGATGGTCGCTGCCTGGGTAGTAAGGAAATTAGCGACGGAATGCCGCAGATGAAGGGCGGATCAGAAGTAGGCGCGCTGATTTTAGGGCTGTTTCTGCTTTGGACACATGGCGGGGCATGCTTCCGTTCTTGATCTTTAGATCGCGAGGTTGAGCAATAATATTGACTGCAACCCGATTGAGGCGGATAATAACTTTAAATAACTGTGGGGGCTTTCCAATGGTAAGCAGCTTTCAGGTCGTAGATTCCGACAGTGTTACCGATGAATCCAAGATGGAAGAGGAACACGGTTGGCCAGAATTAAGCGGCAACGCTGTTTACGCGCATGACGTTCTACTTAGTCATTTTTTGAACTCTCTCTCAATAAAGGTTGAGTATTTATCTCAACTAATCGAAAAAGGAAGTCATGCGCAAAAAATACTTGCAAAGGTGCGAAATGGTATCGCAAATTTCAAAGACGAAAGTAAGCTTGGATATTATGATCGACGTAACAGTGCTTGGACGAATGCCTACAGGCTGGAATTGCTCCTAGCGCTCGCCGAGCCTTCAGAAAGACTGGTGCCAGAGCTGGAAGCTCGCCTTGCTCAGGCCGATGAGGAGAAGGTGGTAGGAGCGGCGAGACTGCGCGGTATTCTGCAGCAAATGACTTTGCCGCAAAATGCTCAGAATCCAACACCTGTCGTTGATCCTAAAGACAGAGACTGTCGTTTGAAGTCGCTGCTTATCGATATCATTCAAAACATTCAGTGGCAGCTTACCCGAAAATATGCCTTTCGAGGCCTTCAGCGGACGGCGACAAGGAAGATAATCTATGCGGCCGTAGCATCTTTCGTCCTGTTTCTGCTTCCTTACGTCTCCATTTTTTTCGTCTACTGGGAAGATAACGGAAGCCTCAAAGAGATTCACAATTGGATCGGATTTCCACTGATGACAGCTCTGACGGCTGGGCTTTTCGGGGCATATTTTAGCAGGCTTCTTTACATTCAAAAGAACTGGAGCCTTCTTGATTATGAAGAACTCGCGTCCGCTGGAGAAATACCATCCATCTTATTGCGCGGCATAATAGGAATTTGCGGATCCGCAATAATATTCTTCTTTCTACATGCCGAGATCGTAGCGGGTGATTTAGTTCCTGATTTTACCAAGATGACGATGAGTCTAGATACTCCTCCTAACGAGCAACTTCCGGCCACGTTTCTTATTGGAAAGAATCTGGCTCTATTGATTGTTTGGAGCTTTATCGCCGGATTTTCGGAGCGTTTGATCCCCAGTATATTGGCTAGAGCAGAAGTAAGATTTGATGGAACTTCGAAACCCCTCAATCAACTTGGCGTCCATTGATTGCTGGTATTTATTTTGATTTGCGCCAACATGCACGCTCGCGTCGGTTCGCTCTATGTGCCTGCGGTTTGTTCAAGGCGACTATTCGCAGTGCTCATCAGCACCAACGGCACTGCGACTGCATAAAGTGCGATCACCGAGAGCCAGATGCCGCCCGGCCAGTTCTCCCGCGTGAGGAAATAGAGGGATGAGAAGCCGAGCGGCGCGATGATCGAGGCGAGGCTGATCGTGGAGGCGAGCAGGCCCTGCAGTTCGCCCTGGCGATCGGGAGCGACCCTGCTTGTGGCAAGCGCCTGGAAGGCGGGGTTGCCGATGCCGACGAGGGTGAAGACAGGCATGATGGCGAAGATCATCCAGCCCTGGTTCGCGAAGGCCATGACAACAAGGGCGAGGCAGGCGGCGGCGATGCCTGTGAGCACCGACCAGCGCTCGCCGAGCAGGCGGGTGGCGGGGCCGGGGAGGAAGGCCTGGCAGACGGTCTGGCAGATGCCGAAGGCGCCGAGCGACAGGCCGATCGAGACTCCGTTCCAGCCGAAGGCATCGAAAGCCCAGAGCGCCCAGCAGGTGCCGTAGGATTCGCCGGCCGCACTGAAGACGAAATAGACCAGCACGATCGGCAGCAGTGCCTTCATCGAGACGAGCCGTTTGAAGGGTGCAAGCGGATTGAGGGCTGCGATATTTATCGTCCGGCGGGAGGGCGCCCGGGATTCCGGAAGGACGAAGAGGGCAAGCAGCAGGTTTGCGGCGTTGAGCACGGCGGCGGCGATGAAGGGCAGGCGCAGCCAGTAATCGCCGAGCAGGCCGCCGAGGACCGGTCCAATGATGAAACCGGCGCCGAACATGGCATTGAACAGGCCGAAGCGACGGGCGCGCTGATCGGCGGGCGAAATGTCGGTGATATAGGCGGATGCGACCGACATGTTGGCGCTGGTGAGGCCGGCGATGGCGCGGCCGGCAAAGAGCAGGGAGAGCGAGGGCGCAAAGGCCATGATGACGTAATTGACGGCTGCGCCCGCAAGCGAAATCAGGAGCACCGGACGGCGGCCGATACTGTCGCTGAGTGCGCCGAGCACGGGGGCGAAGACGAATTGCATGGCGGCATAGAGCGCGGTCATGATGCCGATATAGAAGGCGATATCGGCTGAATGCGTCACCTCCTGAAGCAGGCGCGGGAGGATCGGGAAGATCAGGCCAATGCCGACGGCATCGAGGCAGATGGCGGTGAAAATGACGATGAGGGGTCTGTTCATGGTCTGGCTCATGGGGAAATGATGAGTTTGCCGGTGACGCGGCCGGCAGCGCTGATGGTCTGGGCCTCAGCCGTCTGTTCGAGCGGAAAGCTTTGCTCGATGTGCAGCCGGAACTGGCCCCTGGAATAGAGCCGTGCCACATCGGCGAGCACTCGTTCGGGCTCCTTCGGCGGTCCGTGCGAGAATTTCGCGCCATATTCCTCCGCCGAGAAATCGGCGACGGACAGCACGCGGGCGGGATCGCCGGTCAGCGCGATCAGCTCGGGAATGATGCCGGAGCCGGCGACATCAAGCGCCGCATCGATCCCCTCGGGCGCGAGCTGCCGCACGCGATCGGCGAGGCCCGGCCCGTAGGTCGTCGGGATGGCGCCGAGGCTCTTCAGGTAATCGTGTTTCTGCGGGCTTGCCGTGCCGATGGTGGTGATGCCCCGGATGCGCGCCAGCTGGATGACGGCCGAGCCGATGCCGCCCGCAGCACCGCTAACGAGCAGCGTCTCACCGGCTTTGACGTGGAGCTCATCAAGGCTGCGCCAGGCTGTCTCCGATATTACGGGCAGTCCGCCGGCGATCTCGAAGGGCAGGTCGTCGGGCTTGTGGACCCAGTGGGTGAGGATGGCATGTTCGGCCATCGTGGCCCGGCCATAGCCGAAGACGGCATCGCCGACGAAGGTGCTGGCGACGCCGGGGCCGACTTCATCGACGATGCCGGAGGCCTCGACGCCGACGCCGGAGGGAAACCGGACGTCCTCGAAAGCGCGATATTGTCCCTCGCGACGCTTCCAGTCCGAGGGATTGACGCCGGCTGCACGCACCCTGATGCGCAGCTCTCCGGGACCGGGATGCGGTGGATCGATCTCGACGATATCGAGGACCTCGGCGCCGCCATAGCGGCTGAATTGAATGGCTTTCATTGGGGATTCTCCTTTCGGCGGATGCAGACAAGGCTCGACCGATCGCGGTCCCGGGCACGGATCCACGTCCATCTGCTATCGATGTACTGTATATTAATATGTACTGAGTACAGTAATAGGCTGCGAAACACTGCCTGTCAACATAGGTGTACTCAGTACATGAATCCTGTTATGGAAGCCGCATGACGACGCCATCAGACGAAGCACCCTCGGATCGCAGATCCCGCAAGCGCCTTGCGACCCGGCGCGCCATCTCGCTTGCCGCCGACCGGCTGTTTTTCGAGCGGGGCTTCGAGAATGTGACGGTCGATGAGATTGCGGCGGCCGCCGATGTCGGGCGAATGACAGTCTTCAACCATTTCCCGCGCAAGGAAGACATGTTTTTCGATCGCGACGAGGAGGCGCGCGAGACACTTCGCGAGGCCTTGCGGCAGCGCGATGGCGGGGTGCCGCCGATCGAGGCATTGCGGCTGCTGGCGCATCAGCTTGTGCTGCAGCAGACGCCTTATCTGCTGTTTTCGGCGGCGAGCCAGACTTTCATCGAGACGGTGGAAAACAGCGAAACGCTGAAGGCGAGGGCGCGCGCTATCCGGGACGAGATTGCGGGAGAACTGGCGGCGGCACTTGCCGAAACTGCGGGGCGACCGGCTGACGATCCCGCGGCAAGGCTTGCGAGCGCAATGCTGCTTGCCACCTGGAGCGTCGCCTTCATCGAGGCGCACCGAAGCTTCCGGCAGCACGGCGATACGGGGAAGGCGAAGGCCCTGTTTCTGGAACTCACCGACCAGGGCAGTCTTGGCGTGAAGGCGTCGCTCGAGGGTACGCCTTACGCCTGAGGCGGCGGCCACGAGCCGGAATCAAAAGGGCGCTCGACCCTTGCGGGGAGCGCCCTTGTCCTGTGAAGCTCGAACGCGGCTCGACCGACGTCGATACCAAGCGCAAGTTCGTTTTCAGGTGAAGCCGGGATATGATGCGCGTCACGGCCGATTGCAAGAGGCAGGTTCCGGAAATCTTGCTTATTTTGTCCTGGCGTTACTCTCATCGGCCCGGGCATTTGCGATAAGGTGCGCCTCGGGCCGCCGGCGCTGGTAAAGGCCGCGGTAGTCGCCTGCCTGACCAGGCCCTAGGGCCAGAGGCTTTCGCGCCGCCAGCCGGCCTTCTCCCGCCGATAGAGCAGGCGGTGATGCAGCCGGTCCTCTGCACCCTGCCAGAACTCCACCTCATGCGGCATGGCGATGAAGAGCTGCCAGTTCGGCGCCACGAGATCCGGCTCGGCCTGGATGCGCCGGACCTGTTCGTCGATGGCGGCGTGGAGTTCGCTGCGGGAGGACAGCGCCTCGCTCTGCCGGCCGGCAAGGGCTGCGGCCCGTGCACTTGCCGAGCGGCTGCGGAAATCGGCCAGGCGTTCCGGCTCGCCGGCTTCGAAAGCCGTGCCGCGCAGGCGCACCTGACGGCCGAGCGCCGGCCAGTAGAAGGTCAGCGCAACGTAAGGGTTGAGGGCGATCTGGCGGCCCTTGGGGCCGTTGCCTGACGTTGCGAAATGCCAGCCCCTGGCATCGAGGTTCTTCAGGATGAGAAGGCGGGCATCGGGTGCGCCGTTCCCGTCCACCGTCGAGAGCACCATGGCATGCGGTTCGCGGATGCCTGCCGCTATCGCATCGCGCAGCCAGTCGGAGAAGAGATCGCGCGGGTCGTCGGGCACGGCATCGGCATCGAATGGCGGGAAGGGGCCGGCAAGCGAAGCCAGCGCGCGCAGTTCATCCTTCATGGCATTTCCTCTTGCGGTCGTGGGGGCGTGGTCGCGACGGAGCCGGTCACGGCCGTGCTGTTGTTCCCGAATGGATCAGAGCGTTTGTGCGAGGGGCATGAAGCATGCTTTGCGGCAATGTGAAAACCGATATGATCGAACACACGATGTTCGAAAAACGCACATGGTGCGGCTTGTCACCCATGCAATGGGCTGCCGGGAATGGAAGCCCCTTTCCTCGATGACGGCGCTTCCCGTTCGAAGCCCATGCGCCCGTCGTGAGGCGGCTGATAATGGGGTTCCGCAGCGCGTCATCGGAGCGGCGAAGCGGCTCCTGCCATTGTGTTTTGGCATGGTGCGCAATGCCCTGCTATTGTCGCCTGCCATGCGTTGATTCCGGCCATCCAGGCCGCGCCTGAGAACGACGCTTTTGCAGGATCATTGCATGCCCGACCGGTCTCAAACCGTTTTATCAGCAGTTCCCCACAGCCCCCGGTGGATCGGCTTCATGGCGATGTGCCTCGGCATGTTCATGGCCATCCTCGACGTTCAGGTCGTCGCGACCTCGCTGCCGACCATCCAGTCGGCACTCGATATCCATCCGGATCAGATGAGCTGGGTGCAGACCGCCTATCTCATCGCCGAAGTGGTGGCGATACCGCTGACGGGTTTTCTCACGCGCCTGCTGACGATGCGCTGGCTCTTCGTCGTGTCGCTGTCGCTCTTCGTGATCGCCTCGGCGGGCTGTGCGGCGAGCGACAGTTTTGGCGGGCTCATCGCGTGGCGGGTCATCCAGGGATTTTCCGGCGGCACTCTCATTCCCTCGGTGTTTTCGGCCGTCTTCATCCTGTTTCCAGATGAACGGCAGGCGCTGGCGACGACGATCGCCGGCGTTCTGGCAGTGCTTGCGCCGACCATCGGGCCGATCGTCGGCGGCTGGCTGACCGAGACCTATTCCTGGCACTGGCTGTTTCTGATCAACATCATTCCCGGCATTGTCGCGGCACTCGTTGCCATGCGGGCGCTTCCGCGGGACGGCGTCAATCTCTCCGAGCTATGGCATCTCGATATCGTCTCACTGCTCCTGATGGCGGCGAGCCTCGCGGCACTGGAACTCGGCCTGAAGGAAGCGCCGACGAGCGGCTGGACTTCGCTTTACGTCGCCGGCCTCATCTGCCTGTCGGTGGTTGCGGGAGCCGTCTTCGCGTGGCGGTCGCTGCATCGCGCCATACCTGTGGTCGAACTCGGGAATTTCGGGGACAGGAATTTTCTGGCGGGTTCGGCCATGAGCTTCATTCTCGGCATCGGCCTCTTCGGCTCGGTCTATCTCATGCCGGTCTTTCTCGCCTTCGTGCGCGGGCACAACGCGCTCGAAATCGGCATGACGATGCTGGTGACGGGCATCGCCCAGCTCATCACCGCGCCGATCGCGGTGGCGCTCGAAAAGCGGATGGACGCGCGGTTGTTGTCTGCGGCCGGTTTCACGCTTTTTGCCATCGGCATCGGCATGAGCGCCTTTCAGGACCCGCAGACCGATTTCGACGCGATGTTCTGGCCGCAGGTCATCCGCGGCACCGCCATCATGTTCTGCCTGCTGCCGCCGACGCGCCTCGCGCTCGGCACCCTGCCGCCGGAGCGCATTCCAGACGCCAGCGGCCTGTTCAACCTGATGCGCAACCTTGGCGGTGCAATCGGCATCGCACTGATCGACACTATCGTCTATACGCGCTCGGGACCGCTCGGCGACAGCCTCTGGGAGCGGCTGAAGGCGGGGGACACGGGCATTGCCGCCTTTGTCGGCGCACCGCTGCAGGCGGTCGCGGGCCACCACGGCGAGTTCGACGCGGATACGACGGCGATGCTCGATCCGTTGGTGCAGACGGCCGCAAGTGTTCAGGCGATCAACGAGGCATGGATGGTGGTTGCGGTGCTGACGGCCTGCGCGCTGCTGTGGGTGCCGTTTGCCAAGAAGGTAAAGGTGGCCGGGTGAGGGGCCGCGCGGCAGGCAGAAAAATTGCCAATGCGATGGTCGAAATGCCAGATCGCCATCGCCTTTGCAGATGACGTCAGGCGGTCATTGTCAGGGAAGGTCGCTCTCGCTTGCTAGGACTTGTGCTGCGAGGCCCCGCTCGGCCTCAGGCGACGGACCATCCGCCGTCCACCAGCAGGTTCGCGCCGGTGATCAGGCTTGCAGCCGGTGAGGCAAGGAAGACTACGGCACCCACCACATCATCGGTTTCACCGATCCGACCGAGTGGAATGTGACCGAGGGTCGCTTTGTGATTGTCGGCATCGGATAGAAAAGGTGCTGTACCGTCGGTATGAATGAAGGTCGGCGATACAGTGTTTACGGTGATATCGTAGCGTGCCCATTCGGCTGCGAGGCAGCGCGTGAGGTGATTGATTGCCGCCTTGCTCATGCAATAGATGGCCTCGCCACGCAGCGCCACGGTACCGGCCTGCGAGCTGATATTGATGATCCGGCCCCCATTGCGCTTGATCATGTGACGGCCAACCGCCTGGGTCATCAGAAAGGTGCCCTTGATATTGACGTCGAGGATCTCGTCAAGGTCCTTCTCCTCGACGAGTTCCGCGAGATTGCCCGGGGCCACGCCGACATTGTTGACGAGGATGTCGATCCGACCGAACGTGGCCAGCGCCGCGTCGACGGCCTGTGCGATATGGGCCTTGTTGGGAATATCCAGTTCAACCGGGAGAATTTTTCGGCCCGTGCCCTCGAGTTCGGCAACCAGGCCCGCTGAGGCGGCGACATCACGGACCCCCAGGACGATATCGGAGCCTGCTGCTGCACAGGCAAGTGCGCAAGCCCGGCCGATGCCACGGCCCGCTCCCGTCAACAAAGTCACCTTGCCCGCAAGGCTGAAGTCCGGCGCGTTCTTCTGCATCATGATGCCTCCCTCGGTGAAGCTCATTTATGCCAGCGTCGGTGTGCGGATGCCAGATGTTCCGCGCATAACAATACGCTTGCCCGGCGCTCGGGCGGCACGAGCGTTGCTTGCCTGACGGATTGCGCCGACTCCTCCACCTAGGGATGGCATGGCCGGGTGAGCCGGCGACCAGTCGTTGTCGGGGAATTCCGTTAGTTCAGCGGCGAACACATTGGCGCCGGCGGGGCGGTTGCCGCCGATCGCGCAGCGGCGTTCATGCCACGGGCAGCCCTCCCGGGGCCGCCCGCATCTCTCTGGCACGCTTCACATGTTGCTCATGCTTTTCATGGCTTTTTCCATGTGCGTCTTGCATTCTTCCATCTTGTTCGCCTTCATGGAATCCTTGGCCATCATCATTTCCTTGGACGCCATTTCCTTCTTTTCCTTCATGGCAGGATCCGTCATGGCATCCATGTCGGCCTGCATTTTCATCATCGAAGCCTCGTCGCATTTCGCCGACATCATCGCGTCCTGTGCAAAGGCAGGTAGTGCGGACGCTGCTGCGAGAACGATTGCTGCTGCTGTGCATTTCAACATGGTCTTCTCCTCCTCCTTGCGGGCGCCATTGCCCTTTGCAAGTCTGTCGCGCGGCGAGACTGTCCCGGGGCAAGACTGTTCGGGGGTACGAGTGCCTAGATTCCGGCGTACCACTCGTAGCCCCGGTCTTCCCAGAAGCCGCCCTTGCCGCCCCACAGGCCGGCGAAGCTGTCCTTCATCTCGATCCGCATCACGTATTTGGCATGCTTGTAGCCAAGCTGGCGCTCGACGCGCAGGCGAAGCGGGGCGCCGTGGGCGACTTCCAGATCCTTGCCGTTCATCTGGTAGGCGAGGATGGTCTGCGGGTGGAAGGCGTCGATGAGATCGATGCTTTCGTAATAGGTTCCGCTGCCGTCCAGCGTCTGCTCGAGCTGGTCTGCGCAGTAGAAGACGGCATAGCGGGCTTGGGGTTTCAGCCCCACGCTCTGCAGGAGCGGTCCGAGCTGCGCGCCAGTCCACTTGCCGATCGCGCTCCAGCCCTCGACGCAGTCGTGGCGGGTGATCTGGGTGCGCGAGGGCAGCTTCTTCAGATCTGCGAGCGAAAGCTTGACGGGACGCTCTACCAACCCGTCAATCTTCAGTCGCCAGTTGGCGAAGCCGGTTGCCATCATCTGCGCATAGGCTTCGCTGTCTGGCTGGCTGGTGCCGTTCGGCCGGAATGTCGGCGAGATATCGGCTTCGGTATATTCGGGCGCCAGCTTGTCCTTGGGAACGAGCAGCCGCTGGCTTTTCATCGTCAGCGTCTCGGCCATGTCGAGAACAGACTGGACATTGGGGTTCTGGACGACATCGTCGCAGCCGGTCAGGCCGAATGCACCGAGTCCGGCAGCCGATCCGATCAGCAGGCCGCGGCGTGTAATGGAGAAGGTCATCGATCGTCCCTTTCGGTTTCGATCACGTAGCGGCCCGTTATCATCGAGCGCATGTTGTTCCAGAGGCCGGACAGGATCACCATGGCGATATGCACGAAAACGAAGAGGACGATCGACCAGGCGCAGATGAAGTGGATCGACCGGGCCGTTTGCCTGCCGCCGAACAGCTCGAGCAGGAAGGGATAGCCGGCATCCATGGCGGGTGACATGGTCAAGCCCGTTGCAAACATCAGCGGCAGCAGGATGAAGATGACGATCAGGTAGGCGAGCTTCTGCAGCACATTGTAACGCCTTGCCTTTTCACCCTTCGGGAAGCGCAGGCGCGCGTGGTCGGCGATTTCCTGTCCCAGATGGTGCGGCGAGATCTCTTCGCCGCTCGGCGCCAGATCACGGCGGAAATGGCCCGACAGGAAACCGATGAGCGCATAGATCGATCCGTTGATGACGAAGAGCCAGGCAAAGAACAGATGCCAGCGGCGGCCGGTTGCGAGATCCTGGTAGCTCGGAATGGTGATCCAGGAAGGGAAGCCACGCTCGGTCGCGTCATCGCCCGTTCCCGAAACGCCGAGAACGCCTGTCGTGGTGATCTGCAGATTGCCGATGCGAAGCACGCCGCGCGTGCCGCCATCAACGGCGCCGATTGACAGCCAGGACGGGTCTGCGTCCGCACCGTACTGGCCCCAGTAAAGCGCCGGGTGGGCATTGAAAATCTGCAGCCCGCTCATCAAAAGCAGGCTGAGACAGAGAACGTTGATCCAGTGTGTAATGCGGGTTGCCAGCGAGTGCCGGCGGATGACTGTTATCGTCGGGCCTGCTGGAGTGGCCTGGCTGTGATCGTCGAGTGTTGCCATGGTCGTTTTCGATGTCCGATACCGTCACGCCCCTACTGCATGTACGTAGGCGAAGCGGGATTTGTTACAGGCGTCCCGAAGTTTTTTCTCTGAGGCCGGAGACCTTTGGCCGGGAAAGGCTGGCGGCGCGGCTTTCCGGACACCGTCACAAGTGCGTGAGGCTGTAACGAATGGCGTTCCGCCCGCGAAGGAGAACGAGATGCAGATCATCAGGGAGCACCGCCATGACATATTCAGCCGCGTTCAATCTTGCGATCATTGCCGCAATCTTCGGCCTCGGTTCCACCTCTCAGGCCTCCGCCGGGCAATCACCTGCGGTCGTGGAATTGTTCACCAGCCAGGGCTGTTCCTCATGCCCTCCGGCCAATGCCAATCTCGTCAAGCTCAGCAACGATCCTGATGTGCTCACCCTGAGCTTCTCGGTGACTTATTGGGACTATCTCGGATGGAAGGACATTTTCGGGAAGAAGGAATTCACCGAGCGGCAGGTGACCTATGAGCCGGCACTCGGCCAATCCGGCCCTTTCACGCCGCAGATGGTCGTCAACGGCCACCAGTCGACCGTCGGCTATGATCTCAACCAGATCCGGCGCGTGATCGCGTCCGAGCCCGCACTGTCAGGCCCCGGGATCGCGCTGGCCCCGAACGTGGCTGTCATCGACGCTGCGAAGGGCCGGAGCGCTCCGGCCGACGTCTGGCTCGTCCGCTACGCTCCGGGCACCGTGCAGGTTCCGGTCGCCAGAGGCGAGAACGCTGGCGAGACATTGTCGCACGCTCATGTCGTGCACGAGTTGACGCGTCTCGGCACCTGGGACGGCAAGATGCTGAAGCTGCCGATCCCGGCTGCGGCCGGCGACCTCAAGAGCGCCATCATCGTCCAGGAGCCGAGGGGCGGCAGGATTCTCGCGGCAACGACCGACTGAAAACCGCCTAGCTGTCAGATCCGCCCGCGGTCGACTGTCAATCGATCCGCTCGAGATCCCGCGCAAAGCGCTGCCAGTTGCCGACATATTTCTTTGCCGACTGGGTGATCCTGGCGATCGCCTCATCGTCCAGCGTGCGGATCGCCTTGGCGGGTGAGCCGACGATGAGGGAATTGTCGGGGAATTCCTTGCCTTCGGTGATGAGCGCATTGGCGCCGACGAGGCAGTTGTTTCCGATCCTGGCGCCGTTCAGGATCGTGGCGCCCATGCCGATGAGGCTGTTGTTGCCGATCGTGCAGCCGTGGATGATGGCGTGGTGGCCGATGGTGCAGTGATCGCCGATCGTGGTGGGGAAGCCGGGGTCGGTGTGGACCATGACGCCTTCCTGCAGGTTGGTGGCCTTGCCGATGACGATGGGTTCGTTGTCGCCGCGCAGGACGGCACCGAACCAGATGCCGACCTCTTCGGCGAGTTCCACATGGCCGATCACATGCGCTTCGGGGGCGATCCAGAAGGTGCCGTGCGGCGGCAGTTTCGGGTGCTGGCCTCCGAGCGCATAGATTGCCATGTCTTCCTCCTCAGACCACGTTCAGCGAGAGCGTCGCGATGCCGTCGACGCCGCAGGAAATGCTGTCGCCCTTGTTGATGGCGGCAACACCGGCGGGGGTGCCGGTCATGATGATATCGCCGGGCGCCAGAACGAAGAGTTTCGAAAGCTCTGCAATGATTTCCGGGACTTTCCAGATCATCTGGTTTAAGTCGCCATCCTGTTTGCGGACGCCGTTGACATCAAGCCAGACGCGGCCATTTACGGGATGTCCGAGGCGGCTCGCGGGAACGAGCGGCGAGACCGGGGCGGAATGTTCGAAGGCCTTGGCAAGCTCCCACGGGCGGCCGAGTTTCTTGGCTTCGGCCTGCAGGTCGCGGCGGGTGAAATCGATGCCGACGCCGTAGCCATAGATGCAGTCGAGCGCTTTTTCCGAGGGTATATCGGCGCCGCCGGCCTTCAGCGCCAGCACGCATTCGACCTCGAAATGCACGTCATTCGACAGCGGCGGATAGGGGAAGTCCCTGCCGGAGAAGAGATTGTCAGCGTTCTTCTGGAAGAAGAAGGGCGGCTCGCGGTTCGGGTCATGGCCCATTTCAATGGCGTGATCGGCATAGTTGCGGCCGACGCAATAGACGCGGCGGACCGGAAAGGCCTCGGCGCTGCCTTCGACGGGCAGGAGAACAGGCTGCGGGAGTGGAATGACGGTGGCGGGAAGGGACATGATGGGACTTCTTGGCTGATTGATCTGGGCGAGTCTGAAGATATCGTAATGCATGTCGCGCAAAACTGCGCGGCGGTTTTGCGATAACGACATGCGCAAGACGAAGAACTAGAGCGCGGCAGGCGGATATGAAAGATCGCGACGCGCTTTCAAGTGCAAAAGGCGCGGAAGGAACCACCTTTGTTCTGACCGGAAACCGCTGCGCTTTTTGGCTTTAATCGCTCTAGGGGGCCGCGATGTCCTGTGCGAGGCTGCCGCGCACCAATGCGTAATAGGCCGAAAGCTCAGGAATGGCCTTCGGCAGGCTGTCGAAGGCGGGGTCGGAGATGCTGAGCGTGCCCGCGTATTTTGCATCCAGGAAGGCGTTATGCTCCGGGAGCGCCGCGCGGTGCGAGCCGTAGAGCACGGTGAAGACGGGCGAGGGCACCGTGCGGCCCTTGACGATGATGCGGTCGAGCTCGACCACGGCGTAATGTTCGGCCACGAGGCGGGCGGTTTCCTCGCCGAGCAGCAGGGCGACGCCATAATTCTTCGAGGCGCCTTCCAGGCGTGAGGCGAGATTGACGCTGTCGCCGAGGCAGGAATAGTCGAAGCGCCGGGTCGAGCCCATATTGCCGACGATGCATTCGCCGGTATTGATGCCGACGCCCATTTTCAGGATATGCAGCGGCCGGCCGGTGGCGGCCACTTCCCGCTCCAGCTCGCGGTTCAGCGTGCCGATCGCATCCTGCATGGCGATCGAGGCCTTGACCGCATGCAGGGCATGGTCGGGGTCGTCGAGCGGCGCATTCCAGAAGGCCATGATGCAATCGCCCATATATTTGTCGATCGTGCCGCCATGGTCCATGACGACATCCGAGAGCGGCGTCAGCAGCCGGTTGATGAGCGTTGTCAGCTGCTCGGGATCGTCCTTCATCGTTTCGGCAATGGTGGTGAAGCCGCGTACGTCTGAAAACAGGACGGTCAGGGTTCGCCGCTCGCCGCCGAGCTTCAGCTGCGAGGGATCATTGGAGAGGCGCTTGACGAGATCGGGCGAGATATATTGGGCAAAGGCGAGCGTGATCTGGCGCTTCTGGTGGCGCTCCTGCGCATAGTCGAAGGCTGCCTGGCCGAAGGCGACGGCGATGAAGGCGACGGTCGGTCCGAGCGGCGAGACGAAGACATGGGTGAAGCGGATGCCGGCATAGCTTGCCGCGGCGAAGGCAAGGACGGCGGCGGCGGTCGCGACCAGCGTGCGCCAGCTCGTGGCCTTCCAGACGGTCGCGGCGGCGAGCGCGACGGCAACGAGGATGCAGATCGCAACGACCGGCAGACCGGCTTCATTGATGGCGAGGCCATGGACGATATTGTCGTAGATGGTGGCCTGCACCTCGACGCCGGAGATCAGCTTGCCGGTGTGGACGGTGTAGGGCGTGGCATAGGCATCGACGCCGCCCTGGTCGATCTCGGGCGCATTCTGCAGGCTGAGGCCGACCAGCACGACGCGATCCTTGAAGATATCGGGCGGCAGGAAATTCTTCGGGTCGAGCGCCTGATAATAGGAAACGGTGGGATAGGAGCGGGCCGGGCCGAGTGACTGGACGAGCGCGCCTGCCGGCAGATGCGGCGCCTTCATGCCCGCAGCCTTTGCAAGCTCCATGGCAAAGCCATCCTCATAGGATGGAATGTTGCGGAAGATGCCATCGCCACTCAGCGCGATCGAGGCGATGCCGGTGCGCGCGCCGGCTTCCGTCATCTGCGGCAGCGGCGTGGTGCGCACCAGCTGATCGGCCTGCGGCGCCTCGATCAACGTTTCGTCGCCGGCAAGCACGATGTCCGGGCCGACGGCGGAGGTTATCGCCTGATCGTTTTCAGCCGTCGAAGGCTCGGCCATGATGATATCGAGCGCGATGGCCTTTGCGCCGGCGGCGCGCAACTGCTTGACGAGCTCGGCATGCAGGCTGCGCGGCCAGGGCCACTGGGCGTTGATATCGGCAAGCGCCGGCTCGTCGATCGCCACGATGATCGGGCCGCCGGCCGGCGGCGAGGGATCGTCGATCGTGGAGAGATAGTCGAAGGTGCGCAATTCCGTCAGCGCCCAGGCGGGCAGGCGGGAGATCAGCGAAATCGTGACCAGCGTGACCAGGGCCAGCACGAGAAGACGGATGCCGCGGCTGGAGAAGGGCCAGCCGGGCGGGCGCTGTTGCCGGCCTGTGTCGATGGCGCGCTCTGCCTGAAGCCGTTGCAGGGCGGTCGGGCGCGCCATCATCAGAATCGGATCTTCAGGCTGCCCTTGAAGGCGCGGCCCCAGCCGGGCACACCGGGAGTGATCTCGAAGTCCTCGTCGAGAAGATTGTAGGCCGCGGCTTCGAGCGCAATGCGCTTGTCGAAGGGCTCCCAGATCAGATGGGCGTCGAGGCTCCAGTAGTCGTCGAGCTTGGTGCCGATATCGTCGCCGTGTCGCTCGCCGATATAGTTGGCGGCGACGGTGGCCTTGACCTTGGCTTCATTGACCCAGGTTAGCGCGATCTGGCCGGAGTTTTGCGGGATATATGGCAGGTTGCCACCGAAATTCAGCGTTCCCGGATCCTTGTTTTCGGAATCCATGTAGGCGTAGGTGGCCGAGAGGCCAAAACCTGCGCCGAGCGCAACGTTGGCGGTGACGGCGGCGCGATCGATCGAGCCGCGCGAGAGCGGCAGGCTCTCGATCGCCGGAAGGGCGATCAACGGCAGGTCGATCGAGAAATCATGCAGCTCCTGGTGCTGGTATTCGACCGAGGTAAAGAATTTGTCGGTCCACTCTGCGTCCCACTGGAAGGCTGCCGTGTCCGCATAACCTTCGGCACTGACCGAAAACTGATTTGCCTGCAGACCAAGAATGCCGATCGGGGCAAGGGTGGGAACGCCGAGATCGAGGCTCTGGCGCATGAAGGCGGCGCGCAGCCAATGGTTCTGGACCGGTGCCCAGGCAAGGCCGAAGCGCGGTTCCAGCCGGCTTATATCGACGCCGTCGCCTTCCATGCGGGTTCCAAAGAGAGCGTATTCGCCTTTGAGATCGGGGGTAATGTCGTGCAGAACGTCGATATAGGCGCGACCGATATTGACGGTGTTGCTGACGGTGTTCGGGCCGTCGGTGGTTGCCGGGAGAACCGGAAATCTGGGAAAGAGTTCATGCAGACGAGAGGACGTGGTCGTACTGCCATCGATCCAGCCGCCTTCAATGCCGTATCGCCACGTCAGGGGACCGTTGCCGATGGAATGGCTCAGGGCTCCGATATAGGTCTTCGAGGATGTTTCCTCCGTGCCGTCCAGGAAGGGGATGACGTCCGGATCGGGCAGGCCGAAGAGCGGTGCATCATCCACGCTCAGGAAGTTTTCTGTCTTCGACTTGGTTTCCGAATAGAGGATGGCGCCGTTCAGGATGTTTTCGTAGCCGAACGTATGGCTCCAGCCGATACCGGCATTGGTTATCTCGGCATCCACGAGCCGAGTGGAATATTGCGAGGTCACGATATCCGGAAGGCCGGCGCCAAAAAGATTGAGGAAATCCGTCAGCGCCGTGCCTTGTGACAGCGCATTCAGCGTTCCGTCGTTCTTGGCATGGTTGACATAAGCCACCACACGATCGTCGGGCGTCACGGTCGCCGTTATATAGCCGTTGCCACCGAGCAGCTTGTTCTCGGTCGCATAGCCACCGAAGCTGGAATAGGTGCCGTCGAGCGCGAGCTCCTCCCAGGTCAGGTTGCCGTAGAAGCTGATCGGAATCGTGCTGTTCGAATAGCCCTGGATATCGGCTTCGCCGGTACGGCGCGTATGGCCATCGACGCTGTTGATGCCGCCGCCGACCGAGCCTTCGATGAAGGGCACGTCGAACAGCGTTGCTGCGCGTGAACGGCCGGACAGCACGTGGGGAGAGAGCAGCAGCCCCTGGATGAAGGACGAGTAGCTCGATGCATTGCCGCGGTTCTGGATGATATTGTCATCGCTGAAGCTCGTCGCGTTGACGAAGGGGAAGATGCTGCCCTTGATCGACTGGTCGATATAGCTGCTGCCCTTGAAGGGATCGAAGACGGCATCGCCGTAGTAGCGGCCCCAGGCATCCAGACCCTGCAGGCGGAAGGCGTTGTTCAGCGTCGAGCCGGCGCTGGCATTGGCGCCGAGGCCGCTGAAATCGCCGCCGCGGGCGCGCGAGCGGCGCAGGAATTCCTGCGCGTTGGCGATCGCACCATCGGCATTGTAATCGTCGATATCGACGGCGGTGCGGAAGGCGGAGATGACAGGATCGTTGTCATCCAGACGGTTGGCATTGTCGAGCGCCTGTTCGGAGGGGAGGCGATCGCCCTTTTCGTAATGGGCGGCGGCAAGCATCAGCTGCGATTGCGAGTGACCGGGATTGGCGGTGCTGGCAGCGAGCAGATCTTCCAACGCCTTGTCGCGCTCGCCGGTCTGCAGATAGTAGCGGCCGCGGGCGAGTAGAGCGATATCGAAGGACGGATCGAGGGCGATTGCGGTGTCGATCTCGCGCTTGGCCTCCTTCATGCGGGCCTGGTCGAGATAGAGGATCGCAAGGTTTGCATGCAGCAGCGGGTCCTGCGGGTCGAGCTCGATCGCCTTCTTGAAGGCTTCCTCCGCCTCGCCGTTGGCATCACGCGAACTCTGCAGCAGGCCGAGCGAATTGAGCGTGCCCGAGGCGCCGGGCGCAAGTTCGATCGCGCGGTTCAGGTCCGCGAGCGCGCCGTTGATATCGCTCTCATAGGCCGCCCTGTAACCGGCACGGGCGGCAAGGGCCATCGGATGATCGGGATCGAGCGACAGCGAGCGGTCGGCTGCTTCCTTCATCTGGGCGCGGTCGTCGATGAGTTGCGCCAGCTGGGCGCGGATTGCCGGCAGGGTCGGATCGTCGGGATAGCGCTGTTCCGCTTTCCGGATGATCTCGATCGCGGCGCGCGGGTTTTCCAGGAAGCCTGTCGTATAGGCCTGCATGATGGCGCCATAGGGACCGGTCGTGTTTGCCGGCGGCGGTTCGAAATGAGAGGGGTCGGCCAGCGAGCGGGCGAAATAGCCGCCATATTGCGCCATGTTGCGGCGTGTCGGGTCAAGATGCGGCAGCGCCCTGGCGAAAAGCTTTGCGGCGTCGTCATAGCGCTTTTCCGAGCCCGCAATGGTGGCATCGAGCAGGTCGACGCGCGCCTGCTGGGCCACCGTCAGTTTGCGGCCGCGGATGTTCTGCAATGTTGCAGCTGCGGCTTGACGCCCGTCGAAGGCGCTCTGCACCTCGGCAAGCTCCAGCCAGTCTTCCGTTGTGCGGCTCACTGGCGGCAGGGCGAGCAGCCTTCGGCGTTCCGTCGCCATGCGGTCGGCGCGCAGCGGTGAAGTCGGCATGAGGCCGAAACCGTCGCGCAGGTCGAGATAGAAGAGCATCTGCTCGCGGTCGTCAGGATTGACGCTGATGAGCTTGTGCGGCGCCTGGCCGATGGTGGCGACAGCGCCTTCGCCCTCGTTGACATCGACGCTGCCCTGCGGGTTGGTCAGCGAGACGCGGCCTTCGAGCACGATCATCGAGGTCTTGGCGCCTTCGACGGTCATCGTCCAGTCCGTTCCGCGGATAGCGGCGGCTGCTGCCGGGGTTTCGACCGTCAGGCCCTGGCCGCCACGCTGGGCGCGGGCCCAGATGGTGCCGGATTGCAGGTTGAGGATCGTGTCGCCGGTCGCCGACATCTTCTTGACCTGCAGCGCGGAATTGCGGCCAAGACGGATCTGCGTATGGTCGGAAAAGAGGATGGCGAGCTGGCCCGTGGCGTTGGTGCGCAGTACGTCGCCATCGAGCAGGTCCTGGTTGAGATCGACGACGCGCCAGTTGGTGACATCGACGAAACGCACTTCCTCGCCTGTCTTGCGGGCGATGACGGAGCCTGCAACCGGCGTCGAGCGCTGAATCGGTTCGGCCGCTACCGGAAATGAAAGTAACGTTGACATGAGCGCAAAAGACGTACTTGCGCACAGAACAGACCTCAGCCCCGACATTTCAGATACCCCCGCATCTTTTCCCCGTTTGGCCAAGTGCGGTGTAAAAGTCAAGTCGGGTGCACACGTGTTCTTGCTTTCGCGGTCAAGTGTATTATTAGGGAAACACTATTGCGGGGTGGGGTTTCCTTTGAGCGAGTTTGAAAATTTTGCGGAGCTGCCTTCCAGCTCTCCGTCTACGGACGATGTCGACTCGGAATATTTCGACCATATCAAGAAAATCAACGATATATTCTACGATCAGATCAAGATATCGGACCAGAAGGCTGCGTATATCTTTACTTTCATGCTCGCCTTTCTTGTGAGCTCCGTCGAAGTGAGGGCGGTCTTCACCTGGGCGCGCTATGCACAGGGCACGCCGCAGGCCATTCTCTTCTCCGGGCTCCTGGCTGCGGCCTCGGTCTTTTCGATTCTGGCGGCGATCCTTGTCGTGCTGCCGCGGCGGCTCGACAAGTCCACCTCGATGTTCTGGGGCGCGTGGCCCAGGCATCGCGACGCCTTCTACGATGCGGCGAACCGGCGCGACGAGCGCTATCTCTTCGATCAGTATGTGGAAAATGCCGATATTCTCTCGCATATCGCGCGCAGCAAATACCGCTTCGTAACGATCGCGTTTCGCGGCCTGATGGTGACGGTCGTGGCCTATGTGCTGCTCTTGGTGGCGGCTTGAAGCCACGCTCCCGCTTGCCGTCGCTCCCGGCGATGACTTCAGCTTTTGGCGAAGTCCGCTGCTGTGAGAGGAACAGGTCTATAGCCGTTGACGTCGGCTATATCATATTCCTGCCCGAGCTCGGCCGCGACCAGGACATGACCGGATTTCGACATCAGCGCCGGGTCGCGCCAAAGGCCTGATATGACGTGGCCGATGAATTGCGGTGACTCGGAATTGGACAGGTCGAAATATTCGGCGTTCTGCATGACCGCTTCAGTGCGCACCAGCCCGGGATAGAGGGCGACGGCGGCGACATTGTGCGGGCGCAGATCATGGGCGAAGTCTGCGGCCATCTTGTCGGCAGCGGCCTTGGCCATGCCGTAGATCGCGTTGCCATCGTAGAATTGCGCTGCCCAGAAGGAAATATTGACGATCAGGCCGCGCTGCGCCTGGATCATGACGGGTGCTACCGCACGCGACATCAGGAAGGCCGCCCGCAATGCGGTGCCCATCATCGCGTCCCACCGCCAGAGGGGCTGCTCCCAGAAGGCGCGGGGCCAGGTAAAATCGCCGTCCTCGACCATGTTTTCATAGCCGGGCCATGCATTGTTCACGAGAATGTCCAGCCTGCTGCCGGCTTTGATTTCTTCGGCCACGCGCTCGGTCTCGGCGTCATTGCCGTGGTCGCAATTATGGAGGACCAGGCGTCCGGGCAAGTTCTCGGCCTCGACCGCGAGGCCCTCGAGCGAGCCTGCGCGTTTGCCAGCGCTTGCTTCCGCCTCCGAACGTGTCCTGCCGGTCACGTGGACCGTGGCGCCCTCGGCGAGCAAGGCAAGCGCAATCCCGCGGCCGACACCGCGGCTTGCGCCTGTTATCAACGCGACGACATCTCTCATGCTGGCTGGCCTCCCATATGTCGAGTATCAGAATGGCAGAACCATGCCAATGCGGCGGAGCGGATCGAGGCCCTTTTCGGCTTCAGCATCGAGGATGGTCCGCAGGCGCGGGGAGCATTCTTCCTTTTCGAGGAGCCGAAAGCCAAGCGATGCATAGAAAGGCGCGTTGAAGGGGGCGAGGCGGTCTGTCGTCAGCGTTGCCGCGGCAAGCTTTCGCAAACGGCCTTCTGCAAGAAGCGTTTCCATGAGCCTGCGGCCGAGGCCTTTTCTCTGGAAATCCGGATGGACGTCCATTTCGCCGATATGCAGGCAGCCTTCCGCGATATAGGCGCCGGCATAGCCGACGGGGATGTCATCCTGATCGCAGGTGGCGTAGAGGAGGGTGTGGTCGAGATAGTGCTGCAGTTCCGCGTCGCTGCTTGCTTCCGGCTCTCCGCTGACAGCACCTGTGGCGCGCAGCGTTTCGAAAGAGGCCAACTCTATCGATCGCAAGGTGTCGAAATCGTCCCGAGTTGCCTGTCTGATCCGCATGTCCGTTCCTGCCTGAGATCGGGCACCGGATTACGACAATTCCCGGGAAACGCCAACGGCATTGGGCATGACGGCTTGCGCCGGATGAAACGCGCGGCTGGCATTGTCCGGTCGGGTAGTCGCGGAAAATACCGGCGGCGACCGGTGGCCGCCGCCGGCAGGACTTAGCGCGTTGCCTTCAGCTGGAGGCGAGAGACGCCTGCGGCCACGTTGACGCCGGTTCCGGTTTCGCCGCTGAGCGGCTGCAATGCGAAATTCTTCGAACTGCCGCCCACAAGCGCGTTTGCTCCGAGACCGACGCCGACGGAAGCGCCGGCAGAGGCGCCGACATAGGTGCCGGCAAGAGCGCCGTCGCCGACGCGGGTGGGGGCGGTGTTGACGACGATCCAGCTGAGATAGGATTTGCCGGTGACCCCGACATCGAGACCGAGCTTGCCGATCGTGCCGGAATAGTGCTCGACCTTGCCGGTGTTCTGCTTGAAGCTGCAATCGATCGCCTTGCTGGAGCCGATGATCATGCCGGCCCCGCCGGCAACGACGCAGGAGAGGGTGCCGAGACGTTGCTGCGGCTCATTTGCGACCTGCTGGGCGGCATGTTTCGGCTGCTTATGCTGGCTCGCGGCCTCAGCCACGGGGACAAAGCCGAGGGAAGCGGCGGCGACTGTTATCATGAGGGTTTTCATGAGCGGTTCCTTTCACCTTCCTTCGTGGGGGATCGTTATAAACGCGTTCAGCCGAACTTCGTTCAAACATGGAAGGGAAACGGACCGGTCTGTTCGCGCATGATTGCCTATGGCCGCAGCATGGTCCTGACCAGCCTCAGGCGCTGACGGCTTCCGTCGCACCCGAGAAATCGACAGCGGCGAAGGCTGCGGCGATCACTTCCGGGCCGGCATTCGGCTTTGCCGCATCGGTCGAAAGGATCTGGCGGTAGCGGCGGGCGCCGGGCAGGCCGGTAAAGAGGCCGACCATATGGCGGGCGACATGCTGCAGGCGGCCGCCCGAGGCGATATGGCCGGCAGCATAGGCCATCATGCGGTCGCGCAGCGCATTCCAGTCGGGCTCGGAGGCGGGGGCGCCGTAGAAGCGCTGGTCGACATCGGCGAGAATAGCGGCATTCTGATAGGCGGCGCGGCCGAGCATGACGCCATCGACATAGGCGAGGTGAGCTTTTGCCTCATCCAGCGTGTGGATGCCGCCATTGATGCCGATGAAGACATCGGGGAAGCGCTGTTTCATGCGATAGACGATATCGTAATCGAGCGGCGGGATCTCGCGGTTTTCCTTGGGGCTCAGGCCCTTCAGCCAGGCCTTGCGGGCATGGATCCAGATCGCATCGGCGCCGGCATCGAGCACGCGGGTCATCAGCGCGGGCAGGGCCGCTTCCGGCTCCTGCTCATCGACGCCGATGCGGCATTTGACGGTGACCGGGACGTTTGCGACCTTCTTCATGGCGGCGACGCATTCGGCAACCGTTTCCGGCGTCAGCATCAGGCAGGCGCCGAACGTGCCGGACTGGACGCGATCCGAGGGGCAGCCGACATTGAGGTTGATCTCGTCATAACCATAGGGCTCGGCAATGCGCACGGCTTCTGCAAGCTTGGCCGGATCGGAGCCGCCGAGCTGCAGGGCGGCGGGATGTTCGGCCGCATCGAAGGAGAGCAGGCGCTCACGCGGGCCGTGGATGATGGCGTCGGCGACGACCATTTCCGTATAGAGCAGGGCATTGCGGCTGATCTGGCGATGGAAATAGCGGCAGTGGCGATCCGTCCAGTCGATCATGGGCGCTACGGCGAAAACCGGCGCCTTGAAATAGCGCTGGATGCCTTCGGATGCAGCCGTCTTTGCCGTGGTCATGATCTCAAGTCTTCTTTCGTCAGGTCTCGGGTCCCGTGGCCTTATCTCGTAGCGTAGGCCTCATCCTGCAAGCCCTTGCCGGTGATGGGCCGGAACCGGGCTTGGCAACGGGACGAGGGCTTATACATGAGAGATGGAGATAAAGCGAGATCGCGCATTCGAGGCTGTCTGCCGTCATTTGCCCGCAGGGGCTTCCGCCCTTGACGCAGGTGCCGTTTTCCCGGAAGGCAGCGAAGGAAGGTCCCGATATTCCCAATATAGGGATCACGCAAAGGAGTAAAATCAGCGTCATGACCGACGATAGCGCAGGGATCAAGGCATTGCTGGCGATGCCGAGGCGAGACAACAGCGCCTATCTGGAAACGCTCCGGCTGGTGAAGGAGGCGTTTGCCGAGGCCGAGGCGGAATTTGCCGGCAAGGTGATCGCGACGACAGACAGCGCCCGGGACGAAGCCGGCAATATCGTCATCATGACCGTGATCAGGCCGGCATAGGCAGGCAGCGCCCCGGTCATGGCGGCAAATCACCTTAAATAGAGGGCAATTGAACCAAAATCCTCCTGCCGCGTTTCTGCCACAAATAGGAGGATTCCGATGGACAACCTGCTTCTGATCGCCACGCTTTGCGGCCTGATGTCTTTTGCCATGGTGTGGCTGCAGACCAAAGAATAGTTTTTTCGCGTCAAAGACTTGGCGCTTTCCCATCTATTTGCCGGCACCGCTCTTCCCGCGCCGGAACCCTACCTTTTGTATTGCCCTGAAACGATCGTCTTGACTTCTCCGAAAATGAGAACAAAATGAGAACAAATAAACGTTCTCATCTATGTTCTGATGGAGAGTTCGATGGCAGCAAGCCCGAGTTATTCAGGAGCAGCAGACAAGGCCATGGCCTTTGCCGCGCAGCTGCGCGCAGACCGCGAGCGTCACGAAGCGCGCAGGCGGGAAGAGCAACGCCGCATCGAGGCGATGCGGCCGATCAACAAACATGTGCTGAAGGTGTTTGGCGGGCAGCAGCTGGCGCTGAAGCTGAATAGCTGAGGTGGACTGTCCTTGTGAGTGCCCGAACGGGCGGCCGGAATCTGCCGTTCGATATCATCTGTGGGGGCTGACGCTGCGGGATGTGCAAGCCGCCGCCGCCGAGGCATCGCGCGCATTCCCCTGATATTTTTACCATTTTCCGAGTGGGCCGTGGACGGCCTGAAATTTCAGACATAAAAGAATTGCAACTATTTGGGGTGGGATTTCATGAAAAGATTATTGTTGCTGTTAGCGGCGATCACGGTCTTCGCATCAGGCGCATTTGCGCAAGATGCGAAGAAGGACCCGTTGGAAGGGGTGGTTCGTTTCATGGGGAGGATCAATCCTCTTCTGCAGGCTATCTATCAGGATCACATGGATGTGGCGCGGAAAGTCTATGGGGAAGGGTGGGCCGATGTGTATGAGGAGCGGAACATTCTCGCCGAGGTGATCGCGACATACGGCAGTCCCGCCCTTGGGCGCGCCGGCGACAGTAGTGTGATCTTAGCCATGAACAAGACCGCTGCACTTGTCGACATCGTGGCCGAAAAATATCCCGAAGGCTGTGAGTATTTCTTCACGGGCAATATGCCGAACTGGGCCTTGGTTCCCGAAGTTAGAGACGGGCGCATGGCTGATCTAAGAGCGAAAGCTTATGCCTATCAGGACGGGAAGTTCCGTGCTGATATGGGAGTGATGACCTTCGAAAAACGACACGTCATCATGACGCAGTATCTTGGGATGACTGCGGACGAGGTGTTCAAGTCGCTGACGGCCCCTATCGACGTGACCGACGAAGACATGTGCGCTCTTGCAAAGAAGCTCAACAATGTCGGCGCTCTGCCGAAAGAGCTGCAGGGCGATTGGGGGAGGGCGTGGCTCGGGGGCGGTCCATCCCTGCAAAAGAGGAAGCCAGCCGCAGGTGGGAAGGCCACACCGGGTGCGGTTGCGCAGGAAAAGAAGGCTGGCTCCTTCGAAAAGGAGATGAAGGTTCTCGCCGGTATCAATCCTTTCGTTCACGCGGTCTTCATGGATCACGAAGCTGAAACGCGGCAGCTGTTTGCCAAGGTCGAAGCCTCGGGGGGCAAGATCGATCCGCGAGCGCAAGTAGCTGCCATGGTGGCGAAATACGGCAATCCTGCGCTGTCGCGCGCAAGCGATGCCATTGCTATCGATGTCTTGAAGAAGACAGCTGCGCTCAACGAGGCTCTCGCGCGATATTATCCGCAGGGCTGCAAGGATCTCATGAGCCTGCGGGTGTCTCAGGCCGCACAGGCCGTTCCACAGGTCAAGGAGAGCTATTGGCAAGTTATGGAAGCCAAGCGCCTGGCCTATGAGGACGGAAAGGTGCGGGGGCCTGCGGCCGTTACGCTGACCGCTGAGGACATCGTGCAGATGATCACGCAGCGCCTGGGCGTGACCATGGACGAATTGAACAAGCTGGCGAAACTCGCCGAACTCAGCGACGAAGAGGTTTGCTCGATAACGATGAGGCTCAACAGGATCGATCCGGTTCCGGAGGCGCAGCGCGGCAACTGGGCGAGGACTGCCATGTCATGGAGCGGCTGAGTCTGCCTCCCTGCACCCGCCCTTCCGTTCGCAAGGGCGGGCGCAGGGCGACATTTGATGCTTTCCGCCTTAGCGGTCCTGGAAGATCTTGATGACTCTCGGCGTCATGCGGTTGTTCGTGATGTCGACCGCATCCTGATAGGTTGCCCGTCCGGAGACCAGAGCTTTTTGCATGCGCGCGCAGCCGACCCGAGGCGCATCCTTATCCGAGACGTTCATGAGAACGGCGCCGTCGTGAAGCGTGCTCTTGTCGAGCCTGCTCAGACGCTGGACGCAATTGTTAAGCGCCTCGGTCCTCAACCGAGGACTGCCTTGCAGCGCCGTGACAGTGGCTTGATATTCCTGCTGCGTCGGCGCGCAGCCTGCGAGCAGTCCGGCAATCAATGTTATTGCAATAGTGGCACGCATGATTATTCCTCAATTATGCTGCGGACAGTGTTTTTTGCTGTGATTGGCGAGGCATCTCGAAGCGTCTGCCTCAACCGCCCCGGAAGATCTTGATCAGCTTCGGGGTGTAGCGGTGATTTTTGATGTCGAGCATATCCTGATAGGTTATGTCGCCGGAAACGATCGCATTTGTGTATCGGCCACAGGCAATCTTCGGAGCGTCTTTTTCTGCCACGTTCAGGAAGAGTGCGGCGTTATGGCGGGCCTTCGTGTCGGATAAGCCGAGCTGCCTGATACACTCGTTCAAAAGCCCGTTTCTCTGACTCTCGCTGCCCCGCGCCACTCTGACAGCTGCATCATATTGTTTCTCGGTCGGCACACAGCCGGTGAGCAATCCGGTGGCAATCAATGTCAATGCAATATAGGCGCGCATGATTATCCCTCAATTATGCTGCTGACAGCCTCTTGTGCTGTGATTGGCGGGGTATCCTTATTTTGATTCTCGTGTTGCGGGAATTATGTTCTTCGAGTTTTCTTATTTCTTCTAGATTTGGTTGAAAACATCATGAGTGGACGACGTGTGTGTAGTAGCGAGCGACAGACCCTTTCTCGGAAGCACCTTGGGGGATAAAGGGATATATGCGCCGCTCAGCGAGCCGGTGACGTTCACATCCGAGGGGACCAGCTTCCGTCGTTACCGCCCGGCCGCTCGGTATGCCTCTGCGCGTTCCTTTTCTCTTGCGGCCTTCACGACCAGCATAGCCGCCACGACCAGTCCAAGAACCATCACCACGCCAAGCACGAGCAAATTCGGCTCAGCTGGCAGCGCCGCACCCGTGCCAGCGCCGCCCGATGCCGACACTGCGATTGCGGCACCCGCCTTCTGCAGCGTACCCGCCGTCTTCTCCGCCCTGCTGGCCTCATCCCCCAGCACAGCCTTGGCATCCACACCCGGCTGTCCACGGAGATAGATCGCGACGGCTTTCGCCTCTATCTTCGCCACGCGTGCGCTCCAGCCCTTGCCGTAGGTCTTCCAGATCGCCAGGCTCTGCATGAAGCCCAGCCTTCTCGCGCAGAGCGCCTTGATTTCCTTCACGCCGGCAGTGGCTGAGTGAAGGCGGGTGATGGGGCCGGGTTTACCGTCGGCGGGGGCGCCGATCACGGTCTGGGCGTCGCGGAGGGCCCGGGCGGGGCCGGAATTGACGGCGTAGTCGAAGGTGGCGAGGTCGAAGCCCGGGGGCAGCGTGTCGCCGCCGATCTGGTCCCAATATTTCGCCTTGTAGATGGGGCTGACGTCGTCGAGGGTCAGGTTGCGGATGTCGAGATTTGGGAAGGCGGCGGCGGAGATGCCGTATTTGGTGCCTTTCAGCGTGCCCTTGCCGATCCGGCCGCCGGTCCAGTTGCCGGGGTCGGTACGCTCGGTGGAGAGGCCGCCTTCGGATGCAAGCGTAATGGAGAGGCATTCGGGAAAATTTGCCGCGGTCATGTCACGTTCCTTTGTCGATCGGATCGCGACAACCTTCCGACGGCAACAGTTGCGGCCGTGGCATGGTGACAGCAGGCGGAGCGGCCGGCAAATCAGCTGTCGAAGCGGCAATGCGGCGGCTCTTGCCGATGTGAGGAAGCGGGGCCGGATGCAGGGCCTGGCCGGCATCTTCGATGGCCGTTCGGGACGCGAGGATCGCGGCGCCTGCGATGTGGCTGAAGGGAAAAGAGTGGCCGCCGCCTCCGCTACAGGAAGGCGGAGTGGGGCGCGGCGGCCGGCCACTGAGGGGCCGACAAAACAACCCGAATTCCGGGCGGATCGTTCCTAATCATATTGGGCTAGCGAGGCGTTCGCCTTCTGCGGCAGAGCGGAAGGCGGGAGTTTCACACCACACGGCAGGGCTCAGAACACGTCGGCATAATTGTTGGCAGCGGCAAGTGCGGCTTCCTTCAGGATCACCCCTTGGGCCACCATGCCGTTTGCGAACCGTACCAGGCGCACGTCGGGCATGGATTTCAGGCGCTGGGAGAAGGTGTTGACGGGCGGCAGGAAGTTTTCGCGGTAGCCCTGGTCGATCGCCCATTTGCGGAAATCCTCGAAGAGTTTGGCCGTGCGCAGCCAGCCGCCCGATGGCTCGATTTCCGCAGGTTCGATGCGGATATCGAACCATTCGTTGAGCGGGTCGAGCAGCAGCCAGGCGTTCAGCGCCTCCTTCGAGCTTGCGGGAATGGTGTAGTGACCGTTGCGCTTCAGCCGCTGGGCGCCCGATACGGCAAGGCCGAGCAGCAGTTCCAGCTCTTCCCTTGCGATGCGCTCGGCAATATCTGGAATGACCTCATGCTCGGGGATGCTGCGATTGAACTGGATGACGACGAGGCGGCGGCGCAGGCCTCGATCTATGCCGCCATTGAAGCGGGGCAGGGTATTGGTCGTGAAGCAATGCAGCGCCCGGGGGATGAAACTTTCGACATCCTTGTAGAGGCTGCGGCCCTCAATCGGGTTGCCGGTGACGGCTGCCTTGAATTCCTCGCCCGCGATGGCCGCAGCACTCAGCTCGTCTGCGACGTTCGCCGCCTTGCCGGCGAGATTGATGATGCGCTTTTCATCATTGAAGAAGGCGGGCGAAATGGAGGAGACGGCTCCTTCCGGCAGCAGCGCGCGGAAGAGCGAGGCGATGGTGGATTTGCCGTTGCTGGCGGTCTCGCCGAGCAGGATGAAGGCTTTCGGCTGGCGGATGCGGGTGGCGAGACCGAAGGCGGCCGCTCCCAGCATTTCGGCCACGAGGTCGATCTTGCCGGCGGCATCGGGATCACCCTGAAAGGCGCCGTGGAGCAGCTTGTGCAGGAGCGAGCCCTCGGGCGGATGGCTTTCGGTATGCAGGTTGTAATCCGCTGCGATCGTGAAGCGGAAGCGGTCATCAGGGTCGTGCGCGCGGCAGGTCACCTTGCCAGCCTCATCGAGGGTGATGGTGCAGTTCAGCGCATTGACGCCGATGGCCGAATTGCCGAAGAAGCCGGCCTCGGTGGTGCGTGTGCCGAATTCGGTGAGGATGCCGTCGATCATGTGTCGGCCGAGCTTCAGCGGCTTTTCCTTCGGGCCGATACCAATGGCATCGAAGGCATGCATGGCAAAGCGGATCTTCTGTTCGGAGATGGAGCGCCAGGCGGAGGGGCCATAGGCCCAGAACCTGCCGTCGGCGCGCACGATCCGCCCGCCGCAGGCTTTCGCCAGATGTTCGTTGAAGATGCGCGCCAGCCAGACTTCGGAGCCGAAAGGCTGGCTCGGAAACCATTCCGGCATGCTGTCTATGCCATCGGCGCCCGCGGGCGGGGCATCCGGTGCGCTCTGCTCCGGTTCTTCTGTCGCCGGCGGCGGCTCGACCGGCGCGGCCAGGTGGCGGCGGATCGTGCCGCGCATGAAGGCATCGAGATCGAGCCGCGTCCAGCCGGCATCGACGGCATCGGCGCTGTCCCAGCCGCGGCAGGGAAGACGGCCGGCCAGCCAGTCGTCATGGCTGAAATGGCCGAGATCGGAGGCTGCTCCGGCATCGGTAAGACCCGTCAGCCGGACGCGCGCGCCGAGGCTCAAGAGGATGGCGGCGATCTCGTCTGCCGTCGAAAGGCCGGGCGCATCGAAATCCGGCCAGATCACCACATCGCGGCCCGATAGCGGCGACCAGTCCGTATGTTTGACGCCCTGCGTGCCGCCGGCCCAAGAAAGAACGGTGCGGCCGGATTTCTTCGCCAGCCGGTCGCGGCATTTCTCGCCCTCGACGACGATCACCTGCTTTGTCTTGCCGAGCGTTTCGAGGCCGTAGAGCGGGCGCGGCCTGGGAAAGGGGTAGCGGCACCAGGTCTCCTTGCCGTCCGGCAGGCGGACGAACATGACCATCGGCGTTTCCTTGCCCTCGTCGGGCAGGTCATGGCGCAGCACATAGCCGATCAGCGCGCCATCGGCCTGCCGATAGGGAAAGACCATGGAGGGAGCGAAAGCGCCCCATTCGGAGCGGTCGCCCTTGCGCTTGGGGTTGTAGAGACGGATGCGGACGCCGGGTGTGACCGGCTCGGAGGGAGGCGGAAGCGGCGTGATGCCTTCATAGGGATCGCGCACCCGCTGCACGCGCGGGGTTATGTTCGGCCTGACATGTCCGGCGCCATCGGAGCGGCTGCCGCCGTCGAGAAGGCGGATGGCTTCCGCCAGATCGACGCCCTTGATCTGTCGCACGAAATCGAGCACATCGCCGCCGGCGCCGCAGCCGAAACAATGGAAGCGCTCGATGCCGTCCTGCCCCCTGAAGATGGTGAAGGAGGGCGTTTCCTCGGCATGGAAGGGGCAGCAGGCGATATGCTCATGCCCGTTCCTCTGCAGCCTGCAGCCATAGCGCGCCGCCGTCTCAGACAGCGACACATCGCGGCGAAGCCGTTCGAGATCTGCAGGCATGTTGCGGCTCTTGCAAGGAATGTTGTCGTTATCGCAACATGGCCGGCGCAGTGCGGGCGGCGGCCATGGTCATTTCGCGCTTTCGGGGATTGTCGGGCGGGCGGCTTATCGCGAGGAGGAATTGGGAAACTTGCCTTCCAGCACCAGCCGGTAGCCGCGGCGATAGCCGACATTGGCAATGCCGATGCCGGAGCCTTCCAGCTTCTGGCGCAGGTGGCAAAGGGCGACCTTGAAGGCGAGATACATCTTGTCCGGCGAAGGGCCGCCATCGGGATCGTCGATATACATGGCGGTGAAGATGCGCTCGGTGATGACGGGCATGCCCTTGCCCTTCCAGACCGCATGGAAGATCCGGCCTTCCATCGGCGTCAGGCCGAAGTGATCGATGACGATCTCCGGCTGCGGCGTGGTGACCGGCTGCTTGCAGCAGGGGCAGAGCAGGGGCCGGGTTATTGTAAGAGGGGCGG
>UBMI01000022.1 GCA_900466475.1 Hyphomicrobiales bacterium
GCTCCCATGTGCTCCCCTCCCATGTGCCCCCCTCCCTCGTGGCCTCCGCCTCCGTGGCCTCCGCCTCCACCGTGAGCAAATGCGGGCGCTGCGATGGAGCCAACTGCGAGGGTCAGGGAGATAAGACCTGTTAAGGCGATTTTGCGAAATACAGACATGGTGGTGTTCCTAAAAAGGCGGCTCTGTGTAGCCACTAACCATATGTGTTCATCGAAATTGGCGAACGCCTGCCACAATTCAGGGATCTTGCTCACATCTTGTCACATGTTCTCACCACGACCCGTGGCACCCGTGATCGCCGGTTGCGCGGGAGCGAGGCATTGAGACGACAGCCTTCACCGGGCAAGCCAAATGCCTGATGATCCCGGTCAGCAGAGACACGCTGATCCGTGGGGCAGGAAGAAAACCTATTTCTTAAAGCCCCGTCCCTCATTGGTCCGCAATGGCATCCAGAAGCGAGAATTGCGCCTTTCTTCAGCGCGCGAATGCCTCGAAGGGATTGATTTCGGTGAGTTGGCGGATCGCGTCCTGGCTTGCGCCCGCGTTTGTGAGCGCTGGCAGCAGGTTCTCGACAAGGTGCGTGTAAGGTCGCGGGATTCCACCACCGGGCTGCGCGGGATCATACCAGCCGAGATCGTGGCTTATGAGCAGGTGCTCGCCCAGTCCGGTTTCAAGGGCGCGCATTATCATTGCTACCAGTTCTTGGTCTGGAGCCCTTCCCACATGATCGTATTCGATCCACGCACCGCGCTCCACCAGTGCCCGGTGAAGCCCGAAGTCTTTTTCCTCCTGGGTGTGAATGGATATGAAGCGCTCCGCTGCGCAACCCTCTGACTGAAGAATGTCCAACTGATCCATTACAACTCGTCCCCGGATCGTATGCGAGCCGATGACCGCATTGGTCCGCACGGACGCTCTTGCCGCTGCGCGCAGGATACGGGCTTCGAGCGGCGTAATTCCATCGTCGCCAGCGCTGAGCTTGATCCATCCCGCCAGTACACCGGTGTCCTCCATTCCCTCGGTAAGCTCGCTTACCATCCACTGTTCGAGATCACTCTCACTGGCCTCGGCGATCCAAGCGGGTATCCATGGTTCGCGATAGTTGCCGGTCGGGACGACGATCGGGAAGTCGGCTGCCTTCGACACAGCAAGGTCAATGTCAGCACGTCTCCCGACGCCACCCGTCGTGCACTCGACGAGCAGCGTAACGCCTTGTCTTTTGATCGCCTCAATCTGTGGGACCATAAGTGCCACAACTTCGGCTATCTCCGCCTCGCCATAGCCGGGCTGGTCAGGTGTTCTAAGATCGACGAACACATGCTCGTGCGGGAGAATCATCCCGAGTTCTTCGCGACGCTTTGGCCCCAGAGTCGTGTAAATCTGCTTCATCGTTGACGGCTCCCCTCCCCCAATTGGTAGAACGACAGAACTTTGAATGCATCGGACCTATCCGGCCCACAGAATAGTTGGGTCAATTGCCGGCAGGACATCGGGCGACATCGTGCAGCACAATCGGCACTTAGGCACGGAATAGCCACTGGCTCGCGTCTTGTACGATCTTGTCTCTTGCCGGGTGCACACCCGGCAAGAGAGCTTCCTGAGACAACAGTGGATTAGCGGCCCCGATTGCGCCGCCGCCTGTGGTTTCCGTCAGGCCACCAGACCCTTGGTCAGTTCCAGCGCCTGCCGCTCGAATAACCGGCGATAGATGCCCTCGTTGAGCCGGATCAGAGCCTGGTGGTCGCCCTCTTCGACAATCTTGCCTTTGTCGAAGACCAGCAGCCGGTCCAGCGCCCGCACAGTGGACAACCGATGTGCGATCACCAGCGTCGTGCGGCCGTCCATCAGGCGCTCCATGGCCTGCTGGATCTGTACCTCGCTCTCGCTGTCGAGGCTCGACGTCGCCTCGTCCAGGATCAGCACCGGCGCATCAGCCAGGAAGGCCCGGGCGATGGCAACACGCTGCCGCTCTCCGCCCGATAGCTTGACACCACGTTCCCCCACCATCGTCTCATAGCCCTTGGGAAGGCCGATGATGAAGTCGTGCGCATTGGCCTGTTTCGCCGCCTGCTCGATTTCACGCCGCGATGCGTTCGGCCGGCTATAGGCGATGTTTTCCGCCAACGTGCGGTGGAACAGGATGGGTTCCTGTTGCACGATGGCGATCTGGCCGCGCAGGCTTGCCTGCCTGACCTCAGCGATATCCTGCCCGTCGATGCGGATCGAACCGGATTTCACGTCATGAAGGCGCTGGATGAGCTTGACGAATGTCGTCTTGCCCGAGCCCGAATGCCCCACCAGTCCCACACGCTCGCCCGGCTTGATGGTGACCGAAAAGTCCTCATAAAGCGGATTGGGATGAGCGCCATATTGGAAGGTGACGCGATCGAAGACGATCTCGCCCCTGCCAATCTCGATCGGCACGGCATGCGGCTTGTCCTCGATGCCGAGCGGCATCTTGTCGAGCAGCACCAGTTCTTCCATGTCGTTGACGGCCCGTTGCAGATTGCGGATGTCCTGGCCGACATTGCGCAGATAGCCCTGCAGGACGAAGAACATCGCCAGCACGAAGGTGATGTCGCCGGGCGTCGCCAATCCCCGCTGCCACATGACCAGGCCCGTTCCCAAAATACCCGCCTGCATGAAAACCATCATGAAGCCCTGGATCGTGCCGCTCGACGTGCCGCGCTTCCATGTCCGCCGAGTGCGACTGTCCCATTTGGCCAGCACATGACCCAGCCGCGTCTCTTCGCGGCTCTCGGCGCCGAATGCCTTGACCACCGAGTTGCAACTGATGGCATCCGCCAGCGCGCCGCCCAGCTTGGTATCCCAGGCGTTGGCAAGCCTTGCAGCAGGCGAGACAAAACCCATGGAAAGCGCCACGGTCACACCGATGTAGATGACCGACCCGACAATCACGATGAGGCCCATGACCGGCCAGTAGCTTCCGAGAACGATACTGGCACCGGCAAGCATGACGATGGACGGCAACAGGGCTATCAGCAGCAGGTCATTGAGCGAGTCGAGCGCCCACATCCCGCGGGTAATCTTGCGCACCGTCGAGCCGGCGAAGCTGTTGGCGTGCCAGTCGGTCGAGAACCGCTGCACCTTGTGGAAGCCGTTATTGACGACATCCGCCATAATGCGCAGCGTCAGCCGGATAATGCCATTGAAGATGAACCACCGCAGGGCCACGCTCGTCAGGCCCAGAGCCACGACGATGACAAAGGCGCGTAGGGCGCGATCAGCCTCATTGCCGGCTGCAATGGCATCGACGATCTGGCCGGAAAACACCGGCACCATGACTTCAGCAAGCGTGCTTGATATCACCAGCACTACGATGATGCCGACCAATGCCGGCCGATGGCTCCAATGATGAAAGACAAAGCCGAGCACGTGGCGATACGCGTCGGCGCGGAAATCGAGCTTCTTGCGAGTCATTTTAACCAGCCCGGCCCGTGTTTCGGCAACCGGTTCCTCAAAATCGAGAGTTGAATGGCACAGCCCGAGCGGGAGACGAAATGATCCCGTCAGATCAATCGGGCTATGGAGAAAGAGAAAACCGCATGTCGCGAGCGCTCAAGGCGGACCGCGAATGGATATGACCTAGTGTCGGGACATTCCACGCGGGAAGGTTTGGATGAATGCTGGTGTCATGCAATGCCTCCCTATGTTCGATCTGAAGCGGCTAGCGTCTTGTAGCGAACCAATTCGCCGTTGCCAACCGGCTTTTTACAACCTTGTAGAAAGTGATGCGAAAACGACACAATTCAGCGACCTGCAACCTGCATTTGGTCATGCTGACATCAAGTTCCCGCCTTTTGCGAGGTCAATAAGGAATATTTCTCCGCTGGTTGATGAACCCGGGAAGCCAAACCGATCTATCCTCGGCATGGCACCTCCTGTTGCACCGATGACACGGGAGTTGCATTGTGAACGCGAACCCAGCCTCCCATCGACCAGGCAACCTTGACTAGCCCCGCATTGCCGGCCATTTTCGATGACGTAATGGCGCCTTGGGGGCGATGCTTTACCCGGAGATCAATCTCGTTGAGAACGAAAGCCAAGAGGCTTACGCTTTTTTCTGCGGCCTTGGGGGTGCTGTCAACCGCGTCACTGGCGACTGCCGCTGACCAGAAAGACGCATCCAACCAGTCCGATTCCGGCACCTGGATCGTGACTTTGGGCGCGAGCGTCGAGTATGGGCCCAAATTTCCGGGCTCGAAGCATGATGGCTTCAGCGCATTGCCCTCTTTCGACATCAGGCGCTTCGACGAGCCGGACGAGAATAGCGCGCCGGACGACAATATCGATTATGGCCTTATCGATCTCGGCCGCTTCGAAGCGGGTCCTGTGGTCGGCATTCGCGACAGCCGTTCGCAATCCGATGATAGCCGCTTGAAAGGCATCCACTCGGTGGATTGGGACATCGATGCCGGTGTTTTTGCACAATATTGGGCGATCCCCAATCAGCTTCGATTCCGCTCCGAAATCCGGCAGGCCATCTCGAACGGCAGCGGTCTCGTCATCGATATCGGCGCCGATTGGTTCCAGCGGCTCGGTGACAGATGGCTGCTCTCTGCAGGCCCCCGCGCCTCGTTCGGCAACGGCGCCTATATGCGAGAGTATTTCGGTATTTCGTCAAGTGAAGCATTGCAGAATGGCGCTCTATCCTCCTTCGATGCCAAGGGCGGCTTGAAGTCGGTAGGCTTCACGGTCTCCGCCGCCTATGATGTGACCCCGACCATAACGCTGCAGATTTATGATCGCTTCGATCGCCTCACGGGAGATGCTGCCGACAGCCCGATCACATCGAAGCTCGGCAGCGAGAATCAGAATGTAATCGGCATCTCCCTCGCCAAGGCGTTCAGCGTCAGCTTCTGAATTCCGCAGCTCAACCGCTCAGCCGGCAGGTCTCGACGCTGTTGCGATCAGCCAGACGCCGGCCAGGATCAGAAGGCTGCCTGCGAGCCGAAGCAGCGGCAATGGCTCGTCAAAGACGATCCAGGCAACGCCCATGATGAGGACATAGCTGATGGCCGAGAGCGGGAAGGCCTTGCTGAGATCGAGCTCGGAGAGAACGGTCATCCAGATGGCAAAGCAGACAATCTCAGCGACAATCGCCGCCAGGAACCAGTGTGACGACAAAATGTCGACCAGCCAGGTTCCGCCGGCTCTGTCTGCATCGATAGCGCTCTGCTTCAGCAATATCTGTTGCGCCATGTTCAGGAGCGGCACCATCAGCCAGATCGGCCGCAACGCTCTCACGCCGTCACCTCACCGCCATCATCGGCCGCAAACAGCGGCGACATCATTTTGAGAGCGAATTGCAGCAGTGGATTGGAATGGCGAAAATACATCGCATTTGCCGTCAAGCGGCTTCCGAGCCGAACCTTGTTGCGATAGTAGGCCTGCCCGCTCTGATAGCGGCCAATCCCGTGATTGAGACAATATTCGAGATTGCTGCACCAGCTGAGATAATAGAGGTTGTGGGACCTGCCCTTCTGACCATCCATGCAGAAGAATTTGTCGATCAACCTGTCCTTGTCATGGATCAGCAAATTGGCAGCAAGCAGTTCGTCCCCCACAAAATACATCGCGCAGAAGGACCGCCCCGGCATGCCTTTCAGCACACCATCAAAATAGGCCGGCGTCAGTTCTTCGAACTGTAATCCGCTCCGCTCGCGCGTCTCGCGATAGAGCTGCATAACGCGCGGCAGAAGATCATCGAAATCCTTGCGATACTCGATCCGTACCTCCTGCCGGCTCCGCAGTTTCCGCCGCATATCCTTGCGGGTCGCCGAGGACAGTGTGGCGAAATAGGCGTCGATCGTGTCGAATCCGATGTCCAGACATGCCGTCGGCAGTCCACCGATCTCGGCGTACCCTCTTGCCGCCAAGACCGGCTCCAGGCCTGACGGGATGGGGTGGGGCAGATCCTTAAGCGCTGTAAGCGAGCAGCCTTCCATGCGCGCATGCGCCTCGAAAGCGTCGAGAAGTTCGGCAAAGAGCTTTGGCCGGCGGGCTTGCGCGATATCAGGATGAAAGCCGATGGAGGCAGTCTCCGTGCAGGGCGAGCCAAGGCAAGCAAGACGGAGCGTCAGGAACCCGCTGAAGATGCGGCGGATGCCTTCCACCGTTCTGCGGAAGCGGCCAGCTTCCAGGGTCGTCTCAAGGGCGTAGCGGCAAAGGAATGCCGGCATGGCAGCGACAATCTTGTCGCCTTCGCGCATGATCGCGTAGCGCCACTCGAAACCGTCGATACCGGCTTCCTCGACCGCAAGCAGATAGTCGTAAGTCTCGATCTCCCCGGGGAAGCAGGCGTCCCAGGCATCGCGGTCAAGCATGCGAATGCTCGGGACGATCATCGCAACTGCCGATGTCGGATCGCTTGAGACCTGCGTTTCAGGTGACCACACTTTAAGCGCTTGCTGCTGCATATTCTGCCTCGAAGAATTCCGCCGTCATGTCAGCTACCCGCCTGTGCTGCCGGTCGAGATGGATCATGTGATAGCTGTCGTCGAGCCAGCGCAATTCCCGGCGGCCGCCGATGTGCGATGCGATATACAGGGCATGCGAGGGGCCACTGAGATCGTCTTCGCGCGAATGGAGGATCAAGGTCGGTGTCTTGATCTCGGGAAGCCGGGCTTTCAGCGTCCGGCCAAGCTCATGCATTTCGATCAGGCCACGCCCCGGAAAGGTTTCGAGCATGCCCTCGCCGGTCATGCCGGCCACCATGCGGCGCATGCGCTCGTCCTTGATGCCGAGGGATGTCGTCTCCCGAAAATTCAGCCGGTCGATGAATGGGATAAGCGAGATCCAGCGAATGTGCGGCGAAAACAGCGAATAATAGCGGGGCACGTCCCATCCATCGTAGTGGAAACAGGGCGAATAGACAGCGACGGCGCGGATCGACAGGGGATTACGATCGGCTGCCATCATCGCCAGTTTGCCGCCAACGCATATTCCGGCGGCAAAGACCGTGTCGCTGCGTTCGCTGAGCCAGCCAGCCGCGGCTTCGACGCTGTCGAGCCAGTCCTCCCAGCGCGAGCGGCGGAGCGTCGCTTCGTTTTCGCCGTGGCCGGCCAGCAGAGGAGCATAGACGCTGAAGCCGCGGCGATGGAATTGCCTTGCCACAAGCCGCATTTCCGCCGGCGCTCCCGTCAGCCCATGAACAAGGATGACGCCCTTGCCGTTCGTGCCCTCGAGAAAGAAGGAGAGACTGTCAGCCGACATGCGGGAATTCTCCCTGCTGGCGGTTCTCCTTAGCCATGAAACCCAGCGCGTGGCAGGTGCTGATCACATGCGTGCCTGCCGCATCCTGCTCCTGCTTGATCTGCTCATGAAAGGTACTGAGCTTCGTCCAGTGCATCTTAGGGCGGTAGTGATGCTCGGCGTGATAGCCGTTACCGAACCAGAGCCAGTTATAGAAGCCGTTATGGCTGCTGACACCCCAGGCGATTGGAACATCGGGGTCGCCATTCAGATGCTCATAATAGCCGTTGAGAGAGGACAGGCAGTTCCCCAAATAATAAAACGGCAGGAAAAAGAACGTCGCTCTCCAGTCATAGATAAGAGCGAGGAAGACGAAGGCGAAGAACGATACGAGTTCAATGCGCCCCCATCTCGCATCGAACGGCCTTTTCTTCGCAATCGCCCGATGGATGTCGCCGAGATCATCGCGGAAGAAGCTGAGAAACGTGTAGGAGAAGACGTTTTCCGGCTCGCCGTTCTTGCCGTGCTTGTAGATCGACAGGAGGTCGACCGTCTCGCCGTTTTCATTGGGACGGTCGCTGTTGCCGGAATGATGGCGCATATGCACCCAGTGATAATAGACCTGCGAAAAGCCGATCGTTACGGATTCGAGCAGGCTGAATGCATAGTTCATCCACTTCGGCTTGAAATACGGCGTGTGGATGAAGTTGTGCGAGATGCTGTTGATGTTCCACGATATCGACACGGCATAGACCGCGCCGAGCACAGCCGACAGCCAGAGTGGCCGGCTTGAGAAGCCGGCAATCAGATAGATGTTGAATGCCAGATGCGCTGTCGCGGCAAGCACCGGCATGACATCCCATTTCGTGTGCGCGAAGATTTTCATAGTCCCGTCGCTCCGACACAGACCACGCCGGCCGTCACCAGGACGATGCCGAGAGCGTGGCGAAGGTTGATGGTTTCCTTGAAGATAACGGCGCCTGCAAAAGCGATCGCCGCATAGCTCAGCGCCATCAGTGGAAAGGCCACCGACAACGCCACCTGTTCCAGCACGCGCGTCCACATCACCAGTTCGACCGCCCAGAACACGATCCCGAGCCAGATGACCGGTTTCTGAAGGGTTTCGAGCAGCGCGCTTGCAGCGCCGTGCTTGAAGCACAACTCACGGCCGGTTTCGGCAAGAACGCAAAAGGCAATGATGGCGAACGTCCATGCTGTCAGTCCCGTCGTCATGCCATAAGCTCCGACAGGACTTCGAGCAGCGCGTGGTTTGCCGCACTGTTGATGTTGCGGGCAGCCTTCATGTCGTGATGACGGAAGGGCTGGTCGATCAGCACCTCTGCCTTCTTGATCGTCCGCGTGTAGAGATCGCCGCCGTAATACGGCGTCGAATAATCGCCGGTCACGTCCGCTCCGATGAGATGGTACCGTTCACCGATTTCGCTGAGCAGCCAAAGGACATAGGGTAGCCGCATGCGGCCCTGATCCCAATTGGTCACGGCATCGGCGTCGGAGAGAGCGTCCTTGTCGATCGTGACGTAGACCGCTTCGGTTTGGATGCGGCCGAGAAGCCGGTCGAGGAAATTGCTCTCGCCGAGTTCCGATATCGATTGCCAGTGCAGGGCTCCGTCGATCTGGCTGAAACTCGGGCCAGAACCGTAGTGCGATTTCACTTTGCTCGGCGGATGCTTATAGGGATAAAGTTCAAGGCGGCCGTCGGCTAGCGGCACCAGATTGGCGCCCTTGCGCTCCGGTGACCTGAGGTCGTGGCTGCAAACGCCGAGCGTTATCACCTTTTTGACCAGGGGCTGTTCGAGCGCCTTGTTGACCCACGAACCGCAATGCATGCCGGGATCGAAATGCACCCAATCCGGGTGATTGTCGATATGGATGACGGTGACGGCTTTGCGGCTATTCTCGAGGGCCTGCGACAGAAGAAGAGCCGTCACATGATGGAAGTCGCCCGATCCCATGAAACAAAGGCGGGCGCCTTCACCAGTTGAGGGCCGGGCCTTCGCCAGGTTGCGCCAGACGGTATCAAGGTCCGGCCGGCGCCCCCACAGCCTGATGGCGCGGCCGCTATCCTTGTCGTCGACTTCGTGCGCCCCGGCCATCTGGCAGGAATGCACGAAGTCTGGCTGCAACTCCAACGCATCATCAAGATGGAGAAGGAGGAGCTGCAAGGTCCTATCTCCGCTCGGCGCGCGTCAGAAGCTGGTCGAGCAGCGAGATAGCAAGCTCAATCTCCTCGCGGCTGATCATCAGGTTCGGTGCAAGGGTGATGACGTTCTTGTGGTATCCGCCGACGTCGAGCACCAATCCATATTTCCTGCCATCGACCGCAAGATCACCCTTCATGCCTTCGTCGGACATCCAGTCGAGCGTCGCCTTGTCGGGAGTGAACCCGTCAGGCCCGCAGATTTCCATCCGAAGGGCAAGGCCGAGGCCGTCGACATCGCCGACGATAGGATGCCGCGACTGCAGCTCCTTCAGGCCTTCGAGGAAGAGTGCGCCTTTTTCCACCACACTCGCGCCGAAGTCGGTTTCAGACACCATCTTCAGCGTTTCGAGAGCGACGGCCGTGCCCATCGGGTTGCTGGCGAAGGTCGAATGCGTGGAGCCTGGCGGGAAGATCGTCGGGTTGATCATCTCTTCTTTGGCCCAGATGCCCGAAAGCGGGTTGAGACCATTGGTGATTGCCTTGCCGAAGACGAGCACATCCGGCGACACGCCGAAATGTTCGATCGACCAGAGCTTTCCGGTCCGATAGACGCCCATCTGAATCTCGTCGACGACAAGCAGGATGCCATGATCGTCGAGGACCTTCTTGAGCTCCTTGAAGAAATTCATCGGCGGGATGACATAGCCGCCAGTGCCCTGGATAGGTTCGATGTAGAAGGCGGCATATTCCGATTTTCCAGCCTTCGGATCCCAGACGCCGTTGTACTCACTTTCAAACAGCCGCGCGAATTTCTGGACGCAATAGTGCCCGTATTCCTCCTTCGACATGCCCTTCGGTCCGCGAAAGTGATACGGGAATTCGATGAATTGGGCCCGTTCGCCAAAATGGCCGTAACGCCGGCGATAGCGGTAGCTCGAGGTGATCGACGTCGCGCCGAGCGTACGTCCGTGGTATCCGCCCTCGAAGGCGAACATCAGGCTCTTGCCGCCAGTATAGTTGCGAACGAGCTTCAAGGAATCCTCGACTGCCTGCGAGCCGCCGACGTTGAAGTGAACGCGACCTTTCGAACCGAATTTATGTTCGGCATCCCGAGCGATCAGCGCTGCGAGCTCGACCTTTTCGCGATGGAGATATTGCGAGGCAACCTGCGGCAACCGATCCAGCTGCCGATGCGCGGCATTGTTCAAACGCTCGTTGCGATAGCCGAAATTGACGGCGGAATACCACATCTGGAGATCGAGAAATGGTGTTTCGGCTGCGTCAAAGACGAATGAACCATCGCAGCTTTCGAAGAATTTCGGCTTCTGCGAGTAATGAACCGTATCGCCGTGGGAGCAATAGGTCTCTTCGAGCTGTCGCAGCTCGTCTTCAGAGGCGGTGGGGTGCACATTGGCAGCAAGTTTCAGGTTGGAACGCATGAAGTCCTCTTCTCACGCAGTTTTTGCCACGGCCTGTACAACAGGCTGCCGTGACGGGCTGGAAAGGATGGTTGCGACACTCGCCTGGATTTCGGCGAAGCCGCTATAGGGGATGAAAGGAAGGCAATTCGCGCGGCAGTAATCCGCAAGCCTGGCCTTGGCGAAGACAAGCAGCGCCTCGTGGGAGACGCAGAAGTCGCTGCGGCCGTCGCCGATATAGACATGGTTGCCGGACGGCCTCACCTGGGCGCATTTGCACACGCCGGCACCGGCGGTGCAGCTCGCGCTCTTGAATGGAAAGCCCAGATCGAATTCAGGCATGCCGACGTGCGGGCGAGAAATCAGCCTGTTTGCGATGATCCGAATGTCATCCAGGCCATGCCTGGCAAGGACCCGCCTTATAAAATGATCGACGCCATCGCTGACGATGACGAGTTCAAGCCCGTTCTTTTCACAGAAGGCCTTGAAAGCCCCAAAGGCATTGTCGATTTCGATCGTGTCCAGAAATGCGTCGATGTCTTCGCGTCTTGCCTGAAGCAGCTGGATCTGGCGGTGCATGCACTGGGCGGATGTGATCCTGCCATTGGTCCACTGATCTTCGATCTCGCGCCACTCCGCGCGCGCAAACCGGTCCAGAACGAGATCCGTCACGTCCTCTTTGGATATGGTCCCGTCGAAATCGCAAAACACCTGCATCGCATGCTCCTTCACTGTGAAGAAGCATTTAGCCTCGCGAACTGAAGGCGAGATGAGGCGAATATGAAGCGAAACTGAATTGACCGCTTATGCGGCAGGAATATCGAGGTCCACCTTCAGGCCGGATCCCCAGGCCGGCGTGCTGAGGCTGATCCCGATGTCGAGACGGTTGCCGATATCGGCGACGATCGGCAATCCCAGTCCCGCACCCTCCCCGGCTTGCGCGTCGAGGCGGTTGAACCGCTGAAAGGCGGCCTCCCGCTGCTCGAGCGGGATACCGGGGCCGCTGTCTTCGATGCAGAGCCGAAATCCGCGCGAGCCGGGTTCGATGCGGACCTCGATCCGACCGCCGGCGGGCGAATATTTGATCGCATTGTCGAGGACATTATCGATCATGACACGCAGCAGAGCACGGTCGGTCAAGACTTGCGGGTCTTGCGTTGCGACGAGCCCGACGTGGAAACCCCGGCGATTGAGGATGACCCCGAAATCCGCCAGGGCTGCCGCCGCAATCTGGCGGAGCGGCAACGCTTCCAGCTGCACCGGTTGATGGCTGACGCGTGCAAGCCGCAGCAACTGCTCTATGAGATGCATGGCGCGCTCGTTGCTGACGACGAGGTCCTTCAGCAGGGCCGCGCGCTCCTCATCGGAATCGGCACGATCAAACATTTGCAGGAGCAATTTGATGCCGGCCTGCGGCGTTCGCAATTGATGGGCAGCAAGATCGGAAAAGCGCCGCTCCATCGTCAGCGAGCGGCCAAGCTTTCGCAAAAGATTGTTGAGCGAGTGGACAAGCGGCGCCAGATCCCGCGGCAGGGCTTTCGTGGCAATCATCGACAGGTCATCCGGCGTACGGGCACGGATCTGCGAGACCAGCTCCCGGACATTGGCGAGCCCGTTATTGATGGCGAGCCAGATGATGATGGCACTGACCGGCACAAGAATGAGCAGCGGAAAGGCGAGATTGAGAAGGATGTTATCGACGAGGCCTTCCCGAAGGATGATCTTCTCGGCGACCTCAATGGTCACGTCACTATTCGGGATCGGCAGAGCATAGACCCGCCAGAGCTCGTTCTGATAGGTCACATCGGTGAAACCGGCCGAGAACCGCTTGACCTCATCAGGAAAGGCGTTGCTGCTGGCAAAGGCCAGCGCTGACCCCCTCCAGGCGCGAAACGAATGGGCGTCGGCATAGTCGTCCGCGTCCTCGTTGAGAGCAAGCTGGTTGTCCATGGTGAAATCAAGATCCGGGACCTGCACCGTCGGTCTTGCCGTCAATCTTGTGAGGGGATGCTTCATCAACGACCAGAGTACATTGGCGTCATTGATCAACTGCGCATCGTAGATATTGTCGATCTCGCGCGTAGCACTGCGATAGGCGAAGATACCAACGATGGCGATCGTGATGATGAGCGTCGGGAGAATGCGGAGAAAAAGTCGTTGGCTAAGTGTCACTGCTGCCGCTCGACCATGTAACCGACGCCGCGGATCGATCGGATGAAATCAGTACCGAGCTTCTTGCGCAGGTTATAGACCGTTACTTCTATCGTGTTGCTCTCAACCGAAACATCCGTGTCGTAGAGCGCATACTCGATATCGTTCTTCGTGACGTAACGTCCGCTCCGCTCCATGAGAAGCCGCAGGAGATGGAACTCCTTGGCGGGGATGTGAAGCTGTACGCCATTTCGGCGGGCCACCATGGCCGAAGGGTCGAGCTCGACGTCGGCGCATCGAATGATTGTCTCGGTGCGGCCCTGCCGTCGCCGGATCAGTGCACGCAGTCGGGCGAGCAGTTCGTCAAGGTCGAAGGGTTTGACGAGGTAATCGTCCGCGCCTTCGTCCAGGCCGGCGACGCGGTCGCGCACGCTGTCGAGCGCTGTCAGCATCAGGATCGGAACGTCGTTGCCTCCCCTCCTGAGCGAACGGGCCACATCAAAGCCGCTCGCCTTGGGAAGATTGACGTCGAGGATCACGCATCCAAATTGGCTGTCGCGCAGCGCGTCGAGCGCCGTCTCGGCATCGCGGAACCAATCTAAGCCATAGGCGTGTTTCTCGAGTGCACGTTTCAGCGAGGAGCCGAGAATGTAATCATCTTCGACCAGGAGTATGCGCACGTCCGCATCCTTGCGATTTAAATTCTCACCATGCTTCATCGGTCTCGATTGAGGCCGAAATCCGGCGAAGATTTCCGCATGCTGTCGGAAACCCCTCTACGCTGGTGCGGATACTTCGAGACCGAACCGGATTGTATGATCAGTCGGCGGCAGACCGGCAGGCTTTGTTCCTGACGGATCGCCTCATCGCAACAGCCTCATGAACGGCGGGGCGTTTCAGGCCTCGACATTTCCGGCGCTCACGACAGTCGCGGCGGCGACAGGCGGTTTTGTGATGGAATTGCCGGTTTGGGCTCGAAAGAGATGAAGGCGTGCAGGTCGGACCACAAGTTGCAGGACTGCGCGATCCTTGATCGCGACATGATCAGGCAGGTGGACGATCGTTGCAGTCCCACTGCCCTCCACCGTGCCGTACACATAGGTGTCCGTGCCGATGCTTTCGGCGTAATCGACTTCGAAGCGGATCGGATAACCGTCGCCGCCACTGCCCTTGGCGAGTTCGAAATGGCTCGGCCGGACGCCGAGGATCACAGGTTCGCCAACGCTCGCCTCTCCCTGCTGTGCTGGAATATCCAGGCGGCCGAAACCCGGCACGTCGACAACAACATGACCCGGACCGGCCCCGGCAAGCACTCCATCGAAGAAGTTCATCTGCGGCGAGCCAATGAAGCCGGCGACAAACTTATTGGCGGGGGCCTCGAACAGTTCCAACGGTGTACCGACCTGCTCGACATGTCCGGCATTGAGGACGACGATGCGGTCCGCCATCGTCATGGCCTCAACCTGATCATGCGTCACATAGACCATGGTGGCGCCGAGCCGCTTGTGGAGACGGCTGATCTCACCACGTGTCTGAACGCGAAGTGCAGCATCCAGATTGGACAGCGGTTCATCGAACAGAAAGAGCTTGGGGTTCCTGACAATCGCACGACCGATCGCCACGCGTTGCCGCTGGCCGCCAGAGAGTTGTTTCGGGCGTCGGTCGAGGAGCGGCTCGATGGCGAGCATTCTCGCCGCCTCCGTCACGCGCCGATCGATTTCGGCCCGGCTCATCGTGAGGTTTTCGAGGCCGAAGGACAGATTCTTGGCAACGGTCATATGGGGATACAATGCATAGGACTGGAACACCATCGCGATCCCGCGATCCCCCGGCGGCGATGCCGTCACGTCGTCGTCGCCGATAATGATCTTCCCGCCGCTCACGCTTTCCAGGCCGGCGATCAAACGAAGCAATGTGGACTTGCCGCATCCTGAAGGGCCGACCAGAACGACGAATTCGCCCTCGTCCACATCGAGATCGACACCATGGAGAATCGAATGATGGCCGAAGCTCTTCCTGACATCGTTCAACTTCAGACCGGCCATGAATCCATTCCTTTTGATGTTCCTTCCGAAGGCAGCCGCGAGCACACCGGCAGTCGGATATCCTCCCTCATGTTCCCTACAGTCTGCGTGGAACTAATTAGTTCGTCAAGATGACGAACGTAATTTTCTGTTGCGGCGATTGTAGGTTTTCTCCGCCTGCAGGCGGGATTTTCAATAAATTGATCTCATCAGAGTTCGCGCCGGCGCGGGTTTCCAGCGGGGATCCCTCTCGGATATCCGACCCTACAATATCACCTTGATCGGTGATGGAACCCTCATTTTTGCCCGCTGCCGCCAGCGTTGTCGCGTTGAACAAATCTACGTGACAATCAAAGCGGCGGCGGCGGCAAGCGCCGCTGTTCCGGCAGGGTCTGGGGAGAGAAAAGCAGGTTGTGAACGTGGTTCAGCCCGATTGCGAGGGCCCCTACCAGCGTTGCCCGGCCGCCAAGAACACTTGCCTCGACATCGATGGCACGACGGCTCGCCTTGACGATACCGCGCCGGACGCCTTCGGCAATGAGAGGATGGCGGCCGATGCTGCCACCGAGAACGACGATCTTCGGATCGACGATCGCATTGACCGAGACGACAAGCAGCGCAGCAATGTCCGAGACTTTCCCGATCACTTCGACCGCGACAGGATCGTTCTCTTCGGCAAGGGCCAGGATGTCCCGGACGGAGGTATCCTTCTTGCCCCCGGAACGCTCGTAGAGCTCGCTGATTCCCCGAGCCGCTATCGCGCATTCCAGCGCGCCTCGTTCAAGGCTGTCCTTCGTATAGGGATCGGCGCCAAACGGCATATAGGAAATCTCGCCACCCGCTCCGTTCGCGCCGCGCATCAGTTTGCCGTCCTGAAGCACGCCAAGCCCGATGCCGGTCCCGAGCGAAATGAAGGCCACAGTATCGATTGCGGTCGCGCATCCCTGCCAGGACTCGCCGATGACGGCGGCGTTGACGTCGTTTTCCAGGACAACGGGACAGCCAAGCCTCTCGCTGAGCGTCCTGCCAATATCGATATCGGTGATATCGGTGAGGTTCGGCGCCATCGAGAGCGCACCCGTCGCGGGATCGACGACCCCCGGCGTTGCTATCGCCGCCACGAGGACGAAGTCCCTGGCAATGCCCATCTTTGCAAGCATGTCGGACAGCATCGCCTCCACCTGGTCAATCAGATGATAGCCGCCGCGACGGTCGGATGGATATTCGATTTCGCCGACAACACTCCCGACGATATTGCCGAGCACGATGCGTGTCGTCGTCGCGCCCATGTCGATACCGACAGCATAGCCGGCATCACCATTGACCTCATAGGTGATGGCTGTGCGGCCAATGCGCCCGCTCGTGACACCCTTTTCTCGAACCCAACCAGCTTCCTCCAGCGCCCTGATGACCTCGGACATCGTCTGCTTTGAAAGGCCGGTGATCTTTGAAAGTTCGGCTCGCGACGTGGGTCCGGCATGGAGCAGCACGTCCATAACCGCGCGCACGGAAATCTGTCGCAGCACGGGCGGCGCGTTTTCGGTCAATACCATCGTCTAGCTACCCCGCCAGATCCGTCTTCATCGTTGTATCGGTGTTCTGCTTTTTCCATGAAAGCCCGCCGATTTCAAACTGCTTGTTGACAGTCCGCAAGCGCGGTCATAATAAATTCGTCAACCTGCCGAACAAATATCGCAAAAGGACTGCAATTGTCAAATATTTCAACCATTGCGTCTGGCTTGCGACGGGCAAAAATCACTCATCGCGCGGACGAAGCGGGCGGATCTCAAGGCATGGTCGCCGGCGTCGACCTCGGCGGCACCAAGATCCTGGTAGGGCTTGCCGATCTACAGGGACGTATTCTAGCAAGGGCCGAAGAGCCGACCGAACATGGCGCGGACGCTCCTGTATTGCGGCAAATTCCGCGGATGATTTTGTCGCTGCTGCAGGAAAATCGCGAACGCGGTCCGTTGCTTAAGGCTGTCGTCGGCGTACCGGGGGCGGTCTCGCCGGAAACGGGGCTTGCTTCGCTTTCCCCTCACTTGGCCATCCCGGCCGATCAGCCGCTCGCTGCGTTGCTCGCACGTGCCTTGCCGTGCCCCGTCGTAGTTGAGAACGACGTGAACCTCGCGGCGTTTGCCGAAGCCACGCTCGGCAAAGGACAGGATCAGGATTCGCTTGCATTTATCGCCTTCGGAACCGGCGTCGGCATGGGGCTGGTCATCGGTGGAAAACTCTTCCGCGGCCGGCATGGACGAGCAGGAGAACTGGGTTTTCTTCCACTAGGTCCCAATCCTCATCAGGCGGCGCCGCAGGCACGCGCCGGTCTCTTCGAGGATCAGGTTGATTCGCCTGCAGTGCGCAGCCTCTATGGCGATGGCACCCTGCCGGTCGCCGAGATATTCGCTCGCGCTTTGGCTGGAGACGGGCAAGCTGTCGCCGCCATCGAAACGCTCGCGAAATCGGCCTCGGTCGGCCTTGCCGCCGTACAGGCCCTCTTCGATCCCGCCCTCATCGTGCTGGGCGGGGGCATAGGCTCGCGTCGCGAGTTCGTCGATGCCGTCAGGCGTCACATGCCGATGTTGCTGCCGTTTGAAACACGTATCGAGGCAACCGGGATCGGCCCTGAAGCCGGCATGCTCGGGGCGCTCATGCTCGGCCTGACCGACCATGCAGCAATTAAGAAGGCAGAAAAACAGGAAGCCGTCCGATGAGTTCAGCACAATCAAAATCACAGGTTCTGACACCGCTTGACGACGGACAGCTTCGCTCGTCGACGCCGGTGCTCGTCCCGTTCATGGCCCCGCGCCTGCAGGGTGATTGTCGACCGGAAGGTAGGATCGAGCTTTCGCTATGGGGCGCGGGCAAGCTCGTCAATCTGACGTTCACCGGCTGGAGCGCCCCTTTCACTTATGCACCGAACCGCGTGGAAGCGCATGGTGGAGGGCTCTATGTGGCGCAGTCGGCACCGGCGCTCTTCTTGAAAGGTGCAAAGCTGCGGACCTTCATCCCTGCCCGGCGCTGCGCATGGTGGGGCACGACGACGAAGCGCGAACCCATCGAACGGCAAGAGGGTCGCCGCATTGCCCGCACCGGCTGGGGCGTCGCCATCGCGGAGCAAAGGCCTGACGGCATCTTCGTGACGGCCGGTGCGACGATCGGGGAAGCGCTTGCAGCTCTTGAGCTCGACCAGACGAAACTGATTGCCGAGGCCAATGCCTATGTCACGCGTTGCGACGCGATGCCCGAGGCGCCTGCTCTGATGCGCAGCATGATCTCGCAAAGCCTGCACGCCGCCTTTTCGAGCATAAGACAGGACGAGCACGGCGCCTTTGCCGGCCTTGCCGCCGGACAGGCCTACAGCGCGCCGGCTCGCACCTATTACCGGGACGGCTATTGGACACTCCAGGCTCTCCTGGATCGGGAACCGGGCGCCGTCCGCGCCCAGATCGATCTTCTGGCACGAGGCGTGCAGGACAACGGCGAAGCGCCGAGCGGCGTCATCCTGACCGGACGAGGACAGGCCGAGGAATGGGAAAAGGTACGCGTGACAGATCCACGGATCAAGGAGGAGCACCTTCGACCCGGTGACTGGTGGAGCGACCATTTCGACAGCCCGCTCTTCTTCATTCTGACGATCGGCGATTACATCAATGCGACCGGCGACAGCTCGCCGCTTGCCCTCTACTGGGATAAGGTTTTGGCGATCTTCAATCGTTACTGCAGCTTCGACGAAACCGGAACAGGCTTGCCGATCAAGCCGCGGCATGATCGCGATTGGGCCGACAACGTCTATCGTCACGGTTATGTCGCCTATGATCTCGGCCTGTGGATCGGGGCCCTCGACGTCATCGCAAAGCACGGCGCCGCGCTCGACAAAGCCTTTGCGTCGAAGGCGGCAGCCGTGGCGCAAAAGGCGCGTGCTTCGCTGGACGAGGCGCTTCTGCAACCGGGCGGCACCTACGCGGACTACGGGACAAAGGCAGATTTCGTCGAAGACCATCTGACGCTCGACAGCCTGACGCTGCTTCGCTTCAAGGCGGTTTCTCCCGAGCGGGCGAAAGGCGTTCTCGCCAAGGTCCAGGAGATCCTGGAAAGTCGCAACAATGGCGAACAGCCTTACGGAGACTGGGGCGTGCTTTGCGCCTATCCGCCGTTCAAGCGCCCCAAGGATACGCGTGAGAAATCCTATTTCGCCTATCGCTACCACAATGGCTCGGACTGGCCCTATCTTTCCGGGCTCTATGCCGAGCAACGGCTTGCCTACGGCTTGGACGGCGCGGATTACCCGCTCGTGCGCTGGTGGGAGACCTGCCTCGAAGAGGGCTGGATGGGAGCGGTCGAATATTTCTCGCCACCCTGGGGACGCGGCTCGCTGCTTCAGGGATGGAGCAGCATGCCGGCCGCCGCCGCGCTTGCCTACAAGGATAGGCTGCCGGACGCGATCCGCTAGAGGTTTTGCGACCGATCGCCACCGAGGCGGTTTTTTGAAAGAGCAAATGCCAAAGGGCCGCCCGAAAGGCGGCCCTTGAAGTATGGAATATAGCGGGCCCCTATTCCTTCGTTGCGCCCGCCATCAGGCCGCTCATCAACATACGCTGCAGGGCTGTAAACATGACGAGCACGGGCAGCACCGAAAGCACCGACATCGACAGCAGCCTCGGCCAGTTGATACCGAAGCGCCCGACCGTATTGGCAAGCGCGACCTGGACTGTCCATTTGTCCTGGTCACTGATGATCAGGAACGGCCAAAGATAATCGTTCCAGCGCCATACGAGATTGAAGGCGAGCAGCGTGCCGATCGCAGGTATGGCGAGCGGAACAATGATCCGCCATAGGATCCGCCATTCCGGCGTACCGTCGAGGCGTGCCGCCTCCAGAAGACTGTCAGGAATGTTGGTGATGTATTGGCGCATGAGGAAGACCCCGGTCGGGGTTGCCGCCGGCGCGATGATGATGCCTGCCAGCGTGTCGAGAAGATTGAGATCCCGCAGCACCAGAAAGACCGGGATCATGATGATCTGCAACGGCACCATCAACGACGACATGATGAGCAGGAAGAAAAGTGTGTCTCCCTTGAACCGAAATTTCGCGAGCGCGTAGCCAGCCATGACGCTGATGGTGACGGACAGTAGCGCCGAAAGCACGGAGACAATGGCCGAATTACGGAAGAAGATGAGGAACTTCGCGCGCGACACCGTGTCGACGAAATTCTGCAAGGTCGGCTGGGCCGGCAAAATCGTTGGCGGCCACTGGAAGATCTCCTGTTGTGATTTCAACGAAGACAGGAAAAGCCAGATCGGCGGCATCAGGAAGACGAACAAGGTCAGCACGACGAAGGCCAGTCGCCAGGGAGAATAGATGCGTGTCATTTCTCGCTCCGCGATACGCGCAACTGGAAGATCGTGAGGAAAAGCAGGATGATGAACAGCACCACGGATTGGGCGGCCGCAACGCCAGCCTGCATCGGCTTTTGGAACGCGGTGTCGTAGATCGTCTGTATGAGATAGACCGTTGCCTTGCCCGGCCCGCCGCCCGTCAGCGATACGACGAGCTCGTAGACCTTGAAGGCCTCGATAGAGGAGAGGACCAGAACGACAGCGAGCGTCGGCTTTAAGAGCGGCAAGGTGATATGGGTGAATTGCCGCCACTTGCTGGTGCCGTCGATCGAGGCCGCCTCGTAGTAATCAGTGGAAATCGCGGTCAGGCCTGCAATGAAGATCATCATATTGAAGCCGGCCTGCGCCCACACCCAGGCGATGACGACGGCGATCTGAGCCATCGTGTCCTGTTCGAGCCATGGGACCGGGGCGAAGCCGATCAGTGAGAGCAGGTAGTTCACGAGGCCGTTATTGAGGCCGAAGAGCCATCGCCAGGCAACGCCGATGATCAGCAGGCTGATCATTGACGGGAAGAAGACGATCGTACGGACGAAGGCAAACAGCCTGGTCTGTGGCGCCAGCAGCAGAGCCAGCGCCAACGAGACGACAATGTTCAGCGGAACCGCGATGATCACGAAAAGAACGGTCTTGAGCAATGAAACCTGAAAATCGGCATTGCTCAGAAGCCCGATAAAGTTATCCAGGCCGACATATTGCGGCAGCGTGTTGGGCACCTGCGGAACGACGACCACACCCCGCTTGAAGAAGGCCATGAAGAGGCCCTGGACCAGCGGATAGAGCGTGAAGGTAACGAGGAGCGCCATTGTCGGCACCATGAGCAGGTAGGGCCATCCGAGGCTTGCCAGGCTGCCGCGCAGGCCTTTCGGCACCGGGTGGGGACCCAGTGCCGAACGGCCGTCTTCCAGTATGCCCGTCGTCACTTGCTAGCCTCAAGCGAGGCATCGGCTGCCTTCTTGATCTGCGATATGGCTTCGGCGGAGGTGACCTGACCGGCAACAGCCTGCGTGACGGCTGTCTTCACGGTCCCCCAGACGGCCTGCATCTGCGGCCAGGCCTGGTCGGTCGCAGCGTAGGCAGGGCTGGCGTTCAACTCGGCCTGCATTGCCGTGATCGCTTCGGTCGCGGCCGGATTGTCGTACTTGACGGCTGCTGCCTTCATATTGGCCGGGATCATGCCGAAGGTCTTGGCATATTGTCCCTGGATCTCCGGTGATGTGATCCATTTGATGAAATCGATCGCTTCCGGAAGATGCTGGCTCGTGTTGAAGGCCACGATATAGTCGCCTCCGTAGATCGACGAGGCGACCGTGCCCCGCGGCGTCGGGCCAGCCTGCCATGCAAAATGCGCGTTATCCGCCAATCCGGCGATTTGCCAGCTTCCGGACATATAGGCTACGGCCTGACCGGCTGTGAAGATTTCCTTCGGGTTGTCGGAGCTCGCGCCGGACCAGAGACCGGGCGGCATTGCAGCCTTCGTGATGTCGATGAACTTGTCGAGCGTGCTCGTCCACGCTGCCTCGTCCATGACGACCTTTACGGGTTCCTTTTCCGTGTAGATGTGGTTTCCGTACTGATATTCATGAATGATCCAGCGGCTTGCCGAAACGTCCCAGACGAGCGGATAGCGGGTACCGGACTTTTCTGCGACTTCCTTGATCTTGGGAACGAACTCATCCCACGTCCAACCGGTCGCGTGGTCCGGGACGGCAACGCCGGCCTTCTTGAAGGCGTCAACGTTCAGGAAGATGCCCGTCGAGGTCACACGCAACGGCGCGGCGATGACCTTGTCGTCGAGCTTGGCGCCATCACCCCAACCTTTGACGAAGTCGTTGATCCATTCAGGGCCGATCTCCTTTTTGAGGTCAACGAGGAACGGACGGATGACCGGCTCCATCGATGAGGTGAGCGACAGATCCGGCATGATGCCGGAGGCAGCATATTGCTGGAATTTCTGGACCATCCCATCATAAGGGGTGATCTCGAGGTCGAACGTCGTGTCCGGGTGGAGTTTTGTGTACTGATCGAGCAAGGCGCGCGTGTTCGCCTCTTCCTGGTCGTTGTCGACATACCAGACGATCTTCAGTTCGGATGCTGCCGCAAGCGAAATCGTCATCGCCAGGGCGCCTGCCGTCATCATCAATGTCTTGAGCGGTTTCATAGGGTTCCCCTTTTTGCTCCTCAAACTCTGGCAACGACCAGCCTCCAAATCTCCCTTTGGCCGATCGTTTGTTCGTAACCATGACGAATTAAATACGAGTTTTCGGCGGTGTCAACACAAACAAGATTGACAGGATGAATTAGTTCGTCCTGTTGACGAATAAAATGACGTGGCTTAATCATCCCCAAAGCAACGAGGATCGCCAATGGATATTTCAATCGAGCCCGATGGCGCTGACCTGCAGCAATCCATCGACAGTCTGGTGCGCGCTGGCGGGGGAACGCTTCTGCTGCAGCCGGGTCGGCACATTACGGGGCCAATTCGCCTGTTCAGCGGTGTGACACTGTCAATCGGGCTGGGCGCCACGCTCGAGTTCGTCCCTGATTACGAGCTTTATGCCGGAAATTCGGTGAGCGTCATCGCCGAGGGATCCGACCGCGCCTATATCGTTGCGCAGGAGGCCCATGATGTCGCGATCGTCGGCGACGGCAAGATCCTCGCCTCGGGCGCCGCCTTCAGCACCGGCTTTGACCAGACGGTCGGCACCTACACGCCGAGCGAAAAACGCCCACGAGTCCTGGTGTTCGAGGACTGCAGCAAGATCAGGCTGGAAGGCTTTGTCATCGAAGATTCGCCGATGTGGACGGTCCACCTCGTGCGCTGCCGTGACGTGATAGTCGAGAGCATCACGGTGCTTAACAATCGACAACTCCCGAATACGGACGGGATCGTCATCGACAGCTGTGCAAAGGTCGCCGTGCGCGGCGTCGTCATCAAAACGGCGGACGATGGCGTCTGCCTCAAGACGAGCCGCAGCGACAAGGGCATCGCACGCTGCGAGGAGATCGAAGTTTCGGACTGCCATGTCGAGAGCAACAGTTGCGCATTGAAGATCGGCACGGAAAGTTTTGGTGACATCCGCCATGTCGCTTTCACGCGTTGCGAGGTCCACGATTCCAATCGCGCCCTCGGCATTTTCTCGCGTGATGGCGGAGCGATTGAAGATATTGCCTTCTCGGACATAGATATCGATTGCCACGAAACGCCCGATGGTTTCTGGGGCTCTGGTGAGCCGCTCACAATTACCCAGCTCGATCGCCGGCCGGAGACGCCTGCTGGCGTCGTGAGCAACGTCCGCATCGAGAACGTGACGGGGAACTGCCAGGGTCCGATCAACCTCTTTGCAGAGCGAAGCGGCGGAATTACGGGAATGAGCCTCAGCAACATCAAGTTGACGATTGAGGAAGGCTCCCTGGGGACAGCGAGGCAATATGACCTGCGCCCCACGAGTGCCGACCTCTCGCCGCCCAAGGATCACGAGGGTCGTGGCAATGCCTGGCTGCGGGGAGCCGACGGAAAAATTGTCGGCCTCGTCGATTACCCAGCCGGCATGCCGGCGCTCTTCGCGCACAATATCGCTGAGCTCACGTTCGAGAACATCGAAATCCAGCGTCCGGAACCTCTGCCAAACGGCTGGAACACCGAGACCCTTTGCATCGAGTAATCGATAAAGGTCGATCATGCCAGGAATAGCCGGGCGCGGGACGTGACGGTCGATGCATGCGAAGAAGCGACGTCCACGACCCCGGATTATGGTTGCCCCGAAGCCGGTGGACGTCTCCAAGGGCTGAGACGGATTGGACTTACCGATCAAGCGGGACGTGCGTAAGGCTCCACAGGATCGCTATGTTGAAGACCAGCCGTCTGAAGGATTGCAACGGCGGCAGCTTGATGCCGCCCAATTGATTGCCGCGTGTTCGGTTTTCTCAGGTTTTCACCAAACTTAACTGTCAGCCCACATCCGGCCTCCTAAAATCCAGCAGACGCCGAGCCCCAAAACCATGTGAAGTAGATGCTAAACCGCATCCCGCGACGGAGGCAGGCAGTCGTCTTTAACGATGGAGGCCAGCATGCTCAACAAAGCCTTTGACGCCCAATGCTCTGCCGTAAAGGTGCACTGCACCGATGCGGCGCAACAGCGGAAAGCCGGTTTGACGCTTTTCGCGCTCGCCTTGGGAAGCTTCTGCATCGGCACATCAGAATTCGCAAGCATGGGAATCTTGCAGCTGTTTGCAGCAAGCCTGGGGATCGATCTGCCTGCGGCCACGAATGCGATCACGGCATATGCCTTTGGTGTCGTCATCGGCGCGCCGCTTGTCACGCTTGCCGCCGCTCGCCTGAACCGACGAACGCTGCTTCTATTGCTCATGACCCTCTTCGTGTGCGGAAACATCCTCTCAGCTTTGGCGACAGACCTCCGGATGTTTGCGGTGGCTCGTTTCATCAGCGGCGTACCTCAAGGAGCCTATTTTGGGGCAGGAGCCGTGGTTGCGTCGTACATTGTCGGGCCCGGACACGGAGGCAAGGCATTTGCGCTCGTCATGAGCGGCCTGACGATCGCCACGATCGTCGGATCACCCCTCGCCACCTTCCTTGGCCAAAATCTCGGATGGCGCAACACCTACCTCGCCGTCGCGTCTCTCGGCGTCTTGTCAACGCTGACGCTGTGGTTCTGGGTCCCAAAGACAACCTCCTTGGATGGCGGCTCCGTCGCCCGGGAGCTCGCCTCTCTCGGCAGATCGTCAGTCTGGTTGATGATGACGGTCGCCGCGCTTGGCGTAGCGAGCATCTTTGCCGTCTACACCTTCATCGGTGTTTTCGTGACCGACGTCGTTGCCATAGGGGCGGAATGGATTCCCGTTGCCCTTGCCCTGTTCGGCATCGGCATGACGGTGGGGAACCTGGTGGGCGGCAGGATTGCCGACGTGCACCCGGCGCGCGGCATTGTAGTCGGCTTTGGAAGCGCCATCATCGTGCTTGCGATTTTGGCCAGCTTCGGCTCGAACATCCCCACGCTCTTCGTCGGGCTTTTCTGCGTGGGAGCAACAATGATGACCGCGATACCGACAATCCAGGTCCGCCTCACAAGACTTGCGCCGGAAGCCCCGACCTTGATGGGCGCCATGAACCTGGCCGCGCTCAATGTTGCGAACGCCATCGGCGCTTGGGCGGGTGGGCTGGCCATCGGCAACGGCTTCGGCTTACTGTCGGCAGTATGGGCCGGGTTCTGCCTCACACTCCTGGGCTTAGCAGTATTCGCGCTGATCCTGCGTGGCAGCCCGCAGACAGCGTTAGCGCATTGAGGTGACCTAGCTCCGTAAGTGAACTTGACCTCTACCTCGGTCGAGGAATCGATAGAAAGTCAGGTTAGCTGGCGTATTGATCGCCAGCTAACCTGGATTGGCCGGAACCATCGGTCGATCAAAGTCGGAAACTCGAACGCTAACTTGGCATTGCCTCAATTTGCGGCGAATCGAGCGGCTCTGCCCAGCGAAGACAGCGCTTCATGAACCTCTCGCTGCGGCTTGATGACGTCAGGTCGATCCAGGCTACGAAGAATGGGGCACGACAGAAGATCTCGCTTCCTTTCAATCAAAATGGGCCGCTCAGCCGCGGCCCACCCTGGCACCGGTAGATCTCGAAATGGTGCGCTCGGCATCGGAAGGCCGGTCAGTGCGCGACAAGTACCATCTTCTGGTTTACCAGCTCTTTGATACCGGCGCCTGCGAGTTCTCGACCGTAACCAGATCTCTTCACCCCTCCGAATGGAAGTTCCGGTCCGGTAAAGGAGGATGTATTGATCCAGACCGACCCCGTCTCGACCTGCGAAGCGAGGGACTTGGCGCGCTCGACGTCGGCAGTGAAGATCGCCCCCGAGAGCCCGAAGTTCGAGTCGTTGGCGATTCTGACGACGTCATTATCGCTCTTGATGACATGCACCTGCGCCACAGGACCGAAGAACTCCTCGAAATAGGCGGGATTATCCCGGGACACATTGGCGAGGACAGTCGGCTTGTAGTAGGCACCCGGCCCTTCGATCACGGTGCCACCGACCAGAACGCTAGCTCCGGCCTTGACGGCGCGGTCCACCTGCCCCGCGATATCGTCGCGGGCTCCGATGGACGACATCGGCCCCAGACCGACGGTTTCATCCATTGGGTCGCCGATTTTGATGTTCGTGAAGTTCTCAACGAGCTTGCGAACGAATTCATCGGCGATCTTCTCGTGGATGAGGAAGCGTTTCGCACCATTGCAGACTTGTCCGCACCCGCGGAGCCTGGCTTCTACCCCGGCGGCGACTGCCTTATCGACGTCCGCATCGTCTAGGACGACGAAGACGTCGCTTCCGCCCAGTTCCATCACCGACTTCTTAAGGTTCTTGCCTGCGTTGGCCGCTACGATGCTACCCGCGCCCTCGGAGCCGGTGAGAGCCACTCCCTGGATGCGATCATCAGCGATCAGCTTCGAAATCTGGTCGCCCGTCGCGAAGATATTCGTCCAGGCACCCTCCGGTGCACCCGCTTCGGCAAACAGTTCTTCAAAGGCGACGGCAGCCTGTGGAACCATGCTGGCATGTTTGGCGAGAACGGGATTGCCGATCGCCAGGTTCGGCCCGGCCACGCGGATCAGTTGGTAGAAAGGGAAATTCCAGGGCTCGACGGCGACGACGACGCCGATCGGATGATATTCCAGCCATGCGTCGCCCTTCGGTGTCTCCACCTTTTCGCGGGCAAGAAATGTCTCGGCGTTGTCGGCATAGTACCGGGCGATATCGGCTGTGATCCGCACCTCGGTGCGCGCTTCGTTGATGCGCTTGCCCATTTCCAGAGTGAGAATGCGTGCCAAGTCGTCCACGCGCTCGCTCACCAGTTCGGCAAAGCGGTGCAGGACCCTGAGCCGCGGTGCTCTGCTACCCTTGCACCAAGGCGATTTGTAGAGGGAATGCGCCAGGGTGAGCGCCTTTTCGATTTCCTCCTCGCTGTGGTTGTCGAATGTCCTGAGGACCTTGCCGGTCGCCGGATTTACACTTTGATATGCCATGTCATGCTCTCCTTTCGATGTCGGTCGAAACGACTTTTCTTGAGGTTTGGATGCACGCGCTCGTGTAGCTCCATGGTCCGAGCCGGGTCGGGACCAGTTGAAGTTGCGGCGGTAGCGGATTTAATTTGCGGTCAGAATTCCTGCGCCGTCGGACGCAGCAGGATCTCATTGATGTCCACGTCATCGGGCTGCTCGATTGCAAAGGTGATCGCCCTGGCAACGGAACTCGCGGGGATCGCGGACTTGTAGAATTCCATGACAGCTCCTTGCGACGTGCCGCTGGTCGTGTGTTTGAGATCGCTCTCGACAGCGCCAGGCTCGATCGAGGTCACCCTGATCTTGCCTCCGATCTCCTGACGCAGGCCCTCAGAAATGGCCCGGACGGCGAACTTGGTGCCGGAGTAGACCGTACCACCCGGTGCGAAGACCTTGACCCCTGCGACGGAACTGATGTTGATGATGTGTCCTGTTTCCTGATTGATAAACATCGGGAGAACGGCGGCAATGCCATACAGGGTGCCCCTGAGGTTGACGTCGATCATCGCGTCCCATTCTTCGGTATTGACTTCCGCCATCGGGCGGATGGGCATGAGTCCGGCATTGTTGATCAGGACATCCAACCTTCCAAAATCGGACGCCACCGTGTTCACGACCGCCTTGAACTGGTCCTTGTTTGCCACATCCAGTTCATAGGCTTTTGCTTTGCCGCCGGAGGCGGAAATATTGGAAGCGACTTCGTCGAGTTTGCCTCGCCGGCGCGCGGCGATCGCGATCTTCGCTCCCCTTAAAGCGAGCATCCGGGCAGTCTCCGCGCCGAGGCCCGTGCCTCCGCCTGTGATCAGCACGACTTTTCCTTCGATATTGGTCGTCATCTTCTTTGCTCCTCTCCTGAAATGGTGAACTGCCTGTCTGCCAGATCGGGATCCATGACGGACACGGCAGCCCGGGCGACAGCGATATCCTGCTCCACCGATCCTGCGCTTGCTCCCACCGCGCCGATCAGCCGCCCCTCACGCACCACAGGGAGTCCGCCGCCGAAGATTATGACGTTGCCGCCATTGCTCTGATGGATACCGAAAAGCGGCTCACCGGGCTGGGCCAGTTTTGCCAGGTAGTCCGTCTTTTTGTCGAAGAGCCTCGTCGTGACGGCCTTCTTGATGGCCAGATCGATGCTGCCGATCAATGCGTCGTCCTGGCGGATAAAGGCAATCAAATGCCCTCCGGCATCCACCACCGCGATATTGTATGCGATGGCAAACTCCGCCGCCTTTGCTTCCGCAGCTGATAACATCAGCTTGGCGTCATCCAGGGTGAGTGTGGAGATAAGCCTGGTCATCCCGTGTCCTCAGAATATCCGATGGTGACGCAGCATTCGCAGAACTTTTCATACCAACGAAAATACGCCGGGTGATCGGTCGATGCGCGTTCCATCACTTGATTTGGATGTAGGCTAACATCTTGCTTCGCTGACGCACGCTAAACGCCGTCAATGCGCGTGAAATCTGGAATACGTTGCTCTTGTTTGAATTAATAAGGCCGGTCGCAGACGATGGAAGATCTTCAGAGCCCTCAATCAAATGCTGGTTTTAAGTTGCATAAAGGCAGTGTCGTCCGCGCGGTCTGGGCGCGGCCGATCCGCTCATCGTACTGCAAATGCGCGCCATACGCGGTCTGGACAACACAGCTATTCCCGGGGTTTCGCGATAATAAGCGCTGTTTAGCAAAACACCGCAAACACGGGCGGCGATGATCGGCGCTATCCCGAAGGCCGCGACTGGCTCGACTGATGCGTGAAGCTCAGGGTTTTATCTGCGCCGGGAACGGAAGCCACTGCATGGCCAAAGGCTCGCATTATGAAGCCAGCATTCCCGGCATATTCGCGGTTGGCTTGCGAGCAAGCCTGTGACGGGCGCAACAACGGATCAATGGGTGGCCGTTTGAGAAATCCGGCAAATCGCGATGTCAACAGTGCCTGAAATTCTGCAGCTCCGTCACGAGGTTGCGGGCCTTTTTCAAGTCGGGCGTATCAAATCCATCCTTGAAGCGGCTATAGACCGGTTCAAGGATGCTCTTGGCGTCATCGACCCACCCGTTATCTCTTAACACGACAGCAAGATCTGTTGCACAACGGATCCTCCAACCCCACGCGCCGTTCGCTTCCGCCGCTTGTAACGATTGACGCAAGGTTGAAATCGCTTCGTTGTCGTCTCCAGCTGCTCGTTCCTTGACGGCCCGCAAACGGAGCAATTCGGGTACCATCGAACGCTGCGGTCCGATCTCAAACAGGTAACCGAGTATACGGGCAGCCTCGTCCACATGGCCGATCGAGTATAGAGCCTTTATCAAGAGCGCGTAGTAAACGTGACGCCCGAGCTGCCGGAGTCCTGTGCGAAGTTCATCGAACGCTGCCATAAGTCCATTCGAGTCCGTGCGAGCGCCTGAAAGGACGTAGAGCGCCTCCGCGTAACAGTTCGCCACCGGAAGCCACGCCGGCATGCCGTGCCGATAAATCGTATCCTTCAAGTGCTCGGCGTAGCCCTTAGCGAGAGCGTATTCCTCACATTCACTTAATATGAAAAGCGCCCCGTGGGTATAGCACGAGATGAGCGTCCACCCATGGTGGGCTTCCAAAGCCTCACGCGCGCAGATCTTGACCCTGCTCAAACCGGTCCCGGGCCTAACCGAGCCCAGCCACTGCAGTGCGGCCAGCGTTGTTTCGCTCCTGATTTTCGGATCGAGGTCGAAGCGAGAAGCTGCGCCATCGGAAAACCGCCGCACCTCCCGACTTAGCTTCTCCATCCTGGCGATCGCGGGTGGATATTCACAATGAATGATCTCCAGCTCCGTAAGAAGGATCTCATGTTCCCATCGCGCCGCACGATTGTTCGAACGTGTAGCAACGCGTTTCAACCGTTTGAGTATCTTCCGGGCCTCGGTCTGATGACCAGGGAGGAGCCAGTATCTCGCCAAGGCGCCCAAAGCCTGGCACTCGGCATTCGTATCACCGATTCGACGTGAAAGCTGGATCGCAGTTTCAAACGTCTCGATGGCTTTCTTTGCATCGGCGGAAATATAGCTGCTCACGGCCGCAAGCCCTACGAGCAGTTTGAGCTTCAAGGCGCGATCATTGCAGCCGATGCGATCGAATTCGGCCAGCGCCTGTTCGCAGTTTCTGCGGGCCTCTTCGCTCAAAGACAACTCATGCCACAGAGGTATGCCTGATGCGACCAGTTGCATGCCAAGCAGCGGATCGCCGCGAAGAAAAAGCGTCCAGCCTATAGCCTTGCGCAAATCGTCCGCATGGCCGGCGTAGATCGCATGCCACTGCCGGGCCGGAAGCCTCGCCTGGTCGGCATTCGCACGAGCGAGGATACCCAGCAGAAGACGGGCATAGGCATCCGACACCGCACTCAACTCTTCCGAGGCTTCCAGCAGATTGCCTGCGAATGCTCGAGTACTGTCGAGAAGGCGGTATCGCATCCCGCCTGCTATCTGTTCGACACTTAACATCGACTTGGCGCGCAGCCCGGCGACGGCATCAAAAACAATCGTTGGATCGAGATCAGGATGGACAACGACGCTGACGACCGCATCCATATCGAACGTACCCATGAAGATCGAAATGGCACGCAAAACGGCTGCCTCGCTCTTCGTCAGGAGTGCATAGCTCCATTCCAACGTCGCGAGCAGGGTCTGTTGACGAAGCGGTCCCTCCTCACCACGCCCGACCAGTGTGGTGAAACGATCGCCAAGTTCTTTGAGAACATCGGGAGGACTTAGGCTTGTTAGCCGGGACGAAATGAGTTCAATGGCGAGAGGCGATCCATCGAGCCGTCTGCATATCTCGGCTACCGCAGAGGCATCCCCATCCTCAATCATGTATTTCCCCTTCTCGGACGCTCGTTCGACGAGAAGTTGGGGCGCAGAGTAAACAAGGACCTGTTTGGCCGTGTAGGCACGGCCAGGCGGCGGAACTTCCAGAGGAGCAAGCCAGAAAACCTCTTCTCGCTTCGCGCGGAGAGCCTGGCGGCTCGTCGCGACGATCCGGACGTCCCTGGTGTTGGCAAGGATGACATCGCATAGATGCGCAGCGGCGTTGAGCACATGTTCGCACGTGTCCAGCAAAAGCAAGGCCTTGCTTCGAGCAAGGATCGATGTGATCGCCTCGAGGTGATCCTGACTACCTGAACTGATGCCGAGAGCCGCGGCAATTGAAGGGATAACGAATTCTTCGCCAGCCGCCCGAGAGAGATCGATGAAAGTGACGAGACCTCCCTCCTCGTCTTCAAGCAACTGCACAATAGCGATCGCCACCGTTGTCTTTCCGATGCCCCCAGGGCCAACAATCGTCGTCAGACGGTTGGCGGCAATACTGCCTCGCAATTCGGCGATTTCGGCATCCCGCCCGATAACCGTGCCCAATTCGGGAAATCGGGTATTTGCCACAACGGGCAGATCCGCAATGCTCGGGATATCTCCGGCAACCACCTGATCGCTTAGCCGATAACCGCGGCCTACAAACGTCCTGATATAGTCCTCAGCGGGAGAATATTCCCTTAGTGCCCGCCTGAGCGAAGCGATCGTCACTTTCAGATTGGCTTCATGGACAAAGATGCCGGGCCACGCAGCGTTGTACAGCTCTTCCTTGTGTACCAACTCGCCCTTCTTCCGGGCCAGGGTCACGAGCATCTCCATTGCCCGGCCGCCAAGCTGAACCTCTTCGGCACCGCAAAACAAACGGCGATGCTCCCCGTGAAGGCGAAAGGGACCAAATGCGACCACATCATCCGGTTCCGTCGATACCATATGTTCCTCTTCGCGCGCTCAGGGTCGGCTCCGCGCAGGAATGATATCGACGTCCTTATCGCGCGCGGGCGGACGCGGTAATTTCCAGGTCATCACGGGTGACCAACGGGCACAGAGTGCCTGTCATCTATGGTGTATTGGACAAATCTACCCCATTCAACTCATGTTAATATGCGGTGTCCATCGCTAGCCGATAAAATTTCGTCGATGGGAACCCGACGCTTTAACCGTCAAATCGCCCCCTGACGATATTTTCCGGGCAAGTGCACCTTCCGCGGCGCGCAAAAATCTCGTCAAAGCGCGTGAAATCTCGGCCCATCAGCACCAATTTTCTGCGGCGGCAAACGAACCCACTCCATTATTTACCGGATTTTACCCGTCCCTGCAGCGGGCTTCTGTAAGATCAGAATTGGATACATGTGGATTGGATTGCATCGCCCTAGAGGGCAAAACCATTGAGGGGAACCGAAATGGCGTCTCAAGGTAACAACGGGCATTTTGGCTTCGGGCCATATCGGCTGCATCCTGCTGCGAGGGTTCTCCTGCGAGGCGACGATCTGCTTGCTATAGGCAGCCGCGCCTTCGATATCCTGGTCGCTCTCGTGCAAAATCACGGACAGGTCCTCTCCCACGGCGAAATTATGGCGTTCGCATGGCCCGGTCTCAATGTAGAAGCCTCCAACATAAGGGTGCAAATGACGCATCTGCGGCGCGAAATTGGCTGCGGTGAAAACGGCAATCGCTATATCGCCAGCGTGGCTGGTCGCGGCTACAGCTTCGTCGCGCCAGTCACATGGGAAGGGGTATCCGACCCTGAGCAGGCCCGGCCTGCCAACTTGAGCGACGATCAGAACTCCGACAATGGATCGCACACGGCAACGACAACTTCCTTGCCGCCTCGTTTGAGCCACCCTATCGGCCGGGACGGGAGTATCGCCAAACTTTCGCAGATGGTGACGAAGCGCCGCTTCGTGAGCATCGTGGGAACGGGAGGGGTCGGCAAGACGACTCTCGCAATTTTGGTGGCGCACGTTCTCCCTGCATTTGAAGCCGCGTATTTTGTCGACCTTAGTACCATCGACCATGAAAAAGCGGTTACGGGAGCGGTTGGCGCAGCACTCGATGTTCCCTTTTCGACAAACGACGGCATTGGTCACGTTATCAGCCAGCTACCGCCGCGACGTACACTCGTGATCCTTGATAATTGCGAGCATGTTATCGACGCAGTGGCCCATACGGTGCATTCGCTGCTCAGGCGAACCGCGAATGTGCATATTCTCACCACGAGCCGGGAAGCGTTCCGCCTGCCAGGCGAGGCCATCTACCTTCTCCGACCGCTTGCCGTACCTCCGCACACGGAACGTTTGAGTGCCGCTCAGGCGCTACTTTGGCCGGCAATCCAGCTTTTCATGGAACGTGCGGTCGATAGCGGCTACCTCGAGCCGTGGGGCGACGAGGAGGCAACAACGATAGCGGCCATTTGCAGGAGATTGGACGGCAATCCGCTGGCGATCGAACTTGTGGCAAGCCGCATGGGATCCTACGGTCTCTATCGGATTGCAGAACTGTTGAACAACCAGCTCGCTTTACGATGGAGAGGTAACCGATACGCCAATCCCCGCCACCAAACCGCAGAAGCAATGATGGATTGGAGTTACGCTCTTCTGTCAGACCTGGATCAACAGGTATTCAGGCGATTATCGGTATTCCCGAGCGAGTTTTCGCTCGATGCAGCCCTTACAATGTTGGACGACGACGGTTTCGCGCAAGCGGAGATCGTCAAGTCGATTGGCAATCTTATCGACAAGTGCCTCCTTTCATTCCACTCGGGTACGGGACCTGCGCACCTCAAGTTACCGGGCATCGTTAGAAGCTACGCGGAGTTCAAGCTCCTTGCCTCCGGCGAAAGCGTCGAACAGCGCCAGTCTCTGTACCACGCTCAAGCACCTCAACAATGCTGTGCGAGCATGGTTGTTTCTTCGGATGCCCGACAGGCGATGCAACTCCGGGCATCCTAGATCGCGCTTGCATTTCCGGCGTTCAAGACAGTGACGAGCTGGCGATGAAGGGTCTGAGGAACCTCGGACAGCGAGGCCTTCGCACGCGATCTACCGCGGCGAAATCGCAGGATTTAACCACAATTAATAAGCGTCTGAAGCTCGCTTGATGGATTATCCCCGATGTCGCCATCAAGCGCAAATGATCGGAGAACGCTGCATGTCCCGAAACCTTGGACTTATTCTCAGTGCCCTTGTAGCGTTCGCGAGCATATCTCCCGCCGCGGTCGCGGCGGACCTCAAAGCCAAGACCGTCGTCCTTGTTCACGGCGCTTTCGCCGACGGATCGTCCTGGCAGAAGGTCATCCCTCTCCTGGAAAAGGCAGGATTGAAAGTTGTCGCCGTCCAGAATCCACTGGAGTCCCTGGAAAGCGACGTGGCCTTCACCAAGCGCGCGATCCGCGATGCCGAAGAACCCATCGTGCTCGTCGGTCATTCGTGGGGCGGCGTGGTCATCACAGAAGCGGGTAATGACCCGAAGGTGAAATCGCTGGTCTACGTGGCCGCCTACGCGCCTGATGCCGGTCAATCGCTGGTCGACGCCGCCTCCAAATACCCCGACCAGGAAAGCCGAAAGACATTCCTCAAGGATGAGGATGGTTATCTCAAGATAAGCGATGAGGGGATCTCCAAGTACTTCGCGGCTGGCCTGTCACCGGACGAGCAGAGGGTCGTTGCGGTCGTGCAGGGACGGTTCCATGTGCGCGCCACCACCGCACCCGTCAGCCATGCCGCCTGGCGTGACAAACCTTCATTCATGGTTGTGGCAACTGAGGATCAGATCATTGCTCCCCAGATGCAAAGGGACCAGGTGAAATCTGCGAAAGCCGAGATGATCGAGGTCCCGTCCGGTCACATTGCGATGCTGTCCCATCCCAAAGAAGTTTCCGATCTCATTGTGGAAGCGGCCCGATAGCTGCAAGACGTCGTGACCATCCGTCGAACCGTACCGATTTAATCACATCAAGTGAGGAGGCAGTCATGAGCAAGGGTAAAGTGCTTGTCGTCGGGTCGAACGCCACCCGGATCGAGATTCGAGGCGGGGGAACCGGCCCGACCGGCCAATATCTCAACGAAACCGTGGTGCCAGCCATGGCTCTTGATGATGCCGGATATGAGATCGTGCTGGCGACGCCAGACGGCACCAAGCCGCATATTGATCCTGTGTCGAACGTTGCAGAGCACTTTGGTGGTGATGAAGCGGCTCTGCAGCGCGGTCGCGCCTTTTTCAATGACAATCCGGGAATGAAGAACGTCCGGACGTTGAGATCGGTGATCGACGAGGGGCTTGACGGATATGCAGGTGTCTTTGTGCCCGGCGGTCAGGCGCCGGTCGTCGACCTCATGCAGGACGCCGATCTCGGCGAAATCCTGCGCCATTTCCACGCGCGCCGGAAGCCCACCGCCTTTCTCTGCCACGGTCCGATCGCCTCGCTCGCCGCGCTGCCGCAGACGAAGGAATACCGGGCTGCATTAATTTCCGGCGACCTTGCCAAAGCGTCCGAGTTGGCGAAAGGCTGGCAATATGCGGGCTACAAGATGACGGTATTCTCCGCTAGCGAAGAGAAGCCGATCGAAGAACAGATTCTTCACGGCGAGCTCTATTTCAACATGCCTGATGCATTGAGCCGAGCAGGCGGCGACGTGACCACAACTCCGGTCGACTTCTCCCCTCATGTGATTGAGGATCGCGAACTGATCACAGGCCAGAACCCGCGATCGGATCATCCCCTTGCAGCGAAATGGGTCGATGCCCTCAACCGGGTGGCCGTTCTGGCGTGAACTGGTGGAATACGGCGCGGAAAGTGTTTGGCACCTTCCGCGCCGCCACGCCGGCAATGTCTCTCCGCAAGGATTTGTCCTTGCGAATTCCATCAGGAGCTTGCGCCATGACGCAATCACCGACCAAAATTACTGCCATCCTGACTGCTCACCTCGGCAAGGCGGCCGAGTTACGAGCACTGCTTGTTGGCATGGCACCGCTTTGCAGAGCCGAACCAGGCAATCTGCGTTGGGATGTCTGGCGCGACCGGACGCATGGCGAGCGCTACGTGCTCGACGAACTGTATCTGGATGCCTCTGCTGTAGAGGCACATCGCCAGACGGCGCATTATCAGGCTTATCTGGCCAAGATCCCCGAGCTTGCCGAGCGAACGGCCTGGGTATTGGAAGCTGTGGAGATCGGATAGCAGGCAGAGATACGGTCGCTGCCAGTCCGCCTAAGACGCCGCCGCTACCGTTTTCCGGCTGAGGATGCCGATCACGAGGGCGCCGCACAGCGCGGCAATAGCTGCAAAGCCGAACACCCCTGGTAACCCCTGCGCTTCGACAGTGAGGCCTCCAATAGCCGCCCCACTCGAAATGGCGACCTGAAAGGTCGTCAACATCAACGCACCGGCGCTTTCTGCTTCGTCGGATGCTGCCTGCGTGACGAAGCTCTGAACGCTCACTGGCAGGGCGCCGAAGGCAAACCCCCACAGTGCGGTCGCGACGAAAGCAACGCTTGGAAGGCTGCCGGCCAGCGCTAGCGCCAATGTTGTTGCAGCGATCCCGGTAGCCGCGATGACGATGGATAGTGCCGTGTTGCGCTCGGAAACAAAACCGCCGAACAGATTGCCGATGAAGCCGCCGATCCCGAAGGCCAGCAGAACCGCAGATATCCCCTCGACCCCAAAATGTGGAACGGTTTCGAGGAAGGGCCGAATGAAGGTGAAACCGGCGAAATGACCGGCGACCACCAGCAAGACGGTCAGAAGGCCCAGTCTGATTGCCGGGCGGCGTAGCACCGTGGCCATCGTGCCCAATCCTGCAGCGCCGACGGACGGCATCGCAGGTAGGGTTAGGAGTTGGGTCATGAAGGCAAGACCGCCGACCGCAGCCGCGATGACAAATGCAAAACGCCAGCCATAGACTTCTCCGACCCAGGCACCGACGGGTGCAGCGCAAACCGTTGCAACGGATACGCCGGTCATGATGATCGCCATCGCCCGGGGCATCAGCCGCTCGGGAACAAGCCGCATGGCGAGCGCCAGCGACAAGGCCCAGAAGCCGCCGAGCGCGATCCCCAGCAACCCTCGAGCAACAAGAAGCGTCGCGAGCCCATCGGCGAATGCCGCCAGGAGACTGGAAATGATGAGCAGGGCGGTCAATCCGAGCAGAGTGAGACGACGGTCAAACCGGCTGGTGCCAATGACAATTGCAGGACCTGCTATCGCGCCGATCACAGCGGTCATGGTCACCGACTGGCCGGCAGCGCCGATACTGACGTGAAGATCTTGTGAAATCGGTGTGAGCAGGCTCGCCGGAAGAAACTCGGCCGTTACGAGGCCGAAGACGCCGAGCGAGAGCGATACGACTCCTGCCCAGGCCGGACTGGCCTCCTTGTTGCTGGTATGGAAGCCGTTGGCTTCGGGATTGATGTTCATTGCCGTCTCCAGAAATTGTGCTGACAAGGCTAGACGGCTCGCGCTGGTGTTTCTATGCTAGAAAATCTACAAGACATGACCGTTCGTCCAAATAACGAGGACACGATGAGCGACGCACTGACGGAAATGATGCGGGGGCTTCGTCTTGACGGCGTCGATTACGGTCGTTGCCAGCCGTCGGCCCCGTGGGCGACCGCGTTTCCAACAAAGAGTGAAGCGCAGTTTCATTTTCTGGCGGCCGGAGAGGCATTCGTGCAGACGCCGGACGGAGAATGGATGGAAATGCACCCGGGTGATGCGGTCCTGCTGCCGCGGGGCGATGCCCATGTGCTTGCAAGTGCGCCAGGCATAGTTCCGACGCCCGTCGAAGCCCTGCCGCGCAAGGCGGTCTGCGATGGCATCGTCGATCTGCAATGCCCCTGTGCGGATAGCAAGAACCTGCTGTTCTTCGCGGTCATGCGTTTCAATGTCGACAAGCGCCATCCGTTGCTGCAACTGATGCCCGATGTGATGCGCACAAGCGATCTTGCGGCCAGTGAACCTTCGATTCCGTCCCTGCTCGATGCGATGATGCGCGAGGTCGATATGAACCGCGTCGGGGCTGGCGGTATCCTCGCCCGGCTTGCGGATGTTCTGACCGCGACGATCATCCGCGCTTGGGTGGAGCACGGCTGCGGCGACTCCTCTGGATGGTTGACCGCCGTTCGCAATCCCGATGTGGGCCGGGTCCTGGCAGCGATCCATCTCGATCCGTCCCATGACTGGACGGTCGACGAACTCGCTCGCAAGATGGGCGCCTCCCGTTCCGGGTTTGCAGAGCGCTTCGCCAAAACCGTTGGCGAGACACCCGCTCGGTACGTCGCCCGCATGCGCATGCACCAGGCGCATCAATGGCTGCGGGAAGGGCAGCGCGTGGCTACGATTGCCGAACGTCTTGGCTATGAATCGGAGGCGTCATTCAGCCGGGCGTTCAAACGCATCATCGGCGCCCCGCCCATGACGTTCCGAGGGCGACCGCAGGATGGTCGTGCTTCCTCGCCGGAGCGTCTCATTTGATGGGAACCTAAGCGCCGAAACGCCATGACTTAGCAGCAGTGCTCCGGTCCTTCCGGCGAGATTGCCAGAGCCCAGCGCTATTCCAGGAAGTCACGTGATCGATCGAGATCATAACCGGGAATCTGAAGAAGCGTCAGCGTGTCTCGTGATGGGCAGCCGACAGTCGAAGTAATCGGCCTCGCCCTCCTCACGGCGTCACTAGCCTCGATAGGCTCGCTCGAGATCGGTGATGACGATCTTCTTCATCTTATACATTGCCTGTAATACCCGTCCTGCCTTCTCCTTGTCGGGGTCGGAGACCATCCGCAGCAGGATCGTTGGCGAGACCTGCCAGTAGACGCCGAACTTATCCGTCAGCCAGCCACAAGGCTGTTCCTTGCCGCCTCCAGACGTCAACGCGTTCCAGTAATAGTCGGTTTCCGCCTGGTCGTCGGTTTCGACCAGGAAGGAAAACGCCTCATTGTATGGCACATGAGAGTGAGCGTTCAGAGCGGCTATCGGCAAGCCCTCCAGTTCGAAGCGGACAACCGACAACTCAGGATCAGGCAGATCGATGCGCCCGAGTATCCTCGATCCCTTGAAGACCGACGTGTAGAACTCCACGGCCTCCTCGGCCTGAGACGCGAACCAGAGATGGGGATAGATTTTCATACGGCTTCTCCTTCAGTCGAGGCGACCGGCAGTCCGGCCATTGTCGGCCTGGATCAATGACCCATCCCAATCACGCTCAAAGCCGATGTCCTGCAGTCGGTGGTTGGAAAAGCGTGCAAGATATCCCATCGTCCACCGGTGCCTGATGCCAGCGACCAAGCGAACCACCTGTTGGATGGTCGCTGTACGAAGCGGTTCGAGCGTCGCCATGGATAGCGGGGCGGGTTCAGCGGTGTTGAGACCGCAACTTCCATTTTGGGCGAGAGTAATAGTCACAGCAATCTCCATTTCCAGAACCTGACATTGCCATCCGCTAGATCGAGAAAGGCGTTGTCGATGGCCGAGAGTGCGCTGCTCCCGGCTGGACGACAAACGAATATTCGTGCAGGATTTGTGAGCAATAGTCACAGGTGAACCGATGCCGAGACGACTTCCGCCTCTCACCACGCTTCCGGCCTTCGACGCTGCGGCCCGTCATCTGAGCTTCACCAAAGCAGCGGCAGAACTCCATGTGACGCATGGAGCTGTCAGTCGTGCCATCCGCAACTTGGAGGAACAACTCGGCACCCGGCTTTTTGAACGGGGAACCCGCTCCGTCCAACTGACGTCGGAAGGTGCCGCCTATGCTGCGGAGATCGGCGCAGCGCTGGATCGGATAGGTGCTGCGACAATCGTCGCAAGCGCGCCCAAATCAGCAGGTGTCCTCAATGTCAGCACGTCGGACGGCTTTGCCGGCCGGTGGCTTGTGCCGAGGCTCCATCGCTTCCATCGCGCCAACCGTGACATCGATGTGCGTCTGTCGACGTCCGGCACGTTTTCGGATTTCATCAGAGACGGAATTGACATCGCGATCCGCTACGGCGCCGGAGGATATGACGGCGTGATATCGGAATTCCTGGCTGAGGAAGAGGTTTCGCCTGTCTGCAGTCCGGAGCTGCTGCAGGGGGAGCATGCGCTGCGAACACCCAACGACCTCAAGCATCAAAGACTCATCCACGACAACTTCCGCATCGACTGGGCGACCTGGCTCCGGGCCGCGGGTCTGGACGATATCAACCCCGATAATGGGGTAAGGTACGAGTCTGCGGCCTATGCCGTAGAAGCGGCGGTGCATGGCGAAGGCGTGCTCCTGGGCAGGAGCGCGCTCGTCTCTGCCGACCTGGCGGCTGGCCGACTTGTGCGGCCCTTTGACCTAGCGCTGAAATCCAGATGGAACTACTACGTCGTCTACCCGGACGGCGCTCTGCGTCAGCGGAAAGTCAGAGCGTTCCGCGACTGGCTGTTCAGCGAAATGGCGGCCGGCTGACTTGGAAGCCCCACAGAACGCGATAGCGCTAGCCAGAAGGCGGGTTCCGAACGCGCAAAAGCCAAGATGTTCGCGGCAATCAATCTCCCACGACAAAATTGACAAGGCGGTCTGGTACCGCGATTTCTTTTCTAATTTGCTTGCCTTCGAGCAGCGTACTTACGCGCGGATCATTCTTGACGACAATCAGAAGCGTGTCGGCAGACAGACCGGGAGCGGCGAACACTTTGTGACGCAGCTTACCGTTAATTTGAACAGCGTACTCGCGACGCTCGTCTTCAGCCAGAGTTTCATCGAATGACGGCCACGGGGCATAGGCAAGTGAGGTCTTGTGACCCAGCATGCACCATAATTCCTCGCAGATATGAGGCGCGAAAGGAGCCAGCAGCAACACGAAAGTTTCCACCGCCGCCCGCGGCCTTTGATCCAGCGCGATCAATGTGTTCGACATCTCCATCAGCTTGGAAATCGCTGTGTTGAACCGCATCGCGTCGATATCCTCACTGACCGCGCGCACACTCTTGTGCATCAGGCGAACGATATCGCCTGTGGGCGGGGTATCGCTGATCTGGTCGCTGAGGCTGTCGGCTTCGTTGGCGATCATGCGCCAGACCCGGTGCAGGAAGCGACTGACGCCGGCGACGCCCGACATCTGCCACGGCTTGGCGACGTCGAGCGGGCCCATGAACATCTCGTACAGCCGCATGGAATCGGCACCATAGAGATCGATCACCTCGTCCGGATTGACCACATTGACCTTGGACTTGGACATCTTCTCCACCTGCTGGCTCACCGGCATCTCACCGGCGAACCATCGGCCATTGCGCTCGCGGACATCATTGGGACGGTAATACTTGCCGGTGGCGTCGCGGTAGGAGAAGGCCAGGATCATGCCCTGATTAAACAGTTTCTGGAACGGCTCTTTGGTTGATACGACCCCGATATCGAAGAGCACCTTGTGCCAGAAGCGGGCATAAAGCAGATGCAGTACGGCATGCTCGGCGCCGCCAACGTAGAGATCGACGGGCAGCCAATATTTCTCCACCGCCGGATCGATCGGAGCCAGGGCGTTTTTCGGATCGGCAAAGCGCAGATAATACCAGCAAGAGCCCGCCCATTGGGGCATCGTATTGGTTTCCCGCAGCGCCGCCAGACCGGTAGCGGGATCACTCGCGCATCCAGCCCTCGGCCCGCGCCAGTGGAGGTTCGCCTGTTTCGGTCGGCTTGTAGTCGTCGAGCTCCGGTGCCAACAACGGAAGCGCATCCGCTGGCAGGGGTACAATAGCGCCATCCGTCCGGTGCAGGATCGGGAAAGGCTCGCCCCAATAGCGTTGGCGCGAAAACAGCCAGTCGCGCAGGCGATATTGCTTGCGGCCTCGCCCCACGCCCTGCTCTTCAACCCAGGCAATAGCGGCCCGCTTTGCCGTTGGTGTGTCGAGACCGGTCCAGGGACCCGAATTGATCAGCAGGCCCTCACCCTCCCAAGCTTCTTCCTCGATATCGGTTTCCGCCGAGGCTGCGACAACTTCAACGATCGGCAGGCCGAAAGCACGTGCAAATGCGTGGTCGCGACTATCGTGGGCTGGCACCGCCATGATTGCGCCGGTACCAAAGCCCGTCAGCACGTAATCGGCGATCCATACCGGCATTGGTGTGCCGGAGGCAGGATTGATGGCATATGCGCCGGTGAATACGCCGGTCTTGTCGCGCTCCTGCGATTTTTCGACATCACTCTGCGTCGCAGCGCGGGCGAGATAGGCCTGCACCGCCTCTCGCTGCGCTGGCGTCGTGATCGCCGCTACCGCTGCATGCTGGGGCGACAGCACGAGGAAGGTCGCTCCCCAGATCGTCTCGGGCCGAGTGGTGTAGACACTGATGCGCTCTCCGCGCCCTCCAATGGCAAAGGCAATCTCTGCTCCTTCCGAACGACCGATCCAGTTGCGCTGCATGGTTTTGATGCCCTCGGGCCAGTCGAGCCCGTCCAGGTCTTCCAGCAGACGGTCGGCATAGTCGGTGATCTTGAGCATCCATTGGCGCATGAGGCGGCGCTCGACAGGCTCCCCCGTCTCCACATATCTGGCGTCCTTGACCTCTTCATTGGCCAAAACCGTCCCTTGTGCCGGACACCAGTTGACCGGCACCTCTGCCTGATAGGCAAGGCCACGTTCGTAGAGCTTGAGGAAGATCCACTGTGTCCAGCGGACAAAATCGGGATCGGTGGTGGAGAGTTCGCGGCTCCAGTCGTAGGAAAAGCCCAGTCGCTGCACCTGGCTTTTGAAGTTGGCGATATTGGTCCTGGTGGTAACGGCGGGGTGTACACCAGTGCGCACTGCATAGCGCTCCGCCGGCAACCCATAGGCATCCCAGCCCATCGGATGCAGCACGTTGAAACCTGCCATCCGCTTGTAGCGCGCGACGATATCGGTCGCGGTATAGCCCTCCGGATGCCCGACATGCAGGCCTTCGCCAGAGGGGTACGGAAACATGTCGAGTACGTAGTATTTCGGCTTGGAGCGATCTTCGCCGGTTCGGAATGTCGAATTTGTGTGCCAGTAGTTCTGCCACTTGGGCTCAATACGCTTTGGATCGTAAGCCACAATTGCCTCTATCGGTTGATCTGGCCGAAGAGAGCAATAAAAAACCCGCCTCTTCGGCGGGTTGCATCATAAAAGCGCGCACGCTAACCCACCCTCGTCAAGCAAAGGTGCCTAGGAGCAGGATGTGGGCGGCGCTATAATTCATGATTGAACCAGTGCCATGAATTTTATCGAATGTCCACGTCGGAACAATCCCGAAGCGCGCCGCCACGAACTCGCATCACTATCGTTCGCGCAACACGCCCATTCTGGCAGCGGAGAACCTGCGAGATTCCGCTGCCCCGATCTGATACTTGCTCTTTCAGTCCCTGGATCCGGAGAGAGGACTTCTTTAGGCAGCCAACGCCCTCCTCCCAGACCCCAGGGTCACGTCGTCTTGTCGGTAGACGCCTCGTGCCTAGATCCACCAGATGGACGCCAAGCAAACAAAAACCGATGGCAAATCGGTAGGAGCACACCCGCGCAAGCTTCCGCAGCGGCTGAGCGCCACGATTATAGAGGAAGTCGAGCGCCAGTTGGGCGGGCGCACGCGTGATATTCGCCTCGATGGAGAACTCGCTTATCTTTTTCGCGAACGCTCCTGGCCGCAGGCTTCAAAAATCATCCGCGCCTGGATGGCCTGGGTTATCGTACTCGATGTCCTGGCGCTCGGCCTCAACGCAATCCTGCTTCCAATCGAAACCGTCGAACCAATGCTGCTTCCAGCAGCCATCCTTCCCCCCGCTGCCATCGTGACGGAGATCGCTTTTCGAAAGCCCCTGGCGCCTTGGCAACATGGCGTATTCCTTCTTTCCGGGGTTTTTCTGATTCTGCTCTCTGTGGCCTTGGTAGGCGTCAACACTGGCGGCGAGTTTTATGAACGGCACCTCACCATCATGCTCTTTGTGGCCGTTACCGCCATCGTCATATTTCCCATGCCGTTAAGCTGGGGGATTGCCATTGCTGCTTATGCCCTTGGGATCTACCTCACGTTTCAGCTTCGAAACCCTGATATCGCTGTGGGAAGCGCGATCGCAGGGACGCTGTTTTTCACAGGAGGCGTCGCGGCAACGGTGGTGGCGCGCCGTACCGCGATTATCCTTGCCCAGAAGACCTTCCTGCTCGAGTTGCGGGACCGAAATCGGCTGGCGGATCTGACGGATGCAAATGCCCGCCTCGAACTGCTTGCACGAACCGACCCGCTGACAGGTGTCGCGAACAGACGTTCGATGATGGATGCCCTGCAGCGTTGCTGGAAGGACGAACAGGGCGCAAATACCATTGCGATGCTGATGTGCGATGTCGACGACTTCAAGAGGCTCAACGACAACCTCGGTCACGCCGAGGGTGATCGCTGTCTGGTCAAGGTTGCCGGCATCATTCAGAGCAGCATGAGAGATGAGCAGGATCAGGTCGCTCGCTACGGGGGCGAAGAATTTCTGGTTCTTCTCCCAGGGGCCGATGACCGCACCGCCAGATCAATTGCTGCGACAATCCGAAGCCGCGTGGAAGCTGCCTCTCTCCCCAACCCGACATCTCGCGTCATGCCCTACATCACCGTGAGCATCGGAGTGGCAACGGCGTCGCGAGATGGTGACCGGGCATCGGCGGAGGACCTTCAGCGCCGGGCTGACGCGGCTCTCTACCTCGCTAAGGAAAAAGGCCGGAACTGCGTTGTTTCCTACGGTGACAAGAACGATCAAGCGATGAAATGAGCGGCTCGATTAATTGTCGTTGCGTCGACGGCAGGCGACGAAGGATAAGTGGCCGGATCCGATCGCCATCTCCAGAACAATTCCCTTTAAATTCAGGATTTAACCCGGGCATCGAACATCCTTCGCCTATAACCCTCAGACACGCAAGTCTATGATCACGCTGCTAGGGACATTGAACTCCATGCGGCCTTCCCATTCGCACCACAATCCACTTCACCTCGGACTTTGGTCCGTTTTCGACAAGATTTTTCTGTGCATGATCCAGAGTTATATCTAAATCTGGGGGAGGAAATACTGTGATCTACGAAAAGCGGAATGTTACCGATAGCGAAAAAGAACGGACTCGTTTCGAAAAGGAAGCGGCCGAAGCTCTCAACAGGCATTACCGGCGCCCGATCGCAATCTGGTTTTCCTGGCAGCCAGGCCAGAAGCCGAATACGATTGATCTGCGAGCCACTCCCCAAGTGCTAGAGCAGGCCGAAGGCCGGGGGCCAGTCATCAGGGATCACTGATTGTCGCTTTTGAAGTGCGCCGGGGTTGTGATAGCCAGGACGTCGCCGCCGCCAGTATCAGGCGACGCGCGATTTCGCAGGTGTGATGCCTCTCCCTTAAACCCTCGAACGGTGGCCACGTCTAAGACTGACCGTCGATCGCGAGGCGACCGGGACATCGATGGCGTTCGGCTCTATCGGCCTCCGTCGAAGTATGTCTACGCCTTTCGGTTGAAAACCCGCGAAGCTCCTTCCTTCTGCCGATGACAATGCTAGAGTTTCGGTTGGTGACCCGGCTAACATCAGCAGAGTGGTGAATGAAGGCTTTGCTTACAAAGGCCGCGGCGACGGTCATCGTACTGTTCGCACGCGCCGTCACGGCGGTCCGCGCCGTGTGGCCTGAGGGAGGGCTGCCCTCCCGCCCTTGTGTTTATTATGCCAACCACTCCAGCCACGGCGATTTCGTTCTGGTCTGGACGGTACTGCCGCCAAGGCTGCGGCATCGAGCCCGTCCGGTCGCAGGGGCTGAATACTGGCTGAAGTCCTGGCTCAATCGCTTCATCGGCAGCGATGTCTTCAACGCGGTGCTGATTGCGAGGGATCGGGACAAGCGAACGGAAGATCCCGTCACGCAGATGGCCTCGGCCATCGATGCCGGTTCGTCCCTCATTCTCTTCCCGGAAGGTACGCGAAACCAGTCCGACGCACGGCTCCTCCCGTTCAAAAGCGGCATCTTCCATCTGGCGATGGCGCGCCCTGATGTCGATCTCGTGCCAGTCTGGATCAGCAATCTCAACCGCGTCATGCCGAAAGGCGAGATCGTTCCGATACCGCTGATCTGCACGGTTACTTTCGGCAGCGCTTTGAGGATCGCACCGGGAGAAGAGAAGGATGTTTTTCTTGAACGGATGCAGGCCGCTCTGCTGGCCCTGTGTCCGAACACTGTAGGCGGTGGGGAATGAGTGGCGCGAACTCCGATCTTATGACGCTTGTAGCCGGGATCTTCGGCGTGCTCATTGTTGCGTCAGTCATCGGTTACATATTGCAGCAACGCTTCTCGCCGAACGGCTCGAATGCGGCTGTCGAAAACCTAAACGCGCGGATCAAGGCGTGGTGGGTCATGGTCATCCTGATCGGCATCGCTTTCATGGCGGGCCGTATCGGCGTATTGATCCTGTTTGGCTTTTGTTCGTTCGCAGCACTTCGCGAATTCGTAACCCTCATCAATACAAAAAGGGCGGATCACTGGGCGCTTGCGGCAGCCTTTTTCGTTGTCGTTCCGATCCAGTATTTTCTGCTCTGGGCCGAGCAATACGGCATATTTTCAATCTTCATCCCGGTCTACGCCTTCCTGCTGATGCCGATCATCTCGGTATTGCGAGGCGATACGGAGCGCTTTCTCGTCCGCATCGCGGAAGTCCAGTGGGCCTTGATGATCTGTGTCTTCTGCGCGTCCCATGTGCCAGCTCTGCTGACCTTGAAGATACCGGGATATGAGGGCCGCAATGTGCTGTTGATCGCCTTCCTGGTGATCGTCGTCCAGCTCAGCGATGTCCTGCAATATGTCTGGGGCAAACTGTTCGGACGCACAAAGATTGCGCCAAGACTGTCACCATCGAAAACGGTCGAGGGCTTTGTGGGCGGTGTCATCAGTGCGACGCTGATTGGAACGGGCCTCTGGTGGATTACTCCATTTGCACCGCTTCAGGCCGGTCTTCTCGCCCTGGTCATCACGCTGATGGGCTTCTTCGGCGGCCTGGTGATGTCCGCGATCAAACGGGACCGCGGCGTCAAGGATTGGGGCAATCTCATCGAAGGCCACGGCGGATTGATCGACAGGCTTGATTCCGTCGTCTTCTCTGCGCCCATCTTCTTCCATCTTACCCGCTACTGGTGGTCCCTCTGATGCCTGTTTTGCTGCAACGTCTTCTGCGCAGCGGAGTGGTGCACGTCCTGTTTGCCTTTCTGGCGATGGGCAGCTGGGCCGTCTTCGCCAATCGCACCCACGCCATGCCGGCGCCGCTCTATGCCGGTCTCGTGCAGGGGACGATTTCCGCCGCCCTGACGCTTTTCCTGAAATCGGTGATCGACTGGATTTCCGTCCGCTTCAGCGGTCCAGCACGATTTTGGGCACCGCCGCTGATTGCCTGCCTTGGCTCTGCCAGCACTCTTGTGGTGATCCATGCGGCGAGCGGTACGCCGGAAATACTTCGGACCATCGCGCTGCCGTTGCTTGTATCGACGACTTATGCCGCGATCTACAATTATTCGATCTCCGCAAGACGAGGATTCGACGCATGATGGAGACAGCAGACAGGAGGCCGCTAGCAAGCCGCAATACCCGATGGGCGGGCGCCATCGCCCGATGGATGGCCGCACGCGCAATCACGCCGAACCAGATCTCGCAAGCCAGTATGCTCGCTGCGGCAATTGCCGGCAGCACTTTCTATCTGGCGGGACAGACAACAGGCTTGCCGCGTGCGGGCTACCTGCTCCTTGCTGTTCTGTTCTGCCAGGCGCGCCTCCTTTGCAACCTGTTCGACGGCATGGTGGCGGTCGAAGGCGGAAAGGGAGAGGCTGACGGTCCTTTCTGGAACGAATTCCCGGATCGCATCGCCGACCTGATGATATTCGCCGGCGTTGGCTATGGCATCGGGATGCCGGGGTTGGGCTGGGCCGCCGGCGCTTTCTCCGTGCTGACAGCCTATGTCCGGGAACTCGGCCGCGCCACCGGCAATCCCAGCGACTTCTCCGGCCCGATGGCAAAGCAGCATCGAATGGCAACGATCACGGTGGCGGGATTGGCATCCCTTCTCGAGCCGTTATGGGGCTGGCAGAACCAGATTCTGACCATCGGTCTCTGCGTCGTCGCGGCGGGAGCAGCCCTTACAGCGATCCGCCGCTCGAGGACATTGATAACCCGTCTCAAGCTTCGCTGATGGTGCTCTTTGGGTCGACACCCTTCGTGTATGTGTGATGCAGAAAAGCAGCACATGCGAGGTCCTGGACTATGGAGCCGAGTGATTTGTAGATTGTCACATCGGCCTTGCTTACCCTGCCCTGCGACGCGCCGGCAAACACTGCTCCTATCTCCGCAAGAACATCGATTTCGGAAACAAGTCCGGCCGCCTTTGCCCTCAGGAATTCAGCGCCTTGCGTGATGACGCCTTCTCGATGGTCAGGAAAAAACCGTGCTCGCTTGACAAGCATTTCGTCGATCTCGGCCGGTCCAGCGTAGCTGGATCCAACGACATTGACATGCGCCCCATCACGAACATCTGCAGAAAAGAGGATCGGATCCTGGGCCGATGTTGTCGTGCAGATTATATCCGCCGTTTCAACCGCAGCCCTCGGGCTTGTTGCGACTTCTGTAGAAATGTCAATTTCCTGGCGAATACGTTCACAAAGATCTTGCGCCTTTTCCCGCGATCGTCCCCATATCGCAATGTGCTCAAGTTCACGAACATGCGGGACTGCGAGAGCGTGCTGCCACGCTTGCTCTCCCGTGCCGAGGATCGCAAGCCGTTTGGCGTCTGCGCGAGCCAATATGTCCGTTGCCGCGGCGGAAGCGCAGGCGGTTCTTATCGCGGTGACCGCACCTGCATCGACTAAACAGGTCGGCGCCCCAGTGCTTCTGTCGAAGAGCAGGATGGCTCCTTGATGCGATCGACCATGTGCTGCCGCGGATGGGAAGACGCTGACGAGTTTCGCACCGAACCCCGCGCCATCCAGGACACCTGACATAACGCCGAATAGATCACCGTTGCCGAGATCGATGACGTTGCGAAGAGGCTGCCGGGATTGTCCCGTCGACAGTCTGATCATGGCCTCTCGCATGAGAGAAATGCAGCTCTGGCGTCCTAATCTGTTTGCCACTTCTTCGGGGCCGATCACGATCAAGGTTCGTTCCTTCCTTTTCTTAAGCGCAGCCGACATCATTGATGTGGGTCGGCAGTTTCAAGCCGTTGATTAAATTCCGGAGAGGTTAGGCAAAATTACCGATTGAACGATCTTTTCAGCTCGAGACGAGATATAGAACAGGAGCACCAAAGGCTCAGCAGGAAGTGCGGAGGCGAACGTCATCCGCCCGCGCGATCGCAGCAATGTTCTCGGTGCCGTTTACTCAGTCGCGCTCTCGATCGCCGCGGCGAGCCCATCAGCGTCAGTCAGGAACGGCAGGTGGCCCGCTTGCAGCGTCACAGTGCGGCGCACCGCCATGCTGCCAACCATCCTGGCCTGGAAGGCGGGACTGATAACCTGATCCGCGCTGGTATGGACGTAGACCTTATCGACCTTCCCGAACCGGCTGTTCGTGAGGCGCACGGGGGTCACCAACGGAACCACGGGCTCGTCGAGGATGAGGCCCGGCAGCTTCTCCTTCAGAGGCGCCGGACCGTCATTGGCAAACAGTTCGGCACGCGCCGAGTATTCGACCACGGCAATCCCCTTTTCCTGGTCGATCCTCAGATGCGGCCCGATCTTGGCGTCGTGATCCTGCTGGGCCAGCGACAGGAGCGAGTCCCCGTCATGCGGGAGGTAAGCGGCGACAAAGACCAGTGTCTTGATCTTCTCTGACGCCCGCTCGGCGGCAGCAGCGATGACGATGCCGGCGAAACTGTGGCCGACCAAAATCACGGGACGATTGGCATTGGCAAGCGCAATGAGCACCGTATCGCGGTATAGATCGAGACTGACCGCGTCAGGGGTCATCGGGTTTGACGGTCGACCAGGCAAATCGATTGTCAGAACCTCATGACCGGCGGCCTGCAGCTTGGCTGCGACATGCCCCCAAACAAAGCCGCTGGCGAAAGCGCCGTGAACGAGAATGACGGGCGGCTTTTCTGCAGCCATGGCGGAGGCGTTTGAAGTAGAGTTTGGTACAGAGTTTCCGGCGGTCATTTCATTGTTCCTTCGCATTTTTGCTGGTAATTTCAGCGGCAGTCGACAGGCAAAAACTAGGGGAAAGCCGGAGGTCGGGATATGCCACTGCTTCCGAAATACATGATGGATCGTCCGGAATGACGCAGGACTTTGGGATGTCGGCGGCACGCAATGACGTGCTGTCAGAGGTGTTGAAGCTGATCCGTCTACGCGGTGAGTTGGTTTACAGCGCTTTTCTCGGAGAACCGTGGGGGCTGCAGTTTCAGCCCGGACCCGCACACTTTTATTTCATTGAGACGGGTCAGGTCTTGGTAACACCGGCCGGCGAGAGGCCAACGCGGGTCAATCAGGGCGATCTTGTCTTGTTGCCATTGGGAAAAGGCCACGTGATCACCGACGCCCTGGGTTCACCGGCGGAGAATATCGGCTTGGTCGCGGCCGAACATTTCGATCGAGACGAGTTGGTACTGCGACATGGCGGTGACGGGCCAGTCAGCCAACTGGTCGGAGGCTTTTTCAGCTTCGAGGGAAGCCAGCTTCCCGCGGTCATGTCCGCGCTTCCGGCCTTGATTCACATCCCTCGCGGCGACGCCGGAACACCGCCATGGCTCGCAGCCATATCGCGTTTCCTGGTCGCGGAGGCACGGCAACCTGATCCAGGCTCGTCCCTGATGATTTCCCGCCTGATCGACCTCCTGGTCATTCGTACCTTGCGCAGTTGGGCAGCAATCGAGGCCAACCACATGGGATGGCTTGGAGGGTTGGGCGAGGAGCGAATTGGACGGGTCCTCAACGCCATGCACGCTGATCCCTTCCGGCGCTGGACCGTGCAGTCGCTTGCCGAGATCGCAAGAATGTCCCGCTCCATTTTTGCAGAGCGATTTACCGCCGCGGTCGGCGAGCCGCCTCTGCGTTACCTGTCGCGATGGCGTCTCACAATAGCCGCCGACTTGCTCCGCAGCGGCGGATTGAAAGTAACCGAGGCGGCCTATCGCTGCGGATATGCGTCGGATGCGGCGTTCAGCCGTGCGTTCAAGGCCCATTTCGGCTATGCGCCGAGCGAGGCCAAGAACCGCCAATTGCCGTGAGTGTCATCGAGCGCAGTACGTAGCCTGCAGCTTACGAATGCAAGATCCGGGCTGGATGCGAATTAAAACTCTGCCGGGACAACGTCTGAGCCTGTCCGTCTGGTGACAGTTGGAAATTTGATAGATACCCTACTCCTGCCCTAGCTCCTTGAACTATATCCGCCGGGTTCGCAACGGTGATATCTTGGCGAGACTGCGAGGAGCCTGGCTTGATGATGGAGCCTAAATGACTTCATCGCTCCCGAAGTGAGAGGATCTCGTCATGCTGAATTCCAAAACATTGTTCGTGGCTTCGTCTCTGGCGTTGGCGATCACGGGATCCGCCTCCGCGCAAATGCCTCCGCAGCAGCCGGACTCGAAAGCCTTCAAGATTGGCTCCCTCGATCTGGTTTCGTTGCACGACGCCCAGTTCGTACTGCCCAATGACGGCAAGATCTTCGGTATTGGACACTCCCCGGAGGAAATTGGTGAAGTACTAAAGGCGTCAGGTGCGCCGACCGATACCGTGACGCTGAGCGTAGATGCGTTGTTGGTGAAAGAGCCAGAGCGCGTGATCCTGATCGATACCGGGGTCGGTGGAGCGCTGCAGCAGTCCCTCGCTCAGGCAGGCACCAAACCGGAAGAGGTTACCGACATTCTGATCACCCATTCACATCCCGATCACATGGGCGGCCTCGTTAAGGACGGCAAGCTGGCCTTCCCCAAGGCAGCAATCCGCATGTCGTCGGCGGAATGGGAGTTTGCCAGGAAGAACGCCCAGCTTGAGGACGTCGTCAAGGTGATCGAAGGAAATGTGAAGACGTTCAATCCGGGCGTGGAGGTCGTGCCGCAGATAACTTCGGTCGGCTTGAAAGGCCACACACCGGGCCATGTCGGTTATGAAATCGTATCCGGCAAGGAGAAGCTGCTGGACATTGGTGACACGGTGCACAGCTCGATCATCTCGCTTGTAAAACCGGAATGGCTCGTTGGGTTCGACAATGACGAAAAGGGCGGCGAGAAGAACCGCATCGACACCTTGAAGAAACTAGCGAAGGACAAGGAACTCGTCTTCACGCCGCACTTCCCCTTCCCGGGCGTCGGTCGCATCGCAGCCGACGGCGATCACTTCTCGTGGCAGCCAAGCGTTCCGACAGCGAAGTAATCGCCCGGTCCGGAACGAAAGGCAGTTTGAGAAGCGGAGCATCGATCTTGGCAATCTCGAGCCGGGTGTCTGGCGCGAATTTGCCTGTGAACAAACTATGCGAAAAGTTGTAATTTCCCGCGATCCGGGTAATTCGTTGGAAAGTATTCAATCTGAGAAATATTCATTTTGTTCAGATACAACTAGATCAGGACGAACATCTTTGAGCAAAGAAATTCCCAGCATCAATGATCTGGCACATCAATTTTATCGGGATCATAAGAAGGTTCTTGATCTGCTCGCGAAACCGAGCCCTGCGCTTGGCTTTGATGTCGCGGCTCAAAGATTGTTCGGCAAAAAGCCCGAGCGAAAGCAGGTGCTCGCAACTGTTGTCGGTCAATTCGTCTACTGTCGAATGGAAAAGAACCAGGTAACCTTCCTACCGGCTGACTGGAAGGACAAACTGGACAACATGCAAAGCATTTGGACAGGCTGTGAGAACTGGTGGCTTGGATACCCGCTCATCACCTATCTGTCGACAAGGTCCGGCAAGAACGGTGCTGACGGCGAGCTGCATCTCAATATCGAGCTGGGCCCGCTTTCGGACCACCGGCTTCGAAAAGGAATTATCGCTACTCTCGCAGCGGAAGCATCCGCGAAAGGCCTGAAACGGATCGGGTTTCCGGCCGGAGCGGCCGACAACGGCCGGCTATACTCCCGGTTCCTGCAGAAAAGCTCGGTTTCGCTCGATGATTCTTACAACGCGCATGAGGTCGAACATAAAATGCGCCATCTCCTTGTTGAATTCGAACCAGAATTCGATTTTGTCGCAAACGTCATCCCGCGGTTCCCCATTTAAGAAACCACTATCTCCCGTTAGCTTGCCGTTAACCTTCTCGGGTGCAAATGCGTTAACGATAATTCGCGGGACGATTGAAATCGCAACCCACAGTAATGAGTTTCGACCCTCAAGGTCTATGCGTAACGGTCTCGCCATGATGACGAGCACCCCCAGTGGTTAACCGTTGAAGTGTTCCGACATCGCTAGCAGCCTGCGCCGGACCGGCTGAAGTCCGGGGGCTAGCCTATTCCCACGGGGCTTTAACGTGACCAGCATTCTGACGAACACATCCGCCATCGCCGCACTTCAGACGCTTCGAAGCGTCAACGCGGGACTTGAGAAAACACAGCATCAAGTCAGCTCCGGCCTCCGAGTTCAAAAGGCGTCAGACAACGCGGCTTATTGGGCGATCTCGACAACGATGAGGTCGGACAACAGGGCATTCTCGGCTGTATCCGACGCCATCGAATTGGGGGCAGCGACGGTCGACACTGCTTATGCCGCGACGTCATCCATCATCGACATCCTTGGTGAATTCAAAGCCAAACTCGTTGCGGCCAAGGAAAAAGGCGTCGACAAATCGAAAATTCAGGACGAACTCAACCAGCTTAGCGCGCAGGCGCAGGCAGCCGTGATATCGGCGAGCTTCAGCGGCCAGAACTGGCTGAGCACCAACGCTTCGACGCACCTGATGGAAACCACCGAACTTGCAACCGATGTGGCCTCTTCCTTCGTCCGTTCGGAGAATGGAGCGGTGGCCGTCACGACGACGAAGGTGAACCTCAAGAACACCAGCATGCTGAACGCCGGAGGCGGCGGCATCCTGCAGAAGGAGCTCGGCGGTGTCGGCGACATCGGCGGCTTCCGAAGCACGGGCATCAATTCCGTGGCGCACGAAGGCCACGAAAGCCACAGTTTCACCGGCCCGGCGACTTTCGGCACCACGGACTACATCACGTTCGATCTGGTTGTGGATGCAGGTACGCTTTCGGGAGGTATTACCTATTCCGGGCTGAGGATCGACAAGGCTGTCATCGACTCCGCGCTAGGCACGAGCGACGGCACGATCCATGACGGTGCAGAGATGCGAAAAGTGCTCCAGAAAGTATTCGCCGACAACGCTGTCAAAGCGACCGCCAATGAGACAATGTTCACAGGCTCGACGACAGCAACGGATGTCTTTGAGATCGGTTCCCTTGAGACTTCCGGTCATCCAGGTTCCAGCATCGATATCTCCAATGTCGTATCCAATCTCGGAAGCTCGTATCCCGCCGGCTTCGCCATGGGCCTGGAAAACCCGCCGAGACAGAACCACGACAATATGTATCCGGAAGCGTGGTTCGATTTCACCAAGCCGTTCACCGTATCGCCGACGTCGCAGATTTTCTTCGACGCTCAGGTCGGTCCCGGCGCGCCTCAATCCTTCACCATCGACCGTGCGACCGTCGATGCGGCACTCGGCACGACCGACGGCACAGTTGGAAGTGCCGCGGACCTCGCGACCGTCATAGAATACGTCACGACCGGGATGGGCCTTTCGGTGACCACGTCCGGCAACCAACTGACGTTTTCCGCGGATCGGACAATGTTTCCGGAAGCAGGCAATCGCGCCGCCCGCGTCATGGTCGGGAATGTCACGTCCAATCCGACCTGGGCTTTGGAATTCGATCTCGCCGAAGTCGATGTGACGACATCAAGCTTCACTGTCGACGAATACCTGGTTGGCGTCGAATATATGCTCCATCGATCGACGACCAGCGGCAGCGTCCTTGGCTCCCTCGACAAGCGCCTGGGCATGCAGTCGGATTTCGTCAGCCATCTTCAGGCCAGCATGACATCCGGTATCGGACGCTTGGTCGATGCAGACATGGAAGAAGTATCCGCGAGGCTGACGGCCCAACAAACCCAGCAACAGCTGTCCGTCCAGGCACTTCAGATCGCCAATCGGGGACCGAGTACGATTCTTCAGCTTTACTCGGGACGTCAGAGCTAGCGTGATGCGTCGGCGGCCGAGCCCGCCCGCCCGTTCTGGATACTCATGCCGCCGATCTAATTTCTAAAAGGCAGATTGCAGATGCAGGCGGACCGCACAGCCGGCTTTAGCGGGACTATAGGGCTTGGGTCCCCGGCTGTACGGTCCGCGCATCTTGCTCGCGACGAAGACTTAAGTTCCAGCCCACCGTAAGAACTGATCGATGGATATCAGCCGAATACAGATGGCAGGAACCTGGTCTCCATTTCGTCACATCGCCCTGTCTGACTGGGAGTGAAGCTCAAGGCAGTCACTGAACAGCCGCGCGCATACCGGTCGCAATGATTAGGAGCAGCCGCGCTTCTGCATCCGCTTTAGGATTTTCGCTTTTTTCTCTACTTCATCACCGGGTCTCTTGCCGCCTGTCGTTCGCGACAAGCGATCCTGCATTTGTTCGCAGGTTTTGCGTGGGCGATTATCATCCCGATCCTTCCGGCGAGCGTCGGCTTCGTCCCCGCTGCTCAACAACATCGTCGCAGAAACAAGGCTGACGATTGCGGTTCTCACTTGGGGCTGCCTTCGGGATTCGGTTGATTGCGATCCACCAGTCGCGCGGGTTGCTTATCAACCCTACCACAATCGGACGGCGGTTGGAGTGCGTCCGCTAGCAATGATGTCGACGCATTTTGCACCATCAGGAGCGGAAGCGGCCTTCGGTAGCAGAACTGCATGGCTGCGATTGCTTTGAAATACGGCATCTTGCTCCACGCGCCCGTGATCGCGCCACGCCCGGAAAGGAGACATCGGACCGGCTTGTCAACGAGGCGGTGTTCCGCTTGCGGGCAGGTCCGGCACCAGTCCCGACCCTCTAGGAGAATGACGTTATTATTCCGACTCAACCAACACCCGAATAAAGTCGATTGCGTCGATCTCCGACTTTAGGGCGAATATGCTGATAATGCTGGATCTCATTGACCCAGGGGGGAAGTATCGGTCAGAGGCAATATCGGCGCGACCCCTGAAGAAGAAGGACAACTACCCTCTCTTCGGGCCGTATTTCAAATTCGGCACGTACCGGCGTCGAATTCTAGGCACTCTCCACTTCCGGTTCGACGAGTTTTCACAGTCATCCACGCGAGCTGGTCTCGCACAGCTGTGCACGTCGCACCGACGTGCACCCCGGCACCCACTTGCCACCACTCAAAGGTCTGTCGAGGCATTGACGAGCGAACCGGGATACAATCGTGCACTAAATTCTCCGCCCGGTCCGACCAGACACTTCGGCTCAATTGCACTGTCACGCGTTTTTCACGCGACAATTTGCAACCATACGATTAACTCTCTCGCTCAAAACGTGTTGGCCGATCGTATCGCCGTGGGGTATTGCGTCATGAAATTCGACACCTCTACCGAATTTGATCAAGTCATCCTCATCTTCAAAGATCCCGGCCGACGGCTGATCGTTCGGACCGTGCAGGAGGCTGCCAACGCTTTGCTGAAAGACTGGCCATCGGACGATGGCGAGGAGTTTTTATCTGCGGTGAAAGCGTGTGTCGACGTGATGACCGGGAAAGCTAGTAGCTGGGAGCTAAGAAGCGCGATCCTCCGGGCCGCTAATGAAGCTGGTGTGGCCGCGGTTGCCGTACTTCATTGAGCGATGGGCGCCCGCCATGGATCGTCTGGCGGGCCATATCTGCTTCAGGTCGAAGCGATGGTGACACCTAACCCGATCCCGCCAGAAGTGACGCGTGCTCAGCAAGCTTGCGAGCGGCGAACTCGGTGAAGAGCCGCACACGCTTCGTCTTGCGTGTCTCACCCTGCGTGAGAAGCCAGAGCGTGCCGTACATGTGCAGGTCAGTTCCAGGTACCCTCACCAGCGTTGGATCGGCATCTCCGACGAAGCACGGCAGCGTCGTCATTCCCAGCCCCTGCCGCACCGCGACGATCTGCGCCGCGGCATCCGTGACCCTGAATGGCACGCCTGAACTACGGGTCTCACCATGGCGGACCCATTCGGGAATACCGTGAGCGCTTATGACGATCCACCGGACAGGATCGGGCCCGCCGGCATTCCATGCGGGCAACAGATCGCGAGACATATAGATTGCGCCGAACACATCCGGCCCCTTCAGGCCGTGAAGATTGGGTGGCAGGGTCTTGCGGTCATAAACGACGCGGATCGCGACGTCGGCCTCTCGGTTCGTCAGGTTCGCCAGGTCGCCGGATGACATGATGTCCATCTCGATGTCCGGATGCGAGCGCGCGAAGTCAGCGAAATCAGGCATGAGGAGGTGTGTCGCAAGTGTCGGGGCCAGCGTCACCCGCAGTAGCCCGCGCACGCTTTGGTCGCGACCGAGGACGCGGGTCTCCAACTGATGCGACGAGGCTTCCATCTGCTCCGCGAGCTCGCGTACCTCTTCCCCCGCCGCCGTTATGTGATAACCGGAAGGCAGCTTCTCGAACATCCGCGCTCCAAGACGCTCCTCAAGCTGGCCGATACGCCGAAGGACAGTGGAATGGTTCACGCCGAGAACCAGGGCAGCCGCCCGGACTGATCCGGCTCGCGCCACGGCAAGAAAATAGCGAACGTCATCCCAGTCAATCATGGTGCATTCCGGCACCGCAGCGGTGCGCCCTCCAAGCTGTTCTCCAATCCAAACTACCGCTGCACGCTTAGAAAGCAAATCGGCTAGCCAATCGAGCCGGATCGTTTTTGCACCACCCTTGTGCGTGCTTGCACACTGATACCCGGAATCCGGTGGCCCTATGTTGGTGTTCTCGGGGTTTGGCAAGCCAACCATACCCGCGGAACACAACGAAGGATGCACAACATGAACAGACTAAACGGAAAGACTGCCATTATCACCGGTGGTGCCACTGGCATCGGCCGTGCCGCGGCGAAGCGCTTCATCGAGGAAGGCGCCTTCGTCTTCATCTTCGGTCGCAGGCAGGAAGCGCTTGACGCGGCCCTGGCCGATCTAGGGCCAAATGCCCGCTCTGTGCAAGGCTCGGTCTCCGACGAGGCGGACCTGGATCGTCTTTATGCGGCAGTGAAGGCCGAGCGCGGCACACTCGACATCGTCTTTGCCAACGCAGGAGCGGGAAGTCCGCTTCCCCTTGGCAAAATCACCGCAGAGCATATCGACGACACCTTCGACACCAATGTGAAGGGCACGATCTTCACGGTGCAGAAAGCGCTTCCGCTCATGGGACAAGGAGGGTCAATCATACTGACCGGATCGAGCGCAGGCACCACGGGCGCCCCGGCATTCACCGCCTACAGTGCCAGCAAGGCGGCGGTGCGCAACCTCGCCCGGACCTGGGCCGAGGACCTGAAGGGCACAGGCATCCGTGTCAACGTGCTCTCGCCCGGTGCAACGGCGACCGAACTCGCGAAGGATGCGCTTGGCGAGGAAGGGCAGAAGGCTTTCGCGTCGATCACCCCGCTCCAGCGCATGGCGGATCCGTCAGAAATCGCAGCTGTGGCCGCTTTCCTCGCGTCGCCGGACAGCAGCTTCATGACCGCCAGCGAAGTCGCCGTTGATGGCGGCCTGGCCCAGCTCTGACGCTCAGCCTGCTTGCGCCTTCGAAAAACGAGCGGGGCGCCTGGGAATTTCATGAACCAAGGGAGAAGATTATGACCTATGCAATCATTGGCTTCGGCAAGATCGGCCAGGCTCTCGCCAAGGCGTTCGCCCGAAGCGGCATTGAAGTATCCGTTGCCACCACTCGCGATCCGGAAAGCTTTGCATCTGAGGCCGCCGCGATTGGGCCCAGGATCATCCCGAAGACACTGACGGACGCAATCAAGGCGGACGTCATCTTTCTGGCTGTCCGTTTCGAGGCTCACCCCGATGTCGCAAAGGCGCTGTCGGACTGGAAAGGGAAGATCATCGTCGACGTTACCAATGCCTATGGGGTGCCCCTTGAGATGCTGGGAGACCAGCCTTCCGCCCGAGTAATTGCGAACGCGTTTGCAGGCGGCAAGGTGGTCAAAGGGTTCAACCATCTGGTCGCCGGGGTCCTTGAACAAGATCCGGATATCCACGGTGGCAAGAGGGTTGTGTTCCTGGCGAGCGACGACGAGGACGCGTCAAAGCAGATCGGCACGCTTGCGGAAAATCTCGGTTTTGCGCCGATCAACCTCGGCCGACTTTCCGAAGGCGGACTGCTCGTGCAGGCGCGCGGGAACAAATGGGGTCATCTGATCTTCAAGGACTTGGTCAAATTCAACTGATCTCGTTTTCGCAGACCCAAGAGAAGCCGGAGAATCCAATGAGCAGCGGCGACAAGGAAGGGTTGCTGGCGCTATCGGCCGAAGACATCCAGTGGATCGTTCCCGGGAACGCCATCACGGACACTCGGGTGTCAACGCCACAAACAAGCCGTTCATGAATGACTGGGTCACAATTATCGTCGAGAACGGGAAAGTGGCGGCCATCAGCGAATACATCGACACGCAGGCGCTGGCACGAATTTCAGGCGATTGACAGCGCGATCCGTGCGGCAAGACCGTCCTGCGCAACGGAACCTTTTGCTTCGATGAGTGATTAAATCGGCGACGGTGGATCACCCTGTTCGTCGCCGGCCGATGATAAATCTCATCGACCGCAATCGGGTCTCCCCAGAATGTGAACGCTTGGTAACTTGAAATATAAAAGGCGAAAGGCTTTATGCAGCCGATGAACTCGAAGCACTTCATCACGGCCATGAGCATTGCAGCTTTGACGGCATGCTCACATATCGAGCCTCTTGAGACGCCCCTCGCCCAGTCAGCAATCCCGCACGAGGCGCCTTTGACGGATCAAGCAGTGATCGCAGATACTGTCGGTCGCGGTCCTGTCGGCGCAAGCGCGCTCGCCTGGGCCAACCCGTCGACAGGCAGCGCGGGGGTTATCGAACAGATCGATGCCAGTACCGATGGACCGGACGGATGTCGCCGTTTCGTAACCAGCCGGCAATCGCTCGACGGCATGACGCGCTTCAATGGCGTAGCCTGCCCGTCCGGGGACAGTTGGAAACTGGGCGGGCAATAGGGCCAGCCGAACGTCAGTGACCGATGCCAGCAGCCGTGAACGCTTCGCCGTTTAGCGACGGAGGCTGTCACGAAGGTCCTCCCATGCGGTCCACAAGGTGGCGTGTTTCCTCGGCAATCGCCAATATTATGCCTGACTTGCGGGTGGAGGCGAAATCCAACCCGGTGAAATAGAGGCCCGGCAGGGCCGCCACGCCATCGTGGACAGGCTGCCCCGCGGCATCGAGCGCACCGTCGAGCTTCATCCAACTGAAATCGCCCTTGAAGCCTGTGCACCAAAGAGCAAAAATCGGGTGCTTCATCCTGAACTCCTTCAAGCGTCTGTGAGCGCCCGCGAAGGTCCACGGTATTTCTGATTCAATCGCCAATGGAATCGATAGAAGTCTACCGGATATCACATCGCAATGACGAGACGAGCCTGCAGGCCCTGTCTTGCGGCGTCCTTTAGTACATGCTCAATTTGATTTTCGATTGTGGAAACTCAGTCTATGCTGTCGCCTGTCGGGATGAAGTTGGCAAGCAGGCTCGAATTCTCGCAACAATGCGTTCGTTCGCCTCGTAAGACGTCTCCTCGTCCCTGGTCGCGAGCGTTGAGGGGTTCAGGACGAGCGAGTCGAAGCTTACCGAACTGGTCGTCTCATCCGTATTGAGGCAGACTTCGTCGAAGAGTTCGAGGCCTGGAGCACGACCTAGATGGCGCGCTTCGGCTAAGAGGATTCAGAGGTGAAATTGTTTCTGCTCCTGCCCCTGATTGCGATTGTCTGTTCGGGCTGTTCGACCGAGCCACCCACCGTGTCCCGAGCGGTGCGCCCTCAAAGCCGTCACGCATCACACCTTCCCCAAGCGCCAAGCTGTGAAAGCAAGCCTAATTTTGAAGGGATGTTGCGTACACTCTGCTATTGAGGCTTGTTTGTGCGCCTGGACCGCAGCCGGCCTCAGTCATGAGAAATGCAACGCGCGCAGTTACGGAGAGGCCAGCGAGAGGGCGGTCGAATTTACGCGCCGGCAGATCGGCATCTTGAGCAGCGGCGGTCATTTCCCTGAAATCGATATCGCAACAACAGGGACCTGGGCTGCCGATCCCGCTCGCACGACCTACCTCCTGGAGTGAGGACGCCGGCTGTTTCCTCGGCAATCTTTCCAGGTCCAGTAGCGGAACCGATACCATCCTAGCGGCTGGCACCAGCGCTAAGCCTCTCTATGCTTGGCTGCTGCAAGAATGGTCTCCCCGATATCGGCAAAGCCTAGGCCGGCCGGCCGGGTCGAAATCCACCGAGGGGCATGTGAGAGCTGCGGCAAAATCGCCAGGACATTGTTCACGCCGAAAGAATTGTCGATGTAGCCGAACATCGGTGCATCGTTGCGGGAATCGCCGACAAAAGCCGTCGCCAGCGGAACTGCTTGCGGGCTGAGGCCAAATTCCTCGATCAAGAGGCGTTCGCTCATCGAGCGTTTGTCGTAATTGCCGATCCATGTGTTGATATGGATCGAACTGATGGCGACGGTTGCCCCACGGTCACGCAGACAAGCCGCCAAGCGGTCTACCTCGGCCGGTGGATGGCCTACGATATCAATGGCGACATCCGCCAGCCGAAAGGCTTGATCATGTGCAATCCGAAAGCCCAAGCCCTCACGTGCGATAATGTCGACGACCGTTTGGAGATGGCGCCGTTGACGCTCGGTCTGGACCGCCTGTCCCTCCCAATAGTCGAAGACCACATCGCGCCCTCGGCGGAAAACTGCATAGGCGCCGCTTTCGCCTATGACCGCCTTGACGGGCCAGGCGCGAACAATGTGCTCACACCAACCGGCAGAACCGCCAGTGACCGGAATAACCGCAATACCGGCATCGTTCAGATCCCAAAGCACCTGATAGGTCTCCGGGAGCAACTGTCCGTCGGTCGTCAGCGTGTCGTCAATATCGGTGAAGAGGTAACGCACGCCCCGAAGCTCGTCAGCAGATGGAGTTCGATCAACAAATGTCATCAATTTTCCTCGCCGCTTGTGACGATTTCGACGCCGCTTGCGGCAAGCGCTTGCCGGATCTGCGGTTCGCCCGGCAAGCGATCCGTGTAGAAGCGGTTGAGTTGTTTGAATGGAGCGACGCGAACAGCCGCCGTGCGCTCCCATTTGCTGACGTCGGCCGCGAGAAAGCGCGTCTGCGAATTCTCGATCAGAGCATTGGTTATCTGCGCCTCACCGTAGCTGAAATCCATGATACCGTTAGTCGCACTCAGTGCACCGGCACCAAAGACCGCATAGTTGGCGTAGAATTTCTCGATGAACTTGATGACGTCAGCGCCAACCACGTCGCGGTCGTCGTGACGTAGCAAGCCACCCGTCAAATGCACTTCGACGCTCGGCGCGTCGCAGAGCGTAAGCGCCACATGGATATTGTTGGTCACGACGGTCAGCCCCTTGTGGTCGCGCAGTGCTTCGGCCACGAACTGGACGGTGCTGCCGACCCCGAGAAAGACGGTCGAATCCGGACCGATATCACTTGCCAAGCGTCTGGCGATCGCCCGTTTGGCGCGCTTGTTCAACTGCGCTCGTGCATTGAGCGAGATATTGCTGCCCTCGATCGGAAGATCCACTCCACCGTGAAATCGCCGTGCAAAACCAAGGTCGCACAGCGTATTGATGTCGCGGCGTATCGTCTGCGTCGTCAGGTCGTATCGACGCGCAAGCTCCTCGATAAACTGGGTCCCTTCACTCTCGATCAACGCCAGGATTTCACGCTGTCGCGCCGAGATCATGCGCTGCGCCATCGGCTGTCCCTACTTTAGAAAGAGGCTCGGATCATCGGTTATCACACCTGTCAGCCCTGCCGGCCAGAAGGACGTCAGCAGGCGGGGGTCGTTGCATGTCCATGCGCGAACTTTGATGCCGCGACTTGCGGCCTCTTCCAGGAATCCGATGCTCAGCGATTTATAAAGGAGATGGATGGTCTTCGCCGGCACAGCTGCAAGTCGGTCCACCCAGTCCTCGGGAAGCTTGCTCCAGAGCATGGCAAGATCATAGTTCGCATCCAGCGTATGCATCGCCCGCAATGCCTCAGGATCGAAGCTCGAGATCATCACTTGCGTATGCGCTGCGCGACTTTGGAGATGCTCATGGACCGTTCTCGTCAGCTGCTCGAGCGACGTCTGATGCGGATGCTGCTTGATTTCGACATTGATGTTGAGACCAAGGCGGCCCAGTTCCGGTACGACATCGGCAAGCAGCGGGATCTTTTCTCCCTTGAATTCCTCGCCGAACCACGAGCCTGCATCGATCCCGGAGAGATCGGCGGCTGTCATATGCTTGAGGTGTCCCTTCGAAGAGGAGCAGCGATCGACCGTTACGTCATGAATGACGACGGCGGTTCCGTCGCCAAGTAGCGCCACATCCAGTTCGACCCACTCTGCGCCCTGGTCGGCTGCCGCCTTGAATCCGGCGATCGTGTTTTCGGGCGCGACAGCGGATGCGCCGCGATGAGCCTGGATTTCTTTTTTGGCCACGTCCGAAGCCAATATATGCTGTGTGATCATGTTCACTTCTCAAAATAAAGTTCAGTATTGTCGAAGTCGTGCTTGCGCGGCTTCGGGTCAGAGATCGTCCGTTCGCCTGCCTGTCTGGCGATTGAAGGGATGGATGGATGCAACGCGAATATAAACCGGGATTTTGGCGGCTTCGCTAAAATCAGGTCTTCCCGGAACGGTCACAATGGCGGTCTGATTGCTTTCGTCCAAGCGGATGTGCAAATGGCTCTCGCCACCGATCGGCTCAAGGAGTTCGACTATTGCATCGAGACGGATAGACGGTTCGCTCGGCTTCTCCGTGAATATGTCATCGGGTCGAATACCGAGCGTATCCGTCGCATCCGGCAGAGTGAGCAGACCATCGCCGTCCGCTCGCCTGACCAGTTCGAGTGGCAGAATGTTCATCGGCGGCGAACCGATGAAGCTCGCGACAAAGAGGCTAGCGGGACGATCATAGACGTCGACCGGCGTGCCGACCTGTTCGACGAGACCGCCATTCATCACCACGAGGCGATCAGCCAATGTCATGGCCTCCAGCTGATCGTGCGTGACATAGATGCTGGTCGTCTTCAGCCGACGTTGTAGACGGCGAATTTCCACGCGCATCTGTACGCGCAGCTTGGCATCGAGGTTGGAGAGCGGTTCGTCGAACAGAAAGGCAGCAGGCTCGCGGACGATTGCGCGTCCCATTGCGACACGCTGGCGCTGACCGCCGGACAGCTGACGCGGTTTGCGCTCGAGCATCGGACCGATCTCGAGGATCTCGGCAACCTCGGCAATCCGGCGATCGATCTCGGTCCTCGGCGTGCCTCGATTCTTCAGACCGTATTCAAGGTTCTTGCGAACACTCATATGTGGATAAAGCGCATAGTTCTGGAAGACCATGGCGATGTCCCGTTCGGCAGGTTCCGCCTTGTTGACATTGCGTCCGGCGATCTGGATCTCGCCGTCGCTGACTGTTTCAAGGCCTGCTATCATTCGCAACAAGGTTGATTTTCCACAGCCCGAGGGGCCGACCAAGACAATGAATTCGCCGTCCGCGACTGAAAGGTCGATACCTCTGACCGCGGGGACCGAACCATAGTTCTTCTTGATGTCAATTATATTGATCGCTGCCATTTTTTATTTCTCCGTTTCGACCAAGCCCTTAACGAAAAGGCGCTGCATGGCGACGATGACGAGGACAGGGGGAAGTGCTGCCAGGATGACGGCTGACATGACAAGGTTCCAACGCGGCTCGGCATCGGCCACAGCCGCCATGCGCTGAATTCCCATCACCACAGTGTAAAGGCTCTGATCGGTCGTGATGATCAGTGGCCAGAGATACTGGTTCCAACCGAGTACAAAGAGGATGATGAAGAGCGCCGCGATATTGGTGATCGATAGCGGCAGGAGGATATCCCAGAAGAATTTCATCGGCCCTGCCCCATCGACCCGCGCCGCCTCCATCAACTCATCCGGTACGGTGAGAAAAAACTGGCGGAACAGGAATGTCGCTGTTGCCGACGCGATCAGCGGGACGATCAGCCCGCCATAATTGTTGAGCATGCCGAGGTCGGCGACGACCTTGTAGGTCGGCACGATACGCACCTCGACCGGCAACATCAGGGTGATGAAGATCATCCAGAACGCCAACGTCCTGAACGGGAACCTGAAATAGACGATGGCGAAGGCCGACAGGATCGAGATCGCAATCTTGCCGACTGCAACACCGATCGCCATGATCAGGGAATTGAGCATCATCGGGCCAATGGGCGGGGCGCCGGCATTCGTCATGCCGGCCGTCAGCATCGTGGAATAGTTCTCGATCATATGCGTGCTCGGCGTCAGCGGCACGACCCCGGACAGAAAGTCGTTAGGCCCGTGTGTCGATGCGATGAAGGCGACATAGACCGGGAAGACCACGACGACGACGCCGACGATCAGAACCAGATGCGCAAGAAGAGTTAGGAAGGGGCGATTTTCGACCATCGTCGTTATCCTCAATACTGTACGCGCCGCTCGATGAATCGGAACTGGATTGCTGTCAGGGCGACGACAATCAGCATCAGGATCACGGATTGGGCGGCCGAAGAGCCTAGGTTAAGTCCGATAAAGCCGTCGAAATAGACTTTGTAGACAAGGATCTCGGTCGCTCGCGCGGGACCGCCTTGCGTTGTTGCATGGATGATGCCGAAGGTGTCGAACATCGCGTAGACGATGTTGATCACGACGAGATAGAAGGTCGTAGGCGAGATCAGCGGGAAGACGATCGTCCAGAAGCGCTTGACGGGACCCGCGCCGTCAATGGCGCCCGCCTCCTGCAGGGACTGCGGCACGGATTGGAGTGCTGCCAGGAAAAACAGAAAATTATAGGATATCTGTTTCCAGGTCGCAGCGATGACGATGAGTGCCATCGCATCGTTGGGATTGATCAGATGGTTCCAGTTGACGCCCATCGATCGCAGGAGATAGGCGACAATGCCGATCGACGGATTGAACATGAACCACCAGAGGATGCCCGCAATCGCCGGCGCAACCGCGTAGGGCCAGATCAGGAGCGTCGAGTAAAGGCGCGAGGTGCGCAGCACCCGGCCGGCGGCAGCCGCCAGTATCAAGGCGATCGACGTTGACAAGCCCGTCACCAGAACGGCGAAGAGCAGCGTGTGGCCAAAGGCATCGAGATAGAGCGGATCGGCGAACAGGCGACGGTAGTTATCAAACCATACGAAGCTCGTTTTGAAGCCAAAGGCGTCCTGGCGCAGGAATGACTGCCAGAACGCGGTTGCGGCCGGCCAAAGAAAAAAAACTATTGTCACAAGGATCTGCGGGGCAATCAGCAGATAAGGGAGAAGCTTGCCCGGAAAGACAGTCCGTTTGGTTTGCATGAGCCCTCACGTCCCGATGGGTTGATGGGCGAAGGGCCGGCATGAACCGGCCCTTCGGTGGGGACTACTGATTGGCGGACTGGAAGTCGCGCAGCTGTTCGTTGCCGCGTGTGACGACGGAATCGAGCGCTTCCTTGGCCGTCTTCTTGCCTGACAGAAGCGCGGCGAATTCATCATCGATGATGCCGCGAACCTGAACGTAATTGCCAAAACGGATGCCCTTGGAATTCTCCGTCGGGGTCACGCGCGTCAGTTGCTTGATGCCGATGTCCGAACCAGGGTTCTTTGCGTAATAGCCTTGATCCTGGCCGAGCTTGTAGGCCGCTTCGGTGATCGGCAGGTAGCCGGAGAACTGGTGCCAGTCGGCCTGAACCTCAGGCTTTTGCAGATAGGTGTAGAACTTTGCGACACCCTTATATTCCTCCTCTGGCCGTCCCTTCAGCGTCCACAGCGTGGCGCCGCCGATGATGGAATTCAGAGGCTGCTGGATGACATCATTATAGTAGGGCAGAGTGGCAAAACCGACTTCGAAACCCTTGGCATTGTTCACGACGCCAGCCCGGCCGGCCGATGAGTTCATGTACATGGCGCATTCCTGCGAATAGAACATCGGCGGGGCATTGTCGCCGCCGCCGGGACCGCCGAACTTGAACAGGCCTTCGTCCTGCCACTTCTTCAAATTGTCCCAATGACGCACCGTCAGGTCATTGTTGAAGGTGAACTCTGCATCGAGGCCGCCAAAACCGTTGGCCTTGGTCGAATAGGGCTTGTCGTGCAGCGCATTGAGGTTCTCAGTCTGAATCCAGGAGATCCAGGCGCTGGTGAAACCGCATTTGGCCGCACCCGACTGCATGATCTTGCGGGAAAATGCCTCAACATCGGCCCAGGTCTTTGGCGGCGTTTCCGGATCAAGGCCCGCCTTTTTGAAGATATCCTTGTTATAATACATGATCGGGGTCGAAGAATTGAACGGCAGGGACAGGACGTTGCCGTTCGTGTCCGAATAGTATCCGACGACCGGGGCGATGAACTGGCTCTGGTCCCAAGCCTCGCCTTCGTCTTTCATGAGCTGATACACGGGATAGATCGCGCCTTGCGCGGCCATCATCGTTCCTGTTCCAACCTCGTAGACCTGGACGATCGCCGGCTGCTGGTTGGCGCGAAAAGCAGCAATGGCGCCGGTCAGGGTTTCGTCATAGGTGCCCTTGAAGACGGGAACGATCTCGTAGTCGCTTTGCGACGCGTTGAACCCCTTGGCGATCTCCTCCAGTTTTGCACCGTTCTCGCCACCCATCGCATGCCACCATTGAATCTTGGTTGCCGCCATGGCCGGCGCGCTCAAGGACAGGCTCAGCAGGCCCGCGGATAGATAACAAGCAGCCTTATTCATCTCTCACTCCCAATGTTGATCCGTGGAGCCTCCCGCTCCGAATGCGACGCAAACCCTACCAGCTGACATTCATATTGCAATCAATTAATGTTCAAATGAACATCCGTGTGAGAGTAACGCTTCGACGGGCTCGCCAAAGTTAAAGAAATTCGGGAAAATCGCGGTGGGCTTCGTGCTTTTCGGACGATCTCACACATCTTGCCGACATGGATGAACCTTGACAAAAAGACAGACGTTCGAATGAACATATGGCAGATATCGAAATGGCAGGATGCGCCGCTCGCCGTTTCGAGCTGCCTAACTGGTCGGGAACGCAAGCCGCGCGCCGATTCGTAACGATTGGCCGGTGACAAAGAGGTGTGCCGGAGCTCAGATCACGCAAATGGCGGATAGTCGCAGTTCAGGACGCAGAACCGGTCAGACCGCCCACACCCGAGTGGTCCCTTCAGGGCCGACGTTCGTCCGCGGCCCGATCTTCCCTATTCCAAGCGCCACCGGGATCGATCTTGAAATCGCCCCCACTTCTTCCGAGCGAAACCGCGGTTCGGCGGATCTGCGCCCATTCAGGTACGAGCCCGATTGAGACGAGCGACAGAAGGAGCAGTCACAGATACGCAACCGCAAACAATCAGCCATTTGCCTCGCTATTTGCCGACGCCTTGGCTGAGCCCTCTGACGAACTGCCGCGAGAAAATCACGTAGAGGGCGACGAGTGGCACGACGCCAAGCGTCAATGCGGCAAGAAGGGCCGGATAGTCGCTGAGAAACTGACCGACAAACTGCTGAACACCGAGCGTCACAGTCTGGTTGGCCTTGCCAGGCGCCAGGATCAGCGGGAACCAGAGGTCGTTCCAGACCGGCAGCATGGTCAGCGTCGCGACTGCAGCAAGGCCGGGCTTGACCACTGGCAGCACGATGCGGAAGGTGCGGAATTCGCCCGCGCCATCCATGCGCGCCGCTTCCTTGATCTCCGTCGGCACGGTGCGGAAATAAGCCATCATCAGGGTGACCGCGATCGGTATGCTCATCGCCGTATAGACCAGGATCAGCGCCGTCAGCGTATCGACGAGGCCCCATGTGATCATGATCTTCAGGATCGGTACGGTGCCGAGGCGTATCGGCAGCATGATGCCGACAACGAAAAGCGCGGCGATCACTGGCGTGATCTTCAGACGGTATTCCGTCAGGCCGTAGGCGGCGAGCGCCGAAAGGACCACAGTCAACACGATCGTCGAGACCGTAACGATCAGGCTGTTGCGATAGTTCAGCAAGAAATTGCCACGGGTGAAGACACGAATATAGCCGTCGACGCCGAAGGTCGCCGCCGTCGGCAGGTCGAAGGGACCGCCGAAAATGGCGGGTGTCGTCTTGAACGAATTCAGAATGACGACGCAGATCGGGCCGAGCGCCAGAAGCACGAAGAAGATGAGGAGCCCGTGGACGATGAGCCGGTCGAGCAACATGCGGTGGCGGCTCGTGCCGTAGAAGGTGGAACTGACCTTGCTGGAGGATAGCATCTGTTCCGCTCCCTAGATCTGATGGGCCTGGAGGCGGCGCTGGACCAGCCAGAAATAGGCGCCGGTCACGAGAAGAATGATGACGAAAATGACTGTTGCCACCGTCGCGCCGAGATCGAGATCGGCGACCTGGCCGCTCGATCCGAAGAAGGTTCGGTAAAACAGCGTCCCGAGAATATCGGTGCTGTAGTTCGGACCGGGGGCGGATCCGTTGAGCGCAAAGATCAGGTCGAACCCGTTGAAGGTCCAGATATAGGTCAGGATGACGATCAGTCCGAACTGCGGAGCAATCAGCGGGAACTTGATATTCCAGAAGATCCGCCAGTTTCCTGCGCCGTCGAGACGGGCGGCCTCGATGATATCTTCGGGGACGGCAAGAAGCGCGCTGTAGAGAAAGAGCATGGGTATGCCGACATATTGCCAGACCGACATCAGCGAGATCGTCGGCAGGGCCGTCATCTCGTTGCCGAGCAGCGGGAAGCCGACGAGGCCCCAGAGCGGATTGATGATCAGCCGCCAGATGAAGCCGACGATGACGACCGAAAGTGTGGCCGGTACGAAGAGCAGCGTACGGTAGATGCCCTCGGAACGACCGAGAAGCCCCGATGTCAGAAGCCCGGCCATCAACAGGCCGATCGGCACTTCGACGATCAGGTGAATGAGGAAGAATTCGCAATTGTTCATGAGCGCGTTCCAGAAACGGGCGCTCGTGACCGGATGCGTGAAGAGATAATAGTAGTTTGCCAGCCCCACGAACACGCGACCACCGGGGCTATCCGTATCGAAGAAGCTCATGACGATCGATGCCGCGAGCGGCAGAACGGCGAAGGCGAGATAGATTGCGAGCGCTGGCAGCACAAACAGAAAAAGGCTCCAGCGAGCCGTCGCAGGACGTGTCACCCGGTATCTCCGTAGTCTCGGCGCCGGGGTAGGCCGGCGGGTATCGGAAGCCTCGCATACCGGGACAGCCGGTACGCGAGGGGCTCTTTCTTACTTCTTCTGCGGTGCGTACCAGGATGCAAGACCGGCCTGTAGTTCGGCTGCCGCCTTTTCCGGTGTAACGTCGTCACCGATCATCATCGTCTGCAGCACGCGCCAGATTTCGTCATCGAGCGGCGGGTTGCCTGCGCTCAGACGGTCCAGCGCCAGGCGCGGGGTCAGCTTGGCGCCCGTCTTCAGGTCGGCGAATTTCTGCGCCAGCGCATTGGTATAGGTGACAGGGGTGCTGCTCATGGCAAAGAAGCCGGGCGCGGCGTTGACGTAGAGTTCCTGGAACTCTGGCGTCCCAAGCCAGGCGAGGAAAGTCTTTGCGGCATCCTTGTGCTTGCCGGCCGCATTGATGCCGATCGCCATGTCAGGCATTTCCTGCAGGTAGCGCTGGCCACCCTCTTTAGCAGCCGGCGGACCGAAGACGCCGACATTGAGGCCCGTCGAGGTCACCTGATTGATGTTCCATGAGCCATCGGGAAGGATCGCCGCGCGACCGATCGTGAAGAGCTGCGTCATGTCGGCATATTGCAGACTCGCCTGGCCTTTCGGCAGGAAAGGCTTCCAGGCCGCGAAGGCCTTGAAGGCTTCGACGAATTCCGGATCGGTCAGTTTCTTCGCACCATCGATCAGGCCGAGCCGGCCCTCTTCACCATTCCAGTAGGACGGGCCGATATTGTAGAGGCCGTTATAGGCGAGCTGCCAGGATTCGGCGGAACCATAGGCAAGCGGTTCGTATTTGCCGCTGTCCTTGATCTTCTGCAGCACCTTGACGAACTCATCAGCCGTCTTCGGCACATCGAGGCCCAGCTCCTTGAAAATATCGATATTATAGTAGAAGCCGGCGAGCACCGCGGCGACGGGCAGGCAATAGGGCGCACCCTTTGCATCCGTCCAGGCAGCTTTCGATGTCTCGTCGAAATTCTTGATCGCATCGAAATCGGCAAGTGAGTCGAAATAACCGCGACCGATCCATTCGCGATTGACGTCGAAGGGACGGCAGGTCAGGAGATCCGGGCCGGCGCCAGCCTCGATCTGTGATTGCATTGCCGCATTGTATTCATTGGTGTTGACCGGCGCGAACTCGACTTTGATGCCGGGATTTTTGGCTTCGAAGGCGGGTATGATCTTGTCTTGCCAGACAGCAATGTCTTCCGTCCGCCAGCTGCCGAGCTTGATCGTGACATCTTCTGCCAGCGCACTGCCGGCCATCATCAGGGCCGCGACCGACACCAAGGCGCCGTTCAGCAATTCATGCTTTGAAAGCATTTGATAATCTCCCATTCTCGTCGCTTGAAACTGCTCCCGTCCCGGCTCATTACAGGATCGTCCGGGGATTGATGGCGGACGATACCTCTCAATACCAGTTGTGACAAGTTATATTTTTTATTTCCAGTTTTTGTCTTATGTGGTATTCGATCGAAAAGGATGGCGCGATCCATCGTGATAGATCGAGGGATGAAACATGATTGGTGTCGGACTGCTGGGGTCGGGGTTTATCGGCGAATGTTATGCCGACGCGCTGCTTGATGTGCGCAATGCGGAGTTGCGCGCCTGCTTTTCCCGCAGCACCGCCCGCGCTAGTGAATTTGCGCAAAAATGGAACGTGACTGCTCATTCCGACATGGATGGTCTCTGCGCCGATCCGGCCGTCGACATCGTGATCATCGCGCTCCCCAACGAAATCCATCTCGAAGCGACGAGAACTGCCGCCAGGCACGGGAAGGCGGTCATCTGCACCAAGCCGCTCGCCCGCACGGAGGCCGAGGCGGCAGTCATGCTCAAGGTGGTGATCGAAGCGGGCATCTGGCACGGATATGCCGAAAGCTCGGTCTTTTCTCCCAATACCGCCAAGGCCTACGAGATGGTGAAGGCCGGTGGCATCGGCAGGCTTTTGACGATGCGCGCCCGCGAAGCCCATTCCGGCCCGCATGCGCCGCATTTCTGGGACGCCGAAACGGCGGGCGGTGGCGCCTTGCTTGACATGGGATGCCACACTGTAGAATCAGCAAGACACTTCTTCGGCAAGGATAATCCCGTAATCGAAGTCATGGCCTGGGGTTCGACGATGGTGCACGGCGACAAGACGACCGGCGAGGACGCCGCGATCGCCCTCCTGAAGTTTGCAGGCGGAGAGTTGGCGACCATCGAATCGTCCTGGATCGAAAAGGGCGGGATGCAGTTGCGCCACGAACTCGTCGGCTCTGAAGGCCGCATCGTGACGGACAGCTCCGTCGGCCCCGTCTGGGGCTTCGTCGGAAAGCCGGTCGGCTACACGGTCGAAAAGGCGGATGCCGAAACCGGGTGGGTCTATCCCGTGCCCGAGGAGACCCGCGCCTATGGTTTCTCCCAGCAGATGCGCCATTTCATCGATTGTTTTGCGGCCGGCAGAACCCCGTCCGAAACCTATGAAGACGGTGTGATCGTCAACAGGATCATCGATGCCTGCTATCGATCCATGAAAACCAGGCAGTGGGAAAGGGTTGCGGTAGGCCCATGATCGGAATTGAAGGCCAGGCGGCTCCCTTGCAGTCGGATTCTCCGGAACCGTTGTGGCAGCAGGCTGCAAAGGCGATCATGAAGGAAATCGCTGCGGGCAAACTGGTCTCGGGAAGCCGGTTGCCGCCGGAGCGCGATCTCCTGACGCGGCTTTCGATCAGCCGCGTGACGCTGCGACGCGCGTTGCAGAGCCTGGTGACGGACGGCGTGCTGGTCTCTTCGCACGGCCGCGGCTGGTATATTGCGACGGAAGCGCATCAGGAATTCCCGCAGACGCTGGAATCCTTCAGCGAGACGGCTGCCCGCCTTGGCCTTGCACCATCATCGGAGGTGCTGCGGGCCGAAGAGGCGCCGGCGAGCCTCGACGAGGCGGAAGAACTCGGCATCGCACCCGGTGGGCCGGTCTTTCATCTCGATCGTGTCCGGATGCTCGACGGCGTACCTGTGGCAGTCGATCAGTCGTTCTTTCCGTCGATCCGCGGGCTCGACATGTCCGCGATCGACTTCAAGACGGCGTCGCTGTTTCGCCTTCTGAGCGGAGCGGGCTTCGACCTTGCCCGCGCAGAATCGACAATCGAGGCGCAGGCGGCGGACAAGACGCTCGCCCGGCATCTCGGCATCGAACAGGGCATGCCGATCCTTGCCATGCGCCAGCTGGTCGAAGACGGCAATGGGCGTCCGGTCATGGCCTCGACGATCCGTTATGCCGGCGACCGCTATCGCCTGCGCACCTCCTTTTCACGCACCGGTAAAGCGGGCGGCTGAGGCCGCCTTTCAAGGTGCATGACAGCCGGCAATATGTTGCGCCGGCGGATGAATTCAGGACCAGGGAGAAGACCGGAATGGTCAAGGGTTATATTTCGCTAGCCGAAGCGCGCGCTTCGCAGGCGAGCGCGCTCGAAAGAGCAATTGCCGAAATCGGTGAAGAAGTCACAACCGCATCCGAGGCATTCAAGGGTCCTGGCCCCATCTTCATGGGCATCGGCGCAAGCTTTGCGGCCTGCTCGGCCGCGGTCTGGGCGCTGCGTTCGCGCGGCATCCACTCGTGGCGCCTCAACGGCGGCGAATATCCGGTCCCCTTCCCGGCCTCGAGCCATCCCGTCATCGCCGTCTCGCAGAGCGGCAAGAGCACCGAGACGCTTGCGGTTCTCGCTTCGATCGACCGCAGCCTTCGCATGTCGGTGGTCAATGCCAAGGGCTCGCCGGTCGCCACCGCCTCGTCGACCAATATATCGCTCGGCGCCATTCCAGACAGCTATGCCTCGACGATTGGCTATACCGCCACGATCGCAGCCCTCGGCATGATTGCCGAAGCCTGGGATGGTGGCGCAGCCGATCCGAGCTGGGCTGATCTTCCGGCCGCCTTCCGCCAGCTGGAAAGCGAGCTTTCGGAACAGATCGGCGCGATTCTTTCGCGCATGGAAAGCGCCGCCTATGTCGACTGCGCGGCGATCGCGTCTTCCGCCGGTTCGGCGGAAGTCGGCTCGCTTCTGCTGCGTGAGATTGCCCGCATCCCCTCGACCGGCATGTCGACCCGCCAATATCTTCATGGCGCCATGGAATCGGCCGGAAAGGGCGTGCATATTCTCTTCGGCGACGAGCGGGAGGCAGTACTGGCGACGACACTGACAAAGGCCGGCCATCATACGATCCTCGCCGGCCCAGTGCAGGCTGAGGCGAACGAATGGCTGACCTATATTGCGCTGCCGCGCGTGTCGGTGACCCAGCGACCGATCCTTGAGGCGCTCATCATGCAGACCATTGCAGTGGAGACGGCCGTTGCGCGAGGGCTCGATCCCGACGCTTTCGTCTTCCACCACAACGACACCAAGGTGGCCTGACCATGGCTGGCAAAACATGCGTCGTCGCGCTCGATGTCGGCGGAACCAAGACGCATCTCGTCGTCGAGACGCTGGCGGGCGATCGTTTCCTCGATATGGTCATCAGCAGCCGTGACTGGGATGCAGAACCCGCGGCCCATGGCGCCGATTGGCTGGCCGCACGGCTGAAAGTCAATCTGCCTTCAGATATTGCCGCCGCCTCGATCGCCTTCGGTGCGCAAGGCATCAACCGCGCGGATACCGCGCGGGCGCTCGAAGCGGCCCTGCTCGATCGCGGCTACCGCGTCCATGCCGTCAATGACGCAGCGCTCATCGTGCCCGCTGCCGGCTTTGCGGCCGGCATCGGCGTCATCGCCGGCACAGGCGCGATTGCGGTTGGAACGGATCCGGACGGACAGCCGCTGTCGGCAGGCGGCTGGGGATGCGTGATCGGTGACGAAGGCGGGGCAGCCGCCCTCGTGCGCGAGGCGACACGCGCGGCGCTCAAGGCGCATGACGAAGGTCGGCCTGATGACGGACTGCTCTCCGCCCTGATCCAGGATTTCGACGTCGAGGATGCAGAGCGGCTGACCCGCAAGGTCAATGACGACCCGACGGCCGAGAACTGGGCGCCGCACTGCGCTGCCATCTTCGATGCGGCGGACCGGGGATCGCTGCTTGCAGAAAAGGTCATCGCTCAGGGCGCCGCCGATCTTGCCGCACTTGTCGGCCAACTCAGAAATCGCGGCGCCACCGGCAATGACGTGGTGGTCGCGGGAAGCGTCATCGTCAATCAGTCACGACTCTTCGAAGCGTTCAAGGTGGCGCTGCGTCAAGAGCATCCCCGGCTCGCGGTCCACAGACTGACAGTTTCTCCTGTCGAGGGCGCCCTGTTTCTTGCGCGTGCCGCGCTGAAGCCTGCGGCCCAATAAGTCCAACCGGTCCAAGCGGCCATCTAGAGGCCAGCCGGCCAATCCGGCTGGCCTCTTCAGTTTTGATTATGCGCCCTTCCAGACGAGCTTGGCATTGGCAAGTTCACGCGCGCCAAGGCCGCCCAATTCCCGCCCGAAACCCGAGCCCTTGACGCCGCCAAATGGCGCACGCGGATCGGAGCGCACGAAATCATTGATGAACACGGCGCCGGCCTCGATCCGAGACGCGACGCGCTCGGCGCGGTCCGGATTGCTGCTCCATACGGCTGCGCCGAGGCCGTACTCGGTGTCGTTTGCAAGCGCGACCGCCTCATCCTCGTCCTTGAAGCTGTAGAGCATGGCGACCGGGCCGAAGAATTCCTCGCGGGCTACCGCAGCATTCTTCGGCAGACCGACAATAACGGTCGGCTCGTAAAAAAAGCCGGGACCGCCGATCGGCTTGCCGCCGGTCAGGACCTGTGCGCCCGCCTTGACGGCATCGTCGACCTGCCGCTGAACATTGTCGCGAATATCGGAACGGGCGAGCGGCCCAAGCTTTGTTTCAGCCTTCATCGGATCGCCGACCTGAATGCGCTTGACCGCATCGACGAAGGCGGCGGTGAAACGCTCGGCAATCGGCGCATGGACGAAGATCCGCTTGGCGGCGATGCAGCTCTGAGCATTGTTTGAATAGCGCGACACCACCGCCATCTGCACGGCCTTGTCGAAATCCGCATCATCGAAGACGACGAAGGGATCCGAGCCGCCAAGTTCCAGCACGACCTTCTTGCCAAGCGAACCCGCCTGCTCGGCAACGGCCCGGCCGGCTGCCGTGCTGCCGGTAACTGTGACGGCCGCAATCCTGGGATCGGCGATAACGGCCGGGGCGCGCTTGCGATCGATCACAAGGTTGGAATAGAGGCCTCGGGGCGCGCCGGCATCGAGGATCAGCTTCTCGATTGCCGCTGCGGATCCCTGCACCGTTTCGGCATGCTTGACGATGACGGTATTGCCGACGAGGGCCGCCGGAATGAAGAAGCGCAACACCTGCCAGAAAGGCAGGTTCCACGGCATGATGCCGAAGATCGGGCCGATCGACTGATAGACGATCTTGGCCGGCGTGCCGGCGATCGGCTCGTCACTGACATAGGCAAGGCCATCGCTTGCGAAATGCCTTGCGCCAAAGGCGGATTTCTTGATCTCCCCCTGCGCCTCGGCGAAAGGCTTACCCATTTCCGCGACGATCAGGGCGGCATATTCGTCAGCGCGCTGTTCCAGCAGGTCGGCAAGCCGGTTCAGGAATGCCGCCCGGTCCTGCAGCGACGAGGCAGACCATTGTTTCCAGGTCTCATGCGAGCGCTGGAGGATCGCTTCGACTTCACGGTCGCTGTGCTCCTCGTAGGTTCCGATCAATTGGCCATCAGTTGGATTGTAGGACAGGAAGCCCATCTAAATCTCCTCTTGTTTAGCAGGCAGGTATTGGTTCGAGGAGGCATCAGCCGCCTCCTTGAAGCAGAGAGAAACCGGCGGCAAAGCAGAGTGTGACCGCGCCGAACGCGGAGAGCTCACGCCGCCAGGGGAATACGCTTTCGAGCGCCATCCAGGCTGACAATGCCGCCATCCAGACCATGTTCGTGACGCCGCCTGCGAGCTGCAGGAGGACCATCGTGATACAGCAGGCCGCCCGGCACGCGACCCGGCCTCGAATGATATCGCGCAGCAGGAGCAGGACCGCGCACGCAAGCACGGCCGGCACAAAAACCGGCGCGATGAAACGGCCGCTATCATCGACAAGGCGTGCCGATCGAAACATCCATTCGCCGAATGCACCTGCAAGCGCGACGGCCACAAGCATAAGGATCGACGAGAACACACCCGTCTCGATCCGTTTCTCGCCAACCGCAAACCGCTCACGGTTCAGCGCGCGGGCCAGAAAGGCGGCGGGCGCCGTCATCGCGACCATCATGGCCAGCCATGAAAGCGCGAGCTCCGCTAGGCTGCCGGCAACGTCGGGAGACAGTCTGCCGGCTCGACAGATGAGCTCGCCGGATGTTTGCGGCATGTAGGAGAGGACGGCCCAGGCGGAGAGACCTGATAGCAGCATGCCGTAGTTGGCAGCGGTCCGGCTTATCTCCTGTCTTGTCATTGCCGTAATCCCTGACATCTTGAGGGCCTTGGGGCGGGAGGCCGGCAGGGGATATCGCCGGCCTTCACCTGGTCTCAACAGCAGCAGCTTCCCCCGCCCTGCCCAGCCAGCACGCTCGCCTTGTTGATGACGGGCGGCAGATTGTTCGAGGGGTTGACCGGAAAGAAGCCTGCTGGCGCCAGCGAGAAGCCGCAGGAAATGCAGGGCTGAACCGGGAAATCTTCCGCGCGCACGACATGGTGCAGGCCGAAAGTGTGCCAGAGCACGATGTCGGTATTGTCGACATTGCGATCCTGTTTCACGAGTTCGGCAAGACCGTCGCTCCCATCGGAATTGGCGACGAATTCTCCTCCCGGATAACGTTCGTTCTGGTTGAACGGCGTCACCCAGATATGATTGCGGATGAAATTGGAGCGGATACCCGACGGGCCGTCCTCCTGGATCATCGGTGTGACGCAGTTCGGCGCATGCAGCTTGTAGGCTACCGGCTTGCCGACATGGTTGAGCTTACTGGGATTGATCACTTTCCAGCTGCGATGAGTGGAAAGATCAGCCCGCCGCGCCGCAGCAAGCTCAGTCTTCAAGACCGTGTCGACGGCATGAAACGCGTTTCCATACGGATTGCTTTCGCTATAGGGCTCCATATAGGAATTGGTCTCCACGACGCTGTTGCCGCTGCCATCGACCGCCATATCCAGCCGGGCGCAGAAAATATGCTGGTGGATCGGCGCGCCGAGGCCGGGCTGGATTTCCGTCGAATATTTGTCCGGCTGGCCGGGATGGCAGGCATTGGTGTTGACGATGCCCGTCGCCTTCATCTCGAATTCGATTTCGCCAGCCTGATCGAGATACCAGTATTGGGCATATTCATAGTTCCCGACGGTGCAGATGCTCGAGATCACGAGCTTGCGGCCGCGATGGAGGACCGTGCGGCCCGTGCGGAAATCCCAGTGTTTCCAGAGAATGCCTGCGTCTTCCTCGTGGATGCAGACCGCCTTCTCGATAGTGACGACCTCGCCGTTGAGGCCATTCACATGTGCGTCGAGATACTGGATCTGACCGAGGCAGTCGCAACCAAGGCGAAGCGAATTGGTAAGCTTGCCGAAGCCATATTCACCGACGTCGAAAATATTCTGCCGGGCGTGACCATAGAGCGGCGATCCATAGGGAACGACGAGTTCGGCCACCGCGGCGCGGCGCACGACCGAGCGTCCGTCATAGCGGATATCGTGAAGCACCAGCCCTTCGCGCGGCGTAAAGCCGATGGCAAGCGTCCACTTGTCCCAGGAGATCGCGTGATCCTTGATGGTGAAGCTCACGCCCTCGGGCTGGACGACGTCGAGCGGCTTCAGGGGTGCGGCTGGAGCCGGCAGGAATTCCGGATCGTAATCATAGCGCGTCATCGGGATCGGCGGGTGATCCGGATAATCGTCGACACGCAGCACCTCGCCGGTCTTCACATCGATGACGGCATTCAGCCCTTCGATCGGATGGGCGTAATAATTGCCGAACTCATGGACGCGCAGCCATGAGAAGGTATGCGAGATCAGCCGGCCCTCTTCATCCTCGTGACCGAAATTGCCGCCCGACCAGGAATCGACGATGACGCCGGTCATGTCGGCGATGCCACGCTTGCGGCAGGCCTCGATGAAACGCGGATCGTTCTTCACGTTGACTTCCACGCTCAGCATCTGCTCGACCATGAAACCGGCACGAGCGGTCGGAAAATGCTTGCGGCGGATAATTGCCTTGTCATCGAGGGACACAATGAGCTGCCAGACGCCACGCACCTCGAGATGGTTGACGTTGACGCGGGCCTCGCGCGGCAGCGGCGCACCATCGAGATAGGCGCGATATTCGGCCGGCGTCGGCTCGCGCAGGTCGATATTCTCGAACAGAACGCCAGGGCCAAGCTCGGGATCCGCCTTCACGGTCGCGACGACAACATTGATCTCATCGGGGCTCAACGGTTTCAGCGCCTGCAGATGCTCCGGCGGTGGCGGTGCGGCGGCGGGTTTCAGGCTGGCGGGATTGACGGTTTCATTCATCGTTCTGTCCTCGAATTCATGGCCCGGAGGCACTGCCTCCGGCGGTCTCAGGCGGGAAGTGGCGGGCCTCCGCGGCCCTCTCCTGTCGTGAACATCAGCGCCGGTTACTGGCGCAGCGTCGTCCAGATGCGGTCATAGGCACGGGTCGCCTTTTCCTCGCAGGCCGGCGCAAAGACGATCTTCAAATCCTCCGGCGGATTGAACTCCGGCGATTCACCCGTTTCCTTCGGCAGGAACTTGTCGGAGCCGGTTACCGCGCTCTGATAGCCGGTCGACTTCTGCTGCAGGGCAATGCTTTCGGGATCCATCAGGAAGTTCAGGAACTTCTTGGCGTTCTCGACATTTGGCGCGCCCTTCGGCACGGCGACATTGTCCATCCAGCCGATGACGCCCTCCTTCGGGAAGACATATTTGACCGTCGGCTTCTGCAACCGCGACGCCAGCGCCTTGCCCGACCATTGCTCATGCATCACGGTCTCGCCTGATACCTGCCGCTCGGTCGTGCCGTCAGAATTATAGACCTTCACGAAAGGCTTCTGAGCTTCGAGCAGCGCATTGACGGCCTTAAGATCGGCCGGATTGCTGTTGCACTGGTCCTTGCCGAGATAGAGGAGCGCAAGCGACATGACTTCGGATGGCGAGCCGAACATGCCGATCTTGCCCTTCAGATCATCCGAAGGTTCAAACAGCGCCTTCAGGCTGTCGGTCGGTCCCTTGTAGGCGGCGGTATCGACCGAATAGGAGGTCGTCCCCCATACCCAGGGCACGGTATATTCTGCCTTCGGATCCCAGGGGCGCTTCTGCCACTTTGGATCGAGATTCCTGAAGTTCGGCATTCCGGCCACATCGATCTTCTCGAACAGGCCCTGCTTGACGAAGATCGGCACGAAGTCGTTGGAAATGATCATCACGTCGTAACCAGCAGCCCCCGAGCTTATCTTGGCGAGCGCCGTCTCGTTGGAGTCATAGGTGTCGATTGTCACCTTGATGCCGGTTTCGGCCTCGAACTTCTTGACCATCTCTTCGGACGTGTAATCCGTCCAGTTGTAGATATGCAGGACGCCGGCGTCAGCGCGGGCGATAGCCGGTGCGACGATGGCAAGCAGACTGGCCGTTGCCAGCATCCTCTTTGCGTTTTTCATGTTCACCCTCTTTGTTATGATTGTTTGTTGTTCTGGCTGTTTCGCCCGAGCAGCAGCGCGCCGGTGACGAGCACGAGCGAGATGCCGAGCAGGATTGTTGAGATGGCATTGACCTCCGGCGTCACACCGAGGCGCATCATGCCGTAGACATAGACGGGCAGCGTGGTCGATCCGGCGCCGGACACCATCAGGCTGATCAGGAAGTCATCCAGCGAGACGACGAAGGCCATCAGGGCGCCGGCGAAGATTGCCGGCAGCAGCAGCGGAAGGGTGACATACCGGAACAGCTGCCATTCGCTGGCGTAGAGATCGCGCGCCGCCTCTTCGAGATGCGTGCCGAGATCGCGCGATCGCGCCTGGATCGGCAGCAGGGCGAAGGGAATACAAAAGACCGTATGGGCGATGATGAGATTCAAAAGCCCGTTGGTCATGCCGAGCGCCGAAAAGAAGATCAGCGTCATGATCGCGACGATGATTTCGGGAACGATCAGGGGGAGCGCGATCAAGGAGGTAACTAGACCGCGCGCCCCCTTCAGGTCACCGCGCTCGAGGGCGATAGCCCCGGCCGTTGCAATCACTGTGGAGGCGATTGTCGCGGCAATGGCGATGATGATGCTGTTGAAGGCGGCACGCCTGATATCCTCGTTGGCCGCCACCTCGCCGAACCAGCGCAAGCTGAAGCCGGACCAGACGGTCACTAGTTGATTGGCATTGAAGGCGTAGACGACAAGGATAACCAGCGGCAGATAGAGAAAGACCAGGATGACGGTCGTAAAGGCGCCGAGGCCCGGTGTGTGGCGCCAGTCGAACGGTCGCGACGCTCTCATAGCCGTGCCTCCTCGGCTTTTTTCGAGCGGCTGACGAAGATTGCCAGAACGGCAATCGTCACCAGGATCGAAAGTGCGGCGCCAAACGGCCAGTTGCGCGAGGAGGTAAACTGCATCTGCACCAGGCTGCCGATCAGGAGCTTCTTGCCGCCGCCGAGCAGATCTGGCGCCAGGAACGAGCCGAGTGAGGGCGCAAAGACGAGGCTTGCGCCGACGAGTGCCCCGGGTCTTGCAAGCGGCCAGATGACGCGGGCAAAGACCGCGCCCCTGTTGGCATAGAGATCGTAGGCAGCCTCGATCAGGCGCGGATCGATGCGTTCAAGCGTCGAATAGATCGGCAGGACCATGAAGGGCAGGAACGTGTAGACAAGCCCGAGCAGGATGGAGGCGTCATTGTAGAGCAGCGGCAATGGCGTCGAGATCACGCCCGCCGCTTTCAGGAGCCCGTTTGCCAGTCCTTCATCGCGCAGGATCAGTACCCAACAATAGGTTCTGATCAGCGTATTGATCCAGAACGGCAGGGTGACCAAAAAAAGCAGTGTGCGGCGGCGGTTGTCATCCTGGCAGACAAGATACCAGGCGACAGGAAATCCGAGGATCAGGCAGATCGCCGTCGTCAGGCCGGCCAGGTAAACCGAACGCAGGATGATTATGACGTAGCTCCAGGAAAAGACGAGCGTGTCGTCGAAATCCCGCTGGAACAGGAATTGGACATAGGCGTCCGCCGTCACCGGCATGTCGACGCCCCCATAGGGATTGGCGGTCATGAAGGAATAGGCGACGGCAACCAGGAGCGGCACGACCATGAAGATGCCGATCATCAGGACAGCGGGAGCTGCGAGCGTCAGGGTGCGCTGTGCATTCATGCTGCCCTCCCCTAGTTCGCCAGATGCCGTTCGGCATCGCTCGGCCAGTCGAGGATGACGGCCTGGCCGGCATCGAGGCCAGAGATGGACTGCCGGCTTCGGCTTCGCAGACGCTCGCCATTGTCGAGCGTGATCTCGTAAAGCGTATCCAGACCAAGATAGGTGATGGAGGTGATAGTGCCGCGGATCTTGCCGGGCAAACCGCTGGCCAGCATTGAAAGCGCGATCCGTTCCGGCCGCACGGCAACCATGATATCGCTGCCGTGACCGACGGCGGCCCCCGGCAACACATTGGATTCACCGATGAAGTCGGCAACGAAGCGGCTTTTCGGATTGTCGTAGATTTCCCGCGGCGCGCCCATCTGCAGGACACGGCCCGCCGACATGACGGCGATACGGTCGGACATGGCGAGCGCCTCTTCCTGGTCATGCGTCACCAGGATGAAGGTGATGCCCGTCTCCTGTTGCAGCCGCTTCAGCTCACCCTGCATCTCCCGGCGCAATTTGAGATCGAGAGCGCTCAACGGCTCATCGAGAAGCAGGACCTTCGGGCGAGGCGCGAGCGCGCGGGCCAGAGCCACGCGCTGCTGCTGTCCACCAGACAATTGCCGCGGCAAGCGCGAGGCCATGCTTTCGAGCCGCACGAGCCTCAACGCTTCGGCGACACGGGCCTGGCGATCGGATTTCGCTACCTTCTGCATCTGCAGCCCGAATGCGACGTTTTCGGCCACCGTCATGTGCGGGAAAAGCGCATAACTCTGGAAAACTGTGTTCACCGGGCGCTTTTGTGGAGGCAATGCCGAGCTGTCCGCCCCCTCGATCAACACCTTTCCGGCGCTCGGAAGCTCGAAGCCGGCGATAATTCGCAAAAGTGTTGTTTTACCGCAGCCGGAAGGCCCAAGCAGCGTGAAGAATTCGCGGTCACGAATATGCATGGACACGTCGTCCAGAGCCGTGAATGCCTCCGCCCCTTTCGCGAGGAATGACTTGGAGACGTTTTCGATGCTGATCATCGCTTGCAAATGGCCTTTCATCGCCGCCAAATAACTAATTAGTTACAAGTTATCAGCGGAAAATTTGCATTGTCAAGTTGAGTAGTTGACTTTTATTTTCGGCTCCATCGTTGCCCAGAACGCATGCATAAAAGACCAGATATTTGGATTAAATATCTGATATAAATTATTATTTTTCACATCTTTTATCGCAATCGATAACGCTCACCGCCCGCCTGTCCACAACCACAGATAATCAATCACCAACTTCGCGAGAAGACGGCGTTCGAGTGAGGCGTAGCGATCGTGCGGCAGGATCTACCCGCCTGTCAGATTCGACTTCATAGACATCATCCCGGTTCTTCGTTTACCCTGAATGCCCTTGAAAGCGCCTTGTGTACGGTCGGTTGCCCCAACTCTTCGGGCACAATTAGAGGGAAAGCGAGGCTTCATTCTCGCCTCCGCAAACGAAAAGATAACACAACACTTTTTATTTAAAAGGATTTTGATAAAGATCGGGCTGATGATAAGAATGCGACCATGAATTTGCGCCTTGACCGTGAAGGCGTGCTACCCGGCACGAACCTCCTTCAGACCCGCACGCTCAACAGACGGGCCGTTTTCGATGCGGTGCGCCGCAGCGGACCGATTACGCGCACCGAGCTCGCTCAATCGATTGGCCTGACTGTTCAGGCTATTTCCAATATTGCCGCCGAGCTTGAGGAAGCCGGCCTCATCCGGCAGGAGGGCCGACGCTCGGGGCAGCGCGGTCAGCCGGCGGTCGAGCTGTCGCTTAATCCGAAGGGCGGATACACCATTGGACTGAGCCTTGCCCATCAGCGCATCACCGGACTTCTCGTAGACCTGACCGGTAGTGTGGTGGCAAGCGAAACAAGGCCGCTGCCAGAGCGAGATCCGGCAACCACGGCAGATGCTCTCGGCGAACTCGCGCTGCGCCTGCTGGTAGCCGGCGAAATTGAACGCCAGCACGTATGGGGCGTCGGTTGCAGCGTACCCGGAACTGTCGAGAACGGCACCTTCTGGTACGATAAGGTTCAGGAAGGTGACGACTGGACGAAATTTCCGCTGACTGCGCGGCTGGAGGATCTAACGGGTATCAAAACCTTCGTGGAAAACGATGCCACGGTTGCCGCCATTGGCGAGCGGCTTTACGGGATTGGCCGATCGGTTCGTTCCTTTTTCTACCTGCATTTCAACCTGGGCATCGGAGGGGGCCTCGTTCTCGACGGCCAGCACTATCGTGGCGCTTTCGGCGGAGCCGGTGAAATCGGTCACCTGATCGTCAAGCCGGGCGGCAGATTGTGCGCCTGCGGAAGCCGTGGCTGTCTGGAACAATATGTTTCCTTCTATGCGGCAGCTGAGACCATCTGCGGCCCGACCCGAACGCCGGATGAGGTTTCGGCAGAAGAACTCGTGGCGTGCATGCTGGACGATGATCCGCGATTGACCGCCTGGCTGCGCGAGGCGGCGCACTACCTGCGTATTGCCATCCGCAATATAGAAGCCATGTTCGACCCGGATACTGTGGTCATTGGCGGTGGCTTGCCGCCCGAGATATTGGACCGGCTCATCGACGCAACTTCACCGCTTCTGCCTGCCATGATCCACCGACATGCAAGCCCGCATCCCCGATTGATGCGCGCCGAACACAGCTCGGAGCTTCCGGCTCTGGGGGCAGCGGCGTTACCGATTGCCATCGCTCTGCAACCCGGCGTCTCTGCCGTCAACGCGACCACTTCCTCTGCGGCGGGGATTGATAATCCTGCCCTGCTGACCCTCGGCATCGATCTCGGCCGGCGGTGAAATCTCGTCACCCTCGCCTGGACGCTAGTCGAACACCCCTACTCGGCTGGAGCTTGTCACAGGTGTCGTTGAGCTGCTCCGCGACCGAAGCATCACGCTTCCTTCGCCCCCGGGGCACGCGCCCGGAAGCCAATCTCTGACGGTTCATCCGAAGAACACCGAATACGTGATCCTCTCCGGCGACGTGATCCACCTGGGAGACAACTTCGAACGCGATATCGTTCCGAAGCCGATGTGGACAAGTCGGAGTCCTTCGCCTCCATGGAGCGCGTCAAAGCATTCAAGACGAAATCCCCGCAGAGCTCTTCATCAACCACGACAAGCAACAGACAGGCCTGCCGAAGCTCCTGCCGGACTACTACGATTGGTGACCCAAGGGCCCTGTAACCTGCGCTGGGCAGTGGTACCGCCGCCGAACTAGAAGGTGGCGGCAGTCTTCAAGCCGAACACGTAGACGTCGTCGTTCTCGCTCGTTCCGCCGGGATGGTGGATATATTGCAGATTGGGGCGGACGAGCAGGCCGGTCGTCGGTCGATATGTGTAATACAGCTCGGCAGCGTATTCGGATCCACCCGGATTATTGGGAGCGAACGCACGACTGTTGACGTGCGTCGTGCCTACGGCAAGGCCGATATCATCCTCGGGACGGGAATCGAACAATCCCTTGTAGACAAGCCCTGCAGCGACCTGATGGTCGGTGACAGATGTCCGCTTGTCTGCAAATACCGCATTCAGAAAGAGACTGAGGTTTTCGCTTACCTGCTGCTGGAAGGTCAGGTACGCACCGTAGCGGCCCCGGTGCTGTTGCGCGGGAAGCCCGGTCAGTTCGAAAGGATCACCGTTGATGTCCCGGGAAACGTCATCGGCACTCGAGGTGTCATACCAGGCACCAACCTTGTAGCTGCCCGGCAGGGCACCGTTCGCGAACTGGGGAAGCCAGCCGATCTCGACGGGTATCAACGCACCGGTCGAGTGGCTGAAGAAGACGGGCAGCACCTGATCGTCTACCCCGAGATATTTGGGGTTAACGTCATACACGCCCACCTGGAAGTAACCGAAACCGTTGATATTGATCTTGGCTCGCGTCGCCCACTGGCTGATGGGCCAATTGAAGATGTAGTTACCGACAAGATTCCCGAGATCGGATCCACAGAACGTGAGATTTTGAAAGTCGCAGGGGAATGCTGCAAAGTCCTCGTTCACTGGAATTCGCCCGATCTTCCAATCGATAAGACCGTTCGCGAACTGCTGCTCGTACCAGAAGTCCGTCAGCCGGATGGTCTGACCGCGCCCAAAGACTTCCTGAACTTGCTGGAGGGTGCCGAGAAGTGCGTCATCACTCAGGTTGCGCCCGGTACGCTGCGTCAGCGTCACTTGGAACTTTGCATCCGGGACGCCAAGCAACCGATCGAGGTCGAAGGTCACTCCGGCGGTATACTGGTCGGCATACCTGGCCTTGGTTTCTATGCCTCCGCCCGGATTGACGGCAAACTCCCCGACGTAGCCAAACTGAAAATCGATGCCCCTGTCGCGAAGGTCGGTGCGAGCGCCATTCCAGTCGCCGAACAGCCACTGTTCGGGCTCGCTGGCAACCGCCTTGGGCTGAGAAGCTGGAGGAATCGCGTCTCCGGCGTGCGCGAGGGAAGAACCGTCCAATGCAATGAGCATGATAGCCGCTCCCACCGTCCTTGCATGACGCACTTCGATATCCTCCAATTAGACACGCGTCCCCTCAGCCTTGCGAGGTCGCGACTGAAAACAAAATTTGCGTCCCGATTCGGGGCGGGTCGATTTTACAATGGTGTCGCTTAACGCAGCCGATGGGCTTGGTCGAGCATTTTACGAAGGTGCTTGGGCTCTTCACGCCTGCCTGGAACAGACCTAATAGTTGGCGGCCTCCAGTGCACCGTCAGCCGCGACTGACTTGCGGGAATTGTACAAGGATTCGCTGCTTGCGATCAAATGTCTTTGGCCACATTCCACATCGGAGTTTGACCGCCGGGATAGAAGACGGCGTCGAAGTCGTCGGGAGGGGCGTCTTCGAGCAGTCTTGTCGTCGCGAAGATCTCCTGGGCGGCGGGATCCTTCTTGATTCCTGAATGTCAGTCCGAACGCGAGCGGCTTGGAACGCCGCAGATAGTGGCGGGACGCCTCCAGCAGGAGAGACTGGGTGGCCCCTATGATCCAGCCAACCCCATGCTTGTACGAATCGGTACATTGCAAATCAGGGGCCTGGCGGCGTGGAGGTGGCAGGACATGATGATGGGCGGTGGCTATGGAGCGCAGCAAAGATCTTCGCCTCGTCTCCCACGTCAACGTGAGGGATATCTCCCAATCGCATATTGAACTGCCGATGCTCCGAGAACTCCAATGGCGATCGGAACATACAAAGTCGCGGGCGCAGCAGTGAATTCAACGGCAATCAACATGGCCGTGAGGGGCATGGCCATGGAGCATGATAGGAAAGCGGCGGCGCCTACGAGCGCGACGGCCCCAAGATCGATATTGGGAAGCCATTGGTTCCAGAAGGCCCCTATCATTATGGCGAGAAGAGCTCCTATCGAGAGCCCAGGGGTTAAAAGGCCGCCTCTGGCTCCGGCTCGCAGGACTATCGTGACGCTCAATAATTTGGCGAGAACGAGGGGCGCCGCGAGGCCAAGCGTCAGATTGTCGGTGAACGCGAGCTCTGCAAGTCCCTTGCCGTTGCCAAGCAATTGCGGAAATATCATCGATAGAGCGCCGACAACCACAAATGCGATCAAGGAGCCGGCCACCTGCCGGAGGCCAGTCGCTGCGCGAGCCGAACAGCCGCTAGTCCACCGCCTGAAGAAAACGCCTGCGCCACCGACCAGTGGGCCGACGATAAGGCTGATCAACAACAAGCAGCCATTCGATGTGAAATAAGGTATCGGATATTGCACTTCGTTACCCAGACCCAGCCGGGAAACATATGCCGCAACGAAGCAGCTCAGCAGCGCTGCCACGACGATCTTTAGCTCAACACGTCTGAGAAGCACCTCCATGACGAAGATGATAGCGGCTAGCGGAACGTTGTAGACCGCGGCCAGACCTGCACCTGAACCACAGGCCACCAGAATGCGCAGTTCGTCAGCAGGAGCGCCGAAAAGCGCGCAGACCCTTTGTGCGAGAAGAGCGCCGTATTCCCTTGGTGCAACCTCTCTCCCGAGCGGTGACCCCAGTGCTACGGTAACGATCTGGAGAAGGCCATGGACGAGGGTTTCACCGACGGGCATCGGTCGTAATGCCTTGCCCACGGCTGCGGTCACCGAAACCAGAGGGCGTCCGTATCTGGCAAGGACTGGCCAACCCAATCCCGCAACCAGGCCGCATATGCCGAGCATGGTCAGCCGTCGAAAGGGAGATGCGTTCGACACGCCTTGAAGGAAGCTCTCGGGACTGATGACGGCTTGCAGGCTGTATCCATAGGCGAGATGCTGTATCCAATGCAGGATCAGGGCCAGTGACAGGCCTCCGATCCCGGCAGCGATACCGGTGAGAATTGCGAGCGCGCCCATTCGCAGGGCGGCCTCGGCATCTGGTCTGCCGAAGGAAGGCCATCGCCGTAGATGGTCGCCACCCGTGGCCACATTCTCTCGTGGTGCATGAGACATGACGAGATGCCCCGGTCCGTTTCCCAGAATTCCTCTGGCTGGCTTCGTCTTGATGCCGCCGCAAATCTTTCGGTCAGGCATGGAAAAGCGGTCACTTGAAACAAGGCGGAACGAATCATCGCCCTTTCTCAAGTGCTTATCTCTCGGTTACGTCTACTGGCAGACGCGAACACTCTCGTTGTGCCAGCCGCCGTCGTAGGAATTCGGAACCTGTCGATTTTCGTACCAGCAACGCGGCGCTGGCTGCGGATCAATGTAGCGGGGACCGTTGTTAGCGCCCGCGATCGCGCCACCAAGCAGACCTCCGATCACACCAGCGGCAATTCCTCCCGCTATCGCTGCGCCGTTGCCGTGGTGATGATGCCATTGCGGTTGATCGTCATAGTAGGGCCGGCGCCATTCCTGCGCCGATGCCGGCAAGGCGGAAACGACGAGGGTGATAACAAGCGCGGCAGCGGCCGCAGCGCGAAAGGTGGGCATCGTGACTACTCCACAGGTTGGCGACACTCGTTCGCCAAAGCGGACTAAAAGGGTCTGACTTCATGCGATCGAGTTTTCGATGGAGAGAGGTTACGTCGTACCTATCGCGGGCGCATCTATACCCTCGTGTAGAAGTCGTTTCCCATAGGTATAGCTCGCATCCGAAGAGGCACCCGGCGACGACACGACGAGCGCGGGGAGGATGGGAGGCAAGGGGATGCTACCTCACGCGAACGACCTAAACATACGTATGCAACGCTTAAACCTAGTCATAATTTGCAACGAAAGCGGATTGAGCGAAGGTTTGGGCAGTTAGGCCCCATACGCCCTCAAAAACGAGCTTCCAATGGTCATCCAGCACTCCTCGTACGTTATTAACGACGGAACAGTCCCGAGAACCGGCGTGAGAAAATTCTTGCGCGCTGCAAATTCGAACGAGAGGCGCGTGCATCTAGACTATCCGGTCCAGGCCGCAACTACTCCTTCGTCATGCCTCACTAGCGATCTTTGTATTCCGGTAGCCGTCATGGCGGTCTCCTTTACTTCGATTACGCTCGTTCTTCTCGCGCTAGCGCCCGTTGCAACGAGGGCAATCGAATATATGGTTTCCAGCGGATTTGGAGGCTGACGGAGTTCTGTAGGCACGGCAGCAGCGATTATTAGAGGCGTCAAATCCCCGATGCCTGGCTGACTACACCTTGCTCGAGCACTTATCGTCGCAAGGCGGTCAATTTGCGTTGTATCGCGCTGGTGAAGTTTGATTTCAGCGACATGCAGATCCTCAAGACCGATCTTGCACTTCAGCGAGAGTCACGGGGTCAACGTGGACGGGTTGCATAAGCGTATCGCCCGCCCTTTTCCAATGCCCTGCGATAGGCGGGGCGATCATGGATCCGTTTCAGCCAGTCCGCGGTCGCAGGGCGAGGCGTCACTTCGCCTGCTCTCTTCGCTGCTGTCTCCAGCGGAAAACTCATCATGATATCTGCCGCAGTCAACGTATCGCCGGCAAACCACTGGCGCGAGGAGAGTTCGCTTTCGACGTAATCGAGGTGAACGTCGAGCATCGGCCGGATCCTCTTCGCTCCCAGTCTGCCGAGGAGCGGAACCTTCGAAAGGACGAGGAGAGCGAGCAAGACTGGCATGACCGATCCCTCGGCATAATGCAGGAACTGTCTGTATCGGTAGACCTCTTCCGGATCTGCCGAAGGGCCGAGACGTCCAGCAGACTTGTCTACCAGATATTGGCAAATTGCTCCGGTCTCGACCAGGATCATTCGATTTTCGTCGTCGCCGATATCCTCGACAATGGGCGACTTGCCGAGAGGATGGATGCGTTTCAGCGCATCCGGAGCCGTCATGTCGGGATTCCGTTTATAGAAACGGATCTGGTAATCGAGGCCGAGCTCCTCCAGCATCCAGAGAACGCGTTGCGATCGGCTGTTGTTTAGGTGATGGACGACGAGCACGGGTGTCTCCGCTACGATATATCGAGGGCGCCTCAATTAACCTTCGACCGCTCCCGCGGTTCCAGAGCCGCGGGCGACTAACCGAAAACACGCTCGGTGAAGCCTCTAGGACGCGGCACTTCGCGACGGTAATGCCGCCCCCTTGCTCCGCCACGCAATCCATGCCTCTATTCAACCTTAGAGGGGTGAGCTTCAACGTCATGGCATCACGCACGAAGATAGCCGCTTCGCGGCAGCGCGGAGCTGGGGTCGACCTCCATCCCCAAGGGATAACCGAAGACTTGAGGATGGGTGTTTTGCGCAAGAATTCAACTCGGGTTGGCCCCGGCTATCCGCAGGTCGTTGTGCTCGTCGGCGCAACGGGCGATCTCTCAAGGCGCAAGCTATTGACCGGGCTGTTCCACCTTACGAACGCGGGCTTCATTCCAGGGTGCCGTATTATCGGCGTCTCGCTCGACGATATCGATGCAGATGCCTTCCGGACCATCGCCCGTGACTCGCTGGACAAGTTCTTGACCCGCAAGTTCTCGCAGTCCGAATGGGAAGCGTTTGCCGCATCGCTCGACTACGTCCCCCTCGCTGCCGGCGCCAATGCTCTCAAGGCAGCGGTCGACAGGGCCGAGGAAGCACTGGGCGCCGAGACGCGGCGCGTGCATTATTTATCCGTGCCACCAAGCGCCGCCCTTCCGGCCGTGCAACTCCTCGCCCAGGCTGGGCTGACCGAACGCTCCCGTATCATCATGGAAAAACCCTTCGGCACGGACCTTGCCAGTGCCGTTGAACTGAACAAGAAGCTGCACGAAGTGTTCGACGAGAAGCAGATATTCCGCATCGACCATTTCCTCGGCAAGGAGCCGGCGCAAAACATCCTGGCCTTCCGATTTGCCAATGGCCTGTTCGAACCAATCTGGAACCGCAACTTCATCGACCACGTGCAGATCGACGTTCCGGAGACGCTCGGCCTTTCCACCCGCGCCGCCTTTTACGAGACCACCGGCGCCTATCGTGACATGGTGGTGACCCACCTCTTCCAAATCCTCGCCTTCATGGCGATGGAGCCGCCCACTGCCCTTGAGCCTGCCCCAATCTCGGAAGAGAAGAACAAGGTGTTCCGCTCCATGTTGCCGATCGAGCCGCGCGATGTGGTGCGCGGTCAATACATTGGCTATCGCAAGGAGCCTGGCGTCGATTCCGAAAGCGACACTGACACGTTCATCGCGCTGAAATGCGCCATCGACAACTGGCGCTGGGCTGGCGTGCCCTTCTACCTGCGTACCGGCAAGCGCATGGCCGAGGGGCAGCGCATTATTTCGATCGCATTCCGCGAGCCCCCGAAGTCGATGTTCCCTGCGGGCTCTGGCGTGGGGGCACAGGGCCCCGACCATCTTACCTTCGACCTTGCTGATGCCTCCAAGGTCTCGCTTTCCTTCTATGGCAAGCGCCCTGGACCGGGCTTCCGGCTCGACAAGCTCTCGCTGCAATTCGCCATGAGCGAAACCGGCCTGATTGGCGAAGTTCTGGAGGCCTATGAGCGTCTGATCCTCGACGCCATGCGCGGTGACCACACGCTGTTCACGACAGCCGAGGGCATTGAGCGGCTGTGGGAGGTTTCCCAACCTCTCCTCGACAACCCGCCGCCCGTACGCCTCTACGACCAGGGCGGCTGGGGGCCGAAGTCGATCCATCAACTTATCGCCCCGCACGCTTGGCGCCTACCGTTCGAGCGCGCCTGGAGGGATGCAGCAAAGCGTGATTGACGGTCAGTTGTTGGATCTACGCCGGCGACCAGAATGGCGACCGACAAATTGTGAAAATCCCAATACAATGACGTTGCCAGAGACATGCAGGAAACCGAGCTTCGACCGCGAATACTCCAGAGTGGCATCCGTGCATGGATCTGCGTTTGTGCGGAATCCGGTCTTTGGCATCTTTTATTTGGTCGCCACGGTCGGCGCCTTGCCGCGAATGGATTCAGGCGCCCGCAGGCATGCATTCGGTTCGGTATTGCGACGCCGATTACAGCCTTTGTTTGCTGAGCGGCGAACGAGCTACGCAGTCAGGACTTAGCGATTGGGATAGCGGTCAGGAAGAAGACCGTGCAAGCGGCCACTCCCGCCATTAAGCGGAATGTCCTTGAACAACCGCGATATCAGGCGCGGTCGAAGTCCTTGCCTCTCATCGATGAGGAGGAATGACATCCTCTTGATTTCGATCGTCATCACGCCTGCATTGTCATGGCGACGATAATTCCGCGAATCGATCGCATGGAATCCGTTTTCCATCGCCCAGGCGGCTATCATATCCGCGTTCATCAAGATCCTGCTCCAGGAGGTGCGGACGTGGCTTCTCCAGCTGTCCCGACCGTGCAAATCGCTTTTGCAGTCCTACTGATATCGCAACCGAAACGCTCTAAGCCAGTCAAATGCGTCCAAGATTTCAGTTGCCCCATAGGTGTTGCCAGAAAGACTCGCAGCAACCGGTACGACTCAGCCGTAAGCCCTGCCGTTTGGTGCTCTGGGATAGGAACTGGCGACACCGCCCGTTAGGGACCCTCAGCTCGAAGGCAATAAGGCAAAAACGGACTTACGGCGCATTTCGGTAGGGCGACCGCCTCATGCAGTCATTTCCAGTTGGCGAGGTGCTGGACGTCATGGCGATATTGAGGTTGTTCGAATTCCGCCTCGCCTAGCCTTTGATAGCCCCCGCCGTCATCGAGCCCGAAATTTGCCGATACATCAGCAAGCCGAGGAGGACAGGCGGCAGAGCGCCGAGGATCATGACCGCCGACGCGGTCCCCCATTGGACGCCGCCGCCGCTCGCGGCAAAGAAGAACGATGCACCGACAGTCATCGGCACTGCCTTGTTCGTCGTCAGCATCAGCCCGAAGAGGAACTCGTTCCAGGCGGTGATGAAGCCAAAGATGAAGGTCGTCACCATTGCGGGCCGCACCACCGGCCGGATGATGCTGACCATGATCTGCCACGAACTCGCCCCGTCCACCCTCGCCGCCTCGTCCAGTTCCAGCGGAACGTCGGAAATCGCATTGACGAGGATGACGAGCGCCAGCGGCGTGTTGACGATCGTCAGGATCAGGCCGAGGCCAAGCTGAGTGTCGAGCAGGCCCAGAAACTGGTACATCATGTAGAGCGGGATCGCGAAAATGATGAGCGGCACGGCGCGCAGATTGATGACAACAGGCAGCAGCGTGTGTTTGCCGACCTCGCTCCTTGCGATCGCATAGGCAGCGGGAAAAGCAAGCAGGATTGCAAGCCCGGTGCCGATCAATGAGGCGACAGTACTGTTCCAAAGATAGGAATAGATGTTGAAGCGATCGGTCTGCGTCAGAACACGCAGGTAATTTTCGAACGTGGGCTGATTGATCCACAAACCGGGATTGATCGAAAGCTCACGCGCGCTTTTGAACGACGTGACCAGCGTGACGATGACCGGAAAATTCATTGCGAGAGCGGCAACGGTGAAGACAATCCAGCGCAGTGCATTGATCATGGCCCACGTCTCCTGCGGCCAGCCAGCCAGTTGAGGCCGTAGAGCACGATAAGCGACGTCAGGAAGAGGACGACGGAAGCCGCCACTGCCTTGCCGATCGCGCCCTCCTTGAAGAACGCCTGGTAGATGTAGATCGACAATGATGTCGTCGAGCCGCCTGCGCCGCTGCCGGTCAGTGCGTAGACATTGTCGAAGACACGAAAGCCGTCGATGAAACGGATGAAAAAGGCGATCACCAGTGTCGGCAGCATCAACGGCAGCTCGACAAACCAGAGGGTTTTGATGGGCGAGGCCCCATCGAGCGCGGCTGCCTCACGCACGTCGATCGGCACTGCGACATAGGCCATGTAGAAGAGCAGGAAGGCGAACGGCGTCCATTGCAGGGTTTCGACCACGATCAGGGTCCACAATGCGTGTGAAACGTCGAGAAAGGCCGGGCTGTCGCCAAACCACATGAAGAGATAATAGGGCACAGGCCCGGCAAATTCGTGCAGCACCAGACGGTACATCAGGCCGATCATGGCGGGCGCCACCATCAGCGGCAGCATGAGCGGCGCCATCAGTGCCGATCGCTTCGATAAAAGCGGCGCCAGAAAGATCGCCAGGAACAGCCCGAGCAGGCATTCGATCATCGCCGTCAGAATGCCGAAACGCAGGGAAAAAGACGTGGCGCGCCAGAAATCGCGATCGGCGAGCACGGAAACATAGTTGCCAAAGCCGCTCAGCGTCGGACTTCGCAGGGTCTGGAAGTCGACGGTCGAGACGGAATAGATGAGGTTGATGACAGCAGGAAAGCCGAGAAACAGCAGCAGGAACCCCACGAGCGGCGTGAGATAGGCTCTTGCCTCGGCACGTTTTATGATCGCCATTTCAATCCGCCGGATGGGCCGGACGCCTTGCGGGAGGCAAGGCGTCCGGCTGATATCACTTCTTCAAGAGATCCTGCATTCCGGCCTTGGTGTGAGCCAGCGCATCGTCGAGGTTCTGCTGGCCCGACCAGTAGCCGGTGAATTCCTTGGCCTGCAGTTCATAGACGGAGAGTGCGTTGGCCGACGTGGCACCATTCATCACGTAGCCGTATTTGCTGGCGAACTCGCCGAGCTTGACGAGATCGGGACGTTCCTTGGCGACTTTCGCCACAACGTCAGGCGTAAGGGCTGGCGAACCGCCCTTTCGGGCATAGAGCAAGGCGGCATCCTCTGTCGCCAGCCATTTCAGGAACTTGACGGCGCCGTCCTTGTTCTTGGCGTTCTTATTGAGGCCGAGGCCAAGGCCGTGAATATGGTCGGCGCGGCTATCCGGCCCGGCCGGCGGCGCCACGATACCGGTGACCTCGGCGACGGCAGGGGTTTTCTCGGCACTGGTGAGATCCGCGGCAGCGGCGTTCCACTGAAGGGCCGTTGCCGCCTGACCGGAACCGAACGCGGCATTGGTCTCGGCATATTCGTAGCTCAGCGAATCCTTGGGCGAAGCGCCAGCGTCGTAAAGCTTCTTGTAGAGTTCGAGGCCAGTCTTGTAGGCGTTGGAATCGACGGTGATATTGCCCTCTTCATCGGTCCAGTTTCCACCGTAGGAGCGTGGCAAGGACTGAAACACCATCATGTTGAAGAGCAGGTTCTTCATCTGCAGGACCGTGCCATAGCGCACGGGGCTTTCGGGATTGACCTGCTTGGAGAAATAGAGAGCCGTCGCCGCCCAATCGTCCCAGGTCCAACTGTCCGGATCCTTCGGCTGCAATTCCTTGCCGAGATACTGCTTGGCGATTTCGGCATATTTCTTCTTGGCCGCATCGTCCTTCATCAGCGCATCGATCAGATCCTTGCGGTAATACATGAAATGCAGCGACAGGTCCGTCGGCACGCCGTACTGCTTGCCGTCGAACTGCATGGTCTTCAGCACGGATTCGCCAAACGTCTTGGCAGCGCCATCGCCGAGATCGACGGGTTCCATATACGGCGCGTAACGGCCGATCGAGTAGGTAGCGACGAGATTGATATCAAAGGCGGTCGAGCCCGCTGCCATGTCGGCCTGCAGCTTGTCGAAGAAGCCCTCCCGGTTGAAGAACAAAAGCTCTACCTTGTCGGCATCGCTGATACCGGCTGTCTTGTTGTATTCTTCGACGGTTGCGCGCAGCGCTGTCTCTTCCGAGCCGCCCGGCCAGCCGAGAACGGTGACTGTCGCGTTGGACGTACCAGGCAGAGCAACGCTTGCGAGAAGTACGGCAAGCGCGGATAGGGTCGTTCTGTTCAATGTCATCGTAGTTCCCTCTTTTTTGTTAGGTTAGGATCGATATCTTTCGGAATTCGTCAGTCACCCTGAACTGCAAGGCTCGCCACGCCGATGATACCCGCACGGCTGCCGAGCTTGGCGGCCACCAGAACAGGCGTCAGCCTGGGATCGACACCCGCAAAACAATTGCGCATGCGGTCGAGATAACCGGATGCAAGGCCGATGCCGCCACCGATGACGATATGCGTCGGATCGAGCATCATCTTGATGTCACGGCAGAGCGTTGCCGCACGAAATGCCGATTGCGAGACGATCTCGCCAGCCCAGGTCTCGCCGCGGTCGGCCTGCTCGAACACTTCGGCTGCGGTACCCGGGTGCCCCGCCTTTAGGGCCTCCGCCGCGATCCAACGGCCAGACGTCTGATCTTCAAGCGGCGACTGCCCGGCGGACGGACCACGGATCAGCCCGAAATGGCCGGCAAGCCCGGTTAGCGCACGACCATTGACGATAATGCCGCCGCCGATGCCGGTCGAGATGGTCAGGAACACGAGATCGCCACCACTACCGGCGCCAAACCGATATTCTCCCCAAGCAGCCGCCTGCGCATCGTTGATCGCAAAAACCGGTTTGCCGAAAGCGGCGCTTGCCCTATCAACCAACGGATAGCGGTCGGGGATCCCGAGCGTTGCCGGGTTGAGCGCAGACCAGCATCCGTCCTGAATGAAGCCGGTGACGGCAATACCGACGTGGGAATAGCGATCCGCCCACGATCGAGTAGAGCTGGCAATCGTAGCAAGCCACGCATCCGGACCTGCTTCCCGTGCCGTCGGCACCGTCATTTCATCCAGCACGTCACTGCCTCTGACGAGCGCGGCCATCGTCTTCGTGCCACCAATATCGATGGCAAGCGTCGTCCGCAGGCTTTCGGCATCATAGGCCGCGGCAACGGCATCGCGAAACCACGAGGTCACATGCTCGGTGCGGGTGATCGCCGAGCCCACGACGACGGCGAATGCTCCGGCGTCGGCGGCACTTGCCGCCTGCTCGGGCGTGCGAATGCGCCCCTCGGCAATTACATAGGGTGTGAGTGCTCGCATCGCTCTGATCAGGTCGATATCCGGATCGACGGGCTCAGGCCCGCCGACATAGCCGGAAAGCGTTGTGCCAACGAAATCGACCCCGGCTGCCAAAGCGTTGCGCGCGTCTTCGAGGTTCGAGCAGTCTGCCATCGTCAGCTTGCCGCGTGCCCTGACAGCCTTGACCAGCGCTTCTATGGATGCCGGCCGAACGCGATCCGTCGCATCGAAGGCGATGATGTCGGCGCCGGCATCCGCCAGCGCTTCGGCATCGGCAACGAAGGGCGTGATCCGCACCGGACTGTCATCGAGATCGCGCTTGACGATGCCGATGATCGGTACAGTCACAGCGGGGCGTACCGCTTTCACGTAGCCGACGGATTCGATCCGCAATGCCTTTGCACCCGCATCGACGGCGGCTCTCGCAAATCCAATGACGAATTCAGCCGTGTCCGTCGGCCCGCCGGGAACCGGCTGGCAGGAAACGATAAGGCTTTTCTTGATGTCGTCGCGCTGCAATCGTGACACTCCATTTCAGCATCACGATAATTGGAAAGTACCAGATTACAACCAGTTTATGACTGGTATCATCGCGTTAGCTCGAACACGAAGTCATAAACATCGCCCTTGTAGCGGCTCTCGCAATATTCGACGATCTGCCCATCACCGAGAAAACAGCGGCGCTCCGTCATCAGCAGCGGCGCTCCGGCTTCGCAATGGAGATATTGCGCATCCTCCGCGGAGGCCGCCCGCGAACGCATACGCTGAACGGCACGCTGAGGAAGAAACCCGCGTGCTTCCAGCGCCTGGTAAAGGGAATCGCCGACCAGGCTTGCCGACGGAATGAAGCGAACGGGGACCGTTGATATCTCCACGGCAATCGGCACGCCATCGGCTGTGCGGATGCGCTTCATGCGCAGGATATGGCTGTTTCCAGCCACACCGAGCGCCATCATTTCCGTGGGGGACGGTCGGCTTATCTGCTTGGAAAGCCATATACATCCGGGAGTAAGCCCGCGCGCGAGGATATCCTCCGAGAAGCTCGTGAGTGTGGAAAGAGACTTTTCGACCCGTGATCCGACCTCGGTCTTGAAACCGTGGCGGCGATTGAGGAAGCCCTCCTCCTCAAGCAGCGCGAGCGCCTTGCGTATCGTCACGCGCGAAAGCGACAGGGCTTCCGCAAGCACCCGCTCTCCGGGCAGAACGGCGCCTGCCTTGACCGCATTCGAAAGGATCGCAGTTTCGATCGCCGACTTTAGCCGCTTGTAGAGCGGCAGACCCGATGCCGAGGCCTGTAACTCCTTGCCGATCACGTCGATCAGTTCATCCGTCGCCATAGCGTTCCCGATGCTCTCAAAATTTTTCTGCGAAATCCCTCTGGATCTATACTGGTATTAAGATGATGGGGCAATCGCCTTGCTCGCAACCAGTTTTCCACAGACAGTTCCAAACCTGCCCATTTGACAGATATCCTACAAGTGGATATGTAGCTCCCATCCTATCGGCGAGGAGAAGAGAAGATCGGGCATGGCGTTGAAATCGATGAAGCCGCTGACACGCGCACCGCTGCTGCATGTATCCGTGCAGGAAAGCCTGCGCGCTTACGTCCATGATAACGGCCTGGCGCCGGGAACAATGTTGCCTGCCGAGGGAGAGCTCGCCGCCCAGCTCGGCGTCAGCCGCAATTCGCTGCGCGAAGGCATCAAGGCGCTGGAATCGCTCGGAGTTCTGGAGACGCGGCGCGGCGTCGGCATCTTCGTGAAGGCCTTTTCCTTCGAGCCGCTTTTAGACAACCTTGCCTATGGCCTTGGCGGAGCGTTGCGACAGATCGAAGAAGTGATCGAAATCCGCCGCACGCTTGAGGTGGGATTGATCGGCAAGACGATCGAGATGATCGGCGCCGAGGATCTCGCCGAGCTGCGTGCGACCGTCAACCGGATGCGTGTCCATGCCGAACGCGGCGAAACCTTCGCCGAGGATGACCAGCTGTTCCACCGGCTGCTGTTTCGCTGCCAGGACAATGAGACGCTCGTGCGACTGATCGATGTCTTCTGGCTCGCTTTCTACAAGGCATCGGATTTCGTCAACCTCGAGAATATCGATCCGATGGCGACCTGGCGGGATCACGCCGCAATTGTCGATGCGATCGAGGCGAAGGATCTGGAGGAAGCGCGCAAGCGCATGGATCGCCACTACGAGGGCATTGCCCGAGTGATTGCCAACAACAAGACAAGTTCAAACGTGGGAGGAACACATGAAAAGACTGTCTAGATTATCCGTAGCGGCGCTCGGCGCCATGCTGTCGACGGTTGCCGTTCCGGCACTTGTCGCTTCGGCCATCGCAACACAGGCTGAGGCCGCCACGCTATCTGGCGGTTTCGATGTCGGTCCAGGCGGTTTCCAGGGTAATTTCAATCCGCTCGCCGCGACCTCCGGTTTCACCTGGCTCAGCGTTTATTACGAACCGCTCATTACCTATGACGAGAAATTGCAGAAGGTCGTCGGCGCACTGGCCAGCTCCTATGAGGTCAGCCCGGACCAGATGACCTACACGTTCAAGCTGGCGGATGCCAAATGGCACGACGGCAAGCCGTTTACCGCCAAGGACGCAAAGTTCACCATGGGCCTTGCGATGGATGCAAAAACCGGCTCGGTGCTCGCAGCACGCCTGAAGGCCGTCTCGTCGGTCGTGGCGCCGGATGACCACACCGTCGTCATCAAGCTCAGCGCACCGAGCGGCAGTCTGCTCGATACGATGACCAAGGTGATGATGCTGCCGGAGCATGCGCTCTCCTCGATCCCGGCAGACCAATTGGCGAAGAGCACATGGTGGTCCACCACCCCGATCGGCACCGGTCCGTTCAAGTTTACCAAATACGTTTCGGATCAATATGTCGAACTTGCCGCCAACACCGACTATCGCGGTGGCAAGCCTGCACTGGAGCGCGTCATCAATCGCTATTTCGCCAATCCGGCAGCCGCTATTGCGGCGCTGAGATCCGGCGAGATCCAGTTCACCTATGTCGATTCCAACGACGTCCCGACCTTCAAGGACAACAAGGACTTCAAGGTCATCGAAGGTGACTCCTTCGTGGTCAACTATCTTGGCTTCAATCACGATTCGCCGATCTGGAAGGATGTGCGGGTCCGCAAGGCGGTGATGTATGCGATCAATCGCGATGCCATCATCAAGAGCCTCTATGGCGGCGCGGCCAAACCCGCCAACTGCGCCTACGTTGCCGAGCAACTGATACCGCAGGGCATCGACAACTATGCCTATGATCCGGAGAAGGCCAAGCAACTGTTGACGGAAGCAGGCTGGGATCAGATCAACGGCGGCAAACCGATCACGCTTCTGACCTACTACACCACGCCTTTGGCGACCAATGTCCTTGCAGCAGTCCAGGCCATGCTTGCCCAGGTCGGCATCAATATCGTTCCGCGTGCCGTCGATACGCCGACCTATAACAGCATCGTGCTGAACGCGACGCCGGATATCGCCCAATTCCAGATGGTCTATGCCGGGCTTCAGAACGGACCGGATGCCGGAAGCATCAATGTCGGCCTCAACGAGAAGCAGATTCCGCCGGCCGGACCGAACGTCGCCAGAGTTCGCATGCCTGACCTTTCGAAGGCACTCGATACGGCGCTTGGCGAACCGGACATCGCCAAGCGGGATGCGGCCTATCAGGACGTCTGCAAGGTGATGAACACCAACCTCCCCTGGGCGACGCTCTGGGTCGCCAATCGCTACGGCGTCGTCTCGGCCAAGGTGAAGGATTTCGTCTGGACGCCTGCGCCGGGCGGCGGCCCTTATCAGGCCGACCCGCAGAAATGGTCGGTCGCCGAATAGGCGTTTCCGCAAAGCTAAAGGGTGGCTTTGGCCACCCTGACGGACGGATTTACGATGCTCCGATACAGTCTCAGACGCCTGATGATAGGAATAGGCATGCTCATTGCGTTGAGCATGCTGATTTTCCTGATGCTGCGCCTGGCGCCAGGCGATCCGATCGATGCCTATATCGATCCGAACATACCGATGTCGCCGGCCGATCTCGCCGATCTGCGCAGCCGCCTCGGCCTCGATCAGCCGCTTCCCCTCCAGTATCTCGGCTGGCTGCAGCAGGCGCTGACGGGCAATCTTGGCTATTCGATCAAGCGTCTCGACCAGCCGGTTCTCGGCCTGGTTCTATCGCGGATCGGTCCGACGGTGCTGTTGATGGGCACTGCACTTGTCTTTGCCGTCATTGCCGGCATCGCCTTTGGGGTGATCAGCGCGGTCCGCCGTAATTCCATCGCCGATCTCTCCCTGTCTATCGTTGCGCTCGCCGGCATTTCGAGCCCGGCATTTCTCAGCGCGCTGATCGGCCTCTATGTTTTCTCGGTCCGGCTGCACTGGATGCCCTCAGGCGGCATGCTGACCCCTGGCGAGGAATTTTCGATTGGCGATCTCCTGCATCACCTGATCCTGCCGGCCGCCCTTCTGTCTGTCGCACAGGGCGCATTGATCATGCGCTACATGCGCGCTTCGCTGCTCGAAGTCCTGAACCAGGATTATGTCCGCACGGCGCGGGCCAAGGGCGTCCACAAGTTCTGGGTGATCGCCAAGCATGCCTTGCGCAATGCACTCCTTCCGATCGTGACGCTGGTCGGCTCGACCATCGGCCTTGCGATTGGCGGCGCCATTTTCATCGAGAGTGTCTTCAACTGGCCGGGCATGGGGCTTCTGCTGGTCGATGCCGTGCAGACCCGTGATTACCCGGTCATCATGGGAGCAACACTCATCATCGGCGCTTGCGTCATCGTCGTCAATCTTCTGACCGACATCACTTATGCGGTCGTCGATCCGCGCATCAAGGTGGGCTGACATGCTGGCACGCTCTCCGCAATCCCGCAGCCCGGGGCCACTTGCCCGCGCCTTCGAACGCTTTCTGCACAATCGCGCCGCCGTTGCCGGCGTCTGCATCGCAGTTCCCATGCTGGCGCTGATCCTCTCCTACCCGCTGTGGTGGACTTTCCAGCCGAATGACATCGATCTCCTGGCGATGAACAGCGGTCCGACGATGACGCACTGGTTCGGAACCGACGGTGTCGGCCGCGATGTCTTTGCGCGGGTGCTGGAAGGCGGCAGGATTTCGCTGCTGGTTGCCGTCGCATCGACGGCTCTTTCCGCGGTCATCGGCTTTCTTTTCGGAGCCATCTCCGCGCTTGCCGGACGCTGGGCCGATGCAGCCTCCATGCGCTTCGTCGATCTGGTGATGACCCTGCCGCCCGTCATCTTCCTGCTCGTGCTTGCCTCGATTGCGGGCACCGGCATCTGGCCGACGGTCATCGTCATCTCGCTCCTCTCATGGCCCTTGCTTGCGCGCATGATCCGCTCCCGACTGCTGGAATTGCGCGAGCGCGACTTCGTCATGGCCGCGCGCGGCATGGGTGCCGGCATCGGCCACCTGCTCTTCCGCCATGGCCTGCCGAATTCGATCGATATTCTTGTGGTCTATGCCACGCTGCAGATCGCCAATGCCATCCTGCTCGAGGCGGGCCTGTCTTTCCTCGGTCTCGGTATCGCACCGCCGGCGGCAAGCTGGGGCAACATGCTGAATGCGGCCCGCTCGACCGCGGTGCTCGAACAATATCCGTGGCAATGGCTCTTCCCCGGTGCCGCGCTGATCCTTGCCGTGCTTGCAATCAACTTCATTGGCGATGGCCTCAGAGATGCCTTCGACCCTCGTGCCGAACTGAACTGACAATCGAAAGAAAGAGAAAATGACCAAATTCAAGGGCGTTGTTCCCCCCGTCGTCACGCCGCTCAATCCGGATTTCACCGTCGACTACCCCTCCTATACACGCGTGCTGGAACATCTGATCGATGCCGGCTGCCACGGCGTATTCGTGCTGGGGTCGACGAGCGAAGTCATCTTCCATGACGAAAAGACCCGGCGTGAGATCATCGAGCATTCCGCCAAGGTGGTGAATGGGCGCGTGCCGCTGATCGTCGGCGTCATCGATCCGACCACGGACCGCGTCATCGCCCATTCCAAGGTTGCAAAGGCGGCCGGCGCCGATGCGGTCGTGGTGACCGCACCCTTCTACACCGTTACCAGCCAGTCCGAGATCCTCGATCACTTCCGCTATATTCGCGACGCGGTGGACGTTCCGCTGGTTGCCTATGACATCCCCGTCTGCGTGCATGTCAAGCTTCAACGGCAGACCGTCGTCACGCTCGCCAAGGAAGGCACGATCATCGGCCTCAAGGATTCCAGCGGCGACGATGGCAACTTCCGTTACGCGCTCCTCGACCTCGCCGAACACAAGGACATCTTCCTGATGACCGGCTCCGAGATCGTCGTCGACAATGCTCTCCTGATGGGTGCGCATGGCGTCGTTCCCGGTATCGCCAATGTCGATCCCCACGGCTACGTCCGCCTTTGGGATGCCGCCCAGCGCGGGGACTGGGTTGCCGCCAAGAAGGAGCAGGAGCGGCTTTGCCGTCTCTTCGAAATCGTTTGGGTCGCGCAGGGCCGTGTGAGCGGCGGCGCATCCGGCATCGGCGCCTTCAAGGCCGCCATGCGCAGCCTCGGCATCATCGATTCTGCCGTGATGCCGCGACCGCGCGCCGCTCTCAACGATGCCGAAACCGCACGGATCGATGCGATCCTGCGTGCAACCGGCCTTCTGAACTGAGAGAACTGATGGAACAGACCGCCGAACCCGTACTCGACATCAAGGGATTGCGAACGATCTTCCGCGTCCGCGGCAGCGAGATCACGGCGGTCAACGATATCGACTTGACGGTTGCCGCCGGCGAGACGCTCGCGCTCGTCGGCGAATCCGGTTCCGGCAAGTCGGTGACGAGCCTCTCGGTCATGCGGCTGCTTACCCGCAACATCGGGGTGATCGCCGCAGGCAGCATCCGCCTGACGACGCGCTCCGGTTCAGTCCAGGATCTTGTGTCCCTCGACGAGGAGAGCATGCGCCGGATCAGGGGCGACGACATCGGCATGGTGTTCCAGGAGCCGATGTCGAGCCTCAATCCCGTCTTCACGATCGGCGATCAGATTGCCGAACCGATCCGCATCCATCGCGGTGCAGGCCGCAAGGCCGCGATGGATGCCGCCGTCACGCTGCTTGAAAGCGTCGGCATACCGGACGCCAGACGTCGCGCCGGCCAATACCCGCATGAACTCTCCGGCGGCATGCGCCAACGCGCCACGATAGCAATGGCGCTCGCCTGCGATCCGGCGCTGTTGATTGCCGACGAGCCGACCACGGCGCTCGACGTGACGATCCAGGCGCAGATTCTCGATCTGCTGCTCAAGCTGCAGCGCGAGCGCGGCATGGCGATGCTCTTCGTCACGCACAATCTCGGCGTCGTCGCCGAAATCGCCCATCGCGTCGCGGTCATGTATGCCGGCAGGATCGTCGAGGAGGGACCGGTCAGCGAGGTTTTCCGCAATCCGAAGCATCCCTATACGATGGGCCTGCTCGCCTCCATGCCACGGCTTGGCGACGCGACGCGGATGAAACAGGCGGGTGAAAAGCTCGCAGCCATTCCCGGCATGGTCCCGAGCCTGATGAACATGCCGAGCGGTTGTGCTTTCGCGCCGCGCTGCAAATTCGCGGTCGATGCCTGTCGCGCCGGGGTTCCCGCGCTTGAAAAGATCAATTCGCAGCATCGCAGCCGCTGCATCAGATGGCAGGAGATCTAGATGAGCGAACCCCTGCTCTCCGTCCGTGACCTTTCGAAACACTACACGTCCCGCGGTGCGCGGCTAAATATCCTGCAAGGCATCTCCTTCGATATCGGCAGGGGTGAAGTCGTCGGGCTTGTCGGCGAATCCGGGAGCGGAAAGACGACGATCGGGCGCTCCGTCCTTCGGCTGGTCGAACCTTCGTCAGGCAGCGTCCGTTTCGATGGGAAAGAACTGACGGACCTTTCCGCTTCGGCGCTGCGGCGGCAACGGCCGCGCATGCAGTATATTTTCCAGGACCCCTTCGCCAGCCTGTCGCCGCGCATGACGATCGGCGAAATTCTTACGGAAGGCTTGAAGATCCAGGGGATCGGATCGGCCCGCGACAGGCTTGAACGAGCCCAAGCCGCCTTGGCGCAGGTCGAGCTGCCGGCCGATGCGATCAATCGCTACGCGCATGAGTTTTCCGGTGGACAGCGCCAGCGCATCGGCATCGCCCGCGCCTTGACCCTGTCGCCCGAGTTCATCGTCGCCGACGAACCGGTCTCCGCCCTCGATGTCTCGATCCAGGCGCAGGTGATCAACCTTCTGCGCGAATTGCAGCAGCGGCTCGGCCTGACCATGCTGTTCATCTCGCATGATCTTGCTGTCGTCGAATATATCTGCGACCGGGTCATCGTGCTCTATCTCGGTCGCATCATGGAGATCGCACCGAGCGCCGACCTTTATGCGAGGCCTAAGCATCCCTATACGCGCGCCCTGCTCTCCGCCATTCCGTCACCCGATCCGGATGCCCGGCGTGACCGGCAGATCCTGAAAGGCGATATTCCAAGCCCGGCCAATCCGCCGAGCGGTTGCGTCTTTCGCACGCGCTGTCCGAGCGCACTCGATGCCTGCGCCGCCACGGTTCCTCAACTGCGGGAGGTCGCTCCGGGCCAATACAAGGCCTGCATCCGCGACGATCTCGATTGAATTGAAACCTCAGGGAAAACGATAGATGAACGCGAAGAAGCGGCATCCCGTCATTGCCGGCAACTGGGCGAGCCTGCTGTTGCCGATTGCGCCCGACGATAGCATCGAATTCGACAAGCTCGGCGAGGAGATCGATATCCTCATCGCTGCCAAAGTCGATGGCATTTATTCGAACGGTACCGCCGGCGAATTCCACAATCAGACCGAGGAGGAGTTCGACAAGATACAGGCATTGCTGGCCGAGCGCTGCAGCGCATCCTCGACGCCCTTTGTGATTGGCGCCTGCCAGCCGGACCCGCTGATCATGCTCAACCGCGTCCGCCGGGCCAGCGCACTTTATCCGGCCGCCATTCAGGTGATCTTGCCGGACTGGTGGCCGCTCACCGATGCCGAAGCGACCGACTTCCTGAACCGTGCCGCGGAAACGGCCGGTGGAATTCCACTCATCCTTTACAATCCGCCACACGCAAAGCGCGTCCTCACGCCCAAGGAGTTGGGCGAGGTCTGCGCGTCAGTGCCCGGCGTGACCGGCATCAAGCTCGCCGACGGCGACAGCGCCTGGTATGCCGAAGCCCGCCAACATCTGTCGGACCTATCGCTCTTCGTTCCCGGCCATCATCTTGCGACCGGCACAAAGGAGGGTGTGGCGGCAGGCTCGTTTTCCAATGTCGCTTGCCTCAGCCCCCGCGGCGCGCAAAAATGGACGGCCTCGATGCGCAGCGACATCGATGCCGCACTCGATCTCGAGCGACGGATCTGCGCATTCATGGACAATCACATCGTCCCTTTCCGCCAAAACATGGGTTTTTCGAACGCTGCCCTCGACAAATTGCTGAGTGCGATCGGCAATTGGGGACCCGTGGGAACTCGTCTGAGGTTTCCCTACCGATCGATCGATGCTTCGGAAGCCGAGCGATTGCGAAGAATTGCAATGTCTGAGCTCCCCGATCTATTTCACTGAGTCACAGGGCGAGGCGCGTTGGGGCCTCGAGCGGACCCGAACCGGCGATCCTGAAGAAACAACTCGCTGCTCCCACCACATCGATGATTTGAGGCGATAGCGACGCCGTCAGCAATGCCATCGAGCCGTCCTCGAGCAACGGACAGGCCGAAGGCCAGATCAACCGCCTAAGAACCTCAGCGCGCATGCATGGTCGGGCAGGTCCCGAACTGCTGAGAGCACGAATGCTACCGCCGCTCCACACCAAGCGAGGAAGAACCCGGTTAACTGCCAAACGACATGAGCCCGTGCTGCGAACGAGCAAGTGGCGCGAACGTTTCAGTGTGCGACGCCTTGTCCCTCGTGTGCCCTAACGATGGCGTCCGCTTCCTTGCCGTATAGCTCCTCGAAGTGATCGAAGGTCTTGGAAAAGTAACCAATGCCCTGCGTCGCCGAACGCAGCGCCCGCGCGAGATCGTCAAGTGCGCTGCCGGGAACAAGTGCCCGGAAGATGTCCCATCCCTTAGCGGTTTCATCCCGGTCGAAGCCGAGAACCTGACCCTTGAGAGCGGAGACGATCTGGACGAGGTTGCCAGAATAGATCGACGGAATGTGAATCTCACTGCGGAAGACCGGTTGCATCAAAACGGCCGACCCTTCGGAAAGCGCCTGTCGCACTCCCATTTTCGACGCAGTCCTGAAGGCGTGTTCCGAACTGTCGACGGCATGGTGCTGACCATCAAACAGCGTTACCCCGACGTCGATGACCTCAAAGCCGAGCGGCCCTTTCTCCATGGCTTCGCGCGCGCCTGCTTCGACGGCAGGGATGTAGTTGCGCGGAACGACGCCACCCTTGACGGTTTCGCTGAAGGTGAACCCGCGGCCGCGCTCGTTGGGGCGAATGCTCAGCTTCACATCCGCGAATTGCCCGGCGCCGCCGGTCTGTTTGCGATGCCGGTAGTGAACCTCGGCCGGCTTTGCAATTGTCTCGCGGTAGATCGGGTTGGGCGTTCGATCGGTTACGTCGATGTGGAAGACGTCGGACAGGGTTCGGCAGAGATCGCGCAGATGTACCGGGCCCTGGGCGCGGACGAGCTGGGCGCCAGTGCCCTCCTCCTGCAAAACGACAAGACCCCGATCCGTCTCCGAAAGTTTTGTCAGCGTTTCGGAGAGCTTGTTTTCATCGCGTGCGCTGCCCGGGACCAGGATCCTTTCAAGCATCGGCGTAGGCGGCGCGGTCCATTCGGGTGGGGCGACCGTCGCGTCTGATGTCAACAGCGACGGGACGGGCAAATGGTCGGACTTGACCGTCGCGAAGACATCCCCCGGTGCAGGCACGATCGCCGAGCTCGACCGTCCGTTTGCGGGATCCTGCACGGCGCCGAGGCTGGAGCCGCCGAGTGATGCGCCTTGCCGAAGTCCCTCACCAAACGCACGCACCAGCACCGTCTTGCCGATATTCTGACGATGATAGGCATGGAAGCTCACGGCGCTCAGCTTGTTTTCATCGAGATTACCTGAACGAGCCAGGCGCTGTCGAAGAACCCCTGCCGGCGGCGCCTCGTGACGCAGCGCCTTCATCAGCCGCATCATGCCGTTGCCGTGACTTGCGGCACCGATCAGGACTGGAATAATCCTGTTTTCGCTGAGAACCCGCGATGAAATGGCATAGAGCGCGTCGCTGGGCGGCTCGCGGTCTTCGATCAGTTCCTCGAGAAGCCAGTCATCGAATTCGGACAGGTGTTCCAGGAGCTCGCTGCGCGCTTCGTGCTCGCGCTCGGCGGCACTTTCGGGGATTGCGATCAGCGCCGACGTCTGGCCTTCCCGGTATCGCCACGCCCGTTCCGAAATCAAATCGCAACTGCCTATGATCCTGTCTCCCTCCCGGATCGGGATCTGGCGAAGCAAAAGCGTGTGGTTGGCGTAGTCTTGAAGCGCGGCTATCACATCCCTCAGCCGCCCTCTCGGTTCGTCCATTCGGTTGACGAAGAGGATGCACGGCGTTCCCGAGGCTTCGACTATCCGCAGATAGGGCGCGGCAAGCACAGCCTCCTCGGGTGCCGATGAAACGCACAGGATGCAGGCGTCGCTGGCAAGAAGCGCGTGCTGTGCATGCGCCAACGCTTCGTTGGCTCCTGGCGCATCCAGCGCACACCAGGCCTCGTTTCCAAAGGTGAATTCTGTGAGGTTCAATCCATAAGGGGACCTGGATTTTCTCGCCACCCCCTCCAGGGAGCCGAGCTTTTCCACGACTGTTGATTTTCCGGTCTGCGAGGGTCCAAGCACGGTAAAGCAGCGCATCGGCATTCCTCCAACTGCCATAAACACAATTTTCAGCCATCATAGGATGCCCTGAACCGCTGCAACGCGCCAGAGGTGTTCAGTTTCACAATGCTTTGACCTGGAGACGTAGGAGTTATTCTCGAATTCCCAGTGGATTTGAGCGCAGGGGAACGATCTATTAGCGGCTCTGAAGCTGCTCCTACAAGGAGTTAGGCCTGAACTTGCCCGCTGTCGCGCCAGCTTGGCGGCAAGTGCATCGCGTTCATCGCTACCACGCAAGGGACGGTCGACAACAACGAACTCCTCGATCGCCGCTAGGCAGGAGAAAAGGGCTAAGATTGCGAGATAAGAACTCGGTGAAGAGCCGACACGCTCGTCTTGCGCGTCTCACCCTGAGTGAGAAGCCAGAGCAAGCCGTACATGTGCAGGTTCGAAGATCCGCAGAAGGGCGCTCCTTTCTGGGCACAAAGTGTGGATAAGTTCACTGTCAGGGGACATCTGCAAGCACGACGCTTCAATACGGGCTTCAGCAGGGCTATGCCCGAAGACGCAGTCAATAGCGTCGGCCAAGTGCCCAAAATCTCTTTCAACTCCGGAACGATGACGATAGTACCCCCCAACCCATCGGACGATCAGCAAGAGAGGTTCGTGCGCTGCCAGGATGCGCTGTATAGCTCGTTTCTGAAGCTCCTGGAGGACGCGAACGAAACGGGATGGGGCCAGCAGGAAACGCTCGTCGCACTCATTTCGCTCGCCGATAACCATGCTTTGATGCTGAACGCGAATGCCGAGGCCGAAGAGCTATTGGCGACCATCAAACGCCGCAGTTGACACTACGAACGCGGAGATGTCCGAGATAAGTGGGCGAAGCGGCTTACGCCTGTTGCGCGCGAAGCAGTGGCGCAATGCGGTCGCGATATCTCAATCTTGCGTTAAGTCGCCAACTTCACCGAAGGCTGCAAGCAGCCTTGGCGAGCTCATGTCACCCGTTTCGCTGTCGACCATCACCGAATAGGCTCCGACACCCAGGGATCTGGCCGACATTGCGGAAGCGATTTTTTCCGCAGATGTCCCATTCGAAGCCTGTCGCATCTCTCCCGGGACCAAGCCAGCTCGGTTGCGCTTGAATGGAACGACGATGAATTTCTCAGCCAACGACATTATTGATCCCTTGTTGCCCCAAACTATTCGAAGGCGCCGAGCGCTTCGATTTGATCGTCCAGTTCACGCACGCGTTCCAAATATCGTGGCCGAAGCGGATGGTCCTCTGCCAGGTGTTCGAGTTTTGACAGCGCGAGCTGACGCTGGTCTCTAAGGAGCTTCAACCGACTCATGTAGTCCCTCGTTTTGTTGCCATTCCATAGCCCCAAAACGGCCGGAACGCCAGCGATGTTCTCTTTATGTTCGAAGTCGCCCTGTTGTCGCCTGATATCGAATGAATGCCGCGCCTTTTTGGACCTGAGAGCGATCCGATTATTTCACGGCGGCATGAGGCGCACCGCAGTCGGTTGCGAGGTTCGACATCTTGGTCGGCGATTAGACGGCTTCCCGCACCACTCTCATGTCGGCAACACTCGACTGCGAGGCATTTACAAAGTGGAGCTTTTGAAAAACATGCAGCGGATAGAGATTTTCAGGCGGTAGCTCGCCATCGAATAACCAACATCGTACGCGGCTCTGTAGTATTGCTCGGCTAGCTCCAAACCGTCTTCCGAAGGGACAGGCGGGACATGCTGAGCTTCACTTACGGTGCCGGAACTTCCCGGTGATCACGACCTGGTCGCCGCTCTCGAAGGTCCGTTCCGCATGGAACTCAAGGGGCTTGAAGTTGACGGGAAAAAGCGCCAGCGGTCGTGACCGAGCCACGGGGGCAAGAAACCAACCCGCAGCCCCACTGGACCTGAGATCAAAGGGGCGGTGATCACCTTGGGGCGAAAGCGGTCCGAATGAACGCAAGCTCTCGGCCGCCCTTCAGGATGTCGAACGGGCAGATGACCGTTCGACATGTTCTCTTCATCGTCTCCTGTTTCAGAGAATCTTCTCAAACGAAGACACCAAATGGGCGCCCGATGGCATCTCGATTCCGGACCCCGAAAATTTCGTGCAGCAAAGCAGATTGAGCCAAAAGCTGCTTCTGCCCTGGTTTCCCAATATATCGACGAGGCTGCTCAGCCTGATTTTCCAGTCATCTTTCAGCCTGATATAGTTGCGAGTGTTCATATTGATGAGGAAGAGGAACAGATTGTCGTCGCCCGCCAAATCAATATCCGGAGCGATAGAGTTCGGTCCGGCCAGAACTGGCTCGGGATGGTAGTTGTGGATTGCCTTGGCCAGGCTTTTGTCATCCACTGTGGGGTCTGATCTCAAAGCTTTCCAGACAGCCAATGCTGTCACATAGTCGAGGGCGGCTCCGAAATTGCCGCGGTATTGAAGCTCTTGCTTGGCAGCCAGGTTAAAACTTCCGAACTCGCGGATGTCACCGTGGCAAACGAGTACATAGTTCGACATCGAAGGCTCTCCTTTCAAGACGAGCGATAACGAGGTTGGCGGACTAGCAATGTTTGGTCGTTGGCGCTGCGGGGAGCCCCGAGGTGTCATTTCCCCGCAGTCTTTGTCTTAGAAACAAACCTCTGCCAATCCGCCAGGTCAGCCGCATCCGCCATGCGTGCGAAGTCGAACGCATACGCGGAAATGACATCTGCCAGGCTCAACCAGACACCGGGCGGCTTCATGTTGGAGGTTTGTGCTGTCGTGGCCAGGCGATCGATCACATATACTTTCACGACAGGGTTGCCGGAGTCGCCTGGCATAGCGCTCATCACTATGAACACGAGCCTGGCGGTCGCCGAAGTCATGAGGCTCTGGCGCAATTCGTCGCTGATGTCGGATAGGCGCTTTTGCAGGGCAACATTATCATCAATGATCTGCCTGGCCTCAGGCACAAGCTCCACGATCAGCCCAGTCACGATCGGCCCATAGCCGACATCCCGCTCAGGTCTCGTGACCGTCTGCGTTCGTTCGAACCGACTTGCAGGCGACAGAAACGGCACATGGTTGAGCCCTGTTTCCCAAGCTGCCGCGGCAGCCAGACCTGGCTGACCGGCAACATAGCGGCCCACGACATCGGCGATTGTGTCGAGGACAGAGCGTGGCGTGACGGAGCCGGCGACGCATTGATCTGTCTTTGGATCGACAAAATGCAGTAAGATGCAGCTTTCCATCGAAGCTTCTCCTATGGTTGACGTGCCGCCGCAAAGCGGCGGCACTGCCGGATCAGTTCGTATCGAACTTGCCGTCGAAGAAGTTGGTGGCCGACTCGATGTCGTCGATCTGTGTGCCCGAGATGAAGGCGTCGTATTTTTTCTTGACGTCAGCATTTGCGAGTGCGCCGTAATTGAACAACGATGTTGCGGCGCGATAGCTGAACGACATCGAGAAGCTCTCGGCCGATCCACACGATGAGTAGATCTTCTTCTCATCCTGGGTAAAGTCGATGAAGTACCCCTTCAGCCAGGGATTGATCTTGATCTCGTTGCCGACCTGTTGGCCCTCGAGCACGATCGAGATCGTGCCGACGCTATAGGATTTCGTACCGGTCTGGACCCCCATCCGTATGGAATCGCCGAGACCTGAAACGAATTTAGCAAAGGAAGCCAATGCAGGTCCACCGCCCACCGCGACGCCGAGAATCGTCGAGATGAATTTTCCAGCCAGTTCCACCCCCTTGATGTTCTGGGTCATCGTCTGCTTGACGAATTGGCTCGGCCCCATCAGCGGCAGATGATTGAAGACGCTCTGCCAAAGCATGGTGTCGTAGACCTTGTTGGGATCGTTGGCTTTGTCCGCGGCCTTGCGGACATAGGCCGATGCGACCCCGGTCAGGTCGATGAGGTTTTGGCGCTGAACGTCCAACTCCTTCTGAACAGAGTCAGGCACTTTGGGCTGCGCCAGGATGACCGAGATAAGGCCATTGTCGGTGGTATTGAAAGCAGTTTGCGGATCCTTGGGCGCACTGGGCAGCGGAGCGCCCGCCCTTAGCATTTCGTTGACGGTCGGCAGATGCGGGTGACGAATTTCCGCGAAGTAATCCACTGCGGAATCAAGTGTAATCGAATTCATGATCGTCTCCATCTCGGTTTAAATGAACGTAACGATCGGATAGACCCGTTATATTTGGCTCTATACCGTGACTTCTTTTGCATAATGCAGTTGCGATCTCGACAAATACAGCCGGAATGCGAGACAAATAGACATCGATTGATGGATATTTTCAACTTATAGGTATTTTGCTGTTCGCAAAACGACCTTGGATTGTTTTCGCTCTGCGCAAAATGATGGTCACCCATCTGAACAAACAGACCGTAGGAAGGCCGTGAGGTGATCTGCGGCACCGGGCGGAAGGGCACGGAAGAGACTGGCAAATTCGTGCTCCGGTTCAGAGCGCGAGGGTAGCTTATGGTGTTCAGGTGAGCCTCGCCCAAGCACCAACCAGTCGAGGGACACATCCAGGGCCTTGCAGAGATTTGCGGCACTCTCCAGCGAAATTGAATCGCCTTTGCGCCAGCGCGTTAGCGCACTTTCGTTTACACCAAGGGCTACAGCGAGCGCCGTAAGTTTGCGCCATTTCCGGAGATCGATAGCCTCCTGTATTCTACGGCCGCGAACGATATCTCTGGAAAAAAGAAGGAGGGAGTTCCATGTAGACCTCACAGGATCGCTTTAAGGTAGCACCAGCATAACGATAATCTACCTTAGGAAGTGTAAACTGCGGGATGGAATTGCCCTATCGAGGGAGAGAAGCAGGCATCGCTCTTAAAGCGGTCTTTTATGGAATAGCACAAGAACTTGGTGCGAACTTCTCCCCCTTGGGTACGCGCAGAAACGACATCTGCAGCGACAGTCAATCGGTTTTCGTCAGGCGGTGGTGGCGAGGTCACGGGAGGTTTGCGGGGATGGTGGAAACGTGGGCCGATCTTTGCCCCCTCCTTTCTCGACGGCGCATTCACGGCGTCGTATTTGCTTGAACGTCCTGCTCGAGCGCCTCGTTTGGCCAATCGCCCTCAAGGACGGTGGGCCAACGATCGCGAGCATCGTGCCGTTAGCGCTGAGCGGTATGGCACGCCATGATGGCCTCGCGAGCCACCGCCTGCAATGTGATGACCACCGCGTTTTCCATCTCAGGCTCGCTTGGCCGTCGACAACGGACACCGATCAGTCGAGCTCATGAGCCGCGCAGTCGTCTGGCAAGCGCAGCGATACACTTACGATGCGCAAGATGGTTTTCGCGAAGCGTTACTGCGTCGAAAGCAATAAATCGCATGCTCAACTCTTCACCGACCCGGCTGCCATGCCCGCGAGGAAGTAGCGCTGGGCTATCAGATACAAGACCAGAAGCGGGAGCGATCCGAGCACGCTCATCGCCATCATCTCGTTCCATTCGAACGCGTGTTGGCCCATAAGCAACTCGATACCGATGGGAACAGTCCTCATGTCCATTGACTTCGTCAAGGTCAGCGCGAAGAGGAATTCGTTCCATGCCAGCAGGAATGTATAGACCGCCGTCGCGACGATGCCCGGCACCGACAGCGGGATGATTACACGCCAGAGCGCCGTCCAGCTCGACCCGCCATCGACAAGCACGGCCTCGTCGAGTTCCTTCGGCAAGGTATTGAGATAGCCGGTCATGAGAAGGATCGCATAAGGCAGCGTGAAAACCATGTAGGTTAAAATCAGCGCAAAATAGGTGTTGAAAATGCCGAAGGCGACGACCATGCCGAAATAGGGGATCAAAAGCGTGATCGGCGGCACGGTCTGCGTGCTGATGATGAACACGTTCAGCGTTTTCTTGAGCCGGAATGAATATCGGCTGAAAGCATAGGCTGTAAGGATGGCGATCAGCACCGTCAGAACCGTTACCACTCCAGCGACGAGATAGCTGTTGATAAAGAAGCGAACCTTCGTTGGGTCGTTGAAGATCGAAAGATAGGCGACGCTGGTGAAACGGTCGGGCAGCAGCCGCGGCGGCAGGGCAAAGATCTCAGTGTTCGATTTCAAGGACGTGAAGAACATCCACAGGATCGGAAAGCCCGCGAAGACCAGCCCGACCGCCAGCCCGAGATATGTCAGGAGGGTCGGTACGATGGTGCGACTGAGAGAGCGTTTTGCCATTACCGGTCACCTGGCCTTCTGATGTTTGATGTAGAAATATGTGGCGCCCATCGAGATGATCAGAATGAAGATTGCGCTCGCCGACGCGCGCGAAAATTCATAACTCGAAAACGCCAGTTTGTAGGTGTAGGTGCTGAGCACCTCGGTCGCGTAGATCGGACCGCCTCCCGTCGTCATCCACACGAGGGGAAAGACCTGCATCGTCCAGATGAAATCAAGCAAGGCGATGCTGATGATGATCGGCATTAGTTGCGGGATCGTGATGTAGCGGAATTTCTGGAACTCGTTGGCGCCGTCAATGCCGGCGGCCTCGTAGAGATCCTTGGGGATGCCCTGAAGACCGGCGAGAAGGCTCACCATATAGAGCGGGTATCCCGCCCAGATATTCGCAAAGGTCAGCGCATGCAGCGCGGTTTTCGTCGAAGAAAACCACTCGACCTTGAAGTCAATGATATGGAGCGTCATCAGGATACTGTTGACGACGCCATTCGGATCCAGAAGCAGCCGCCAGATGATCGCGATGATTACCGCCGTGAAGAGCCAGGGTAGAATGTAGAGAACCCGCAGAATGCTTCTGATCAACGGATCGACACGCTGGCTGTTGAGCAAAAGGGCGAAGGCGAGACCGATCAGAAGATGGAAAATGACGCTCATCACCGTGAAGTAGAGGGTCTGCCCGACCGACTGCCAGAAAACCGGATCTTTGAAGATCGTCACATAGTTCTGCAATCCGACGAAGGACGCGTCCTTTTTCGTGATCGCACCGTCCATCAGCGAATAGCGCAGAACGGTGATCATGGGAAACAGCATGAGGAGGCAGAATAGAAACGTCGCTGGCGCAACATAAAGGTAGGGAACCAGCCTCTTTCTTGTCTTGTAAGACAGTAGACCGCGCTTGCGCGTTTTTGATTGCGTCCGGATCATAGTTTCGGTGGCGAGGCTCATGAGAGGTAATTTCTCCCTGGTCGTAACGCATTGCTTCGTCGCGATGCGACGGCAGCGTGATCGAAGTTTGTCACGCTGCCGTCCGTCTTGGGAGACTACTTGCTGAATTCGACCAACCATTGCTTCTGCGTATTGGCAGCCGCGTCCTTTGCGGTTTGCTGACCGTCGAACATCTTCTGAACTTCGACATTCATCTGACGCATGAGATCTTCGGCAACGGGCAGTCCGACGAATTCGTTGGCGAGCTTCCCGCTCTGGAATATCTTGAAGGCTTCTTCGAACAGCGGGTCCGATTTCGAGAAATCGGGTTTGGCGTGGATATTACCCGGGAAGGCGTTGGCGATCGACACGAGGCGGCTGTTCACTTCCGGGCTCATCAGATATTCGACGAGCTTCCAGGCCTCCGCCTTGTGCTCGCTTTTGTCACTGATGCCGATGCCCCAGGAGGCATAGGGCAACCCGCGCTTGCCGGTGTAGCCGTCAACGGCTGGAAGGGCGGAGATGCCGAATTTGAGATTGGGGTTTCGCTGACGAATGAGATTGATGTGCGCCAACGAGTCGATCATCATGCCGACACGCCCGTTGACGAACTCTTCGACCTTGTCCTGTTCCTTCTTGGCAAAAATACCAGGCGAGATGACGCCGGCGTCCTGCAGCGACTTGATGTATTCAAGCGTGCCGACGACAGAGGCATTTTCCAGATCTGGCTTGCCATCCTTCAGCATGGATGCTCCGGATGCCCAGACCCAGGACATCACGTCATTCTGGATGCCGCCGGGGTTTTGCAACGAGAGAGGCAACACCCAGCCATATTGGTTCTTGTCCGCATTGGTCATCTTCTTCGCGGCAGCAGCGAATTCGGTGCGGTTTGTCGGCAACTTTTCGACCCCGGCCGCCTTTGCCAGATCGAGGTTGACAAAGACCGGGTAGACGAACGAGGCAAGCGGGAACATGACGCTTTGCCCATTGACCTTGATGATGTCGGCGATCTGGCTCTGATCATATTTGGCATCAGCCATCAGGCTGTCCATCGAGGCGATTGCGCCCTGCTTTGCCAAGCCGTTGACCCATGCGCCGTCCAGGCCGACGACATCGCTGAGTGTCCCGGACGCTGCGCCCACGACGATCTGATCATGGGTGGCGGAATAGGGACCGCTGACAAGCGTCACCTTGATGCCGGGGTTCTTGGCTTCAAAGTCATCCATGATGCTGCGCAGAGCACCGGCGGGCATTTCTGGCTCCCACCACTGGATGAACTCGAGATTGGTCTGGGCAAAGGCGCAGGTGGCGCATAGTGCCCAGGCGGCCACAGCCGACTGAGCCGCCACGATAAATCTTCTGACGTTCATGTTTCCCTCCCTGAAAACGATATTTCGCTCGATCCTCCCGATCGAGACCAAAGTAGGTTCCTCCAGGCGTCTGACTGTCAATGAAGAACTGCAATCGGAAAAAGCAGGAGGGCTTCAGGGGCGACAAAAATTACTTTAATCTATTGATTTTTATAAGTTTTATCTTCCAGTCTCGAAGACTTTTTTTCTTTCCGACATGTTTCTCATGTCGCATTTTTTCTTTACTTTCGTAAACAAATGAAAGCTGCGCCGCCCAAAGGAAAGCAAATGAAAGGCTTTGGCGATCCAGGAAAAGCGGGGTTCCGCTAGGCTATCCTCACGGACTTAACACTTTAAAGTGGCAATCGGGCGCCAACTAACTAACGCCAAAAGAACTCAGCCTTTGGCCGCAAGTCACGGGTTACGAAACGGTGTAAGATCCGGCACTTTCGATGCGGAACGCGCAAAGCCGGCCGGCAAGGAGCGGCGAGGACTTGTGAACGATGACGCAAGCAGGCGCTCTTGCGAACGCCCGCCAAGCAGCTCCGTCGCCGCAGATCTTGCTAGATTGCCAGATGCGTCTGAGGATCGAAGAAGTGTAGTTTGGCTACATCGATCGCCAGGTTGATCATTGCGCCCGGCTGGACTGTGCTCACGGATTCGAACTTCGCCACGGCATTTGCCGCACCGCTCAAGTCCTCGACGGCATCCGGGTCACCGGAATCGATCCGCGCTGCTTCTATCTTCAGATGAACGATCAGCTCCGAACCCAACTCCTCGATCGATTTCACGAGGGCAGGGATCGTCGCGTGGCGTGATCCCGATTCCAGACCGCTGTCGTAAAGGTCTTCCGGGCGAATGCCGAAGACGATCGTCTTGCCTTCGAACGCCCTCAGACCGGGAGACTGCTCGAATGCGGTCGTCGCGACCGGTATGGAAAAGGTCGGCAGATCAATCCTGCCGTTCTGCAAGCGGCCCTCGAACAGATTCATGGATGGCGAGCCGATGAAACCCGCAACGAAGGCGTTGACCGGCCGGCTATACAGTGTTTTTGGTGTGTCGACCTGCTGAAGGACGCCGCCCTTCAAGACCGCAACCCGGTCGCCCATGGTCAAGGCTTCGGTCTGATCGTGCGTCACATAGATCGTCGTCACGCCAAGCTGTCTTTGCAGGCTGACGATTTCGGCGCGCATTTGCACGCGCAGCTTGGCATCGAGGTTTGACAGGGGCTCGTCCATGAGAAACGCTGCCGGTTCCCGCACCATTGCGCGCCCCATGGCGACCCGCTGGCGTTGGCCGCCGGAGAGCGCGGCCGGCTTGCTGTCGAGCAGCGTATGCAGTTGAAGGGTCTTGGCAATTTCATGGACCCGCTTCGTGCGCTCTTCCTTGCTCTTGCCTGCAAGCTTCATCGAGAAGGCAATATTTTCGAACACCGTCATATGCGGGTAAAGCGCATAATTCTGAAAGACCATCGCTATGTCCCGGTCCTTCGGTGCGAGATCCTCGACATTCTCCCCACCGATGCTCAGGGTCCCGCTGCTGATCTCCTCCAGCCCGGCGATCATGCGCAATGCCGTCGATTTTCCACATCCTGAAGGACCGACGAGGATGAGGAACTCGCCATCATTTATCGTCAGGCTAAGATCCTTGATCGCGTGGAATTTGGTTCCAAAGGTCTTGCAAATTTTATCCAGTACAACAACAGCCACGGCACTTCCTCCTTAGTATCGTCGCCATCCAATCCCCAGGACAGCCCCTCCCCGGCGTCGAACCGAAACCGTCATCTGCGCAGCGCTAGTCCGATCGTCCAGGGCACCGGTGTGATGAACTCTCACTCCGCTGGCGCGATCGGTCTGGGCACGGGTGCATTTTCCCTCGCCAGCCACGCGAGACAGGCGCTTTGATCCGGCAGGGCCATGCGGCCACCGGGGCCAGTCACCGAGATCGCGGCTGCGGCAGTTGCATAGACGGCGCAGTCGAGAGGCGGCTTTCCCTGTGTCAGCGCAAAAGCATAAGCACCGTGAAAGCAATCTCCGGCGCCCGTCGTGTCGACCGCTTTGACCTCGTAGGCCGGAACATGCCAAAAAACGGCGTCTCCCGTCTGCCTGATATAGGATCCTCGTTCACCGTCGGTCAAAACGACTGCGGTGCGGTCGTCAGACCAGAGCTTATGGAGGATCAACGCCGGATCGGCTTCGCAGGAATAAGTCTGCGCAAATTTCAATGGCAGTACCAGATGGTTGGACAGGCTCAATAATCGTTCGGTCGCAAGCCCGATCGTCCATTCAATGTCTGCCACCACAGCAAGGCCCAGCTTGCGGGCGCGCGCAACGATCGTATCGGCGTGGGTGGCATAGCCGTCGATCAACAGCACCTGGGCTTGTGCAAGAGTGCTATCGGCGAGTGCCTCGGAGGTTCCGTGCGGCACATTGTCGTCATAGGCGATAAACCTGTCCCCTTCAGGTCCGACCGTGATCATCGACCGTATCGGCCTGGCATCGCGGCGGCGCGGTGCAAAGGATATATCGACCCCGTGCCGTTCAAGCTCGCGGGCGCTGATATCGGTAACAGGCTGATCACTCAGCCAACCGATGAAACCGGCCCGCCCCCCCAGCTTTGCGACCGCAACAAGGGCCGTCGCGACATTGCCGCCGTGGTCATGGGTGCGACTTGTCACCTTTCCCTTGCCGGCGCTCAGCGGTCGATCGACGTAGATGATATCGTCGATCGCCAGCGCCCCGAAGCCGAGAACCTGAAGGTTGTGTGTCACCCGTTAACCGCCCGCGGCAGCGAGCGCCTCTTGCGGCGCCATACCGCTGTGAATGACGAGTTTGAAGGCGCGCGCCGCCATCGTCGTATCGCCGTGGCCCCAAAGGTTTCGTCCCACCACGGCACCCTTCGCTCCCGCCCGCAAGGCGTCGAAGGTCTGCGTGAGAGCCCCGAGCAGATTTTCCGTTTTCGGACCGCCCGCGATAACGATCGGAACCGGGCAGGTGGCGACGGTTTCCTGGAATGAGTCGAAGTCTCCGGTGTATCCGACCTTGATCACGTCAACGCCGGTCTCAAACCCGATCCGCACGGCATAGGCGATTTCGTCGGGGGTGAAGACAATCTTGCCGCCGTTTGAATAGTCGCGGGGATAGACATGGGCAACGACCGGCATTTCAAAGCGAGCTGCGGCGTTGACGGTATCGGTGAGCCAGCGAATGTATTCGCCTTCGGTATTGCCGCGCACCGGAATGGCAACGGCCAGAGCATCTGCCCCGTAGCGCACTGCGTCCTCCGGGGTCGCGATTAACTGACGGATTCGATCGTCCGGCGTAAAGCAGCCGGCTTGAATGACCAGCGCCGCCTTGCCGGCATAGGCAGGCCACAAATGACGCGCAGCCCCCGGCTGAATGCTGATATAGTCCGGCTCTCCAGCCATCACCCGCTTCAGCGCGCCCGGCAGATCCGCCAGGCCGCCCTCACGGACGTTGCCATAACCAACGAAGTGGTCGACCGCGCCACCGAACAGATGCCCCGACGGATGTGAAAACAGCCGTGACAGGCGAATTTTGGTTCCAAGGCCCATATCGATGCTGTCCCTCTACAATTTGATCTCGCGTTGAGACCCTAACTCGAAAATAAACGAACGTTCAATATTTCGATTTCTTTCGTTTTGATTTAATATGACAGTAACGCGGGCTGGACATACGCTGATGCCGCCCTCCATCGCGTCTTTTGATCACAATAGTTGCCGTGCATTTTCGATTTTCGAAATATCGGTACCGTCATCTAAGGGAATTCGAGGTCACACATGCTTGCGGAACAACGGCGACATCAGATCATGCTGGAACTTCAGCGGACCGGCCAAGCACGCACGACGCAGTTGGCGGAAAACTTCGGTGTCTCCGAGGTGACCATCAGATCCGACCTGGAAATTCTGGATGCCAAGAAGCAGCTCATCAAAACGCATGGCGGCGCGATCGCATTGCCGGCCAGTTCGCCCGCAGCGGCCTTCGAAGAACGGATGAACCGCAATTTCGACGCCAAACGACGCATCGCACAGATGGCGGCACGTCAAATAATCGACAACCAGTCTGTTGTCTTCGACAGCGGCTCGACACTGCTGCAGGTTGCCATGCAAATGCCCCCGGTCAATAACGTTGTCGTGGCCACAACCGCCATGAATATCGCGCAGCATCTGATGTATCGGCCGGGGCTGGACGTGCATATGATAGGCGGCCGTGTCTTTCCAAGTACCGTCAGCACGATCGTCTCGGATTCCGACAAGGCCGTGGGCGGTCTTGTCGCCCACCAGGCGTTCCTCAGTGCTCATGCCATCGATCACGCATTCGATGTCGTCGATGTCTCGGAAGACATTGCACGCACCAAACGCAATCTGGTCCGCATGGCGAGGCGCGTCATCCTCGTGGCGGATTCCAGCAAGTGGGATATTGGCGCCTCGTCCAAGGCATTTTCGCTTTCACGGGTCGATCTGATCATCACCGACACCGGCATGCCGCACGGGATTCGCAGCCGATTGGACAAGCTGGGGGTCGAAGTGCGCTATGTGTAGGGGCGTTTAGGCTGCCAATTGTACCTATGTAACAAAAAATTTTGCGCATGCGATATTGTCAGGCTACAAACGCATTTCGAAGCCCCCACACTGACCGCCCTTGCGACATCGGCTGACGCAGAGGTGCCTTGGCGCAGTGCAACCAGAATTGCCGATGGACAAGATGACGATCAAAACTATGGACGATTTCGCCCGGTCCTGTGGCGTTTCTCGTCCGACGCTTTCGAGGTATTTCGATGACCCGAGCAGCGTAAAGCCGGTGACACGCAAACGCATCGAGGATGCGCTCTCGGCATCGGACTACCGTCCTAATCTCTATGCGCGCAATCTCAATCGCAAGAGGACACGCAACGTTGGCATTCTCGTGCCTGTCATCACAGATCCATTCTATGCCGAAATGGTCAACCGTCTGGAATTGCTCGTCCGGGGTGAAGGTTACTGGCCAATCGTCATCTCGTCCCACGGCTTGCCAGATCTTGAAGCCGAGGCCGTCAACACGCTTCTGTCCTTGAAGGCTGCCGGCGCGATCATCGCGCCTCTGGGTCTTTCTTCCGAGCCTGGCATCTTCGAAAAACTCCGGGAGAGCATTCCCATTGTCTACTTCGATACGTTCATCGAGGGCGACACGCCCTTCATTGGCAACAACAATGCCCAAAGCGTTGCGACAATTGTCGACTATCTCTGCCGGTCCGGCGAGCCGCCTGCATATTTCGACATTCCGCATGTCAATCACAATTCCGGGGAGCGGCTGGCAAGCTATGTCGCCACGATGGAAGCGCTCGGTTTCGAACCGGTCGTGTTTGGCGCCACCGAGAGCTACGGCTGGGATTTCGAACGTATGGGGTATGAGCAGACCGACGCAATGATCGCGGCTGGAACGCTTCCGGGCAGGACGATCCTCTGCGCGAACGATCGACTTGCCTTCGGCGCGATGGCTGCCGCCCACTCGCGCGGCCTCCGCATCGGCCGCAGGGGCGATAGCGATCTTCGCATCGCCGCCCATGACGATCACCCTCTCAGCCGTTATACCTGCCCGCCATTGACGACGATGGCGCAAGATTTCACCGCCATGGCACGCAGCAGTGTCGACACACTGCTTTCGATGCTGGACGAAGACAACGACACCAAGCAGGTCGTTGCACGAAAAATCATCCTCGATGGTACATTGGTGATGCGTCAGTCGGCGTGATCGACGAGGCTGCGCCATCCGGCAACCGCTTCTTCCACCGCCCGCCGCGCCGCCGGAATGTGCCGCCCCATGGAAACGAAGCCGTGGATCTGGTCCTGCCAACGCCGCAGGACTACAGGAACGCCCGCCTCGGCAAGCCGGCGGGTATAGGCCTCGCCTTCGTCTGCGAGGATATCCTGGCCCGCAATCGCGACGAAGGCCGGTGGCAAGCCCGCGACATTTCCGACTCGCAGCGGTGAGACGCGCCAATCACCGATATCAGCCGCGTCGCGGACATAATGATCGCGGAACCAGCGCATCGTCGAGGCAGTCAAACCGTATCCTTCTGAAAACCTGACAAAGCTGTCGGTCCTCTGCCCGGCATCGGTGTTGGGATAGAGCAGAAGTTGCGCCGAGATTTTCTGGGCAACGCCATCGCGCGCAAGAAGTGACAGGACGGCGGCCAGGTTGCCGCCGGCGCTATCGCCCGCGACGGCAATCCGATCTGGATCGATACCAAGCGCGCTTGCCTGCTCCGCCACATAGGCAAGCGCCGATACGCAATCTTCCAAACCCGCCGGGAACTTGTGCTCGGGCGCCAGCCGATAGTCCGGGCAAAATACGATGCAGGCGCCGACATTCGCAAACCACCGGCAGATCTCGTCGTGGGATTCAAGAGTGCCGACGACCCAGCCGCCACCGTGAAGGTAGAGAAGTGCCGGCGCATCCGCGTTCGGAGCGCCGACGCCTCGGTAGATCCTGAGCGGGATCGGGCAGTTTGTCCCGGCAATCGTTCTGTCCTCGATGGACGTGACAGGCTCGCGATCGCCCTGCAATGTCGGGCACCCCGCGTCATAGGCAGCGCGCGCCTCGCTTACTGTCCCCTGCTCAAAGGGCGGCTGGTTTGCTGCGCGACCGAGCGCCAGGACATGCGCGGCGCCGGGATCCAATCGATCTTTCATCGTCTCACCTCAAGCAGGCTGCGGGCTTCATCGTCCCCAAGCAGCGGCGGTTGTGCAACTGTGCCGCCAATCGCAACCGCGCTCCTGGCCTCGCTGGACGCCAGGGTCGCTTCCATGATCTCGAGAACATGAAGGGCCAGATCGCCGGAGGCGCGCGGCGCCCTGCCCTCGCCAAGCGCGCGCACGAGATCGGCAACGCCCAGCATGCGATAATTGGCGCGATCAGGAGCGCTATACGGCCAGTTCAGCGCGCCATACAGCTCGTTTTCGCTTTCGAAATTCTTCCATTCAGCGCCGCGCTCGGAGAGCGAGACCGTTCCACCGAACGTGTCGGGATCGGGCAGGCGCAACGACCCCTCGGTGCCGTGCAACTCGATCGGATGATTGGAGTGCCGGAAGACATCCCACGACGCACCGAAATTCACCGTCGCGCCCGATTGAAACTCGAGAAGCGAGAGCACATTGGTCGGCGTGCCCACTTTGAACGTCGTGTTCCTGAAGGGGCCGTCGGCCGTTATCAGCCGTTCTTCCTGGCCTTTCGTCGCCATCGCCATCACGCTTTTCACCGGGCCGAGCAGATTGACCAGCATCGTCAGATAATAGGGACCCATGTCAAAGAGCGGGCCACCGCCGGGTTGATAGTAGAATTGTGGATTGGGATGCCAATGTTCCATGCCGCGGCCGAACATGAAGGCGGTGCCGCTGACCGGGCGGCCGATCGCACCTGCATCCATCAGGCCTCGGGCACGCCGCCCAGCGGCGCCGAGGAATGTATCAGGAGCCGATCCCAACAGAAGACCGCGACCTGCGGCTTCGGCCACGAGCTTGCGGCCCTCGGCAGCAGACGTCGCGAGAGGCTTTTCGGTGAAGACATGCTTGCCCGCACAAAGCGCCGACATCGTCACGTCGAAATGGACGGCCGGGATCGTGAGGTTGAGGACCAGATCGATTTCGGGGTCGGCCAAGAGCGCATCGACCTCCATCGCCCGGATGCCATATTCCCTCGCCCTCAGCGCCGACATGTCGGATGAGATGTCGGCACAGGCCCTCAATTCGACTCCGGCAAACAGGGCAGCGTTACGCAGGTAAGTCATCGAGATATTGCCGCAGCCGATAACGCCGATGCCCAGCCTGGTCCCCGGATATGCTCTCATAAACTGGCCTCCCCACCAATTTCAGATATTCCGCCCATCATCGATGGGCGTTGCCGCAGCGACAACCGCTATAGAACATTTTATTTCTTGACGCGCGACAAATTTTTATAAACCATGCGGAAATAGCAATCCAGCCGTTACACGCAGCTCGCCAGGGGACGTCGCCGCTTCACCATCATGCCAAGAGCGCGGTCAACCGGTCCAGCGGCATATCAACGAAGGCCTACGCGGGTCGAAGTCAAGGAATGGGCATGAGTATCAAAGACCTGAAAGTCGGCTGCCAGACATTCACCTGGGAAATGCTCGGGAAAAACTGGAATGGCGGCCCGGACGATCTGCTGGAAGCCATTGCGGCGGGCGGCTACGCAGGCATCGAGATTACCGACACGATGATCGGTCGCTACGCGGATCATCCCGATGATTTCGCCGCGAGCCTGAAGAAACATGGCCTGACGCTCGTGTCTTTTGCGATGGGCTCCAAAAGCGGCTTCACCCTCAGGCAAGAGATCGAGAACGACCTCAGGACCACACAACGCTGGATCGATTTCGCGGCCACCTTTTCCGGCGCCTTCGTTTCGATCGGCTCTGCGACGGTGGTCTCCGAAGGATCGCGGGAGGCGAAATTCGAAATCGCCGCGGAATTCTACAATCGGGCGGGCGAACTGGGCAAAGCTTCCGGCGTGGATATCGCTGTGCATCCGAGCTCGCACCACAATACGCTGCTGTTCGACCGTGCCGATTATGACAGGATCTTCTCGCTTCTCGACAAGAACCTCGTCGGCTGGGTGCCGGATACCGGTCATATTCTGCGCGGTCACGACGATATTCTGGATACGCTGCGAACCTATCAGGACCGTATCCGCTATCTGCACCTCAAGGACGTCGATGCAGAGGGCAATTGGGCCATGCTTGGCAAAGGGGTCTGCGATACGCCCGCCGTGATCGACATCGTCGCTGCCGCGCCGCGCTTCAATGGCTGGCTGGTCTTGGAAGAGGAATCAGACACGGCCGCCGCCGATCCCGTGGCAGCCGTCCGGACGAACCGGGAAACGATGCGCCGCTACGGCGCCTGAGGGAGAAGTCATGATCCGTAAGGAAGACCGTCGGCTGCGTGTGGGCGTGCTCGGCTGCGGCCCGATCGCACAGTTCGCCCATCTCGAATCGTGCGTGAAGGCTGGCAACGCCGATCTCTACGCCATCTGCGACGCAGCACCCGACCTGCTCGCGCGCATGGGCGCGACATACGAACCACAGAAGATGTACGCCGATTATGACGCGATGCTTGCCGATCCCGAGCTCGAAGCCGTCATCATCGCGACGTCCGACGCCTATCACGTGCCGATGTCGGTCAAGGCGCTCGATGCGGGAAAGCATGTGCTCTGCGAGAAACCGACCGGCGTGACGATCGAGGAGGGCCGGACGCTCGCCGACGCCGTCAAGCGCTCCGGCAAAGTGCTGCAGGTCGGTCATATGAAGCGGTTTGACCCGGCGCTGGAGGCTGCCCGGGATTTCGTCCGTGACGACATCGGCGAGATCTTCGCGCTGAAAGCCTGGTACTGCGACTCCACCCACCGCTACACCAATACCGATGCGGTTCAGCCGCTGCCGATCACCAGCAAATTCGCCAGGAAACCCGCAGGAAATCCCAAGGCTGACCTACGCCAGTATTTCATGCTGGCGCATGGCTCGCATCTCGTCGATACCGCCCGTTTCCTGTGTGGCGAGATCGTCGCGGTGCGAGCCCGCCTTCTCGAGCGTGCCGGCGCCTATTGCTGGTTCGTGGAAACCGAGTTTGCCAATGGCGCGCTCGGTCATCTCGATCTGACGGTCGCGGTCCGTATGGACTGGCATGAGGGCTTCCAGCTCTATGGCGAAAACGGTTCGGTGATCGCTAAGACCTTCAATCCCTGGTACTTCAGGGCGAGCGAGGTCGAGATCTTCCACGAAAAGGACGCGACCACGCGCAAGCCACTAGGCGCCGACGGGCACTTCTTCCGCCGGCAACTGGAAGGGCTTGCCGATACCGTGCTGAATGGCGCGCCAATGCGCGGCGCCAATATAGAAGACGGCATCGCCTCTATCCGTGCCATGGTCGCCATCGCCCGCTCGGTAGAAACGGGCGAACGCGTCGAACTCGCAACCGTCACGGGATCGGTCTGATGCAGCTTGGCATCTTCGCAAAGACCTTCCCCGGCACAGACCCCGAGCGTGTGCTCTCGGCCGTGCGTGACAGCGGATTTGCAGCAACGCAGTTCAATCTCGCCTGCGTCGGTCTTCCGTCGATGCCGGACGCGGTGGCGCCGGAAACGATCGCAGCGATCCGGGCGGCATCTGAAGAGACCGGTATTTCACTCGCGGCACTTTCAGGCACTTATAACATGGCCCACCCGGACAAATCCGTGCGGGAAAGAGGGCTCAAACAGCTTGGGGTGGTGATCGAAACGGCAGCGGCCTTGCAGATTCCGCTTGTGACGCTTTGCACAGGCAGCCGCCATGCCCAGGATCAATGGATGCATCATCCGGACAATGCGCTTCCGTCTGCCTGGGCCGATATGGCTGCCGAAATGGAAAAAGCGCTGGAACTCGCTGAGCGGCACGACATCGATCTCGGCATTGAGCCGGAACAGGCAAACATCGTCACTTCCGCCGCTGATGCGGTGCGACTGATCGGAGAGATGGGGTCGAGGCACCTGCGCATCGTGCTCGATCCGGCAAACCTCTTCGAGCAGGCGACACCGGCCGAAGTGTCCGACATCGTCGACAGAGCAATCGATATCTCGGCCGGGTACGTGGCGATGGCCCATGCGAAGGATCGTTATGCCGATGGCCGCTTCGCGACAGCAGGTCAAGGTATCGTCGATTTCCCTGCCTTCATCGACGGCCTGTGCGTAACCGGTTTCGACGGTACGCTCGTCACGCATGGTCTTACGGCAGAGGAAGCACCCGCCGTCGCCAGATTTCTTTCGGATCTGATCCGATGAAGACGCACATCGCCTTCAGACGAGACGATGCCGACCTTTCAGTTTACGACTGCGGAACAGGCAAAGCCTTGCTCTTTCAACACGGGCTCGGAGGCAATGAGGCGCAGGTCGCACAGGTTATCCCCGAAGGTCTCGACTGGCGGCGGATCACGACTGAGTGCCGCGGGCATGGGAGCTCGACGCTCGGCACGCCACGCCCCTTCTCGATTGCGATGTTTGCAGCCGACGTCATCGCCGCTGCAGACGAAAAGGGAGTAGACCGGTTCATCGCCGGCGGCATCTCCATGGGCGCGGCGATCGCACTGCATCTTGCAAAAACGCATCCCGAGCGCGTTATCGGCCTCATCCTGGTGCGCCCGGCCTGGTCGTTTGCCCGCGCCCCAGACAATCTCGCGCCGATCCGCGAGATCGCCGCCTTGCTTCGATCGCATCCACCTGCCGAAGGCCAGACGCTTTTTGCCAGGTCGGCGACAGCAGAACGTCTGCGGGTGGAAGCGCCAGACAATCTCGCTTCCCTGCTCGGATATTTCGAGCGCCCGGATGCACCTGATTTCGCCGACGTGCTTCATGACATCGCCTCAGATGGGACCGGCGTTTCGCGAGCAGACGCGGCAAGGCTCGCTGTTCCCGCCCTCATCCTCGGCAACCGGCAGGATGCCATTCACCCTCTCGCCGTCGCACAAGTGATAGCCGACGCGCTTCCAAATGCGCATTTCCTCGAAGTGCCGGCAAAGGCAGCGGATGCGGAATCTCATTTCGCCGCGGTCCGAACGGTGATCCGGCAATTCCTCACCACAGAATTCAAACATCGGAGCGTCGCTCAGCCATGACATCGAAATCTCTCTCGGGCGGCACCATCGCCACATTGCCGCGGCATAGGCTGCTCGGCGAGTTTTCACTCTGGTCCGCAGATCTTGCCAATATGGAACGCGACCTTCACCGCATCGAACCCTATGTCGATCTCCACCATATCGACGTTGCCGACGCGCGCTTCACACCCGGCTTCCTGTTCTTTCCCGATTTCGTCGCCCGCATCGCCAAGCTGACGGCAAAACCGATCCATGTGCATCTGATGGTCGAGGCCGAGATTGTGGAGGAGCAGACACGCCAGTTCATCGAAGCGGGCGCCGATCTCGTCAGCGTTCATGCCGAGAACGGTGAAGCAGGCTTGCGCGCAGTAGCACTCGCAAAAGAGCTTGGAGCCGAAGCCGGCGTCGTTCTGCGGCTGGAAACTCCGGTCAGCGAGGCAGAACCGTTCCTCACCGAGGTCGCTTTCTTCACGCTGCTCGGAACCTCGATCGGCGTCAAGGGACAAAGCCTTTCGGATAAAGCCTGTGACCGGCTGCGCGAAGCCCGGTCGCTGATGAAGCGTGCCGGACGTGAAAAGGAGATCGTTCTTGCCGCGGATGGCGGCATCCGCGAACAGACCGTTCCAATGTTGCGGGCAGCAGGTGCGGAGACGGTCGTGCTCGGATCACTGGCGTTCGGCGATAAGGATCTGCCAGGGCGTATCGCCTGGCTGCACGCTTTGGAGACTCAGCCCTGATGAGCAAGATTGCGCTTGCATTCGATCTGGGTGGAACGGAGTTGCGCGCCGCATTGGTTGACGACGGCGGCAAATTGCTGGCGTTCGCGTCCGTGCCGACGCGCGCGAGGGATGGCCCGAATGCAGTCATCGAGCAGATCGCGATGCTTGCCGAGAAAACCTGTTCGGAAATTCCCGACGCCAGGCCGCTCGGTGTCGGCATCGGAGCACCTGGTCCGCTCGATCCGGTCTTAGGCATTCTCACCGCGCCGCCGACCCTCTCGGGCTGGCGTGAAGTGCCCCTTGCGCGTCTTCTTCAGGACCGCTTGAAACTTCCTGTGCGACTGGAGAACGATGCAAACGCCGCCGCTCTCGGCGAATGGCGTTTCGGCGCCGGGCGCGGCGCAGCCTCGCTGGTGTTCGTCACCGTGTCCACCGGCATCGGCGGTGGGGTGATCTCCGATGGCCGGATCATGCATGGGCGCCGCGGGCTCGCAGGCGAAATCGGCCACATGACTATCACGAGCGAGGGCGAACGATGCCTTTGCGGAGCGGTGGGCTGCTTCGAGGCGGTGGCGTCGGGTACTGCCCTCGGCCGGCGCGCGACGGCTCTGACAAAACCCGGCGACGGTTCGGCGCTGCGAACACTGTCCGATGATGGCGAGGTGACGGGCCGACACGTTGTGGAGGCGGCACGCGCGGGTGACGAAGCAGCCCTTGCACTGATCGAGAGGGAAGCCCGCTGGCTGGGCATCGGCTTTACCAATCTGCTGCATCTCTACTCGCCCGACATGATCGTCATGGGCGGCGGAATATCTCACGGCCATGATCTGCTACGCGACAGAATCGAGGCAACCATGCGGGAGCGCGCAATGCCTGCCTATCGCGACGTGCCGGTCGTGCCGGCACAACTCGCAAGGCATGCCGGATTGATCGGCGCCGCAAGCTTGATTTTTCTCAGCTGAGGGAGGTTGGAAATCTCTAGGCCGTGGTGACAACTTAACTATTTGAGCCAAAGCATGATGCTTGCCAGCTTGATGAAGCCGAGGAAATTGGCTGCGAGTTTGTCATGGCGTGTGGCGAGGCGTCGCCATTGTTTGAGCTTGGCGAAGAAACTCTCGATGCCCCAGCGCTGCTTGTAGGCCTGATCGAGGATGATGTCATGTAGGCTGTCGGCATCATAGGCGCGGTCGGCGAGCACCTGTTTGTGCTGGCAGTCCCCGAACGAGGTCGCAAGCCGGAGCCATGTGGTTCTGCTGTCCTGGGCCGAGATGGAAACGAACCGGCAGCCCGAGGGCATCCACTACAGCATGGATTTTGCTGCCAAATCCGCCACGGGAGCTGCCGAGAGCCTGGGCTTGCGGTCCCCCTTTTGCGGCGTCCGCCAGCCGCTTGCGCCTGCGCTCGGATCACGGTGGCATCGATGGACAGCCATTCCATATCCGGATCGGCAGCCACCGCTTCGAATATCCAGTCGAAGACGCCTTGATCGATCCAGCGGTAATAACGTCGTTTGACCGTTTGATACGGGCCGAGGCGATCTTCGGGCAGGTCGCGCCAACGCGCACCGGAGCGGGCCAGCCACAAGATCGCATCGAAGAACCGCCGTCCGTCGCTGCGTGGACCCCGCCTGTCTTTGCGACCGCCAAGCACGAACGGCTTCAACCGCTCCCACTGATCATCCCGGACAACTTCACCTTCCATCGCTGACCTCCAAAAGTCAGCGTTGAATCTGATTTGCTCCTCAAACGGCATCCCAAATCATTAATTTGTCACCACAGCCTAGAACAGTGCCGCTGCGATCTCGGCCTTGTCGAGCAGATGGTCGCGGCTCGACTCCAGCCTCGCCCGGAGTGCCGCAATATCATGACCGAGAAGCTTGCCCTGCCATTTACGGACCCTGCCTGCACATAGGACGGTCGAGACATTCGAGCGCTCCATCAGGGTCACCACGGCGCCAGGGACGTTGTTCAGCGGAGCAACGTTGATGGCGGTGGCGTCAAGAAGGATGATGTCAGCTTCTTTACCGGGCGTCAGGGTACCCGTCTTATGGTCGAGCTTCAGTCCGCGCGCGCCTTCGATTGTCGCGAAGCGGATGACATCCATGGCCGACAGAAGCTTCGGATAATCTTCACCACGAAGAGCCTGATCATTTGCCAGCATACGCTGCAAAGTAATTGCCGAGCGCATCTGCGTGAACATGTCGGCAGTCATGGTGCATTCGACATCGGTCGACAGCGACGGCTGAAGGCCGAGATCGAGTGCCTGCTGCAGCGGCGGATTGCCATGGCGCATCTGCATCTCAATCGGCACCGACAGTGAAATATGTGAACCGGCATCAGCTGCACGCTTCCACGCCATGTCGCTCATGCCGGTCATATGAATGAAGATATTGTCCGGCCCGAACCGGCCGGCCTCCGCCAATTGATCGAAGACCGGGCGCATGCCGAAAGTCCCGACGACATGCAGTGCGATCGGAATGCCGAGTTCACGGCCGAGCGCCCAGGCATCCTCGTAGAAAGGCAGGTAAATCTCGCCGCCCATGACCATCGTCAGCAACTGGTCGTCACTCGCAAAATGTTCGGCTTTGATGCGGCGCGCATCCCCTGGGTATTTTGATGCATCCCCCCAGCCTTCGAAATAGCCGAAGACGGCACGCCGCCCCGCGTCGCGCAGTGCCGCGATGGCGGCATCCGAATGGTCAGGCGAATGATGGATCTGGCTGACATCCATTACAGTCGTCACGCCGGCATCGATCTGCGACAGGCCACCGAACAATTCGGAAATATAGACATCTTCGGGCCGGTAGAGGACGGAGAACTTTTGCAGGATCCATTCATAGTAATTTGCCGCACTCTCCGGCCGCCCGTCATTGATCAGGATCGCGTCGGCAAGCAGGCTTCGAAGTGCGGTCTCGAATTGATGGTGGTGGGTATCGATGAAGCCCGGCATGACCACCATGCCCGACGCGTCGATGACAGCGGCTTCAGGGGCGTCGATCGCCTCGGCGATCTCGACGATCCGCGAACCACGGACCAAGACATCGCCTTTTCTAAAATTGCCGACCGCTGCATCCATCGAAAGGACCGCGCCCCCGCGAATGAGCGTCAAGCGATCGGCCTCGCCGATGCCGGCGGGCATGTCTGCCGATACGGCGCTTGCCCTGTTTGCGCCGCTCCCGAGTTCGGCCGGCGCGTGCGTCCGGTTACCACAGAACTTGCACATGGTTTTCCTCCACAATCCGATCCAGATACCTTCCTTCGCCCAGGGCGCCGAAAGGTCGTTCAAAACGAAATCTTCAGCGTGCAGCCGCCTGCCATAGCGCAACAGACGGATAATCCTTGCCTGTCCAGTGCTGCAACTTCTCAGCGAATTCCCGCTGGAAAGACAGCGGACCGTTCTTTGTCATGTAGTCCTCGTCGTAGATGGCAATGAAGATCGTCAACGACAGGAAGAAATGCGCACCCATTTCGAAGAGCGTGACATAGTCGTGCTTGATCAGCGCTTCGCGCTCGGCATCCGTCAGGAAATTGACGGTGGAGATTTCCGCATCGTTGAGCTTCGGGCCGATCGACTGCTCCCAGCTGGCGACCAGCGAGCGCGGATCGTCCTTATATCGGCGCAGCAGGTCGGGATCGCGATCGACGGTGAAGAGGAACTTGTTCACATAATACTTGCTCATGCTGCAGCTCCCTCGGGATACCAGGTGAAATAGGCCTCCATGGTGTGGAAGAGATCGAGATTGTCGTGATAGGCGGTCGGGATCGGCCCGGCGATACCCATCATCAGGATCAGGTCCATGAAGCCATGGGTGGCGTTGCCGCTTTTCGTCATGCTGTCATGCGTGACGTTTTCGAGGATCGCTTCGATATTGCCGGTCGACAGCCATTCGATCGCCTTGCGGTCGAACTCCGGGTCGGGACCAGTTTCCTTGAACTGGCGCGGACCGCCAAGCTCCAGCGAAAGATGCCCGCTGCCGATGGCGGCGATACGCTGATCCGAGGGATATTCGTCGATGATCTCTCGAATGGCGCGGCCAAGATCCCAGAAGCGTTTCGGCGAGGGCAGCGGCGGCACGAAGATATTGGTGTAGATCGGTACGACCGGCAGGTCGGCATCCGGCCGGGTGGTGATGATCGGGCAGATGATCGAATGATCGAGCTTCAGCTCATGGCTGAAGGCGAAGTCGAAGCCGCGGTCCATCAGACCCTGGTGCATGAAGTTCGACAGTTCCTCATGGCCCTCAAGCACATATTTCGGAATGCCGAATTCACGCTCCTCATTGTAGAACGTGGCGTCGTAGCGCGGTGCCTTTCCGATCAGGAAGGTCGGGTAGTTGTCGAGGAAGAACTGGTGGAAATGGTCGGCGCCAACCATGACCAGGATATCGGGCTTCGCACGAGTGAGCGTCTCACGATAGGCCTCGATCTTGCGCTTCCATTCCGGCGCCTGCGGCATCTGCTGCTCCGGCGGCGCCGTTGTCGCCTTCAGGTAAAAGGGATGGTGGGTGGTCGCAAGGACCGCTGCCAGGGTTGCCATGTCTCTCCTCCAAATATCGCTTGTCCATTAAGCCGTTTTATTGCGCCGCTGCCACCGGTTCCATTTCGCGGTTCAGTTCCGGCCAGGCGCCGGGATTGCCTTTGAGCGCGGCGCGGATTTCCTCGCTGTGCTGGTCGACGATAGGCGCGGCCCGTACCGTCGTGGCGTGCTTGCCGTCGAAGGAAAAAGCCGGGCGCACTGTCTGCTCGGCACCTTCGATGCGTCCTGCGACCGGAACGAACATGTTGAGATGCTGGGCCTGTGGATCGCCGACAACGTCAGGGATTGAGTTGATCGGTGCAAAGGGCACGTCGAAGCCGGAGAAACGCTCCACCCATTCGGCCCGCGTCCTCGTTGCGAAGATCGCATTCAGCTCGGCATTCAGCGCTTCATAATTGTCGATGCGTTTCAGGCGTTGCGAAAAGCGTTCGTCTTTGGCCAGTTCCTGCCCGCCGATCGCCTCCACCAGTGCATCCCAGAACTTGTCGAGCGAAGAGAGATGGAAGGCGAAGAGCTTTCCGTCCTTGCAGCGGACGATATAGGCCTGCGCGAGCCGCGGACGGTCGACGCCGCTCGGTTCTTCGCCGAGCGCGAAATAGCCCATGTAGGGTTCGACGGCAAAATGCATCATTGCCTCGATCATCGAAATGTCGATGCGCTTGCCCTTGCCGGTTCGGCCGCGCTCGACGAGGGCTGCGGAGATGCCGAGCGAGGCATAGATGCCGGTGATGGCATCGGCGAGCGCCGGCCCTATGAAGCGCGGCTGCACGGGATCGATGGAGACACTCAGGAACCCGCTAACGGCCTGGGCGACGGAATCATAGACCGGCCGCTGCGCGTATGGACCGTCAGGCCCGAAGCCGCTGATTGAGCAATAGATGAGTTTCGGATTGATCTTCGACAGCGTCTCGTAATCCGCGCCGATACGGGCGGCGGCGCCTGGGCGGAAGTTCTGGATATAAACATCCGCCTGGGCGATCAGCTGATAGAAGACTTCGCGATCCGCATCGCTTTTCAGATCCAGCCCAATCGCACGCTTGTTACGGTTATAGGCCTGGAAATGCGCGCTGTAGAAGCCGGTCTTGAAGCTGCGATAGGGGTCGCCGTTACCTGCGGATTCAATTTTGATCACGTCAGCGCCGAGATCGGCGAGCATCATGCCTGCGCAGGGCCCGGTGATGAACGTGCCCTGTTCGACGACACGGATTTGGTTCAAAGCAGTCAGCATTTCCGGATCCTAATTCTCGTTCGCAACGAAACCCTCGGGCGCGGGACCGTCATAGTCGATGGCGCCGGCGGCAGCGTGGGACATGATGAAGCCAATCGGACGGGTCTGCTCTTCGAGCAGATGCCCGATAAGGCCAGCTGTTCGGGCGAGAAGCGGCACGCCCTTCAGCGCAAGAAGTGGATAACCGGCATCCAGCAGCACGCATGGGATGGCGCTCGATACGTTCATCACCAACGACTTACCGATGATATCGGGAATGAGTTTCTCGACCGTCTTGGCGATCTCGCAATGTATGCCGGCGAGGCCGAGATCCCGGGCGATCTCAAGCAGCCGCTCGGCGCGGGGATCATGCCCCTTGTGCAGCGGATGGCCATAGCCGGGCACCGGCTTCTTGTCTTCCCTGTAGCACCGCAGCAGCTTTTCGGCCGCAGCCTCGGTGGAACTACCGTTTGCTTCGCTTTCCTGGCGCACGTCGCGAAAGAAGGCACCGGCCGATTCAGAAGCACCCAGGATCACCGAACCGCAGCCGAGAAGACCGGCGGCGACCGCTCCCTGAACGGCTTCCGGAGAGGCGGCGAGCGTCATTCGGGCCGCCTGCACGCTCGGGACGAGACCATGTTCGGCGATTGCCACAAGCGTTGCATCCAGCATGCGGCGCTGCTTTTCGTCCGGCAGCGAACCGGCCACGAGCAGCCAGGTATAGTCGGTGAAGGAAATGGAGCCCACGAGGTCTTTCACGAGGTCGTGGCCCCGGACGATGATCGTCTCCGGGTTCGAGGTGCAGATCGCCTGATAGGGCTGTGATTGCTTTCCGATTTTCATGCTGAAGTCCTTGGGTTGGTTCCCGTGTCAGGCGGCCGCGCTCTTCGCCGAAACGAAGCGGCTGACCCAGAGATCGAACTGATCCACGTAGAGCTGCAGGAAACGGCGGGTTTCCTCGTTCGTCACCTCGCCCTCGGGCGTGATGAGACCAGGGTAGAGATGGATGAAGGCCTCGGGCTGTCCCATGACGGCGATGTCGAGACAACCGAGAATGGCGCGCAGGTGCTGCTGGGCGGCGGCGGTTCCGATGCGCCCGTAAGAAGCGCCGGCGATTGCGCCCGGCTTGCCCGTCCAGACGCTGGAATCCCGGGGCCGCGAAGCCCAGTCGATGGCATTTTTCAGCATGGCCGAAATGGAGCGATTATGCTCGGGCGTCACGAACAGCAGCGCATCGGCGCGCTTGATCTGGCTCTTCAGCCGCTCGACCTGCGGCGGTGTGCCGGCATCCAGAACCTCCTGGTCGAAGATCGGCAGGTCGCGGATCGTTACCCAATCGAACTCGACGTCGGGCTCGGCAAGCCTTGTCATCGCAAGGGCGAGCAGTCGGTTGAGGGAGGCAGTCCGTGCACTGCCGACAATAAGGGCGACTTTCAATCGCGTCATGAGCTCCTCCCGAGACCTCTCCTATTCGTCTAGCGAATTTATATTCGTATAATGAATTTCGAAAAAGGCAGGTGTCAAGCCCCGGCGTCGAGCCCTGTCAAAAAATACGGCTGGAAGATTTGTCTAGCGGCCGGGTGCCGCGGTCGGCGCCAGCGAGTGCAGGAGCGCCGGGAAGCGGGTAAAAAGTTGCGAGAGCCGGTTGGCGGCCAGCCGCATTTCCGGCAGCCGTTGAGCGATCAATTCATCCGGTGTGAGCCGCGGCGTATAGCCGGAACTGTTGATGGAACAGACGATACGGCCGGTACTGTCCTTCACCGGCACCGCGATTGCCGTGATGCCGTAGTCGAGTTGGTCGACGGTGATCGAATAGCCTTTGTTGCGGGTCTCGACGAGAATATCGCGCAGTTCCGCTTCGTCGGTAATCGTATAGTCGGTGAGCTTGGTCGGATTGTAGGCCTGAAAATAGCGCTCGATCTCGTCGTCCGGCAATGCCGCGAGCAAGACACGGCCCATCGACGTCGCATAGGCAGGGTACGTGACACCGAGGCTTGCATTGCGACGTACGCCACGGCTTTCAGACAGATGGGCGATATAGAGAACATTCGTGCCGTCGAGGACCGCCATGTTGGCCGCATCGCCGAACTGCGTTGTGATGCGATGAAGTTCGGGAGTGACCGCCTCTTCGACATTGAAGGCGTTCAAATAAGCGGAGCCGAGCGTCAGAATACGCGGGGCCAGCAGGAAATGTTTGTTGTGGCGGCGAATGAAACCGAGCGCCTCCAATGTCAGCACATTGCGGCGGACGGTGGCAATCGACATGCCGACCTTGCGCGACAGTTCCGCCAGCGTCATTTCCGGATCATGCCGATCGAAAGCTTCCAGAACGGACAGGCCCCTAGCCAGCGCCTCGACAAATTCGGGCGAATTGCTGTCGATCATCGGAATCCTCCTGCAGCTCCTTTTTTCGTTCGCACACGGGATTGACAAGCGCAAGAGCTGCCGCCTATCGTTATGCGAATATTTATTCGTCTAGCGAATTTTCTTGGGAGGGAAAAACAATGAAGACAAGGCGTGAGTTTCATAAGCTCGTGGCCGCAACCGCAGCCGGGCTTGCGGCACCTGCCATTCTCGGAGGCAGAGCTTTCGCACAGGACAAGCCGATCCGCATCGGCGCCAGCGTTTCGCTGACGGGGCCGCTCGCCAGCACGAAGAACGGGCTGATCGGTTACGAGCTCTGGCGTGATGACGTCAACGCCGCCGGCGGTCTTCTCGGCCGCAAGGTCGAGCTCGTCACCTATGACGACCAGAGCAGCGCGGCCAATGTTCCGGCCATTTATTCCAAGCTCGTCGACGTCGATGCCTGTGACGTGCTTTTCTCGCCCTATGGGGCCAATCTCTCGGCGCCGGTTATGCCCTTCATCAAGCAGCGCGATCTCTTCATGATCGGTATGTTCGGGCTCGCCGGCAACGATGTCGCCCGCCACGACAAGTTCTTCCACAGCGGCCCCTGGGGACCGAATTCCGGCCGAGACTGGGCGCGCGGCTTCTTCGATCTCGCCAAGGCGCAGGGTGTGACGAAGATCGCCATCATCAATGCCGACCTGGAATTTTCAAAGAATGCCGCCAAGGGCGGCGCGGAAGTCGCCAAGGAATACGGAATCGATGTCGTCTTCAACCAGAGCTACCCGCCGAACACGACCGATTTCTCCTCGATCATCCGCAACATCAATGCCGCCGATCCGGAAGCGATCTTCATCGCCTCCTATCCGGCCGACAGCACGGCAATCATTCGCGGCGTCAAGGAAATTGGCATTTCCGACAAGGTGAAACTCTTTGGCGGCGCGATGATCGGTCCGCAATATGGCGCGCTCCTGAGTTCGCTCGGGCCGGAGCTCAACGGTATCGTCAACTCCCATACGTTTGTTCCTGAACCGACGATGCAGACCTCGGCGATCAAGAGCTTCTTCGACCGCTACACACCGATCGCCGTCAAGCAGGGCGTTGATCCTCTCGGCTTCTATATCCCGCCCTTCTACTATGTCGCGGGTCAGCTCGCCGAAGCGGCGATCAAGGGCTCGAACTCGGTCGATCCGGCAAAGATGGCCGAATATCTACATGCCAACGAGGTCGACACGATTGCCGGCAAGATCGGCTTCAACGAGATTGGCGACTGGAAGGAGCGGCGGGTGCTGATGGTGCAGCTACGCGGCATCAAGGGCAACGACCTGGAACAGTTCCGCAATCCCGGCCACCAGGTCATTCTCGATCCGCCTTCGCTGAAGACCGGCGATCTTGCCGGCCCCTACAATGCGGCGCGCGCCGGCTGATTTGTCAACCGATCCAGAGCCGGCTTGAGGCCGGCTCAAGGGCTCCATGATGTTTTCGATCGATATTCTGCTGAACGCCATCGTGACGGGCATTCTGCTGGGAAGCGTCTATGCAGCGCTTGCCCTCGGGCTCGGGATCACCTTCGGCATCCTTCACATCCCCAATATCGCCCATCCGACCCTGGTCGTGGCGGGCGCCTTCTTCGTCTATACCCTGTGCCAATGGGGGCTTGATCCAATCGTCGCAGCGCTGATCGGCCTGGTGCCGTTCTATCTTCTCGGCGTGGTGCTCTACATCTTCTATTCCCGTGTCTTCGAACGGCGGGGCAGCGCCAATGTGCTGCAGAGCCTGACATTGTTCTTTGGTCTGTCACTGGTGATCGAGATCCTGCTTTCGCTCGGCTTCGGCTCGGAGCTGAAATCGGTCAGTGCCTCCTATATCGGCTCCAGCCTGAAGCTCGGCCTTCTCACCATTCCATACCGGCTGCTGATCCCTGCACTTCTTGGCCCACTGATGATCGCGGCTCTCTCGCTCTATCTCGCTCGCACCAGTTCGGGGACCGCGATCCGAGCGGTCGCGCACGAAGAGCGGGCATTGTCGATCGCCGGCATCAATCCGGCGGCCGTCAAGCGGCATGCGTTCGGCATTGCGACGGCGACAGCCGTGATTGCCGGGGCCGCGCTTATCATGGTCGGGCCGATCGAACCCTTTGCCGGCCGCTACCAGATCGGCCGCGTCTTCGCGATCATCGTCCTCGCCGGCATGGGCTCGATTCCCGGCAGTCTGGTGATCGCGATCATTATCGGCATCGCCGAAGCACTTGTTGCTTCCTATCTCAATCCGTCCTGGGCTCCGGGCGTGGCATTCGCCATCCTTTTGCTCGGCCTTGCCGGACGTCCTCAAGGCCTGTTCGGAGGCGCACGATGAGCAAGAACTCCGCCCTCTTCCTCGCCGGAACCTTCATCGTGCTGGCGGTTGGCTTCCTGATGCCGTGGCTTTTGAAGAACCCGTTCTATTTCTTCGTCGGTTACGTCGTGCTGCAATATGTGACGATCGCCACCGGCTGGAATATCCTTGGCGGCTACGCTGGCTACATCAACTTCGGAGCCGCCGGCTTTGTCGGCGCCGGCGTCTATCTCTCCGCTTTCCTGTTTACCACCTTCGGCCTGCCGCTCCCGGTTCTCATCGTCGCAGCAGCTGTGGTCGGCGCCATTCTCGGTGTGCTGATGGGATATCTGACGCTTCGCATCCAGGGTGTCTATTTCGCCATCGCCACACTCGGTCTCGTTGTCGTTCTGGAGACCCTCGTACACAATATCTCAGCGCTCGGAGGCGCAAGCGGTATGGCCGTCTACGGGCCGCGCCCACCGGCCTGGAGCCCTGGGCCATCGCAGTATAATTTCACCGTCATGCTGGTGATTGCGGTGGCGAGCGTCGCTCTTGCCCGCTTCGTCGAAATCTCCTGGATTGGCCGCGGTCTGCGCGCCGTGCGGGCGAGCGAAGACGCGGCGGAATGTTCCGGAGTTCCGACGCTGCGCCTCAAGCTGCTCGCCTGCGCCCTGAGCGGCGCCGTGCTGGCTGCGGCCGGCGCACCCTATCCCTTCTACACATCCTTCGTCGAGCCGGTCACTGCATTCAGCCTGATCATCGGGCTCAATGCCATCGCCATGCCGCTGATCGGCGGCACAAAGAGCTGGGCCGGACCGGTGCTTGGCGCACTGCTGCTTGCCTCCGTACAGCAGATCGCCACCGTCACCATTTCCTCCGAGCTCAACATCCTCTTCGTCGGACTGGTGCTGATCGCTTTCGTCGCCTTCGCACCTGGCGGACTGTCCGGTGTCCTTGGCCGCAGACGGGAGCGAGCAGGGGCATGAGCGACATGGTCCTTTCCCTCAAGGGTGTCGAGAAAGTCTTCGGCGCATTCCGTGCGCTTGGTCCTGTTGACCTCGACATCACTCCCGGCGAGCGGCTCGGCATCATCGGCCCCAACGGATCCGGCAAGACGACGCTGATCAACTGCATCACCGGCGTCTATCGTCCCGACAAGGGCTCGGTGCATTTTCAGGGCCAGGATATTTCCCATGTCGAAGCCCACAAACGTGCCCGGCTCGGCATCTCCCGCAGCTTCCAGATTCCGCGGCCCTTTACCGGCATGACGGTGCTGGAGAACCTGCTGGTGCCGCTCGACTATTGCCATGTCGAAGGCAGCAAGCCCGAGCGCGCCCGCTCGGTGCTTGCAAGCGTCGGGCTCGCAAACAGGATATCCGACCCTTCCGAAAACCTGTCGCAGCTCGAATTGCGCAAACTGGAACTCGCCCGCGCGCTCGTCGGCAATCCGAAGGTGCTGATTGCCGACGAAGCGATGGCGGGACTGTCCGAAGAGGAGATCGACGAGGTTCTGGCGATCCTCTTTGCACTCAACGAGACGGGTGTAGCCGTCATCATGATCGAGCACATCATGCATGCGGTGATGCGCTTTTCGCAGCGGATCGTCTGCTTCGAAACCGGCCGCCTCATCGCCTCGGGTACCTCGGCCGAAATCGCCGACAATCCGCTCGTTCAGAAGGTGTATTTCGGTGAATAGACTGATCATCGACAATCTGTCCGCCGGTTACGGCGCGGTGACCGTGTTGCGCAACGTTTCGCTGGAACTCAACGAAAGCGAGATGGTGGCTTTGCTCGGCATGAACGGCAACGGCAAGAGCACGCTGCTCAACTGCGTTCTCGGCTTCGTGCAGGCAAGCGCCGGCCGCATTCTGCTGGAATGGGATGGCAGGACGACTGACCTCACCCGACTGCGGCCACATGAAATCGTCCGCCTCGGCCTGTCGATCGTGCCGGAAGGACGACGGCTGGTACCCAACATTTCGGTGGAAGACAATCTCAAGCTTGCGGGCAGCAATCCCCTGGTCAGTGCCCGCATGAAAGACAATCTCGCCTATTGTTTCGAGACCTTCCCGCTGCTCCTGGAACGTCGCAAACAGATTGCATCCACGATGAGCGGCGGTCAGCAGCAATTGCTGGCAATCGCCCGTTCGCTGATGACGTCGCCGAAGATCATCATCATCGACGAGCCTTCGGTCGGTCTCGCACCGATCGTCGTGCGTGACGTGCTGAACGCCATCATGCAACTGCGCGAAAAGAGCAACATGACGATCCTGATGGCGGAGCAAAGCTTCCTGCAAGCAATCGACATATCATCGCGCGCCTACGTGCTGGCGCATGGCAGCATCCACCAGGAGTTTAAGCGGTCGCAGGGAGAATTTGCTCATGCGGAGATACGCCGTGCCATGTTGGGGACGGCACATTAAGACAGCGTTTGGGGCTGCCAGTCGTAAAGCGGTCTGAAGCCGCGAAGGATCAGCTTCGTCGTTGCCCAAGTCGGTTGCCGGGCAGTGGCTAGCGTGTCGCCTCCATTGTCTTTCGAAGGGCCGCGTTGATGCGTTCCTGCCAGCCCGGTCCGTCTTCCTGGAAGAATGCCAGCACATCCCCGTCGATCTTGATCGAGACCGTCTCGGTCGCGACTGGAATTGCGCGTCGCTCGACAGGTGGTGCCGTTGTCTTCTTGGCCGTGAACAGGGCTTCGGCGGCATCGAGTGGATTGACCGGTCTGCGTGGGGTCGTCGCCATTGATCGTTCCTTTAGTCGGGGAGTGAAGAGGGGAGGTTAGGTGATGGTCTGGTGTCGGTGGCTTGGCTGCGCTCGGACCCGTTCGCGAACCCGTTGCATTCCATCAATTGCGGATTTACTCCCCGAGCGGATCGAGATGTCCGGGCGGACTCTTGCTCGCGCAGAACTGTCAGGTAACGGCGCCGCATTTCTCGTGCCTCGATGGCGCCGTCGACCCAGAGTTCGACGAGGAGCGTATATTGCGGATCAGCGTCGAGCGCAAAGCCGTGTGCCTTCCATCGTGCGACGACACGCTCCGCAATCTCTTTTCTTCGGTGCATTACACCTCGCGTGACTCCTCGAAACCGAGCGCCGTTCAAATTGCCATAGCAGTGCGGCAAGTAAGCGAACAGGTGAAAATGCCGTCCGAGCTTCTCGGCAATGATCTCGATACCTAGGCCAGCCATTCGCCAGCGGGCGATCTTGCGTCGTTCATCCAGATCGATATGCGAGTGGGTACGATCCATTGCGTCTTCCTTGCGAGTGACAACCCACTGGTTCGAAAGTCGCACTTCATCATTGAATCCACCCGCGATGCATGGAAGATCGCGTATCTATCTTATGGAACCACGGCGCGCCGGCGCTCCCATCATGGGACACAGGAAAATTTTGCTCGCGCCCATCGTCATCGACGTCCCCTGCCAGCGACCGCCTGGGCATCCGAAGCTATCCGGCGTTGATCCGCGAAAGATCGAGGGCCTTGTCATGACCGGCGACTGAAGGGCTTGTTTTTCGACTGTGACCGCCGGTGGAGCCCATATCCGCCGAAAGGGAGCGGCCGACGACAGGTCGCAACAACGATGGCGGTCCAATCGGTTCATTCGGGACAGACGCAGGGTTCCCTCCTCGCTCGTCAAACGTTAGATGGCCGGAGTTCGGTTGACGCTCGACCCTGCCCTTCCCATTTGCTGCAGTATGCCCAGAACAAAGACGAAAAACAAAGAAAGCGACGATCCCGAGCTGATCAGAGAATGGTCACTGCCGGTGGCAGCAACGCTTGGATCCGCTGTTCGGGTCAAGGGAATCCTTCAGGAAATCCGTTCCCGACTGCCGACCGCCGTCAGAAAATCGCTCGACATGCAGACCGGGGCACTGACCCTCACGATGCCCGAGACTGCCAGGGCGGCGTTCCGCGCGACCGCGTCGGTCATCTCCGAAGCGCTGGGGGACATTTCGAACCTTCCGATCATCCCCCGGGAGATCGAGGATATCCTGACGATTACAACTTCTGAAAGGAAACGTTGGCTTGAGGACGGCCGTCTCCCGAGCACTGGAACGCGAACCGTCAGATTGCAGGGGCGAGCAAGAAAAATCACCTTCCATGTATTTGATCCCCGGGTCGTCGAAGACCTGCTCGACCGCGCCGCCGTGGACGAATGGCGAGAGGAAGAAGCTGCCGCAAGAGCAGAAAACCGCAGGCGCGCTGCACACCAGGCGAAACTGACTCGTTCTCGGAAAAAGAAGAATGCGCAGCGTACCGAAGCCAACATTGACAAGGCAGCAACAGAATTGAGCGGTTGGGACGACTTCGACAGCGACGGCCTGCTGCGTTAAAGGTGACCAATCAGCGAGAACTGAACTGATTTGAGCCACGCTCGCGGCCTCCGCTCATCGAGCGTCGTCGCCCAGGTGCACGACAAATGCAGCCACAACAGCTCAGCTCAGCCCGAGGGAGCGCCGGAGCCAGCTGCCAGTGCCGAGGCGAAGGAGCGCTCCCCTCGCAAAGGGGCCGATCTGCAAGCTCTTCGAAAGTGCGCTGCCTCTTGCACGCCATTGTGATCATGGCCGACCTGAAGACGATACCCTGGTACACTTGTCAAGGTTGACCCTCGATCCCAGTTTCGGTGGCAAGGGCCACATCCGGTCGCCAGAAATGAAAGAATAGGTCATGAATATCGGAATCATTGGTGCCGGCCACATCGGCGGCGCTCTCACACGACTCTTGACGGCCGCCGGCCACACTGTTTTCGTCGCGAATTCCCGAGGCCCCGAGAGCCTAACCGCTCTCGCCAAAGAAACCGGCGCCAAGGCGGTAGCGGCTCGTGAAGCCGCGCGCAGCGGTGAGATTGTTATCGTCACCATCCCGCAAAACCGCGTCCCTGACCTGCCGCAGGATCTCTTCGAAAGAGTCGATCCGGCCGTCATCGTCGTCGACACGGGCAATTATTACCCGCGCCAGCGCGACGGGAAGATTGCTGCGATCGAGGACGGGCTGACGGAGAGCCAATGGGTGGAAACACAGATCGGGCGCCCCGTTCTGAAAGCCTTCAACAACATCAACTGGAAGAACCTTCTCAACGACGGCAAGCCGGCGGGCTCGCCGGGCCGCATTGCGCTCCCCGTTGCGGGTGACGATACAAACGCCAAGTCGAAACTCATTAGGCTCATCGATGATATTGGGTTCGACGCCGTGGACGCCGGCAAACTGAGGGATTCCTGGAGGCAGCAGCCCGGCGCTCCGGTTTACGGCACCAATCTCGATCTTGCGGGCGTTCGAGATGCGCTGTCCGAGGCAAGCCCGATACGCAATTCCGATTTTCTTGCAGAGTGATCCAATCTGGCGAAATCCATGAATCCCAATGATGCCACGATCCTTATCCTCTAGGCGTGGATGCAAGGTGCGCTCGGTCGGCCCGATCTGGGCCTTGCCGGCGCTGAGATGGCCTACCGCCTGAACCCGCTCAATCCGAGTTGATACAACTATTACGGGTCGCGGGGCTGCTCTTCCTTTCAGGAAGCTATAGCGACGCCGCACTTCTCCTGGAACAGAGAACGTTCGATACGCCCGACAGAGAACGGCGGGACATGCATGGCCTGGCGCGCCGCAACCCGCATTGATCGAGCCGGGACACACACTGCCTGTTACTGGCCGTTAGTGAAGGGAGCGCTTCACAACGGCCAGAAACAGATCCCCAAGCCGAACCCGATCTGCAGCCGCGGTGAACAGGATGGCCTCCAATCGGTGAGCCGAGAGCCTCGATCGTTGGTGGCTGGTGCTGGTGCCATGGCCTGGCTTGAGGAATATTCGGGCGCCGATTCCCGATTGATATTGGGCCAGCGTAAGGCCTGCCCTGATTAACAGGGCGCGCATATCCGGGCGATGCTCGGCCGCAATGACGGTACAAAAAGCCTTCACGAGCAGTCTCTTACGGACGGGCAGCTCGATTTCATCAATCAGCTGCCTGCCGATATCGCTCTCTTTGACTAAGTGGAGGTATTCGTCGACGACTGCATTTGCCTGCCCGAGTTCATCAGGCTCGTCGTAATCGCGACCGATGCGATGATAGTCACCTTCAATGATCAGGCCCATGACGTTCTCCTTGCCCAGAAAACGCGGGAAAATGCTGTTGGTTCACGGGGCTACGCTGACCATCCATGCCGGAGATATCAAAGATACCGGCCGTCGCAGTTCGACCTGGCATGGCGGCGTATGCTGGACAGATCAGGTGACCTCGGTCGACATGTGTGGTCGGCCGCTAACACTGGTACGACATTGCGGGAACGAATGGAGCCTGCGGCTCGGAAAAGCTGCTCCACCCAAGGAGCAGCAGGTAACATCGCGGATGTGAATTTAGGAACCATCGGCGCTGGGAGTGGAAGCGGGTGGCTTTTTTTGAACCGAAGCATCCTCAGCGTGAGTGCCGTGTCCAGGCGAACCGGCGATCAGTCGCATTGCGCCGGCCAATAGCAGAATCGAGATCGGAAGGACCAACGCGTTCCACTGTAACATCTGGTCAGTCTCGGCGACGAGCGTGGCGAAATGGACGACCAGATAGAGGATAATCATCTGGATGAAGAGATTCTTGAGTTCGGCGACATTATCGATGACCATCCAATCGGGCAGCGCCGCGCGTCGTTCGGGCGACAGATCGATGAGAAAGCCAAGCGCGATGGCACAGCCGAAGATGATAAGGACGATGGCAAACAGTAGCTTGTCCGTGGCCCGCATGACGGCCGCAATAACGGCAAGGTCAGGGTCGGTTCTCACATAGGCAAAGGCATGCCATAATGTCAGCAGGCCCTCCCAAAACATCAAACCCGCGGCGGCAATAACTCCTATGGATGCAAGCGCCATGACGAAGCGTAACTTCAGCAGGATGTTTATCATGGTTTCTCCGATCGAACCTTCAACTTCCAATTCAGAGTAAGAAAGACGAGAGGATACTGGTTTCTTTCTGCGCGAGGGTAAATGGTTTCTTGCAGTAGACGTCACTGGCCGACGTCCCGCAAATAGGCGCCACTCAACCGGATAACATAGAGGCGACGATATGGACGCCAGCCAATCAATTCTCCTCAAACTGGTGATTGCCCTGCTGCTTGGAACGCTGATCGGCGCCGAAAGGCATTTAAAGCAGCGGAACTCAAATCTCGTAACGCATGCGCTTGTTTCCCTTGGTGCCGCATCCTATGCATCGCTTCCAAGCGCGATGGGCTTCGAATTCGATCTGCGCATGGGCGCTCAAGTCGTTACCGGTATAGGCTTCCTTGGGGCCGGTCTCATTATCCGCGACGGCACCAATATAAAAGGATTGAGCACGGCTGCGACTGTCTGGAGCACCGGCGCGGTAGGCGTCTTTGCTGGCTATGGGCAGCTTCTGCTGGCCGGCGAAGCGGCTCTTTTCATTGTCGCCTTCAATTACACGCTTCCCAAGCTTGGATCGTATATTGAAACTTGGTCTATAGTCGCACCAGAACAGGAGCTTATCTACGATATAAAGCTCAAATGCCCAACCGATCATGAAATAGCCGTCCGTGCGACGCTGCTGCAATCGCTGAACGCCAACAAACTGCAGTTCCGATCGATAAAAAGCCGCCTGTGCGATGCCGGCGACGGGATGGAAATCGAAGCAATCGTATTCACGAAAAACGAACAGGACAGCGTTGTCGAACAACTCGTGGCCCAGCTAAGTTTGAGATCGGACGTCGAACAAACAAGCTGGTCGAAAATCGATGAGACTAACTGAGAAGTGAGAAAGTGCCCCTTGCAGTGAGCATAAAAAGACGGTGCAAGAAATCCCCGGCTTTTGCCGCCTCGATGGTCGACTTCGCCGATGACGCCACCATCATCTGGCCGGCACCAGTCAACTGACAGTGCAGCGGTTGATCGGCAGGTTCACAAAGTCCGGCCGGCAAAAAATCTTTGCGGAGCTCGAAGCCAGACGCGCGCGGGTACTGCGAACTCGCGATCGCCGGATGCTGCCCCCACGCGGCGAACGCTCAGAGATGTGCCTAATGCAACGCTGCCGCGCTGGCGTGATCGCAGTGGCTCTGCATCCGGCAAGCGTCGCCAGAGCGCCGAATTGGGACAGGACGCACCATCAGTAATGCTTGCTGCTTTCCACGTCCGGTAGTAGAACTTGAGCGCTTGCTAATTTTTATAGACTGCTTCCATCCGCCTTGAGTTGTCGAATTTCTCGGTCTTGTTGGAGACATGTCGATGAAGTTGCATCGTCGGGTTCCGCCGACGTTCCTGATGTTATTGTTCGCAGCGCTGATGTCAGTGCCGCAGAACGTGGCGGCACAGGCTGGTCCGTCCGTTGGCGTCCTCACCGTGCCGGTTCAAGACGTTTCGCCGAAACATGAATTCGTCGGACGTGTGGAGGCAGTCAATGCCGTCGATATCCGTTCGCGGATCGAAGGTTTTGTCGACCAACGTCTTTTCAATGAAGGCCAACTGGTCAGGAAGGATCAGGATCTCTTCCTGATCGACAAGCGGTCCCTGGAAATAGCGCTGTCGGACGCCAGGGCAGCGCTTGCGAGCGCCCAGGCGGCATTGGCGGATGCTGAACGCCGCGTCGCGCGAAATCAATCGCTGAGCAACCAAACCGTATCGCGCGCGACGCTGGAGGAAAGCCAGACCGCCCTTGAAACCAGTCAGGCAAACCTTCTGTCGGCACAAGCGCGCGTGAGCCAGGCCGAGCTCAATCTCAGCTTCACCCGGATAGTCTCGCCGATCGACGGCCGCATCGGAGCCGCGGAATTGTCTGTTGGAAGCTTCGTCAGCGGCAGCTCAACGACATTGGCTCGTGTCGTCGAAATGGATCCGATCCGCGTTGTGTTCTCCGTGAGTGATCGATCGATCCTCGAACTGCGTGCGGCCGGAGGCAATATTGGCAAGGAGGAGCTCGCCGGCGGCTATAAGCCCAGCCTGCGGCTGTCGAACGGCCAACCTTACACGGAGCCGGGAAGGATTGAATTCTTCGGCAACGAAATCGACCCGGCAACGGGGACGCTGGCAATTCGAACACTGTTTCCCAATCCGGATGCACTGCTTATTCCAGGTCAGTTCGTAACGGTCATCATATCGGAAAGGGAAAAGACGCTTCGTCCTGTCGTGCCGCTGGGGGCGGTGCAGCAGGATCGGGGTGGCAAGTACGTTCTGCTCGTCAATGCGCAGAATGCCGTCGAGCTTCGTCGAATAAAAATTACCCGGCAGATCGGCGGCAACTGGGCAGTAGACGATGGTCTTAAAGGCGGGGAGAAACTGATCGTCGACGGCCTGCAGAACGTCTCGGAAGGCCTCATCGTCGAACCGACGGAAGTTTCTCCAGCCGACAGCAGCGCGATCTCGCTCGCGCCTATGGAACCGCAATCGGGTTCAGCGCAATGAACCTTTCGGCGCACTTCATTGCCAGGCCGAGATTTGCGATGGTCATCGCAGTTGTGATGATGATTGCGGGTGGCCTGTCACTCTTCTTGATACCCGTCGCCCAGTTTCCGCAGATCACACCGCCCGAAGTGCAGGTCACGGCAAGCTATCCCGGCGCGAATGCCAGCGTGATGACCGACAGCGTGGCGGCGCCGATCGAGGATCAGGTGAACGGAGTTGAAGACATGCTCTACATGTCATCGTCGAGCACCAATAACGGCACCTACAGTCTGACGGTTACGTTCGCGGCGGGTACGGATCCAGCGATCGCCCAGGTCAATGTGCAAAATCGCGTGTCAATGGCATCGCCCCGGCTTCCTGCTGCCGTTACGCAGACAGGCGTCTCGGTCAGAACTCGTTCGTCGAGCATGCTGCTTGGCTTTGCGGTTTACTCGCCGAAGGGCACTAAAGACGATGTCTTCATCAGCAACTATGCCATGATCAACATCAGGGATGCGATCGCTCGCCTCCCGGGCGTCGGTGAAGCGAGCGTGTTTGGTCCCGCCTACAGCATGCGTATCTGGATGAATCCCGATCGCATGCAGGCCCTTGGCATAACCGCAGCCGACTTGATGGCGGCGATACAGGCCCAGAACGTCCAGGCATCCGCCGGCCAGCTCGGTTCGCCCCCGTCACCCACCGGTCAGCAGCTGCAGTTGACCGTCATGGCCAGAGGACGGCTTGCCGATGCAAACGAGTTCGGCAACATCATCATCCGCACCAACAAGGATGGAGCGATCGTCCATCTCCGCGACGTCGCCCGGATCGAACTCGGCGCACAATCCTACGATACGGCTTCGACCCTGAATGGCAGGCCGAGCGCGACCGTCGTCGTCTATCAATCGACCGATGCAAACGCGCTCGCGGTCTCGAACGCTGTTCTTGGCGAGTTGCAGACGTTGTCGAAACAATTTCCTGATGACCTCGCCTACACGGTCGTTTTCGACACGACCGCTTTCGTTCGGCAAACCATCCATGAGATTTTTGTCACATTGGCGATCACCTTCGTACTCGTTGTCCTTGTCGTGTTCTTTTTCCTGCAGGACTGGCGCGCGACAATCATCCCGACGCTGACCATACCCGTTTCGCTGATCGGCGGTTTTGCCGTGCTTTATCTCATGGGTTATTCGGCCAATACGATCACGCTTTTCGCGATGATACTCGCGATCAGTCTTGTCGTGGACGACGCGATCATCGTGGTGGAAAATGTCCAGCGCATCATGAGCGAGATGGGCGTCGATGTGCGTGAAGCGACGCTACGCACGATGAGCCAGGTCACGGGTCCAATCGTTGCAACAACCTTGGTGCTGGCCGCCCTCTTCGTGCCGGTTGCGTTCCTCGCCGGCATAACCGGTGAACTCTACCGTCAGTTCGCGGTCACCATCTTGATCACGATCACATTCTCGACGATCAATGCCTTGACCCTCAGTCCGGCACTCTGCGTCCTGATCCTCCGGCCGGTACAGGAGAGCCGGTCGAAGCTGTTCGGCAGGATAAACCAGGGCCTCGATGCGTCGCGACGGTTTTACGTTTCTTTGCTGGCGGTTTTTGCGCGCAGGATTGCCCTCAGTCTGTTGTTTCTCATGATTACCGTCGTGGGCGTTTACGGTCTCTATCGCATCCTGCCCGTGGGTTTTGTCCCGGCAGAAGACCAGGGCTATCTCTTCATGAACGTGCAATTGCCCGATTCCGCTTCCCTTGAGCGCACGCAGGAGACAATCGCGACGGTCACCACCGTGCTCCAGCGAACGCCCGGGATTGCAAACACCATCGCCATTGCCGGAACGAGCATGATTGGCGGTGGCGGCTCCAATTCGGCAATGATCATCTCGGCGCTGAAGCCGTGGAGCGAACGCGGGTCGGACCAGAGCGCCTTTGCGTTGATGAACGAGCTTCGAACAGAGTTCAGAAAGGTCTCGACGGCGTCGGTGGTCCCGTTCAATCCGCCAGCAATACCTGGTCTCGGGACAACCGGTGGCTTTGACTTTCGCCTTCAGGCCCGCGCCGGGCAAAGTCAGGAGGAACTTGCCGAAGTGATGCGCGGGCTGATCGTCGCGGCAAACCAGACGGAGCGGTTAACAGGCGTGTTCAGCACGTTTTCGGCTGACGCGCCGCAGATCTATCTCGATATCGACCGGCGACGAGCCGAGCTTTTCGGCGTTTCGCCGGCGACGATCTTCAGCACGCTGCAAGCGCATCTCGGATCGGCCTATGTCGACGATTTCAACATTTTTTCGCGCGTATACCAGGTTCGGATCCAGGACGAGCCGACGTTCCGTTCGCGCATTGAGGACATCCAGCGGCTGAGAGTGCGGAGCCAGTCCGGCGATCTGGTTCCCTTGCAAGGATTGCTTTCCATCTCGACCATCTACGGACCAAACTCGGTCAATCGCTACAACCTTTTTCCATCCGCCGCTATCAACGGGCAGGCTGCGGCGGGGGCGAGCACCGGGGATGCCTTGAAGGCCATGGAGGCGCTCGCAACGGAGAAGCTGCCGCCAGGCTTTGGATATGAATGGACGGGACTGGCGCTTCAGGAAAAGCAAGCGGGTGGACAGACGGTCATCATCCTGATCATGGGGATCATTATCACCTACCTCTTCCTCGTCGCCCAATATGAAAGCTGGAGCGTTCCGCTTGCAGTGATGATGTCCGTGATCGTCGCGGTGCTCGGGGCCTTGGCGGGACTGGTGATCGGCAGGATCGATCTCAATATCTACGCCCAGATCGGCCTGCTGCTGCTGATCGGCCTGGCGGCCAAGAACGCCATCCTCATTGTAGAATTCGCCAAGGAGCGCCGGGAAGACGGTCTCAGCGTTATAGAAGCGGCACGCGAAGGGACGTCACAGCGCTTCAGGCCGGTATTGATGACGGCGATGGCTTCGATATTGGGCGTAGTGCCGTTGGTGGTGGCGACGGGAGCCGGAGCAGGCAGCCGCCAGGCGATCGGCGTTACCGTGCTCGGTGGGCTGCTGCTCGGAACAATCGTAGGCCTTCTCGCCATTCCTTTGCTCTATATATTCGTTCAGACGGTGAGGGAGAATGCCAAGCGGCGAATATTCGGTTCCGGGCATCTCGAGAAGGATCGCGGCCTCACCGCAGCGACCGGTCGCGATTTATTGGATCGAACCAGGGATCCCTGAAACCGACTTCTTCAGAACCATCTCGAGGGATTTGGCAATGATTGCTGCTGAGGACCGTGCGGAAAATGTCGTGCTGGTGCACGGGCTTGCGCGCAGCAGCGGATCCCTTCGGCTTGTCGAGAAGACTCTGGCGCGGCGCGGATACGTCGTCATCAACAACGAATATCCTTCGACGCGCGCGACCATTTCCGAACTCGCCGGCCACATAGGTGAGGCAGTGGCAATGTGCGGGTCAGGATGCGTCAATTTCGTTACCCATTCGATGGGTGGCATTCTTGTCCGCTATTGGCTGGCGCAAATGCGTCCTGCAAATCTTGGCCGGATTGTCATGCTGGCGCCCCCGAACAACGGGTCCGAGATCGTGGACGTCTTCGGAGAGATGACGCCATTTCACTGGATCAATGGCCCCGCCGGGTGCGAGCTTGGGACTGGCCCCGCCGCGCTGCCGAAGCTCCTGCCACTACCGGACTATCCAGTGGGCATTATCGCGGGTGATATATCCATCAATCCGCTTTTCAACGCCATCATAGAAGGGCGCAACGATGGGAAAGTGTCCGTCGCATCGACGAAGCTGGAGGGCGCGACGGACCATCTGGTGCTTCATGCGACGCACACCTTCATGATGTTCAACCCCATCGTCATCGCCGAAATCGTCAATTTCATCGAAACAGGCGCGTTTCGGCGCGGCCTGACGATGCAGGAGGCAAGCAAGGCGCTTTTTGCGATGTTCCGATAGGGAACCCGGCGCATCTTTCTGTCTCGGATGGGCATTCCGACTTGTTTCCATCGGTCGCCAGGCGTCGCCGGTTTTCTGGCCCGAACAAATGAAGGAGTATTCCATGAACGTCCTGCATATGGCGACAGTCGCCTTTTTCACAGTTGTCTTAACGTTGTCGGAAGTTGCTCCGGCAGACGCTGCTTCGGCGCAGGTGACCGGCACAGTTCAAGTGCGATCGGGACCCGGCACCTCGTTTCGCGTCGTTGGTCAGTTACGAAGGGGAGATAGAGTGACCATTGACCGCTGCTCTTCGTCGCGCAGATGGTGTAATGTCCGCTCCCGGTATTCCCGCAGCGGCTGGGTCGCCTCGCGCTTCCTCGACCGCGTTTCGAGCGGTGGCGGCAGTCGGGGCGGCATATGTTTTTACGGTGCTCGCGGCTATATATGCGTCGGCCGGTGAACATTCATTTCGCTGGCGCCGTTTCAGCCTGAGTCATCACCATGATCGTCTTCGCTGTCACGTCCGAGAAGTTCGGATACCCACCGGCTGGATGGATGATTGCGGCAGAACGTTACCAGCGCGATCGAGATGGGTACACCGATGAATGCGCCGAAGATCCCCCATAGATAACCCCAGGCAAAAACGGAAAACAGCACGACGACCGGTGAAAGGGAGAGAGCATTGCCTGATACGCGAGGCTCGATATAGCTGCCGAGCGTGAATTGGATGAGGTTGAGCCCCAGGAACAGGGTAAGCGCCGATTGCCAGTTGTCGAACTGAATGAGGGCAAAGGCGGTAGGAAGCAGCGTTGCCACGAGCGGTCCGATAAAGGGTATGTAATTCAGAACGAAGGCGATGGCGCCCCATTCTTTTGCAAGGGGAAGTCCGAAAGCACTGGTGAAACCCCAGACGACGAGGCCCGTTACGATGCTCATGATCGTCCGGATCCTCATGTAGCGACGAAGCTTTTCTGCCGTCTGCCGGCTGCCATCGAGAAGCAATTGCCGCGCCACAGGATAAGGCATTGTTTTGAGGCGATTGGCAAAACCCTCAACTTCCATCACTCCGAGAAGCAAGTAGGTCAGAGCGACCAACCAGAAGCTGAACGTGCTGTTGAGGCGGGTCGTCACGGTTTGAACCATGCGCACGACTGAGGCTGTGCCAACATTGTTGGCCCAGAGCACATCGACGTCGATACCCTGCTCCTCCAGCCACTGACGAACTTCATCATAGTGTTGTTGAAAGCGGGCGGCATTGCTGATCATCCATCCGCCGACACGGCCGAAGGACCAAGAAAAGATCCAGGCAAAAGCAAGAAGGGCGATCATCACAACGGTCAAGGTCGCCAGAAGCGCGACGTATTTTGGAAGGAAGGCCTGCATGCCGTGTTGGACCGGCCACAGAAGGGCTATTGCCAGGAGCGCGAATGCCAGTGGCGCAATCACCGGCGCGCTCGCCGGCAACAGAGCGATCACGACAAGCACCGCAATCACGACTTCGGCCGAAGAAACTGCTCGTTGGCGTCCAGCCCGCATCATCATCCTCGAGTGGGTACCTCAGAGTGTATTCTTGAAAATCTGGCCGTCCTTCATGACGAGCTTCAGGTTTTTCTCGGGTTCCTCGATCATCTTGATGTCGTCGAGCGGATTGCCGTCCCAGACGAGGATATCGGCAAAGGCTCCCTTTTCGATGACGCCCAATCTGCCCGAATAGGGCGTGCGCAGGTTGGAGAGCGTCAGAAGACTGGCATTGCCCGATGTCGCCATGCGCAACGCCTCGGCGTTGGAATACCAGTTGCTCAGATGCGTGAGCATGACGTTCTGGCGAGGCGTCAATTCCGGCGAAAACAGGAGATCCGACCCCCAGGCCGTCTTGATCCCGTATTTTTTCGCGTATCCGTAGATCTTTGGTGTTCCGATGAAAATCTGCGCTGCGCGCTCGGCACCCACGCCGGTCTGTGAGGCAGCATCTTCGATCGACAGGAACGGTTGAGTGCTGAGCCAGATACTCTTGTCGGCAAACATCCTTGCCGTCTCTTCATCCATGAGATGGGCATGTTCGATACATGCCACTCCCGCGTCGATCGCGCGCCGGACGGTATTGGATGCATAGGCATGAACCGTTACATAGGTGTTCCAGTCCCGCGCTACGTCAGCGGCTGCGCGGATCTCCTCCTCGCTGAACGTACTCATGTCGAGCGGGCTTCGCGGAGACGACACCCCTCCCCCTCCGACAATCTTGACCTGCGATGCGCCTTGAAGAAGCTGCTCGCGCACGCGACGTTTCAAGCCTCCGACATCATCGACGATGGCCGCGCTTCCCATCAATTCGCTGAGACTGAGCTGACCGTCTCTCGGAGGAATTTCGAACGGCATGCGCAGGTCACCGTGACCGCCCGATGTCGTGATCATTGCCCCCGAGGGGAAAATGCGCGGGCCTGGAATGATGCCGGCATCGATGGCCTGTTTGAATGTGAAGACCGGCCCGCCGAGATCGCGAATAGTGGTAAAACCCCGCATCAAGGTGCGTTCGGCTTCGGCGGTGGAAGCGGCGAAGATCATGCCGGGATCGCCGGTCAAAAGGACCTGCAGGGGCACCGCAGCGTAAATCGTGTGCCAATGCGCGTCGATCATGCCCGGCATCAAGACACGATCGTTGCAGGCGATTATGATTGCATCGGCGGGCGGCGGATTGTTTGCGGCATCGATCGCGATAATCCTGCCTTCTTCCACCAGGACCTGCGAGCCGTTCTGCAAGGTATTGGATTTGCCGTCGAAAAGCCGGATCTGGTTCAGAAGTATTTTTGAGGGCCGCTTTGAAGTTTGCGCGTTGCCTGCTCGGGGTACAGCACCCGCAACGGCCATCGATCCGATGCCGGCCAGGAATGTTCGTCGCGAATATTCGCCGAGGTAGCGGGATCGCTGCTGAAGATCGCGATTTGCGCAACCGCAACCGGCATCGTGGACAAGGTGGCCATATTTCCTACCAGCTCTAAACATGGCATGCCCCCGAAGATATCTCACTGAAACGGTGCGTCTCCGACATGACCATCCCGTGCCGTTCGAGAGGCGATGCTTCCCGAAGTGAGCGTTCCAGACCACAGGCAGGCGCCTTGACCTGGGCACAAACCCAAGGATTCCGGATAAGAAAGCCAGGTTTTTCGGCCACGATCAGTAGTCGACCGCGTCACGAGCGATAGGGCATGTCATGCAATGGCCGCCGCCGCGCCCACGCCCAAGCTCCGCGCCTGTGATCGTGATCACCTCAATCCCCTGCTTGCGCAGCAAGGTATTGGTGTAGGTATTGCGGTCGTAGGCATAGACGACGCCGGGTGACGCGCAGACCAGATTGGCGCCGCTGTCCCACTGGGTTCGTTCGCGCATGTAGTCGTTTCCGCCGGTCTCGACGACACGCATCGTCTTCAATCCGAGCGCGTCGCGCACGGTTTCGACGAAAGAGCCCTTGTCCTTGCGCAGTTCGATACCGCCATTGCCGTCGGGACGATAGGAGAAGGCTTCGATATTGTTGACGATATCAGGATAGAGGAGCACGCAGTCGCGGTCCGCAAAGGTGAATACCGTGTCGAGATGCATGGCCGCGCGCAGCTTCGGCATGGCCGCAACGATAACGCGCTCGGCAGCACCTTTCTCGAATAGTGCTTTTGCCACCTGACCGATCGCCTGTCGGGAGGTGCGCTCACTCATGCCGATGAGGACATTACCCTTGCCAATTGGCATGACATCCCCGCCTTCGATCGTGGCAAGACCCCAATCCTTCGTTGGATCTCCCCACCAGACGTTGACCTTGCCGGCGAAGTCGGGATGAAACTTGTAAATAGAAGTGGTAAGGATCGTCTCCTCATGACGCGCTGGCCAGTAAAGCGCGTTCAACGTTACACCGCCATAGATCCAGCAGGTCGTATCACGCGTATAGAGCGTGTTCGGCAGCGGCGGCAGCAGATATTCGTTGACGCCGGCGGCATCACGGATCAGGGCGAGTTGCTCGCCGCCCAGAGCTTCCGGAAATTCGAATGTCGACAGGCCGCCGATCAGGGTTTCGGCCAGATCCCGGTCGGAAAGCCCTTCCAGATAGGATCGCACTTCGTTCAGCAGGCCGAGACCGATCTGGTTGGCGACGACCTGATTGTCGAGAATCCACTTCTTTGCCTCAGGGAGCGCAACCGTCTCGGCGAGCAGATTATGCATCTCGACCACGTCGACGCCGCGGTCACGCATTTTGGTTATGAAGTCGAAGTGGTCGCGCTTGGCATTATCGACCCAGAGAACATCGTCGAACAAGAGCGCGTCGCAATTGCTCGGCGTCAGACGCTGATGGGCACGCCCCGGCGCGCATACCAGGACCTTTCGCAGTTGGCCAACTTCGGAATGCACACCGAATGTGATTTCCTGTGTCATCGATTTTCCTCCCTATGTCCTCAAGGCGTGATGGTGCCGCTCAACAGTCCATAAGCTCCGACAAGGCCCGCAATCACGGTGACGGCGAAAACGATGAGTTCGATGCTGGTGAAAAGCGTCACTCTCTGCTCTCGCCGCGCCCAGACGTAAAGGATGGTTCCCGGCACGAATAAAACGCTGACGAGCAGGACATATTTCAGCCCTGCGGCGATGAACATCACGATCGTGTAGATCACCGCGATCCAGGCAAATATCTGGTCGCGGCCGCGCTCCTCCGGCGTTTCCTCATAGCCTTCGCCCCGACGCGCAAGCAGCACGCCGTAGCCTGCGACCAGAAGATATGGAAGAAGCGCCGTCACGCTCGTCATGTCGAGCATGAAATTGAAGGCATCGCGAGACCAGTAGGTCGAGATCACGAACAGTGAGACGACGATATTGGTCAGCCACAACGCATTGGCCGGCACCCTGTTGTCGTTCTGCGCTGCAAATAGCCTCGGCATATCGGCTGATTTGGCAGCAGCAAACAGCACTTCGGCGCAGATCAGCGACCATGCGAGATAGGCGCCAAGAACCGATACCAGCACGCCGACCGAAATGAACACCGCCCCCCAATGGCCGACCACGACTTCCAGAACGCCAGCGAGCGAGGGGTTTTGGACTCCCGCGACCGTTGCGCGCGGCATCGCAGCGTAGGGAAGCAAAGTGATCGCCACCATCAGACCGGTCACACCGACAAAGCCGAGAATAGTCGCGGTACCGACATCGGCACGGGTCTTGGCGAAGCGGGAATAGACGCTCGCTCCTTCGATCCCCAGGAAGACGAAGACCGTGATCAGCATCGTGTCACGAACCTGCGCGAAAAGCGATTTTTCGGGCATGTGTACGCCGCCGAAAAAATTCGCGGAGAACTCTGTGTAATTGAACGCGAATATCATCGCCAGGATGGCGACGACGATCGGGACGATCTTTGCAATCGTGACGATCACGTTGATGAAGGCCGCCTGCTCCACGCCGCGCAGGATCATGAAATGGAAGGCCCATATTCCCAGGAGAGAAACGACGATGGCGATCATGGTGCTCCCGTCTCCGAAGAGCCCAGGGAAGAACCGGCCTAGCGTCGAGCCGATCAACACCCAATAGAAAACGTTGCCGAGGCAGCTTCCCAGCCAGTATCCAAAGGCCGAAAGAAAGCCCATGTAATTACCGAAGCCCTCCTTGGCGTAGGCGAAAACGCCAGAATCGATCTCGGGCTTTTTCTCCGCCAGGGCCTGAAACACACGCGCAAGCATATACATGCCCGTGCCCGCGATCGCCCACGCTATGATCGCACCGAACGGCCCGGTCGCCGTCCCGAAACGACCTGGAAGGTTGAATATACCAGCGCCTACCATCGACCCGACAACCATGGACGTCAGTGCGAAAAGGGACAATTTTTGCGTGGAAGCCGAAGTCATGATGCCCTCTCAAGAAGGTTGTTCGGACCTTTTGAACATTCGTGCTGCAGGGAACGGCCTATAGCGCACTATAAAATGCTTCCGCCGTGGCCGTGATCGCACAGAATCTCACAACTATGCTTTGCGTTTAAAAGTGACGAAATTTGCTAAATTAGCGAACAATGCGTTAAGTCGCGGCGTTTGCGACAACGACTTTGAGAAGCGGATACCTGGAGCCGCACGGGCCGAAGCGAAATATGTCGAGACATTTCAGTCGGTTGGCACTCTCGCGCAGTTGCGACCGCGGTCTGCATTCGGTTTGACTTGTCCTCAAACCGAAATGCGACCGGTTGCGAGGGCGTAAATGGCAATCATGGCGCCTGCGGCCGCAACGATGAACACCGGGATTTCGGCCAGCTTAAACACAGGAAGTTTCTGCTCTCGACGTGCCATTAAGAACAGGATGGAACCGGGTCCGTAAATGGCGGCGGAAAGCAGCAGATGAGTGCCACCTGCAGCGGCGATAAGAAAGGAAGTATAGGTGAGTGCTAATGCGGATCGCACGAATTCGCGGTGGCGGCTCGCGGAATCCCCTTCGTAGGTTTCGCCAGTCAAGACAAGCTTAAAAGAATAGGCGGCGACGAGAAAATAGGGAATCAGAATCATCGAACTGGTAAGTTCGATAGCCAGGCGAAGCGCGTATTGCGCAAATAGTGACAGGATCAGGAAGACCTGCACCACAATATTGGTCAACCACAGAGCGTTCGACGGCACGCCGGCACTGTTTTCACGCCGCAGAAATCGAGGCATCGTCCCATATTTCGAAGCGGAGAACAGAATTTCCGCGGCAAGCAGAACCCAGGAGAGATAGGCCCCACCAACCGAGATCATCAGCCCGGCGCTGACGAAGAGGGTGCCCCACGGGCCGACGATGGCCGATAGCACGCCGGCCATCGATGGATTGCGCAAATTGGCAAGATCGGCACGAAGCATGACGCCGTAAGAGAGGATGGTCACGAGAATGAGCAGACAAAGCACGCCCGCAAAGCCAAGCAATGTCGCAATTCCGACATCAGAGCGGTTGCGGGCATAGCGAGAATAAACGCTCGCGCCTTCAATGCCGACGAAGACGAATACCGTAACCAGCATGGTCGCGCGGACCTGCCCCGCGACGCTGCCGAAGGTAACGGTTTCACCTCCCCAAAAGTTGAGCGCGAAGATGTCGGCTTGGAAACCGTAAATGACAAATACAATGAAGAGTATGATTGGGATGATTTTGGCGAAGGTGACGATCGTATTGATCAACGCCGCTCCGCGAATTCCACGCAAGATCAGCGCGTGAACGGTCCACAGCAACACTGACGAGGTGGCAATGGCGAAAATCGTATTCCCGTCGCCGAAGATCGGGAAAAAGAGGCCAAGAGTCGACTTGATCAATACAAAGTAGGAAACATTCCCGAGCAGCGCCGCGGACCAGTAGCCAAGCGTGGACAGGAATCCAAGATAGTCGCCGAAACCCGCTTTCGCATAGGCGTAGATGCCGGCGTCCAGATCTGGCTTACGTTGCGACAGGGTCTGAAAGACGAAGGCAAGCATCAACATGCCAAGGCCAGCGATCGCCCAAGCGATCATTGCACCAAATGGCCCGGTCGCGCGTCCGAAAGCTTGTGGAAGCGAAAAAATACCAGCGCCGACCATCGACCCTACGCACATCGCCATCAGCGTCCACATCGAGAATTTGCGTTCGGAAGAAGATTTCATGGCTGACGATCCAGGTGGGCCTATTTTCGACGGCACGAACGGCCGTCCATCAGCTCACATTACCTGATCCGCAACGCCCCAGTGATGGCACGGAATCTCGTACCTATGCTCTCCGTCCACGAAGCAGGTCGACTTTCGATCTGTTGGCACGGTAGCAACAGGTGCCTCTTGTGAGCAAGATTGCGCCAATCGTCGCGACCTAAGGGCGAGAAACCGGCTCGCTGCGACACAGCCCAAAAAACCTCGAAGGCTGGCATCGAAATAGCTTCGATACAAGATCGCACCAACGATTTCTGCGCATTCGACGGAACTGAGTACGTTGTCAGGCGATAGTAAAGCTGTCCCTGCCCGGCTAGATTGTAGTTTATAGTCGATCATGCTAATAGACGATCCGAAATCCGGCGTGAGTGTCGCAAGACGGCCAGACATCCAGTTGAAATGCAGATTTTGGTTGGAGACCTTCGATGTCGAATTCCGCTTTTCAAAGCGCAGCTCGGTCTGCGCGCGTATCATGACAGTTTGCCAGATAGGGACGCAGCAAAAGGCCTTTCAGCCAGCGCGACTTGCGGCTGGACGGAATGCGGTGGAAAACCGCGCTCCCGGACCGGTTACCGCCCCGCAGTCATCAAATCTCTCTTCCTTTGATTTTGTAACGAACGCTGTACCGACGATCCGCCAGTTCGAGGCGTGGCGCGCCAATTTCGCCCCGATCGTTGATCTCGGTTCGACGCGTGACACGACGAGGGGGTTCTTTGGACAGCTGTCCACCTGGGACCTCGGCTGCCTTGTGTTTTCGCATGTCACAACGGATCCCCTGCAATTCAAGAGCACAATACATCACCTCCACTGGGAGCCACTTGACCATTTCGTCCTGTCGGTTTTGCTTTCCGGAGAAAGTTGTACCGAAACCAACACCGGCACATTCCGTGGCACTGCCGGGGTCACGCAGGTCCATACGATGGGGCGCAATTTCCACGGCAGTCTGACGGCGAGCGAGATGCTCATCTTGTTCGTCCCGCGGGACTTTTGCCCTCGTTTAACCCGGGCCTTGAGCGCAGCCGAATTCACAACAGTTGAAAGCGGCATGGCGCGGCTATTCCATGACTATATGATCGCGCTGGCCAACCAGCTACCGCTCCTCCAACTAACCGATCTTCCTGCCTTGGTGGAGGCAACGCGCGCAATGATGCTCGCTTGTGTCTCTCCTTCGGCCGGCAACGTTGAGATGGCAAGTCATCCGATATCAACAACGCTGCTGGATCGGGCGCAGAAAATCATACAATCGAAGCTGTTCGACCCCACCCTGGGACCTCAAACGCTCGAGCGAGAATTGGGGGTTTCGCGTTCGCGACTTTACCGGATGTTTGAGGCTTTTGGCGGAGTTAAGCATTACATCCAGCATAGGCGCCTGCTGGACGCCCATGCAGCTTTAGCGAACCCTAGCGACCAACGCCGGATACTAGATTTGGCCGAGCAGCGCTGCTTCAGTGACGGCACGGAGTTCAGCCGCGCTTTCAAGCGGGAATTCGGCTATAGTCCGACGGATGTGAGGTTCGGAAAGAGGAGCCACTTCCCTTGCCGACACCCCAAAGGGCTTGAGGAAAGCGACCCGGCGAGCCGGCTTGGAACAATGCTGCGCAGACTGCACGGCTGATCCGACCACATGAGCCATTCGATTTATTCGCGGAAGCGACCACGAGGGCGCGGCGGGGCAACGCCATTCGGCGAGCCCCGCATATAAATCGAAGCAGCCCGCCGCCTCGACGACATCCCAGTCGGCCTCCGAAAACGGCTTGCCGTTGTCGAGAACTTCGAGGCGGGCGATCTCGGCCTGGCGGGCGCGAATGACCGAACCAGTCAGGGATAGGCTGTCGATCCGTCCGGCTTGCGGGTTATTTTCCGCTCCCAGTGAATGTAGTCTTCCGTCTGCAACGCCTTTTCATCGATTTCCAGCCCCCAGCCCGGACGGTCGGGCCGCAATTCCATGTGGCCGTCGACCGGCATATACGGATCGGCCGCCCATGGCGCGTGGACATGAGGCTTGAACTCAAGCACCTTGAAGTTCGGCTGCGCGGCGCAGAAGTGGATGTTGACCGCCGTCGCAAGCGGCCCCATCGGGTTATGCGGCGCGACGGTTACATAGTGGGCCTCAGCGATTGTTGCGATCCTGCGCATTTCCGTTACGCCGCCGACAACGCATATGTCCGGCTGGATGATATCGGCGCCGCGGGCTGAAAGCAGCGACAGGAATTCGAAGCGATTGTAGAGCGATTCCCCCGTGGCCAGCGGGACGGAAACTTTCGACTTCAGCTCTGCCCATGCCGGGATGTGTTCCGGCCGGATCGGCTCTTCGTAGAACAGCGGATCGTTCGGCGCAATCGCCGCCGCAAGCTGAACAGCTTGATAGGGCTCGAAAATTTTCGCATGGGCATCAAATGCGAATTCGAAATGCGACGGCGTAATCTCGCGTATCTTGGCAAACCAGTCACCGGTTTCCTTTACAAGCTCGCCCCAACGGCTGGCATGCAGGTCGCGGCGGAAAGGGCTGAGCTTGAAAGCCGTGTAGCCGTATTTTTCGTTCAACTCCAGGGTCTGGTCCTGCGCCGTCTGCGGGTCCGGAGCGGTATAGACGCCGCAATAGACGCGCACCCGATCCCGAACGTTGCCGCCAAGCAGCATGTAAACCGGCAGGCCGGCGGCCTTGCCGGCAATATCCCAGAGCGCGTGATCGATCGCCGAAATGGCCGCAAGCCCGAGGGCGCCCGGCGGAAAACGGCACTGCTGATTGAGTTTTAGCACAAGGAATTCCACTCGGCGGGGGTCCTCCCCCTCGATCTGATGGAAGAGGTAGTCGAAAAGCGGCGGCAGCGCCCAGTCGGGGCCGTGATTGTAGCACTCGCCCCAACCGGAAATGCCTTCGCTCGTTTCGATTTTCAGGAGCAGTCGCGGCCGGTCGTCGACGCGCTGCATGTAGGTCTTGAAGCCGGTGATGTGCATTGACATTCTTCCTCAGGCGGCGCGGTTCTTGCCGCTTACATTGTCGACGATTGCGCGCAGTTCCGCGCGTTCCGCGTCCGTCAGACTTTCAACGCCGGGAAGGCGAACAGGGCCGACATCGGTTCCGAGCATGCCGAGCGCCTCCTTGACGACAGTGACATTGGCGCCGTTCAAGTATTTGGTGCGCAGCGCTTCGAAACCGGCGATGTCGTCGATAAGAGCGCGGGCAGTGGCGTAGTCGCCGGCTTCCAACGCCTGATGGATGGCATGCGAACGCTCGGGGAAAACGTTGACGAGCCCCGAGGTAAAGCCGCGAGCACCCATGGCATAGAAGGCTGGTGCCCAGCCCTCGGCGAGGCCGCAGACCCAGATCGCCGGCGCATCCTTCGTCGAGCGAATGACCTCGGCAAGCAGCATTAGGTTGCCGGAAGCGAACTTGATACCGGCGATGTTCTGATGCAGGGCGAGCTTGCGGAAATCAGCGACGGAGAATGTATCGCTGCGCACATAGGCAATGACAGGGACGGTGGACGCCTCGGCAAGTTCGAGGAAATATTTCGCCTGGTAGCTCGGCCCGGCAAAGGGATCCATCGGGTGGTGACCCATGATCGCATCTGTGCCCTCGGCAATCGCGTGACGGGCGAGGATCTTGGCTTCCGTCAGCGAACGGCCGACAGCGGCGCTGATCAGAGCCTTGCCATCGGCGGCCTTGATCGTTGCGCTGTGAACCGCCTTTACCTCATCCATCGTCAGCGTGAAGAATTCGCCCGTATTGCCGGCGGCCATCAGATTGTGGACCCGGGCGCTGGCGAGGCGCGCAATCAATGCGGAAAGCTTGGCGAGGTCGATGCTGCCGTCCGCCTTGTAGGGGGTCACCGGAACGCCGGAAATACCCGTCAGGGCCTTGCGAATCTTGTCCATTGCCACGGTCACGTCAAATGTCCTCTTTCTTCCTGAATACGATGTTGAGGTAGGTTTCCCCGGAGCGGACGACGTGATCGCGCATCACGCGCTCAGCCCTGTCGCTATCGTTCGAGACGATGGCGGCAGCGATGGCGGTGTGTTCGGCCAGCGCCTTGTCGCGCTCCTTGTTGTCGGAATGAATGACGCGGCGAATGCTCGCATCGTAGAATTGCTGGCGCTCGATCATGCGAGACAGGTACTGGCAGCGCGAGGCGATATGGATCTGCTCGTGAAAGGTCTCATTCAGGGCAATGAGGTCATCCGCAACGCCATTGGCTGTGGCCGCCTTCATCGACGCGACTGTATCGCTGAGCTTCCCGGCTTCTTCCTGTGTGATCCGCTTGGCGGCGAGATGGGCGATCATCGATTCCAGCGCGGCGCGTGCCAGGATCATTTCCTCCGCCCACCCGGCGTTGAACCGGATCAGCACCCCGCGACGCGGCAGGGTTTCAACCAGTCCTTCTGTCTCGAGCTGCCGGAGTGCCTCCTTGATCGGAGTGGTGGAAACACCAAGCTGCTCGGCGAGCTGGCGCTCGTTCACGCGCTCATCGGCGCGAAAGCGGCCTGACAAGATCGCCGCTCGCAGCGTCTTATGAACATGATCACGAAGGGTCGTCAGGAATCGCGGATCGATCTTTTCGATGCGGTCGTCCCCCGCCCCGCCCTCCATCCTATTTTCCATAAGCCGAAAATTCCCCCGTTGACGACAAAATCGTTTTGTGAGATCTGATATACCAGATTTCAGATCGATGTCGATATCAAAATTCGTTCTGATGCGATTGCAGAGATGCTTGGGAGGAAGAAAATGAAGATCCAAAGACGCGGGCTATTGATCTCGTCGGCTCTTGTTGCCGCGAGCCTGATGATGCCACTGGCTGCGGCCGCAGCCACCCCGAAGGACCAGCTGGTCATCGCCACGAACATGTCGTCGATGCGCGGTCTCGATCCTAATGAAATCAACCAGTTGGAAGCAGCAGAAATTGTCGCGAACCTTTATGAGCGGCTGATCGTGCTGCCGGCCAACGACATCACCAAGCCGGCTCCGGGTGTCGCCGAGAGCTGGAACGTCTCGCCGGACGGCAAGACCTTCACATTCAAGATCCGCCCCGGCATCAAGTTTCATTCCGGCAATCCGCTGACGGCGAAGGACGTCGAGTGGTCGCTGCGGCGTCTCGTCAAATTGGGGCTCGCGCCATCCGTCGACCTTCGCCAATGGGGCTTTACCGACAAGAATGTCGACGATCTGATCAAGGCGAGCGACGACAGCACCGTGGTCCTCCAGACGCCCAGCCTCTGGAACCCCAACCTCATCCTCTATTCGCTGGCGAGCTTCTCGACCTCGATCCTGGACAGCAAGTTCCTTGTCGAGCATGAAAAGGACGGCGATATGGGGCGCGAGTTCCTGCAGGCCAACGACGCAGGCTCTGGCCCCTATGCGCTGCGGACCTGGCGCGTCAATGACCTGCTAATCGCCGATGCCAACAAGGATTACTGGCAGGGTGCTCCGAAAATGCGCCGCGTCGTCCTGCGCCACATGCCGGAATCCTCCGGCCAGCGCCTGCAGCTCGAGGCTGGCGACGTCGATGTCGCGACGCGTCTTTCCTCCACCGACCTTGCGGCGGTCGAAGCGGGGGGCAAGGCCGATATTCAGAAGACGCCGGGCTTCGGCTTCTATTATCTCGCCTTGAACCAGAAGGACGAGATTCTGTCCAATCCCAAGGTTCGCGAAGCCTTCCGCTACCTGATCGATTATGACGGCCTCGCCAACACCGTCATGAAATATTACGGCATCAAGCAGCAGACGATCATTCCGGCCGGCCTGCCGGGTGCAAGTGAGGTCAATCCCTACAAGCTCGACATCGAGAAGGCCAAGCAGCTGCTCACTGAAGCCGGCTATCCGAACGGTTTCTCGAAAGTCTATTACGCAACGCCGGTCACCCCGGAATATGAGGTTGCACAGTCGCTGCAGGCCAACGCCGCAAAGGCCGGCGTCAAGCTCGATCTTCAGGGCGGCGACCATATCGGCAAGTTCCGCACGCGTGAATTCGAGATCTTTTCGGCACGATCGGGTGAACGCCTGCCGGATCCTCACGCGATCCTCCAGTCCTATGCGACCAATGCCAACAATTCCGACGATGCCAAGCTTACCGGCCTGAACGCCTGGCGCACCGCCTGGGATGTGCCGAAGGACATTCAGGATATGGTGACTGCTGCCGCCCACGAGACCGACCAGCAGAAGCGGGCCGATCTCTACGCGAAGATCAACAAGGCCTATCTCGAATCGTCTCCGCCGCTGATCACCTCCTTCCTGCGCACCGACGCAAAGGCGGTTCGCAAGGAGGTAAAGGGCTATCTCGGCCATTCGACATGGCTGACGCGCTGGGACACGGTTTCCAAGGGCGAGTGACCTCCTTCCAAGGGAGAATGACGTGAGCATCTCACAAACATCCGGGGCCGCATCGGGCGGCGGAGTAGCCGTGCTCGATGCGGTGAAGAAGGTGGCAACATCCTTCAGCGTCATCCTGACGACGCTGCTCGGCCTGCTGATCATCACATTCGTCGTCGGCCGCATGGTCCCGGCCGATCCGGTCATTGCTGTCATCGGCGATCAGGCCGACCAGGCGACCTACGAGCGGGTCCACAAGGAGATGGGGCTGGACCAGCCGCTCTATGTCCAGTTCGCGACCTATCTCGGCAATGTCGCTCACCTGAATTTCGGCCAGTCCCATGTGACCAAGAACCCCGTGGCAAGTGACCTTGCCCGGGTTTTCCCGGCGACACTGGAGCTTGCGACGCTCGCAACGATCATCGGCGCCGGCTTCGGCATTCCGCTCGGCATCATCTCTGCCGTTCGCAAGGGAACATGGGTCGATCATCTCGCGCGTGTCGTCGGGCTGCTTGGGCATTCAACGCCGATTTTCTGGCTCGGCACCATCGTCATCCTGGTCTTTTACGCCAAGTTCGGGCTCATCCCCGGCAGCGGCCGACTGGACGTCTATAATGAAGGACTGGTCGAAGGGCCAACCAACTCCATCCTTGTCGATGCGATCATTGCCGGCGAATGGGAGGTTTTCCGGGATGCCTTGCTGCATGTCACAGCCCCTGCCCTGATCCTCGGTTACGCGGCCATGGCCTATCTCAGCCGCATGAGCCGCAGCTTCATGCTGGAACAGCTTCGGCAAGAATATGTGCTGACGGCGAAGGCAAAGGGTCTCGACCAGCGCGCGATCGTCTGGCGTCATGCCTTCCGCAACATCCGAGTGCAGCTTTTGACCATCGTTGCCCTCGCCTATTGTGGCCTGCTGGATGGCACGGTCCTCATCGAGACCGTCTTTGCCTGGCCCGGCCTCGGGCAATATCTGACCTCCGCGCTGTTCTTCGCGGACATGAACGCGATCCTTGGCAGCGTGCTCCTGATCGGCATCATTTCGATCGTCATCAACCTGCTGTCCGACATCGCCTACCGCTTCCTCGATCCGCGCACCCGGTGACATCATGGCGACACGCTATTTCAACGATCTCCACAATTGGCTGATCAACGAGGAATTTTCCTCGACCCGGCAGGCGCGTTTCCACAAGGCCTATGTCCTGTGGCTGAACCTGCTTGCCAATCCGCTGGCTTTTGCCGGCTTTCTGGTCGTGCTCGCGCTGGTGCTCGTCGCCGCCTTCGCGCCGCTCCTTGCCAATCACGACCCTATTGCCCAGGATCTGACGATGGCGCTGAGACCGCCGTCGGCGACCAACTGGTTCGGAACCGACGAGTTCGGCCGCGACGTCTATTCGCGTCTCGTCCATGGCGCACGCACAACGCTCTATATCAGCATCCTGGTGACCATCATCGTTGCGCCGATCGGCTTTGTAATCGGTGCGACTGCCGGCTATCTCGGCGGCTGGATCGATGTCGTGTTGATGCGCATCACCGATATCTTCCTGTCCTTCCCGAGCCTTGTTCTGGCATTGGCCTTTTCTGCAGCCCTCGGGCCAGGCATCGAAAATGCCGTCATCGCCATTGCGCTGACGGTTTGGCCACCGATCGCCCGATTGGCGCGCGCCGAGACGCTGACATTTCGCGCTGCCGACTTCGTCGTCGCGGCGGAACTCCAAGGCGCCGGCATGGGTCGCATCCTGCTCCATCACATCGTGCCGCTCTGTGCTCCCTCGATCATCATCCGACTGACGCTCAACATGTCGAGCGTCATCCTGACGGCGGCCGGCCTCGGCTTCCTCGGTCTCGGCGCCCAGCCGCCGATGCCGGAATGGGGTGCGATGGCAGCGTCGGGCCGGCAATATCTGCTCGATGCCTGGTGGCTGACGACGGTTCCCGGCATTGCAATCCTCGTGGTCAGCCTTGCCTTCAATCTTCTGGGCGATGGCCTGCGCGACATCATGGATCCCCGAAATGCCTGATCAATCCCAGCCGATCCTTTCGGTCAAAAACATGTCGGTCCAATTCCCGACCCTTTCGGGCGTCGTGACGGCCGTAAAGAATGTCTCATTCACCGTCGGGCGCGAAAAAGTCGGCATCATCGGCGAATCCGGTTCTGGAAAGAGCACGACCGGACGCGCCATCATGCGGCTGCAGCCGGCCACTGCCAAAGTCGTCGCGGACGAAATGCGCTTCGAGGATGTCAATCTCGTACGTGCCAGCGAGGCCGATATGCGCGCGATCCGTGGGCGGCGCATTTCGATGATCCTGCAGGACCCGAAATATTCGCTCAACCCGGTCATGACGGTCGGCGAGCAGATCGCCGAAACCGTCATTCTGCATGAACGCGTCGGCCGCCGCGAAGCGCGAGAACGCACACTCGCCATGCTGGAGCGGGTCAACATTCGCGATCCGGAGCGCGTCTTCAATCTTTATCCGCATGAAGTCTCCGGCGGCATGGGGCAGCGCATCATGATCTCGATGATGCTGATTTCCTCCCCATCGCTGATCATCGCCGACGAGCCGACCTCGGCTCTCGACGTGACGGTGCGCCAGCAGGTCCTGTCGATCCTCGACGATCTGATCACCGAGCGTAGCATCGGGCTGATCTTTATCTCGCACGACCTCAACCTGGTGAAGAGCTTCTGCGATCGGGTGATCATCATGTATGCCGGACGTATCGTCGAAGAGCTTGAAGCTGCAAAGCTCGAAGAGGCAACCCATCCCTATACGCGAGGTCTCCTGCAGGCGCTGCCGAGCCTCGACCACCCTCGAGACCGCCTTGAGATCTTGAGGCGGGACCCGAGCTGGGCGGAGGCATGAGCATGATGATATCAGTCAAGAATCTTGCCGTTTCCTTCGGCAGCGGCCACTCCGCCAAACAGGTGGTCAAGGATGTCTCCTTCGACGTCGCTCCGGGCGAGACCTTCGGCCTCGTCGGTGAAAGCGGATGCGGCAAATCCACAGTTCTCGGCGCGTTGGCCGGCAGGATTAAAGCGTGGGGTGGCTCGATTGCGCTTGATGGAGAGGCAATCGCCGCCAAGCGCACAAAATCGCAACTCGCCAAGCAGCAGATGGTTTTCCAGGACCCTTTCGGCTCGCTTCACCCGCGTCACACGATCGGTCGCACGCTTCTCGAACCCCTCGAGATTCATGGCATCGACCGGCGCAGGGAGCGCGTAGAGCAGGCGTTGCGTGATGTCGGCCTGCCCGCATCCTTCTATCATCGTTTTCCGCATCAGCTCTCGGGCGGTCAGCGCCAGCGTGTCGCAATCGCACGCGCCCTGATCCTGAAGCCGCGCGTTCTTCTCCTCGACGAGCCGACATCCGCACTCGACGTGTCCATCCAGGCCGAGATCCTCAATCTGTTGAAGGACCTGCGCGAAAGGGAAAAGCTGACCTACATTCTCGTCAGCCACGATATGGCGGTCATTGCTCACCTCTGCAATCGCGTCGCTGTCATGCAGGGCGGGATGTTCGTGGAAATCGCCTCGAGAGATGCTTTGCTCAGCGGAAATGTTGAGCACTCCTATACCCACACGCTTCTCGACGGCAGCAGGGGCTATCATAAAAAGCGTGTTGATCCTGTCGTGTAGCGAACCGCATCGAACCCATCGCTCAGCCAAGAGAATGCGAACGTTTACTCGGGATCGACGTGCGTTGACGTAGGTTCCTCACCGCTCCTTCATCGCCTCCGACGATACCTCGGCCATCCCGGCTGGAGACTTCAGGCTTTTCCCCGCTGAATGATTTCCAGTCCGCGCAGGTACTTCGCGGTCTCCAGACCAGCCTCCTCGGCCTGAACAAGATTGTCTTCGAGATCGGCCTTCTTTACGGCCCGGGCGATCGGGTTCGCAATGGCGCGCCGGACAAAATCATCGTCGTCTTCACCGACCCGCTTGGTCATCGCATCCACGGCGGCGATGACAGCAGAAGAAAATCCTTCCTGTCTAAGCCGATCCAATGTCCAGCCCGACGCTTTTTCCGGAATGTCGTGTAGGTAGGCTACGATTTGCTCTTCCTCGGTCGCAACCAAGTCGGCGACACGTCGACAATGCTCGACATAAGGATGGCCAGTCTTGTCCATCTGCCCGCCATGTGCCTCCGACGCGACCTGAATGGCGTGTTGAAGATGCTGTTGCGGCTGCACCTGGATTCCTCCGTCATCGAACGGCCCTGCGTTCTCTTCCTAAACCTCACCGGGCTAGTTACGGTTCCACGACCCAATTTCGAAGCCGTCCATCTGCACGACTTCCGCCAATCGATCCGAAGCCGCCGGAGACGGCGACGGTGGTCACTTCCGATGATGAGGAAGAGGCAGACAAGCCGGCAACGGAAGAAGAGAAGAAGGGCGAATAAGGAAAGCGCGGCGCGATCTTTCCGATGCGCGCCGCGCTTTTCCTTCTTCTATGCATGTCGTCTGGCAAGACCGCTGCCTTCAGCTTTACGTGAGGCCTCCCGCGCCGTCGTAGCCCATCCCTGCTGCGGCACGTCTGCGCACGCTCGGGGAAAGCCGCCATTAACGTGTCGATCCTTCGCCGTTGACCGCCTGGGTCGATTTTCTCTAGCGGGATCCGATCGCACGCATCTTTTGCATCGTCTCCATCGTCTTCGCCTCGTCGCGCACGACGTCCCGACAGCCTTGTACCTGAGTGTTCTGGCGGCAGAACTGGATCGCATTTCGGAGGTTGGCCTCGCGTTCGTCGGCTGCTTCTGCGGATGTCGCCCGGCGCTGCATCTCCATGCTCTTCTGCCGATGCGCCTCGAACTGTATCATCGCCGCCGCCCCCGTCGGATCAGCACCTGTAACGCCGCAGCCAGATAGAGTTCCAACTATGAGAAGCGCGGGGATTCGCGAAGGCAGTCGTTTCGGCAATTGAATTTCGGTTCGCATTGCAGCCTTCGTTTTCGAAAGCGCGAGTGCCGGCTGAGCTAAGATAAGGCGCACCTCCATCAGGCAGCGTCCTTCCGGACGTCGAAAAGATTAAGCGCGGCATACTGGAGCAGCATGATGGTCTTCCCGTCGCGAATGCGCCCGTCCGCGATCATCTCCAGAGCTTCATCGATCGTCGGCTCGAGGCGCTCGATGTCCTCGCCTTCGTCGGCGTTTCCTCCGCCTTCAGCCACCTTGTCCGCGGCGCAGTAGGAGCCGACGAAGAAGTGAAGCCGCTCAGTTACCGAACCGGGGCTCATGAAGGCGTCGAACACCTCCCGCACGTCCGCCGCACGGTATCCCGTCTCCTCCTCCACCTCGGCCTTGATGCGCACTTCGGCCGTAGCATCGTCCAATAAGCCGGCCGGGGCTTCGATCAGCAGGTCGTCATGTCCGTTTACGAAGGCGGGGTAGCGGAATTGCCTCGTCAACACCACCGTGCGCCGCTCGAGATCATAAAGCAGGATGACGGCACCATTGCCGCGGTCATAGGTTTCCCGACTCTGCCTCTGCCACGTTCCGTCCGCTCTCAGAAAGCTGAACGTCGTCTTCTTCAGGACGTACCAGTCGTCCGATAGCGTCTCTACGTCTTCGACACGCACGCGGTCTGCGATCATTGTCCGATGCTCCATTCATTTTCTCACGATATTGCATGCTTCATCTATTCGTGCAACATCGTGCGATCAACAAGGAGGCGGTGATGCTCACGACGGAACGGAAGGCGCTCATCTTGAAGCTTCTTGCCAACGAAGGGCGGGTTGTGGCGAAGCAATTGAGCCAGAAACTGGATCTTTCCGAGGATACGATTCGACGTGATCTAAGGGAGCTTGCGGCAGAGGGTTTGCTTCAACGCGTCCATGGCGGCGCTCTTCCGACGTCCAAAGCGCTGGCCGATCTCCCCACCAGGCGGAAGGTCCATGCAGACGACAAGGCGGCCATCGCCAAGGCCGCGGCAGGCATGATCAAGAACGGACAAACCGTGTTCCTTGACGGAGGAAGCTCGGCGATCGCGGTCGCTCGTGCGCTTCCGCTCGCCTTGCGAGCCATAATCGTCACTCATAGTCCGGATATCGCCGTCGCCCTGCATGGCCATCCAGCCATCGAGGTCGAGCTTATAGGGGGGAGAATCTACAAACACTCCAATGTGGCGGTTGGCGCGGTCGCCATAGAGGGCATTTCCTCCTTGAAAGCCGACATCTACTTGATGGGCGTCACCGGCATCCATCATGAACATGGCCTGACGACAGGCGATCGGGAGGAAGCGGCCGTCAAGCGTGCTATCGCCAGGCAGGCGGCCGAAACGATCGTGCTCGCGTCTCGCGAGAAGCTTGGCGCGGTCTCAGCCTGCAACGTGGTCGGGCTTGATCAGGTGGATGGCCTTCTCGTCGCAAAGAGCTGTCCGGCGAACCTGCTGGTGCCCTTCAGGACGGCAGGAATATCGATATCCACGGCCTGAGGCGCGACGTTCGAACAGCCCGGTTTCACAAGGACAATGCTGCTTCATTTGCCGCGAAGAACCGACATGGAAGCATGACAATTGGAAATCAAGGACCCGTAGATTGGGAATAGATCAACCAACGCCTTCAGCGTTGAACGCGCACGCCGTTTGCCGGCCCGGTATAGGCAATATGAAGAAACCCGCGCTTCGGGTCGATGAGCACGATGCGTCCGTTGCCAAAAGTGTAGAAGATGCCACCATCGGTTTTGGCTCGCTTCAACGCCATACAATCGCTGTCCCAGTCATCGTCTATGTTGCGTGCCGCTTCGCACGCCTTCTCGAACGCGGCAAGCACTTGCCCGTCTCTTGGAGAGGCGTGCCGGAGGCTATAGGCATCGATTGGACTGGCAGCCCAGTCGACATATCCGTCATCAGCACCTTTCAGCGACTTCAACGGTCGAAGATAGTCCAGTCCGAGGATCGTAGTGATTTCGTCGACATGGTCAGCAAGCCCGGCCGTGCTGACGCCTGCGGCCCGGAAGCCCGGGATCTTAAGAGCGCGCCTCTGGGAAGGGCGCTCCGTTCGGACGCCGCCTGGAACGGATTTAGCGACCTCGGCTTCACCTGTTCCCCTCATACGCGCGGAATTGAGGTACCACTCGTAGACAAATGGGAGGAGCAGGAGGACAGCCAGTGCAATATATGCGCGTCGAGCAATACCTATCGGGGTGTCCTCCCTAATGCGATCCCAGGCTCGACCTTCTGGGCACGGTAGACGATGTCGCTGGACCGTCGGACAACGCGGTTCGGACTGTCGTACCAGTTTCGACTCCCGTCAAAATCAGTTTTGACAAGATTGGGGGCCTTCTCCTCGACATCATCTTTCGGCGAACCCCATCGATAGGGCACGGCATGCATCGACGCGAGTGTCGCGGCACCGTTTCCGAAAGGATCGAACAGCTCCCATTGCGTCGGCTTGTCAGCGGTCATCACGACGAATCCAGCGGTACGGTTCGGCCATCGTCCCTTGCAGACGCGAAGGACGTCGACCTGCTCGATATCGCGCAGCACCTCTTCGGCCAACGGGCACAATTGCATTGAAATCAAGAAGACCCTTCCATCGCGCGCTACAAATGCATGTGCGTTGTTGGATGATGGTTTGCATCCGCCATTGAAAATCCGCTCGACCCAACGTCTCGAACGCCTGTTCTGGGCCCGTATTACCGAATGGAGCGTCTCCGGTCCCACGCTGAGCGATGCGGCCACCTCGTATTGAGTGGTGTAAGTACAGAAGGGATCGAAGGAACCGGCCGGCGCCTCCCACCATATGCCGACAAAGGCCGTGAGGATCGCAGCGATTCCACCGATCTCTAAAATTCTTACAATGTGTGCCCGCATGAGACGTGAGCCTACACAACCTTTACGAAGACTTCTTTGAAATCTTGCGCTGTAGTTGCTATTGCCCTAATGCGTTCGGCTCGGCGCCGACGGGCGGCGCGGATCAAGGCTGCCGTTCTGACAGAACCATGCCGCTCTCCTTGCTTGGAGTCGACTGCGTTCCGCACGGGAGTTCTACAGAGTTCGATGAACCCGCCCACCCGCAGCTGAAAATCTTTCGACGCCATCGCTCGCCCTTGTTCACAAAGCCAAGCTCCATTGGGATTCGGCAGATTCTGTGTCCATTCCGGCAGCTGATTTTCCGAAGTCAAACCTCCGCGACACGACGTGGTGACGGCGGCATGCTGGCCTCGTCGCATTCGACAAGTTCGCCGCTGTTACGAAGGTTCGAGATTCCTAGCTGAACGACCTTAATCAGATCGGTCATCCGCTGGCCGCGGCAACGGCGCATGCATGGCCGAGTTTCGGAGACGCAACCTCTTCTTCCGATTGATGTTCATAAGGCCGTCCTTGGAGGACCCCAATTCATATGCGGTCGAACTGCCTCGGACTGATCGCCCAGCAGACCACTACTAACGAGCGTGTTTGAAGCCGTGGTGGCGAGTTTCCGTTCGTGAGGGAGCCGGACAAGCAATGGCTACTGGAAGCGATCGAAACTCTGATCGAGGCGCTGCATCCATAGACGGAAGTCATTGATCAGCAGAGCCAGATCGTAAAACCATTCAGCGCGGAGGAGCTCGAAACGGCTCGCCATTCTATCATCGAGGAGGGCGTGAACCTTTTGCCTCAGATCTTCGAGCGTTTTATCCGCAGGATAACGCACCGCAGGACGCATTGCAGCGGGATTTGGTCGATTTTCCATAGAAATGCGCTCCTCCGTGGTCAAGATCTCATCAATGAATTTATATCGTAATACGATATATTTCAAGGCGAACGCCGACAAATGATGGCGGCTTCAGAGCCTGAGTCCAACAGAGCCGCGCCTCTCACCTGTGCGCCATCCTTGACTCATCAACGGTTCATCGCCATCTTCAATCCATGTTGATCTGGCACCATAATAGTGTTGTGAAGCGGGTAATCCTCATCGCAGGATTCTAATCCCCGGCTGGCGGCGTCGCGCCCGCCGAGGGATACTGGCGTCCGATTTCAATATGTCGGGCTGCCACAGCGAGATTCTCCTCATATCCGATCGTTTCGCTGCCGCAGACAAATTTGCGGTGAGCAGGAGATTGCAGATGCCAAACAAGGGAACCCCACGGAGGCCCGCGATCATCATCGGTCACTCCGACCACTTAAAATTGACGAAAATCGCCGAGGCGCAGCTTTCGAAAAATCCCGTCGTGTCCGACGAACTGCTCTACGAATTGGAACGTGCGCACGTTGTGGACGACCATCAGCTCCCGCGCGGCATCATCCGCATCGGTTCGACCGTGCGCTTCACCAGTGACCTCGGGGAAGACCGGACGGTGACGCTCGTATTCCCGGGGGAGGCAGACATCGCCGAAGGCAAGATTTCAGTCCTTACCCCGATTGGCACCGCATTGATCGGCTTGAGAGCTGGTCAGTCTATGGACTGGACTGCTCGGGACGGCCAGCCGCACCGGCTGACTGTAGCAAGGGTGTCTGAGTCCGCAGAACTCGGCCAAATGCTATGATCATCGACAGACGCGCAAATCATCTTCCCGGAGGGTGCATCACAGCAGGCTCCTGACCCCTGCGCCGTTCGCGGCCAGGGGAACTCCACCCATTCGAATTGAATGCCCGCATACGGGCGATGGAGACTGTGATGAGAGACCAATGCTTGCTGACCACGAAGGACTTTACCCTGCTCGAGGCGATGTTCGATGACCCCTTCGTTCGTGACAGCCTGCTGCACGAGCTCCTGGGGCGGAAGATGGCCGCCGCGACTGTCGTGTTCAGGGAGGATCTGCCAGAAGATGCCGCAAGCCTGAACAGTCGAGTGACCTTCAGCATCGACGGCAGGCGGGACACGCGCATCCTCACCACTGGCCGCATGACGACGCCGGTCGGCATGCTGCTCCCCGTCGACACGCTTCGTGGCCTTGCCCTTCTTGGCTTAAGGGAAGGTCAGAAGATCGTTATCGAAAATGCAGATGGGTTTCAGGAACAGGTTCTACTGGAAACCGTCAACTACCAGCCGGAACGAGCGATGAGGGGATCGGACGGCTTTCAGGTGAGGATGAGGCTCGCTGGGAAGCCGACGCTGAGGCTGCTAAAGGGTGGAGCGCCCGACAGACAGAGGCCAGCGCCGGAGAAACCGGACGACCCCGGTCCATCGGCCGCCTGAAGGGCGGGGAAGAAGTCGATTGGCGAACCGCGCGTCTCGCGGTCGCCATTGGTCTGGTCGTGCATGTCGACAGGCTCGTCTGCGAGCGGTTCAAAGCCGCTCGAAGCGGAAATTGCGGATGCGACCACTGTTCATCAGCATGCCAGTGACCCGACCGTCGTCATCGCGGGCAAAGGTGAACCGGTCCCCGTCACCGAGAAAATGGTCCGGAGCGACGGCTGTCAGCGCTATTTCCCGTGACTTCACGGATTTGAATACCAGCCCCGCCTCCCGAACCTTCACCTCGTAGGGCATGTCGTTTTCGACCGGACGATAAGTGCCGGCGAGATCGGCAAGCTCCTTTGGCGACGGCGTATAGGCGGGCAATCGCCGGTATTGGTACAGGCGCTTGCCGTCGCGATAGGAGGTCAGCTCAGTTGCCGGCTCGCCTTCTCCTTGCTCCAGCGCGAGCTCATGGTTCGGGAAATCGCTGAAACGGAACCGGCGGTCATCCACCGCTTCAAGGCGATATGTGCCATATTCGATGTCATAGCCTATCAGCAGTTTTCCCTCATGCGCCACGAGGCGGGCGACGCGGCCGGCCAGTCGCGGTTCGGCGTAATAGCCGGTGAGCAGTTCCAATGCATCGGCGCCGGGTTGCGGAAACGTGCTCGGCAAAGATTCCGGGATCGGATGCAACACATCTGCCAGATAGATATCGGCGATCCCCCGCGCGAGGTTGCTCGGCACGATCGACCCGAAATTGGCAAGGATCGCCACGGTGAAATGCTGCTCCGGAAAGCGGATGATATCGGAGCGGAAGCCGGCATCGCCGCCGGTATGTTCGACGATCGCAAGGCCGCGATAAGTACCGACGCCGAGACCCGAGGCATAGCCGATTTCACTGCCATCGTTCAGTCGGCCGCATTCGACCATCCTTGCGATGACGTCAGGCCCCCCGACACGCTTGTGGTAGAAATTTTCATCCCAGAGCGCGAGATCTTCCACTGTCGTCAGCAGGCTGGTCGCGCCGACCGTATCGAAGTTCGTGTTGGAGATCTCAACCCCGGTCTCCGTCCCGACATAGCCGTCGGCGACATTCCTGACAACTTCGGCATAGTTGTCGCGAAAGAACGTGTTGTGCATGCCAAGCGGTTCAAAAATCCGGGCCGAGGTAAAGGCACGGAGCGACTGCCCGCTGACCACCTTCACGACCTCCGCCAGCAAGGCATAACCCGTGTTGCAATAGAGGTGCTCGTCACCCGGCTGGAAGTTCAGATCCTGCTGCCGGGAGACGATCGCGAGGATGTCGGCATCGGTGATCAGGTCCTTGGAGTAGCGCCAGCCGGCGAGGCCCAGCAATTCCCAGTGATCGCGCAGGCCACCGGTATGGTGCATGAGGTGCCTGAGGGTGATCGGTGAGCCGAAATCAGGCAGGCCGGGCATGTATTTACCCACCACATCATCAAGCGACAATTTTCCTTCGGCCGACAGTAGCAGGATGGCAAATGCAGTGAACTGTTTGGAGACAGATGCCGAATGAAAGACGGTGGACGGCCCGATCGCGATACCATGGCCCAGATTGGCCATGCCGAAGCCCCGCTTATGGATAACCTCGCCGTCACGCATGACCGCAACCGCGCAGCCAGGCGAATGATCGTTAGCCCAGGCCTCGAACAGTTCATCAACGCGTTTTGCTTCCGTCATCCGTTCCTCCGAGATCACTTTCCGGTGGCAGGAAAGCTGAGAGCCGGGAAATTTGCAATGTATGGGAATGAGAACATTGAGGGCTGCGATGACTGCTTCGGGCCGAGAGGCGGCAGAGCCAACGGCTTGCCGTGTACTGACGCCGCAGTCAGACGAGGACTGGTGTGATGCCACGCAAATCTCCGGTTACCTGATCGGCTAGTGCAAGGTTTGGACGAGGCAGCCCCTGCAACATGGGGTTGCCTTTCTGTTTCACGTTCACCTTTCATGAAACACTGAGAGCCATATGGATAACCGAACGTTCGACACCAGCCTATCGAAATACCGGACTCCGCTGAAGATTACAGACTATGTCTGGAGAACTCTTTCCAGCAATTTATTCAAGCCTCTTACCGAGGGGCAGAAAGCGGACGTGGCCGCAACGCGCGATCTGCCACTGTTTGTCGTTGCCCTTACGCCGCATCGTGTTCCATGGCCGCCGACCCCGAGAGATCGAACTGCAACTCGGCAAGCCTGGAATATGCACCGCCCTTGCGGATCAGCGCGGCGTGTGTTCCCTCCTCGATTACTCGCCCTCCGTCGAGCACCAGAATTCGATCCGCCTTGAGCACGGTGGCAAGCCGATGAGCAATCACGATTGTCGTGCGATTGGACATCAATTCGTCGAGCCCCCGTTGCACCGGCATCTCGTTTTCTGAATCGAGAGATGCCGTGGCCTCATCCAGCAAGAGGATCGGCGCGTTTTTCAGGACAGCACGGGCGATCGCCAGTCTTTGCCGCTGACCACCCGATAAAGTGAGACCGCGCTCGCCGACAACGGTACGGCAACCATCCGGCAGCTCGGAAATGAACCCATGCGCTCTTGCCACCGTCGCTGCAGCCATGACCTCGTCCAGCGACGCATCCGACCGTCCGAGACTTATATTTTCTGCGATACTGGTCGCGAAGATGGTCACGTCCTGCGGTACGACGGCAATTTCGCCTCGTACTGCAGTGGTGGAGATCGTGCGCACATCGCAACCATCGAGCAAAATGTCGCCCGCATAATCCTTGTAGAAACCGAGCAGGAGCGAAAAGATCGTGCTCTTGCCCGAGCCGGAAGCACCGACAAGCGCGACTGTCTCGCCGGACCGCACGTTCATCGACAGGCCCGTGAGGACTTGCCTGTCCGGGGCGCCCGGATAGGCGAAATGCAGGTCTCGAATTTCGATCGCGCCTTTTGCGGGTTGGCTGAGCGCAGAACGCGAGGCCTGCTCGCTCTCACCGGCATCTTCATCGAGTAATTCGAAAAGGCGTTCGGCTGAAGCCGCGGCCTGCGCCAGTTCGCCCCAGACCTCCGAGAGCGAGCCTAGCGACCCTGCCGCAATGACGGAATAGAGCAGGAACTGGCTCAGACTTCCGGCCGACAACGTTCCCGAGAGCAGATTATGGGCGCCGATCCAGAGAACCCCGACGACGCTTCCGAAAATCATTGCAATGGCAACGGCGGTCAGGAGCGCACGCGAGCTGGCGGCAAGGACGGCGCTGCGATAGGACGCCTCGACGTCATGCGCATACCTGTCGCTCGCCGCTGCCTCCCCGTTGAAGGCCTGGACCGTCCGGCTTTCGGCAATCATTTCGCTGGCGAAAGCGGACGCGGTCGCGAGAGCGTCCTGAGCCGCCCGCGATTTTCTCCGGACCGAGCGCCCGAAAAGGACGAGCGGCGCGATCACAAGCGGGATGGCACCCAATGTGATGGCGGAAAGTCCAGGGCTGGTGACGAACATCATCACCAGCGCGCCCAGGCACAGCAGCGAATTGCGCAAGGCCACCGATGCAGCGAGGTTCAATGCGGACTTGATCTGTGCGGCGTCCGCGGTCAGTCGCGATGCGATGTCGCCGGATTTGTTGGCGTCAAAAAAGCTTGCCGGCAACCGCGTCACATTTCGGAAGGTCTTCACACGCAGGTCGCTGACAACGCGCTCGCCAAGCGTCGTGACGAAATAATAGCGGCAGGCGCTTGCTATGGCGAGCGCGATTGCGAGCGCAAGAAGCATCAGGAAATAGCTGTTGATGAAGCCACCGTCGAACTGTCCGAAACCATGATCGATCATCCGGCGGACCGCCATCGGCAGCGCAAGCGAGATCAGCGCCGCGGCCGCGAGCGAGATCACGGCCAAGAGCACCAAGCCCCGGTGAGGCCGCAGCAGGGGCAGCAACCGGACGAGGCCGGAGACATTAGACTTCTTTTTCCCCCGCTGCGGTCTGGAGCCTGCAATCACGTCGGCGGGAGGAGTGGCGGATCGGTCGTGCGCGGCAATCATCAAGGTGAGGGTCTCCTGGACTGGAATGTCTCCTTTTTGGCATTTGCGCGGCGTTCGTCTTTGACCGCGATCAATTATCGGCCGGTTCCGCCAAGCGTTGCCGCGTCAGAAGACCTCGGCAATATGTCACGATGAGCCTGCCGGACCCGCGACCGAGGATCGAACTGTGATAGCAGGTGAGCGAAATGAAAGACGCATGACCGCACCAATGGTCGCAGTTTGATCCCGGTCAATTAATATGACGGCTTTGGGCGCTAGAGCGAGCCATGACCTATGTCGAACGCATCAAAGACGACATCACCAGGCTTGCTCAGCCCGCCAGATTCCTGGAACTGGCCGATCGGGTCCTGCCTGGACTTTCGATCGTCACCACCCTCTGTTTCGCTGTTGGACTTTATCTGAGTTTTGTGTCCGATGGTGATTACCAGCAGGGCGAGACCGTCAGGATCATGTATGTCCATGTCCCGGCGGCATGGATGGCAATGTTCTGTTATGTGGTGATGACTGCAAACGCCATCGGCTCCCTGGTATGGCGCCATCCGCTTGCCGATGTCGCCGCGCGCGCTGCTGTGCCAATCGGCGCCGCCTTTACCTTCGTGTCGCTCGTGACAGGCGCGATCTGGGGCAAGCCGATGTGGGGAACCTGGTGGGTGTGGGACGCGCGCCTGACCTCGATGTTCGTGCTTTTCCTGATGTATCTCGGGCTATTGGCAATCAATCGTGCAATCGACGAACCGACGCGCGCTGCTCGTGTCACGGCGGTTCTCATTCTCGTGGGCTTCGTCAACATCCCGATCATCAAGTTCTCGGTCGACTGGTGGAACACTTTGCATCAGCCGGCAAGCGTGCTCAGGCTGGATGGCCCCGCTCTGGACATCGAATTCCTTCGCCCGCTCCTGACCATGGGCCTGGCCTTCACGGCACTCTTTTTCACCCTCCACCTGGCCTCGATCAGGAACGAGATCTGGCGGCGAAAACTCATGTCGCATCACCGCTTGGCGGCACGGGCCGCAATGCAAAAGGAGAATTGAAATGACACATCGGGACTATGTGCTGGCGGCCTATGCCGCCGCATTCGCCGTCATGACCGCCATCAGCGCGACGACCTGGTTTCGCGGCCGCATCTATCGCCGGCAGATCGAGATAGTGGCGAAGATCAGACATGGCGCGCGCCGCGAGGCACGCTAAAGTGCGCCGCTATCTGCTTGCCGCCGTGCCGCTGCTCGTCTTTGCAGCAATTGCCGGAGCCGCCGGGCGCACGCTCTATCGGGAGGCGGCGGAAGGATATTCGCCCTCCGCCCTCCCTTCCGCACTGATCGGTCAGACACGTCCGGCAATCGATCTGCCGCCGCTTGCTGGTCTGCAGTCTCCCGGACTTCAAGATAGCGGGTTTTCCGGCCAGGTCACGATCGTCAACATATTCGCGTCCTGGTGCGTTCCCTGCCGGCAGGAACATGGCGCGCTCATGCAGCTATCGAAGGATCCGCGCGTCAAGCTGATAGGCATCAATTATAAGGATGACAGCAGCAACGCTCTGGCCTTCTTGCACGAAAACGGAAATCCCTACGCTGCCGTCGGGGTCGATCCGACCGGAAGGGAAGCGATCGATTGGGGTGTTTACGGCGTGCCGGAGACCTTCGTCATCGACCGCGACGGCCGCATCCTGTTCAAGCAGGTCGGCCCGCTCGACGACAAGGCCCTGTCGGTCGGCCTTGGTCCTGCACTCGACAAGGCATTGGCTGCCGGCGGCGGACCGAAGCCCCCGGCCCGCGACTCGATCAGTGGCTTGGATTTAAGCCTGTTGCGACCGCTTTTCCGGATCTGAATCCGCGACAAGCTGCAACCGATCGAGGCAGCTTCCCAATCCGAGATTCTCGACGAGCGTAAGCACGGCACGGCGCTGCAAGTCGGTTTCCACATTTCCTTCGAGCGTGATCTGTCCGTTATGGACGGAGACGCGGATCCTTTGCGGCGTCAGCCCGAGATCATATTTCAGGCGTGTGCAAACAGCGAGTAGGATCGCGTCATCCTCGCGCGGCAACCTGAGTGTCGGCGCGTCGGTTATCAGTGCGAGGATATCGCGCCGGCTGACGATCCCCACGAGCCGTCCGTCGTCGACGATCGGAATACGCTTGATGCGATGGACCTCGAGGCTTTCGGCAATATCCGAAACCTCGCTGTCCGGGCTGGCGACGATAACATCGCGCGACATGATATCTCTGACGGACCAGCCGTTGCCGCGAATGTAGCGATCGAGATCGACATCGGACGTGATATCCGCGTTACGCGTGGTGCGCGGCGCAAGCCGGATCTCGCGCCGCAGCAGCAGGTCGCCTTCGGTCAGAATTCCGCAGATCCGCCCGTCGTCGTCAACGACAGGCAGCCCGCTGATGTTGTTTTGCATCATCACCGCGGCGGCATGACGGATCCCTGCCGCAGGGCTGATCGAGACCACGTTGCTCGTCATAATGTCCTTGGCCTGCATGCGTGCACCTCCCCTTTCGGAAACATCTGGTGCCATGAGCGTAGGACGGCTTGGACGAACCGACCTTGACCTCCGTCAAAGTCGCGGTGTCGGATCGAGCAATTCGGCAAGCCTTGC
>UBMI01000040.1 GCA_900466475.1 Hyphomicrobiales bacterium
ACGCCGCCAGCGAGCTTGGCGAGACGTTCCTGCAGCTTTTCGCGATCGTAGTCAGACGTCGTCTCCTCGATCTGCGCGCGGATTTGTGCAACGCGACCATCGATCTCGGCCTTGGAGCCGACGCCGTCGATGATGGTGGTGTTTTCCTTTTCGATCGCCACCTTCTTGGCACGGCCCAGCATGTTCAGCGTGACGTTCTCGAGCTTGATGCCGAGGTCTTCGGAGATGACGGTGCCTCCCGTCAGGATGGCGATGTCTTCGAGCATGGCCTTGCGGCGATCGCCGAAGCCCGGAGCCTTGACAGCAGCAATCTTCAGGCCGCCGCGCAGCTTGTTGACGACGAGCGTGGCAAGAGCTTCGCCTTCGACGTCTTCGGCGATGATGAGGAGCGGTTTGCTCGACTGCACGACTGCTTCGAGGACAGGCAACATCGCCTGCAGGTTCGACAGCTTCTTTTCGTGGATCAGGATGTATGGGTCTTCAAACTCAACGCGCATCTTGTCCTGGTTGGTCACGAAATATGGAGACAGGTAGCCACGGTCGAACTGCATGCCCTCGACGACTTCGAGTTCGGTCTCGGCGGTCTTGGCTTCCTCGACGGTTATGACGCCTTCATTGCCAACCTTCTCCATTGCCTCGGCGAGATAGCGGCCGATCTCGGAATCACCGTTGGCAGAGACGGTGCCCACCTGAGCGATCTCCGAGTTGCTGGTGATCTTGCGCGCATTGGTCTTGAGTTCCCTGACAACGGCGTCGACGGCAATGTCGATGCCGCGCTTCAGGTCCATCGGATTCATGCCCGATGCGACAGCCTTGGCACCTTCCTTGACGATGGCCTGCGCGAGTACCGTCGCGGTCGTGGTGCCGTCACCGGCAAGATCGTTGGTTTTCGACGCCACTTCGCGCAGCATCTGGGCGCCCATGTTCTCAAACTTGTCTTCGAGTTCGATTTCCTTGGCGACCGATACCCCGTCCTTGGTGATGCGCGGAGCACCGAAGGACTTGTCGATCACCACGTTACGACCCTTCGGGCCGAGCGTGACTTTGACGGCATTTGCCAGCACATCGACCCCACGCAGCATGCGTTCACGGGCGTCGCTATGGAATTTGACTTCTTTCGCAGCCATGTGTCTAACTCCTCAATAGGCAGCTATTGACTGATGGTGTTGGGTTTGGGGGACGAGCCGCCTCAGGCGGCTTGTTTACGCTCGGCCTGAGCTTCGATGATGCCCAGAACGTCGCTTTCCTTCATGATCAGCAGATCTTCACCGTCAATCTTGATCTCGGTTCCGGACCATTTGCCGAACAGGATGCGATCACCGGCCTTGACGTCGAGCGCCTGGATCTGGCCTGCATCGCTGCGGGCGCCGGGGCC
>UBMI01000009.1 GCA_900466475.1 Hyphomicrobiales bacterium
CAGCCGGAGCTGTTTACCGAGGAGCTGCGCGCCTCCTTCAAGTCGCTGCGCGACCAGATCTGACGGGAGCTCGCGGCGCGGCAGCCCGCGCCGCTCTCCCTGAAAGCCAACCCTGTTTTCCCAAAGGATAGAGATCATGAGCGATAACCAGATCGTCGATTCCAGCTTTAGTGCCATCATCAATGCGCCGATCGAGAAGATCGATATTCCTCGATGGTGCTTCACGCTGCCGGAGAAGGAATACCAGTCCTGCTCGCCCGCCCATATCGCCGCCGGCTTTACGACGGCGCCCGACGGCACGCGCATGTCGATCAATGTCGAGACGATCGGTGGCAGCCTGATGGTGCAGCATTATGTCGAAACGCTTGCCGAGAAGGATCACCTGATCCTCGATTCCGACTCCGACGTCTTCACCCCGACCGGCCGCCTCACCATCCATGTGACCTGGGAACTCAGCGTCAAGGCGATCGACGGCGGCAGGTGCGAGTTCACCAACCGGGTGCAGTCCTTCGCGACCGACGAAATGATGGCCTTCCTCGACCGGCAGGGCATTCCCTTCGAAGTGTTCCGCACGCAGCGCCAGCCGATGTCGATTGCCCACAACAAGGGCGAGACGCCGCTCTTTGCCGCCAGCATCGAGCGTTTCGCGCTGCGAAGCCAGTCATCCAAAGCGGCATGAGGCCAGGGAGAGCAGGATGATAGACCTTTCCTATGAGCGCGACATTACCGGCCTTCTGGTGGTCGATCCCTATAACGACTTCATCTCCGAAGGCGGCAAGATCTGGCCGCGCATCCAGGCCGTGGCCGAGGCCAACAACTGCGTGCCGCATATGCTCGAGGTGCTGACGGCAGCACGCGAGGCGAAGCTGCCGGTTTTCTTCGCCATGCACCACCGCTACCGCGAGGGGGACTACGAAAACTGGAAATACATCGCCCCCATCCAGAAGCTCGCCTGGAACCGCCGCACATTCGAATTCGGCACCTGGGGTGGCGAGTTCAAGGCTGAATTCGTGCCAGCGTCCGGTGAAGTCGTGGCCTCGGAACATTGGTGCTCCAGCGGTTTTGCCAATACCGACCTCGACAACCAGCTCAAGCGGCGAGGCATTCACCGGCTGATCGTCATCGGCCTGATCGCCCATACCTGCATCGAGGCGACGGTCCGTTTCGCCGCCGAGCTCGGCTACGACGTGACGGTCGTGAAGGACGCTATCGCCGACTATTCCGACGAGATGATGCATGCCGCACTCGTCATCAACATGCCGAACTATGCAAGCGCCATCGTGACGACGGAACAGGTCGTCGCGGCGATCAAGGCGGCGCAGAGCACCGGGCCCGCGTGAACGGGCAGGGCGCCTTGCGCCCTTTTCGGCAGTCGGAGTTTCTATCAAACTTTCAAAGGAGAAAATCCATGGATCAGCATTCGAAGGTGCTCTACACGGCCAAGACCCATACGAGTGGCGGGCGTGAAAACGGCGTTGCGCGCAGCTCCGATGGCCGCCTCGACCTGCGCCTCTCCGTGCCCGGCTCGGCGCGGATCGGCACCAACCCCGAACAGCTCTTCGCCGCCGGCTGGTCGGCCTGCTTCGAAAGCGCAATCGGCATCATTGTGCAGAAGAGGAAGATCGCATTGTCAGGCGATGTCACGATCGATGCGGAAGTCGATCTCAATCTTTCCGATGCCGGCTATTTCCTGACGGCACGGCTCAATGTCGGCATTCCCGGCGTGGAGCGCGATGTGGGCCAGTCGCTGATCGAGGAGGCGCATCACATCTGCCCCTATTCGAAGGCGACGCGCGGGAATATCGACGTGACGATCCGGCTGGTTTGATTGAGGCAGGACTGAAGGGAGGGTGTCTTGCCAGCCGCGCCCCGTTCAACCCCAAGGCCGCCTGCCACCCGAAACCTTACCGGGGCCGCCTGATCGCCCGTACCTTGCCGCTGCCGCCGCCACCTGCGTAGAAGACATCGGCCCCATCGGATTCCAGCCCGGAAACACCGGTGCCCTCGGGCATCTCCAGCCGTTCGAGGACGTCGCCGGTCTTGGGGTCGATGCGGCGCAGGTCGCTCTTGTCGTCCTGCCAGGTGGCGTGCCAAAGCTCGCCGTCTACCCAGGTGACACCGGTGACATGGCGCTTGGATTCGATGGTGCGCAGGATCTTGCCGGTCTCCGGGTCGATCTGGTGGATGCAGTTTTCGCGATACTGGCCGACCCAGAGGCTGCCTTCGCACCAGGCCATGCCGGAATCGGCGCCTTTGCCGGGGGCAGGGATGGTCGCGACCACCGCGCCGGTCTCCGGATCGATCTTGCGGATCTTGTCCTCGGCGATCTGGAAGATGTAGCGCCCGTCAAAGGCGGTGCCGGCATGGGCGGCGACATCGATCGCACGCAGCTCGGCGCCGCTCTCAGGGTCCAATGCCCGCAGGTTTTCTCCCGCCGCAAACCAGACCTTGCTGCCGTCATAGGTGACGCCGCCGATGTTGCGCGTGCCCTCGAAGGGTCCGTATTCCCTGATGATCTCTGCCTGTGATGTCTTCATGGCGCTCCATCCCCTTTCTCACCGGCTCTTTGCCTGGTGCAATTCCGGTCGCAAAACCGCTGCGCACTCTTGCCGGAACTACTTTTAGTCGCTGGGCAGCGGACCCGGGAGTAACAATGTTGTCGGGAAGCCGACGACCGGCGGCATCATCCAGCGCCGCGCCCTGCCATTGCCGAAATACTGCACCTTGCCGGCGTCCTGCAGCGCTTCCAGCGCCCGCTGCACCGTGCGTGGGCTCAGGCTCAGCGCAATTGCCAGAGCCGTGCTCGACCAGGATTCTCCATCGGCGAGAAGCGCCAGCAGCGAGGCGTGCTCCTCCTCGACCGGCGGGGCGAGCACGACGACTTTGCGTCCGTCCTGCGGCAGCAGCATGAAGCCGTGGCTCGTCGCCTTGACTTCGGCAAGATCGGCAAGTGCTGCGCGCAGCCGGCCGATCTCGACGCGCAGCCGCGCCCGGTGGGATTCATCGGCGTGACGGGCGCGGAAGGCGCGGGCGAGAAGAACCGAGCGCAGGACATCTGACGGTGCGGCCTCGGCGAGCGTGCGGGCGAGCGCAAACAGCACAGGGCGGCTTGCGAGCGGCACGATCGCGCTGCCGGCGCGCACCACGTTGCGGCAGGCATCGATGACGAGCGTATCGGAGGCAAGCAGCGCTTCGACCTCCTGAAGCTGCAACAGGCGCTGGGTGCCGCCATCGATCAGGCGGGCGGCCGGCGCCTCCAGGGCTTTTGCGGCTTCTTTCACCTCGACGACAAGTGCCGGTATGCCGGCTTTTTGCGCCGCGTCAGCCGCCTGGGCCAGCGCCTGGCGCGCGGGCTCCGTGCGTAGCCGGCGGATTGCGACACCGGCGACGGCAAGTTCATGGCCGGCGCGGGCAGCCGGCGGCAGCGGCGAGGGGTCGAGATCGGCGAGCAGCTTTTCGGCAGCATCGAGATGGCCGATCAGAAGGAGGCGGCGGATCTGCAGGTTGCGGGCGTGTGCCGCGTTGACGCGGTCGCCGCGTCTTTCGAGCGTGAGGCGCGCGCCTTCCAGCGCCTTTTCCGGCCAGGCGAGATCACGCGAGACCAGAGCGATTTCGGCTTCGGCCACGATGCAGCGGGCGCGCGCCACGGCCTCGCGCGGGCCGAAGGCATGGGCAGCGCTCTTCAGGAGTGCCTTGGCGCGGGCGAGATCGCCGAGCTGGGCCATGGCGATGCCGCGAAGGGCGAGCGCCGGCGGGTCGTCGCGCAGCGCCACGCGCTTCATCGCCCCCAGTGCATCGCCCACCGCCAGCGCCTGTGCGGCGGCTGTAATCAGCGAGTCCATCGGAATCCCGTCACACTTGTAACTCCCACCCCTCGGCAACAAGACCTAGTTTATTCCCCATCGGCAGGCAACGGCCCGCCGTCGGATACGTTTCAACGCAATGAGAGGAGAATAACCATGATGATGCACAAGACCGGAACACGGGCGGAATGGCTGCAGGCGCGAATTGCGCTCCTGGAACAGGAAAAGGAACTGACGCGCCGCAGTGACGAGATCGCCGCAAAGCGCCAGGAACTGCCCTGGGTGAAGATCGACAAGGAATACAAGCTGGAGACCGAAGCCGGCATCGTGCCGCTTGCTGACCTCTTCAAAGGCCGCTCGCAACTGCTCGTCTATCACTTCATGTTCGGCCCAGATTACACGGCCGGCTGCCCGTCCTGCTCGTCGATCGCCGATGGCTTCAACGGCGTCACCGTTCACCTCGAAAACCACGATGTCGCCTTCAGCGCCGTTTCCCGCGCGCCGCTCGACAAGCTTCTCGGGTTCAAGAAGCGCATGGGCTGGACCTTCGACTGGGCCTCGTCATCAACAAGCGATTTCAACCGCGACTTCAATGTCTGGTTCACGCCGGAGGAACAACAGAGCGGCGGCATCGAATATAACTTCCGCCGCGAACCGCCGATCCCGGCCGTGCTGCAGCAACAGAAGCCAGGTGGTGAGCAAAGCCCGGACGACCTCATCTCCTCGATGACCGGCACCGATATCAACACCTTCGCCCGTGAGCGGCCGGGCCTCAGCGCCTTCGTAATGCAGGGCGGCGATATCTACCACACCTATTCCTCCTATGCCCGAGGGGTGGATGGCGTGTGGGCCATGTACCAGTGGCTCGATCGCGCGCCGCTGGGCCGCAACGAGGAAGGCGTCTGGTGGCGCCACCACGACCGCTACGAGGCAGCGTAATGCGCCCGTCAGTCTCCACAGGAGCCGGCAATTCCGCCGGCTCCATCCTGTTATCCGGCATTGCGCGCGGGCTAACTTTTGCGGCGGCGCCGACATTTGCCGTCATGGCCGCACTTTCGGCAAGCGAGCCGGCGGCCGACATGATCTGCTCGATGGCTGGCATGCAGATGGATGGGTCACCGCTCTTCAGCGGCATGGTGCCGATGTATCTGCTGATGGGACTGTTTCATGTCGGGCCCTGGCTCAGATGGATGGGCGGCGAGGGAAGTTTCCGCCGCTCGTGAGACGGCACGAATTCGGTTTCCTTTACGGAAACCCGGACATAACGGCGTCTCGCTCTCAGGATCTCCCTGATCGAGTTCTCTGCGACGGTGGCTGCAGTCTCGTTTTTTATTGGCGTTTTTCAAAAGCTTGACCGCCGCCAAGGCGGTCGAACCTGTTCCTGCTGTTCGGTCAAGGAGACAGGGTGTATATTAGTCGATCGTAATTTGCGGCAAGGAACAGCAAGATGCGCGGGCTCGTGGCAAGCGTGTTCATCTATCTGATTGCTCTTACAAGTTCCCATGCTGGTCCGCTTCATGACGCGGCCGGCAAGGGCGACCTGGCTGCGATCGCGGCGGCCCTTGATGCCGGGGCCGACATCGAGGAGCAGGACAAGGGAGCCACTCCGCTGTTTCTTGCCGTTCGCAGCGATCATCCGCAGGCAGCAGAATTGCTGATCGAGCGCGGGGCGAATGTGAACCACGAGTCGGCGATTGGCCTGCCGATCACCGGTGCCGTCCTCAAGGGCTCCCCCGACCTCATCCGGATACTATTGGCGAACGGTGCCGATGCCAATGCGGCAGCGAGGGGCGAGCGCATGCTGCATTTCGCAGTCGCGAGCGGGTGTCTGGACTGCGTCAAGCTCCTGGTTGAAGCCGGTGCCGACGTCAACGCAATATGGGTCCGTGGCGATCCCGCGCGCCTGCCAAGCATCATTACTGCCTATCACCTTGCAAGGCACGACGATCATGCCGATATCGCCGACTACCTCTTGGCTCACGGCGTCATCATAAAAAAGCCGGAGCCGATTTCCGCAAAGCTGGCAGCGGGCGACCCGGCGAAGGGTGCAACATTCTTCGCATCCAATTGCGCCGGCTGTCATGTCAAACGTCCGCAGGATGTGCCCAACAAGGGGCCGAACCTGTGGAACGTGGTGGGACGGGACAAGGCCTCGACGAAATTCCCAGGCTACTCGCGAACCCTGTCGGCCTGGGAAGGGCCATGGACCTACGAGGACCTCAATATCTTCATCGCCGGGCCCTCTCTCACGACGCCAGGCGTGAATATGGACGTTCGCGGCGCGCCCGAAGAAGCCGATCGCGTCAACGTCATCGCTTATCTGAGAACACTCAGCGACAATCCTGTTCCGCTGCCCTGAACAGTTTCGAGGGCAGGTTATGACGAACCCGTTCAATTCCCCAATCGCGCCAACGTGATGGAACACGGTCAGCTACCCTGACGTTTCCGCCTCGCTGTCTCCCGGCAGCATGCCCACCCTGACACCCCTTCCGACGGCATCCGGAATTGCCCGCTCGCCGCCGCTTTCGGACGGAGGAAATACATATGTCCGCATTGGCAAGCCTGCGCGCGCTCACCCCGCAGCAGCGCAATACCGTGATCGCCAGCTATCTCGGCTGGATGCTCGACGCCTTCGATTTCTTCATTCTCGTTTTCGTTCTCAAATATATCGCCGAGGAGTTTCATACCGACGTTCCCGCGGTGTCGGTGGCGATCTTCTTGACCCTTGCCATGCGGGCGCTCGGCGCTCTGATCTTCGGGCTTGCGGCAGATCGTTACGGGCGGCGCATCACGCTGATGGTGGATGTGATGCTCTATTCGCTCTTTGACTTCCTCACCGGTTTTTCGACGGGGCTCACCATGTTCCTGGTTTTGCGTGCCCTCTATGGCATCGCCATGGGCGGGGAGTGGGGTGTCGGTGCCTCGCTCGTCATGGAGACAGTGCCGGAGGAGAGCCGCGGCATTGTTTCTGGCATCCTGCAGGCGGGTTATCCGTCCGGATATCTGCTGGCTTCGCTGCTGTTCTTCCTGCTTTTCCCCGTCATCGGCTGGCGCGGCATGTTTTTCGTCGGCGTCGCTCCGGCACTGCTCGTGCTTTATATCCGCCGCAACGTTCAGGAGAGCCCGGCTTTCGTGAAGCGACAACAGCAGGGACGCCGGCCGTTTCTCACCGTGTTGCGCGAAAATATTCCGCTCTTCATCTGGGCGGTGCTCCTGATGACCGCTTTCAACTTCTTCAGCCACGGCACCCAGGATATCTACCCGACCTTCCTCGAAAGCCAGCGCAACTATTCAAGCTATACGGTCGGCGCGATCGCCATCGTCTACAATATCGGCGCCATTCTTGGCGGGCTGTTCTTCGGCGCGCTGTCGCAGCGCATCGGCCGCAAGCGGGCGATCGTCATCGCCGCACTGATTGCCGTGCCCGTCGCGCCGCTCTGGGCCTATGCACCGGGGCCGGTGCTGCTCGCGCTCGGCGCCTTCCTGATGCAGTTCTTCGTCCAGGGCGCCTGGGGCATCGTGCCTGTACATCTCAACGAGCTTTCGCCAGACGAGGTACGCGGCACATTCCCCGGCTTCGCCTACCAGCTCGGCAATCTGCTGGCCTCGGGCAACGCCACGATGCAGGCGGACCTCGCCGCCCATTGGAACGGCGACTACGCTTATGCGTTGGTCATAGTGGCGGTGATCGTTGCCGTCGTCGTCGCAGCGCTTTCGGGCCTGGGATACGAGAAGAAAGATGTCCGCTTCGGCACGGAGGAGGCCGAGGAGCCGCATGGCGCGATGCGAGTTTAGCGCTGCCTGTGGCTGTGAAGGCCGGCGGCCAGGGCTGCCGGCCTTTCCTTGTGAGCCAGGTCACGGGCAGGCTATGCGCCAGGCGATGCCTAGTTCTGCCAGGTATTTCTGATCCCGCCCGGTTTTTCCTTTTTTAAGATCATTGTCCTACCTTTTGCCGGCGCCGGTTCTATATTGCGTACCGCCGCGAGGGTTCATGGATAGTAATTTCGCCTTCCTGCTGCCGGTCATGATGCTGATTTTCGGCTGCACCTTTCTGATCGTCGGCCGGTTCGGGTCGCGGGAAGCGAAGTTGTGGGGGCCGGGTTATCTTTTTGCGTCGGCAGCCTTCTCCGTTCCGCTTTTCGACAGTCTGCTGCAGGAGCGCGTTGCTTCCGCCATCGCCGATGCGTTGTTCCTTCTCGCGTTCGTCTTCTATTCCGGCGCCATGCTCGCCCGTTTCCAACGGCCTTCCTATCTTCAGCCGCGCCTTGCCTTTGCCGGTGTGACCTACGCGGGCATGCTCTATGCGGGGCTGGTGGCCGGCAATGTTCCAGCGGAGTTTCTGCTGAACGATCTCGCCTGTGCGGCGCTGCTCGGCTTTGCCGTCACCGTCAGCCTGCGGCACATGCGCCATACGGCCGACAAGCTGCTGCTTGTCGTCTCCAGCCTCGTCATTGCCGATACCATTATCCGCAATGTCATCTTCGTCTTCGTGGTACCATCCTATGGCGGCCACGGAGATTTCATCTCTTCGCAATATGCTTTCGCCATGCAGGCGTCGACATCCATCCTGGCGCTGATGTTTGCGCTTTCGGCCCTTGCTGCAACGACGGTCGACACCATTGCGATGCACCGCGATATCGCCGAGCGCGATCCGATGACCGGCATGCTGAACCGGCGCGGCTTCGACCGCATGGTGGCGGAGCGCGGCCGGGCCGAAGGCTCCGTCATCATCTGCGACATCGACAATTTCAAATGGGTCAACGATACGCTCGGCCACGGACCGGGCGACGAGGTGATCCGCGCCTTTGCTGAAATGCTACTGGCGCGGATGCCGGAGGGCGGTTTCGCGGCGCGGTTCGGCGGCGAGGAATTCGTGATCTTCCTGCCGGCAATGCCGCTGGCCGCAGGCGCCGATTTCGCCAACCGGGTGCGGCTTGCCTTTGCAGCTGTCGACCGCAAGGCGAGCGGCTTCGACGGCAAGATTACCGCCAGCTTCGGTGTCGCCGGCGCCGATGCCGCCGATCATTCCCTCTACGAGCAGATCGCTCGCGCCGACAAGGCGCTCTATGCGGCCAAGGAAGCCGGGCGCAACAAGGTGATGGTCGAAGGCGAGCCGCCGCGCGACATGTCCAGCCCGCGGGTGGTGTCGGTCAACAGGGGCTGCTGAGCGACTGTTCCAACGATTTCAATAGATTACAAATCGTCCATGTCGGAAAATCGCCGTATTTCCTACACCTTGCCGTCGCAATTGGCTGAGACCCTGTCACGATCTGGTGATGAGGAGGTGAATGGTCATGAGCCTGTCTTTTCCGACGATGGCAGCGATCCGGTTCGGTTACGGGCGACGACCGGGCGAGGCTCTGCCGCAGACGAAGGATGATCTGATCGGGCAGGTGACGCGCGGCGCGAACAGCGTGCCGGGTTTTCCCGTCGGCGGTATCGAGGCGCGGCATACGCAGATCCTCGACCTCCAGGACAGGCTGAAACAGATCCGGCAGGCCGATGGCGACGATCTCGACCGGCGGCAGCAGCGGCGGCTTTTGCAGCGCCGCGCGCAGGTGCTTTTCCAGATGGATGCCAATGCGCGGTTGATGCAGGCGGTCCTTTCCCCCGATGGTTTCAACGAGCGGCTGGCCACGTTCTGGACCAATCATTTTTCCACCAGTGCCGCCAAGAGCCTGCCGATGCGGCTGATCGTGCCGCTCTACGAGGCAGAGGCGATCCGGCCCTATATGGGGGCCAGGTTTTCGACGCTGTTGCGCAGCGCCACCGAGCATCCTTCGATGCTGATCTATCTCGATCAGGCGCAGTCGCTGGGGCCGGAATCCAAGGGCGGCATGCGGCGCAACAAGGGGCTGAACGAAAATCTCGGCCGCGAACTTCTCGAACTGCACACGCTCGGTGCCGGCAGCGGCTATACGCAGGCCGACGTTCGCTCTGCAGCCATGGTGCTGACGGGGCTCACTGTCGACCAGCAGGCGATGGAGACGGCTTTCCGGCCGCAGATATCCGAGCCCGGCGAACATCAGGTGCTCGGTGTCAGCTATGGCGGTGTCAAGCGCTCGCGCAAGGATTACCTTGCCATGCTCGACGATCTCGCGGTCCATCCGAAGACGGCTGCGCATATCAGCCGCAAGCTCGCAGTGCATTTCATATCCGACCAGCCACCGGAGGAGATGATCCAGGCCATGAGCGAAGCATGGAAGAAGACGGATGGGGATCTGCCTGCCGTCTACCGCGCCATGCTCGACCATCCGGCCGCGTGGCGGGATGAGGGCGCCAAGGCGCGCCAGCCTTTCGATTACATCGTCACCGGCTTGCGGGCGCTGAACAGCGGTTCTGGCGCGGGCGATGTCGCGGCCTTCATGCAGGCCTATCAGCAGGACGATGATGACAATGACGAGATGATGGCGATGCCGAAGAAGAATGCAGCGCCTGCTGCCGACGGGCAGGCGATGATGCAGGCGCCGCCGAGCCCCGAGGATGAGGCGCTCATCAAGCGACGCAAGGCCTTCCAGATGGCGCGTGCGCTCGGGCAGGGCGCTCTGCGCCGCATGGGCCAGCCGACATGGCTGCCGCCAAGCCCGGCCGGCTTCGAGGAGAGTTTTTCCGCCTGGATCACCGCGAGCCAGCTGTCCGAGCGTTTGTCCTGGGCGCGGCGCGCCAGTGCCCAGTTCGGCAAAGATGTCGATCCGCGCGACTTCCTGAAGGCAACACTTGCCGATGCCGCCCGCGACGAGACGATCCGCGTCGTCTCGCAGGCGCCGAACAGGGTGAGCGGACTGACGCTGGTTCTCGCGTCCCCCGAATTCAATCGTCGATAGGAGCCCGTCATGACAGAGTTTATGCTTTCACGCCGTGGTTTTCTGACATCGGCTTGCTGCCTTGCCGCAGCCCCCATTTTTACACCGGTGACCTTCGCGGCGATGCCCGGCGACAAGCGCTTCGTGACGATCGTGTTGCGCGGGGCGATGGACGGGCTCGATCTGGTGCAGCCCTATGGCGATGCCGGCTTTGCGGCCCTGCGGCCAACGCTGTCGCTGACGCCGGACAAGGGGCTTCTCGATCTCGACGGTCATTTCGGGCTCAATCCGGCGGCGGCCGAGCTGATGCCGCTGTGGAAGAGCAAGGAGCTTGCCTTCGTGCATGCTGTTTCCACGCCCTATCGCGACCAGCGCAGCCATTTCGACGGGCAGGACATGCTGGAATCCGGCGGCGAGCATGTGGCCGAGGAAAAGACCGGCTGGCTCAATCGGGCGCTTGCCGTGATACCGCGTTCGGATGCGCGCAAGGCGATCGACGTCAATACCTCGACCGAGCTGATCCTGACCGGGCCGAACAATGTCGATGTCTGGGCCTCGGATTCCAATCTCGGGCCGGCCAGGGACGAAATGCAGTTCCTCATGCGGCTCTATGCCGGCGATCCGGCTTTCGCAAAAGCAATGGATGAAGCGATGCGTGCCAACAGCGCTTCCATGATGGCGGAACCGTCAGCCCAGCGCGGCGAGAAGATCACCGATGTGGCTGTTCTTGCCGGCAATATGCTGAAGGGCGACTACCGCATCGCCAGCTTCTCGATTACCGGCTGGGATACGCATGTCGGCCAGCTTAACCAGTTCAAGCGGCCGGTGCAGGATCTGGCGCAGGCGATCACGACGCTGAAAGCCACGATGGGGCCGGATCTGTGGTCGAAGACGGTCGTGCTCGCCATGACCGAGTTCGGCCGCACGGTGCGTGAGAATGGTTCCGGCGGAACGGATCACGGTACGGGAGGCTGCGCGGTATTGGCGGGCGGGGCGATCGATGGTGGGCGCATACTCGGCAAGTGGCCGGGGCTTGGGGACGCTGCGCTGCTCGACGATCGCGACCTGATGCCGACGGCGGATGTGCGCGAGCTGGCGGCGGCGATGCTCTACCGACAGTTCGATGTGTCGGCTGACGATCTGACGGGGAAGATTTTTCCGGGGTTGAGTTTCGACAAGGGATCACAGTTCCTGCGGGTTTGAGGCGAGGATTTTCCCAGCCTCCAGCATTCCCATGCTTGTCGCAGGACGGGAAGAGAGACCTCAAATCAAATCATAAAGCCTGAAAATCCAGGTGATCTGATAGAGCAGGCCCGCACTTACGAATACAGCATGAAACCGCCGGTTCGCCGTCCAGGCCGCCACTATACACAGCGCGATGAACACCGCATTCCTCGCCGGATATTCCCAGCCGAGTGCTGCCAGATACGCCTTGCCCTTGAGCAGCGTATCCAGAAAATCCACCACATAGGTCACGGCCAGCATGCCGAAGAACCAGCGCCGCCGCGAGATGAAATACTCCTCGTAGCCGCCGTAATCCTCGATCGTCGTCGGGAAGATCAGCACGCAGAGGAAGAAGAACAGGCAGCAGAAACTGATGAGGAAGAGGTAGACGCCGAAGGAGATCACGGCGAGCGACTGCAGGCGATATTCCCACCACCAGAAATGGATGATGAAGAGGAACATCGAGGCGACCCAGCCGAGATGCACCCAATAGACCCGGAATTTGCCGGGTGATTGCACGATGCCGCCGAGGCCGGTCAGCAGGCGGGCGAGCGAGAGGCCGATCACCATCGACATCACTGTGCGGATGTAGACATAGACCTCCGGTGTCGCGGCCGCCTGCATCATCTCACTCCTGGGGAACGACCTTGGGTTTGCCGTCCTCGTCGAGCGCCACCATGATGAAGGTGCCGGCGGTGACCTTTTCCTGCTGGTTATAACGCGAGCGATGCGCCCAGGCTTCCACCCGCAGCGTGATGGAGGTGCGCCCGACGCGCTCCACATGCGTATAGATGGAGAGCGTATCGCCGATCTTGACCGGAAGTTCGAAGGCCATTTCCTTGACCGCGGCCGTGACGACGCGGCCCCTTGCGCGCTCGGCGGCGCGGATGCCGCTTGCAAGGTCCATCTGCGCCATGACCCAGCCGCCGAAAATATCGCCGGCCGGATTGGCGTCTCCGGGCATGGCAAGCGTACGCAATGTAAGTTCGCCTGTCGGCTTGGCATCGGTCATCAAGGGCTCCCATCTCGCCGGTGATTCATCTGGAATCACCCTAATGCAAAGGCCAAGTGGTGCGGAAGCCCGTAAAAACGCCGGATTCGACAATGCCCCCTAAAAAATGGTGGCTCGTCGCGGAAAAATCATGGCCATTGAAATAGCGTTTTGATTCAGATACTTGAGGCCTCAACGCCAGTCGCCCCCATTTGCCTCACGTAGCGTTATTTCATCAAAATCTAATCAAGTTTTACCGTCCGGTAAGCGGCTCATATCAGTATCTGCTGATTGTCACACATGAGAGCTGCCGGAACCCCATGCGCAACATCAGGATTTCTACCCGCCTTTACGGCCTCGTCGCCTTCGCACTTGTCGTGCTTGCCGCGACGATGATCTTCTTCCTCAACTATTCCTATCGGCAGCTGGAAGCCGAGCGAAAAGCCGGCCTGGCACAGATGGATGCTACGGCGCTCGCCATCTTCGACAAATATTACAAGCTGGAGCAAGCCGGCACGATGACCCGCGAGCAGGCGCAGGCGGCCGCCAAGGAAGTGATCGCTTCCATGCGCTATGGCGGCGGCACCGGCTATTTCTGGATCAACGACATGCATCCGACGATGGTGATGCATCCGGTCAAGCCCGAGCTCAATGGCACGGATCTGACGCAGAACAAGGATCCGAACGGCAAATTCCTGTTCGTCGAATTCGTCAATACGGTGAAGGCAAGCGGGCAGGGCTTCGTGGATTACTACTGGCCGAAGCCGGGTGCCGATCAGCCGGTTCTCAAATATTCGCATGTGGCGGGCTTTCAGCCCTGGGGCTGGGTCGTCGGCACCGGCGTCTATGCGGACGATCTTGCAGCGCTCTATCGCCAGAACGCCACCTGGACGGCGGTGGTCGGCCTTATCGGCGCCCTCGTTACCCTTGCCTTCGCCTATGCGATCGTGCGCAGCGTGACGGCCCCGGTCGCCCGCCTGAAAGAGGCGATGAACGCGATTGCCGATGAAAATGCGAGCGTCGACATCACGGATGCCGATCGTCGCGATGAGATCGGCCAGATGGCGAAATCGCTGATCGTGCTGCGCGACTCCGTTGCCGAGCGGGCCGAACTGCGCGTTCGCGAAGATGAGCGCCAGCGGGAGATCGAACGCGAGCGGCGCGGCAACGAGGCGAGCCTGCGTTCGTCCTCCGAGCGCCAGACGGCGGCGATGCGCGCACTCGGCGCCGGGCTGGAGCGGCTTGCGGCCGGCGACCTGACGGTTTCGATCGACGATATCGGCCAGGATTATGCCAAGCTCCGTTCCGACTTCAACGCGGCAGTCGACGCACTGAACAGTGTCATCAACGCGATCGCGGAATCGAGCCACATCGTCAATGACAGCGCCCGCGATATCAGCGACGCGACCAACAACCTCTCCAAGCGCACCGAGCAGCAGGCCGCGGCGCTGGAAGAAACGGCAGCGGCGCTCGACGAGATCACCGCGACGGTCCGCACGGCTTCCGAGCGCGCCAACGAGGCACGCAGCATGGTGGCGGAAACGAAGACGAGCGCCGGCAAATCCGGTGAGATCGTCCGCAACGCCGTCTCGGCCATGAGCCGCATCGAGGATAGTTCGAGCCGCATCAACCAGATCATCGGCGTCATCGACGAGATCGCCTTCCAGACCAACCTCCTGGCGCTGAACGCCGGCGTGGAAGCAGCGCGTGCGGGCGAAGCTGGTCGCGGCTTTGCGGTCGTGGCGCAGGAAGTGCGCGAACTGGCGCAGCGCTCGGCCAATGCGGCCAAGGAGATCAAGGCGCTGATCTCGAGCTCGGCAACCGAAGTCGAAGGCGGCGTGGCGCTGGTGCGCTCCACCGGTGACGCGCTGGTCGAGATCGAGGCGCTGGTCAACCGGGTCAACGCCCATGTCGACTCGATTGCGACGGCCGCCCGCGAACAGGCGACCGGGTTGCAGGAGATCAACACATCGGTCAACCACATGGACCAGATGACCCAGCAGAATGCCGCGATGGTCGAGGAGACCACGGCCGCCAGCCAGACGCTGGCGGAGGAAAGCCAGCAGCTGCGGTCGCTGTTGTCGAAGTTCCAGCTGCGCGGGCAGGCCGGGCAGGGTGCGCGGTACGGCCGGGCTGCCTGATAGCGGGTGACGATCTGACGAGAAAGGGCCGCGGCATTGCGCGGCCCTTTCTTTTATTCCAAGGCAGATCAAAGGAAGGCGTCAGCCAATACCGTGCTGTTTCAGGAGTGCCTGCTCGTCGCCCGAAACCCAGCCAAAGACTTTCGCTTCTCCATCCAGAACCTGCACGAGATAGTGGACATCGAAGTCGATTATCGTGTCCGGTTGGCTCCCACGGACACAAGTCGCCCTCCAGGCGACATGCGCCACACAATGGCTCTCATCGATCGATGAGAGATGGACATGGCGAAGCATCATATCCTTGGTGCCAATGGCGCGATAACGCTCATACCCCTTCACCATCATGCGCTTGAGCTCATCGTCGTTCTTGCCGCACATGACCCCGGAAGGCGAGGCGGCGATGACATCCGAGGCATAGAGGGAGGCGACCTCACCCATATCGGCTTTGCCCGCGAGCCCCTGGCGGAAGAGGTGTTCATATCGCTCGAACAGTTTCCTTACTGCTGCTTCCATAGGCTCGTTTCCTGATGGGCCGGGCTCATGATGCAGTAGCTATGGTGCTGGCCGGGAATACCAATAGGGCTCGAAGCAGGATTGGCATTTGCCGGGTCGGCCCGCCTTGGTGCAGGAGCACATGATCCCACGGTGCGGAGATACCTCTCTAGCGAGTGCGAGCGCTCCGGATCAGCCAATCTCCACACGTAAAGCTTTCATTCACCGTTTTTAACTAAATTTGAATCGAGGTTTTCAGATCACAGGCCGCATGCGGAAGCGATAAGTATGGCGTTTCTTTCCCTTCTCCAGCGTACCGCCTTGCCACTCCTGCTTTCTGCGGCATTGACGACCTGTTCGATCAGCGACGGGCTGGTGCCGCCCGAGAATGTCGATAGCAGCACGCGCGTCAGTTCCATCACGCCGCCGCGGGGCGGGGCCTTGCGCATGGCGCCGGTCCAGAGCCAGCAACCTTATCCCGCAGCCAGCGCGCCGGTCGGCAATACGCAGGGACAGATCGATTATCTCGATACGCCGAACCTCGCCGGCACGAGCCAACAGATGCGCGCCCCCGGACAGCAGTCGGCCCCGATGGCTGCGCCGCAACAGGGGCAGCGGCGCCTGCCCATGATCGATAGCGACGAGGCGCTCGCCCAGCAGGGCCAGCCGCAACAGGCACCGAATGGCAACTGGGGCGGCGTGAAGCCGCTCGCCATCCCCCAGGGTGGCGTCAACATGGATTCGGAACTTGGTGCCGGGCAGGGCAATGAGCAGGTCGTCGGGCTGGCGCAGGACGAGCAGCAGCAGATTGCCGAGGGCAATGCCACCGAACCTGTCGTCGACGGTATCGGCACCGATAACCCGACACAGCTCAACCAGGGTCGCCTGCCGCAGCCGGTTGCCGCCGCGCAGATGAGCCGCGCGCCGATGCGCGCTGCCGGCAATCGCGCCCAGACCTGGAGCGACGGCAGCCCGGTGCTGGCGCCGACGCGCGTGCCGGAAGAGGATGAGCCGGAAGAGGTCGCCATGCTGCGGCCGAACAATCCGATGATGAGCGAACCTGCCGCACCGATCGACCCCGGCGTCATGCCGGCCTCGGAGCTCTCCTGCCGGCGCGAATTGAAGCGCATGGGCGTGATCTTCGATGACCGCCCGCCGATCTCCAACGGGCCGGCCTGCCAGGTGCCCTATCCTGTGTCCCTGAAGGGCCTTTCAGGCAATATCGGCGTCAAGCCGGCGGTAACCCTGAATTGCCAGGTGACGCTTGCCTTCGCCAAATGGGTGAAGAACGAACTCGCGCCTTCGGCCCGCTTTCGTTACTGGACCGGCATTCAGACGATCGTGCCGCTTGGCGGCTATTCCTGCCGGCGCATGAACAACAGCCGCCAGAGATACAATCCTATTTCCGAACATGCGAAGGGCAATGCCATCGATGTCGGCAAGTTCGTACTGAAGAACGGTCATGAGATCGACGTGCGCAAGAAGGGCCTGTTCTCCTTCCGCGAAGGGCGGCTTCTGAAAGCCGTGCGCACCGACAGCTGCAATTACTTCACAACGGTGCTCGGCCCCGGCTACAATCCCGAACACTACAACCATTTCCACTTCGATCTCATGTCGCGCAGGGGCGGAAGAGCCGTCTGCAAGTAGGTTGATATCACGGGAAGGTCTGCGTCACGTCGATCACGCCGACGATGGCAGCGTTGAAGCTGTCCATTTCCTCGGCGGGTATCCAGTATTCGAGATGTGCCCGACCGCCGGCTTCCTGTACCGCGTACCCGTCGAGATAGTCCTTTCGGACCTCGAATTTCGTAACGAATCCCGCGCCACTACGAGGCACGTTCCAGTCACGGGCGATCCTGACGGCATAGTCCTGAGAAAGCACCGGATAGAAGATCGGCTGGTCGGGCAGGCGGGGCGGAAATCCGCGCATGCCGAGATCGCGGATGAGCGCTAGTTCCTCTGGACCGACCGGACGCCAGAGGGTGATTGTTTCGATGGCGTCGCTCATGTCCTGTCCTCGTTGGTCGTCTCTTCGGTCAAGGTCTTTGCCGGCAATGCTGCGGTGTCGCAGATCGCCTTTTCGAGGGTCGAGATCAATACGGTGCCGAGATCGCTGACCGACTGGATGATCTGTGCATTTTCATAGTAACCGGTCGTATCGTGGCCGATGCCGAGCCCGTAAAGCCTGATGTCGTCGGCGGCTTCTACGCGTCCGATTACCTCGCGCAGGTGACGGTCGAGAATGGTGTCCTCGTTGTGGAAGAACGTTGCATCATCGACAGGTGCACCATCGGAGAGGACAATCAGCGCCTTTCTCTTCTTCTTGATTGCTGCCAGCCGATCCACCGCCCATTCGAGCGCTTCACCGTCGATATTCTCTTTGAGCAGGTCCGGGCGAAGCATGGGTTCCAATGCACGACCTCCGCCTGACCAGTGGGGTGCGGCCGCGGATTTATAAATGATATGCAGAGTATCGTTCAGGCGTCCAGGCAATCGCGGCCTGCCCCTGCTTCGCCAGAGTTGGCGGGATTTGCCGCCCTTCCACCGGACGGTCGTAAAGCCGAGCAGTTCAGTAGCGATGCCCAGATTCTTGAGGAAATCCAGCGCAATGTCGCAGGCTGCTGCCGTGAGCAATATGTTCTGTCCCTTCATCGAACCCGATTGATCGACGAGAAGGGTGATTGCCATCTCCGACAACTCCTCAGCGGTCTTTGCCGCACGAATGCGGTCCGATGCCGCCAGTGCCTTGACGGTCGCGCCGGTTCGCCAGTCCGTCAGCGCATAATTGAACGTTCGGCAGGCACCCAGATATTGGATCTGGTCGGCGCCTTCCAATTTGCCGAGAACCGTATGCAGCTTGTCTGCATCGATGACGATATCGAATTGCCGGGTGTAGATGCGATAGGCGTCCGCGTCGGGGTGCCCTTCGGGCGCCGCGACGGAACTGGCTCTGGTCATTTTCGTCTGGCTTTTAAAACAGGATTTAAGGCGTTGCAGAGCGCGAAACATGGATAAAACTTTTGGAGCGGCGGTACGACCGCTAGATGGCATGGAGAATTTGCCGAAGTCTACAACTTATTGTCGTGACAGCGGCATGTCGCATACTTCTGCCGTGCCCGCAGGCCGGCCCCGGATATCCTCGCATCCTGCCGGAAACCATTAAGGCACTTCGCAGTTAGGAATACTCGGCCTGATCCCGGGGGATGAGGCGACTGCGGGGAAGGATGGAGATCGGCGATCTCGGGCTCATGGCGGGAAAGCATCTGCTCATTGTCGAGAGCGGCGATCTGGTCGCCGACGAAGTGCGGCTTGCGCTGACGCAGGCCGGCGTCGTCATCGTTGGGCCTGCCGCCTCCGTCGAAATCGGCCTTGCGCTGCTCGACATCGTCAGGATCGATGGCGCCATCCTGGATATCCGCATTGAAGGCGAAACCGCATTCCCGCTCGCCGAGCGGCTGCAGGACGCAAGAATATCTTTTGTTTTCGCGATGTTTCATGCCGATGCGGATATTGCACCAGGTTATGGCGGCTACCGGCTCAACGAGAGCCCCGCCGCACTTGCCGAGATCGGCGAGGCTCTCTTTGCGCCGCGCGGAAACGGCGGCTGAAATCCAGCCTGGCTCGCAGCGGCATCCATTGTGCGGTAGCGTACAAAGTGGCCCGCTGGCGGAACGAACAGCAGGTTGCCCCCTTTCTCCAGAATAAGAGCCCGCGGGTTCACATCCGGGGCCAGGGAGCCAGGACATGCAAGATTCCCACGAAATGCTTCAACAAGAGATGGTCGCCCAAATTCCGGCGCTGAGAGCATTTGCCCGCACCTTTTACCGATCGTCCGGGGATGCCGACGATCTCGTACAGGAAACGCTCGTCAGGGCGCTTGGCAGCATCGGCCAGTTCAAACAGGGCACCAAGATGAAATCCTGGCTGTTCACGATCATGCGCAACGCCTTCTGCACACGCTTTCGCCTCAGGCAGCGCGAGACGCTGGGCTCGGAAGAATGCGCCTCCTCGCAAGGCAGCGTGCCGGCCGACCAGGAATGGCACCTGCGTGGCCACGAACTGGAGGCTGCCTGCGGACACCTGCCGGAGCCTTATCGCGCCGCCTTCGCCTTCGTCTTCGTGGACGGGCGCTCCTATGAAGAAGCCGCGGACCATTTCCATTGCCCGATCGGCACTATCAAGAGCCGGGTGAACCGCGCCCGCCGACGCATTGCGCATGATATCGGCTATTATCAATAGGCCTGATTATCGCCGGCCCGGACTTTCGCGAGTGCCTGCGGCTGTCTGAGCTCGCCGATCAGCCGGCGATATTCCTGCTCGGCGCGACCGTAGGAATCGCCGGCGAATTCCTCGAGGCCTGCCCGGTCGCGGACGGTCACCAAGCTGCGCTCCGACCAGATCAGCTGCCTGCCTTCCAGATCATGCAGGGCGGTGGTTATGCTGGCGCGCCTGACGGACAGCATGAGAGCCAGGAATTCGTGCGTGAGGCCGATGTGGTCGCCGTCGATACGGTCGTGGCACATCAGTATCCAGCGCGCCAACCGCGCCTCGATGGAATGATTGGCGTTGGCAAGCGAAGTGAAAGCCGCCTGTACAATGAATGTCTGGACATAACGGTTCAGGAGCCTGCGCAGCGATGGCACAGCCCTCAGGGCCTCCTGCAGCGGCTCCACGGCGATGCGCGAACCATGGCCTTCCACCTGCACGAAAATGTCGAAGGTCGCGTGCGTGCTGTCGAGGATCGGCGCCAGCGGCACGATGCCTTCGCGCCCGACGATGCCGACCTCGCTTGATCGTTCGGCCACTGATCGCGCGACGATCGACGCGATGCCGTCCTCGATGAAATAACAATGTTTCAGCTGATGGCCCGAGGTCGAAAGCGCATAGCCACGCGGCAGGGCAAGCGGTTCCAGGTAAGGGGTGAGATGCCGTGTCGCCTCCTCGTCCATTCTTCCGCGCAATATATTATCGCCGGCTGCATAGATGGCCCTGTCCATGATCTTCCCCTTCGTCGTGCACCAGACTCGATACGACGGCCGAAGTTCCCGATTAGCGCCGATTTTCGCAGGAGCTGTGTCGGCAGTCGAGCTCCATGCAGCCTATGCGCACGGATGTTTCAGGCTTGTCACCAAATGGTGATCTTTCCAGGAATGCCGGGGCGGGAACTTTATTCGGGTCGCCGTGTTGGGCGCGAACGATCGATCCGGGGCAGCGCCGCTATTCACATGTCAGACTGGACCACACCCCTTTACATCCGGCTTCCGGACCAGGAGAGCCTTATCACCGTTCGCGGGACGGGCCATGCGGCAGCGCTTCTTGCCGACAAATGGCCTGTCACCCACGGCCCGGCCTTCGAGCACGCGCTGGCCTCCTTCGCGGCGGTCTCGGAAGGCCATCTCTTGCCCGACGAGGCGCGGGAAGCCTTCGTCGAAGCGGCGGATGCTGCCGGCGTCGGCTGGCTGAACTATGACGAGGCCTGATATCACGTGTCGCGACGCAAGCGTTGTGGCAAGAGCAGGGCTGCTGAGACGAAGAGGAAGCCAAAAGCCTTCAGCGCCGCCACCACCATATGACCGATTTCCCAGCGATGACGCACCGCTTCGAAATCCGCCGGCAGCGGCCCGGCCGCCCAGAGCGCCAGGACGGCATTCATGGGCGCAACGAGGATGAACCACGCCGCAAGCGCGGCAATGAAAAGAGCCGCCCCGACGAGAGCGAGTGCGACGGACGGCCGCCTGCCGTGCAGAAGGAAGGCAAGCAGGACGGTAAAGACAATCGCCGCGAGATCGACCGGCGCACCGACGACGGCGAAATACTCGAACTGGCCGTTGAAGACAGTTGTTTCCCGCCAGAGCTCGGGCGACCAGATGGCGAGCCGCGGGCCTGCCTCAAGAACGTGGGCGTAGGACGGGCCGAGGCTGAGGGCGGCGAGAAAGAGCGTCGCAACGCCGAGACCGGGGATGAACCGTTCCGCACCGCGTCCGCGTGTGCGAGCTTGCTGTCGAGATTCATGTAAGCGCATGGACGACCAGCCCGAGCAGGACGCAGCCGGCGAGGCCGGCGATGAAGATCACGCGCCTCGTTTTCGTGCGCAGGATGATTTCTCCGCCCCGCGCATCCTCGGCGGAAAAGATTCTCGCCTTGGCACCGTCATCGACAGATCCGGATTCTTTCGCTGTTATGGTCATGCCTTTCCTTTCCCGACATTTGCCGAACATCCGAGCCAGCAACAGGTTCCCGTCCGCCGCGTCCATCCGTCGCCCGGGCCGGAACTGCGGCGCCGATTGACTTGTTCCCGCGAAGGATTAAGCTTTGAGGCATCGCAACCACCATCCGCGCGAATGCCAGCGGAGGGTGCGAGTGGCGGGGCAACCTTGAGGAGGATGAGGTTTGCCGTGGATTACCGTGTTATTCTGCTGATCTGTGCATCCGTGATTGCCCTTTCGCCCGGCAGCGCCGGGGCGCAGGAGGGCGATGCGACAGCGGGTGCCGTTGTTTTCAAGAAATGCGCGACCTGTCATATCGTCGATTCCGATACGAACAAGGTCGGCCCGTCGCTCAACAAATTGTTCGGCCGACCGGCCGGAACGCATCCCAATTTCGCCTATTCGCCTTCGATGAAGGCCGCCGGTGAGGGCGGTCTCGTCTGGGACGAGGCGACCCTGCGCGACTACCTGCACAATCCGAAAGCAAAGGTGAAGGGCACGAAAATGGCCTTCGTCGGCGTCAAGGACGACCAGGAGATCACCAATCTCATCGCTTATCTCAAGCAATATTCCCAGTGACGGATCATAATCCAATTGCCGGGTGGTGGCTGACGGCACATGCCTAAATTGCCGTAATTGCAGATATTTTCCAGTTATGCGATAATAAATACGGACTTTTGCGGAATACGGTTTCACGGTCGACTGCTCAGGGAGGAGCGGAAATGGCTGTTGTGCTGATCCTTGTCCTTGTTGTCGTCGGCTCCGTGCTGTTCCATGTGCTGAGCCCGTGGTGGTGGACGCCGATCGCGTCCAACTGGAGCTATATCGACAGCACGCTCGTCATCACCTTCTGGATCACCGGCATCGTCTTCGTCGCGGTGATTTCCTTCATGGCCTATTGCGTCTTCCGCTTCCGGCACAAGCCGGGCAACCGGGCGCATTACGAGCCCGAGAACCGCAGGCTGGAAGTGCTGCTTGCCTCGGGAACGGCTGTCGGGGTCGCCGCCATGCTGGCGCCCGGCCTGATCGTCTGGAAACAGTTCATCACCGTGCCGCCCGATGCCGCATCGGTGGAAGTGGTCAGCCAGCAATGGCTGTGGAGCTTCCGCCTGCCTGGCGCGGACGGGAAGCTCGGCCGCGCCGAGACGCGTGACGTGACCCCCGAAAACCCGCTCGGCCTCGACAAGAACGATGCAAGCGGCCTCGACGACATCATCATCGAGGGCGGCGAGCTGCATCTGCCCGTCGGCAAGCCGGTGCACATATTGCTGCGCTCGGTCGATGTGCTCCACGATTTCTATGTGCCGGAATTCCGCGCCAAGATGGACATGATCCCCGGCATGGTCACCTATTTCTGGCTCACGCCGACACGCACGGGAACCTTCGAGATTCTCTGTGCCGAACTCTGCGGCGTCGGCCATCCGCAGATGCGCGGAACCGTCATCGTCGACAGTGACGCGGACTACCAGACCTGGCTTGGGCAGCAGCAGACGTTCACCCAGCTTACCGCATCGTCGGGAGAACCGCCGCCATCAAACTGAGGCGGCGGATGACGGCGGGAGGCCGCATCGGGAAAGGAAGGGAAGAGAGATCATGGTCGAGATTCCATCCGGCAGCATCCCATCCGCCGAAGTCGAGGATGTCGAGCTTTATCATCCGCACAGCTGGTGGACGAAATATGTGTTCAGCCAGGATGCGAAGATCATCGCCGTGCAATATTCGGTGACCGCCATCTCGATCGGCATGGTGGCGCTGGTGCTCTCCTGGCTGATGCGGATCCAGCTCGCCTTTCCCGGCGCTCTCTCCTTCATCGATGCCGATCATTATTACCAGTTCATCACCATGCACGGCATGATCATGGTGATCTATCTGCTCACTGCGCTCTTCCTCGGCGGCTTCGGCAATTACCTCATTCCGCTGATGGTCGGCGCGCGCGACATGGTCTTCCCCTACGCGAACATGCTGAGCTACTGGATCTATCTGCTTGCGGTGCTGATCCTGGTCGCGGGCTTCTTCGCACCCGGCGGCCCGACGGGGGCGGGCTGGACGCTTTATCCGCCGCAATCCGTCCTGTCGGGCACGCCCGGCGGCAAGGACTGGGGCATCCTCTTGATGCTCAGCTCGCTGATCGTCTTCATCATCGGCTTCACCATGGGTGGCCTGAACTATGTGGTGACGGTGCTGCAGGGGCGGGCACGCGGCATGACGCTGATGCGCATGCCGCTCACCGTCTGGGGCATCTTCACCGCGACGGTGATGGCGCTCCTGGCCTTTCCGGCCCTCTTCGTCGCCTGCGTGATGATGATGTTCGACCGCGTGCTCGGCACCAGCTTCTTCATGCCCGCCATCGTCGAGATGGGCGAGCAGCTGAAGCATGGCGGCGGAAGCCCGATCCTGTTCCAGCACCTGTTCTGGTTCTTCGGGCATCCGGAGGTCTATATCGTCGCGCTGCCGGCCTTCGGCATCGTTTCGGACCTGATCAGCACGCATGCGCGCAAGAACATCTTCGGCTACCGCATGATGGTCTGGGCGATCGTCATCATCGGAGCCTTAAGCTTCGTCGTCTGGGCGCACCACATGTATGTCAGCGGCATGAACCCGGCCTTTGGCTTCTTCTTCGCCACGACGACGCTGATCATCGCCGTTCCGACGGCGATCAAGGTCTATAACTGGGTGCTGACACTCTGGCGCGGCGACATCCACCTGACGCTGCCGATGCTCTTTGCGCTCGCCTTCATCGTTACCTTCGTCAATGGCGGCCTGACGGGCCTTTTCCTCGGCAACGTCGTCGTCGACGTACCGCTGTCGGATACTATGTTCGTCGTCGCGCATTTCCACATGGTCATGGGTGTTGCGCCGATCCTCGTCATCTTCGGGGCGATCTATCACTGGTATCCGAAGGTGACCGGACGCATGCTGGACGAGACGCTCGGCCGGATCCATTTCTGGATCACCTTCCTCGGCACCTATGCGATCTTTTTCCCGATGCATTATCTCGGCCTGCTCGGCGTACCGCGCCGCTATTTCGAGATGGGGGAGACGGCCTTCGTTCCGCCCTCGGCCCATACGCTGAACGTCTTCATAACGGTGATGGCGCTGATCGTCGGGGCGGCACAGATCGTCTTCCTGTTCAACCTGGTCTGGAGCCTTTTCCGGGGCAGGGAGGCGGGCGGCAATCCGTGGCGGGCGACGACGCTCGAATGGCAGACGCCGCAGACCCCGCCGGCGCATGGCAACTGGGGCAAGGATCTGCCTGTCGTCTACCGCTGGGCCTATGATTACAGCGTGCCGGGAGCGGCGGAAGATTTCATTCCGCAGAATGTGCCGGCAAGCGGCGGCGTCACACGGGAGGTTCCGGCATGAACGTCATGCTGATCTTCCTTGCCGCGGTGGCCGCCATCATCATCTGGTGGCTTTCCGGGCAGCGGCTGACCTCGAAGCCCTGGCTCGAAACGGGGTCTGTGCAGCTGCCGGCGCATGACGACACCGGCCGGCAGCTGTCACCGGTGCCGGCGGTCAAACTCGGCCTCTTCGTGTTCCTCGGCGTCGTCGGCGCGCTCTTCAGCCTTGCCGTCAGCGCCTATTTCATGCGCATGGCGTCGGCCGACTGGTGGGGAATGCCGGTTCCGCGACTGCTCTGGATCAATACCGCAGCGCTCGCGCTCAGCAGTTTGGCGCTGCAATGGGCCAGACGCGAAGCGCAGCATGGGCGCATGGAAAGCCTGCGGCCGGCGCTCGTGACCGGGCTTGCACTCGCGGTCTTCTTTCTGATCGGGCAGATCCAGGCATGGCGGGAGCTGACCGCAGCCGGCTATGTGCTGACCGACAATCCCGCCAACAGCTTCTTCTACATGCTGACCGGCCTGCACGGCCTGCATATTCTCGGCGGGCTTGCCGTGCTCGCACATACGACGGTCAGAGCATTTTCAGCCAAGGTTCAACCCGACAGGCTGCAGCTCAGCGTCGATCTCTCGGCCATCTATTCGCATTTCATGCTCGCCGTCTGGCTTTTGCTTTTCGCGCTCTTTGCCGGCTGGGCGAATGACTTCGTCGATCTCTGCCGCACATTGCTTAACTAGAACCAGGGGCTGCTCAGGAGGTGCAGATGGCACAGACTATCGGGACACACGACGAAAGAAGCCTCAGACCATCAGGCCTGCGCGGCGTCGCGGCCGATTTCAGCTCGGACCAGCGCGCCTTCAAGACCGCCTCCTGGGGCAAGGCGATGATGTGGATCTTTCTGCTCAGCGACACCTTCGTCTTCGGCTGTTTCCTGATCGCCTATATGACCGCCCGCATGTCGACGCCGGTCCCGTGGCCCAATCCAAGCGAGGTCTTCGCGCTGCATATCGGCGGCGAGGACGTTCCGCTGATCCTGATCGCGATCATGACCTTCGTGCTGATCTCGAGCAGCGGCACCATGGCGATGGCGGTCAATTTCGGCTACCGCCGCGAACGCGGGAGGACGGCGGCGCTGATGCTGCTGACGGCGCTTCTCGGGGCAACCTTCGTCGGCATGCAGGCCTTCGAATGGACGAAGCTGATCACCGAAGGTGTGCGCCCCTGGGAAAACCCATGGGGGGCGGCGCAGTTCGGCTCGACCTTCTTCATGATTACGGGCTTTCACGGCACCCATGTCACCATCGGCGTCATCTTCCTCCTCATCATTGCCCGCAAGGTCTGGCGGGGTGATTTCGATGTGGAGCGGCGCGGTTTCTTCACCAGCCGGAAAGGCCGCTACGAGGCCGTCGAGATCATGGGCCTCTACTGGCACTTCGTCGACCTGGTCTGGGTCTTCATCTTCGCGTTTTTCTATCTGTGGTGAGGTCGTCATGAGCGAGACAACGGCACATGCGCAAAGCCCGACGGTACAGGCACAGGAACACGGACAGCAGCACCCGATCCGGCTCTATCTGGTGGTCTGGGGCCTGCTTTTCGTGCTCAGCGCCTTTTCCTACATGGTCGATTATCTCGGCATCCAGGGCCATCTCAGGTGGACGCTGATCCTGCTCTTCATGATGCTGAAGGCGGGGCTCATCGTCGCCGTCTTCATGCACATGGCCTGGGAACGGCTGGCGCTGGTCTATGCCATCCTGCTGCCACCGCTGCTGGTGCTTGTCTTCGTGGCGCTGATGGTTTCGGAAGCGGACTATACGATCTTCACCCGGCTCGCCTTCTTTGGCGCCGGGCCGTAGGGGGCCAGGGAAAGGAAAACGCAGAAAGTTTCAATGCGTTTGTTTTTCCTTCCGAGGCGTCTGCGGGCTGGCTTGCAACCCGTGTTTCCGGCCCTGCCGAGCGGTCCCGAGGAATATTTTTGCGTCCTGTTTTTTGTGTGGAACTCTCTGCCACCTCGCGCGTTTGGCAGCATCTTTATGGAGCGATCGGGAGGAGATCATGCAACCGAAGATCGGAACGGATGCCCCTGCGGACCGCTGGATCGGTGCCGTGGAGCTTGCGATCGTGCAGAAGGCTTTCGACAGACTTTGCGCGGAACGCGGCTTGTCGCGCGACTGCACAGAGGCACGTGAACTCGCGCGTGTGACAATCGACCTTTACCGGCAGGGTGCCGACAGCGAATACAAGCTGCACACCTCGCTGTCAGGCTCCGATTTCAAGACACCGGCCCTGTGAGCGGCCGATGAGCAATGTCGTGACATTCCCGCGCCGGAACCTGAGGTCGCACCACCCATACTATGTCGGCTCGGCGAGGCAGGTGGAAGGGCGGATCGCGATATTGGAGACGATCGCGAAGATCACCGTGCGCGACAGCGCGTTCACGCCCTATGAACAGGCGGCTCTGCTGGCAAAGCTGAGGACCGCCATCCGCGCGGAATGCGTCGCGCACAAGCTGTCGCCGGACGAGCAGTTCGAAACGATGCGCTATGCCGAGCGCCTTCTCGACGATATCCTCGACAGCATCCACGACTGAGGCATCTGCCGTCACGTTTTCTTGTTCCGCCGCAGCCCTGCAGGCACCATGCCGCAGTTGCGGAGCAGCATCTGCTCATGCCAACATCCGGCCATGCTGATCCGACCTGCCAGAGCGGAAGACCGCAGCGCTATATGGACGATCCTGGAACCTGTCATCCGGGCAGGCGAAACCTATACGCTCGACCGCGACATGAGCGAGGCCGATGCGCTCGATTACTGGCTCGACCCCGGCAAGGAAACCTTCGTCGCCGATGACGGCGGCAGCATTATCGGCACCTATTACATCAGGTCCAATCAGGCGGGCGGCGGCAATCATGTCTGCAACTGCGGATATATGACGGCACCCGCGGCGGCGGGGCAGGGTGTGGCGCGCATCATGCACCAGCATTCGCTTGCCCATGCACGCCAGCGCGGCTTCCGGGCCATGCAGTTCAATTTCGTCGTCAGTTCCAACGAGCGGGCAGTACGGCTGTGGCAGTCGCTCGACTTTCAGGTGGTCGGCCGGCTGCCCGGGGCGTTCCGGCATCCGACCCTTGGCTTTGTCGACGCGCTCGTCATGTACAGGGATCTTTGACAAGGGGCGCGCTTTACACCTCAGCGACTTTGATCAGGGAAGCGTGCGCCTGCCGCGCCGCGACGCGTTGCGCCCGAGAAACGCGGCGATCGCCACGAAGAGCACTGCAGTGCCGAGATTCCAGCCGAGCACCATTATCGTTGCGTCCAGCGGATGAAACATGGCGAGCGCCGAGGATGTGATACCCGAGACGGCGAGGCTGCCAATGAGCGCGACGGAGACCGGCCGCAGGAAGGCGACATAGCGCAGCATGATCAGCATCAACAATGTGAGCGGAATGCTGGTGACCACTAGCGTCAGCAGGCAGCTGGACGCGGCTTCCACGGTAACGGCGCCCGGCGGCAGCGCCACCCAGCCGGCAAAACACTGATAGCCGATATTGGCCATCCAGAGAACGAGGGTCGGGAGTGGCAGCAGCATCCACCGGCGCGATTTATCAGGAAGGCTGACCATGAAGGTGGCGACGGCGGCGAGAATACCCGTGGCGAGCGATGACAGCATGCCCGTCAGGAAGACGATATCGGTCATGCGCTCGGCAAATTGTGGCCGCAGGCCATGGATCATGGTCATGATGCCCATCAGCACGAAAGCGAGTGCAAGCCAGAGGGCGGCGCGCAGCAGAGGCGGCCGCAGCGGTTTGACCGGGCTGACATTGTCGGCGAGAGAACGGATGAGATCGGCGGTTTCCATTACGGCTCACCACGATCGAGCAGGATCTTGCGCAGGTTTTTCAGCGCCCGGTGCGTCGCGACCTTCAGCGACGTGATCGACATTCCGCTTTCGCTCGCAGCCTCCTTCAGCGACATTTCCTTCAGTTTCAGCATGTTGATCGCCTGCTGCTGGGCCGGCGGCAGGTCACTGATTGCGCCTTCGAGATGAATCCGGTTGGCAGCTTCCTCGATATTGTCGCTGGTGACAACAGCGTCATGTTCGCTCGACAGCGGAAATTCATGGGCGCGCTGGCGGCCCTGCCGGCGCAGCCGGTCGAAGGCGCGGCGGTTGGCGATGCCGACGAGCCAGGGGGCGAAGGGCCGCGTTGGATCATAGGTTTCGCGGATCGAATGGAGGGTCAGCAGGATATCCTGAACCGTATCCTCGACGTCTCTCGGATCGCGATGATAGCGCACCGCCAGCGAGCGCAGATAGGGCGTGATCTCCTGCAGCAGGCGAAGATAGGCGGCGCCATCGCCATCCTGGGCACGGGCCATCAGGATCGTCCAGTCGAGATCGCGGTGGCGTGTGCTCCTGATGTCGGAGCCCGCCGGCCGGGAGGAGACGAGTTTCAGCCGGTCGCCGCGCTCCTCGCTCATGCAGGCGCGCGCCTTTCGCGCAGGCGGGCAAACAGGCGTGACACGAGATAGTCGAGCGACAGAGGTCCGGGGCCGAGCGCCACGACTGCGAGCGCAAGGGCTGCCCAGTAGAGGTGAAAATTCACCCAACCGTCCGGAAAGACCAGCTGGATCACTCCGGTCATGATCAGGAGCGCAAGGCCGACGAGACGCGTGGCGAGACCGGCTAGCAGCAGGACCGGCAGCACGATCTCCGCACAACCGACGAGAAAGGCGACCGTATCGGGGGCTGGGAAACCAAAGAGATTGCCAAGGATGTGCAGCTTGAACTGCTCCTCGAAGAGGAATTGCGTGCCGATCGAGAGCTGCAGGAAGCCGTCCCAGCGGGTCAGTCCCGAACGCAGGAAGGGCAGGGCAAGCGCGATGCGCGCAACCGGCGGGGCGACGGCGATGCCGATCAGGCCGACGATGTCGAGAAGCCGCAGGTAAAGTGCTGTCGGCGTAAAGCTCTTGTCCGTCATGCGCTGCCGTTCCCGGATGTGATGGCAAAGGTGGTGAAGGCGCTGGCCGCCATCAGGCCGGAAAGGCATGTCGGCAGATCGAAACGGGGGCTGTCGCCCAGCGCCTGTTTCATGGCGTCGATCATCGTCCGTCCCTTGCCGAGAGCGGTGATGAAAACGGCGGCGCCCGGCGGCAGCGCGCGCGCTTCGACATCTGGACCGGGGCGAAGGAGCAGTGTGTCTTCGCCGCCTGCCGATATATCCACTTCCGCCGGCTCGCCATTGGCGATGTTCATCTGCCAGATCGTCAGCGCAGGGAAGGAGGAGCGCACGATGCGTAGCGACGGATGCAGCGTCACGCGCATATATGGCAGGTCGCCCGCCCTGATCCGCGTGAAGGCGGCGCTCTCGATCGGTTCGGCCTCGGCTGCATGATAGGCCTCGGCCCAGGCCCGCTCGATGCGCGCCACATCGGCAAGGTAGGGCAGACTTGCAGCCGGTTCGAAGGTTTCGACGAAATCGGCAAAGCCGCAGCCATAGTCGAGCATGATCGGCGAGGCCGGCGGATCGAGCGCGACATAGATGCGTCCCATGGCGAGGAAGAATTCCTCGCCGACGATGCGCGCCACGGCCGGAAACGCATCCTTCAACGTTGCCGTCAGGCCGGCGACCACATTGTTGCGATAGACGTTGAAGCGCTTCAGGCTGGGCCGGCCGTCTGGCCCGACCAGACCTTCGGGCAGGGGCTGCGCGGGGTCCAGAAGAGCGGCGGCAAAATCATGCTGGCGTTTGGCGGTCGAAGGTGTCGACGGCATCATCAGGTCCCCCGTGTGACGACATTGCGCCAGAACCGGCGCAGGTTATCGAGACCGCCGGCGGTGGAGCTCCAGAGCGTGGCGTCGGCGATGAGGAGATCGCCGCCGAAAAGGCCGGGACGGGATTGCAGCATCGCATCGAAAGTGGAGCGGCCATCCCGCGTGAAGCGATGCGAGGGAGCATCAGGATCGATCTGCTGGCAGGCGATCACATCGAGCTTGTCAACCGCTTCGCGGAGCCGCTCGAAATGCGGCAAATGCGGATGAAGGTTGAAGCTCGTCACGCCCGCAAGCAGCCCATGTCGGTCGAGATCATGCTCGACTGCAATCGGGCTCGGCGATCCATCGGGTTCGCTTGCCGGGCGGAGGCCGAAGCGGTTTTCGACGGGCAGACCGAGGCCGGAGAGAAGCGAGCGGGCAAAGCCGCCGAAGCGCTGCTGCGGCGGAATGGTGCGGTCGCCATGATGCAGGAAATGTTCCGTCTGGATTTCGGTGCGGTCAGCCGCCGCTGCATCTTCGACATTGCCGATATCGTGATGCGGACAGATGAAGAGCATGTTGCCGGGCTTCGAAAGAAAGGTTGCGACCGCCTCGATCTCGCTGCTGTCGGCCCGCTGGCCTGTGCGCTGGGAATCGAAGGAAATGACGATGACCGTGTCGGCACTTTCGAGAATCCGGGCGTCGAGCCTGACGGTCACGCCTTCCTCGCCGCCGCGTTGCATTTCCAGCACTGCATGGCCGGTCTCGGCCTCTGCCTGCTCGACGAAGGCCTCGAAATTCCTGCGCAGGATTTCGTCGAGAAAGCCGGCGATGCCCTGGTCGAAACGCTCGGGGTCGGAAAGCTCCTCATAGTGCGGATAGAGGATACGGCGGCTTTCGAAGAGGGCCGGGAAGCGGTTTTCGATAATGCCCAAGGGCGCTTCGATTTCCCGCGAGCGATCCCAGGCGTAGTAGACAGCAACTCGGTGGCCGGTCATGGATCAACCCTCATTCGGCGGCCGAGCGTATCTCTCCGGATGCGGCCTCACGCATCAGGGCTTCGGCGCGGGCTGCTTCACCGGCCAGAACCGGCCACTCCGGAAGGTCGGCATCCCATTCGATCAGTGTCGCCACCGGCCCGATGCGGGAGAGCACATGGGCGTAAAGATCCCAGACGATGGCATCGACGGGGCGGTCATGGGTGTCGATCAGCAGCGGCCGGCTTTCCTCGTCGGCTTCACGCGCATGGCCGGCCAGATGGATTTCTCCGACATGATGCAGCGGGTAGGCATCGATATAGGCGATGGGGTCCCAAAGCTGGTTTGTGGAGGCGACATAGACATTGTTGACATCGAGCAACAGGCCGCAGCCCGTGCGACGCACGATCTCGGCAATGAAATCGATCTCCGACCAGGTACTTTCGGCAAAGGCCAGGTAGGTCGAAGGGTTTTCGAGCAGCATCTGCCGGCCGAGCACCTGTTGTACCTCGTCTATGTGGCCGGCGACGCGAGAGAGTGTCTCATTCGTATAGGGCAGCGGCAGGAGATCGTTGAGGAAGCCGGCATCATGCGATGACCAGGCAAGATGCTCGGAAAAGAGTGCGGGCCGATAGCGCTCGTTCAGCGCCTTCAGCCGCGAAAGATGCTTCCTGTCGAGCGCCCGGTCGGCGCCGATCGACAGACCGACGCCGTGCAGCGACAGCGGATAATGTTCGCGCACGGCGGCGAGATAACGATGCGGCGGGCCGCCTTCGCCCATGTAGTTTTCCGCATGCACCTCGAAGAAACCGATATCGGGCAAGGTCTCGATGATATGGCGGTAATGCTCTGCCTTGAGGCCGATACCGGCGCGGGGCGGCATCTCTCTGTCAGGGAGGACAATGTCTGGATTTTGCATGAGGCACCTGGCATCGGTCTGGATGGGACCGACCCGCGTTGAAGCGGGCCGGTCTTTTCGGAAGGCAAGTCTTCGGAGGATGTCGGTCCTCGGGGCAGTGTTCCGGCGGGCGGTCATCCGGTTCTGCCCGAGCAGGCCTCCCGGATCGGCGTCGGATCAGACCTTGGGAGTGAGGCTGCCGGCGCCCTTCGGCGTTGACATCGTCGTGCAGGTGCCCTTCGGAACGAGCTTGAAGGCATTGCCCTGATAATCGACGGTGCTCGTGCCTGCGCAGGTCGTGCCGGCGCCGGCATAGCAATCGTTCTGGCCCTTCAGCGCCGTGCCGAAGCAGGGCTCGACCTTGCCGGATTTGACCAGGGCCGTGTGTTCCGCCTGAATCTTCTTCTGCGCGTTGGTGAATTCTTCCGCACCGGCCGGCAGGGTCGAGAGGGCGCCGATGGCGCTGGCGAAGGCGCCGACGACAAGCGTGGACAACATGCGATTGGACATTGTTATTCTCCGGTTTTCGATGATGGACAGAGGACTGTTCAGTCGTCTGGGCGGTGTGACCCGCCTGTCTTGAAGTTCGCTCTGGCGGCAGAAAGGTTACCTGTGCCGAGCGGCTGTTCTGATCCGCGCCAGGATGCTCACATTTTGCCTTTTCCAGAGGCGAGTTTGCGTGCAACGACCGTTGCCGGATGGATGGAGGGCGGCTCGGCAAGCAGCGGCGGCACGCTCGCAAGGATCAGCTTTGCTGCTTGCCCGCTCATATGCGCATCGCGGCTTTCAGGATCAGCGAAGAGATCGACGAGGAAGATCAGGTCGGGATCGGCCTCGGAGCGCAGCACGAGCCATGTCGTCGTGCCGGCCTCGGTTTCGACATGCGGCAGCGCGTCTGCAATCAGGCGCGCAACTTCTTCTCCGCTTCCGGTCCTGGCGCGGAACGGAATGACGGCGGCAAGTTCGTTCATCGTAGATTCCCCTCAGTGGCCCGTCCGAGCCATTAAGGGTGAAAAATCCGGGTCAGTATTGAAGGGTGTTGCGGTTTCTGGCGCCGGCTTGCTGCCGCCTGACGTTCAGTTCAGGCGGGAATGCCGTAGACCGGTATTTCGCCGCTGAGCCGCCGTAGAAAAGCGGTTGTGCCGTGCAGGCTGCGACCACGCGCGGCAAGCAATGTGCGCGCTTCCTCATCCTCGACCACCGGTGTCGTCGCAAAAATCATGTCCGGGGTGGCGATCGTCTGCAGGCGCGATGCCAGATTGACCGTCTGGCCGAAATAATCCTGCCGCTCGTTCATCAGCACGGCAAGGCACGGGCCGCTGTGCAGGCCGACCTTCAGGAACAGGTCGTCGCGACTGTCGCGCCGGTTGAGTTCATCAATCACCTTGCGGATGTCGAGTGCGGCGGCCACGCCCTGCGCCGGGGTTGGAAAGGTTGCCATGATCGCATCGCCGATGGTCTTGACCACCGCGCCGCCATGGGCGGAGACGACCTGATGCATGAGCTGGAAATGCGATCGTACCAGATCGAAAGCGGCAAGGTCGCCGATCCGCTCATAGAGTTCGGTCGATCCCTTCAGGTCGGTGAACAGGAAGGTCAGGCTGGTGATCCTGAAGCGCTGGTTGAGATCAAGAACATTGGTCCGGTAGATATCCCGGAAAGTCTGGTGCGTGAGCAGCCGCTTGGCGGTCAGGACGGGCACGCGGCGCGTCAGGATCGCTTCCAGCGTCTTGCCTGCGATCCAGAGGATCGGCATTGTCCTCCGGTTCGTCCGGTTTTCGAGATCGAGCATCAGAGGGCCCGGTGCCACATGCAGCGTTTCGCCGGCCTGGTGCGCATCGTCGAGCTCGATCGACAGGCGCTGGCCCTCGGCCGGTTCGCCGCTCACTTCCAGGAATCGCGAGCTGTGCGTCACGGGATCGAAGAGGATCGCCACGCCCTCGCGCATCTGAACCTGGCGGCCCATGCGCGCACCCGGCGCAATCTCGAACGCGTCGAGGACGACCTCGCTGACGATGGGCGCAAGATGCTCGGGCAGATCGCTGCCCGAACTCCAGAAAATCTGGCGCGTATAGTCCCAGAGCGGCAGGCTGTCGGGATCGTGGGCGGCGATGTGACGGATGCGCGGATCGACCGTGAAGGTGATCTCCACGGTCTCGTCGAGCGTCGGTTCGCAATCGAGCGCACAGAAGGAGCAATTATAGTGATGCTGGTCGATGCCCTGCAGCGACTCCGCCTGATAAAGCACGCCGCCGCAGCTTTGGCAGACGACGTTCCAGGAGAGTTCGAAAAGGCCGTGCTGGGTGGCATGCAGGAAGGCGGCGATGCTCTCCTGTTCGCCGAGCCCGTTCGTGCGCGCAAAGGCCAGCGGATTGACGCGGTTCAGGCCAAAATCCGGCGCTTCCTCAATAAGACGCGCCATCGCGGCGGCAACGGTTTCGTCGACATGCTGGCGCACGGCCATGACGCGGTTGGCTATATCAGGCATCGCTCATCCTATCAGAATGCGGCCCGAAAAGCGGGGCCGAGAAGAACAACAATAGGTCGGCAATGGCAGCCAGGCGACCCGTTTATTTTTCGCCTTAAAGTAACCTTTCGTGCGCTGGAGCGAAACACGGACCGAACGTCCAGGCAACCGCCTGCTTGAAGCACAGTAGAGTCCTAGTTCGGCGGGCGCCGCCGCAGCCGACGTCCGTGCTCGCGCGCAAAAGCAGCGGGCGTGCCGCCCGTCAGGCGGTGGAAACGCCTTGTGAAATGGCTCTGGTCCGAATAGCCGGTCGCAAGGGCCACTTCCGCCAGCGACGTATCGGTTTCGGCAATCAGCATCCGGGCGCGCTCGATCCGGCGCTGCTCGACGAAGCCGATCGGGCTGACGCCGGTACTTTGCTTGAAAAGCCGGGCGAAGTGAAAGCGGCTGACATTGACGAGGGCGGCCAGTTCCGCAAGCCCGATCATCCGGTCGAGGTTGTCCTCGACATAGCTGGTTATGCGCTCGATCTCGGCCTTGCCGAGGCCGGGCAGCGTACGGCGCTCCGCAATGCCAAAGGCGTTATAGGCTCTCAGGAGATGCGCGGCGAGGGCGGCGGAGACCTGATCGACGATCAGCGCCTGGGCGGGATGGGCCTGCTGTTCCAGTTCGGCGAGCAGTACGAGTGCCATATGCTCGATCAGCCTGTCGCGGGTTTCGAATATATTCCTGATTTCAACGCCTGCCGCTGCGCGCGACCCAAGTTCCTCGCCGGCCGCTGCCACCAGTCGCGCCGGAACGCGCAACCGCGCCGATGTCGGCGTGCGGCCCTCCCAGGTCGATACGTAGCCCGCCGGCATCAAGAGCGACATGCCGGCCGAAATCGTGCCCTCATGGACCACCCCATCGCGCCGCTGGACCAGCCGGGCGCGGCCGGAGGGGCAATAGGAAATCAGATGGTGATCGAGAGCCGGATAGGTCTGCGAACAATCGAGCCGCGGCCGATAGAGATCGACCGTCACTCCGCTCCATCCCCGGTCCCGTGTCGTCGCCAGCGGCCTTCGCGGCTTGATGTCGACGATCTCCTCGATGGAGACGAGCTTTTGTCCTGACGGCGAAATGGTGTGCAGCTCGTTCATGACGGTTCGGCCAATCCAGGTTGCGCTGGGGTCAGGGTAGAGGTTTTTGGCGGCGGGTTGAAGTGTCCTGCTGCCAGAAATGCAGGCGGAAGACGGGCAGGGCGCTGTGGGCCGGAGACCTCGTTTCGCGGATCGGTTCTCGTCTGCTGAAAAAAGAAAGCCGGCCCAAGGCCGGCTTAGACGAACGCGGCTAAACAGGGGATACTGAGCCGGTTCCTTGCATTTCGTGACTGACAATAAATTTCACTGCAATGCCGAGGGCAGCAGAAGGCGTAACGAGATCGCCATGAGGGCGGCTCCGCAAAGGGGTGGGCGGCGGGCGGAGACCGGTGCTGTCCTCGGGCTTCCTTATGAAGGACGAACATCACCGCTTGATGACATGGGCCTCCGGCAGACGATTTTCTTTTTGATCGTCCGATCTGCGCTGTGGATGGGCGTCGCGGCATTGTCGGCGGATAGGCTGATGGTGTGAATTCAGTGTTCGGCCCGCCCGGGATGTCAAACTTTCACAAAGGGGCTATATAGCGGCCGAAATCGCACGAAATCCGCAAAGAGCGCCTATGGCACCGATCATTTCCGTCCAAAATCTTACCAAGACCTATGCAAATGGCTTCCAGGCGCTGAAAGGCATCAATCTCGAAATCGAGCGCGGCGAAATCCTGGCGCTGCTTGGGCCGAATGGGGCGGGCAAGACGACGCTGATCTCGATCATCTGCGGCATCGCCAATCCGAGCGGCGGCACGGTCGTGGTCGACGGACATGATGTGGTCAAGGATTTCCGCGCCACGCGCACCCTGATCGGCCTGGTGCCGCAGGAACTGACCACCGACCAGTTCGAGACGGTGTGGAATACGGTGAGCTTTTCGCGCGGGCTCCACGGCAAGAAGGCCAATCCGGCCCATATCGAGAAGGTGCTGCGCGACCTGTCCCTCTGGGACAAGAAGGACAATACGCTGCGCCAGCTCTCGGGCGGCATGAAGCGGCGCGTGCTGATCGCCAAGGCGCTGTCGCACGAGCCCTCCATCCTCTTCCTCGACGAGCCGACGGCGGGCGTCGACGTGACGCTGCGCAAGGACATGTGGCATGTCGTCGAGCAGTTGCGCGCCTCGGGCGTCACCATCATCCTCACGACGCACTATATCGAAGAGGCCGAGGAGATTGCCGATCGCGTCGGTGTCATCAACGGCGGCGAGTTGCTGCTCGTGGAAGACAAGCAGGCGCTGATGGCCAAGCTTGGCCGCAAGCAGCTGATCCTCGAACTCAACGACCCGCTTGAGGAACTCCCCGATTGCTTTGCCGGCAACGGCTTGTCGATCGAGGCCGAGGGCAATCGCCTCGTCTACGAGTTCGACACCCGCAACGAGCACGAGAGCGTGGCGTCGCTTCTGACGCGGCTTGGCCAGAACAACATCCATTTCCGAGATCTCTCGACGCGGCAAAGCTCGCTCGAAGACATATTCGTATCGCTGGTAGGAGCCGCAAAATGAACTTCGAGGCGATCAAGTCGATCTATTATTTCGAGATGTCGCGCACGCGGCGCACGCTGCTGCAGAGCGTCATTTCGCCCGTCATTTCCACCTCGCTCTATTTCATCGTCTTCGGCGCTGCCGTCGGCTCGCGCATCCAGGAGGTTGAGGGCGTCTCCTACGGTGCCTTCATCACGCCCGGCCTCATCATGCTGACGCTGCTCGGCCAGTGCATCGGCAACGGCTCCTTCGGCATCTATTTCCCGAAATTCACCGGTACGATCTACGAGATTCTCTCGGCGCCCGTCGCGATGACGGAAATATTGATCGGCTATGTCGGGGCGGCGGCAACCAAGGGGCTGATCATCGGCGTCATCATCCTCTTGACCGCCAATCTCTTCGTCGATGTCCGCATCGAGCACCCGTTCATGATGGTGCTGTTCTTCCTGCTGACGGCAATCAGTTTCAGCCTGTTCGGCTTCATGATCGGCATCTGGGCGACGAATTTCGAGCAGCTGAACCTCATCCCCATGCTGGTCGTGCCACCGCTGACCTTCCTCGGCGGCAGCTTCTACTCGATCAACATGCTGCCGCCCTTCTGGCAGGCGGTGAGCCATTTCAACCCGGTGCTCTACCTGGTCAGTGGCTTCAGGTGGAGTTTTTACGGGATTGCGGATGTGAACCCGCTGGTCAGCCTCGGGATGATCTCGCTGTTTCTGGTGGTTTGCCTGAGCACGCTCGGATGGATCTTCAAGACCGGGTACAGGCTGCGGAACTGACCGGGGACCGCCACCGGCAAAATCCGTACGGGCGGTACAAAGTCGTTCACATTTTGTTCGCGAATGTTAGTCTGGCCTCGCTGTTATATACGGAGGAGAGTCGTGGCGGAGCAACAGACGAAGTTCGAGCGGTTCAAGGCGCTGCATCAACGGGATGAGGCATTTGTCATTCCGAACCCATGGGATGCCGGCTCGGCGCGGATCCTGGCAGGCCTTGGTTTCGAGGCCCTGGCGACGACCAGCGCTGGCTATGCCTTTTCGAAGGGCAAGCGGGATTCCTTTGCGAGCCTGACGCGCGGCGAGATCCTCGACAATGCCGCAGAGATCGTCGGGGCGAGCGATCTTCCCGTATCTGCCGATCTCGAGGACGGGTTCGGCGCAGAACCCGAGATCTGCGGCGAAACGATCCGGCTGGCCGCTGCGGCGGGGCTGGTCGGTGGGTCTATCGAAGATGCGACAGGCGATCCGGCAAGGCCGATCTATGATCTCTCGCACGCCGTCGAGCGGGTCCAGGCGGCGGCAGAAGCGTCGCGGAAACTGCCTTTCCTGCTGACGGCGAGGGCAGAGAATTTTCTCTGGGAGCGGCCCGATCTCGATGACACCATCAGGCGGCTGCAAGCCTTCTCGGCAGCAGGCGCCGATGTGCTCTATGCACCCGGCCTGCCTGATATCGACGCCATCCGAACCGTCTGCGCTGCCGTGGACAAGCCCGTCAATGTGGTAATGGGGCTGAAGGGGCCGCGCTATAGCGTTGCCGAACTCTCGGCGGCGGGCGTGCGCCGCGTGAGCGTGGGCGGATCCTTTGCTCGCGCGGCGCTTGGCGCACTGCTGCGGGCGGCCGAGGAGGTGAAATCATCGGGGACCTTTGGCTATGCGGCCGATGCGATCCCGGCGGCCACGCTCAGCCGACTCATGTCGCAGGAAAAGCGGGGCGACCGGGAGTAGGGCTGGATCGGTGACATCTCATTGCGGATTGGTGATGAAGTCGGGAAATTTGTAGTAGATGCAGTCGCTCATTAAGAAAAACGACATGCCGGTGTCGCCGAGTTCGTAAGATGAAAGCTCCCATTCGAAGGTATCGTGACCACCATACCCGGCCAGTAATGCCATCAGGCTCAACTCGCGGTACGGTCCTGGAGGAAACATTGCGCCATACACCGTCACCTCCTTTCCGGCAAACTCGCCCTTGATGACCCTCCTGATCGCCAGATCCGCACGGATCATCCGGGTCGGGAATTCGTTTGTCACGACCAAGCCGGATTCGCCGATGAAAAGCGACTTCACGCTAGCCTCGACCACCACCTTCGCCTTTGCCAGCAGCTCATTTTGTGGAGGACATCGCGGCATCGCGACGGCTGGTCTCAAGCTGAGAATCAACAGGATGAAAATCGCATGGAAGCCTGTTTGCATGCGCGCGCTCGATGATGCTCCGGGCATCGGTGTTTCCCCATTTGGCAGGCCAATTCCTGCCAGTTGCGCGAAGCTGAACTCGAATCGTGGCTTATCCGCCGCCCAATGATGGCGTCGCGGTGTCAAACAGGTGATGGTTGTAAGTGCGAAATGACGAACCCGGATGTCTGCCGGTCAGCCCTTCTTCTTGCCGTATCGCGGCCGGAAATCGACAAGCAAAGACTTCAGTTCGAGTTCGCGTACGCGTCGGGCCGCTTCATCCGGGCTCACCCAGTCCAGCACGCGCTGGCCGACCTCGCGGAACTGCCCCTGCGTGCGGTCTACCTCGATCTGAAAGATATCGACGATGCAGGGAACAACGTCGCCGTCGTCCAGTTCCTTGAGATAGGTGTAGCGACCGACCGGCTTTTTGCTGACCGTCCCGCGCACGCCGGCTTCCTCCCAGGCCTCGATGGCGGCCGCCTCATGCGGCTTCTTCTTTTTCATCGGCCAGCCCTTGGGAATGATCCAGCGGCCGCTGTCGCGGGTGGTGACCACGAGGATTTCGATTTCGCGATGATCGCTTTCGGGATCGTTGTTTCGATAACGGAAGCAGAGAGCGCCATATTGCTGGCGAAAGGCGCCGGAGAAAAGCTTCTCGGGCCTTTCGGCAAGTTGCTTCAGTAGCGGCTTTGGGGTGGCGGCGCGAGGTTTTGCGCCTTTTTTGCTGGATTTCATGACATCAAGCATTGTCAATTTCTGCATTTTCGATCAATTGCCTGCGACGTTTTATGACAGATTTGTGACAGTCTCTTGTGACTGCCGTATCCGCTTCAGGAAGGATCGCCCGAGATGATGAGCGTGTTTCGCAAGATGATGCCGCGGGAGGACCGCTTTTTCGAGATGTTCTGCCGGCATTCGGAAACGGTCGTCGCCGCCGCGCATGCGATGGAAAGGCTGCTGAAAGGCGAGGCGGTTCAGGAAAATTGCGATCGGATCATCGCGCTCGAGGACCAGGCCGACGACATCACCCGCGAAGTGCTTGTGGCCGTCAGGCGCAGCTTCATCACACCCTTCGATCGCGGCGATATCAAGGACCTGATCCAGTCCATGGACGATGCGATCGACATGATGCACAAGACGGTGAAGATCATCCGCCTGTTCGAGCAGACGAGTTTCGACCCGCTGATGCAGGACATGGGCGGGGAGATCGTCAAGGCAGCGGCCCTGATGGCGGAGGCGATCCCGCTTCTCAACAAGATGGGCGCCAATGCGCAGCGGCTTGCCGTCATCGCCGAGGAGATCACCCGGGTCGAGGGGCGTTCCGACGAGTTGCATGACGAGGGGCTGAAGGACCTCTATCGCCGGCATGGGGCCAGCGGCAATGCCATGGCCTACATGATCGGCAGCGAGATCTATTCCAATCTGGAAAAGATCGTGGACCGGTTCGAGGACGTGGCCAATGAAATCAGCGGCGTCGTCATCGAGAACGTCTGATGGAAGCCTCTCTCTCCCTTCCGCTGCTGATCGGGCTCATCGGTGTTGCGCTGTTCTTCGATTTCCTCAATGGGTTGCATGATGCGGCAAACTCGATTGCGACCATCGTCTCCACCCGGGTCCTCAGGCCGCAATATGCCGTCGGCTGGGCGGCCTTCTTCAATTTCATCGCCTTCCTGTTCTTCGGCCTTCATGTCGCCGAAACGCTGGGCACCGGCATCATCGATCCGGCCATCGTTTCCCCGCAGGTGATCTTTGCGGCGCTGATGGGGGCGATCGTCTGGAACATCGTCACCTGGCTGTTCGGCATTCCTTCTTCCTCCTCGCACGCACTGGTCGGCGGGCTCGTCGGGGCAGGGTGGGCGAAGGTCGGCTTCAGCTCCATCGTCTGGAGCGGCCTGTTGAAGACGGTTGGCGCTATCTTCATGTCGCCGGCGATCGGCTTCCTGCTGGCGCTGTTCTTCGTCCTCGTCGTCTCCTGGCTCTTCGTGCGCCAGACACCGTTTGCCGTCGATCGCACCTTCCGCTTCATGCAGTTCGTCTCGGCATCGCTCTATTCGCTCGGCCATGGCGGCAACGATGCGCAGAAGACGATGGGCATCATCGCCGTTCTTCTCTTCAGCCAGGGTCAGCTTGGCCCGAGCTTCCATGTGCCGCTCTGGGTGGTCATTTCCTGCCAGTCGGCGATGGCGCTCGGCACGCTCTTCGGCGGCTGGCGGATCGTGCATACGATGGGCTCGAAGATCACAAGGCTCAATCCGATGCAGGGTTTCTGCGCCGAGACCGGCGGCGCGCTGACGCTGTTTGCGGCGACCTGGCTCGGCATTCCCGTGTCGACGACGCATACGATCACCGGCGCGATCATCGGGGTGGGAGCAGCGCGGCGTCTTTCGGCCGTCCGCTGGGGTGTCGCCGGCAATATCGTCATCGCCTGGGTCATCACAATGCCGGCTGCCGCTGCCATTGCCGCCGCCTGCTATGGAATTGCGAGCCTGTTTGCCTGAGGTCAACGACCGCCGGATGCACCGGATACCTTAATTTTAGGGGCTACTATTTTCGATCCGATGTTGCGCTCTATTCTCCATGCAAGGAGAAGGTGAAGACGAGCGAAAGATGCATCCGTACAGGCATTTATCGGAATTGAATGTGGAAACTCCGGCAAGGACAGGCCGCCGCGGGGTCGACCAGTGCGGTGTCATCTGCTGCCGCGTGGAAAGGGGCGGGAGGCTGAGCGTCCTGCTCATCACCAGCCGCGATACCGGACGATGGGTGATCCCGAAAGGCTATCTCCAGAAGAAGGAAAAGCCCTATCGCTGCGCCCAGCGCGAGGCATCCGAAGAGGCCGGCGTCAGGGGCAAGGTCAGGAAGAAGCCGCTCGGCTATTACAGCTATCTGAAGGACCAGGAGCAGCCGCTGACGGTTTCGGTGCATCTGCTGCGGCTGGAGAGCGAGACCACGCATTTCCGCGAATATGGGGAGAGGCAGAAGATCTGGATTTCGCCGGCGGACGCGGCCTCTCTCGTCGATGAGCCCGAACTGCAGGAGATCTTCCGCGCAATCGATGCGGACAATCCACTGACGTCGCAGGACCGGCTGAAACCCCATCGCATCCATGGACGGCGACCGCGGGCTGATGCAGCCGTGTCGCTCGCCGCATTGCCAGGATTGACCTGATCGCCGCCGCCCTGGCTGGCAGGCGCAGTTGCAAAAGCCCGCCATTGCGGGCCTTTGCGTTAAGAGACTAGCGGGGACTGCCGGTTGCAAGAGGGCCCCAGGAGAGCTCACGGTCAGGGACGGCTGAAAGGTCGACCATCACCTCGACGCCGGTCCTGATGCGCCGCCGCAAGAGGCCGGCGCGATCCGGATGCGCCCGGAGCAGGCCTTTCTCGTGGAGCGCCTGCAGCCGCGTGCGCGACATCTCCAGCCCGGAGGCCAGCAGGCGGTCGAGGCGTATGCCGGCAGGCAACGGCACAGCCAGCTCGATCTCCACCCGTGTCCAGCCGGCAGTCTCGCGCAGCACCTCCCTGACGAGGTCGAATTCCGGAAATTCGTCGATGCGCTCGGTCTTGCGTTTCAGGGCTTCGATGTTGAAGCTCTCCGTCCGGATCCAATCCGGATCGTTGGACTGCAGCGCGTGCAGAACGGCCGGATCGATATCGCGGACATTCTGACGCTCGAAGAGCGGCCGGTTCCAGGTCTTGTCGCAGGCCAGGCATTTGTAGATGAGCCAGGCATCCAGCCGGCGGCCATTGGCATTGAGCCGGATCTTGTCGCTGGATCGAAAGGCTCTGAAGCCGCCGCATCCGCCACAGGCAATCCAGGGCTGGGGAGCGGTTTTCGGCGTTACGGTCCATCGGACCCGTAGGGTATCGCACATAAGTCTTGGTCTTCCGTTCGGAAGTTCACCAAGATGGCGCGAGAGAAAGCCCTATCGGGCGCGGCGTGGCGATGCTTTTGGGTGGCTGAAGAGCAGAGACAGCGGGGCTGTTGCTGGCGATCGGAACAATGCCAAACCGGTCTCTTGCCGCCACCCGATGAACGTGTTCATACGCCGGCAGCCATAGCCGCCAGGCCGTACGGGTGAAACTGGGTTGAGACCGGTTCTTACTTAGGCAAAGTCTACCTCGATGCGCCAATGCTCTTCGAGCGGATCAATAGCAAACAATCGGCGGGAGCGGGAGACGTACGGCGCATGGCAGAGACGAAGCCTGCCCCATGCGGCATTTCTGCAACTTCCCGCTGAAGCTCTATCAAAGCTCCTGCGCCGTCGGGCGGAAGAGGATTTCGTTGATATCCACTTCCTCGGGCTGCGAGATCGCGAAGGCGACGACCCGCGCGAAACTGTCGGCCGGGATGGCATAGCGTTCATAGAAATCGGCGATGCCGGCCGCGACATCGGCCTCGGTAATGCTCTGCGGCAGTTCCGACTCTACCGCACCGGGCGAGACGATCGTCGTGCGGATATTATAGGGCTTCACCTCCTGGCGCAGGCCCTCGGAGATGACACGCACGGCTGTCTTGGTCGCCGCATAGACCGCGCTTCCGGGGCGGACCTTGTGTCCCGCGACCGACGAGACGTTGATGATATGGCCACTTTTCTGCGCCGTCATGTGCGGAAGGGCGGCGGCAATGCCATAGAGCACGCCCTTGAAGTTCACGTCGATCATCCGGTCCCAATCGTCGATCTTGCCGCGCTCCAAAGGCGAGTGCGGCATCAGGCCGGCATTGTTGACGATCACGTCTATCCGCCCGTGCAGGCGCACGGCCTGATCGACGAGATGTTTGACCTGCCCGGCCTCGGTCACGTCGGTTTCGATGGAGGAGCCTTCGGGGAGGCCGAGTTCACTGGAGAGCGCCTTCAGGCGGTCGATCCGGCGGGCGCCGAGCACCACCTTGGCGCCGGCATTGGCGAGATGACGGGCGGTCGCTTCGCCGAGGCCGCTGCTGGCGCCGGTGATGACGACCGTCTTCCCCTTGATATTGTCAGTCATGGTAATTCCTTTCAGTGCTGGCAGCCTATCGGCCGACGCGGGCCTGCAGGTGGGCCGGGTAGCGATCACCCTGCACGGTGACACCAGACAATGCGGTCTCTATTTCCTGCAGATCCTGTGCCGCGAGTTCGATCGCTGCGCCGCCGATATTCTCCTCCAGCCGGTGCAGTTTGGTGGTGCCGGGGATCGGCACGATCCATGGCTTGCGGGCGAGCAGCCAGGCGAGCGCGATCTGCGCCGGTGTCGCCTGCCTGGCGGCGGCGATCCCACTCAGCACCGCAACGAGGCCCTGATTGGCCTTGCGGTTCTCTTCCGAAAAGCGTGGCACGACATTGCGGAAATCCGTCTTGTCGAAACTGGTGCTCTCGCTGATTGCGCCCGTCAGGAAACCCTTGCCGAGGGGGCTGAAGGGCACGAAACCGATGCCGAGTTCTTCGAGCAGCGGCAGGATCTCCTTTTCGGGCTCGCGCCACCAGAAGGAATACTCGCTCTGCAGGGCGGCGACCGGCTGGACGGCATGGGCCCGGCGGATCGAATCCACCCCGGCTTCCGACATGCCGAAGTGCTTGACCTTGCCGGCAGCGATCAGCTCCTTCACCGCGCCCGCAACCTCTTCCATCGGCACTTCGGGATCGACGCGATGCTGGTAGAAGAGATCGATCCTGTCGGTACGCAATCGCTTCAGGGCGGCCTCCGCCACCTGCCGGATGCGCTCGGGGCGGCTGTCCTGACCCTTGCTGGAATCGCCGTCCCGAAAGCCGAATTTCGTGGCGATCACCACCTCTCCGCGGAATGGTTCGAGTGCTTCGCCGAGCAATTCTTCATTGGCTCCCTGGGCATAGGCTTCCGCCGTATCGAAAAAAGTGACGCCATGCTCGAAGGCAGTGCGTATCAGAGTAATCGCCGCATGCCTTTCTGTTGCCGGGCCGTAACCGAAGCTCAGGCCCATGCAACCAAGGCCGAGGGCCGAGACTTCGGGACCATGCGTTCCGAGTTTGCGTTTCTGCATCATCGTGTCTCCATCCGGTGATATTCGTCGTCCGTGACCTTTTCCATCCAGTCGACCGGACTGCCGTTGAGCTTTTCGGCAATGGCGATATGGCTCATGGCCGTTGTTGCAGTGGCGCCGTGCCAATGCTTTTCGCCGGGTGCGAACCAGACAATGTCGCCCGGCCGGATTTCTTCTATCGGGCCGCCCTCACGCTGTGCCCAGCCGAGCCCGGAGACGACGATCAGCGTCTGGCCGAGCGGATGCGTGTGCCAGGCGGTGCGTGCTCCCGGCTCGAAGGTCACGGTGGCACCGCCGACCCGGTCGGGATCGTCACTGTCGAAACGGGCGTCGAGCCGCACTGTCCCGGTGAAAAAGGCTTCAGGCCCCGGAACCGAGGGTGCGAAGCCGCTGCGCTTGATCTGCATGGGCGTATCCTTTCCTGCCGATCTTCATTTAGCGTCTACGCAGTTCTGCGATTAGAAGCTAAAATCTGCATGAAACTATTAGGGCAGCTTATGAATGACTCGGACCAATCTTGACGATATCTCCGCTTTCCTGACCGTCGCGCGCGAGGGCAGCTTCACGCGAGCCGCCGCCTTGCTCGGCGTTTCGCAATCGGCTCTCAGCCAGACGGTGCGCGCGCTCGAAGAGCGCATGGGTCTGCGGCTGCTCACCCGCACGACGCGCAAGGTGTCGCCGACGGATGCAGGCGAGCGTCTGATCCAATCTGTCGGGCCTCGGCTTGAGGAGATCAGTGCGGAACTCGCGCAGCTATCGGCGCTGCGCGAAAAACCCTCGGGTAGCGTGCGCATTTCGGCGGGCGAACAGGCAGCCGAGTTGGTCCTCATGCCGGCCGTGCAGAAGCTGTTGCCGCAATATCCCGATATCGCGATCGAAATCGTTGTCGATAACGGCCTCACGGATATCGTCGCCGAGCGTCTCGATGCCGGCGTGCGGCTCGGCGAACAGGTTGCGAAGGACATGGTGGCCGTGCGGATCGGCCCGGATGTCAGAATGGCCGTCGTCGGCTCCCCCGACTATTTCGAGAAGCGAAGCCGCCCGCGCACACCTCATGAGCTCACGGAGCACAATTGCATCAATCTGCGGCTGCCGACGGCCGGTGGTTTCTATGCCTGGGAATTCGAGCAGGGCGGGCGTGAACTGCGCGTGCGGGTGGAGGGCCAGCTTGCGGTCAACAGCGGCGCGCTGGCTGTCAAGGCGGCCATTGCCGGTGCCGGTCTCGCCTTCGTGCTGGAGGACCGCGTCCGCGACGATCTCGAGGCGGGCCGCCTGACCCGCGTGCTTGCAGACTGGTGTCCACCCTTTTCCGGCTTCCACCTCTACTATCCCAGCCGGCGCCATCAGACGCCGGCCTTCGCCATAGTGGTGGATTCCTTGCGCTATCGCGGCTGAGAGCTGAAACGTCAACAGTCACGAGAAAGCCGGAGGCCGGCAACTGACGGATAACGGCCCCCGCGATGATTTAGGCGATGTGCTGAAGCTGGACTTCGCGATTGTGCAGGAAGCAGGCCTTGGTGAAGAGCCCGAGGTCGAGCTGGTTCGGCAGACGCACATCCCCAAGATCCGGCAAGCCCTTGCCGCCGGCCTCGAAGGACCGGTCGATCTGAGAGATGAAGGCCAGCACAACCCCTGTATCCCGGGCGAAGCTTTGAAGGGCCGAAACCTGCTCCGACAGGGCCGGCTTGCTGCGCTGCTGGTCGAGAAGCTGCAGATAGTCGATGACGGCGACTGTTCCCCGCGGCGCGCCCGCGAAATGCCGGATGATATAATCGGCACTGATCTCATCCGAGGTGACGATCTCGATCCTGTCCCCGATCGCTTCGCCTTCCGGCAGGGCATGGATGCGGTTCATGCTCTGTTGATGGGTATATTCGAGCGTGAAGAAGGTTGCCCTTCGTGCCTGGCTGACGGCATCGAGCAGAAGCTGCAGGCCGAGCAGGGTCTTGCCGTGGCCCGGACGGGCAGCGATCAGAAGCAGATCGCCATCTGCCAGTTGCGACAGCATGGATGATGCAGATGGCTCATGCTGGGAGGAAAGCAGGCTCCAGGCGGTAAAACCTTCCTCCTGCGCGATACGATCGAGCGCCTGATGAAGCGGGATCGTATCCGTACGCGCCAGCAATTTCGCCCGGCGCTTCAGCTGATAGATGGGTGCAGACAGTTTCATTCAAACCTCCATTGCGAGCCGGAAACGCAACCCCTCCTTATGCGGTGCTCGAACAGATGGTTCGATGGTGGATTGCCCCGCATGGACGATGCTTTCCCGGATGGAGGGAGGAGGCTTGGGTCGAGCCTTGCCCAAGAGGTAGCGAGCGGCGCGATTCGCGGCAAGCTGGAAAATTCAGCGGTGTTTCGGGCGCTTGCTTCCTTCGCGCTCGCATCGTCCTCCTGAGTGAACTTGAACCGCATCGCGCCTGCGAACTGGCTGGGCAAGCGGCCCGCTCGTCGGCTCGATCCCCTTCAACTACCGGCCGCGCTTGCTGGAATTCCCTGAGATCCGTCTGCGCGTCCATGGCAGGTATCCGCTCGTGAACTATATGTGACGGGGGAGGAATGTCCTTGATGTCGAGCATGCCTGTCACCTGCGAGGTGCGTTACCGCCTCGACTCGAAGAAACGTATGGAATTCGAAGCCTATGCCGAGGTCTGGGTCCGGCTGATCGAGCGTTATGGCGGAACACATCACGGCTATTTCATGCCGCGCGAAAAGCCGGAAGGCGCGGGTTTGAGCTTTCCGGGCGCAGGAGCGGATGGGGCAGGCAATATCGCGATCGCTCTTTTCACCTTTCCGGACGAGCCGACCTATCTCGGCTACCGCGCCAGCGTCGCCGCCGATCCGGACAGTATCGCGGCCAATGCGCGCTTCGGGGCCGATCCGCCGTTCAAGAGCTACGAGCGCCTGTTTCTGCGACCGTTGCCGCGTAGCGAATAGACGGCGAGGCCAGCTGTCGACGGCAGGAACTCGTCTTCCTGCCCCGACAGCAAACAGACAGCTTCGGCGCGCTACCCGTTTGCCGTCGCCCGCAAGGGGCTTCTGCAAAAGGGTAAAATCATGAAGCTGAAACTGGTCGCCGCTCTCACAATCCTGTCGCTCTCGCCCGTCTTGGCGCTTGCAAGCCCGAGCTGCACGAAGGAGCCGAAATCCAAATGGATGCCGGAAGCCGCCATGAAGGCGAAGATCGAGGTCATGGGCTACAAGGTCAAGACTTTCGAAATCACCGGCAATTGCTACGAGATCTACGGCAAGGACAAGAACGGCGAACGCGCCGAGGTCTATTTCAATCCGGTTTCCGGCGATATCGTCCAGAAGGGCGATTGAGCGATGACAGCCATCTTGTCGAAGAAGGAGGGCCAGGTGCCCTCCGATGCCAACGGGCAGACGATCAGGGTGTGGGACCCGGTCGTCAGGCTGTTCCACTGGACGATCGTCGCGGCCTGCACGCTCAACCTCTTCATTCTCGAAGAAGGCAAATACTGGCACCGCATCACGGGTTATGTCGTCGCTACGGCAATCGTCATTCGCATCCTCTGGGGGTTCGTCGGTACAAAACATGCTCGCTTTTCCGATTTCCTGCCGACGCCGCGCAGGGTGATGGAGCAGATCTTTGATATGATCGACGGCAGTGAAAGACGTTATCTTGGTCACAATCCGCTGGCATCGGTCATGATGCTGCTGCTGATGGCATTGCTGGCGGCTACGGTGCTGACCGGCTGGATGACGACGCTCGACGCCTTCTGGGGCGAGAAGTGGCTGGAGAAACTGCACGGCACGATCGCAAACGTCATCATGGTGCTTGCCTTCGTCCACGCGGGTGCAGCCATCGTCGAAAGCTGGAGGCACAGGGAGAATCTCGTCTGGTCGATGGTCACGGGTCGAAAGAGGGCATGAGGATACTGCTGATCGAGGACAGTTCCCGGCTTCGCGAGCTGCTTTGCGAAGCCATCCACGATGCCGGCTGGAAGATCGATGCCTTCGCCCTTGCACAGGAGGGGCGGCTTGCATTGCAGGAAGCGGCCTACGACTTGCTGCTTCTCGACCTCGGCCTGCCTGATGAGGACGGGATCGCATTTCTGAAATCGCTCCGGGCCGCAAGGGTCCAGATGCCGGTTCTGGTGCTGACGGCGCGGGGCGCAGTCGACGAGCGCATCGCCGGGCTCGATGCCGGCGCGGATGATTACCTCGTAAAGCCCTTTCACAATGGGGAATTGATCGCCCGCATCCGCGCATTGACGCGCCGCGCGCCGTCAACCGTCATGCCGGTGCTGGAATTCGCCGCCCTTCAATATGACCTCGCCACGCGCCAGGTGATCTGCGCTGGCGACGAGATTGCGCTCGCGCCTTCCGAAAAGGGCCTTCTGGAACTGCTGATGCGCAATGGCGGGCAAGTAGTGCCCAAACCCAAGATAGAACATGCCTTCTCGGAATTCGGCGATGAGCGCAGCAGCAATGCCGTCGAACTTGCCGTTTCCCGGCTGCGCAGAAAGCTCGAAGGGCATCCGACACAGGTGCTGATCGAGACCGTCAGGGGTGTCGGCTACATGATGCGGGAGGTGCGCGCATGAGGCTCTCATCGCCGACACTGGGCGCGATCCTGACCCGGCGTATTGCCTTCTTTGCGGTGCTGGCCATGGTGTTGCAGCTCGCCGTGATCTTTTCCGCCTATTACTGGAATGTCGGGGAGCTTTCGCGGCTCTTCGTGGAGCAGGAGACCGAGCGGCTAGCCTCCGGCATTGCGGTGAAGGACGGCGCCATCCGCTACCGGCTTCCCGATTCTGTCGAGGGGCGTTACGGGCAGGCGCAGACAGGCTATGTGGCCCGCATCCGCGAGGCCGGCGGCGGGTTCGTCTTCCAGTCCTGCGACGCTGCCTGCGAGAGCCGCTTCCTGCCGCCTGATATCAACCCACCTGATTTCTGGCTGCGGTCGCTCGAGCCCGGCAAACCGCTGACGCTGGTGGGCGGGCGGGCCTTCATGGTGGGGGAGCGGCGCTTCGTCGTCGATGTCGCGACGATGGGCGATCCGCAGGATGTGGTGTCGGACGTCCTGTGGAACGAGGTGATCGAGCATATGATCGTGCCGATGAGCATTCTGCTGGTGCTCGTGCTCGGCGCCACCCTGCTTTCCGTGCGGCAGGCGCTGAAGCCGGTGCGGATTGCGGCCGAGGCGGCCGAACGGATCGACCCGATGGATTCGCGCTCGCATCTGCAATTCCAGGAGATGCCGCGCGAAGTCGCCCATCTTGCCGAGGCCGTCAACCGGGCCTTCGAGCGTGTCGGCGAGCTGATGAAATCCCAGAAGATACTGACATCGGGCATCGCGCACGAAGTGCGCACGCCGCTTGCGGCAATCAAGCTGGAGCTCGGCCATATCGACCATCCTCGGGCGCGCAAGGCTGAAGCGGATCTCGATGATCTCGTGCGTTTCGTCAGCCAGATCACCGCGCTCGCACGGCTCGATACATTCGATCACGGCATGTTCGAGGAGGTCGATCTTGTCGAGCTTTCGTCCAGCGTGGTGGAACAGCTGGCGCCCTGGGTTTACGAAAACAATCACTCGCTGGAATTCTCGGCGCAGGTCGATGCCGCCATCGTGCAGGGTGTGCCGGCCCTGCTGAAGGACGCCGTTCGCAACCTGATCGACAATGCCGTTCGCCACACGCCTGCCCATACCGGCATCGTCGTGCGGGTCAGCAACGATCTGATCCGCGTCGAGGACCGGCATCCGGCAGGCGTGAGGCAGGGCGCCGATGTCGCCCCACGCGCCGACGGGATGGGCATCGGGCTTGATATCGTGGCGCGCATCGCTGCGATACACAGGGGTTCGCTTCGCTGCTCGGCCGGCAGGCAGGGTCATGTCTTCGACCTGGAGATCGGCACATAGCCGCGTCTGCGCGCCGCGCCTTTTTTCTCATCATCCGTTCATCGGAGAGTTCCATGATCAAATGCGTCGTTATTTCCGGCTGCTCGGGCGGCGGGAAATCCACATTGCTCGAAGAGCTCTCCCGGCGCGGCTACGCCACCGTCGAGGAGCCGGGACGCCGCATCGTGAGGGAGGAACTGGCCGGGCAGGGTGCTGCCTTGCCCTGGGTCGACGCGGCGGCATTTGCCCGGCGGGCGATCGCGATGGCGCTCGAGGATCGGAAGCTCGCTGAAGTCCAGCCCGGATGGACGTTTTTCGATCGCGGCCTGATCGACGCCGCTTCTGCCCTGCAGGCGACGACCGGAAAGGCGATGCTGGAGACGCTGCGGGATCAAAACCCTTATCACCATACGGTGTTTCTGACGCCGCCCTGGCCGGAAATCTATGTCCACGACCCAGAGCGGCGGCATGGTTTCGAAGAGGCGGTTGCCGAATATGACCGGTTGACCACGGCCTATCCCGAAATGGGCTACGACGTCGTCATCCTGCCGAAGATCGATGTCGCCGCGCGAGCGGATTTTCTGTTGAGCCGGCTGCCGGAACTGTGATTTTTTCAGGAACCAAGTTCGACGCGGCTCGTTTCTTATCCAACGCGGCAGCCTTGTCCCCCACTCGAAGGCTCATCGTTCCCAGCGATCGCTGCGTTCACTCCTGCAAATGAAAACCCTCGGTTCCACTCCCGGACCGAGGGTTCTTTTTGCCGACCGAAATCAGGTTCCGGAACTATCTGCCTTCCGAGGAGGCTCTGAGATAGCCGAGCACGGCGCGTCTGACGCGCAGCGCCAGCCCGTCCCGGTCTTCTTCTCCGTGCTCGCCGGCGGCATCGATCATGCCCTTGATGATTGCCACTGCATCGCGTGCCGCGATATCGATATCGGGCTGCGGCGGCATGTCCGGGCGCGCCAGCGTATTGCGGGTGAGTTCAAGGAAGCGTTGCTTGATGCGATCGGTTTGAGCATCGAGCGGCAGGCGGGCCTCCTCGTAATCGAGCAGGCGGGCAAGGGCAGGGCGTTCGAGCTGCTGGCGGACGCAGGGGTCTATCAGGGCGGAGAGCGCCCCTTCCCCCGTCGGCTCGCCGGCAGCACTTTCTGCATCTCCAATCAGTGACATGGTCTGCCGCAGGATCAGCGCGCCGATCAGCGCATCCTTGCGTGGGAAATACTGGTAGAGCGAGCCGATGCTGACGCCGGCCTTTTCCGCCACCGCATTGGTGGAAAAACCTTCATGGCCGCGCTCCTCCAGAATGCGAGCCGCGGCCTCGACGATCACGCTGACCGTCGCAAGAGAGCGGGCCTGTCTGGGCGCTTTTCTGGGCGAGGATCGGCTCTTGTAGGGGCTTTCGGACATTGCTGGAACGGGCCTTGAAATGCGAGTAGCGGGAAGGCGAGTTATCGCTCACATTAGATCCGTCAGATCAAGCGCACAAGCGGTCGCTCAGCAAAGGGATTTGGAAACTGGAACGCATCACCGGGAGCGGTGACGCGCATATCCCTTGCTGCGCCTGCGATCGACCGCGCCGGAACAGAACGGAGAATTGTCCATGTCAAACGAGATCAAAACCGCCATCGTCACCGGCGCATCCAGAGGGATCGGCGCGGCGATTGCCAGACGGCTCGCAGCCGATGGTTTCCAGACCGTCGTCAATTATGCGGCAGGCGCCGCGCAGGCAGAGGAAGTGGTTGCCGCCATCACCGCAGCCGGCGGCCGGGCGCTGGCGCTTGGCGCCGATGTCTCCAGCCCGCAGGCAGTTGCCGAGCTCTTCGAGCACACAGAGGGGAAATTTGGAACTGTCGACGTGCTCGTCAACAATGCCGGCGTCACCACCTTTGGCCCGCTTTCTGAGGTGAGCGACGAAGACTACCAGCGTCTCGTCGCCGTCAACCTGACCGGTACCTTCAACGGCATGCGCGAGGCCGCAAGACGCCTTCGCGAGGGCGGCCGCATCATCAATCTGTCGACCAGCATCATCGGCCATTATTCGCCGGGCAATTCCGTCTACACCGCAACCAAGGCGGCGGTGGAAGCGATGACGCATATCCTCGCAAAGGAGCTCGGCCCCCGCCGCATCACCGTCAATGCCGTGGCGCCCGGACCGGTCGCGACCGAACTGCTGCTCTCGGGCCGATCCCCGGAGCTGATCCAGCGCCTGACGAATGAAATCCCGCTCGGCCGGCTCGGGCAGCCCGAGGATATTGCGCAGATCGTGTCGTTTCTGGCGAGTAGCGAGAGCGGCTGGGTCAATGGGCAGGTGATCAGGGCGAATGGCGGGCGGAACTGACGGGACGGGATTTCATCCTGCGGGCAAGGCGTAACCGGTCGGGCTGAGTTGTTCGAGCACGTTGAGAAGCGTCCAGTCGGCAGCAGCCGACGCCCATTCGGCCATGTCCGTCTTTCCCTGGACACGCCCCGCGGCCGCCAGCGCCGCCTGTCGCGCAAGCGCATGGATAGCGATCTGCGGGGCCGCGCAGCCCGCCATTCCATAGGCTTGCGCCACCACATCCAGCCGCCGGATCTGCTCGTCGCCCGTATAGTCCTCGTCTCCGAGGTCGAGCCAAGCAAAAGCGAAATAACCGAGATCCCAAAGGCGCAGGCCCGGTGCAAGCGTGTCGAAATCAATGATGCCGCATGGCAGGCGATTACGGAACACCGCGTTCGGCGGCCCCCAGTCATTGTGACACATGACTTCCGCGCCCATGTTCAGGACGAGCGGAAAATCCGAGGTCGCATCGTGGAAGCCTCTGAGGAGGCGAGCTGCGGCTGCAAGCTGAGCATCATCGAAGTGGCCGAGATCGTCAGGCACATGGCCGGGGATGAAGCTCAGCACTTCGCGCTGCTGATCGTCCACGCCCAGAAAGCGTGGCACGGCATCAAAACCACGCTCTTCGAGGTGAAGGAGAAGATCATGCACATGTGTCCGGTCTCTTGTGACCGGACGCCTGACCGTATCTCCTACCCGGACCACGCCGGCAGTAATGCGACCGCCGGTCAACGGCGTTTCTTCTGTGCTCATTCGACGAGCCTAACTGCAATGCACCAAAGGAGGAATGGTTGGTTTGCAGAGCATGGTATTCCCTCCCGAAGCTTGACACGAAAAACGGCGGCGCGCATAAAAATCATATGGGGTTGCGATCACCCCACGAGGCGACATGCCGAAGAATCGCGTCCATGAAACCGAACACCGGAGGACGCGTCATGCCATCATTTCTCGAAATATCTTCAGACAAATTGAACCGTATCGTCGGCACACCCAATGCGCCTGTCATCGTCGATGTGCGCATCGAGGAGGATTTCGCCCGCGATCCGCGGCTTGTGCCGGGCTCGATCCGGAAATCTCACACCGATGTCAGCGAATGGGCGGCAGGCTTTGCCCGGCCGGTGGTTGTCGTCTGCCAGGCGGGCGGCAAGCTCAGCCATGGGGTCGCCGCCCATATCAGGCATGCCGGAGGCACCGCGGAAGTGCTGGAAGGCGGCTTCGAGGCCTGGATAAGGGCCGGCGGCTCGGCCGTGCCCGTCGACAGGCTGCCGCCGCGCGACCGGGAAGGGCGGACCGTATGGGTCACGCGGGCGCGTCCGAAGATCGACCGCATTGCCTGTCCCTGGCTCATCCGGCGCTTCGTCGATCCCTCGGCGGTCTTTCTCTTCGTGCCGACATCGGACGTCGCCCTGGTTGCCGATCGCTTCGGCGCCGTGCCGTTCGATATCGAGGAGGTCTTCTGGAGCCATCGCGGCGAGCTCTGCACCTTCGATGTGATGATCGAGGAATTCGGCCTTGCCTCAGAGCCGATGTCGAGGCTCGCGAGGATCGTTCGCGGCGCGGATACCGCCCGGCCGGACCTTGCCCCTGAAGTGGCCGGGCTGCTCGCCGCCTCGCTCGGCCTGTCGCGCATGTTCGTCGACGATCTCAAGCAGCTCGATGCAGGCATGCTGCTCTATGATGCCTTCTACCGCTGGTGCCGCGACGCCACGGATGAAACGCACAACTGGCCTTCCGCGAAAAAGGGAGGCTGACATGAGCAGTGCCGTTACCCATGCGACGCCCGATACCGGGGCGTCGCCGAACCCGCATGGCGTCACCTTCGGCGAGGCCTTTCGCGTCTGGCTGCGCGTTGCAGCCCTCAGCTTCGGCGGACCGGCCGGGCAGATCGCCGTGATGCACCGCATCGTCGTCGATGAGAAGAGGTGGATCGGCGAGCAGCGTTTCCTGCATGCCTTGAATTACTGCATGCTGCTTCCGGGACCGGAAGCGCAGCAGCTTGCCATCTATATCGGCTGGCTGATGCACCGGACCGCCGGTGGTCTGGTCGCGGGCATCCTGTTCGTGCTTCCGGGCTTCCTCTCCATCCTGGCGCTCAGCTATCTCTACGTGAGCCTCGGCAGTGTCGATGCCGTCGAGGGCCTGTTCTTCGGCCTGAAGGCGGCGGTGCTTGCCGTCGTCATTCAGGCGGTCGTCAGGGTCGGCGGCCGCGCACTGAAGAACAGGGCAATGGTCGGGATCGCGGCAGCCGCCTTCCTGGCGATCTTCGTGTTCCATGTGCCTTTTCCCGTCATCATCCTCGCCGCTGCCATCGTCGGCTTCCTGGGATCGAAGTCGGGTTCCCGCCTGTTCCAGGGTGGCGGCGGGCACAAGGCAGCCGGCGGCGCGGCTCTGTCCGATTCCGATGCCCTGCTCGGAGAGGAGATACCTCTGCATGCGCGACCGAACCTTCTGTGGTCGCTGAGAATCTCGTCGGCGCTCCTGGCACTCTGGCTGCTGCCGATCCTGCTGCTCTATCTCTTTCTTGGACCCGACGACATCTTCACGCAGATCGGCGTGTTCTTCAGCAAGATGGTGATGGTGACTTTCGGCGGCGCCTATGCCGTGCTCGCTTACGTGGCGCAGGAAGCCGTCCAGCACTACGGATGGCTGAAGCCCAACGAGATGCTGGATGGTCTCGGCATGGCGGAAACGACGCCAGGTCCGCTGATCATGGTCCTCCAGTTCGCCGGTTTCATGGGCGCCTATCGTGATCCCGGCGGCCTCGGTCCGATGACAGCCGCCACGCTCGCCGCAATCCTGACGACGTGGGTGACCTTCGTTCCCTGTTTCCTCTGGATCTTCCTCGGCGCTCCCTTCATCGAGAAGCTGCGCGGCAATGCAGCCCTTGCCGGTGCGATGTCGGCCATCACGGCGGCCGTGGTCGGTGTCATCCTCAATCTCGCGATCTGGTTCGGCCTGCACTTCCTGTTCCGGAGCGCCGAAGTCCACAGCCTCGGACCTTTCTCGATCGAGCTGCCCGTCTGGGCGTCGCTGTCGCTGCCATCGCTGCTGTTGAGCCTTGCGGCAGCGATCGCGATCTTCCGGTTCAGGCTGGCGGTCATTCCGGTGCTGCTCGGCTGTGCCGTCGCCGGGATGTTCTGGCCGACTTGAAGCATCGACGGCGCGCCGGACGCATCATCGGAAAAACCGATGGCGCCATCGGTTTCTTCCGTTTTTCTTGCTGCCCGGCACGCGGCATCTGCTCTTCCAGACAAGAAGGAGACGCAGATGACTGATATCAATTTGGAAGGCGCCGGGATCATCATCGTGGGCGGCAGTTCCGGCATGGGGCTGGCGCTGGCGCGACGGCTGCTGGCCGAAGGGGCGCGGGTGACGATTGCCGGGCGCAGTGCGGCGAGGCTTGAAGCGGCGCGGCAGACGCTCGGCGACCCTGCTGATCTGAACATGGCCGCCCTCGATCTCACCCGTGAAGAGGAGATCGCGGCCTTCTTCCGCGATTGCGGGCCGGTCGACCATATCGTCAGCACGGCGGCGGATATCGAGGGAGCCTATCAGTTGCTGCCGGATCTGCAGCTTGGGGCGGCGCAGCGGGTCGTCGAGAGCAAGTTCTACGGGCCGCTGCTGCTTGCAAAATACGGCGCGCCATGCCTGCCGCCGTCGGGCTCGATCACCTTCACGTCGGGGGTTGCCGCCTATCGGCCGGCGGCGCGCGGTTCCGTCGTTGCGGCCGTCAATGCGGCGCTGGAGGGACTGGTGCGGGCGCTCGCGGTCGAGCTTGCGCCCCTGCGCGTCAACGCCGTGTCACCGGGCTGGGTGGATACGCCGATCTGGAATTTCGTTGCCGGCGATGCCAAGCAGGCAACGCTGGAAGCCATGGCGAAGCGGCTGCCGGCGGGTCGCGTCGGTCGGCCTGATGATATTGCCGACGCGATCCGCTTCCTCATCGGCAACGGCTTTGCCACAGGCACTATCCTGCATGTCGAAGGCGGGCATCGGCTGGTCTGACCGGCCTCAGGTCCTCGCTTGCCATGGCAATCAATGAAGAGAGCGCCGGCGGCTGCACCCGCCGGCGCCGCCACAGCATGATCAGCGACGCAGCAGGTGTATCACCTGGCCAGGGCAGTTCCACGACATCGCCGCGCTCGGCGGCCGGAGTGACGGCCAAACGCGGGACAAGACCGTAACCGGCGCCGGATGCGACGAGGCGGATGATCGTCTGGACGCTGTCCGCCTGGGTCACGATATCAGGTGCGGCAATATCTGCCTCGGCAAAGGCAGTATCGAAGAGGCGGCGATAGACGCAGCCGGTTTCGGTGGCGATGAAGGGCAGGCGGCTCAGGTCAGCGAGGTTTCCGGGCGGCATCGCCCGGGTATTGCGGCCTGCTATCAGGGCGAGCGGCTCGCGCGAGACGAGGCGCATCTGGGACCGTCCATCCTGCTCTCCGCGGTCGAAGGTGAAGGCGATGTCGATCGAGCCATCTTCCAGCCACCGCTGCAATTCACCGCTGCCACCGATCTTCAGCGTCAGGCTGATATCGGGATGCGTCCCGCGAAAACGCGACAGGAAGGCGGCGAGCTTTTCCGCTGCGATGGTTTCGAGCGTACCGATCGCCAGGGCCTGTTTCTCAAGACCGGTAGCTGCGCGGATTGCGGTCTTCGCCTCATCGTTCAGGGCAAGGATTTCTTCGGCATAGGATTTCAGCACGTCACCGGCCGGTGTCAGGGTCACGCCCTGCCGGGAGCGCTCGAAAAGCGCGGCGCCCAATTCCTCTTCGAGCGCCTGCATCTGGTCGCTGAGGCTCGATTGGGCGAGATTGGCCTCGCTTGCGGCACGGGTGAAATTGCCGTGCCTTGCGACGGCAAGGAAGGTCTTCAGTTGGCGTGGGTTCATCGCGAGCTCCGTGCGCTCCGTGGCAAGGATAGGCACTCCTATATCAGGCGGCCATGCTTCGAGGGAGTCTCCGGTTGGCTGGAATCCTCGCGTCGAGCCTCGCAATATTGACGGCAGACGCATGCTTGGCCAAACTTAAAACCGTCTTCGCAAGCGACGGGAGCCTTGCCGATGCCATCTGAGACATCCGTGATCGATTGGCTGCTCGCCTCCGACCCCGCCATCCGCTGGCAGGTGCTGCGCGATCTTCTGGACGCGCCTGAACCCGTCTGGTCCGCTGAACGGCAGAAGGTCGAGCGGGAGGGGTGGGGCGCCAAGCTATTGTCCTTTCAGGATGCAGATGGGCAATGGGCGGGCGGTTCCTTCCTGCCCAGTGATTTCACGCGCGAGGAATGGCAGGCAACCGGCCAGCCCTGGACGGCGACGAATTTCTCGCTGACGCAGCTTCGCGAATTCGGCCTCGACCCGCGCTCCGAAAGCGCACGGAGAACTGTCGCACTCATCGGCGCCAATTGCCGCTGGGACGAGGGCGGACAGCCTTTCTGGGAAGGAGAGGTGGAGGAATGCATCAATGGCCGCACCGTTGGCGACGGCGCCTATTTCGGCGTCGATATCTCGCCGATCGTGAAAAGATTGCTCGGCGAGCAACAGTCGGATGGCGGCTGGAACTGCGAGCGAGCGAATGGCTCGATGCGTTCCTCCTTCCACACGACGATCAATGTGCTGGAAGGACTTCTGGAATATGAGCGGGCGACCGGCGGCACCGAGGAAGCACGCGAGGCAAGACGGTCAGGCGAGGATTATCTGCTGGCGCGGCACCTGATGCGGCGTCTCAGTACCGGTGAGCCGGTCGACGATAAATTCATGCAGTTCCTGCATCCGAACCGCTGGCGCTTCGATGTGCTGCGGGCGCTCGATTACTTTCGCGCCTCAAGCCTGCAGACAGGGGCTGCTCCCGATATGCGGCTGAAAGAGGCAATTGAATACCTCCGGCTGCGGCGATTGGAAGATGGCCGCTGGCCGCTCGACTGGCGCGTGTCCGGCAGGGCCTGGTTCGTCATGGATGACGGCGAGGGAGAGCCCTCCCGCTGGGTAACGCTCAGGGCGCTCAGGGTGCTGAAATGGTGGGACAGCCGTCGGTCTGAACATGCCGCAGCGTGAGTCTGCCGCGACAGCCGGCATTATCCCGATAAATCAGTGATTTATGCCGGCGTACTGAAGGCTGAAAGTCTGGCATCGAACTCTTCCGTCGTATCGAGAAACCAGCAGGTCGTGCCGCGATTGGCTTCAAGAACGAAGCTCTGCAGTGCGTTGCTTGCGGCAAGCTCCGCATCGATCCTGCCGATGATGGCGCCACGAACCCGGTAATTGACGAATTTCTGGATCGCAGCACCGGCAATGCCCGAGCGGAGCGTGAGGAAACCCTCCGGCAGTCGCGGTACCGGCAGCAAGACCCAATCGACGGATTCGCCGAGTGCGTGGCCGATCAGATCATTGATGCCGCTTTCAGCCGATAACGGCTTGCCATCGGGATTGCGCAGGAGCACGCGAAAGCCGTGCAGGAGCTTGATATCGTTGCTCACGGAATGTCTCCCTTCGGGTCAGCGGAGCGCCTTCAGATAAGCGTCCAGGCTGTTCAACAGTTCCGCCGTATCCGACGGCGTACCGATCAGAATGAATTTCTGGAGTTGCCGTTCCGCGTCATAGACGGCGTTGAACTGCAGGGCGTGCGGACGGCGATGCCGCGAGATCAGCATGGCCTGCATCAGCACCGTCAGGCGGCTCGACATGTCGGCGGAGAGATCGGGCACTTCGACGATGCTGGTGACATAGACCTCGGCCTGCAGGGCCGGGGCGCTGTTGCTGACACCGGCGAAGGATTCGAGGTCGGAGCGCAGAATGCGGTAGGATTTGCCGATGCGCGTGGCGCGCAAGCGCTCTTCGCGGATGAGCCGCAGCACGGTCTTCGGGTGCAGTTTCAGCCGCTCGGCCGCCTGTTCAGCGGTGTAGAACTCTTCCGACATGGTCCGTATTATTCTCTATCCTGATCATTTTTTGTAATAATACGGAATATTTGGAATTAATCCAGATCGATATTCGCCTTGATACGGATCAATGCGGAATGCCGAGCAGCAAACCATGCTTCAGCCAGCAAACTGAACGGAGCGAGCCATGGACGAGGCGATCAGGAAGACGATCCAGGCGATCCTGGATGGGCAACGGATCATGAGCGTTGCGACGCTCCGGCCAGACGGCTGGCCGCAGACGACGACGGTGGGCTACGTCAATGACGGGCTGACGCTCTATTTTCTCTGCAGCCCGGACAGCCAGAAAGCCGCCAATCTGGCGCGGGACAAAAGGTTGTCGCTGACGATCAACCCGGATGTAGCCCAGCTGATGCAGATCACCGGCCTGTCGATGGCGGCCTTTGCCGAGAAGGTGGAAGACCCTGACGAGGCCGACAGGGTGCTCCGCATGATGCCGGAGAAATATCCCGTCCAGCAGGATCTGGCGGTCGCCATGCCGACGCGGGATCAGATCTGCATCTTCCGTGTCATGCCGAAGGTGATCTCGGTGCTTGATTATTCCAAAGGGTTCGGGCACGCGGATCTCGTCACGCTCTGATGCGGCGTGAAAGTCAGGCGCCCTTGGTGACCTTGGCAGCGCCCCAGAGCGAGCCGGGATTAGCACGGTTGGGATGGAGCGTCAGCATGGCGTCGAACAGTTCCCGCGCTGTCGTCGTTTCCAGTTCAAGCCTGTTGAAATCACGCAAGTATTGCTGCGTCTGGTCGATGATATCGGGGTTGTCGTCATTTTCGGGGATCTTGTGGCCGGCGACGACGGCCTTCGGCTTCAGCTCTTTCAGCCGGTCCAGCGTTTCGATCCAATGTTGCCTGCTCTCGCGCGTGGTTTCGCCGAGGTAACAGTGAATGCCGTTATAAACGACGTCGCCGCCGACGATGAGCCCGATCGAGGGAACGTGCAGGGCGGTCGAGTGCGACATGTCGGTATGGCCCGCATCGATCGGGATCAGCTTGTGGCCTTCGAGTTCCAGGTCGGGTGCTTCAAGCACATCCGCGACGGCCATGGTCTCGGCGATCTCGCCGGGGAAGAGTTTGCGCCAGAAACCGTCGAGCATGTCGGGTTCGCTCTGGCGGCGCATCGCCTCCACCACATCTGAGACCGCATAAGCCTTCGCATCGGGGAAGCGCTTCAGCAGAGCGCCGATGCCGAAGAAATGGTCGCCATGGCCGTGGGTGATGTAGATCGCCTTCAGGTGCTTGCCGCTCGCCTCCACCCAGTCGGCGAGCGTCTTTGTCTGCGGTTCGGTCAGGAAAGTGTCGACGAGCACGGCATCACGTTCGCCCGAGATCAGCGTGGCGGAATTGGCGACCCATCGAAGCGCGGGATCTCCAGCCGGCACATCGCGGCTGAGGCCTGGGCGGCGGATTGTCAGGACATCGTAGCGCAGGCTGGGGGTGGGGTTCGAGGTCATGGCGGTAATTCCTTGAACAGTTGAGTTTTGGCGGCAGGGCGAGGGATCGAGCTTGATTTTTTGCTGCGAAACAATAAATATATGACCGGTCGTCTATAATTGTTCAAGAGGGAAAAATGGACGCAGACACGCCGGCTCGACGCGGCCCCAAGACGAACATGCACATGCGGGAGAAGCTTATCGAGGCAGGTCTGAAGGAGATCCATGCTCATGGGTTTGCCGCGACCGGGATCCAGAAGATCGTCGACGACATCAAGGTACCGAAGGGCTCTTTCTACAATTACTTCGAGAGCAAGGAGGCCTTCGGGGCGGAGGTTTCCGATCGCTACTCCGAGCAGGCGCTTGCCCGGCTCACGAGTTTCCTTGCCGATCACGACAAACCGCCGCTTCGCCGCCTCAAGGCCTTTTTCGACGATCGCACCGCGTCCTTTGCCTTGAGAGGTCATACGCAGGGATGCGTGCTAGGCAATTTCAGTGCCGAGACGGTGGACCACAGCGAGTTGATCCGCCAGCATGTGGCAGCGCATTTCGGCCGCTGGAGCCAGGTGATTGCGGCATGTCTGTCCGAAGCGCAGACAGACGGCACACTCTCTGGCGAGCTGCCGGCCGGAGCACTTGCCGATTTCATCCTGAACAGTTGGGAAGGGGCGCTTCTGCGCATGCGCGCGGACCGTAGCGGAGCGCCGCTCGAGACATTCAAGCAGATGGTCTTTGACGTGCTGCTGCACGGCAAGGGGCATTGAAGGCCATTTACCCCGGTTAAGAAGAAATTGCCGTTCCGGTTCGGGCATTTACCATCTTTTCCGACGTCATGGATCGGCAACAGTTCCAGCTTAATTCCGACATGTTCGGGCTGGAGTTTCCGGCATCGATATGCGGGCGGGGGATCAGATGCCGGGCATTCTCATTGCAACCCTGTTGGCGACTGTCTCGGCCAAGGCGCCGATGGAATATGCCAGCGGCGACCTTCTCTTTTCGGATTGTGGCGGTTCGCGGCAGTTCGTCATCGGCTATGTTTCCGGCTGGCTCGACAAATGGAACCGGGATGAGTTTCTTGCGCGGCGTTCGTTCGCGGATGCGGCCGGGGATCCGCAGGCGATGGTCAGTATAACCCGTCTCGGCCATTCGGTCGGGTGGAATATCTGCCTGCCGCCGGGCACGACACCCATCATTATCGGCGAAATGCTGTGCCACTTCCTGCAGGAGAATCCGGGCGTCCGCAGTGCTGAGGGCGACGATCTGGTGATGACCGTCGTTACCCGCAGCTACGGCTGCCGGTAAGGCAGGCGTCAGGCCTTGCTGACAAGGATAGCGCCGCCGATGATAAGCAGGGTGCCGGCAGAGAGTTTGATGATATCAACCTCAGCAGCCTCTCCCAGAAACACCGCGCCGACGGCGAGCGTCACCAGGACGTTGCAGCTCCAGATCGGCGCGAGTTTGGAGACCGGTACGCCGTAGGCAAAGAGCGCGAAGCTGATGAGGCCGGTGCCGAGGGCGAAACAGAGGCCGGCGATGGCGGCAAAGCCGATGCCTTCTGCCGTCCAGGGCGCGGGGCGCCAGATCAGGGCGGAGATCCCGCCCGCTACAGCGAGCGTCAGGCCGAAGGCGATGAGATAGGCCGAAGAGCCGACGCCCGATACGGCGCTCTGCTTCTGGAAAATAGCGGTGATGCCCCAGAGAATGGCGGGGACCACGCCGCCGACGAACAAGGGCCAGAATGCAGTCATGATGAAACTCCTGTCGCACCGGACACGCTGAGACCTTCAGGGAAGGCGATCGGGATGTGGTGCCACCAGACTAGGAGTTTCTTCTTGTTCTTTGTGGTCTTGTTGTTTTGCTGAAAGTTGGCAGATTCACGCGACGTCAGCAAGCAGCCGGATGAGTGTCACGCCCGCTTTTCTGCCTGGGCGGTGGCCATGGCGATGTCGCCGATTTCCGCCAGTGTCACCTTCTGGAATTCCCGCTCAAGCGTCTGTTCGGCACTTTCGAAGGCGCGCTGCAGCTTGCCATTTGCGGCGCGCTCGACGGGGCAAGACGGGTGATCGTTGGAGAGCGGCGCATCAAGGATCGTCTCGCCCTGCAGGGCGCGTTGCACATCCAGAATGGTAATCTCTGCCAACGGCCTTGTCAGCGACCAGCCGCCACCGCGGCCGCCCTCCGATTCGACGATGCCGTATTGGCGCAGCGAGGCCATGGTGCGGCGGACGACGACAGGGTTGGTGTTGAGCATCTGGGCGATGCGCTCGCTCGTTTCCCGGCCGCCCAGCAATCCCATATGGACGAGAACATGGATCATTCGCGCCAGTCTTCCGTCTTGCCGCATCTGCGCCTCTCCATAGCGTAACAAATAGTGTTACGGTCTATTGACTCCCATTTTCTGTAACGTAAAAAGATACGGAATTAAAGATTCGATGTCGCCCGGATGCGATTTTTCCGAGGGCGACGGGCTTATTGTCGAGGAGGCAGCGATGCAGCAGCGCATGATCGAAACAGCAACCTTGAGGATGAACATTGCCGAAGCGGGCGAGGGGCCGCTGGTGCTGCTATGCCATGGGTTTCCGGAGACATCGCATGCATGGCGTCATCAGATTACCGCACTTGCAGGGGCGGGCTTTCATGCCGTGGCGCCCGACATGCGCGGTTATGGCCGAACGGAAAGCCCTGATGAGGCTGGCGCCTATACGGTCGTCGATCTCGTGGCCGACATGGTGGCGCTTGTCGATGTGCTTGGTGCGGAACAGGCTGTCATCGTTGGCAATGACTGGGGTGCGACGGTTGCCTGGCAGGCCGCGCTGATGCGTCCGGACAGGTTCCGGGGTGTCGTCGCGATGAGCGTGCCTCTCATGGGTCAGCCGCCGATACCGCCGACGAAGATCTTTCCGGCAACGGCAGATCATCTGCTGTATGTGCTCTACTTCCAGGAGCCGGGATTGGCGGAGGCCGAGTTCGAGCGGAATGTGGAGGTCACCCTTCGCAAGATCTATGGCACCGCAAGCGGCGAGGCAGGCCCGCGGCTGCCGGGCGACGGAACGCCCAATCCCTTCGGCATGGTCTCACGCGCATCCGGTTTGCTCGCCGATCTGCCGGAAAGTGATACCCTTCCCACTTGGCTTCCGAAATCCGATCTCGATACGTTCGTCGACGCATTCAAGGCATCGGGCTTTCGCGGCGGCCTGAACTACTATCGCAACCTTGACCGGAACTGGGAATTGCAGAAGGCTTTTGCGGGGCTGAAGATCGAGATCCCCGCGCTGTTCATGGCCGGCGAACGCGATACGGGCCTTGCCATCCCCGGAATGCGGGAGATTATCGGCGCGATGCCGCAGCTCGCGCCCGACCTCAGGGCGACGCAGTTCATTCCCGGCGCCGGCCACTGGTTGCCGCAGGAGCGGCCCGACATTGTCAGCCGTGCGATCATCGATTTCGTGCAGGGCCTGTGAGCGGTTTAATCGCCGTCTTCGAGCATCCGCTCAAGGGTGGCGATCAGTTCCCGACTGCCGGTGCGGTCATCGGCGATTGTCTGGAAGACGCCGGCCATGCCCTTGAAGATGAGGGCGGCGGGATCGTCTGCGCCCAGGAACTCGGCAATCTCTTCCATTTCCGCCACCCAGCGATAGGCCTTCGGAAACATGTCCGGAATGGACTGGCGCAGCCGCTTCAGATGCTCGCTCTGGCTTTCGGCCAGTTCCACCTTCAATGCGTCGCTGGCACCAGAGCGTGCGGCCGCAAGCAGCATGGCGGCGGAGAGGCCTGTCATGCCCTTGTTGATGCCGGCGTAACACATCTTCAACGCGGAGGCGGCTCCAACGGGGCCCTTCACGCGGCGGATCTTCAGGCCGAAGCGGGAGAGGAGATCGGGTTCGCCGGCGAGATCACCGCTGAGGCAAACGACCGGGCCGGCCTTGCCGGGAACCGGCGGGCCGCCGATGATCGAGCCGTCGATGACCTTGGCGCCAGAGGAAGCGAGGCCGGCGGCCAGCTTTTCCATGGTCTTCGGGCTTATGGCATTGAGATCGACAAAGGGTGGTTTGTTGCCGCTGTCGCGCAGCACCGGAGCGATGAGATCCGCAACCTTCTGCGCTTCTGCCGGCGGAACGATAGAGAGGATGATATCGGCCTCGGCGAATGCCGAAAGCGGAGCGGCGATGAGGCCAGCGGCTCGGGCGCGCTCGATTGTCGCTTCACTGCGTCCATCGAGAAAGGTGATGACCTTGGCGCCGGACTCGGCAAGGCGGCGGCCGACGGCACTGCCCATGGCGCCGGCACCGAACAATGCGATTGTGGTGGACATTGGCGGAGAGACCTCATTGGCGGGATGGACTGAGATTAGGGCGGGACGGCCGATGCCGCAAGGCGGGTGCGGCCTTCGGTCCGCGTCTCAAAGGCTCGTTATCTCCTCAGCCTCTCTATTGGCCCGGTTTAAGCCGGACTGCGAACGCGCAGCATCGCGACAGGCCCTCGGCGAGCTACCTGTCATGCGCTTGAAGGCATTGCTGAAGGCACTCTCGGACGTATAGCCGAGCGAGCGGGCGATAACGGCGACAGGGGTGGTTTCCTCCCTGAGCGCCCGTTCGGCAAGGTGCATACGCCATCCTGCGAGATAGGTCAGAGGGGCCGCACCCGAGATCGTGCGGAAATGAAAAGCAAAGGTCGTGCGGGACATGGCGCACGCACTGGCAAGCTCATCCAAATGCCAGGAACGGGTCGGGTCACCATGCATGAGGCGCAGTGCGGGTGCGAGGCGGGGATGCGACAACGCCCGTAGCCAGCCGGGAGGCATGAGCGCCGCCGTTTTCAGATGGGCGCGAAGGATCTGGATGAAGAGAAGCTGGGCAAGTTGCTCGCAGGCAAGACGAGCGCCGGGCTCTGTGGAAGCCCGTTCGTTGACGAGCTGGTCGAGAATCCATCTGATGGTCGAAGCCTGCAGGGACGCTGCGCCGATGTGTATCCAGGGCGGCAGGACATCGGCCAGCAAGCGGCCGCTGACGGGATCGAGCAGCACATGGCCGCCGATATGGGCAAAGTCATCGCCATCGCCAAGCTGCGCGGTCGAGCGGCCGGCACCTGAAAACAGGCTCATCGCATCGACCGCGGGAACACCAAGTGCGCTCGACAGCACGAAGGAGCGCCGCGCCGAAAGAAGGCCGACATCGCCGGCTTCGAACAGCATCGGCTTCGGCTCACCATCGATATCAACCCAGCAGCTGCCCTTCACCACGGCAAAGAACTTGATCGTCTTCGGCACCGGAAACCGGATTGCCCAGGGACCTCCAGCCGTGAACCCACCCGTGACAAGCGTTTCGGCATTGGTGAATTTCAGGATATCGGAGAAGGGATCGGAAGGCATTCTCGCACTATCGCGCAAGTATTCCACACGTTCAAGCATTCATAATCCGATCCGACGGTTCTAGCTTTGATCCATGCCGCCGGACCGGCGGTATTGGACAGAGAGAATCTTCATGACATTGAGCAGACGAAAACTTGGCCGTCAGGGACTGGAAGTCGGAGCAATCGGCCTCGGTTGCATGGGCATGAGCCAGTCCTATGGGCCAGCCGACGAGGCGGAATCGATCGCGACACTGCACCGCGCCATCGAGCTGGGTTGCGATTTCTTCGACACCGCCGAAAATTACGGCCCATTCAAGAACGAGGCTCTACTTGGCAAGGCGTTCACGGATCGGCGCGAGAAGGTGGTGATCGCGACCAAATTCGGCTCACGCTTCGACGGTGACAGGATCGTCGGCACAGATAGCAGGCCGGAGAACATCATCCGGGTTGTCGAGGGTTGCCTCAGCCGGCTGCAGACCGATCATATTGACCTGCTTTACCAGCACCGCCTCGACAGGAGCGTCCCGATCGAGGACGTGGCCGGCACTGTCAGGGATCTGGTCATTGCAGGCAAGGTGCGCTTCTTCGGGCTTTCGGAGGTCGGTATCGCCAATCTTCGGCGCGCCCATGCTGTCCATCCTGTTTCTGCGCTGCAAAGCGAATATTCGCTCTGGGAGCGGAACCTGGAACCTGAGATCATTCCGGTTCTGCGCGAGCTCGGGATCGGTCTTGTACCGTTCTGCCCTCTGGGACGCGGTTTCCTCGCCGGTGGCGTGAAGCGGGCCGAGGACTATCCGGAAGGCGATACGCGGCGGATCGACCCGCGATATCAGGGCGCAAATTACGATTCCAACATGCAGGCGGCGCAGATCGTCTTCGACATAGCCGCGAACAAGGGCGTGAAGCCCGGTCAGATCGCGCTCACCTGGCTGCTGCACAAGGGCGACGATATCGTGCCGATCCCCGGCACCAAGCGCAGATCCTATCTGGAAGAGAATGTTGCTGCTGCCTCTATCCGCCTGGACGCTGAGGAGTTGCGGAGGCTCGATGCAGCGCTGGTGACCGGGACGATATCCGGGAACCGTTATGCGGACTGGATCATGGCCACCATTGACCGTTAGTCCCGCATCCTCAGCTCATCCGTCTGCATCTGCAGGGAGCCCAGCGTTTCGAGGAAACTCATGCCGAGCAGGCTCTGGTCGAGCCTGCCATCTTCGGCAACAGTGGCGGCAACGTTGTGACGCACGATGGGGCCGATCGCCACCTGATCGAGGGTGATGGGCGCGGCGCGAGCGCGGCCGTTCGCAGTCATGACGGTCATGGAGTAGGTGAGCTGCTTCGGATCGATGCCGATGCGCAACGCATCGGCGTGCGAGAGCGCCACCATGCTGGCGCCGGTATCGACCAGCATCGGCACTGACTGGCCGTTGACCGAGACCTCGGCCTCGAAATGGCCGTTCAGCATCTTGTGCACGATGACCTCCTGCCCGCCTTCGCTCGTTGTGACGACGACAGCACGGCCGGGCACGAGGCCGGCAAGCAGGCGGTTGCCGACACCGAGCGCATCCTGCCGGTAGAGATAGGCAGTGGCGAGCGCAAGAATGATGACCAGCCAGATCATCAACTGCCGCATGGTCTGGCCTATGTTTCGACGGCTGCCCAAGATACCGGCAGCCAGCATCAGGGCAATCGGCAGCAGGTAGACGAAGCGGCCGAAATCGTCGCTTGCCAATCCAAAAATACGAGTCTGATCACTGTTGAAGAGCAGGACGGCAAGGCCGATGCCGATGACGGCAAGCAGGATGATGAGGCGCATCAGGCCGTCGCCTCCAGAGGTTTCGCCGATTCGGGAACACGTGCTGCGAGCCTGGCGGGCAGGCTGTTCATGATGGTTTCGCGGTCCTCGTCGGAAAAGCGCATCCAGCCGGCGATTTCATCCGTTGTGCGGCCACATCCGGCGCAGAGACCGGTGAGAGGATCCAGGGAGCATATGCGGATACAGGGTGTTCGCATGAGCGTCATATCGTGATTTCAGAGGGCCATGGCAAGGGCGCAGAAAGCCGCGACCTCGCAAATCTGCTGGGTGGCGCCAAGCGTGTCGCCGGTATGGCCGCCGAGCCTGCGGCGGATAAACCAGGTGAAGACAAGCGTCGAGAGGCCGGCGGCGAGGAGAGCCGAGACGAAGGGAAGCAGACCGAGCGCGGGCCAGACGAGCATGGCAGTGATAAAGCCTGCCACGACGAGCGCGATCTGCATCGTCGCCTCGACGGGGCTGCCAGCCGAGGCTGCAAGGCCATCCGGCTTTGCAGCGGGAAGGCGCTGCCAGTGCCAGGCAATTGCACCGCGACTGAGTGCGGCAACGGCCGGAATGGCAAGAGCAGCGGCAAAGGGTGCTGCCTCGCGGGCAATGGCGGCAAGTGCGGAGGCCCGGAGAGCGAAGGAGAGGATCAGGGCGATCGCCCCATAGCTGCCGATGCGGCTGTCCTTCATGATGATCAGGCTCTGCTCGCGCGACTTGCCGCCGCCGATGCCGTCGGCCGTATCGGCAAGCCCGTCTTCATGCAGCGCTCCGGTGAGGATCGTCAGCACGGCGAGGGCGACGAGCGCCGCCATCAGGCGGTCGGCGCGAAAGGCCAGCATTAGCAGGAAGACGAGCGCGGGCAGGGCGCCGATGAGGAGACCGGCGAGCGGGAAGACACGCACCAGCCGGCCAAGCTTGCCGTCATAGCCGGCAAAGAGCCATGGCGGCATCGGAATACGGCTCAGGAAAGCCACGGCGCGCGCGGCATCGACCACGATGGCTTTTATCATTTCCGGATCATTCCTGCGGTCCCCTGTCTCTCCCGGCGTCTTTGTCTTGCTGCGGCTTTTGAGGTTGTTCCTCTTGGCCCGTCGCTTTAAGAGAGTCGCCACGCAAAGAACCCGATTTGCCGGGAAAAGACAAGAATACAAGGAAAGCCATCCAGATGAGCGTTTCAGGCCTGCCGTTCGACGATTTTCGCGCCCTTATTCGCGACCTGCCGGGACCGGATGCCCGTGCGCTGGTCGCCGCCCGCGAACGCGACGCGCAACTGACGAAGCCGCCGGGCGCTCTCGGACGACTGGAAGAAATCGCCTTCTGGCTCGCGGCCTGGACGGGCAGGGCGCCCGCCGTCAACCGGGCGCTGGTGGCGATCTTTGCCGGCAATCACGGTGTCGTGCGGCAGGGCATCACACCTTTCCCGCCTGAGGTGACGCAACAGATGGTGGAGAATTTCGCAGCCGGCGGGGCGGCGATCAACCAGATCTGTGTGGCCAACGATCTCGGCCTCAAGGTTTTCGACCTGGCGCTCGACTATCCGACCGGCGACATCACCGAGGAAGCCGCTCTTTCCGAGCGCGACTGTGCTGCCACCATGGCCTTCGGCATGGAAGCGATCGCCGGCGGGACCGACCTGCTCTGCATCGGCGAAATGGGCATCGGCAATACGACGATTGCGGCCGCGATCAACTATGCGCTTTACGGCGGCACCGCACGCGACTGGGTCGGCCCCGGAACGGGCTCGGAAGGCGAGATGCTGGAACGCAAGATCGATGCCGTCGAGCGTGCGGTGGAGTTGCACAGCGATCACCTCGACGATCCCCTGGAAATCATGCGCCGGCTCGGCGGTCGCGAGATCGCAGCGATGGCAGGTGCAATTCTTGCGGCGCGCATGGAGCGCATTCCGGTGCTGATCGACGGGTATACGGCGACAGCGGCCGGCGCGATCCTCCGGGCGGCCAACCCGTCAGCGCTCGACCATTGCCTGATCGGGCATGTCTCGGCCGAACCGGGGCATCTGCGCGCCATCGAACAGCTCGGCAAGACGCCGCTCCTGGCGCTCGGCATGCGGCTCGGCGAAGGCACGGGGGCAGCTCTTGCCGCCGGCATCGTCAAGGCAGCCGCCGCCTGCCATTCCGGCATGGCGACCTTCGCCCAGGCCGGTGTCTCCGGAAAACACTAGGGCTGGAGCCGCCAAGCCGGCTTGCACATTGCTTGCACGCGAGCCAGCGACACGGTATCTGCGTATTCGCTTAAAAACAGAGCGCCGGTTCGGGGATCGGCGCGGGAAAACGAGGGGCCGTTGACCAAACCTGCGGTGACCAAGGAGACAGGATTTCGCCATTTCCTGGCAGCGGCAAGCTATTCGCTCGCCGGCTTCCAGCGGGTGCTGAAGGAATCGGCTTTCCGGCAGGAGATCGGCTTTTTCGTCGCGGCACTGATCCTGCTTTTCCTGATCGGTGCGGATGCCGCAGAGTTCGTCATCACGACCGTATTATTCTTGGGACTCTTTTCAATCGAGGCGATGAATACAGCGGTCGAGGAAGTGATCGACCGGATATCACCCGAGATCTCTATCGTTGGTAAACATGCCAAGGATCTCGGCTCTTTTGCCGTGAGCTGCATGATCGCCGCCTGCTGCCTCTATCTCGGCTTCGTCGTGATCAAGCATCTATTCTTCTAGACGAATGAGATGACTAGGCGAAGCTCTTGCGCTTCTTGGTGACGGGCTGCGCTTCTTCCACCGCCGGGATGCTCTGCAGCACGCGCTTGGCCGGCAGGATGGCGATGACTTCGGTGCCTTCGCGCAGCCTGGATTTCAGGATGAACTGGCCGTCATGCTTAGCAAGGATCGCCTGGACAATCGGCAGGCCCAGGCCGGTGCCCTGTTCGGCGCTCTTGATGGCGATCGATCCCTGGCCGAAGGCCGACAGCACGACCGGGATTTCTTCTTCGGGGATGCCGGGGCCGTTATCCTTGATCGAGATGTATTGACCGCCGCCGGCAGTCCAGCCGACCTTGACGTTGATTTCTCCACCCTGAGGCGTGAATTTCACGGCATTGGAAAGAAGATTGAGCACGACCTGGCGCATGGATTTCTCATCTGCCCAGATCGACGGGAGCTGGCGCTCGACCTGATCGTGGATCGTGATGTTCTTGGCGCGGGCGCGAAGTTGCACCATGCCGATGCAGTCTTCGGTGATATCGAGCAGCGAGATCGCCTCTTCGCTGAGCTCGTATCGGCCGGCTTCGATACGGGAAAGGTCGAGGATCTCGTTGATCAAATCGAGCAGATGCTGGCCGGAGCGATGGATGTCGCCGGCATATTCCTTGTAGGTCGGATTAGCGAGCGGCCCCATGACCTCCGCCGACATGACCTCGGAGAAACCGAGAATGGCATTCAGCGGCGTGCGCAGTTCATGCGACATGGAGGCAAGGAAGCGCGACTTGGCGAGGTTTGCCTCCTCCGCACGGCGGCGGGCCTCGTCGGACATGGATTTGGCCACTTCCAGTTCGGCAATCAGATCATCCTTTTCCGACTGGAAGGAAAGGATCTTCAGGCTGGACTGGAAGAGCCGGTCGCTGATGTAATTGAAGAAGACGACCGTCGTAGTGAAGACGCCGGTCAAGCAGAGTTCGAGAATATCGCGCGAAATGCCACTTTTTGCCGCGAGCGCAACGACAGCAGGCGCAAAACCGACAAGCACAGCGGGCGTCAGCATGAAATTCGACATGGTCGCGACCGACAGCGCGATCAGCAGAGTAGCGCCCTTATAGAGCGTGAAGCTCGAAGGTTCGCAGGCCGAACACTCTTGCAAGGCGAACACCGCCCAGCAGCAACCGATCAGGAACTGGCCCGCCAGCAACAGGTTGCGCCAGCGGCGCACCGTATCGGCAGTAATCTCCTGCTTTCTGGCACGGCGGGCCAGGAGGATATTGGCAGCATGACAAGTCAGCGTCAGCAACGCCCAGAAGAACAGGCTCGCATCCTCAGCGAAATAGGTGCCGAGTGCCGCAACGATGATGACGAAGGGCGGCATGATCGCCGCGCCCTGCAGGGCAGCTGCAACATACATCTGCAGCACGTCGCGATCGAAGGCGGAACTGGAGGCATGGCCGGACTGCAAGCGTTCGCGCGTCTGCCGGACGGCCTTGGAAACCGCCTTGTTGCGGTGGCCGCGCGATTTGTCGACAATGATCTTGTCGGTTGATGTGCTGACGCCGGTACTCATGTGCACGTTGAAACTTGTCCCACAGATGAATAAGAGCTTAACCGGAAATTCTTAAGAAGATGTTTGCCATCTTTGCCAAGGGTTTGTTTTTCAAGGAGGCAAAAGCGTGGCACGGCTTCTGGTCTTGACCCGGGACGGTGCAACCGCTCTGGCTTTTCTTGTTCTCGTTGCATTAATCGCGGCCAAGTTCAACGATAGGCCCGACATCCGGCACCAGGGCGCCTTTCGCGCCGCCGACGGCGACAGCCTCGTTCTCGATGGCGAACGCATGCGGCTTGATGGCATCGATGCGCCGGAACTGTCGCAGACTTGCGAGCGGCAGGGGCAGGACTGGGCCTGTGGCAGGCAGGCGCAACATGCGCTGCAGCAACTGGTTTCTGACGAGGCCACGCAATGCGGCGGAAACGAGCGCGATCGCTACGACAGGCTGCTTGTCACTTGCCGCAACAAGACCGGCAATATCAATGCACGCATGGTTGCTAGCGGGATGGCGGTTTCCTATGGCGACTATCAGCAGGAGGAAGGTAAGGCGAGGGGCCAAAAGCTTGGGCTCTGGGCCGGTCATTTCGAGATGCCACGCGATGTCAGGGATCAGGCCCGGCATGAGAGTTCCGGGCTCCGGCGGCTGATCGGCGGATGGACGGGATGGTAATCAAGAGTGCATTGAACGAGGAGCAATTGGACGGACTGCGGGCCGAGATCGCTGCCTGCCGGATCTGTCGCGATGCGCCGCTGCGCGGGATCGAGGACCGGCTGCCGCACGAGCCGCGTCCGGTCGCCGTGCTTTCGTCACGCGCCCGTGTGCTGATCGCGGGCCAGGCGCCCGGGCTGCGCGTGCATGAAAGCGGACTGCCATTCGACGACGCCTCCGGTGACCGGTTGCGGCAATGGCTGGAGGTGGATCGGCCGACCTTCTACGACCGGGATCGATTCGCGATCGTGCCGATGGGTTTCTGTTTTCCAGGTTATGATGCTGCGGGCAGCGACCTGCCGCCGCGGCGCGAATGCGCGCCGGTCTGGCGGGATCGCGTGCTCTCGGCCATGCCGCAGATCGAACTGGTGCTTGCCGTCGGCGGTTATGCACAGACCTGGCATATGGGGGCTTTCAGACGCGAGAACATGACCGAGACGGTGCGGGCCTGGCGTGACAGCCTCGGTGTGCCGGGAAAGCCTCTGATTCTTCCTCTGCCGCATCCAAGCTGGCGCAATACGGGCTGGATCAAGCGCCACCCATGGTTTGAAGAGGAACTGCTTCCTGAGCTGCGCCGGCGAATCAAAATGCTGGCATTCTGAAACAAAATTCTTTTCGTCGGCCGGAATCGCGCTATACAAAGAAAATAATTCGAAAGGGACTTGTTTTCGCATGGATCGCCTCGACCGAAAGATACTGCGCCTGCTCCAGGAAGATTCGACGCTCGCCGTGGCCGACCTCGCCAAGAAGGTCGGACTTTCGACGACGCCGTGCTGGCGGCGTATCCAGAAAATGGAGGAAGACGGCGTCATCAAGCGCCGGGTGGCGATTCTCGATCCGGAAAAGGTCAACACCAAGGTCACGGTCTTCGTGTCGATCCGCACGGCGACCCATTCCATCGAATGGCTGCGCCGCTTCTCCGAGGTCGTGGCGGAATTCCCGGAAGTGGTCGAATTCTACCGCATGAGCGGCGACGTGGATTATCTGCTGCGCGTCGTCGTGCCCGATATCGCTGCCTATGACGCCTTCTACAAGCGAATGATCGCCAAGATCGAGATTCGCGACGTCTCCTCGGCCTTCGCGATGGAGCAGATCAAGTATTCGACGCAACTGCCGCTCGACTACATGCTTCTCGAAAACGCGAAGTCCAACGAGGACTGAGCAGGGCAGGCGCTTCGCAACAGCGCATATGATTTAAGGCAGGCGCGAGCGAATCGCGCCCGCCCCTCGAGGAGGCACAAGCTCCTCCGGAGACAGACTGCACAGCGAGAATCAGGAGTTCATCAGTGACTTCTGACAGTGATCCCGAAGCGGGAACCACTTGACGGCAGCGCGAAACCTTTCCAAATTGTAATCTTCCTGTCATGGAACCATGCGAATTCACGCGGGTCATGAATCAGCTCAGCCGTTGGGAGGCACGGGAGCAGGTTCAGGAGGTGGTCCGGGGGCATCTGGAGCGCTTATTATAATGTCCGTGCAGTGCAGTATCGCGCTGTACACGATTTTTTGTGCGGTTGGCGAAACGATTGAGCAACGCCAAAACCCTTGCTTTTGGTTGTTTTCGCAACGAAAGTGGGCTTCAAATCGACTAATGGTCGTTATCTGCACCATTAGGTTCGATTTCAGGACACTATGTCCTAATCTCCGACCTTTATATAGTCGTTAGCCGGCGCTAGTGTTTGGCTGCATCGCAAAAAGCGTTTGAGCTCTGCTCCCTTTTCGCGGCGCTTTGGGAGGATTATTTTTGCCGCTTGCGATAGCCCATAGCTACCGCGGCGGCATTTCTGCGTTAACTATTTACCCTCTTGAAATTGTTGTATAAAAACCACGCTTGGCGCAGAAAGCATGCTCCGGCTGTGAGTTGGCGCCCTTCACGAATTGCTACACTCAGATGTCTGTGGGATGAACGTTCGGCGGTTCGATCGATCCGCACGCCGTGAGGCTGTTCAAACGGGTCGGCTTTGGATCTTCGGAGACAGGGTAAAGCCCCGATCGACAAAGGAGTGGAATTCTACAATGAACATCAAGATGGTATTGCTTGCGTCGGCAGCAGCATTTGCTGCATCGACCCCGGTACTCGCAGCAGACGCAATCGTTGCTGCCGAGCCGGAGCCGGTTGAGTACGTTCGCGTCTGCGACGCTTACGGCACTGGCTACTTCTACATCCCGGGCACGGAAACCTGCCTGAAGATCGAAGGTTACATCCGTTTCCAGGTTAACGTCGGCCCGAACGCCGGCGGCGACAGCTCCACCAACGACTCGAGCTGGGATGCTGTAACCCGTGGTCAGGTTCAGTTCACGGCCAAGAGCGACACCGAATACGGTCCGCTCACCGGCGTTATCGTTCTCCAGGCCAATGCCGACAACGCATCCAGCCAGGAAACGATCCTTGACTCCGCTTACCTCGACGTTGCTGGCTTCCGCGCTGGTCTCTTCTACTCCTGGTGGGACGATGGTCTCTCCGGCGAAACGGACGATATCGGTTCTGTCGTAACGCTGCATAACTCCATCCGTTATCAGTACGAAACCGGTTCCTTCTACGCTGGCATCAGCGTCGACGAACTGGAAGACGGCGTCTTCAAGGGTACCGTTGATCCCGCCACCGGCGTCTTCACGGCTGACGAAGCTCCGAACAACGTCGGCGTTGCCTTCGGCATCGGCGGCACGGCTGGCGCATTCAGCTACCAGGTTACCGGCGGCTGGGACTTCGACAACGAAGACGGCGCAATCCGCGCAATGGGTACGGCTGAAATTGGTCCGGGCACGCTCGGCCTCGCTGCTGTCTACTCCAGCGGCCCGAACTCCTACTACTCGTCTGCTGAATGGGCAATTGCTGCCGAATACGCCATCAAGGCAACGGACAAGCTGAAGATCACCCCTGGTGTTCAGTACTACGGCAACTACTTCGGTGGCAGCAAGGATGTTCCGGATGACTTCGACGGTCTCGGCGATGCTTGGAAGGCCGGTCTGACGGTTGACTACCAGATCGTTGACAACTTCTACGCCAAGGCTTCCGTCCAGTACCTGGATCCGGAAGATGGCGACGACGTAACCACCGGTTACTTCCGTCTGCAGCGCTCGTTCTAATCTGAACGACGGAACCCCCGGCTTCGTGCCGGGGGTCTCCTAACCCACGAGTTTCTGATCAGAATGACCTCCGATCAGTAACGAGGGACTGGTCCGGTTTTCCCTGCTGGGCCAGTCCTTTGCAGTTGAAAGCGGTCATGAAGCCAGGAGCGCCGCCACGCTTACCGGTTTCACCTTGTCGGCAGGCTTTCCTCCGGTTTCCCAACGTCGCCTACCTTTTTAAATTATCGCCGTATTCGTTGGCCCCGGTAAATCGCGCCCTATCTTGTTGCGCGATGTGCATCTTTTCGTGATGCAATTTCATCGGGCGAGTTTGCTCATCGGGACAGGTTTCATCTGTCGGGATTCGATGCCGATAATGTGACTGTAACGTAACAGGTGAGACGCTATAAGCATTTCAGAGGCTGGCATTCATTACTACTCTCGGGTAGGTTTCGATAATGGACGATCTTAATGACTACTTCTATTTTGCCGCCGTCGTCTCCAGCGGTGGTTTTGCTTCCGCAAGCCGAACTCTAAAAATACCCCGATCCAAGCTGAGCAGGCGCGTCAGTCGCCTGGAGGATGGCCTCGGCGCGAGGCTGATCGAGCGTTCCACACGTCACTTCCGGGTGACGGAGATCGGGCAGGCTTTTTATGAGCAATGCCAGACGATTCTCAGGGAAGCGGATCGCGCCAAGTCGATCATTACGGAGGCACAGTCAGATCCGCAGGGGATCGTGCGCATGGGCTGCCCGCTCGGCCTCATCGATATATCGCTTGGTGCCGTGCTGCCAGAATTCCTGGAGCGCTACCCCAAGATCAAGCTGCAGGTCGTCGGTTCCGAGCGGCGCACGGATCTCATCAACGAGCGCATCGATGTCGAAGTCCGCGCGGCGAGCGAGCCGGAAACACAGGCAAGCCTGACAATGCGCAAGCTCGACCGGGCGCGGCGCATCCTCGTCGCCAGCCCTTCGCTTATCGAACGCATGGGCGAACTCACCAGCGTCGACGATCTCGGCAATGCCCCAACGCTCGCGATGACCGCCTGGATGTCGTTCCATACCTGGGAGCTGGTCGGCCCGGATGGCGAGAAGAAGGTGGTGCGGCATCAGCCGCGGCTCACCTGCCGCAGCATGACGGCTATCCTCGATGCCGCACGCGCGGGTGTGGGCTACGGGCTTATCCTCGAACATGCCTGTGCGCCGGATCTCCAGTCCGGCCGGCTGATTCGCGTGTTGCCGGAGTGGCAGACGGTGGAGAGCCAGTTTTATCTCGTCTTCACGACGACCAAGGGCATGCCGCCGGCAGTGCGGGCGCTCATCGATTTCCTGGTCGAAAAATCCAAGCAGCATCAGATCGTTACGACCAGCGCTGCACTTGCCGCAGAATAAGGATTACCTTAGGCGAGCCAGTGTTTTTTCACTCGTCAATTCCCTGACGGCATCCTTGCCGATCCAGCGCGCGGTCTTGTCGGCGCTGGCGGCAAGGCGTTCGGCCAGCATTAGGGCAGGGGCGAGACAGGCACGGCTGCGTTTGCCGATGTTGCGAAGCGCCCAGTTGACGGCCTTGCGGACGAAGTTTCTGTCATCTGTCGAATGCGCTTCGATCAGCGGCAGGTAGGCCAGCAGGCTTTCATCCGTGTCCTTCTTGCGATGCACGGCGGCGCCGGCGATCATGGCAAAGGCGGTTCGCCTGACGAATTCTCTGCTGTCGGCGGCGAATTCCGGAGTTAGCGCGTCGAGATGAGCCTCGACGAAGACGTCGGCGGCGCAGTCGACGATTTCCCAGGAGTTGAAGTCCGCCACCAAGATGCGCGCCTCCGCATCCGTCAGCCTTTTCGGCTCGAGTGTGTAGAGCGCCAGCATTCGCGCTTCACGGATACCACTTGCCCAAAGCTCTTTTGCCCTGACGTGGTTCTTCTTTGCGAGCCGGGCGATCCTCTGCAGATCGGGATTGGAAATGCCGATTGCGGTTTCGGTAACGATGCCGAAACGCGCCATGCTCGCTATATTGTCTTCCGAGCGCAGCGTTAGAAGATGCGCGATCAGCTCTGCTGCGCTTGAAGACGGACCGATCATTTTTCGAGGCGAGCGAGCAGCGAGGACGTATCCCATCTGTTGCCGCCGAGCGCCTGAACATCGCCATAGAACTGGTCGACGAGGGCGGTGAGCGGCAATCTGGCGCCGCTACGCTGTGCTTCCGACAGGACGATGCCGAGATCCTTGCGCATCCAGTCGACGGCAAAGCCGAAATCATACTTGCCCTGATTCATGGTCTTGTGGCGGTTTTCCATCTGCCAGGAGCCGGCGGCTCCCTTGGAGATGACGTCAACAACCTTCTCGATGTCGAGGCCGGCGCGCTTGCCGAAATGCACGGCTTCGGCAAGACCCTGGACGATGCCGGCGATGCAGATCTGGTTCATCATCTTGGTCAGCTGGCCGGAGCCGGCTGGCCCCATGAGGCCGACCATGCGGGCATAGGCGTCAATGACCGGTTTTGCCTTTTCGAAGACGGCCTCATCACCGCCGCACATGACGGTGAGCACGCCATTCTCGGCGCCTGCCTGGCCGCCGGAAACGGGGGCATCGATGAAATCCACACCCTTTGCCTTGGCAACCTCGTAGAGTTCGCGGGCGACTTCGGCGCTTGCCGTGGTGTTGTCGATGAGAACGGAGCCGCGCTTCATGCTCTTCAGCACGCCGCTTTCGCCCGATGTCACCTGACGGAGATCGTCGTCATTGCCGACGCAGACGAAGACGAAATCACAGCCCTCGGCAGCTTCAGCCGGCGTCGGGGCGGACTTTCCGGAGAATTTCTCCGCCCAGGCGGCGGCCTTCTCGGACGTGCGGTTATAGACGGTGACATCGTGGCCGCCTTTTGTCTTCAGATGTCCCGCCATCGGGAAACCCATGACACCGAGACCGATGAAAGCGACTTTCGCCATATGCTGTCCTCCATAACCGCTTGCAAACAGGGTCAGAGGATTAGCGGAAACGGCGGGCAGCGGAAAGCCACTCGGCGGAGAGAAGCGACCTCCGTTGGAACAAAATTTCTCCGAACCCGACAAAACAGGGTCTGGAAAGTTTCAGATATCGTGAATATGACAAATTTAGTTGTCGATCTAATTTATAGACTAAATCATCATTTCCCCATCGAAACAGGCAGCGAGCGCAGCAGGAGCACCAGCTCGCCGGACAAAGGGGATAGAGATGATCACACGTCGACAGACGCTCGGGCTTTTCGGAGCCGCAGCCGCCACCGCCATTCTGCCATCCGTCCGCTCGGCGCGGGCTGCGGCAACGGAGTTCCGCATCGGCTGGCAGAAGAATGGCGTGCTGGCGCTCGCCAAGCGCCGCGGGGCGCTCGAGAAGCGGCTTGCCGATCAGGGTATCACCGTCAGCTGGTCGGAATTCACGTCCGGCCCGCCGCTGCTTGAAGCGCTCGGCGCCGGTGCACTCGACTTCGGAGCTACGGGCGATGTGCCGCCGCTCTTTGCACAGGCGGCAGGCGGGGCGCTCTATTATGTCGGCATTTATCGCGGCAGCCCGGCGGGCTCAGCCATCCTCGTGCGCAAGGATTCGCCGATCAAGACGCTGGAGGATCTGAAAGGCAAGAAGGTTGCCTTCAAGCGCGGTTCCAGCGCTCATAACGTAACCGTCAAGGCCTTGCGCAAGGCGGGGTTGAAGCCGGAGGATGTGCAGCAGGTCGATCTTGCGCCGCCGGATGCCGCTGCTGCATTCAAGAACGGCAGCATCGATGCCTGGTCGATCTGGGATCCCTATCTCGCCATCGCCGAAGCCGATCCTGATACACGCATCCTGACGACTGCCGAAGGCATCGTCGATTCCTACAGCTTCTTCCTCGCCAACAAGGATTTCACCGACGCGAACGGTACTGTTATCGTCAACGTGCTCGATGAGCTCGCCAAGGTCGGCCGCTCGGCGCAGGACAATCTCGATGCGACGGTCAAGGAGCTCTCGGAAATAACTGGCGTTCCCGCTGATGTTACGCGGGTGACGCTCCAGCGTCCCGGCGCCGATCTCGGCAGCGTGACAACGGTAAGCGATGCGGCGGCCGCCTATCAGCAGGCGCTGGCCGACGAATTCTACAATCTCGGCATCGTGCCAAAGAAGCTGACAACCGGCGATATCGTCTGGCGTCCGAAGGCGAGCTGACCAAGTCAGCCGCCGAGGTAGCTGATTTCGTCAGTTCGAGCGAGCTGACCAAGCCAGCCGCCGGGCAAGCCGATCTCTCCGCAGCTTGGGGTGGCGCTGGGGCAGGGCCGGGCAACCGCGGCATGGGAGCATACCCATGCCGCGGAACCGGGCAAAATTATTCTCCAGACCGAGTTAGAATAGCAAATTGATATTGTCGATCTAATTGGTCGTCTATGTCAGTATCTTCGCATGACCAAAGGCGACCGGTTCGCGACTTTGGTTCGCAAAAGGGCAGGCCGAAAGCCACGAGGACGGAGAAGAGATTTCATGTTTACACGCAGACAGACGCTCGGGCTTTTCGGTGCTGCGGCCGCAACGACCATTCTGCCGCAGGTTCGCTCCGCACAGGCTGCGGCCACGACGCTGCGGGTCGGCTGGCAGAAGTTCGGCGTGTTGCCGCTTGCCAAGGCTGCAGGCGCACTCGAAAAACGGCTTGAGGCCAAGGGTGTAAGCGTCGAGTGGAACGAATTCACTTCCGGCCCGCCGCTGCTCGAAGCCGTCGGCGCCGGCGCACTCGATTTCGGCGTCTCCGGCGATGTGCCGCCGCTCTTTGCTCAGGCCGCCGGTGGTGATCTTCTTTATGTCGGCGCCTATCGCGGCCCTGCCGCCTTCCACGGCCTGCTGGTACAGAAGGATTCGCCGATCCAGAAGCTGGAAGATCTCAAGGGCAAGAAAGTCGCCTACAAGCGCGGTTCCAGCGCCCATAATTTCGCCCTCAAGATTCTCGCGAAGGCAGGGCTTTCGCTGTCGGATATTACCGAAGTCGATCTGCCGCCGCCGGATGCAGGTGCCGCTTTCAAGACCGGCAGCATCGATGCCTGGGCGATCTGGGATCCCTTCTTCGCTGTTGCCGAAGCCGATCCGCAAACAAGGGTGCTGACGACTTCGGAAGGCCTGCTCGACAACTGGGGTTACTTCCTCGGAAACAGCACCTTCACCAACGCCAATCCCGAAGTGATCGTCGATGTCATCGACGAGCTTGCCAAGGTAGGCGCGGCCGCACAGGCCAATCTCGACGACACGGTGAAGGCGCTCGCCCAGATTACCGGCGTACCGGCCGATATCACCCGCGTTACGCTCACCCGCAGCCAGGCCGACCTCGGCAAAGTTTCGCTCGTTCCGGATGCGGCGCTCACCTACCAGCAGGCGCTCGCCGACGATTTCTACAAACTCAAGATCGTGCCGAAGCAGCTCACGATCAGCGATATCGTGTGGCATCCGAAAGCCAGCTGATCGGGTAACCGGACCGATTTCAGACATTTATAAGAAAGGAATGCGCTCATGACCGCTTCATCCGACCCGATCAATTTCCTCTGGTTCATCCCGACCTCCGGCGACGGCACCTATCTCGGCTCCACCGATCTCAACCGCGCGCCTGAGATCGGCTACCTGACGCAGATTGCCCAGGCGGTGGACCGTCTTGGTTATTCCGGTGTGCTGCTGCCGACGGGTGTTGCCTGCGAGGAATCTTTCGTCATGGCTTCGGCGCTCGCCGCGCGGACCGAGAAGCTGCAGTTCCTGGTGGCGATCCGCCCCGGCACGGCATCTCCGGCTTATTATGCCCGCCTTGCCACGACACTCGACCGTATCTCCAACGGTCGCCTGCTGCTCAATATCGTCGTTGGCGGCAGCCCAGCCGAGCTTGCTGGTGACGGTATCCATCTGGAGCATGACGAGCGCTACGCCCATGCCGACGAGTTCTTCCACGTCTTCGAAGAACTGCTCGAAAAGGGTGTCGCAAGCTACGACGGCAAGTATATCAAGGCGACCGATGCCCGCCTCGGATTCCCCTCGGTGCAGTCGCCGCGCCCGCCGCTTTATTTCGGCGGCTCCTCGGATGCCGGCATCGACTTCGCCGTCGGCCGTGTCGACAAGTACCTGACCTGGGGCGAGCCGCCGGCACAGGTTGCCGAGAAGGTGCAGAAGGTGCGCGCTGCTGCCGCCGGCAAGGGCCGCGACGTTTCGTTCGGCATCCGCCTGCATTTCATCGTCCGTGAGACGGACGAGGAGGCTTGGGCAGCCGCCGATCGCCTGATCCGCCATCTTGATGACGAGACGATTGCCGAAGCGCAGGAGCGTTTCGTCAAGGAATCCGACTCTGTCGGCCAGAAGCGCATGGCAGCCCTTCATGGCGGCCGCCGAGACAAGCTCGAAGTGTCGCCGAACCTCTGGGCCGGCATCGGCCTAGTGCGCGCCGGTGCGGGTACTGCGCTCGTCGGCTCGCCGAAGACGGTTGCCGCGCGCCTGCGCGAATATCAGGAGGTCGGCATCGATACGGTCATCGGCTCGGGCTATCCGCACCTTGAAGAAGCCTATCGCGTCGCCGAACTGCTCTTCCCGGAACTCGGCATCGAGAGGGACGAACAGCGGCTCAGCTTCAACAACGAGTTCGGCCGCAAGAAGGTTTTTGCCGGCGGCAGCCATGGCGGCAACCTGAAAGTCGTCTCCGGCTCCTGATCGGGGGCCATTCACCAACGCAGTTCCGGACACGAAACTCCGCACGGTTTCCCGGAATTGCACTGAAGCAAAGCGCGAGGAAGATATTCATGTCGACTTTCGATACGCCGTTTGCGCGGGCTGCCGCCGATACCGACAAGGGCAGGGCGGGCTTTCGCCTTCCGCTGCCCGGCCGTGACAGGCTGCTGCCCTATTTGGTGCCGGTTGCAATCATCGCACTCTGGCAGCTCGGCTGCTTCGTCGGCTGGATTTCCTCGCGCATCATGCCGTCTCCGGCCGATGTCGCCAACGCCTTCTGGACGACGACGATCTCGGGGCAACTGCCCGAGGATGTGCTGGTCAGCGCCGCACGCGCCTTTGCCGGCCTGCTTGTCGGCGGCTCTATCGGCTTCCTGCTCGGCATTGCCAATGGTGTCTCGAAACTCTCGGAGCAACTGACGGATACGACGCTGCAGATGCTGCGCACCATCCCGCATCTGGCAATGATCCCGCTCGTCATCCTGTGGTTCGGCATCGGTGAGGAATCGAAGCTCTTCCTCACCTCGCTCGGCGTGCTTTTTCCCGTCTATCTCAACACCTACCACGGCGTGCGCAATGTCGATCGCGACCTGATCGAGATGGGCAAGGTCTATGGCATGAGTGGCTGGACGCTGTTCCGCAAGGTGATCTTCCCCGGCGCGCTGCCGTCGATCTTCGTTGGGTTACGCTATGCACTCGGCATCATGTGGCTGACGCTGATCGTCTCGGAATCGATCGCCGCTTCCTCCGGCATCGGCCATATGGCCAACAATGCCCGCGAATTCATGATGACCGATGTCGTGGTGCTGGCGCTCGTCATCTATGCGGTTCTCGGCAAGCTCGCCGATGTCGTCGCTCGTGCCCTTGAGCGCCAGACGCTCAAGTGGAACCCGGCTTACGCGAAATAGGAGTTAGTGCGATGACCGTCATCTCGCGTGAGCGTTTCCATCCCGTCGATACAGCCGAATATGGCGAGCATCAGCCGATCGCCGCCGGCGAGGGCGCTGCCTCCATCACACTCTCAGGCCTCGAAAAGAGCTTTGGTGCCAACTGGGTATTGCGTGGCATCAACCTGCATATTCCCGCCGGCCAGTTTGTCGCGGTCATCGGCAAGAGCGGCTGCGGCAAGAGCACGCTGCTGCGCATCCTGATGGGCCTCGATGAGCCAACTGATGGTGAGTTGCGCTTCGAAGGCGCCGATGGCAGCGATACGCAGCCCAATGCCCGCATCGTCTTCCAGGAGCCCCGGCTACTTCCCTGGCTAAGTGTCGCCGACAATGTCGTCGTCGGTCTCGGCGAAGGTATCGAGAAGAAGCGGGCGCGGGAAGAAGCCAAGGCTGTGCTTGCCGAAGTTCAGCTCGCCGAAAAGGCCGGCGAATGGCCGGCGCGTCTTTCCGGCGGCCAGCGCCAGCGTGTGGCGCTGGCCCGCGCGCTTGTCAGCAAGCCCGGCATTCTGGCCCTCGACGAACCGCTCGGTGCACTCGACGCACTGACCCGCATCAGCATGCAGCAATTGCTGAACCGCGTCTGGTGCGAACTCGGCTGCACCACCGTGCTCGTCACCCACGATGTCAGCGAGGCGGTGCATCTGGCCGACCGGGTCATCGTATTGGAAGAAGGCCGCATCGCGCTCGATCTCGCCATTCCCTATCCGCATCCGCGTCGTCACGGCAATCCTGCGCTCGCGGAGCTGGAAGGGCGGCTGCTTTCGGCCATTCTCGGCAGTGATGGCGGGCATTAGGTCCGTCATTCATCCTCTTTCAGAGCAAGGCGCTTGAGTGTCGACGAAGTGACATTGCGTCGCTGCAATCGCGCGAGACGAGACACGTGGGTAGGTCATCCGCTAGATTAAGCAGGTTCGCATCATTGCGAGACCTGGCACTCAATACAGTGGATCACTCCCATGACCATTCAACTCTACGGCTTCTGGCGTTCCAACGCCGCTTTCCGCGTCCGCGTCGCACTTGCTTTGAAGAAACTGGCGTTCGAGGAAATCGAGATCGATATTCTCTCCGGGCGTCAGTTCGATGCCGCCTATGCGAAAGTGAACGCCGAGCATGTCGTGCCGACGCTGGTTCACGATGGTCATCAGTTCTTCCAGTCGCTGGCGATCATGGAATATCTGGACGATATCCATCCCGAGCCAAGGCTGATGCCGGTTGAAGCAAAAGAGAGAGCCTATGCCCGGTCGCTGGCACTTGTTGCCATCGCCGATGCCCATCCGCTGATCGTGCCGCGTGTGCGCAAACATCTCGGCGAGGCCCTCGGCGCCGATGCATCCGCGGTCGAGGCATGGGGCCGGCATTGGACGATGGAAGGAATTGCGACCTACGAGCGCCTGCTCAGCCGGCGCCCGCCCGCGCCCTTCGCGCTGGGCGAGACCGCCGGCATTGCCGATATCTGCATCGCCGGCCAGATCGTCCTGGCCGAATTCAACAAGATTGACCTCGCGGCCTTTCCGGCCGTGGCGGCGCTTGGGAAGCGTTGTTTTGATATGCCGGAATTTGCCGGGGCGCATCCTTCGCGGCAGCCGGGGTATTCGAAGGCTCACTAGCGTCGTAGCTTGAGTTGTTCCGCTAATATTCGTCGGCGGGACAGACGTCCGGAAACGCTATGCGGCGCGGATATGACTGCGCCGCGATATCTATCATCCTGGACGTCAGCCAGGCTTGGCATCGCGGTCGTCAAAAGTGCCAGTCAGATGCGCCCCAGAGCTTTGATGCCCTCTTCCCACGGCATATGTGTCGGTAGTTCAAACAGAGAGCCATTGTCAGTGATATAGATCGGGCAATTGCCGCCCAGCGCGTGCACTATGTCCATTGTCTCTATGAATTCCCTGGTATTGTAAAAAAATACCCATCCGTGCCCCACGAATATTGTGGAGCTTTCGATAATGGCGAGGTTATGCCGCGACTGCTTCTCATATGCCTCGATTTTTACATTCGCCATCGCTAGGGCTTCGTGAAAATCGATCTTCGTCATTTGGAACCTCTCGCCAGATAATGCCCGTGATGCTGTAAAGCAGATGCTATGCGCAGACTCCAGGCTGTGACTCTCTACTCTATCCCTGCGGCCGAAACTCGTCCGGCAAGTTTTCCTTATAGGGATAGAACTTGAAATAGGGCATCGCCTCTTTCAAAGCCCGAGCAAACGAGGGGCGCTCCAGCAGGCGGCGATAATAGGCCTCGAGGCCGGGGCGTTTCTCGGTGAAGGGCACCAGCGTGCGGGCGTAGAAGAGGGCAGGCGCTGCGGCGCAGTCGGCCATGGTGAAGGCATCGCCGGTGATCCAGGCTTTGCCGTCGATCTGTTTTTCCGCCATGTCATAGGCGAGTTCGAGCATGGCGCGCGCTTCGCTCACACCGTGCGGATCGAGCGCTCCTTCGGGGCGCAGCCGGTCGATGACGATCTTCTGCATCGGCACCTGCACATAGAGATCGAAGAAGCGGTCCCAGAGGCGGACCTGCAGGCCGGCATTGGTGTCTTCCGGCACCAGCGTCACCGGGCCGGGATAGTGCCGGTCGAGATATTCGATGATGATGCTGGTTTCGGGAACGGTGCTGTCGCGCGTCTCGTCGCGCAGCACGGGGATCTTGCCGACCGGCCAGAACCGGACGAGATCGGCGCTCGACTGTTCGTCGGCGAGATCGACGAAGCGGTTTTCGAATTGCGTCCCGTTCTCGTAAAGCGCGATCAGCACCTTGTGGCAGAAGGAGGCAAGCGGATGCTGGTAGAGAACGAGCGCCATGCTTTCACCTTTCCTGAGAAATTCAGCTCAGGACATAAGCAAGGCGCCCGCAAAATGCCAGATGGCAGACTCAGCCGTTATAACGTGCCGTGACCAGATGGCCGGGGCTCGGCTGGCCTTCCTGCATGCGCACGTTGATTTCGAGCATCTCGAGGAGCTCGAAGCCGGTGGCGGAGAGGCGCTCGCGAATATAGGTCTCCGTATGGATGAACCGCTGGTGCGGGCCGACCATGTAGGGGCGGCCGTCCGCCAGCCTTTCGGGCAGGGTTTCCGAGGAGAAGACGAAAATGCCACCGGGCTTCATATTCTCGGCGGCGCCGAAGAAGAGTGGTTCCAGCGCGCCGAGATAGGGCAGCACATCAGTCGCGGTGATGAGATCGAAGGGGTCTTCGTCATTATCATCGAGGAAATCCTCGGCCTCGGCGACGAAGAGCGTCTCGTAGACTTCCTTCTCGTCGGCGATGACGACCATGTTCTCGGAAATGTCGATTCCGATCATCTCTTCGCAGAGGTCATTGAGCGCGCTGCCCGTCAGACCCGTGCCACAGCCGAGATCGAGCATGCGCTTGAAGGGGCCGAGCTTCAGATCCTGCAGGCGCTGACGCACGAGCATCGGCACGTGATAGCCGAGCTGCTCCACCAGCACATCCTCGAAGACTTCGGCATGCTGGTCGAAGAGGGTTTCGACATAGGCGTCCGGCGCACGGACTGGCGTTTCGCCGCGGCCCATGGAGGCAATACGGACGGCCGCGCCGCCGTGATCGTCGGGGTCGATTGCCAGGACCTCCTGGTAAGCCTCGACGGCCGCATCGACATCACCGGCTTTCTCAAGCGCAAGAGCGCGGTTATAGGCTTCCGCGAGAGCCTCTTCGTCGACTTTCTTTTTGTTCATGCGGGCGTTTTAGAGCCCGCAGCCTACCATCGCAACTGCATTTTCAGTGCAATATGAATTCACCCTTAAGAGAGCGCCATTCGGTTGCCGAAATGAGCCTGCGGTGAATGTAACGTACCGAATGCAGCGGCCCGTCCAGTTTCTCCTGCCAGAATTTCAGAAAACCGCGCATTTCCGGAAAGTCCGGGGCGAGGTCGTAGTCCTGCCAGATATAGGTCTGGAGAAAGGCCGGATGATCCGGCATGTGGTAGAGGATCTGCGCTGTCGTCAGCCCATAACCATTGAGCTGTTTTTCCATGTCTTTGTGCATTTTGTCTCGCTTCTTCTTGTTCCCACTTCGCGCTTATTAGCGCCACATTATATGAGATCATGCGGTGGTTAACCGAAGCTTGACAGATAGCGCATAAAAGAGCTATTTATTTTTAATTTCAAAGTCTTAGCAGCACTCATCGGGGAGTGCTGCCAGCCTCTTCAGCGCTTCAGATGACGCGTCAGGCGGCGTTCGATCCAGTTCCAGAGGTGGCGAAGCGCCTCGACGATGGCGAGGTAGAAGATCGCCGCCCACAGGTAGGTCTGGTAATCAAAAGTGCGCGAGAAGGCGTAGCGCGTCTCACCCATGAGGTCGAGCACGGTAATGATGGCGACGACCGCCGAGCCCTTGATGAGCAGGATGATCTCGTTGCCATAGGGGCGCAGCGCCACGATGAAGGCCTGCGGCAGGATGATCTTGCGGAAGGCGATCGCCTTGTGGATGCCGAGGGCGGCAGCGGCCTCATGCTGGCCGTGCGGCACACTCTGGATCGCGCCACGCAAGATTTCAGCCTGATAGGCGGCCGTATTGATGGTCATGGCGAAGACGCCGCAATACCAGGCGTCGCGGAAGAACCACCAGAGGCCGATTGCTTCCATCTGCGGGCGGAAGATGCCGAGGCCGTAATAGACGAGGAAGAGCTGCGCCAGAAGCGGCGTGCCGCGGAAGAAATAGATATAGCAGTAGGCCAGTCCGTTCAGCACCCGGTTGCCGGACATGCGGGCCATGGCGAGCGGCAATGACAGCACGGCGCCGAAGACGACCGAGAGGGCGACGATGGAAAGCGTGATCCAGAGGCCGTGCAGGTAGCGCGGCCCGTAACGGGTAAACTTATCCGGATCCCAGCCCTTGATGACGGTCAGGATCAGGAAGGCTGCGAGCAGTGCCCAGAAAGCGACGAGGATGTAGCCGGTGAGGCGGGCCGCCGTCATCGGCTTTGCCACCGCGCGCGGTGCAGCCTGTGGCGCGATCAATTTTTCAGCGTAGCTCAACGGCGGACCTCCGAACGCTTGGCCCAGCGGTCGATATAGACAAGCAGGAAGGAGGAGAGGATGGCGAGCACCAGATAGAGACAGCAGGCGATGCCATAGAAGAAGAAGGGTTCCTTGGTGACGCGCACGGCCACGTTCGTCTGGCGCAGAATATCGGAGAGGCTGATGATCGAGACGTAGGACGTATCCTTCAAGAGCACCATCCAGAGGTTCGTCAGGCCGGGCAGGGCGATCCGCACCAGTTGCGGCAGGACGATGAGGCGCAGTGTGCGGCCGCGATGCAGGCCGAGCGCATCCCCCGCCTCATACTGGCCCTTGGGAATGGCGCGGAAGGCAGACAGCAGCACTTCCGAACAATAGGCGGAAAAGACCACCGACAACGCAATGACGCCGGCGACAAAAGCGTTGATCTCGACCGGTGGCCCTTCATAGCCGGCAATGTCGAGCAGATACTGGATCAGGATCTGCATGCCGTAATAGATGATGAAGAGCGTCAGAAGTTCCGGCAGTCCGCGGAAGATCGTGGTGTAGATGCCAGCTGCCAGCCGCAGCGACTTCTCTTCCGACTGCTGGCCGAGCGCCACGAGGAAACCGATGACGAGACCGATCGGCAGGGTGACGATCGCCACCGAAACCGTGACCTGCAGGCCAAGCGCGATCTCGTCGCCCCAGCCGGTGTCGCCACAGGCAAGGATGGTCGACGGGGCCAACCAGGTGAAAATACCGACGGGTCCGCACAGCGGATCGAAGATGTGCACAAGCAGGCTCCAGAAGGAGCCGAGCGCGGAAAACAATCCGCCCATGCCAGAAATCCCCTCACGGCTTTTGCCGTTTTGATATTGCCACCTTTGTCAAACAAAAATGGCGGAAGAGCAAGCCTTCCGCCATTTCCTTCATCGGCCAGATAGCGAATTTATCATTCGCCGTAAACGTCGAAATCGAAGTACTTGTCCTGGATCTTCTTGTACTCACCGCTGGCGCGGATCGCGGCGATCGCCGTGTTGAGCTTTTCCTTCAGCGGATCGCCCTTGCGGACAGCGATACCGGCGCCATTGCCGCTGATTTCCTTGTCGACCGGCAGGGCCGTCAGGATCTTGCAGCAGGTGCCGTCACCGGATTTGATCCATTCCGAGAGGACGACGATGTCATCGATGACGGCATCGACACGGCCGGCTGCAACATCGAGCTTGTACTCGTCAGCCGTCGGGTAAAGCTTCAGCTCGCTGTCAGCCAAGTGCTTCTCGACATAGGTGACGTTTGTCGTGGAGATTTGCACGCCGATCGCCTTGCCCTTGAGGCCGGCGACATCAGTCACGGTCGAATCCTTCGGCACGGCAACGGCCGGCGGGGTTCTGTAAAAATGATCGGAGAAATCGACGAGCTTCAGGCGCTCCGGGGTGATCGCCATAGAGGAGACGATCATGTCGAACTTCTTGGCGTTGAGCGCCGGGATGATGCCGTCCCAGTCGGTCGAAACGAAGGAACAGTCGGCCTTCATCTGAGCGCACAGGGCCTTGGCGATATCGATGTCGAAGCCCTGGATGGTGCCGCTGGCATCGACGAATTCGAACGGCGGGTAGGTCGAATCGGTGCCAATGACGTATTTTTCGCCGTCGGCGAGAGCCGGGCCGGCAAAGAGAGACAATGCCGCAACCGAGGCTGCAGCAAGGAGCTTCGTGGAGATACGCATGAGAATTCCTCTCACGGCTTTTGCCGTTTTGACATCGCCGTGTTGCCGAACAAAAAATGGCGGAAGAGCAAGTCTTCCGCCATCACCTTCATCGGCCAGATACCGAATTTATCATTCGCCGTAAACGTCGAAATCGAAGTACTTGTCCTGGATCTTCTTGTACTCGCCGCTGGCGCGGATCGCGGCGATTGCCGTGTTGAGCTTTTCCTTCAGCGGATCGCCCTTGCGGATGGCGATGCCTGCGCCGTTGCCGTTGATTTCCTTGTCGACCGGCAGGGTCGTCAGGATCTTGCAGCAGGAGCCGGCGTCGGACTTGACCCATTCGGAGAGAACGACGACGTCGTCGATGACGGCATCGACGCGGCCGCTGGAAACGTCGAGCTTGTACTCGTCAGCCGTCGGATAGAGCTTCAGCTCGGTGTCGGCGAGGTGCTTCTCGGCGTAGTTGGCATGGGTCGTGGAAGTCTGCGCACCGATCACCTTGCCCTTGAGGCCGGCAACGTCAGTGATGGTGGAGTCCTTCGGCACGGCGATTGCCGGCGGGGTGTTGTAATACTTGTTGGAGAAGTCGACGAGCTTCAGGCGCTCCGGGGTGATCGACATAGAGGAGACGATCATGTCGAACTTCTTGGCGTTGAGCGCCGGGATGATGCCGTCCCAGTCGGTGCTGACGAACGAGCATTCAGCCTTCATTTCGGCGCAGAGTGCCTTGGCGATATCAATGTCGAAGCCCTGAATGGTGCCACTGGCGTCGACGAATTCGAACGGCGGGTAGGTCGAGTCCGTGCCGATCACGTATTTTTCGCCGTCAGCAAGTGCTGCGCCGGCAAAAAGGGACATTGCCGCTAGCGAAGCTGCAGCAAGGAGCTTGGTGGAAATGCGCATGAGGATCCTCTCTGTTGGTGGCGCCGGGTCTTGTTGTTGTTCGCCGGCGGCCGCACACTTCGACGGTGCCACCACCGTCTTGCGGCGATAATCAAACCTTTTTTCGCAAAATTGCAACAGGAATCCCCGCGCAGTTGTGCGTTGCAACCGGCGGCCGAGATGAACAGGGCCCGACCGAGGTGTTCAGGCAAGGTTAATCCCGTCCTTCTTAGCGTCAGGAACAAATCTGCATTTTAACGATTTGTGCTTCGCTTAGTGCACAAAAAGCCGTGATTGCGGGGCAGTCAGCCCCGGTTGAAGTCAAAATAAGGACGAGGAAACCCCTGATGGGCATGAAATCCAGACTGTTTGCCAGTGCGGCCTTTCCGCTGCTTTCCCTTACCCTGGTGGTGCCGCCGGTAGGCGCTTACGCCGCAGTGGGCGGGGTTGAGCACGGCGCTGTCGGCACCGTCGCCAATCCCCTTATCGGGGGCAGCTACGAGGTGGCACAGGACGCACCTTCCGAAGAGGAGCTTCTGAAAAGGAAGAAGCAGGCGGAAGAGCAGCAACAGCAGCAGGAGGCGCCTGCAGAAAAGCCGCAGAAGCGCGAGGCCCCCGCCGAAAGCGCTCCGGAACCGGAACAGAAGCCCAGGCGTCAGCGCGAACCCGCACCGCAGGCAGAGCCCCAGGCGCAGGCACCTGCGGCTGAGGAGCCCGCACGCCCACGCCGCCAGCGGGAAGCCCAGCCCGAACAGGCAGCACCCGACCAGCAGGCGCCTGCCGCCGAAGAGCCGCAGAAGCCGCGTCGCCAGCGTCAGGCGCAGCCCGAACAGCAGGCCGAGCCGCAAGCCGAGCAGCCACCCGCAGAGCAGCCGAAGCGCCAGCGCGACCGCAAGCAGAATGCCGAGCAGGCCGCCCCTGAGGCGCAGCAGCCGGCTGCCGAAGCCCCGGCCGCAGGCGAGGCGAATCAGCCCGCTGAAAAACCGCGCCAGCGCCCGCAGCGCCAGAAGAGCGAAACGACAGAGCAGCCCGCCGAGCAGAGCACGGAACAGCCTGCAGAGCAGCAGGGTGGCAAGCGCCCGGCCGGCGGCAAGCGTCCCGCTGCCACCGAGCAGCAGGCAGCACCGGCCGGAGAAGCACCGGCTCCCGCTGAAAAGCCCGCAACGGCCGAGAAGCCTGCGACCGCAGAACAGCCTGCTGCCGAGCAGCCCGTTCCGACCAAGAAGCCGGCGACTGCTGAAAAGCCCGCCACAGCCGAACAGCCGGCCGCTGGCCAGGCTGAACAACCTGCAGCAGGTCAAGCCCAGCAACCGGCCGAGCAGCCAGCCACCGGCCAGGTCCAGCCGGAACAGCCTGCCGCAAACGCTCCGCAGCCCGGCCAGCCGCCGGCAGCCACTGCGCCGCAGCAGGCCGAACAGGCCATTCCTGCGCCCGAAAAGGTCACACCGCAGGAGCTGGAGCGCCGCAAGGAGATCGCCCAGGATCCTGCCAAGAGCAACGAGACCATCGTGTTGCCCGTTCAGAACGGTGCCGCTGTTCTCGACAGCGACAAGGATGCCGATCGCAGCCAGGGCCGGCAGGGCCGCCGCGACCGGGATCGCCAGCGCGCCGACAGCCAGGATTTCAAGCTGCCGACCTCCGATGCCGAAGCTCAGTCGCTGAGCGGCACCCGGCAGCGTGCGCCGGTACAGATCGAGGCCATCACCCGCGAGGAAGGCCGGCGCATCGACCGCCGTCCCCAGTTCGCCCAACCTGACGGCGCGCGCTACGGCGAGCGCACCGACGACAGCCGCGTCATCATCCAGTTCGGCAACCGCACCGTGGTGCGCAGCGACGACGATCGCCGCTTCCTGCGCGACGGTGAACGGCCGAGCTATGAGGAGCTTTCGGGCGACCGGTACCGCGAGACGATCATGCGGCCTGAGGGCTATCGCATCGTGACGCTGCGCAACCGCTACGGCGACATCATCCAGCGCTCACGCGTCGATGCACGCGGCCGGGAAGAGGTGCTCTACTATTCGCCTGAGCTTTATGAGGATCCGGACCGCGATTACTTCGAGGATCCGGGTGCCGACCTGCCGCCGATGCGTCTGCGCGTGCCGCTCAACGACTATATCATCGACACCAGCACCGATCCGGACCGTGATTATTACGAGTTCCTGAGCGAGCCGCCCGTCGAGCCGGTCGAACGCGTCTATTCGCTGAACGAGGTGAAATATTCCGCTCGTATCCGCGACAAGGTGCGCCGTATCGACCTGGATACGGTGACCTTTGCGACCGGCAGCGCGGAAATTCCGATGAGCCAGGCCCGCACGCTGCGCAAGGTGGCGGATGCGATGAACGAAGTGCTCGACAAGAACAAGAGCGAGACCTTCCTGATCGAAGGCCATACCGATGCCGTCGGTTCGGATCAGAGCAACCTGATCCTCTCCGACCAGCGCGCGGAATCGGTCGCCAACGTGCTGACGGATGTCTATGGCATTCCGCCGGAGAACCTTGCGACGCAGGGTTATGGCGAGCGCTATCTGAAGGTGAATACGGACGGGCCGAACCAGGAGAACCGCCGTGTGACCATTCGCCGTGTCACGCCGCTGGTGCGGCCTGTCGCTCAGCGGTAATTCGTTACCGGTACGGATTGAGCAGGGCGGGGCCGCAAGGCCTCGCCCCTTTTGTTTTGTGGATTCGACGGCGCGACATCTTCCCTTCTCCCCAGCGGGGAGAAGGTGGCCCGAAGGGTCGGATGAGGGGGCCGCACGGTAAAACATATGCCGTCTTCGCTATCCGCTCAGGCGTAAGCTCCTGACGTCGCTCACCCCCTCATCTGTCCTATCGGACATCAACCGGGGTCGAGCCGCGGGTCTCGACCCGTCCTCAGGACCCCCGCGAGGGAGAAGGGGGAGCAAGCCCAACCGTGCGCGCAACAAAATCCGCGATCGCGACGGTATCATCGAGATCAAACACCACCAGACCCGCAGCGTCGTCCACCACATGATCGGCCGCAATCGCCACGATATGCGGGTCCTCGGGCGCCAGCGGGTCACGCCTTGCCGATTCGAGCCGCCGCGCCTCGATCTTCGGGATCGGCTCGCGCTTGTAGCCCTCGATGAGTACCAGATCGCAGGGCGCCAACCGCGCCAGGATCTCCTCGAAGCTCGGCTCCGCCGCACCACGCAGCTCGTGCATGATGGCGTAGCGGGTGCCGGAGACGATCGTCACCTCGTGGGCGCCGGCCTGGCGGTGGCGGTAGCTGTCAGCGCCGACCTTGTCGATGTCGAAATCGTGGTGGGCATGTTTGATCGTTGAAATGCGATAGCCGCGGCGGGTGAATTCCTCGACGAGGCGCACTGCAAGACCTGTCTTGCCGGAATTCTTCCAGCCGGCGATGCCGAAGATTTTCTGCGTCATTGCCCCACCTTCCTTCATCCCTCCATCTTGCTTCATCCCCCCAGCGCCTCCAGCCAGCGTTCGCCTTCGATTAGATCATCGGGCGTGTTGATGTTGAAGAAGGGATCGAGCAGGCTGGCGCGAGTCGGATGCAGCGGGAAGGGCACTTCCGTAACGTCATGACGCGAGAGGAAGTCGCGCACGCGGCGCTTCTCGTCAACCTTGACCCATTCTTCCAGATCGGCGGCGAGCGCGGTCGGCCAGAGGCCGAAGACAGGGTGGCTGCGGCCTTCGGAGGCGGCAATCGCTATCTGTTCGGGATGGCTTATCGCATTCATAAGCCGGCTAACGAGATCGGCCGGAAAGAACGGGCAATCGACAGAGACGGTCACGACATGCGTGGCGGGCAGGCCGGCGCCATAGACCATGGCCGCGTGGATTCCGGCCATTGGCCCCGCCTTGCCGCGAATAAGATCGGAGACGACGGGCAGGTCGTGTCCGACGGCCGTGTCGGCGTTGACGGCGATCTCAGCCGTCTGCGGCGAGAGCCGAGCCAGAACATGCGAAAGCAGGCTGCGGCCGCCGAGCATGACGCCCGCCTTGTCACGGCCCATGCGCGATGAGCGGCCGCCGGCCAGCACGACACCTGGAATGGTCGATTGGTCGAGCACGAAGTCAGTCATGGCGGTACCTCTGACGATCACACGGGCGAACGGGGCGCCGATTCCTGGGCGACCGGCGGCACGTGACGCTTGGCCTCACGATAGAACGTATAGAGGCCTGATGCGATAACGATGGCGGCGCCCACGAGCGTCCAGAAATCCGGCACTTCGGCAAAGAAGACGAAGCCGAGAAGGGACGAGAAGATCAGGCTCGTATAGCGGAAGGGCGCCACGAAGGAGATTTCGCCAGTACGCATGGCGAGGATGACCGACTGGTAGCCGACCAGCACCAGCACGGAGGCGAGCAGCAGATGCGAAAGCGAGGTGACGCTGACCGGTTCCCAGCCGCCGAGGAAAGGGATCATCAGCGCACCGAATATTGCGACCGAGACCGCCGTGACCGTCGTGATCATCAGCGAGGGAATATCCTTGCTGATGCCGCGGGTGGCGAGGTCGCGCCCTGCGGTGGAGGCAACGCTGGCGACACAGAGGAGGGCGGCCGGGGTAAAACCTTCCGGACCGGGGCGGATGATGATCATGACGCCGGCAAGGCCGACGAGGATCGCCAGCCAGCGCCGCCAGCCGACCGGTTCCTTGAAGAAAAGTGCCGCGCCGAAGGTGACGACCAGCGGAAGGGATTGAAGGATCGCCGAGGCATTGGCGATCGGCATCATGCCGAGGGCGGTAATGTAAGTGACGGCAGCGATGATCTCGCAGGCGATGCGCAGCGCGATGACAGGCTTGAGCATGACGCGCCAGGGCCGTAGCGCGCCCAGCTTCCAGGCGATCAGATAGACAAGGATGCTGGTGAAGAGGCCACGCAGAAACATGATCTCGCCGGCATTCATGTAGGCTATGACGGATTTGGAGAGTGCGTCGCTTGCGGAAAAGCCCGCCATCGCCATGCTCATGCAGATGGCGCCTTCGGTATTGCGTGATCGCGGCATGCTGGAGATTCCCTTACCTTACAAGCCCTTTTAGAAGGGAACGGCGGGCAAGGGTATCGGAGGAATGCCACACTTCAGATAATTCGATGCTGCACTGCAGTACAACCTGCCGCAAGGTAAAGCAAATCCTTGTGCAGTTGCGGCAAATATTAGAAATATAAGGATAATTCCCAAATCTTCCGGTTGCCGATTAAGGTTGTATCAACCGATTCAGCGAAATATGCGACCACTCTCCATGATGGAGGATGCCGCCGAACCATCCGGAATGATTGCGGACTGGACGGTACCATCAGCTTCAAGGCGCCGCATCCATGCACTTCATCGACCGACTTCTGCAAAGCCGTCGCATCGTCACCAAGGTCCTGTTGTTCGTCATCCCGCTCGTCGTGCTGATCGCAGGCGTCGGCATCCTCGGCTACCATACGGCCAACATCCTCAACGGTCACATGACGGTGACGCGCGCCACGATCGAAAACATTTCCGATTTCGAGAACCTGCAGGCGGCACTTCAGGAGTTCGTCTCCGATCCGTCAGATGCGAGCAAGGCCGGTTTCGGCAAGGCGATCGATGCACAGGAGAGCGGTGTGCTGCGCCTCAACGGGCTGCTGAAGACGGACGACCAGCGCAGCCAGCTGACCGAAGTCAGCGGCCTGGCCTCCGCGATGCGCAAGCAGCAGGAGACGCTGTGGAGCCTGCGCCAGGCAGAGGATACGAGCGTTGCGGCCATCAACACGACGGTGCAGGCGATTTCGGCTGCTGCAGATGAAGCCGGCGGCCAGACCGATCTGGTGCGCAAGGACTTCACCGACAAGGAAATCTTCGCCAAGGCGCTGCTCTACGATTCTGCCGCCTTCAAGTCGCTTACAGACATCATGGGCGCGATGCGCGTCGACATCCAGATGGGCTTTACGCCCGAGGAGCAGATCGAAGCCGCCCAGCAGCATATTGCCGAGATCCTGAAGCAGCTCGATATCGCCAAGGCCATGGTCTCCAAGGATGGCCAGCCGCTGATCGCACAGGTCGCCGAAACGGCCGGCAAGCTCGATGCGCTCTTGAAGGGCAATGGCACACCGGATGAGAAGGCCTCCGGCATGGCGCCGCTCCTGACCGGTTTCGTCAACACCGAGGGGCAGATGACGCTGCAATCGGCCAAGAACAGCGATACGGCGTCCGCCCGCTTCGTCAGCCTCGACAAGAGTATTGCCGAACAGCGCGAGCTTCTGACCTCCGTCGACCAGGTGCGCGACGAAGCCGACCGGTTGCAGGTGCATGTGAGCCAGATGCTCAGCGCGCGTGATGCGGCCGCGCGGGATGTCGTTCTCGCCGACCTCAAGGCTCTGACCGAAACCGCCGGAAAGATCTCGGCGCTCGGCGCAAATGATGCGGTGATGAAGGCTTTTGCGGACAAGATTGCCCCGGCTGCGGCTTCGCTGACCTCCGGTTCGGCCGACATGCTGAAGGCTGCGGCAGACTGGAAGGCGGCCCGCCAGCAATCCTCCGAAATCCTTTCCGGCGCCATGGCCGCTCTTCGCCAGTTCGTCAGCCAGGCGCAGGAACTCGGCAAGGAGGACAGCGAGCGTTCGGCCAATGTTTCCGTCTTTGCCATGATCCTCGGCACGCTGCTAGCCATTGTCGGCGGCCTGATGCTGGTCGAGACGCTGCGCGGCCCGCTGAAGCGCGTCTCCGACGTGATGACGCGGCTTGCAAATGGCGATCTCGAAGTGGCCATCGAGGGCCGCAACCGGGGCGACGAGATCGGCGACATGGTGCGCTCGGTTGCCGTCTTCCGTGACGCTGCGGTCGAAAACGTCCGGCTCGAGAGGGAGGCCGAAAGTGCCCGTGCGCTCTCTGCCGATGAGGCAAGCCGCCGCGCCGCCGAACGCGCTCGCATCGAGGCCGAGCAGAAGCAGGCGCTGCATGCGCTCTCCGACGTACTGAATGCGCTGGCCGAGGGCAATCTCGAGATCGGCATGCGCCGCGATCTCGCCGCCGATTTCGTCGATATGGCCGATACCTACAATCATGCCGTCGAGGCACTGCGCCAGACGCTTGCCGATGTGCGTGGCGCCACCGTCGAGATCAAGGGCGGCACGGGCAATCTCGCGTCCTCGGCTGACGACCTTGCCCGCCGCACCGAACAGCAGGCCGCCGCCCTCGAGGAAAGTTCGCGGGCGCTGCGACACCTGAGCGACGTCGTGCGCTCCACCGCTGAGCGCGCCAAGCAGACCGCGCATTCGGTCAACGAGACGCAGGTTTTCGCAACTCGCTCCGGCGAAGTCGTCGCCAAGGCCGTCGACGCCATGAGCGAAATCAACCGCTCGTCCGAGAAGATCGCCACCATCATCGGCGTCATCGACGAGATCGCCTTCCAGACCAATCTGCTGGCACTGAACGCCGGCGTGGAAGCCGCGCGGGCAGGCGAGGCGGGACGTGGCTTTGCCGTGGTGGCGCAGGAAGTACGCGAACTCGCCCAGCGCTGCGCCAAGGCCGCCCGCGAGATCAAGGAACTGATCTCGGCAAGTTCCGGCCAGGTGCAGAGCGGCGTGCAGCTCGTCGAGGAAACCGGCCAGGCGCTTGCCGAAATCATCGCCCATGTCAGCGGCGTGCAGCGCCTCGTCTCCGAGATTTCGGCCGCCACCGGCGAGCAGTCGACCGGCATTCACGAGGTCAGCAAGGCGGTGCATGACGTCGAGCTCATCACCCAGCAGAATGCGGCGATGGTGGAAGAGAACAATGCCGAAATCCAGGGCTTGCGCCAGCGCGTCGACATGCTCTCGGACAAGGTCAACCGCTTCCGCACCGGCGAGGAGGGTGAGGTGCATGGATATGGCCGCGCCGAAGGGCGCTGGACGGGCCGCGCTGCTTAGGTCAGTGCATCGGCAATGAGATCACAAAGAGCCCGCGGCTTCCAACCGCGGGTTTTTCTTTTGAACAATTAGCCGACCCGGTCGTTTTCCAACCATGTCCAACAAAGGAGAACCGCGATGGATTGGAACCGTGTTGAAGGCAACTGGAAGCAGATGAAGGGCAAGGTTAGGGAACAGTGGGGCAAGCTCACTGATGACGACCTCGACCAGATCAACGGCCGCCGCGAACAGCTCGAAGGCAAGCTGCAGGAACGCTACGGCTACGAAAAGGACCGTATCCGCAAAGATGTCGATACCTGGTACGACAGCCAGACCTGGCACTGATAACAATCCGATATCATAGTCTTCCACTCACATAGACTTGGCCCCGCTCACGCGGGGCTTTTTTTGTGCCGGCTATCAGCCGCGGCACGCCGTGTTGAAGCTATGGCCGAATCCTGTTCTCCGTTAGATATCTTGGAACCGAGCACAGCGGATATACGAACCATGAGCACTGCGGAAAAACCAGATAAGTCAAACCCGGAGCTCCCGATGGGATATTCTGCGGTTCCCCGAGGCAAGCTTGCCAACGCCGTCACCTGCCTGGAAATGACGGAGAAGCCGCTGCCGAAGGAGGCAAGGAATATCGCGGGGCTTTCCCTGGAGAGGATGCCGGCGCCCGATCCGCAGACATACCGGCAGCTGTTCAGGGCGATCGGCGAGGACTGGCTGTGGGTTTCCCGGCTGGTCATGACCGATGAAGGGCTGAAAGCCATTATCGGCGACCCCCTGGTGGAGATCTACGTGCTGCTCTCGGACGGCCGGCAAGTCGGTATGCTGGAACTTGATTTTCGCCAGCCCGGCCAATGTGAACTGGTCTTCTTCGGCGTAGGCAAAAGCGCCATTGGCACCGGGGCGGGGCGCTATCTCATGAATCAGGCTTTATCCATCGCCTGGGCGCATCCGATCGAGCGGCTCTGGATGCACACCTGCCACTTCGACCATCCGAATGCACTGCCGTTCTATCAGCGGTCCGGTTTCAAACCCTATGCATTCATGATCGAGGTCGCGGACGATCCGCGGCTGACCGGGGTTTTGCCGCGGTCGGCGGCGCCGCATGTGCCGATCCTCGAATAGGGCCGCGCCAGGCGCAAGACGCTCATCCGGAGCTCGGGGATAGAAGGCTGTAAAGGTTCGTTGGCGCACCGTGGAGCATGAGTTCGCACTCGAAGCCGAAGCCGCATTTCTCGAGAACGCGGCGGGATGCTGGATTGGCCGGCCGTACCAGACCGATAATCCGCCGGGCACCCAGTTCGTCGAAGGCAAAGGCCAGAATGCCGGAAACGAGTTCGGTTGCGTAACCGTGCCCCCAGCTTCGCGGATCGAGGTGATATGAAAGGTTGAGAGCGTCGAACTCGTTCGACACGGTCACTCCGCCAAAGCCGATCAGTTCACCACCGACGACGACTGCAAAGCGGCCAAAGCCATGCTGCTTCCAATGCGCCATGTCCCTTGCCAGTCGTGCAGCACTTTCCTCGGGGCTGTCCGGCTGGGGCACCGGTCGATGCGCCACCAGTTCAGGTTTTGCGAACAGTTCCGTCAGAAAAGGAAGATCCTCCAACGTCGGCGGGCGCAGCAGCAGCCTGTCGGTGCGGCGGGCCTCGATCGTCGGGGCGGGGTTGTCGATCACAGCCGGCACCGGCCTTTGCCGGCCCTTCGTATGGCTGCGGGCGTTCGGTCCTGCAATCGATTCACGGGATCGATTGCTGCCGCTGCGCGGCACTGGCCTTTGCCGGCCCTTCGCATGGCTTCGGGCGTTCGGTCCTGCAATCGATTCACTGGATCGATTGCTGCCGCTGCGCGGCACCGGACCTCACCCACCCGTAACGCTCATGTGCCGGGCGACAGCCGGGCGATTATGGGTACGGTCGATGATGAAATCATGGCCTTTGGGCTTGCGGGTGATGGCCTCGTCGATTGCCGCATGGAGCAGGCCATCGTCTTCGGTGGCGCGCAGGGCCGAGCGCAGGTCGGCAGCGTCATTCTGGCCGAGGCACATGTAGAGCGTGCCGGTGCAGGTGAGGCGCACGCGATTGCAGCTCTCGCAGAAATTATGGGTGAGCGGGGTGATGAAGCCGAGGCGGCCGCCGGTCTCCGCGACCCTGGTATAGCGGGCAGGGCCGCCGGTCTGGTAGTCGATATCTTCAAGCGTGAATTGACGTTCGAGATCGGCGCGCAGCTTGGAGAGCGGCAGGTACTGGTCGGTACGGTCTTCTTCGATCTCGCCCATCGGCATGGTTTCGATGACGGTGAGATCCATGCCGCGGCCATGCGCGAAGCGCAGCATGTCCGGCATTTCCGCCTCGTTGAAACCCTTCAGCGCCACGGCATTGAGCTTGATCTTCAGGCCGGCCTTCTGAGCTGCATCGATGCCTTCCATAACCCTGGTGAAATCGCCCCAGCGGGTGATCTTGCGGAATTTTTCCGGATCGAGCGTGTCGAGCGAAACGTTGATGCGGCGCACGCCGCAATCAAAGAGTTCCTGCGCATGGCGGGCGAGCTGCGAGCCGTTGGTGGTAACCGTCAGCTCGTCGAGGCCGAAGCCGATCTGCTTTCCAAGCTGGCGCACCAGATGCATGATGTTCTTGCGCACCAGCGGCTCGCCGCCGGTCAGCCTGATCTTGCGCACACCCTTGGCGATGAAGGCGGAACAGAGCCGGTCGAGCTCTTCCAGCGTGAGCAGATCCTTCTTGGGCAGGAAGGTCATGTTTTCCGCCATGCAGTAAGTGCAGCGGAAATCACAGCGGTCCGTGACGGAGACACGCAGATAGGTGACCGCACGACCGAAGGGGTCGATCATCGGTCCTGCGCCAGCTATCAGCGGCGAGGCATTGCCAATCGTTCCGACACTGCTGTTCACGTCTGTCTCCGTACTCGTTTCAATGTGGGCATATGCTATTGTGGCGTCAAGGGAAACAGGCCGCGGCATCAAGCGAATTTGCGCTTGCGCCGAAAAAGATCAGCGCCTACTCCTCGCATCAGAAGAGGACATTGAGATGAGCGATATCTGGCCGACCGAAATCAGGATCTCGAAGGACCGCCAGAGGCTGGTGATAAGCTTCAATGACGGCCAGAGCTTCGATCTCTCGGCCGAGCTGCTGCGCGTACTGTCGCCCTCGGCGGAGGTGCAGGGGCACGGGCCAGGGCAGAAGGTCACGGTGCCGGGCAAGCGCAATGTCGCCATCGTATCCGTCATCCCGACGGGCAATTATGCCGTGCGCATCGGCTTCGACGACATGCATGATACCGGCATATATACCTGGACCTATCTGCGCGAACTCGGCGAACGCGGCTTCGAACTCTTTTCCGCCTATGAAGAAGAGCTCAAGGAAAAGGGGATGAGCCGCGACGTGACCGAACGGCCGCGCTAGAGCTATACACTTTTGCTGGAAATGTTTTGAATTTCACCAGCTGCCGGGGGGCACATGACGCAAACGCATAACAAGAGCTGGCTGCGGGCCCACGGGCATACCGGCAGCAGGGTCACATTCCTGGAACTATTCTTCGATCTCGTTTTCGTCTTTTCCGTCTCCCAGCTCTCGCACGCGCTCTTTGCGCATTATACGCTGCTCGGTGCTGCCGAAGCCGCACTCATGATGTTTGCCGTATGGTGGGTGTGGATCTTCACCGCATGGGCCACGAACTGGCTGGACCCGGAGCGCATGCCGGTACGATCGATGCTGGTCGTGCTGATGCTGCTCGGCCTCGTGCTCTCGGCTTCCATTCCCGAGGCCTTCGGCGAAAAAGGCCTGCTCTTCGCCTCGGCCTATGTGTTGATGCAGGTCGGCCGCTCGCTCTTCACCACCTATGCGATGCGGGCTGCAGGCCGCTCGGCCGTCATCAATTTCGTGCGCATCACCATCTACCTTGCGGCGGCCGGTGTCTTCTGGATTGCAGGCGGTCTGCTGGAGCATGAGGCGCGGCTGATCTGCTGGGTGATTGCGTTGCTGATCGAATATACAGGACCGGCGCTTGCCTTTGCCGTACCCGGTCTCGGCCGGTCGAAGACAGAGGAATGGGACGTTTCCGGCGCCCATATGGCAGAGCGCTGCGCGCTTTTCATCATCATCTGCCTCGGCGAGGCGATCCTCGTTTCCGGCCGCACCTTCTCGGAGATGGAATTTTCCGCCATCACCGGCGTCGTCTTCCTGATCGGCTTCATCGGCACGGTCGCCATGTGGTGGCTCTATTTCCGCTTCGGCCATGAGCGGGCGGCGCACCGTATCGAACATGCCGATACGCCCGGCAGTCTCGCGCGGCAGGCCTTCACCTATGCGCATATCCCTGTTCTTGCCGGCATCATCGTGCATGCGGTGGCGGTGGAATGGATGTTCGAGCATCCATATGACAGGGGCAGCCTCGCCATCGCTGCTTCCGTGCTCGGCGGCTCCGGCCTGTTCCTGGTCGGCAATCTCTGGTTCAAGGGCGCCACCAGCGGCCGCATGCCGCTATCCCATCTCGCCGGCATCGTCATCCTGATCCTCTGCACATTCTTCGCGCCCTTCATGGAAGTCTATGTGTTGGGCATCCTGGCGGCACTGGTGCTGATCGTCGTGGCGGCCTGGGAGTACAAGTCGCTGACGAAAGCGCCGGCCGGGCCGGCGCTGCACTGAGGCGGCTGGACAGTATTCCGATCCTGTGAGAAAACCGGCGCATGGAACAGGTTTGCGCCAGCCGCCCGCTGATTATTCGCACCATCTTGTGAATGGTGGGTTTGCGCGCATAAAGCTTCCAGAATGCGACCCGCCGGCGAGGCGGGTTTTCTTTGTCCGTCGCCCGGCCCTACAGGAGACGGATATGTCATCTCATGAACTCAGAGACGTTATCGATGCTGCCGACCGCGCCATCATGGCCGAGGATTTCGATGCGCTGATGGATTTCTACGACGAGCGGGCAACGCTGGTCGTCAAGCCGGGACTCGAGGTCTCGGGCAAGGAGAAGATCCGTGCGGCATTCGTGGCGATCGCCGATTATTTCAATCACTCGCTGAAGATCGCGCAGGACAGGATACAGATCGTCGAAGGCGGCGATACGGCGCTCGTACTTGCCGAGGCGACACTGGAGACGACGGGGGCCAATGGCGCAGTCACGTCCATCACACGTCGCGCGACCTATGTCTTCCGCAAGGTCGGCGGCAAATGGCTCTGCCTGATCGACAATTCCTACGGGACGGATCTGCTGGACGTGGCCTAGTCGTTATCAAGGCAATTCCGGACGCAAAGCTGCTGCACGGGTTGATGGAATTACCCTAATCCTCGTCCCTGAGATCCTGCAGCAGCACGCCGATGATGCGCTCCATCGAATCGGCCGTTGCCATGCATTGCTCGATCGGTTCTGCCGAGAGCGTGCGCTCGATGAGGGCGGTCTGGATCGCCATGGCCTCTTCGGTCAGCTTGCGGCCCTCCGGCGTCAGGTGCAGGCGCAGCACGCGCTTGTCGCGCTCGTCGTCGCGGCGCAGGATCAGGCCGCGCTTTTCCATCTGCGGCAGAAGCATGCTCATATTGGAGCGGCCGACCAGGAGCTTGCGGGCCAGTTCCTGCTGCGAAATGCCTTCGAAGCGGTAGAGATTGACGAGAATATCGAGGTGCGGCGGCTTGATGTCGAGATCGGAGAGTGAGCGGGTGAGGGACTGCTGCATGAGCTGGCAGGCGCGAGCCACCGCGATCCAGCTGCGAAAACGCGGATGATCCCAGGGGAGGGATTGATTTTTGTTCATCGTTGTACTTTATTGTTCAGTGTTGAACATTATCGGAATCCCATCATGGCAAAATTTGCGCTGGAGGTCACGCGCCTCGGATTTTCGCTCATGCAAGCCGTTTCCCCACGCCTTGCAGGCGAGGCGGCCTTCCGGCTGTTCTGCCGAACGCCGTCCGCCAAACCGAAAGGCGAGAAGGCCAAGGCAGCGTATGCGGCAGGTGTCGCCAGGCTGGCCGGCGCGGAGCAGTTCACGTTGCCCGTCGAAGGCCGGCGCGCGCATGCGTACCGCCTGAATGGCGGAGCGCTCGGGCGGCGCAAGCGTTATCTCGTTACCCATGGCTGGGGCTCCGGCATGGCCTATATGGCCGATCTCGTGACGATGCTTGCCGGGACGGGCGCCGAAGTGATCGCGCTCGATTTCCCCGGTCACGGCCGCGCCGGCGGGCGCTTCCTGCATATGGGGCTGGCGGTCAAGGCGATTGCGGCGGCGGAAGCGCGTTTCGGACGGTTCGATGCGGTCATCGGCCATTCCTTCGGCGGCGCCGCGCTGATGGTCTCGGCCTCCGCCATTCTGCCGGACATAAAGCCCGTCTCGTGCGAACGCATGGTGCTGATCGGCTCGCCGAGTGAAATGCAATGGCTGTTTACCGATTTCGGACGGATCCTGCGGCTGAAATCGGCCGCACAGGCCGCGCTCGAGGATGCCGTGCAGCGTATCACCGGCCGGAGACTAGAGGATTTCGACGCGGGAAAAACGGCCGCAGGCATCGGCAAGCCGGTGCTCGTCATTCATGCCGAGGACGACAAGGAAGTCAGTGCCGCCCACGCGCGGCGCTATGCGGCTTCGGGCAATCACGTGCGGCTTTCCTGGGCGAATGGCTTCGGCCACCGGCGCATCATGTCGGCAGGGCCGGTTCTCGGCGAAGTCGTGGCTTTCCTTGCCGACGAAGACATCAAAAACGATGCTGAGATCATTCCGATATCAGAGCTTCCGGCGCGGCGCGCATCGGTGTAGCGTCCGGCCGGCCGCAAGTCAGGCGGCCGATACCATGGCGGGACACAGATGAAGATCATCAGCACGATCGAAGAGCTCAATGCGATCTATGGAGGCGGGCTGTCGCAGGCTTCGGTCGACAAGGTAACGAAGGCGCTGACACCGCTCTACCGCGGCATGATCGAGATCTCGCCCTTCGTGGCACTGGCAACTATCGGGCCCGAGGGGCTCGACTGTTCGCCGCGCGGCGATATCGGCGGTGTGGTGCGTATCGTCGACGATACCACGTTGCATCTGCCGGACTGGCGCGGCAACAACCGCGTCGATTCGCTTTCCAACATCGTACGCGACCCGCGCCTCTCGCTGATGTTCCTCATTCCCGGCTCGAACACGGTGATGCGCATCAACGGGCGCGGGGTAGTGTCCAATGACGAGGCGCTGCTCGAAAGCTTCGAGATGGACGGCAAGCATCCTCGCACGGTCATCGTCATCAGCATCGTCGAGGTCTATTTCCAGTGCGCCCGGGCGGTGATGCGCGCCGAGCTCTGGAATGCCGAACATTTCGTCGACCCTGCCAATCTGCCGACGCCCGGTCAGATGCTGAAGGATGCGGTTGGGGATTTCGACCACGAAACCTACGATCGCGAATGGCCGGCACGGGCTGCGAAGACGATGTGGTGAGGTGAGGGGGTTGCTGCGTAAGGCTCGTTTTAGAGGCGACAAAGAACCCGGCCCAAACCCTCCCCATAAGGGGAGGGCTTAATTTGCGGCCCCGCTCTCTAGACCTTCGAGGTTTGAGAGGAAGTAAGGAGTTAGTCCCTTCCACCTGTGGGGAGGAGTTGGGGAGGGGCCTTGCCGTGGTGTCGTGAGGCTGCTTCCCTCCTCGGAAACAGCACAGCTTCCGACGCCGTCTTTACTCCACCAATCACAAGCGGCGCCCCGTACACCTCAGGCAATGCAATTCCCAATCTTCCATGCAGTGCCACGGCGGAGCGCGGCAGAAACGGCAAGAGGCAGCGCGCCACCACCGCCAACCCATAGACCTGCTCGGCAATGCAGGCACCGAGGCGGTCGCCGGTCGCTTTCCTCTCCGCCGTCGTCAGATCCCCCGAAAGTGCCTTTGCATCTACCCACGGTGCACCCTTGGCGAAGCGCCGGTTCGCCTCGCCGACGAAGGCGAAGATATCCGCAAGGCCGACATGCAGCTCATAAGCGTCGAAGGCATCAGCCACTTTCGCCGGAAGCCGTGCCGCCTCCTGCGTGAAATCACTCTCCTGCAGCGGCGGAGCGACCCCTTCGAAAGCTGAAGAGACAAGTGCCAGGACCCGGTTGGCGAGATTGCCGAGCTGGCCGCCGAGCTCTCCTGTCCAGGCTGCCTCCAGACGCTCGGCCGAGAAGTCGCCATCGTCGCCCGAGCGGATATGCCGGAGCAGGTAATAGCGCAGCGCATCCGGCGTACAGTAGGCATCGACGATGCTATTGGGATCGATGCCATTGCCGGCCGATTTGCCGATCTTTCTGCCATCGACCGTCACATAGCCATGCACCAGGATCGACGATGGCGGCGGCAGACCGGCCGAGAGCAGGATAGCCGGCCAGTAGATAGCATGGAACTTGGAGATGCCCTTGCCGACGACGTGGATGCGCTCACCGCCAGCGGTCCAGTAGCGATTGAAGAGCTCCTCATCGGCGCCATGGCCGAGACCTGTCAGATAGTTTGCCAGCGCATCGAACCAGACGTAGACGACCTCATCGCTCAGAGGCACGGGAACACCCCAACCGCGCGCCCGTTCGGCGCTACGCGAGACGCTGATATCCTCAAGGCCGCGCCGAAGCAGCGCCAGCACTTCGTTGCGCCGGTGGGCCGGCACGATCTTCAGTCCGTCGCTCTCGATGAGGTGCAGCAGCCGATCGCCATAGCGTGAGAGGCGGAAGAACCAGTTCTCCTCCCGCACCAGTTCGAGCGGAATGCGGTGCTCGGGGCAGCGCCCATCGATGAGTTCGGATGCCTCATAAAACTGCTCGCAGCCGACGCAGTAGAGACCTTCATAGGCCTTGCGGTAGAGGTCGCCATTGTCAGCACAGGCATTCCACAGGGCATGCACGCAGGCGACATGCCGCGGGTCGCGCGAAGTGCGGACGAACTCGTCGTTGGAGATATCGAGCCGTGTCCCCAGCTGCTCGAAGCGGTCGGCATTGGCATCGACGAAATCCGCCACAGGCAGGCCGGCGGCTTCCGCCGAGCGAACGTTCTTCAGGCTGTTGTCATCGGTGCCGCACTGGAACCGCACATCGCGGCCGAGCAGTCGGAAGTGGCGCGCATAGGCATCGGCCTGCACGAGTTCGAGCGCAAAGCCCACATGCGGGGCAGCGTTCACATAGGGGATCGAAGTGGTGATATAGATCTTGTTCATCGGTTGATCCTTTCGAGGGCTAGTTGCCCCGCGAGACGGATCGACTCATGAAAAGACCGCCTCGAGGGCGGTCGCTGGTGCATTATGGACGCACGAAACCCGCCACGCTATGAGCGCGGCATCATCATCACCGACGTGCTGATCACGGTTCTGTCCATGCGGAATTGGTAACACCTGGAGCCGCATCCGACAAGCGGGCTGCTTTCGACGCATTGTCAGCTATTCTGCGGTACCTTGATGCGTGGAGGAAGCGATGGCGACGGAAAGCGTGAGGATGGGTGGCTGTATGTGCGGCGCGGTGCGCTACGAAGTCGAGGGCGAGCCATATCAGTCCGGGCTCTGCCACTGCACCAAATGCCGGAAGCTGACGGGCTCGATCTTTTCGGCCACAGCGAACTGGCGGCGCTCGAAGTTCAAGATGGACGGTGAGATCAGCACCTTCGACAAACGGTCGTTCTGCCCGATCTGCGGCTCTCGGCTGTTCTTCATGCTCGACGACGCTGTGGAAGTCTTCATCGGCACCCTGGATCAGGCACCGAACGACATCCACCCGATGGTCGAAGTCTGGACTATCAGGCGCGAACCCTGGTTGCCCGCTGTACCCGATGTCCGGCTCTATGACGAAAACGAGCATGCGCCTGAGCCCTGACCTTGCTACCTGAGCCGCCGGCATCGCGCCGGATTCACCAGTTGACCCGCAAGCCGACCTTGCCGTTCCAGGCGTAGTTGTCGCCGTCGAAACTCGTACTGAAGCCGACGTTGCCATACAGCGAGGTGTTGTTCGACACCTGTCTCGTTCCCCCGACGCCCACTTCGATCCACGTCTCGTCGAGATCGGTCGAGAACGGTACATAGCCATCCGCCGACGAGATCTCCGTCTGCGCCTTTGCAGTGAACTCGTGCCAGAGGTTCACCCGTCCCCATATCGTGGCGAGGCGGGCAGGCTCCGTGGCTGTCGCTTCTTCGGCCTCCCAGGTGCGGGCGATCCGCGCGCCGATGCGCCCAGCGAGGGAGTTCAGCTCGTCGTAGCGGATATCGGCCGCGCCGTCGTTGAAGTCGCCCATGTGTATGGTCTGCCAGACGACCTGCGCCTGCGGCTCGAGCTGCCACCCGTTGCCAAGGTCGAAGGGGTAACCGCCTTCGAGGGAGGCGGCGAAACCGAAGCCGTCTACATCCTGATCCGGAAACCCGAACTCAGTGGCGCGGTTCGATCTGGTCGTCATGTCGTACCAGGTGCCCTGCAGGACGCCGTCGAGATACCAGCCGTTCTCGCCGAAGCGCGTCGAGTAGCCGCCGACGGAAAATGCATTGAACTCGTTCCGGCCCGCATCCCTGGTTTCGATCAACCTGTCCTGGGTCACATCCATCACGCCGCGACCGTAAGCGAGATACATGCCGGCATGGTCGGTGACGCTGCCCGTCTCGCTCCTATAGAAGTCGAGCCCTCCCTGCATAGCGCCAAAACGATAGTCGAATTCCGGTGCGCCATCGTGAATGCCGTTCGGGTCGCCGTCACGATGCCCCCAATGGCCGATGCCGCGCATCCAGAAGCCGTTAAAAGTCTCATTCCCTCCGCCGTCGTCCCGGCTGCCAAGTTGCTCTTCCTCACCGACGCGTTCGTGCAGCGTATCGATCAGGTGCCGTCCGTAGATCGCCCCCATCGCGGGTATCGCGGCATAGAGAGAGACTTCGGGACGGTAATCGGGCGTCGGTTCCGGCCCCGGCCCGGGAGGAGAGGGTGAAAGGTCTGAGCGGAGGTACCAGTTCTGCGGACCTGAGGCGTCGAGGCTGCTGCGGTAGAGCGAATACTCGTAGGGACCTGCGACCGCCGGTCCGGCGAGATGGAATGCTCCGCTATCGGTCACGCCCCCGCTGATGGCGTCGACGACGAGGATACCGTTCCCGGTCGTCAACGCGCCGCCGCCGGTAGTGTCGGAAATCAATAGACCGGTCGTCCCCGTCGCAGTCCCGCCGTTTATGATCAGGAGGTCGGACGGCGACCCGTCTGCCGCGAGATAGGTGTTCAGTCCGATGCGGCCAGCGTTGCCGGCGTAGTTTACGGCCGTCAGCGCCTTGTAGGCGCCTCCCGCGGGATCGCTGAACTGGATCAGGCTGTCGTCGTTGGAAAGGGCGGTGATGTTGGAATTGCCGGTGAGGTTCCATACCGTCCCGTCGAACAGGGCGACATTGGACGTGCTGCCGGCCGCCGTGACGGCCGCCCCTGTCATCTGCGAGCCGAAGGCGTCGAGAGTGAGCGTCGCACCGCCGCCGATTTCGAGGGCCAATGGATTTCCGATGATCGATGAATTGATCAGATCCACGTTGAAGACGGCGGTAGCGCCAAACGCCAGGATGGCCGACGATCGAGACGACGTTATGTCCGCACCCGTGATCGTTGCGGTGTTGGTGCCTGGGCCGCCATAGATCGCCCTGGCGCCGCTGCCTGCCGTCTCGATCGAGCCGCCGTTCATCGTAAGGGCGCTACCGCCGCTGAGATACACGCCATAGGCGGAAGTCCCGGTGGTGCTGACCGCGGTGTTGTTCAACGTCACGGTTGCGCCGGTCGCGGTTTGGACGCCTATGGAGCTGCTGCGTATCGACGAGTCCGTCAGAGAGAGAAGGCCCTGCTGGACGTAAGCTCCCTGCACTGTGTTGGACGTGACTGCCACACCGGTCCCGATGATGCTGGAGTTTGGATTGACCCAAAGAGCCAGACCGGACCCAGTCTCGACAATGCTGTTTTCGAGCGTAACCTGGCCGCCGGTAAAGGCGGCCACGCCTGTGCCAGTCAGAGCTCGAACGGAGCCGTTCGTCATCAGGATGCGGCCGTTCGTGCCGGCGATGAGGCCGTAACCGATGTTCTCCGTCAGAACGTCCGTGCCGATGGCCGTCACCAGGCTGCCGGCACCGGAGGAGACGATCCCATCGGCCTGGCTACCGGTGGTGTGGATCGTGGTGCCGTCGAAGAGATAGATGCGAGAATTCGAGAGCGCCTGAGCGCCGATGGCGCTGCTGCCGCGGGTTATGATCGTCAATGGAGAGAAGCTCTGGATCGTGCCGCTATTGCGGGCCCGCAGGGCGATGCCGGCGTCTCCGTTGATCGTGCCCATGTCGATCACGCCGCTGGCGATGACGGTGGTGCCGTCAGCGAAAACCTGCTGGGCACGCGCCATATGCGGCCAGGACGACGCCAGGAAAGCCGCCGAAGACATCAGGAACAGCAACAGGCTGTTGAATGGTCTTCTTTTCCTCGGCGATTCCGCCAACGACAGATTGAACATCAGCATCTCTCCGTCACTTATGCGCGAAGATTAGCTCATGTCTTCCTGCTAAAGGAACCTTGTTACCGTAAACGTGTATCGCCTCAGCGTAACAAAAACGAAAAAATGCAGACCTTTCCTAGGCTTATCCCGATGCTTAGTCTGTGGTCAAACGGACGTAAATGGGAACTTTCGCGATTCAGTAGCGACTAAAACACTGAAAGGTTGATTCTTTACGCCTGGCGGAGCGGCCATCAGAACCCGGTGATGAGAATGCGACATAGCGGTCGCTCAAGCGAGGAGGCTCTTCAATAGAAGGTCGATTTGAAGGGAACGATGGCCGAGCCCATGCCAGCGGCGTCTCCTGCTATGTCCGACACTATGAGTTTCGGGTGCGGGCGAGGCACGCCGTAGCGCGGGCGTCCGAAAAGTTCGGTGCGTTCGCTCAGCATCTGCGCCAATCCCGGCGGCACCTGGCCGCCGAAGACGATCGCCTGCGGGTCGTAGATCGCCCAGATGGCATTGACGAGACGGTTATAGGCGGGGGTGATCTCCTCGACCCATTCCACGACGCCTGGCCATTTCGGATCGAAATGCCGGCGCAGATAGGGGATCGACGGCACATCGACATTGTGGCGCTTCAGCTTCTCCAGGAGCAGCTGCAGAGCGGGGCGGCGAGTGGTCTCCTCATCGTCAAACATCCCCGAGAATTCGCCGGCATTGCCGTTACCGCCGGCCAGGAGTTCGCCGTCGTTGATCAGGCCGCCGCCGAAGCCGTAATTGAAGCTGAGATAGGCGAAATGCTTGATGAAACGCCCGACGCCGAACATCGCCTCGGCGACTGCGCCGGCGCTGCCGCCGTTCAGGAGCCAGACGGGCTTCTTGAAGAGATCGCTCAGAAGCGGCCCAAGCTCGATCAACGACCATTCATGCAGCGGCATCGAGGCATTATATTTTGTCCCTGATATCAGAGCGCCGGCAATGCCGAAGCCGATGCCGAAGAAGGTCTCGTCATCGAGGCCGTTCAACTGCTGCAGTTCGGCGATGCGGTCGCGCACGCGATCCAGCGCCTGGTTCATGCTGAGCTCCCTCAGCGAGATGTCGCTTTCGCCGAGCACATTGCCCGACAGGTCTACCAGGCAGATATCGACCACGTCGGAATTGACGGAAATGCCGACCGAATAGGCGTGGCGGCCGTTGAGGCTCAGCATGGGACTCGGCTGACCGCGGCCGAGCCCGGGTTTGGGAGATCCCAGAGAAACGATGCCGCGCTCGACGAGCTGGTCGATGATGCGATGGACCGATTGCTGTGTCAGGTCGGTGTGGCCGGTGATCTCGGATCGTGACAGGCCGGGATTGCGCCAGATGAGTTTCAGCAGGCTGCGCTCATTCGGGGAGACGACGATTTCTTCTCCCGGACGCCGGAAGCGGGCAGCAATCAACGGTTCAGGAGAATAAGGCATCACGCACCTCGAATATACTACAAAAGTGTAAATGCAACATAGATAGCAACCGCAGGTGCCTAGATACCGGGCCCTGCGTAACCGATCAAGCCAAATCTCGTCATCCAGTTGTTACACATAAAGTGTACTAAGCCGCCGTTCACGATCCGGACGCTGGTCCGGCGGGTCTCACATTTCAGGCGAGGGTATTATGAAGATCTCCATTCTGGTGGCTGCTGCCGCCCTGATGACGGCTGCGTGTAGTTCCGCGCAGGCTGCAAATTTCGAATTCTGGTACGGCAATACGGGAAGCGTCGAGAAGGCGATCCTGGCGCAATGCGACGCCTTCAACGCGTCGCAGTCGAAAGACCATGTGACCTGCGTCGGGCAGGGCAGCTATGAAGTCTCCATGCAGAAAGCGATTGCCGCCTACCGCTCCAACAAACATCCGGTGCTGATCCAGTTCTTCGATGCCGGCACGCTCGACCTGCTTCTGTCGGATGCCGTCGTTCCGGTTCAGGATGTACTGCCCGACGTCAACTGGAACAATTACATCAAGGGCGCGCGCTCCTATTACGAAACGTCAGGCGGCAAGCTCTATTCGCAGCCCTACAATGCTTCGACGCTGCTCTTCTACGTCAACAAGACGGAGCTCGAGAAAGCCGGCGTCACCGAGATGCCGAAGACCTGGGAAGACATTATCGAGGCTGCCCGCAAGCTGAAGGCATCAGGCCATGAATGCCCCTATGTCACCAATGGCGAGCCCTGGTCGATGTTCGAGCAGTTCTCCGCCCGTCACGGCCTGGCGATCGCCTCCAAGCATAATGGCTATGATGGTCTCGATGCCGAATATGTCTTCAACACAACCTTCTTTGCAAAGCACCTGCAGAACCTGATCGACTGGCGCAAGGAGGGCCTGGTCAAGATCGCCAGCGACACCAAGGCCGGCAACTACACCGCCGCTTTCAATTCCGGCGAATGCGCCATGATGGAAAATTCCTCCGGTTCCTACACGGACTCTTCAAAGGCCTTTGCCGGCAAGTATGAGCTCTCCGTCGGCCTGACGCCAATGTACAAGGGCTACGAGCGCCACAACACCTTCGTCGGCGGCGCGTCCATCTACATCATGAAGGGTCACGACCAGGCCGAGATCGATGGCGCCAAGGTCTTCCTCGACTTCCTGCGCAAGCCGGAACAGCAGATGTTCATGACGGCTTCGACCGGTTACGTGCCTGTCACCAATGACGTGCTCGACGCCATCGCCAAAAGCCCGGATGCCGGTACCACCAAATACGCGACGGCAGGTGTCGGCATCGAATCCATGAACGAGCCGGGTACGCCCGATACACGCGGCATTCGCCTCGGCTTCTACGTGCAGTTCCGCTCGATCCTCATAGAGGAAACGCAGAAGGCATTTGCGGGCACACAGACCGCGCAGGTCTCGCTCGACAATGCCAAGAAGCGTGGCGACGAGCTGCTGCGCCGCTTCGAGCAGACGTACAAGACGGCAAAGCTGCCCTGATACCTGGCCGGTGCGGCGCTCCCCGTCGCCGCACCGGGTTTCCTCGAAATGGACATGCGTGATGACGTCGGAATCCTCGCTTTTCAGCCATCGCTGGCTGCCGGCTTTGCTAGCCGCACCCTTGCTGCTGTTGATCCTCATCTTCTTCTATGCGCCGATCGTGCAGGCCTTCTATTGGTCGTTCTTTCTGGAAAGGCCATTCGGCGGCGGGTCGGAATTCGTCGGCTGGGATAATTTCCGCCGCGTGCTTGCCGACCCGGAATTCTGGAATGCCGGCTGGCGCACGATTATCTTCATGGTCTTTGCTTCGTCACTCGCCGTCGCTCTGCCGCTGATCCTGGCGGTTGCCGCCGACCGAAAGATCCGTCTGTCGCTGTCAGCGCGTAACGTGCTTGTCTGGCCGAAGGGGGTGGCGGGAGCTTCAATCGGCGTCGTCTTCGCCTTCATCTTCAACCCGTTCGTCGGCATTCTGGCGCCAATCAACCATTTCTTTCCGGGGGCGTGGGCGCCCGGCCTCGATGGCACTGACGCATTCATCACGCTCATCGTAGCCCATGTCTGGGGCGGCATTCCCTTCAATTTCGTCATCCTGCTTGCCGGCCTGCAATCCATCCCGCGCACCATGTTTCAGGCGGCGGCCATGGATGGGGCAGGGCCGTGGCGGCGCATTTTCGACGTGCAGCTGCCGCTGATCATGCCTCAGCTCTTCCTGACGCTGGTGCTGGAGTTCACCGAAAGCGTCACCTCGGCCTTCGCGCTGATCGACACGATCACCAAGGGCGGTCCGGGCGGCGCCACCAATCTGCTGGTCTACAAGATCTATACCGATGGCTTCAGCGGCTACGATCTCTCGGGCGCTTCCACGCAGACGGCCATCCTGATGGTCTTCGTCGTCATCCTGACCGCCGCGCAGTTCCTGCTTCTCGGCCGTAGCGTCAATTATGAACGGTAGGAGAGAGCCATGATCGAAAATGCCCGCTCGCTCAATTTCGTCGCCAGCGCCATCCTGCTTATCGGCATCGTCTTCATTCTCGGGCCTCTCTATCTGACGCTTGCCAATGCATCACAGTCCTATGAGTTTCTGCTTCGCAACGGGCTTGCCTGGTATCCGGGTGATCAGTTCGTCGACAACGTCAGGCGTGTCTTCAACGAAACCCGTATTCCGATCCAGATGCTGAACAGCATGCTGGTCGCGCTTTACGATGCTTTCTTTACCTGCGCGCTGTCCTTCCTTGCGGCCTATGCGCTGGTCTATTTCCGCATCCGCTGGGCAGGTATTGCCTTCGCGGTGATCCTGGCGACGATCATGCTACCGATCGATATTCGCGTGATCACCACCTATCAGGTGGCGGCCAATATCTTCTCGCCACTGAATGGATTGCTCGATCTGACCGGGGCGAACGCCTTGATCGAAAGCCTGTTCGGCGCCCCACTCCACCTCGAACTCAGTGTGCTCGACACGCATTTCGGACTCGTGGCGCCGCTTGTCGCGCATGGAACCGGTACCTTCCTGTTCCGGCAGTTCTTCCGCACGCTGCCGTCCGATCTCTTCAAGGCAGCGCGCATGGATGGAGCAGGGCCGATCCGCTTCCTCTTCCACATTCTGCTGCCGATTTCACGGAGCAGCTTTGCGGCACTTTTCGTGCTGACCTTCCTCAGCGGCTGGACGCAATATCTCTGGCCGCTCGTTGCCGCCTCGAAACCCGAGATGACCACCGCCGTCGTCGGTCTTGCACGGCTCGCGCCCGATATGGAGGGCGAGATTCCCGACTTTCCGATGATCATGGCGGGTGTCGTGGTCGTCTCGATCATTCCCCTTGCGATGATTGCGCTCCTGCAGCGCTACCTCGTGCAAGGCCTTGTTCTTTCGGAGAAATGACGTGAACGCCATCGATACCGCTATCCGCAGCGCGGCCACCAACATCACGCTCGCAGGCGTCACCAAGGCATATGACGCGAAATCGACCGTCATCCCGCCACTCGATGTCGAGTTACGCGCCGGCGAATTCACCGTCGTTCTCGGCCCGTCCGGCTGCGGAAAATCCACGCTGCTGCAGATGATCGCAGGCCTCGAGGCCGTCAGCGGCGGCAAGATCCTGTTCGGCAACCGCGAGGTGCAGGGCCTGGAGCCGAAGCAGCGCGGCTGCGCCATGGTCTTCCAGAACTACGCGCTCTATCCGCATATGACCGTTTTTGACAACATGGCCTACAGCCTGCGTGTCGCCGGCCTGCCGAAAGCTGAACGCAGGGAACGTGTTGGCGCCGTTGCCGAGATGCTGGGACTGGCCGCCTATCTCGATCGCAAACCGGGACAGCTTTCAGGTGGCCAGCGCCAGCGTGTGGCGATCGGCCGGGCGATCGTACGCGAGCCCGGCGTGCTGCTCTTCGACGAGCCACTGTCCAATCTTGATGCGCAGCTGCGCCACGACATGCGCGTCGAGCTTGCCGACCTGCATCGGCGCATCGGAGCAACGACCGTTTTCGTTACCCACGACCAGGTGGAGGCGATGACGCTTGCCGACCGGATCCTCATCCTCAACAAGGGCAATGTCGAACAGTTCGATACGCCGAAGGCGATCTATCATCGCCCGGCCTCGGTCTTCGTCGCCAAGTTCATCGGCGCGCCGCCGATGAATATCCTGCCGGTGACATCAGACGGGTTCGTGCTGCGGCTGGCAGACGGGCAGGTGGTCGCCGAGTACCACAGGCCGGGCAATTTCCAGCTCGGCATCCGCCCGGAAGATATCGCCATCAGCGCCGACGGTACGATCAAGGGACGCCTCAGGCATTTCGAGGATCTCGGCTCGCATTCGGTGCTGGCCGTCGATCTCGCGGGCACCTCCATCCGTATCGCCACGCCCTTCGGCGCGCAGATCGATGCCGCCACGGAACTTTCCTTTTCCTTCCCACGATCCCGCCTGCACCTGTTTGACGGCGAAACGGGGCGCGCCATTGCGGATGCATTCGCCGGCCATTGAAAGACCTCACCATGAACTACACTGACTATGTGCGCAGCCCGAACAGGGACTGCGCAGTCGTGGCGCATCGCGGCATCTGGCGCGACGCACCCGAAAACAGCCTGCCCGCCATCGAAGCGGCGATCCGCGCCGGTGCCGATATCGTCGAAATCGACGTGCGCCGGAGTGCGGACGGCGGGCTCTTCCTGCTGCATGACGAGACGCTGCTGCGCATGGCGGGCATCGACGAGGCGCCGGAGGCGCTGAGCTCGGCACGGCTCGCAGGTCTCACGCTCAGAAACCGCGACGGTGGCGAGAATAACGCCATGACCGGCGAGAGGCTGCCGAGCCTGCAGCAGCTCTTCGACCTGACGCGCGATCGCATCTTCCTGCATCTCGATGTCAAGGATCGTGCCATCGTCCCCGACGTCATCGCCTGCGCGCGCGATCTCGATGTCGAATCCCAGGTGGATTTCTGGGGCAATCTTCGAACGCCCGAAGATCTTGCCTGGGTGCGCGAGACTGTTAGCCCGTATGGCGTGCTGTTCATGGCCAAGTCACGGATCGGCGCTACGCATGCCGAGGCGGAGCTCGATCTGTTGTTCCAGCTTGCGCCTGCCGTTTGCGAAGTCTGCTTCGACCGCGTCGAGGATATCGCCGCGCTCCACGCTCGCCAGGCGGGCATGGCGCTCTGGGCCAATACGCTCGATTCCGTCGCCTTTGCCGGCTTTACCGATACGGCTGCCATGCAGGATCCCGATGCCATCTGGGGCCGTCTCATCGAGGCCGGCGTTTCCCTGATCCAGACCGACGAACCGGTCGCCCTCAAATCATACCTCGCCAGCCGCCGCGGCTGACACATAAGGAAAGACCATGAGCTACAAAGACTTCATCGCCGACCCGAACCGTTCCTGCGCTATCGTCGCCCATCGCGGCGCCTGGCACGGTGCGCCGGAAAACAGCCTGGCAGCGATCGAGAAGGCCATTGCCGTCGGCGCCGATATTGTCGAGATCGACGTGCGCAAGAGCGCGGATGGCGAGCTTTTCCTGATGCATGACGATACGCTCCTGCGCATGGCGGGCATCGACCGCGACGCGGAGACCTTCACAATAGCCGAACTGCAGACGATTGCGCTGCGCGAAGACAATGGCGGCGAGCACCGCACCACCACCGACCAGCGCATCCCGACGCTGAAGCAGGTGTTCGAGACCATTCGCGGACGCATCTTCGCCGATCTCGACCTGAAGGATCGCAGGTTGTTCTCGGAGGTGGCAGCCTGTGCTCGTGACATGGGCGTCGCGTCATCCGTCGATCTGAAGACGACTGTCATGGCGCGACAGGATCTCGACTGGGTACGCGCCCAGAACATAGAAGGCGTGCCCTTCATGGCGATGGCCTATTTCACCGCCGGCGATGTCAGCGAAAGGCTTTCGCTGCTCTCGGAAATCAAGCCTTTCATGTGCGAACTGCGCTTCGATCATCTCGACACGATCACCGGCAACCGCCAGCTCTTCGAAGATGCCGATATGGCAATCTGGTTCAATACGCTGGATATGGCGGCGAGCGGCGAGTGGACCGATCCCCGGGCGCTGACCGAACCCAACGCCATCTGGGGCCGCCTCATGGACGCCGGAATCAGCACGATCCAGACGGACGAACCGGCTGCGCTGCGGGCCTATATCGAGGCGCGGAGAGCGGCGCAAAATCCCGTGACAACCCGGGCTGCGGGCTGAGCCTCTGCCGATCTGCCGGCCACCCGCCAGCCGGCGCGGTGGCCTTCATCTTCCGCATTCGGGCGGTCCCACGCAGCAGGTCTGGAGTCCGTACTGAAATTCAAATCTGCTGGCCACGTATCCTTTCGGCGCGACCGTCCGTCTTGGTTATTGTTGGCGGTCGTCCTCGACGTCGCCCCTTAACGAATTGGAGCGTGACAATGGATAGCAAGCAGAGTTTGGCAAACAAGATATACTACGAAACGAACGCCGAGGCTTGGCGCAACGGTCGGGAATTGCCACCGGAAGTCTCCGAGTGGTCGGTTCTGACGGCGGAACCGGGCGGCGTCGACTACATCGAGACGAACCTCGGCGGCAAGACCGCGCTGTGGGTGCAGCCCAAACTGGCGGCCAGGGATCGCGTCATGCTTTACGTACACGGCGGCGGTTATGTTGGCGGGTCGATCTGGACCCATCGCAAGATGGTCGGACACATCGCCAAGGCGGTAGGCTGCCACGCTTTGATCGTGAGTTACGACTACTCGTTTCAGAGCAAGTTCCCGCGGCAGATCGAGCAGGTCGTGGCCGCGTTGGAGTGGTTGGCCGAGCAGGGCATCGGGCCGGAGCACACTATAGGTGCAGGCGATTCCGCTGGCGCAGGCCTGATCATTGCAGCCGCGATGAAACTCCGCGATACGGGACGGCCGCTGCCGGCCGCGCTCTTCAGCATCTCTGGCTGGCACGATCTGTCGGCGAGCGGCCTGTCTTACGAGGCTAACCGCGAAAAGGACGCTTTCTTCCAGAAGGCGACCGTGGATATGTTGGCATCACAGGTGCTCGGAGGGGCCGATGCTCGAAATCCATTCGCCAGTCCAATCTTTGCCGATCTCAAGGGCTTGCCGCCGATCTGTCTGCAAGCTGGCGAAGACGAAACCCTGCTTGACGACAGCCGAGTGCTCGCAGACCGTGCGAAGGCGGCGGGCGTCGAGGTGCGCCTAGAGGTATTTCCGGAGATGCTGCACTCGTTCCAGATGATGGCTGGCCGCGCTCCCGAAGCCGATGACGCGATAGAGCGGTTTGCACAGTGGGTTCGCCCCAAGCTCGGCCTGACCGGAGCCGCGGCAGCACGCCTTGAAAGTCGCGAAGTCGCATGACTCGTATCTATTTCCTCAAAAACGTTGGGATGTGACAGGTGAAGGACATGCGGGAGCGACCGATCGGTCTATTCGATGTGCGATATCGAGCCTTCCTCGAGACGGTGTCAGACATTCGTGCCCAACTGCATCGCTACTGCGCCCGCATGACCGGCTCACGGCTCGACGGTGAGGATCTCATGCAGGAAACGCTATTCGAGGCCTACATGAAGATCGAGACCCTCGATGAGGCCCACAGGCTGAAGTCCTGGCTGTTTCGCATCGCTCACAATCGCTGCATCGACTTTCTGAGGCGGCGCGATGCGCGCGAGCGCGCGGAGAGCACCTATTCAGATGACATCGGAGTCGTCGCTGCGGAGCCGGCGACGAGTGATGCACGTCGCGCCATCGAACGGCTGGTCGGCAGCCTGCCGCCCAAAGAGCGCGCCTGCGTCCTCCTGAAAGATGTGTTCGACTATTCGCTGGAGGAGACCGCAGAACTCGTGGATTCGACGGTTGGCGGCGTCAAAGCCGCGCTCTCCCGTGGACGGGCGAAGCTCGCCGGCTTGCCCGCTGAACCGACCGGCGAACCAAGCCGTCCGCTTGATGCCGACACGGCGCTGCTCCTGCAGCGCTATGTTGACCTCTTCAACCGCCATGATTGGGATGGTGTGCGGGGTCTCACCAGCGCCGATGCCCGGTTGCGGGTCGCCGACTGCTTCGACGGTCTGCTCAGAAACTCTCCCTATTTCGTCGAATACGAGAAAAACACGGAACCGTGGACCATGGAGTTTGGGGCGATCGACGGGGAGCCCGTCCTGCTCGTGCTCTTCCAGCGAGGAGACCTGTGGCGGGTCGCATGGCCGGTTCGTGTCCATGTCGTCGGCGGCGTTATCGACCGCATCGAAGATTATTATGCCTGCCCGTGGATCATTGGAAACGCCTCGGAAACCGATCTGGAACTCATGGCCGGGTCCGTCGTCTCGCAAGGAGGATGACGGAGGCGCAGAGGAAGGCTCGGCGATTGCGGGGTCCTTGGGGAGGCCACGGTTTCGGCTGATCCAGGCGAACCAGGCCGGCAACCCGCCATGGGCGCGCCGACCTGCATCTGTCACCAGGCTACTTCACCGGCACAACGAGCGGCGAGCCCTTCGTGACGATATAGGTTGCGAGTTCGGAGGCCTTGCCGTCGCCGAAATTCCTGGCGGAATGGGCAACGCCCGAGGGGATGAACAGCGACTGGCCGGCTTTCAGCGTCACCGGCTTCTGTCCGTCCAGCTCATATTCCAGCGTGCCTTCGACCACATAGGCGATTTCCTCGCCCGGATGGTGATGCTTCACGGCGAAGGCGCCGGGGGCGAAGTCGACGCGAACCTGCACCGCCTCGTGACCGGGCACGTCGATGTCGTTCTGAACGAGATCGGTACGCTGGATGGGCTGCTCGGCGTTGGCCTTGGTCAGCTGCATTGCACCCGCAATGAGGAGTGCGCCTGCTGCCATGATCATGATGGTCCTCATCTGTCTGTCCTTCCGTCAGATGGCTAAGGCCCGCAACCGGGCGACGGGTTCATCTGAACAGACGGATGAATTGGAAATGTTTCAGCGGAGGACGTTTTTGTATCGCCGTGTATCTGCGAGATGCTCGCGTCACTGATTTTCTCGAAGTAATTCGAGGTGCTGATCCAGCGTCGTCCTCCCCCAATGGCGGCGGGTGGGCATTTCAAAGCCGGTGTCGATGGTGACCTCTGCCATCTTTGCGTAGCAACGGGCGGCAGCCCAGGAGAAGCCAAGTCCGAGATAATATTCCTCGAACCTTTCGCGAGGGATCGTCTCGGCTGTAACCGGGCGGCCGAGACGCGATGAAAACGCCTTGGCGACATCGGCGAAGGAATAACGCTCCGGACCTTCGACATGGTCTATCCCGATATCCTCGCTCGGGCTCCTGAGGCGCGCAGCAGCGGCTTCCCCCAGATCCCTTGGCGACACCATCGGGATCTTCATGTCCTCGGGGAAGGGGGTGAGCAGGCGCCCGGTCTCTTTCGCAGGCTGCAGAAGCATGTCGAGATTGGTGAAGTAATATGCGCCGCGATTGATCGCGACCGGAATGCCGGTTGCCTTCACGAGGCGTTCGAATTCGTACAGCACCGAGAGATCGCCGATTCCGGCGCCATCAAGCGCTCCATAGGTCGACACCAGGACGAGCTTCTCCAGCCCGGATCCTTCGAGTGCGGCGGCAATACTGCTGGCGGTTTTCAGTTCCCCGGCGTTGGTATCGCCCTTGATATCGGCCGGCGGGTTCAAGAGAAAAGCGCGACGCCCTTTTTGCAGGATCGATCGAAGCTGCCCCGTGTCGCCCACATCGGCGATGACGGGTTCGACACCGTCGCGTGCGATGACGGCGGCCTTGTCGGCACTGTGAACGAGAGCGATGACTTCCTCGCCCGACGCCCGCAAAGCGTCGATAACGACAGAGCCTATATGTCCGGACGCGCCAAGGATGACATACATGGGTGAAACTCGCAGACGATCATCAGGATAACTGCGCACACCGCTTCGAGGTTCCGTCGCTGATGTCGCCGGAGCTGTGAAGTTTGACTTTCGGGTAGGGACGCCGCCTACGCACGCCAGAAGGGTCGGTGGCTCTGCTCGAAGGCGGCTTCACGGGTCATGCCGAAATCCCTGAGCGTTTCGTCAGGCAAAGTATCCAGCTCGCGTGCGAAGAGGCGACGTTCGGTCCAGCGTTCGCGCCACATGCGGAGCGTGTCGGTCACATGCATGATGAAATTTCCTTTCTCTGTTGGCAAAACTCACCTATGATTGACGAAGGTGGAGGCGAAGATTTCCACTCGCTTTGCTCTTGTGTCATGGTTTTATGCCCATATCCGAATTCGAAAAAGCGCGTTATCTTCACGTCATCCGTTAGAAAAACTCACACAAGAGAAGACCATGGCCCGCCATCTGCCGCCGCTCTCCTATCTCCGGGCCTTCGAGGCCACTGCACGTCTCGGTTCGGTCACACGGGCAGCCGATGAGCTGGGGCGCACGCACGGTGCCGTCTCGAAGCAGCTGCAGCTTTTGCAGGAGCAGCTTGGGCTTCCCGTGTTCGAGAAGTCAGGAACCGGCCTTCGGCTGAATGAGGATGGGGCGGCCTTCTTCACCACGGTGTCGCGGGCCTTCGATCTTCTGGAGGAGCGTTATCAGGAGCTGAAGTCGAGCCGGAACGAAGCAAGCGTGCATCTTTCCTGCAGCGCCACCTTCGCCATGGTCTGGCTGGTGCCGCGTCTGGCGGAATTCTACAGCCTCTATCCGAATTGCCGCGTGCAGCTGACCATGTCATCGAGCGCCCGCGACGCCGGCCCGAACCGGGCGAGGGACGGGGTGGATATCATGCTGAGCTGGGATCGGCTGTCACGGCCGCAGTTCAGGCGCGAGCATATCCCGCTCGCCTCCGTTTCCTTTGGCCTGGTGTCCGCACCGGATTATCCGTTCAGTACCGATGGCGATGATTTCAGCTTCCCAGCCCGCATTTCGCCCGACAGTTTGAGCGAACAATGGACCAACTGGCAGGCGGCGACCGGGCACAGGATCTCGGCGCAGTCGGAGCTCTACTTCCCGCATATGTATCTTTGTGTCAGCGCCGCCGTCAGCGGGCTTGGCGTGGCTTTGGTGGAGCGGCGTTTTGCGCTGAACGAGCTGAAAAGCGGCAAGCTGGTGGAACGATCGGAATTCCTGACTTACGAGAACGGTTTCGTGGCCGTCATTCAGCCTGGCCGCGCGCTCTCGCCGGCAGCGGGCCATTTCCTCGACTGGCTGCGCAGCGCCTTCGTGCGCGAATAGACCGGATAAACTCGCTTGCGCTCAGCGACGAAACAGATCCCGCGCAAGCCACAGGAAGAGGACGGCGGCGAGCAGCCAGACGATCACGATCGCCGCAAGCCCCGAACGGCTGACCGGGCGCTGCGTGCGCTCCGTGGCCATGTCCCTGAATTCCGACATCAGCGGCGCGGGAATAAGGCGGATGGCGATGAGGATGCCGAGCGGCACGATGATGAGATCATCGAGATAGCCGAGCACCGGGACGAAATCGGGTATGAGGTCAACAGGGGAAAGGGCGTAGGCAGCAACCGCCCCGGCAACGATCTTGGCCATCAGGGGCGTGCGATCGTCACGCGCGGCGATCCAGAGCGCGACGACATCGCGCTTCACGCTCTGCGCCCATCGTTTTGCCGCCGTCAACCATTCACCCATCATTGCGCCGCCTGTCGGTTCGAGGATTGGGATGATCGCACATGCAGTTTAACATTTGACCGATTGTACGAAGGGCGAGTTGAAGCCCGGATGTTTTCTGTTTGTTCTTTTTCGCCGTTCAGTTACATTGCATACGTGCGTGGCGTTTATTTTCGCGAAAAGAGAGTTGAATGAAGACGATTTTGTTTGGGATTTTCTTGCTGACGGCCGGGAGCGCGTCTGCATCGTGCGAGCTGGTTTCGGCTCCGTGTTCCACCGACAGTTCAGGCAATACCTATATCAGGGAGCAGAATCTCGGCGGCGGCTATAACACCTATCGAAACGGCGATCTCTATTCGCAGACGCATCAGCAGCTCAACGGCACCTATCGAGAGACCTATTCGAGCGGCGGCTACCGGACTTATTACAGCGACCCCAACCGCAGCAGCCCATATCAGGATGATTCGAAGGGTACGGTTGGCCGCTGAGGCGAAAGCGATCTGCCGTACACTCGAGGCGTAGTCGGCGCCAACGGCGCTATCGCGGATGCTCGGTACTCTCGCCGGAATTGCTCTAGTGATGCTTGAAGTACTGCACCTCGCGTTCATGCTTCTCAGCCGCTTCCCGGGTCTTGAAGGTGCCAAGGTTCTTGCGTTTGTTCGTCTTGGCGTCGGGTTTGCGGGAATAGAGACGATATTCGCCTGATTTCAGTTTGCGGATCATCGGAACCTCCTGTGCTGAGGGATAAATCCCCTCAGCCTCGTCCGGTTCCGTTTTGCCGGAACGACCCTCCCTGAAGTCACCGTTCGGCGACAATAGGCCTCAGTGCGTCGACAAGTTCGGTGGGGCCTTTTCGGATATCGCGCGCATTCGGCTCGACCTCGATGAGGCCGCCCCTGCTGTGAACCTCGTAGAGCTCGGTCAGAAGATCGGCAGCGCTGGCGCTCATCACCCGGCCCAGGCTTTCCCGCCATTGCGAGCGGGGCAGGGCTTCAGCGGTAATCGTGCGCCCCAGCAGCTGGCTCAGCGCTGCAGCCACGTCGCTGGCGCTATAGCGGCGCGGGCCTTCCGCATGAACGATCTGTTCGCGCGTCTCGATGTCGGGCCGAAGCAGGAGATCGGCGGCGATGCGGCCGACATCCTGTGCCGAGACGTTGGGGATCTGCTTTTCGACCGGGTCATGAAAGCTCGGCAGGATGCCGGTTGCGATCGCTATCGGCGCGACGCGGCCCCAGCCTTCCATATGCTCGGCCGACCGCAGAAAGATCCGGCGCATATCGAGCTGGCGAAGGCGCTGTTCGAACAGGTAGAACATGCTCGGCATGGCGAAGCCTTCGCCGAGATGGGCGCCGTAATCGGAAATGGCAAGCACGAGGGCGGGGCGCGCCTCCTCCAAAGCCCCGGCAATGCTTTCGATCGAGCGGCGCATATCGCCTTTTATGTCCTCGGCCCGAGGGTCGGCCGGCAGAATGACCTGAACGCTGTCGGCATCCGATATCGCTGCGGCAAGCGCCCTGGCGTCCTGCAGATCGGCAAATGCGACTTCGCAGCCGATGGCGCTCAGGCGGTCAGCCTTTGCCGGATCGCGCAGGATGGCGCGCACAGGCACCCCTGCCTCGCGCAGCGTCCTGGCGGTCGAATAGCCGATCTTTCCAGCGGCTCCGAGGATTGCAATCATGTCTTTCTCCTTGCTGGTGACGCGCAAGGACTAGAGGGCCGCACCGAAAGCGTCGCACAAATTCAGGCCGGTCTTTGCAATTTCGGGCGGAATTCGCCCACTTCGCGCAAGATCTCTCCGGGTGTCTGGCCGATGAGCCGGCGCATGGTCGTCGCCATATGGCTTTGATGGGCAAAGCCTGCGGCAAGGGCAATCTCGCTTGCGGCCATATCCGTCGTCGTCATCAGGGCACGGGCATATTCGACGCGGCGGCGGATGACATATTGGTGCACGGAAAGGCCGGTGCTGTTGCGAAACAGGCTCTTCAGCCTTGTGACGCTGACGCCGGCAACGACAGCCAGATCCGCCAGATGCAGCTTCCGGTCCAGATGGGTCTCGATGAATTCCGTCAACATCCGCAATTGCCGGGCCGAGAGTTTTTGTTCACGACCAATCTCTGGCCGAGGCGCACCATTGCTCGACGTCTCGATCAACCGGATGGCGAGCGCGTTGGCGAGAAGATCGATATAGAGCGGCTCTGATGGCATATCGGCCTCCAGATCCGCCTTGATCGCCCGGCAGATCGCTTCGATGCCGGCATCGCGCAGCTGGAATCTTGGCTGCAGCTCGATCTCGCTGAAATCCCGCCCGAGATCTTCTGCGACCTGCTGCAGCCGCGACGGATCGAGACTTACACGCAGGATCCGGCAATCGGCATCATCCTCCCAGGACCCGTCGAGGCCGGCCGGGACGACATCGATATCGCCCGGCTTCTGGACGCGGCGCATGCGCTTGCCGCCGCAGTGGCAATCGGCATTGACGGGTGGACCGAAGTGGATGCCGAGACGATGCATGTCACCACCCGGAACGCGGGAGATTCCGCGCGGGATATGCAGGAATTCGGCCGCGAGCCCATTCCACGCCCGTCCGGCGCTGGTCAGCAGGATCTGCGGCGAGGTCTGCAAGGATGAAGCTGTCATGATCTGTCTTTGCTTTTGGCAGGGGCTTTCGGCTGGAGGCGGAGATGCTATGTCGCAATCGCCGCCTTGCCAACCGGGGTCGCCTGAACGCTCAAATGATCGCTTCGATGAGAAACGGCCCGCGGCGCCTGAGTGCGCTTTCGAAGAGATCGGCAAATTGCTCGCAGCTATGCGCGCCTGCGGCATCGACGCCCATGCCCTTGGCGATCGACACCCAGTCCCAGGCCGGGTGATCGAGGTTCATCATCCGCCGGGCGTTCTCGCCGATGCCGTTGACGCCGACATTGCGCATCTCGGCATGCAGCACGGCATAGGCGCGGTTGGCGAAGATGATCGTGATCACGTCGAGATTTTCACGCGCCTGCGTCCACAGGCCCTGGACCGTATACATGCCGCTGCCATCCGCCTGCAGGTTGATGACCTTGCGGTCGGGACAGGCAACCGCTGCACCCGTTGCCAGCGGAATGCCGCAGCCGATCGAGCCGCCCGTGTTCATCAGGTAGTCATGGGGCGCCGCGCCGGACGAAAGTTCGAAGAAACGGCGGGCGGAGGTGACACCTTCGTCGCAGACGATGGCATTGTCTGGAAGTCGCGCCGCCACCATCACGGCGATCGCATCTTCGGTCAGGTGTCCGAACGGAACGATATCGTCGGAAAGGACCGGCGATCGCGATTGAGGCAGCGACTGCCTCACGTCGAGTTCATCCCGCAGCGCCTCCAGCGCGCCTTTCAGATCCTCGCCATGCCTGGCAAGGGTCAAAACCTTGCAGCCTTTGCGCACCAGCCGTCCGGGCTTTCCCGGATAGGCAAAGAAGGCGACGGGCTCGGGCGCGCCCGCCAGCACCAGCACATCGATATCGGCCAGCAGATCCAGCGCGGCGTCGATCGGGTAGGGGATGCGGGTGAGGGCAACACGGCCGCGGCCGCGCTCGACCCTTGGCAGCTGCATCTCACAGAAGAGACGCACATCCCTGGCAGCCGCAATTGCACCCGCGATCTCCAGGGAGTCTGCGCGGGCTGCCGCGCCGCTGAGAAGAATGCCGACCTCGCCGGGCGCATCTCTGATGGCGTCGGCAACCCCGCGCACGCTGTCCATGTTTACGGCATGAGGCTCCGGCCGGGGCAGCCTGATCGGCTGATCCACTTCGACATCGCCCCAGGCGGCATCTGCCGGCAGGATGAGCGTTGCCACACCGGGCGGTGACAAGGAGGCGCGATAGGCAGCCTCCGTCGCGCCGACAATATCTTCCGGGCTGCTGATGCGGTGCACCCAGTTGGACATCGTGCCTGCCAGGCCCTCAATGTCGGATGTCAGCGGCGCATCGAGGGGCAGATGATAGGACGCATGGTCGCCGACAATGTTGATGACAGGTATCCGCGCGCGCCGCGCATTGTGGAGATTGGCAAGGCCATTGGCGAGGCCCGGCCCGGTATGCAGCAAGGTCGCGGCCGGGCGATCGGTCATGCGCGCGTAGCCGTCGGCTGCGCCCGTCACCACGCCCTCTGAAAGACCGAGGATGCAACGCATCTCGGGCTTGCGGTCGAGCGCCGCCACGAAATGCATTTCCGATGTACCGGGATTGGCAAAACATACGCTGACATCGTTTGCCAGAAGCGTATCACACAGGCTGTCTGCACCGTTCATGACAGTTACCTCCCGCTTTCAACAGCCTTGCACGGGAAGAGCATGAGCACAACCTCCAATAATGTCTCAGGTAAGCGCGTTTTCGTGACAGGGTCGAAAGCCGCCACTATAGTCATTGCGATCGCTGCGGCGGCAGCCATTGGTGGAGTTGGCGATGAGCATGCTGTTCAGGAACCAGTTGCATGAGGATTTCGGCAGCTGGCCGATTGCCTATATTCCCTATGGCGGGGCGGATTTCGGCGAGATCCGGGCTGTGGCGGAAGCCGTCGGGGATGGCGATGACGGCGCATTTTACCAGGCTTGGATTTCGGCCGGCGACCGGCTGAAAGAAGAGGCCGAGGCAGCGCTCTCCAGGGGCCATAAGGTCAGCGCACGCGAGCTTTATCTGAGAGCGAGCGTCTTCTATGCGGCTTCCTATCATCCGCTCTATGGTGCGCCCGTCGATCCGCGCCTGCTTTCCGCCTTCCGCAAGCAGACGGACGCACTGGAAAGAGGGCTTGCGCTCTCGGCGCCGACGATCGAGCCGCTCGCCATACCATTCGGCAAGACGCCGATGCCCGGATATTTCGTCCCGGCACAGGGTCTCGAGCATGAGGTGCGGCCGCTCATCATCTTCAACAACGGCTATGACTGCACCATCACTGACACCTATTTCGCCTGCGCCGTCGCGGCTTCGCGGCACGGCTATCACAGCCTGCTTTTCGACGGTCCCGGCCAGGGCGCCATGCTCTACGAGCACGGCATACCGCTGCGGCCGGACTGGGACGTGGTCATCAGGGCGGTGGTGGATTTTGCGGTCAACCATCCGCTCGTCGACCCTGATCGGATCGCGCTCAGCGGCTGGAGCCTCGGCGGGCTCCTGGCGCCGCGCGGGGCGGCGGGAGAGCCGCGCATTGCCGCGCTCATTGCCGATCCTGGCACCTGGAGCATTGCCGACGGTTTTCGCCGGGTCATCATCCAGAAATTCGGCGTCCCGGCGGAAGCGGCGGCCGATCTCGGCGCTCTCGACCAGAAACTGCTCGATACGATGGACGCTTTCTTGCGCGCCAACCCGGTGCTGAGCTGGAAGGTGGTGCAACGCGGTTTCTGGGTGCATGGAGTGGATAATCTCAGGGCCTTCCTCGCCTCGGCCGAACTTTTCACCATGCGGGGACATGCCGAGCGCATCCAGTGCCCGACATTGATCACCCAGGCCGAGAATGATGGGCTTGCTGCCGACGCCGGCTTCTTCTTCGATGCATTGCGCGGCCCGAAGACGCTGATGCGGTTCACCGCCGCAGAGGGCGCGGATGGCCATTGCGAGATGAAGAACCGGTCATTGCTCAACAGGCGCGTCCTGGACTGGCTCGACGAGCAATTCAGGGCCTGATCGTCGGGCAGCCAGACATTGCTTAGGCCGATGTCAGATGGTCCAGAAGGTTGCGGGCGTGGACCGGCAGGTCCGCGCCTTGCGCCGTGCAGACCACCAGCCGTCGGGTTGCCCAATCGTCCGCCAGGCCGATCACGACAATTCCGCATGACCGCTTCGCGCGGCGGGCGGCCGTATCCGGCACGATGCCGATGCCGGCGCCTGCACCGACCAGCCGGCAGATGGCCTCGAAATCGCGCAACCGCACGCGGATCTTGAGCCTGACGCCGATGCGGCTCGCCTGGGCATCGATGTGATCCTGAAGGGCGCCGCCGGCAAGTGCGATGAAATGTTCGCCGGCAAGATCAGCGAAACGGACGCTGCTCTCCCGCGCCAGAGAATGGCCGCTGCCTACGATGACGACGAGCCGATCGGTCGCGAAAGGTCTCGCCGTCAGGCCGGCCATCTCAGCCGCGGCAGAGAGGATGCCGATCTCGGCATGGCCGGCTGCGACACTTCTCGCAATCTCGACGCTCTGGCGCTCCTTCAATTGCAGATCCACCTGCGGGTTGGCGGCCATCCAGCCGGCCAGCTTTTCCGGCAGGTGTTCCGATATGGCGGCCGTGTTGGCGAGAATGCTGATCGTCGAGCGCAGCCCGCGTGCATATTCGCCGAGTTCGCCGTGCATCTGCCTGAGCTGGCCGAGGATCAGGCGGGCATGATGAGCAAGTGCTGCGCCGGCCTCAGTCGGGGAGACGCCGCGCCGGCCGCGCTCAAGCAAGGCGACTTCGCCAAGCGCCTCCATGTCGCGCAGGCGTTCGCTGGCAGCGGCAAGCGACAGGCCCACGTCTGCCGCCCCATGGGTAATGCTGCCGGCATCGACGACGGCGAGGAACAGGCGAAGGTCGGTCAGATCGAAACGCATTTTTCAAGGATAGGTTATTTTCAGCCTTCGGACCAGCCGAAGGCTGGGCGAGGGACTTCCGCATTGTGCCGATACTGGAAGCTGCTACCGATGCGGCATGTCCGATCTTTCCATTACCTTTCTCGCAGCAGTCACCGCCACTTTCTTCGTCGCCGGCATCGTCAAGGGTGTCACCGGCATGGGACTTCCGACGGTCGCAATGGGTGTCCTGGGTGTTTTGACCTCGCCGCTGACGGCCGCAAGCCTGCTGATTGCGCCGTCGTCAGTGACCAATATCTGGCAGTTGTTCGCGGGGCCGAGCTTGCTTCCGCTTCTGCGGCGGTTCTGGCCGATGATGGCGGCAGTTGTTGCGGGAACGCTTCTCGGATCGGCATTGCTGACCACAGGCGATACCAGCCTGACGACCAGAGCTCTCGGCGCCGCGCTGGTGCTCTATGCCGCCTATGCGCTGTTCGGCCGCCAGATCCGCGTGCCACCGGCGATGGAACCTTGGCTCTCGCCCATCATTGGCGCTGCCACCGGACTGGTGACGGGCGGTACCGGCGTCTTCGTTATTCCCGCCGTACCCTATCTGCAAGCGCTCGCGCTTGAGAAGGATGATCTGGTCCAGGCGCTCGGCCTGTCCTTTACCGTCTCGACGTTCGCCCTTGCGGCGTCGCTCGGGCTGCGTGGCGCCTTCGAAGCGGGCAATCTTGCGCTCTCTTGCCTCGCCATTCTTCCGGCGCTGGCCGGCATGTGGGCGGGGCAGGTGCTGCGAGGGCGAATTGCGCCCGACACGTTCCGCCGAGGCTTCCTCGTCTGCCTGCTGCTGCTCGGGGCGGAGATGTGTCTGGTACCACGTTGACGCCGCTTGTCAGCGGCTTGGGCGGCCGGTCGCGGCAATCGCTTCGATTTCGATCATCGCCTTGGGGTCATAGAGCGCCGTGATTTCGGCGATCGTGTCGGCGGGGTAGGGCTCGGAGAAATATTTGCGGCGCAGTTCCACCACATCGGGGAAATGCCTCATATCCGTGACGAAGATCGTCACCTTGACAACGTCCTTCAGGCTTGAGCCGCCGGCTTCGAGCGCGCGGCGGAGATTGGCGAAGGCCTGCTCTCCCTGTGCGCGAAAACCGCCGTCGACGATCCGGCCTTCGTCATCGGCGCCGGCCTGGCCGGAGATGAACAGGAGATTGCCGAACCTGATGCCCTGCGACAGCAGGAAAGGTTCATAATTGTCCGGTTGGGTGACGATACGTTCAAACATTGATTGCTCCTTGCGCGGCGATGATCAAGTTCAGATCATCTTGATGACCTCGGCTTTGTCGGGATAATGATCTGGAAATCCTGTGTTCGACAAATTCCAAATCATCAGCTGTCAGGTGAAATGAATTCATCCGTCATGGTCATGCGCAAACTTCCACCCCTTTCCTCGCTGCGTGCGTTTGAGGCAGCCGCCCGCTTGCTGAGCTTCAAGCGGGCGGCGGAGGAACTCGGCGTGACGCCGACGGCCATCAGCCATCAGATCCGGTCCCTGGAAGATCACACCGGCCTTGTTCTGTTCAACCGGCAGGTCCGCAAGGTGGTGCTGACGGAGGCGGGTGTGCAGCTCTATCCCGTCCTGCGGGACGGGTTCGATGCCGTCGAGGCCGTGCTCGACCGTCTTGTTCAGGTCCAGAGACGCGCCAGGGTGACGATTTCGGCCACCAGCGCGTTCACGTCCAAATGGCTCGTTCCGCGCGTGGCGCGTTTTCACGCCCTGTATCCGGATATCGACCTTCAGCTTCACGCTTCCGACGATGCGGTCAGTCTCACCGAGACCGGTATCGATATCGCGATCCGCTACGGGAGAGGGCCCTATCCCGGCCTGAGTGCCGAGGTAATGTTTGCCGATGACTTCGCCCCCGTCGTCAATCCCCGGCTCGGTCCGCTGGGGATCGGCGACCTGGATAAGGTGCCGCTCATCCATTTTCAATGGCGGCGACAACACCCGCTCAATCCGACCTGGGAGCGCTGGTACTCGGCAGCCGGTCTTGCCCCGTCTTCGCCCCGTGGACAATTGCACTTTTCGGATGAAAGCCATGCCATTCAGGCCGCCGTTGCCGGCCAGGGTATAGCGTTGCTGAGCCTTGCGCTTGTGCGGGAGGAGCTGGCGGCCGGTCATCTGGTCCAGCCGTTCGGCCCTGCCGTTGCCGGCCATACCTACCATATGGTCACGAGCAGCGATCAGCCGCCCGGTGCCGGCGTTCGCGCGGCGCTCGACTGGTTGCGGGCGGAGGTAGGCTGATCGTCGGGCGTCGCGCCGTATGATGCGCGCCGCCTTGTTTTGGCCCCGCTCGCCTATCACTAAGCAGGTCCCACGCGATGGGCGATTCTACCGTTCAACAAGGGTTTGAAAATGATCAAGATAATGACGATTGCGGCAACCGCGATGCTGGTATCGGCCCAGTTTGCCGCTGCCTCCAGTGATGCCGCGTGGAATGCGCTTTTTGCCAAGGTGAACGGCACCTGCATCGGCCAGTCGGGCATGGATACGCCAGAGGCGACCGCTCCCATCGTCTTCGACGACGCGACGGGCAAGGTTGCCGTGCTGCTGCGCGGCTCGATGGGCAAGGGCAAGAGCAAGGTCAAGAACGTCAACCTGATCTGCCTCTACGACAAGAAGACCGGCAAGGCCTCTATCCAGGAATATCGCTGGCTCGGCCGGTAATGCCATGCGGCCATCATGCGCTCGCATGATGGCCTGCCGCCGGAGAAATATGCCGGCCCGATCGGATGACGCTTTTTGCAGCCGCAGGCTGAACAGGTCGGGTCTAGAAGGAGGTGCCGTGCGGCATCAGCCTGATGGCGATCGCACCGGCCAGCAGGAGAAACAGAACGACCGCAGTCGTAAGGCTCGCCAGAAAGTGCCGATAGGTCTTCCGGTTTCGGGCGCTGCCGGCAATGATTTCGCGTTCACGCGCCAGGTAAATTACGCCGTTGCGGCCGAACATAGGTTTCTTCCTCGAGGTCTTCGACTGGATTGCCGAGAGAATTTGCCCGAAAAGCCCATAGGAAATCGATATTGCCGCGGGGCAGGGCAGATAAGAATTACATAAGTGCCAAAGCGCGCTCGCTTCCACCGTCAGCGTGAAAACTCGCAGGCCCGGCTGTTCAAGCCCGGTAGCGGTCAATCGCGGTACCGAAGACCAGGGCGACGATATCCATCATGCCGTCGGGATTGGCCGGGCGCCGGTCCGGATCGAAGGCGACGCCGATGACGGCACTTTGGCCGCAGGCGTTTGCGACGGGCCAGAAGTCGAAGCGGGATTCGTCATAGGGGTAGACGCCGCCGGTGACGGCAAGGCGCGAATCCCACGCGGATCTTGCAGCCTCGATCTCGATGGCCGACAGTTGTTCTGCGCCCGTCACCTGCGGTTTGCCATCCGCCGCTTCTCGGAAGATGACGACGGCCGGCGACTGGAAAAAGCCCGTGACGGCAGCAAGCGTCAGCGTCGTCGAGTCCTCCAGCGAGCGGCTTGTCGTCATCTTTCCCGCATAGATCTTCAGAGCAGCCTGCATGCGGCGTGTTCTCTCGAGATCGATGCTCTTGTGACGTCCCCAGGCGGTGATGGCGCTGATGATGCAGGCGACGACGAAGAGCAAGACGATCGCCCAGATATTGGCGGTATCAGCCACAGCAAGCGAAAAACGCGGCTCGGTGAAGAAGAAGTTATAGGCGAGCGCGCCGAGGACGCCTGAAAACAGCGCCGGCCCAAAACCAAAGAACACGCTGCCGATGACGACTGGAATGACATAGATGAGCGACAGGTTGGGAATGGCCTCATAGCGGTCGAAACCCGCGGCAATGGCTGTCGCCATCACGGTCATGAGGAGGCAGATGACATAACGGACGGCCGGCGGCACCTCCGAGAAATCCAGGCCTTCTTCGATATCAATGTCGGCAATCGAGGCTTCGGCCGGCGACGCAGTGAAATTCTTCTCAAGAGACATGACCACAATCCTTCTGAGAGGAAAGTGGATCGCCTCGTATTTGAATTCCATGCGGAAAAAGGCGGCGTTTCATAAAGGCGGCATAAAGCCTCTGCCGGACGAACGCGTCTTTGCGTCCTTATACGACGCTTATGCCGCTTCCCGTCTGCTCCAATCGAAAACATATGCGCGAACCGATAGCTTTGCATCGTCCGTTCGGACAAGTGCATTTTGATCGGAAGGAATGGCTATGTACGGTCGCTGGTGGGCTTATTACATGCAGGCGCGCATGCGCGATGTGACCTTGTCTCATCCATCCAGGAATACGCAGAACAGAACCGGGGTCGCGTTCGATCACGCAGACGATCTCTGGATATTCGTCAGGCTCGCTCTGGTTCTGGCCGTCTTCTTTGCTGGCGTCGCCTGCATCCTGTGGGTGGCGAACTGACAGGAATGATGAAGTAACTGCAATGCCGTTGCACCTCGGCGGATCGATACCCGCCGCGCGGTCGACACAAAGAATCCTCTCCGAAGGTGGACTTTTGCGTTTGATATTTGCAGCAAGATTTATCGAGCGATCTCAGTTCTGCTTATTTCCGACGAAAATCAGGAATTTCGCGAGGGAGCCACATGGGCCTGGAAAGCATCTGGTCGATCGGCGAGATGCTCGGCTACGAAATCCACAAAGGCCCGAACCTTCGGTGATAACTGGCGATTTGACGGCCAGACGAGAGACAGTGAACCAAACGCGACCATGTATGAGGTCAGGGCGGGAACGAGCAATCCTCCGCGAATATGCGCCGCCGCCACATAGACCGGCAAATGGGCAACGCCCAAACCATCCAGCGCGGCTCGCAAGCCTGCGTCCGTATTGTTGAACGTCAGGCTCCTCGGCAAGATCAGTTTTTCGTTCGGAGGAGCAAAAGCCCAGGGCGCCAGGCGACCGCTGGTTGGATATTTGAAATGTATGCAGGCATGCCCGGCAAGATCGGCTGGCGTTGTCGGCAGCGTATGGCGAGCGAAATAGCCGGGACTTCCACAAACGACAAAATGCTGCTCACCGAGACGACGGGCGATCAGACCGGTATCGGCGAGTTCTCCGCTGCGAATGACAACATCCAGCCCTTCTGTCACCAGATCGGCGACGCGATCCTCAAAGTCGATATCCAGCTCGATCTCGGGATATCGTTCGACAAACGCCGGCAGGATCGGCATCAGGAGATGATGACCGACGATATGCGGAACGCTGACGCGCAGGCGCCCCTTCGGGCGTTTCCGGCTTTCGATAATGCTCGTCTCCGCATCTTCGAGATCATCGATAATGCGCTTGCAGCGTTCGTAGAAGGCTGAACCTTCCTCCGTCAGGCTGATATTGCGCGTCGTCCTGTTGAACAACCGGACGCCAAGCCGCGCTTCCAGGCGAGCGATGGCCTTTCCGATGGCCGATGGAGAGACCCCGGCGACGCGGGCCGCCGCTACATAGCTGTGTCGCTCGGCGGCATGAACGAAGGCGGTAAGGCTGCTGAGACTATCCATGGCTACATCATAGAGGACATTTTGTCCTTTATGTAAGTCCAAACCCGGCGATTGATCCATATTGAAGACAGAATATCGTTTCCTCCGACAGGAAGCCAATTCGGCTTCTGCTTTCCTTTAGCCGGAGAAAAAGATGAAGTTGACACAAAAGGAACGACAGAGGGCAGGAGCCAATTCATCACTCGCGGTGCTGCTGGCCGGAAATTTCGTCACCATCCTCGACCTTTTCATAGTCAATGTGGCCTTGCCGAACATCCAACGGGACTTGCACGCCTCGAATGCCGAATTGCAGATGATCATGGTGGCTTACAGCGTTTCTTACGGCGCAATGCTGCTCAATGGCGCGCGGCTCGGCGACTTCTATGGTCGTCGACGGATGTTCCTCTCCGGCATGTCAATCTTTGCGCTGGCGTCCCTGCTGTGTGGCATCGCTTTATCTCCCTGGAACCTTATTGCCTCCCGAGCCCTGCAGGGCATCGGCGCTGCCCTGCTGATGCCGCAGGTCTATGCGTCGCTGCGATTGTTGTTCGATGGTGACGAGCGTCGGCGGGCTTTTGCCGTGATGGGCGCGGTGCAAGGTATCGCAGGAGCGGCCTCGCAACTGCTCGGCGGCGGCTTGATGGCACTCGACATTGGCAGCCTCGACTGGCGCCTGATCTTCTTCGTCAACCTTCCCATCGCCGCCTACACGCTCATTGCCGGGAAATGGTTCATTGTCGAAACCAGAGACGCTACATCGGCAAGGCTCGACCTCATGGGCGCACTACTTGGCGCCTCGGCACTCACGGCGATCCTCTTGCCAGCAATGGTCGGACAGGAACAACATTGGCCATGGTGGACGGTCCTCGGCCTACTGTTATCCGTGCCTTTGTTCGCGGCCTTCATTGCCTACGAAAACCGCGTGAGGCGGCTCGGCGGCATCCCAATCATTGATCCCTCGCTGTTCAAGAAAAACGGTGTGGCCCTCGGCATGTTGGCGTCGTTTCTATTTTTCTCCGCGATCAGTTCGTTCTCGCTGTCTCTGACGATCTTCTTGCAGATCGGCCTCGGCCAGAGCCCTCTTCAGGCGGCCATGCTGTTCTTGCCTTCTACTGCCGCGTTCTTTGCCGGTTCCGTGGTTTCGGCCTGGTTTGCGAAACGGATACGGCATGGGGCGCCGACATTTGGCATGGGCGTCTTCAGCTTAGGCTTGCTGATCGCGGTTATCGACGGCTTTGTCGGCGGAGATGGATCGGCATTGACTGTCTCAGTGATCCTCCAGGGGTTTGGTCAGGGAATCATCATTCCGCTTCTGCTCAACATGGTTCTAAGCACTGTTGCAGATACTGAAGCCGGGATGGCGTCAGGCGTTTTCAGCACCATCCAAACCGCAGGCTCGGCTTTTGGCGTGACGATCGTCGGTATGATCCTGTTCGGCATCAGTAACGGGAGCGGCGCAGAACCAGATTCCGCTGTTCGAACCGCCGGTGCCTATGGGACGGCTTTCGCGGTCGCGACGCTCTATAATTTGGTCGCGGTTGCTCTGGGCCTCATCCTGTTCCGCGCATTGCAAAAAGGGACAACTATAGATCACGCGTACAGGTGAGGCCTGCGTTGACGCTAAATTCCCAAGTCATTCTCCGCCGTCACAGGCTGACGGCGGATTCCACCTGCAATGAGACGCTTGAGCCTCAGGTGCGTGTTTCGCCCATTTGCCTTCGTGGTCCGAAATAGGGCTGACGCTCCGTCTCGGTTGCCTTCAGCGAATGGCGCAGGCGCAGCAGGTCCTTGCGGGCGACGAGGCCGCGCAGCTCTCCGCTTTCGGGATCGACGATCGGGATACGACCGGCATCCGTCGCCAGCATCAGGTCGGCGACATAGCCGACCGTATCGTCCGGGTGGGCGAGCGGCAGGGAGGTGTCGGAGACGAGATCGCCGAGCGTCTGGTCGGCAAGCGTACCATCCTGCTGCCAGCGCAGCGCATCGCCGCGTGAGACCAGGCCTTTGACGATGCCCCTGCCATCGACGACGGGATAGACGCGGTGGGTCTTCGCGGTCGCCGTGAAGAAATGGGTCGCGTCACCCACCGTCATATCCGCCGGGAACGTATCGACCTCCCTGATCATGATGTCACGGGCGCGGGAGAACTCGAACGGGTCAATGCCATATTCACGGGTGATGTGCTGGCCGCGGCGGGCAATCTTTTCCGTCAGGATCGACCGGCGCAGCAGAAGTACCGTCACCGCGTAGGCGGAAACGGTTGCCGCCAGAAGCGGCAGCAGCGAGGAGACGTCGCCCGTCAGTTCCACGGCAAAGAAGGTGCCGGTAAGCGGCGCACGCATTGTGCCGCCCATCATGGCAGCCATGCCGAGCAGCGCCCAGAAACCGGGATCGCCGGGAAGGAAAAGGCCGACCAGCCAGCCGAGAGCGCCGCCGAAGATCAGCAGCGGCGCCAGCACGCCGCCTGACGTGCCCGACGAGAGGGCGACAAGCCAGATCGCGGCTTTCACCAGGAGGATCGTCAGCACCGCCGCCGGCAGGATGGAGCTGTTCAGCAGGCCGTCGATGATGTCGTAGCCGACGCCGAGCACCCGAGGCTCGATCAGGCCGCCAAGGCCGATGAAGAGGCCGCCGAGGGCAGGGCACCACATCCAGTGGATCGGCAGCGCCTCGAAAAGATCCTCGACCTTGTAGAGCAGCGTCGTCAGGATACCGGATTGCAGCCCGGCTATAATGCCCATTGCGGCGCAGAGCAGGATGCCCCACCACGGCAGATCCATATGGAACTGCTTGGGAAAGAGCGGACCGGCCTGAAACAGGAAGGGGCGCCAGCAGATCGAGACGCAGGCAGCGACCGCAACGGGAATGAAGCTGCGAGGCTTCCATTCGAACAGCAGCAGTTCTACGGCAAGCATGATTGCGGCGATCGGCGAGCCGAAGATCGCGGTCATGCCGGCGGCGGCACCGGCGACCAGCAGCGTCTTGCGTTCGGCCGAGCTCAGATGAAAGCACTGGGCAAAGAGCGAGCCGATTGCGCCGCCCGTCATGATGATCGGGCCTTCCGCGCCGAAGGGGCCGCCGGTGCCGATCGAGATGGCCGAAGAGAGGGGTTTCAGGACCGCCACCTTCGGCGACATGCGGCTGCCGCCGATCAGGATCGCCTCGATTGCTTCGGGAATGCCATGACCGCGGATCTTTTCGGAGCCGTAGCGGGCCATCAGGCCGATGACGAGGCCGCCAATGACGGGAATGAGTACCATCCAGACGGAGCGCGGCGCCTGCGCCATCGACACGGCGGCGATGCTGAAACGGTGGAACCAGACGAGGTTCGTCACCAGCGAGATGAGGCTGACCAGAACCCAGGCGGCAAAGGCGCCGCCCGTGCCGACGATCAGGGCCATGCCGACCAGGGCCAGGACGCGCTTGTCGGTGGTGAAATCCCCGGCCTCGCGCCGGGAGAGGCCACCCATAAAATCATGGGGGCGATGAGCATTTTTTTGGGGAGGCATTGCTGGTCCTGTTGACGGCTTCGTTCTCGTCGCAAATATATCGTAGTACGATATAAATCAACAGCCAAAATCAGGAGCTGGAACCATGCCGAACGTAGACCGCGCCCTATCGGAAACCGAATATGAGGCGCTCGCCAATCTGAGATACAGGATCCGCAAATTTCGCCAGTTCAGCGGGAAAGCGGCCGAAAAGCTCGGCCTGACGCGGCAGCAGCATCAGGCGCTGCTTACGATCAAGGGGCTCGGCGCCGGCGGGCGCATGAGCCTGTCTGCGCTTGCTGACAGGCTCTTCCTCTCGCCGCCCGAGGCCGCAGAGCTTGCCGCCTCGCTGCAGGAGGCCGGCCATATCACCATCGAGGCGAAGCAGAAACGCCGGCCGGTCGTGCTGTTGACAGCACAGGCAGAAAAGCTATTGCGTCGGCTGACATCGGCCCATCTCTACGAGATCCGCGAGATGGCGCCGGAACTTATGCAGGCGCTGCGCATGCTGCAGGATCACCGGCAGATGGAAGTGGCAGCATGGATGCAATGATCGCAGGGGAGGCATGGTGAAGAAGCCCAGGAACGATCTGACGGATGCCGATTACGAGGCCCTCTCCAACCTGCGCTACACGCTGCGCCGCTTCATGGATTTCAGCGCATCCGCCGCGCAGGAGGAGGGCTTGCCGACCCAGCAGCATCAGGCGCTGCTTGCGATCCGCGGCCATCGCAGCGAAGACGCCATGACGATCGGCCTGCTTTCCGAGCGGCTGCTGATCGCCCCGCATTCGGCGACCGAACTGGTCGGAAGGCTGGTGGCCGCAGGCTACGTCTCCCGCAAGGCCGACCCCGCCGACAAACGGCGCCAGACGCTGGAGCTGACCGAAAAGGCAGACGATGTGCTGAAGCGGCTGACAGCCATTCATATGACCGAAATCAGGGACATGGCGCCGAAACTCATCGACATCCTGCAAGGTCTGCAGACGGACGGCGAGATCAAGACCGACCCCTGGTCGCGCTGACGCTCAAGTCCGCCGGTTGTTTGCCTGTTTCAGGTGATGGCAAATGTCGCGGTCCGCAAACGGCTCGTCGGCAAGGCGGCCGATGACATGCAGATGGGCGTGCCGGACGGTCTGTCCCGCGCCTTGGCGACATTCCAGCCGACATTGTAGCCATGCAACGCTCAAGAACGTGACGGGTGTATCGATGCCGGAGGCAAGGCAGTTGCTGCCATCTGTCAACGGCTTTCGGAGCCATTAGACCTGCAGAAGCGCCCGACAGCAACTGGATCCAGACCGTTCCGGGCCGCAACTTCATCGCCGCTCTGCGCCTCGATGGCACCGGCGCAGGGGATGACGTCATGAAGCTCAAGTGCCGTTCGGCTCAGCGTAAGTTTACGGCCGATGTTTACCGTAACGTACTTCCGCGATCACGGAAATTGGCAAAGCATTCCCGTGCAGGTTTCATCTCAAGGAGAAAATTCGATGAAAGACGTCGATATTCAGAAGCAGGATGACCCGATCGTTCCCGTCAGCCGCCGTGATCTTCTGCTGGGCGGAACGTCGCTGGCGCTCACGGCTCTTGCCGTTTCAGCTGCGAGCGGGCCGGCGGTCGCCCAGACGCAACAGAACACGGCCAGCCAGACCGGCGGTTCCACAAAGCCGCCGAACATTCTCGTCATCTTCGGCGACGATATCGGCATTCCGCAGATCAGTGCCTATACGATGGGACTGATGGGCTATCGCACGCCGAATATCGACCGTATTGCCCGGGAAGGGGCGATCTTTACGGATTCCTACGGCCAGCAGAGCTGCACGGCCGGGCGTGCCTCCTTCATCCTCGGGCAGGAGCCGTTCCGCACGGGCTTGCTGACGATCGGCATGCCGGGCGACCCGCATGGCATACAGGACTGGATGCCGACCATTGCCGATGTGATGAAGACCAAGGGTTACGCCACCGGCCAGTTCGGCAAGAACCATCTGGGCGACCAGGACCAGCATCTGCCGACCAAGCACGGCTTCGACGAATTCTTCGGCAATCTCTATCACCTCAATGCCGAGGAGGAGCCGGAGGGCTATTTCTATCCCAAGGACCCGGCCTTCCGCCGGCAGTTCGGCCCGCGCGGCGTCATCAAATCGACGGCGGACGGCAAGATCGAGGATACCGGCGCGCTCAATACCAAGCGTATGGAGACGGTGGATGAAGAATTCCTCGCCGCCGCCAAGGATTTCATCGGCCGGCAGGCCAAGGCCGAAAAGCCCTTCTTCTGCTGGTTCAACTCGACCCGCATGCATGTCTTCACCCACCTGAAGGCAGACTCCCTCGGCAAGACCGGCAAGGGCATCCACGCCGACGGCATGGTGGAGCATGACGGCCATGTCGGCCAACTGCTCGACCAGCTCGACGAACTCGGGATCGCCGAGAACACGATCGTTCTCTATACGACCGATAACGGCGCGGAACTCGCGCTTTGGCCCGATGGCGCCATGACGCCATTCCACGGCGAAAAGGGCACGACCTGGGAGGGCGGTTTCCGCATCCCGATGATGGTGCGCTGGCCGGGCGTCGTGAAGCCCGGAACCGAGGTCAACGACATCGTCACGCTGATGGACTGGATGCCGACATTCGCGGCGGCTGCCGGCATGGACGATCTCAAGGAGCAGATGAAGGTCGGCTTCGCCTCGGGCGCCAAGAACTTCAAGGTGCATCTCGATGGCTACAATCTGCTGCCGATGCTGAAAGGCGAAGTCAAATCCGGCCCGCGCGATTCCGTCTATTATTTCGATCAGGGCGGCAATCTCAACGCCATCAGGTGGAACGACTGGAAGCTCAGCTTCGCGGTCAATAGCGAAGGCAACATCGCCACGGCAACGCGCGAGGTGCCCGCCTGGGCCAGCATCGCCAATCTGCGCATGGACCCTTATGAGCGCGGATTGAAGGAGGGTGGCGGCGCCATCGAATTCCTTGCCCGCAACATGTGGCTGATCGTGCCGGTGCAGGGCAAGATCAAGGAATTCTTCTCCGACTTCAACCAATACCCCTATCAGGAGGGCAGTTCGCTGAACGCGAGCGGCATCAACTACAGCCTTCTGCGGCAGGAAGCGGCGCTTAAACGGCTGAATGATCTTGAGCGGCTCACGCCGCAATAGGTCTCGCAAGACCGTCGCGGGAGTGCGGCCGGAGCTCCCGCGGCGGATGAGATCAGAACCGCAGCGATAGAATGCGTTCATGGCCGATGCTGGGGAGGCCTCGATGAGCTCGTATTTGAAGGTATTGTTCGTCCTCGTTCTGGCTGCCGTATCGCTGGGGACCAGGCCTGTTCTGGCCGAGACCCCGGCACCGCTTGAGAAACCGGCCCTTATCGACAAGCATGTGATCGATCTCGACGCGATGAAGGAGCGCCGGATCGTGCGTGTGCTGGTGCCCTACAGCAAGACGATCTATTTCGTCGACAAGGGTCGCCAGTACGGCACGGCGGTGCAATTCGGGCTGGAGCTTGAAAAGGTCCTGAACAAGGACCGCAAGAAGCAGATTGACCACATCACCATCGTCTTCGTGCCGATGCCGCGCGACAGGTTGCTCGACGCGTTGAACGAAGGCTACGGCGATATCGTCATGGCCAATCTGACGATTACCGACGAGCGGCTGACGCAGGTGGATTTTGCGGATCCGCTCTATGAAAATGCCGAGGAAGTGCTGGTGAGCGCCCCGAACAGTCCGGCGATTGCCAGCCTTGACGATCTCTCCGGCCAGCATATCGCCGTGCGCGCCTCGAGCAGCTATTACGAACATCTTCTGGCGCGCAACAAGGCGCTGGCCGCGGCGGGCAAGCCCGAGATCATCATCGATCTGATGGATGAGAGCCTCGAAGACGAGGACCTGATGGAGATGGTCAATGCCGACCTTTTACCCTTCACGACGATCGATGCCTACAAGGCCGATATCTGGACGCACGTCTTTGGCGACATGAAGGTGCGCCACGACATCGTCCTGTCATCGCAGGGCAGGATAGCCTGGGCGATCCGCAAGAACAGCCCGGAGCTGAAGGCGGAGCTCAATGCCTTCGTCGCCACCCACAAAGTGGGCACGACCTTCGGCAACATCCTGCGCAACACCTTCTACAAGCAGGACAAGATCGTCAAACGCGCCTACTCGCCCTCCGATGTCGCACGTTTCCAGACGCTCACCGAAATCTTCCGCAAATATGGCGGCAGCTATTCGTTCGACTATCTGATGCTGATGGCGCAAGGCTATCAGGAATCGCAGCTCGACCAGTCGCGTCGCTCGCCGCGCGGCGCCGTCGGCATCATGCAGATGCTGCCTTCGACGGCGAAGGACAAGGTGATCGGCATCAGCGGCATCGACAAGGACCCTGATCGCAATGTCGAGGCAGGCGCCAAATATCTGCGCCACCTGATCGATACCTATATCGATGATGAGGGGCTCACGCCCAAGGACCGGCAACTTTTCGCCTTTGCGGCCTACAATGCCGGGCCTGGCAATCTGCACAAGTTCCGGGAGAAGGCGAAGGCCATGGGCCTCGATCCCAATGTCTGGTTCGGCAATGTGGAGAATGCCGCTTCCGAGATCGTCGGCCGAGAGACGGTTCAATATGTCAGCAATATCTACAAATATTACGTGGCATATTCGCTGCTTGTCGCCCGCATGGAAGAACGTACGGCGGGCAGCGGCCAGCCGGCGCAGAAATAGCAACGTCAGCAGGTTGGCATCACCCATGTGCCAGCGATGGCGTTGCCGAGGTCGCGCGCACGGAGCCCGGCACGAGATGCAGGCGTGGCGACAGCGATGTCGGCAGCAATATCATCGCCGACAGATGCTGAGCGACCTTTCGCTAGTTCGGTTCGGCCGGCAGCATGCTCATGCTTGAGAAGCTTTGGCGCGTCCATTCATAGACAGCGATGTTGGTGCGGAAATTGCCGACCCGTGGTGAGGCGAGGTCCAAAATGCTGACGACGATCGCCGTCCAGACGACCGTCAACAGAACGGCGAGTATGCGGACGGGCCGGCCCCTGAGGCCGAACTAATAGCCAAGCGCAGCCATGCTGAGCAGCATGACGCCAGCAAGAAGCCAGAAGATCTGTGGGGGCAGGCGCATGCCCAGAGCGAAACGCTCCGTGGTTCCGGCATCGAAGGCTTCATTGACCGCCGCCATCAGCGAAGCTGAAACCGGGTCCGGACGCTCGCGCACGATAGCGCTAACGCCCGTCCAGATCGATTGCTGTAAGCGAGATGTATCCTGGTTTGCCTTGTCAATGACATCGCTATTGCGGCTTGCCCCGGCGAATGCTTCCCGCGCAGTCAGATAGTCCTCCAGCTGCCGGGCGACCTCGACAGCCTGCGGCGTGCCGATCGCCGCCGCCCTCAGCCATGCCGTACCGATCGCGTTTGCTTCAGCCAGAGTTCCCAGCCGCCGCTCGTTGAACCGGCCGGTCGAATAGGAGAGTGTCAGCGCCAGGACGAAGGCCAGAAGGCCGAGCATTCCGGTCACCACGACGCCGACATTTTCCATCTGACCGGCAGCATGCGCCTTGCGCCAGACGCCGAGGCGGTAACCGGCCTCGTGGGCCAGAAACTGCACGGCGAGCAAGAGGACGGCGACTGCCAGCGGACTCCATTCTGCAAGGGCGAGCAGGACATTCATGATCGCCGCCCCGGTTCGCTTCAGGGCTTCTTCGTGAAGACGCCGAGATTGTAGAGCTGGACGCGCCTGTTGTTGGCGGCTTCCGATTTCGAGCCGTCGATCGGGAAATATTCGCCGACGCCGACCGCATAGAGACGGCCGGGATCGACGGCGAATGTGGTCGACAGGATCTCCTTGATCGCATCGGCACGCTGCTGGCTGAGATCGAGATTGTGCTGGTCGGTTCCGGTCGAGCTCGTATGGCCGACCACGAGGAACTTGTAAGCCCAGAGGTTCGGGTGGTGCAGCGCATCGGCGATCATGCCGAGCGTGCGGTAGGATTCCGGCTCGATGGCAACGGAGTCGTTGGCGAAGGCGATCTCGACCACCATCTGCGGCAGGCGCGCGACCTTGCTCCAGTTCGGCAGGCCGGACATCTGCTTGCCGGAGCCGTTCATGGCCTCCTGCCGCAGAATCTCAACATCGACGATCGGGGCAGCACCCTGCAGCTTGCCGAGGCCGGTGATGATGCGCTGCTCGGAAACCTGCTGGGCCAGTGCAAGGGCGGGTAGAAGGAAGGCCGCGGCAAAGCCGGCGAGGGCGGTTTTTCTCATGGTCATGATCTTACCTCCAGCCCGCATCGGTGATCGTCTGGCTGCATTGCTTGCTGATCGTTTTCGTCTTGCCGGCAAGGCAGGCGAGAATGTAGCCGTCGCCTTTGACGCCGTTGCAGCGCCGCGCCATATCGGTTGCGCAGACCTGCTTGTAGCTCGTCTGCGCCTGCTCGCGTTTCTGGATCGACGCTGCAACGCTTGCCAGCGTCGATGTGCAGGTCGGCGAGACCTTGGCGGAATTCTGCGCCAGGCAATCGGCAATGCGGTTATTGCCGAGGTTCAGCCCCTTGCAGAGTTTCTTGATATCGCTGCCGCAATCCTTCGCCAGCACAGTGATGGCATCGGCATAGCTGACCGTGTCGGCCTTGGCGGCACATGTCCCGGCGATGACGGCAATCGCCACCGCACCTGCCAGTCTCCATACTCCAGGCATGTATGAGCCCTCCTGTTACGGCCGCCGAAATGGCGTCCCCTCAGGGCCATTGAATGCAGATCGGGAGAGCTCGGATAAGTACGTTACCGTAAACTCGCTGTAAATCGGCAGGCTGTCAGGTGGTCGCCCGCCGATAGAGCGCCAGCGAGCCGGCAAGCGTCAGCAGGGCACCGCCGCAGATCCGGTCAAGCCAGAGCGCGCCCGATTTCCTGAGCAGCCGGACGGCCTGCGAGCCAAGCAACGCGTAACCGAACATGACCATGAAATCGATGGCAGCGAAGACGAGGGCGAGCACGGCATATTGCTCGATCTGCGGACCCGCGGGGTCGATAAACTGCGGCAGAAAGGCCGAGAAGAAGAGATAGCCCTTGGGATTGGTGACGGCGACAAGGAAGCTCTTGAGGAAGATCGTCACCGGCGAAGCGGACGTGTTGCCGCTTTCAGAGCGCATCGCGACGTCAAGCGTTCCCTTCGAGCGCAACAGCATGACGCCGAGGAAGGCGAGGTAGCAGACACCGACCCATTTGACGACAGTGAACCAGAATTCCGAGGCAGCCAGCAGAGCACCGAGCCCGAGGGCAACTGCACCGATCAGCACGAAGTCGGACAGGACAGCGCCAATCATGCCCGACATCGCCCGGCGCACTCCGAATTTCGAGCCGTTCGTCAGGGCGAGAAGCACGGTCGGGCCGGGTGTGGCGATGCCGATGAATGCCACAAGCGCAAATGCAAGAACCGTCATTTCAGTCATGTCGTCCTCCTCCGTGTCAGGAATCGAGTTATGGCATTCACCTGACATTTGCGGAAGGGTCTTCAAGGAAAGCCAATAGCCTGCACCCGACGGAAGCACAAAGCTCTGTATCCCGGCCATTTACGGCGCCGTTTACTGTAACGTACTTCCGGATATACGCCCGGTATGTTTCGCTTTTCATGGGTCGCCAGTAGGTCCCCAGTATCTTTGCATCCTGGTCTTGCCAGCGATGCCCGACGTCAATCGAAGTCCTGCCACGTTCTACATTTCGTTCCGGGGGAAACGCACATGACAATCCAGTTTGGAATCAAAAGCCTGTTGCAGACACCTATGTCGTTCGCATTTCTGGCAATCGCTTCGATGGCCATTCCGGCTGCACAGGAGGCAGCGGCCGCTTCTCTGACGGAAGAGGAAGCGCGGCAGATCGGCATCGAAGCCTATGTCTACTTCTATCCGCTGATAACGATGGATATTACCCGCAAACAGCTGACCAATATGGAAGCGAAGGAAGGGGCGATCGGCGGGCCGCCCAATCAGTTCAACAATATCCGCGCATTTCCGACGGCGGACATGAAAGCCGTAGTGCGGCCGAATTTCGATACGCTCTATTCGAGCGGCTGGCTCGATCTGACGAAGGAGCCGGTGGTCGTGACCGCGCCGGATACGGCGGGCCGCTACTATCTGCTGCCGATGCTGGACATGTGGACGGATGTGTTTGCCGCGCCGGGCTGGCGCACGACCGGGACATCCGCCGGAAATTTCCTGGTCGCACCGCCCGGCTGGAGGCCTGAACTTCGCGGCACGTTCGGCGAATTCAAGCTGCCGGAGGGGACCGAACGGATCGATGCTCCGACGCCCTATGTCTGGATCATCGGCCGCACCAAGACCGATGGCCCCAATGATTACGATGCCGTCCACAAGATCCAGGACGGTTACAAGATCACCCCGCTGTCGCAGTGGGGTACGGACGCCAAGCCGGCCGCGGTCAAGATAGACCCGTCCATCGACATGAAGACGCCACCGAAGACGCAGGTCGATACAGCGTCGGCGGAAGACTATTTCGCCTATGCTGCCGAACTCCTGAAACTTCATCCGCCGCACAGCACCGATCAGCCGATCATTGCCCGCATGAAGCGGATCGGCATCGAGCCCGGGAAGAGCTTCGATCTTTCCAAGGCCGATCCTGTCGTCCAGAACGCCTTGAAGACGGCGCCACAGGATGGGCAGGCACTGATGGGCTGGAAGCTGAAGACATTGGCCCGCGTGGTCAATGGCTGGTCGATGAATACCGACACGATGGGCGTCTACGGCAATTACTACCTGAAACGGGCAATCGTGGCGCAACAGGGGCTTGGTGCCAATCTGCCGGAAGACGCCATCTATCCGCTCAACCTTGCGGATGAAAGCGGCAACCCGCTCGATGGACGAAGCAATTACACGCTCCATTTCGAGAAGGAGGAGATCCCGCCGGTCAATGCTTTCTGGTCTGTCACCCTCTATGACAATGACGGTTTCCAGGTCGCCAATCCGCTCAACCGGTTCGCCGTCAGCAGCTGGATGCCGTTCCGGTTCAATGCCGACGGCTCACTCGACCTCTATTTCCAGACGGAAAGCCCCGGCAAGGACAAGGAATGGAACTGGCTGCCGGCGCCGAACGGCCCGTACAATCTGACGATGCGGCTTTACGCGCCGAAGGGGACGGCGCTGATCGGCAAGTGGAACCCGCCGCCGGTGACACGTGCGGCTCCAGCCGCTCCGCTCGCCGCTCAGTGACAAGGCTAAAGGCATCGGAAACATTGGGGCGCGCGCCATGATCCGCGCGCGTCCCGCCAAGCCTTTCTTTTCCATCGACAGTTCGGCCCTCATCGAAGCATTTCGCGCCCGCACCCGTTAAACAGGCGGTCGGTTTTGCACGGTTGACGAATGGGGCTGCGATGGAAAAGACGGCGACGATGACAACGGAACTGGCGCTCCTGCTGGCGCTTTCGACGCTCTGGGGAGCCTCCTATACCTTCATCAAGATCGGCGTCGAAACCATCCCGCCGCTGACACTGGTGGCCGCACGAACACTCGTTGCCGGCGCGCTGCTTCTCGCCATCATCAGCTGGCGTGGCCTCAAGCTGCCCCGCGACCGAAAGACCTGGACCTATTTTCTTTTTCAGGCCTGCCTCAACAGCGTCCTGCCCTTCACGCTGATCGCCTGGGCCGAACGGACGACGGATGCCGGCCTGGCGGCGATCCTGAATTCCACGACGCCGATCTTCGCCTTTCTGATCACGGCGCTGGTCACCCGGCACGAAGCCCTCACGGGTAGCAAACTGTTCGGCGTGTCGGCAGGATTGGCCGGCACCGCGCTGGTCATTGGCCTTGGCGCGCTCGGCACTCTGGGGCAGGGGCTCTGGGCGCAGCTTGCAATCGTTGCCGCCACGATCTGCTATGCGGGCGCTGCCGTCTTCGGGCGGAATTTCAGGGGGCTTGATCCGATGATGCCGGCCGCCGGTTCGTTGCTCGCAGGGGCGGTGATCCTCATCCCCATCAGCATCGTCATCGATCCCCCGTGGAAATTGAACCCAAGCCTCGATTCGATCTTCGCGCTCCTTGCCCTCTCGGTCTTCTCCACGGCGCTCGCCTTTGTGATCTATTTCCGCCTCGTGCAGACGCTCGGTTCGGTCGGCGCAACCGCCCAGGCCTATCTCAGGGTGCCGATCGGCGTTGCAATCGGCGTCGTCTTCCTCGGCGAAACGCTGTCTTCGACGGCAGGCCTTGGGCTTGCCTGCATAATGGCCGGCGTCATTGCCATGACGCTGCCTGCCAGAGCGCGGGTCCGTCAGGCAATCCAATCCATGCCGCCATCGACATGAACGCCCGGCCGCGGTTCAGCCTCGCTGCCGTGGACACCGGGGCCGCGATCGCTAATTCGACAGATATCGAAAATCGCCTGTTGTCATCGCGCCGTCATTGATGATGAGGATACGGGGCGAACAATGGGGGATATTGGCGTGGATGCGAATGAAATGACCAGGGAGAAGACAGCGGCTCCACCGGCAGGTACGCCTGCGGAGGTGTTTGGCGCCTTTCTGAAACTTGGCCTCACATCGTTCGGCGGACCGATCGCGCATCTCGGCTATTTCCGCAACGAGCTCGTGACGCGGCGGAAATGGATCGACGAGAAGGGCTATGCCGATCTCGTCGCGCTCTGCCAGTTCCTTCCCGGTCCCGCATCGAGCCAGGTCGGTTTTGCCATGGGCCTCTTGCGCGGTGGGCCGCTGGGCGCGCTTGCGGCGTGGAGTGCATTCACGCTTCCGTCCGCGCTGATCCTCTTCATCTTCGCAACCGCCGCCACCGCGCTCGACAATCCTCTTGGACAGGGACTGCTGCACGGATTGAAGCTCGTTGCCGTCGCCGTCGTGGCACAGGCCGTCTGGGGCATGGCGCGATCGCTGACACCCGACAAGCCACGCGCCGCCATTGCGCTGGCCGCGATCTTCATCGTGACAGCCGCGGGGGCGCTCGGCCAGCTCGCCGCCATCGCCCTGGGTGCAATTGCCGGGCTCGTCCTTTGTCGCCAGGCCGCCGTCGAGCACAAGGCAGGGTTTTCGTTCGGAATATCGCGTTCAACCGGCATTGTCTGCCTGCTGGCCTTCCTGCTCCTGCTGTTCGGATTGCCACTTGTCGTCGCTGCCTTCGATTCCCAGGGGCTGCGCCTGTTCGATGCCTTCTATCGCTCGGGCGCGCTGGTGTTCGGCGGCGGCCATGTCGTCCTGCCGCTGCTCGAGGCGGAGGTTGTGAGACCGGGCTGGGTCTCGGAAAACGCGTTTCTCGCCGGTTACGGCGTTGCGCAGGCCGTGCCTGGTCCGCTCTTTACCTTCTCGGCCTATCTCGGGACGGTTGTGGCGCCGGCTCCCAACGGTGTCGCAGGCGCAGCGATCGCCCTGGTGGCGATCTTCCTGCCCGGCTTTCTGCTGCTGCTCGGCACCCTTCCTTTCTGGGACAGGCTCAGCGCCTATCCACTGGCGCAGGCGGCCATGCGTGGCGCAAATGCCGCCGTGGTCGGCCTGCTCGGTGCAGCGCTCTACAATCCGGTATGGACGAGCGCGGTCCTGACATCGGCGGATTTTGCTCTTGCCTTGACTGGCTTTCTTCTGCTGGTCATCTGGAAGGCGCCGCCATGGATCGTGGTGGTGCTGATGGCGGCAAGTGCGATCCTGCTGCAGCTTTCCGCCTGACCGGTGCCAGGCCATCAATCCCCTGGCGATAAAGCGGCTTCTATCGCCGCCCATGCCATCAGGCCAAGCCTTGCATCCGTAATGTCACTGCCGCCATGAGCACGAAGGCTGGAGCGAGGCGTCGTCTCGCCCGGGAGCAGCACACGATGGCCCGCCTCGGCGTCAACGACCAGTGACACCGGCCTGCCGCTTCGTTCACGCCGGCTGGCAAGCTCGCGTGCGAACCTCTCCGATGGCCAGAGCGCATCATCACCACCGGCCACGAGGATGAGTTCTGCGGCGGTTTTCTCGATGGGGATCTCGGCCCGCCCCAGGGTCTCTTGGTCCGTCTTCAGGCATTTTTCGAAAAAGGAACGATAGGATATCAGCCCGTCGCGATAGTCCCGCTCCCAGGCAGTGTCAGCGGAAACGAAACCCAGCGGCTCTCCCTTCCAGGACCAGGACGAGCGTTCGGGCCATTCCACGCCGTCTTTGCCGGGGCCGATATTACCCCAGACGAAGGCGGTTGGGCTAATCGCGACAACGGCGTTGATGCGCGGGTCCCGGATCGCGACGAGCAACGCGGCTTCTGCGCCTTTCGATGTCCCGACGAAGACGATGCGCCGGCATCCCCGCGAGATCAGATAGTCGATTGCCTCACAGAAGGTCTCCAACGGGATTTCGCAGATTCCAGGCGACTGTCCCATGGCGCCGAACCATTGCAACGCCAATGCCTTTGCGCCAGCCTCGGCAAAGAGCCTGGCGCGGTCGGTATCGACCCTGCCGCTGGAACCGCCGAGCACGACGACGCCGGTGTCGCCCGCATCTGGCCTGAAAACGAATGCACCGTTTATCCGGCCTTGGAGACGCTCGATTCTGCAGCCCTCCGTCGCGCTTGTTACCATACTGACATCTTCTTGAATTATCGGATGGTTCTCGACTGTCACTAGAGGCGGAGCCTACCATGGTCGAGCATGCGCGTGCAGGGGCCTCCTTCGAGGATGCCGATGTCGTCAGCAACTATCGCTATCGTCCGCCTTATCCCGAGGCGGTCTACGAGAAGCTGCTGGCCATCACGCCGAAACGTGGCTGTCTGCTGGATATAGGCTGCGGCCCCGGCAAGGTTTCGCGACCTCTCTCGCGGCATTTCGACAAGGTCATAGCTGTCGATCCGTCCCGCCACATGATCGAACTCGGTCAGAGCCTGGAAGACGGCCGGGCGCGCAATCTTCACTGGATCGTGGGTTTCGCCGAGGATATCGACATCCCCGATCGACCCGATCTCATCGTTGCCGCCGCCAGCATTCACTGGATGGATCACCGGCGCCTCTTCTCGCGGCTGAAAACCTATGCCGCGGCCGATCACAAGGTCTCGGTGATTTCAGGAGATGCGCCCTTCCAACCTGCCTGGGAGGCCGATTGGCACTCGTTCCTTGCAAGGTGGGTTCCGGCCATGACGGGCAGAGCCTTCGATCCCGTCGGCAAGGAAGAGAGCTGGTCGGCTTACAAGGCGTTCCTCGACATCGATGGTTCCGAGAGCTTTCTGTCCGCCCCGTTTGAGCAAAGCGTCGAAGACTTTATCCGCTGCCAGCATTCGCGCGATACATTCGCGCCATTGCGGCTCGGCGACAGGATGACGGCTTTCGATGCGGAGATCAGGGAAATTCTCGCCCCCTATGCCTCTGCCGGAAAAATCAGTTTCACCGTCAAGACGAAACTGGTCTGGGGTTCGATCAGGTCATGACCATATCGAGAGACTGAATTCAAAGCCGCAAGCTATCGTCCAGCCAGACCCGGAAGCCGCCGCGGAAAGCATTGTCATTGTTGCCGCGTCGGCACTTCGGGGGCAAATCCTTGAGCCGTCCGACATTGCCGCCGCCGATGACGATATAGTCGGGCAACAGGGCAGCACTCAGGCGATCGGCAACGTCGAAGACCGATTTTCGCCATTTGCTCTTGCCGCGCCCCTCCAGGCCGCGTTCGCCGACGTAGTCTTCGAAGGTCTTCTTCCTGTAGGGCATATGCGCCAGTTCCAAAGGCAGGCAGACATTGTCCGCGACCAGCGCCGAGCCGAGGCCGGTGCCGAGACCGAGGAAAAGCATACGGCCGGCTTCGTAACTGCCGATCGCCTGCATCAGCGCGTCATTGACCATGCGAACGGGTTTGCCGAGGGCTTGCTCGAAATCATAACCCTTCCATCCCGGGCCAAGGTTGAACGGGTCCGCCGCGGCACGGTGGGCGGAGACGGGGCCGGGATAGCCCATGGCGACGACGTCATAGTGCCAGTCGGCGGTGAGATCTTTGAGGGCGGCGACCATCTTTGCCGCCGTCATTTCGCGCCCCGAGACGACCGACCGCCGCTCGCTGCCGCTGCTGAGTTCCGCCTTCACATGCGAGCCGCCGATATCGACGGCAAGCACGATACGGCTCGCCGACGCGGCCGCTTCCTTGCCATGCTCGCCTGCCTGCGTCGCATCTGGTGCTTCCGTCATGTCCGTCATGCTGGCGCTCCTCTCCGGGTTTGGCCTCAATCCTTCCCGCGCCATTCTATCGGGCGCAAGATAGGTGCCGGCTGTCAAGCCCGGTATATTGCGGATCGCCCAATTTCATCTCAGGATAGCTCATTCAGTGGAGAACCCTTAAGCGGAGGAACAGCACTTGGCCTTTCCGACACTGCCACCCGGTTCCGTCGAACCACCAGGTGCTCCCGGCATCGAGCCCCGCTGGACCTCCAGCGACAAGAGTGCGGTGGGCACATCAGTCAACTCGGCGAGCTGCGTCTGGTTCACCACGAGCCACGGCATTGTGAACGAGATCTACGCTCCACGGCTCGACATGGCCTGTGTGCGCGATTTCGGCTTCATCGTTACCGCGCAGGGCTATTTCTCCGAGGAGAAGCGTGACGCCGATCACAGCGTGCAGGCGATCGAGGACGGCGTTCCGGGCTTCCGCCTGGTCAATACCGCCCGCGACGGTCGCTATCGCATTACCAAGACCATCTTTTCCGACCCAGAGCGCGAAGTGGTGCTGCAGGACATCCGCTTCGAGGCTTTGACGGGCAGTCTCTCCGACTACAGGCTGCACGCACTGATCGCTCCGCATCTCGTCAATGGCGGCGCAGACAACACCGGCTGGTATGCCGATTTCAAGGGCAGGCCGATGCTCTTTGCCGAGGGTTCCGGCCGCTCGCTCGCCGTCGCTGCCTCTGTGCCCTGGCTTGCGCGCTCGGCAGGTTATGTGGGCTTTTCCGATGGCTGGCAGACGCTGTCACGCGGCCAGGGACTGAAGGAGGAATATTGCTACGCGGCCAACGGCAACATCGCGCTGTCGGGGACACTGGATATTCAATCAAGCGGGGGCCGAGCAGACCAGGGACGGGCGCTGATCGCCATCGGTTTCGGCACGCAGCCGGAGGAGGCAGCCCTGCGTACGCTGCTCAGCCTGGAACAGGGGGTCGAGCCTGCGCTGAAACATTATCGCAGCGGCTGGCGGGAATGGCAGGCAGGACTGCTGGCGCTCGACGAGCCGCATGATCCGACCCAACTGAACCGGTACCGCGTCAGCACCGGCGTGCTCGCCACCCACCGGGACGATGCCTCCGGCGCCATCATTGCCAGCCTTTCCATCCCCTGGGGCTTCAGCAAGAGCGATGACGACCTTGGCGGCTATCATCTGGTCTGGACGCGCGATCTGGTGGAAACGGCGGGCGGACTGCTCGCAGCCGGGGCCATAGCGGATGCACGCTCCGTGCTCGACTATCTCGCCGTCATCCAGGAAGGGGACGGCCACTGGGTGCAGAATGCCTGGCTCGATGGCCGGCCTTACTGGAACGGCATCCAGATGGACGAGACGGCCTTTCCGATCCTGCTCTACGACATGCTGCTGCGCGCAGGCGCAATCGATGCCGGCGAGCGGGGGCGCTATCTGCCGATGATCGAGGCTGCGGCGGGCTATATCGTCAGAAACGGGCCTGCCACCCAGGAAGACCGGTGGGAGGAGGATGCCGGCTATTCGCCTTTCACGCTCGCTGTCGAGATTGCCGGCCTGCTTGCAGCGGCCGATGCCGTGGAAGCGGCCGGGCGGCTGGATGCGGCGCGCTATCTGCGCGAAGTGGCTGACGGCTGGAACGAGCGCATCGAGGAATGGACTTACGCCACCGATACCGAGCTGTCGCGCCGTGTCGGCGTCGAAGGCTATTATGTTCGCATCGCCTCGGCGACCGATGGTAGCAGCCCGTCACTGCGGCGTGACTTCATTCCGATCCGCAATCGGGACGATCTCGGCGAGGTGCTTGAAGCGGACCTGCTGATCAGTCCAGATGCGCTGGCGCTCGTACGTTTCGGCCTGCGGGCCGCCGACGATCCGCGCATACTTGGTACGGTGGCCGTGATCGATGCGGAGTTGCGCCGCGACCTTCCTGCCGGTCCCTACTGGTATCGCTACAATGACGATGGCTATGGTGAGCGCATCGACGGCGCGCCCTTTGCCGGCAGTGGTGTCGGACGGCTGTGGCCGCTCCTGACCGGCGAGCGCGCCCATTATGAACTCGCTGCCGGGCGAGCCGGCGAGGCGCGGCGGATGCTCGCAGCGCTCGAAGCCTCGGCAAGCGAAGGCGGGCTCCTGCCGGAGCAGATCTGGGACAGCGAGGACGTGCCGCGGCGCGAACTCTTCCTCGGCCGACCCTCCGGCAGCGCCATGCCGCTCGTCTGGGCGCATGCCGAACATATCAAGCTGCTGCGATCGCTGCGCGACGGCGTGATCTTCGATATGCCGCCCCAGACCTTTGCCCGCTATGTCGCGGCAAAACCGGAACCGGCACCTTTCTCGTGGCGGCTGACGGCGCGGCAGGACCGTATGCCGGCCGGACGCAAGCTGCGCATCGAACTGCCGTCACCCGCCCTGGTGCGCTGGTCCACCGACTGCTGGGCAAGTGCTACCGACAGCCCATGCCGTGACACCGGTTTCGAAACCCATGTCTTCGACCTGCCAACGGAGACGCTCGGCCCCGGCAAGATCGACTTCACGATTTTCTGGGCGGATGTACAGCGCTGGGAGGGCGCGGATTTCCAGATCGAGGTGGTTTGAGGTTCGTGCCGTGCGCCGCCGAGTGGACACAAAGAAAAAGCGGCCGTTGCGGCCGCCGAAAAAACTCAGTTCATCGGGTGCAGAAATCAGGCCTTGTAGATCAGCCAGCTCTTGGTGAACTCCTTCTGCATGCCGTCCTCATAGACGGCGGTGCAGTTACGACCAGCGTTCTTGGCGCTGTAGAGCGCGATATCGCTCTTGGAATAGAGTTCGCCGGCATCGTCGGCATGCGAGGCCATGCAAATGCCGATGGAGACGGTGACCGGGCCGTAATTGACGCGCGTGCGGGAATTCTTGAAGGGTGTCGATTCCAGCGTCCGGCGGATGCGCTCCGCGATCGCGGTGACTTCATCCAGCGTATTGCCGTCGATGATCAGGGCGAACTCCTCGCCGCCGGTGCGGGCGACGAAGACGTCGCGGCGGACGTTGCTGCGGATGACGGAGGCGACTGTCGCCAGTACCTTGTCGCCCACCGGATGACCATAGGTGTCGTTGATCTTCTTGAAATTGTCGATGTCGGCCAGGAGCAGGGCGGTTACCGGGCGTAGCGCCGGAGTGTTGAAGACGGCCGCCAGACGGTCGTCGAACGCGCGGCGGTTGGAAAGGCGTGTCAGCGAGTCGGTATTGGCGATGCGCTTGTATTCGTCGAGTTCCTTGCGGACCTGATCCATCTCCTGCGAGCGCTGAACCATGTCTTCGACGGTCTTTTCGCCATGGGTGATCGTGTCGCCAGTTGCCTGGGTGAGCAGGTCGATGGCGTTTTCGATCAGGTCGGCGCTCGTCGTGCTCTTGGAGCTGATGCGCTTGCAGGTTTCGTTGAGCAGCCGATTGTAGCTTTCGAGCGAAGTCTGCTCCTGGCGCAGCACGCGCAGCAGGCCTTCCAGCTCACCGGCGATGCGGCTGTGGGCGTCGTCGAAAATCTTGGCGGGCGCCGTGTGGGAACAATGTTGCGAGCCAAGCGCATCGAGCTCTGCCTGCGACGCCTGGCTGCCGAGGGCGGCAAGGTCGCGGGTGAGTGCCGGGTTGGAGCCGATATAGGCTTCGTAGAAGAGTTCGTAGTTGCGGGGAATTGGCGCAACGCCCATGGAGCGCATGGCATAGGTGATCTGACCCGCCACATCGGGAACCTGCACCTTGGGCGCAACAGCCGTGTTCATCCGGCAACTCCTCATCCAATTCTTAAGCAATCTTCTATTTGTTACCTTAGATTTCTTGGGAAATGATTAAAGCGACATATACCAAAGATTACATACGATAAGTTTGACGGGCATCAATACTACGATCAGCCCTATGATTTTTCACAAATATTTGTAAGTTCGACTGCAACGGAGACACCTCTTATGCGCGAGGTGTTCCAAAAAAGTTCAATCGTTTTCTCTTTTTAGGGATTGTTTTCGCTTTGTTGACGGTCGGTATCTTTTGTCTGATCTACAGACCGGCATGGCGAGATCACAGATTCCATCTCAGGAAATCGAATTCATGGGGACCGGATCACGGTCCCCGCCTTTGGGCATGAGATCATGGAATCGTCTCGCCACACGTCACCCGTCATTCTTGGTCTCGCCGTTCTCGCCGGCACCATCTTCCTTTTGCAGCAGAGCGGCTTTTTCAACGGCATCTTCAGCACAGACATCCTCGCCAGCGTGAAGGCAGAGGACGTCCTGAGCGCTGCCGATATCGCCGCAATGGAGAAGCAGCCAGCCGCGCCCATGACGGCCGTCAATCTCGAAGGGCCTCCGGCGGCTTCGGTGCGGTGAATATTGGGTTTGTCAGGGCGATACGGCACGCGGCCGATCGCCCTTCACCGGACTTCCTTAGCCCAGATTCAGCTCCTGGAAGAAGTCGTTGCCCTTGTCGTCGATGACGATGAAGGCCGGGAAGTCCTCAACCTCGATCTTCCAGACGGCTTCCATGCCAAGCTCTGGATATTCCAGCACCTCGACCTTGCGGATGCAATCCTGCGCCAGCCGGGCGGCCGGGCCGCCGATGGAGCCGAGATAGAAGCCTTGGTGCTTCTTGCACGCTTCGCGCACGGCGCGCGAGCGGTTGCCCTTGGCAAGCATGACCATGGAGCCGCCGAAGGACTGGAACTGGTCGACATAGCTGTCCATGCGGCCGGCAGTCGTCGGGCCGAAGGAGCCGGAGGCGTAGCCGGCGGGCGTCTTGGCAGGGCCGGCATAATAGACCGGGTGGTTCTTCATGTAGTCGGGCATGCCTTCGCCCTTCTCCAGCCGCTCGCGGATCTTGGCATGGGCGAGGTCGCGGGCGACGATGATCGTGCCTGTCAGCGACAGGCGCGTCTTGACCGGATGCTTGGAAAGCTCGGCCAGGATATCGGCCATCGGCCGGTTGAGATCGACACGCACCATGGACTCGGAGAGCTTAGCCTCGTCGATCTCGGGCAGGTACTTGGACGGATCGGTTTCCAGCTGCTCTATGAAAATGCCGTCGCGGGTGATCTTGCCCTTGGCCTGGCGATCGGCGGAACAGGAGACGCCGAGGCCGATCGGCAGCGAGGCGCCATGGCGGGGCAGGCGGATGACGCGCACGTCATGACAGAAATACTTGCCGCCGAACTGGGCGCCGACGCCGAGGCTTTGCGTCAGCTTGTGGATTTCCTTCTCCATCTCGATATCGCGGAAGGCGTGTCCGTCTTCCGAGCCTTCAGTCGGCAATTCATCGAGATAGCGAGTGGAGGCAAGCTTGACGGTCTTCAGGTTCATCTCGGCCGAGGTGCCGCCGATGACAACAGCCATATGATAGGGGGGACAGGCTGCCGTACCCAAGGTGAGGATCTTCTCCTTGAGGAAGTCCAGCATGCGATCATGCGTCAGGAGCGAGGGCGTGCCCTGGAAGAGGAAGGTCTTGTTGGCCGAACCGCCGCCCTTGGCGACGAAGAGGAAGTCGTAGCTGTCGGTGCCTTCCTCATAGATATCGATCTGTGCCGGCAGATTGTTCTTGGTGTTCTTTTCCTCGAACATCTTGATGGGCGCGAGCTGCGAATAGCGCAGGTTCTTCTTTTCATAGGCATCGAGAACGCCCCTGGAGAGGGCTGCCGTATCGCCGCCTTCGGTCCAGACGCGGCGGCCCTTCTTGCCCATGATGATCGCAGTGCCCGTATCCTGGCACATGGGCAACACGCCGCCGGCGGCGATATTGGCGTTCTTGAGCAGGTCGTAGGCGACGAAGCGATCATTGTCGGTCGCTTCCGGATCGTCGAGGATCGCGGCCAGCTGCTTCAGATGGCCGGGGCGCAAAAGGTGGTTGATATCGGCAAAGGCGGTTTCGGCAAGAAGGCGGATACCCTCGGGATCGATGGTCAGGATCTCCTGGCCCTTGAAAGTATCGACAGAGACATGGTCGCTGCTGATCTTGCGGTAGGGGGTGTTGTCGGTGCCAAGTGGGAAGAGATCGTCAGCCATCCAAGTGACCTTTCTGGGTGGGATAGTTTGGAACGGGTCTAAATCTGGCTGGAGCTAAAAGCAATTGGGAAGGGTGGGGGATTGGTGGTGAAAATTCCGCGGTGGTTTCGCTGCGCATCAGGGCAGATGACAAGCGAGGTCGTGCGTCCTAGCCCCCCTCATCCGACCCTTCGGGCCACCTTCTCCCCGCTGGGTAGAAGGGGAGTATCCGTGTCACCGTCAACGATCGAATGGAACGTCTGATGGGGAACGAGACGCCGCAAAGACACCCCTTCTACCCTGCGGGGAGAAGGTGCCGGCAGGCGGATGAGGGGGCCACGGCGCACCACTGTCCTGGTTATCTGACATGGCGATCGAGGAAGGAGCGCTGCTCCACCAAACAAAAAAGGCCGGCTAAGCCGGCCCTTTCTCACGTCAATGCGTCAGCTCACATTGGGCCGATCATCGTCTCCGGGCGCACGATCGCATCATACTCTTCCGACGTCACAAGCCCGCTTGCCAGCGCCTCGTCCTTCAGCGTCGTGCCGTTCTTGTGCGCGGTCTTGGCAATCTTTGCCGCCGCGTCGTAGCCGATCTTCGGGGCGAGTGCCGTGACCAGCATCAGCGAGCGTTCGAGGCCGGCCTTGATATTGTCCTCGCGGGCCTCGATGCCGACGACGCAATTGTCGGTGAAGGAGACGGCAGCGTCGCCGAGCAGCTGCACCGACTGGAGGAAGTTGTAGGCCATCATCGGATTATAAACGTTGAGCTCGAAATGGCCCTGGCTGTCGGCGAAGGTGAGAGCCGCATGGTTGCCGAAGACGTGGATGCAGACCTGAGTGAGGGCTTCGCACTGGGTGGGGTTCACCTTGCCGGGCATGATCGAAGAGCCGGGCTCGTTTTCCGGCAGGGCCAGTTCGCCGAGGCCGGCGCGCGGGCCGGAGCCGAGCAGACGGATGTCGTTGGCGATCTTGAAGAGGGCGGCGGCTGCCGCATTAATTGCACCATGGGCGAAGACCATCGAATCATGCGAGGCGAGGGCCTCGAACTTGTTCGGCGCGGTCACGAAGGGCATGTCGGTGATGACGGCGATCTCTTCGGCAACCTTTTCGGCAAAACCGACCGGTGCATTCAGCCCGGTGCCGACGGCGGTGCCGCCCTGGGCGAGTTCGCAAAGGCCGGGCAGTGTCATTTCGATGCGCTTGATGGCGGAGCCAACCTGCGCTGCGTAACCCGAGAATTCCTGACCTAACGTGAGCGGTGTCGCATCCTGCGTGTGCGTGCGGCCGATCTTGATGATGTGGCTGAACTCCGTGACCTTCATGTCGAGCGCGGCATGGAGATGCTTCAAGGACGGCAGCAGGTGATGGGCGATCTGTTCGGCGCAGGCGATATGCATGGCCGTGGGGTAGGTGTCGTTCGACGACTGACTCATATTAACGTGATCGTTCGGGTGCACGGGCTTCTTGGAACCCATGACGCCGCCGAGCATTTCTATCGCGCGATTGGAGATCACTTCATTGGCGTTCATGTTGGATTGCGTACCGGAACCCGTCTGCCAGACGACCAGAGGGAAATGGTCGTTCAGCTTGCCGTCGATCACTTCCTGGGCGGCATCCACGATAGACTTGCCGATGTCGGAATCGAGCTGGCCGAGCGCCATGTTGGCGCGGGCGGCCGCCTGCTTGACGATGCCGAGCGCACGCACGATCGAGAGCGGCTGCTTTTCCCAGCCGATCTTGAAATTGCCGAGAGAACGCTGCGCCTGCGCGCCCCAATATCGGTCGCTGGCGACTTCGATCGGGCCAAATGTGTCGGTTTCGGTGCGGGTTGAACTCATGGCTCATGCCTTCCTGTCACATGCTGTTGGGCAGTCTTTGAAGATGAGGACTTATAGGGTGGAAAACCTGCCAAGAAAACCAGACGCCATACGAAATATTGAAGACGGATCTCATGTTTTGCATCCCCGCTCAGGTGCTTCAGCGGCGTGTTTTTTCGGCCACGCAGGGAAATTAATGCAAATAGCGACAGAAAGCGCACTTTCTCAAACCGGAAAATTCGGTAAAAAATTAACTAATAATTTCATAATTTTGTGTGAACTGCTGCACGGCGCTTGCGTTCGACTCCGTCACACAAAGTTGAGCCTGAAAACGCTGGCGCCTCAGGCCGGTTTCTGATGAATGGGCCGCGGCTGCCGTGAAGAATTGATCTGAGCCATTTGCTCGACAACAGCATTATACTGGGACTGGAAAACAAGATGAAGTTCGTTTTGAAAAGCGCGGTTTCCGCATTGGCACTTTCCTGCGTAATGGGCGCGATTCCTGCGCATGCCTATACGCTGATGGATATGCTGCGCGGCGACCGGGCAAGAAGCGGTCAGAGCACGATCATCATGGACCCTTCGGCTCCAATGCGCGGCAATCCGGGCAATCGCAACGGGCTTGGCGGCGATATCGATCCGGAAGCGGCGCTGCCGAAGGTTTCCAGCCCGCGTTATTACACCTACAAGGCCGAAACGCTGCAGTTCGTCGATACGACGAAGTTTGCAGATCCCGTCGTCACCGGTGCAGTCGCCGACGTCTCCGGTTCGACCACCACCGACGGCGCTCCGCAGCGCCATTTTCTGACGGAAGCCAAGGTCCGCGCCAATCCGGATGTCGCCAAGGCCCTGCAGGGCTATTACGGCGACGGCAAGAACCCGCTGGTCTGGGTGTCCGGCGAGGGTGTCAACGAGCGCGGCAAGGCGGCACTGAGCGTGCTCGCCGATGCGGCAAGCGTCGGCCTCGACCCCGCTGATTACGCAGTGTCCGAGCCGAGCATCGATCCGGCCAATCCGGATCCTGACGTCCGCGACCGTGCGCTGACGCAGTTCGAGCTCGCGCTTTCCTCCAAGGTTCTCTCCTATGTGCAGGATACGACCCGCGGCCGCGTCGACCCGAACAAGCTCTCCGGCTATCATGATTTCCAGCGCAAGGTCGTCAAGCTCGATCCGGTGCTGAAGCTGTCGCGCATGAGCCCTGACGTTGCGGCCTATCTTTCCAGCCGCAACCCCGACGGCACGCAGTTCCTGGCGCTGAAGGCCGAGCTTGCGAAGCTGCGTGGTCTCGGCGGCGGCTATGAAGAGCAGATCACCATTTCGCTCGACAGCCTGCTGCGGCCGGGCGACAGCTCGCCGGAAGTGGCCAATATCGTCAAGGCAATCCAGAAGCATGGTTCGGAAGAACTGAAGACGGCGCATGCTGCCACCTTCTCGGCCTATACCGGCAGCAGCGACTATTCGCCCGAGATCGTGTCACTGGTCGAGGACTTCCAGAAGGAACACGGCCTGAAGCCCGATGGCGTGATCGGCCAGGCGACCGTGCGCACCATGACCGGCGGCGACTCGAACGGCTCCAGGATCGGTAAGCTCGTCGTCGCCATGGAGCAGGCGCGCTGGCTGCCCGCAGATCTCGGCCCGCGCTACGTGATGATCAACCAGCCGGCCTTCATGGCCTACTACTATAACGACTCCAAGCAGCAGCTTGCGATGCGCACCGTCGTCGGCGGCAAGAATAACCAGACCTATTTCTTCGACGACGAGATCGAAACTGTCGAGTTCAACCCGTTCTGGGGCGTGCCGCAGTCGATCATCATCAACGAGATGCTGCCGAAGCTGCGCTCGGACCCGAACTATCTGGACCAGATGGGCTACGAGGTCCAAGTCGGCGGCCGCGCCGTTCCGTCCTCCAGCGTCGACTGGTACGGCTCGACCCAGAACATCTCGGTCCGCCAGCCGCCGAGCAGCGACAATGCGCTCGGTGAGTTGAAGATCCTGTTCCCGAACAGCCACGCCATCTACATGCACGACACGCCTTCGAAGAGCTTCTTCAAGCGTGACATGCGTGCACTCAGCCACGGTTGTGTGCGCCTGTCCGATCCGCGCGCGATGGCCGCTGCCGTTCTCGGCACGACGGTCGACGACGTCGCCAAGCAGATCGCTACCGGCCAGAACCATGCGGTGAAGGTGCCGCAGAAGATTCCGGTCTACGTGTCCTATTTCACCGCATGGCCGAACAAGGACGGCGTGATCGAGTATTTCGACGATGTCTATGGCCGCGATGCCTATGTGGAAAAGGCATTCGATGTGACGACCAAGTCGCGTGAGGCGCAGATCTGACGCTTGACGCCGGATGAGGATTTTGACGGGCGGTCTTCGGGCCGCCCGTCTTGTATTTGGAGGGCGCGAGTTGAGAAGAGAGGAGCCCTAAGCGCAATCGGCACGGCCAGCTCTATCAGCCCTCAAACAGCAACCTTTGCCTCAGCCCCCTTCAGCAATCCTTCCACCAATTCCACCGTCAGCTCATCATAGTGCGTGATGATCACATCCGGGGCCAAACTCGACACCGGTACATCCGAATAGCCGAAGGGAACCGCAATCACAGGCACCCCGGCGTTCTTGGCCACCGCAATGTCATTGATGCTGTCGCCGACCATCACCGAGCGGGAGACATGGCCGCCGGCGCGCTCGATCGTGCCGGTCAGATGCCTGGCATCGGGCTTTCGATGTTCGAACGTATCGCCGCCGGTGATCGCCTCGAAATAATGCGTCAGGCCGAGCTTCTCCAAGAGACCCGTGGCGAGACCTTCCAGCTTGTTGGTGCAGACGGCGAGCGCATAGCCATCGGCCTTCAGGCGGTCCATGGCAGCGACGAGGCCAGGGTAGGGCTCGGTATGACCGGGCATGTTCGCACTGTAATGGGCGACGAAGCGCTCGACGAGCGGGGCGAGCTCCTCCGACGAGATCGGGCGACCCTGCAGTTTGCAGGCGCGTTCGATCATCACACGGGCGCCCTGGCCGACGAGATGCGTGAGATCGTCATAGGTGACGGGCTCAAGATTAAGAGCGGCGATCGTGTAGTTCAGGCTTTCGACCAGGTCGACATGGGTATCGAGCAGCGTGCCATCGAGATCAAAGACGACGAGGCCTTTATTCTTGGAGGGAGCCTGGCCGGCATTTTCGGGAGCGGGGGTCAAAGTCGTGCCTCTTTGCGGAGTAGGGTCATCCGGGAGTAGGCGATGAACAGGCGAAAAGCAACGGCGCACCGGCAGACGGAAAAGTCGCAGCCGAAACGCGTGGCTTTCAATCGCAGGACGATGATTTTGGCTTTCGTTTGCAATACGAGCCGTGTAAACAGCACATCCAACGCAATATCAGGAGCTGGCGGCGCATGGATGCCCGCGAAATGAAGATCAAGGCCGCCGAGGCAGCACTCGTCCATGTCGAATACGGCATGCGGCTTGGAATCGGGACGGGAAGCACGGCTGAAGAATTCGTCCGCCTGCTCGCCGAAAAGGTCGCCGCCGGTTTCAAGGTCGAGGGCGTTCCGACGTCCGAGCGCACGGCGCGGCTCTGCGTCGAACTCGGTGTCCCCCTGAAATCGCTGGACGAATTGCCGCAGCTCGATCTCACCATCGACGGTGCCGACGAGGTCGATGCGGCACTCCGGCTGATCAAGGGCGGCGGCGGCGCGCTGTTGCGCGAAAAGATCGTCGCTGCAGCCTCGAGCCGGATGATCGTCATTGCCGACGAGAGCAAGCTGGTCGAGACACTCGGCGCCTTCGCGCTTCCGATCGAAGTCAATCCCTTCGGTCTCGTTTCGACGCGCATGGCGATCGAAAAGACCGCCTCGCGCCTTGGGCTTTCCGGCGAACTGACGCTGCGTCAGTCCGGTGACGGAGACTTTACGACCGACGGCGGACATCACATCATCGATGCATCTTTTGGCCGCATTCCTGATGCAGAGGCGCTTGCGAGGGAACTGAATTCCATACCCGGTGTCGTGGAGCACGGGCTTTTCATCAACATGGCGGCGCTTGCGATCATTGCCGGTCCTGCAGGCGCCCGTACGCTGCAGGCAAACAGATAACAGGAGCATAGAAACTCATGATGAACATTGCAGGTCTTGGCCGTCTTGCCGCTGCGACCATCGTTCTTTCCGGGCTTGCCTTCGGCTCTGCCGCAAGAGCGCAGGAAGTTTCCGAGGAGCAGCTGAAGGCTGCCCGCGCAGCCATGGATGCCATCGGCGCCACCACCCAGTATGACAACATCCTGCCGGGTCTGGCCGAGCGCCTGAAGGCCGGCCTCATCCAGGATTCGCCGAACTATCAGGACGTGATCACTGCGACCGTCGACACCCAGGCTCTGGCTCTGGCACCGCGTCGTGCCGACCTCGAAAAAGAAGCGGCTCTGACCTATGCAAAGGCCTTCTCGGTCGAAGAGCTGAAGGCGATCGCCGACTTCTACAATTCCGACGTCGGCAAGAAGCTGCTGCGCGACGGTCCGGTTGCCTCGCGTGAAACCGCCAAGGCTGCCGATATCTGGGCGCAGGGCATTTCCCGTGATCTGGAAAAGCAGAGCAATGCCGAGCTTTCCAAGGTCATCAAGGCTCCGCCGGCGGCAACCGACAGCCCGGTAACGCCGGCTCCGGCAGCAGCGCCGGCTGCCCCCGCTGCTCCGGCACCTGCCAAGAAGTAAGACCATCCTTCATTTCGACAAAAGCCCGGCCTCGTCCGGGCTTTTGTTTTTGTGGCGCTGCCACCTATATGTTGAAAACCCGTCCAGCGATTCCCTCCGGAGATCATCATGCCTTCCTACGACTACGACCTCTTTGTCATCGGCGGCGGTTCGGGCGGCGTGCGAAGCGCGCGCGTTGCAGCCTCGCTCGGCAAGAAGGTGGCGATCGCCGAGGAATATCGCTACGGCGGCACCTGCGTGATCCGGGGCTGCGTGCCGAAGAAGCTCTTCGTCTATGCTTCGCAGTTCCACGAACATTTCGAGGATGCGGCCGGCTTCGGCTGGACGGTCGGCGAAAGCACGTTCGACTGGCAGAAGCTGATCGCGGCCAAGGACAATGAGATCGCGCGGCTGGAAGGGCTCTACAAGAAGGGCCTTGCCGGCGCCAATGCCGAAATCCTGGAGACACGCGCCGAACTCGTCGATGCGCATACGATCAGGCTCCTGAAGACGGGCGAGACGGTGACTGCAAAGACCATCGTGATCGCGACCGGCGGCCGGCCGAACCCGCATGAGGCGCTGCCCGGCCACGAGCTCTGCATTTCCTCCAACGAGGCCTTCCACCTGGAAGAATTGCCGAAATCGATCCTGATTGCCGGCGGCGGCTACATCGCCGTCGAATTCGCCAACATCTTCCACGGGCTCGGCGTCGAGACGACGCTGATCTATCGTGGTACCGAAATCCTCTCGCGCTTCGACGAGGACCTGCGCCGCGGGCTGCATGAGGCAATGGTCGCCAAGGGCATCCGCATCCTCTGCCAGGACGTGATGCAGAAGGTGACGAAGGGTGAAGACGGCCTCGTCATCGAGACGCTGAAGAACGGCACACTCAACGCCGGGATTGTCATGCTTGCCCTCGGCCGCGATCCGAACACGAAGGGGCTGGGGCTCGAAAAGGCGGGCGTTGCAGTCAACGAGCGCGGCGCCATCATCGTCGACGATTATTCTCGTACCAATGTCGAGAATATCTATGCGCTTGGCGACGTCACCGATCGGGTACAGCTGACGCCGGTCGCGATCCATGAGGCGATGTGCTTCATCGAGACGGAATACAAGGACAATCCGACCAAGCCGGATTACGACCTCATCCCGACGGCGGTCTTCTCGCAACCGGAGATCGGCACGGTCGGTCTTTCCGAAGAAGAGGCGGCCAAGCGCTACAAGGAGCTGGAAGTCTATCGCGCCCAGTTCCGGCCGCTGAAGGCAACGCTCTCTGGCCGGGCGGAAAAGATGATGATGAAGCTGATCGTCGATGCCGCAAGCCGCAAGGTGGTCGGCGCCCACATTCTCGGGCATGACGCCGGTGAAATGGCGCAGATCCTCGGCGTCACGCTGAAGGCTGGCTGCACCAAGGACGATTTCGACCGCACCATGGCGCTGCACCCGACGGCAGCCGAAGAACTGGTGACCATGTACGCGCCGAGCTACCGTATCCGCGACGGCAAGCGCGTCTGATACATCCTCATGAAATGAAGCCTGCCGCACAGGCGGCAGGCGAGGGTGATCCCTGTCTTATGCCGTCCTTGTCGCGAAACGGCTTCACAGGGCTGGACGACATGCTTAGCTCGTCAGGCGCGGCGCGCGGATAACCTTGAGGAACAGTGCCTTCATGGCATCAGCAATGCCCTCGGTCGGTGACACCTCGAAATAGAGGCCCGGCGAGGCGCAGGCGGCCATGCGCGTGGGTATCTCGTTCTGGAAGGGCTTGATCCAGGTATTGTACCAGTTGTTGCTCGGCAGCGGCAGGTAGGTGGTGTAGAGAATGGCAATCTTGACGCCGCGATCCTTGAGCGGCTTGCAGAAGGACGTGTCGATCGGCTCCTGGCAGCGGCCACCGGTCGTCTTCTTGGTGCAGGTCGAAGGCTTGTAGCTGTCGCCCACACCATCCGACACGAAGAACAGGATTTTTTCGGGCTTGGTGTTCGACGTGCCGTCGCCGGCCGGATCGATGATGGTGTTCATCTGCGTCATGGCACTGTCGAAGCTGGTGAGCTGGTCCTGATTGTAGTTCTGATAGGGAATGGTCATCAGGTCGACGGCGTTGGTGTAGTTTTTCACCGTCGTCAGATCCGAGGTGAGATTTGAGATCGTCGTCAGCTTGGCATCCTCTGCCTTGGTGCCGAAGGTGTAGACGCCCATGCGGAACTGGTCGGCGCTGACGCGTTCTGTCTTGGCCGTATCGGTCAGCGCCTGGGTTGCCTGGCGCACCACATCGATACGCATGGCGACGCCGAGGCTCTTGGCGATCGTGTAGTTGTTGGAGGCCTGGTCCATCTGGTGGCAGGCGAAGGCACAGCCGGTCTTGGCCTGCAGCTTGGAAACGTCGGTCGGCGTTGCGGCGACACCCATGGACGGCGTGTTGTCCAGAAGGATGTAGAAATCCATGAAGGAGGCGGTCTGATATTCCGCCGTCGCCGAGCCCGATATGGTGATCGAGTCCTGGCCCAGGATATGCATGAAGGTAGTGGGTACAGAGGCGCTGAAGGTGACCTTCGAATTGAGCTTGTTGGCCGTCTTGGTGACGTCGATGCTCAGATTCACAGCCACCGAGGTCAACTCGCCGGACATCTGCGAGAAAAAGATGCTGCGGGCATCGGTCTTGGCGACCGAGATGGTGCCGTCTCCCTGCATCGTCATGGCAGCCGCCACCGCATCCGATTTTTCGGAAATCGAGCCGACGGCTGCAGCATCGGCCGCGGCATAGAGCTCGGTGCGCAGGCTCAGTGCATGGGCATAGTCCAGCGCCAAACCGGCAGAGCCTACCAGCGGCACCATCAGCAACGCCGTCATGATGCCGAAATTGCCGGATCGGTCCGAAAGGAACGCGGACGAAAGGATACCCATGCTCAACCCCTATATTATTAGGGTCTGCTTTACATACGAAATCTAAATTAGCCGGAAAATAGCATGGTATATATCGCCTTAACGCCAGGTTCGACGTCGGATTGGCGCAACCGGAGTGACGCTGCGAGCCGGCGATGGAAACTCTTTCGGGGCGCCGAACGCGCTACTAGGCAAGGGAAGCCGAAAGGTTTATAAGCCGCCGCATTCTTTAACGGGCAGGCATCCGGGTAAACCGGGTGGGGAAGCAGATGAGCGACATGGCACAGAATTGGACCCCGAGCAGCTGGCGGAGCAAGCCAATCCAGCAGGTTCCGGAATATCCCGACGCGGCCGCGCTGGCGGCGACTGAGGCCACGCTCTCCACCTATCCGCCGCTGGTTTTTGCCGGTGAGGCCCGCCGCCTGAAGAGCGCGCTTGCCAATGTCGCCGAAGGCAATGCCTTCCTGCTGCAGGGCGGCGATTGTGCCGAGAGCTTCCTGGAGCACGGCGCCGACAATATCAGAGACTTCTTCCGTGCCTTCCTGCAGATGGCCGTCGTGCTGACCTTTGGCGCCCAGCTTCCCGTCGTGAAGGTCGGGCGCATCGCCGGCCAGTTTGCCAAGCCGCGTTCGGCGCCGATGGAAACGCAGAACGGCGTTTCGCTGCCGAGCTATCGCGGCGATATCGTCAACGGCATCGAATTCACGCCGGAATCCCGTATCCCGAGCCCGGAGCGCCAGCTGGATGCCTACCGCCAGTCGGCCGCAACGCTGAACCTGCTGCGCGCATTTGCGATGGGCGGCTATGCCAATCTCGACAACGTGCACAAGTGGATGCTCGGCTTCGTCAAGGACAGCCCGCAAGGTGAGCGCTACCGCAAGCTTGCCGACCGCATCAGCGAAACCATGGATTTCATGAAGGCGATCGGCATCACCTCGGAAAACAATCCGAGCCTGCGCGAGACCGATTTCTTCACCAGCCACGAGGCGCTGCTGCTGGGCTACGAAGAGGCGCTGACCCGCGTCGACTCCACCTCCGGCGACTGGTACGCCACATCCGGCCACATGATCTGGATCGGTGACCGCACCCGCCAGCTCGACCATGGGCATGTCGAATATTTCCGCGGCATCAAGAACCCGATCGGCCTGAAATGCGGCCCGTCGCTGCAGCCGGACAACCTGATCGAGCTGATCGACGCGTTGAACCCGGCCAACGAAGCCGGCCGCCTGACGCTGATCTGCCGCTTCGGCCATGACAAGGTCGCCGACAGCCTGCCGAAGCTCATCCGCGCCGTCGAGCGCGAAGGCAAGAAGGTCGTCTGGTCCTGCGACCCGATGCATGGCAACACGATCACGCTCAACAACTACAAGACGCGGCCCTTCGAACGGATCCTCTCGGAAGTCGAAAGCTTCTTCCAGATCCATCGCGCCGAAGGCACGCATCCGGGCGGCATCCATATCGAGATGACCGGCAAGGACGTGACCGAATGCACCGGCGGCGCCCGCGCCGTCACGGCCGAGGACCTGCAGGATCGCTATCACACCCATTGCGACCCGCGCCTCAACGCCGATCAGGCACTCGAGCTGGCCTTCCTGCTGGCCGAGCGCATGAAGGGCGGGCGTGACGAGAAGCGGATGGCCGCAAGGGCCTGAGGCGATTAGCCGATAGAGTTTGAAAAGCCCGGCCTAGAGCCGGGCTTTTTGTTTGTGGAGTCACGGGCATCGCCATTAACCCCTGTGATAAGCCCACCGATAAGAAAGGCGAGGGCATCACCGCAACTGAACATGAAGATGGTCGTCGTGACGCGCAGCGCGGCACCCCTGAAACCGCACATGATCGTCGGTGATGCCGAGCGCTTTTTTCAGATGCGGTTCAAGAAATACCTTCTCCACTCCGAACCGGCTCACGCCCTCGGTGGTGAGCCAATTCACCGCCGCCGCCGTCCGTTGCTTCTGAAGCCGGTAGGCAGGAAACAGCGGCTGGAGAAAATCGAGGTCCCAACGCCCCGTCAGCCAGTCGTTCCGCCCCTTGCATGGCTGCTCATCACTATTGGCGGGCTGTTCGAAAGCGAAGTAGCCGATTGGTGAGCGGGTGACGCCATCAAGGAAATTACCGGCGGAATCCTCGTAGTAATAGGCGAAGTCGAGCTTCCTGCCGTCAGTATGCGACAAATGCGGCAGCAGCGGAAAGCCGGTCAGGAAGGGGAAATTGGCATCCAATGCGATCGTTGTCGTGCCGGGAAATTGCCTATCCATATTGTCTGCAAGGGCATAGGCCAGATCGCGCACCGCAGGCGTGACATAATTTCGATTGAGGGCGCAGTAGATCGGTGAGCGGACGACAAGCTTGTCTGCAGCGTCTGCCAGACAGGACAGGGGAACACGCCCGAAGATCGGCGCAACGATGCTAGTGACAATCGTCAGGCTGGTATAGACGAGCAGGAAGATTGCGAGCTTCGGCACAAATCTACGCACGGCCCAAAGGCGTGCAACCACGATGCCGACGAGATGAGCGATACCGCCGATCTGTGTGAGCAGGGTCAGAAAGACGACGATTGCAAAGCGAAAGCCGAAACGAAGCATCTGATGCTTTTTTTCACCGGAGGTTGCGATTTTCTTCCATTGCCATTCTCATGAGCGATGACACAAGAGGTAAGTTTGATGCGAACACGTCCGGCCGCGCGGCTGCTTCTGCTCGATCAGTTCGGGTGCGTCCTGCTTTTCAAATTCGTCTTCAGATCGGGCGCGCTTGCGGGGCGGCAATATTGGGCGACGCCGGGCGGCGGGCTTGAGGAGGGCGAGACGTTCGAGGCCGCGGCCTTGCGCGAGCTCAGGGAGGAAACCGGCCTCCATGTGGATCAGGTGGGATCATCGATCGGCAGCCGGTCTTTCGAATTTCAGCTCCACAATGGCGAGATGGTGCGCGCCGAGGAGCAGTTTTTCGTGTTGCGCACCGAGCGTGGGGCGATCTCCGATAGCGGCTGGACGGATCTGGAACGAGAGGTCATGGCGGATCACCACTGGTGGTCGACGGAAGAACTGCTTGCCAGTGCCGACGTCATTTTCCCGGATGGTATCGTCGATCTCATGAAGACCGCAGTCTCGCAGCCTGCGCTGCCGATCGCCATGAGACGGTGACCGAGGCCCTTGTCGTGACACCACGCGCCCTGTATGCATTGCGCATGACCCGTGTACCGACCCTGTCCGGCCTGTATTACGCGCTGCTCCCATAGAGCGGCGACGGTCATCTATTCGAAACCCGAACGCCGCACGGTCGGCGGCGCGTGTTTCAGCGGAAGGTCTCCGGCCTCACGGCCCCACTGGAGACCCTCATGACCATCAATTTTCAGCCTTCCATCAAGCTTCGATCGGAGTTTCTGCGCGTTCTCGCGGAGCGCGGTTTCATCCAGCAATGCACTGATCTCGAAGCCCTCGACCACCGGCTCGGCACCGGGATCGGGACAGCCTATAACGGCTTTGACCTCACGGCCGACAGCCTGCATGTCGGGCATCTCATCCCCATCATGATGCTGCGCTGGTTTCAGAAGACCGGCCACAGGCCGATCGCGCTGATGGGCGGCGCCACGACGCGGCTCGGCGATCCGAGCTTTCGCGATACGTCGCGGCCATTGCTCAGCGAAGAACAGATCGCCGCCAATCTCGCCGGCATCCGGCGCATCTTCGAGCGGTTCCTGACCTTCGGCGGCAGGCCGACAGATGCGCTCATGGTCAACAATGCCGACTGGCTTGGTGGCCTGAAATACCTGGATTTCCTGCGCGAGGTCGGTCCGCATTTCTCCGTCAACCGGATGCTGACCTCGGAGAGCGTGCGCCAGCGGCTGGAGCGAGAGCAGTCGCTCTCGCTGCTCGAATTCAACTACGTGGTCATGCAGGGTTATGACTTTCACGTGCTTGCCGAAACGCATGGCTGCCTGCTGCAGCTCGGCGGTTCGGACCAATGGGGCAATATTCTCAGCGGCGTCGAGTTCGGGCGGCGTGCCGGCGGGCGAACGCTGTTCGGTTTGACGGCGCCGCTGCTCACGACCGCGTCGGGTGCGAAAATGGGCAAGAGCGCATCGGGCGCGGTCTGGCTGAATGCAGATCGGCTGTCGCCCTACGAATTCTGGCAGTTCTGGCGCAACACCGAGGATGCCGATGTCGGCCGCTTCATGCGGCTCTTCACCGAGCTGCCGCTTGACGAGATTGCGCGCCTGGAAGCTTTGCGCGGCTCCGAGATCAATGTTGCGAAGAAGGTGCTTGCCGACGCGGTGACACGGCTCTGCCATGGCGCGGACGCGGCGACGCAAGCCTCCGAGACCTCTTGCCGCATGTTTGAACAGGGCGAGGCCGCTGCAGGATTGCCGACGGTTACCATCGAGGGCGATCTGCTGCGCCAGGGCCTGCCGCTGCCGGATGCGCTTGTCGCATCGGGGCTTGCAAGGTCGAAAAGCGAGGCGCGGCGGCTGATCATCGGCGGCGGCGTGCGTGTCAACAGCAGCAACGTGTCCGATGAAGCCATGCGGCTTACCGATACCGACATGGAGGAGGGCGTCATCCGCCTGTCGGTCGGCCGGAAGAAACATGTGCTGTTGCGGCCGGAACCGTAATGGCATCGCGAACGGGCTGCCTCACACGGCAGGCGGCCCGCTCGCCGATGTCAAAGGGCATGGTGCTGACGGAAATGCCGTTGCAGGAAAGACCGAGCCTTGACGAAGCTCCATGTCCTGGGCGCGTCGGGCAGGAAACCATCGTCGTTCAGGATATCACTCAGCGGTGACGCGAAGAGTTCCGCCGCCTCGTTGCGGTCTGGTGCATGATGGGCGCCATCGAGGATCACGGCTGATGTGGAGCGGCTCGATGCCAGAATGAAAAGCTCGGGGTGGCAATGGACGGGATCGTAGGCGAGGCCGATCGCGAAGGCGGCGGAGCGATCGATATCGGTGACGGCGACCTCCTCGGCAAGTTCGCGGGCCGCCTCGTCGAAGAGATCGACTTCTTCGCTGGCACCCGGTTCCGCATAACCGCCGATCAGATAAAGGGCGCCTGGATTCTGCTCCGCAGTCAGGCTCCGCTTGGTGACGATCACCTGCTGGTCCGCGGTAACAAGGATAATGGTGAGCCCAAGCGGATCGGAGCGCTCGGCGTCGGGGTGCTCCGCGGCAAAGCCGGCATGGCGGGTCACGACATAGGCGGAGAAGCTCGTGCTTTGGGCCATGATGGTCAATCCGCCATTCTCGATGCGATGCTCGGCCAAGCGCAGGAGCTGCCCGTCGAAGGCCGTTGGGTGTCTTTCGAGAAAGCGATCCCAGCCGGCCCGCCGCAGCGCCTCGACCGGCTCGGAGAGCCGGAAGGTTCCGGCGCAACGGCAATGAATATGATCGACTGATATTGTGAATGCTTGGTCTGCGAATGTCATGCGCGCAATGTCTTTCTCAGCAATTCGATCGTCTCGGCAACAGATGGCCCCTGTATCGGTGGCGGCTCGGCCCGCTCGCAGAATTCGCGCCAGATGAAGAAGGTCAGCTCGGCCCCATCGGTCGGCGTTTCGCCCGGGCCTTCGGCAAAGGTCTGCAGCAGACGGTAGCGCTGATCCTGCCAGAAGAGGTCTTCCACCCAGTCGTAGATCGGGATGATGTGGAAGTGGATGGGAAATCCGGGCGAGTGGCCGTAGCGGCCAATATAGACGCGCTTTGCGCCGAGCACCTTACCGAGGGCATGCTGAGCTTTTGCCAATAACGGACCGAGCTCGCACAAGGCTTCAGCCGACAGGTCTGCGAGATCGTTGGTGAAGCTTCGCGAACTGACTATGAGATAGCCCGGCAGGGCGGAATTGATGCGATGGTTCACCAGCCAGCCGGATGTTTCGGACACATGGAACTGTGCAGGAATTTCCAAGGATGCCTTCCTCTCTTGCGTGGGCATGCGCGCAGATTCGTAAATTGGCTGACGATGACGTGCTTCGGCAAGGGCCGTGACTTTCGCTTCTTGTCGGGGCAAATTGCGGACGCACCGAGAGGGAATGTCTTGACTGAAATTGCATGCGCCATTTTCTGGCGGGAAGGCCGGGTTCTGCTGGTCAGACGTGCAGGGCACAAAGAGCGCTTTCCTGATTGGTGGGATCTGGTCGGCGGCCATGTTGAAGCCGGCGAGAGCCCCGCGGCGGCAATGGTGCGCGAGGCAAAGGAGGAAGTTGGCCTGACCCCATCCCAATTTCGAAAGCTCGCCGAGCAGCCCGAGGAAGACACCATCTATCATCTCTTCCTCGTGAGCGAATGGCAGGGTGGAGAACCTGTATTGCTGGGAGATGAGCATACGGCGGCGCAGTGGGCCACGCCCGTTCAGGCCGAGGCGCTGGACGATTTGGGCCACCCACAATGGTGTTCGATCTTCCACGAGATTCAAGAACAGTCTCTGGCCGGTGATATGCGTGGCTAATCGAAGTCAATTGCCTGAGACCGGACAATACATATAGATATATCTATATTTAAAGTACGGGCCGGATTCCTGAATAAACGCGGCCCGCAATGTCTTACAGGCTCGTCGCAAGATCCCAGTTGTAGACGCAGCGATCAAGGCCGATGGCGATTTCCAGCACGAGAACATCCTGTTCCACAGCCGGCCCCTTCTTCGGCTGCGTCCTGTAGCGCTCGGGAAAATCCGTGCGGCGGGAGATAGAGCAGACTTCCATCCACTTGTCGCCGTTATCCACCTCCACATCGACTGTTGTCTGCGAATAGGCCGGCAGCCGGTCGGAAGGCACGATGCGCGTTGGCAGCGGGATGAGCGCGGCGATCATTCGGCGCACGGGCTCCAGCGCGGCGGCATGATAGTCGTTGCCGCTGTCGGCCGTGTAGGCGCACTGGAATTCCAGCTGCCAGAACTCCTTCAGGCGCATGTGCTTGGTCGGCTGCTCCTGCTCGCGCCGGTAGGATCGTCCGGCCTGCCAGACGCAGAGGGGCAGACGCGTTCTCGAATGATTGCCGAGAATGTGCTGCATATAGACGTAGGTCGAGGGCGTCGTTTCCGGCCTCAGCACGAGCGGCGCCTCGGTCTCGGTCAGTTGCTCCTGCGCCCAGATATCGGCATTGGTGTAGGCGTCCGAAATGAGGGCGCGAGGCGTCAGCGCCGGCGCCTCGACCCTTCTGACATCCCAGGCCGGGTTGACCGACCGGAGGAAGGTTCGCACTTCGTCGGAAAAGAAACGGACCATGTGGTCACGCATGTTGATTTCGCGCTCTTCCCAGTGGATGAGCGAATTGACATTGAAAAGATTGAGCACGGTGCCTGTCTCCCTGGCAGCCCTAACAGAAGGATGGGGGCTTTACGTCCAGCAGTTCGCCGGACGCATCAGGGCATCCGGACGTTACGGCTGGACGCGGAGACCTCGTCCGCCAAAAGCGCGCAGAACGGCAACCTGCGGGCAGGTGCGGTCGAGACGGAAAAGATGCGCGCTGTTGGAACTCATGGCGAACTTCGTACTTGTGGGGCCGGCGCCTGTCAAACGCGCCTCTTAAGTGAGCTGGACAAGAAAACCAATGGAGGTTAGAACAAAAAGAGAACATAAACAATATTTGTGAGCTTATATCGGAACTTGCTGACGCACAGACGGGTCATGGACAAATGCCTGAAAAAACATATGCTCAATTTATGAGGGAACAAAGAGCACTACTTACACTGACACTGCATACTGATGAGCCAGTCGAACTCGGGGATTTTGTTGGAGCTTTTACTTCACTTGCAAATGAGTTTGATCGCTTCGTAGGGGCCGAATATCCAGACGCTCGTAGCGATCCCAAAATGTATGTGAAAGAGGTCCGTCACGGTAGCATCGAGGCCGATATCTTCACTGGCATTCAAGCGATAACTCCAATCGCTATGGCTAGCATCGACCAAATTATGCTGCTGGAGGATTTCGTAAAAAGATGGGGCGAACGATTTAAGGCCATTTTGACGGGAAGCTATTCCAAGGATGAACTTCAGTCGTCCTCTGAGTTGAAAGACTGGGCGGATACCGCAAAAGCTATCGCATCGGATCCTATTGCGTCCCACTCCCTCGAAGCCGCTTATTTTGAGGACGGAAAAAGGGAAATTCGGGCATCCTTTAAATTCACCGCGCCGGAAGCTCGGACGGCGCTGCAGAATATAGAAGATCGTAAGAAGGCGCTCGCTAAGCCTGATCACCACGCTCACGAGAGGGTGCTGATGATATTTACTCGGTCAGACGTTAATGATGCCGATGTAGGAAAATCATCTGGTGAGCGCGTAAAGATCGAAGAACTGTCCGACAAGAGTCTCTCGATAATGTATGGATCCGAAGTGGCCGAAGCACGCATCAAGCATGAAATTCGCGACGCAGATGAAAACGTCTACAAGAAGGGTTTTGTGGTGGATGTTATTGTGAAGTTACGAAGCGGTAAGCCAATCGCTTATTCGATCACAAACGTACATGACGTTTTGGATCTTCCAGATTAGACTTTTCAGCGATTTTAGTTCTTCAATAGAACATCATTTATTGCACCAACACCGACTGCTGGCAGCGAACATCCGTCACCCGCACATCGGCTTCGCCGATCTTGACGCCGAGCAGGGTCAGCGTGTTGAAAAGCAGCTCGTCGAGCGGCTTGGCAAGCCCGGTCAGCGTATCGGCGACCGCGCCCTGGATGACGGCCTTCGGCAGGCCGATACCGAGACCGAGGATGGTGACCTGGATGTCGGCATTGGTAAGCAGGCTGGTGACCGTCGAGGTCAGCGTGTCCCTGGTCGAAACATTCTTGATGGTCTTGGCGGAAATGTCCTGCGCAGCTTGATGCCGGCAATCGAGCTGATGCCAAGAACATTCAGTTCAAATGCGAGCCGCACCTGGGCGGTGCGTACGACCGCACCCGTGGTGCCGACGGCGTGGAGGCCAGTTCCTTCGGCGGCTCGCCGATTGCGAGCGTCAGTTTCGTGCCGGCAATGCCGGGGACTGCGGCGTTCAGGTTGACGGCCACCTGCTTCTTCTGGTTGGCGGCGATTGCGGCAGCCGAAAGGATATCCATCATGCTGGCATCGACAGATCGCCCTGCAACTGATGATGCTCTGCTCCAACGCATCAGTTTTCCTGAAGCCTTTGATCAGCGCTTTGGATTTGACTGGCTGTTGTACCACCTTGCCGGCGCTTGCCTGAAAGTTCGTACCGGAACCGTTGTCTATCAGGATCAGGTCGCTGCCGCGGCGGATGAGCGGGATATTGGCCTGGACTGGCGCACCCGCCGCATCGCCGCCGAGCTGCGCCAATATCGGCCGGCGCTGTTCCGGCGTCGCGTCGGGAAGCAGGACTTCGGCGGGCAGGGTGATGAAGCCGTCGCTGACGACAGTGATATCGAAGGCGCCGTGCGTAAAACGATAGGGCTCCGCCGCATAGGTGCCGCGCGGCAGGACAAGGGCCGCCGCGCCCGAGAGGGCGCCGGCCAGAAGCTGACGGCGCGTGGCCGACAGGCCGAGATTATCCGGATTGTTCATCTGCTCGTCTCCTCTTCGGTATCACCATGAGGAGACAATAACAGCACACCGATAGGACTTCGCCTATAAAATTCAATATTATCAATTATTTACATTGATTTTCAGTTCTTTACGGCTGATGCCGCGACACCATACCAGACAACCATTCCCTGCCGACGGTGACAACCGCATATCAGGAAGAAAAAGGCGCGCCACAAGGGCGCGCCGGCAACTCTTCGAGAGAAAACTCAGCCCTTGATGAAGGCCAGGAGGTCCGGGTTGATGACTTCCGGGTGCGTGGTGCACATGCCGTGCGGGAAGCCCGGATAGGTCTTCAGCGTGCCGTGCTTCAGGAGCTTGGCGGAGAGCGGTCCCGAGTCGGCATAGGGAACGATCTGGTCGTCGTCGCCATGCATGACGAGAACCGGAACCGTGATCTTCTGAAGGTCTTCGGTGAAGTCGGTTTCCGAGAAGGCCTTGATGCAATCATAGTGGGCCTTGGCGCCGCCCATCATGCCCTGGCGCCACCAGTTTTCGATCACGCCCTGGCTGACCTTGGCGCCCGGACGGTTGAAGCCGTAGAAGGGGCCGGTGGGTATATCGAGGTAGAACTGGGCGCGGTTGGCAACGAGGGCTGCGCGGAAGCCGTCGAAGACTTCGAGCGGCAGACCGCCCGGATTCTTGTCGGATTTCAGCATGATCGGCGGCACGGCGCCGATGATCACGGCCTTGGCGACACGACCTTCCTTGGCGCGTGCGACATAATGGACGACTTCGCCGCCGCCGGTCGAGTGGCCGATATGGACGGCATTCTTGAGATCGAGGTGATCGGTCAGTGCGGCAACGTCAGCCGCATAGGTATCCATCTCGTTGCCTTCGAAGGTCTGGCTCGAGCGGCCGTGGCCACGGCGGTCATGGGCGATGACGCGAAAACCCTTTTCGAGGAAAAACATCATCTGCGCGTCCCAGTCGTCGGCGCTGAGCGGCCAGCCGTGATGGAAGACGATCGGCTGGGCATCCTTCTTGCCCCAATCCTTGTAGAAGATTTCAGTTCCGTCCTTGGTCTTGATGAAAGGCATGGTCTGGCTCCGATTTTCTGATGATGTTGAACTGGTTGCGGCAAGCGTGGTTTTCGGCAGGGCGAGGGCCGCAATGGCCGCGCCGCCTGCCAGAAGAACGTCCCGCCGTGTGGCATCCGCTGTCAGTACAATGCTGCGTTCATTCTCAGCTGTGGGCATGATCGCCTCCGTGTGGGCTTCTCCGCGCCTCTTCGACGAGAACAAGCTGACCCACTTCCGGCGGCGATGCGAGTTAACCGTCGTAAATTGATGCAAAGCAATAATGACAGCAATGCGCCATTAGGCGTAATTACCTCATGAACACAATATGTTATCAGCAGGTTTTTCTTCTCAGAGCCGCTGCATGTTGCGCCGGACGGCCTGCCTGTTCTCCTCGAACGATCTTGCTTCCCTGCGCCAATGCTCGAAGTGGCCGCCGTCGCGCAATCTGACCGCGGCGTCTCGGCCAACCATCTTCTCGGCCGCCGCCTCATCACCCATGTGCTCCAGCACCTCAGCCACCATATCGAGCAGGGCGGCATGATCGTTGGTATCGTAGACCGAGCAGAGCAGCTTGAGCCGGGGGCTGCCGGAAGCAAGTTCGCGGGCGGCGTGTTCGGCCAGGTCTTCGGAGGAAAAGGAAAGCGGGGCAAACCAATATGCAAGGTAGGCGAGGTCTCGCAAATGCGGACCCGGGCCCGCCAGATCGAAATCGATGATCGCGATCGGAAGACCGTCCCGGAAGATCATGTTGTAGGGTGCGAAATCATTGTGGCAAATCACGTCGTTGCGGTCGGCAACGGGGTAGGTGTAGGCCCAATTGCCATCGGGTACGAAATCCAGGTCTTTCGTCGCGTCATGGAATTGCCGCAACATGCCCACGGCTTCGACGAGCGCGGCATCATTCGTCCAGAGCGTGTCCGGCATCGTCGCAGAACCCGCCATGTAAGAGAGGATTTCTCTTCCGCTGGCATCGATGCCAAGGAAGCGCGGGGCATGGCCATAGCCTCGCCTCTCCAGTTGCTCCAGGAGCTTGTGGACATTGCCGCTGTTTGGGCCGATCGCACGGCGGACAGTATTGCCAACCCTGACAACGCCGGCATTGACATTGCCGCCGGCAAGCGGGATTTCCTCTGAAATCGGCATCGTCGTCCCCCGGCATGGTTCGCTCATGACCGAATAGCGGAAACAGGCACCTTTGCCCATGCACCGCTTGCGATCTGTTCAGGAGATCGCGACGTCACCCGCCCGCCTCTTGTCGAAGCCGCGGAAACTGCGATGTGCCAGCGGTGCAAGCGTCGTCACGAGATAGGCAAGGCCCGTCAGGAAAAGTGCGGCCGAGAGGCCGAAGCCATCGATCAGCGCGCCGCCGACAAGGCCGCCGAAGGGAATGAGCGCCCAGCAGAGTGCGGCATTCAGCGAGGTGACGCGCCCCATCAGCGGCTTCGGGATGCGCTCGAAAAGCACAGCCGTGAGAATGGGATTGAGGAAGCCCGAGGCGAAGCCGCCGATCGCGAGGATCGCGAAGATCAGGGCGAGTGGGGAGTCCATTGCAAAGACCAGGAAGCGGGGGAAACCCGTCAACAGAAAGGCGACCGTGTAGACGGCAAGCCGCGGTAGGCGCTCGCCGATCATGGCGGCAATCGCAGCGCCGATCATCGACGCACAGGAGAAGACGGCAAACAGGGTTCCGAGCAGGGCCGGGCCATGGCCCGAACCCTGGGTCCAGACCGGAACCAGGACGACATAGTAGGCCTGATCGAGCAAGTTGGTGGTCGCTACCATCAGCACGATTGCGACGAGCACGGCATCACGCCGCATGAAGTGCCAGCCTTCCGCGAGTTCCCGCCCATAGGCCTTGATGCCGGATGCTGCGGACTTCACTGCATGCCGAATTGCAGGAATGCCGATAGCGACGATCAGCGCGGAAGCGGCGAAGGTGACGGCGTTGACCACCAGCGCCTGGCTCGGCCCGACAAGGGCAATCAGCCCACCGGCACCTGCCGCCCCCACCGTCGATGCGAGGCGGTCGATGACGCCGATGACGCCGGTGACACGCTCCAGCGGCACGGCGGCAAGCCCGGCAATATCGGGGACCATGGATTGTTTTGCAGCATCGGAGGGGCCGCGCAGCACCCCCATGACAAAGACGATCGGCAGTAGGATCGGCATGGTGAGCAGGTCGAGGAGATGCAGGAGCGGCACGAGACCGACCGTGATCACCGAGGCGCTGTCGCAAACGATGGCGACGCGCTTGGGTCCGACGCGATCGATCATCGGACCGCCGAGTGCCTTGGCGACGACATAGGGCAGCATTTCCATCATGGCGACGATGCCGGTCAGCATGGCGCTGCCTGTGGTGCTCAGTACCAACCAGGGAATGGCGATGCCCGAGAGGCGCGTGCCCGAAAGGGAGAGCGTTTCTGCAACTGCGAGCGCGACAAAGGGGCTGCGGCTCATGGCTCGCTCTCTTCCTCGCCATGCGGCAGGCGGCCCGGATAGGGAAAGGCGTGCAGCATGACAGTGAAAGGCACCGTGTCGGCGGGCAGTGGCTCGCCAAGGGCCGGGGCTTCACGCATCGCTTCCATGAGAAACTCGTTCAGCCGCGTCGTCAGGGCTTCGGCTTTCTCGGCGGTCAAAGGAATGACGATGTCACTTGCGGTACTGGCCTTGCGCCATTCGAGCGGCAGTTCGGCATATTCCTCGGCGGCCTTCTGCATCTGGCCGACCTGCTGGGAGAGTATTGCCTGCGCGAAGGCGACGTCCATGTCGAAAGCCTCACCTTCGCTTTCCGCCGGTCGCACCGAGGTGATCTCGTGGGACGCCTTCCACCAGCGATCCCGGCGCGATGTCGCAGGCGCATCCTCGATAAAACCATATTGGGCAAGCTGGCGCAGGTGGTAGCTCGTGGCACCACTGTTAAGGCCGAGGCGCGCGGCAAGCTGGGTTGCCGTTGCGGGACCATCGATGCGCAGCATGCCGAGCATGCGCAGGCGCACCGGATGGGCGAGCGCCTTCAGCGCGGTGACATCGGGAACGATCTCGCGGACGTTACGCGAGGTGGATGACGCTTGTGTAGGGACTGGCGGTTTCATGACGACAGCCTAATACCACAAACGATTCTTTGCAAATATTTCTTTGCAAACTCTGAGAGAGGCTTTTAGTCGGCGCTTGCCCGGGCGTTGCGCCGTTCCAGTGCCACCTTGAGCAACGCATGGGCCGATAGAAGCGGAGAGGATTCGCTGTCACCGAGGATCAGGAGACCGGCGGAAGCACCTTCAGGTGTTATGTCCAGATGCCTGCCGGGGACGATGGCGACGGGCTTGCCCAAGGTCAGGAAGGTGCGGATCGTGGCTGCAACGCCATCGGCCAACCAGAGCGGGCCGGAAAGACCGATACAGAAGGCAGCATCGAAATCCTCCGTCACGATCTGGCCGAGATGTAGCGTATCGGCGAGATCATCTCGGGCAGCGCGGTCGGCGAGGAAGCGGCGGGTCGATGGTTCCGGATGCGCGGTCTGACGCAACTCGCTGGTCAGATCAGGGAATCCGCCTGACGGGGTCGCCAGGACGACTTCTGCATGTGCGTCTCTGAAAAGATAGTAGGCCGGCGCGAGGCGTGAGATCCGGACCTCGCTGCTATCTCCATCCATGGCGAGAACGATCAGAAAACGGATGGGTATGTCGCCGTCCATGGCATGCTCCTCTTGAAGGGCAATGATGCACGGATGGCGAGTGGCGGACGAGTTGATCGTTGTAAATCGGTGTAAAGGGGTTAGCCCGCAGCACCCGAAAGCTGCGCCGGCTCATGGCCGAGGGCTTCGAGTTCGACGTTGATGCGACGTTCCCAGCCAGCGGCGCGATCCTGTCTTGCAGCTGTGCGTGCCACTTCGAGGATCGCCGAAGCGGCATCCAGTGCGTCCGGGCCTTGTCCCTTTGCGGTGACCAGCGCTTTCACCCGCAGGAGTTCGGGCAGGCACCAGCGCTCGCCCGAGACATCGCAATGGACAAGCGCAGCATCGATTACGCTGCCGGCCTCTACATGCTGGCCGAGGCCGGAGAGGGCTTGCGCCTCGATGGACTGGAAGTAGGTGCGGAAGAGGTTGAAGCCGGCGCGATCGAGGATATCCATCGCCGGACGCAGCGTTGCGAGACAGAGCCGGTATTCGCCGGCATGCAGATGCAGCTCCGCCTCGAATCCATCGGCATAGGTGTGCCAGACATCGAGCGACAGGGCCTTGGTATGCTCGCGTAGCATCCGGATCGCGTTCGCGGCTTCTTCGTCGTTGCCGGAGAGAAGCGCAAGCGGGCAGACGGCCTCGGCGAGCAGATTGCTGATCGAATGGTTGTGGCCGATCTCGCGGGCGTAGCGCATGGTCTCTTCGGCCTCGTCCAGCGCGGCCTTCTCGTCGCCCGACATCCAGAGGCAACGGGCCAGGATGATGCGCGCCGTCACGCGCTGGTCGAACTGGAAGCGCACGGAGTGGTGCGCCTGAGGCACATGCTCGTAGTCGGCCAGCATGGCCAGAAGCTCATCGCGGGCTTCGGCATGGCGGCCGAGCCAGTGCAGCGTTGCGGCTCTCATGCGCCTGCCGATGATAATATCGCTCGGATCGGAGGAGGAGGGAGCAAGGGCTGCAAAACGCGCCGCCAGCTCCAGTCCCTGGCGCGGCTCGGCGCGGTTCAGCATGTCGACCCAGAGCGCCCAGATGGCGCGCAACTGATGGTCGATATCGCCGAGCTCCTCGGCAATGCGCCTGGCGGTCGTCCAGGCAGCGACGCCAAGTTCCGGCGCATGGGTGGCGCGCAGCTGCGGCCAGCCCAACGCGGCATAGAGCTTCATGCGGCTGCTCTCATCCAGGCCGGGGCGGGCATCGAGAAAGGCGATCGCATGGGTCAGCGCCGCCAGGCATTCGTCAAGCAGCGACAGGCGGAAGAAGAGTGGCAGGGCAGCGACCGTCAGGCGCACGCCGAGCAGCGCGTCGCCGGATGGACCGAAGGCCCAGTCGACGGCTGCGCGCAAACCCGGAACCTGCTGGGCGAAATCGTCAGGCCATTCCTCCGGCAGGGCGGCGTAGAGATCCTGCTCGGCGCTTTCGAGCGCGACGGAGAGATGAGTGGAGAAGCGGGCCATGGCACCGGGGAGTTCACCCGATGCGGCAAGCTTCTCACCGGCATAGAGGCGCGTCGTATCCAGCAACCGGTAAAGCGTTTCGTCGGTCGCGTTCTCGACCACGACCAGCGATTTGGCGACGAGGGCGGCAAGCAGATCCTCTGGCTCGCTGCCGGAGAGCACGGCACCTGCGGCCCTGCCACTGAAGCGGCCGCGGAAGACGGAAAGTTCGCGCAAAGCCAGCTGCTCCTGCGGCGACAGGATGAGATAGCTCCAGTCGAGCGTGGCGCGCAGCGTCTGGTGGCGCGGCAGGGCCGTGCGCCGGCCGCGGGTCAATACCCGGAAACAGTCGGACAGCGAGCGGGAGAGGGCGGCAATGCCCATCGCCTCCAGCCTGCCGGCCGCAAGCTCGATTGCCAGCGCGATACCATCGAGCCTCGTGCAGATATCGACGACATCGGCGGCATCCTCATCCGTCAGTTCGTAACCGCCGAGGCAGGCATCGGCGCGTTCGACAAAGAGTTGGACGGCAGGCGAGACGAGAGCAGCTTCCGCTGTCACGGCGGACGCCGGTAGATCGAGGGGCAGCAGGCGGTGAACACGTTCGCCATCGGCGCGCAGCGGCTCACGGCTGGTGGCGAGGATATGCAGATCGGGTGCTTCCGCGAGCAGATCCTCGGCAAGCTCGGCGATATCGGCCACGACATGCTCGCAGCTATCCAGCACGAGCAGGAGGTTGCGTGGCTGCAGATGGACGGCGATTTCCCTGACGATATCATCGCTGCGGGAGAGGATGCCGAGCGCAGACGCCAAGACGGTGGGCACAAGATTTCCGGTCGCGACTTCCGACAGGTCGATCCAGACGATCTCGCCTTCGAAGCCGCCGCGCGCAATCAGGGCGCGGGCGACGGTGGACTTGCCGATGCCGCCAGGACCGGCAATCGTCACCAGCCGGCTCTTGGCAAGCTGTCCGGTTACGGCCGCGATCGTCTGTTCGCGGCCGAAGATGCGCCCAGGCAGGCGTTCCGGGCGGGATTTCTGAGGTGTCGGTGAGGCGGCGGCAGGCTCAGCGCCATTGCTGCGGCGGTTGACGGGAGCGATGAACGTATAGCCGCGGCCCGGCACATTGGCGATGAACTGCGGCTCGCGCCTGACGTCGCCCAATGCCTTGCGCAGCGCCGAAACATGGACGCGCAAATTGGCGTCATCCACGAAAGTCTCAGGCCAGACCTGCCTGACGATCTCGGCATTGGTCTTCAGCTCGCCAGGATGATGGAGCAGAAACAGCAGTATGTCGACGGCGCGGCTACCGAGCGGCACGGCAGAACCGTCCCGCATCAGGCTGCGCCTGGCGGGCACGATCGAAAATACGCCGAAGTGAAACTCTTCTTCCAAACCCGGCCCCTTGCGTGGTGCCGGCAGGTTGATCCCAATGGCAGCGCCCTGTCAAATGAAACGCAGCGGCAGGGCGGGAATTGCAAGGGGATTTCAGATGTTTAAGGCCACGCTATTTTAGCGGCATCAAGCCTGTCCGCGTTCCCCAAGGATGGCGTTCAACCGGGAGACGTCTTCGCGCAGCGCGGTCAGTTCCGTCAGAACCCGCATGTCGATCTTCTGATGCAGCGAGAGCACCTCCAGTTCGGCTTTCAGATTCACCTCGTAATCCTTGGCCGCTTCGAAACGGTCGCGTTCGGCCTGACGGTTCTGCGACATCATGATGATCGGCGCCTGGATGGCGGCGAGCATGGAGAGGATCAGGTTGAGGAAAACAAAGGGATAGGGGTCGAAGGCGCGGGTCATCAGGATGACCGTATTGATGACCGTCCAGATCACGAGGAAGGCGAGGAAGGCGAGGATGAAAGACCATGAGCCGCCGACGCGGGCGATGCCATCCGCCAGCCGCTGGCCGACGGAGGATTCGGCAGCAATGGCAGCGTTGATGTCGGTGGAGATGATCTTGCGCTCATGTGCCTTGGCCAGCACGCGCTTTTCGATGTCACCCAGTTCTTCGGCCGATTTGCCGAAATGCAGGTGGACGAAATTAGGAAGATTATACATGGCATTGTCCCGGGAATGGATCGAATTGGCGCGCAGTATTCCGCCACTGCTGCAAATTGCAATGCGTATCGGCGTCGCGCAAGGCAAACAGAGGTGTGAGTCAGCATTCATCAAATTTTCGCCGCAGATCGATACGGCTTTTGACGCCGCTTATTGCGGTGCACGAAGGGGCGGATTAAATGAATGACATGACACAGGAAAACGCTCTCTCCCATACGTTCAACATCGCCATCGCCCAGCTGAACCCCACGGTGGGCGATGTCGCCGGAAACCTTGCCAAGGTGCGCGAGGCGCGCGCCGATGCAGCCCGCCAGGGCGCGCAACTGCTCATGATGACCGAGCTTTTCATCTCGGGCTATCCACCGGAAGACCTCGTTCTGAAGCCGGCGTTCATCCAAGCCTGCTGGAAGGCTGTCGAAAGCCTCGCGGCCGATACCGCCGATGGCGGACCGGGCGTCGTCATCGGCTTCCCGCGCCAGGACGAGACGGGCCGCTACAATTCCATCGCCGTGCTCGACGGCGGCAAGGTGATCGCCGTCAGAGACAAGATCGATCTGCCGAACTATGGCGAGTTCGACGAGAAGCGCGTCTTCGACCAGGGCGCCATGCCGGGGCCGGTGAACTTTCGCGGCGTGCGCATCGGCATTCCGATCTGCGAAGATATCTGGGGCGATCTCGGCGTCTGCGAGACGCTGGCCGAAAGCGGGGCGGAAATACTGCTCGTGCCGAACGGTTCGCCCTATTATCGCGGCAAGGTCGATATCCGCCATCAGGTCGTGCTGAAGCAGGTAATCGAAACCGGGCTGCCGATGGTCTATGCCGCCCAGCTCGGCGGCCAGGACGAGCTCGTCTTCGATGGCGCAAGCTTTGCCTTCAATGCCGACAAGTCGCTCGCCTTCCAGCTCAGCCAGTTCGAAACGGCACTGGCCGTGACGACCTGGAAGCGGACAGAAAAGGGCTGGCATTGCTCGCAAGGGCCGATGGCGCGCATACCCGAGAGCGAAGAAGCCGACTACCGCGCCTGCCTGCTCGGTTTCCGCGACTATGTGAACAAGAACGGCTTCAAGAATGTCGTGCTCGGGCTTTCCGGCGGCATCGATTCGGCGATCTGCGCGGCAATTGCCGTCGATGCGCTCGGCGAAGAGCGGGTGCGTACGGTGATGTTGCCCTACCGCTATACATCGGAGGATTCGTTCAAGGACGCCGCCGATTGCGCCAAGGCGCTTGGCTGCCGCTATGACATCGTTCCGATCGAAGAACCGGTAGCTGGCTTTTCATCTGCGCTCTCGAATCTCTTCGAGGGCACAGACAGCGGCATCACCGAGGAAAACCTGCAGAGCCGCGCACGCGGCGTCATCCTCATGGCGATCTCCAACAAGTTCGGCTCGATGGTCGTCACCACCGGCAACAAGTCGGAAATGTCGGTCGGCTATGCGACGCTCTACGGCGACATGAACGGCGGCTTCAACCCGATCAAGGACCTCTACAAGATGCAGGTCTATGCGCTCGCCCGCTGGCGCAACGAGAATGTGCCGCCGGATGCGCTCGGCCCTTCGGGCGTGGTCATTCCGCAAAACATCATCGACAAGGCACCGTCGGCCGAACTTCGCCCGGATCAGAAGGACCAGGATTCGCTGCCGCCTTATCCAGCGCTCGACGACATTCTTGAATGCCTGGTCGAACGGGAAATGGCGGTCGAGGAGATCGTGGCGCGCGGCCATGACGTCGAGACGGTGCACCGCATCGAGCATCTGCTCTATCTCGCCGAATACAAGCGCCGCCAGTCGGCACCGGGCGTGAAGATCACGAAGAAGAATTTCGGCCGCGACCGGCGCTACCCGATCACCAACCGGTTCCGGGATCGCTGAGACGCTTCAAATATCTGGGAGGGATGAATGCGCAGCTCAGTTGAAATCTACAATGTGCGGCGGGGCGAAAGCCGTGTCATCTGGCAGACGGAAGCGCTGGTCGAGGCGCCGAATTTCTCGCGCGACGGCGCCTATCTGTTGATCAATGGCGACGGGCTGCTCTATCGCCTGCGTCTCGACGGCAGCGACCTGGTGGAACGTGTCGATACCGGCTTCGCGGTCCATTGCAACAACGACCACGGCATATCGCCCGATGGCGAGCAGATCGTCATTTCCGACAAGACCGAATTCGGCAAGTCGGCGATCTACATCCTGCCGATCGAAGGCGGCAAGCCGCGGCTGATCACCAGGAACCTGCCGTCCTACTGGCACGGCTGGTCGCCAGACGGGCGCGAGCTTGCCTATTGCGGCATCCGCAACGACGTCTTCGATATCTATACGATCTCGGTCAATGGTGGTGAGGAGAAGCGGCTGACGCATGGCGAGGGCCGCAATGACGGGCCGGACTGGTCGGCCGACGGGCAGTGGATCTATTTCAATTCCAGCCGTACCGGGCTGATGCAGATCTGGCGCGTGCATCCCGACGGCACGGATCTCCAACAGGTGACATCGGACAATTACGGCAACTGGTTCGCCCATCCATCACCCAACAATGACAAAGTGCTGATCCTTTCCTACGACCCCGACGTCTTCGATCATCCGCGCGATCTCAATGTGCGTCTCAGGATGATGGACATGGATGGCGGCAATCTGACGGAGCTGTTCGAGCTCTTCGGCGGGCAGGGCACGATCAACGTGCCGAACTGGTCGCCCGATGGCGAGGAATTCGCCTATGTGCGATATTTTCCGGCGAGATCTTGAGAGGGCTCACCTGCATCTGATGACGGGGCGGTGGCGCCTCAAGTCTCACGCGACCCTTCTGAGATAGGCATTACCCGTTCATGAGAGGGATCGTTACACAATTATGCGCAAGGTATTGCTCGCGGCATTCGCCTGCCTGATCTGCTGCCGTGCTTTATTGTTTGTTATGTTTCCGGTCGAGTATCTGCGATGGTTCGGAAAATACCAGGAGTCTCAAACTCTGAACCAGATGGCGCTCCCCATCGCCAAATTCTATATTCAGCATGATATTAAATATGCTTGTGGCAACGAGACTTACTTCAGAAATTACAACGCCATGAACTTCTTCGATGATCTGCCGCTTTCGCCTGAAGAGGAAGTCACGCTCCAGTCACAGGACAAGATTGCGCGCCTGTTTTTAAGTGACGTCGTTGACGACGAGAGTGAATATTTCGACTCTATCCGCGCGGTGGCCGATTATAATTTGCTTGTCGCCTCTAAGTGCTTGCATAGGCGCATTTCGTGAAAGCCTCACTGGCGATCGGGCGCCTCACCGGTTAAGGAGAGGCGGCGCAATATCGGCATTATGTGAATGGGCGGCGGGTGTCTGCCCGCCGCGCTTGATGCTGCCTATCAGGCCGCAACAGCGGCCTTGCGGCGATCACGGACGGCCTGAGCCAGATCCTCGAGCACGTCGACCGACATGTCCCAGCCGATGCAGCCGTCGGTGATCGACTGGCCATAGACGAGCGGCTTGCCGGGGACGAGATCCTGGCGGCCGGCGACGAGATTGCTTTCGATCATCATGCCCTTGATGTGGCTGTTGCCGGCGACGATCTGGCCGGCGACGTCGTGGACGACCTTCGGCTGGTTCATCGGATCCTTGCCGCTGTTGGCGTGGCTGGCGTCGATCAGCATGCGCGGGTCGACACCGAGCTTGGTTGCCTCGGCGATAACGGCCTGCACGTCGGCTGCCTCATAGTTCGGGCGCTTGCCGCCGCGCAGAATGATGTGGCAGTCCTCGTTGCCGCGGGTGGAGGCGATCGCTGCCTGTCCATCCTTGGTGACCGCCGGGAAATGATGCGGCTGGGAAGCGGCCATGATCGCGTCGAGCGCGACACGCGCGCTGCCGTCCGTACCGTTCTTGAAGCCGATCGGGCAGGAGAGACCCGAGGCGAGCTGACGGTGGATCTGGCTTTCGGTCGTGCGCGCGCCGATGGCGCCGTAGCTGACGAGATCGGCAATGTACTGCGGCGTGATCGTATCGAGGAATTCGCAGCCGGCCGGCAGGCCCATGGCGTTGATGTCGAGCAGCAGGCGGCGCGCGAGGCGCAGGCCTTCCTCGATTCGGTAGCTGCCGTCGAGATGCGGGTCGTTCATCAACCCCTTCCAGCCGACGGTGGTGCGGGGCTTTTCGAAATAGACGCGCATGACGATTTCGAGATCGCCGGAGAGGCGTCGTCGCTGCTCGAAGAGACGGGACGCGTATTCGCGGGCGGCTGCCGGATCATGGATCGAGCAGGGACCGATGATGACCAGCTGGCGGTCGTCCTTGCCCGTCAGGATATTGTGGATCGTGTCGCGCGTGCCGGTCACGGTCTCGGTCACCGCTCGGTCACGCGGGATTTCCTTGATAATATCGGCAGGCTTGGTCAGCGGGGTGATCTCGACGATGCGCAGATCATCAATAGTGTCAGTCACGGTATGCTCTCCTGTTTGGTCATACCGTGGCGGAACAAAAAAGCCGCCAGGTTGACTAGCGGCTGTTCGGGTGTGTCGTCGCGTTAGTTTCGGTTACGCACAGACCCGCATCCGCTGGAAGCAGCGGTACGAATAAAATCGCGATGCGTAAACGGACGAAATCGACATGCGGCCTATGTAGACATGCGAATTGGAATTGTCACGTGGATTCTGTGAGGAAAAATGACAGGCCTGTGAAGTTTTATCGGCTTTCGGCCATTGCCTCTCTCTGGGCATCTTCCGGCGCAGCCGCTTCGGCATGTCGATGCTTGGCGCGGCGTGTGGTCATGTCATCGCCGGCATTGGCGGGCAGGCGCAGGAAAGTGATGCAGGCGAGCGAGGAAATCCCTGCCACGATAAAGAAGGCGATATGGAAATCGGTGACCGTGAGTTGGCCGCTGTGGAAGCTCGCGGACACTTCCAGGATCGTCCCTGCGACTGCAACACCCATGGCCATGGAGATGCGCTGTGCCACGGCATTGATGGCCGTCGCCTGGCTGCTGTCGGCTTCGTCGACATCCCCGAAGGCCATGGCGTTGACACCTGAGAAGGCCATGGAGCGCAACAGTCCGCCGACGAGAAGAGAGCCCATGATGAGATAGATCGGCGTTTCAGCAGTGAAGAAGCCGTTCACGCCGAGGAAGATCGCCGCAAGGAAGGTGGTCAGCGCGATGACGTTGCGGAAGCCGAAGGCGTTATAGGTGCGGGTTGCGGCGAATTTCGAGCCCATGGAGCCGAGTGCGCTGACGAAGGTGACAGAGCCAGACTGCAGCGGTGTCAGGCCGAAACCGAGCTGCAGCATCAGCGGCATGAGGAAGGGCAGCGCGCCGAGCCCCATGCGGAAATTCGAGGCGCCGAGGATCGCCGCCCTGAACATAGGGTAGCGGAACATTTTCGGATCAAGCAGCGGATGCGGCGTGCGCCTGGCATGGACGAAATACAGGATGCCGGAGAGGACGCCGACCGCGACGGTGACATAGCCGTAGATGACGGGAACGGCGGGCAGGCTGATGACGGATATGCCGAAGACGAAGCCCGCAAAGCCGATCCCGGACAGGAAGAAACCCGGAAAATCCATCGGCTTCGGGCTGCGCGGCTCAATTGCCGGCAGGAAGCGGGTGACCAGCGCAATGCCGATGATGCCGATCGGCACATTGATCCAGAAGATCCAGTGCCAGCTGAGATAGGTCGTCAGGAAGCCGCCGATCGGCGGGCCCATGATCGGGCCGATAAGAGCGGGTATGGTGAGCCACGCCATGGCATTCACCAGCTGGTGACGTGGCGTGCCGCGCACCAGAAGCAGCCGTCCGACCGGCGTCATCATCGAGCCGCCGGCGCCCTGGATGAGCCGGGAAATGACGAAGGCGGCGATGGAATTCGAAAAGGCGCAGGCGATCGAACCGGCCATGAAAACGAAGATTGCCAGACGGAAAATGTTGCGCGCGCCGAAGCGATCCGACATCCAGCCGCTGATCGGAATGAAGATGGCGAGCGCCACAAGGTAGCTGGTTACCGCAAGCTTCAGCGCGATCGGCGAGGTGCCGATATCAGCTGCTATAGCCGGCAGGCTGGTGGCGATCACGGTCGAATCCATCTGTTCCATGAACAGGGCGACCGCAAGGATCATCGGCGTTAGGCGGGACACGGGCAACCGGGATACAAGGAGGAGGATTCGACGCCAGTGGCGCCGCTCGGATCAGGGTCTCGTTCTAGGCCAGCATTTTCAACCTGTCCACGAAATGAATGTCGCATGTGGCTTGCGACCATGCTCTTTCCGCGCCATAGATCGCCCTGTCAGGTGCCTGCTGTCACCAGCGGGAGAATCGGGAATCCGGTGGAAGACCGGAACGTGCCCAACGCTGTAAGGCTGACGCTCGCCGTTCAAACTACGCCACTGGCTTTGCGGCCGGGAAGGCAGCGGCGAGGCGGAGGACGCCGAGTCAGAAGACCGGCCTGGCAAGATAGACCCAACCCGCGCGGACGGCGGGCGGTTGCGTTGTTGGGGATTTGACGATGCGACCCATTGATGATGCCGTTTGTCCGGCATCCAGCTTTTCTGCGGCCGAACGCGAGGCCGTCTATCACGCAATCATGACGCGGCGCGACGTGCGCAGCCAGTTCCTGCCCGATCCCTTGCCGGACGATCTGGTGACGCGGCTTTTAACGGCTGCCCATCACGCGCCTTCGGTCGGCTTCATGCAGCCGTGGAATTTCATCCTGGTGAAAAGCGCCGAGGTGAGGGCGCGCGTGCGCGATGCGTTTGTCAGGGCGAATGAGGAAGCAGCCCGCATGTTTACCGGCGAGCGGCAGGAAAAATATCGTTCGCTGAAGCTCGAAGGCATTGTCCAGGCGCCGCTCGGCATCTGCGTGACCTGCGATCCCACCCGCAGCGGCAGCGTCGTGCTGGGACGCACGCATAATCCGCGCATGGACAGCTATTCCACCGTCTGCGCCATCCAAAACCTGTGGCTCGCGGCCCGTGCCGAAGGCGTCGGCATCGGCTGGGTCAGCATCTTTCGCGAGGGCGACCTCAAGGAGATACTTGGCATTCCCGATCATATCGAAGTGGTCGCCTGGCTCTGCGCCGGCTTCGTCGACCGGCTCTACGAGGAGCCGGAACTGGCGGTCAAAGGCTGGCGGCAGCGGGTGGCGCTGGAAGAGCTGGTTTTCCATGACGGCTGGGGGCAGGTGGAAGGCGAGGCCGCGCCGGTTTGAGCCGGCGCGGGTGTGCTTCACTCGGCCGGCTGGGTGCTGCAATCCTTGGGGCAGGCCGGTGTTCTCCAATGGCCAAAGGTGAGGAAGCTCGCAGCAGCGAGAATCCAGACGCCGATCGCTCCATAGAGCATGACACCGCCGAAGCCTGCGACCAGCGCATCATGCACCGTCTCGGCGGGAATATCAGGCAGGGCGGCGATGCTGCCGGCGGAGATCCGTTCGGCAAGCAGGCGCAGATCGCCTGCGTCCATCGAGTTCGGCAAGGCGCTCTTCAGATGGGAGAGCACACCACTGAACAGGATGAAGCCCATGACTGCGATGTTGATCGCGAGCGAGATCATCCGGGCGCTCATGTCGATGCCGGAGGCCATGCCGGCGCGGTCGCTGGATACCGCACCGGTTGTCGTGTTGGTGACCGGGGTATTGGTGAAGCCAAGCCCGATGCCGGCAAGCAGCGCGCCGGGCAGCATCGTCAGCCAGCTTGGCGCGGCGGCGGCGCTGCCTGACTTCATCAGCAGGAAGCCGAGCCCGATGGTGAAAAGGCCGCCGGGAATGATGATACCCGGCCGGTAGCGCAGCATAAGCTGCTCGGCAAGCGGCGGCACGACCAGCGTCGGCAGCGTATAGGCCAGCAAGGCGATGCCGGCGGCCACACTGCCGTAACCGAGGCCGGCTTCATACCAGATCGGCAAATAGATCATGAAAGGCCAGAAGCTGATATTCATGGCGGCCGAACCGACAATGGCGCCCGAGAAGGTGCGGATGCGGAACACCGAGGCATCGAACATCGGTCGCGGGTTCAGCTTTTCGGCAACGACGAAGGCGACGAGGCTTGCGGCACCAAGTCCGATAATGCCAAGCGCAGCCGGGCTCGCAAAACCGAGAGCAGGCCCCTGGGTGATGAAGAAGGCAAGGCAGAAGACCGCCAGCGAAAGGGTAGCGATGCCGGCGATATCGAGCCGTCCGGCTGCAGGATCACGCGATTCCTGAATTCCCGTCAGCGCGAGAGCGATTGTCACAGCCGCCAGCACGGCATGGATGAGGAATACCCATTGCCATCCGGCCACCGCCACGATGCCGACGCCGACGATCGGGCCGAAGCCCAGGCCGATGCCGAAAATGATGCCCCACCAGCCGAAGGCGATACTACGGGCGCGGCCCTCTTGGAATTGATGGGAGAGCACGGCTACCTGGCAGATCAGCATGAAGCCGCCGCTCATTCCCTGCAGAAAACGAGCAACGATCAGCAGCGAAACATCCTGCGCGAGGCCGGCAATCAGCGAGGTGAGGCCGAAGACGGCAATGCCGATCAGGAAGACGCGCTTGCGGCCGTAGCGGTCGGCCAGTGTGCCTGCGGCCATCAGCACCGTCGTAACGGCGATCGTATAGGCGTTCATGATCCATTGCAGGGCACTGAAATCGGCGTGAAGCACTTTTTCCAAAGTGGGCAGGATTGCCGGCACGCTCGATATTTCGAGGCCGAACATCAGCGAGGAGAGACAGGCAGCCAGCAGGGCAATGATGCCCCGCGCACGAGGGGATGAATGGGAATCAGGGGGCATGTTTTGGCCTTTCGACGTTGAGGCGCACAACGTGACATCCGCTGTGGTCCATTTGCGTCAGCATAGGCGGGACTTGATCATTACAGAATTGGATGATTACATATTTCAGACACAACAAATTCGAATGATTGGTTTCAACCATGCTCGATGTCGATTCCGTTCAGGCCTTCGTGGCGATCGCCGACAACAAGAGTTTCACCCGCGCCGCCAACGAACTCGGCAGCACGCAAGGAGCGATCAGCGTCAAACTGAAGCGGCTGGAGGAGCGGCTCGGCCACCGGCTGATCGAACGCACACCCCGGCTGGTGCGGCTTTCGGCGCAGGGGGCAGTGTTTCTACAGGCCGCACGGGAATTCCTCGAAGCCCATGACAGGGCCGTTGCGGCACTCTCTTCGTCGCGCCGCCATTTCACGATCGGCATTGCCGCGCATGTGGCCGGGCCGGAGGTTCCGACACTGCTTGCGCGCCTCAACGCCCATGATCCGGGTCTGACGATCGAGGTGCGGATCGATAATTCCTGCACCCTGCTTGCAGCTTTCGATCGCGGCGAACTGGATGCGGCGATCATCCGCAGGGACGAAGACCGGCGCGACGGCGAGGTTCTGGGGCCTGAGCATTTCGGCTGGTTCGCCACGCCACAATTCGAGTATCGCCGCGGCGAGCCGTTGCGTCTTGCAGCACTATCGCCGACCTGCGGAGTGAGGGCTGTCTGCACCCGCGCGCTTGATGCGGCGGGCATTCCCTGGACCGAAGTCTTCCTCGGCGGCGGCTCTTCGGCTGTGACCGCGGCCGTTTCGGCCGGGCTTGCCGTCTCGACCTTCTCCTATCGCCTGGCCCCCGTCGGCACTGTCGAAGTCAGCGAGCGTTTCGGCCTGCCGCCATTGCCGTCTTCGGAGATCGTGCTGCATTCGACGCTGACGGACGCCAAATCGCGCGCGGCACTACGCACGCTGGCAGCCGCCTTCAGAGAGCATCGCGTGTCCAGCTGATAGCGCGGTTTCTATTGCACCGAGATCGTGATTATTGCTGCTGTTGGGGCTGCGGGCCCGATGCCGCGGGATTGGCGAGATCGATCTTGCCCTGATCGCCGGCGAGGAATTGCGGGCCGACCTGGCGCACCTTGTTGCTGGCGGGATCATAGGGACGATCCGGTACCTGGACCTGCGGGGCAGGCGGGGCGCTTGCCGCTTTCGGAGCTTCGGTGTGGACCGTGGTGATGGAGCTTTTCGGCTCAGGCGCCGGAGCAGAGGCCGTCTGGCTCTTGCGCATTTCCTGGTAATAGGCGCTGAGATTGCACGAGCAGGCGGATTTTTCGCCAGGCGCGCGGGTCTTGTAGGCGAAGGCGTTCTTCATCGCGCCATAGGGCGCGCCTGTTGCCGTCGAGATCATGTTCGAGGCTTCGGTGCTGGAAATATCCCGGTAATAGAGTTCCGTCTCCACACCGGGGCACATTTTCGAGCACGTCGCGGCATCGCGGCCGAAATCGACCGAAGTGGCATTGTTGCTGATCGGGAAGAAGCCGCCATCACAGGTGCGCACGCAGATGGTGCTGACGGGCGAAAGCATTTCGGCCCGCGGCAGGCCGTAACGCTCACCGCCGCCGAGTGGAATGAAGGTATCGCCGCGCATTGCCTGCTCCTCGATGGAAGGAGCGGGTGCATAGGCGTCACCTTGCGCGGATTCTGTAAAGCTGTCGCTGTTGCAGCCATTGTCTTCGAGGGCCGCCATCAGGCCTTCGCGGGCCGGATCGGCGCCGGACTGGCGCAGTTCGCTTCGGCGGTCCTGCAGATAGCGGATATTGTCGACCATCTTTGCTTGCGCCTGCTCGAGTTCCTCGCAGAATCCCGCATTCTCACCGCCGAGGACGACCATGCTGCCGGAGGTGCAGCCATACCGGCGCAGATCGCCGCGCACCTTGCGCAGTTCCAGATTCTGTTCGGCAAGCGCGCCTGCATATTGGCGCATCTCGGGGCCATTATTGCCGAAGGTTTGCGGCAGATCGGCCAGGCGTCCACGCAGATCTTCACAGATCGCGTTGGTCTCAGCTGCTGCCGGAACCGCGAATGCCAGAAAGAAAACAAGATACAGGTTTCGGCGCTTCACGACGTCGTCCCGGAATGAGAAAAGCATCTATCGGTGAATTGCGGCTTCAATCCACCGCGCTTTGTCTTAACGTATTTCCCTTAATAAGCTCGCAGTAATTCCTAGCGCATTTTTGCAATCTTATCCAGCAAGCCTAATGCTTGTATACCTTCGCTCCTGCAATCACGCGGGGAGCCCGTTGATCTCTAGACAGTTGATATGACAGGCATTTCCGACGAAACTCACCTCACCGAAGCGACAGCAGGAATACAGGAAACCGGACACGGCCTGCACCTCTTCGTGGACGGTTGTTTTGAGCCTCGCTCGGGGCACGGCGGGTGGGCCTTCATCGCCTATCGCGACGGTGCGGAAATAGGCGCCGGTTTCGGCGGCGTGGGGAATGGCGCCAACAACACGATGGAGCTGACCGCAGTGCTTGAGGCGACAATCTGGATCGGCCGCACGGTACCCGGCGAAGCCGCGATCATCTGGTCCGATTCCGTCTACACCGTCGAAGGCTGCAACAGCTGGCGCCCTATCTGGAGGAACAATGGCTGGAAGAAAAGCAATCCGAACGGCAGGGCCAGAAACAGAGCGATATCGGATGCCAAGCTCTGGAAAGCGCTCGACATCGAGCTATCCCGGAATCCATCGATAACAATTGCCTGGTGCAAGGGTCATTCCGGCATTGAAGGCAACGAACGCGCGGATGAACTGTCCGATCAGGGACGCCGTTCGATACGGCGTACCTGATATACCTGATGTCAGCGACCGTCGTTTCACAGACGGCCGCAGCAGGAGTTACGCCGGCTGCGATGCCTCGACAACAGCAAGCGCTGCCATATTGACCACACCGCGAGAGGTGACCGACGGTGCCAGGATATGGGCCGGCATCGCCGTGCCGAGCAGGATCGGGCCAACATGCAGGCCGTCGGTCATCGATTTCACGACGCCGAGGGTGATATTGGCCGCATCGAGGTTCGGGAAGACCAGCAGGTTGGCTTCGCCATGCAGCGTGGTATGCGGCATGACGCGGCGGCGCAGTTCCTCGGAGATCGCGCTTTCGCCATGCATTTCGCCGTCGACTTCGAGATCCGGCGCCGCCTCACGAACCAGCTGGAGGGCGTTGCGCATCTTGCTGGCGCTTTCGGATTCGCGCGAGCCGAAGTTCGAATGCGAGACGAGGGCAGCACGCGGCGTAATGCCGAAGCGCTTGATTTCCTCGGCAGCCAGAACCGCCGCCTCGGCGATTTCCTCAGCCGTCGGGTTGAAGGTCACGTAGGTGTCGGTGAAGAAGGTGGCGCCGCGCTGCGAGATCAACAGGCTGAGCGCGGAGAAATCGCGCACGTTCGGGCGCTTGCCGATGATCTGGCGCACGTCGCGCAGATGCTTCTCATAACGGCCCTCAAGGCCGCAGATCAGCGCATCGGCTTCGCCGCGCTTCAGCGCCAAGGCACCGATGACGGTCGTGTTGGTGCGCACGATGGTACGGGCCGCTTCCGGGATGACGCCGCGGCGCCCGACCAGCTGCAGATAAAGATCGACATATTCGCGGAAGCGCGGATCGTCCTCGGGGTTGATGACATCGAAATCCTGCAGCGGGCGAATGCGCAGGCCGTAACGCTTCAGGCGCGTTTCGATGACCTGAGGACGGCCGATGATGATCGGTTCGGCGATGCCTTCTTCAAGCAGCACCTGGGCTGCGCGCAGCACGCGTTCGTCTTCGCCTTCGGAGAAGATGACGCGCTTGCGCTCCGCCACCTTGGCGGCCGTGAAGATCGGCTTCATGACGAAGCCGGAGCGGAAGACAAAGCGGTTCAGCTGGTCGAGATAGGCGTCGAAATCCGTGATCGGGCGGCGCGCTACGCCGCTTTCGGCCGCAGCCTTGGCGACGGCAGGCGCGATGCGCAGGATCAGGCGCGGATCGAAGGGCGAGGGGATGAGGTAGTCGGGCCCGAAGACCGGGGTCTCGCCGGAATAGGCGCGGGCGGCAACGTCCGATGGCTCCTCGCGGGCAAGGGCCGCGATGGCGCGCACTGCCGCCATCTTCATTTCCTCGTTGATCGTCTCGGCGCCACAGTCCAGAGCACCCCTGAAAATATAGGGGAAGCAAAGAACGTTATTGACCTGGTTCGGGAAGTCGGAACGGCCGGTGCAGATCATCGCATCGGGGCGGGCGGCGCGGGCAAGATCCGGCATGATCTCTGGCGTCGGATTGGCAAGCGCCATGATGAGCGGCTTTTCGGCCATCTGCGCCAGGAGTTCCGGCTTCAGCACGCCGGCGGCAGACAGGCCGAGGAAAACGTCGGCGCCGCCGATATTTTCGGCAAGCGTGCGCGTGTCGCTCTTCTGGGCGTAGATCGCCTTCCACTCGTCCATCAGCTCGACGCGGCCTTCATAGACGAGGCCTTCGAGATCGTGGACCCAGATGTTTTCGCGTTTGGCGCCGAGTGTCACCAGCAGGTTGAGACAGGCAAGGGCGGCGGCACCGGCGCCGGAGGCGACGATCTTCACCTCATCGATCTTCTTGCCGGCGAGTTCGAGGCCGTTGAGGATGGCGGCTGCGACGATGATCGCGGTGCCATGCTGGTCGTCATGGAAGACCGGGATCTTCATCTTCTCGCGCAGCTGCTTCTCGATGCGGAAGCATTCCGGCGCCTTGATATCCTCGAGGTTGATGCCGCCAAAGGTCGGCTCCAGCGAGGCGACGGTGGAAACCATCTGGTCGACATCTGCCGCATCCACTTCGATATCGAAGACGTCGATGCCGGCGAATTTCTTGAAGAGGACGGCCTTGCCTTCCATGACCGGCTTGGAGGCAAGCGGGCCGATATTGCCGAGGCCGAGCACGGCGGTGCCGTTGGAGATGACGGCGACGAGATTGGCGCGGGACGTATAATCGGCCGCCTGCTCCGGATTGTCACGGATGGCGAGGCAGGGAGCGGCGACACCGGGAGAATAGGCAAGCGCCAGGTCGCGCTGGTTGCCGAGCGGCTTGGTCGCCTGGATTTCGAGCTTGCCGGGGCGCGGATAGCGGTGGAAGAAAAGCGCCTGCTCGTCGAGGCTGCCGCCCGTCAAATTCTTTTCCGATTTGGATTTTTCCTGGTGATCCATCGCCGCCTCCAGCGTTGTTCGAAGTCTTTTGAAGCTTCCTCCATACATCAATCGACCCGTGGGAACAGTACGGAAATAAGCGCAGCGGAACTTTTTGATCTGATGGTAACGGGGAGCTGACATCGGAGTTTTCCCGGTCAGCTGCGGCAGTCCGACCGGGAAGGGCTCTTATCGGTGGATTGAGCGGCTTTGCAGGGCTTTCCTGCGGTTTGTCATCTTCCTGATACACGAGTCTGATTTTGGAAGACCAGACGAAGAACGATGGGACACGAGCGGAAAGGCTTGTGACAGACATGATGGAACCCCGGCGCTTCCGCACCCTCTTCATTTCCGATGTGCATCTCGGCTCGAAGGCCGCCAAGGCGGATTTCCTGCTGGATTTCCTGAAATACCATGAGGCAGACACGATCTACCTCGTTGGCGATATCATCGACGGCTGGCGCCTGAAGCGCAGCTGGTACTGGCCGCAGGTCTGCAACGACGTCGTCCAGAAACTCTTGCGCAAGGCACGCAAGGGTACGCGCGTCGTCTATATTCCCGGCAATCACGACGAATTCCTGCGCGCCTTTCCGGGCACGCATTTCGGCGGCATCGAAGTCGTCGACCGCATCATCCACGACGGCGCCGACGGCAAGAAGTATCTGATCCTGCACGGCGATGAATTCGACGTCGTCGTACGCAATGCCCGGCTGCTCGCCTATCTTGGCGATTGGGCCTACGATATGGCGATCCGCATCAATATCGTGCTCGCTGCCGTGCGCCGCCGCCTCGGCATGCCTTATTGGTCCTTCTCGGCATGGGCCAAGCTGCAGGTGAAACACGCCGTCAACTTCATCGGCGAATTCCAGCGTGTGGTTGCCGAGGAAGCCCGCAAGAGCGGCGCCGATGGCGTCATCTGCGGCCATATCCATCACGCCGTGATCGAGGATATGGACGGTGTCCGTTACATCAACACCGGCGACTGGGTCGAAAGCTGCACGGCAATCGTCGAGCATGAGGACGGCCGGTTCGAACTCATCACCTGGCGTGCGCTGACCAGCAACGTGCCGGCCCTGACCTCTGTCGAATTGCTTGAAGAGGGTGATCTCGCCCCGCAGGCTGCCTGAATAATGTGTGCGTACCGCACCGGCCTGGCCGGTGCATCATGAATTTAGCCGTTGCCGTCAGGCGACAGGCCCAGTTTATTTTTTAAATCGTTTCGAGTTATGTCCGAAACGTTACAGGCGGGCTATTTCTCGCCATAGTCGTGTCGGATTGGATGTGTTAGGCAACGGTCAGTTTCCTTCAGGTCCATCATGATTCCCGCACAAAATCCCTCGACGGGTGAGGGAGCGCCGCCGCGCTTCCGGCAGCTTAGCGCGCTGTGCTACAGCGCGCCGCTGCTGGTCAACGGCATCGTTCTGCCCTTCTTCCCCGTCTGGCTTGCAGACCACCAGTTCAGTGACCACCAGATCGGCACGATTCTGGCCGTACCCATGGTGGTGCGCGTTCTTGTGGCCCCGATCGTGGCAGTCTTTGCCGACCGCATGCAGGAGAGGGCACATGTGCTTCTATGGTCAGGCATCCTCTCGCTGCTGACCGCCATAGCGCTCTACTGGACCACGAATTTCTGGCCGGTGCTGATCGTCTTTGCGCTGCAGGGCGCGACATTCGCTCCTTATGTGCCGGTCGTCGAATCGATCGTGATTTCGGGGGTGCGCCGCTGGGGGCTCGATTACGGCTCCATGCGCGTCTGGGGCTCAGTTGCGTTCATTGTTTCCACTTTGATCGGCGGCGAACTGGTCGGCAAATGGGGCGGCGCCATGGTGCTGCCGGTGATGATCTTCGGCTTCACGCTGACAATCGTCATGGCGGTTTTCTGTCCGCGCATCGGGCCGACACGGCGGCGTGGCCAGCCGATCAATCTCCCGGCGACGACGGGCAGCGGCCTGCGCGAGCCGCATCTGCTGCTTCTGCTGCTCGGCGTTTCCATACAGCAGGCAAGCCATGCGCTGCTCAACGCCTTCTCCTCGATCTATTGGCACCAGCTCGGTTTTTCGGGTACCGCGGTCGGCCTGCTCTGGAGCGCCGGCGTCGCATCCGAAGTAACGGTGTTCTTCCTGTCGCGGCGGCTCAATCGCCGCTTTAATGCCTGGACGCTGATCCGCTTCGGCTGCGCCGTCAGCATCTGCCGCTGGGTGTTCTTCCCGATGGAAACGAGCTTCATCGGCTTCTTCATGCTGCAATGCCTGCACGGTTTTACCTATGCCTTCGTGCATACCGGCGTGCAGCGGCGCATCGTGGCGACGGTGCAGGAGACGCAGGAAGCCTCGGCCCAGGGCGCCTATTTCTTCTATATCGGCATGGCCTCCGGCCTGATGACGATCGCCTCAGGCTACATCTATTCCGCGCTCGGCCTCGACAGCTTTTATGTCATGGCCTGTGTCGCGGCCTTCGGGCTCGCCCTTGTCATCATCGCCTATTATCTTCAGCCCCAGAGGCTGGCGTCGGGCGGGAATACGAGGGAGCCGGCATAGTTCAGACCGGGCTCGCGGTCGCGGGCCAGGAGCAGCGGGCCGTCGAGATCGACGAAATCAGCGTCCTGCGCCAGAAGAACGGCGGGCGCCATCGCAAGCGACGTGCCGACCATGCAGCCGATCATGATCGAGAAGCCGAGCCGCTGGGCTTCCTCCTTCATTTCCAGCGCTTCCGTCAGGCCGCCGGTCTTATCCAGTTTGATGTTGATCGCGTCATAGCGGTCGGCAAGGCTTGCGAGGTCGCCGGTGTGATGGACGCTTTCATCGGCGCAGACGAGCACATGGCGAGCGATCTCGGCCAGCATGTCGTCACGGCCGGCCGGCAGCGGCTGCTCCACCAGCGCGATATTGGCTTCGGCAGCGATACGAAGATGATGTTCAAGCCTGTCTTCCGGCCAGCCCTCATTGGCATCGAGGATGATGGCGGAATCGGGCGCGGCGGCGCGCACTGCCAGGATGCGGCTTTCGTCATCGCCAGTGCCGACCTTGACCTTCAGGAGCGGGCGCTGGGCATGTTCACGAGCCTGGGCTGCCATGACATCGGGTTCTCCGAGCGAGATCGTATAGGCCGTCGTCAGGGACTTCAACTTGCGCAGATCGAGCCGGTCGGCAACGCTCCGGCCTGATAGTTTGGCTTCGAGATCCCACAGCGCGCAATCGACGGCATTGCGGGCCGCGCCCGGCGGCATGGCATGCAACAGTGCGGCCCGGGAGATGCCATCCTCGATCAGCGGACGGGCCGCTTCGATCTGCGCCATCACGCTTTCCGTCGTCTCGCCATAGCGGCGGTAGGGCACACATTCGCCCCATCCTTTGGCACCTGATTCTGTCAGCGTGCAGGTGATCACCTCGGCGGAGGTCTTTGCCCCGCGCGAGATGGTGAAAGTTCCCGCAATCGGGAATGAATTCATCTGGATATCAAGATTGCGCGGCATATTTGCTCTCCTGCGAGCATGGAAATTGCGCGTTGCTTCTGTATATTAACGCGCCGGGCGGCGAATATCACGTTCGCGAGTCGGGACTGTCGCTGCAAGCATTGAAAGACACAAGTATTTTGAAGTCCGAGAAACGCAACGCCGCCTCGCTGCATGTGGACGACCGAGCCGAGGGCTCGGGCCAGCATGTGCATCTCGAAGGCAATTGGCGCAGCGCCAACCTCCATCTCGTCCTGCAGGATTTCGACAAGCTCGCACGCAGCAATAGCGGCGACCTGACGCTCGATCTTTCCAATGTCACCGATATCGACACGGCCGGCATCTGGTTGCTTTGCCGGCTAAAGAAACAGCAGGAAGAGGCCGGGCGGACTGTCCGTTTCGAAGGCACGAACCAGCATATCGACGAGCTGATCGCCACCTTCTCCAAGGAGCCTGATAAGCAGGAGCCCGAGCAGAAGGAAAAGGGTTCGCTCATGGAGCGCGTCTTCGCGCCGATCGGCCGCATGACCTTTGATGTCTGGGACAATCTGGCCGCCGCCATGTACATCCTCGGATCGGCGGTGCGCGGCGCGCAGATGAAGTTCGGCCGGGGCAGCGGCGTATCGCCCGCTTCGATCGTCAACCAGATCGACCATATGGGTGTGCGGGCCGTTCCGATCATCCTGCTGATGTCCTTCCTGATCGGCGCGATCATTGCGCAGCAGGGCGCCTTCCAGCTTCGCTATTTCGGCGCGGAAATCTTCGTCGTCGACCTTGTCGGCATCCTGCAGCTTCGTGAAATAGGCGTGCTTCTGACCGCGATCATGATCGCCGGCCGCTCGGGCAGTGCCATCACCGCCGAAATCGGCTCCATGAAGATGCGCGAGGAAGTCGACGCGCTGAAGGTGATGGGCCTCAACCCGATCGGCGTGCTGATCTTCCCGCGGCTGGTGGCGCTCACTGTTGCGCTGCCGCTTCTGACCGTGATTGCCAACTTTGCTTCGCTGGCGGGTGCCGCTGCCGTCGCCTATCTTTATTCGGGTATTACATTCGCCACCTTCCTGTCGCGCCTGCATGAGGCCGTAACGCTTTCGACCATATTGGCCGGCATGATCAAGGCGCCGTTCATGGCGCTCGTCATCGGCATCGTCGCGGCGGTCGAAGGCCTGAAGGTCGGCGGCAGTGCCGAATCGCTCGGCCAGCATGTGACCGCCTCCGTCGTGAAGGCGATTTTCGTCGTCATCCTGATGGACGGACTTTTTGCGATGTTCTATGCAGCGATCGATTTCTGACATGGCGGACAACGTGGATCAGCAACCGATCGAAGAGACCAGGAACGGTGATCGCGACATCGTGCTTTCAGCGCGTGACGTCACTGTCGGTTTTGGCTCCAAGGTCGTGCTCGACAAGCTCAACCTCGATATCTACCGCGGCGAGATCCTCGGCTTCGTCGGCGCCTCCGGCACCGGCAAATCGGTGCTGATGCGCACCGTTCTGCGCCTGCTGCCGCGCCGTTCCGGCACAATCAAGATTCTCGGCCAGGATTTCGACGAGCTCAACGAGCAGGAACGCAATGCGCTCGACATGCGTCTCGGCGTGCTCTTCCAGCAGGGCGCGCTCTTCTCCTCGCTGACGGTGAAGGAGAATATCCAGGTGCCGATGCGTGAATATCTGGACCTGCCGAGTTCGCTGATGGATGAGCTTGCGCATCTGAAGATCCGCATGGTGGGCCTCGCGGCGGATGCGGCCGACAAATATCCTTCCGAGCTTTCAGGTGGCATGATCAAGCGCGCGGCACTTGCCCGTGCGCTGGCGCTCGACCCGGAACTCGTCTTCCTCGACGAGCCAACGTCAGGCCTCGATCCCATCGGGGCTGCGGAATTCGACGAGCTGATCGCCAATCTGCGCGATAGCCTGGGGTTAACAGTCTATATGGTGACCCACGACCTCGACAGCCTGTTCTCGGTCTGCGACCGTATTGCCGTGCTTGGAAAGAAGCGGGTAATGGTGGAAGGAACGATCGACGACATGCTGGCCTACGACGATCCGTGGGTTCAGGCCTACTTCAAGGGCAAGCGCGCGCGTTCCATCGTGCCGCAGGACGACGCGCCGGCGGCCCGGGCGCAGCATGACAGCGGGAAGTGACCGGAGACGATGGAAACCAAAGCCAATTACACGATCGTCGGCTTTTTCACCGTTCTGGTGATCGCGGCCGCATTCGGTTTCGTCTACTGGATGGCCGAATATGGCCGCAGCGGGCCGATGGCCGAGCTGATCGTGCGCATCCCGGGCTCAGCCAACGGCCTCAGCGTCGGTTCGCCTGTCCGGTTCAACGGCATTCAGGTCGGCTCGGTGCAGACGCTCTCCATCGATGCCGACGACCCGCAATATTCGCTGGCCTTTACCGAAGTTCGCTCGGATGCGCCGATCTATCCCTCCACCAAGGCAGCGCTTGAAATCCAGGGCCTGACGGGGGCGGCCTATATCGAGCTTTCCGGCGGCCGCAAGGAAGACAAGAACATTCTCCAGCAGGCGCTGGAAAGCGGCAAACGCGCCGTCATCGTCGCCGACCAGTCGAGCGTCACCAACCTGCTCGCAACTGCCGACAAGATCCTTGACCGTGCCAACGATGCCGTTGGCGATGTGCAGGGCTTCGTGCGCGACGCGCGCGGGCCACTGACCAAGACCCTGCAGAATGCCGAAACCTTCTCGGATGCGCTGGCCAAGAATTCCGGCAATATCGACAGCTTCCTGCAGAGTGTAGGCGATCTCTCCAATACGGTGCGCAATGTCTCGGGCCGTGTCGATTCGACGCTTGCGGCCGTCGAGGATCTGGTGAAGGCCGTCGACGCGAAGAAGATCAACACGATCCTCAGCAATGCCGAGAAGGTTAGCCGTGACATAGCCGACGCCTCCGGCGGTCTGAAGGGGCTTGTCGACAAGGTCGACCAGACGGTGACGACCTACAACGAATTCGGCAAAAAGGCACAGGTGACACTCGATCGTGTCGATACACTGGTCGCCGCCATCGACACCAACAAGATAAAGGGCTCGGTCGACGATATCGCCCAGGCGACCAAGGATGCACGCGCTGCCGTCGCCTCGATCCGCGATGTCACCAACACCGTGGCGGACCGGAAGAAGGATATCGACCAGACGATCCAGGACGTCCAGCAGATGGCAAACAAGCTGAACTCGGCTTCGACCCGTGTCGACGGCATCCTCATCAAGGTCGATGCCCTGCTCGGCTCCGACAATACCAATTCGCTCTTTACCGAGGCGCGCGCGACGCTCGAATCCTTCAAGAAGGTTGCCGACAGCGTCAATGCACGCATCGGGCCGATCGCCGACAACCTGCAGCGCTTCTCGGGCAGCGGGCTCAGCGACGTCCAGACGCTGGTCAACGAGCTGCGCGGCACGGCGAACAATCTCAACAATGCCATCAGCAATTTCGACCAGAATCCGCAGCGGATCATCTTCGGCGGGCCGACGGTCAAGCAATATGACGGGCGCACACGGCGCTAGAGCAATTTCGGTCGGGAATTGCGGGAAAGAAAACAGAGGTCAGGGGTAGCGTAATATGGGTCTATCGCATGTGATGTCGCGCCGTTCCTGGATCCGCGGAACGGCGATTATTTTGCCGCTGACGGCAGCCCTTCTCGCAGGCTGCGGAACGACGGCAAAGAACGACACCTATGATCTCTCGGCAGCCTCAGTCGATGGCAGCGGTCCATCGGCCAAGAACAAGCAGATCCTGATTGCCGATCCGACGGCGCTGAAGGCACTGAACAGCGACCAGATCGTCATCCGCGTTTCGCCCTCGGAAATCCAGTATCTGTCACGCTCGCAGTGGAGCGATACGCTGCCGCGCATGGTGCAGGCAAAGCTCGTCGAAGCCTTCGAGAATTCCGGCAAGCTCGGCGGCGTCGGCAAGCCGGGGCAGGGACTGGCGATCGACTATCAGGTCGTCAGCGACATCCGCTCTTTCGAAATCGATGCTTCCTCCGGCAACAGGGCCGTCGTGGAGATCTCCGTGAAGATCCTCAACGACCGCAACGGTACAGTGCGCGCCCAGCAGGTCTTCCGCGCGACGGCGGCTGCCGGCGGTGACAATGCGGGCTTCGTGAAGGGGCTCGATCGAGCGTTTACGGCAGTGACCGATCAGATCGTCGGCTGGACGCTGAAGTCGATCTAATTCCTGAACACGGAAAGCTCAGTTCGATCTCAGCACCTTCGCCAGAGGGCCATCCTTGATCGCAAGGCGTGACCATCCCGGCTTCTTGCCTCTTTGCATTATGGCATGAAGCCGACCGCGGATAAAAATATACGCCTTGTCCGAATGCCAGCGGGATTGTTCCCATTTGACCAATACTTCCGATCGATCCTGTATCGGTAAGAATTGCTCCGTGCTGGCGAAGTTTGCTGGGTTCTGAAACGGCAATTTCGAACGGTCACCCCAGTCAATCGTCTCAGGCGCCGGACCGCAATTGTAAAGCCATACGTCGGCTGTGATGTTGCGCGCCGCATCCAGCAAATAGGCATAGGCCTTCTCGCCGTCATCCTCGATGATAACAGAGTTTCCCGTATTCGGGTCGATCAGTTGTTCAAAGAAGCCGTCCTCGATTTCTTGCACCAGGCGGATCCTCTGAATGAAATGCGTTATTTCGTCGGCTGGGCATCCGTCATCGTCGGCGTGCCGCCCGTTGCCGAGGCTGTCGCGGTGGTCGCCGAGGGCAGGTAGCTGTCGAGCAGGCCGGCCATCTTGTCGTCGCGCAGGCTGGCGGTCTTTTCGCCCATGACGACGCCGACGACGCGGCGGCCATCCTTGGCGGCCGAGGTCACAACGTTGTAGCCGGATGCATCCGTGAAGCCGGTCTTGATGCCGTCGACGCCGTTGTAGCGGTACATGAGGTTGTTGTGGCCGCGCAGCTTCATGCCGCGGAACTGGAAACCGCGCATGGAGAAGAGCTTGAACTCGTCGGGGAAGTCGCGCATCAGCGAAACGCCAAGTGTCGCCATATCGCGCGCGGTGGTCACCTGTTCCGGATCCGGCAGGCCCGACGGGTTCTTGAAGACAGTGTCCTTCATGCCGAGCTGACGGGCCTTTTCCGTCATCAGTGTGCCGAAGGCCTGTTCGGAGCCGCCCAGCTGTTCGGCAAGCGCCACAGCGGAATCATTGGCCGAGAGAACGACGATGCTTTCGACAGCCTCCTTGACCGTGACCTTGCGGCCGGCGCCGACGGCAAGCTTGAACGGCTCCTTGCTCTCGGCATTTTCCGACATGGTGATCTTCTGGTCCCAGGTCAGGCGTTTGTCATGCAGCGCCTGGAAGGTGAGATAGAGCGTCATCATCTTCGTCAGCGATGCCGGATAATTCAGATCGTCCTGATTGGACGCTTCGAGAACCTGGCCGGTCTGCACATCCACCAGAAAACTTGCCTGGCCGGCTTCGGCCTGAATGAACGCGCCCAGAAGAAATGCTGAGGATAAGGCGGCGGCTACAAGCCGGGAGGTCGTCTTGGTCATCAATGTCTACGGTCTCTGTCGTGGCAAGCAAATGGCTTGGCTATGGTCTGGCTGGGCCTTATGCCCCGTTGGTGCATGCGGATCAGGGATGTTTGTGACGGAATGAGGGAGCCGGGGCAATAAAAAAGGGTCATCCACAGATGACCCTTTTTGTCTCACCATGTCAGGTTTTGCCCGGCAACTCAGCTCAACCGGCCTGCGGCGTGGGCAAGCATCGTATAGACCTTGCCGGTATCCGAAGTCAGATACGACTGCGTGACCGTGCGGTTCGGATCGGTGCGGGCGACGTCGGCGAGCAGCTTTTCGAAATCACCGATGTAGCGATCGACGGCGGTGCGGAATTCCGGCTCGCGGTCGTACTTGCGCTTGATCTCGTCGAAGGTCTGCTGGCCCTTCAGCGTGTAGAGACGACGGGTGAAGACGTCGCGCTCGCCGCGCTGGTAGCGGCGCCACAGATCGACCGAGGCATCGTGATCAATGGCGCGGGCGATATCGACCGAAAGCGAGTTCAGCGATTCAACGACATGGCGCGGGTTACGCGCATCATTGGCACGCTGAGCGGGAGCAGGGGCCGGAGCAGCAGCTTCCGCTGCCGGGCGGGCCGGCGCACGCGGCGCTTCTTCGGCCTCGTCACGCGAGGCTCCACGCAGGAGATCGCTGATCCAGCCGCCACTGGTGGGTTCCGTCCGCGGCGCTTCCTGGCGAACCTGCGGAGCAGGTGCCGGCTGGGGAGCCTGGGCAACCGGGCGCTGCGGGGCGGGTGCAGAAGCCGGGGTGGGCGCAATGGCGCCACGCAGGCCCATGGATTCGATCGACTGACGAGCTGTCGGTGCCGGCTGCGGGGCCGGAGCCGTTGGGATCACCGGCTGGGTGACGCGAGGCGCAGGTTCTGCCTGGGCAAGCGTGCGGGCGACCGGCTCGGAGATTTCCAGACGCTGGCTGGAGCGGCCAACGATCTGCGAAATATCCTGCAGGGCCTTGATCTGCTCGGCAACAGCGCGGCGCATGGCGGACGCGCTTTCCTTGGCTTCTTCCGGCAGGTCGAACGCACCGCGCTTCAGTTCAGCGCGGGTCGTGTCGAGTTCATTGCGGATATCGGCTGCGGAGCGGCGGATCTCTTCCGTTGCACCCGAGAAGCGGCCGACCGCTTCATCGATCGCATCGCGAAGCGATTCACGCAGGTTCTGCGCCGCATGATCGGAGGCGCGCCCGGCTTCGCCGAGCATGCGCTCGACTTCCGACAGCGATGCCGTCAGCCCGCCACGCAGGCGGTTGGTGAGGTCGCCCGAACGGCGCTCGACATTGGCAAAGCTGGTGTCGATCGTGGCATTGGCTTCCTCGCCGGCGCGATTGATGGCTTCGCGCATGTTGGACGCTGCCTCTTCGGCGCGCTTCTCGGTGTCCGAAAGCACGCGGCCGATATCGGCAAACGAGGCCTGCACGCTCTGACGCAGCGTACCGGTAACCTGATTGGAACGCTGCTCGGCGCGTTCGAATACCGTTTCGATCATGCCGCCGAGGCCGCGCATGGTCTTTTCGATCTCGCCAGAACGCTGCACGAGGCCAGCTGCCAGCGTCTGCAGGGCGGTCTCGCGTTCTTCGAGCGTCGAGACGAGACCGGACTGGGCGGCAGCAAGAAGATGCGAGGCCTGTCCCAGAACCTTCGAATGGTCGTCGAAGCGGCCGATGATGCTGCCCACCTGGGCGAGCGTCTGGCCTGAAATATCCGACAGGCGGTCGACCTTGCCTTCGAGAAGGCGGGTCGATGCGGAGACCATTTCGGCAGCCTTGGCGGCAGAGTCCGTAAAGCGCGTGGTCGTATCGCCGAGGCGGCTGTCGACGCCGCTCAGCTGATCGGCGGCCCGCGTCATCATGACAGACATGGCGGCGCTGCTTTCCGACAGGCGCTGAACGAGACCGTTGACGTTGTTCGTCAGGCTGTTCTCGATGGCGGCGACGGCATTGGCGACGTTTTCCGCGCGGGTGGCAACGGCCTCGGTGAGGGCTTCATTTTCCGCACGCAGGCGCTCGGCGCTCAGGCTTGCGGCCGCGGTGATGCGGGCTGCAGCTTCCTGACCGGCGTCGGTGTAGCGGTCGATGATCGGACGTGCCGTCTCATCCAGGATACGCGACAGCTCGGTGGAGCGGCCGGCAAGCATGGAGTTCAAGTCGCGGCTGCGCTCGTCGAGCGTTGAGCGGATCGAGTTGCCGCGTGCTTCCAGCGCCTTGTCGATATCGGTGAGCGTGGTGTCGATTTCGCGGGCACGCTGCTCCAGGCTGGAACGAATGATGCTGCTGCGGGCCTCAAGCGCACGGTCGACCTCGGCCATGCTGGATGTGATCTGGCTGCCGGCATCCGTCAGCGTCGAGCGGATCGAGTTGCCGTGCGCGGCCAGCGTCTGGCCGGCATCGGCGAGCGCATGGTTGATGGCGCTGACCTGGCTGCTGACGATGTTTTCGGCCTCCGCCACCTTGCTGACGATGACGTTGCCGGCCTCGGAGAAGGTCTGGGCAACGGCGGCGGCCTGGCCGGCGAGGCGGCTCTGTGCCTCGGCGACGCGGTTGACGATCTGCGAGGAACGCTCGTCCATGGCTTCGGCGAACTGCTGGCCGGTGCGGTTGAGCAGCTCGGAGGACTTGGTGGCTTCGCCATCCATGCCTTCGGCAGCTTCTGCGACAGCGTTGCGCAGGCTTGCGGCAAGACCGGCTGCCTTGCCTTCGATCGTGCGGTTGACGGCATCGAGACCGACGGTCAGAGCGCGGTCCATGGTGGAGAGACGCTCTTCGATGCGCGCGGTGCCGCGATCCATCATGTCGCCCAAAGCGGAGGTCCGGCCGTCGATCGACTGGGCCATGTTTGCACTGCTGCTGTCGAGCGTTTCGGCAAGATGTGCCCGGCGGCTGTCCAGAGCCTGGGTGAGGTTGGCGCTGTGGCTGTCGAGAGCATGCGTAAGGTTGGCGCTGCTGTTGTCGAGGGCCTGGGTGAGGTTGGCGCTGCCGGCTTGCAGTGCATCCGTCAGGCTGGCGGCGCGGCCGTCGAAAGCATCCTTCAGGCTGGCGCCGCGGCTGTCGAGCGCCTGGGTCAGGTTTGCGGCGCTGTTGCCGAGCGTTGCGGCGATGCGCTGAGCTGCATCGTCGCCGATCGAGCCCAGACGCGAGACGCCGTCATCCAGGAGGCCGGAGATCTGGTTGCCCGCAGCATCGACCTTGTCGGCGAGCCCGCCGACGCCATCGGCAATGCGGGTCTCGATGGCGGCAAGGCTGGCCTCGACACGGGCGCCGGTTTCGGTGAAGCGGCCCGTCAGGTTGTCGACGGAATGGTCGAGATGGCCGGAGAAATCGGCGGCCGAACGCGAGATCGTGTTGGCAGCTTCCTGGAAGCGGCCGGCGATCTGGCCGGCGCCTTCGCGCATGCGATCCTCGAGCGCCTGGGCGCTGCCGTCGATGGCCTGGCGGATAGCAGCTTCGCGATCCTCCAGTGACATTTCGAGCATGCTGATGCTCGTCGCAACCGAGGTACCGATCGAGGTCGCCTGTTCGGAGAGCGTGTCGTTGATGAGGTTATGGGCCTCGCTCAGCGTCAGCGTGATGGCATTCGTGCGGTCGTCGAGCGTGGCGCGGATACGATCATGCGCGGCGGCAAGACCGCCTTCGACATTGCTTGCGGCATCGTTGGCAAGGGCGGCCATACGCTGCTGGGCGTCGGTCAGGCCATCCTCGATGCGCCCCGTCATGCTGCCGATAATGCCTTCCATTCGGACGCTGCCGGCATCGAGGGCTTCGGACAGGGTGGACGTGTGCTCGGCCAGCGCGGTTTCCAGACGTGCCTGGTTGTCCGTATAGGCAGCGCGGATCGCTTCCGTGCGGTCGGCAAAGGCGCCGGCAACACGCTCTTCGGCATTGGCAACGGTATCCATGATGGAGTTGCTGCGGTTTTCGAGCGCAGACTCGAAGCGGCTCTGACCGTCGTCGAGCGAAATGGCGAGCGCCATGGTCTTCTCGTCGAGCGTATCGGACAAGCGGTCGGCGCTGTTCGTGACGGCATTGACGATGGATTCGGCGCGATTGGCGAGCGCCTCCTCGATGCGGAGCTGGCTTTCGCCCAGCGTTGCGGCGATCCGTTCATGCGTGCCGGCGGCTGCATTGGCGAAAGCGTCGGCGCCCGTTGTCAGCGTATCTTCCAGGCGGCTGTGGCTTTCGTTCAGCGAGATTGCAAGCGCCATGGCCTTTTCGTCGAGCGTTTCGGCGAGGCGGTCATGGGTGCCAGAGACGGCATTGATCAGCGCCTCCGAACGCGTCGACAGCGTATCCTCGATGCGCGACTGCGTTTCGTTCAGCGCAGATGCCGAGCGCCATGGCCCGCTCGTCGAGGGTTTCGGCGAGGCGGTCATGCGTGCTGGAAACGGAGCTGAGCAATGCCTCCGAACGGGTCGCCAGCGTATCATCGATGCGGGCCTGACCTTCGTTCAGCGAGATGGCAAGCGCCATCGCCTTTTCGTCGAGCGTTTCGGAAAGGCGCTCATGGGTGCCGGAGACAGCCTCGATAATGGCTTCCGAGCGGGTCGCCAGCGTATCCTCGATACGGGCCTGGCCTTCGTTCAGCGAAATGGCAAGCGCCATCGCCTTTTCATCGAGCGTTTCGGCAAGGCGCTCATGGGTGCCGGAAACGGCGTTGATGAGCGATTCAGAATGGGTCGAGAGCGTGTCTTCGATGCGCGACTGCGTCTCGTTCAGCGAGATCGCCAGAGCCATCGCCTTCTCGTCGAGGGTTTCGGCAAGACGGTCATGGGTGCCCGAGACAGTATTTATAATGGCTTCGGAACGGCTCGAAAGCGCCTCGTCGAAGCGGCTGTGGTGGTCTGCAAGGGAGCTGATCAGCGCTCCGCCGCGTTCGGCCATCACGCTGTCGAGGTTGGTATGCGCGGTCTTCAGCGCACCGGTGATTTCGGCGGCGCGGGCGGCGAGAACGCCGCTCAGCTCTTCGGCGCGGCCGCTGAATGCGCCGGTCACCTTTTCGGTGCCGCTGTTGACGGCAGTCGTGATGTCTGTCGTGGTCGTCTGCAGCGTGTCGCGGAATTCGGCTGCCCGGGCGGCGAGATTGTTCTGCAAGTCGGACGTGCCGGCTGCCAGCGCCAGCGAAATCTCTGACGTGGCGTTGCTCAGCGCCGAGCCGAGTTCGCCGGTGCGGTTCGTCAGCGCCGAGGTGATTTCGTCTGCACGGCTGGAAAGGGTGCTGTCCAGCACTTCCTGACCGGTTGCCAAGGCCGTCGCCAGCGCCAGCGACTGTTCGGTCATGGACGTGCCAAGGCGCTCGATATTGCTATTGAGGATGCCTTCGATGGAATCCGCGTTGCCGGACAGCGTCTCGTTGATGCGGGTGAGGCTTTCGATGAGCTTGGTATCGAGCGAGCCGGAACGCTTGTCGAAGGCATCGGTGAATTCGGCGACGCGTTCGTCGAAGGCTGTCGAAAGCTGGGCGACGGTCGTCTGCAGGCGCTCTTCGAAGAAGCCGGAGCGCACGTCGAGATCCATGACCGCATCGTCGGCGCTCGATTGCAGGCTTTGGCGGAAGCTCGCACCCTTTTCATCGAGCGCGGTGTTCAACCTGGAGAGCACGTCGTCGAGCGTGCCGGTGATCGTGCGTTCACCCGATGTCAGGCTCTGATTGATCTCGCGGGTGCGGGACACCAGAATTTCGTTGAGCTGCTGGGTGCGCTCCTGCAGGGCGGCATTCAGGCGCTCGGTGCTTGCATCCATCGTCGAGGCGCGCGTCTCGAACTGGGTGAGCAAGCGCTCGCCATGTTCGTTGATCGTGCTCGTCAGCGCGTCCAGGCGATTGTCGAATTCATTGCCGATCGCAAGACCGGAGGCTGTCAATGTATGCAGCAGCGTGTCGGTCTTGGCGGCAAGCAGCGTGCCAAGCGACTGGATGGCGCTGTCCGACTTCTCCATGATCGCAGCAGCGCGCGTATCGATCAGCGAGGCGAAAGCTTCGCCCGAGGTGGCAAGACGGATGGCAATCTCTTCCGTCGCCAGCGACAGTTCTTCCTTCAGCTGGTCGTGGACGCCGGCGATGGAAGAGCGGATGCGGTCGGCGTGATTGACGATCGCCTCACGCTCGGAGCCAAGTTCGTGGACGAGGCCGCGCACGCGCAGTTCGTTATCCGCATAGGAGCGCTCCAGTGCATTCACTTCGGAATGCACGAGCGTTTCGAGTTCGGAGGCACGCGCGATGGTGCGCTCGATGCCTTCGTTCATGGCGGAGACTTCACGGCGCACGGCCTGGCCGACCGTCATGATGCGTTCGGAAGCAATGGTTTCCGGCTCGGAGAGGCGCAGCGCCACTTCCGCCATCGAGCGGGCGGCGTTACGCATGTCCTGGGCGCGCGATATCATGATGGCAAAGGCATAGAACATCATGACCGGCACGATGATGCCGACAAGGCCGGCAATCACGCCCGGCAGGGCGGCAAGATCGGTCAGCGAGCGGATCTGCGAGATCTGCGGCGCATAGAGCATGAACATCAGCCCGAGGCCGATGACGACCCACAGGATGGAGACGAGAGCGGCCGTGCGCAGGGCAGAGCGGCTGGAGCCGTTTTCCAGCGACTTCAGAAGCGAGGCGGGTGAATTGCGGCTGGCATCGTTGGCCGGAGAGAAGGCGGGTGCCCGCGGAGCCTGCTGGTCGCCGGTTCGGGCGGCGCGGCCGCGGCGGCGCTGTGCTTCTTCCTGGGCCTGATTGCGGGCATTGGATGGGTCAGTCACATTAGCCTCCGGGGCGTGGGGCGCGTTACCGCGGCGAGACGGCACGTTTTCCTGGCCGAAATCAATCTGAAGCGCCTCGTCCAATGCCTTGAACGCTTTGTCCTCGATCGATTCATTGTATTTGTTATTCGCCATTCCGATACGCCTCACAATTCCCGGCAAGTCCGGCAGCGCATCCGGGCCATCGCCTTCGCCCGGAAAGAACCTTCGCCGTTCCAGCCTTCCATCCCAAGACGGACGGATAAGCATGTCATTTCAGAGTAGATAGCCGATTTTGCAAACGAAAGGTATCAAAACACTACCATTATCCACTCTGACGGCAAAGGCGCGCGGCAGGAGCCCGCCTCAACAGTATCGTAGTGACACATCTGGGTGCCTTACACAATTAATGAACCCTTGCGTTTCCATCGCTCTTAACCTGTTGTTAACACCTTTAAAATTTCGAAGCGGGCCAAAAGCCGATATTTTAGCGATATTTAAGGGACGTTAACCATGTGGTTAGATTTCCACGCCGAATGTGCCGGAATTTAACGGGATCGCCATTCTCCGACCGCACAACAGTAGCAAGCGCGGGCAATACAAGACGGGAGAATTGGCAAATGGCAGCAGTGAGCATCGCTTTCGAAGCACCCGACAATTCCGCGGGGCCTTCGCCTTCCAAGATCCGGCCGATCGATCTTGTCCATCTCGCGCGCCAGACGATGGGCGACAAGACGGTGGAAATCGAAGTTCTCCAGATGTTTGCGCGCCAGGCGCGCGCCTGCCTGCAGGACATTGCCAGCGGCGAGTCCGCCAGGGTGGGTGCTGCAGCGCACCGCCTGAAGGGAGCGGCAAGTTCAGTCGGCGCCTTCCGGGTTTCGCAGTCAGCGGAAGCGGTGGAAGAGAACAATGGCGATGTCGCCGCGATGGCAGCACTCGGTGCGGCCGTTGTCGATGCCGAGAATTTCATTCTGAAACTCTGCCGCGGATAAGGCAGGACAGGTCAGCAAGAAGCTAGGCCCGCTGTTCCATTTGGGAACGGCGGGTCTTTTTGCGACTTCCTCGATGACGCATTGAGAATGGCGGAGCCTTGCCTGATCTGCGAGGTTTGCAGGCGAAACCGGCATGTTGACTGACGCGCCGAATTATCGGAAGAAAATCCGCCCATCTCCTATGAAAGACCGGAAATCATCCTGATGCCTAAACTTACCATCGTCGCCTTTGACGGAACGCGCTTCGACCTCGATGTCGATCAAGGCTCCACCGTGATGGAGAATGCGGTCCGCAATTCCGTGCCCGGCATCGAAGCCGAATGCGGCGGCGCCTGCGCCTGTGCGACCTGCCACGTCTATGTCGACGAGCAGTGGACCGAGGTCGTCGGCCCGCCGGAAGCGATGGAAGAGGATATGCTGGACTTCGCCTTTGACGTGCGTCCGACCTCGCGCCTTTCCTGTCAGATCAGGATGAAGGCTGCCTATGACGGGCTCACCGTGCACGTGCCGGAACGGCAGGCATAATTCCCCAAAATAGCGGCTTTTTCCAAAAAGAGAGCCTCGCACGCCGGAGGCGAGCGAGGCGAGGCGGGCGCATTACCTACGGATGAGGGAGGAACACCCGCGGCTTCGGAACGCGCCAGGAGAACACCGTCACGAAAGCCAGCTGCCTTACTGCACTTTCGAATATAGTCATATTACCGCGTTCCGGTTGAGTCCACCAGAATGAAAAATGATTGGTAAAAGCCTGGGAGTTCCACAAGCTTCGCACAAGTTTCATTGCGCAGCTAATGATCTGTGCTCGCCTTGAAGGCAAAAAGGGCTTATCTTTCGCCGCCCTTACCCTTGAGTCGGTTGTTAAGCAGTCTCAGCATCCGATTCTGAAAATTGACCGCCTCGACGCGATCGAATCGGGCTTGCAACTTATCGTGCTCCTCTATCCCGCGAGCCGAAGCATCCGAGACGAGTTCCTGCATGGCTTCGCAGCTGCGCTGCGAAGGAAGCGCCTTGAGTTCGCGTTCCATGACGCGCGCCTGGGTGCGGGCTATCTCGGCATGGCGCTCCTCGTGGCGCCGGATATCGCTCGACAGCGCATCCCAGATCATCGACAGCTCGCGGCTGGCACCCTTGCGGTTGTTCCAGCGCGGCATGATGATCTGTGTGTGGACGGTGACCTTGACGTTGCCGACGCGGCAACGGCCACTTTCCTGGATATAGGTCGCCTCGCCACCGAAACGGATCTTGGTGGCGCCGGGGTGGCGGGCGGAGGAGCCGTTCGCCGTCGGGCCTCGACGACTCAGCTCATCGTCCAGCTGATCTGCCGTCTTCCCCTTGATATTGAAATAGGAATAGCTTTTCGTCGCAACGACTTCGGCTGCCGCCGGGCCGCAGAGAAAAATGGCAATCACTGCAAAGGCGATGGGAAGGCGTATATAACGCAACGCAAGCGGCATTCTGAACTGAACCTGTGTTGAAGTTTGGCGGAGCTTGGGGCATAGCCACCACAAGCGCAATATCGGATAGCGGCCTTTTTTCGATAAAGCATGTCGCGCAAAACTGCGCGGCGGTCTTGCGATAACGACATACGTAAAACAAAGGCTTAAAGTGTGGCAAGCGGATCTGGATGATCGCAGACACGCTTTAGCGACGGGATTAGGCTGGTGAAGCAGCTCGACAGCAGTTTCTGGCGTGTGGCCCATGGCCGCGAGATCGAGCTCGGCAAGCGCTCGGTGATCATGGCTATCATCAACGTGACTCCGGATTCCTTCTCCGACGGCGGGCGCTACGACACGGTCGACAGGGCTGTCGCATATGCGCTTCAGGCAGTTGCAGACGGCGCTGACATTCTCGATATCGGTGGTGAGTCGACGCGGCCGGACGCGGCCTCCGTCAGCCCGGCGGAGGAACAGGCGCGGGTACTGCCCGTTATCGAAGCGCTCAGCGGGCGCACGCAAGCCCTGACTTCCATCGATACCTATCGCGCGGAGACGGCGCGGCGAGCCATCAGTGCAGGCGCCCATATCGTCAACGATGTCTTCGGCCTGCAGAGGGAGCCCGAAATCGCCACCCTGTCGGCTGAAACCGGGGCAGGGCTCTGCATCATGCATACCGGTCGCGACCGGCAGAAACTTGCCGATATCATCGAAGACCAGGTTTTCTTTCTCGAGCGCTCGCTCGAGATTGCTTCTGCGGCCGGCGTGCTGCGCGACCGGATCGTGCTCGATCCAGGCTTTGGGTTTGCCAAGGAGACGCCGGGCGAAAACCTGGAGCTGATGGCGCGTTTCGAAGAGCTGCACCGCTTCGGCCTGCCGCTTCTCGCCGGCACGTCGCGCAAACGGTTCCTCGGCGCCGTCACCGGCCGGGAGCCAGCGGAGCGCGATGCGGCAACGGCAGCGACGAGCGCGCTGTTGCGCATTCAAGGCGCGGCTGTTTTCCGCGTACACAATGTCGCAATCAACAGGGATGCGCTTGCGGTAGCCGATGCTATGCTGGCTGCCCGGAACGATATTTCCAAAGCGTGTCACGATCCATCAGATCCGCATGCCGCACTTTGAATCTCTGTTTTTTCACATGTCGTTACCGCAAAATCGATAGAGAATTTTGCGCGACATGTCTTAGGGGGAGGCCGTCATGAGTACCTATACGATCCTGATGCAGAATTGCGCCTTCTTCGCCCGGCATGGCGTCCATGCCGAAGAGGAATTCCTCGGCCAGCGTTTCTTCGTGGATGCAGAACTGGAAGTGGAAGCTGGCAGCGCGCTGGAAAACGATTCCATCGACGAGACGGTGCATTACGGAACCGCCTTCACCATCATCGAGGAGATCGTCGTCGGCCAGCGGCGCTACCTGATCGAAGCGCTGGCGTTCGATATCGCCAAGGGCCTCTGCAAGAAATTCCCGCAGATCATCAGGGCCAAGATCACGGTGCGCAAGCCGAATGCGCCGATCCCCGGCGTGCTCGATTTCGTGCAGGTGACTGTTGAGCACCGTGCCCGATAATCCATTCCGCCTCGCAACGCTCGGTCTCGGCGGCAATATCGGCGACCCGGTCAAGTCGATGGCGTCGGCGCTTGCGGTACTGGACGCCCATCCGGACTGCCGCGTGGCCGCCGTCTCGCGGCTTTATCGCACGCCGCCCTGGGGCAAGACCGATCAATCCTATTTCTTCAATTCCTGCGCGGCGGTGGAAACGCGGCTTGCACCGGAAGCGCTGCTCGATCTCTGCCTGTCGATCGAACGGGAGATGAAGCGCGAGCGCATCGAGCGCTGGGGGCCGCGCACGCTCGATATCGACGTGTTGACTTATGAAGGTATCGAGCAGGATGCGCCGCGGCTGGAACTGCCGCACCCGCGCATGACGGAGCGAGGCTTCGTGCTGATGCCGCTTGCGGATATCGCGCCCGAACTCGTGGTCAGGGGCAGGGCGGTTTCCGACTGGCTGGCCGGCGCCGACATTGCGGGTATCGAGATCGCAGACGAGAGCCGCGAGTGGTGGCACAAGACTTAAGGGGTCATCAAGTGCAGGCTGCGAAACTTGAACGGGCTCGTAAGCCTCGCCCATGCGTCAGAGACTGGTGAGGAATGCGTCCGTTTCAGTGATCTCCACCTGCACCGAAAAGCGGCCGCCCAGCAATTCCAGCGTAGCGTCATGCGTTTCGTCCGCGCTGCTGCAGACGGCATCCTTCAACAGGACGACGCGGTACCCGAGATCGATTGCGCCAAGTGCTGCAGCAAGCACGCAGATATCGGTTTCGCCGCCGGTGATGACGATGGCTCCGACCTTTTCCTGCGCAAGCGTTTCGTGGAGCCGGCCGTCGACCCAGGGAGAGTAGGTTCGCTTGTTGAAGAAGCGGGCAGGCGGCGAGAAAAACTTCAGTTCGGCAACGATGTCCACGAGCGCCGGCAGCAGGTGCTCGCCCGTCATCATTGGCCATTTTTCGTAGTAAGTCCTCCACATGCCGGGCATGGCATCGGCACTCGGCGGAGGAACGAAGCGCGTGAAAATCGTTCGCTCCGCATACCGTGCGGAGAGTTCAACAATCTGCGGCGACACCGTCGCCATCCATGGCACATGCCAAGCTGTCTGTTCCGCGAACATCCTCTGCATATCGATGCAGAGATGGATCCAGTTTTCGCGCATCGAACCTGCAGCTTCGAGCATTCAAGGCGAATTGATGCTGGGCAGGAAATCCTCGACCTGCTTGCGGTCGGCTGCTGAAAGCGGCTGCACCTGCTCCTGCCAGAAGCGTTCAGCCTCCGGGGGATCCTTCTCCCACTGGCGCACAGTGGTGATGTTGTCGTCGATCTTGGAGCGGCGGTGTCCGCCAAGGCGCAGATATTCCCTGGCGAGCTTCAGGCTCCTTGTTTCCGTATCCGTGTGGGTTGCGTTCATGGCCTTCGTCTCCATAGCTGGGCAGGAGCAAGCCTGCCGTTTACGAAGAACGGCGCGTGGCGGGAAATGATCCGATACCATCACGAAATATTAAAATGGGGAACGTGGCGGCGCCCGAGCGGTTGACCTAACGAGACGGCAGTCAAGCCGCTCTCGCAGACAATTACCGAAAGGAGAATTGATCATGGCAAACCAAGGCGGTTCACACGAACAGCACGTCAAGGCAGGTCAGCAGAGCCACAAGAATACCGGCTCGCAGCAGCAAGCTTCGTCGCGCGACAATCAATCCAGTTCGGGTACCCGCGGCGGCACGCATGAACAGCATGTGAAGGCAGGTCAGCAGAGCCACAAAAACACAAACTGAAACCTGACCGATACAGAAAGGAGCCCGCAGAAGCGGGCTTTTTTCGTGTCTGCTTTTGAGCGGAGCTCAGTGTCCGCCCACTGGAGTATCACTCATTCGGCTTTGCCCGGATAGTGGTTCTGCTTGAGCAGTTTCGCCAGATGAACCGTATTGCGCGCCAGCATGTCGACTGCCGTCGTGACCGTTTCAGGTACCTGCTTGAGATCGACGAAATTGGTGCTGCCCATGGCTTCGCCCACCCAGTAGGCCACAGCATTGGCCGGTATGGTGAAGCCGACATCGTTCAACGCCTGATAGAGTTCGGCCGAGACGTGATGGGCGCCATCCTCATTGCCGACAACGGCCACCGCCGCCACGCGGCCATAGGAGACCATACGGCCCTGATCGTCCGTTTCTTCAAGGAAGGCATCCATACGCTCCAAAGCGCGCTTGGCAACGCTGGAGGGTTGTCCCAACCAGATCGGCGTGCCGAAAACGAGGATGTCGGCATCGAGAATCATCTTTCGGATATCGGGCCAGGCATCGCCAGGTCCCTCGTCGGACGTCACACCTGGAAGGATATTATGGTCAGCAAGGCGGATCGTTTCCGTCTCCACGTCCTGTTTGCGCGTTGCTTCGCCGATGAGGGCGAGCATGCGGTCGGTGGAGGAGGGCTCACCGCTGCTGGATTTCAGCGTGGCATTCAGGGCGAGAGCTTTCAGGGGCACGATCGATCTCCGGATTGTTCGTCCGCACACAACCCGACCAAATGCTCATGGTTCCCCACGCCCAAAAAGCAAAAGCGGCGGAAACCCGCCGCTTCAGGAAAATCCGATCCGAATGAATTGCTTACTGGATCGAGCCGACAGCCATTTCATCCACCTGGCGGGTCAGTGTCAGGCCGATGACCGGGATCATCTGGCTTTCGACCTTGACCGAAACGGTGACATTCATGGTCTTGTCGTCCCGCACACGGGCAATCATCGCGCCGTTCAGCTTGGAACGATTGATGCCGACGACGACGGTATCTGCGGTAACGGCGCCGGAAACAACGTCGAGGCCCTTGCCCTCGGCGCCATCCAGGAACTTGCCCTTGTACGTGGAACCGGACTGGGAAATGACGGCCGTCATCGGCTGCTTGAAGACACCGACGCGGCAGGTGCCGTCGAGCTTGATGCCGGCCGCGGAATCATCAGCCGGCGAGCCGACGAGATTGCAGGTGAATTTCGTGCCCTTGTACTTGCCGGCAACGATTTCGCCCGGTCCCTTCCAGGTGCCGGCGATAGATTCGAAGAAGGCTTTGTCGCGGGTTGCGGCAGTGGCGTTGGAAGCGACGTCTGCCACCGGAGACAATGCCGCGGCGGCCAGGCCGCATACAAAAAGAAACTTGCGCGAGTACATGGATTTTCCTTGGCAAACACCACTCGGGAACTGGTCCGAAGTTTTGCCGAAAAATGGTTAATCCTTTCTTTCCGAGGCGCCAAAATGCGTGGAAATACAGGGCTTTCGCTAGGCAATGTTTCTGAGGCGGCGCGTGTAGCGCATTGAATCCGCTGGAATTTTCTGCAGGGTTGATAAGAAGGCCGGAATGTGTCGCAATCCAGCTTTTTCTTAAGGATTGCCGTTTCGCGTCGTCATCGACGGTGTCAAATCACCGATAAAGTCACCGATTCCCGGCCGCTTCAGCGCCCTGAAAGTCAGCGGGCGGCAGAGATCCATGGCGGCAATGCCGATGCGCGCCGTCATCAACCCGTTGATCACGCCTTCGCCGAGTCGCGCCGAGAGCTTCGAGGCAAGCCCATGGCCCAGCACTTGCTGCACGAGGCTGTCGCCGACGGCAATCGAACCGGTTACGGCAAGATGGGCAAGCACGTCGCGCATCAATCTCAGCATGCCGAGCGTGCCGGGGCGACCACCGTACAGTTCGGCCATGGCGCGGATCAGGCGGGCGGCCTCATAGAGCACGTAGAGCAGATCGACGATGGCGCGCGGGCTGACGGCCGTGACGACAGAGACACGCTTGGAGGAATTGACGATCAGCGCGCGCGCCCGGCGGTCAAGGGGGCCAAGGAGTTCGCGCTCGGCAAGCGCAATCAGATGCGGAGCATCGATGACGTCGCCTTCGGTTTCCTTCAGCGTGGCGCGGCCCTTGGCAGTTTCCGGCTTGTTATCGAGCAGGCTCGTCAGGCGGGCAACGACGGCACGGGCCTTGGCAGGACGGGTTTCGAGGATCGCGGCGTCTGCCTCGGCCTTGATGGTCTGCACCGCGGCAAGCCGCATCATGCCCGCCGTCTCCCTGACGACGACGGCGATAACGGCGAGGATGCCGATCGCGAGGACGGCAAGCGCCGTGTATCCCAGCCAGTCGGCACGGCTGAACAGGTCGCGGATCAGCTGGTCGGTCCAGAGGCCGAAGGCAAGCGACAGGAGGATGCCGAAGGCGCCTGCGGCGATGCCGGCAAACGAGGTGCGGCGCTTGCGCGGGGTCGCGACCGGCAGCGGGCTCAGATCCTGTTCCGGATTGAGGAAGGGATCCTCCTCATCCGGCGTCAGCACCACCTCGCCGGAAAAGCTTGCCGGCTTGCGGCGTTCCGCGCGGGGGGATTCGGGTGCTGCGTTTTCCTCCTCATAGGTGAAGGCGGCAGGGGCGCGACGCGGCGGATTGGGCTGGTCGATCGGCGGCTTGCTCATGCGAGGCGGTCTCCGAACAGGAACTGCATGGCGCGGTCAAGACGGATATGCGGCACGGAAAGCTTGATGCCGCCGCCGGTTTCCTCAAGCTGCGGGGGACGGAAGCGCACCACGTTGACATCGGGCAGCTCGACCGTGCTGTCGCCGGCTTCGATGCGTTCGAACAGCGATTGCGGATCTTCCGGCAAGTCGCCTGGGAAGATCGCCGTCTTGCGCTCACCGTCGAAGATCTCACCGGCGATCTTTTCACCAGCCATAGGCGTGCCGACGATGACGGGCAGGTCGTGGCCGTCGCGCCGCACCGTGGCTTCGCGCGTGGCGCGCACGGAGGCGAGTGCCATGACATCGATGCCGGCGCCGGCCATGCCGATGCGGTCGATGGCGCGATCGACGAGACGGCGCGTGAGTCGATCCAGCCGGTCGTGGCTTTCATGATGCAGATGGTCGGCCTTGGTGGCGGCCACCAGAACGCGGTCGATGCGGCGGCCGAGAAGCGATGACAGGATGGAATTGGTGCCGGGGCGGAAACAGGCCAGCACATCGGTCAGGGCGCGTTCCAGATCCTGCACGGCTTCCGGACCGCGGTTCATCGCCTGGAGAGCGTCGACCAAAACGATCTGCCGGTCGAGCCTGGCGAAATGCTCACGGAAGAAGGGTTTGACGACCACGGACTTGTAGGCCTCGTATCGGCGCTCCATCATCGCCCAGAGCGAGCCGTGCTTCGGCCGGCCTTCAGGCGGCAGGGCAAGCGGGGCGAAGGTCAGGGCAGGCGAGCCGTCGAGATCGCCGGGCAGCAGGAAGCGGCCGGGAGGAAGGGTGGAGAGAGAACGCTCGTCCGCCTTGCAGGCCTTCAGATAGTCGGCAAAGCTCACTGCGAGGTCGCGGGCGACCATTTCGTCAGCGGGAGCATTGATGTCCGTCGCTCCCGTCAGACCCAGCCAGGCGCTCGACAGCTCGGCGCGGATGCCGGTTGCGGCAAGGGCGATGGTTTCCTCGCTGAACGTTCGGAAATCCTTGCCGAGCAGGGGCAGGTCGAGCAGCCATTCGCCGGGATAGTCGACGATATCGATGGAAAGCCGGCCGGGGGAAAACATGCGCGTCCAGGAACTGGCGCTCTGATAATCGAGCGTGATGCGCAGCTCCGAGATCGCGCGGGTGGAATCCGGCCAGATGCGCTCCTTTACCAGCGCGCGGATATGATCCTCATACTGGAAACGCGGCACGGCATCATCCGGCTGAGGCTCCAGGCGCACCGCCGAAACGCGGCCGGACTGCACCGCTTCGAAGAGCGGCAGGCGGCCGCCATGCAGGAGATTATGGACCAGCGAGGAAATGAAGACGGTCTTGCCGGAGCGGGAAAGGCCGGTGACACCGAGCCGGATGGTCGGATTGACGAGACCGCTGGCGCGGTCCGCAAGATTATCCAACGCGATCAGCGCGTCGTCGGCAAAGGATGTCAGGCGTGGCGGCAAATCGGAATCCCTGGTGGCACTGCCTGCAATATAGGGAGGGGCCGCGGCCCGAAAAAGAAGCGGCGCGAAAGCTCAGTCGACGACGAAATCGACGAGACGCCATGCCGAAGTCGTAGCGACATAGTCGATGACAGCGAGACCGGCTGTCGGGAAACCTTTCGGCACCGAGGCTGCCATAGCCTTTTGGCCGATCAGCGCCGATAAGGCTTGCTCCATGGTCGGGTTGTGACCGACGAGCATGACGCTTCCCACATCCTGCGCGTCGATAATTTCGAGATAGGTATCGACGGAGGCGTTATAGAGCGTGTCGACAAAGAGCATGTCGAGCGTTTCGCCCATGGCCCGATGCACGGCCTCGGCGGTGTCGCGGCAACGAAGCGCGGTCGAGCTGATCAGGACATCAGGACGGTAGCCCTTGTCGGCTGCGCGGTCGGCAACAATCTCGGCATCGCCAAAACCCTTCTCGTTCAGCGGGCGGTCGAAATCGCGCTGTCCGGGCTCGGCCCAGGCGGCTTCGGCGTGACGCAGGAGGTAGATCCGGTGCGGTGGAGGCAGGAGGGCGGCCATGGGCAAATCCAGCTTCGAACGGAGCCTTTTCAGTAGCGGTTGCACTCCCGCAACGTCAACTGCCAGCCGGCCTTCAATAGCGCGAAACGCCATGCTCTACACGGCATGTTGAAGGCGAAGCAAAAATCGCGGTTCGGAATAATGGTGAGAAAATAGACTGTTAGCTCAAATTTATGACAGATTTAAAAATCTGTTTACGTGTCTTATTTGGCTTGAATCGCGGATAGCCCTTGGGATATACACCCGGCCAGATGAGATGTTCTTCAGGAGAATCGCGTTGAGTGAGAAGATCGATCTTAGCAATTATGTTCCCTCGGAAGACGAGGAGTTCATGAATACGAACCAGCGAGCTTATTTCAGAGCCAAGCTGGTTGCCTGGAAAAACGATATCCTTAGAGAAGCGCGTGAAACGCTCGACCATCTGGCCGAGGAGAGCGCAAACCACCCCGATCTTGCAGACCGTGCATCCTCAGAAACCGACCGGGCGATCGAACTTCGCGCCCGCGACCGTCAGAGAAAGCTGATCTCCAAGATCGACGCAGCCCTGCAGCGCATCGAAGACGGTACCTACGGTTACTGCGAGGAAACCGGCGAGCCGATCGGTCTCAAGCGTCTCGACGCCCGCCCGATCGCCACGTTGTCGATCGAAGCCCAGGAACGCCACGAGCGTCGCGAAAAGGTTTACCGGGACGAATAATCGCTCCCGACCGGAATTGAAAAAGGCACCGCGGGACGATCGCGGTGCCTTTTTGTTTTACCGGTTTGCTCCAGGCGATCCGACCCCGGACTACTTGTCGCGATTGACGCTCATTTCGCCGAAGATGCGGGCAACTTCCTTCTGAAGGGCGGCATCCGCACCTGTCATTGGCGCCATTTCAGGATCACGGCGCGGCATCGAGCCGGGCTGTGGGGATGGCTGTGGGGCAGGGCGCGTCTGCTGTGCATTGGGTACGGGAACCACGCGCTCGGCGGCCGGATTGGCCGAGATTTCCTCATCAAGGATGCGCTGGAAATCCCGGCGGATGGCGGCCGATTGCAGACCGCCATCTTCCGTGGCGACCGGGGCACCGCGCGAGACGGCGGGAATGCTCTGGGCCGGCGGGGTGGATACTTCCGGTTCGATACGCTGCTGTGGCAGTACGCGCTGACGGGCCGCATCGAGGATATCGGCAGCGTTGGCGGTATCGGGCACCGGTTGCGGAGCTGGGCGTTCGGGCTGCCGTGGCTGAGGCTGCGACATGCGCTGCGGGCTATCGCGCTCGGCACTCAGCGGCGGAGCAGAAACCTGTGGCGCGGAAGCCTGCTGCCCAGACATCGGCGGAGCCACGGCTGGAGCAACCGGGGGCTCGGAGCGCTGACGGATAGGCTCGGCCGGCGGTGCGATGACCGGGACGATGACCGCAGCCGGTGCCGGGCTATAGGGTTCGAGATCGGGTTCGGCGCTTGCAGCCACAGGCGGTGCGACGGGAGCGGCGACCGGCCTCGGCTGCGGCGCTGGTTGCGGCTCGCGGCGCGGCTGGACGACTTCACGCTCCGGAGCGGGTGAACGCTCCTCGACCGGCTGCGGGCGGAAATCACTTCCGGTTTCGGCTTCGGTTTCCGGCAGGATGCGGCTTTCGATGACGATATCGGTCGGACCGCCGATCATGACGAGATGTTCGACATTGTCGCGACGCACGAGCACCAGGCGACGGCGGGCATCGACGGCGGCGGCATCGAGCACCTGCAAACGCGGCTGGCGGTTGCGCCCGCCACGAACGAAGGGCGAGGGCGCGCGGTTGCGCAGGAACCACAGAACCAGGATGAGCAGGATGAGGGCAATACCGACGCCGCCAGCGGCAAGCAGGAAGCGGCTACCGTAAGCTCCTACAACATCATCGAACATAGGCACTCACTCCATTTCGCATTATGGCACAACAGACGACTTTTCCGCTCCTTAGGCAAGAGCCGCCGGGTCTGTCCAGTCACCGGCGAAGGCGATTTCGTGTTGTGCAGTTATTTGGCCGGCAAGCTCTCGAGGTTACACCAGCTGGCTTGCAAGAAAACTGGCGCGTTTGCCTGTGAATTCAAGCAGTCTGACGAAACCTGCTGTTTTTGCGGGCGCAGCAAGTTGATAAGAAGGAAAGAGTGCCTGATTCCTGTTTCGCAGCGATGTTAGCGAGCGCGGCAGGAGGGGCTTATGCGAGGAATAGATGACGAAATCGCGTCAGGTCGACGACTATAACGCGCCGCTTGTGGATCGTGGGGGGCGTTCGGGCACGGCGATACGCATCATTCTGCTGGCGATCGTGCTGATTGCGGCGGCGGCAGCCTTCGTCTTCTTCAAAGATTCGCTCGGCAACGAGCTGGTACTCGGCTGTCTCGGCGTTCTCGCCATGGTCGGCATCTTCTTCCTCGTTTCCTCCGTTATCGGCTTCATCGAGGTCATGCCGCAGCGCCAGTCCGACAGCCTGGCGCGCGCTTTCCTGAACAGCCATCCGGACGGTTCGTTGATCACAGACGAGAAGGGCCGCATCGTCTATGCCAACGCCGCCTACGGGGCGCTGACGGGCGCACGCAAGGCAACAGAGGTGCAGACGCTGGAAACGCTGCTGTCGCGCCATCGCGAATCGAATGAGGCGCTCTACCGCCTGGTGAACGGCTTGCGTGAAGGCCGGGAGGGGCGCGAGGAATTCCGCCTGCTGCGCGCAGTCGGACCGGGAAGCAGCGCCGGCGCACATTGGTATCGTCTCAAGGCCCGGCTGCTGCAGCCTGACGATGGCGACGGCAAGCCGCTGCAGATCTGGCAGATCACCGATATCACCGCTGAGCGCGAGGACCAGGAGCGCTTCTTCAAGGAGCTGCAGAACGCGATAGACTATCTCGACCACGCTCCGTCAGGCTTCTTTTCCGCCGGGCGCAAGGGCGAAATCTTCTATCTCAATGCGACGCTTGCCGAATGGCTGGGGCTCGACCTCACCAAGTTCATGCCGGGCTCAATGACTATCGGCGATCTCGTCGCCGGCGAGGGGCTAGCGCTGATCCAGTCCGTGCAAGCCGAACCGGGTCTGAAGAAGACTGTCACGCTCGATCTCGACCTGCGCAAATCGAACGGCCAGAGCCTGCCGGTGCAGATCATCCACCGCGTCACTTCCATGCGCGACGGGGCGCCGGGCGAAAGCCGCACCATCGTGCTCACGCGCGACAAGGATGGCGAGAACGGGCAATCGGCCTCGGCAGCCGCCATGCGCTTCACCCGCTTCTTCAACAATACGCCGATGGCGATTGCCTCCGTCGACGGCAAGGGCAAGATCCTGCGCACCAATGCGCCTTTCCTGAAGCTGTTCTCCAATATCGTCTCGCGTGACGATCTGGAGCGCGGCGCGCTGATGGAAACGATCGTGCAGGAGAGCGACCGGCCGCAGCTTGCTGCAGCGCTTGCCGCCGCCAAGGACCGGCAGGGCGATATCGCCCCGATCGATTCCCGCACGCCGACCGACGATGCACGCTTCTTCCGCTTCTACGTGAATGCCGTGATCGACCAGAGCGACGAGGCGCCCGAGGAGGCGGCCATCGTCTATGCGGTGGAAGTGACCGAGCAGAAGGCGCTCGAAGCGCAGATGGCGCAGACGCAGAAGATGAATGCGGTCGGCACGCTCGCCGGCGGTATCGCGCATGACTTCAACAATGTGCTGACGGCGATCCTGCTTTCCTCCGACCATTTGCTGTTGCAGGCACGGCCGGCCGATGCAAGCTTTGCCGATCTCATGGAGATCAAACGCAACGCCAACCGTGCGGCCGTTCTCGTGCGCCAGCTGCTCGCCTTCTCGCGCAAGCAGACGATGCGGCCGACGGTGCTCAACCTCACCGATGTCGTCGGCGATCTGCGCATGCTGGTCGACCGGCTGATTTCTGGCACGAACGTCAAGCTCGACGTCGAATATGGCCGCGATCTCTGGCCGGTCAAAACCGATCTTTCGCAGTTCGAGCAGGTGTTGATCAATCTCAGTGTCAATGCGCGCGATGCGATGCCGAAGGGCGGCACGCTGACGCTGCGCACGCGCAACCTGCCGGCCGCCGAAGTCGCCGCCTTCAACTACTCCTACATGCCGCATGAGGACATGGTGCTGGTGGAAGTGACCGATACCGGCACCGGTATTGCGCCCGAGATCATGGACAAGATCTTCGAGCCTTTCTTCACGACGAAAGAAGTGGGCAAGGGTACCGGTCTCGGCCTCGCCATGGTCTACGGTATCGTCAAGCAGTCCGGCGGCTATATCCAGCCGGAATCGGAAGTCGGCAAGGGCACCACCTTCCGTATCTTCCTGCCGCGCCATATCGTCGAGCCGGCTGTTGCCGCCGAGGCGGAGGCAGCCGATCAGGCAGTTGCGGCTGGTGGCGCGAACGTCGTGGAACTGGTGCAGCCGAAGCAGCCCGAAGACCTGACGGGCTCCGCCGTCATCCTGCTCGTCGAGGACGAGGAAGCGGTGCGGCGCGGCGGCAAGCGCATGCTGGAGACGCGTGGCTACACGGTCCACGAGGCCGGCTCTGGCGTCGAGGCCCTCGAGATCATGGAGGAGCTCGAAGGCAAGGTGGATATCGTCGTCTCCGACGTGGTGATGCCCGAGATGGACGGACCGTCGCTGCTGCGCGAGCTGCGCAAGAACTATCCGGATCTGAAGTTCATCTTCGTGTCTGGTTACGCCGAGGATGCGTTCGCCCGCAACCTGCCGCCGGAAGCCAAGTTCGGCTTCCTGCCGAAGCCATTCTCGCTGAAGCAACTGGCTGTGGCGGTGAAAGAGACGCTGGACAGCTGATACGAAAAAAGGGGCGCTGGAGCGCCCCTTAAATTTCTGAGTGATATTGGCGGGGCGAACCCCGCGGGACGATCGGTTATTCGCCGAGTGCGACGGCAATCTCTGCCGCCAGCCGCGCATTGTTCTCCACGAGCGCGATATTCGTCTTCAGGCTCTGCCCATCCGTCAGGTCGAAGATCGTGCTCAGCAGGTAAGGCGTTACCGCCTTGCCGGTGATTTCGTCACGCTCGGCACTGTCGAGGGCGCGCTCGATATAGATTTCCATTTCCTCGCGGGCGATTTCGTCTGCTTCCGGCACCGGGTTGGCAATCAGCATGCCGCCGTCGATACCAAGCTGTTCGCGCGTCGTCTGGAAATTGGCGATCGCTGCCGGGCTGTTCAGGGTCAGCGGGCTGCGGATGCCTGAGGCCCGCGACCAGAAGGCCGGGAATTCATCGCTTTCATAGGTGACGACGGGCACACCGCGGGTCTCCAGCACTTCCAGCGTCTTCGGAATATCGAGGATCGCCTTGGCGCCGGCACAGACGACGATGACGCCGGTGCGGGCCAGTTCTTCGAGGTCGGCGGAGATGTCAAAGGTTTCTTCGGCACCGCGATGCACGCCGCCGATGCCGCCGGTCGCGAAGACCTTGATGCCGGCGCGTGCCGCGGCAATCATCGTGGCAGCGACAGTCGTTGCACCCGTGCGGCGCTCGGCGATCGCGAAGGCGATATCGGCGCGCGATACTTTCATCACGTCCTTAGCCTTGGCGAGCTGTTCCAGTTCGGCGGCCTCCAGGCCGATATGCAGCGTGCCGTGGATCACGGCGATGGTGGCGGGAACGGCACCCTGGTCGCGGATGATCGCTTCGACGCTGCGCGCCATTTCGATATTGCCGGGGTAGGGCATGCCGTGGGTGATGATAGTCGATTCGAGCGCCACGATCGGTGCGCCGCGCTGCTTGGCGGCCGCGACTTCCTTGGAATAGGAGATCGGCAGGAGGGGCGAGATAGGTTTGGTCATGATCCGTATCCGTTTATCGATGTTGCCGCTTCATTGCAGAATTCTGGCGGCAGGGACAAGCGAAAGCATGTCGCGAAGGAGATCCGGCGCGAGATTTTCGTTCACCGCATGCAGCGACTGGACGGTGAGGGCGGCTGCCGCCGCACCATGGCGGACCGCTTCTTCGAGCGGATGGCCACACATCAAGGCAGACAGTGTGCCTGCTGCGAGCGAATCTCCCGCACCGGTGACATCGGCCACATTGTCAGAAATCGGCGGCTGCAGGAGAAGTGCGCGACCGTTCTTGAAGGCGACAAGCTCGCGCTGGCCGCGGGTGACGACCGCGCCGCCGATGCCGATGTCACCGAGCAGCGACGGCCAGCCGGCAGCGTCGTCCGGCCGCTTGCCGGTGAGGGCCGCAGCCTCGGCCTCATTCATGAAGAGATAGTCGATGCCTCCGAGGCAGGGCAGGAGACGCACCACCTTGGCCGGTGAAATGGCAATTGCCGCGACCGGCTTGCCGAGCGCCTTGGCCCTTGCAACGATCGCGGCTGCCGTTTCCTCCGGCAGATTGGCATCGAAGAGAATGAAATCGGTGGCGGCGAAGGCATCGCGCACCCAGCGGATCGACAGGCGGCGCGGCACGAAGAAGCGGTAGAGTTCCATGTCGGCGAGCGCGATGACGAGATTGCCGTCCTTCTCAATGATCGCCGTATAGCTCGGCGTCTTGCGGTCGAGGAAGACGAAAGGACGGTCGTTGATGCCGGCAAAGTCGGCCGCCTCGCTCACCATCTCGCCGATCGGATCGCCGCCGCGCGGGGAGATCATCGTCACGTCGAAGCCGAGACGGGCAAGATTGCGGGCCGCGTTGAAGCCGCCGCCGCCCGGCTCCTCGAACCATGAGCCGGGGTTGCTGGCCCCCGGTGCCGTCTCACCGGCGATACGGCCGCGACGATCGATATGGGCGCCGCCGAGGACAAGAATCTTGCCGCTCATTTCTGCACCTCGAAAGCGAATCGAATGCGGCGCAAAGCGGCAGGATTCAGGGCCTGCGGGACATTAAGCCGTTGCTTTGCATCGATAAAACAAAAATAGAACACAGGCCGTTTTACCTTTTTCTTTCAATTATTTGCAACCCCATTGCGAAATAAGAACAAATCGGGTACAAACTTCGCATCAGCGGCGACATTGCTAGAGCAGCGTCAATAACCTAAAGGTGGATCGAATGTCTCAGAATTCATTGCGGCTCGTAGAGGACAAATCGGTGGACAAAAGCAAGGCGCTCGAAGCGGCACTCTCACAGATCGAGCGGTCGTTCGGCAAGGGCTCGATCATGAAACTCGGCTCGAACGAGAACATCGTCGAGATCGAAACGGTTTCCACAGGTTCGCTCAGCCTCGATATCGCCCTCGGCATCGGCGGTCTGCCGAAGGGTCGCATCATCGAGATCTACGGTCCGGAAAGCTCTGGTAAGACGACGCTCGCCCTGCAGACGATTGCCGAAGCGCAGAAGAAGGGCGGCATCTGCGCCTTCGTCGATGCCGAACATGCACTCGATCCGGTCTATGCCCGCAAGCTCGGCGTCGACCTGCAGAACCTGCTGATCTCGCAGCCCGACACCGGCGAACAGGCGCTCGAAATCACCGATACGCTGGTGCGCTCCGGCGCGATCGACGTTCTCGTCGTCGACTCCGTGGCAGCGCTGACGCCGCGCGCCGAAATCGAAGGCGAAATGGGCGACAACCTGCCAGGCATGCAGGCCCGCCTGATGAGCCAGGCGCTGCGCAAGCTGACAGCTTCGATCTCCAAGTCGAATACGATGGTGATCTTCATCAACCAGATCCGCATGAAGATCGGCGTCATGTTCGGTTCGCCGGAAACGACGACAGGCGGCAACGCGCTGAAGTTCTATGCCTCCGTCCGCCTCGACATCCGCCGTATCGGCCAGGTCAAGGAACGCGAAGAGGTCATCGGCAACCAGACGCGCGTCAAGGTCGTCAAGAACAAGATGGCGCCTCCCTTCAAGCAGGTCGAATTCGACATCATGTATGGCGAGGGCGTTTCCAAGACCGGCGAACTGATCGACCTCGGCGTCAAGGCCGGCATCGTCGAGAAGTCCGGCGCCTGGTTCTCCTATAACAGCCAGCGTCTCGGCCAGGGCCGCGAAAACGCCAAGATCTTCCTGCGCGACAATCCGGATCTCGCCCGCGAGATCGAAACGGCGCTGCGCCAGAATGCCGGCCTGATCGCCGACCGCTTCCTGCAGAATGGCGGCCCGGATGCCGGCGATGATGCTGGCGATGGCGACATGTAATCCAGCCTAGCACATAACGAATTCGAACCGGCCGCATTCCCTCACGAGAATGCGGCCGGTTTTGTTTGTTGCTGGACAGTGGCAAGGTCGGACGATAAAAGCCGATGGATTTAATTTTACCTGCCTGCTGGCAGCATCGAAGGGCATGAAATGAGCGGTGTAAACGATATCCGGTCGACCTTCCTCGACTACTTCAAGAAGAACGGCCACGAGATCGTTCCATCGAGCCCGCTCGTGCCGCGCAATGACCCGACGCTGATGTTCACCAATGCCGGCATGGTGCAGTTCAAGAATGTCTTCACCGGCCTCGAAAAGCGTCCCTATTCGACGGCGACGACCTCGCAGAAATGCGTGCGCGCCGGCGGCAAGCATAACGACCTCGACAATGTCGGCTATACTGCACGCCACCTGACCTTCTTCGAAATGCTCGGCAACTTCTCCTTCGGCGACTATTTCAAGGAGAATGCAATCGAGCTTGCCTGGAAGCTGGTCACCGAGGGCTTCGACCTGCCGAAGAACCGGCTGCTAGTCACCGTCTATTCCGAAGACGAGGAAGCTGCGACGCTCTGGAAGAAGATCGCCGGTTTCTCCGACGACAAGATCATCCGGATCCCGACGTCAGACAATTTCTGGCAGATGGGCGATACCGGTCCTTGCGGTCCGTGCTCGGAAATCTTCATCGACCAGGGCGAGAATGTCTGGGGCGGCCCTCCCGGTTCGCCGGAAGAGGATGGCGACCGGTTCCTGGAATTCTGGAACCTCGTCTTCATGCAGTTCGAACAGACCGAGCCCGGCGTTCGCAACCCGCTGCCGCGCCCGTCGATCGATACCGGCATGGGCCTGGAGCGTATGGCCGCCGTTCTGCAGGGCGTCCAGAGCGTCTTCGACACAGACCTGTTCCGCACGCTGACCGGCACGATCGAAGATGCAGTCGGCGTCAAGGCCGAGGGCAGCGCCAGCCACCGCGTCATTGCCGACCACCTGCGTTCGTCCGCCTTCCTGATCGCCGACGGCGTGCTGCCGTCGAATGAAGGCCGCGGCTATGTGCTGCGCCGTATCATGCGCCGCGCCATGCGCCATGCCCAGCTTCTAGGAGCCAAGGAGCCGCTGATGTACCGGCTGCTGCCGACGCTGGTGCAGGAGATGGGCCGCGCCTATCCGGAACTGGTGCGCGCAGAAGCGCTGATCTCCGAGACGCTGAAGCTTGAGGAAAACCGCTTCCGCAAGACGCTGGAGCGCGGCCTGTCGCTCCTGTCGGACGCAACGGCCGATCTCTCCAAGGGCGACATGCTGGACGGTGAGACCGCCTTCAAGCTTTACGACACCTACGGCTTCCCGCTCGACCTGACGCAGGACGCACTGCGCGCCCGCGAAATTGGCGTCGATATTTCCGGCTTCACCGATGCGATGGAGCGCCAGAAGGCCGAGGCACGCTCGCACTGGGCAGGTTCCGGCGAGAAGGCGACCGAAACCGTCTGGTTCGAACTCAAGGAAAAGCACGGCGCGACCGAATTCCTCGGCTACGACACCGAGACGGCCGAAGGTGTGGTGCAGGCGATCGTCAAGGACGGTGCCGTCGCGGCCGAAGCCAAGGCCGGCGACAAAGTGCAGATCGTCGTCAACCAGACGCCCTTCTACGGCGAGTCCGGCGGCCAGATGGGCGATACCGGCGTGATCTCGTCCGACCACGGCAAGATCGAGATTTCGGATACGCAGAAGAAGGGCGAGGGCCTGTTCGTGCATCTGGGCACCGTTATCGAAGGCGTGGTCAAGGCCGGCGAGCCTGTCGCGCTGACGGTCGATCATGCCCGCCGCTCGCGCCTGCGCGCCAACCACTCGGCAACCCATCTCCTGCATGAGGCGCTGCGCGAAGTGCTCGGCACCCACGTTGCCCAGAAGGGTTCGCTGGTCGCGCCCGAGCGCCTGCGCTTCGACGTTTCGCATCCGAAGCCGATGACGGCAGAAGAACTCAAGGTCGTCGAAGAGATGGCCAATCAGATCGTGCTGCAGAATGCTCCGGTCACGACCCGCCTGATGAGCGTTGACGATGCCATTGCAGAAGGCGCCATGGCGCTCTTCGGCGAAAAATACGGCGATGAAGTGCGTGTCGTGTCGATGGGGACGGGTCTGCATGGCGCCAAAGCCAACAGGCCCTATTCGGTCGAACTCTGTGGCGGCACGCATGTGTCGGCAACCGGCCAGATCGGTCTCGTGCGCATCCTCGGCGAAAGCGCCGTCGGCGCCGGCGTTCGCCGTATCGAAGCGGTCACCGGTGAATCGGCCCGCGAATATCTCGCCGAACAGGACGATCGGGTGAAGACGCTGGCCGCCTCGCTGAAGGTGCAGCCGTCGGAAGTGCTGTCGCGTGTCGAGGCGCTGATGGATGAGCGCCGCAAGCTCGAAAAGGAACTGGCCGATGCCAAGCGCAAGCTCGCCATGGGCGGCGGGCAGGGCGGGTCTGCCGATGCCGTGCGCGAGGTCGCCGGCGTCAAGTTCCTCGGCAAGGCCGTGACCGGCGTCGATCCGAAGGACCTCAAGGGTCTTGCCGATGACGGCAAGACCAGCATCGGCTCCGGCGTCGTGACGCTGATCGGCGTTTCCGACGACGGCAAGGCAAGTGCGGTCGTGGCCGTGACGTCCGATCTCGTCAGCCGTTTCAGCGCTGTCGATCTGGTGCGCGTCGCTTCTGCTGCTCTCGGCGGCAAGGGCGGCGGCGGCCGTCCCGACATGGCGCAGGCCGGCGGCCCAGATGGTGCCAAGGCTGACGAGGCGCTTGAGGCCGTTGCGGCCGCACTCGCGGGCTGAGCATTCGCCTGACGAGAGGTCAAAATCAAACCGGCTGCGAGATCATCGATTTCGCAGCCGGTTTTGTTTTCGGCGCCCTGCGGTCAGTTTCTCGTCTGCAATGCGAGGCGGCAGGCGAGGCCGGTGAATACGCCAGCCAGGATATATTGCGGCAGCTTCGGGAAGCGGCGCACCGAGCCGAGACGTGAGCGGATCTGACTGCCGAGCAGGATGACTGCGCCGTTGACGACAAGGCCGATGCCGTTCAGCACGCTGGCGAGCACCAGCATCTGCACACCCATCGAACCGCCCTCGGCAGTCACGAATTGCGGAAAGAGCGCGATGACGAAGAGTGCCATTTTCGGATTGAGCAGATTTGTCGCAAGACCGGCAAAGAAGATGCGCCGTCCCGACAGCCGCCTCAGCGTCGAGGCCGGCGCAAAGGTGGTGCTTTCGGAACGGAGCGTCTTGTAGGCGAGATAAAGCAGATAGAGGCAACCGGCCCAACGCACGGCCTCATAGGCAACGGGCACGGCCACGAGGAGCTGCGAGAGCCCGAAAGCTGCGGCAAGCGCGTGGCAATAGGTGCCGAGAGCAATACCCGCATAGGTCAGAAATCCGGCTGTGCGTCCCTGGCTGATACTGCGCGAGGCAATCAGCAGCATATCGGGACCGGGCGTTGCGGTGAGCACCAACGCTGCGGCGGCAAAGAGTATCAATGTAGAAAAGTCCGGCATCAGTCTTCCTCTTGGGTTCGAGCCGGAATTCCGGTCTACGCAGGATTCGCTCCCAGCACCAGGCTTTTCCGAAAANNTTTTCGGAAAAGCCTGGTGCGTAGATTCAAAGAGTTAGAGCGTCCTTTGTGCGTCCGAACGGAAGCACAGCGCTCTTAGGTTCAAGTCAGCAGGATTTGTCAAATCGGGCTATGCTTTGGTGAGCCGATCGATTTGCAAAGGGTTTGACATGGTGGGTGAAACGGCATGGGCGCTCTACGAGAACCGTCTGAGACGGGTCTCGGCCTATATCCACGATCATCTCGACGAGGATCTGGATATGGAGCGGCTGGCCGAAATCGCGTGCCTGTCGAGCTATCACTGGCACCGGATCTACAGGGCGATTTACGGCGAGACGCTGGCGGCAACCGTAAAGCGGCTGCGGCTGCATCGCGCGGCGGGCGATATCGTCCGTACGGATCTTGATGTCAGCGAGATTGCGAAGCGATCAGGCTATCCCAATCTCCAGTCCTTCAACCGCATCTTCAAATCGGTCTATGGAATGCCGCCGGCACGCTACCGGAAAGAGGGAAGCCACACAGTCTTCGAACCCTCACATACCGGAAAGGCACCAGCCATGTTTGATGTCACCCTGAAAACCATCCCGCAGCTCGAGCTCATCGGCGTTCCCCATACCGGCTCCTATATGGAGATCGGCAAGGCCTTCGAGACGCTGTTCGGCACGCTCTATGCCCGTGGGCTCGCAAAGCCGGAGATGCGAATGATCGGCGTCTATCTCGACGATCCCGATCTCGTGCAGCCCGAGAAGCTGCGCTCTGTCGCCTGTGTCGCGGCCGGCGAAGAGACGACCGCCAATGCGCCACTGGAGCGACGCATGGTGGAGGGCGGCGATTATGCCGTGCTGCACCACAAGGGCCCCTACGCCGATATGTACAAGGCCTATCAGTGGCTCTACGCCCAGTGGCTGCCCGCGTCCGGCCGGCAGATCCGGGATCGCGTGATGTTCGAGGAATACCTCAACAATCCGCGCGAAGTCGCGCCGACCGAATTGCGGACGGATATCTACATGCCGCTGGCGTAAACGGCTCTTTTCTGTACGCATTCCGGACGCAAAACCGCTACACACTTTTGCTGGAATTGCTTCAGGCCGCCTGCATCGCCTTTGCGGCTTCTTCATCCAGCGCCGTTGCCCGCTTATAGGCATCGCGTTCGGAAAGCCGGCCGAAATAATCGACGAAGGCCTGGCGCTTTTCGATGCTGCCGAAGGCAAGACCCCAGCCGATGTGCGAACCGACATAAACATCAGCAGCGGTAAAGCGCTTGCCGGCAATATAGGGGGAGGCGGCCGAAACCGCCTTTTCCAGCGTGCCCATGACATCACCGAACGAACCGCAACCTGCCATGCGCAGCCGCTCCTGCGGAATTTCGAAGCCGAGCGCCTTCAAGGTGACGGACGCTTCCAATGGCCCGGCGGCGAAGAACATCCAGCGGTAGTAATCGGCTCGCTCATCCGCCTGCGGGCCCAACCCTGCCTGCGGAAACGTGTCCGCAAGATACGCACAGATCGCCGCGCATTCCGTCACGATCGTCTTCCCATGACGGATCGCCGGCACCTTGCCCATCGGGTTGACGGACAGATAGTCCGGTTCCTTCATCGTCCCGCCGAAGGTCAGGACTTCGGTATGATATGGTATGCCGGTTTCTTCCAGCATCCACCGCGCTATCCGGCCGCGCGACATCGGATTGGTGTAGAAGGTGATTTCCTCGGTCATCCTGCTTTCCTCTCTCCCAAGCTTCTTTCGTAGCGCTGGCGCGGGAGATTTCAACCCTTGGAGAAGGCGGCGCCTTCACTGCCGCGCGGGAAATGACCTCTGTCGCCGGCGCTGCGTCAGGGCCGGCGATCCGGCCGGGAAGGGATCGCCAGCGCTGATTGTAGTGCAGGGTCTGGGTCTCGAGCAAAGCAAGATCAAGGTAAAAGACAATCATATCCTGGCCCTCGCGGCGCGCGAGAAGCCTTACAAGCTGCAGGAATTCGGGGACAAAACTCTTCTTGGCCATCAGAACCTCCATGCCTAGGCGAGTTTCTGAATAGGCTTTGCAACTTACGCGAGGCTTACTTTTGAAAGGCGTTGCTAATTTAGCATCAATGAGCACAGTGGCAGCAACAAAAAACCCGGCACAATGGCCGGGTTTTCGATCTCTATGCTGACAGGGCTCAGGCCATTGCGGCCTGCAGGTTCTGGTCGATCTTATCGAGGAAAGCCGTCGTGGAGAGCCACGGCTGATCCGGGCCGATGAGCAGCGCCAGGTCCTTGGTCATGAAGCCGGCTTCGACGGTATCGACGCAGACCTTTTCCAGCGTCGAGGCGAACTTTGCGAGTTCGGCATTGTCGTCCAGCTTGGCGCGGTGCGCGAGGCCACGGGTCCAGGCGAAGATCGAAGCGATCGAGTTCGTCGAGGTTTCCTGGCCCTTCTGGTGCTGACGGTAGTGGCGGGTGACCGTGCCGTGAGCGGCTTCGGCTTCAACCGTCTTGCCATCAGGCGTCAGCAGAACCGAGGTCATCAGGCCGAGCGAACCGAAGCCCTGGGCAACGGTGTCGGACTGGACGTCGCCGTCGTAGTTCTTGCAGGCCCAGACATAGCCGCCGGACCACTTCAGAGCGGAAGCGACCATGTCGTCGATCAGGCGGTGTTCGTAGGTGATGCCGGCTTCCTTGAACTGATCCTTGAATTCGGTCTCGAAGACTTCTTCGAAGATGTCCTTGAAGCGGCCGTCATAGGCCTTGAGGATGGTGTTCTTGGTCGACAGGTAGACCGGCCACTTGCGCATCAGGCCGTACATCATCGAGGCGCGGGCGAATTCGCGGATCGACTCGTCGAGGTTGTACATGGCCATGGCAACGCCGGCGCCCGGCGCGTTGAAGACTTCCTTCTCGATGACCGTGCCGTCTTCGCCGACGAACTTGATGGTCAGCTTGCCCTTGCCGGGGAACTTGAAGTCGGTGGCGCGGTACTGGTCACCGAAAGCGTGACGGCCGACGACGATCGGCTGCGTCCAGCCCGGAACGAGGCGGGGAACATTGCGGCAGATGATCGGCTCGCGGAAAATGACGCCGCCGAGGATGTTGCGGATCGTGCCGTTCGGGCTCTTCCACATTTCCTTGAGGTTGAATTCCTTCACGCGGGCTTCGTCCGGCGTGATGGTCGCGCACTTGATGCCGACGCCGTACTTCTTGATGGCGTTGGCGGCATCGACCGTGACCTGGTCGTTGGTGGCGTCGCGGTTTTCAACCGAGAGGTCGAAATAGTCGATGTCGAGGTCGAGATACGGATGGATCAGCTTATCCTTGATGAGCTGCCAAATGATGCGAGTCATTTCATCGCCGTCGAGATCGGCGACGGGATTGGCGACCTTGATCTTCTTCATGTATCTGCCTCGTAAGCTTAGGAAGGGACAGCTGTCCCGGGTGGGTGATGTGGGTCCGGAGCGCTATAGCATTGTGAGCCGGGAACGCAAAGCAGAACGGGCAGGGACGTAGCGTTTTTGCCGCCATTGCCAAGTGCTGGAAAATGGCTAGTCTCGCAGGCAGAAGCCCCCGAGTCCCGGACATTTTGCCATGAAGAAGATCGCCGTTCTGTTCGCCGGCCTCGTTGCCGCCCTGTCTTTTGCACCCGGCCTTTCACTTGCGGCCGATGCGACTGCGCCGGTCAAGGAGATCATTGATGATACGAAGAAAAACTGGGCGGGCGAGAACAGCGACTGGATCGATATTTTCGACGAAGGATTGCTCGGCCGGCTCTACAGCAAGGATTTCGGCGACAAATACAAGGCGGCAGCCCAAAATCCTGCGGCCGACGAGGACGGCATTTCGCCCTTCGACTATGACGTCATCGTCAACGGTCAGGATGCCTGTCCGCTGCAGGATCTCTCCATCGAAAGCGGCCAGCCGGCAAACGGCACGACCGAAGTGACGGTGAAATTCAAGGCGGCGACCTGCATGGAAGGCGCACCCAACAAGGATGCCTTCACGACCGTGCGTTTCGAGGTAATCGAGGAGAGCGGCAAGGCCGTCATCGACGACATCATGATCCAAGGCGAAGAGGGGCAGGGACCGATCTCGCTCAAGGAGGCCATGGTGCAGATCGCCAATGGCGAATGACTGCCAAAGAGGTCACCGGCTGGCGACTCCGGAGAACACGACGGCTCACCGCGACTAATGACGCTTGGCATCATCATTTTGGTGTGATTTGATTTTTGCCGAGGCGGCGGTATCTCGCTCTCGGGTTCGCCACATCCCGCGCGCATGAGGACTGGCAAGGGTGATTTCCGGCTTTGAGTTCCGAGACTGGCTGCTTGCCAATGACCCGGCGCTGTCGCGCCTGCGTATGGGGTCACGTGTCACTCTGTCGATCCTGCTCTCCTTCGCGATCCTGCTTTCGATACACATGCTCATCGTGCCGTTGCCGATCGCGTCCTATGGTCTCGGCATCGTGCTGTCGATCGAAGGCGGAGTCGCGGTACGCGACAAGGGCTCGGCGAGCCAGCTCATCACCAGGCTGCTCGGCTGCCTTGCAAGCCTTGTCGTCGTCGGTATCGCGGCGGCGCTGGAGTCGCAACGCGTTCTCTCGGATTTCATCTTCCTCGCGGTGATCTTCCTCGCATCATCCGCGCGCGTCTACGGCCCGCGCGGCTTTGCGATCGGGATGTTTGCCTTCACTTCCTATTTCATGGGTTCCTACTTCCACCCGACGATCGCCGAATTGCCTGTCGTCCTGATCGGCCCTGTTGTCTCGGCGCTCGTCAGCCATTGGGTGAGGGCGGTGCTTCTGCCCGACAATTGGCGTCGCGACCTGCTGCGATCGCTCGAGAGCGTGCGGGGCCGCATCAACCAGATCCTCTTCAAGCTCGCTGCCCTTGCTGCGGATGGAAAGGTCGATGAGGCCGATCGGCAGGAACTGCGCCAGCTGGAAGACCGGCTGAAGGAGGTGGTGCTGATGGCCGAGAGCTTCATTCCGCGCCCGCCGGGCGGTGTTTTCGATGGCGCTTCCGCACCGGCCGCTGAACTGGCGATCCGGCTATTCGATGCGCATCTGGCGACCGAAAGCGCCATCGTGCTGAGCTATCAAAGCCCGCCATCCTTTGTGCTCGTCCATGCTGTGATCGAGGATGACAAGGCAGTGCTCTCGGCCCAGGAGAAGGCGGTCGCCGACATGGAAGGCCAGCCGCAGGGCGAGACGGCGCGGGCGTTGCTCTGGTTGGGTGCCGCACGCCGGCAGCTTGCGGAGACGATCGATGCCGGGCGCAGGTCCGACTTTGCCGAGATTGCCTCGATTGAGGAGGCCAGCCCATCAACGCCGATCGATTTTTCGCTGAAGAATCCGCTGATGCGCTCGGCCCTGCAGATCACGCTCGCGGCGGCGATCGCCATGACGCTTGGGTTGGCGCTCTCACGCGAACGCTGGTTCTGGGCGGTGCTGGCGTCCTTCCTCGTTTTCAGCAATACCAATTCGCGCGGCGATACTGCTATCAAGGCGCTGCAGCGCTCAATCGGTACATTGTTCGGCATCGCCTTCGGCCTGGTGCTGGCGACATTGCTGACGCACCAGCTGGCCATCGCCATCGCGGTTTCAATCGTCTGCGTCTTCCTTGCCTTCTACTTCCTGCAGATTTCCTATGCGACGATGACCTTCTTCATCTCGATCGTTCTCTGCCTGGTATATGGCATGATGGGTGTCCTCACCTTCGATCTCCTCAAGTTGCGACTGGAGGAGACGCTGATTGGCGCTGTGGCGGGAACGCTGGTCGCCTTCCTCGTCCTGCCGGCACGTACGCGCGGGACACTCGATACGGCGGTCGCCAAGTGGTTCAACGCCCTGAAGGAGCTGCTCCTGGCCGTATCGGAAAAGAAGAGCCAGCCGGAGCTCATCGTCATCTCGCAGAAGGTCGATGCCTGCTATCGCGACATCACGCTTTCAGCGCGCCCACTCGGCTCGACCTGGTCCATTGTCACCAGGCCGGGACAAATTCGCCAGACGCTGGCGATTTTCCTCTCCGTTACCTATTGGTCGCGCATTCTGGCCCGCAACAATACGGCCGATGCCGTCGACGAGGATCTCAAGGGACGGATCACCGCAGATATTTGCCTTCTGGACAGATTTACGCCGCGCGGCTCGGAGTGTTTCCTCGTCACCCGCAAGCAGATGCGGCACGTCAGCCGTCACCTGCCACTGTGGCAGGAAGGGGCGCGGCTCGCCGTCGAAATGATCGGCTCGACCATCGAACGGCTCTATCCGACAGAGACGCAGGACTTGCCGTTTGCGGCGGGCAAAGCTATTGCGCCCGTAAATCAGGAATAGGAAGTACAAATAAGCACCATGGCGGGCACCAACAGCGAGCGTCAACTTTTGGCCGAAGGGCCTGTCATCATTCTGGTCGAGCCGCAGATGGGCGAGAATATCGGCATGGTGGCACGCGCCATGGCGAATTTCGGCCTTGCCGATCTTCGCCTCGTCAATCCGCGAGACGGCTGGCCGAACGAGAAGGCGCAGGCCGCAGCCTCCAAGGCCGATCACGTCATCGAAGGCACGAAGGTTTTCGCTACGCTGGAAGAGGCGATCGCCGATCTCAACTTCGTCTATGCGACGACGGCGCGCAGCCGTGACAATTACAAGCCGGTGCGCTCACCGGTCCTTGCCGCCGGAAACCTGCGCAGCCGCTTCAGGGCAGGCGAGGCAACGGGTATCCTGTTCGGCCGCGAGCGCTGGGGACTGACCAACGAGGAAGTGGCGCTTGCCGACGAGATCGTCACCTTTCCGGTCAATCCGGCCTTTGCATCGCTCAACATCGCCCAGGCGGTGCTGCTCATGTCCTATGAATGGATGAAATCCGGCATGGAGGATCTGGAGGCGGTGCCGTTCCAGGCGCTTGAGCAGCGGCCCTCCACCAAGGAACAGCTCTTCGGCCTGTTCGACCAGCTGGAAGAGGCGCTCGATTCCCGCAACTATTTCCATCCGCCCTCGAAAAAGCCGAAAATGGTCGACAACCTGCGCGCAGTTCTCTCCCGCCGGGCCTTCACGGAGCAGGAAATCAGCGTGCTGCGCGGCGTCATCTCCTCTCTCGACCGCTTCTCGCGCAATAGCCCGCGCAAGGGCGGTTCCACCAGATCCCGCAAGGAAGCGCCCACCGATGACAGCGCCGACGAATGAGCTGAAACCCGTCCTCGTCTTCGATTCAGGCATAGGGGGGCTCACCGTGCTGCGCGAGGCGCGCGTGCTGATGCCGGAGCGCGGCTTCATCTATATCGCCGACGATGCCGGTTTTCCCTATGGTGGATGGGAGGAGCAGGCGCTGAAGGAGCGGATCATCGGCCTCTTCGCCAAGCTGCTCGAAGATTACGATCCCGAGGTCTGCATCATTGCCTGCAACACGGCCTTCACGCTTGTGGGCGCCGACCTGCGCGCCGCCTTTCCGCAGATGACATTCGTCGGCACTGTGCCGGCGATAAAGCCTGCTGCCGAGCGCACACGCTCCGGGCTGGTCTCGGTGCTGGCGACCCCCGGCACGGTCAGACGCGCCTATACACGCGACCTCATCCAGTCCTTCGCGCAGCAATGCCATGTCCGGCTGGTCGGCTCCGAAAACCTGGCGCGCATGGCTGAAGCCTATATCCGCGGTGACGCCGTTTCTGACGAGGCAGTGCTGACCGAGATTGACCAATGTTTCGTCGAGAAGGATGGGCGCAAGACCGATATCGTCGTGCTCGCCTGCACGCATTATCCCTTCATGGCGAATATGTTTCGCAGGCTGGCGCCTTGGCCGGTGGACTGGCTGGATCCGGCGGAAGCCATTGCGCGCCGCGCTCGCACGCTGGTACCGCATGTTGCGGACGCCGTTCATCCTGACAATTTCGACTTTGCCGTCTTCACCTCGGGCAATCCGGATTTTGCCACGCGGCGGCTGATGCAAGGTTTCGGTCTGAGCACGCGATAGGGCACTGCGCGCTTTATTTCCCCTGTCTCATCACGCAAGATCTCAGCGGGGAATCGCGAGCAGGTGTTTGTCGCTCAAGATGCAAAGGGATGCGCCGTGCCGCTGCAAAGACTTGTGATGCTGATCTTCTTCCTGCAACCGATCGCCTTTGGCGCCTGGTTGCCGCGCATTCCCGATATCCAGGCGAAGCTCGAACTCGGCACTGCCGACCTCGCGGTAGCCCTTCTGGGATTACCTATTGGTACGCTGATCACGCTCCCGTTTGCCGGCCGGATCGTCTCGCGCATCGGCGGGCGCATGGCGATCATCTATGGGTTCATCTTCTTTCTTGCCGTGGTTTCGCTGCCGGCCTTCGCGCCCAGCGCCTTGCTTCTTTTCCTTGCCCTTATGATCGTCGGGGTCGCGCTTTCTACCGTGGAACTCGGCATGAATGTCGAGGCCGATGTCACGGAGAAAGCGACGGCGATGATCATCATGAGCCGCTGCCATGGCTTCTGGAGCTTCGGCATCATGGCCGGCAGCCTGATCGGCGTTGGTGCCATCGCCATCGGGCTTTCACCGCACTGGTCGATCCTGATCACGGCGATCATCGTCCTGCCGATCGCGCTGGTCGCCAGCCTGCGCCTGCCGAAATTGCCGGAAATTCACCATGCGGAGAATTCGCAGACAAAGACCGGCTTCAAGCCGCCAAGCCTTGCCCTGCTGGGGATCTGCGCCTTCGTCTTCGGCGTGACGATGACCGAAGGTGCGATCGCCGACTGGTCGGCGGTCTATCTCCGCGATGTCATGAATGCCGAAGGTGCGCAAACCGGTCTCGGTTATTCGGTTTTCGCTTTCATGGTTGCGGCGGGGCGCTTCAGCGGTGACTACATGAAAGGCCGTTTCGGCGCGGTTGCCATTGCCCGCGGCTGCGGCATCGCCTCGCTTGCCGGCATGCTCGTCGTTCTCCTTGCGCCGGCGACGCCGCTTGCCCTGCTTGGCTTTGCAGCAGTCGGTGTCGGTGTCTCGGTCGGATTTCCGCTTGCGGTGACGGCCGTTGCTTCGCTGACCGACCGACCACCTGCTTCAAGCGTTGCCATACTCTCCTTCGCGGCGCTCAGCGGTTTTCTCATCGGGCCGCCGATCATCGGCTTTCTCGGCGAACTCCTGGGCTTGCGCGTGGGGCTCGCGGTCCTGCTGGTGCCACTCTTCGTCAGCCTGCTCTGCACCCGTTTGCTGATTCCGACGCAAAACGACATGGCGGGCGATCTCGTCGAGCGCGAGGCGGTGTAGGGCGTCTTTCCAGGCCTGACTTTCCCTGTGGGTTTTTAAAGGTTTGACGACAACAGCGCCTGCGAATCTGCTAGAGACGGGGGCTTGAATTTGTAAGGGGAATTGGGCGTGCAGGTTGGCATCGATATGGGAATGGCGTCCGGCAACCCGGCGACGCTCGATATCGAGGAATTGCTGGCGACGCGTCTGCTCGTGCAGGGCAATTCCGGCTCCGGCAAATCGCATCTGCTGCGCCGCTTGCTGGAGCAATCAGCCCAATGGGTACAGCAGGTCATCATCGATCCCGAGGGTGATTTCGTCACGCTGTCCGACCGGTTCGGCCATGTCGTCGTCGATGGCGAGCGCACCGAGGCCGAGCTTGCGGGCATTGCCAACCGCATCCGCCAGCACCGAGTTTCCTGCGTGCTGACGCTGGAAGGGCTCGATATCGAGCAGCAGATGCGGGCGGCTGCGGCCTTCCTCAACGGCATGTTCGATGCAGATCGCGAATATTGGTATCCGGTTCTTGTCGTCGTCGACGAAGCACAGATGTTTGCGCCCTCGGTCGGCGGCGATGTCTCGGAAGACGCGCGCAAGGCGTCGCTCGGCGCCATGACCAACCTGATGTGCCGCGGACGTAAACGCGGGCTTGCCGGCGTCATCGCCACGCAGCGTCTCGCCAAGCTTGCAAAGAACGTCGCGGCCGAAGCCTCGAACTTCCTGATGGGCCGCACCTTCCTCGATATCGACATGGCGCGCGCCGCTGATCTGCTCGGCATGGACCGCCGTCAGGCGGAAATGTTCCGAGATCTGAAGCGCGGCCATTTCGTTGCCCTCGGTCCTGCCTTGTCGCGTCGGCCGCTGCCGATCCAGATCGGCAACGTCGAGACATCGGCGCGTTCTTCCAGCCCGAAGCTGATGCCGCTGCCGGATTCGCCGCAGGATGTCGAAGACCTGATCTTCACACCGGATCCGGAAGAGTTCCAGCGGCCGATCGTGCGGCGTGCTCCACCGGCGCCGCGCCCGACCACCGATAGTCTGGCCGAGCTCTCGCGCTCGACGCCGGCCGCCAGCCCCATGCAGGCCGCCGAGCCGCGTGTGGCGCAGCCGGAACTGTCGGCCGAAGAGCGCGAGGAGCGGCTTTCCGGCGTGCTCTCCGAGATCCTCGACGATCCGGGCTCCGGTTTCCGCACGGATGCAGTCCTCTATCAGGAATTCCTGGTGCGGCTGCGCATGCGCCGTGTTCCGGGAGCCCCAATGTCCTTGCAGGATTTCCGGCGGCGCGTGGCGGTTTCCCGCTCCGGCGTCGATCCCGACATGGCCGCAGGGGAAGCCTGGGCGACGGCGCTTTCGCTCTCCAATGGCGTCACCGACGATCTTCAGGGCGTGTTCCTGATGATGGCGAAGGCCGCGATCGGGGGCGAGGCCTGCCCTTCGGATGCCCGCATTGCCCGCGCTTATGGCACGCATTCGGCCCGGCGCGCGCGCCGGCTGCTTGGCTATTTCGAAGAGCAGGGGCTGATCGTCGTCCACGCGGACTTTACCGGCAAACGCATCGTCGCCTTCCCGGACCTGCAGGCCGAGACTGCACCGGGTTCGGCCGATGCGCCTGATACCGACGCCCTGAAGAGCGCCGCAGAATAAGCTTCAGACCCAGCTCTGGATAATCTCGGGGCTGGCATGGATGCAGGTGAGCTCCAGCCGCGTTGTTCCCACATTCTTGAAGCAGTGGGGCGTCTCCGCATTCACGATGACTATATCGCCGGGATTGGGCTCCAGCGTCTCTTCGCCAACGGTGAAACGCGCCTTGCCGGAGCGCACGATCCACATTTCCGTATAGGGGTGAACATGCAGGTCCGGGCCCTGGCCAGGCTCGTTGTCGATCAGGAAGATCGAGACCGGGGCGCCGAAATCCCGGCCCTCGAAGCGAATGGTCCGGTTGGCGAATTGCTGCTGGCTTTCACGCGGTATGACATGGAACATGATTTCCTCCTTGGATCACGCTACGGACTTCGCTATGAATTTATCTTCTCGAGAAGATACTCCACCCAATTTATCTTCTCGTCAAGATAGTTTGGAGCCATGATGGAAACGGAAGATCACGTCGATCGCCTACGCACCCTCTGGGCTAAGGAGTTGCCCGATCTCGACACGACGCCCATGAGCATCCTCGGACGCATCTATCGGCTCTCCAATCTGGTGCGGCCCTCCATCGAGGCGATATTCGCCGAATTCAATCTCGACCGGGGCGAGTTCGACGTGATTGCGACGATTCGCAGGGCAGGGCCGCCCTACAGGATGACGCCGACCGAGCTCTACAGCCTTCTGCTGATCTCGTCGGGCGGGCTGACGCATCGGCTGGACAGGCTGGAGAAGTCGGGGCTGATCCGGCGGGAGCGCTCTGCCCAGGACAAGCGCAGCTTCGAGGTAGCGCTCACGGATGAGGGCATCGAACGCGCAGAAGCCGCCTTCCGCGAAGATATGAAGCGGGAACTCGCCCATCTCGGCGGGCTTGAGGAAAGCGAGCGCCGCGCGCTTGCCGCTCTGCTGCGCAAGCTCGCAGGTTCCCTTGAGCGAACCGGCGATAACGGCCTCGCCGTGGCAGATTCTGTTTGACAATCCTGTGACTTATCCCTAAAGACCGCCCCAGCACCGGGCAGCAATGTCCGGTGTTTCATTTGACATGTCCCGTGGATCAGATCCGTTCGCGTAATGGAAAGATCCTGTCGGCTCCCGGAAACGGGATCAAAGGAGGGCGTGTTTCCTTCGCGCGGTTTGGCAACAAACCGTCACAACACTTTGAAAGGAAATACGATGAGCAAGCGCGAATCGTCCAAGTACAAGATCGACCGCCGTATGGGCGAAAACATCTGGGGCCGTCCGAAGTCCCCGGTGAACCGCCGCGAATACGGCCCGGGCCAGCACGGCCAGCGCCGCAAGGGCAAGCTTTCCGACTTCGGTGTGCAGCTGCGCGCCAAGCAGAAGCTGAAGGGTTACTACGGTGACCTGCGCGAGAAGCAGTTCCGCGCCATCTTCGCTGAAGCTGACCGCCGCAAGGGCGACACCTCGGAAAACCTGATCGGTCTTCTGGAGTCCCGCCTCGACGCGATCGTCTACCGCGCCAAGTTCGTTCCGACGGTCTTTGCTGCCCGTCAGTTCGTCAACCATGGCCACGTTACGGTCAATGGCGTCCGCGTCAACATCGGTTCTTACCGTTGCAAGGTCGGCGACGTCATCGAAGTTCGTGAGCGCTCCAAGCAGCTCGTTACGGTTCTGGAATCGGTTTCGCTCGCAGAGCGCGACGTTCCTGACTACGTCGAAGTCGACCACAACAAGATGGTTGCCACTTTCGCACGCGTTCCGACGCTTGCCGACGTTCCGTACCCGGTTGTCATGGAACCGCATCTGGTCGTCGAATTCTATTCTCGCTAATCGCGAGAGGCGTTTTCGCATTCTGGAAAAGCCGCCTCTCGGGGCGGCTTTTTCGTATCCGGAGGGAAGATGGTGGATTTGCAGGCAGTCCTCGACAGCATCTACAAGGAGCTGACGCCCCGTATCGGCGAGGGCAAGGTCGCGGATTATATTCCCGAACTTGCCAAGGTCGATCCGAACCAGTTCGGCATGTCGATCATCACCGTCGACGGCAAGGTCTACAGCGTCGGCCATGCCGATGTCGCCTTTTCCATCCAGAGCATTTCCAAGGTCTTCATGCTGACGCTGGCGCTCGGCAAGGTGGGCGAGGGGCTGTGGAAACGGGTCGGCCGCGAGCCTTCTGGCTCAGCCTTCAATTCCATCGTCCAGCTCGAGCATGAGCACGGCATTCCGCGCAATCCCTTCATCAATGCCGGCGCGATCGCCGTCAGCGATGTCGTCATGGCCGGCCATGCGCCGCGCGAGGCGATCGGCGAGTTGCTGCGCTTCGTGCGTTACCTCGCTGACGACGAATCCATCACCATCGACGACAAGGTGGCACGCTCGGAGACGGCGACCGGCTATCGCAATTTCGCGCTCGCGAATTTCATGCGCTCCTACCGCAATCTCGATCACCCCGTCGATCATGTGCTCGGCGTCTATTTCCACCAATGTGCGCTCTCGATGACCTGCGAGCAGCTGGCCCGCGCCGGCCTGTTCCTTGCGGCACGCGGCGGCAACCCGCTGACCGGCCATTCGGTCGTGTCGCCGAAGCGGGCGCGGCGCATCAATGCGCTGATGCTGACCTGCGGCCATTACGACGGATCGGGCGACTTCGCCTATCATGTCGGCCTGCCGGGCAAGAGCGGTGTCGGCGGCGGCATCTTTGCGGTGGCGCCTGGCATCGCCTCGATCGCGGTCTGGTCGCCGGGGCTTAACAAGGTCGGCAATTCGCAGCTCGGCGCCGTGGCGCTGGAGATGCTGGCGGCGCGTACGGGCTGGTCCGTTTTCGGCGATTGAGGCTGTGTTGGCCGGCGGCTTTCTGCTAAGCAGGGCAGGCACATCAGACAGGTAGCAAGATGAATATCGCAGCCAATATTGCCGACGATCTGGAAGCGGCTGAAGCCGGCATCGGCCATGCGCTGTTTGCCGACGCGCCCCAATCGGTCTCCTTCAACAAGCTGCGCAAGCGTCTGCTGCGCCAGGTGCGCCAGGCCTTCGAAGATTTCGACATGCTCAAGGGCCAGAAGCGCTGGCTGATCGGCATATCCGGCGGCAAGGATTCCTATGGCCTGCTGGCGCTGCTGCTCGATCTGCAATGGCGTGGTCTGCTCCCGGTGGAGCTGATCGCCTGCAATCTCGATCAGGGCCAGCCGAATTTCCCGAAGCATGTGCTGCCGGAATACCTTTCAAAGATCGGCGTCAAACACCGCATCGAATATCGCGACACCTATTCGATCGTGAAGGAGAAGGTGCCGGAGGGAGCGACCTACTGTTCGCTCTGCTCGCGCCTGCGCCGCGGCAATCTCTACCGGATTGCCAAGGAAGAAGGCTGCGACGCGCTGGTGCTCGGCCATCATCGGGAAGACATTCTCGAAACCTTCTTCATGAATTTCTTCCACGGTGGACGGATGGCCGCGATGCCGGCGAAGCTTCTGAACGACGAAGGCAATCTGATGGTGCTCAGGCCGCTCGCCTATAGCGCCGAGGACGACATGGCCAAGTTTGCCGCTGCCATGCAGTTTCCGATCATTCCCTGCGATCTCTGCGGCTCTCAGGATGGTCTCCAGCGCAATGCGATGAAGGATATGCTCGCCGATATCGAGCGCCGCATGCCCGGCCGCAAGGACACGATGCTGCGTGCGCTCGCGCATGTGAACCCGTCACACCTGCTCGATCCGAAACTTTTCGACTTTTCTGCGCTGGCCGTCACCCAAACGTCATAATGGACTTGCTATGAGCCTCAGCAGTTCCATGCAACGAGTCCAAAATGATTTTCTCAGACAAAGACATAGAGTTCCTCGGTGATTGCCTCAGGCATGTCGCCGAAGAAGAGATCATGCCGCGCTTCCGCAATGCGGCTGCGGCCAATGTTTCCGAAAAGACGTCTTCCGTCGATCTCGTAACGCAAGCCGACCTGCGCTCCGAGGCTTACCTTACGGCAGCAATCCGCGAGCGTTTTCCCTCGGCACTCATTGTCGGCGAGGAAGCCTATGAGGCGGATCGTTCGGTCGTGCCGGCGCTTGCCGATGCCGATCTTGCCTTCGTCATCGATCCCGTCGACGGCACGTTCAATTTTGCGGCCGGCATGCCGGTTTTCGGTACGATCCTTGCCGTGACGGTGAAGGGAGAAACGGTTGCCGGCATCATTCACGATCCGGTGCTCGGCGACACGGTCGTTTCCCTCAAGGGCGCCGGCGCTTTCCAGCAGAGGCGCAACTGCGAGCCTGTCCGCCTCAAGGTCGCGGAACCTCTGGAGTTGAGCCTCATGATCGGCGCCATGGCCTGCAGCCATATGGCAGAGCCGGATCGTTCGCGCGTTGCCGGCAATATGGCGAAGGTCAAGATGACCTTCGCGTTCAATTGCTCGGCTTACGAATATTGGATGGTGTCCTCGGGCAAGCTGCATTTCATCGGCCACCCCAAGCTGATGCCCTGGGACCATCTGGCCGGCGTGCTGACCCATCAGGAAGCCGGCGGCCATACCGCCAAATTCGACGGAACGCCCTACAGGCCCGGCGAGATTTCCGGCGGCATCATCTCTGCTCCCGATAAGGACAGCTGGCAGATGATCCGAAACGAGATCGTCGGCTACAGATAAACCGAAAGGAACCGCCATGACGACTGCCATAGATACGATGAAGCTTGCCGATCTCCTGCGGCAGGCAGCGAAAGCCGAGATCCTGCCGCGCTTTCGCCGACTGGGCAGCAGCGATGTGCGCGCCAAGACGGAAGCGACCGACCTCGTGACCGAGGCCGATGAGCAGGCCGAAAGGATGATGAAAGCCGAGGCCGCGCGCCTCTGGCCGGAGGCATTGTTCATCGGTGAGGAATCGGTTGCCGCTGACGAAGCACTTCTGGACAAGCTCGAAGGTGCCGATCTCGCCATCGTCGTCGATCCCGTCGACGGCACGTTCAACTTTGCTTCCGGCATTCCGGCCTTCGGCGTCATGGCATCGGTCGTCTCCAAGGGCGAGACGGTGGCCGGCATCATCTATGATCCGATGGGCGATGACTGGGTGATGGCGGAAAAGGGCGGCGGCGCCTGGCTGCGCCGGCCGGATGGCGAAGCGCAACGGCTGCGAGTGGCAGAGCCTGTCGCGCTCGACCAGATGGTCGGCATGGCTTCCACCGGCTACCTGCCACAGGAAAAGCGCGCCGAAATCCTTGGCAATCTTGCCAAGGTTCGCTTCCTCACCAACTACCGCTGCGCGGCACATGAATACCGCACCTTTGCCGGCGGGCATGTGCATTACCTGATGTACAACAAGCTGATGCCCTGGGATCACCTGGCGGGCACGCTGATCTGCCAGGAAGCCGGCGCCTATGCCGCCCGCTTCGACGGTTCGTCCTATCTGCCGCATCATGTGACCGGCGGGTTGCTGATTACGCCGGACAAGGAGAGCTGGGAAATCTTCCGCCGCGAGGTCGCGACGGTCTAGGTCTGGGTTGGCCTGAGTTCGAACTCAGGCCAGTATCTGTTTCAATGCATCAAGGAGCGTGTCGCATTCGGCATCGGTGCCGATGGTGATGCGCAGGAAATCCTGGATGCGCTGCCCGCGGAAATTCCTGACCAGCACCGCACGCTTGCGCAGATCCGCAGCCAGTTCCGCGCCGCCGCGGCTGCTGTGGCGAGCGAAGACGAAATTGGCGGAGGAGGGCAGAACCTCGAAGCCGAACTCGCCGAGGGCCGCGGTCAACCGCTCGCGGCTTGCGACGATCAGCGCGCAATGTTTCTCGAACCAGTCCTGATCCTCCCAGGAGGCCACGGCGCCGGCCTGTGTCAGCCTGTCCAGCGGATAGGAATTGAAGCTGTCCTTGACCCGTTCCAGCGCATCGATCAGCGGCCGCTGGCCGACGGCGAAACCGACGCGCAGGCCGGCCAGGCCGCGCGATTTGGAGAAGGTCTGGATGACGAGCAGGTTCGGATATTTCCGCACAAGCGGAATGGCACTCTGGCCGCCGAAATCCACATAGGCTTCATCGATGACGACGACCTGATCCGGATGTTCCTGTACCAGCGCCTCGATCGCCGCAAGCGGCAACGCCGAGCCGGTCGGCGCATTCGGGTTCGGCAGGATGATCGCGCCGCAGGGCTGGCGGTAGTCCTCTACGCGCACCTGCATCTTCTCGTCCAGCGGGATCTCGCGGAAATCGATGCCGTAGAGACCGCAATAGGTCGGGTAGAAGCTGTAGGTGATATCGGGATAGAGCAGGGGCAGCTCGTGCTTCAGGAGCGCCTGAAACGTATGGGCCAGAACCTCGTCCGAGCCATTGCCGACAAAGACTTCGCCGGGATCGAGATCATGGCTCGAGGCAATCGCCTGGCGCAGTTTCAGGCCGGTCGGCTCGGGATAGAGCCGCAGCGTGTCGTTGACGGCTTGCGAGATTGCCGCCAAGGCACGCGGCGACGGGCCGTAAGGGTTCTCATTGGTGTTGAGCTTCACCAGCCCCTCAATGACAGGCTGTTCGCCCGCCACGTAAGGTGTCAGGGATTGAACAAGGGGACTCCAGAAACGGCTCATCGTGTACTTCCGGTCAAAGACATGTCGCGCATAAACGTGCAGCGGCCTTGCGAGAGCGACTGCGAAAACAAAAGCCTAAAACGTGGCAAGCGAAGCTGAATGATCGCTGCACGCTTTAGGCCTCAAGCAGCATTACATGTGAACCGCACCGGGGTCGAGTTGCGGGCTGTCGCCGGGATGGGTGAACAGCTTGCCCTTTTCCGCCCAGAGAACCATGACGACGGTGACCGCGCCGAAGAGCGCGAAGCCGCCGAACAGCGGCTGAACCGTGCCGTTGAACAGCTGGCCGACGCCGCCGCCGAGGAGGGCGCCGAACGTCGTCGACACGAAACCGGTGACAGCCGTTGCCGTGCCGGCGAGATTGCCCATCGGCTCCAGGCTGATCGCGGTGAAATTGGTGGCGATGACGGCAAACATCATCAGCAGGATTGAGAACAGGGCGTAGGAGAAGGCGAAGGACGGGGTGCCGCCAAGTGCTGCGACAAAGCCGACCGCCGAGACGATAGTGAAAAGCAGCATGGCAGCATGCGAGATGCGGCGCATGCCGAAGGTGCGCACCAGCATGCCGTTCAGGAAGTTGGCAACGGCGATGCCGCCTGCCGTAGCGGCAAAGGCGATCGGCAACCAGTCGCCGAGACCGTAAACCTCGCCGAAGACCTGTTGAACCGAGATCACATAGGCGCTGATGACGCCGGTGAACATCGTGAGGCCGATCATGTAACCGCAGGTGATGCGATTGGTGAGAACCGTCTTGAAGCCATCGGCGACAGCGCCAACAGACAGCGGAATGCGCTCTTCCGGCGGCAGCGATTCCTTCAGGCGCAGCAGCGCCCAGACGAAGAGAATCGTCGCGACGATGCCGAGCAGGATGAAAATCCAGTTCCAATGCGCATAGGTGATAATGAGCTGGCCGACAGAGGGGGCGACGATCGGCACGATCATGAAGACGATCATGACATAGGACATGACTCGCGCCATCTCACGGCCACCGAAGCAATCGCGGACGATCGCCATGGTGGTGATGCGCACGGCCGCGCCGCCGATGCCCTGAACGAAGCGCATGATCAGCAGCATTTCGAAACTGCCGGTGGCCGCAGCGGCAAACATGCCGACCACGTAGCAGGCAAGGCCGCCAAGCAGGATATTGCGGCGGCCGAAGGCATCCGACAGGCTGCCGAAAATGATCTGGGAGGCACCGAAGCCCAGGAAGAAGACGCCGATGACGAGCTGCGCATCATTGTTGCTGGTAACACCCAGCGAATGGCCGATATTGGGCAGCGCCGGCAGCATGCTGTCGATCGCCATGGCAATGCTGGCGGTCATGATGGCGATGGTCACCACGAATTCGAAGAAGCCCATGCCAATGCGGGCAGAACCCTGGTTTTCCGCGTGCGGTTTGTGCGTCGGAGTCATCCGTATCCCCCTGAATGACGGAAGAGCGGCCGGAAAACGGCCGAATATTGTGTGGGAGGGCGGCGAACCCCTACCAATTTGTGCCGCCGCCTGATGTGTCTGAAAGCTTCAGTGCTGATATGGGCGCCTGATCTCAGTGCCCGATATCGCTGAAGCTGGAAAGTGATGCGTCCTTCGACAGCGGCGCATGCTGCGCCCTGAACAGCCGGCCCTTTTCTGCGATCAGCACGAAGACGATGCCGATCAGCGAGACGCCGAAGTAGCCGGCGATCATCGGCGTTGCCGTGCCGTCAAAGGCCTGTCCGACCATGGCTCCGATCAATGCGCCGCCGATCGTGCTCATGAAGCCGATGACAGAGGAAGCCGTGCCGGCGAGATGGCCGAGCGGCTCCATGGCGAGCGAATTGAAGTTCGAGCCGATCCAGCCGAACTGGAACATCACCAGCGCGAAGAAGACGATGAAGATCGGGAAAGGCATCGGCTGCGGCCCTGATATCTGCACCATCAGCCAGATGAAACTCAAGCCGCAGAAACCGAGAAGGGACGCGTGCGAGAGGCGGCGCATGCCGAAACGGCCGACCAGCTGCGAATTGATGAAGGACGAGAAGGCCATGAACAGCGCCACTCCGGCAAAGGCGACGGGCATGTAGACGCCGAGACCGTAGATGCCGACATAGATCTGCTGGGCAGAGTTGATGAAGCCGAACAGCGCGCCGAAGAGGATCGTGCTGGCAATGGTGTAACAGAGGGCGATGCGGTTGGAAAAGAAGATCGCAAAGCCCTGCGCCACCGAGCGGACCGTGAACGGACGGACATTGGCGGGATCCAGCGTTTCCGGCAGGCGCAGATACATCCAGATGCCGACGGCCGTCGCCATGGTGCCGATGAAGACGAAGATCATGTGCCAGGTGCTCACGAGCATGATGATCTGGCCGCTGCCCGGCGCAATGACCGGCACGACCATGAAGACCATCATGATAAGCGACATGACTTCCGCCATCTGCCTTCCGCCGTAGACATCGCGGACGATGGAAATAGTAATGACGCGGGTGGCGGCAGAACCGAGCCCCTGAATGAAGCGGAGCGTCAGAAGCCCGGCAAAGGTCGGGACCACAGCGATGCCGAAGGCGGCAACGACGTAAATGCCGAGACCGATCAGCAGCGGAACACGGCGGCCGAAGCGATCGGAAAGGGGACCGTAGAAAAGCTGGGCGAGACCGAAGCCGAAAAGATAGGCGGAAACGACATACTGGCGATGATTTTCGTTCTCGACGCCGAGGCTGGAGCCGATCTGCTGCAGTGCGGGCAGCATGATGTCGATGGCCAGCGAGTTGACTGCCATCAGGAAAGCCGCAAGCGCGATAAATTCCAGCTTGCCCATGGGCAGCCGACCCGCGGACATGGCTTGTGATGAATCTGTCACAATGAAATTCCCATAAACAGGTCAAGGCGCTGCTTGGCGCAGCGCCTCGAACTCAAGATACAGATTTGGAAACCGGACGGACGCCCGGTGACCGATCAGGCGACGGCGGTCTTGACCGTGACGCCGTTTTCCTGGAGGTGCTGCTGGAGCTCACCGGCCTGGAACATTTCCCGGACGATGTCGCAGCCGCCGATGAACTCGCCCTTGACGTAGAGCTGGGGGATCGTCGGCCAGTTGGAGTAATCCTTGATGCCCTGGCGGATTTCCGAATCGGCGAGCACGTTGATGCCCTTGTAGTCGACACCGATGTAATCGAGGATCTGGACGACCTGACCGGAGAAACCGCACTGCGGAAACTGCGGCGTGCCCTTCATGAAGAGGACGACGTCGTTGCTCTTGATCTCGTTTTCGATGAATTCGTTGATACCGCTCATGGGACCTAATCCTTTCAACAGGCAGGTTAAAGGCCCGCCGTTTCAATCGTTTCCCTTAGATAGCATGTGGAAGCCGGAATTCCACCCGCGAAAACCAAAAAAAGACCAATCCGCGACACTTAGCGGCACAGGTTGTTGCCTATGCGTTACGCCTCATTGCGATAGACCTTGATCGGCTCAATCTCGGTATCGGTGGAGAAGGCTCTAGGCGCGGCGCTGCCTGCTGCGGCCTGCTGCCGTGCGCCGCTTGCTGACCTGCTTGCGAGCAGGCTTGCGACTCACCGGCGTTGCCTTGCGGGTGGTGCGGCTCGCCGTTGCAGACGCTGCCTTGCGGCGCTTGCGCTTGGTTGTGGTGGTACGGCCCGTTGTCTTCTTCAGGATTTCCTTCAGCACGCTATTGACGACGCCTGACACCAGTTCATTCACGAGATTGCCCACAAAATCCCCCTCGACCCTGCCGAAACGCAGCTACCCTATTGAATTCCGGAAGAGTTCGCTTAGCAAGACGGCTCGACGGTTTTATCCGGTTTTTCGCCGTATTTTCAGGCGAACCCGTCATCCTGGCAACGGCGCACTCAACCCGCCGGAAAGAAGAAAAAGACTGTGAAACTCATCGACAAGCGGGTTGTGCTGCATTTCCCCGGATTTGAACCACTCGATGGCGCAGCACACCGGGCGCGGTATGAGCGTACCGCAAGGCAAAGCGCATCCGTCTGGGGCTATAACATCGAGACGGGTACGGCCGATGCCGGTTCCTATGTTTCCTTCGATGTCGGCGCCGGCGCCGATGGCTGGCAGACGCAGACCCGCGTCCATGTCTTCGACCATGACGAGCTGGTGCAGCGGTTGCGCGCCGGCAATACGGCAAGCCGCATCGCGGCGGGCTTTGCAAGCTTCTGGCAGGTTGTGCGCGAGGGCGGCATGGCCGGCTATTTCCGGCATGCCTGGCGCTTTGGCCTCTTCTTCATCTTTCCCTTCCTGCTGACGGCTCTCGCAATCGTCGTCACGCTGCAGATCCTGACGCTGCAATATTTGCTCGGACTTCCCGTCTGGCACATCGGCTGGAGCGCGCCGCTCGCGGCCATCTTCTTCATCTTCGGCTTCCTGCCGTTCTCGGAGCGCTTCCACACGCTGCATCTTTTTGCTGACTGGGAGATGGCCGTGGCGCTCGCACGCATGGACAAGCCTGTTTTCAACGACTGGCTGGAACAATGCGCGACATCGATGCGGGCAGCACTCAACGAAGAGGCCGATGAATATGTCATCTCTTCGCACAGCATGGGCTCCAGCGTTGCGGCCCATGTCGTCGGCATTCTGCTGGAGCGGGAGCCGGATGTCTTCAAGGGGAAACGCGTGGTCTTTGCGACACTTGGCTGTGCGATCCTGCAATGCGCGCTGATGTCGTCTGCGACGCTCCTGCGCTCGCGCGTCGGGCTGATTGCGCGGTGCCCGGATATCTTCTGGCTGGATGTGCAGTGCCTGACGGACTCGATCAATTTCTACAAGGTGCCTGTCGTCAGCGTGTCCGGCCATCCGGATGCGCCGCAGGCGCGCATGATCCATATCCGCGTGCGGCAGATGCTGACGCCGGAGCACTACAAGAAGATCCGCAAGGATCAGTTACGCGTTCATCGCCAGTATGTGCTGGGTCCGGACAAAAAATCCTCCTTCGATTTCACGCTGCTGACCGCTGGCCCAATGCCGGCATCGGTCTTTGCCGATCCCGAGCACGACAAGCTGCCGGCCTGAGAGCTCAGCAAAGAAGGGCGAAGAGGCGTACTTTCGAAACCGATCGCTTCCGTTTCAAAACAAAGAGACCCGGTGGAAGGAGCCTTCCAGCCGGGTCTGTTCATTTCAGATCCTCAGTCGGCCGAAGCCAGCATGTCAATCCGGCGCCGAGGTTTGCAGGGCGAGGGCATGCAGGACGCCGCCCATATTGCCCTTCAGCGCCTCATAGACCATCTGGTGCTGCTGGACGCGGCTCTTGCCGCGAAAGGCTTCCGCGACGACTTCGGCAGCGTAATGATCGCCGTCACCCGCCAGATCGCGGATCGTTACCTTGGCACCGGGAATCCCGGCCTTGATCATGTCTTCGATGTCACCGGGTTTCATGGCCATGATCGTTACTCCTTGCACATTATTCCGCAGCGACAAGCTCGCCGCGGCCATCCATGAAATCAGGGAACCACGATTCATGTGCATCGCGCAATTGCTGAATCGGCAGTGCAATCAGATCGTCGACGACGAGGGCATCGCCCTTGACGGTGCCAAGGCGGCGGAAGGGCACGCCGGCGCCTTCTGCATTGGCACAGACGAAATCAGCGACATCACCAGGAACCGTCAGAACGTAACGCGCCTGATCCTCGCCGAAGAGCAGGGCATGGGCCGCACCCTTGCCTTCGCTGAGGCTGATGTCGAGGCCCTTGCCCGAGGCCATCGCCATTTCAGCGAGCGCCAGCACGAGGCCGCCGGAGGAAATATCGTGGCAGGCGGTCGCCTGGCCATTGCGGATGACCGAGCGGACGAAATCGCCGTTGCGGCGTTCAGCGAAGAGATCGACTTCGGGAGCCGGACCTTCGGTGCTGCCGACGATATCGCGCAGATAGATCGACTGGCCGAGATGGCTGCCGTCTGTGCCGATAAGAACAACCTTGTCGCCTTCGGCAGCGCTGCCGATGCGGGCCATCTTGCGCCAGTCGGGCATCAGGCCTACGCCGGCAATGGTCGGGGTCGGGAGGATCGCGACACCATTGGTCTCGTTATAGAGCGAGACGTTGCCGGAGACGATCGGGAAATCGAGTGCACGGCAGGCTTCGCCGATGCCCTTCACGGCGCCGACGAACTGACCCATGATTTCGGGTTTTTCGGGATTGCCGAAATTGAGGTTGTCGGTGGCCGCTAGCGGCAGGGCGCCGGTTGCGGTAATGTTGCGCCAGCATTCAGCCACGGCCTGCTTGCCGCCTTCGAACGGATCGGCCTCGACGTAGCGTGGGGTGACGTCGGAGGAGAAGGCCAGCGCCTTCAGCGGATGACCCTCGACGCGCACGACACCGGCGTCGCCGCCAGGGAGCTGCAGCGAATTGCCCTGGATCAGCGTATCATACTGTTCGTAGACCCAGCGGCGGCTGGACTGGTTGGCGGAACCGACGAGTTGCAGCAGCGCTTCGTTGTAATTCCCGGGAGCGGCGACGAGGTTGGCGGGCAGGGGCGCGCGCTTGTCGGATTCGCGCCACGGGCGGTCATATTCCGGCGCCTGATCGCCGAGATCCTTGATCGGTAGGTTGGCGACTTCCTCACCCTGATGCATGACGCGGAAGCGCAGGTCGTCGGTTGTCTTGCCGACGATCGCGAAATCGAGGCCCCACTTGACGAAGATCGCCTTGGCTTCCTCTTCCTTTTCCGGCTGCAGAACCATGAGCATACGCTCCTGGCTTTCCGACAGCATCATCTCATAGGCGGTCATGCGCTCTTCGCGCACCGGCACCTTGTCGAGTTCGAGCAGGATACCGAGGTCGCCCTTGGCGCCCATTTCGACGGCCGAGCAGGTGAGGCCGGCGGCGCCCATGTCCTGGATGGCGATGACGGCGCCGGTCTTCATCAGTTCGAGGCAGGCTTCGAGAAGGCACTTTTCGGTGAAGGGGTCGCCGACCTGAACGGTGGGGCGCTTTTCCTCGATCGACTCGTCGAATTCCGCCGAAGCCATCGTGGCGCCGCCGACACCGTCGCGGCCGGTCTTGGCGCCGAGATAAACGACGGGCAGGCCCACACCCTTGGCTTCCGACAGGAAGATGGCGTTGGACTTTGCGAGACCGGCAGCAAAGGCGTTGACGAGGATATTGCCGTTATAGCGGGCGTCGAATTCCACTTCACCGCCGACCGTCGGCACGCCGAAGGAATTGCCGTAGCCGCCGACACCGGCAACGACGCCGGCGACGAGATGGCGGGTCTTGGGATGATCCGGCTCGCCGAAACGCAGCGCGTTCATGGCAGCGATCGGGCGCGCGCCCATGGTGAAGACGTCGCGCAGAATGCCGCCGACACCGGTCGCAGCGCCCTGATAGGGCTCAATGTAGGAGGGGTGGTTGTGGCTCTCCATCTTGAAGACGACGCAGTCGCCGTCATCGATATCGACGACACCGGCATTTTCGCCCGGGCCCTGGATGACGCGCGGTCCCTTGGTCGGCAAGGTGCGCAGCCACTTCTTGGAGGATTTGTAGGAGCAGTGCTCGTTCCACATGGCCGAGAAGATGCCAAGCTCGGTAAAACTCGGTTCGCGGCCGATCAAATCCAGAATGCGCTGGTATTCATCCGGCTTGAGGCCGTGGGAAGCGATGAGTTCCGGCGTGATCTGGATGGTGTTTGGAATGGTCATGAGCTCTCGAAAATCCCTGCCTAGAGCAATCCAACAAAAGTGCGCAGCGGTTTTGCATTCGGATTGCGTGAAAACAAAGAGATGGAGCGTGCCTGTGATTTACGGAAACAGACATGCCCCAGCGCGTTTGTCGTGTCTTTAGCTTATGTAGGAAGTGCGCGCGACAGGAAAATGCCTGCCATCAACAGAGGGCAGGCATCAAAGAATTCGCAGCCATGTCGTGAACGGTCGCGGCCGATCAGAATTTGTAGCCGACCATCAGTCCGGCGCGGGTCATGCCGTCGTTCGGACCGTCGCAGAGATTGGCATTCGAGGAATGCGCAAGCTGCGCCATCAGGTTCCAATTGCTGGTGAAACGATAGCCGGCGCCGAGATATTCGTGGAAGAGCACGCGACAGCCGAGATCCGGACCGTCGTCATTGCCCCTGATATCACCGGTATGGATGACGCCGCCGAAACCGGCTTCGGCAAAGATCTTGTCGCTGAGATCGACGGTCCAGGTGAAACCGGCGAAAAACTGCGTGGCTTCGCCCTCAGTGCCGATCGACGTGCCGACATGGACGCGCGGATGCATCAGCTGCTGCTTCCAGCCTGTCGCCTGCTCGAAACCGAAGGGATCGAAGAGGGCCGTAATCTCCGGGAAAACGCCGTCTTCTCGGGAATGGCCACCTTGAACGGAGGCGGAGGCGCCGAAGCGCAATTCGTCGAAGATCCTGCCTGCGGCATGCGCCGATGACATTCCCAAGCTGCTGGCAACAACTGCGGCTGACGCGATACTCGACAGGCGTAGCAGGCATGAACGGAAATCGGATTTCATCTGCTGTCCTTTGATTCCCGCTTAAACAGCGGAATGGGACAGAGGTAACATCCGGGTATCAGCGGTAAAGCGCGGGTGTTCCAGTTACGGTCGTTTCCACGGCCCTGACACCAAATTGCAACAGGTCAGATTTCCCCATCATAGGCGGAGCCGCCGTTTTCCAGTAGACGTTTCAATATCATAAGCCCTGACAACATCTCGTTTCTATCCTTCGGCGAGGAGATGCCGATGCGCACGCGGTGATAGACCTTCTCTCCACGGGCCGCCTTGAACTCATCCTCGTCGTCCACCAGAACGCCATCCCGGTAGGCGGCGTTCTTGAACGTGCCGGACATCCAGGGCTCGGGAAGTTTCAGCCACAGGAAGGGCGCATGCGGATGGGATTCGAACTCGAAACCCTGCAACTGCTCGCGGGCAAGCTTCACACGGACTGACAGCTCCGCAACGCTTGCATTGCGGATCTCGTGCGCCTTGCCGCTCTGTATCAGCCGTGCGCATGTTTCGGCCAGGATGAAGGGCAGGCCGCCCGTGACCATCTTGTGAGTGACCTTGATGCGCTGGGCGAAATGCGGCGGGCAGGCGACCCAGCCGCCACGCACGCCGGCGGCAACCGACTTCGACAGGCCGTTGACCAGGAAAGTGCGATCGGGCGCGATTGCCGCGAGCAACGGCGTAGCGTCATTGGCCATGCCGCCATAGAGATCATCCTCGATGATCCATACACCATGCCGCCTGGCGATATCGGCAATGGCGACGCGCCGTTCATAGGGCATGATCGCAAGCGTCGGATTGTGGACCGTCGGCATCAGGAAGATCAGCTTCGGATGCTGCTGCAGGCAGAGCCGCTCGAAATCCTCGGGAATGACACCGTTCTCATCCGACTCCACCGTCAGCGTGCGCCGGCCGAGGAGGCGGACGCTGCGGCTGACCTGCGTATAGGTGAGGTTCTCGAAGACGATCTTGTCACCGGGCGCAGACACGGCGGCTATGACCGAAACGGCGGCGGCATGCGCGCCGAGCGTCGGAACAACGTTTTCGACGTCCGGCGACCAGCCGGCACGGGCCAGCCACAGGCGGCCGGCTTCGAACCAGTTGCGCGGGAAGCTGCGTGAATAGGATGAGATTTCCGCCAGATGCTGCTCGCCGATCTCTGCCATGATGCCGGCGATGATCTTGCCCTGACCGAGATCGGGGGCGGCGGTCGTGTCGAAGCGAAGCTTGTTTGCCGGAGCATCCGCAATGCGGGTGCCGCTCAGCGAAAGTGTAACGGGATCCACCTGCTCGCTCGGCGGCGTGTCGGCACGGTCGAGGACATAGGTGCCGCGGCCAACTTCGCCGGCGACGAGACCGCGCTCATGGACCAGTGCATAGGCACGACCGATTGTTCCGATTGTCACCCCGATGTCATAGGCAAGATTTCGCTGCGGCGGCAGCTTGCTGCCTGCCGGCAAAGCACCGGAAGCAATGGCGGATTCGATATTGTCCGCGAGCCGCATATAGACCGGGCCGGAGCCCTGCGAGAGATCTGGGAGCCAATTTGTCATGGTGACAATGAATAGATTGTCACCCTCACACTGTCAAGACTATGTGACAATCACGAAGACGGAAACAACAGGAGCAAGGGATGTCCGTTGTACCTCAAATGAAGGGTGATATTGTATCGATTGTCTCTATCGATAGCCCGCACGAAATTGTCCTCCCGAGGCAGGCGCCGGCCACAACTCAGCTCGGCCGCTTGTGGGCAAGCTTGCTTCTGTGGCGCCAGAAGCGGGAGGGACGCCGGGCGCTACGCGGACTGACGGCGGATCAGCTCAAGGATATCGGCCTGTCGCACTCCGATGCCGCACGCGAGGTCAGCAAGTCGTTTTTCTGGGATCAAGGCTGAAGCATTTCCCTTTTCTCGAAAACGGGAAATGCTCCATCCATTACTTCAAGCAATACCGGGCGCAAAACCGCTGCGCGATTTTGCTGAATTGCTCTAGCTGCAGGCGCGGTTGCCGCCCGACCAGCGGGTGACATCGGCAGCGATGCGGCCGGCGACCGGCTCGGACATCATCGGACCGAAAGCCTGCATCTTGGCCGGATTGCCTTCGGCCTGCACCACGAGCAGCGGCCGGCTTTCCGGGCTGCCCTTGTGCACCACGAGGATGCGCGGGCGGCCGGAGAAGGAATTGAGTTCCGGTGCGAGCCTGTAAGCGGCGAAAGCTGCGTCGCCCGACTTGAACCAGCAGCTATTGGCGCCGAGCGCCACACGCTCCATGGTCGACAACGCACTCCGGTCCGGCCCCTTTACGGGTGTCGAGGACTGGCAGGCAGCGACGAGCGCGGCAAGGGCGGCAAAGGCAGCGGCGTTAGTGATGGCTGCGAAAAGGCGAGGGCGCATCTATCTTGCTCTTCGGCAGAAATCAGGCGGCGATGACGTCGAGCGCCGAGGCAAAGAGGCCGCGGCCATCCGAACCGCCATGGGCGGCTTCGATGAGATTTTCCGGATGCGGCATCATGCCGAGAACATTGCCCTTGGTATTCATGACGCCGGCAATGTCGTTGACCGAACCATTCGGGTTGGTGCCATCGGCATAGCGGAAAACGACCTGGCCGTTGCCTTCGATGGCGGCCAGCGTTTCCGTATCGGCAAAATAGTTGCCGTCGTGATGGGCGACGGGGCAACGGATGATCTGGCCCTTTGCATAGGCACGGGAGAAATCCGTTTCGGCATTGACGACTTCGAGCTTGATCTCGCGGCAGACGAATTTCAGCGAGGCGTTGCGCATCAACGCGCCCGGCAGCAGGCCGGCCTCGACGAGGATCTGGAAGCCGTTGCAGACACCCAGCACCTTCACGCCCTGGTTCGCCTTCTCGATGATTGCCTGCATGACCGGCATGCGGGCAGCAATGGCGCCGCAACGCAGATAATCACCGTAGGAGAAGCCGCCGGGAATGACGATCAGGTCGACGTCAGGGATTTCCGTCTCCGTCTGCCAGATCGTCACCGGCTGATGACCGGAGATCTTGGTGAGAGCGGCGATCATGTCACGATCGCGATTGAGGCCCGGAAGTTGAACGACGGCTGATTTCATAAGGTCCCCGCATTTGGCGAAAGATATTGAACTGGAACGCTTTCGGCGAGCCATACTCCATTGTCCGAGACAAAGAAAGAATGCCCCTCTGAAAACATGCGGGCTGCGTCTACACGCAGGATTATATGGTCGCCCTTGCGGCGCGTTGCAACGACCTTCGCCGTCTGCGCATCCGCAGAGAGATGGACGTGATGCCGTTCCATCTTCTTCAGGCCTTCGCGCTCGATCAGCGGCCAGTTCCGCAGCGACGTGCCGTGAAAGAGTATTGCCGGCGGCTCGACCGCCTTCAATGCCAGATCGACTTCGACACTATGGCCCTGATTGGCGCGAATTCTGTTATCGACCAGCGCAAAGCGCTTCTTCGGGCTGTTTTCGATGATCCCGATAATATCGTCGCGGGTGACATCATATTTCGATGTCACCGCCTTTTCGAAATCATCGAAGGATACCCATCCCTCGGCATCGAGCGTCAGGCCTGCGGCTTCCGGCGCATGGCGCAAAACATAGCTCATGAATTTCGAGACTTCCGTCTCCAGCTTTGCCTGCATGACGCTTTATCCTGAAGGCCCGCCCATGCGGCGGGCCTATGATCGTCAGTCGATCGCGATCGCGTAATTCTCGATGACCGTGTTTGCGAGCAGCTTTTCGCACATGGCCTTGAGATCCGCCTCAGCCTTGGCCTTGTCGGTGCCTTCGAGCTCGAGGTCGAAAACCTTGCCCTGGCGGACATGGCCGACGCCGCCGAAGCCGAGGGCGCCGAGCGCGCCTTCGATGGCCTTGCCCTGAGGATCGAGAACGCCGTTTTTCAGCGTGACGGTGACGCGAGCCTTGATCACGTGTTTTTCCCTGCTTTTACTTACTTGACCAGAACGGGGCCTGTGCCGCGCACGGGCTCGTTTTCATTGATGATGCCGAGACGGCGGGCAACTTCGGAATAGGCTTCCAGCAGACCGCCCATATCGCGGCGGAACAGGTCCTTGTCCATCTTCTTGTGTGTCTCGATATCCCAGAGGCGGCAGCTGTCCGGAGAGATTTCGTCAGCCAGGATGATGCGCATCATGTCGCCTTCGAAGAGGCGGCCGCATTCGATCTTGAAATCGACGAGCTGGATGCCGACGCCGAGGAAGAGGCCGGTCATGAAGTCGTTGACGCGGATGGCGAGCGCCATGATGTCATCGAGCTCGGCCGGATTGGCCCAGCCGAAGGCGGTGATGTGCTCTTCGGAGACCATCGGGTCCTCGAGCGCATCCGACTTGTAATAGAATTCGATGATCGAACGCGGCAGGACCACGCCTTCCTCGATGCCGAGACGCTTGGCGAGCGAGCCGGCGGCAACGTTGCGCACGACGATCTCGAGCGGGATCATCTCCACTTCCTTGATCAGCTGCTCACGCATGTTGAGCCGGCGGATGAAGTGCGTGGGAATGCCGATCTTGTTCAGATGGCTGAAGATATATTCAGAAATACGGTTGTTGAGGACGCCCTTGCCATCAATGACTTCGTGTTTCTTCTTGTTGAAAGCAGTGGCATCGTCCTTGAAGAACTGGATCAGCGTGCCCGGTTCAGGTCCCTCATACAGAATCTTTGCCTTGCCCTCGTAGATACGGCGGCGACGGTTCATTGTGGTTATTCTCTAACTGTTGGCGCTCTTGGGATAGTGCGCGTGGATCGATCTCGTGGCGTCCCCTTAAAGGAAAAGAGAGAGTTTCACAATCCGCCTGTCACTCCTTCCCCGGTTTCCGGCCTTGGGCGGGAAAACCGCAAAGAGAATCGAAATCTTGCCAAGAGGAGACTACCGCCTTTTTCTTTACGGTGGAATGAAGGCAAAATCTCGGAGGCTTTATACAGGGCTTTATCTGGAGGCCGTCTTGGAGACGGGCCGATCGACCGACCGGCGCAGATCCCTCTGCAGCGCGCGCGCTTCCCCCTCCGACCGCCGCCAGCTTTCGCCACGGATGAACGCCGGGATCTGCAGGCCAGACATCGGCCGGGCGAGGGCATAGCCCTGCAGCATGTCGCAGCCGAGCTCCTGCAGGATGCGGACGTGATCGACCGTCTCGACACCTTCTGCGGTGACGAGAATATTCAACGAGCGGCCGATGTCGATGATCGAGCGAACGAGCTTGCGCTGCTCGCCCGATTGCGGCAGCCGGCTGATGAGTTCGCGGTCGATCTTCAGTGTTTTCGGGCTCAGCCGCAGCAGGCTGACGATCGAGGCATGACCGGTGCCGAAATCATCCACCTCGATATCGATACCGAGTTTCTTCAGCTTCTTGAGATTGGCGGTAACCGCCTCGTCGCAATCGTCGAGCGAGATCGATTCCAGCAGCTCGAAGGAGACCGTGCCGGGCTCGATCTTGAGGGAACGCAGCTTCTTGCCGAGCTGCGGATCGGACAGTCTCCGGCCGGAGACATTGACGGAGATGCGGGGGATGGCGAAGCCTTCGCGGATCCAGGTTTTCCGGTCGGCTATTGCCTGTTCCAGGATGAGCGCATCGATGATGGAGACGACGTCGAGGTCTTCGGCGATGTCGAGGAAGCGATCGGGGGCGAGCAGGCCATGTTCGGGATGCTGCCAGCGAGCCAGCGTCTCGATACCCGCGATATCGAGCGTGCGGGCATCGAACTGCGGCTGGTAAAAGGGCACGAATTCGTTGCGCTCCAGGCCGATCAGGATTTCATCGGCCAGGCGCTTGGCCGTCAGGATCGTGCGGCGCGCTGCATTGGAGAAGAATTCGTGGCGGTTACGGCCGGAGCCTTTCGCCCGGTAGAGGGCGATATCGGCGTTGAGCAGGAGCTGTTTTTCATCGAGCTTCGGGCCGCTGTCGATCGCGATACCTATGCTGGCACCGAAGCGGCAATCATGTCCCTCGTATTTGATGGGCTTGCGCAGCTCGCGGATGATGCGCTCGGCGACGGTGGCGATCTTCTTGGACGCGGTGTCGACGATGCAGAGAACGACGAATTCATCGCCACCGATGCGGGCGACGAAGTCGGTGGCACGAATGGAGTCGCGCAGCACCTTGGCGGCGTGTTTCAGCATATGATCGCCGGCGCGGTGGCCGAGCGTGTCGTTGATCTGCTTGAAGCGGTCGAGATCGATATGAAGGACGGCAAGCGCCAGACCTTCCTCGCGACAATGGGCGGAGCGTTCCTCCAGCATTTTGTCGAGATAGCGGCGGTTCGGCAGGCCGGTCAGATAATCGTGGAACGCCAGATGCTCGATGCTTTCCTTGGCGGCTTCGAGTTCACGGTTGCGGGCTTCGGCAAGATCCTTGGCGCGCCGCAACTCGTTGCGCAGCGCCACTTCTTCCGTGACGTCCCAATTGGCGCCGATCAGCTTGCGGCAGCCGTTGCCGTCGACGAAGAAGGCACCACGGGCGCGAATGATGCGCAAGGCACCGTCACCCCTGATGATTCGGAATTCGTGATTGAAGCCGGTCTGGTCGCGGACATGGCGCTCGACAGTGCCAAGCACGCGCTCGCGATCCTCGGGATGGATTGCGTCAGGCCATGCAGTTACGGCCGAGAGATGATCGATGCCCTTCAGGCCGTAGATGGCAATGAGACGCTCGTCCCATTCGACGGTCCCGTGGTCGATGTCGGCCTCGAAAACACCGATGTCGCTGATCTGCAAAGCAAGGTCGAGGCGGCGGGAGAGCTGCGCCAGCATCTCCTGCGTTTCCTTGCGTGCGGTGATGTCGGTATCCGTGCCGACGACACGCTGGGCTGTGCCGTTCTCATCCCATTCGACCGGCGCGCCGCGGCACTCGATCCAGACCCAGTGGCCGTCCTTATGGCGTTCGCGATACTCGAAGACATGATAGTCCGGATCACCGGCATTCTGGCGCTCGATGGCGTCGACGACAAAATCGCGATCGTCGGGATGGACGAGTTGCAGCCAGGCTTCGTACTCGCCGTCGGCCTCCTCGTCAGGGGCCATGCCGCGAATACTCTTCCAGGTCTGCGAATAGTATTTCTTGTCGAGACGGTAATTGTGGTCCCAGACGCCGAGGCCGGAACCGACGAGCGCGTAGTTCCATCGGCTTTCGCGCTCGTTGATATCTGAATCGTCGGTGTAGCTTGCGAACCCGTCAGCAGCCTGCTCGTCGCGATTGACATCGGCGGCGGTCTTGGGCGGATGGCTTTGCTTCACGGGGCGCGCTCTCGCTTTTCTGGCGTCAGCGCAGTCTGCGGTCTTTCCATTAAGAAATGCTTAGAAAGCGATCGCTTAATTCACTGGAAATGCCGGATTTTTTGGCTTCCTCAGCCCGGCAGGCGGCTTAGAAACTGGGCAAAGACCATCGTGCCTTCCGGCCAAGGGCCGTGACCGGATTCGGCATTGATGTGGCCGGAATCGCCGGCATCGACCAGGAAGGAACCCCAGCTGTTGGCGATATCATCGGCATGCTCGTAAGTGCCGAAAGGATCGTTGCGGCTGGCGACAGTGATCGAGGGGAAGGGCAGCGGATCGCGCGGGTAGGGGCCGAAGGTCATGAGATGCTTCGGACGAATATCCGGATTGGCCACATCGGGCGGCGCAACGAAGAAGGCGCCGGCAACGCGCTTCTGAAACATCGGGATTGCGTGGATCACCGAGGGCACGCCGAGGGAATGGGCAACGAGTACCACGGGGCGAGTAGAAGCATTGACCGCTTCGGCGATGCGGACGCTCCAGTCCTCGCGCACGGGCTTGGACCATTCCGCCTGCTCGACGCGGCGCGCGGTGCTCAATTTTGCCTCCCAGCGGCTCTGCCAGTGGTCGGGACCGGAGTTGGTATAGCCGGGAATGATCAGGATATCTGCGTCTGAAGCTCTCATAATGTCGCCGATGTGAGAAAGCTTGACCTCGATGTCAAGGGAAAGAGCGACTTAGCTCAAGAAATTTGCTATGGTGGCTGCATGCCGGTTGCGTTCTCGTGTCGGCCCGCTTTGTGCCGCCACATTCGCCTCCGGCTCATCTTGGCTGAGGAGGAGAAAGCCATGACGACATTTCATGTCATGACGGGTGCCGGTGAGAACTTCGCACGGCCCGTGGTTAACAGGATCAGCATTGCCGACGTCTTCGACGCGCTCAGGCTCGGTTTCGAGGATTTCCGCGAGAAGCCTTCGCACTACGTTTTCCTGTGTCTCATGTATCCGATCGCCGGCATCTTCCTGACGATGCTGAGTTCGGGCGCCAATCTCGCACCGATGATCTTTCCGCTGATGTCGGGCTTCGTGCTGATCGGGCCAATAGCCGCGATCGGCCTCTACGAAATCAGCCGCCGGCGCGAGGCCGGGCTCGATTCCTCCTGGACACATGCACTCGACGTGCGCCATTCGCCGGCCCTGCCGTCGATCATCGCCGTCGGCCTCCTGCTGTTTGGGATGTTCACCGTCTGGCTGGTCACGGCGCAGACCATCTACGCAAACCTCCTCGGAGAGGTCTTCCCGCGCTCCATGTCGCTCTTCGTTCAGCAGGTATTCGGTACGCCGGAAGGCATGCAGCTGATCCTGTGGGGCAATCTGGTCGGCCTCGGCTTTGCCCTCGTCGTTCTGGCGATCACCGTCGTTACCTTCCCGATGCTGCTCGACAGGGATTGCGGGGCAGTGGCTGCGATGGTCGCTTCGGTCCGGGCAACCTTCATCAATCCGATACCAGTGCTGCTCTGGGGCCTGATCGTAGCCGTGGCACTCGTTATCGGCACGATCCCGCTCTTCATCGGCCTTGCACTGGTCATCCCCATCCTCGGCCATGCGACCTGGCATCTTTACCGCAAGCTGATCAGCCGCGAAGCCATGTGACGCCAGAATTCCCGGGGGATCGCGAATTCACGCGATACCCCGGATTTTCGATACAGGCTGGAACCTCGGAACCCTCCCTGGAGTTTGTTTTGCGCCGACTTCGAAGGAGGATTTCAAGGTGACTGTACGCCATGCATTCGCCCGCTTCGCGACGAAGATATCGGAGTGGGCGGGCAAGCCGGTAACCTTCATTCTGGCACTCATCGCGGTGATCATCTGGGCTGCCCTCGGCCCTCTCTTCGGCTATTCGGAAACCTGGCAGCTGGTGATCAACACCGGCACGACGATCATTACCTTCCTGATGGTCTTCGTGCTTCAGAATGCGCAGACACGCGATACACGGGCCATCCAGGCGAAGCTCAACGAAATCATCCTCACGAGCCACGCCGAGAACCGCTTCATCGGCATCGAAAATCTCGACGAGGAGGACCTAAAGCATCTCGACCGCCTGGTGGCCAAGGCCGCAAAAGGCCGAGGCGCAACAGAGATTTGCGAGATATCGGAAGAGCCGGCCGATACGCCGGTAGACAAGCCTGAGAAAAAGAAGCGCGCTGCACCGGCGACCGCTTCCCGGAAGCGAAAATGAAAACGGCGCCTCACGGGCGCCGTCTCATGACATGTCTTGTGTCGATCAAGCGTCGCCAAAAACGCGGCGGAAGATCGTGTCGACATGCTTGGTGTGATAACCGAGATCGAACTTCTCGCGGAGATCCGACTCGGAGAGCGCGGCACGCACTTCGGCGTCGGCCAGCAGCTCCTCAAGGAAATCCTTGCCCTGTTCCCAGACCTTCATCGCATTGCGCTGCACGAGGCGATAGGCATCCTCGCGGGAGGTGCCGGCCTGCGTCAGCGCCAGGAGAACGCGCTGCGAATGCACAAGGCCGCGGAACTTGTCGAGGTTCTTCATCATGTTCTCGGGATAGACCACGAGCTTTTCGATGACGCCGGCCAGACGGTTGAGTGCGAAATCGAGGGTGATGGTCGTATCCGGGCCGATGGCGCGCTCGACGCTCGAATGGCTGATATCGCGCTCGTGCCAGAGCGCCACGTTTTCCATTGCGGGTACGACCGACATGCGTACGAGGCGAGCCAGGCCCGTCAGGTTTTCGGTCAGGACCGGGTTGCGCTTGTGCGGCATGGCCGACGAGCCCTTCTGGCCCGGAGAGAAGAATTCTTCCGCTTCCAGCACTTCGGTGCGCTGCATGTGGCGGATCTCGATCGCCACATTTTCGATCGATGAGCCGATGACACCGAGCGTGGCGAAGAACATCGCATGGCGGTCACGCGGGATGACTTGCGTGGAGACCGGCTCGGGAACGAGGCCGAGGGCGGCACAGACATGCTCTTCGACGACAGGATCGATGTTGGCGAAGGTGCCGACGGCGCCGGAAATGGCGCCGGTCGCGATTTCCGCACGGGCAGCGACGAGGCGGGCGCGGTTGCGGCTCATCTCGGCATAGAAGCGGGCGAAGGTGAGGCCCATCGTCGTCGGCTCGGCGTGAATGCCATGGCTGCGGCCGATGCGGATCGTATCCTTGTGCTCGAAGGCACGGGCCTTCAGGGCGGCGAGAACGCGGTCCATGTCGGCGAGCAGGATATCGGCAGCGCGCACGAGCTGGATGTTCAGGGTGGTGTCGAGCACGTCCGACGAGGTCATGCCCTGGTGGACGAAACGGGCGTCGGGGCCGACGATTTCGGCAAGATGGGTAAGGAAGGCGATGACGTCATGCTTGGTGACGGCCTCGATCTCATCAATGCGGGCAACGTCGAAGGTCGCCTTGCCACCTTTTTCCCAGATGGTGGCGGCGGCCGATTTCGGGATCACACCGAGGTCCGCAAGCGCATCACAGGCATGAGCCTCGATCTCGAACCAGATGCGGAACTTGGTTTCGGGAGACCAGATGGCGACCATCTCGGGCCGGGAATAACGAGGGATCATGGGCGAGCGCCTTCATTTCGTGACAGTAGCTGCGGCCCCTGTAGCAAAGACGGCCGGCAATCTCAACGCATGCGTTTGGCAAGAGCGTAGCTGGTGGCCAGCAAACAGACCAAACCGACGGGCAAAAACAGTCCCAGACCGAGAACGAGGAACTGGTAGACGGCGCTCGCACCGGTGAAGACGAACTGGAACATCCAGATGACGGAACCGAGCGGCGAATGCCAGCGGGAATAAAAGATCCGGTAGTCCATGGCGAAGAGAAAGGCCGTCATGAGGATCGTGCCTATCGTCATCGCCAGGAAGAAGGCTGCGAAACGCGTCTCCATCTCTCGACGGAGCGCGAAGTAGCGCCCGGCGATCAGATTGAAGGGCCAGGAAAGCAGGCCGCCGCCGAAATAGAGCAGCGCCAGATCGAGCACATGGCTCGTTTCCATGCCATTGCGCAGGTAGAGCCCGGCCATTGCCGAGACCAGCATCTGGGCGCCCCAGAGCGGGGCGCCGATGAAAAGTTCGGATAAGGGCGGCCACGCCGCCCGAAGACGGTTCATTCTCAGGGGTGTACCGGAACGGCGATCCAGCGGCCGTTGCGGCCGTCTGGAGAAGCGCTCAGCGCCAGGATGAGGGCGATATGGACGGGCTTGCCCGATTCAGGCTGATAGACGAGGGCGCCGCCCATGCGGTATTCCACCGGGCAACCGCGGTCGGCCGGGATGGCCTTGTCCTCGTGGACGAGCTGGCGGTTCGGTGCACCGTCCTTCTCGATGAGCTGCAGCGTAAAGCCGACGACGTGGTTCATGCCCTTGCAGGCATCGGGCGTCGCGACCTGGGCATCGCCCAGCAGCAGCGTATAGGCTCCACGCGCAGGACCGTCGGTTGCAAGCGTCGTATAGCGGATCGTCTTCATCGGCGAGCCGAGCTCGGTCGGCGGGTTGAAGGCGGCGATCAGGCCCGGATTGGTCAGAAGGTCGTATTTGTCCATCTGCTGGCGTGCTGCCGTCAGGTTCTGGCGGCGGGCCTTGGAAAGATCGGCATCCTTGTCCGTCAATTCCAGATGGAAGGGCGTGCCCTCAAGATCGGCACCTGTGTCGGTATCGATGAAATAGGTATCCGAATAGGGGACCTTGCCATCCTTCATGCCGAATTCCTGGAAGGCAAAGACTTTGCCATCGGCGGAAAAGCCGACAGGCTGCACATTGGCGATATCGCCGGCTGAGGCCGTGGCAGCCATGCCGGTCAGCAGGGCGGCAAGAAATCCACCCATGAACATGCGCTTCGTCATCAGCGAGCCCCCTCAGCCGCGTTGCGAAGGGCGGTAATGGCCTGGCGATAGGCCTCGACCGAGCCGCCCTTGAAAATTGCCGATCCGGCAACGAGCACGTTGCCGCCGGCCTTTGCCACGGCAGGTGCGGTATCGACCGTCACGCCGCCATCCACCTCAAGCTCGATCGGGCGGTCACCGATCAGTGACTTTGCCGCAGCGATCTTGTCTACCATTGCCGGAATGAATTTCTGGCCGCCGAAACCGGGGTTGACGGACATAATGAGAATGAGGTCGACATCGTCAAGCACGTTCTCGACCACCGAGAGCGGCGTTGCCGGATTGAGCGTGACGCCGACCTTCTTGCCGAGATGGCGGATCGTCTGCAGCGAGCGGTGCAGGTGTGGTCCGGCCTCCGCATGCACGGTGATGCGGTCACAGCCGGCCTTTGCGAAGGCTTCCAGGTAGGGGTCTGCAGGCGAAATCATCAGATGGCAGTCGAAGGTCGCATCCGTATAGGAACGCAGCGACTTGATGACATCGGGGCCGAAGGAAATGTTCGGCACGAAATGGCCGTCCATGACGTCGAGATGGATCCAGTCGGCGCCGGCCGCGGTAACGTTGCGCACTTCCTCGCCGAGCTTTGCGAAATCGGCGGCCAGGATCGATGGGGCGATGCGGATGGGCAGTGTCGTCATGGGTCTGGATCTCCATCTCAACCGTCAGCAGGCGCGCCGCCTCACGGCAAGTTTCAACAGGTCAGTCCGTCCCGTCGGTCGGCGGAACGAAAGCATCGCCGCGCCATTCGAGAAGACGATAGGGATTTTGCGCCAGCTCATGGGCCGGTGTGAAGGTCACTGGGCCGATCGGCGTATTGAATTGCGTCCCGATAAGCTTTTCCGCCACCGGCTTGCCCTCAGCCACCGCCGCCTGCACAGCCTGATCGGCAATCAGCGCTGCGGCTGCGGCCGGCAGGACATAACCTTCCGGCTCGGTCCCCGCGGCGCGCAGGGCCTCGGCGGCCGCGGCTGCATCCGGCAGAAGCGCATATTCGGGGATGACGACGGCACGCACGCCATCTGCCAGCGCGAGCGGCTGGTTTGCCGCGCGCATCGCATCGCCGCTCAGAATGTCGAGCGCGATGTTTTCGGCCTTCGCGTCACGGGCGATGGTGGCGACATCGTTTCTGTCTCCGCCGATGAAGACCTTGGTGGCACCGGCCCGCTTCAGGCGGCGCACGAGGCCGATCTGCTGTTCCTGTCCCGGCCGGTAGGTATCGGTGAAAACGGGCTTCAGGCCATTTTCTTCGAGCGCGTTGCGCACGGCTTCCGTCAGTTCGCGGCCGTGGATCGTGCCGTCTTCGATAAGGGCGATCGGAGACGCCGTCCATTGCTGCAGGATGATCTGGATGACCTTGGCGGCTTCATCGCTGTCCTGCGGGCCCAGACGGAAGAGGGGCCAGCCGTTCTTCAGCGAATCCTCCATCAGGATGCGCGAGCGCACGGACACCGTGATGACGGGAATATTGGCGTCCTTCAGCTTCGGCAGGGCGCCTTCCAGCGTCTCGCTGCAAAGGAAGCCGATAGCGACCTGGACCTTGGCTGCGATCAGTGCATCGGCGACCGCCTGGCCGCTATTGTCCTGGCAGGTTTCGGGGACAGGAACGACCGTATCGCCCGCCTGTCGGATCTGGAAATTCGCGCCGGAAAAAATCTGTGCGCCAAGCGAGGCAAAAGTGCCGTCCTGTGGCGCGACAACGCCAATCGTCACGTCGGCCGCGCGGCTTTCGGCCGTCAACGCCATGAGCGACAGAAGGGCGGCTATGACACGCAGGCTCATCATGAAAGGTGCAGGTCTCTCGTCTTGTCCATGCCCTTTTATCCGCACGGCGGCAATCGTCAAAGAAAAACAAGCGTATTCTGCAGCTTTTGGCGGGTGCTATTGTAGAAAATGTAACCGATGCCCGCCATATTGGGAAAATAACAAAAACAAGACACTGATTGTGGAGAAGCATGTGTTGAACAGGCAGCATATCGATCCCGGCCTCTATCGCGATGCCATGAGCCGCTATGCAGGCCATGTGCAGCTGGTGACGACGGCGCTCGGCGAAGCGCGGCGCGGGGTCACGATCACGGCCGCCTGCTCGGTCTCCGACAATCCGGCTTCGGTTCTCGTCTGCCTCAACAATACCAATGTGAAGAACGAGATCTTCTGGCGCAGCGGCATCTTCGCGCTGAACTCGCTCGGCGCCCACCATGAAGGCGTTGCCGATGCCTTTTCGGGCCGCACGCAGCTCGAAAACGACGAGCGTTTTCAGAGCGCCCGCTTCGAAACGCTGGTAACGGGCGCGCCGGTCCTTGCCGATGCACTTGCCGTTTTCGATTGCCGGGTGACCGATATCAAGGAAATGCCGACCCACAATGTCATTTTCGGCGAGGTCGCTGCCGTGCGCTTTACCGAAATACATCCGGCGCTGCTTTATCTGAACCGTGGCTATCACTCGGTATAGGTCTGAAGCGATGGACAATGCCGGCATCGAGGAAATGTTTCAGTCGCTTGGACCCGTCACCATCAAGCGCATGTTCGGCGGCAAGGGCATCTACCATCTCGGCCGTATCCTGGCGCTCGAGGTGCGCGACGAAATCCTGCTGAAGGCGGATGAAGAGAGTGCACCGGAATTTGCCGCGGCAGCTGCCAGCCAATGGTTCTACGAGGGCAAGAAGGGCGCTGCGGTGAAAATGCCCTATTGGAGCATCCCCGACGAAGCCTATGACGACCCAGATGTCATGGCGCGCTGGGTGCGGCTTGCCTATGAGGCCGCACTGCGGGCCGAATGATCAGCGCAATTCGCCGGCCGGAAGAGCCGATATCGCGGCCTTCGTGAAAGCCGATAGCGGCTCCGGCAGCTCGGCCAGACCGAACCAGCCGAAATCCGACAGCTTGTCCGGTTCCGTCAGTTGCGGCTCACCCGTCACTTCGCGGGCGATATAGAGAAGGGAAATCCAGTGCTGGCGGTCAGCCTCGATGATCTGCTCGGTAGAGCCGATCCGCTCGACGCGGCCGATTGTGAGGCCCGTTTCTTCTTCGGCTTCGCGGCGCGCGGCTTCCTCAGCGGGCTCCATATGGTCGACCTTGCCGCCGACGATATTCCAGTAGCCAGCTTCAGGCGGATTCACGCGCTTGTAGAGAAGGATATTGCCGTCGCGCAAAATCACCAGGCCTACACCTAGGCCTGGGAAATCAATGCCGGGCTTGCCCATTGAGGGTCTCAGATCTTGGCGTTGGCCGCGATCAGCATGAAGGCAGGGATGTCGTCGCCGAACCCGACCGGGGTGGGGCCATCATCATGATCACGGTGACGGCGACGCTCGCGATTGTCGTCGTTTGCCGGATAAGGCCGACCGCCGCGCGCATTGTTCTGCGGCTTCTGTTCTGCTTTGCGCTCGTTCTTCACGCTGTCGGCCTTTGCTGCTGCTTCCACGACTTCGCCACCATTATCTTCGGCGTTGATATCAGATTTATGACTCGAAGACCGGCGCTCGCGGCCACGATCCTTATCTCGCTCACGGCCTTTGCCGCGACGGGGAGAACGCTCGCTGTCGCGGCTCTCTTCGGCCGGCGGCAGGGCGGCGAGATCGCCGCTCAGCCATTCGACTTTCTCGCCGATCAGCTTTTCGATCGCGTCGGCATGTTTCTGGTCGCGGCGGGTGACGATGGTGAAGGAAGCCCCTGAACGACCGGCGCGGCCGGTACGGCCAATGCGGTGAACATAGTCTTCGGAGTGAATCGGCACGTCGAAATTGAAGACGTGGCTGACATCGGGAATATCGAGGCCGCGGGCAGCGACGTCGGAGGCAACGAGCAGCTTGATGTTGCCGTCCTTGAAATTGGAAAGCATGGTCATGCGCGAGCGCTGGTCCATGTCGCCGTGCAGGGCGCCGACGGAGAAGCCGTGGCGGTCCAGCGAACGGAAGAGTTCGGCGACATCCTTCTTGCGGTTGCAGAAGATGATCGCATTCTTGAGATCTTCCTGAGCGCGGATGAGATCGCGCAGGACGGCGCGCTTCTCGTAATCCTTGTCGTGCGAGGCGACGAAGCGCTGCGTGATCGTGCTCGATGCCGAGGCCGGCTTGGAGACCTCGATACGCTCCGGATTCTGCAGGAAGCGGTCCGCGAGCTTCTGGATTTCCGGCGGCATGGTGGCCGAGAAGAACAGCGTCTGGCGGGTGAAGGGGATCAGCTTGGCGATGCGTTCGATATCGGGAATGAAGCCCATGTCGAGCATGCGGTCGGCTTCATCGATGACGAGAATTTCAACACCGCTCATCAGGAGCTTGCCGCGCTCGAAATGGTCGAGAAGGCGGCCGGGGGTGCAGATCAGCACGTCCGCGCCGCGCTCCAGCTTGCGGTCCTGATCTTCAAAGGAAACGCCGCCGATGAGCAGGGCGACGTTGAGGCGGTGGTTCTTACCGTATTTTTCGAAGTTTTCGGCAACCTGGGCGGCCAGTTCGCGGGTCGGCTCCAGGATCAGGGTCCGGGGCATGCGGGCGCGGGCACGGCCTTTTTCCAAAAGCGACAACATGGGAAGAACGAAGGAAGCCGTCTTGCCGGTGCCGGTCTGCGCGATACCGCAGATATCGCGGCGCTCCAGCGCGAAGGGAATTGCCCCGGCCTGAATGGGAGTGGGGATCGTGTAGCCCGCATCGGTAACAGCGGAGAGCACTTTGGGGCTCAAACCAAGTTCAGCAAATGTCGTCAAAGGGAAAACTGTTTCCGTTTCGTTCGGCCGGTCTCTGGCGAGTCGGCAGGATTGCATGCCGCAATGTGGGCGACATATTCCGAAACGGCCGGCAAGTCAAGGAATAGCGTCTCCACCCCAGGTAGCGAGGTGAAGCATTCGTTACCGCGACCGGCTATTTTATATAAGTGGCAAGTTTAAGGCCGGCATTCATGAAATAGATCGGATCGACCGCATGTCCATCCTGGCGCACCTCATAATGCAGGTGCGTACCCGTTGAACGGCCCGTGCTGCCGGCAAGCCCGATGACATTGTTGCGGCCAACCGTATCGCCGACCTTGACCAGAATTTCCGACATATGGCCGTAGCGCGTCGAAATGCCGTTGCCATGATCGACCTCGACCATGTTCCCGTAGCCTCCGGTCCAGCCGGCTGCAATCACCTTGCCCGGCGCGGTCGGGCGGATCCTTTCCCCCGGCGAGAAGCGGAAATCGATGCCGGAATGAAGCGCAAGCCGGCCGAGGAAGGGATCGCGCCGGTTGCCGAAGGGGCTGGTGACTTCCTTGCCGATGGCCGGATTGCGGAAGGGCAGGGATTCCGCGGTGCTGCGGACCGCTTCCAGACGCGTCAGCGCGCCATCGAGCTGGATCAGCGAATTGTTGAAATCGTCGTTGCTTTCGGGCTCCACATATGGGCCACCAACTGCGTCTTCGTCTTCCTTGGCGGCGATCGTCTCGGCCGGAACGGCGATATGGAAGCGGTCCAGCACGCCTTCGATCGTATTGGTGGCGTTGCCGGCGTCGCTCGTCAGCTGGTCGATGCGGTTCTTCTGATCCTGCTCGACGGTCTTCAGCGAGAGCGTGACCTTCGAAAAGATGCGGTCGGCGCGATCGCCGACGGTTTCTTCTGCGGGAACAAAGGCAAGGGTGGAATTGTCGGGGGTTTCGGCGTCGGCCGGTTTGCCGTCGCCTGCCAGCATCTTTTCAATTGCCTGCGCGCCGCCGGTCAGCGACGCACGTTTGTCCTTGATGTCGGGCGCATAGGACTGCGCCGGGATATCGGTCGCCGGAGCATCCTTGCTCGTCAGACCGGAGCTTTCGGCGCGGTCGAGCAGGTTGTCGAGCTTTCCGTGGCGCGAAGTCAGCGCCATCTGCTGCTCCATCAGCTTGTCGACCTTGTCCTCGACGACCTGCTGATCGAGAAGCTGGCGGGAGGTGATGCGATCGACCTGGGCACGCAGCGCCGCGATGCGATCCTCATAGTCGTGCTGCATACGGGCCTGGCGGGCCATGGTCGCGCCGATCAGATCGTCGCGCAGCACGAGGTAGGAGGTGGCGAGCAGATAGCCGATCGAAAAGACCCCGACGAAGCAGAAAGCCAATGCCGCCATCCAGGGTTTGACCGTCATGTGACGCACCTTGTCGCCACTCGCAAGAATAAGGACATGTTCCTGCGCCCTCTTGCCGAATACCCGACTGTGATGTCCGTTCGTCACCGAGGATCCCCCGAAGATTCGCTTTTTAGCGCCTGCCCCATTGGGAGATGATTACATACTTTTATGGTTAACAGCCGGTTTACGTCAGCAAGCCAGAGCTTACCAATCAGCTCTGGCTGGTCGAGGTCAGTGCCCTGTAGAAAGAGGGCGTCAGCCCGGCTTCGGCGCGCGCCACGTCATTGAACGGCGCCTTCAGCGGACCGCGGAAATTGGCACGCACCAATTCCTGAAAAGTCCTTGCTGGATCACGCTTTTCACGGGCGCAGAGGAAGCGGAACCATTTGGCGCCGACGGCGACATGGCCCTTCTCGTCATTGTAGATGACGTCGAGCACCGCCGCGCTTTCAAGATCGCCGGTTTCGCGCATCTTGGCCTGCAGGGCAGGCGTAACATCCAGTCCGCGCGCCTCGAGAATCAGCGGCACGACGGCAAGGCGGGCGGTGAGATCGTTGCGGGTCGAGTGCGCTGCCTGCCAGAGGCCATCGTGGGCGGGCAGATCGCCATAGTCGGCGCCCAGATCATTGAGGCGCTTGCGCACCATACGGAAGTGCTTGGCCTCTTCAAAGGCAACCTGCATCCAGCCGTCGAAGAAAGAGTTCGGCACATGCGCCGAAGCAAATCGCGCCACGATGTCGAGTGCCAGGTCGACCGCATTGAGCTCGATATGGGCAATCGCGTGGAGCAGGGCGATACGGCCAGGCACGGTATGCAGCGAGCGCTTCTCGACCTGGGTCGGCGGCACCAGCAGAGGCTTTTCCGGCCTGCCGGGGCGCTCGGGCAGCGGTGCATCCAGCGGCGAGCGCAGCGAGATGCGCCGGGCGAACCACCTGTTAGCACTTTCCTGCGCCAGTTCCGTCTTGCGGTCGAGATCTGCCGAACGGATTGCATCGATCGCGCCACCGCGCAGCGAGGTGATCGCCGTCACGCAGCGAGGTTCCTGACGGCTGCCAGCACCGTTTCGGCGTGCCCCGCGACCTTCACCTTCTGCCAGATGGTGGCGATGGTGCCGTCCCTGCGGATCAGGAACGTGGTACGTTCGACGCCCATGAAGGTGCGGCCATACATCTTCTTTTCCTTCCACACGCCATAGGCCTGCAGCACCGTCTTATCCTCGTCCGATGCCAGTGCCACCGTCAGCTTGTGCTTCTTGATGAAGCGGTCGTGGCAGGCGGCCGAATCGGGCGACATGCCGACGATGGCAGCGCCGGCGGCTGCAAACTCATCTGCAAGCGCGGTAAAATCCAGAGATTCCGTCGTGCAGCCCGTCGTGTCGTCCTTGGGGTAGAAGAAAAGCACCACCGGCTTGCCATGATAATCGGAGAGCGAAATATGCCCGCCGCCGTCGCGCGGGAGGCTGAAATCGGGAGCACGGGAGCCAATACCGGGTGCGGACATCTCAAAACTTTCTTTTGCCGGGTTTAGGAGAGATACTATATCGAACCGGTATATAGTGGACGAAACGGCGTCCCGCACAGAGTGATTCAAACCAAACTCAGGAGTTTCCCAAGGCGCATGTCAGCCATCCGCGGCGAAAAGGTCACGTTCCGAAAGAAGGACATCGTCGCCTTGCACAACCTGCCTTCAGCGCAGGTGCAGGATCCTCTTATCGTGCATTGCCCGCCGCCGCGCTCCCGCATGCGCGGCACGGCGAAGGCTACCGGCGGTTTCTGCGCAGTCATCCTGTTCATCCTGGCGGCAATCGTCTTTACCATCGAAAGCGGGATCATCGACGCCCCCCTGTCGCAGCAGGCGCAGTCGGCGCTGAACAGTGCGCTCGGGCCGCGATACCGCGCCGAAGTCGGCTCCACCGTCATCCGCTTCACCTCCGGCATGCGGCTGGCGCTCGAGGCGCGGGACGTCAACATGATCGACCAGCAGAGCGGTCAGCATCTTTCGACCACAGCTTCCATGCGCATGGCGCTCGATCCGCTGCAACTCTTCCGCGGCCGCATCGCCATATCATCGGTCGAAGCGGACGATATCGCCCTCGACACTTCGCTGCTTCCATCCAGCGCCCCCATCAAGCTTGACGATCTGCGCGTCGATGCCATCCCGGCGGCAATGGAGACGATCTTTTCCCATCTCGACCTGTTCGAGAACTTCATCGAACGCGGGGCCACCGATTCCGTGCGCTTCTCCGGGATCGATATCAAGCTTGCGGATACAGCAAACGGGCCGCTTTCGCTCGTCGTCGACAATCTCGCCTTCGAACATGCCGGGCCGAACTCGCTGCAGCTGAGCGGCCAGATTTCCATCAACGGCGAGACAGCCGATCTCAATGTAATCACGGAGCAGGCGGGCGGGCACGCAACCCGGCTCATCGCCACATTATCACACGGCGACCTGACGCCGTTTACGCTGAAGCGCAATGAACAGGGCGAGATCCGCCAAGGGCTCAACACCTTCGGCGATCTTACCATTTCCGCGGTCAGGGCAGCCGACGGCGCCAAGCCGCTTCTCAATGCCGCTCTCAAGCTCGATCCGGGCCTTATCTATGTCGACGGCGATTCTCAGCAGCTGACGGATGGGCAAGTCAATCTGGCCTATGACTTCGACAAGCAGACATTGGAGATTGCCAAATCGCAGCTCCATCTCGGGCCGACAGTGCTGCCGATCAGCGGCGCGGTCATCGATCTCGACAAGCTCGATCCGAATGCGGGCAAGGGGTTCGGCATCGACGCGCTGATCAGCGGCGGCACGGCAGCACCCAATTCCGGCGAGCAGCCGCTGTCCTTCGATCTGCAGGCGACCGGACGCTATCTGGTCGCCGGCCGCGAATTCCAGTTCACGAATATGGTGGCTTCCTCGCCGCTTGGCTCCCTCTATGGGGCTCTGCATATCCGGCTGAACGAGAAATCACCGGAGATCAGCTTCGCCGGGCAATCGCAGCAGATGCAAACGACCGCGATCAAGCAGCTCTGGCCCTTCTGGATGGCGTCCAAAGCGCGGGTGTGGGTGCTGGCAAACCTCTTCGGCGGCCTGGTGACCGATGCCTCCATTTCCGTCTACATCCCGCCAGGGCGCCTGGACGAGGCGGCAGAAGGCCGTGGGCTGCGGCTCGACGAAAATCAGCTCCGCATCGCTTTCGACATCGACGGGACTCGCCTGAATGTCGCAGGCGAGATACCTCCGGTGCGCGATACCGCGGCGCATTTCGACCTGTCGGGCGGGCGGGCGACCATCTCCCTCAAGAGCGGCACTTCCTATTTTCCGTCGGGGCGTTCCGTGACGCTGCAGCCGAGCACCTTCGTGCTGCCGTCGACCTACGACAAGCCATTGATGGCGGACGCCGACATTTCCGTCTCAGGTTCAGCGGATGCGGTCGGCGAGCTTCTGACCTACAAGCCGATCAAGGTATTGCAGCGCGCGGGCTTCGTGCCTGACGACCTCAAGGGCAATATCGACGCGCATGTGAAGGCGCATTTCGGACTTCTGTCCTCGCAGAACCCGCCGCCGCCCGAATGGCAGGCGCAGATGAAGCTCACCGATGTCGCGCTTGCCAAGCCATTTTCGGGACGCATGATCACCGATCTTGACGGCACGCTCGATGCCGATCCGCAGCAGATAAAGGTCAAGGGCAACGCCGACATCGATGGCGTCTCTGCCGATATCGACATGCTGGAGCCCGTCGACAAATCTTCCGGCATCGAGCCGCAGCGCGTGATTTCGGCAACACTGAACGGCGACCAGCGCGACAGGCTGCTGCCTGGCCTGTCCAGCATCCTCGGCGGCAGCGTCAAACTGGTGCTGACACGGCTGGACGAAAACCGGCAGGATGTGCAGCTCGACCTCGGCAAAGCATCACTCGATCTTCCCTGGATCGGCTGGTCGAAGGGTGTCGGCATTCCTGCCAATGCCGAATTCGAGGTTTCAGGCCCGCCTGATAATACGCAGGTCAAGAATTTCCGCCTGAAGGGAGATGGCTTCGGGGCCACCGGAGCACTCATGATCGGCAAGAGCGGCCTGATATCGGCGGATTTCGATAGTGTGAAACTGTCTTCCGTCGATGATTTCGGCTTGTCGCTGAAGCGTAGCAAAGGCGGCTTCGATATTTCCATAGCCGGCGCCAGCGCCGATGCGCGACCAATCATCGCCAGGCTGAAATCGGATTCGGACAGTAGTGGCAGCGACGACACCAGCGTAAGCGTGCGGGCGAAGCTGCAGAACATCATCGGCTTCAATGACGAGAAGATCGGCAATTTCCAGGCACAGATCGCCCTGAGCGGCAGCCGGCTGCAATCGCTGAATTTCTCCGGCATCACCGACAGCGGCGAGGCGGTCGTCAGCCGGATGCAGGGTGGCGGCGTCATCAATATCACCAGCGGCGATGCCGGCTCAGTGTCACGCTTTGCTGATCTTTACCAGCATATGCAGGGCGGGCTTCTCAACCTGGCTATCCGCCTCAGCGCAGGCAGCGGCTGGGATGGATCGGTCGACGTGCGCCGCTTCTCGATCGTCAACGAACAGCGCCTGCGGTCGATCGTCTCCACACCGGTCGGATCGGACCAGCGCAGTCTCAGCGAAGCCGTGAAGCGGGATATCGATACCTCCTCGCAGCGCTTCCAGCGCGGCTTTGCCCGCGTCGTCTCGCGCGGCGGGACGATCTCCATCGAAAACGGCGTGCTGCGCGGCGATCAGATCGGCGCCACGTTCCAGGGAATGGTGCGCGACCGGAAGGGCAATATGGATATGACCGGCACTTTCATGCCGGCTTACGGTCTCAACCGGCTTTTCGCCGAATTGCCGCTGATCGGCGTCATCCTCGGCAATGGTTCCGACCGCGGTCTGATCGGCATCACCTTCAAGCTGACCGGAAAATTCGACCAGCCGAACCTGCAGATCAATCCGCTCTCGGTGATCGCGCCCGGCGTCTTCCGTCAAATCTTCGAATTCCAGTAATCCGCTGGGGACCAGCGCTGCCTGATAATGTCATGACGGAGAAATTCTACCGGCCGTCATGCTGACAGGCGGCAAAGAAAAAGCCGGCGCGACGGCCGGCTTTTCTTTTCGTATCGCTTGCGCGGCTCAGGCCGCGCGGCGGATCAGGATGTGCTTCTTCTTGCCGAGCGACAGCTTGATGACGCCATCTGCAGTAATCTCGCCACTGTCGATCATCTTGCGTTCGTCGCTGACGGCCTGGTCATTGATGCGCACGGCGCCGCCCTGGACATGACGGCGGGCTTCGCCGTTCGAGGCGGCAAGACCGGCACGGACGATAAGCGACAGAAGGCCGATGCCGGCATCAAGCTCGGAGGCGGGAACCTCGACCGATGGCAGGTTGTCGGAGAGGCCGCCTTCCTCGAAGGTCTTGCGGGCCGTCTCGGCAGCCTGTTCGGCGGCTTCACGGCCGTGCAGGATCGCAGTGACCTCGGTCGCCAGGATCTTCTTCACCTCGTTGATCTCGGAACCGGCGAGTGCCGAGAGGCGGGCAATCTCATCCATCGGCAGCGTGGTGTAGAGCTTCAGGAAGCGCGAGACATCAGCGTCTTCCGTATTGCGCCAGTACTGCCAGAAATCGTAGGCCGAGAGCATGTCGGCATTCAGCCAGACGGCACCCGTGGCCGACTTGCCCATCTTGGCACCGGAGGAGGTCGTCAGCAGCGGCGAGGTCAATGCGTAGAGCTGCTTCGTCCCCATGCGGTGACCGAGGTCGATGCCGTTGACGATGTTGCCCCACTGGTCCGAGCCGCCCATCTGCAGGCGGCAATCATAGCGCTTGGCAAGCTCGACGAAATCGTAGGCCTGGAGGATCATGTAGTTGAATTCCAGGAAGGAAAGCGACTGTTCGCGGTCGAGGCGCGTCTTGACGCTATCGAAGGACAGCATGCGGTTGACCGAGAAATGCTTGCCGACATCGCGCAGGAACTCGAGATAGTTCAGCGAACGCAGCCATTCGGCATTGTTGATCATCAGCGCGTCCTTGGGGCCGTCGCCGTAATTGAGGTAGTTCGAGAAGACGCGCTTGATGGAAGCGATATTGCCTTCGATCGTATCGACGGTCATCAGCTGGCGGGCCTCCTCCTTGAAGGAGGGGTCGCCGACCATGCCCGTGCCGCCGCCCATCAGCGAGATGGCGCGGTGACCGGTCTTCTGCATCCAGTGCAGCATCATGATCTGGATCAGCGATCCGGCATGCAGGCTGGGCGCGGTCGGATCGAAGCCGATATAGGCGGTCACGATTTCCTTGGCGAAGAGATCGTCGAGGCCACTTTCATCAGAGATCTGATGAATGAAGCCGCGCTCTTGCAGCGTGCGGAGGAAATCGGACTTGAACTGCGACATGGGTTTCGTCTCTTGAACGTCGAACGGAAGATGGGATTGATGCTTGTTGAAGCATCGCGGCGCGTTTAGCACTGTTTTTGCAAAAGTGCATCCGGGAATCGCATGAAAGGCGCATGGCGCAATGGATATCGTCAGGACTGCGATCGGCTTGATGAGCGGCACCTCGATGGACGGCATCGATGTGGCGCTGCTACGGACAGACGGGCGCGGCTTCATCGAGCGCGGTCCGTTTCTCGGCGTGCCCTATGACGGCGGCTTTCGCGAGCGGCTGAAGCGGGCGCTGGAGCTGGCGCGGCCGCTGAGCGATCGCACGGCGCGGCCGGACGAGTTGCGCGAGATCGAGATAGAACTGACCGAACGTCATGCAGATGCCGTTACGGCATTTCTGGAGACATTCGGGCTCGGTCGTGACGATATCGACGTGCTGGGCTTCCACGGCCAGACCGTGCTGCACCGGCCCGATGATGCGCTGACCATCCAGATCGGCGACGGTGCGCTTCTGGCCGAACGATCCGGCATTCCCGTCGTCCATGACATGCGCGCCAATGACATGGTGCATGGCGGGCAGGGCGCGCCGCTGGTGCCTGCTTACCACGCGGCGCTCGCCGGCCGCTTCCAGAAGGATGGACAGGCCGTCTGCTTCGTCAATATCGGCGGCATTTCAAACCTCACCTATATCGGCGCGGAGGGGCGCATCGCTGCCTTCGACAGCGGCCCCGGCAATACGCTGATCGACCAGTGGGTGGAGATGCACACGGGCAGGACTTACGATCCGGGCGGCGAGATCGCGGGGAGCGGGCAGGTGGTGCCTGACATCGCCGCGCGCTACCTCGGTAGCCCGTTTTTCAGCGGCAATATCCGCCGCTCGCTTGATCGCGGCGATTTCAAGCCACTGGCGCACGGTGAGGCGAGCCTTGAGGATGGCGCGCGCACGTTGGCGCATGTCGCTGCGGGCTCGATCATCAAATCGGCCGGTTATCTGCCTGACAGGCCGTCCGTCTATATCGTTTGCGGTGGCGGGCGGCTGAATGGCACGATCATGGCTGAGTTCGCCGACATGGCCGGCAAGAACGGCTCTTGTGTCATGAGCGCCGAAGAGGCCGGTTTCGATGGGGATGCCATGGAGGCCGAAGCCTGGGCCTATCTCGCCGTCCGCTCGCTGGAGGGCCTGCCGCTGACCTATCCCGGCACCACAGGTGTCAGCCAGCCGGTGAGCGGCGGCGTGCTGTCGGAACCCGAAAGATGAGCGGCGACGTTATTTTCCGAACGCCGCGCCTTGTCGCCCGGATGTGGGAAGACGGCGATGCTGATCTGATCCAGGACCTGCATTCGACGATCGAGACGACGCGTTACATGTCTGGAGCGGCCCCGTGGTCACGTGAAAAATGCGAGGAGCGGCTGCGATCCTATTTTGCCGAGCAGGCGCGCGACGGCACGACAAAATACAAGATCGTCAGCCGCGAGGACGGCCGCTTCATCGGGCGAGCCGGTATTTCGCTCTTTCATACCGGCGAATATGAAATGGGCTATGCGTTTTACGCCGGCGAATGGGGCAAGGGATATGCGAGCGAAATCGCAGCGGGGCTCGCGGACTGGTTCTTCGCCGAAGGCATCGCGCCGCATTTCGTGGCGTTCACCCACCCGGACAATCTCGTCTCGCAGCACATATTGAAAAAGATCGGCATGCGGGAGCGCGGGCCGATCTTTATCGAAGGTGTCAAGGGCGTAGAATTCGAGATGACGGCCGCCATGCGGCAGGCCGTTACCTGATGCGCTTGGCGGCCGGTTCCGGCACGAGTTCGCCATTCAGGCGGCGGTCGAGGTAATCCTCGCATTCGGCCATCAGCGTATCGACCTGACCGTTGAAGAAGTGGTTGGCGCCCGGCACCGTGCGGTGGGTGATCAAAATACCCTTCTGGGTCTTCAGCTTCTCGACGAGACCATTGACGTCCTTTTCAGGTGCCACCTTGTCCGCCTCGCCATTGATGATCAGGCCGGAGGAGGGGCAGGGCGCCAGGAACGAGAAGTCGTAAGTGTTCGGCTGCGGCGCGATCGACATGAAACCTTCGATTTCCGGACGGCGCATCAGAAGCTGCATGCCGATCCAGGAGCCGAAGGAATAACCGGCGACCCAACAGGTCTTCGAATCGGGATGCAGGCTCTGCACCCAGTCGAGGGCGGAGGCGGCATCCGAGAGCTCGCCCGCACCGTGGTCGAATTCGCCCTGGCTGCGGCCGATTCCCCGGAAATTGAAGCGCAGTGTCGTAAAGCCGCGCTTCTGGAACATGTAGAAGAGCTGGTAGACGATCTGGTTGTTCATCGTGCCACCAAACTGCGGGTGCGGGTGCAGAATGACGGCGATCGGTGCGCTTTTTTCCTTGGAGGGCTGGTAGCGGCCTTCAAGACGGCCGGCTGGGCCGTTGAAAATAACTTCGGGCATCGGTACTCCGGTTTTATTTCGCGTTCACGCTACGTTTGGCGACAACATGACTTGACGACGGTTGTCAGCTTTTCTAAAACGCAGTTTAGAACAATTCGAAACTTGCATGGCGATCCACGCAGCGTGGAACGTGTCATACGGCAAGCCCGGCGGAAATTTCAAGAAAAATGCACCGCCGCGCCCGAGCAAGCTCGTCAAGCGCAGGACCGAAGACAATGGCGCCGCCACGCCTTTATCTCGATTGGAACGCAACATCGCCGATGCACCCTGCTGCGCGTGACGCGGTCATGCGCGCCGTGGATGTCTTCGGCAATCCCAATTCCGTGCACGGCGAAGGCCGTGCTGCGCGTGCCGCCATCGAGGGCGCACGCCGCAAGATCGCGCTTTTGTCAGGCACTGATTCCGCCAATGTGATCTTTACGAGCGGTGCAACCGAAGCCGCCAATATGGTCCTGACGCCAGAATTCAGCATGGGCCGCACGCCGCTGAAGCTCGGCCGTCTCTATCATTCGGCCGTCGAACATCTGGCCGTGCGCGAAGGCGGACGCTTCCCGAAAGAAAAAACGACGGAAATTCCGGTCACCGACGCCGGCATCGTCGATCTGAAGGCGCTCGCCGCTCTTCTCGACGCTCACGACAAGGCAAGCGGTCTGCCGATGGTGGCGATCATGTTCGTCAATAACGAGACGGGCATTGTCCAGCCGGTCGAGGAGGCGGGCAGGATCGTGCGCGCCCATGGCGGGCTCTTCGTCGTCGATGCCGTTCAGGCGGCCGGCCGTCTGCCGATCGAGATCGAACGGATCGGCGCGGATTTCATGATCATATCCTCCCACAAGATCGGCGGCCCGAAGGGTGCCGGCGCACTGATTGCCCGCGGCGAGGCGCTGATGCCGAAGGCACTGATCCGTGGTGGCGGGCAGGAGAAGGGTCACCGCTCGGGGACACAGAATTCACTGGCGCTGATCGGCTTTGGCGCCGCGGCAGACGCCGCTCTGCAGAACCTTGAGGAACGGAATGCGGCAATTGCAGCGTTGCGAGACCGGCTGGAAACCGGCATGCGTGCTGCCGCGCCCGATGTCATCATCCACGGCGCCGACGGTCCGCGCGTTGCCAACACCATCTTCTTCACGCTTCCCTCCATGAAGGCAGAGACCGGCCAGATCGCCTTCGATCTCGAAGGGGTGGCGCTTTCGGCGGGGTCTGCCTGCTCCTCTGGCAGGGTCGGCGAAAGCCATGTGCTGACGGCGATGGGCCGCGATCCGAAGCTCGGGGCCTTGCGCATATCGCTCGGCTTTTCGACGACGGAAGACGACGTGGATCGGGCGATTGCCGCCTTTGCGAAAATTGCCTCCCGGCGAAAGCTGGCGGGCGAGGCAGCCTGAATGCCTCACAATCTTGCGGAAACGCAAATTTCTACTTGCCATCAGGGCTGAAAAGTCCCTTTTGGCCACTTACATCAGGGGCAAAGAAAAATAGCCCCACTGACAAGCTGCCGGACCTTTTCTCCGGCGAGATTGGAGAGTGACATGCCTGCTGTCCAGGAAACAGTCGATCGCGTCCGCCAGATCGACGTGGACCAGTACAAATACGGCTTCGAAACCGTCATCGAAATGGACAAGGCACCCAAGGGCCTTTCCGAAGACATCATCCGGTTGATCTCCTCCAAGAAGCAGGAGCCGGAATGGATGCTCGAATGGCGTCTCGAAGCCTACAAGCGTTGGCTGACGATGGAAGAGCCCACCTGGGCGCGCGTCGACTATCCGAAGATCGATTTCAACGCGATCCACTACTACGCGGCGCCGAAGAGCACGCCAGGCCCGAAGTCGCTGGACGAAGTCGATCCTGAAATTCTCAAGGTCTATGAGAAGCTCGGCATTCCGCTGAAGGAACAGGAGATCCTCGCCGGCGTCGAGAGGCCGAAGATCGCCGTCGATGCTGTGTTCGATTCCGTCTCGGTCGTGACGACCTTCAAGGAAGAGCTGAAGAAGGCCGGCGTGATCTTCATGTCGATCTCTGAAGCCATCCGCGAGCATCCGGATCTCGTGCAGAAATATCTCGGCTCCGTCGTTCCGACGACCGACAACTATTATGCGACGCTGAACTCGGCTGTCTTCACCGACGGCTCCTTCGTCTTTGTGCCGAAAGGCGTGCGGTGCCCGATGGAGCTTTCCACCTACTTCCGCATCAACGAGAAGAATACCGGCCAGTTCGAGCGCACGCTGATCATCGCCGAGGAAGGCGCCTACGTCTCCTACCTCGAAGGCTGCACAGCACCGCAGCGCGATGAAAACCAGCTGCATGCCGCCGTGGTCGAGCTTGTTGCGCTTGATGATGCCGAGATCAAGTATTCGACCGTCCAGAACTGGTATCCGGGCGACAAGGACGGCAAGGGCGGCATCTACAACTTCGTCACCAAGCGCGGCGATTGCCGTGGCGACCGTTCGAAAATCTCCTGGACGCAGGTCGAGACCGGTTCGGCCATCACCTGGAAATATCCGTCCTGCATCCTGCGCGGCGATGACTCCCGAGGCGAGTTCTATTCGATCGCCGTTTCCAACGGCCATCAGCAGATCGACAGCGGCACCAAGATGATCCATCTCGGCAAGAACACGTCGAGCCGCATCGTCTCCAAGGGTATCGCTGCCGGCGTTTCGCAGAACACCTATCGCGGCCAGGTTTCAGCCCACCGCAAGGCTTCGAACGCCCGCAACTTTACGCAGTGCGACTCGCTCTTGATCGGCGACAAGTGCGGTGCTCATACCGTGCCCTATATCGAGGCCAAGAACTCGACGGCACAGTTCGAGCATGAAGCGACGACCTCGAAGATCTCAGAAGACCAGCTGTTCTACTGCCTGCAGCGTGGCATTCCGACCGAAGCGGCGATCGCGCTGATCGTCAACGGCTTCGTCAAGGAAGTCCTGCAGGAACTGCCGATGGAATTCGCCGTCGAGGCACAGAAGCTGATCAGCATCTCGCTGGAAGGCTCGGTCGGCTGACATGAGCGAGGCGGACAAGAAGCGAATTCTTGAACGCCTGACGAATATGCGCGGGGAGATCCTGTCGAAGATAGGCCCCCGCGAACAAAGATACGAGACGGAAAGGCCGCCGGGGCGACCCTATGTGTTTCTCCGGCAGCGCATGGAAAAACTGGAAAAGCCGTCAGGGATCGTTCAGGAGATATCCAGTTCTCTTGAATTCCTTTGGCTCATAGCCACCGCGGTTCTCCGTGTCATTCGTGTCTTCTGGCGGTAGCGCCGAGCACAACATGTCAATGCCCTTAGAAATTACGCGAGGCTCCGATGAGCTACGCAGACAAAACGCAGGAACCAAAGATGCTTGAAATCAAGAACCTTCATGCCCGCATCGCCGAAGACGGCACCGAGATCATCCGTGGCCTGAACCTGACCGTGAAGGCCGGCGAAGTGGCGGCCATCATGGGTCCGAACGGCTCCGGCAAGTCGACGCTCTCCTATGTGCTGTCCGGTCGTGAAGATTATGAAGTGACCGAGGGCGACATCCTTTATAATGGCGAGAGCATTCTCGAGCTCGATCCGGCCGAGCGTGCGGCCAAGGGCATCTTCCTCGCTTTCCAATACCCGGTCGAAATCCCCGGTGTCGCCACCATGCAGTTCCTGAAGGTTGCGATGAACGAGCAGCGCAAGGCGCGCGGTGAAGACGAGCTGACGACGCCCGATTTCATGCGCCGCGTCAAGGACGCTGCCGCCAAGCTGCAGATCAACACCGACATGCTGAAGCGCCCGCTGAACGTCGGCTTCTCCGGCGGTGAAAAGAAGCGCGCCGAGATCCTGCAGATGGCGCTGCTCGAACCGCAGCTGTGCGTGCTCGACGAAACTGACTCCGGCCTCGACATCGACGCGCTGAAGATCGTTGCCGACGGCGTCAACGCGCTGCGTTCGCCCGACCGTGCCGTTATCGTCATCACCCACTACCAGCGCCTGCTCGATTACATCGTGCCCGATACGGTCCACGTTCTCTACAAGGGCCAGGTCATCAAGTCCGGCGACAAGACGCTCGCTCATGAGCTAGAAGCCAACGGTTACGCCGATATCATCGGCGCCGCAGCCTGAGCGTGGCGGAAAGGACGACGTCCATGAATATGCAAACGACGAGCCGCCTGACCGCGGCCGAATCGGCGCTGATCGAAGCCTTCAACGAGAAGATCGGCGAATTGCCGGGTAACGGCGCGGTCACCGCACTGCGTGACCGGCTGCTCGACGACCTGAAGAAGCAGGGCCTGCCGACGCGCCGTATCGAGGCCTGGCACTATACCGACCTCAAGAACCTCTTGCGCAATGTTCCGGTCCAGGCGGGTGACGCCGGTTCGGAAGCGCTGGAGCCGCTGGTCGAAGGGTCTCCGGTTCTGTCCGTCATCCAGGGCAAGGCCGCCAACAAGGCTTCGGCTGGCGATGTCCAGGTTTTTCCCTATTCCGAAAAACTGATCGACGGTTCTGCCGCTGCAGGCCTTGATGCGCTCGGCAATGACGACGCGGTCGGCCGTATCAATGGCAGCTTCGTCAAGGACGGCTATGTCGTCGAAGTGCCCGAGGGCACCGAGCTTGAAGAGCCGCTGGAAATCCAGTTCATCCATGCGGGTGGTGACATCCATACCCGCCTGCCGGTCGCCTTCGGCGCCAATGTGAAGGGTGTCGTCATCGAGCGTCACCAGTCGGTGACCGACAATGCCGCGCTTGTGTCGCATGTCAGCGAGATCGCGGTCGGGCAGGGCACGGAGCTGACCTGGATCATCCTGCAGCAGCAGGGTTCCGAGGATACGCATCTTGGCCAGATCCGCATCGATCTCGGCCCTGACGCAAAGCTGAAGCTCTTCGTCATCAATGCCGGCGGCAAGCTTGTGCGCCAGGAGCTGAATATCAAGGTGAGCGGCGAGGGCGCCGATCTGACGCTGCGCGGCATCAACCTGCTCGGCGGCGACACGCATACCGACGTGACGATGGTACTCGGCCACAACGTGCCGCATACCGGCTCGACGGAAGTGATCCGCAACGTCGTCTTCGACCGCGCCAAGGGTGTCTTCCAGGGCATGATCCGGGTTGCACCCGATGCCCAGAAGACCGATGCCAAGATGGCCTGCAACACGCTCTTGATGTCCGATGATGCGGAGTTCTCGGTCAAGCCCGAGCTCGAAATCTTCGCCGACGACGTTCAGTGCGGCCACGGCGCGACGGTTGCCGATATCGACCACAACCATCTCTACTATCTGATGGCTCGCGGCATCCCGGAGAACAAGGCGCGCGCCATGCTGGTCAACGCCTTCGTTGCCGAGATTATCGAGGAACTGGAAGACGAAGCACTGGTCGAAGCGCTGGAAGGCGTCATCTCGGCCTGGCTGGAAAAGCACGCCTGATCGGAAAACGCCATGGACAAGATCGTACCGGCAACCGCCTATGATGTCGAAGCCATCCGCAGGGATTTCCCGATCCTTGCGGAGAAGGTGCATGGCAAGCCGCTGGTCTATCTGGACAACGGCGCTTCCGCCCAGAAGCCGCAGGCGGTGATCGATGCGATCTCGCATGCCTACAGCCATGAATATGCCAATGTGCATCGCGGCCTGCATTACCTTTCCAATGCGGCAACGGAAGCCTATGAAGCGGCGCGCGAAAAGGTTCGCCGCTTCCTGAATGCGCCTTCTGTAGACGATATCGTCTTCACCAAGAACTCGACCGAGGCGATCAATACCGTCGCCTACGGCTGGGGCATGCCCAAGATCGGCGAGGGTGACGAGATCGTGCTGACGATCATGGAGCACCACTCCAATATCGTGCCCTGGCATTTCATTCGGGAGAGGCAGGGCGCCAAGCTCGTCTGGGTGCCTGTCGATGATGAGGGCGCCTTCCATATCGAGGATTTCGAGAAGAGCCTGACCGACAAGACCAAGCTCGTCGCGATCACCCACATGTCGAATGCGCTCGGCACCATCGTCCCGGTCAAGGAAGTCTGCCGCATCGCCCATGAGCGTGGCATTCCGGTGCTGATCGACGGTTCGCAGGGTGCTGTGCATCTGCCCGTCGACGTGCAGGATATCGATTGTGACTGGTATGTCATGACCGGTCACAAGCTCTACGGACCCTCAGGCATCGGTGTACTTTACGGCAAGAAGGACCGGCTGAAGGAGATGCGGCCATTCCAGGGCGGCGGCGAGATGATCTTTGAAGTCAGCGAAGACATCGTCACCTACAACGATCCGCCGCATCGCTTCGAAGCCGGCACGCCGCCGATCGTGCAGGCGATCGGGCTCGGTTATGCGCTCGACTATATGGACAAGATCGGCCGCGAGAATATCGCAGCCCATGAGGCTGATCTGACGGCCTATGCGGAAGAGCGGCTGAAGGCGGTCAATTCGCTGCGCGTTTTCGGCAATGCGCCTGGCAAGGGCGCGATCTTCTCCTTCGAGCTTGCAGGCATCCACGCCCATGACGTCTCGATGGTAATCGACCGACAGGGTGTTGCTGTGCGCGCGGGCACGCATTGCGCCATGCCGCTCTTGAAACGCTTCGGCGTCACCTCCACATGCCGTGCATCCTTCGGCATGTATAATACCCGCGCCGAAGTGGATGCGCTGGCCGATGCGCTCGACTATGCGCGCAAGTTCTTTGCTTGAGGAAGAAGCCATGAGCCTGGATGAAGAAAAGATCGACGTGCGCGAGGGCATCGTGCATTCCAGCATTCCGGAAGCGGAACTGGCGCGGCTCAGCGAGGACGTGATCGGCGCTCTCAAGACCGTCTACGACCCGGAAATTCCCGCAGACATCTTTGAGCTCGGCCTCGTCTACAAGATCGATATCGAAGATGACCACATGGTGAAGATCATGATGACGCTGACGGCTCCGGGCTGCCCGGTTGCCGGCGAAATGCCGGGCTGGGTGGAAAATGCCGTGGGCGCAGTCGAAGGTGTTTCGGGCGTCGAGGTTTCCATGACCTTCGATCCACCGTGGACGCCGGACCGCATGTCTGAAGAAGCGCAGGTCGCGGTTGGCTGGTACTGATACGGTACCGTGGTATTGATCGCTTAAGGTGATCGCCTTACATTGATTCATGAAGCGCCGGATCTTGACCCCGGTCGTGGAAGGAGATTTGGCCCATGGGCTTTGCAGTAATGAGCATGACGACAGCCGCCGCGGACCGCGTGAAGGCGATCGTCGAAAATGGCGGGCCGGATGCCAAAGGCATTCGCGTCGGCATCAAGAAGGGTGGCTGCGCCGGGATGGAATATACCATCGACATGGTGACAGAACCCAATGCCAAGGACGACCTGATCGAGCGCGACGGCGCCCGGGTCTGGATCGAGCCTTCGGCCGTTCTCTACCTGCTCGGCACCGAACTCGGCTTTGAAACGACCACGCTGCGCTCCGGCTTCATCTTTACCAATCCAAATCAGACCTCGGCCTGCGGATGTGGTGAATCTGTCGAGCTGAAGCCCGCCGATCTCGCAGCCCTTGCCGCGCGCGGCGATGCCGTGGTTCCGGCTCAGCATTAACAGTTTTCCATTGAAATTGCCTGATGGCCGCCATAATTGGCGGCCTTTTGATTTTGACGAGCCTGTCCGAGATCGACAAGCGACCAAGAAGAAACGAAGCGGACAATGCTCCTCCTGTTCCTCAAGGGCGCCCTCCTGGGTGTTATCATCACTGCGCCGCTCGGGCCGATCGGAACGCTCTGCATCAACCGCAGCCTCGAGAAGGGGTTCTGGTATGGCTTTTCCGGCGGACTAGGGACCGCGCTCGGGGATGCAAGCTATGCGCTGGTCGCTGTCGCCGGGATTGCCGTTTTCTCCGAAACCATGTCGATGGCCACCATGCCGCTGGCGCTTGGGGGTGGCCTGATGCTGCTCTGGCTCGGCTGGCGCGGGCTGAAAAACAAGGGAAAGATCAAGGCGGCAAAGATCAATGCGGCCGATTTCCTGCACACGACCATCTCGACCTTCCTGCTGACCATTTCCAATCCGGCAACGATCCTCTCGTTCGGCGCACTGTTTGCCGGCCTCGGCCTGACGGAGGAGACGCGCCGGTTCAGTTCGGCAATGATCGTCTCGGGCGTCTTCATGGGATCGCTGCTCTGGTGGTTCTGCCTGAGCGGCGCCGTCAGCCTCGCCAGGGACCGGCTGTCGACCGATTTCACGGCCAAGGTCGGCCGAGCGACAAGCTACATGCTGATCGCCTTCGGCGCGGTGGCGCTCGGTTCGGTGGCTTATTCGATCGTATAGAGCAGGAGAGCGCGTTAATCGCGCTTGATGCTCATCAGCACGTCCCAGAGATCGGCGCCGGTTTCGAAGACCGCGGCATTGGCCTTGTAGCTCTGTTCGGTTTCGACGAGGTCGGTCAGTTCGGTGGCGAAATCCACGTCCTGGTCGGTCGCGGTGACGCTTGCCTGAACACCCGTCGGTTCAACAGACTGGAAGCTCGTGTCCAGCCGGCCGTAGCCCGGCGTGCTCGCATTGGCGACATTGTTGGCGATCGCGCCTGCGCGCTTCGTCTGCGCCAGCATTCCCGAGAGAGCCGTATGCGTGATTGCAGAAATGCTCATCGACCGTTTCCCTGTTCCGGACACCAGCGTTGTATCGGCAAGGATTTAGGGAATGCTGAACGGCTTCGGTTAGCGAAAGGCGAGGGTGATTGAACGGCTGTGCCGGAATGGCACGCGGCCTTAGCGATTGGCCCTCATGCCCGCGATCAGGATATCGATGAGCTGGCGGGCCGCTTGCCTCCAGGCCGGGCCGCAGCTGATGCTTGCACCACCGGCAAGTGCCCGAAGAAGGTCGAGCGGGTCCATGGTGAGGCGGATCTCGCCGGCCTCAATGGCGCGGTCGATCAGCAGATTGACGGCATCGGTGATCGGGGTAACGGAATCGGCATAGAGTTGCGACGTGCCTCCAACAAGTGAATCCAGCAACTCGGACATGCCGTGTTTGGTCACCACATAGTCGACGAACTGCACCAGCCACAGGCGGAGCGCTTCGACAGGCGGATGCGTTTCGGACAAGCTCCCGGCCGCAGCCGCAAGCTGGGCAGTCTCGTTGCGATAGACGGCGGAAATCAGCGCATCGCGCGTCGGGAAATGGCGATAGAGCGTACCAATGCCAACGCCGGCGAGGCGGGCGATTTCCTCCAGGCTGGCGCTGGAGCCCTTGTCGGCGAAGACGGTCTTTGCCGTTTCCATCAATAGAAGGCGATTGCGCTCGGCATCCGCACGCGGCTTTCGGACGGCAGGCCCGTCACTTTTTCCGGCCATTTTTCGAGACGTCCCCTTGATAAACGGAGGGTCCCTCCGTATTTATCTGGAGGCATCCTCCTTTTATTCCATCAGAGGCCGGCGGGCAATGGTCCACCAGCCCGGAGCGGTGCGTCCATGATCAAGGAGATAATCATGAGTGGACTTTTTGGCGCGACATCGACCACCGACGAGGTGCTTTCCGGCATCGATCTCAAGGGGAAGCGTGTTTTCGTGACAGGTGTTTCGGCCGGTCTCGGTGTGGAAACCGCGCGCGTGCTGGCAGCCCATGGAGCACAGGTCGTGGGTACGGCACGTGATCTCGCAAAGGCGAGGGTGGCAACGGAGGTCGTGCGCGCCGGTGCGGCCGACGGAGGCGGCCTTGAGATCGTCGAGCTCGATCTTGCTTCTCTGGCAAGCGTACGAGCCTGCGCCGATGCGCTTGTTGCGGATGGCCGCCCATTCGATGTCATCATCGCCAATGCCGGTGTCATGGCCGCTCCCTTCGGCCGCACGGCAGACGGTTTCGAAACACAGTTCGGCACCAATCATCTCGGTCATTTCGTGCTGGTCAACCGCATCGCGCCGCTCGTCAAAACTGGTGGCCGTGTCGTGATCGTCGCATCCTCAGGCCATCGCATGGCACCTTTCAGCCTCGACGACCTCAATTTCGAGAGCAAGACCTATGAGCCCTGGGCGGCCTATGCCCAGTCGAAAACCGCAAATATCCTCTTCGCGGTGGAGCTCGACCGGCGCCTCGGGGAGCGCGGCATCCGCGCAACGGCATTGCATCCCGGCGGCATCCAGACTGAGCTCGGCCGTCATCTCGACCCCGGCATGATCGAAGGCATGCTGGCGCAGATCAATGCGGCACTTGCTGCCGAGGGCAAGTCGGGCTTCGAGTGGAAGACAATACCGCAGGGTGCAGCGACTTCCGTGTGGGCCGGTTTCGTCGCCCCGGCAGACGCGATCGGCGGCAAATATTGCGAGAATTGCCACGTCTCACACGTGACCGACGCGGAGATCAGCCCGATTTCCGAGGGCGTACGCTCCTATGCGCTCGATCCCGAAACGGCGAAGGCATTGTGGGCCAGGAGCGAAGAAATGGTTGGCGAGCGCTTCTAGGCAGCAAACCCGCGCTTCGCCACCGACAGCGAGCAGGGGCCGGGAGACTGGTGCCCCTGCCGAGGAATTGAACCTGGATCGGCTGCAAACCAGACAGCTGCTCTGACGTTGAGCTACGAGGGGCGTGGTGTCTTTATGCCAGAAACGACGTCCGCAGGCGAACGGAGCTTCAACAGACGGTTAGGCAGTAAGGTTAACCTGCCGCAGATGGCGGATACAGGAGAAGGGCGCCCGGTACAGGGGCAGGCAGCCCTTCTCCCAGCTGGTCGTTACAGCATCCAGCATGAATGATTACGCAGAGAATCGAAAATGGTTCACCGGTGCGGACAAAAGTCCCGAAAAAGTTTGAACGCCCCTCATCGCCGGGAAAGCAGAGCCGCGCATCGTCCAGTCTCGCGGCTCTTTGCCAATCGCCGCTGCTCAGGCCTTGATGTCGAGGCCAGCTTCGACTGCGGCGGCGATGAAAGCCTTGCGCGCATCCTCGCCAGTGCGCTTGCCCTTGATGACATCGGCGCAGATCAGCAGCGCCTGATCCAGTGCGGCACCATCTTCCGTCGGCCAGTCCTCGATCATCGCCCAGGAGGCCGCCTGGGTATTGGCGATGGTCTCATATTGGCCGGGCTCTTCAAGGGCGACAAGCACGGGCTTCGACCAGGGCGCCTGCATTCTTGCTTCGCTTTGATCCTGAGACATGGTGTGACTTCCTTCGCGCATTTCCATCAGAATTAGGAAAGCCCCTCCCATGATGGAAGGGGCTTTGATTGCTCAGCCCTTCGCTTACACTTCGGGCAGCTGGCTTGGCCGCTACTCGGCTGCCTCTGCGTAGGCCTCGACCGGCGGGCAAGTGCAGATCAGGTTGCGGTCGCCAAAGACGTTGTCGACGCGGTTGACCGGCGACCAGTACTTGTCGACGCGGAAAGCGCCGGGCGGGAAGCAGGCCTGTTCACGCGAATAGGGGCGATCCCATTCGCCGACGAGGTCTTCCACAGTATGCGGGGCGTTCTTCAGCGGGTTGTTCTGCTTGTCCGAACGGCCTTCCTCGATATCGCGGGCTTCCTGACGGATCGCCAGCATCGCTTCGCAGAAGCGGTCGAGTTCGGCCTTGGTCTCGGACTCGGTCGGCTCGATCATCAGCGTGCCGGCAACCGGCCAGCTCATGGTCGGAGCATGGAAGCCGCAGTCGATCAGGCGCTTGGCAACGTCATCGACGGTCACGCCGCAGCTATCGACCAGCGGGCGCGTGTCGATGATGCATTCGTGCGCCACACGGCCGGTAGCCGACTTGTAGAGCACGTCATAGGCGCCCTTCAGGCGGGCAGCGATGTAGTTGGCGTTCAGGATCGCCACCTTCGTTGCCTGCGTCAGGCCTTCGCCGCCCATCATCAGGCAGTAGCTCCAGGAGATCGGCAGGATGGACGCCGAGCCAAAGGCCGCTGCGGAAACCGCGCCCGAACGACCGTCCGTTTCCGGATGGCCGGGCAGGTGAGGTGCCAGATGCGACTTGACGCCGATCGGACCCATGCCGGGGCCGCCGCCGCCATGCGGGATGCAGAAGGTCTTGTGCAGGTTGAGATGCGAGACGTCGGAGCCGATGTCACCGGGGCGGGACAGTCCGACCATGGCGTTCATGTTGGCGCCGTCCAGATAGACCTGGCCGCCATGCTGATGCACGAGGTCACAGATTTCCTTGACGGTTTCTTCGAACACGCCATGCGTCGAGGGATAGGTGATCATGCAGCAGGACAGGTTTGCCGCATGTTCCACCGCCTTGGCGCGGAAATCGTCGAGGTCGATATCGCCGTTTTCGCGAACCTTGACGACAACGACCTTCATGCCGACCATCTGGGCCGACGCCGGGTTGGTGCCGTGCGCCGAGGTCGGGATCAGGCAGACATCGCGGTGACCCTGGCCATTGGCAATGTGGTAATTGCGGATGGTCAGCAGGCCCGCATATTCGCCCTGCGCGCCGGAATTCGGCTGCATGGAGAAGGCGTCATAGCCGGTAACGGCGCAGAGCTTTTCCGTCAGGTCATCGATCATTTCGCGGTAGCCGAGCGCCTGATCGGCGGGCACGAACGGATGGATGTCGGAAAATTCCGGCCAGGTGATCGGCAGCATTTCGGCCGTCGCGTTCAGCTTCATCGTGCAGGAGCCGAGCGGGATCATCGAGCGGTCGAGCGCCAGATCGCGGTCGGAGAGCCGGCGGATGTAGCGGGTCATTTCGCTTTCGGCGCGGTTCATGTGGAAGATCGGATGCGTCAGGTATTCGCTGGTACGCAAGAGATCCTTCGGAAGGCGATAGGACGGCTCGAAATCGGCGATCTGGAAATTGCCGCCGAAAGCGCGCCAGACTGCTTCCAGCGTTGCCGGGCGGGTACGCTCGTCGAGCGACATGCCGATCTTCGTCTGACCAACCTTGCGCAGGTTGACACCCTCGGCGACGGCTGCGCGCAGGATGAGGCCCTGCATGTGGCCGACATCGACGGTGATCGTGTCGAAGAAGGTTTCGGGTTCGACTTTATAGCCGAGCTTTTCCAGCCCCTTGGCCATCAGCACGGCCTTCTGGTGGACCTGCTGGGCGATCGCCTTGATGCCCTTGGGACCATGGAAGACGGCGTACATGGAGGCCATGACGGCGAGCAGAACCTGCGCGGTGCAGATGTTCGACGTCGCCTTCTCGCGGCGGATGTGCTGTTCGCGCGTCTGCAGCGACAGGCGATAGGCGCGGTTGCCGCGGGCATCGACGGAGACGCCGACGAGACGGCCGGGCATGGAGCGCTTGATGGCATCCTTGACCGACATATAGGCGGCGTGCGGACCGCCGTAGCCGACCGGAACGCCGAAGCGCTGCGAGGAACCGATGGCGATATCGGCGCCCATTTCGCCCGGCGACTTCAGGAGCGTCAGGGACAGGATATCGGCGGCAACGACGGCGATCGCGCCCGTCTGGTGCAGGCGGGAGATCAGGCCGGTGAAATCGCGCACATGGCCATGCGTGCCCGGATACTGGAAAATCGCGCCGAAGACATCGACCGGATCGAGATCGGTGAAGGGATTGCCGACGATAACGCTCCAGCCGAGCGGTTCGGCACGGGTTTTGATCAGTTCGATCGTCTGCGGATGGCAGTCGGCATCGACGAAGAATGCCTTGGCCTTTGACTTGGAGACGCGCTCTGCCATGGCCATGCCTTCGGCAGCGGCGGTGGCTTCATCGAGCAGCGAGGCGTTGGCGACGTCGAGGCCGGTCAGGTCGCAGATCATCGTCTGATAGTTCAGGAGCGCTTCGAGGCGGCCTTGCGAAATTTCCGGCTGGTAGGGCGTGTAGGCCGTGTACCAGGCCGGGTTTTCCAGGATGTTGCGCTGGATGACCGGCGGCGTGATCGTGCCGTAGTAGCCCTGGCCGATCAGCGAGGTCAGAACCTTGTTCTTGTTGGCGGTTTCGCGCAGCCTGTCGAGCGCCTCGCGCTCCGTCATCGGCGCGCCCCAGACGAGCGGTGCCTTTTGGCGGATGGCGGGCGGCACGGTTGCGTCGATCAGCGCATCGAGGCTCTTGTAGCCGATGACACCGAGCATATCCGACATTTCAGACGGCGAGGGGCCGATATGACGACGGTTGGCGAAGTCATAGGGCTGATAGTCGGTGAACTGGAATTCGGTAGGCGTCGTCATTACGCAGTCAGCTCCTTGTAAGCTGCTTCGTCGAGCAGGCCATCGGCGTCCGAGAGGTTCTTGAGCTTGAGCTTGAAGAACCAGCCTGCGCCCTGCGGATCGGAATTGACGAGCGACGGGTCGGCAACGATAGCCGGATTGACTTCGACGATCTCGCCATCGAGCGGGCAGTAGACATCCGAAGCCGCCTTGACGGATTCGACGGTCGCGGCATTGCCATCCTTGGAGAAGGTGGCGCCGACCTCAGGCAGTTCAACGAAAACGAGGTCACCGAGCTGCTCGACAGCGTAGGTGGTGATGCCGACGGTCGCGACATCGCCTTCGAGCTTCAGCCATTCATGTTCCTGGGTAAATTTCAGCATGGAAAAATCCTCTCGCAATAAGGGTCAGCGTTTGTAGGTCGGCGTGATGAAGGGAAGGGCGGAAACGGTGATGGGCAGATATTTGCCGCGCACTTCCGCATAGATCTGTGTGCCCGGTGCCGTGTGGGAAACCGGCACATAGCCCATGGCGACGGGGCCTTCGACGGAAGGGCCGAAGCCACCCGAGGTGACTTCGCCGATCTCAGCCTTGCCTTCGGCATCGGCATAGAGCTTGGCATGGCCGCGCACCGGCGCCTTGCCCTCCGGCTTCAGGCCGACACGCTTGCGGGAAACGCCCTTGTCCAGTTCGCCGAGGATACGCTCGGCACCCGGGAAACCGCCGGCGCGGGCGCCACCGGTGCGGCGGGCCTTCTGCATGCCCCATTCGATGGCCGCTTCTACCGGCGAGGTGGTCGTGTCGATATCGTTGCCATAGAGGCAGAGGCCGGCTTCAAGGCGCAGCGAGTCACGGGCGCCGAGGCCGATCGGCTCGACATCGGGATGCTCGAGCAACCGGTTGGTGACATCGACAGCCTTGTCGGCGGGAATGGAGATTTCGAACCCGTCCTCGCCGGAATAACCCGAGCGGGAGACGAGACAGGAAACGTCGTGCAGGCGGCAGTGGCGCACGTCCATGAATTTCATGGCGGCGACATCGGCCCAGAGTTCGGCAAGTGCTTCGACGGCGCGAGGACCTTGAAGTGCGATCAGGGCGCGGTCGAGCACGGTGATGTCGCAGGTGCCGGAGAGATGCTTCTGAAGGTGCGCGACGTCCTCATCCTTGCAGGCGGCGTTGACGACGACGAAGAGATGGTCGTCGAGATGGGTGATCATCAGGTCGTCGAGGATGCCGCCATTCTCATCCGTGAAGAAACCGTAGCGCTGGCGTCCCTCGGCAAGGCCGAGAATATCGACCGGCACGAGGCTTTCGAGCGCAAGCGCTGCATCCTCATACTTGCCGGACTTCGCCTTGATGATGACCTGGCCCATATGGGAGACATCGAAGAGGCCGGCGGCGGTGCGGGTCTGCAGGTGTTCCTTCATCACACCGGCCGGGTATTGCACCGGCATGTCGTAGCCTGCGAAGGGCACCATGCGGGCGCCGAGCGACAGATGCAGCGCGTGAAGCGGGGTTTTCTTGAGGGCAGCAGTATCGTCCAAACGACGCCTCCGGGGTTTGCGCCGGAAATTCCGGGCGCGGGCTCAAAACTGAAGGCGCGGCTGCGCCTTGTCTCCTTGAGCCCCCTCTGTCCCTGTGCCTGAGATTGTTATCCCTTCGGCGGACGTTTCGAGAACGCCTCTCTCCAGAGTTCCGTCTGCCCCTTGTGGTCCTTTTGCCTGAGAGTTTCCGGGGCGGTTGCTCCTTCGGCACCGGCATCAGCGTACCGGCTTCTCCCAACAAGGTTGCGGCAATTATCCGGGGGTGACAGGCCTTGGCAAGCAAAATGTCGCGACCGCACAAATTTTTGTCGCGACTTTGGAATGGCGATGGCGGCAGCGGCAAAAGGGCTTTTGCATTTGGCGGCGAAATTGGCTAACGGCAGCCGAGAGAATTTTCCTGATCAGGTCGGAACACTCCGGTCAGGAAAGGCTCTGGAGCGAGGAGATATTCCATGAGCATTGTCAGGACATCGGCTTTTGCGGCACTTCTTTGCGCCTGCGGCTTTGCCGGATCGGCTATCGGTCAGGACCACCAGCACATGCAGGGCATGGACATGGGCAACATGGGCTCCTTGGACATGTCATCGGATGGCGACACGGTGAAGGTCGGCGATCTCGAAGTTTCAGGCGGGTTTGCCAAGGCCATGCTCCCCGGCCAGCCCGTTGGCGGTGGCGGCTTCACCGTGAAGAACAATGGCGCCACAGAGGACCGGCTCGTTTCGGTCACATCGCCCACGTCAGGCGAAGTGCAGATCCACGAAATGGCCATGCAGGACAACGTCATGAAAATGCGTCAGCTGAAGGATGGTATTGCCATTCCGGCGGGCAAGACCGTGGAGCTTTCGCCCGGCAATCTGCATCTGATGTTCCAGAAGGTGAAGACGCCCTTCAAGCAGGGCGACAAGGTGCCCGTCACGCTGACCTTCGAGAAGGCTGGCAAGGTCGATCTGGTGCTGAACGTACTATCGGCCCAAGGCAAGTAAGATCGGGCACTTGATCCCGCAAAGAAAAAGCCCGCGACAGGGCGCGGGCTTTGCTCCTCCCAGCAATCTTTAAATCTCAGACGTCCTCGTAGGACTGCAGGGCCTGCTGCAAGCCGGCCTGCGGCTGGCGATAACCTTTCGTCATGAGATCGAGCGCGATTTCGGTATTCTGGATGATGTTGGTCACTTCCTCGGGATCTTCGCCGCTCTGATTGAGCTGGCGTTCCGCGATCTTCCGAGCCTCGCGCGCGGCCGTACCCGTTGCCACGCGCTGTGGGATGCGCAGGGATTCGAAGGCGACAGCCGCAGTATTCGCGGATATGGAAACGACCTGTGTCATGCGCCCGTCATACCGGTGCGATCTTCGCATTCGGCTTAAGAAAATCATTCACATTTTACCGGATGGTAAGAATTCCACAGCTGCGATTGGAATCGGGGCGGAATCGCAATAAACCGGAGGCATGTTCCAGGCTCTGCTCGTCGCGGTCGGCGGCGCAATCGGTTCGCTTCTGCGCTATTATGTCGGCCTCGGCTCTCTGCGGCTCATGGGGCCGGGCTTCCCTTGGGGAACGCTCATCGTCAACGTCGTCGGCTGCTTCATTATCGGTGTCTTTGCCGAGATGATCATGCGCCGTTTCAATGCTTCGGTGGAACTGCGGCTGCTGCTGATCACCGGCTTTCTCGGCGGCTTTACCACCTTCTCCGCCTTCTCGCTGGATGCCATCACGCTGTTCGAGCGCGGCGAGGTCTTTGCCGGCGGCATCTATATCGCAGCAAGCGTCGGGCTCTCGATGGTGGCCGTCATGGCCGGCCTCGGCCTGATGCGCGCGCTCATCTGATTTCGATTCCGATTTCCGTTTTGCGAAAAATGCTCTAAAGGCAGCGGCAAGAGAGGCGCCGGCTTCGATCGCGCCCATATTTTCCGAAAGAACTCCATGGCAGGTATAGAACACATCAAGGTGGAGCCCGATGAAGCGGGCATGCGGCTCGACCGCTGGTTCAAGATCCACTACCCGGGTCTCGGCTTCGGCCCGTTGCAGAAGCTCTTGCGCTCCGGCCAGGTGCGTATCGATGGCGGCCGCGTCAAGTCGGATGCCCGCGTGCAACCCGGTCAGATGGTGCGCATACCGCCGCTCGATGTCGATGCCAAGGCGAAGGCCGGACCGATCGCCGGCAAGGATCTCAAGCATTCGAGCGATTTCGAACTGCTCTCGCGAATGGTGCTGCACGAGGACGAGAAGGTCATCGTGCTCAACAAGCCGCCCGGTCTTGCTGTCCAGGGCGGCTCCGGTGTCGCCCGGCATATCGATCAGATGCTCGAAGCCTGGACCAGCCCGAAGGGTGAGAAGCCGCGCCTCGTTCACCGCCTCGACCGCGATACGTCGGGCGTGCTCGTGATTGCGCGCACGCGCGGTGCCGCGCAGAAGCTGACGGCTGCCTTCCGCGAGCGCGATACCAAGAAGACCTACTGGGCGCTGGTCAAGGGCGTGCCGCGCAAGCACGAGGACAGGATCTCGACCTGGCTCGTCAAGGAGCCGACGGCCGACGGTGATCGCATGCGCATCGCCAAGCATGGCGAGGAGGGCGCCGATCACGCGATTTCCTTCTACCGCGTGCGCGAGACGGCGGCCCAGAACCTGGCCTGGCTGGAGATGGAGCCCTATACGGGGCGCACCCACCAGCTGCGCGTCCACGCGCTGCATATCGGCCACCCGATCATCGGCGATCCGAAATATTACGACGAAGATCCAAACTGGGATTTCCCCGGCGGCATCCAGAAGAAGCTGCATCTGCACGCACGCCATATCGATATCCCGCACCCGTCCGGCGGGCGCTTGCGTGTCAGTGCGCCGCTGCCACCGCACATGGTACAGACATGGAACCTGCTCGGCCTCGACCTTGCCGGGGCTGAGAGAGACGACGAATGAAACTCGCGCTTTTTGACTGTGACGGCACGCTGGTCGACAGTGCCGGGCTGATCCATGAAACCATGCGCCGCACCTTCGAAAAATTCGGCAAGCCCGAGCCGCGCTTCGAGGACACCAAGGCGATCATCGGCCTGACGCTCGATATCGCCATTGCCCGCATGCAGGGCAAGCCGCATGTCGAGCAGGAAGATGTCGACATGACCGCACACTACAAATCTCTGTTTTCGGTCGTGCGTCAGGATCTCGACTACCGCGAGCCGCTCTTTCCCGGCATTCGCGAGATGATCGATGCGCTTACCGGGCGCGAGGATCTGCTGATCGGCGCGGTGACCGGCAAGTCCCGGCGCGGGCTGAAGCTCGTGATGGAGACGCACGGCTTCGACAAGCATTTCGTCGTCGCACGCACCGCCGACGATTGCCCCTCCAAGCCGCATCCGGCCATGGTGAGCGAATGTTGCGACGAAACCGGCATTGACGCGACCGATGCCATTGTCATTGGTGACGCGATTTACGATATGCAGATGGCAAAGGCCGCCGGCGCCAAGGCGATCGGCGTTGCCTGGGGATATGCCAGCGTGGATGAGCTGATCGCCAACGGCGCCGATGCGATCGCCTATCATCCTGACGAGATCTTGCGCCATTTTTCCTGAGGTGAGCCCATGCGCGACCTGCTGAACGACCTTTCCGAAGACCTGAGCCATCCCGATCCGATCCGCCGCGCGCAGATCCAGATGAAGAAGCCGCTGCCGAAGCGTTTCTATCAGGCTGTTTCAGTCGAACCGAATGAGGACGGTTTCGCCATCATGCTCGACGGCAAGGCCGTACGCACGCCGGCCCGCCAGATCCTGGCCGTGCCGAGCGAAGCGCTGGCAAAGCTCGTGGCCGCCGAATGGGACGCACAGCGCGAGGTCATCGATCCCTCGCTGATGCCGGCAACGCGCCTTGTCAACACGGCGATCGACGGTGTCGCGACAGACACACAGGCCGTCTTCGAGGATATTCTGCGCTTTTCGTCAAGCGATCTGCTCTGCTATCGCGCCGATGGTCCCGAAAAGCTGGTCGAACGACAGATGGAACGCTGGGATCCGGTGCTCGACTGGGCAGCCGCCGATCTCGGCGCACGCTTCGTCCTTGTCGAAGGCGTGATGCATCATGAGCAGCCGCGCGAGGCGATCGCCGCCTTCGGCTTGGCACTGCGCCGGCATGACAGTGCCCTCGAGCTCGCAGCTCTCCACACGATGACGACGATCACCGGTTCGGCGCTGCTGGCGCTTGCCATTGCCGAGACCGCGATCACGCCGGACGAAGCCTGGTCGCTCGCCCATCTCGATGAGGACTGGACCATCGAACATTGGGGAAGCGACGAAGAAGCCGAGCAGCGCCGGGCCAAGCGTTTTGAGGATTTCAAAGCGGCAACGGATGTTTTTTTCGCGCTAAGAGCCTGAATCATATTGCTTTGATGGGCTTTATGACCAAATCTGCGACTCCGGACGGGGATTTGCGGGAATTTGGAATGGCGTGGCTGAGGTCGAGAATTTGCCTGATGGCGCTTGTTTGCGTGGCGCTGACGGCCTGTGCCAGCCTTATGCCGAAGAAGCAGGAAAAGCCCGTCTATGACGTGCGCAGTGCCGTGGTGCTGTCCAGCACGACAATGTCGGCAGAGCTGCTCTCCGGCATCAGCGATCGCGTCAACGCGGCCATCCGTGCAACGGTGCGCACGACCGAACTGCCGCGCGTGGTGCTGACGATTCGCATCGTTTCTGTCACAAAGGGTCTCGGCTTCCAGAAGGACCGCAACGTCGCCAAGGTCAGTATCGATGCCGCTTCCGTGGAGGACGGATCCGTCATTGCAGTTACATCCTTTGAGGTCACCAGCCTGACCGCAGATCCTGATCTGGCGGACCAAATTCTTGCGGAAGATATCGCGGCACGCGTGCGCTCCGCCTTCGCACTCAGCGGGCGATAGATCATTTCCGTTTCTCGTCGAATCCGGAAAGATCTATCTCTTTGTTTTAACGCAATTCCGCATGCAAAACCGCTGCGCAGTTTTGCTGGAATTGCCCGAGCTGTAAAATCGGCCGTTGCAAGCGGCGAGGGGAAATCATGAAGGATATTCTTGAAGAACTCGAACGCCGCCGCGGTATTGCCCGTCTCGGCGGTGGCCAGCAGCGTATCGACGCGCAGCACCAGCGCGGCAAGCTGACGGCGCGCGAGCGCATCGATCTTTTCCTCGACGAAGGCTCTTTCGAAGAGTTCGACATGTTCGTCGAGCACCGCTCCACCGATTTCGGCATGGACAAGAGCCGCATCGCCGGCGACGGCGTAGTGACCGGCTGGGGCACGGTCAACGGCCGGACCGTCTTCGTCTTTGCCAAGGATTTCACCGTCTTCGGCGGCTCGCTCTCGGAAGCCCATGCCGAGAAAATCATCAAGGTGCAGGATATGGCGCTGAAGAACCGCGCCCCTATCATCGGCATCTATGATGCTGGCGGCGCGCGCATCCAGGAGGGGGTGGCGGCGCTTGGCGGATATGCGGAGGTCTTCCAGCGTAACGTACTGGCTTCCGGTGTCATTCCGCAGATCTCCGTCATCATGGGACCATGCGCCGGCGGCGACGTCTATTCGCCCGCCATGACGGACTTCATCTTCATGGTGCGCGACACGTCCTACATGTTCGTCACCGGTCCCGATGTGGTCAAGACCGTCACCAACGAGACCGTGACGTCGGAGGAACTCGGCGGCGCCAGCGTGCACACGACACGCTCGTCGATCGCCGACGGCGCCTATGACAATGATGTCGATACGCTCAGCCAGGTGCGACGGCTCATCGACTTCCTGCCGCAGTCGAACACGTCGCCGGTGCCGGAAATCGAATGGTACCAGTCGGTGACGGACGCGGACAATTCGCTGGACACGCTGATCCCCGCCAATGCGAACAAGCCCTACGACATCAAGGAACTGATCCAGAAGGTGGCGGACGAGGGGGATTTTTTCGAGATCCAGGCGAGCTTTGCCAAGAATATCGTCTGCGGTTTCGGGCGTATCGAGGGTTCGACGGTCGGCTTCGTCGCCAATCAGCCGATGGTGCTTGCCGGCGTGCTCGACAGCGACGCCTCGCGCAAGGCGGCGCGCTTCGTGCGCTTCTGCGACTGCTTCAACATTCCGATCGTCACTTTCGTCGACGTACCGGGTTTCCTGCCGGGCACGGCACAGGAATATGGCGGGCTCATCAAGCACGGCGCCAAGCTGCTTTTTGCCTATGCGGAGGCAACGGTTCCGAAGCTGACGGTCATTACCCGCAAGGCCTTCGGCGGTGCCTATGACGTGATGGCATCCAAGCATCTGCGCGGCGATTTGAACTATGCCTGGCCGACGGCGCAGATCGCCGTCATGGGTGCCAAGGGTGCTGTCGAGATCATATTCCGCAAGGATATCGCCGATCCCGAAAAGATCGCTGCGCACACGAAGATGTACGAGGACCGTTTCCTGTCACCTTTCGTGGCCGCTGAACGCGGCTATGTCGATGAGGTGATCATGCCGCATTCGACACGGCGGCGGCTGGCGCGCGGGCTGAAGATGTTGAAGAACAAGGACCTCAGCAATCCGTGGAAGAAGCACGACAACATTCCGCTATGATCGAATAAAATAGCCTATTCAAGTGTTTATCCACAGTCAAAGTTGTGAACGCCTGTCAGCAAATTGTGTCTTCAGTCGTCGATAGAGACACGATAACGCTCGGCAGTACACCCTTAAGGAGAGTCTTTATGTCAACTTTCGAGCGTCTATCTGCCTACCGCCCCTATGGTCTGGCCGCTCTCAGAATCATGACCGCGCTTCTGTTCATCGAGCACGGTACGATGAAGCTTTTCGGCTTCCCGGCCGCCCAAGGCGACGGTCCGCTGTCCACCTTATTCCTGATTGCGGCATTGCTGGAAACCTTTGGCGGTATCCTCATTCTCATCGGCTTCGCAACACGACCGGTGGCCTTCCTGCTGTCGGGCGAAATGGCGATCGCCTATTTCATGGCGCATATGCCGCACAGCTTCTTCCCGGCTCTCAACCAGGGCGACGGCGCAGTGCTGTTCTGCTTCATCTTCCTCTACCTGTTCTTTGCCGGCGCCGGTGCATGGTCCGTCGATAACCGAAACGCATCAGCGTGACGTCTTAGTCCTCGGCCTGGATGTGGAAGCGCCTAGCAGGCGCTTCCACATTCGGACGTCTGTCTAGATATTGCCAGGAGGCGCAAAAAAGCAGTTCACGTCGTTTTCCGTCGGGTGAAGACAGATATGATAACGACCGTCTCCAGACGGAATCTCATCCCCGTACGGAATGAAAAAGAGATGCGGTCTGGTGGCAAGCGGATGATCTCCGGCACGCAGAAAGACGGAAAAACCGCGATGCCCTGGCCTGACATCCAGCGTTGGAATGGCATCACAATCCCGGTGTAGTTGATCAGACTTGCAACAGGCCGGAGGGTAGGTCCAGCCGCTCTCTGCCTCATGAGCGTCGGTTCTATCCGACATGCTGGCCAGGATTGCCGCTGTTGCGGCCAGAAATACTGTCGAAGTCCCTGTTGTCATTGCATACCTCCTTGGAGGCTGCCCGTCGAAAAACGCCGAGAGCGTGCTCGCTGATGGTCAAGAATACGACATCTTGTTGATGCATCGATCAATCGTTTCCCATCCGGACGCGAAACTTCCGGCAACTGCGGATAAGGCCGCAAAGGAAACGAATTACAGCTTAAATGCGGGGAGAGCGCCTTCGCCACCAAGCTGGAAGGCATCGTACTCCCCTGAGAAGATCGGGTAAAATCAAACCCTCGGCCGCCAGGCTTGAGGGTTAAGGAATTTCGGGTTGAGGGCATTGGTTTGGGCCACGGGTTTTCTTCCCGCGGCCCTGTTTATTTCTGATGATTGCCTTCAGGCCGTCAACTTGAGACCGGCGATGCCTGCAACAATAAGGGCAATACAGATCAGGCGCGAGGCGCTTGCCGCATCGCCCAGAAGCCATACACCGAGCAGGACTGTGCCGACCGTGCCGATACCGGTCCAGATCGCGTAGGCCGTGCCGATCGGCAGGGTTTTAACGGCAAGACCAAGCAGAACGACGCTGATGACCATCGAAATCACCGTGAGGATGGTCGGCATAGGACGAGTGAAGCCATCGGTATATTTCAGACCGATTGCCCAACCACATTCAAAAAGGCCAGCGAGAAAAAGCAGGAACCAGGCCATCATACTCTCCATATCAAGAGCGAGGCCGTCCCCGCGACTTTTGCGACCCGGGCAGACCCGAGCGCCGCAGTCGTCTGCGTCGCACTTCATATGGACGAGGGAACGGCTGACTTCAAGCTAGGAATTGGCATAGCTGCCATGCCACCCGATTCCAGCGCCCGGAGAATGAAGTCAGGCGTTCTTGGCGCGGCGGCAAAGACGATCGAACGTTTCGAGAAAACGCGACCGGTCCTTGGGGCTGAAGACGGCGTTGTAGCCCTTGCTCTCACCGGTTTCGCGCAGATGCGCGCCGAGGTCGCGCATGGCGCTTGCCATGCCGATATTCGTTTCGTCGAAGACACGGCCCGTCGGACCGGTCACGAAGGAGCCCTTGGCGACACAACGGACCGCAAGCGGCACATCGGCGGTGACGACGACATCTGTCGGGCCGGCATTGTCGGCAATCCAGTTGTCGGCAGCATCGAAGGCGTTGGAGACGATGACGTTGCGCACCATCGGGTCGCGGGATGGGCGCAGGCCCGAATTGGCGACGAAGGTCACTTCCATTCCGAGGCGTTCGGCCACTTTCAGGATTTCGGGTTTGACGGGGCAGGCGTCGGCATCGACATAGATCATGGCCATATCCTCAAGCGGGCTCGGTGGCCAGCGGACGGACCATATCGATATGGGGAATGCCGTCTTCGAGATATTCCTCCGAGGTTTTCACGAAACCGAAGGATTCATAGAAGCGGCTCAAATGCGCCTGCGCGGAGAGGGCAATCGGATTTGCCGGATAAAGCCTTTCGCAGGCCGCGATCGATTCGCTCATCAGCGCATCGCCAAGTCGCTTGCCGCGATGAGCCGGAGAGACGACGACGCGGCCGACCTTTGCCGGATCTTGCGCACCGTAGGGCTTCAAGAGCCGTGTCGAGCCGAGCAGCTCGCCGCCCTCTATGAGCCGCAGATGCAAGGCATCGATATCCTTGCCGTCCAGTTCCGGATAGGGGCAGTTCTGCTCGACGACGAAGACATCCACACGCATCCGCAGGAGGTCGTAGAGCTCTCGCGCGGAGAGCTCGTCGAGACCCTTGAGATCGACTGTGTAGCTAGGCGCAGTCATCGATACAAAACCCCAGTAGAGATAGGTATAATGGAACACATGAGCGCAGAGCCCTCATAGATATTTCGCAAGGATGGCGCGGCGGCTCTCGACAAGATAAATCAATGAATGCCGCTATGTGGTAGAGGTGGATTTTCCTCTACATCGTCGTCGCCACGCTTATATTGGTGAAAATCCAAGTCGTAAGCAAATGGCTTGTCTTGCGGAGGTTGCTGCGGATCAGTCGAGTAAAGATAAATGCGGCCGGTGGCATTGAAACCGACGTGTCTTCCTATGCTGACGACCATATCCGTGGCTTCGTCGCCGTCGGTAGCCCACGCTTTGATAGTAAAGAAGGCGGCCATGCCGAAGGTGGTCTCGAAATCCGGATTGGCCTCGGCGATTTCCCCGTCGGCGATAACCGTGAAATGGCGGAAAGCCGTTTTCAGCTTTCCGTATCTCAATTTCAATTTCCAGTTCTTCAGCAGATCCATGGACGATTAGTAAACCACGACGCCACGGATGCTTTCACCCTTGTGCATGAGATCGAAGCCCTTGTTGATGTCTTCGAGCGGCATGGTGTGGGTGATCATCGGGTCGATCTGGATCTTGCCTTCCATGTACCAGTCGACGATCTTCGGCACGTCTGTGCGGCCACGGGCGCCGCCGAAGGCCGTGCCCATCCAGTTGCGGCCGGTGACGAGCTGGAAGGGACGCGTGGAGATTTCCTGGCCGGCGCCGGCGACGCCGATGATGACGGACTTGCCCCAGCCGCGGTGGCTGGATTCCAGTGCCTGGCGCATGACCTTGGTGTTGCCGGTGCAATCGAAGGTGTAATCGGCGCCGCCGATCAGGTCGCCATGGCGCTTCGTCATGTTGACGAGATGGGGCACGATGTCATCGCCGACCTCCTTCGGGTTGACGAAATGCGTCATGCCGAACTTCTCGCCCCATGCCTTGCGGTCGGGATTGATATCGACGCCGATGATCATGTCGGCACCGGCAAGACGCAGGCCCTGAAGAACATTGAGGCCGATACCGCCGAGACCGAAGACGATGGCCGTCGAGCCGATCTCGACCTTGGCCGTGTTGATGACGGCGCCGATGCCCGTCGTCACACCACAGCCGATATAGCAGACCTTGTCGAAGGGAGCGTCGGGATTGATCTTCGCCAGCGCGATCTCCGGCAGAACAGTGAAGTTCGCGAAGGTCGAGCAGCCCATATAGTGGTGGATCTTGTCCTTGCCGATCGAGAAGCGCGAGGTGCCGTCGGGCATGACGCCCTGGCCCTGGGTCGCGCGGATTGAGGTGCAGAGATTGGTCTTGCGAGAGGTGCAGGAATAGCACTCACGGCATTCCGGCGTGTAGAGCGGGATAACGTGATCGCCCTTCTTGAGCGATGTGACGCCGGGGCCGACATCGACGACGATGCCCGCGCCTTCATGGCCAAGGATCGCCGGGAAGAGACCTTCCGGATCGGCGCCCGATAGCGTGAAATCATCGGTGTGGCAGATGCCAGTCGCCTTGACCTCGATCAGCACTTCGCCGGCCTTCGGGCCTTCGAGCTGAACGGTCATGACCTCAAGGGGTTTTCCTGCCTGAACGGCAACGGCGGCGCGAACATCCATCTTCGATCTCCTCGTGATTTGCGTGGCGGACTCTTGCACGCTCCGCAAGGGTGGCTCAAGCACAAAAAAGGCTTAGAGGGCCATCCGGAAATCGTGGTCGATGCTTCAGGCGAATTCCATGATGACGGCATCGACAGCGAGGCTCTCGCCGGGCGCGGCCTTGATCTTGCCGACGACGAGATCGCGCTCGGCGCGCAGCACGTTTTCCATCTTCATGGCTTCGACGACGGCAAGCGTCTCTCCAGCCTTGACCTCCTGGCCCTCGGCGACGGCAATCGAGACGACGAGGCCGGGCATGGGGCAGAGCAGGAGCTTGGACGTATCCGGCGGCAGCTTGACCGGCATCAGGCGGTCGAGCTCGGCATGGCGAGGGGTGAAGACGCGCGCCTTGACCGATAGACCCTGCCAGTCGATGCGCAGGCCATTGAGGATCGGTCGGATCTGCGCGGTTACCGGGCGGCTGGCAATCCTGCCATGCCAGACCGGGTCGCCCGGTCGCCAATCGGTGACAACGGTTTCGGTGCGGCCGGCAACCTCCATTTCCATCTCGAAGGGGATGGTGACGAGGCCATCAACGAGTTTCACCGGCACGTAATTTCCGCCGAGCTTAACGACCCATTCTTCGCGCAACGGGCCGCTTGCCTGCCGCAGACGATCGGCAAAACCTTCGCGGCGCCCGGCCTCGATCAGGGAAACGGAAAGCGCGATGGCGGCAAGGGCTGCCTCTTCCACCGCATCTGGCGCCATCGGCGCAAATCCCTCGGGATATTCCTCGGCAATGAAGCCGGTGGAGAGGCGACCTTCGCGCCAGCGCGGATGTTTCATGAGGGCTGCGAGGAAGGGAACATTGTGCTCGATGCCGTCAACCACGAAAGCATCCAGCGCCTGTCCCATGGCTTCCACCGCCTGCAGGCGGCTCGGCGCCCAGGTGCAGAGCTTGGCGATCATCGGGTCGTAGTACATGGAGATTTCAGCGCCTTCGAAAACGCCGGTATCGTTGCGTATAATGACGTCGCCGGTGCGGCCTTCCGCCGGCGGGCGGTAGCGCGTCAGGCGGCCGATCGAGGGCAGGAAGTTGCGGTAGGGATCTTCGGCATAGAGGCGGCTTTCCACCGCCCAGCCGTTGAGCTTGATATCCTTCTGCGCGAAGGGCAGCTTTTCCCCGGCAGCAACGCGGATCATCTGCTCGACGAGATCGATGCCGGTCACCAGCTCCGTCACAGGATGCTCGACCTGCAGACGGGTATTCATTTCGAGGAAATAGAAATTGCGGTCGCGGTCGACGATGAACTCCACCGTGCCGGCGCTCTGGTAATCGACGGCCTTGGCCAGCGCCACAGACTGCTCGCCCATGGCAGCGCGGGTCTTCTCGTCGAGGAAAGGCGAGGGCGCTTCTTCGGCGACCTTCTGGTTCCGGCGCTGGATGGAACATTCGCGCTCGCCGAGATAGACGACGTTGCCATGCGCATCCGCCAGAACCTGGATTTCGATATGGCGCGGATCGACGACGTATTTTTCGATGAAGACGCGATCATCGCCGAAGGAACTCTTGGCTTCCGAACGGGCGCGGTCGAAACCATCTCGCACTTCTGCCTGGTTCCAGGCAATGCGCATGCCCTTGCCGCCGCCGCCAGCCGACGCCTTGATCATCACGGGATAGCCGATCTCGCCGGCGATCTTTTCGGCATGCGCCGCATCCTCGATCACGCCGAGATAGCCCGGCACCGTGGAGACTTTTGCCGCATTCGCGAATTTCTTCGATTCGATCTTGTCGCCCATCGCCATGATGGCCTTGGGCTTCGGACCGATGAAGACGATGCCCTGCTTTTCCAAGGCCTCGCAGAATGAGGCGCGCTCGGACAGGAAGCCGTAGCCGGGATGCACGGCTTCGGCACCGGTTTCCTTGCAGGCGGCGATGATCTTGTCGGCGACGAGATAGCTTTCGGCTGCCGGGGCAGGGCCGATATGAACAGCCTCATCGGCCATTTCGACATGCAGGGCATCCCGATCCGCATCCGAATAGACCGCAACGGTGGCAATGCCCATGCGGCGAGCGGTTTTGATCACGCGGCAGGCAATCTCGCCGCGATTCGCGATCAGGATCTTCTTGAACATCGAGTCTCCACCCAGGAAATGCGCTCCGGAGTTTTACGCATAAAAAGCCGGAACGCACAATCGGGCTGAGAAATCACCGGCAGATCAGGCAACTGCGGCAGCGGCAACCGGCTCTTCATCGATAATACGAAGCCAGCGGCTCCGCCTCGGCTGGGCATAGTCCCTGAGTTCGACCGCGGCCATGATCTCGCCCCAGCGCTGATGATTGGCGCCAGGCTGGGTTACCGCATCAATGCGCTGCAGCACGCCATATTCGACCGGCGACACGCCGATGACGCCGCCGTCGCTGACGTTTCTCAAAACACGCATCAGGTAATCCACATCCTGCCGCGTGATGCTTTTGCGGTCGGTGGCGCGGGTCAGCTTGTAACCGCCGAGATCCTCTGAGAGCGCCAGACGGAGCTGATCTAGCGCCAGGGCGCGCAGCTCATCGGGTACGTGGGCGCTGAGCTCCATGACATGCAGGATGAGCTCCAGCTCGAGGGCGGAATTGACGACGCCGTCGGTCGTGAACATGCGCATGATCCATGCGACATTGATCTCGTCCAGCGAGCCCTGCGGATATGTGTAATCGACGATGAAGCCTGCCAGCTGTTCGATGAAAAACGTGTTCCACTCGGGGCATTTTTCGGGGCAGGAATTATTGAGCGCCAACAACACTACGACATGATCGGAAGTCCGGATTCCCTCCGGGAAGGTGTGTTTGCGCAAAAGCACAATGTCTTCGGCCGTCAGCCGATGCTTCCCGGCGATGACACACGCCGGAAAAGCGAGACGGAACTCACTCATGTTTTATCTCCAGACTTCATCATGAAGCCGGAAATGGTTTTATCGGTGCCGAATTGAAGATCCCTCAAGAAGAACGGTTAACTGCAGTTTGGGGATTTCACGCGGATTTTAATGATCGCGCCTGCACGCGCTCGCGCCAGATGATGAAGAGCCCCGATGCAACAATAATTGCGATGCCTATCCATTTGGAAAAATTCGGAAAATCACCGAAGAGGGCGTAACCGAGCACGGTCGCCGAAATGATCTCGAAATATTGGAAGGGTGCCAGCAGCGACAGTGGCGCGAGCCGGAAAGCCTTAACAACCAGCATGTGCGCATAGCCCGAAATCGTGCCCAGGATCAGCAGCAGGACGAGGCCGAGCCAGGAGGCCGGCAGGGAGGGAGTGAAGTCGGCATTGCCGAAGCTGTTTCCGACAAACATTGCGCCCGCCATGAAGATCGTACCGCCAATACCGGACATGGTCTGCATCGTGAGCGGCGAATCTGCCTCGCCGATGGCGCGGTTGAGGAAGAGATAGAGCGAGAAGAGGAAGGCGCAGAAGACCGGCAGCAGCGCCTTCAGGCCGAAAATCTCGTAGCTCGGCTGGATGACGATCATGGCGCCGCCGAAACCGACGACGATTGCCGTCCAGCGCCGCCAGCCGACCTTGTCGCCGAGGAAGAGCGCCGAAAGTGCCGTCAGCATGAACGGCTCGACGAAATAGATGGCGAAGACATCGGCGAGCGGCATGTATTTGACGGCGACGAAGAAGAGCAGGCTTGCCGCACCATGCAGCGCGCCGCGAAGCAGATTCATCCACGGGCGCTTGGCCGACAGAGCCTGCGTACCGAACATGGCGAAAAGGATCGGCAGGGTACAGACGAGCTGGAAGAAGAAGCGGTAGAAGGTTACCTGCCCGGGCGACATGCCCTCAAAGGTCGCCATATATTTGGCGATCGCATCCATCGTCGGCAGGATGGCCATGGCGCCGGCCATGATGGCCATGCCCCGGAGGGGATTCTGGGTGGAGGGAGATTCGGACATGACGGCTGCTTCTTGCGGATGATGTCATCAACCACAGGAAGCCCGGGCAATCAAGGACGGCAATCAGGGACAGAGTGCTGTATCGTTGACGGTTTCGCCGAATATCTCTTCGAAGGCGGCGCGCAGGCGGATGTCGGCATCGACCATCGTCACGAGCAGGCCGAGATCGACGAGGCTGGTGACGCCATAGGCCGAGATGCCGCAGGGCACGATGCCGCCGAAATGATCGAGATCGGGATCGACGTTCAGCGACAGGCCGTGGAAGGTCACCCATTTGCGCAGACGGATGCCGAGTGCTGCGATCTTGTCTTCCGCCATGGTGCCGTCAGGCAGCAAGGGTCTCTCCGGTCGTCGGACCCAGACGCCGACACGATCCTCGCGGCGTTCGCCGCGCACATTCATCGAATCGAGCGTGCGGATGATGACCTCTTCGAGCGCTGCCACGAAGGCACGCACATCCTGCCTGCGGCGTTTGAGATCGAGCATGACATAGGCAACGCGCTGGCCGGGGCCATGATAGGTGTATTCGCCGCCACGACCGGTAGCGAAGACCGGGAAACGATCCGGCTGGACGAGATCCTTCGCGTCGGCGCTGGTGCCGGCTGTATAAAGCGGCGGATGCTCCAGCAGCCAGACGAGTTCATCACCACCTTCTGAAATCGCTGCGACTTCCCGCTCCATCGTCTCCACCGCTTCCTCATAGGGAACGAGCCCGTCTGAGATGCGCCAGCGTACGGCGCGCGAACCGAGTTTCGGGAGCATGGAGAAATCGAGATCGGTGCGTAGCATGGCAGTCCTTGGCGCAATCCGCAAAAATGGAGAGGGCGGGCGCGGGCTTCTATATGGACTTGGGCGAAGAGCGATTCAATCGCTCTTTGTGGCGATCAGCCATCCTGGAGATGCAGCCCCGTGCAATCAATCCATAATGAAATGCGGGACAAAACGGGAGAGGTTCTGGGTAATAGGCGATTTGTCCTCGCGGATGCAGATGCCGCAGGCTTCGCCGGCGACGACCCAGGAGCCGATCACGGCATAATCCTCGCCGAACTGCGGGAGCAGGCAAGTTTCCTGCACAATGTAGCCCTCTGCGCCATATTCGCCATCCACCGCGATTATCGTTTCCCCCGACGTCAGCGTGACATTTGCGCCTTCGCGCGACAGGAGCGGTTTTCTGACGGCGTTTTCCAGACGCAGCGCCTGCGGATCGTCGGCGAAATAGGCGGGCAGCAGGTTCGGATGGTTGGGCGCCATTTCCCAGAGGACGGCGAGGAGGCCCTTGTTCGACAGCGTCATCTTCCACAGCGGCTCGTGGATCTTTGTGGGCGTGGAGATGAGATGTGCGCCAAACTCCTCGTGCACCATGAATTCCAGCGGGTAGAGCTTGAAGAGATTCTCCATCCGGCGGTCTTCGAGATCGGTGAACCAGTTCTCGGGATCGATGCCAATCTCTTCCATATCGAGCACCACAACTTCGAAGCCCGCCTGGAAGGCAACGTCGGCGAGATATTTGGTCGTCAGATAGTCTTCCTCATTGTCGGTGATGCAGCCGAAATGGAAGACGCCGCTGTCGCTGGCATTCTTGAAATACTGGAAAGCGCCGATGAGCTTCTCGTGGATCGAATTGAACTGGTCGGCATCGGCGCTCAACCGGCCAAGACGCTTCATGTCTTGGAGCCATTCCCACTGGATGACAGCGCTTTCGAAGAGTGACGTCGGCGTATCGGCATTGAATTCGAAGAGTTTTGCCGGACGCTTGCCATCGTAACGCAGGTCGAAGCGGCCGTAGATATCACGATCGGACCATTTCCAGGATCTGCTGACGGCGGCGTGGAACTCGGCCGGGATCGCCATGCGCGTCATCAATGCGGGATCGGCGCAAATGCGATCGACTGCTTTGTAGCAGAGCTGCAGAATCTCGTTGGTCGGATCCTCGAGACCATCCTCGATCTCAGCGAGCGTGAATTGGTAGGCATTGCGCTCATCCCAATAGAGTTCGCCATACATGTGGTGGATGGTGAAATCGAGGTCTTCGAGTTTCCGCACCCAGTCAGGTCTCTCGCCGGTCGCGATGCGCTTCATCTTGAGCCCTCAGGACGCAGCAAAGTGGCGCGCGCCAAAACCGGAGCGGGCGAGCGTCGTCGTGGGGGCCGCAGGCTTATAGTGAGCGGCGGATTGATAGGCCATCTTGAAGCCGCCAGCCTTGTTGGTCACCAGAATGCCCCGAGCGTCCACGAAACCTGGAACGTGGCGGCTCTCGTACAACGCCGATGCGGGCACAGCCGGATAGTAGACGCCATTGACCTTCTTATCGGGCTGACCAACGAGATACCCGCCGAGATAAGGGCTGAAATGTCCTCCTCCGGACGCATGGACCGAAGAGGTCTGCTCACAACGGCCGTCGCCGAATTCCTCCTCGCAATCCTCGCGTTTATCGTAGGAGGGGGAGCTTTTCAGATGTTCATCGCGAGCGATCGCGAAGCTGCTTTTGCAGTCGTCAGGACCGAACTTGTTGTCCTTAAGGCAGTCATCGACCGTCTTGTAGGCCGCCGTCTCGGTATCGCCGCGATACAGCGAGTCGATGTAAAGGCCGATAACGAGGGTTCCGAGAATCGCGAGTGCTACGCCGCCCTTGACGTATTTATAGCGATCTTCCGATGTCATGCGGTCCCCCATGGATAGCGCCATGCAAATGCGCGGGCAAAGCGAAATAAGCGCCAAGCCGAAATGTCCGGCTTGCGTTCGAATGTATGAGAAAGGCTGGATTGCCAGCGAGCGTGAGTTACCTCACGCAGGAACCGGCATCAGCGGAAGCTAGTTCTTCTAGCGAAACGTCAAAAGTTGCCGATCGAAATAATTTTCATGAAAGGAACACCCCTGAACCCCTAAGCGTTCCATCTATGTTCTCAATTCCAGATGGAAGTCAAGCGGCAGATTGCGCACCAGAATTGCAGCAAGTGCCGGCTGGCTTTGCTGTGATATCCACCAGGGGCGATATCGGCGGGAAAGGGCTGCCGCGCGCCACTTCTTGCGGCGAGGCCATCAGGACCGGAGAACTAAACCTTTGGCCAAAAAAGAAAAAACCCGCCGAAGCGGGTTTCTTTGGTGCGGTCGAGAAGACTCGAACTTCCACGGGTTGCCCCACAGCGACCTCAACGCTGCGCGTCTACCAATTCCGCCACGACCGCATCGTGGTAGGCCGATTTGCGTCGGCGAGGCAGCATGTAGCAAAAGCCTCTGACGGACACAAGCGCGATGTGACAGTTTTTTTTAAAAGCTTGCCCGAGGTGTGGATTACGCCGAACGGGACATTGAATTTACAAGAGAAAAGGGCCGGAAACCGGCCCTTTCTCGGATCATGTCAGTGCATTGCGCGGCAGGCCTCAGTACGGCTTGCGCCGCTATCGGCACCTTTCTGATGCGAACCCTTCGGGCCGACCATGCTGTGGCAATCCGGAAGAGGCTTGATGCTGGCGGTGGTAGTGTTGTCGACCTTCGCGGGCTTGGCCATCGCGGCCGGTGCGAAGCCGTCACTATCATTCGTATAGTCGCTGGAATAGGCCGGGGGGGCTACATGGGTCGGGTAGTGAATAGGCTTCGCCGGCGCGACCGGCGTCTGGTAGAGGCCATCACCATTATTGGAATAGTCGTCCATAAATTTCGGCTGTGCAAAAGCGGCACTTGCCATGCTGACGGCAAACAGGGTGGCGGCGGCGGCGAACTTCATGCGCATGGGTCTATCTCCTCAATCTATTGTTGAATTCAACAACGTAAATCCAACCCTCGGCACGATAAGTTCGCGCTCCAATTTGGGCGATTTTGTGAGAAAGATGACAGCTCTGTTGCGGCGTTTTGTCCGAACAAAATCACATATTTGTCAACGTTTTTGACGGGCACGTTACCTTAGCCGGCACAGTTAATTGCCTGAGATGTCAGGGCTTTCCGAAAGATTACAATCCTGCAATCTTTGATTGATTAACTATTTTTAATTTTAGAGACAGCAAAACCGGAAAGCAGGCCGCTTCCCGGTTTTCAAATGTGGCGACTTTGTGTTTTTCGCCTCAATCCTCGTTCGGGATATGGGCATCGACACCGGTTGTGTGCAGGTGGTTGCGGACATGATGGACACCGTCTACCGACAGGGCGCCAAGTTCGACCTTGCGGGCAATCCCGATCGTTTCGACAGAACCCTCCAGCGTCACGGTATGGCCGTCGGCGTGAACTTCCACACTGTCGATATCGACCTCGGGGATATTCTCCAGGTTCTCGGTCACGCGGGCTTCGAGATCGTCGCTTTCGTCGCGGTCGATCGTGTCAGGCTCAAGCGAATCCTTCATGCGATTCTCGTTGCCGTCCTCGTCCGTGCCGTCGATGCGGAAGCCGCTATTGCGGTCGCGGTCGAAATTGGCCGAGGTTTCGCCGTAGGCACGGTTTTCACTGCCGGCAGCCTTGGCGCCGCTGCCGTCCGCGTAGGGCCAGCCGTCGTCCAGATTGCGCTCTTCGAAGTCGCGGTAGTCTTCCTCGCGGGAAAGCGAGGACTTGTCGTTCTTGCCAGGCATTTCCGTCTCCTTCCGGTTTCACTGCAAGGCAAACGTCGGAAGGGCGCACTTGGTTCGCGCGTTTAATAGCGCGACTCAGCTTTTCGTCTTTTCCCATTTCCTGATCAGCCGGTCACGTTTCAGCCGCGACAGACGCTGCAGCCAGAAAATGCCGTCGAGCTGATCGATCTCATGCTGGATGCAGATGGCGAGGAGGCCGGTGGCCTCTTCTTCATGCTGATGGCCATCCAGACCCTGGTAGCGGAAACGAACCGCGCTCGGCCGCGTGACCTCGTCCGTCGCCCCCGGCATGGAGACGCTGCCTTCCATATGAACCATCGTCTGATCTGAAAACCACGTGATCTCCGGATTGGCGTAGATGCGCACGCCGTCCGCCTTGTCGATTTCCAGCACCGTCAGGCGCTGGAAGACGCCGATATGGGCAGCGGTGATGCCAACGCCGGGTGCCGCGCGCATCGTCTGCAGCAGATCGTCGGCAAGGGCGGAAAGGGCCGAATCGAACGCGGTCACCGGCGTGCAGACCGTCTTCAGGCCGGGATGCGGATAGCGGAGAATCGGGCGGATCGGCACGGCTGAGCTTCCTTTCGATAAATGGCAGCGGAAACTATAGCTGGCCACAGGCATTGTCATCAGAAAGCATGGGTTTGCGCTTTACGGCAGAAATGCTTTCGGCTAGCAGGTCGATGTGCATTCCGGCGACCAAAAGGGCAGGGCGGAATTCGCTTATCCGCTTGTTGACAATGCATTTTCAGCCGACATTTTCGAATGCGGCGCGACAGTCGTTGAAATCTGACAGAAATGCGAGGGCGGCATATGACGACGACCGATACCGAAGACCGCAATCGCAAACGTCCGGCAGACGAAGACGTCGATATCTATAATGAAGACGGCAATGTGCGCAGCGATTTCCTCGTGCGCCTCGGCGCCGCCATTGCCGATCGCGACACGCTGTTTCTCCGCCAGAATGTCGCGCGCCTCCACGAATCGGAAATAGGCGACCTGCTCGAATCGATCCAGCCGGATCAGCGTCTGGCACTGGTGCATCTGCTCGGCGACGATTTCGACATGACGGCGCTGACCGAGGTGGACGAGACGATCCGCCGCGAAATCGTCGATCAGATGCCGAACGAACAGATTGCCGCGGCGATTGGCGAACTGGATTCCGACGACGCCGTCTACATTCTCGAAGATCTCGACCAGGAAGACCGCGAAGAGATTCTCGCGCAACTGCCATTCACGGAGCGGGTTCGCCTTCGGCGCGCGCTTGATTACCCTGAAAGCTCCGCCGGCCGACGCATGCAGACGGAATTCGTCGCCGTGCCGCCATTCTGGACTGTCGGGCAGACGATCGACTACATGCGCGACGAAGAGGATCTGCCCTATTCCTTTTCGCAGATCTTCGTGATCGACCCGACCTTCAAGCTGCTCGGCGCCGTCGATCTCGACCAGATCCTGCGCACCAAGCGGCAGTCAAAGATCGAAGCCATCATGCGGGAGACGAACCATCCGATTCCGGCCGAGATGGACCAGGAAGAGGCGGCCCAGCTCTTCGAACAGTATGACCTTCTTTCCGCTGCCGTCGTCGACGAGAACGAACGCCTCGTCGGCGTGCTCACCATCGACGACGTGGTCGACGTGATCCATGAAGAAGCGGACGAGGATATCAAGCGCCTCGGCGGTGTCGGCGACGAAGAACTGTCCGACAATGTGATCTCGACCGTGCGCTCGCGGTTCCTCTGGCTGCTGATCAACCTCGGTACGGCGATGCTGTCGGCCAGCGTCATCGGCCTGTTCGACGGTTCGATCGAGAAGATGATCGCACTCGCGGTGCTGATGCCGATCGTTGCCTCCATGGGTGGCAATGCCGGCACACAGACCATGACCGTGACGGTGCGCGCGCTCGCGACCCGCGATCTCGATATCTACAATGCCGGCCGCATCATCCGAAGAGAGGCGGGCGTCGGCATCCTGAACGGCATTCTCTTCGCCATCCTGCTTGGCGCCATCGCCGGTACCTGGTTCCACAACTACCAGCTCGGCGCCGTCATCGGAGCAGCCATGATCATCAATCTGATGGCGGCGGCGCTTGCCGGCATCCTGCTGCCGCTGCTTCTCGACAAGATGGGAGCCGACCCGGCGATCGCTTCATCCGTTTTCGTCACGACCGTGACCGACTGCACCGGCTTCTTCGCCTTCCTCGGCCTCGCGACATGGTGGTTCGGCATCTGAAACCCGCCGAAATTGACTATTACGTAAAAGTCAATAATATGTCGGGTCGATGACGGGGATGAGATGCTAGTGAACAAATACTATACCATAACGGAGCTGACGCGCGAATTCGGAGTGTCGACGCGCACGCTTCGCTTCTATGAAGATGAGGGATTGATCCATCCGGAACGTCGCGGACGCACGCGCCTGTTTCGACCTGCCGACCGGCGCCTCATCCAGGAAATCCTGCGGGGCCGGCGTATCGGCTTCACCATTGCCGAAATCCGCGAAATCATCCAGGTCTACAAGGAGCCGCCGGGCGAGCTCGGTCAGCTCAAGCTCCTGATGAAACGCGTGGACGAAAAGCGTGAAGACCTGCGCCAGAAGCGTAAGGATATCGATGAAACGATCACCGAGCTCGACAATATCGAAGAGGCCTGCCTCGGCCGCCTCGCAGAAATCGGCGTCACCACCTGATCATTGCTTGATCACTGTTGGGGCTCGGGCGGCAGCTCGGGCTCGATTTGGGCGCTGCACTGGCCCGCAAGCGCCATGATCCTCTCATCGTCGGCTTTGACCTGACCTGCCTGAAATAGCGTGAAGAGCTGCTGCGCCTGCAGCTGCTCGAGCGTGCACTGGCAGAAGCTGCGGCAGACCGCTTCACCCTGTTCGACCGTGCAGGACGTGTTGCACTGGCGCAGATAGGTCGCGACCGGATCGGGCTTCGGCGGCGCGATGATGAATGTCAGACCGTAAGCGATCGCGATCAGCACCGGCTGATGAATGAGGTAAAAGGCGAGGCTGTGGCGGCCGAGGCGCGCAAGCCATGTGCCGCCTGTGCCTAACGCCGCCAGCCGATGCGGCAGGTTCGTCCGGAAGGCAAGGCGCGCAAGGCTCATGCCGAGGAAGAAGGGTGTCGCCCAGGGGAAGAGCGGTACAAAATCATTGGAGCGATCGGGCGTGGCCGCAAAGCCGAGCCAGGCAAGATATTTCGGATCGAACAGGTGTGAACCGAGCACGCCCGGCATCACGAAAATATCAGCAATCCAGCCGACTAGCAGTGCCAGCGTGACGAGCAGCGTCAAAGGCAAGGGCAGGCGCAGGAAGACCACGCCGATGAGGCTCAGAACCGCAATGGAATGCAGGATGCCGAAGTAAATCCATTCCCCGGGCACAAGATAGGCGGTCGCCGCCGATATGAGCACGGCCGCAGCGGCGATCATGCCAAAACGCTTCCAGAAGGAGGGCCAGCGAATGTCCGGCCGGCTGGCGAGCACGAGGCTGACACCCACGATGAACAGGAAGGTGGCGGCGATCGCCCGGGCATAAATCTTCAGCCAGCCGGTCTCGGCCGTTCCAGGCTGCAGATAGCCCATGAATTCGAGATCCCAGCTGAAATGATAGGTGGCCATGGCAATGAGCGCCGCACCCCGCGCCGTGTCCACAAGGCCGATGCGCGGCGGTTTTGCATAAGGCGCCGCTTCCGTTGCCGGCAATGTCATTCACAATCTCCCGGACAATTCGTCGCCGTCAGTCGGTGAAGGCGTATTGGGCAGAACAGGAGAAAGATGGAGATTTGGTGGCACTTGCGGCTCCATGATCGCCAGCCGTTCTGCCGAAAAGAACTGCCGGCGGGTGAGCACGAAGACGACAATCGATGTCGTTCCCATGAAGACATAGGGATTGATGAACCAACCGAGGTAGCCGATCGACAGGAAGATAGCCCTCAGCCCCTCGTTGAAGTGGCTGCCGGCAAGGACGTTCATGCGGATGACACGTTCGGCGGCGCGCTCGGCGGCAATGATATCCTTGTCGGTATCGTGCATCATGGGCATGGAGCCGAACAGGATGGTGCAATAATTGAAGAGACGGTAAGACCAGCCGAACTTGAAGAAGGCATAGCCGAACAAGGCAGCCAGGCCGCCGACCTTCATTTCGAAGACGGCATGGCCGCTATGAAAGACGAAGGGCAGGTCGGCAAAGACTGCATCGACCTTTTCCGTTGCGCCGAGAAGCGCAAAGCAGCTGCCGATCGCGAAAATGGAGGTCGAGGCAAAAAAGGCCGTCCCGTTCTGCAGCCCGGCCATGATCTGGGTGTCGATCATCTTCAAATCACGGCGCAGGGAATTATATATCCATTCACGACGCCGCTCCGCCATGGCATGGGTCAGGCTCGTGCGCCCGAAGAAGGTCTGGCCGCGCAGGAGCCAGGAATAGCCCATCCAGATAAAAATAAAGAAGGCAAGCGCGATATGATCCGCGGTCGTCATCATCAGCGAGTCAGTTCCCGTATAAATGCGGCCACTCTACAGATGCATTCGAATGCTGCAATGACCGGCAAGATGAGAATCACTGGCAAGATGAGCGGCTTCCAACTAGTGTCCGGCCTGATGTCGCACCGGTTCAAGGCGATGTCGGTCCGCCACGCGGATGTCGAGCCGGGCTCGCATAGTCTGCATCGTGAATTTTAGAAGGCGCCTCCATGTTTCTTTCGGTATTCGATGTGTTCAAGATCGGTGTCGGCCCGTCGAGCTCGCATACGATGGGACCGATGACGGCTGCCAACCGGTTCCTCGACCTCATCCTATCTGATGAATGGCCGCGTCCTTCCATCGGCGCTCAGGTGGCCGCCATCAAGGTCAGCCTGCACGGTTCGCTCGCCCATACGGGCATCGGCCATGGTACGGGCAGGGCGGTCATCCTCGGCCTGATGGGCGAGGCGCCCGACAAGGTCGACCCGGATCATATGGACGCCACTATCGATGGCGTGGAAAAGAGCGGCCGGATCACGCCGGAGGGCCACCCGGGCTACCAGTTTCAGCCGAAGACGGATCTGATTTTCGACAAGAAGCAGCCGCTGCCGGGCCACGCCAACGGCATGAGTTTCTCGGCCTATGACAAGGACGGGCGGCTTCTCGTCAAGCGCATCTATTATTCCGTCGGCGGCGGCTTCGTCGTCACCGATACGGAGCTCGAACAGATGCGGGCGCGCAAGAAGGCGCAACAAGGCAATTACAAGGTGCCTTACCCCTTCGCCAGCGCCAAGCAGATGCTTGATATGGCCGAGCGCTCCGGCCTGTCGATTGCGCAGATGAAACGCGCCAATGAGGAAAGCCAGCGCAGCCGTGAAGAACTGGATACCGGTCTCGACCGCATCTGGGAAGCAATGCGCTCCTGCATCGAGCGCGGGCTGAAGGTCGAGGGCATCATGCCCGGCGGCCTCAACGTCCGGCGCCGGGCCAAGCACATCCACGACAAGCTTCAGGAAGAATGGCGCAGCAACCGCGTCAACCCGCTGCTCGCCAACGACTGGCTGAGCGTCTACGCGATGGCGGTCAACGAGGAGAATGCCGCAGGCGGGCGTGTCGTCACGGCGCCGACCAATGGCGCTGCCGGCGTCATCCCGGCAACGATCCGCTACTACGAGCATTTCCACGAGGACTGGGACCGGAAGGGGATCCACGACTATCTGCTGACCGCAGCGGCGATCGGCGGCATCATCAAGCACAATGCCTCGATCTCGGGCGCGGAAGTCGGCTGTCAGGGCGAGGTCGGCTCGGCTGCCGCCATGGCAGCCGCCGGCCTCGCAGCCGTCATGGGCGGCACGCCTGCACAGATCGAAAATGCCGCCGAGATCGCACTCGAACACCATCTCGGCATGACCTGCGATCCAGTCGGCGGCCTCGTGCAGGTGCCCTGTATCGAACGCAATGCGCTGGGTGCGGTTAAGGCGGTCACAGCCGCCTCGCTCGCTGTGAAGGGCGATGGCCAGCATTTCGTGCCGCTCGATGCCTGTATCGAGACCATGCGCCAGACCGGCAACGACATGAGCGAGAAATACAAGGAGACCTCGACAGGGGGCCTTGCCGTCAATGTCGTTGAATGCTGAGTTTGCGGACGTTCAAGGCTTTGCTTTAGGCATCTCGTTGACGCAAGACCGCTGCACACTTTTGCTCGACTTGCTTTATTTCGCGCATGTCGTTGACGCAAAACCGTTGCACACTTTTGCTCGACTTGCGTTAGCCGCTTGACGCTGCCGGCCAAAAGGATTTCAACGGCAGCATGGCATTAAATCTCATCAAGCTCTGCGTCGGCTGCGACTCGATCGAAGACCTGCGCGAATGGGTGGCCGAGCGTTCGCTGCGCGCCATTGCCGCCGGACTGGAACCGCACTCGGTCCATACGACCCGCATGGTACCGAAGCGTGTGGACGAGCTGCTCGATGGCGGCTCCCTCTATTGGGTAATCAAGGGGCAGGTTCAGGCGCGGCAGAAAATCCTGGACGTTCAGACGTTTACCGACGGTGAGGGCATTGGACGCTGCCATCTCGTCCTCGGGCCCGAAGTGATCGAAACCTCGGTTCAGCCAAAGCGTGCCTTCCAGGGCTGGCGTTATTATCCCGATGAGGACGTGCCGCGCGATCTCCACAGTCTCGGCGCCGGCATTGCGGAAATGCCCGCGGATCTGCGCCGCGAGCTTTCGGAACTCGGATTGCTGTAAGGTTTCTCGTCCCTAGCGGTTCCGGATGTAAAACACTGCACACCCTTGGTGGAATTGCTTCTACCGCAAGCGCAGCACGACCGGCGAATTGCCGTCGGGCGAGGTGATGTGCAGGTGAATATGCGCCTCCGGCTGCGAGTAACGCCAGGCGCGCGCGCCGTGGCATAGCAACAGGTTGATGAGATCACGGGTCTTCGGCGATTTCGCCTTCGGGCGCTGCAGGCCGATTTCGGCGAGGCGGAGTGCTGCCTCGTGCAGCGGGTGCAGGCCGGAGCGTCCCTTATTGACCGCCCGGCGCCCCGCAGGCGCATTTGGTACATTCTCGTTGATCGACATCATCTTCCCCGTACGCAATACAAATCGACTAGGATAGACTGCCGGCGGCGCGAACATCGCAGCCGGCAGGCGGGAGCGCCGCCAAGTCAGTGACAGGCAGCGCCAGATATCTCATTGTGCGGCCGCCCAGCACTTCACGCCGGCCTTCTTGAGGGCCTTGCAGGCATTGACGGCATCACGCTGGTCGTCGAAACCGCCGAAACGGGCGCGGTAGACCTGATCGGCTCCGCTGGCATAGGCGACGGCGAAAGGCTTGGCGGAGTTCAGCGCCTTGCCACCCTTGGCCTTGGCGCTTGCCAGAAGGTCCATCGCCATTTCCCGGCTGGAAGAGACACCGATCTGGACGACCCAGCCGGACGGCTGCGGCACTTCCTTGGCGGCAACGTCCTTTGCAGGGGCAGCCTTGGTGGAGGCCGTCGTCAATTCGTCGACAGAGGTGTCACCCTGTTCCGGCGGCACATAGGCAGCTGCCGGCGTCGGGACGGCGGCGGAGGCCTGCTGCTGCTTGATCGCGACGGTCTTTACCTTGGTCGGAGACGGCATCGGCTGCGCCAGCAAGGGATTGCCTGTCTTCGGTGCGGCGGTTTCCGCATAGGCAACTTCGGTGCTTGCAGTCTGATAACGGCTATCCGGAAGCGGCCCCTTGTGCGGCAGACCGAGATCGGCAGCGGCTGCCGCGACTGGCGGCTGATTGGCCGGGATTGTTTTCTTTTCCGCGACCTGGGCAACCTTGGCAGGAGAAACCGGAGCGGGCGTTTCGATCATCTCGGGCATCTGCTTCGACTGTGCGACGAGCGTGCCGCCGCTGGCGGCGGCCTTTGGCAGATAGGCATCGAGCAGCCTGCGCATCTGCGAGTCGCGGGCAGGGGTGGAGGCACCGCCCAGAACCACGCCGACGATCGACTTGCCGTCGACCTGCAGGGAACTGACCAGATTGAAGCCGGCAGCGCGGGTATAACCGGTCTTGATGCCATCGACGCCGCGGACCGAGCCGACGAGGCGGTTATGGCTGCGAATGACGCGATTGCCGAACTTGAAGGCGCGCGTATTGAAGTAGCCGTAATATTGCGGGAAATGCTGCCGAAGAGCGATGCCGAGGCGAGCCTGATCGCGGGCCGTCGTCATCTGCGCGGTATTCGGCAGGCCGTTGGCATTGCGATAGGTCGTGCGCGTCATGCCGAGCGCATGCGCCTTGGCCGTCATCATCTGGGCGAAACGATCTTCCGAGCCGCCGAGCATTTCACCGAGCGCGGTCGCCGCGTCATTGGCAGACAACGTCACGAGACCGAGGATACCCTGTTCGACAGTAATCGTGCCGCCGGCGCGCACACCGAGCTTGGTCGGCGCCTGAGCGGATGCGTGAGCAGAGAAGGGGACGGGCGTATCGAGGCGGATACGGCCTTGCTCGAGTGCCTCGAAGGTCATGTAGAGCGTCATCATCTTCGTGAGCGACGCCGGATACTGCAGACGGTCGGCGTTCTCGCTGTAGAGAACATTTCCCGTCCGGGCATCGACGACGATGCCGGCATACTTCGGATTTGCAGCTTCCGCTTCGGCATTGACCGAGTCGACCGCGACGATCGCGATAGCCATCGAAAGGATCGTCAGCACCTTTGCGAGGAAACCGGCAGACCACGGCGATGATACGGAGGAAATTGACCTTGACACTATTCCACTCTTCGCTTGCATTTCGGATGTTTGGCGGGCCACGCACCCCCTACTGCGTAACCGGCTGTCTTGGAAAACTACCGGTTCAGCGTTACCAATCCGTTTATGATGAATCGTTTCTTCAGACATTTGCGGGGATTTTAGCGGGGTGTTGCAGACCGGCTCACAAGCCGGGTTTCCACAAAGGTCCTGATCGCGGCATCAATATGGTCCCAGTCGGCCAAATGACGACTTGAGAACCGGTAAAGCACACTTAAATCTTTGCCGACCTTGATATCGCGCTGACAATCGCCGCTGGTCGCGACCTCGGCAGACGAGGGCAAGACACAGCGAACCACATAATCTGCGGCCCCTTCACGCGATGCGGTCAACAATATCTCACCGTTGTAGCCGGCATCGGCCCGCAGGCGGTGCAGCGTCAAGCCATGCGAGAAGGGTTCGGCGGCGCCATCCATCAGATGCGAATAGATCGGTTCCAACCGGCCCGACATATCCCGTGACATCGTGCCTTGCGTGATCTGCAGGAAAATCAGGCCTGACGATTGGGCGATGTCGTCGAAACGCTGGCGCGTTTCCTTGCTGTAGCCCTGCATTTCCGGCCAGGTGAGGTATAGATCGACCCGTTCGGCGGCGCCGTCATGCCGTTCGCTGGGGAAGCGAATCGTGTTGGCGGGCAGGCCGATCGTATCGCGGCCGATGGTGAGTGTGATCCCATCGGTGTTTTCCGTATTGCCGGCAAGCGAGATGTGACGGCCGAACCAGCGACCGGCAATGCTGATCGCAACCGTCAGCAGTGCCAGAACCGCAATCGTCGCGGTGACACGGACCAGGAACCGGGTCGAGAGAAGGGGTTGCTCGGCAGGATGGCCCGCGGCGGAATGGCTCATCGTCGTCCTCGGATATCGGGCCGCCGTAAGAAGAACGCGAGTCGTCGGTGCCGGTGATGAATCTCGGGGAGATGATGGAATAGCGGGAGTTAACGGGTCGTTAACTCAACCAAAAGGAAGCGCCACAAAAGAAGCGAGCCGTTCCCGGGACAGCGGGAACGGCTCTGGGCGCCGGTCGGGACGGGGATGCGGGGACTGACCGGAGCCGGTATGCCTGTTACTTCACGCTACCGACTGCGACGGCGCGGCCATCCTGCAGCTTCGTCCAGCGGGCCGGATCATCGGCGGACTGGCGCTTCAGGTAGGTGTATTCGGTATCCGACCACAGCAGCACCTTGTTGCGCATGTTGTCGAGAATGAAGTCGCCGTGGTCGGTACGCACCGTCAGCACGGCATGGCCCTCACCATTCGGCTGCAGCACGACGGTCATCAGCGTATCGGACGGAGAGAAGCCGGCGTCGATCAGCATCTTGCGCTTCAGGAGCGCGAAGTCCTCACAGTCGCCAGCGGTCTTCGGATAGGCCCAGCGCTCCTCGACACCATAGATCTCCATGTCCGTCATCGGCTGGATGGTGGAATTGACGGTATAGTTGATCTCAAGGATTTTTTTCCAGCGATCCTCGGTAAGGATCGCAGGGCCGGCATCGCCGCCGGCATAGGCGCATTCTTTCGGATTGGCCTGGCAGAATTCATAGTGCCCGATTGGCGGGCTCGCATTGCCTGCAAGCGTCATGCTGGCGGGTGATGCCTGTCCTGCGCCCGCCATTGCCGCTATCATGCCGACGGCCAGAAGGCCGCTCTTCAGTAGATTTCGAATTGACATTATCGTCTCCCCGTTATGAGGACGACAATGACACGGACGTTTTTATCTCACGCAAAATTACGCAATAAAATTAATGGCTTAGTTGATTCAAATACGCAGCGAAATTGAATCAAATCCATCTCGAATACGACTAAAATTAAAGACGCATTCGTCGCAAATTCGATTAAAATTGAAGGTTTAGGAAAAAGACTTTTGGACCGGAAATGACCGAAAACCGGGCAGGCCGTTAACAATATCTGGTAAGCCGGATAAATTTCTGCGGCGACCTGTGGCGGGAGCGGTAGTTGGGGCAAATCCGGCCGCAGTTCCCAAATGGGCTGAATCGCTTCTCCAAAAGCCGATTCCGGCTCATGTCCGGATGTGCCGCCGAAAAAATAATTTCGTCAGAGATCACGAAATCTGTTCGTCGCAGCCACGATCGCGGCGGCAATATCAGCGTTTTCGGTGGAATGGGCGGCCTTTGGCAGCACCACGAGCTCGACACCGGGCCATGCGCGCGCAAGTTCCCATGCAGTGACAAGTGGTGCCTCTATGTCGAAACGTCCGTGGATCAGGACGCCAGGAATGCCTGCGAGACGCCCGGCATTCTTCAGGAGTATGCCGTCCTCGAGCCAGGCGCCCTCGAGGAAATAGTGCGTGATGATACGGGCACGTGCCAGACGATAGAGCGGATCGGACCAGCGCCGGGGCAGGCCAGCGGCGTCGGCAAGCAGGATCGTGGCAGCTTCCCATTCATGCCAGTCGTGCGCGGCCTGCAGCCTCACCTGTTCCTCGGGATGATTGAGCAGTTGATGGTAGGCGCTCACCCGATCGCTGCTACGCAACGCCGGCGGTAGCGCCTCGCCGAACCTCTGCCATTCCTCGGGGAAGAGCGGCGCCATACCGCGATAGAGCCAGTCGATTTCGGAGCGGCGCGTCGTCGTAACGCCCGAAATGACGATGCCGTTGACATGGGCGGTGTGGGTTTGCGCATAGGCGAGCGCCAGCGTCGAGCCCCAGGAGTTTCCGAAGATCGTCCACTTTTCCACGCCGAAGAGGCTGCGCAGCTGCTCTATGTCCTCGATGAGATGGGCAGTCGTGTTGCGCGAGAGGTCAGCTGCGGCGTCGGCGGCGTTCGGCAGGCTACGTCCGCAATTGCGCTGATCGAAGAGGATGATGCGGTAGACCGAAGGATCGAAATAGCGTCGTGCCGTTGTCGAGCAGCCGGACCCCGGTCCGCCATGCAGGACGAGCGCGGGCTTGCCGGACGGATTGCCGCAAGCTTCCCAATAGACGAGGTTGCCGTCGCCGGTGTCGAGCAAGCCGTGTTCATGCGGTTCGATTTCGGGAAAGAGGACTGACATGACCGTGCCTTGGTTGAGGCGCGCTGTATCCTTCAAATCTGTGACGGATAGATGACGGATGTGGAGTTCCAAGGCATCCGTGCCGCATAGACTGACAGGCCGAAACCGGACGAAAAACCGATGCGCACTTTTTCTGGAATTGCTCTAGAGAAATTCGCGGAGCGTCTCGCGCGACTGGACCGACAGGAATTCGATCGCAACGCCTTCCGAGAAATGACGAACGACGCGACCGCGCATGTTGCCGAGACGAACGGGCGTGCCGAGCGTCGGGCGCACTTCGACATCGACGGCGGCGCCGGAAAGCGAAAGGTCCATGATGCGGCACATGTAGCGCGTGCCGTCCTCCAGCGTGAGTTCGGTCTTGGTCTCGCGCGGGGTCAGACGATCGTGACGGCGATCTTCCGGCAGACCGAGCTCGTGCTTGTTGGCAAGCCAGGTGAGCTGGGCGGCGAGCTTCTCGCGCTTGCGTTCGGTGGCGTTGATCGACATCGTGAAGCCACGCATGTCGACTGTCTGCACATGACCTTCGACGCGGCCGAGGTGGTCGATATAGGCGACGACACGTTCATTGGCGCGCGGGCGGCCGGCGCAGGTGACATACATGTCGCCGGGCGACATATCGATCACCATGCATTCGAATTCTTCGTAGCTCGCAAGCATCAGGCGGCCCTGCATATTGATGGGCACGCGCTGAAACACTCCCTGTTCTGGGCGCGGCGCAGGTCGGTGCGTCTGAGCGGGCTGGAACGAGTGCATCAAAGGGCTTCTTTATGAAATCGCTGAGCCCAATCCTTACCCGCAATCCCTTAACAGAAGGTTGTGGAAACAGGCAGCGCCTAACCCTAAAGTACTAGGGGGGCGACCCAAAACGTAACAGTCAGCGAGCGGCTGCTCCATGCAGGAAATGCGACATGACACGCAGCATGGCCTGGCCGAACGTGGCCTGTTTTTCCACGGCGATCTCGACGGGACGGCGCGGTTCCGCCTCGAGCGCGCGGCCGAACTTGTCGTGCAGCAGGCGGCTGCGATCAAGCGCGAGCAGCTCGAGCGGTACGATCTCCAGCCAGCTTGCGGCGGCCGCAGGCGCGATGGCGCCGAGGAGCCGGTCGCAGCCGCCCTCCGGCGAACGCAGCGGCATCATGATGATTTCGAAGGCCGCGTGATGGCCGGCGGTACTGTAGCCCGTCGCGTTGAAAAGCGTCGGGATGGCGTGCGCCATGACGCCCTGCGCTGTCTTTTCGATATCCTCGTGCTGGCCGTTGGCCCAGAGGGCGGAGAAACGCTCGCCGCGCAGATCACGGCCGAAGAGATCGCAGATTTTCGTGCCGGCGAGACGGAAGCGAATATGCCGGTCTTCCTCCATCTCCAGAATGAAGAGGCTCGACAGCAGATGTGGGATCGCGCCAGGCTCGATCTGCGATTTCAGCGGCGCATCGCGCCCGCCGCGCAGAGCATTCCAGTAGTCGAAAATGTCGATCGTGATCTGAAGGCGCATGGCAATGTCTCATTTCGGTTCATTGGCGGGCGGTTTTCGCCCCTTCACCTTCTACCTTGCGGATTTCATGCCAAATCCGGCGAGTTAAGGTTAAGGAAGGGTTTCGCTTGAGCGCCAAGGCCTGTCGTGAGACCGTCTCTCCATCACTTCAAACAGTGAAGTTCTGCACAGACTGCCAGGGGAGGGGCCATCCTTCGGGGAACCCAGGCGAGCCGTCCGGCCAGTTCCGGACGGCTTTTTTTTTGAAGCCGGCTCCTGTATGGCTGTGGCCTCCAACGAGGCGAGATGAGCATGAACGAACAGACGTCCGGGCCTGATCAGGCTTTCCAGCCTATGCAGCCCGAACCGCCGGCCAGGCCGCCGCGCCAGCCGGTTTTCAATCTTCCGCCCGCGCTGTTTGCCACGCTCCTGCTTCTCATCCTGATTTACGCCGGGCAGTCGCTGCTGTCTCCCGACGGGCTTTCCTGGTTTCTGTTCAATTTCGGCTTCATTCCGCTGCGCTATGCCGTTTCGCTTGCAGAGCAGGGGCCGCAGCTCTACTGGACGCCGGTCACCTATTCGCTGCTGCATGGAAGCATCGAGCATATCGTCTTCAACGGCCTGTGGCTGATGGCCTTCGGCGCGCCGGTCGTACGTCGCATCGGCGCGTTCCGCTTCATCATCTTCTGGATTCTTTCCGCCATCGCTTCGGCGGCGCTGCATGCGGCGCTGAACTGGGGCAGCGATGGACTGCTCATCGGTGCATCCGGTGTCGTCTCTGGCCTCATGGGCGCGGCCTGCCGCTTTGCCTTTCCCTCCGGGCGACAGATGGTTCGTCCCGCGCATCTCAATCCGCAACTGTCGGTGCTGCAGGCAATGCAGAGCCGCACGGTGATCATCTTCATGCTGCTCTGGCTGGTCGGCAACGCGCTTATCGCCGTCGGCATTCCGCTCGTCGGCGATGGCAGCCAGGAGATTGCCTGGGATGCGCATATCGGCGGTTTCGTCTTCGGCTTTTTCCTTTTCGGGCTCTTCGACCGGAAGCCGCCGCACCAGAATTTCCAACAGGCTTGGCCGGACGACGAGTTGCAATCCTGACCCAACGAGTGCACCATTGATCTCCGCGATGGGAGGAGAGACCGCCGCGGAACCTGTGTTTCCGAGAAGTGTTTCACTTTCTCCATAGGAGGTCCATATGGCCAGTTCCGTCAAAGCAATACTCGATCTGAAGGGTCGTGACGTCGTCACTACCGGGCCGAATACAACGGTTTCGGAAGCGGCCGCGATTCTCAGCAAGAAGAAGATCGGCGCGATCGTCGTCGTCGGCATGGAAAACAAGATTTCCGGAATGTTCACCGAGCGCGATCTCGTGCATGTGATCGCCAAGTCCGGCAAGGACGGGCTCGATCAGACGCTTTCTTCCGTCATGACCTCGAAGGTCTTTCGCTGCAACGAGCAGACCTCGGTCAACGAGCTCATGGAGCTGATGACCAGCAAGCGTTTCCGCCACATTCCCGTGGAAGCCAACGGCAAGCTCGCCGGCATCATTTCGATCGGTGACGTCGTGAAATCACGCATCGCCGAAGTCGAGCGCGAAGCCGAAGAGATCAAGGCTTATATCGCTAGTTAAGGGAATAAGGCTTCGCACCAGGCACTACGGGTGCCTGGCGTAGAGTTCCTGCATTCGCTGCAGCTCGGGCAGCCTTGCCCGGGCTTCTTCATAGCCACGTTCGATGGCTTCCCCCGCACGATGGAACTCCGACAGGCCGATGTCCGACAGGCGCGGCTGCAGTGAAATGTCCGGCGGGTCGCCGGCAAGCCGGGCCCGCGCGATACGATCCTGGATGATGTTGAAGGCCTGCACCATGACGCCGGTCATGCCCATACGTGCGGAATAGGGAGCCTGCTTCTGCTGCTGCACTTCGGCGGGCGAGAGGCTGGCATTGTGGCGCACGACGGCGGAGCGGCCGTAGAGATCATAATTGAGATTGACGGCGACGACGAGCGGTTGCTCGTAGCTGCGGCAGACGGAAACCGGCACGGGATTGACGAGCGCGCCGTCGACCAAAGTGCGGTTATTGCTGCGCACCGGCTCGAAAATGCCGGGCAGGGCGTAGGAGGCACGGATCGCCGTGATCAGCGAGCCATTGGCAATCCAGACTTCGTGACCCGTGTTGACCTCAGCTGCGACGGCAACGAAGGGCCGGTCGAGCTCCTCGATCGTCAGGCCTTCCAGATGCTCCTGCATGCGCTTGGTCAGCCGCATGCCGCCGAAGAGACCGGAGCCACCGATCGTCAGGTCGAGAAGGCTTGCGATGCGGCGCATGGTGAGCGAACGGGCAAAACTTTCCAGCTCGTCGAGCTTGCCGGCGAGATAGCAGCCGCCGACGAGCGCGCCGATCGAGGTGCCGGCGATCATGCCGATCTCGATGCCGGCTTCGTCGAGCGCACGCAATACGCCGATATGCGCCCAGCCCCGCGCGGCGCCGCCGCCGAGCGCCAGGGCAAGCTTTGCTTTCTTTTCTGAGGGGGTTTCGACTGGGGGAATTGCCGTATCCTGGAGCGCTGTTGTGGCAGAACCTCCGCCCTCGGCGCTTTGACGATGCATATTCCAGCCCAGCATGGCGTTCCTCCCTCCCGGCAGAACACTCGGGTTCCCATTAACAGCCCCGAACCCTTTCCAAAGGGTATATGGAACCGACTTGCGTCGCAATAAGGGGCAGGTGACGGGGATTCGGTCTATTTTCCGTACACATCCTTGGGATCGAAATGCAGGTCGTCATCGACAATGGTCAGCATGGGCTTTCCATCCTCCAGGGTGATGGTGCGGTAGAAGCAGGAGCGGCGGCCGGTGTGACAGGTCGCGTCATGACCGGCGACCTCGACCTTCAGCCAGATGGCGTCCTGATCGCAATCGGTGCGGATTTCCTTGACAGTCTGGAGGTTGCCCGAGGTTTCGCCCTTCTTCCAGATCTTGCCGCGCGAGCGGCTGAAGTAGTGGGCGATGCCGGTCTGGATGGTCAGCGCCAGCGCATTGGCATTCATGTGGGCGACCATCAGCAGTTCGCCGTCGCCGGCATCGGTGACGATGGCTGTGATCAGGCCGCGGTCATCGAAGCGCGGCGTGAAATCGCCAGCGTCTTCCAGCTCGGATTTGTCGTCCGATGGCTGATTGAAAATCAGTTCACTCATCGCGGCCCTCCTGAGGGAGCCGGTCTCAGCGGCCCCTCACCATTGTCATGAATCGGACCTGATCGGCCGGCTCAGTCTTGAACGTTCCTGTAAAGGTTGTCGTCAATGTGGTCGAGCCCTGCTTCTGAACGCCGCGCATGGCCATGCACATATGTTCGGCCTCGATCATGACGGCGACGCCGCGCGGACGCAGCGTTTCGTCGATGGCCTTGGCGATCTGCGAGGTCATCGTTTCCTGCGTCTGCAGGCGGCGGCCGTAGATTTCGACGACACGAGCAATTTTGGAAAGGCCGAGCACGCGGCCGTCAGGCATATAGGCGACATGCGCCTTGCCGATGATCGGCACCATGTGATGCTCGCAGTGGGAGAAGAAGGGAATGTCCTTCACCAGCACCATGTCGTCATAACCGGCAACCTCCTCGAAGGTCCGGCCGAGCACGTCTTCCGGGCTCATCTCGTAACCGGCGAAGAGCTCGCGATAGGATTTGGCAACACGGGCAGGCGTATCCAGCAGGCCCTCACGCGACGGGTCGTCACCGGCCCAGCGCAACAGGACGCGAACGGCGTCCTCTGCTTCCTGCTGAGAGGGGCGATCGGATTCGTGGACGGTATGCGGAAAATTCTTGACGATGGCGTCCATATTCAATGCTCTCCTGCCCGCAACGCGGACCGTAGTCGGACTAGCCACTGGTACCCCATGCGGGAATTCTTGCACCTTTGGCAGGTTCCGGGGCTTTCCAGGCTCGTTTTCTCGAACCCTTCCGGCACGGTTTCCCAGTCAAACCCGATTGGCAAACTTATTGGTTCTCCAATCAAAGTTGTTCGGGGCCATTGCATTTCGATGACCCTCGAACGACATACATATAGGAAGACGACCCCGGTATGTAAGTATGCTGTCGTTTGACTGTGTGTTTTTTGTTTACACGACAATCACATAGGAATTAGCGTCGCTTTTAGGCGTTTTTGGAGCCAAATCCGTCATGGACGACATCTATAACAGCAAAATCCTCGAATTTGCCGGCAATATCACGCTGACCGGCACGCTTGACGACGCGGATGCGAGCGCCCAGGCGCATTCGAGGCTGTGCGGTTCGAAAGTGCGCATCTGGCTGAAAATGGATGGCGATACGATCAGCGCCTTTTCGCATGACGTGAAGGCCTGTGCGCTCGGCCAGGCGTCCTCCTCGATCATGGCCCGCCATGTCGTCGGCGCGACATCGGGCGAAGTGCGCAAGGCGCGCGAGGATATGCTCGCCATGCTGAAAGAAGATGGCGAAGGTCCGGATGGACGGTTCGCCGACATGCGCTATCTTCTTCCCGTGCGTGATTACAAGGCGCGTCACGCCTCCACCATGCTGACCTTCGATGCCGTCGTGGACGCCATCAGACAGATAGAGGCAAGACGCGCTGAAACCGTCGAGGCGTGAGCCATGTGCGAATTCTGTCTGCTACGTGAGGAGGAGGACGAGGGCGGTGCCGCCGCCCCGAAGCCTCGCGCCGAGCCGCAGAAAACATTCTCGCGCAACTACCAGGGTCCGTTCCGCAAGACGCCGGATCGCCTGCTTGGCATGGGGCTGATCCGTCTCTACCAGCTGACACTCTCGGGCTTCATCGGCAATTCCTGCCGGCATATCCCGACCTGTTCCGAATATGGCTATGAGGCGGTTGCGCGCCACGGGCTGTGGGCCGGCGGCTGGATGACGCTTTTCCGCGTCGGCCGATGCGGCCCCGGCGGCACAAGCGGGCTCGACCCGGTGCCGGACATTCTCGCATCCCGTTTCCGCTGGTTCACGCCCTGGCGTTATTTCGCCCTTGGGCGGAAGGAGGCATAAGATGTGTACCTTCATCGCACTTCTGCACAGCATCGTCCTCACCTCCGAGCGACGCGTCATCATGGAGGATCTGCGCACGCTCGCCAAAGAACTCGGCTATCGCGATCCCCGCACATTGGTGTCCACCGGCAACCTCGTTTTCGAGGCGGATGGAATGCGGCCGCATGAGGTCGAAGAGCAGTTGGAAGAGGCTTTTGAAGAAAAGTTCGGCAAGCATGTCGATATCATCGTGCGCAGCGACTGCACCTGGATGGCGCTCTGCGGTGCCAATCCCTTCAAGGACGGTATCGGGGATCAGGTGATCGTGCGCGTCAACCGCCTGCCGATCGACCCGGAAAAGGTGGAGGCACTGAAGCAGCTTCTTGTCGAGGGACAACGAATGAAGCTGGTCGGCTGCGATCTCTGGATCGATTTCCACGGCAAGCCGAGCCAGTCGAAACTGCTTTCGGCGCTCACGACCAAGCGCATGGGCGTCGGCACGATGCGCAACTGGAACACCGTGCGCGGCCTTTTTGAAATGGTGGTCTAGGCGCCGCCTGAAGAGCACGCCACCCGCGCTTTTCGCCTCTCGGCAAAAAAATATACTTGTAGTTGAAAAACTTGGGGATATCACTGTGTTTCCCGCCCCGTTTTTCAAATTTTGCGCTCATGAAACTCTTTCAATATTTCGCGACCGCGTCGCTCTTTCTTGCCTGCTCCATCGCCAGTTTTTCGGCACACGCTGCAAATGTGACCGACACCACCTGGGCCGAGTGCCGCCGTCTGGCAGGGGACGACGTCGATGTCGCTTATCTCGCCCATTGGCGGGACGCGCTTGCCGCCTGCCAGACCTATTTAAAGGCGGCCCCCGACTCTAGGGATGCTCGTTATTTCACACTCGCCAGCCAGTTCAACCTTCAGCAATACGAGCCGGCGCTTGCCGGTTTCGAAGCCCTGGCGGCACAGGGGCACGCGCCCTCGATGGTCTATCTTGCGACCGCTTATGCGAACGGCAAAGGGCGCCAGCAAGACTTCGACGTGGCGTTGTCTTGGTTGAGAAAGGCATGGAAAACCGGTGACGCGCGCTCGGCCGAATATCTGGGAGAGATGTATAGGCTGGGGTGGGGTGTTGCTCAGGATTTCGCGACGGCGCGCTTCTATTTCGAGCTTGCAGATGAACTCGGCTACATCCCTGCCAAACGTTCGCTTGCGTGGCTTTATATTGACGGGGCTGGCGTTCCAATCAACCCCAAGCGAGGTTTCGAGCTGCTTTCCATAGCGGCGCAGCAAGGGAACGATGTCGCAGCAGCGGAGTTGGCGTATCTTTCCGCCAGGGGCATCGGCACGGAGAAGAACGTTACGCGCGCCGTCGCCATGTTCGACGATATGGTACGAAGCGGCTCTGTCGAAGGTATGAGAAGGCTTGCGCGATACTATTTGAGAGACGGCGACAAAATCCAGAAAAAGACTGCCGTGGAACTGCTTGAGAAAGCGGCCGCGCTTGGTGACGGCGATGCCATGAAACAGCTGGCGGATGTCTATATCGCGGGCAAGGAGTTGCCGCGCGACTTCGCCAAGGCCGAAAGCCTGCTGGATGAAGCAATAGGACAGGGAACGCTGGCCGCATACTATGGCAAGGGCATGCTGTTTCTCAATATGCCTGATCGGCGCTATGGCGAGGCCATGTATTGGCTGAAGGAAGCTGCCGATCGTGGCGACGCCTCTGCCATGGCGTACGTGGGCATGCTCTACGAGGGCGGCAACGGTGTGCTGGCGGACGAAAGTGAAGCGCGCATCTGGTATGAGAGAGCTGCCAAGCTTGGAAGTACTGCCGGCGCCCGGCGTTTCGGCGACGCGCTCTATTTCGGAATAGGCGGCCCCCGCGACGTCGCGACTGGCGTAAAATGGCTGGAAAAAGCTGCGGCCTACAGCGACACCTATGCCATGCGGGCGCTCGCCTATTCCTATGAAAAGGGTAACGGCCTCCCAAAGGATGCGGTAAAAGCCTTCGAATGGTTCCATAAAGCGGCTGACGCGGGAGATACCGAGGCATTTATCGAGGTCGCCGACTGCTTCTATAGCGGCGCCGGGACGACGGCCGACGTCAAAAAATCCTTTGTCTGGTATCTCAAGGCGGCGGAAAGTGGCTCGGCCAAGGCGCAATATTCCGTCGGGCTTTTATACGGCAGAGGCGAGGGGACAACCCAGGATTCCAGAGAGGCGGTGCACTGGTTCAAGGTCGCGGCAGAGAACGGATATGCCGAGGCCTTTGTCGAGCTTGGTGACATGTACGCCAATGATGCCACGCTGCCGCGGGACGACGGCAAGTCGACCGACTATCTGGAAAAGGGTGCCGCCGCCGGCAACGCTACGGCGATGATCCTGCTCGGGATCAAATATGAGGATGGCGATGGGGTCGCCCGAGACTATGCCAAAGCGATCGAATGGTACGAAGCTGCGGCCAACAAGAAATCCGCCGACGCGATGTATAGGCTCGGGACACTCTATCGCCTGGCGGATGGAAACCAGAAGGACTATGGCAAGGCCCTCGAATGGTTGACGAAGGCCGGCGCCAACGGCAATGCGAAAGCACAATATTCCCTGGGCGATATGTACGAGTATGGGCAGGGCGTGCCCATTGACCGCTCCAAGGCGCTCAGCTGGTTCATGATGGCAGCCTTCAAGCAATACCCCGACGCGATGAATGCCGTCGGCTACTATTATCAGAATGGCATCGCCACGGAAGAGAACCAGACCATCGCTCGCGACTGGTATCAGAAGGCGGCCGACGCCGGATCTGCGGCCGGTGCCCTCAATCTCGCGTGGTACTACGAAAGCGGCAAGGATCAGGATCAAGCGATCGCTTTCAACTATTACAAGAAATCAGCCGAACTCAATTCGGCCGAGGGCATGTTCGCGCTTGGGCGGTTCTACGATGATGGGCTAGGCACTGACGTCAACCGGCAGGAAGCCATCAAATGGTATCTGCGAGCGGCAGACATGGGCTACAAAAGAGCCGCCTATCGACTTGCCTATGCCTATGACGTGACTTTCAGCTCCGATAATGCAGCGGAGAACATCCTTCTGGCAATCCGGCAGGGCGACGGACAGATTGCCGATGAGCTGAAATCGTTTTCGCCCTTCACGCGCACGGCGCTGAAAAGAAGCCTGTCGCGACGCGGTCTCTACGATGGCCCCATGGACGATGAGATCGATCAGCCTCTGAAATCGGCCCTCAAGAACTATAGGAATAGCTATGGCGGATAGGCGCCCCCTCCCGTCTCTGCGTCGGAAGTGCCTCGCTTTTCCTTTACTCAGACACCAAATATCAGTATCAGGCGGCAGCGGCATCCCGAGCAGATGACGCTTCCGTTTCAACCACCCGCATTCGTTGGCGGGACTGGACAAGGAGAATTTGAATGTCCCAATCCGTTTCCCTGACATTTCCCGATGGTTCGGTGCGCAGCTTCCCGGCTGGCGCGACCGGTAAGGATGTCGCCGAATCCATTTCCAAATCGCTTGCCAAGAGCGCCGTCGCCATTGCGATCGACGGTAACGTGCAAGACCTTTCCGATGCCGTGACCGACGGCAAGATAGAGATTGTCACGCGCAAGGACCCGCGCGCGCTGGAGCTTATCCGGCATGACGCTGCGCACGTGATGGCAGAAGCCGTGCAGGAACTGTGGCCCGGCACGCAGGTGACGATCGGCCCGGTCATCGAGAACGGCTTCTATTACGATTTCGCCAAGAACGAACCGTTCACACCCGACGATCTGCCGAAGATCGAAAAGAAGATGAAGGAGATCATTGCCCGCAATGCGCCCTTCACCAAGCAGATCTGGTCGCGCGAAAAGGCCAAGGAAGTGTTTGCCGCCAAGGGCGAGCAGTACAAGGTCGAACTCGTCGACGCGATCCCTGCAGGCCAGGATCTGAAGATCTACAATCAGGGCGAATGGTTCGACCTTTGCCGTGGTCCGCACATGGCCTCCACCGGCCAGATCGGCAGCGCCTTCAAGCTGATGAAGGTTGCCGGCGCCTATTGGCGCGGTGACAGCAACAACGCCATGCTGTCGCGCATCTACGGCACGGCATGGGCTGACCAGGCCGATCTCGACAACTACCTGCATATGCTGGCCGAGGCTGAAAAGCGCGACCACCGCAAGCTCGGCCGCGAAATGGACCTGTTCCATTTCCAGGAAGAGGGCCCCGGCGTCGTCTTCTGGCATGGCAAGGGCTGGCGCATCTTCCAGTCGCTGGTCTCCTACATGCGTCGCCGGCTGGCGGTCGATTATGAAGAAGTCAACGCGCCGCAGGTGCTCGACACCGCGCTCTGGGAAACTTCGGGGCACTGGGGCTGGTATCAGGAAAACATGTTCGCCGTGAAATCGGCGCATGCGATGACGCATCCGGAAGACAAGGAAGCGGATAACCGCGTCTTCGCTCTGAAGCCGATGAACTGCCCCGGCCACGTGCAGATCTTCAAGCATGGCTTGAAGTCCTATCGCGAACTGCCGATCCGTCTTGCCGAATTCGGTCTCGTGCATCGCTACGAGCCTTCGGGCGCGTTGCACGGCCTGATGCGCGTGCGCGGCTTCACGCAGGACGACGCGCACATCTTCTGCACCGACGAGCAGATGGCCGCCGAATGCCTGAAGATCAACGACCTGATCCTGTCGGTCTACGAAGACTTCGGCTTCAAGGAAATCGTCGTGAAGCTGTCCACCCGTCCGGAAAAGCGCGTCGGCTCCGATGCGCTGTGGGATCGCGCGGAAGCCGTCATGACCGACGTCCTGAAGACGATCGAGGCGCAGTCCGAGGGACGCATCAAGACCGGCATCCTGCCGGGCGAGGGCGCGTTCTACGGGCCGAAGTTCGAATATACGCTGAAGGACGCCATCGGCCGTGAATGGCAGTGCGGCACGACGCAGGTCGACTTCAACCTGCCGGAACGTTTCGGCGCCTTCTATATCGACAGCAATTCGGAGAAGACGCAGCCGGTCATGATCCATCGCGCCATCTGCGGCTCGATGGAACGCTTCCTCGGCATCCTGATCGAGAACTTCGCCGGCCATCTGCCGCTGTGGGTCTCGCCGCTGCAGGTCGTCGTCGCCACGATTACTTCGGAAGCCGATGCTTACGGCCAGGAAGTGGCCGATGCGCTGCGCGACGCCGGTCTGCATGTCGAGACCGACTTCCGCAACGAGAAGATCAATTACAAGATCCGCGAACATTCCGTTACGAAAGTTCCCGTCATCATCGTTTGCGGCAAGAAGGAAGCGGAAGAGCGCACGGTCAATATCCGCCGGCTCGGCAGCCAGGAGCAAACGTCGATGTCGCTGGATTCGGCGATCGAAAGCCTTGCCCTGGAGGCAACTGCGCCCGATATCCGTCGTAAGCTCGAGGCAAAGAAGGCCAAAGCAGCCTGAAACTGCCTTCTTGGACAATGGCAGCGCCCGGCATCGATCTGTCCGGCGCTGTCAGAAATCTGACATGCAACAGTAATATAGCCGCCACAAAACAGGGGACGGGTTTATCCCGGCAGGCATTAGAGTGCGCTTCAAAGAGCTTTCCTACGCGAACGAACGGGATCCGCGCCTGAAGCGTTGGCTGATCCGCTCCATCGAGGGCCTTTCCGGTCGTGACCGTTACGTACGGCTCTACGACATCTGGCGCCGCGACATCGTCGGCAAGAGCGATCGCGTCTTCGGCAAGATGCTCGATCTCATCAATGTGGAAGTCGAGGTGAAGGGCAACTGGCCGCTTGAGCCGGTGCCGACCGAGCCCATCGTCATCGTCGCGAACCATCCCTTCGGCATCGGCGACGGCATTGCGGTACTGGCGCTTGCCGAGCAGCTTGGCCGCCCGTTCCGGGTGCTGATCCACAATGATCTCCTGAAGGTGCCGGAAATGGCCCCTTACTCGCTGCCGATCTCCTTCGAGGAGACCAAGGAAGCGATGGCAATGAACATGAAGAGCCGTCACGAGGCTGTCCGCCTGCTGAAGGAAGGTACGACCATCGTGGTGTTTCCGGCCGGTGGTGTCGCTACAGCAAAGAAGGGTTTCGGCCGCGCCGAGGACCTGCCTTGGAAAATGTTCCCGGCCAAACTCATCCAGGCGGCGCGCGCCAGCGTGCTGCCGATCTATTTCGAGGGCCAGAACGGCCGGCTCTTCCATCTCGCCAGCCGGGTTTCGATGACGCTGCGTCTGTCGCTGCTGATCCGCGAATTTCGCCGTCTCTCAGGCAGCACGATCACGGCGCATGTCGGCAGGGTATTGTCCTGGGAAGAATTGAGCAGCGGCAGCGACCGCAAGGATCTGCTCGTCCGCCTCTTTGACGCCGTCTTCTCGATGGCGCCGAAGAAGAAAGCCTTCCTCAAGCGCGCAAGCTGAAATTTCCCGATCGTTCGGATGCGGCGACGTCAGTCGAGGCTGGCGCCATCGCCGTTTTGAAGATCCTCATAAGACGGCAAAGCCGGCTGCGGCGGAATCTGACCGCCGGGCTGCGGCACGCCCTTCGGCCCGGCGGCGGCCGGTCCCGGGGATAAGGCTGTCGCAGCCGGGGCAATCGGCTGCTGGGCCTGCTGGTTCTTCATCAGCACTTCGACATCGGTATTGACGCCGGCAGCGACGGTGAAGTCACGCTGATAGATCTTGTCCTTGTTGCGGGCGACCGCCGTATATTCACCTTCGGACAGGACCATGGTCGGAAAGGCGCTCACGCTTTCGCCGACGCTGTCGCCTGCTGCCGTCAGGATCGACCAGGCCGTATCCGCTATCGCTTCGCCACCGGTTTCCGAAACCAGCTTGAAATTGATCTGTGCCGCCCTGTGCTGGATCGTCGCTTCGGTGAGCTTGCCCGCCTCCACCTGGATGTCGGCCCGGATGCTCGCGTTCACGTCGCCGTATTCGGAAACGACATGATAGGTGCCGGCGTTGAGACGCACGACCGTATTCGGCGGCACATCGGCCATGACAAGGCCGCGTTCGCCATCGTCGCGCACCTCGGCGGAATAGATCGAGAAGCTCAGCTGATCCGGGCGAATACGGACGTCGGAGCCGGAGACGGCATTGAGCAGCAGCCCGCCGGCATCGAGAACCATGACCTGTTTATCGACCTCGCCATCATCCGGCACCGTCAGCTTCTTGGTGACGCCGGCGCGGCCGAAGGAAACATTGACGAAATAATCTCCGGCAGCGAGCTGGAAGGCCGCAGTGCCGCCACGAGAACTGGCGATCAGCGGCAGCTTGCCGTCATTTCCAGCAACAGGGCTGAATACATACCAGGAAAGCCCGTCTTCAACCGGCGCGCCATCGGCCGTCAATTTGGCTTCCAGCGAGACATCACGCAGGCGCACGCCTTCCTGAGCCGCACCCGGCGCGATGAACGCGTTGAGCTTCGGCATTTTGGGCGTGGATTCAAGCTGCTTGAATTCCTTGAAGGCATCCTGGGCGGCAGCGCCAAACGGCGTCAGCATCAGGGCAAGAGCAAGGCCGATCCGTGCAAAAGGCAAAATGCCAGACATCCTGTTCGTGAACCGATTGACTTCTGAAATCGCAAAGTCCACTTCAAGACCAATGCCGTGGCAAATTCAAGACCTCCGGCCTCCCTCTGCATACAAATGAGAGTTTCCCCCGCATGAAATCCGATATCAAGTTGATCGATTACCTCTCCGTGCGCCGCTCCATCCCCGCGTTCCAGATGTGCGAACCTGGACCGGAGAAGCCGGAAATCGAAGAAATCCTGCGCCTTGCTTCACGCGTTCCCGATCACGGCAAGCTCGCCCCCTGGCGCTTCATTGTCTATCGCGGCGAGGAACGCGTGCGGCTTGGCGACGAACTGCTGAAGCTTGCCCTCGAAGCAAAACCCGATCTGTCCGAGGAAATGATCCAGGTGGAGCGTACGCGCTTTACCCGTGCGCCCGTCATTGTCGGCATCGTCAGCAAGGCTGGCCCGCATTTCAAAATCCCGGAATGGGAGCAGATCATGTCGGCGGGCGCGCTATGCCTCAATGTCATCCTGGCCGCCAATGCGCACGGCTATGTCGCCAACTGGCTGACGGAATGGTTCGCCTTCGACGAGCGCGCCTATCCGCTGCTCGGCGTCCAGCCGGGAGAAAAGGTTGCCGGCTTCATCCATATCGGTTCGACGACCTTTCCGCCCGTCGAGCGTCCGCGCCCTGAACTGACCGAAACGGTGACCTGGGTCGGCGGGGAAGACTGATGTTCTATACGACGGACACCAATCGGCACGGGCTGGCGCATGATCCCTTCAAGGCGATCGTGGCACCACGCCCGATCGGCTGGATCGGCAGCAAGGGCAGGGACGGGACGCTCAATCTTGCGCCCTATTCCTTCTTCAACGCGGTAGCCGACAAGCCGAAGCTGGTGATGTTTTCGTCGATTGGGCACAAGCACAGCCAGCGAAATGCCAGGGAGACCGGTGTTTTCACGTGCAATTTCGTCAGCCGTAATCTGGCGGAGAAGATGAACCTTTCCTCGGCAGCACTACCCTACGGTACGAGCGAATTCGAATTCGCAGGATTGACACCGAAGCAGGCCGAACTGATCGATGCGCCCTATGTGGCTGGGGCTTTTGCCGTGCTGGAATGCAAGGTGACCGAGATCATCGAGCCGAAGACGCTGTCCGGCGAGGCGACCGAGAATGTCTTCGTCTTCGGGCAGGTTGTCGGCATCCATATCGATGAGGCTATCATCAACAATGGCCGGTTCGATGAGGCGCTGGCGCGCCCGGTCGCGCGCATGGGCTATATGGACTATTGCGAAGGAAGCGAGGTCTTCGAGATGTTCAGGCCGAAGGTCTGACGGTTTCCGCGTAGCCGCGCAAACCCTAACAAATATGGTGAACCAATCATAAACTTTTACAGGCTACCGTCGCTGTATTGAATGAGACGCGAAGGAATCGCGTTCAGTGCTGGGGCGTGGTCGTGATCATAGAGGCATTTCTTCGTTGGGCCGAAACGGCCAAGACCGCCGACAGGGCGGCCGCTGCAAATGCCCTCGGACGCGTCTATCTCAGATGCGAAATGTCGGATGAGCGGCGCGACGCAGCTGAGAAGGCAATGACCTATCTGCTCGACGATCCGTCGCCGCGTGTGCGCTTAGCGCTCGCCGAAGCGATCGCCTGGGCGCCGCATGCACCGCGCAACATCATTCTTTCGCTCGCTGAAGACCAGCCGGAGATCGCCTGCCATGCGGTCACCTGCTCGCCCATCCTGACCGACGCCGATCTCGTCGATCTCGCAGCACGCGGCAGTGGCACGACACGGATGCTGATTGCGGCACGCGCCCATGTGACGCGCCCGGTTTCCGCGGCACTTGCCGAGGTTGGCGATGAGGACGAAGTTCTCTGCCTCCTGGAAAACGATGGCGCCACGATTTCCACCCAGTCCCTGAAACGGATTGCCGAACGGCTGGGCGACGTCAGCGACATCAGAAACCTGCTTCTCGACCGCATCGACCTACCGGCAGATGCCCGCCAGCTTCTGACACAGCATGTCAGCAATGCGCTGGTCGGCCTGCCGCTGGCGCAGGCGGCAATCGGCCTGCAGAGGCTGCAGCGCATCAGCCGTGAAGCGACCGAAGCGGCGATCGTTTCCATTGCCGGCGATATCGCGCCCATCGAAGTGCCTGATCTGGTCGAACATCTTCGCCTGAACGACCGTCTGACGCCGTCCTTCCTCATGCACGCACTCTGCTGCGGCAAGGTGGAGTTCTTCGCTTGCGCCATCGTCAATCTGTCCGGCTGCAGCGACCGGCGCGTACGGGCAATCCTTGCCACCGGCCGCATGCATGCCGTGCGCGCGCTCTATGAATCGGCAGGTCTGCCGCGGGATATCAGCATCATCTTCGTGGAAGCGACGTTCCTGTGGCGTGAGGCTTCCCGCAAGACGTCGACCTCGCTGCTCGGCAGCATCTGCGGGCGTCTGCTTCAGAAATTCCACGGCCGGGTGGGGCAGCATGATGCCGTCGGCGAGCTGCTCGATATGGTGGAGAAGCTGCATGTGGCCGAGCAGCGCCGCTCGGCCCGTGTCTATGCGTCGCTGGCTGCTGCCTAGTCGGTAAAGCGAGCAGCGGCCCAGGAATAGCTCGCAGAGACGAAATGCAATGGCTTCGCCAGGGTATTCTTCACGTGCTGGCCGGAAGGCAGATTGGCGCGAACACGTCCGGCAACATTGTCCACGAAAGCCCCAATACCATCCTGTTGTTCGGCGACCTCGGGCGCTGTTGGAGCGGATGGTGCCGGCTTGGCCGGTTCGGCAGCGGCAAGCGATTTCGGCGCCTCGCAGACCGCAATGACCGTCGGATAGCTGGCATTGGCGTAGTTTTTCAGCCGTTGTTCAGCCTCGGCATCGCAGGCGACGACGGTTTCCCAGTGCTTGTCGACCGTGGCCACGTAATTGCATTGGCTGACGGAATCGTCGCAACCGAGGATCGTCATGGCGATGAGGACGGCTTGCATATTTTGCCTCCATGGCTATTGAGCGTGTCATCACCTTCGACAGCACAATTCCAACGGAATGAAGGCAGCGACGTTAACTCCCCGTCATCCGGGAAAATTCGCGTCCTTCGTCGCAATAGGAGAGAAAATGCCCGTCACCATCGCTCTTGAACCGCCGCGCCAGGACGGGGTGATCCGCCTTCTTGATCTCTCCGACGCCTATGCGCAGTCGCTCTATCCGTCCGAGAGCAACCATCTCGTTGATATCTCTACCCTGGAAAAGCCGTCGGTGAGCTTCCTCGTGGCGCGCAACGACGACGAGATCGTGGGCTGCTGCGCGCTGGTCGAGGCGGGCGACGGCACTGCCGAGATCAAGCGCATGTTCGTCGACCCGCAAGCGCGGGGCCTGAAGGTCGCAAGCCGGTTGATGGACCGATTGGAGGAAATTGGCTTGGAGAAAGGGCTTATGGCAGTGCGTCTGGAAACCGGCATCTACCAGCCCGAGGCGATCGGCCTCTACAAGAAATACGGATACATCGAAATCGAGCCCTTCGGCTCCTATCAGCCAGATCCGCTCAGCCTTTTCATGGAAAAACGGCTGACTGTCTGACGACCTTCGCCGACGGGGAAATCAGCCCTCGGCGGCGCGTTGCACCGGGGGGGCTTGCTCGTCGAGCAGGATCTGCGGGCCCGTATCGGCGGTGCGGACCTCATGTATCCATTCCCGCCAGATAGCGACCAGGAGAGCCATCAGCACCGGGCCGATGAAGAGGCCAAGGAAGCCCATCGTCTTCACGCCGCCGACCAGACCGAAGAAAGTCGGCAGGAACGGCAGCTTGATCGGTCCGCCGACGAGCTTCGGGCGTAGCGTCTTGTCGACGATGAAGAGTTCGACCGTGCCCCAGACGAAGAGGCCGATACCGGCGACATGCGAACCGCTGGCGAGCAGATAGACGGATACCAGCGTGAAGGAGAGCGGCGCGCCACCCGGGATCAGGGCCATGACGCCGGTCAGCACGCCAAGCGTGACTGGAGAGGGCACGCCGGCAATCCAATAGGCGACGCCGAGCACGATGCCTTCACCGATGGCAATCAGCGTCATGCCCATGACGGTCGAACTGATCGTGGCTGGCACGACGCGGGAAATACGCTCCCAGCGGTTCGGCAGGATGCGCTCGCCCAGCATGTCGATCTGCTTTGAGAAGGAGAAGCCGTCGCGATAGACGAAGAAGAGCGCAATCAGCATGAACAGCAGCGTCAGGAGCAGGTGGAAGGCGCCGCCGCCGGCCGCCAGAACCGCGCGGTAAATGTTGCCGATATGAGCGCCGCTGACGGCCTGGATGAGTTCACCCATGGCGCCGGGGCTGCCGATATATTTCGTCCAGAGCTCATCGAGATAGGGACCGGCGAACGGCAGCGCGATGATCCATTGCGGCGTTTCCGCCCCGAAGCGGTTGGCGTGAATCGCCCAGGCAACCCAGGTGCGCACTTCACCGGTCGTGTAGGCAACGGCAAGGCCGATCGGAATGACGAGGAAGGTGAGAATAAGGATGATTGCGATGGTCGCGGCAATAGTCGTATTGCCGCCCACGCGGGCGAGGAGCTTGCGGTAAAGCGGCCAGCTCGCAAAGCCAATGACGAGGGCTGCAAGCACCGGCACCACGAAGCCGTAGAAGAAGTAGACGCCGGCTGCGGCAACGAGCACGAGCAGCCAGCGGGCAGCCGAAATGGAGGGTATCAGCGGCGTACGTATCGTCGCCGATGGCCCCAGCCATCGCGGCTCCGTATTGGTTTTCTGACGGTCAAACACACCCACGCGCGCCTCTTTTTATTGTTGTCCTAGTTTATGGGCTATGAACCGGGCGGTTTCAAGGTCCGCCCGGATAAAGCGTATACAAAGCGTGGCTGTTTTTAGCTTCCGATCGCCTCGATATTACTGAGGGCGGTGGTTGATCTTGAAGGCGTAGAACTGACTCTTCTGGCCGGTCGAGAAATTATTGTCCGAACCGAGGATCAGGACATCAGTACCGTCCTTCGCCTTGCCGATTGCCATGGCCTCGATGTTGTCGGGCGTCAGGCCGATGGCGCGCAGATCCAGCACCTGGCTTTTGCGGGCCGGGACGACGCGCTGGTCGTTCTTGGCAAGCGAGGCAATGGCGGAGACATCGGTCGCGCCGTCGAGATCCATCATGAAAAGCTTGACGTTGTTGCCGAAGCCCTGGGCATAGCTGCGCTCGACGGCAAGCAGGCGGTGATCATCAAGCGCAATCATTTCCGACATGCCGTTGTCGTTGCCGCCGTCGGCCTTCGTGGCGGCCTGCGGGATCGGCGAGACCGGATAGACATACTGAGCCTTCGGCTCCCCGGTTGCGCCGTCGTAGCGGATAATGCGCGACAGGCTGCCTGTCGTCAGGCTGGGGTTCGGGCCGTCCTGATAGAGGGCTGCCTCAACGCCGACAAAGACATCACCGGATGGAGACACTGCGATATCCTCGAAAGCGAGGTTGTCGCGGATGCCGGTCGACTTGTCGGCGGTCGGTGCAAAACCGTCGGGCAACTTGAACTCGCGCACGAAGGCGCCATCAGGAGAGGTGACGCGCACGAAGGGGGCGATCAGCGCCTTGGCGTCGCCTTCGCTACCCCAGTAAATGCCGTCCTTGCCGAAGCGGATGGATTCAGGATCGACGGTGCGCGAGGCAAAAGGCTGGCCGTTCTTGTCCTGGAAGGTGACATGCTTGACGACGGTGACGCCCTTCAGGCCGGCGGCGCCGACATCGATATCAAGATCGTAGAAGCGGGCCGGGGCCTTTTCGGAGCGATCGTCGCTGATGGCAATATAATGGCCAGTGGCGGCATCGAAATCGAGGCCGGAAATGCCGCCGAATTCAACGCCGTTTTCCATCTGACCGGTCGGGATGACGAATTCACCGAGATAGGAAAGGGAGATCGCAGCGGCGCAATCGCCGAAGGGGCAGGCGGTCTCGACGGTCGCGCCAATATCGGTTGCGAAAACGGAAGCGGTGCTGGACAGGAAAACGAAAGCGGCAGTCGCGAGAAAACGCTTGGTCATGGCAAATATCCGGCAAAGGGTTGAAACAAGAGGGCCGGCGCTGCAGTGACCTCTCGGGAGGGCAGAGCGCCGGCCGTTCTATTGCGCCGGTATTTTGACGGAAGCGTAACGGTTCTTCGTCAGTTCTATGAATTCGCTAAGGCTTAAATATCGAGGTCTTCGGCGAAAGCTGCACGTTCCTGGATGAAACGGAAGCGTGCCTCGGCTTTTGTCCCCATCAGGTCGTCGACGGCATTGCGCGTGCCTTCGAAATCCACCTCGTCGATCAGCACGCGCAGAAGCGTGCGCTTTGACGGGTCCATAGTGGTTTCCTTGAGCTGGGCGGGCAGCATTTCACCGAGACCTTTGAAGCGGCTGATCTCGATCTTGGCCTTGCCCTTAAATTCCGTCTCCATCAGTTCGGCGCGATGCTCGTCATCACGGGCATAGGCAGACTTTGCGCCCTGCGTGATCTTGTAGAGCGGCGGCACGGCGAGGAAGAGATGACCGCCGCGCACGAGCTCCGGCATCTCTTGATAGAAGAAGGTGATGAGCAGCGAAGCGATATGCGCGCCGTCGACGTCGGCATCGGTCATGACGATGATGCGTTCGTAGCGAAGATCCTCTTCGCGATATTTCGAGCGCGTGCCGCAGCCGAGCGCCTGGACGAGATCGGAGATCTGCTGGTTCGCCCCGAGTTTCTCGCGGCCGGCGCTGGCGACGTTGAGGATCTTGCCGCGCAGCGGCAGGATCGCCTGGTTGGCGCGGTTGCGTGCCTGCTTGGCGGAGCCACCTGCCGAGTCACCCTCGACCAGGAAGAGTTCGGCGCCTTCGGCGGTGTTCTGCGAGCAATCGGCAAGTTTGCCGGGCAGGCGCAGTTTGCGTACCGCGGTCTTACGGTTGACTTCCTTCTCCTTGCGGCGGCGCAGGCGCTCTTCGGCTCGCTCGATTACCCAGTCGAGAAGCTTCTCGGCTTCACCCGGATTATCGGCGAGATAGTGATCGAACGGGTCGCGCAGAGTGTTTTCGACAAGGCGCTGGGCTTCGACCGTCGCCAGTCGATCCTTCGTCTGGCCGACAAATTCCGGTTCGCGGATGAAGACCGAGAGCATGCCGACGGCCGAAATCATCACGTCGTCGGTGGTGATCTGCGCGGCGCGCTTGTTCTGCGTCAGTTCGGCATAACTCTTCAGGCCCTTGGTCAGCGCGATGCGCAGACCCGCCTCATGCGTGCCACCTTCGGGTGTCGGAATGGTGTTGCAATAGGAGTGAACCTGCGGATCGCCGCCATACCAAGTGATCGCCCATTCCAGCGCACCGTGGCCGGCAACCTTTTCGCTCTTGCCGGCGAAGATTTCGCGGGTGACGGTGAATTCCTTGCCCATCGTCGCCTGCAGGTAATCCTTCAGGCCGCCGGGGAAGTGGAAGACGGCCTTGTCAGGCACGTCGGAGCCTTCGGGCAGCACGCCCCGATCGCAGCTCCAGCGGATCTCGACGCCGCCGAAGAGATAGGCTTTCGACCGGGCCATGCGGAAGACTCGGCCCGCATCGAACTTCGCGTGGTCGCCGAAGATCTGCGGGTCGGGGTGGAAGCGAACTTTGGTGCCGCGGCGATTGTGCACATCACCCAGTTCCTCGATGCCGCCCTGCGGCACGCCGCGCGAGAAGCGCTGGCGGTAGAGCTTGCGGTTGCGAGCGACTTCGACTTCGAGAACATCCGACAGTGCATTGACGACGGAGACGCCGACGCCGTGCAGACCGCCGGAGGTCTCATAGGCCTTGCCGTCGAACTTACCGCCGGCATGAAGCTTGGTCATGATGACTTCGAGCGTCGACTTGCCGGGAACCTGCGGATGGTTCTCGACCGGAATGCCGCGGCCGTTGTCGGTGACAGTCAGATAACCCTGAATATCGAGATGCACGTCGATGAAATCGGCATGGCCGGCCACCGCTTCGTCCATCGAGTTGTCGATGACTTCGGCAAACAGGTGGTGCAGTGCCTTTTCGTCGGTACCGCCGATATACATGCCGGGGCGCATGCGCACCGGTTCCAGACCTTCCAGAACACGGATCGATGAGGCGCCATAATCATCGCCGTTCGACGTTGCCGGGGCAGGGCGCGCGGCAGCGGGTGCCGCAGCCGCGGCGGGCCGTTCGGCAGGTGCCGCAGGCTTTGCAGCCTCCTCCTGCTTTTGCGTGAGGGGCATTCCGGAAAAGAGGTCGTTGCTGTCTTCCATGGAACCGTTCAGATCTTCATTCTCGTGAAGGGCCGCCGCTGGCCCACAATAGTCGCGGTCCGTATCGCGTTTGCGAATCAGGGGAATTCTGACAGAAAGCGCCCCGATACGCGACGCGCCCCGGATTTGCGGAGCTTTTCAAGATGTGATTTGCGTTGCCGGGCGCCGAATGGCAAGTCGCGGCAGCTCTTTGGGAACCATCTGCATGCCGATGTCCACAAGTCATTGCACCATAATCACTGCAATTGCGGCCTTTTTCCTGTCCGTGGCTGTCACGACCACCTCGGCCGAGACGTTGCCGCCCTACAAGGACGATCTGTTTTCGACGCAGAAAGTGCTGCAGACGGGCGATGACGGCGCATCGGAAGTGATCGATTACGACGAGATGCGCGACATTAATGGGCGCGACCAGATCCCTCAAAAGCGGGTACAGCAGAAATATGTCTCGCTCGGCATCAAGAAACTGCAGGCGGACGAAACGCTGTCGCTCGACGGCATCAAGCTCGATGTCACCAGGGTGGGACCGGCTGAGAATGCCGCCTTCACGGTCATCTTCATACACGGCCGCGACGGCGACCGGCGCCTCGGCGCCAACGACTATTCCTTCGGCGGCAATTTCAACCGGCTGAAGAACCTTACGGCGGGCAATGGCGGCGTCTACTATTCGCCGACGGTCAAAACCTTCGACGCCACTGGCGTGACCGCCATTGCCGGGCTCATCCGCTATGCAAACGCGCAGTCTCCCGGCCGCCCGGTCATCCTCAGCTGCGCCTCGATGGGCAGCCAGATCTGCTGGGGCATCACCCGTGACGCCGAGAGCGTCAAACGGCTGAAGGGGATGCTGATCATGAGCGGCGTCTCGGACCCGGATTTTGCGAAAAGCCCATTCTACAAGGCCAAGCTGCCGCTGTGGTTTGCCCATGGCAGCCGTGACCCTGTCTATGCCGCCACCGACCAGCAGGCGCTGTACGAAAAGCTCCACAAGGCAAAATACCCGACGCATTTCACGCTCTTCCAGAATGGCAACCATGGGACGCCGATCCGCATGATCGACTGGCGCAGAGTGCTGAACTGGGTTCTGGCGTCCTGAGCGGGCAGATTCCAGGTCACATAGGGCTTTCAGGCCATCATATTTCGCCGAGGCCACCCCAGGCGCTTTCCTTTGAGCCACGCTTTTGCTAAGGCCGCCGGATATGCGGATTTTGGGAGAGCAGCATGACACCTGACGTACGCCCGCTCGTGGCGGGGAACTGGAAGATGAACGGCACGCGCGATTCATTGGACCAGATCAAGGCGATTGCCCAGGGCGTCATGGTTCCCTTGTCCGACAAGGTCGAAACGCTGATCTGCCCACCCGCGACGCTGCTTTACGTCTCGACCGCGCTTGCGACCGACAGCCCACTTGCGATCGGCGGACAGGATTGCCATCAGGCCCAGTCCGGCGCGCATACCGGCGATATTTCGGCCGACATGATCGCCGATTGCTTCGGCACTTACGTGATCGTTGGTCATTCGGAACGGCGCATCGACCATGCCGAGACCGACCATATGATCCGCGGCAAGGCGCAAGCCGCCTATCAGGCGGACCTGACGGCGATCGTCTGCGTCGGCGAGACCGGCGAAGAGCGCGACGCCTATCAGACGCTCGACATTCTCAAGCGCCAGCTTTCCGGCTCGCTGCCGGGGGAAGCAACTGCTGACAATACCGTCATTGCCTATGAGCCCGTCTGGGCGATCGGCACCGGGCTGACACCGACGGCAAAGGACGTGGAAATCGCCCATGCCTTCATCCGCTCCGAACTCGTCCACCGCTTCGGTGATGAGGGCAAGGGCATGCGCATTCTCTACGGCGGCTCGGTCAAGCCCGGCAATGCCCGCGAACTGCTTGCCGTCGACAATGTCGATGGCGCGCTGATCGGCGGGGCGAGCTTGAAAGCCACCGACTTCCTCGCCATCTACGGCACATACGAGGCGCTGCTCGCCTGAGTCGATTGCATATTCCTGGCCGAAGGGCTTGGAATAGCTGATGACCTCATGTAAAGAGCCGCCAGATTTTTACTTTATGTCCGTCCTCAGACGGGCAGGACTGGACCCATGCAGACCGTATTGATTGTCATCCATCTCATGATCGTGCTCGCGCTCGTCGGCGTCGTGCTCATCCAGCGCTCCGAAGGCGGCGGTCTCGGTATCGGCGGCGGATCGGGCTTCATGTCGGCCCGCGGCACGGCCAATGCGCTGACGCGCACGACGGCGATCCTGGCGACGCTGTTCTTCATCACCTCGCTTGGCTTGGGCATTCTCACCCGTTACGAAAGCCGACCGACCGATATTCTCAATCGCATTCCGGCAACGAGCGGGCAGGGCAACGGCATTCTCGACTCGCTCGGCGGCGGCAACCCAGCGGCTCCGGCCACGCCTGCCGATAACAGCGGCATTCCGAATGGCGGCGCTGCGGCTCCGGCGCCGGCTGCCCCGGCAACGCAGGCTCCTGCAACTCAGGCACCGGCTGCAAGCGCCCCCGCGGCGACCGCACCGGCTGCTCCGACGACGACGGCTCCGGCTCAGCCTGAGGCTCCCGCCGCGACCGCGCCGGCACAGCCTTCCGGCGTCCCCACGGGACAATAAGCCGGTCCAGAAAATAAACCGCCGGCAGGCCCTCGGGTCTGCCGGTTTTCTTTTGTTCAGATTCCTGCGCCACGCACCAAAAGTTCTGGAAAAGAATTTTTGGGCTGGTGGAATCGTTTTTGAAAAGGTATCCGGTGACTCCCATGGCGCGATACGTATTCATCACTGGCGGCGTGGTTTCTTCCCTCGGAAAAGGAATTGCGGCCGCGGCTCTCGGAGCGTTGTTGCAGGCCCGTGGTTATCGGGTGCGGCTTCGCAAACTTGACCCCTATCTGAACGTGGATCCGGGCACTATGAGCCCGACCCAGCACGGCGAAGTCTTCGTCACCGACGACGGCGCGGAAACCGACCTCGATCTCGGCCATTATGAGCGTTTTACCGGACGCTCGGCGACCAAGACCGACAACATCACCACCGGCCGCATCTACAAGAACATCATCGACAAGGAACGCCGCGGTGATTATCTCGGCGCGACCGTTCAGGTCATCCCGCACGTCACCAACGAGATCAAGGATTTCGTCATCGAAGGCAATGACGACTATGATTTCGTCATCTGCGAAATCGGTGGCACGGTCGGCGATATCGAGGCGATGCCCTTCATGGAAGCGATCCGCCAGCTCGGCAACGACCTGCCGCGCGGCACCGCAATCTACGTGCACCTGACGCTGATGCCCTATATTCCGGCAGCGGGCGAACTGAAGACCAAGCCGACGCAGCATTCCGTCAAGGAACTGCAGGCGCTCGGCATTCATCCCGACATCCTGCTGGTGCGCGCCGACCGGGAAATCCCGGAAGCCGAACGCCGCAAGCTGTCGCTGTTCTGCAACGTGCGCCCTTCCGCCGTCATCCAGGCGCTCGACGTTGCCAATATCTACGACGTGCCGATGGCCTACCACAAGGAAGGCCTCGACGACGAAGTGCTTGCCGCCTTCGGGATCGAGCCGGCTCCCAAGCCGCGCCTCGACCAGTGGGAAGAGGTCTGTAACCGCATCCGCACCCCGGAAGGCGAAGTCACGATCGCGATCGTCGGCAAGTATACCGGCCTCAAGGATGCCTATAAGTCGCTGATCGAAGCGCTGCATCACGGTGGCATCGCCAACCGCGTCAAGGTCAAGCTCGAATGGATCGAGTCGGAAGTCTTCGAAAAGGAAGATCCGGCACCGTATCTCGAGAAGGTGCACGGCATTCTGGTACCGGGCGGCTTCGGCGAGCGCGGTTCGGAAGGCAAGATCCATGCGGCGCGTTTTGCCCGCGAGCGCAAGGTGCCGTATTTCGGCATCTGCTTCGGCATGCAGATGGCCGTCATCGAGGCTGCGCGCAACCTCGCCGATGTATCGAACGCCTCCTCGACCGAATTCGGCCCGACGCCGGAGCCGGTTGTCGGCCTGATGACGGAATGGGTGAAGGGCAACGAGTTGCAGAAGCGCACGGCAGCGGGCGATCTCGGCGGCACGATGCGTCTCGGCGCCTACAAGGCGTCCCTGAAGAAGGGCACGAAGATTTCGGATATCTACGGCTCGACCGATATTTCCGAGCGTCACCGCCATCGCTACGAAGTCAATATCGACTACAAGGACCGGCTGGAAAACTGCGGCCTCGTCTTCTCGGGCATGTCGCCTGACGGTGTCCTGCCGGAGACGATCGAATATCCCGACCATCCCTGGTTCATCGGCGTTCAGTACCATCCTGAACTGAAGTCCCGCCCGCTCGATCCGCATCCGCTCTTTGCAAGCTTCATCGAAGCGGCGACGGAACAGAGCCGGTTGGTCTAATTATTCGCTGTTACACAATTCCAGCCGCTCCCTCCGAAACGAGGGAGCGGCTTTTTTCATTCCGTCACGCCGCCTGCGGCAGCGGTCCCACGTAGACCGAGCGGGGACGAATGAGACGACCTTCCAGCCCCTGTTCGCGGGCATGGGCGACCCAGCCGACAGTGCGGCCGATCGCAAAGACGCCGGTAAAGGCATCGCGCGGGAAGCCGAGGCTCTCCAGAAGCAACGCGGTATAGAATTCCACATTCACATCCAGTGGTCGGTCTGGCTTGCGCTCCTTCAGGATCGCGAGCGCTGCCTGCTCAACGGCTTCGGCAAGCGCGATGCGGCCGGCATTCACCTGACCTGCGGCAACAAGCGGCTTCAGCGCATTTTTCAGCGCATCGGCACGCGGGTCGCGCACGCGGTAAACACGGTGGCCGAAGCCCATCAGCCGTTCGCCGCGATCGAGCGCCGAGCGCAGCCAGGGGCCGGCATTGGCATCGCTCCCGATACCGTCAAGCATATCGAGCACCGGCCCCGGCGCGCCCCCATGCAGCGGCCCCTTCAGTGCGCTGATCGCCGCCAGCACCGAGGAGGTGAGGCCGGCGCGGGTGGAGGCGATGACGCGCGATGCGAAGGTTGAGGCGTTGAGGCCGTGATCGGAGATCGTTACGAGATAGGTGTCGAGTGCACCCGTCTGCTCGGCGCTCGGCACCGTGCCCGATAGCATCCGCAGGATATCGGCTGACTGCGACGAGCCGGCATCGGGCTTTACCGGCTTCTCGCCGCGCTGCAGGCGCAGAACCGCCGGCAGGAAGACAGCGGGTGCTGCAAGCAGGCGAAGCGCAGTATCGATATCTTCACCGTCCGGCAACCGGGCGACGAGTGCTCGCATCGCATCGACCGGCGGCAGCGCCAGCAAGCGGGAATCGGCGGCTTTGACTTCCGCGAAAACTTCCCGTCGCGCCTGGCCAAGCCGGCGGCGCAACTCGGTTGCATCGAGATGCGGTTCGATCAATCCATCCAGCAGCAGCGCGGCGACATCTTCATAGGTACTGCGCCCGGCCAGATGATCCAGGGATATGCCGCGGATGATCAGCCGGCCCGCTTCGCCGTCGACATCCGAGAGCTGTGTTTCAGCGGCAATGACATCTTCCAAACCATTTTTCATGGGTTTTCTCCTTTACCAGAGGAAAGATCGGTCCTAGTTTGATTGACGTCAATCTTGATGTAATTGATCAATATGAGGTTGCGATGACCTGGGTGACAGCAGAGGAAGCGTTGGCGGAACTCGGCACCAAGCCGCAGACGCTATATGCCAATGTCAGCCGGGGTCGCATCCGCGCCAAGGCCGACCCAGCCGACCCGCGCCGCAGCCTCTACCAACAAAGCGACGTCAAACGGCTTGCCGAGCGGCATGCCGGCCGACGCAAGAGCGAGACGGTCGCCGCCGAGGCAATCAGCTGGGGCGATCCCGTGCTGGCATCCGCGATCTCAACCATTGCCGCGGGACGATTGCTTTATCGGGGGCGGGATGCGGCGGAGCTTTCAGTGCATGCGACGCTGGAGGAGACTGCGCTGCTCCTTTGGAATGCGGAAAGTTTTACCTGCGTGCCAGCGCGCGCGCCAGAGCCGGCAGCGCCTGCCATTCAGGCTGCACTTCTGGCGCTGGCAGGACGGGTGAGCGCCGATCTGCCGTCGCTCGGGCGTGCGCGCCCCGCGTTGCAGATGGAAGCATGCAGCGTGCTGTCCACCATTGCCGATGCGCTGGCGCCAGGCCCGACGGACCATTCCCTGCATCACCGTCTCGCGGCATGCTGGGGCAGGCCGGAGGCCGCCGATTGCCTGCGTCGGGCGCTCGTCATGTTCGCCGATCATGAGCTGAATGCCTCGACCTTCGCTGTCCGCGTCACGGTTTCGACGGGAGCGGCACTTTCTGCCGCCGTGCTCTCGGGTCTCTCGACGCTGACCGGCCCACTGCATGGCTCGGCGTGGCGGAGTATCGATGCCCTTGTCGACGCCGCATGCAGCATCGGGGCGGAGCGCGCGATCCGCCACCAGTTGCTGCGGGGAAGCAGGCTGGGGGCCTTCGGACATCCGCTTTATCCCGACGGCGATGTGCGGGCACGCGTTCTGCTCTCGTCTTTCGACGTGCCTCCGGTCTTTCGCGATGTACAGCGGGCCGGCGAAGAGATGGTGGGCGAGCCGGTCAACGCCGATTTCGCGCTTGCCGCCATGACGGCCGCCTTCAACCTGCCGGAGGAGGCGCCGATCATCATCTTCGCACTGGCGCGCACGGCCGGCTGGCTGGCGCATGCGATGGAGCAGATCGAAAGCGGCCATCTGATCCGCCCTCGCGCTCGCTACATCGGGCCGTCACCGAGCGGACCCTGAATGTTTCCGAATGGCTTGCACGGCCCCCGATTTTTGCATAGGGAAACCGGCGAATTCAGCTAGTATCGATCGGCCGGCGCCTTCGAGGATGTACCGGCGGTCATGAGAGGCGGATCATGAAAGCCATCCCAGCAATCTCCCTCAGCCTGTTTTTCGCTGTTCTGACAATCGGGCTCCTGCCTCAGGGAGCAGCTTATGCCCAGTCCGCCGGCTGCGCGATTTCGCGGGCGGCGAATGGCAACCAGATCTTCCGCTGCCCTGGCGGCGTCAATATAACCGCCGAACGCGGAGCATCGTTCACACTCATCGATCGCAATCGCGACGGCAGCCCGGATTCCCTGTCATTGCGCAGCAAGGCTGCCCTTGTCGACGTGGACAGCAGCCAGCATCGCGGCGGTTTCCAGGTGGTGACGCCGCAGGCGATCGCGGCCGTTCGCGGCACCCAATGGGCCGTCGACGTCAAAGGCGGCACGACCTCCGTACTGGTCACACGCGGCCGCGTCGGCGTACGCCGTCCGGCAGGGGCAGCCGTCGTGCTTGGACCGGGCGAGGGCGTAGACGTGACGCGCGGAACGGCTGCGCTCACCGTTCGCACCTGGCCGGCGCCCCGCGTCGCGGCTCTTCTTTCACGCCTCGGTCAATAAGCGGTCTCATGAACCACCGGCTTCCGACAGTGATCGCACTGCTGCTCGCCGGTCTGTGGGGCGCTTCCCTCGGCTATTTCCATCTGCAGCAGCAGTCGAACTCCGGCCTGATCGAGCGTGTGGAAGCCACGCTGGTCGATCTGCGCAGCATGATCGTCGGTGTCCGGTCTCCGCCCGATATTGTTTCCATTATCGCGATCGATGACCGCACCGCCGCGGCACATGGCTATCCGCTCAAGCGGGATACGCTTGCACAGCTCGTAACCTCCATCGGGGCGTTGAAACCAAAGGCGCTGGCTCTCGATATACTGCTCGTCGATCCCGGCACGGAGGAAGGGGATGCGGCGCTCGCAACGGCGATCAAATCCGCCCCCAGCATCATCGCCGGTGCCGCCACCTTTCCACAAAGTCTCCAGTCGGTGACGGCAAATGCCGAGGATCCGCTTGCAACGGTACCCGAAGCACAGCAGCTTCTGCTGCCGCAGCCGCGCTTCGCGGAGGCTGCGCCGATCGGCATCGTCAATGTCGCGACGGACCAGAGCGGCGTACCGCGTTTCATCCCGCTGTTTTCTCGCGCCGCCGACCGTCTGGACGCGGCCTTTCCGTTGCGCGCGGCCTCGATTGCGCTCGGGGCCGAACCCTTGATCGAAAACGATGGCATCCGGCTCGGTGCTCACCGCATTCCAACGGATACGGGCCAGCGCCTGCCGCTGACGTTCTATGGTCCTGCGGGCAGCATCAGCACCTTCAGCGCTGCCGATGCGCTCGATGGCAAGCTGCCGGCGGATGCCATCACCGGCAAGGTTGTGGTGATCGGCGCAACAGTCACCGGCGGCGGCGATGTCTTTCCCACACCGTTCGATCCCATCCTGCCGGGTGTCGAAGTCATGTCGACGGCAATCACCCATCTGATAGCCGGCGATGGCATGGTACGCGACAGCAGAACAAGGCAGGCGGATGCCGGCATTGCGACGGCCTTGCCTGTTCTCCTGGTCGCGCTGGTCGCGTGGCGCCGTAGCGCTCTCGGCTTCATCATCATATGCCTCACGGTCATTGCCTGGGCGATGCTCAACCTTGCCGCTTTCGCGAACGGTTACTGGCTGAGTGCTGCATTGCCGATTGCGGCTGCACTCCCGCCTGCGATTATTTTCGGCGCCGCAGAACTCTGGCGAGACCGCCGCCGTGCGCGGCATTTTGCCGATCAATCGGAGCGCCTGCAGCGCATCGAGGCGCCCGGCCTCGGGGAGTGGCTGGCGCGCGACCCGGCATTCCTGGCCGAGCCCGTGCGGCAGAACGCTTCCGTCGTCTTCATCGATCTCTCGGGCTTCACCGGCCTCAGCGAAGCGGTCGGACCGGCCATGGTGCGCGAGATCCTCAGCGGCTTCTTTGAACTGATTGATGAGGAAGTACGGCTTCTCGGGGGCGCGATCACCAGCTTCATGGGTGACGGCGCCATGATCCTCTTCGGATTGCCGGCACCGGCGGCGGACGATGCGGCGCGGGCCGCAGCCTGCGCCATACGGCTTGCCGATCGCACGCGCCTCTTCCTCGCAGGCCATCCGGAGCTTCGGCGCAGGAAGATAGGCTTCAAGCTCGGCGCCCATTGCGGCCCGATCGTCGCTTCGCGTCTGGGCACCGGCGACCGGCAGCAGATCACCGCGACCGGCGATACCGTCAATGTCGCGCAGCGGCTGATGGAAGTGGCGGCAAGCCGCGGTGCGGAACTTGCACTCAGCGCCGGACTGCTCGACGCCGCCGGTCCCGATGCCATTCCCTTGCACACGGGGCGGTTGGCCGGACCGTTCGATACGAAGCTTCGCGGCCGCTCCGGCGGCATCGCCATCTACACATGGCGCGGCGAGACACTTTGACATTCGCAGCCGGAGCGAGTAGGAACGGCCCAACTCTTCGGCCGGACGTTTCCGGCTACGGCGCTCGCTGCGCCTGACAGCTCCGAAAGATCGAACAAATGACTGACTATAACGGCGTCTCTCCGGCGATCGCCAAGGCGTTGCAGAAGCGCGGCTATACAGAGCTTACCCCCGTCCAGAAGGCGATGCTCGATCCGGCGCTCGCAGAATCTGACGCTCTCGTTTCCGCCCAGACCGGCTCGGGCAAGACTGTTGCCTTCGGCCTGGCGCTTGCGCCGACGCTGCTTGAAGGCGCCGAGCGTTTCGGGCCAGCCGCCGCACCTCTTGCTCTCGTGATCGCGCCGACGCGCGAACTGGCACTGCAGGTCAAGCGCGAGCTGGAATGGCTTTACGAAATGGCAGGCGCCGTGATCGTCAGCTGCGTCGGCGGCATGGATATCCGCAGCGAGCGCCGTGCGCTGGAACGCGGTGCGCATATCGTCGTTGGCACGCCGGGACGTCTCTGCGACCACATCCGCCGCCATGCGCTCGACATGAGCGAGCTCAAGGCTGCCGTGCTGGATGAGGCAGACGAGATGCTCGATCTCGGCTTCCGCGAAGATCTGGAATTCATCCTCGAAGCGGCGCCCGATGAGCGCCGTACCCTGATGTTCTCGGCAACGGTTCCAGCTGCGATCGCCAAGCTCGCCAAGAGCTATCAGCGCGATGCCGTGCGCATCAGCACGCAGGCGGAAGAGAAGCAGCATATCGATATCGACTATCGCGCGCTCGTCGTTTCTCCAAGCGACCGTGAAAACGCCATCATCAACGTGCTGCGTTATTACGAGGCGCGCAATGCGATCGTCTTCTGTTCGACGCGTGCGGCCGTCAATCACCTGACGGCACGGTTCCACAACCGCAATTTCAATGTTGTGGCACTCTCCGGCGAATTGACCCAGAACGAGCGCAGCCATGCGCTGCAGGCCATGCGCGACGGACGCGCGCGCGTCTGCATCGCGACCGATGTCGCCGCACGCGGCATCGACTTGCCGGGCCTCGATCTCGTCGTACATGCCGACCTGCCGACCAATCCGGAAACGCTGCTGCATCGCAGCGGCCGTACGGGCCGTGCGGGACGCAAGGGCGTCAGCGCGCTCATCGTGCCGCTCAACGTTCGCCGCAAGGCAGAGCGACTACTGGAAAATGCCGGCATCAATGCCACCTGGGCACGTCCGCCGTCCGTCGAAGAAGTGACCGAACGCGACGACGAGCGGCTGCTCGCAGATCCGATCTTTGCCGACAAGCCGCAGGATGAAGAACAGGATCTCGTACAGAAGCTGATCGCCAGCCATGGTGCCGAGACGCTTGCCGCCGCTTTCGTGCGCCTCTACCGCGCCAATCAATCGGCGCCGGAAGACCTGATCGAGGTTTCGGTGCAGGACGACCGCGCCCGCAAACGCCGCGACAACGGCGAGGCACGCGAATTTGCTCCGGCGCAGAAGGGACCGCGCGACGACTTCGGTCCGAGCGTCTGGTTCTCGGTCTCCGTTGGCCGCAAGCAGAATGCCGAGCCGCGCTGGCTGATCCCGATGCTCTGCCGCAACGGCAATCTCACGAAGCGTGAGATCGGCGCGATCAAGATGCAGCCGGATGAGACCTTTGTGGAAATTGCTGCTGATAGCGCCGATGGCTTTCTCGGCGCGCTCGGCCCGAACAAGACGATGGAACGCGGTATCCGCGTGGTCAGGCTGAACGGCATGCCCGATTTCAGCAAACCGGCTGCCAAGCCCTTTGCCAAGAAGCCGTTCGAGGATCGTGGCGATGATCGTTTCCGCGGCGACAAGCCGAAGGGCAAGTTCGGAAAGGACAGGCCCGCCAGCGCCGAGCGTCAGGACGACAAGCCCTGGACGAAGAAAGGCCCGAAGCCGAAATTCGAAGGCGGCAAGTTCGAAGGCGGCAAGGGCAAGTTCGGCAAGAAAAAGGACCGCTAACGCAGTCGCCGGCCGCACTGGTAAGGCAATGCGGCCGGCATGCAGCGAAGGCCTCAGATATGTTCGTCTTGACCGGCTGCTGCGAGGATGAGATCGGCGACGGCGCGCGGCTGCGAGATCAGCGAAACGTGGCTGGCGTCGAGCTCCACAGTCGTCGCATTCATGCGTTTTGCCATGAAACGTTCGAGATCGGGATTGATGGTGCGGTCGTTCTTCGAAACGGCATACCAAGACGGCTTGGAGCGCCATGCGGCAACCGTCGTCTTGGCAGTGAACAGCGTATCCGAAATGCGGCCCTGCACGGCATAGAGCGCCTTGGCGCGGGCAACCGGCAGATCGCCGGCGAAGTCTCTCACGAAAGCTTCCTCGCTCAACTGGGCGTAACCGCCATTGTGAACAAGGCCGGCACTGGCCGGCGGCGTCGGATATTGCTTGGCAAGCGCGGTATAATCCTCGCCGGCATCCGGCGCGCGAGCGGCGATGTAGACGAGTGCCGTGACCTTGGGATCGACACCAGCTTCGGTGACGAGCATGCCGGAATAGGAATGGCCGACCAGCACTGTCGGACCTTCCATCAGCGCCAGGATACGCTTGGTGGCTTCGACGTCGTCGGCAAAAGAGGTGAGGGGGTTTTGAACGGCCATCACGTTCAGACCGGCGGCCTGCAGATGAGGGATGACATCCAGCCAGCAGGATGCATCGGCATAAGCGCCATGGACGAGCACGACATTCTTTGCCTTGGCGACGGTGGCGGCCCGGCTGGCAGCCGGAAACATGCTGAGTGCGGCCCCTGCAACGAGAGCGGCCGAGAATGAGCGTCTGGTGATCGGTTGCATAAGTTCCTCCAGCTTTGGGAAATAGCGGCGAACCCTGGGGGATCGCGGGTGGAAATTACGCGGGGGCGCGGGCTTCCATAACTATACAAAGGTCCAGCGAGGTATTATGCCGTCCGGGATGGCCTGAAGGCCTGTCGCAACGAGGCAATCGATAGCAGATGAGACCGGCGTCCACAGATGATCGTCTCGACCTGACGGCCTTCATCAAGGCGAACCTGCCGCTTTCGGAAGTGCCTTCCATACCTAGGGTCAGGCTGCATACGGCGACACCGAGGAGCGGCCTCTATCGGCTTGCAATGGCTGATGATTCCGATCTGATGCCGCCCTACTGGGCCTATCCCTGGGCAGGTGGCGCCGTGCTTGCGCGCTATCTCTTCGACTATCCCGAAACGGTTGCCGGCAAACGCATCATCGATCTCGGCACAGGCTCCGGTCTTGTCGCCATAGCGGCAATGAAATGCGGTGCAGCACATGCGCTGGCCGTTGATATAGATGACAAGGCGATTGCTGCTACGCTGCTGAACGCTGCAGCGAATGGTGTGATGATCGAGACGCAACTCGGCGACATCATGGGAGATGCTCCGCCTGCTGCCGAGGTAATGCTGGCCGGTGATATCTTCTATGACGAGGCGTTGGCGGAGCGTGTCCTGCCGTTTCTCGAACGCTGCCGCATGGCCGGTCTCGATGTGCTCGTCGGCGATCCCGGCAGGGCGCCCCTTCCCACGAACTCACTGCTGCGGCTTGCAAACTATGCGGTGCCGGATTTTGGCGGAGCCCAGAGCCTCTCGACCGCCGACAGCGCTGTTTTCCGACTGAAGTGAACCGAGAAAAGTTCATCGCTTGAAACGACGCACCAATCACACTTTCGTCTTGCGCCACAATAGATGACATGTCATTTATTGCTATCCCATCGATATTGACATGACCGACGACAAGATCACAACCTCATTCGGGAGCCTCATCTCCCAGACCGCTCGCTACTGGCGGCGTGTCGCCAATCTGCGTTTGCAGCCTTTCGGGCTGACGGAAGCGACATGGCTGCCGCTGCTGCGTATCGCCCGCTCGCCGACGCCGAAGCACCAGAAGGAACTGGCCGCCTCGCTCTCACTCGACAATTCCTCCGTCGTACGCCTGATCGATAATCTGGAGAAGGCGGGACTGGTCGAGCGACGCGAAGGTGAAGACAGGCGTGCAAAGGAAATCCTGCTGACGGAAGAGGGCAGGAGGACCGTGGAGGCGGTCGAACGCGTGGCGCAGGGCATCCGCGAGGAGGCGCTTGCCTTGGTGCCGCGCGAGGACATCGAAACCACGTGGCGCGTGCTCGATCACATCAGCGACGTGCTTGCCCGGCAGCTCGAGGAACCAGAACAGTGAATACGCATCCAGGCCCGATGAGCGAAGCGCGACCACTTGGCGCAAAGCGTCACATACCGGTCTGGCTGCTCGGGCTCATCACCTTCAGTGGCACTCTGGCCATGCATATTTTCGTGCCTGCGCTTCCGGCAGCGGCCACGGATCTCGGTGCCTCGATCGGCGAGATGCAACTGACCGTCAGTCTCTACATTTTCGGCCTTGCCGTCGGTCAGCTCGTTTATGGTCCGCTTTCGGATCGCTACGGACGCCGGCCGGTGCTGATGAGCGGACTTGTGCTCTATACTCTCGCCGGCGTCGCCGCACTTGTCTCGCCCGGCGTGCATGCGCTGATCGCAGCCAGGCTCTTCCAGGCTTTCGGTGGCTGCGCCGGGCTTGTCATTGCCCGCGCCATCGTACGCGACACCTCCAGCCCCGATGAAACGGCCAAGCGGCTTGCGATCATGAACCTGATGGTCACGGTCGGGCCGGGGCTTGCCCCCATCGTCGGCGGCGCGCTTGCTTCTACGCTCGGCTGGCGTTCGATCTTCGTGGCCCTCTGCGCGCTCGGCATCGTCAATCTGCTGCTGACATGGCGCAAGGTGCCGGAAACTGGCATCCGCAACTCCGAGGCTTCCATGAAGTCACTGAGCCGTGACTATCTGGGGCTGCTCGCGTCGCGCTCATTCGTCGGCTATGCCGTTGGCGGCGGCTGTGCGACGACCTCCATGTATGCCTTCACGGCATCCGCCCCGTTCATCGTCATCAACGAGCTTGGCCGCCCGGCAACGGAGGTCGGCATTTGTCTTGCACTGTTGATCTTCGGCTACTGGATCGGCAGCATGATCGCCACGCGGCTGATCGGCCGGTTTGCGATGAAGCGACTGATGGTGATTTCCAATCTCGTCAGCATTGCTGCCGCACTGGTCTTCTTCGGCCTCGCCGTGAGCCATCATCTGACGCTTCTGCCGATGATGGCTGCGATCATGGTCTATACGATCGGCGCGGGCGTGGCCTCGCCCAATGCGCTGACGCTCGCCGTCAGCGTCAATCCGAAAGTCACCGGCTCGGCCTCCGGCCTCTACGGCTCGACGCAGATGGCCGTCGGCGCTATCTGCAGCGCGCTTTCGGGGATAGGCGGTGACCCCGGACTTGCCGCCGCGACCGTCATCCTCGGCGCAAGCGTGCTGGCACAGCTCTGCTTCTGGCTTGCGGTCGCCTCAGGAAATGTCAGGCGAGGAGATCTGGCCGCAGAAGCATGACCGGGCAGGTGGCTCCCGCCGGCAGTTCCGGCGCATGCGGCGGACGAATGATGAGGCAGTCCGAAAGGGCGAAGGTCTTCATCATCGATGAATCCTGCTTGTCGAAAGGTTCGACAAGCCAGCCGCCAGCGGCGGATTTCGAGAGCTTGGCGCGCACATAGTCCTGACGGTGATCATTGGCGCGCAGCGTGACGGCGGCCTCCACCATCGTCTCGCGCGGAACTGATGGCAGCGAGCCAAGCTTACGGATCAGCGGCTCCAGAAATAGCAGCGAGCAGACGAGGCTCGAGACGGGGTTGCCAGGCAAGCCGAGAACATGGGTCTTTCCGAAACTGCCGACCATCAGCGGTTTGCCGGGGCGCATGGCGATGCGCCAGAAATCGAGCTCCATGCCGGCTTCGATCAATGTCGCCTGCACCAGATCATGATCGCCGACCGAGGCGCCACCGAGGGTGACGATCACATCGACTTTCGCATTGCGCGCCTTGTCGATCGCTGCCGTGATCTTCGCCTTGTCATCAGGCACGATGCCGAGATCGAGCACGTCGGCACCGGCGCGGCGGGCAAGGGCAGCGACGCCAAAGGTGTTGGAGGCGATGATCTGTGAGGGACCAGGCGTGCTTCCGGGCGGCAGAAGTTCGTCGCCGGTCGCAAGAATGGCGATGAGGGGACGGCGCAACACCTCGACATCGGGCCGGTTCATGCCGGCCGCGACCGTCAGCCGCGAGAAATCGAGGATCGTACCGGCGGGCAACACCACTTCGCCTTCAGTGAAATCCTGACCGCGCGGGCGAACATGCTGGTTCTGCCGTACTGGGAAATTGGTTCTGATACCGCCTTCGATCTTTTCCGCGTCCTCCTGCAACAACACGCTATCGGCACCCGACGGTACAGGTGCGCCGGTAAAGATCCTGACAGCCTCGCCCGGACCAACGCTACCTTCGAAGCCGTGGCCGGCGGACGATGTGCCGATGACCTTCAGAACGGCGCCTGGCTCCGGCGCATCCTCACGGCGCAGCGCATAGCCATCCATGGCTGAAGAATTGAATGGCGGCTGGGTCAGACCGGCCTTGAGATCGGCGGCCAGGACGCGACCCTCAGCCTCTGCGAGCGGCAGCGTTTCGGACGCCATGACGGGCGCGGCACTGGACAGCAGGCGGCTTAGGGCCTCGGCGACCGGCAGAAGGTTCATCTTGCCTCCGGATGGCGGAAATCTCCGGATTTGCCGCCGGATTTTTCAAGCAACCTGACACCGCCGATCTCCATCGCCTTGTCCGCGGCCTTGGCCATGTCGTAGATCGTCAGGCACGCGACGGAGACGGCAGTCAGCGCTTCCATCTCTACACCGGTCTTGCCGGTGAGCTTGGCAGTGGCCGTGACCCGCAGGCCGGGCAGGTCGGCATCTTCTTCGATCTCGACCGTGACCTTTGTCAGCATAAGCGGATGGCAGAGAGGAATGAGGTCGGCCGTCCGCTTGGCGGCCATGATGCCGGCAAGGCGAGCGGTGCCAATGACGTCGCCCTTCTTGGCATTGCCTTGAAGGATGAGCGAAAGCGTCTCCGGGGCCATTTTTACACAGCCTTCGGCAGTGGCGATGCGCACGGTCTCGGCCTTGTCGGAAACATCGACCATATGCGCCTCGCCGGAGGCACCGAGATGGGTGAGGCCTGGCTTCTCGCCGCTCATGCTCATTCGGCCGCGATTGCGGCTTCGCCTGTCAGGAGCGTGCGTGTGGCGGCCGCGACGTCATCCTTGCGCATCAGGCTTTCGCCGACGAGGAAGGTGTTGATCCTGACGGCCTGCAGACGCTTGCAATCCTCATGGGTGAAGATGCCGCTTTCGCCGACAAGAAGACGATCGTCAGGAACCATTGCAGCCAGCGTCTCGCTGACGGTGAGGCCGACTTCGAAGGTGCGCAGGTTGCGGTTGTTGATACCGACGAGCGGCGAAGACAGCTTGAGCGCACGTTCCATTTCCGGCGCATCGTGGACTTCGACCAGCACATCCATGCCAAGCGAGAAGGCTTCGTCCTGCAGGCGCTCGGCATCTTCATCGCTGAGCGAGGCCATGATGAGCAGGATGCAGTCGGCACCCCAGGCGCGGGCTTCATGGACCTGATAGGTCTCGAACATGAAATCCTTGCGCAGTGCGGGCAGGGCGCAGGCGGCGCGCGCTGCCGTCAGAAACTCCGGTGCGCCCTGGAAGCTCGGCGTATCGGTCAGCACGGAAAGGCAGGCAGCACCACCGGCTTCGTAAGCCCTGGCGAGAGCAGGCGGATCGAAATCGGGACGGATGAGCCCCTTGGAGGGGCTTGCCTTCTTGATCTCGGCGATCAGGCCGAATTCTCCGGCATCGCGCTTGGCGATGAGCGCCTTGTGGAAACCGCGCGGGGCGGACTGCCCGGCCTGCATGGCCTTGAGATCGGCAAGCGAGGTCCTTGCCTTGGCGGCAGCGATTTCCTCGCGCTTGTAGGCTTCGATCTTCTTCAGGATATCGGTCATGAGACGATCCTAGTCGATATCATTGGATACGGCGATCAGTTTATCGAGCGCAGATGCCGTTGCGCCGCTATCGAGCGATTCCGTTGCAAGCGTCATGCCGTCACGGATCGTCTCTGCCTTGCCCGCGATGACGAGGGACGCGGCGGCATTAGCGAGCGCAATATCGCGGTAAGCGTTCTTGGCGCCACCGAGCACCTCGCGCAGCGCTGCAGCATTGACGGTGCCGTCGCCGCCCTTGATCTCGGCGAGCACGCGAGGCGCCACACCGAAATCAGCAGGCGAAAGCTCGAAGGTACGGATCTTGCCGTTTTCGAGCGCTGCAACGCTGGTCGTGCCGGTCGTCGTGATTTCATCGAGGCCGTCGCCATGGACGACCCACACGCTCTCGGCGCCGAGGTCGCGCATGACTTCGGCAAGCGGTACCACCCATTGCGGCGCGAAGACGCCGAGAAGCTGGCGCTTGACGCCGGCCGGATTGGAGAGGGGACCGAGCAGGTTGAAGATCGTACGCGTGCCGAGTTCGACGCGCGTCGGCCCGACATGGCGCATGGCCGAATGATGCTGCTGCGCGAACATGAAGCCGACACCGGCTTCTGCGATGCAGCGGGTGATCATCTCCGGGGTAACCTCGAGATTGACGCCAAGGGCCGCAAGGCTGTCGGCGGCGCCGGATTTCGAGCTCAGCGCGCGGTTTCCGTGCTTGGCGACCGGAACGCCCGCGCCGGCGACGATCAGCGCCGCCAGCGTCGATATGTTGTAGGTGCCGCTGGCATCACCGCCTGTGCCGACAATATCGATCGAGTCGGCAGGCGCTTCCACCCGTAGCATCTTGGAGCGCATCGTGGTGACGGCGCCAACGATCTCGTCGACCGTCTCGCCGCGAACGCGAAGCGCCATCAGGAAGCCGCCGATCTGCGAAGGCGTTGCCTGGCCGGACATCAGGATATCGAAGGCCTGGCGAGCCTCGTCACGGGTCAGGGGCTCGCGGCTTGCTGCCTTGGCCAGAAGCGGCTTCAGATCGGTCATGCGTCGCTTCCCCCTAGCGGACGGTCGCCTGTTCGGCGAGTTTCTGGTTGACCTGCGTGCCGTACTGGCTCTGCAACAGGTTGACCATCTGATCCAGAATATCGTCGCCGGCGGCATTTGCCATGGCGGTGATCTGCTGGTCGCGGTTCTCAAGGGCATCGGTCGTCGGTTGGTCGTTGACCTCGGTCACCTTCAGCAGGATCTGAGTGCTCGGATCGGCGCCAACGGCTGCTGCCACGGTATCGACAGGGCCCGAGAAGGCTGCGTTGATGCCGGCGCGACCGAGAACCGGATCGTCGGTCGAGCGGGTAAAGCCGCTCTTGCTTTCGACGGCGATTCCGAGCGGCGTGGCGATATCGGCAAGCGATGTGCCCTTCTGCGCCTCGGCCTTCAACTCGGCTGCCTTCTTGGCAAGCTCGGCCTTCTGCTGCTCGGCGGTCCAGTCCTGAACGGCCTTGTCGCGCACTTCGGCAAGCGGGCGATCACGCTCCGGCATGATGTCGCGGACATCAAACCAGACATAGCCGTCATTGCCGACGGAAATGGCAACCGCATCGGCGCCGACATCGGTTTTGAAGGCTTCCGCCAGAAGCTGCTGCTGCGCAGGGATATCCTTGACCGGATTGCCGTCCTTGTCGGCACCCGTCATGTCGATGGCGTCGATGACGACGGCCTTCAGCTTGAGCTGGTTGGCGATCTCTTCAAGAGATGTGCCGCCGGCGCGCATATCCTCGATACGGTCGTGAACGTTGATCACTTCCTGCGAAGCATTGGCGACCGAAAGCTGCTTGCGGAGCTCTTCCTTGACCTCGTCGAAGCTCTTGGTGGTCTCCGGCTTGATGTTGGTCACGCGCAGGATCACAGGACCAAAGGTGCCGTCGACGACAGGCGTCGTGCCGCCGTCGGTCTTGACGGCGAAGGCGGCGTCGGCAACGGCCTGATCCGGAACCTTGTCCTTGGTGAATTCTCCGAGCAGCACGTCGCCCGCAGTCTTGCCCTGATCGGTAACGAGCTGATCGAAACTCGTACCGGTCTTCAGCGCGGTCTCGGCCGCATTGGCGAGATCCTTGCTGGCAAAGGTCAACTGTTCCAGCGTGCGGCTTTCCGGCGTCGTATAAGCCGCCTTGGCCTTGTCGAAGGCTTCCTTGATCTGGTCGTCGGTGACGGTCGCGGGATCGGCGATATCATCCGGCTGAAGCTTCAGATAGGCGATCTTGCGGTATTCCGGTGCGCGGTAGCGCTGCTTGGCATCTTCGAACCATTTGGAGAGCACGTCATCGGCAGGCGCCTTGATCGGCTCGATATTGGCGTTCGTAAGCAGCAGGTAATCGACGCTGCGGCTCTCACTGCCATAGAGTTTCAGCGCGTTGACGAGCGTCGCAGGCGCCTGGAAGCCATTGGCGACGGCTTCGATGATCTGGCTGCGGACAGCCTGCTTGCTGCGATCCTTGATATAGTCGTCTTCCCGAATGCCGGCATTGCGCAGACGCGAGGTGAAGAGCGAGCGGTCGAACTGGCCGTTGACTGCCTTGAAAGCCGGATCGTCACCGATCAGCTGTGCAAGACGGTCTTCGGAAAGACCGAGCCCCATGTCATCGGCAAGCTGATCGAGCGAGGCGCCGGCAACGAGCTGGGCGAGGACCTGCTGTTCAACGCCGAAAGCGCGCGCCTGTTCGGGTGTGAGCCGCATGCCGAACTGCTGGCTCAGAGACGCAATCTGACGCTGATAGGCGAGGCGGAATTCGTTGACGTCCACATGCTGGTCGCCGACGGTGACCACCGTCGTGCTGTTGCCGCCGCTTATCAGCTCACGCGACACTCCCCAGATGCCGAAGGAGGCGACGAGGAGGAGCAGGAGCAGCTTGGCAACCCAGGTCTGAGCAGCTCTTCTCAGAAAATGGAACATGGAAACGCAAACCTCGCATTATCATTGGCCCCGGAAGGGCAGACATTCGTCGTTCCATAAAACAAAGCTGCGAGGAAATGAAGGCTTGTCGCACGAAAAGCTTGCGAGGCTTGCACACGCTCTCGCTGACCCGCCGCGAGCGACAAAAGATGCTACATTGCGGAACCTTTCCAGTCTTCATGTCGTTGAAGCGGCATTCCATCAAACAGGAGCAGACCATGGCCGAATTGAAAACCGCTTCCGCCGAATCCACCGCTGCGCGCGTCAAGGCTGAAGTTGCCGCCGAAGATCTGTCCGCGCAGGTTGCTGCGTTGCGCGAGGATCTGGCCCGCCTTTCGGAGAGCGTGATCGCGCTCGGGCAGGGCGCAAAGACCGCAGTGGCCGACGAAGCCTCTGTCATGACCGAGCGCGTCCGCGACAAGGTGCGTGAAGAGCCCTTGACCGCGATTGCCATCACGGCAGGCGTCGCCTATCTCTTCGGTCTCCTCAGCCGCCGATAATGAAAAAAGCCGGACGCAGGACGTCCGGCTTTTCAATCTTTCCAGCGATCTTTCCGTGTCAGGTCAGCGGCGGACGAGGCGCCCGAGCGCGATCAGGATGCATGCCCCGACAAAACCCGTGACCAGGTATCCGAGCCAGCCGGTCAACGGCTGGATATGAAGGATACCGAGGATCCAATTGGCGACAATCGCGCCGATGATGCCGAGCAATATGTTCATGAACACGCCCATGTTGCTGTTCATGAATTTCTCCGCCAGCCATCCGGCGAAGCCGCCGATGATGATGGCTGCAATCCAACCCACACCTTCGTTTTCCATAGTGATCTCCCTCCTAGGCAAAACGTGAGATAAAACGCGCACAATCGAAATAAGTTCCGTCGCGGCAGCGGCTTGCCGGCATCAGGGATGAAGCACCGTCACCGGCGTCGAGAGTGCGTGTGTCGCGATCTGAAACATCAGGCCGGAAAAGGCCAATGCGGCAAAGCCAGCCGGCATCAGCAAGCTCTTATTGAACATCATATCCTCCCTTTATTGGGAGCAAGCATAGTTTATCGCCTCAACTGCGCAAGCCGCTCATTAATAAGTAGTTAAGCATGAAATTTAAGTAAAATTGCCACGTCATTACATGCAATACACCTAATATTAGATCATCTGGAACTGGAGCACTCTCAATTTGCATTATCAGAGAAGAGACTTTGGTCGATAGGATCTCTACGGCTCTCGCTCGATCAAAGCCGGCGGATGACAGAAGACTGTCTATCCGGCAAGTCTTGCCACCCTCTGTCCGATGGCGAGCGAGGCGGTCAGGCCGGGGCTTTCAATTCCGTAGAGTGCCACATAGGCAGGGTGACCGGTTTGCTCCGGCCCCTGGATCACAAAGTCACCACTGCCGCCCACAGCCGGTCCGGCGATTTTCGGACGGATACCCGAATAGGCGGGCTGCAGCGCGCCATCCGCCAGATTGGGCCAATAGCGGCGGATTGCGGAATAGAATTTGTCTGCGCGGCGCGGATCGACGTCATAGTCAATCGTCTCGATCCACTCGACATCAGGACCGAAACGTGCCTGGCCAGCAAGGTCGAGTGTCAGATGCACTCCCAGGCCGCCAGGCTCAGGGACGGGGTAGATCAGCTGCGTTGCGGGCGCACCGCCGGACAGAGCGAAATAACATCCCTTGGCGTAGTGACGCGGAGGGATCGTGCCGGCGTCCAGGCCGGCCAGGCTTTCTGACAAGGCCCAGGCGTTCAGGCCAGCCGCATTGACCATCAGGCGTGTTTCGATCTCTACGGGGTCGCGGCCGCCGACTGCGAGGCGAACCTTGTCGGCAGTGAACTCACCGTCGATGACTGGAGAATTGCAGATAACGGCTCCGCCATTCGCCTCTATATCCGTGATGTAGGCCTGCATGAGGTTATGGCTGTCGATAATGCCGGTTGACGGCGAGACAAGTGCGGCGAAGCCCCTGATCTGTGCTTGCCTGCGGGCAAGCTCCGCAGCATCGATCAGATAGCAGTCTTCGACGCCATTGGCGGCAGCCTGCCTCGAAAGCTTTTCAAGATATCCAACTTCTTCCTCACTCGCCGCGACAACGAGTTTGCCGCAGGCCCTGTGGGGGATATTTCTCTCCCGGCAATAGTCGTAAAGCCGATGTTTTCCGGCAACGCAGAGTTCAGCCTTCAAGCTGCCGGTGGCATAGTAGAGCCCGGCATGAATGACCTCGCTGTTGCGGGCGGAGGTAATGCTGCCGGTTATCGGCTCCGCCTCAAGAAGAACCACATCGCGGCCGGACATTGCAAGTTCGCGCGCGACCGCAAGCCCCACGACTCCTCCGCCCACGACGACGCAGTCGAGGTCCAGTACCTCCGCCATGCAATTCCCCTCCATCCTCCAACCGCGTTACTGAACTCGCCGTTTTGGGAGCCCGGACAACGCAATCCAGCTTTCAGATATCGTTCGGGCGAACCTATCCCAAAATCAAGAGGATGATGAAATACGATTTGAGGCGCCTAGCCCGGGTCGTCTTCGCCGGAACAAGCGATGAGGAACTCGGCGGCAGGAGGAGAAACAGCTAATGAGTTCATTAACGGATGGCGGAAGAGGTGGGATTCGAACCCACGGTACGGTTTCCCGCACGCCGGTTTTCAAGACCGGTTCCTTAAACCACTCGGACACTCTTCCATCCAGTTGATCCGGTCCGTCCTTGCTGACGGGCCCTCGTTTTGACAAGGACTCGTCCCGCTGACGGCCAAATCGCGGTTTGGCTGGCTTTATAGCGGTTCGGACTTCAGCGTCAATGTGCTCTGACAGTTCGGACAGATAAACTGCCATAATGTGTCCTGCTGCGGGGCAGGACAATCGTGGTTGCCAAAAGGTACTGTCACGATCCGAAACGGTTCAACATGCGGAAATACATGCGCGATTTCATTCCCGCACAGATTAAAATCAACCAAATATTAACCATAATCATTAGAATTATCGCTATCGTGCCGAAATCGTTCGCAAATTCGCCATGATATCCACAAGATTAAAGTCTCGTTAGGAAGGCACGGAATAAGGCACTCCAACTCATTCACGAGTGAGTTCCTTAACCATAACGGTCTTTGGTGGCGTGGGGCATATGAAACTGAATTACGGGGCGGCGTCTTTCGCAACGGCGGCACGGTGGCTGGCATTGTCGGCGGTGTGCGCAACGGTGGCGGCTTGCGGCACAACGCAGGCGGTTCCCAAGAAGAAATCCCACGGCAAGGAATATTTCTCCGAAAGCGAGTATGGCGTCAAAGCCAGCCCGCGTGTTGCCAACGGCAACAATATCCCCAAAGGCGGTGGCCGCTACATGGTGGGCGATCCCTATGTGGTTAAGGGCAAGATGTATTACCCGAGGGAGGACTACTCCTATAACAAGGTGGGCATCGCTTCCTGGTACGGCTCTGCCTTCCACGGCCGCCTGACTGCGAACGGCGAAGTCTATGACCAGATGCATCTTTCCGCTGCGCATCCGACCTTTCCGCTGCCGAGCTATGCACGTGTAACGAACGTTGAAACCGGTTCGTCCGTGATCGTCCGCGTGAACGACCGTGGCCCCTATCACGAAGGTCGCATCATCGACCTTTCGAACAAGACCGCCTCCATGCTCGACCTGCAGCACAGCGGTACGGGCAACGTTCGGGTTCAGTATGTCGGCAAGGCGCCGCTCGACGGTCATGATATGCCGTATCTGATGGCTTCCTATGTTCCGAAGGGCAGCCGTCTTCCGGGCATCTATCCGGGCGGTGGGCAGATCGCGAGCGGCGTGATGGTTGCCTCCAACAGCAAGAAGATCACCGGCGACCAGTTGCAGAGCCTCGGCGGCTATTCCGACCCTTCGCCTGACAGCGTACCGGTGCCATTCTCGTCCGCTGCCTATGCGGGCAACTCGCCGAGTGCCAAATACAATGCGGCTCCGGCTCAGGCCCCCGTGCCGATGCGGGCGCCGGCAGGCGGCCATTTCCTGCAGCCGCCCCCGGCTTTCGCCAATGGCGCGCAGGCGATGGAACAGGCCGTGGTCCTGCCGGAAATCGGACCCATTCCCCTTGAACGCCCGAACGGCTGGTCGAAGGGCGCGTCGCTTGCGATGAACTATCAGGATGCGATCACCGTGAAGGTTCCGCTCGCATTCGATGCCGTGATGGTGCGAAATGACGGTCTGACGCAGGAATCCATTCTCGCCTCCTTCAAGCGCCAGAATGGCGGCAGCGCAAAGGCGCGATAAAGCCCAACGATAAAGTGTAATTGCATCGGCTTCCGGCTCGCTTTACCCTCCTTAGTCAACCCGCACCATCAATGGGAATTGCGATGTTGAAGCCATTGCTTCGCCTTCTTGCATGCCTGCTTTTGCCTGCTTCTGCTGCCGTTGCGGCAGAGGGAACCGAGGCCGGTTTCGTCACCAAGGCCGCGCAGGCCTATATGATCGAGGCGTCGACCGGCACGGTGCTTCTCGCCAAGAACGAGAACCAGGTTTTCGCACCCGCCGCGCTTGCGAAGCTGATGACGATGGATCTCGTTTTCGATGCCGTCAGCAAGGGGCAGATTTCACTCGATACCGAATATCCCGTCTCCGAATACGCCTGGCGCACGGGCGGCGCGCCTTCGCGTGCCGCCACGATGTTTGCGGCGCTGAAATCGAGGGTTCGTGTCGAGGATCTGATCAAGGGTGTGGCGATCCAGGGCGCCAATGATGGCTGCATCATCCTTGCCGAGGGCATGGGCGGCAGCGAAGACCAGTTTGCGGCATCGATGACGCGTCGCGCACGCGATCTCGGCATGGACAAGGCCGTCTTCGGCAATTCAACCGGAATCCCGGATGGCAAGAGCAAGGTGACGGCCAGGGAACTGGTGACGCTCGCCACCAATCTGCAGACATCCTATCCCAATCTCTATTCCTATTTCGCCCAGCCAGATTTCGAGTGGAACAAGATCTTCCAGCGCAACCGCAATCCACTGCTGGGCATGGATCTCGGAGCGGACGGTCTCGCGACCGGCTTCACGGAAGGCGAGGGCTATTCGATCGTCGCCTCCGTGCAGCGCAACGGACGGCGGCTCTTCGTGGCGCTTGCCGGCATCGCCTCCGACAAGGAGCGCACGGAAGAAGCCAAGCGGGTGCTGGAATGGGGGCTGACAGCCTTCGAGAGCCGTCAGGTCTTTGCAGACACGGAAGTCATCGGAGCGGCAAGTGTCTATGGCGGCACGGCGCGGACAGTTGATCTCGTCGCCAAGGCGCCGGTCAGCGTTTACATTCCGATCAACAATCCGGACCGGCTTGCCGCTCGCATCGTCTATCACTGGCCACTGATGGCGCCAGTCAAGGCGGATACGGAAGTCGGCACGCTGCGGATCGTTTCCGGCAACAGGATGCTGCGAGAAGTGCCGCTCTATACGGTGCAATCCGTGGAGGTGGGCTCGCTCAGCAGCCGAGCGATCGATGCGCTGCTCGAGCTTGGCGAATCGCTGTTCTTCTCCTGGCTATGGGACAAGTCCGAGCAGAGCTGACGCTTCTTTTCGGGCGCAGATAGCCGTAATTTGCCGGGAAAGGCGAATATGTCGCCGCGGCAAAAGGTTTCGCTGCGCACTATCTTCGGATAGATAGAGAAAGAGCACGGCGCTCAGAATGCGGGAAAGTATCATTGTCATCCGGTAAGGGTTTGTTCGTTACGTTTGAAGGCGGAGAGGGCGCGGGCAAGTCCACGCAGATCCGCCGACTTGCCGAGGCATTGAAGGCCGATGGCCATGACGTGCTGCTGACCAGGGAACCGGGCGGTTCGCCAGGCGCCGAAGCGGTGCGCCATGTGCTGCTTTCAGGCGCTGCGGAAGCCTTCGGCACCCGCATGGAGGCGATCCTTTTTGCGGCCGCCCGCAATGATCATGTGGAAGAGATCATCCGCCCGGCGCTCTACACAGGCAAGATCGTGCTCTGCGACCGCTTCATGGATTCCTCGCGCGTCTATCAAGGCGTCACCGGCAATCTGGAACCTGATTTCATCGAGACGCTGCAGCGCATCGCCATCAACGGCGTGATGCCCGACTGTACGCTGATCCTTGATATTCCGGCCAAGCAGGGATTGGAGCGCGTCAGCAAGCGAAATGCCGACGGTCCCGACCGGTTCGAGAAGGAAACGCTCGAAACGCACGAGAAGCGCCGCGAGGCCTATCTGGACATCGCCGCGCGCGAGCCTGAACGCTGCCATGTCGTCAATGCCACGCAGACGGAAGAGGCGATCGCCACGGAGATTGTTACCATCGTCAGGCAATTGCTGAAACCATCAGCCGAAGTTCGGATGCCGGAAGCGGCCCATCATGAGTGAGGAGAGGCCCGGTCTGCTCGACGGCGCCATATGGCCGGCCGAGAATACGAAGCTCTTCGGCCATGAAGAGGCAGAGGATTTCCTGGCGCAATTCTACCGCTCAGGCAAAGGACATCATGCAATCCTGATCGAGGGGCCGGAGGGCATCGGCAAGGCGACGCTGGCCTTCCGCTTCGCCAATCACGTTCTGTCGCATCCCGATCCCGCGGCCGCACCGGAGCGCATTGCCGATCCAGATCCAGCCTCGGCCGTCAGCCGACAGATCGCCTCGGGAGCCTCACACAATCTCCTGCATCTTTCCCGCCCTGTCGACGAGAAGACCGGCAAGGTGAAATCGGCAATCACCATCGACGAAGTGCGCCGGGCCGGCAAATTCTTCTCGCAAACCTCAGGCACGGGCAACTGGCGTATCGTCATCATCGATCCCGCCGACGACATGAACCGGAATGCGGCAAACGCCATTCTGAAGATCCTCGAGGAGCCGCCGAAGCGCGCAATGTTCCTCGTTCTTTCACATGCGCCGGGCAAGTTGCTGCCGACGATCCGCTCGCGCTGCCTGCCGCTGAAGCTTGCGCCGCTCGACGATCGCGCCCTTGTTTCAGCCCTAGCCCATCTCGGCATCGAGGGGGAGGGGCAGGCACTGCTCTCTGCCGCAAAGGGCAGTGTCGGTGAGGCTCTGAAACTGCTGAACTATGGCGGCGGCGAGATCATCCAGGCCTATAACGAGGTTCTGTCCTCCGAGGGACCTGCGGCACGCAAGGCCATGCATCGGCTTGCGGATGCACTTTCCGGCAGGGAGGCCGAGACGATCTTCGATTTCTTCGTCAGCCATGTCGGCGATGACGTGATGAACCGCGCGCGCCTTGCTGCCGGCGAGGGACAAATCGCGGCGGCCGACCGCCTTGCGCGGCTCTATTCCGAAATCACGGAGAAACTGACCATCTCCGGCGCTTACAATCTCGATCGCAAGCAGACGATCATGGAAGTGCTTTCCGAAATCAAGCAACCGCGCGCCTGAAGCGTCTTTGTTTTTAAGCATTTGCGGACGCGAAACCGCCGCACAGTTTGCAGGAATTCCTCCGGTCAGCCCGTCAACAGCTTCCAGGCGACAATCGCCAACGTAATGGCGAGCACAATGCGGATGGTGCGTTCGTGCAGTTTGGGCGCAAGCAGGCTGCCGAGGATGATGCCGGGAATGGAACCGACGAGCAGGGCAAGGAGCATTGCCCAGTCGATCTCGCCGATGAACCAGTATCCCATACCGCCGATCAGGGTGAGCGGCACGGCGTGGACGATATCCGAACCGACGATCTCACGCACGTCGAGCCTGGGGTAGAGGATCAGCAGGATCGTCACGCCCAGAGCGCCGGCGCCGACCGATGTCAGCGTGACGAGCACACCGAGCACGAAGCCCAGAACGACGGTGAAGGCGACGATGCTTGCCGGCTTCGGCGGCATGCGCTCACCGATGGCACGACGAGCGAATTCAAGTATCTGACTGCGGAAAATCAGCATGATTGCGGTCATGACCAGCAGCCAGCCGAGCGCGGTGGTGATGGTATTCGTGACGCCAATGCTTTTACGGTCGACGCCGGCCATGAGCCAGAGCATCGACAGCGCGGCGGGCACGCTGCCGGCCGCGAGACTGCCGACGATCTTCCAGTTGACGCGTCCATGCATGCCGTGAACAGCCGTGCCGGCCGTCTTGGTGATTGCTGCATAGAGAAGGTCGGTCCCGACGGCGGTTGCCGGGTGGACACCGAAAAGGAGCACGAGCAGCGGCGTCATCAGCGAACCGCCGCCGACGCCGGTGATCCCGACCAATGCTCCCACCATGAGACCGGACAGGGAATAGAGAGGCTCGAACGTCAAATATGCGCCTCCGAAGGCGCGCGGCCGCGACTGTTCCGATCAATGAAAAATGGCACTTCGCGTCTGTCCCACCCCGTTGCCGGACAAGGGGTAGATGGCGCCCGAACGTGAGTCAAGTTCACGACCGAACGTCCGTGAAATCGTAGGCGGCCGCCAAACTTGATGTTTCGCTTGTGCGAGACATGCGCTAAGAGCGGCGGACGATTTATAGAGTAAGCCGGAATTGGCCGCCATGACAGACAAGACCCCCTTCTACATCACGACCGCGATCTCCTATCCCAACGGCAAGCCGCATATCGGCCATGCCTACGAGCTGATTGCGACCGATGCCATGGCGCGCTACCAGCGCCTCGACGGCAAGGATGTCTTCTTCCTGACGGGGACTGACGAACACGGCCAGAAGATGCAGCAGACGGCGCGCGCCGAAGGCATCACTGCGCAGGCGCTTGCAGACCGCAATTCCGGTGAATTCCAGGCGATGGCGAAGCTGCTCAATGCTTCGAACGACGACTTCATCCGCACCACACAGGAGCGTCACCACGAGACTTCGCGCAACATCTGGAACCTGATGGCCGACAACGGCGATGTCTACAAGGATTCCTACGCCGGCTGGTACTCGGTGCGCGACGAAGCCTATTACCAGGAAAACGAAACCGAGTTGCGCGCCGACGGCGTGCGCTACGGGCCGCAAGGCACGCCAGTCGAATGGGTGGAAGAGGCAAGCTACTTCTTCAAGCTCTCCGAATATCAGGACCGGCTGCTGAAGCACTATGAGGAGAACCCCGATTTCATCGGTCCGGCCGAGCGCCGCAACGAGGTGATCTCCTTCGTCAAGTCAGGCCTCAAGGATCTGTCGATTTCACGCACGACCTTCGACTGGGGTATCAAGGTACCGAACGATCCGGCCCATGTCATGTATGTCTGGGTCGACGCGCTGACGAACTACATCACTGCTACAGGCTATATTGAAGACCGCAACGGACCGCGGGCGAAATACTGGCCGGCCGACGTGCATATCATCGGCAAGGACATCATCCGTTTCCATGCCGTGTACTGGCCGGCCTTCCTGATGTCGGCGAAGCTGCCGCTGCCGAAGCGCGTCTTCGCCCACGGCTTCCTGCTCAACAAGGGCGAGAAGATGTCGAAGTCGCTCGGCAACGTCGTCGATCCGGTCAATCTGGTGAACCATTTCGGTCTTGACCAGGTGCGCTACTTCTTCCTGCGCGAAGTCTCCTTTGGACAGGACGGCAGCTACAGCGAAGAGGCGATCGGCACGCGTATCAATTCCGATCTTGCCAATGGCATCGGCAATCTTGCCAGCCGTTCGCTGTCGATGATCTTCAAGAATTGCGACGGCAAGATCCCGGAATGCGGACCGCTGACAGATGAGGACAAGGCAATGCTGGCCCAGGCCGATGCGCTGCATGCCTCGACAAGCGAAGACATGGGCAAGCAGCTCATTCACCGCGCGTTGGCCTCTATCATTGCCGTCGTCTCGGAAACCGACCGCTACTTCGCCGGTCAGCAGCCTTGGGCGCTCAAGAAGACCGATCCGGTGCGCATGGGTACGGTGCTCTACGTGACCGCCGAAGTGGTGCGCCAGATCGCGATCCTGCTGCAGCCCTTCGTGCCGGAATCGGCCGGCAAGCTGCTCGACCTCGTGGCTGCTCCGGCCGACAAGCGCGATTTCACGAGCCTTGGCGAAACGGGCCGTCTCGTGCCAGGAACACCGATCGAGGCGCCGACGCCGGTCTTCCCGCGCTACGTGGCTCCGGAGGCTTAAAGCCGTGCTGGTCGATACGCATTGCCATCTGGACTTTGCCGATTTCGATGCGGAGCGCGACGAGATCGTTTCACGTGCCCATGGGGCCGGTGTGGCGCAGATGGTGACGATCTGCACCCGCGTGCGCAAGCTCGACGGACTGCTCGCCATCACCGAGAAATATCCTTCCGTCTTCTGTTCGGTCGGCACGCATCCCAACAATGCGGGCGACGAACTGGATATCCAGACGGAAGATCTCGTTCGGCTCGCCAATGAACATCCGAAGGTCGTCGCGATCGGCGAGGCTGGCCTCGACTATTTCTATGACACGCAGAAGCCGGAGGACCAGCAGACCGGTTTTCGCCGCCATATTGCCGCTGCCCGGGAAACACAGCTTCCGCTCGTCATCCATAGCCGCAGCGCCGATGCAGACATGGCGGCGATCCTGACCGAGGAGACAGGGAAGGGCGCCTTCCCCTTCATCCTGCATTGCTTCTCGGCCGGTCCGGAGCTTGCAAAGACTGGCGTCGAGCTCGGCGGCTATATCTCCTTCTCGGGCATCCTGACCTTTCCGAAATCCGAAGAGCTGCGCGAGATCGCAAAGACCATTCCGCACGACCGGCTGCTTGTCGAAACCGATGCGCCGTATCTGGCGCCCAAGCGCTGGCGCGGCAAGCGCAACGAGCCGTCATACGTCGTGAATACGGCCGAGGTACTGGCCGATACGATCGGCCTTCCCTACGAGGAAGTCGCACGGTTCACGACTGACAACGCTTTCCGCTTGTTTTCAAAGATGCCGAGGATCTAGCGGCGTGATACGGCGGCTGCGGTTCACCATTCTCGGCTGTTCGTCGTCGCCCGGTGTGCCGCGCATTACCGGTGACTGGGGTGCCTGCAACCCCAACAATCCGAAGAATAAGAGAACACGCGCAGCCTTTATGGTTCAGCAGTTTTCGGCCAGTGGCGCGGCAACGACTGTCGTTATCGACACAGGTCCGGATTTTCGCGAGCAGATGATCAGGGCAGGGGTCGATCATGTGGACGCTGTCCTCTACACGCATCCGCATGCCGACCATATTCACGGCATCGACGATCTGCGCGGCTATTTCCACAATACCCGCCGCCGCGTGCCGATCTTTGCCGACCAGTTCACCATGGGCAGGTTGCGGGAAGCATTCGGCTACTGCCTGGAAACGCCGCCGGGCAGCAATTATCCGCCGATCGTGCTGCCAATCGTGATCGAGGATCTGGAAAAGCCCGTTGAAATCCATGGGCCGGGCGGAACGATCGCCTTCATGCCGCATCTGCAACAGCATGGCGATATCCATTCGCTCGGCTTCCGCATCGGGAATGTGGCTTATTGCAGCGACGTCAGCGATTTTCCGCCACAAACGGTGGAGAAGCTGCAAAACCTCGACATGCTGATCATCGATGCCCTGCAATATGCCTACCACCCCAGCCATCTCTCACTGGAACAGTCGCTGGACTGGATCGAGCGGCTAAGGCCGAAACGGGCAATCCTGACGCATATGCATACGCCGCTCGATTATGACGTGGTTATGGCTGAAACGCCGGACCATGTGGTGCCGGCGTTCGATCAGATGAGCTTCGAAGTCGAGCTCTAGGCGCCGATAAAAGGCGCGACTTCGAGATATCCGCGATGGATCATGTCGAGTGCAACATAGAGAATGATCAGCAGGCCGACATAGGCGATCCAGCGATGTTTGTTGAGCAGGCGGGCGATAAAGTTCGCGGCGATGCCCATTAGCGCAATGGAAAGACCGAGGCCCAGCACCAGCACGCTCGGATGTTCGCGAGCGGCGCCGGCAACGGCAAGAACATTGTCCAGCGACATGGAAACGTCGGCGATGACGATCTGTGTCGCAGCCTGAAAGAAGGTCTTCCTCGGCGCAGCTGCGCCAGCCTCGGCCGCATGTTCTTCACCATGGCCGGCACGCAGCTCACGCCACATCTTCCAGCAGACCCAGAGCAGCAACAGGCCGCCGGCGAGCAGCAATCCGACGATTGCCAGCAGATAGACGGCCACGGATGCGAACAGGATGCGGAGCACCGTTGCCGCCAGAATGCCGACAATGATTGCCTTGCGACGCTGCGTGGCTTCCAGGCCGGCAGCAGCAAGGCCGATGACGACGGCATTGTCGCCGGCGAGAACAAGGTCGATAGCAATGACCTGCAGCAGAGCCGTCAAACCGGCCGCTGTGAAAATATCCATATTGAATTACCCCCGGAATACGCTTCGAGCGTGCTAGCGTCTTGAGGGTTTTCCGTCAACCTTGGAAGGGATGCGATAATGCCCATCCACGCTATCCCAGGCAATCCGGCTCATGGCAATCGATGCGGTGTCCCGTATCAGCGGATCGATGTAGATTATGGAACGATTCTCTTCTTCGATCTGCAGGCCCATGGAAACTTCGCTTTATCTGCCCGTGAAAGGCTTTCTCGAAAAGGCAGGTTATGTCGTCAAGGGCGAAGTCGCCGGCTGCGATCTCGTCGGCCTGAGCGATGACGATCCGCCTGTTGTCGTCGTCTGCGAGCTGAAGATGAGCTTCAATCTGGAGCTCATTCTGCAGGCCGTCGATCGCGCGGCCGTATCTGACGAAGTCTGGATCGCGGCGCGAATTTCAGCCAAGGGCAAAGGCCGGGAAGCAGACAAACGCTACCGCGACCTTTGCCGGCGGCTTGGCATCGGCATGCTCGGGATTTCGGACACCGGCGACGTCAGCGTCATTGTCGGCTCCGTGTCACCGATGCCGCGGACCAATCCGAAGCGACGCTCGAGGCTGATGCGCGAGCACCAGAAACGGCGCGGAGATCCGGCGCTTGGCGGCAGCACGCGCGCGCCGGTCATGACGGCATATCGCCAGCAGGCGCTTGGCTGCGCAGCAGCACTGGCATCAGGTCCGTTGCGCGTACGTGACATCCGATCCGGCGTGCCGGAGGCCGGCAAGATCCTGCTGTCCAATGTCTATGGCTGGTTCGAACGGCTCGACAGAGGCGTCTACGGTCTGACGGAGGCCGGACGCGACGCATTGCAGCGGTGGCCGCAGCCGGAGATGCAGGCGGCGCAGTAGTGGGCTAGCATTAGGTGTGATGTGGTTTGGGTATCTGTTTTAGTTCCATAATCTATCTTATGCGATCTTCGTGTACGAAGAGGTGAGTTCACGGATAAAGTGCGACTTGCGAATGATACCAATGGGTTGTCACTCGCAAGGAAGACGCGATGAAACCTACCTACTCGCATATCGATGTGGATGAACGACGCAAGATCGCCCGCTGGCGCCGCGGCTGTCGAGATCATTGCCGAGAAGCCCGGACGGCATCGATCGACGATCTTTCGTGAGTTCAAGCGCAACACGTTCGTCGACAAGCTGATTCCGGATCTCAATGGCAACTACTGTGTGACAGCGCATGAGATGGCTTGCGAACGGCGGGCTGAACTCCGGAAGCTGGTACGTTTCTCGCAGGTAAAGTCGAAGACCGATCGGCCTTCCTCAAATTTTCCTGATTTTATAGATAGGTGCATTTTCTCAACTCTTATCCATGACGGAAAATACACGTTGATGCGAGTCGCGACCTGTCTGATAGTCCGGCCGAAGTCAAACACCCCGTGCCCGGCACCAGGACAAAATGCCCCTTAAATATATGAAATTTCCTATCCTTTCCAAACTCCTGGCAGCGGCCTCGCTTGCCGCACTCTTCATCTCAGGCTCGCCGGCCCTTGCGGAAAATCCATCCGCGCCGTGGCCGCAGATGATCAGCGACCTGCCGGCCGAACCCGGCATACGCTTCGGCACGCTCGAAAATGGTATGCGGTTTGCGATCATGCGCAATGCCACGCCAACGGGACAAGCGGCCATCCGTTTCCGGATTGGCGCCGGCTCGCTGGACGAGAGGGATGACCAGCAGGGGCTTGCGCATTTCCTCGAGCATATGGCTTTCAAGGGCTCGACGCATGTCGGACAGGACGAGATGATCCGTATCCTGCAGCGCAAGGGCCTGGCCTTTGGGCCTGATACCAACGCCAACACCTCCTATGACGAGACCGTCTATTCGCTCGATCTGCCCGAGGTTGACGCGGATACGATTTCCACCGGCCTGATGCTGATGCGCGAGACGGCAAGCGAGCTGACGCTTGACGCCGGCGCCTTCGACCGCGAGCGCGGCGTCATCCTTTCGGAAGAGCGGCTGCGCGACACGCCGCAATATCGCGCGGCGATCGGCGTCACGAATTCCATGCTCGCTGGCCAGCGCGTGACGATGCGCGCGCCGATCGGCAAGGTCGACATCATCAGCAATGCCCCTGTCGATCTGCTGCGTGATTTTTACCATGCGAATTATCGGCCCGATCGCGCCACGCTGATCGTGGTGGGCGATGTCGATCCCGCTGCCATGGAACTGGAGATCAGGCAGCGCTTTGGCGACTGGAAGGTTGCCATCCCTGCCCCGCCAAAGCCCGATCTCGGCACGCTGAAGCCGAAAAGCGAAAGCGCCGAGGTCATCGCGGTTCCGGGCGGCACAACGAATGTTCAGATCGCCTGGACGCGGCCCTACGATGCTTCGCCTGACACTTTTGCCAAGCGTCGCCAGCAGCTGGTCGAAGATCTCGGTCTTCTGGTACTCAAACGTCGACTAGGCGCCATGGCCAACAGGGCGAATGCTCCCTTCATCAGCGCCGCCGTCGGCTCTCAGGATCTTTTCGACTCGGCCCATATCGTTGTCGTCACCGCAAATTCCGAGACGGACAAATGGCAGCAGGCGCTCGCGGCCATCGATCAGGAACAGCGCCGTTTCCAGCAATTCGGCGCCGAGCAGGCCGAGCTCGACCGGGAAATCGTCGAATATCGCTCTCTCCTTGAAGCAGCAGCCGCCGGTGCTGCGACACGCACGAACACCGACATCGCCTCCATGCTGGCGAGCAGCGTGGACGACAATGAGGTCTTCACCTCCCCCGCGGAAGATCTTTCGATGTTCGAGACGATCACCAAGGGGCTGACAGCGGCCGAGGTCAACGAGGTTGTCGCGCGCGTCTTTTCCGGGAACGGCCCGCAGCTCGTCCTGCAGACCGCTCAGGCGCCAAAAGGCGGCGCCAGCGACATCAGGCAGGCATATGACGCTTCCCGTGCCGTTCCGGTCACCGCGCCTTCCACCGCGGCAGCGGTCGTCTGGCCCTATACCCATTTCGGCGAACCCGGCGCTGTTGTCGAACGCCGCGTTGTCGAGGATCTCGGCCTGACCATGGTGCGCTTTGGCAACGGCGTGCGGCTGACCATCAAGCCGACCAAGCTGCGCGCCAACGAAGTGCTGGTACGCGAGGATATTGGTCACGGCCGGCTGGGACTGCCGAATGACCGTCCCCTGCCGATCTGGACATCGCCGGCCGTGGTCCTGTCGGGCACCAAGGCAATGGATTACCCGGATTTACAGAAAGCGCTGGCCGCCAAAATCGCCGGCATCGATTTCTCGGTGGATGACAGCTCCTTCCAGTTCACCGGCCAGACACAGACCGGGGATCTGGCGACGCAACTGCAGATCATGGCCGCCTACACTTCCGATCCCACCTACCGGCCAGAAGTTTTCAAGCGCGTCCGGCAAGCCTATTTGAACAACCTCGATCAGTATGAGGCGACGCCAGGGGCCGTCATCGGCCGCGATTTCGCTGGCCTCGTGCATTCCGGCGACCCGCGCTGGACTTTCCCGGACAAGGCGCAATTGTCCGCCACGAAACTGGAAGATTTCGAAGCGCTGTTCCGGCCGCAAATTTCCGCGGGCCCGATCGATATCACCATTGTCGGCGACATAACGGCGGACGAAGCAATCCGCCTGACGGCTGAAACATTAGGGGCTTTGCCGGCTCGCCCGGATGCAACAACGGACAACGTTGCAAACGATGTGCGTTTCCCCGCCCCCACCGAAAAACCCGTCATGCGGACTCATAACGGCCGGAGCGACAACGCCGCGGCGATCGTCGCTGCCCCCGTTGGCGATATGCTCTCGGACATGCAGCGGGGCTTTGTCGCCAACATCGCCGGCCAGATCTTCGAAAACAGGCTGATCGACCAGTTCCGGATTGCCGAAGGCGCGACCTACAGTCCGCAGGGCGCGATGGATCTGTCGTGGGACATTCCAGGCTACGGCTACGCCTATCTCTATGTCGAGACAACGCCGGACAAGGTCGAGAATTTCTATGCGCTCGTGGACAAGATCGCTAATGACCTCAGATCGAAAGATGTCTCGCCGGACGAACTGGTCAGGGCTCGCACACCGATTATCGAGACGTTGAAACACCAGCAGCAGAGCAACGAATATTGGGTGCAATATCTGAACGGCGCTCAAACGGACCCTCGCCGTCTGGAACGGATACGCGACAATCTTGCCGGCTACGACAAAGTCACCGCCGAGGACATTCGCCAGTTTGCCACGACCTACTTCCAGCCGGACAAGTTCTGGAAATTCGAGGTGCTTCCGGCAGCGGTTCGCTAGGTTTGAAGACAGGATCCCGAAGCGCGCAGTCGCTTCGGGATCTGTTCCGATCTGTTCGTAGGCCCGCGTAAAAACGACAGGATCGTTTTGATGGCGAAGCTCGGTCAGGCCGGCTAGATGCGTAAGCAAAAATCACCGGCTTTCGCATGTCTTCCGACCATTCTCGTCCCCTCCAGGAATATGCACGCATTGTGCGCCAGAAAAACCTCTTGAAACTTCGGCTTCTTTCCGTGGAACGGCAGCTGGCGACCGCCGGCGGGGCCCGAAAGTCCTTCCTTGAGGAGACGCGCCTGACGATCATCGAAGCGATGCTCTCGCTCGAGGAAGAGGGTGAAGCCTATCTTTTGCTGATGCGCAAGGACGGCCCGGTATAGGCGCCGTTGAGAGAGAGGCGAAGGGATGCAAGCGCCCTCTCCGCATCCTCGATTTCCTTGAGCACCAGTCGCTGCTTGCGGTGATCCATCCCGCCTCCGGCAAGTGCGGCATCCACAATTTCGAGCACGTCCGTCGCCTCGATGACCACGCGGGTGGCGCCCCGCTGCAGCGACCCGGCAGGCTGCTGCTGTTGCCAGTCGGAAGAACGCTCCGCCGCAACAAAGATGCTTTTCTCGAACAGATAGGATGCCAAGCGGGGATCCGGCACGACTTCCAGCAGATTTTGGATTTCCTCTGCGGAAAAACATGTTCGGCTGATCAGACGTGAGTGAAAGGCCGCATAATTCATGCCCAACGCGGTCGCGACGACCTCTACCGGATAGGCCTTCTCCACGATCAGGATAGTGTAGACGATGTCTGCGAAGGCACGGCCGCGCTGCGTCATGATGGCCCCCAGGCTCTATCCCTGCAACTATAGCGGAACCCACGTCAAAAGGGAGCTACCGTTTTGATATTGTATCCGTCACGACGGTGCTAATGCGGCGCCCTGGCAGGACGCACCCCGCCTGCCGGGGAAAGGCCACCTGTCTTCGAGTCCGCCGAAGCGGGTGGCCGGACCGTATCGAGCGCCCTGCCCTTTGACCCGGTTTTGCGGTTTCCGCCCGCAAGGCGTCGCTTTCGGGACGGCGCTCAGATCTTTCTGGTCTACTCTGTGACAGGCAACCGCTGCGGGAGGAGCTGCTGGCGCGTTGCTGCATTTCAACGGAGGAGACGGAAATGAGCAAGAACCGTGGCGTCGTCTACTTGCGGCCCGGAAAAGTGGAAGTCCGCGACATTGACGATCCGAAACTCGAGGCACCGGACGGGCGTCGTATCGAACATGGCGTCATCCTGAAGGTCATCTCCACCAATATCTGCGGTTCCGACCAGCACATGGTCCGTGGCCGCACCACCGCCATGCCGGGTCTGGTGCTCGGACATGAAATTACCGGCGAGATCATCGAAAAAGGCATCGACGTCGAAATGCTCGATGTCGGGGACATCGTCTCCGTGCCCTTCAATGTTGCCTGCGGGCGCTGCCGCTGCTGCAAATCACAGGACACCGGCGTCTGCCTGACGGTCAATCCGTCGCGGGCCGGCGGCGCCTATGGCTATGTCGACATGGGCGGCTGGATCGGCGGTCAGGCCCGTTATGTCACGATCCCCTATGCCGATTTCAACCTCTTAAAAATCCCCGACCGCGACAAGGCGATGGCCAAGATCCGTGATCTCACCATGCTTTCCGACATCCTGCCGACCGGATTCCACGGTGCCGTCAGAGCCGGCGTCGGCGTCGGCTCCACCGTCTATGTCGCAGGTGCAGGCCCGGTCGGCCTCGCAGCGGCGGCATCCGCCCGTATCCTCGGCGCGGCCGTCGTCATGATCGGCGATTTCAACAAGGATCGCCTCGCCCATGCCAGCCGCGTCGGCTTCGAGGCCATCGATCTCTCGAAGAGCGACCGCCTCGGAGACATGATCGCAGAGGTGGTCGGCACGAATGAAGTGGATAGCGCCATCGATGCCGTCGGCTTCGAAGCACGTGGACATTCCGGCGGCGAGCAGCCGGCGATCGTTCTGAACCAGATGATGGAAATCACCCGTGCCGCAGGCTCCATCGGCATTCCCGGCCTCTATGTCACGGAGGATCCGGGCGCGGTGGACAATGCGGCCAAGCAGGGCAGCCTGTCGTTGCGCTTCGGTCTCGGCTGGGCCAAGGCGCAGTCCTTCCACACCGGTCAGACACCTGTGCTCAAATATAACCGCCAACTCATGCAGGCGATCCTGCACGACCGGCTGCCCATTGCCGATATCGTCAATGCCAAGGTGATCTCGCTTGAGGATGCCGCCCAGGGTTATGAGAGCTTCGACCAGGGTGCTGCGACAAAATTCGTTCTCGACCCGCATGGCGCAATTGCCAAAGCGGCGTGATCGATACGATGTGCCGGGGCGGAAACGCCCCGGCATTCCCTATGGGTCATACGATCGACCGTGCCTCCCCTACATCCTCGCCAGCCAACGACTGTTGACAGAATGTATGGCTGATCTCAGTCATCAGCGGCGTCGTCACGCATGAAATGACGGCGCAATCCGCGACTTTGATGAAGACCTCCGCCGACACCTGAATAGAGCGCGATGTGGGCGAGCTCTTGCGAGCTTGCCGGTTCCGGCTTGATGAGCACTGGAGCGTAGTCTGCGTCGCCGTGCTGCGCGGCCACTACATCGGATCGAATCGACACGACCTCGCCTTCAATTCCGGCATCACCCCCTGACCGTAAGCATTGATGCGGACCCCGGCCCTCCGGCCGAGCACGATATCATCGATATCGCCTGCGGCGTTCTTCCGCTCTGCGACCAAGCCTTATCGCTTTGGGCAACAAGGCTCTTCCCGCCGCTCCGACAGCCGAGATGCCGAGTCCGCAAATATCGGATCGCCTCCAACGCAGCGCTTAGCAATCATGTTGTGAACAATACAATATAGTTAACGCAATCATAACTTTGGCGGATTCTACTGTAAATCAGGCCCTACTTTTGAAGGGAATCACTATACCATCGAAGTAATGTTTTCTACTTCCAGGCGAGGAGGATGAAATGGCCCAAGCTACTAGAATTACTGACGTAATCGATTCATTCGGGATCGACACACATATCGACTACACCGACGGGAAATATTCCAATATCGCGGAAGTTGTTAAAGCCCTGGGCTACCTTGGTCTCGACACAGTTCGAGATCATGCCCCTACCCCTGTCTCCGACCCCTACGGTCAAGGTCATCTTGGGGATGCGGCCGATGCGGGTGTCAAATTCGTTTTTGTTTCCGGGCGAGATGACACTCCCGCCACCGTCGTCCAGCGACTGCATGCCTTCGTCGAAGCGCATCCGGGTTCGATCGTCGGCATCGAAGGCCCGAACGAGGTCAACAACTGGCCGGTGGCTTATAAAGGTCTGTCGGGAGAGGCTGCGGCAGTTGCCTACCAGAAGGACCTGTTCAATGCGGTCAATGCCGATCCGCTGTTGAAGGATATTCCGGTTCTCGGCTTTACCGGTTACACGGTTGCCTCTTCCAACGATTACACGACGATCCACACCTATGCGAAAGAGGGCGACCAGCCCTTTTCCTGGCTCTCGCGTGAATCCGGCAACCAGATGCAGGCCGATCCCGGCAAGCCGCTTACCATCACCGAGATCGGCTATCACACATCGCTGACCGCTGACACCAACGGCGGATGGGAAGGCGTCGACGAGACGACGCAGGCAAAACTGCTTCTCAACACGCTGATGGACGGCGCCTTTCTGGGGTCCAAGGGAACCTTCATCTACCAGCTTCTCGATGCCTATTCGGATCCGCAGGGTTCCGATCAGGAAAAGCATTTCGGGCTGTTTCGCCTGGATTACACGCCGAAACCGGCAGCAATGGCGATCCACAATCTGACCGAAATTCTCGAAGACGACGGCGCGACCCAGGCGAGCTTCAATCCGGGCACGCTCAATTATTCCATCAACGGACTGCCTTCCACGGCGCGCAGCTACCTGACGGAGAAATCCGACGGAAGCTACCAGATCATCATCTGGAACGAGCCGGATATATGGAACCAGACGACCGACAAGGCGATCCAGGCGGCTGCGACCAACGTCAGCGTCAACCTGGGCGGAGCTTTCGGGACCGTGCAGGTCTACGACCCGCTGGCGGGCGATACGCCGGTCAAAAGCTTCAGCAACATATCCTCGCTCAACCTGGACGTTGTCGACCATCCCATCATTATCAACATAGCTGCGGGTAGCGGCGCCCGTCCGGAACCCGGCCACATCTATGGCGGCACCGGAGACGACACGTTTACCGTCACCTCCCCGACCGACATTGTCGATGAAAGCCGCGGCGGCGGAACCGATACCGTCATGTCATCGATCAGCTTCAGTCTGGCCGATGCCGCACATGCGATCGGCGCCATCGAAAACCTGACCCTGACCGGCAACGCGAATATCAACGCGACTGGCAACAACCTTGCCAATATTCTCGTCGGCAACTACGGAGCCAACGTGCTGGATGGCGGCGCGGGCGCAGACACCATGAAGGGCGGTGGTGGTGACGATACCTATATCGTCGACAACATCAATGATGTGGTCATCGAGGCTGGCGGCTCCGGCAAGGACGCCATCAAGTCCTATGTCTCCCTCAGCCTGATGGACAAGGACCACGTGACCGGAACTGTCGAAAACCTGACCCTGTTGGGTGCCGACGACATCAATGCGACCGGCAATGTCATGAACAACGTTCTGACAGGCAATTCCGGCGACAACTATTTCGATGGCGGCAGAGGCGAAGACCGAATGATCGGCGGCCTTGGCAACGACACGTATAAGGTGGATTCGGCGGGCGACATCGTCGACGAGACGGGCGGCGGTGGCATCGACACCGTCAATGCCTCCATATCCTTCTATCTTGAGAATGCCCTTGGAACAGTTGAAAACCTAACGCTTACAGGCTCATCGGCGATCAATGCCACAGGTAGCGGCGAAAATAACGTGCTGACCGGCAACAATGCAGCCAATACCCTGTCGGGTGGCGCAGGAAACGACAAGCTCATCGGCGGCAACGGCAACGATGTCCTGAACGGCGGAGCTGGAGCCGATACTTTCGTCTTCGACTTCAAGCCCAGCGCTTACAACAACATCGACAAGATCGAGGACTTCTCGGAAAGCACCGGTGACAAGATCGTGCTCGATCACGAGATTTTCACCGCCATCGATCCAGCGAGTTTTTCGGCCGAAAACTTCGTGCTCGGCACCAAGGCTTTGGATTCGAACGACCGTCTGATCTACGACCAGACAACGGGAAAGCTTTTCTACGATGCAGACGGAAGCGGGCGCGGCGCGGCCGTACAGATCGCGACACTCTCCAATCTGGCGGCGCTTCATCACGATGATTTCCTGTTCATCTGACATCCAACCCTGACGTCTTCAAGCGGCGGTCCTGGATGGGGCTCCATTTTCGGAGCCCCTTTTTCTTGTCCTGCGCCGGTCCTGCCCAACATTGTCAGCAGGATCCCATCAGCCGAGCGGAGAGACCGTTGCCCTGGACTGCCTACATCATTCATTTCATCGCCGCCGCATTCCTGACCAATGGCATGCCGCATTTCGTCAATGGCGTCAGCGGCCGACCTTTTCGCACACCTTTCGCTCGCCTGCAGGGGGCGAAGCTCAGTTCTCCGGCCACCAATGTCGTCTGGGGCTGGTTCAATTTTCTCGTCGCCTTCCTGCTCTTTGCCAATATCGGGCCGCTTTATATCGGGACGCCGGGCGACACCGTTTTTGTAGCAGCCGGCGTTCTCGTAACCGGCGTTCTCCTGGCGCGGATCTTCGAGCGGTATGACGCCTGAAAAGTCGCTTACGCGCGTAAGTCGCTTGCATGATGCAAGTGACTTCTGTACTGACTTGCATCATGCAACGAACGAGCTTTGCCAATTTCAAATGCCCCGCCGCCCGCGCGCTCGACAGCGTCGGCGACTGGTGGAGCATGATGATCCTTCGCGACGCCTTTCACGGGCTGACGCGTTTTGACGAATTCCAGAAGAGCCTCGGCATCGCGCCGAACATCCTGACGCGGCGGCTTGCGCATCTGATCGATGAAGGACTGTTCGAAAAGCGCCTCTACAACGAGCGCCCTGCCCGCTACGAATATGTGCTGACTGCCAAGGGACGTGATTTCTTCCCCGTTCTGATGGCCCTGTTTTCCTGGGGACGCCGGCACGTTCCGCAGGAGGATCTTGCCTTCCTGCTCGGCAACGCCGCTTCCGGCGAGGAACGCGAGCCCATGCTGGTGGATGCAGCCAGCGGCGAAGAATTGAAACCCGAAAACACCTGCCTGCTGCCGGGACCGGCTGCCGATGACGGCGACCGCGAACGGATCGCCCGCATGCGTGCCTACTACCTCGGCATCGACGCCTAGAGCATTTCCGATGCTCTAACTCTTAGTTTTTACGCAATTCCGGACGCAACCCCGCTTCGCGCTCTTACTTGAATTGCTTTAGAAAGGTCAAATCCATGGAACGCATTGTTGTCACCGGTATGGGACTTGTTTCGCCGCTTGGCGTTGGCGTCGAGACCGCATGGAACCGGCTCGTCGCTGGTGGTTCCGGCCTGCGCGTGCTGCCGGAGAATGTGGTCGGCGATCTCGCCGCCAAGGTCGGCGGCGTCGTTCCCTCCATCGAGGAGGACAGTGAAGCCGGTTTCGATCCCGATCGCGCCGTGCCGCCCAAGGACCAGAAGAAGATGGACCGCTTCATCCAGTTTGCGATGATGGCGACGGACGAAGCGGTGCGCCAGGCCGGCTGGATGCCCGAGAGCGTCGATGCGCGCGAGCGGACAGCCACGATCATCGCGTCGGGTGTCGGCGGCTTTCCGGCAATAACGGATGCAGTGCGCACGGCTGAAACCCGCGGCGTACGACGGCTGTCGCCCTTTACCGTGCCTTCCTTCCTCGTCAACCTGGCGGCCGGTCAGGTCAGCATACGCTACGGCTTCAAGGGGCCATTGGGCGCGCCGGTAACGGCCTGCGCGGCAAGTGTTCAGGCGATCGGCGATGCGGCGCGGATGATCCGCTCCGGCGAGGCTGACGTCGCTATCTGCGGCGGCTCGGAAGCCTGCATCGACAAGGTGAGTCTCGGCGGTTTTGCAGCAGCGCGCGCACTCTCGAGCGGTTTCAACGACAGACCCGAACTTGCGTCGCGTCCCTTCGATACAGCGCGCGATGGTTTCGTGATGGGCGAAGGAGCCGGAATTCTCGTCATCGAAACCCTTGAGCATGCGCTGGCGCGCGGCGCAACGCCGCTTGCCGAACTCGTCGGCTACGGCACGGCCGCTGACGCCTATCACATGACGGCAGGCCCGGAGGATGGCGACGGTGCCCGCCGGGCGATGGAAGCAGCATTGCGGCAAGCCAGGATCCCGGCCGCCGAGGTGAAGCATCTCAACGCCCATGCGACCTCGACACCGGTCGGTGACAGGGGCGAGATCGCTGCAATCGGTACGGTCTTCGGTCGCGACGGCGGCATCGCCGTCAGCGCAACCAAGTCGGCGACGGGCCATCTCCTGGGTGCAGCCGGCGGGCTTGAAGCCATCTTCACAATCCTCGCGCTGCGCGATCAGCTCGCCCCGCCGACCCGCAATCTCGAAACGGCCGATCCCGCAGCAGAAGGCATTGATCTCGTAGGCAGGGTGGCCCGCAAGGTGGCGATGGAATATGCGATTACCAACGGCTTCGGCTTCGGCGGCGTCAATGCCAGCGCTCTCTTCCGTCGCTGGTCCTGAGCCCTCGTTTATCGGGCTCTTTCCTTGCGCGCAAAATGGCCTACACTTCTGCTGACATAGCCGGAGATGATCCTATGCGCGCCTTCTTCGCAGTGCTGGTTCTGTGTGCTGTATCCGTGATGTCAGGCATGGCGGCCCGCGCCGAAGATCCCGTGCAGGCAACACAGACAATGATCGAGAAGCAGATCAGGGCATTCCTCAAGGACGACGCGGATACCGCCTATTCCTTCGCTGCGCCCGGCATCAAGGCCATGTATCCAGACAAAAACGTCTTCTTCGCGATGGTGAAGAAAAGCTACGAGCCGGTCTATCACCCGGGCAACTATGCCTTCGGGCGCAGCAGATCGATCGACGACGGTGCAATGATCTATCAGGAAGTGCTGATTTCCGGCCGCGACGGCAAGGACTGGACTGCGATCTATCAGGTCGCTCGTCAGCCGGACGGCAGCTTCAAGATCAACGGCGTGCAGATCGTGCCGAACGCCGACAGCAAGGGCATCTGATCACACCGGTTCGAGATCACCCCTCGCCCATTCCTCGATGGTCTCGGCCATGAAATCGGCGAAGCGACCTTCGGCAATCGCCTTGCGGATACCCTGCATCAGTTCCTGATAATAGTTCAGATTGTGCCAGGAGAGCAGCATACCGCCGAGCGCTTCGTTGGCGCGGACGAGATGGTGTAGATAGGCGCGGGAATAGTCGCGCGTCGCCGGGCAGTTCGACTGTTCGTCGAGCGGGCGCATGTCCTCCGCATGGCGGGCGTTGCGGATATTGACCTTGCCGCGCCGGGTAAAGGCCAGACCGTGACGGCCCGAGCGGGTCGGCATGACGCAGTCGAACATGTCGATTCCACGGGCGACGGATTTCAGGATGTCGTCGGGCGTGCCGACGCCCATCAGATAGCGAGGCTTTTCACCGGGCAGGACCGGAAGCGTCGTCTCCAGCATCTTCAGCATGACGTCCTGCGGCTCGCCGACAGCAAGACCGCCGACGGCGTAGCCTTTGAGGTCGAGCTTTGCCAGTTCTTCGGCCGAACGGACACGCAGGGCCGGCACGTCACCGCCCTGGACAATGCCGAACATCGCCTTGCCCGGCTGGTTGCCGAACGCAACCTTGCAACGCTCGGCCCAGCGCAGCGAAAGCTCCATGGCGCGCTCGATTTCCTTGGGCTCGGCCGGCAATGCCACGCATTCGTCGAGCTGCATCTGGATATCGGAGCCGAGCAGCCCCTGGATCTCGATCGAGCGCTCCGGCGACATGTGATGCAGGCTGCCGTCGACATGCGACTTGAAGGTGACGCCCTGCTCATCGAGCTTGCGCAGACCGGAGAGAGACATGACCTGAAAGCCGCCGGAATCCGTCAGGATCGGATGCTCCCAGCGAATGAGCTTGTGCAATCCGCCGAGACGGGCAACGCGCTCGGCCGTCGGGCGCAGCATCAGGTGATAGGTATTGCCAAGAATGATGTCGGCGCCGGTGTCACGCACCTGGTCGAGATACATGGCCTTGACCGTGCCGACCGTGCCGACAGGCATGAAGGCCGGCGTGCGGATGGTACCGCGCGGCATGGAAACTTCCCCGAGACGGGCGCCGCCATCGGTCTTCTTCAGGGTGAACTGGAAATTCTCAGTGGTCATCGGTCTTTCCGGAAAAGAAGGCTCGCGTCGCCGTAGGAATAAAAGCGGTAGCCTGTCGAAATGGCATGCGTATAGGCCGCGTGCATGGTCTCGAAACCGGCGAAGGCCGAGACCAGCATGAAGAGTGTCGAGCGCGGCAGGTGGAAATTGGTCATCAGTATATCCACCGCCTTGAAACGGTAGCCAGGCGTGATGAAGATGCCTGTCGCGCCCGCCCAGGGTCTGATCTCACCGCTCTCTTCGGCGGCGCTCTCGATCAGCCGCAGCGACGTCGTACCGACGCAGACGATGCGTCCGCCCCTTGCCTTGACGGCATTCAGCTTCGCAGCAATCTCGGTGCTGACATAGCCGCTTTCGAGATGCATCTTGTGATCGTCGGTATCGTCGGCCTTGACCGGCAGGAAAGTGCCGGCGCCGACATGCAGAGTCACGAAGTGGCGTTCGATGCCAGCCCTGTCCAGTGCCTCGAAAAGGCCGGGCGTGAAGTGCAGACCGGCGGTCGGGGCGGCGACGGCGCCCTCCTCCCGCGCATAGATGGTCTGGTAATCGGCGCGGTCGCGTTCGTCCTCCGGACGCTTTGCGGCGATATAGGGCGGCAGCGGAATATGGCCGACGCCTGCGATTGCCTCATCCAACGCAGGTCCGGAAAGATCGAAGGCGAGCGTCACTTCGCCGGCGTCACCCTTTTCCTCGACGGTCGCGTCGAGCGAGCCGATCATGCAGCTTTCGCCACCATGGCCGAAAGCGATACGATCGCCTTCCTTGATACGCTTGCCGGGTTTGGCGAAGGCCTTCCACTTGTTGGCGCCGATCCGCATATGCAGCGTCGCCGAAACCTGCTGACCGCCCGCACCCTCGCGGTGGCGGATGCCTTCGAGTTGTGCCGGGATGACCTTGGTATCGTTGAAGACCAGCGCATCGCCGGCGCGCAGGAAGGACGGCAGGTCGAAGACGCGATGATCGGAAAGAACCGGCTGCCCGTTCGGATCGACGACAAGCAGCCGCGCGCTGTCGCGCGGCTCAGCGGGCCGCAGCGCAATGCGTTCATCCGGCAGGTCGAAATCAAAGAGGTCTACGCGCATCAAAGCACTTCCAGGCAAAGCGAAACCCGCCCCGCGCTCTCGCGCAAGGGCGGGTTCCTGCAGAAATCACAATCAGACGTCGGCGGCAACCCGCATGGAGACGATCGAATCCGGATCGGAGACGGGCTCGCCCTTCTTGATCTTGTCGATGTTATCCATGCCTTCGATGACCTGGCCCCAGACCGAGTACTGCTTGTTCAGCCAGGGAGCGTCGGTGAAGCAGATGAAGAACTGCGAGTTCGCCGAGTTCGGGCTCTGCGAGCGGGCCATCGAGCAGGTGCCGCGAACATGCGGCGTTGCCGAGAATTCAGCCTTCAGATCGTCCTTTTCAGAACCGCCCATGCCGGCGCGGCCCGGATTGAAGTTGTCACCGCCCTTCTTGCCGAACTGTACGTCACCCGTCTGCGCCATGAAATCGGCGATGACGCGGTGGAAAACGACACCGTCATAGGCCTTCTCGCGGGCGAGTTCCTTGATGCGCTTGACATGCTCGGGCGCGACCTGCGGCAGAAGCTGGATGACAACCTTGCCCTTGGTGGTTTCCAGAATGATGGTGTTTTCCGGATCCTTGATCTCGGCCATTGTCGTTCTCCTTCTTGTCGTGAATTTACTTCTTGCCCATCGTGACCTTGATCATGCGGTCAGGATTGCTGACTTCGCCGTTCTGGCCTTCGCCCTTCTTGATCTTGTCGACGTTTTCCATGCCCGAAACAACCTTGCCGACGACCGTGTACTGGCCATTCAGGAAGGAACCGTCATCGAACATGATGAAGAACTGCGAGTTGGCGGAATTCGGGTCCTGGGCGCGTGCCATGCCGACCGTGCCGCGCACGAAAGGCGTCTTGGAAAATTCGGCCGGCAAGTCAGGCAGGTCGGAGCCGCCGGTGCCAGCCTGGGCGGCATCGAAGTTCTTTTCCATGTTGCCATATTTCACGTCGCCGGTCTGGGCCATGAAGCCGGGGATGACACGGTGGAAGGCGACATTGTCATATTCGCCCTTCTTCACCAGCGCTTCGATCTGCGCCACATGCTTCGGCGCCACATCCGGCAGCAGCTGGATCACAACCGGGCCGCTCTTCAGCTGGATGGTGATGTAGTGATCGGCCGCCTGCGCAAAAGCGTCGCCCGCGAAGGAGGCGAGATAGAGCACGCCGGCAAATGCAAGATAGAAGAGTTTCATGTGAGCTCCATTGCGGCGGTATCCGCCTAGGCTTTGCGCTTGGATTTCAGGGCTTGCAAGACGGCCGCCGGCACGAAGGCGCTGACATCGCCGCCCATGGCTGCGATCTGGCGCACCAATGTGGCGGTAATGGGCCGCGAGGCCGTGCCTGCCGGCAGAAAGATAGTCTGGATATCAGAAGCCATCTGCCTGTTCATGCCGGCCATCTGCATTTCATAATCGAGATCGGTGCCATCACGCAGGCCACGGATCAGCAGGCTTGCACCATGCGCGCGCGCGGCGTCGACGACGAGATTGTCGAAGGAGACGACATCGATATGCGCGCTCTTTTCCGGCAGCACCTCAGCGAGCGACGCGCGGATCAACGCTGCCTTTTCGTCGAATGAAAAAAGTGGTGCCTTCCCCGGGTGGATGCCGATCGCGACGATCACCTTTTCGGCGACGTTGAGCGCCTGGACCAGCACATCAACGTGTCCATTGGTGATCGGGTCGAAGGACCCCGGATAGAAAGCTGTGGTCATTTGGTCCGGCCGTTCGTTTGACGCCTTTTGTCATGGAAGCCCGTTTCCCGCAAGTCATTTAGCCAGACCGCCCGACGCGGCTGAACGATGAATGAACGGCACGTTCAAGGTCCGCTCAGATGGGATCTGCTTTATTCGCATCATCAACCCAGACGCTTCCGGTCCCGGTAGCGTCACTCCCCGGAAAGACCCCGATCATGCTGATCATCCTCATCGCAGTAGCCGTTATTTCCTCGCTGTTTGCCGAGTTTTTCTACGGTTACGTCGCCGACAGGCATCAGATCGGCTGGGTACGCCCGGAGGTCAGCGAACATGCGGCGATCATGAGACAGCTTGGCCGCACGCGTTCTAATCGATTTGATTTCTGAACGGCAGATGAACGAGACATTCAAGGTGGCTTCAGATCACGATTGGTAAACACCCCGCCAACATCCGGCGGAACCTTTTAAAGACGGATGCGTTCAAATGATCGACACATATGAGATGCGTAAGCGCGGCAGGAAGGGAACAAAGATGCCTGGCAAGATCACGATGATTAACATGCTCTGGATGGTAATGGTCACGGGCATGCTGACTGCCACAATCGCTCTCTATGACAATCAGAAGGTCGATGCTTCCAAGGTATATGGTCCGTTCGCTTCGGCTCGCTCCGTAAGCGTTCTCGGTCAGTACTGAGGAGCTTGAACGCAACTCCCTAAAGAAAGGAACGCCACCATGTTCACGATCCTGACAGTTTTCACAGCACTCATCAGCATCATGTTCATTGTGTCCGTGACCTCCACGATTTCCGCTCTGCGCCGTGAAAGCGAGGAAGTGAAATCGCTCCAAGAAAAGCATAAGGCTTTCTGAAGCCGCTCCCGCAGCGCAAAAGCATGAATGCAAGCCGGATGTTTTGCATCCGGCTTTTCTCATGTCGAGAATGGCGGCCGAACGCCAGACAGCCGCTCTTTCGCAACGGCAGAACCAACAGAGCCCGTTGCCATAGAGCGCACGCAGATAGTCGCTGCGTTGGCTTGTAACGACGGCAAAGCCCTGCCCCATCGCAAGGATCGAGACACCCTCGGGTAAAGCGCCGGGCTGGATATTGCCGGCCGGAAAGACCACGGCAGCCGGGACCTCACCTGTTGCCGCAAATACGGCAGCGCCATCTTTCAATGGGAAGTTCCGCTGGAAAGGCTGGTCCGGGATCACTTTGCGGCAGAAGCAGGAAGCTCCGCGCCGCCGCGCCGGTTGCAGCCGAAATACCGGCCAACACACCTCGCCTTGTCCAGCAGCCCACAACATTCCCCTCAGGATGAATCGGCAAGTTCTTCATAGCGCAATAAAAAAACCGGGCGGCAGGTGCCGCCCGGTTTGCTATGTGAATGTCGTGAATTACTCAGCCGATGGGGTTTCGTCGGCTTCGCCCGCTGCGGGAGCTTCACCTTCGGAAACCACGGCTTCGTCACCATTCTCGGGCGTCTCTTCTTCTTCCGGCTCGCTGATACGCTCGACCGAGACGACCTTCTCATCCTTGGCCGTGGAGAAGATTGTCACGCCCTTGGTAGCGCGGCTGGCGATACGGATGCCGCCGACCGGGACGCGGATCAGCTGACCGCCATCCGAGACGAGCATGATCTGATCGCCATCATCGATCGGGAAGGCGGCGACCAGTTCGCCGATTTCGCCTGTCTTCGATGTATCGGTGGCACGGATACCCTTGCCGCCGCGGCCGGAGATGCGGAAATCGTAAGAGGACGAGCGCTTGCCGAAACCCTTTTCAGAGACCGTCAGCACGAATTGTTCGCGTGCCCTCAGCTCTTCGTAGCGTTCGTCGGAGAGCTGTCCCTCTTCGGTGACTTCTTCGCCGACCAGAGCGATATCCTCCTCGTCCACGCCCGTCGCACGACGTTCGGCGGCGGAGCGCTTGAGGTAGGCAGCGCGCTCCCAGGGCTCGGCATCGACATGGCCGACAATCGTCATCGAGATGATCCGGTCGCCATCGCCGAGGTTGATGCCGCGCACGCCGATCGAGTTGCGGCCGGCAAAGACGCGGACGTCATCGACCGAGAAGCGGATGCACTGGCCGAGCGCCGTCGTCAGCAACACGTCGTCCTGATCGGTGCAGGTCTCGACGGAGAGGATTTCGTCACCCTCGTCTTCCAGCTTCATGGCGATCTTGCCGTTGCGATTCACCTGGACGAAGTCGCTGAGCTTGTTACGGCGGACCGTACCACGCGTCGTCGAGAACATGACGTCGAGGTTATCCCAGCTGTCCTCATCCTCGGGCAGCGGCAGGATCGTGGTGATGCGCTCGCCGGGTTCGAGCGGTAGCATGTTGATCAGCGCCTTGCCGCGCGAGGTCGGCGTGCCGATCGGCAGGCGCCAGACCTTCTCCTTGTAGACGATACCGCGCGAGGAGAAGAACAGGACCGGCGTGTGGGTATTGACCACGAATAGCCGGCTAACGAAATCTTCGTCGCGGGTGGTCATGCCGGAACGGCCCTTGCCGCCGCGGCGCTGCGCACGGTAGGTCGTTAGCGGCACACGCTTGATATAGCCGAGATGCGAAACGGTAACGACCATGTCTTCACGGGCGATGAGATCTTCATCGTCCATTTCGAGACCGCCGTCGATGATCTCTGTGCGGCGCGGCGTGCCGAACTCGTCGCGGACGGCGGTGAGCTCGTCCTTGACGATCGTCTGGATGCGGATACGCGATGACAGGATATCGAGGTAATCCTTGATCTCCTCGCCTATCTTATTGAGTTCATCGCCAATTTCGTCCCGGCCGAGAGCCGTCAAACGGGCAAGGCGCAGTTCGAGGATGGCGCGGGCCTGCTCTTCCGAGAGGTTATAGGTCAGGTCATCATTGATGCGATGCCGCGGATCGTCGATCAGGCGGATCAGGCTTTCGACATCTTCTGCCGGCCAACGGCGGGTCATCAGTTCTTCGCGGGCCGACTGCGGGTCCGGCGCCTGACGGATAACGCGGATGACTTCGTCGATATTGGCAACAGCAATCGCGAGACCGACCAAGACGTGCGCACGTTCGCGCGCCTTGCGAAGCAGGAATTTTGTTCTCCGGCTAACGACTTCTTCGCGGAAGGCGACAAATGCGCGGAGCATGTCGAGGAGCGTCAGCTGTTCCGGCTTGCCGCCGTTCAGCGCCACCATGTTGCAGCCGAAGGAGGTCTGCAGCGGCGTGTAGCGATAAAGCTGGTTCAGGATGACGTCGGCATTGGCGTCGCGCTTCAATTCGACGACGACGCGATAGCCTTGGCGGTCGGATTCATCGCGCAGGTCGGAGATGCCTTCGATGCGCTTCTCGCGCACCAGTTCGGCCATCTTCTCGATCATCGTCGCCTTGTTCACCTGATAGGGGATCTCGGTGATGATGATCTGCTCGCGGTCGCCGCGCATCGGCTCGATGGTGGCAACGCCACGCATGACGACGGAACCGCGACCGGTTTCGTAGGCCGAACGGATGCCGGAGCGGCCGAGAATCTTGGCTCCGGTCGGGAAGTCGGGACCCGGAATGATCTGCATCAGTTCCGGCAGTTCGATCGCCGGATCATTGATCAGCGCAATGCAGCCATCGATGACTTCAGAGAGGTTATGCGGCGGAATGTTGGTCGCCATACCGACGGCGATGCCGCCAGCACCGTTGACCAGAAGGTTCGGGAATTTTGCGGGAACGACGACAGGCTCGGAGAGCGTGCCGTCATAGTTGTCGCGGAAATCGACCGTTTCCTTGTCGAGGTCGTCGAGCAGCGAATGCGCGGCCTTCTGCAGCCGGCATTCGGTGTAACGTTCGGCCGCCGGCGGGTCACCGTCGACAGAGCCGAAATTGCCCTGGCCGTCGATCAGCGGCAGCCGAAGCGACCAGTCCTGCGCCATACGGGCGAGCGCATCGTAGATCGCGGCATTGCCGTGCGGATGGTATTTACCCATCACGTCCCCGGTGACGCGGGCGCATTTGACGTATTTCTTGTTCCAGTCGATGCCGAGCTCGGACATGCCGTAGAGGATGCGCCGGTGCACGGGCTTCAGGCCGTCGCGCACGTCGGGAAGTGCGCGGGACACGATAACGCTCATCGCGTAATCGAGATATGACCGCTGCATTTCCTCCATAATGGAGATCGGCTCGATGCCTGGCGGGAGCTTCCCGCCGCCGGGGGGTGTTTGCTCAGTCAAAACGGTTCACGTTCTCTTCTAGAATCACTCGAAGATTTATAGCGGAAAGCCTGTTCCCGCGCCAATTTGGCCAGGGGTTTTGAACAGGCTTTTACGGTCGAAAGAGGGCAAATAATGGTATTTGCCCGCGATAGATAGACAATCAGCGATCACGCATTTGCCAAATCGGAATCGGCACAGCACAATCATGAAAAACAAGCATCTATATGGGGTTTTGAAGAAGCGATGGCAAGCGCCGACCAATTGATCAACGCGTTCACGACGCTGCTCGTCACCATCGATCCGCCGGGGCTTGCGCCCCTCTTTCTCGGCCTCACTGTCGGCATGAGCCGGCCGGAGCGAAAGCAGGTGGCGCTGCGCGGCACCACCATCGCCTTCATCATCCTTGCGGTCTTTGCGCTATTCGGCTCCAGCGTGCTCGGCGTGCTCGGTATTTCCATCGGCGCTTTCCGGCTGGCGGGCGGCCTGCTGCTTTTCTGGATCGCCTTCGAAATGGTTTTCGAGAAGCGCCAGGATCGCAAGGAAAAGACGACGGAAGTGGCAATTACCAAGGATCATATCGAGAATATCGCTGTCTTCCCGCTTGCCCTGCCCCTGATTGCCGGACCGGGCGCCATTTCGGCGACGATCCTGCTCGGAGGAACCCTGCCCTCCACGGTCGAACGTGCGCAGCTGATCGGCGTCATCGCTGCATGTCTGCTGATCACCCTAATGGTGCTGTTCCTCGCCGACCGGCTCGACCGTTTCCTCGGGGTGACCGGCCGCGCGATCCTGACCCGCCTCCTCGGTGTAATCCTCGCAGCACTTGCCGCGCAGTTCGTCGTGGACGGTGCAAAATCCGCTCTTAATCTGATCAGCGCCACGCCGACATGAAAACGGCGCCCTCGGGCGCCGTCGTCAAAGCTCGGGAATAGCGTCGCTCAAAACGGGATATCGTCGTCGAGATCGCGCGAGAAGTTGCCGCCGCTGCTGCTGCCACCGCCACTGCTGCCACCGCCACGATTACCGCCGCCGCTGCTTCGGCCACCACCGCCGGAAGACGGGCTGGAACCATAATCGTCGCCGTAACCGCCGCCACCGAAGTCGTCACCACCGCGACCGCCGCCGAAGCCGGAACCTGCGCCACCGCCTTCACCACGACCGTCGAGCATCGTCAGGGTCGAGTTGAAGCCCTGCAGCACGATTTCCGTCGAGTAGCGGTCGTTGCCGGTCTGGTCCTGCCACTTACGGGTCTGCAGCGCGCCTTCGATATAGAGCTTGGCGCCCTTCTTCACATATTGCTCGACAACCTTGCAGAGGCCCTCGTTGAAGACAACGACCGTGTGCCATTCGGTCTTCTCGCGGCGCTCGCCGGAATTGCGGTCGCGCCAGGTTTCCGAGGTCGCGATACGAAGGTTGGCGATCGGCCGGCCATCCTGCGTACGGCGGATTTCGGGGTCGGCGCCCACGTTTCCGATCAGAATTACCTTGTTCACACTGCCAGCCATATCATTCACCTTACTGCCGCCCTGCCCGGCGGCGTTTAAAAATCATCGGCGCACCTTAAACCATAGAGGACAGGCGGTGCGTATCCAGTTCCTGTCATCCACAAGGAATTTTGTTCTTTATTTGTTCTTATTATTCGCTATGATCCTGTCAACAGAATCGAAAACCTTTGTTGTTCCGGACATTCAGCCTCGACTCGCCCGCCGGCATCACTAAATAAGGGCTGTTATTCCCCAAACGACTTGAAGCAGAGACGATGAGCGAACTGAAGACGATCTCCATCCGTGGCGCGCGCGAGCATAATTTGAAGGGCATCGACCTCGATCTGCCGCGCAACAAGCTCATCGTTATGACCGGCCTTTCCGGCTCCGGCAAATCCTCGCTCGCCTTCGACACGATCTATGCCGAGGGACAGCGCCGCTATGTCGAAAGCCTTTCGGCCTATGCCCGCCAATTCCTGGAAATGATGCAGAAGCCTGACGTCGACCAGATCGACGGGCTTTCGCCGGCAATCTCGATCGAACAGAAGACGACATCGCGTAACCCGCGCTCGACGGTCGGTACGGTCACCGAAATCTACGACTACATGCGCCTGCTTTTCGCACGCGTCGGCGTTCCCTATTCGCCGGCCACCGGCCTGCCGATCGAAAGCCAGACGGTGAGCCAGATGGTCGACCGTGTACTGGCCTTCGAGGAAGGCACGCGCCTCTACATCCTGGCGCCGATGATCCGCGGCCGCAAGGGTGAGTATAAGAAGGAACTGGCGGATCTCATGAAAAAGGGCTTCCAGCGCGTCAAGATCGACGGACAGTTCTATGAGATCGCCGATGCGCCTGCTCTCGACAAGAAATACAAGCACGATATCGATATCGTCATCGACCGTATCGTCGTGCGCCCCGACATGGCCTCGCGTCTGGCCGACAGTTTCGAAACCGCGCTGAAGCTCGCTGACGGCCTCGCCGTTGCCGAATTTGCCGACAAGCCGCTGCCGCCGGAGGAAACCTCGGCTGGTGGCTCTGCCAACAAGTCGCTCAACGAGACGCATGAGCGTGTGCTGTTTTCGGAAAAATTCGCCTGCCCGGTCTCCGGCTTCACCATTCCGGAAATCGAGCCGCGGCTCTTCTCGTTCAACAATCCCTTCGGTGCTTGCCCGACCTGCGACGGTCTCGGCTCGCAGCAGAAGATCGATACCGACCTGATCGTGCCTGAGCCGGAGCGCACGTTGCGGGATGGCGCGATTGCGCCGTGGGCCAAGTCCACCTCGCCCTATTACAACCAGACGCTTGAGGCGCTCGGCAAGCATTTCGGCTTCAAGCTCGGCAGCCGCTGGAACGATCTCTCTGAGAAAGCCAAGGATGTCATTCTCAATGGCACCGAGGAGAAGATCGAATTCCACTATGCCGATGGCGCGCGCTCCTACACGACCTCGAAGAATTTCGAGGGCATCGTGCCCAATCTTGAGCGGCGCTGGAAGGAAACGGATTCGGCCTGGGCGCGCGAGGATATCGAGCGCTTCATGTCGGCCGCCCCCTGCCCGGCCTGTAATGGTTTTCGCCTGAAGCCGGAAGCGCTCGCGGTCAAGATCAACAAGCTGCATATCGGCGAAGTGACGCAAATGTCGATCCGCATCGCGCGCGACTGGTTCGAGACGCTACCGGCGACCTTCAATTCCAAGCAGAACGAGATTGCCGTGCGCATTCTCAAGGAAATCCGCGACCGCCTGCGCTTCCTCAACGATGTCGGTCTCGAATATCTCAGCCTGTCGCGCAATTCCGGCACGCTGTCGGGCGGGGAGAGCCAGCGTATCCGCCTTGCCTCGCAGATCGGCTCGGGCCTGACGGGTGTTCTCTACGTGCTCGACGAGCCGTCGATCGGCCTGCACCAGCGCGACAATGCCCGGCTTCTCGAAACGCTGAAGCACCTGCGCGATATCGGCAATACGGTTATCGTCGTCGAGCATGACGAAGATGCGATCCTGACGGCTGATGACGTGGTCGATATCGGCCCTGCTGCCGGCGTCCATGGCGGACAGGTGGTGGCACATGGCACGCCGCAGGAGATCATGGCCAATCCGAAGTCGCTCACCGGCAAATATCTGTCCGGCGAACTCGGGGTGGCACTGCCCGACGAGCGACGCAAGCCGAAGAAAGGCAAGGAGATCAAGGTCGTTGGCGCGCGCGGCAACAATCTGAAGAATGTCACCGCAGCGATCCCGCTCGGCGTCTTCACGGCTGTTACGGGTGTTTCGGGCGGCGGCAAGTCCACCTTCCTGATCGAAACGCTCTACAAGTCTGCAGCGCGTCGTGTCATGGGCGCGCGTGAAATCCCTGCCGATCATGACCGCATCGACGGTTTCGAACATATCGACAAGGTGATCGATATCGACCAGTCGCCGATCGGCCGTACGCCGCGGTCCAATCCGGCGACCTATACCGGCGCCTTCACGCCGATCCGCGACTGGTTCGCCGGCTTGCCGGAGGCCAAGGCGCGCGGATATCAGCCGGGCCGCTTCTCCTTCAACGTCAAGGGCGGCCGCTGCGAAGCCTGCCAGGGCGATGGCGTCATCAAGATCGAGATGCATTTCCTGCCCGACGTCTATGTCACCTGCGACGTCTGCCACGGCAAGCGTTACAACCGCGAAACGCTCGACGTGACTTTCAAGGGCAAGTCGATCTCCGACGTGCTGGACATGACGGTGGAAGAAGGTGTCGAGTTCTTCGCAGCGGTTCCGGGCGTGCGCGACAAGCTGCAGTCACTGTTCGATGTCGGCCTTGGCTATATCAAGGTCGGCCAGCAGGCCAATACGCTCTCGGGTGGTGAGGCACAGCGCGTCAAGCTCGCCAAGGAACTGTCGAAGCGTTCGACGGGCCGCACGCTCTATATCCTCGACGAGCCGACAACTGGCCTGCATTTCCATGACGTCTCCAAGCTTCTGGAAATGCTGCACGAGCTGGTCAATCAGGGCAATTCGGTTGTGGTCATCGAGCACAATCTCGAAGTCATCAAGACCGCCGACTGGATCCTCGATTTCGGGCCCGAAGGCGGAGACGGCGGCGGCGAGATCGTGGCCGTCGGCACGCCGGAGACCATCGTCAAGGAGAAGCGTTCCTATACCGGTCATTTCCTGAAGGAACTGCTGGAGCGGCGACCGGTCAAGAAGACGTTCGCGGCGGCGGAATGATCATGCGACGTGCCACGGGAGCGGATCTACCGGTTGTCGTGGCGCTGACCGCAGCTGCCTTTGCCCCTTATACACAAAGCTTCGGCGCGCCGCCGGTGCCCGTAACCGAAGATTACGGGCCTCGGCTCGATCGCGGAGAGATCTGGTTGCGGGAGGCTGACGACAGGATTGCGGGACTGGTCGTTGTTGAACGCCACCCGGACCATCTTATGCTCTTCAGCATCGCCGTCGCGCCTGAGTTTCAGGGATCGGGACACGGCGTTGCAATGCTTACCTGGCTGGAGGACAGAGCGCGGGAATGGGCTGTGCCGGAGATCCGACTTTATACCAATGCGCTGATGGAGCGGAACATAGCGCTCTATTCCGCCTTCGGTTTTCAGGAAACGGGTCGCCGCCCCCATCCCAATCGGCCAGGGTGGACTATCGTCGACATGTCGAAAACGATCGACAGGACGAAGAAGGTTGGCGCGATCTGAGGGATCGCAAGCGAGGAGGAAGAGATGAGCAAATCGGGCACGATCCGCGTGGGCATCGGCGGCTGGACATTCGAGCCGTGGCGCGGCCATTTCTTTCCCGACGATCTCAAGCAGAAGGACGAGCTGCACTATGCCAGCCGCCAGTTGAAGGTCATCGAGGTCAACGGCACCTATTACAGCACGCAGAAACCGGCAGTCTTCGCCAAATGGGCCGCCGACGTGCCCGATGGCTTCGTTTTTTCGCTGAAGGCGACGCGCTACACCACGAACAGGCGCGTGCTTGCCGAAGCCTGGGAGTCGATGGAGAGGTTCCTCTCGTCCGGCATCAGCGAGCTTGGCGATCATCTCGGCCCGTTGCTCTGGCAGTTTGCGCCCACCAAGAAATTCGAGCCCGATGATTTCGAAGCCTTCCTGAAGCTGCTGCCCGAAAAGCAGGACGGGCTGAAGCTGCGCCATGTCGTCGAAGTCCGGCACGATTCCTTCAAGGTGCCTGAATTCATTGCGCTCCTCGAAAAATACGGGGTGGCGCCCGTCTGCGCCGAACATTTCGACTATCCGATGATTGCCGACGTAACGGCGGATTTCGTCTACACGCGTCTGCAGAAGGGATCGGACGATATTCCGACCTGCTACCCGGAGCCGGAACTGAAGGATTGGACCAAGCGGCTGCAGGTCTGGGCCGAAGGCAAGGTGCCTGACGACCTGCCGCTGATCGACAAGGACCGCAAGGTCAAAATTGAACCGCGCGATGTCTTCGCCTTCATGATCCATGAGGGCAAGGTCAACGCGCCGCATGGGGCAATGGCCCTGCAGAAGCGGGTAAACGGTTAAGAGCTCAAAACGGCAGCACGTGGCTGGCGAGATCTTCGGCGGTCAGGCCCTTGCCGGCGCGATTGCCGGCTTCGCCATGCAGCCAGACGCCGGCAGCCGCCGCCTCGAAAGCCGGCACTCCTTGGGCAAGCAGGCCGCCGATGATGCCGGCCAATACGTCGCCTGAGCCTGCGGTGGCGAGCCAGACAGGCGCGTTGGTATTGATCAGTGCACGCCCATCCGGCGAGGCGATGACGGTATCGGCACCCTTGTATATGACGGCGGCGTTGGCGCGACTTGCGGCTGCGAGCGCCTTGTCGACCTTACCCGCCTTCTCGTCTGCGGCAATATCGGGAAAGAGGCGAGCGAATTCTCCATCATGCGGCGTCAGCACGAGGCGCGGCTCCCCCTTGAACAGGTCGAACAGCGCCTGCGGGTCATCCTTGAATGAGCTGATACCGTCAGCATCGAGAACGACGTGCCGGTCCCGGAGCAGGGACACGAATTTACGGGCTTTCTTTCCAATCCCGAAACCGGGTCCGAGAACGAAGGTCTGAAGCCGCGCATCTCCAAGCCAGCCCTTCAACGCCGCCGCGTCATCAATGGCGTGCAGCATGATGGCGGTCAGATGGGCGCTGTTGGCCGACAGGGCTTCGGTCGGCGCTGCGATCGTCACCAGTCCGGCCCCGGCTTTCAGGCCCGCCATGGCCGACATGCGGGCTGCGCCCGTCTTGCTCGCCTCTCCCGAAAACACCACAAGGTGGCCGCGCTTGTATTTGTGTGTTTCCAACTGCTCGGCCGGCATGGCAGTGCGCCAGGCGGCGGGCGTATTCTCGACCACGAGGCCAGTCGTCTGCGCCTGGATGATGCGGCTCGGAATACCGATATCGAAGACCTCGAGGCTGCCGCAAAGCTCCCTGCCCGGCATCAGAAGATGGCCGGGCTTACGGGTCATGAAGGTCACGGTATGCGCCGCGCGGAAGGCGGCTCCGAGCACGGCACCGGTGCGCCCGTCGAGGCCTGATGGGAGGTCGACAGCAATGACCGGCGTGCCCGCCCTGCCGACCTTGCGGATCAAATCGGCGACATCGGGCGGCACATCGCGCGCCAGGCCCGCACCGAAGAGACCGTCGACGACGATATCGCCCTGCACTGGATCATAGTTGCCTATATCCAAGCCCTTCAGCGCACAGGCTGCCCTCGCCCGTGCCGCGTCTCCCTTCAGCTTCTCCGGATCGCCGAGATAGAAGATCTCCACACGTGCGCCACTCTCCTGAAGAAGCCGGGCAACCACATAGCCGTCGCCGCCATTATTGCCGGGACCGCAGAGGACGGCAAAACGTGCAGTGCCCGGATAAAGCCGCAGCGCAGCGGCGGCGACAGCGGCACCCGCCTTCTCCATCAGGCCGTAGGAGTCGATTCCAGTTTCAGCGGCAGCCCTATCAGCGGCGGCCATTTCGGCAGGTGTGAGGAGGAGATCGGAAAGGCGTTGGCTCATGGCCCTATTCAATTCAAAAAACGCCTAAAAAACAACCGCATGATCGAGAAAACAAAAGATCATATTTTGTGCATCTGATTAATTTTTCATCGAATCGTAAAGGTCATCGAGAAGTCGAAAATGGAATGGTTTTTTCAGGTTTTGTATCATTTTCGATAAAAATGCGCCCTTGCTCACCTCATTTTTCATCAAAACGACATTGAAACGCTGGCAAACAAGGTCGCGCACATAAAATTCCGCGATTTTTTGCGCGAGACGGATTTCAAACTGGCACGATATCTGCATCATATTCCGCGAGCGGGAACGTTCCTGCTGTAACAGGAGAAGCGGAGAGACATTTTCTCATGAAAAAGATCGAAGCGATCATTAAGCCTTTCAAGCTGGACGAGGTGAAGGAAGCCCTTCAGGAAGTCGGTCTGCAGGGTATCACCGTCACGGAAGCGAAGGGCTTCGGTCGCCAGAAGGGCCATACCGAACTCTACCGCGGCGCTGAATACGTCGTCGATTTCCTGCCGAAGGTGAAGGTTGAGGTCGTGCTCGCAGATGAAAACGCGGAGGCCGTCATCGACGCGATCCGCAAGGCCGCGCAGACGGGGCGCATCGGCGACGGAAAGATTTTTGTTTCCAACGTCGAAGAGGTCATCCGCATCCGCACCGGTGAAACCGGTATCGATGCCATCTGAAGGCTTTGCCTTCGGGCAAGCTCACCCATCCTCATCGCACATAACGTAACATCATCACAAAACAGAGGAAGCATCTTATGGCGAGTGCAAGCGAAATCCTGAAGCAGATCAAGGAAAACGACGTCAAGTTCGTCGACCTGCGCTTTACCGACCCCAAGGGCAAGCTGCAGCACGTAACGATGGACGTTGTTTGCGTCGATGAAGACATGTTCGCCGATGGCGTCATGTTCGACGGCTCCTCGATCGGCGGCTGGAAGGCCATCAACGAGTCCGACATGGTGCTGATGCCCGACACGGACACGGTACATATGGACCCGTTCTTCGCCCAGTCCACGATGGTCATCGTCTGCGACATCCTCGACCCGGTTTCCGGCGAAGCCTATAACCGCGACCCGCGCGGCACTGCCAAGAAGGCCGAAGCCTATCTGAAGGCATCCGGCATCGGCGATACGATCTTCGTTGGCCCGGAAGCCGAATTCTTTGTCTTCGACGACGTCAAATACAAGGCTGATCCCTACAATACCGGCTTCAAGCTCGACTCGACCGAACTGCCGTCGAACGACGATACCGACTATGAGACCGGCAACCTCGGCCACCGCCCGCGCGTCAAGGGCGGCTATTTCCCGGTTCCGCCAATCGACAGCGCCCAGGACATGCGTTCGGAAATGCTGACGGTTCTCTCGGAAATGGGCGTCGTCGTTGAAAAGCACCACCATGAAGTGGCTGCCGCCCAGCACGAACTCGGCATCAAGTTCGACACGCTCGTTCGCAACGCCGACAAGATGCAGATCTACAAGTATGTCGTCCATCAGGTCGCCAATGCCTATGGCAAGACGGCAACCTTCATGCCGAAGCCGATCTTCGGTGACAACGGTTCTGGCATGCACGTTCACCAGTCGATCTGGAAGGGCGGCAAGCCGACTTTCGCCGGTGACGAATATGCGGGCCTGTCCGAATCCTGCCTCTACTATATCGGCGGCATCATCAAGCATGCCAAGGCGATCAACGCTTTCACCAACCCGTCGACGAACTCCTACAAGCGTCTCGTCCCGGGTTACGAAGCACCGGTTCTGCTCGCCTATTCCGCGCGCAACCGTTCGGCCTCCTGCCGCATTCCGTTCGGCACCAATCCGAAGGCAAAGCGTGTCGAAGTCCGCTTCCCGGATCCGATGGCGAACCCTTACCTCTCCTTTGCCGCCATGCTGATGGCAGGCCTCGACGGCATCAAGAACAAGATCCATCCCGGCAAGGCCATGGACAAGGACCTCTACGACCTGCCGCCGAAGGAACTGAAGAAGATCCCGACCGTCTGCGGCTCACTGCGTGAAGCGCTGGAAAGCCTCGACAAGGACCGCAAGTTCCTGACGGCTGGCGGCGTCTTCGACGACGATCAGATCGATGCCTTCATCGAGCTGAAGATGGCTGAAGTGATGCGCTTCGAAATGACGCCGCATCCGGTCGAGTACGACATGTATTACTCGGCATAAAACAAGAGAGAAGCCCCGGTTCGCCGGGGCTTTTTTCGACCCCGAGGTCATGAAAACCGATGGGCAGACATGACAATCATGTGACGAAGTCCCGCAAAAAATCTTGATTTGCGGGGGGCCGATCACCAAATCAGGTGAGAAAGGAAGTCGTACCATGAAAGAAAGAGTTGCAAAGTTCAGTATAGGCGAAGTGGTTCGGCACAAGGTTTTTCCGTTTCGCGGCGTCATCTTTGACGTTGATCCGGAGTTCGCGAATACGGAAGAATGGTGGAATTCCATTCCCGCGGAAGTCCGCCCCAGCAAAGACCAGCCGTTCTACCATCTGCTCGCCGAAAACGATGACAGCGAATATGTCGCCTATGTTTCCGAGCAGAACCTGGTGAGCGACGAGAGCGATACGCCGCTTCGCAATCCGCAGGTCGAGCAGATCTTCGATCGCGGCCCGACGGGCCAGTTCAAACCCAAGATGAGCTTCGCCCACTAAGTCGGATCACATGACCTCTATAACAAGGCCCCGCATGTCGGGGCCTTTTTCTTTTCTCGCATGTCGCGCAAAACGGCTTCACACTTTTGCGCGACAAGCCGGCAACAAAAAACCCGGCCTGAAGCCGGGTTTTTCGTCAATTCGTGAAAGTCCCGATTACTGGGCCTTTGCTGCCTTCTGGGCGTCTTCCAGCTTCTTGCGGGCTTCTTCAGCCTTCTTCTGCATGCTGTCCTGCAGGCTGCGCTGGCTTTCGGCAAGCTTCGATTCGGAAACCGGTTCGCCGTCATAAGCACCCGTGAAGCCTTCGAGCGAAACCTTGATCGGGTTTGCAGCACGGCGGAAGTTGATCGACGTGAAGACCACGTCGCTGCCCTTCTTGAGGCTTGCGATCATGGCGTCCGTCAGCGGAATTTCAGCCGTGCACTTGTCGGGCAGGCAGACGGCGTAATCGAGCTTCTGACCCTTGCCGCCGTCGATCTGCATTGCAATGCCCGGGGGGATCAGGCGCGCAGCAGGAACAGAAACCTGAAGAATCTTGCGGTTGATCTTGCCGGAGACCGAGATCAAGCCAACGGCCGTAACCAGCTGGCCGCCATTGGCGAGAACCAGGTTCTGAACAACGCAGATGTCGTTGTCTTCCTGCTTGCTGCAGGTCTTGTACCAGCCGAGGCGCGGTGCACCTGCGGCCTGTGCGGGCGCGTCAGCCGACGCTGCCGGAGCCTGGGCGGCTGCATCCTGCGCGAAGGACGAGACCGGAGCCGAGGCACCGAAGATCACTGCCATAACGGACAGTGCTGCCCGCATTTTCTTTTCAGACTTGAACATCATAACGAATTCCGTCTCCTGATATCCGTTGCGGGGCTACGTTCGGCCGCCCCAACCACCGGGTCGTTCGGCACTCCACCTCTTAAAAAATTAAGGCAAATGCATGACCCCAAAACTTCGGGTCACGTGTTACATCGCGCTGTGGAAGATATCCAGCATTTCTTTGGCAATTTCGCGGGCATTTTGGCACATAGGTAAAGAAAACGGCGGGTCCGGTTGGAATTGGACGCTCGCATGTTACCCTGCCGGCGAATCGTGCCCGTCGCCACGCATCGAGGAATTTCAGAATGCTTCGGATCGCCCTTCTCGCCGCTTTCACGCTGATCAGTGGCACCGCCGCTGCTGAGCCCGTACATGGTATTGCCATGCACGGTGCGCCGGCGCTGCCTGCCGATTACAAGCACTTCCCTTACGTCAATCCCGACGTGAAGAAGGGCGGGAAAATCACGTATGGCGTGGTCGGGACCTTCGACAGCTTGAACCCTTTTATCCTGAAAAGCATGCGTACAACGGCGCGCGGCATGTGGGATCCGCAATTCGGCAACCTCGTCTATGAATCCATGTTGCAGCGTTCGAGCGACGAGCCCTTCACGCTCTACGGCCTGTTGGCGGAAACTGTGGAATGGGATGAAGACCGTACCTTCATTCAGTTCAACCTCAACCCGAAAGCCAAGTGGTCGGACGGGCAGCCGGTTACACCCGAAGACGTGATGTTTTCTTTCGAACTGTTGCGTGACAAGGGACGCGTGCCCTTCTCCAGCCGCCTCAATCTCGTTTCGAAAATGGAGAAGGTCGGCGACCACAGCGTACGCTTCACCTTCAACGACAAGGCAGATCGCGAGACGCCGATGATCTTCGGCCTGTTTCCGATCCTGCCGAAACATGCGATCGCACTTGATGGTTTCGACCGCAGTTCGCTCACGCCTCCCATCGGCTCCGGTCCCTACAAGATCAAGAGCCTGAAACCCGGCGAGAGCATCACCTACGAGCGCGACCCGAACTATTGGGGCAAGGACATTCCGGCCAAGGTCGGCATGGACAATTACGACCAGCTCACCGTGCAATATTTTCTACAGGACACGACGCTTTTCGAGGCTTTCAAGAAAGGCGATGTCGATATCTACCTGGAGGGCAATCCCGGGCATTGGGCCAATGCCTATGACTTCCCGGCCGCAACATCGGGCACGGTTGTCAAGGATGTCTTCAAGCCGAAACTGCCGAGCGGCATGCTGGGCTTCGTCTTCAATACGCGGCGGCCGATCTTTAGCGATATCAAGGTGCGCGAAGGCCTGTCGCTGGTCTTCGATTTCGAATGGGCCAACAAGAACCTCTACTCCGGCGCTTACAAGCGCACGCAAAGCTTCTGGCAGAATTCTGATCTGTCGAGTTTCGGGGTACCGGCGGATGAGCGTGAACTGGCGTTGCTCGGACCGATCAAGGACCGGATCGACCCCACCATCCTTGACGGCAGCTACAAGCTGCCGGTGACGGACGGTTCGGGACGCGACCGCAAGGTGCTGAAGCAGGCTGTCGACCTCCTGAAACAGGGGGGCTACACGATCCAGGGCGGCAAGATGGCGGATGCGAGCGGCAAGCAGCTTGCCTTCGAGATCATGACGCAAAATCCCGATCAGGAAAAACTCGCCGTCGCCTACCAGCGTTCGCTGCAGACGATCGGCATCGCGGCGTCGATCCGCACCGTCGACGATTCGCAATATCAGAGCCGGACGAACAGTTTCGACTACGACATGATAATGAAGGCCTATACTTCTTCACTGTCACCCGGCAATGAGCAGCTCGGCCGCTGGTCGTCGGCGGCACGCACGCGCGAGGGTACAGACAGCTTCGCGGGCGCCAATGATCCCAATCTCGATACATTGATCGATCACCTGCTGCGCTCCCGCTCGACGGAGGATTTCACCGCTTCTGTGCGCTCCTATGACCGGCTGCTGCTCTCCAACCACTATGTGCTGCCGCTCTACCACATCGATCAGCAATGGGTTGCCCGCAACAAACGCATCGGTCATCCGGATACGGTGCCGCTCTATGGCTATCAATTGCAGACGTGGTGGGATACGAGCGCGCAATAATCACATCATCGAGCGTAGCGCTCTATTTCCTTTCTCTTGCCTCGGCCTTCCTCTAAAGATCGCCGGCAACATCTTCTATGCATCGAGCCGACTCTTGTTGAGGGATGGCAGAATAGGGAATTACAATGGAACGCATCACCATCGACGTCGTCTCTGATGTCGTCTGCCCCTGGTGCTATCTCGGCAAGGCGCGGCTGGAGCTCGCGATCGCCGAGGTTCAGGACGAAATCGGTGTCGATATCAACTGGCGCCCCTATCGTCTCAATCCGGATTATCCGCGCGAAGGCGTCGATCAGAAGAAGATGCTGGAGCAGAAACTCGGTGGCGCCGAACGTGTGGCCGAAGCGCACAAGATGCTGACCAACTACGGTCGTGAAGTCGGCATCAACTTCAATTTCGAAGCCATCAAGATCGGGCCGAACACACTCGATGCGCACCGCTTGATCCACTGGGCAGTTGTCGAGGACAGGCAGAAGCAGGAGGCCGTGGTCTCGGCACTGTTCAAGGCCAATTTCGAAGAGGGCCGCAATATCGGCGATCATGAAGTGCTGCTCGATATCGCCGAGAAGGCAGGCCTGCAGCGCTCCGTCATTGCTGCCCTGCTCGCGTCCGATGCCGACAGCAGCGTCATTCTCTCGGAAATCGACGCGGCGCAGCGCATGGGCGTCAATGGCGTGCCGTTCTTCATCTTCGACCAGCAATATGCTGTCAGTGGCGCACAGACACCGGATGTGCTGGCAGAAGCGCTGCGCGAAATCGCCAAGGCAAAGGCCGAAGCACGCGCCGGGATGAATTGACACCGACGATCCCAGCTAACGGATGAGAGTAAGGGCAGTCCGGTTTCGCCGGGCTGCCCTTAACTTTTGGCCAGTTCCGCAAGCTGCGTCATGATGACGGCCGCGCCCTGCAGGCGCTTTTCCGGGGTCGGCAGGTCGCGGGTCAGGAACAGGCTGTGGTCGGGACGGATCTTCGCCATGGCGCCCTGCTTGCCGATATAGCCGACGAGATTGGCAGGGTTCGGGAATTCCTTGTTGCGAAACTGGACGACAACACCCTTCGGGCCTGCATCGAGCTTTTCAACATTGGCCGTGCGGCAGAGCGACTTGATGTAGACGATCTTGAGCAGGTGCTGGACTTCGACAGGCATCGGACCGAAACGGTCGATCATCTCGGCGCCGAAGCCATCGATCTCCTTGAGCTCGCTCACCTCGCCGAGGCGACGATAAAGCGCCATGCGCAGGTGCAGATCCGGCACGTAATTGTCGGGGATCATGACCGGAGTGCCAACGGAAATCTGCGGCGACCAACCGGTATCGGCAATCTCGTCGACACCCTTCACTTCGGCAACGGCCTCTTCCAGCATCTGCTGGTAGAGCTCGAAGCCGACTTCCTTGATATGGCCGGACTGTTCCTCGCCGAGCAGGTTGCCGGCACCTCTGATATCAAGGTCGTGGCTGGCGAGCTGGAAGCCGGCGCCGAGCGTGTCCAGCGACTGCAGCACTTTCAGGCGGCGCTCGGCGGTTGCCGTCAGGACCTTGTTGACCGGTAGCGTGAAGAGCGCGAAGGCGCGCACCTTCGAACGGCCGACACGGCCGCGCAGCTGGTAAAGCTGGGCAAGACCGAACATATCGGCGCGGTGGACGATCAGCGTATTGGCCGTCGGCACGTCGAGGCCGGATTCGACGATGGTGGTCGAGAGCAGCACGTCATAACGGCCTTCGTAGAAGGCATTCATGATGTCTTCGAGTTCACCGGCCGGCATCTGGCCATGAGCGACGGCGACCTTCAGCTCCGGCACGTCGGACTGCAGGAAGGCGTGGATATCTTCGAGGTCGGCAAGACGCGGGCAGACATAGAAGCTCTGGCCGCCGCGATAATGCTCGCGCATCAGCGTTTCGCGGATGACGAGGCTGTCGAAGGGCGAAATGAAAGTGCGCACCGCCATACGATCGACCGGCGGCGTGGTGATGAGCGAGAGCTCACGCACCCCGGTCATGGCAAGCTGCAGCGTGCGCGGGATCGGCGTTGCCGAGAGCGTCAGCACATGCACGTCGCTCTTCAGCTCCTTCAGCCGCTCCTTGTGCTTGACGCCGAAGTGCTGCTCTTCGTCGATGATGAGCAGGCCAAGATTGGCGAAATTGATGCCCGAGCCAAGCAGCGCGTGGGTGCCGACGACGATATCCGTCTTCCCATCGGCGACTTCCTTCTTGGTCAGCGCTAATTCCTTGGAGCCGACAAGGCGCGAAGCCTGTTGCACGCGCACCGGCAATCCGCGGAAGCGCTCGGAGAATGTCTTGAAATGCTGGCGAGAGAGCAGCGTGGTCGGCACGACGACAGCGACCTGTACGCCATTCATTGCGGCGACGAATGCGGCGCGAAGTGCCACTTCCGTCTTGCCGAAGCCGACGTCACCGCACACGAGCCGGTCCATCGGCCGGCCCGCGCCGAGATCGCCGCGCACGGCCTCGATGGCGTTTTCCTGATCTTCCGTTTCGTCATAGGGGAAACGGGCGGCGAACTCGTCGTAGAGCCCTTCCGGCGTCGTCAGCACGGGCGCGTGACGCGTCAGGCGCTCGGCCGCGATGCGGATCAGGGCATCGGCCATATCCAGCAGGCGCTTCTTGAGCTTGGCCTTGCGCATCTGCCATGCGCCGCCCCCGAGCTTATCGAGTTGCACTTCCGTGCCCTCGCCGCCAAAGCGTGACAGGAGATCGATGTTTTCGACCGGCAGGAAGAGCTTTGCCTCATCGGCATATTGCAGCTCAAGACAGGCATGCGGCGCACCGGCCGCCTCGATGGTGCGCAGGCCGACGAAACGGCCGATACCGTGTTCGGCATGGACGACGATCGAGCCTTCATCCAGACCCGCGACTTCCGAGATGAAATCGGCGGCGCGCTTGCGACGACGCGAGCGGCGCACCATGCGGTCGCCGAGAATATCCTGTTCGCCGATGACGATGAGATCGCCGGTCTCGAAGCCGGATTCAAGGCTGAGCACGGCCGCAGCCGCCTCACCCTTCGCAAGGCTGGAGACATCCTTCAGCGCCGTAATCTGCTTGACGCGTTCGAGGCCGTGTTCGTTCAGCACCTGCAGCAAGCGCTCGAGCGACCCTTCGGTCCAGGCAGTGATGATGATTTTCGCACCGCCGGCGCGCTTGTCTGCGATGTGCTTGACGACGACGTCGAAGACATTGACGCGCTCGGCTTCACCGCCGCCTTCGGCATTTGAGCGCGCCCAGCGCTGCCCCTGGCGCGCATTGAGATTGACGACGCGGCGCGCCTCGCCTTCGTGCTCGTTGAAAGGCGACATGCGGATCGCGTTGATCGCATCGAGCGTGCGCGCAAACGTCTTGCTGTCGAGATAGAGCTGACCGGGCGAGACCGGCTTGTAGGGCGTTCCCTGCGCCATCTGGCCCTTGCCCTGCTGGCCGGAATTCAGACGCGCGTCGTAGTAATCGTAGACGAGTTTGGACCGTTCTTCGGCCGCCTCACGCACCGTGTGATCGGTGACGATGCGGAAGCCGGAGAGGTAATCGAATACCGTATCCAGCTTCTCGTAAAATAACGGAAGCCAATGCTCCATGCCGGGATAGCGGCGACCTTCCGATACGGCGAGGTAAAGTGCATCGTCACGCGTGGCGGCGCCGAAGGTGGAGAGGTAATTCTTGCGGAAACGGCTGATCGTATCCGGCGTCAGCGTCACCTCGCTCATCGGATTGAGATCGAGGGAACGCACCTGGCCGATCGTGCGCTGGCTGGCCGGATCGAAGCTGCGGATGCTCTCCAGTGTGTCGCCGAAGAAATCCAGGCGAACCGGTTCTTCCGAACCCGGCACGAAGACATCGAGGATGCCGCCGCGCACCGCATATTCTCCGACCTCACGCACGGTCGCCACACGCTCGAAGCCGTTGCGCTCCAGCCGTCCGGCAATATCGTCCATCCGCACCTGATTGCCGGGACGCGCGGAAAAGGTCAGGCTTTCGATGATATCTTGCGGCGCCACTTTCTGCAGCATGGCATTGGCTGTCACCAGCACGATTGCCGCATGCGGCTTCTTGCGATGGGCGATCAGACCCGAGAGCGCGGCGAGCCGCCGCGCCGAAGTATCGGCGCTCGGCGAAACGCGGTCATAGGGAAGACAGTCCCAGGCCGGCAGCGTCAGGACCGGAATATCAGGGGCAACGAAGCCCAGCATCTGCTCCAGATCAGCCATGCGTTGACCATCCGACAGCACATAGGCGACCGGCTCGCCATTGCGTGCGAGCTCGGCCAGCAGCAACGGCTCCATGCCTGCAGGCACATTGCCGATCGTCAGCGGCTCGGCGGCGGCTGCGAGCTTCTTGGCATCAAAACCAGGGATCATTCCGGCGTCCTGGGGGTCTCGAAGTCGGGTTTGTAGGCGGCAATGCGGGCAAACATGGGCGTCTGTAAATGCTCGGGCGTCGGCCAGGTTCCCATGATCCAGCGCACCAGGTCATTATCTTCTTCCGCCATGATCGTCTCGAATTCATCGAGCTCGACTTCGCTCATCGTGGGAAGTTCATTTTCAGCAAACTGGCCGAAGACAAGGTCCATCTCTCTGATGCCGCGATGCCAGCAGCGGAAAAGAATCCGGCGGCGTCGGGGGTCGAGACCGGCGCTCGTGAGCGTTACTCCTGTCATGGCATCACCTTCCTTGTTGATGCGCCTCTATAGACCCTGGAAAGCGGCTTGTCAGCCTTGCCAAGGCCCTATTGTTCATCGCATTTTGGCGCCCATGCGCCCCACCATTCTCGATCCGCTGTTTTCTCCCGTTTCGGGCCTTCCAGGCGTTGGCCCGAAGATCTCCGAGCTTTTCGTCAAGCTGCTCGGACGTGAAACACCGGATGATTGCCGGGTCATCGATCTGCTGTTCCACGCGCCCACCTCACTGATCGACCGCCGGAACCAGCCGGGCATTGCCCGCGCGCCGCAAGGCGCGATCGTAACCATCACTGCGCGTGTCGACCGGCATCAGGCGCCGCCCCGCGGCAATCGCAACGTTCCCTACCGGGTCTTTCTGCATGACGAGACCGGCGAGCTGGCGCTCGTCTTCTTTCGCGGACAGGCCGCATGGCTGGAAAAACAGTTGCCGATCGACGAGGAGGTGACCGTCAGCGGCAAGGTTGACTGGTTTAACGGCCGGGCCTCGATGGTACACCCGGATTATATCGTCAAGGCGAGCGATGCCGAGAGCCTGCCGCTGGTCGAACCGATCTATCCGCTGACGGCGGGGCTTTCACCGAAGACCTTGCGCAAAATCATCGAGGCGGCTCTGCCGCGCATGCCTGAACTTCCGGAATGGATCGATCTGGCGCTGGCGCAAAAACAGGGCCTGCCGACGATCCGCGACAGTTTCCATATGCTGCACGAGCCGCGGGATACGTCCGACATCGATCCGCAGACGCCTGCCCGCCGCAGGCTTGCCTATGATGAATTTCTCGCCGGCCAGCTGTCCTTGGCGCTTGTTCGCCAGCGGCTGCGAAAGGTCGCCGGACAACCCGTACATGCCACTGGAAAAATCAGCGGCAAGATATTGCAAAATCTTCCTTTTTCTCCAACCAAGAGCCAGACTGAAGCCGTAGCCGACGTGCTGAAGGATATGGCCGGCGAAGAACGCATGCTGCGGCTTCTGCAGGGAGATGTCGGCTCCGGCAAAACGCTGGTGGCGCTGTTGTCGATGGCCGCCGTCATCGAAAGCGGCGGACAGGCCGTGCTGATGGCGCCGACGGAAATCCTCGCACGCCAGCATCATGCGACGATCTCGAAATTCGCAGCCGCCGCCGGTCTCAACGTCGAAGTATTGACGGGGCGCACCAAGGGACGCGAGCGGGAGGATATTCTCGAGCGCATCGCCTCCGGCGAAGCGCAGATCGTCATCGGCACGCATGCGCTCTTCCAGGACAGCGTCAACTACAAGAACCTGATGCTGGCCGTCGTCGACGAGCAGCATCGTTTCGGCGTGCACCAGCGTCTGCGCCTGACGGCAAAGGGCATCTCGCCACATATGCTGGTCATGACGGCAACGCCGATCCCCCGCACGCTGGTGCTGGCGGCTTTCGGCGATATGGACGTCTCGAAGCTGACGGAGAAGCCGGCCGGCCGAAAGCCGATTACCACCATCACCATCCCGACCGAGCGGACCGGCGAGATTGTCGGTCGGCTGAAGAGTGCGCTTGCCGAAGGCAAGAAGGCCTACTGGATCTGCCCGCTGGTTGAAGAGTCCGAAGAAGTCGATCTGATGTCGGTGGAAGAGCGGCATGCGACGCTCGTCTCCGCACTCGGTCCGGGCATCGGCCTCATTCATGGCCGCATGAGCGGGCCGGAAAAGGACGCCGTGATGCTCGCCTTCAAGAGTGGCGAATTGCGGCTGCTGGTGGCGACAACCGTCGTCGAGGTCGGCGTCGACGTGCCCGATGCGACGATCATGGTGATCGAACATGCCGAGCGCTTCGGGCTGGCGCAGTTGCACCAGCTTCGCGGTCGCGTCGGCCGCGGTGACGAGGCCTCGACCTGCATCCTGCTCTACAAGGGACCGCTCGGCGAGACGGGCCATGCGCGTCTCTCCATCATGCGCGATACGGAAGACGGTTTCCGGATTGCCGAAGAGGATTTGAAACTACGCGGCGAAGGCGAAATTCTCGGGACGCGCCAGTCAGGCACGCCCGGGTTTCGTATCGCCAGTATCGAGGCGCATGCCGATTTGCTGGAAATCGCCCGCAAGGATGCCGCCTATCTCATCGAGCGCGATCCGGACCTGACGAGCGAGCGTGGCGAGGCCGTGCGCACCCTGCTCTATCTCTTCCGCCGCGACGAGGCGATCCGTTTCCTGCGAGCCGGGTAGAGCCGTTCCCAGCCGGGAACGGCTAGTCGACCTTGGATATTGCCTTCGGCTTGGGGCGCACGACCGGCAGGTGTTCCGGGGCAACGAGGCCACCCGATATCAGGAATTTGGCGGCATCTTCCGGGCTCATGTCGAGCATGACGATCTTTTCGCGCGGCACGAAGATCAGGAAGCCGGCCGTCGGCACCGGCGTCGGCGGCAGGAAGACGGCGACCATGTCCTGCCCCATGGCGTTGAATTTCGAGCCGATCTCGCCCTTGGCATCGGTCGCGATGAAGACCAGCGCCCAGAGGCCCGGACCGGGATATTCGATCAGGCCGACCTTCTTGAAGGAATTGGACTGCTCTTTCAGTACCGTTTCGAAGATCTGCTTCACGCTTCTGTAGATCGTGCGCACCAGCGGCATGCGCTGGACGATGGACTCACCGAAGCGGACGATGCTTTGACCGATCAGATTCTTGCCGAGAAAGCCGACGATCGTGATGATGATCACCGCGGTCAACAGGCCAAAGCCGGGAATGGCGAAGTTTATGTAACTCTCGGGATTCCAGCGCGCCGGGATATAGGGGCGCACCCAGCTGTCCGACCAGTGGATGAAGGTCCAGGTCAGCCAGATGGTGATGGCGATCGGTGCGCAGATGATCAGGCCGGCGAGAAAATTATTCCTCAGCCGCATTGCGACCGGCACCCGGGGAGCCTTCTCGGTCATCTTTTCTGATGAACTCCGTTTCAGTCTTTAGACAGGCCGGCAACCCGGCCCTCCCCCTGTGTCTGCAGGCTCAAAACTGCCAGAATTCGCCTTGTCGCACAACATGTTTCAGCCCTTCGGGACTTACTCCACAGTCACCGATTTTGCGAGGTTGCGCGGCTGATCGACGTCCGTGCCCATGAAGACTGCCGTATGGTAAGCCAGCAGCTGGATCGGCAGGGAGAAGATCATCGGCGCGATGATCTCATCGACATTGGGGAGCGTGATCGTCGCCATCGTCGGCAGCTTCGACGCGGCGGCGCCTGCCTCATCGGTGATGAAGATGATACGGCCGCCACGGGCTGCGACCTCCTGCATGTTGGACACCGTCTTTTCAAAGAACCGGTCATGGGGCGCAATGACGATGACGGGCATGTTCTCGTCGATTAGCGCGATCGGCCCATGCTTGAGCTCGCCTGCGGCATAACCTTCCGCGTGAATATAGGAGATCTCCTTGAGCTTCAGCGCGCCTTCCATGGCAAGCGGAAAGCTGGTGCCGCGACCGAGATAGAGCACGTCCTTGCACTTGGAGAGTTCGCGGGACAAGCCCTCCATCTGCGGCTGGATGAGGTTGAGGACACGGCTCATGATGCGCGGCATTTCCGCAAGGTGGCGGACCATCGCCTTCTCGTCATCGGGGCTGATCGTGCCTCGAGCCCGGCCTGCGCCGATCGCCAGTGATGCAAGCACGGCAAGCTGGCAGGTGAAAGCCTTGGTGGAGGCAACGCCGATTTCCGGCCCGGCCATGATCGGGAAGACGGCATCGGATTCGCGGGCGATGGTCGATTCCCGCACATTGACGACGGCGCCGATCTTCAGGCCATTGTCCTTGCAGTAGCGCAGCGAAGCCAGCGTATCGGCGGTTTCGCCGGACTGCGAGATGAAGAGGGCGGCCTGCGACGGCTGCAGCGGCATTTCGCGGTAGCGGAACTCAGAGGCGACATCGATTTCGACCGGCAGGCGGGCATAACGCTCGAACCAGTATTTGCCGATCAGGCCGGCGAGATAGGCCGTGCCGCAGGCCGAGATCGCAAGGCCGGTCGCGGCTTTGAAATCAATGGCAGATGCATTCGGGCTGATCGTGTTGGCGGTGAAATCCACATAGTGGCTGAGCGCATGGGAGATAACCTCCGGCTGCTCGTAGATTTCCTTTTCCATGAAATGGCGGTGATTGCCCTTGTCGACCACATAAGCGGTCGCCTGGGATATCTGGCGTGGGCGCTTGACCACCTTGCCGGAGAAATCGAGCACGGTCGCGCCGTCACGGGTGATGATCGCCCAATCGCCGTCGACGAGATAGGTGATCTCGTTGGTGAAGGGGGACAGCGCGATGGCATCCGAGCCCAGGAACATCTCGCCCTTGCCATAGCCAATGGCAAGCGGCGGGCCAGAGCGGGCAGCCATGATCGTGCCGGGATCGCTCTTCAGCATCACGGCCAGCGCATAGGCGCCGGTGACGCGGTTCAGCATCTTCAACATGGCTTCCCGCGGGGTCAGGCCTTCACGCAGATACTTCGCCATCAGATGGGCGATGACTTCCGTGTCGGTCTGGCTCTGGAAGGCCGCGCCCTCGTGGCTTAGCTCGTCGCGCAATTCGGAGAAATTTTCGATGATGCCATTGTGGACGACGGCGACGCCTTCGACGAAATGCGGGTGGGCATTAGTCTCGTTCGGCACGCCGTGGGTTGCCCAGCGCGTATGGGCGATGCCGGTCGTTCCGGGCAATGGGTCGCTGTCGAGACGCTTTTCGAGGTTGAAAAGCTTGCCCTCGGCGCGGCGGCGATCCATCACGCCATCATGGATGGTGGCGACACCGGCGGAATCGTAGCCGCGATATTCCAGCCGCTTCAGCGCATCGACAAGACGGCTCGCAACCGGCGCATTTCCGACGATCCCAACAATTCCGCACATGCAAACGTCCCCTCAGACCTATTCAGTGAGGCCACTCCTAGCGATTCCCGCTTATTTCTCAATTGGTACGGCGGTCACTTTCGGTTTCCGCACGTTACCGAAGAAGGCTCAGCCTTTGGCCTTCTTTGCCGCCTTGATGGCGAGCGCCCGTTCTCGCAGGAGCTTGGCGCGTTCGGGCTTGATCTCCTGTCTGGCACGGCCGAAGGCGAGTGCATCATCAGGCACGTCTGCGGTGATGACGCTGCCCGATGCGATATAGGCGCTGTCGCCAATCGTGACCGGAGCAACCAGCGAGGAATTCGAGCCGATGAAAGCGTCCTTGCCGATGACGGTCTCGAACTTGTTCACCCCGTCATAATTGCAGGTGACCGTGCCGGCGCCGATATTGCTACCGGAGCCGATAACGGCATCGCCGATATAGGTCAGGTGGTTGACCTTGGCGCCCTCGCCGATCTTGCCGTTCTTGACTTCGCAGAAATTGCCGACCTTGGATCCAATCGAGAGATCGGCACCCGGACGCAGACGGGCGAAGGGACCGACCGTCGCGCCTTCGCTCACATGCGCGCCCTCGATATGCGAGAAGGCATGGATGACCGCACCGCCATCGATGACGGCGCCGGGGCCGAAGACGACATTCGGCTCGATCAGTGCATCCTGGCCGATGACGGTGTCGTAGCAAAGGAATACCGTTTCCGGGGCGATCATCGTCACGCCCGAGAGCATCAGTTCGTGGCGGCGGCGCTCCTGCCAGAAGCGTTCGATCGCCGCGAGCTCGGCGCGGTTGTTGCAGCCGGCCATCTCGACCTCAGGCGCATCGACGGCGGTGACGCGGCCACCGAGCGAGCGGGCGATCTCGACGAGATCGGTCAGATAATATTCGCCCTTGGCATTGCTGTTGCCGATGCGCGACAGCAGGTCGAGAGCCTTGCGGCCGTTGATCACCATGAGGCCGCTGTTGCACCATTTGACGGCGCGCTCGGCGTCCGTGGCGTCCTTCTCCTCCCGGATGGCAATCAATTCGCCATCCTTGACAAGCAGGCGTCCGTAGCCGGCCGGACGATCCGTATGGAAACCGATGACGACGATGTCGCTGCCTTCGGCCAATGCCTTGCGGGCTTCGAGCAGCGGACCGGCGGTCTGCAGCGGCACGTCGCCGTAAGTCACGAGAATATCGTCATAGCCTTCGGCAATCGCCTCACGGGCGGCGAGAACGGCGTGGCCGGTACCGAGGCGCTGCTCCTGAACATACGATTTGACCGTCACGCCGCCGATATCGGCAGCCTTTGCCACTTTCTCGGCATCCCGGCCGACGACGAGGGCAACGGAAGACACTCCGGTTGCGGCCACGGCATCGACGACATGAGCGATCATCGGTCGGCCGGCGACCTCATGAAGCACCTTCGACTTTGCGGATTTCATTCGGGTGCTGTCACCGGCGGCGAGAATGACGGCAAGGCAGGTGCGTTCCATGGCAGACTCCGAGAATCCATTGCGAGGCGGCTCTTCCGCCGCTCATAGCAGCAAGGCGACGCTTCAAAAAGACGAAATCGGCAGGGAAACGATGGGCTCGGAAAGCGCGGAGAAGGCTTCGTGGACGTGGTCCCTGCCCTCGACGATGACAATTTCCATCGCCTTGCGAGCCGCAGCGGCGTCGCCGGCCGCAATCGCGTCGACGATGCGCATATGGGTTTCAGCAATGTTGGCGAAACCGTTCTCGGATGGCGGCGTACTCATGCGGAACATGCCGACGAGTGCCGCCTCGATGAGCCCGCCAAGCGTGCGCATGAAGGGATTATGGGACGCCTCTGAAACGGCGAGATGGAAGCGCAGATCGGCAAGTGCCAGGCTGTCGGCCGTATGGTCACTTGCGGCCATGTCGAGCGCCAGGCCGCGCAGCCATTCGATCTCGTCCGGTTTTGCACGCTCGGCCACGAGGCCGGCCGCGAAAGGTTCGAAAGCGAGACGGATATCGTAAAGCTGCAGGAGGAATTCTTCACTCACACCGTTGGCGAAATGCCAGGATATGATTTCGGTGTCGAACATGTTCCAGAAGTTCTTTTCCGTAACACGCGTACCGACGCGCGCCTTTGCAACGACCATGCCCTTGGCGGCGAGCGTCTTCATCGTTTCACGCAGCACCGTACGCGAAACCTTGAAGCGCTGCGCCAGTTCTCCGTCTCCGGGCAGGATCGCGCCGACGGGATAGGTGCCGGCAACGATTCCCCGGCCGAGTTCATCGACGACATGCGCGTGGCTTGTTCGGGTTCTTCGCCCTACCTTACGGGTTTCAAGCGATCTGTTGCGCAATACGACTCTCCTCCTAGCCATATCTCCTGTTCAGACTGGAAAGGAAAAGGATGGCCTTCTGCATCACCATGAATGCAAAAAGCAGCAGGCCAATCAGGATTTTCGTCCACCAGCTCGACAGCGTGCCGTCGAAAGTGATGTAAGTCTGAATGAGCCCCTGGATCAGCAGACCGATGAAGGTCCCTGCCACGAATCCCGCTCCTCCTGTCAGCAGCGTCCCTCCGATGACGACTGCTGCGATGGCATCCAGTTCGACGCCCACCGCCGCAAGAGAATATCCTGCAGAGGTGTATAGGGAAAAAACGATTCCGGATAGGCCCGCCAGAAAACCCGACAGGGCGTAGATCTGGATCGTCGTGCGCGCCACTGGAACGCCCATCAACTGTGCCGTCTGCACGCCGCCGCCCAGCGCATAGACATTGGTCCCGAAGCGGGTGCGGTGCGCGATGAATATGCCGGCTGCGAACACGATCAGCATGATGGCGCCGATCAGCGTCAGACGTCCGCCACCCGGCAAACGATAATAGAGGCTGGTCAGCGTCGAATAATATTCGTGATTGATCGGAATGCTGTCGATCGACAGGACATAGGCCATGCCGCGAGCGAGGAACATGCCGGCAAGGGTCACGATGAACGGCGGCATCTGCAGGAAATGGATGATCATCCCCATCACGGCACCGAAGGCGGTGGTGATGATGAGAACGATCGCAAAGGCGGCCAGCGGATGAATGCTGGTATTCTGCAGGATCACTGCGAGAAAAACACCGGTGAAGGCGATAACGGATCCAATCGACAGATCGATGCCACCGGAGATGATGACGAAGGTCATGCCGACGGCGGCGATGCCGAGAAATGCGTTATCCGTCAGCAGATTGCCGATGACGCGCGTCGACAGGATGTTCGGATATTGCAGCGTGCAAACTGCGTAGGCGAGCACGAAGATGACGATCGTCGCAAGGAGCGGCAAGTATTTGGAATTCATTTGCGCCCCTTTGCGTCCGTCCGGCGGCTCAGGAAGCTGGTCAGCGATTGCATGGCCGGCGACTGGATAACCAGAATGACGATGATGATGATCGCCTTGATGATGAGATTGAACTCCGGCGGAAAGCCGGAAAGCAGAATACCGGTGTTGACCGCCTGTATGATCATTGCGCCGACCAGCGAGCCGACGATGCTGAAGCGGCCACCCAGCAGCGAGTTGCCGCCTACGACCACGGCGAGGATTGCATCGAGCTCCAGCCAGAGGCCGGCATTGTTGGCGTCCGCACCCTTGATGTCGGCGGCGACGATGACGCCCGCGATGGAAGCACAGAGGCCGCTCAGCATATAGACCGCCATCAGCAGCACCGGCGTCTGTACGCCTGACAGCGTGCTCGCGCGTCTGTTGATGCCGACAGCCTCGATCAGCATGCCGAGCGCGGTGCGGCGTACCAGCAGGATGACCATCAGGGCGACGATCAGCCAGATGACGACGGGCATCGGCAGGAAGGCGAAGGAGCCGCTGCCGAGAAAGATCAGCCCGTCATCGTTGAACGTCATGATGGCGCCTTCGGTGATGAGCTGGGCGATCCCGCGGCCGGCGACCATCAGGACGAGCGTGGCGATGATAGGCTGTATGTTGAGGACGGCGACGAGGAAGCCATTCCAGAAGCCGCAGAGCAGGCCGACGACAACAGTGAGTGCCAGCGTATAGGCAAGCGAATTGCCTTCGACGATCGACGAGGCTGCAACGGCGCCACAAATCGCGATGACTGCGCCGACTGAAAGGTCGATGCCCTTGGTGGCGATCACAAGCGTCATGCCGATCGCCAGCAGCGCAACGGGCGCGCCGCGATTGAGCACATCGATGACGCTTCCGTAGAGCCGGCCATTTTGAACAATTACATCAAGAAATTGCGGGAAGAAGCTGAAATTCAAAAGAAGAACAACTAAAAGCGCAATCAATTGCGGCGCAAGACGAAAGCCCAGCGCCTTCAGCGAGGCAGTCATGCATCCTCCGTTCGTTTGTCGCCCGCAGCGATGGCGTCGACGATGCCGGCGGCGGTTATGCGCTCACCGGTCAGTTCAGCGATATGTTCGCGGTCGCGCAGCACGATGACGCGGGAACTGTAGGCAACCAGCTCCTCCAGTTCCGAAGAAATGACGATCAGCGACATGCCCCTGGCGCACAGTTGCTCGATCAGCTTGATGATCTCGGCATGGGCACCGACATCGATGCCGCGGGTCGGTTCGTCCAGGATCAGGAAATCGGGATTCGTGGCCAGCCAGCGAGCAAGGATCGCCTTCTGCTGATTGCCGCCCGACAGAAGCCGAATAGGCTTTTCACGGTCGGTCGTGCGGATATCGAGCGCCTTGATGTATTCGTCGGCGATCGCATTCTGTTCGGCGCGCGAAAGCGGCCGCGCCCAGCCTCGGCGCGCCTGCAGGGCAAGCGCTATGTTCTCGCGGATCGACAGGTCGCCGATGATGCCATCCGTCTTGCGATCTTCCGGGCAGAAGCCGAAGCCCCTGGCGATTGCGGCACGTGGGCTCGACAGCGTCACCGGCGTGCCATCGATCCTGGCGACGCCGCTGTCGGCGCTTTCGATGCCGAACATGAGTTCTGCTGTTTCCGTGCGACCGGAGCCGAGAAGTCCGGCAATGCCGACAACTTCGCCGACGCGGACCTCGAGATCGAAGGGTTTCACCTTGCCGCGTTTTCCAAAGCCCTCGAAAGCATATTTGACTTCGCCGGCCGCAATCGTGCGCTCCTTGGCGGCATGTTCCGTCTGTGCGAGTTCGCGCCCGAGCATCATGGCGATCAGGTTCTGCCGCGACAGTTCGGCTGCCTCGTGCGTACCCACAAGCCGGCCGTTGCGCAGCACGGTGATGCGGTCACTGACAGCATAGACCTGTTCGAGGAAATGAGTAATGAAGACAATACCCAATCCGCGCTTCTTCAAGTCATTTATGATGCGGAAAAGCATCTCGACTTCATGGGTATCGAGGCTGGCGGTGGGCTCGTCGAGAATGAGCACCTTGCCCGACAGATCGACGGCGCGAGCGATCGCGACGATCTGCTGGACAGCGACCGAGAAACGGTCGAGCTGCGCGGTGACGTCGATATCGAGACCGTAGCCTGCCAGAAGCTCACGGGCATTCCGGTTCATGGTGCGGGCATCGATCATGCCGAAACGCGTCGGCTGGCGGCCGAGGAACAGATTTTCCGCGACGCTAAGGTTGGAGAGGAGGTTGACCTCCTGGTAGACGGTGCCGATGCCGAGCTTCTGGGCGGCCAGCGTATCGGCCGGATCAATCTCGTGACCTTCCAGTGTCAGGCTTCCACCATCGCGACGATAGGCGCCGGTAATGCATTTGATGAGCGTCGACTTGCCGGCGCCGTTTTCGCCGAGCAAGGCGTGAACCTCGCCACGGCGCAGCGTGAAATCCACCTTGTCCAGGGCAACAGCGCCGGGGAAGAATTTCGAAATGGCCGAGGCTGCGAGAATATTCTCGAAATTGTGAACCATGAGGGCTGCTGTTTCCTGATATTGCGCCTTATGCCTGTGCCAAAACCGGGCATGACGCCCGGCCCGGCACCGGCAGTTCCGCACCGGTCCATGATGGACCGGTGCGGTTGCAGGTTCAAATCAGTAGCCCTGGCCCTTCTTTTCTTCGTAGACCTTCATCGGGTCGTCAGCAGGCGTATAGAGCTTGGATTCAGTCTGGATCCACTTGGCCGGAGCCTTCTTGTCCTTCAGGTATGCATCGAGCGCATCGAAGGCCGGGCCTGCCATGTTCGGCGTCAGCTCGACCGTGGCATTGGCCTCACCTTCGGACATGGCCTTGAAAATGTCCGGCACGGCATCGATGGAGACGACGAGGATGTCTTTGCCGGGCTTCAGGCCAGCTTCCTTGATCGCCTGGATGGCGCCAACCGCCATATCGTCGTTATGGGCATAGAGAGCGCAGATGTCCTTGCCGCCGTTCTCGGCCTTCAGGAAGCTTTCCATGACTTCCTTGCCCTTGGTGCGGGTAAAGTCGCCGGTCTGGCTGCGAACGATCTTCAGGTTGTCGTGGCCGGCAAGAGCCTCTTCGAAGCCCTTCTTGCGAGCGATGGCCGGCGACGAACCAGTGGTGCCCTGCAGCTCGACGACGTTGCACTTCTTGTCGCCGACGGTCTTTACCAGGAAGTCGCCTGCGACCTTGCCTTCGTGGACCAGGTCGGAGGTAACCGCCGTCAGGTAGAGATCGTCAGGAGCCTTGATCGTACGGTCGAGAAGGATGATCGGAATCTTGGCTTCCTTGGCTTCCTTCAGAACGTCGTCCCAGCCGGTTTCGACAACGGGAGCAATGAGAATGGCATCGACGCCCTGAGCAATGAAGGAGCGCAGAGCCTTGATCTGATTTTCCTGCTTCTGCTGCGCATCGGCAAACTTCAGATCGATGCCGCGCTTCTTGGCCTGTTCCTTGGTCACTGTCGTTTCAGCCGCGCGCCAGCCCGATTCCGAACCGATCTGCGAGAAGCCAACAGTCAAGCCGGCGGCCGAAGCCGAACCGAACATGCAGGCAGCCAGAATCGTGGCACTCAAAAGTGCAGTCTTCAATTTCATGATTTCCTCTCCCAATGCCGCGTCTCGCGGCGCAGGGTCAAAAAATCATATAGTAATACTTTTGTAAATGCGCATTTTGGTATGCACCGCAGCAAAAAAGGCGCTCTTTTCAGAGCGCCTTTTCGCAACTGCGAGTTACAAAATCTGCTTATTGTGCCGGCAGCTTGTCATCCACGCCTTCGACGTAGAAGTTCATGCCGAGCAGCGTGCCGTCGTCAGCCTTCTCGCCGGCTTTCAGCCAGGGTGTGCCGTCCTGCTTGTTGATCGGACCGGTGAACGGATGCAGTTCGCCGGACTTGATCTTGGCTTCGGTTTCCTCAGCCATCTTCTTCACGTCGTCAGGCATGTTGGTGTAAGGCGCCATCTTGAGGATGCCATCCTTCAGACCGTCCCAGCTCTGCTCGGACTTCCAGGTGCCGTCGAGAAGGGCATGAACGCGCTTGGAGTAATAGTTGCCCCAGGTATCGACGATCGCCGTCAGCTGAGCCTTCGGGCCGGCTGCGATCATGTCCGATGCCTGGCCGAAAGCGTGGATGCCGCGCTCTTCGGCAACCTGCATCGGCGCAGTCGTGTCGGTGTGCTGGGTCAGCACGTCGACGCCCTGGTCGATCATGGCCTTGGCAGCGTCTGCTTCCTTGCCCGGGTCGAACCAGGTGTTGACCCAGATGACCTTGAGCTTGAAGCTCGGGTCGATCGACTTTGCGCCCTGCTCGAAGGAGTTGATGCCCATGACCACTTCCGGGATCGGGAAGGAGGCGATGTAGGCAGCGCCATGATTCTTCGAGGTCTTGGCGGCGATCTGGCCGAGGATGTAGCGGCCTTCATAGAAGCGCGAATTGTAGGTCGCGAGGTTCGGGCCGGCCTTGTAGCCGGTGCCGTGCTCGAACTTGACCTTCGGGAATTTGGCGGCAACCTTGACCGTCGCGTCCATGAAACCGAAAGACGTCGTGAAGATCAGCTGGCAGCCGGAACGTGCGAGGCGCTCGATGGCGCGTTCGGCATCCGGGCCTTCCGGGACGTTTTCGAGATAGGGCGTTTCGATCTTGTCACCGAATTCGGCCTGGATCTGCTGGCGGCCGACATCGTGCGCCTGCGAATAACCGCCGTCATTGTGTGCGCCGACATAGACGAAGCAGACCTTCGTCTTGTCCGCCGCCGCGGCGGCCGAGGATATGCCGATCACGGCTGCGGCCGATGCGGCAAGTGTGAGTGCGAACTTCTTCATGATGACCCCTGTTGGTTTGAAGTTATTCCGGAAACCCGTCCGTGTTCTTGTTTTATCGCTCCGGTACGAAGGCTTTTCCAAGCGACGCGGGCGTGTTGATCAACGTCGTGCGTCGATTATGAGAAATGATGATGAGAACCACAATAGTCGCGGCATAGGGCAGCATCGAGAGGAACTGCGATGGGATGCCGAGACCGAAGGCCTGCGCATGAAGCTGCAGGATCGTGACCGCTCCGAAGAGATAACCGCCGGCAAAGACCCGCCACGGGCGCCAGGAAGCGAAGACCACCAGCGCCAGCGTGATCCAGCCGCGGCCGGCCGACATGTTCTCCACCCATTGCGGCGTATAGACGAGCGAAAGCTGCGCGCCGGCAAGACCCGCGCAGGCACCGCCGAACATGACAGCCAGATAGCGCGTGCGGATGACATGAATGCCGAGTGCATGGGCAGAACCGTGGCTGTCGCCGATCGCCCTGAGTTTCAGGCCGGGGCGACTTCTGAACAGGAACCAGCTCACGCCGAGGAGCAGGGCAATCGACAGGTAGAAGATCAGATCCTGCTTGAAGAGAACCGGGCCGATAACGGGAATATCGGACAGGAGGGGGACGACGATCTCTTTCAGCTGAATGCCGGGGACGCTGACATAGGGCTCGCCGAGCTGGCCGGAGACGCCAAGGCCGAGAAGGGTCAGCGCCAGGCCGGTCGCCACCTGGTTTGCCACCAGCGTCAGCGTCAGGAAGGCGAAGAGCAGCGAGAAAAGCGCGCCGACGGCAATGCCGCAGATGATGCCGACATAGGGCGAACCGGAGATCTGCGCGCCGGCAAAGGCGGCGACAGCACCCATGATCATCATGCCCTCGACGCCGAGATTGAGGACGCCCGAGCGCTCCGTCACGAGCTCACCGAGGGCTGCGATGACGAGCGGCGTGGAGGCGGTGATGACGGTCAGGAGAATGGCTTCGAAGATGCTCATGCCGCGTTGCCTCTCACCCGCGACCAGACGATGCGGATTTTATAATAGATCAGCGTGTCGCAGGAGAGCACGAAGAAGAGGATGAGCCCCTGGAAGACGCGGGTGACCTTGTCCGAAACACCGATCGAAAGCTGCGCCGCCTCACCGCCCAGATAGGTCAGCGCGAGCACAAGGCCGGAAGCAATGACGCCGAGCGGATTGAGGCGACCGAGGAAGGCGACGATGATGGCGGTGAAGCCGTAGCCGGGCGAAATCGCCGGCTGGAGGTGGCCGATCGAGCCCGAGACCTCGCAGATCCCGGCTAGGCCTGCGAGCGCGCCGGAAAAGAGGAAGCTGAACCAGATCATCTTCTTCGAGGAAAAGCCTGCGAAGCGCCCTGCCCGTTCCGACTGGCCGAGCACGACGACTTCGAAGCCCTTCAGAGTGAAGCGCATCATGAACCAGACGAGAACAGCCGCGACGATCGCGAAAATGAAGGCCCAATGGGCGCGGCCGGACTCTTCCCATATTGCCGGCACGATTGCCTCCGGCGCAAAGTCGCGCGAGACCGGGAAGTTGAAACCCTTCGGGTCGCGCCATGCGCCGCGGATCAGCCAATCGAGAAAGAGCTGGGCGATATAGACCAGCATCAGCGACGTCAGGATCTCGTTGGTGTTGAAATGCGCTTTCAATAATGCCGGAACGGCTGCGAACAGCGCGCCGCCGAGCGCTCCCAGAACCAGCATCAGCGGCAGTACAAGCGGTGAATGCCAGTCGTAGAAGATGATCGGGACATAGGAGCCGGTGATCGCGCCGATGGTGAACTGGCCTTCGGCGCCGATATTCCAGTTGTTGGAGCGATAACAGACGGCAAGACCGACGGCGATCAGGATCAGCGGTGCTGCCTTGACCGCCAATTCGTGCAACGACCAGACTTCCAAAAGTGGCTCGAGGAAGAAGGCATCGAGTGCCTCGACCGGATCCTTGCCGAGCATAGCGAACATGATCGCGCCAAATATAAGCGTCAGGACGAGAGCGAGAAGCGGAGAAACGAAGGCGTAGAGCTTCGAGACCTGCGGGCGCTTTTCAAGCTCAATGCGCATCAGCGGCCTCCGCGGCATGCTTGCCTTCATGCAGGCCGCCCATCAGCAAGCCAATCTTCTCGCGCGTGAGTTCACCTGCCGCATAGGGTTTTGAAAGCCGTCCCTCGGAGATGACGGCGATATCTGTCGCCACCTCGAAGATTTCGTCGAGATCCTGGCTGATGACGACGACGGCGGAGCCCGCTTTTGCCAGGTCCACAAGCGCCTGACGGATGCGGCTTGCAGCACCGGCATCCACACCCCAGGTCGGCTGGTTGACGACCAGCACAGCCGGCTGGCGGTCGAGTTCGCGGCCGACGATGAATTTCTGCAGATTGCCGCCGGAGAGCGAGCCCGCGGCGGGATCATCGCCGCTCTTGCGCACGTCCATGGCCTCTGAAATGCGCCGTGCGGCGGATTTCACCGCGCCCTGCCTGATAATGCCGAGGACACCGAGAAAGGCCTTGCGGTCCGACTGGCTGCGGGCCAGTACCAGATTGTCAGAGAGCTTCATGGCGGACACCGCCGCATGACCATGCCGCTCTTCCGGCACGAAACCGGCGCCAAGCAGGCGGCGGGCCGTGATTCCCTGCGTTCCGACCGGCTTCTTGCGGATCACGATTGCTTCGGCCGACGACACCGGATATTCGCCGGACAGCGCATCGAACAGCTCACTCTGCCCGTTACCAGCGACACCGGCGATCGCCAGGATTTCGCCTGATCTTACGGTCATCGAGACATCGCGCAAGGGCATGGCGAAGGGCGTGCGCGCTGCAACGGAAAGGCTCGAAACGGCGAGTTGCACCTCGCCCTTATCGCTACGCTCGGGATGGGTCACAGCCGCCACCTCACTGCCGACCATCATCCGGGCGAGAGAGGCGGGCGTTTCCTGCTTCGGATCGCAGGCGCCGGTCACACGACCGTGGCGGAGCACGGTGGCGCGATCGCAAATACGCTGCACCTCTTCCAGGCGGTGGCTGATATAGAGAACGGAGCGCCCCTCGGCACGCAGCTTGAAAAGTGTTTCGAAGAGCTTGTCGGCCTCCTGCGGTGTCAGCACCGATGTCGGTTCATCGAGGATGATGAGCTTCGGGTTCTGCAAGAGCGCGCGGACGATTTCGATGCGCTGACGCTCGCCGACAGAGAGATCGGCGACATGCGCATGCGGATCGAGCGGCAGGCCATAGGCCGCAGACAGCGCCCTCGCCTCCTCGGCGATCCTGCCGATCGGAATGCTGTCATCAAGCGAAAGCGCGATATTTTCGGCAACGGTCAGCGCCTCGAACAGCGAAAAATGCTGGAAGACCATGCCGATGCCGAGCTTGCGGGCCTCGCCCGGCGAGGTGATCGCAACCGGCGTTCCCTCCCAGAGGATATGCCCATCCGTCGGCTCCAGAACGCCGAAGAGCATCTTGACCAGCGTGGATTTGCCTGCACCATTTTCGCCGAGGAGCGCATGAATTTCGCCCGGCGCTATATCGAGATCGATTTCATTGCAGGCGGCAAAGCTACCGAAGAATTTCGTCAGCTTCTGCACCGATAACAACGCGCCGGAAGCCGGCACATTCAATGGCGACACGTTCCCCTCATTTCTTCTGCCGACCGGTCCTTTTGGATCTCATGGAATCAGCAGCGTCGTTCCGGTTGTTTTTCTTGTTTCCAGATCCGCGTGCGCCCGCCCAACCTCGCGCAGCGGATAGGTTTGGTTGATATTGATACGCACTTTGTTGCTCTGCACAACATCAAATAGATTGTTTGCACAATCGGTCAGTTCCTGACGCGAGGCAATATAAGTGAAGAGCGTCGGGCGCGTGGCATAGAGAGAGCCTCTCTGGGCGAGGTGCGCCATCGTAAAATTCTCGATCGCGCCCGAAGATTGACCAAACGATGCGAAGAGGCCGCGTGGCTTCAGGCAATCCAGCGATTGTGGGAAAGTGTCTCGGCCGATCGAGTCATAAACCACGTCGACGCCCTTGCCCCCGGTGATCTCCCGCACGCGTTCTGCGAAGTTCTCGGTCTTGTAATTGATGACATGATCATAGCCATGTTCGAGCGCCAGCTGGACCTTGCCAGCGGAGCCTGCCGTGCCGATGACGGTTGCGCCGAGCGCCTTTGCCCACTGGCCGGCGATGAGGCCGACGCCGCCGGCTGCGGCATGGAAGAGCAGCACGGTTTCAGGGCCGACCTTGAACGTGCGGTTCAGGAGATACTCGGCCGTCATACCCTTCAGCATCATGGCGGCTGCTGTTTCCAGGCTGACGTCGTCGGGCACCTTCACCAAATGTTTCGTCTCGATGTTGCGCTCAGCGCTATAAGCGCCATCAGAGCCCGCATAAGCAACGCGGTCGCCCACGGCAAAATCAGTCACGCCGGGACCGACTGATGTCACAATGCCGGCAGCTTCCTTGCCGGTCACAAAGGGCAGATGCGGAGCCTTGTAGGTGCCGTCGCGGAAATAGACGTCGATGAAATTCAGGCCGATCGCTTCCTGGCGGATCTGCACCTGACCTTGGGAGGGCGGCGGCAGATCGATATCGACATAGTCGAAAACTTCAGGTCCGCCATTTCTGGAAAAAGAAACCGCCTTAGTCATTGCCATCACCGTTTACCTCACTTGCGTCCGAGCGCAGGGAAGAATTGGAGCACACCGCCGATGACGTAAAGGTAGATGCCGCTCACGATGAAGAGAACGACTGCCCATTGCGGCATATCGAAATGCTTCAGCAACGAATAGGCGCCGAGTGCCGACCAGAGCAGGAAGATGCCGAGGTTCAACGGGCGCAAGCGCTGGACGCGCACTGGATGCAGGAAATTGATCGGCAGGAAGGTGAGGACCACCGAAACGGTGACGACGATAAAGGCCGTCATCTCGCTCGCGTGCATGACGAAGAGCGTGAAGATGACCATGTTCCATACGACAGGGAAGCCCGAGAAGAAATATTCCTCGGTCTTCATGCCCATATCGGCATAATAGATGGCGCTCGAAACGACGATCATGCCGGCGGCGACGAAGGACCAGGGCTCGCCGATCATGCCGCTCTGATAGAGCGCAAATGCCGGCAACAGCACATACGTCACGTAATCGATAATATTGTCGAGCGTATCACCCGACCAGTTGGGCAGCACTTCCTTGACACGCACCTTGCGGGCGATCGGGCCGTCAATGCCATCGACAAGAAGGGCCAGACCCAGCCACCAGAACATATCGACGAAGCGGTGCTCGGCAGCCGCCACCACGCCGAGAAACGCGAGAAAGGAACCGGAGGCCGTCAGAATATGGACGGAAAATGCGCGCATTTCCGCGTATGGAACGCGCTTATAGTTGAAGATTTTCATGTTCCCCCGTAACCACCTGTCGCGCCCGCGTCGCGGTGGGCGTCGTTTTTATTGAAGCATGTGACGATTTTTCGGATCGCTCGCCACGCTCTATGTTTTTACTTGCCGCGTGTCCTTAGCGCAAAACCGCCGAACTGTTTTGCGAGACATGCTTTAATATGCATCCTTTGAATAGCTTAGCCAGTGCAAAAGCGACAGTTCACCACAGCACTGATTCCTGACAATGACATGCATATTTCGCTCCCCAGCCATGCGATGGAATGGATTGCCTTTAATTCAACGGGGTTTTGTAATATCTGCCTCGCATGTGATGATCTTCTTGCGAACGACGAGTCCGATATCGAAATGAACGCACCCGCAAAGACCGAAGAATTCGCTTCCGCCATCCCCGCCGGCGTCTATGCCGAGACGGTGCTGAGCGTGACGCATTATACCGACCGGCTCTTCCGCTTCACGATGACCCGGCCAGACGGCTTCCGTTTCCGTTCGGGCGAGTTTGCGATGATCGGCCTTATGGTCGAAGGCAAGCCGGTTTTCCGCGCCTATTCGATCGCAAGCCCGGCCTGGGCAGAAGAACTGGAATTCTTCTCCATCAAGGTACCGGATGGCCCGCTGACCTCGCATCTGCAGCTCATCAAGCCGGGCGACCAGGTGCTGATGCGCAAGAAGCCGACAGGCACGCTTGTTCTCGATGCGCTGACCCCCGGCAAGCGTCTCTATATGTTCTCGACCGGCACGGGCATTGCACCGTTCGCGAGCCTCATCCGCGATCCGGAGACCTACGAGAAGTTCGACGAGGTCATCCTCACCCATACGGCGCGCGAAATTTCCGAGCTGAAATATGGCTTCGATCTCGTCCACGAGATCCAGAATGACGAACTCCTCCAGGAAGTCGTCGGCGACAAGCTGCGCCACTATGCGACGGTCACCCGCGAGGATTTCGAATATCGCGGCCGCATCACCGACCTGATCTCCTCCGGCAAGCTCTTTACCGATCTCGGCGTTCCGCCGATCGATCCGGCTATTGACCGAGGCATGATCTGCGGTTCTTCCGCCATGCTGAAGGACACCAAGGAGCTTCTGGAAAAGGCCGGCCTCGACGAGGGCGCCAACAGCAAGCCCGCCGAATTCGTGATTGAACGCGCGTTCGTCGGCTGAGGCTGTAATCCTGATCCACAGGCAACGGCTCCGGAAACGGGGCCGTTTCTATTTCTGGCTCAGATAATCGATGAGGTCGGCCATGGCCTCGCGCGCCTGCTCGGCCTCGCCCTGATGAATGGCCTTGATGACCGTAACATGCAGCGAGATGGAGCGATCCATCCGTTCCGGATTGGCGGTCGAATACCAAAGACGGCGGGAATGGGTCTGGACCGGCCCCAATGCGGCGATCATGAAACTGTTCGGACAGGCGTCCTCCAGGATCTCGTCAAAGGCCTTGTCGGCGGCGAAGAAGCCCGCGAGATCGCCGCGGACGGCGCATTCCTCCATCGCCAGCGCGCAGGCGACAAGCCGTCCCCTCTGCTCCTCGTTGGCCGTATCTGCCACTAGAGCCGCAGCAACCGGCTCCAGCTTGCGGCGCACCTGCATGACATTGGCGTGGTCTTCAGCATGAATTTCAGCAATCTGCAGACCGACACGCGGCTTGACCAGTATCAGCCCCTGCCAGGCAAGCTTCTGGATTGCCTCCCGCACCGGCGTGCGGCCATGGCCAGCAAGATCGATAAGCTGCTTTTCGGTCACCAGCGCACCCGGTGCCAAAGCCAGCGTCACGATAGCGTGCTCCAGCGCCAGATAGGCGAGATGGCTTAGCGATTCCTGCATACGGGCGAATCCGAGGCTGATATATCAATACTGGCACGGTTGAATGCCGAAGACAAGTTATCCTGATATATCAAAGCCATGCCGTGCGCGAGAGCATTCTCTCTACTCGTGGCGCAATGCCTCGATGGGATTGAGCTGGGCTGCGCGTCTCGCCGGAAAAAAGCCGAAAATCATGCCGATCGCCGCCGAGAAGACGAAGGCGATGAAGATGATGAGCGGACTGACCACGAAGGGCACATTGAGGAAGCTGACCGTACCGTAGGCAAGCGTCAGGCCGAGCATGATGCCTGCTATGCCGCCGAAGAGTGACAGGGCGACAGCCTCGACAAGGAATTGTGTCAGCACCTGGTTTTCAAGCGCGCCGATCGCAAGGCGGATACCGATCTCGCGGGTGCGCTCCGTCACCGATACCAGCATTATGTTCATGATGCCGATGCCGCCGACGAGCAAGCTGACGGCGGCGACCGCTCCAAGCAGACCCGTCAGCAGCGTAGTGGTTCCGGTCATGGCTTCGGCGATCTGCGTCATGTCATTGACGTTGAAATCGTCCTGACGGCCGGGAATGATCTTGCGGCGTTCACGCAGCAGGTTCTCGACATCGGCCTGTACCTTTGAGGTGGAGACGCCGTCTCGCGCCGAGATGAGGATCGTCGGCACATTGGAGGTGCCGCTGATGCGGCGCTGGAAGACCTTGACCGGCATGATGACGGCATCATCCTGGTCGTTGCCCATGCCGGACTGGCCGCGCTTTGCCAGGACGCCGATGACCGGGCAGGAAACCTTGCCGACACGGATCAGCTGGCCGGTCGGATCCGCAGCCCCGAAAAGCTGCTCGCGCACGGTCTCGCCGATGATGCAGCGCGACTGGCCGCGCTCTTCTGCCGGCGTGAAATTGCGGCCAAGCGCCAGATCCCAGTCCTGTGCGATGAAATAGTCGTTGGTCGTGCCATAGACCGTGGTTGAATGGTTCTGGCCGCCGAAAATGACGGTTGCCGTGGACTGGTTGGAGGGCGCAACCGCCCGGAGACCCGGAACCTGATCGCGGATCGCCTCGACATCCTTCAGCGTGAAGCGCCGCGCCTCGGAACTGGCACGGCCGGGTCCGAACTGACCGGGACGCACGAAGAGCATGTTGGTGCCGAGACGTGACAGCTCGGTCGAAACCTGCGCCGTCGTGCCGTTGCCGATCGTGACGAGCGCGATGACGGCGGCAACGCCGATGACGACACCGAGTACGGTGAGGAAGGAGCGCAGAAGATTGCGGCTGATCGCGCGCAGAGCGAGCTTCAGCGTTTCAAAGAACATGTTCCGCCCTCCGCTGATGCTCTACTTCGGTTTCCAGCTTGCCGTCGACGAAACGCAGCAAGCGCCCTGCATAGGCAGCAATATCAGGCTCGTGCGTGACCATGACGATGGTGATGCCCTGTTCGCGGTTCAGCCGCGTCATCAGGTCCATGATCTCGATGCTGGTCTTGGTATCGAGGTTGCCGGTCGGCTCATCGGCGAGCAGCAAGGCCGGCTCGGTGACGATAGCGCGGGCGATTGCCACACGCTGCTGCTGGCCGCCGGAGAGTTCCTGCGTCTTGTGATGTTCCCTGCCCGACAGACCGACGAGGCCGAGCGCCTCCCTCGCCCGCTTGCGCCGCTCGCCGACCGCCATGCCGCGATAGATCAGCGGCAATTCGACATTCTCGACCGCCGAGGTGCGCGACAGCAGATTGAAACCCTGGAAGACGAAACCCAGCATATGCCGGCGCAGCAGCGTCAGCTGGCTGCGGTCAAAGCCGCCGGTCGAGATGCCCTGGAAAACATAGTCGCCAGAGGTCGGCACATCGAGACAGCCGAGTATGTTCATCGCCGTCGACTTGCCGGAACCGGACGGCCCCATGATGGCGACAAATTCATGTGCGCGGATCGAAAGATCCACGTGGTCGAGCGCGCGGATTGCCGCGGCACCCTCACCGTAAATCTTCGAGACCTGCCTGAATTCCAGAAGCGGCGGGCGTTCCATCATCGGCTCCCGTCAGTTCGTCCGCGTCGCGGTGTCGGTGATGATCGCATCCTTTTCGGTAAGCTCGCCCGAGGTGACCTGCGTGAACTGGCCATCCGAGGAGCCAACCTGGATCACGACGGCTGCGGGATGGCCGTTGCGCAGTACCCAGACCCGGCGCTGCGTGCCGGTCAGTTTGGCATCACCGCCACCACCGCTGCGGAGCGGACGCGGCGGGCGGAACAGGCTGAAGATACCACGGCCGCCACGGCCTTCTGCCTGCGGCGGAGCGTAACGCAGGGCCGCGTTCGGGACCATCAGCGTGTCCTTTACGGCTTCCACGGTGATATCGGAGGTCGCCGTCATGCCGGGGCGCAGAAGCAAGTCGGCATTATCGACCGAAAGCACCGCCTTGTAGGTGACGACGTTATTGACCACCTGAGAGGCAAAGCGGATCTGCTCGATGACGGCCGGGAAGGTGCGGTCGGGATAGGCGTCGACTGTGAACTTTGCCTTCTGGCCGACGGCGATCTGGCCGACATCGGCTTCGTCGACATCCACCTGCAGCTCCATCTTCTTGAGATCGCCGGCAATGGTGAAAAGCACGGGCGCCGACAGCGAGGCAGCAACGGTCGCACCCGGATCCACCGAGCGGGTCAGGATCACGCCATCGATCGGGGCGACGATCTTCGCCTTGCCAAGATTGACCTCCGCAAGCTGCAGGTCCGCCTCCGAGGCCAGGACCTCGGCCTCGTTGATATCCTTGGCGGCGACAGCCGAGTCATATTTATAGGTCGCGTCGTCAAGGCTCTGCTGCGTGGAGACGTTGCTCTTGACGAGGCTCTTCAGGCGGTCGAGCGAAGTCGCGGCCGATTGCATATCGGCATTCGCCTTGACCACATTTGCCTTTGCCGAGTTGAGCTTGGCGCGCGAGCTCTTGACGTCTGCCTCCAGCTTGTTCGTATCGAGTTCAGCCAGAATATCGCCTGCCTTCACTGCGCTGTTGTAGTCGACATTGACCTCACGCATCGTGCCCGACAATTCGCTCGATATATCGACTTGCTGGGTCGGCTGGACCGAACCTGTAGCAGTGACAAGCACTGTAAGATCGCCTCGCTTGACAGGCTGGGTCGTGTAGCTGATCTCGGAACGGCTGCGGCCCGTGTAGAAATAGGCTGCAGCGGCTGCGGCGAGGATTAGGAGCACCAGCGCGATCAGGCGTCCGCGCCAGCGCCGGCCCCTGCTCTGCCGGCCAGCGGCCAGCACGGCAGCAAGATCGGCGTTTGCGCCATTTTTGGAACCGGTCTCTTTACCAGCCTCCAGATTGTCCATGTCATCCTCGAAATATGCTTCGCCATGCCTGGCCTGTTCGCGCCAGAATAATCACAACGAACATGAACCCAACATTACCGATGCCCTGATGATGGTACGGAAATGCGGCTGAATTTCATGAAATATTCGTAAGGAAACAGCTGGATAGCGCGGCAAGTGCAAGCTGTTCCGCAGCAAGCCCGCGGGCTCGACGCCAATATTCCGGGTTCCGTCCGGTGCAGCGATTTCCGCGCCGCTTCAGCTTAATTAGAGCGATCCGCGGCACTGAAAAGACCGCGGCATCGCCCAGAGCCTAGCGTGAGGGAAGGATCGCAGCGCCGCCCGCAGCCTGAACCGCCAGGCTGCCCATGGCAATGCCTTCGCGCAGGCAGATATCGGCACTCGCGCCGCCAAGCCAGGCATGGATGAGCCCGGCATTGAAGGCATCCCCTGCTCCCGTCGTATCCACGACCTTGACGGTGGGAGCATTCTGATGGAGCCGGACGCTGGCGGCCGCGAAATAAGCACCGCCGGCGCCTGCTTTCAGCGCGACGGCCGGGAAGCGCTCGGCGAGCCTGTCGAGTGCTTCTGTCGGATCGGAACGTCCGGTAATCGCTATGGCTTCCTCGACATTGGGAAGGAAGAGATCAATGCCTTCGCAGCGATCGAGGAAATCCTGCTGGTAGATCAGGGCCTCATCCCAGCTCGGGTCGAGCGATACCGTAAGCCCGTTTTCCCTGGCTTTCGCAATCAAGTGGGGGATTTCCGCAAGGGTTGCGAATTCGGCGATGTGCAGGTGACGCGCCTCGCTCCAGGCAAGCGCCTCTTTGAGCGTTGCAGGTTCAGCGCTGCCAGCGCGGCGCGACAGAAAGGCGCGTTCCTCGCCATTGTTGATGGCGACGGTAACCTGCGGACCAGCGTCGACCGCCCGGTCGAGAAAGCGCAGATCGACCCCACTTGCCTGCAGTTCGCCCGCCAGACCGTTGGAAAGTCCGTCCGTTCCGAGGCGGGAGAGCAAGGCGGTCTTGCGGCCGATATGGGCGGAATAAGCGGCCATGATGAAAGCGCCGCCGCCTGCGGCAATGCGCAGGTCATCAGCAAAGAGCTCGCGCCCGAGAACGGGCATAGTCTCCAGACCTGTGAAAATCAGGTCGCAGTAGGTCCGGCCAATGCTGAGCACCGCCGATCGGATGTCACTGTCAGATGTCATTGGCGCCCGAGGGCCTTTTCCGTTTTTGCATCGAAAACATAGAGAGCACCTGACGTTGCATGGGCAGTCACCGCGCTTCCGACGGCCGGTATCACCTTACCGGGGGCCGTAGCAATCACCGATGTTCCGGCGACATCGAAATGCACCAGCGTTTCGGCGCCGAGCGGCTCGACGGCCGTCACCGTGCCCGAGAGCGACAGAACGCCGGCTTCCTCGCCAATGACAAGATCATGCGGGCGTACGCCGATCAGATGGGGACCGCCCTGCCCGATGCGCAGACCATCGGCTGCCGCCGTGCCCGGAAGCAGGTTCATCGACGGGCTGCCGATGAAGCGTGCGGTAAAGACATCGGCGGGGTTCTCGTAGATATCCATCGGCGTTCCCGCCTGCAGGATGTGGCCGTCCTTCATGACAACGATGCGGTCAGCCATGGTCATGGCCTCCACCTGATCGTGCGTGACATAGACGATTGTCGTGCCGAGCCGCTGGTGCAGGCGCTTGATCTCGATGCGCATCTGGGTGCGAAGCTGGGCGTCGAGATTCGACAGCGGCTCATCGAAGAGAAAGGCTGAGGGATTGCGGACCATGGCGCGGCCGATCGCGACGCGCTGGCGCTGGCCGCCTGACAGTGCTGCGGGGCGGCGAGCGAGATAATCGGTCAGGCCGAGGATCTGCGCCGTCTCGTCGATGCGCTTGTCTTTTTCCACCTGCGACAGCTTCGAGGTGTAAAGGCCGAAACCAATATTCTGGCGTACGCTCATATGCGGATAGATGGCGTAGTTCTGAAACACCATGGCGATATTGCGCTGTTTCGGCTCGCGTTCGTTGACCACCTCGCCGCCGATTTTCAGCGTGCCGCCGGATATGTCTTCCAGACCGGCGATCATGCGCAGCGTCGTGGATTTTCCGCAGCCGGACGGGCCGACGAAGACGACGAACTCGCCGTCGGCGATCGCAAGATCGATGCCGTGGACGACATCCAGCTTGCCGTAGCGTTTGACGAGCCCCTGCAGTTCGATATTTGCCATCAGGCGGCCCCCATCAATGCCGTGAATCTGGTTTGAAGTTCCTCGGCAGCGGCGGCTTCGCGCGCTGCGTTTTCCTGCGCATCTGCGGCGAATGCGGCAGCCTTTTCCTGGTAGGCTGCAAGCGCATCCGCCATCGGTGCCGGCGCGGGACCGCCGAAGCGCGCGCGGACGGCAACGAAATGTTCCGGCGAGACGATCTCGGCAAATTGTGCCTTGTCGATGCCGGGTTTGCGGCCGGCCAATTCCTCGAAAGCTACGAGGAAAGGCCCATAGCCATCGTCTGAAAGACCGCCGCCCTTGGCGACGACGGCGCGGGCGACCGTTGCGGCAATCTCATGCGCCTGCCGGAAGGACAATCCTTCGAGGCGGACCAGCGAATCCGCGAGTTCGGTGATGGTGATGCAGGAGCGGCGGATATTGTTCGCCACGCGCTCAGGATCGATGCTGATCTGCGCGACGAAGGCTGCCAGCAGGTCGAGCACGCGTCCGGCGGAATGGAAGGCCTCGTAGCCCATGCCCTGCGTTTCGCCTTCGCTGTCGTTCATGTCGGTGAAGGGCGTATTGTGCATGACGTCGAGCACGGTGCGGGCGCGACCAAAGGTCTGGCTTGCAAGATGGCGCATATGCTCGATCGGCACCGGATTGCGTTTCTGCGGCATGATCGAGGAGATCTGCACCAGCGCATTGGGAACATAGATCTGGCCCACTTCGAAGCTCGTCCAGAACTGGAAATCCTGGATCAGGCGGCCGAGATGCAGAAACATCAACTCGATCGCACTGTAGGTCGAGGTTGTGTAGTCGACCGCGGCGATGCAGCTGTAGGAATTGCGGAGCGGCGCGGCAAAGCCCAGCAGTTCGGCGACGCGGGCGCGATCGATCGGGAAGCCTGACGTGGTGATCGCTGCAGCACCCATGGGGCTCAGGTTGACGATCTCGCGCGCCTCGGCAAAGCGCTCGATATCGCGGATCAGCACTTCGATCGCCGCCGAAAGATAATGGCCGAAGGTTGTCGGCTGGGCCGGCTGCCCGTGCGTATAGGCAACGATCAACGTCTCCTTTTCCCAGTCGGCTGCCGCAATCATGGCATCGAGGAGCGTACGCGCCTTGACCATCAGAGCGTCGATGCGCTCCTTCAGGCCGAGCTTGAACAGCGTGTGGTCAATGTCGTTGCGCGAGCGCGCAGTGTGCAGGCGACCGGCGATATCGACGCCGATGCGGGCCTTCAACTCCTTCTCGATGAGGAAGAAGAAGTCTTCGACCTCGCCGGTATAGACGAGCTTTTGCGGGTTGATGTCGCGATCGATCGCTTCGAGTGCGGCGGCGATCTTGCCGGCCTGTTCGCGGTCGAGAATGCCGGTTTCAACCAGCATGACGAGATGGGCACGGTCGATGCGGCGGAAACCGTCGACATGATGCGTCTTGGCGCCATCGAAGAGCGGCTTCAGCACCGTTTCCTTGTAGACAGGGTCAGGAAAGACGCTCTTGTCGGCAAGGCGTGGATTGGTTTCGGTCATGTCTTATCCCTTCAGACCGGCCAGCATGACGCCGCGCACGATGTAGCGCTGCAGCACCAGGAAGACGAGCAGCGTCGGCAATGTCGCGAGTGCCGCACCGGTCATGATCATTTCCCATTGGATGGATTGCTCGACGGCAAAGCTCGAGAGGCCAACCGGCAGCGTATAGAGTTCGCGGCTGGTGGTGACGATCAGCGGCCAGAAGAAGGCCGTCCAGTTGCCGAGGAAGGTGAAGATGGCGAGCGCTGACAGCGCCGGTGTGACCAGCGGCATCGCCACCTTCCACCAGATCTGGAATTCGTTCAGGCCATCGATGCGGGCAGCCTCGAGGAAATCGTTCGGGACCGTCTCGAAGAACTGCTTCATCAGGAAGGTGCCGAAAGCGGTCATCATGCCCGGGAACATGATGCCCCAGTAGCTGTCGAGCCAGCCGAGCTGCGCCGACATCAGATACCAGGGGATGACAAGCATTTCCGTGGGAATCATCAGGGTCGAGAGGATCGCGAGGAAGATCAGGTAGCGGCCGCGGAATTCGAACTTGGCGAGCGTATAGCCGACAAGGCTGTCGAAGAAGACGTTCGAGAGCGTCACCGTGCAGGCGACGATCGTCGAATTCAGGAACCAGCGCATGAAGCGGCCGTCAGAGAGGACGGTGATGTAGTTCTGCAGCGTCGGCTCGGCAGGGATGAGGCGCAGGTCGTAGACTTGGCCTGCCGTCTTCAGCGAGGTCGAAAACATGAAGAGCAGCGGCGAGACCATGATGAGGCCGCCGATGAAAAGCAGCGTCCACGTGATAATGGCGCCCGGGCGGATATTGGCTTTCGGCAAGGGTGCCGCGGTGTTCGTGGTCACGGCACTCATTTGCGTTCCCTCAGTATCCAGAGCTGCAGCAGGGAGACGCAGAGCAGGATTGCGAAGAGCACGACGGTCTGCGCAGCTGCATAACCCATGTTGTAGGATGAAAAGGCCGTCTGATAGATCATGAGAACCAGTGGCTTGGTCGATCCGAGCGGGCCACCGGGATCGTTGGTCGTCATGTTGTAGACCTGGTCGAAGATGCGCAGGAAGCCGATCGAAGAAAAGACGACGAGGAAGACGGTCGTCGGCTTCAGGAGCGGCAGCGTGATCTTCCAGAGGATCGGCCATTCGCCGAGACCGTCGATCTTCGCGGCCTCATAGAATGTGTTCGGGATGGCGCGAAGGCCGGCCATGAAGATGATGATCTGGAAGCCGAGGCCGGCCCAAATGGAGGTCACCATGATCGACGGCAGCGCCTGATCTACGGAGCGGATGAACTGCTGCTGCGGCAGGCCGATCATGCCGAGCACGTCGTTGATGACTCCGATCGGGGCCGGCTGATAGAACCAGCGCCAGACCCAGGCCATGGCGGCCGCCGTCGTCAGGAACGGCAGGAAATAGAGTGCGCGGATCAGGCCGTGCAGGAAACGCACGCGATCCAGAAAGAAGGCCACGACGAAAGAGATAATCAGGCTCAGCGGCGTGCCGATGATGAGATAGGTGAAAGTATTGCGGAAAACCTTCCAGAACTGCGGGTCGTTATAGAGCTTCACATAATTGGCGACGCCGATGAATTTCGGCGGTTTCATCAGATTCCAATTGGTGAACGACAGGTAGAAGGCCTGCAGCGTCGGATAAAAGCGGATCACGCAGTAAAACAGGATCGGCAGGGCCAGGAATGTCCAGACCCAGACAAGGCGTTTCTGGCGCATCGTCAGCCGATCCCAGAACGATCCGGCGGGACGGCTGATAGCCGCCCCTTCCGTATTCGCGGGTGCGGAGCTCATGGCCGTCCCTTATTTGCTCTTTGCGTTGTCGATGATTTCCTGCTCGGCGGTTGCGGCCTGAGCAAGGGAATCCTCGGGCGACTGGCCCTCAAGCAGAACGCGGTTGACCATATCGATGGCGTTCTGGCGCTGACCGGCTTCATCCACGAAGAGCGAAGTGTGCGAATAAGCGAGTGCCTTCAGGAACGGCGCATAGATCGGGTTCTTGAGGTTTTCGTCAGTCAGAGCAGCCTCGCGACGAGCCGGCAGTTCGCCAACCGTGCCGAGCCAGATCTTCATGGCTTCCGGCGAGGTGACGTAAGCGAGGAACTTCTTGGAGGCTTCAAGCTTTTCGCCGGAGACCTTGGCGCCGATGCCGTTGGCGAAATAGCTCGCATAGTTGGAGCGCAGGCCGTCAGCGTTGGCGGGAAGCTCGGTGACGCCCCATTCGAAATCCTTGATGCTGCCGAAGGAGCCGAGGCGGAAGGTGCCGTCGATCGTCATCGCCGCCTTGCCGCCGCGGAAGGCTGCCTGGCCCTCATCCATGAAGCCGGTCTGACCGACCTTCTTTTCAGTCTGCAGGCTGGTGTAGAATTTCAGCGCCTTGATGCCGGCATCGCTGTTGTAGGTCACCTTGGAATAGTCAGCAGTATAGGGCTCGCCGCCAAACTGGCGGATCAGTACCTCACGCCACCACTGGTGATCCTGGCCGCCCATATCGAGCGTCGTGCCTTCGACGGCAATGTTGCCGGCGGCGTCGCGCTTGACGGTCTTTTCGGCGGCGGCCACGAATTCATCGACCGTCTGCGGCGGCTTGTTCGGGTCTAGGCCTGCTTCCTGGAAGAGCTTCTTGTTGTAGAAGAGCGCCAGCGAGCGTACGGCGGTCGGCAGGCCGTAATAATCGTCGCCACGCTTCATCGCCGTCACGATCGGGAAGAAATCCTTCTCGATCTGGTCATGCGGGAAAGCGTCTGTCGGCAGCGGCTGCAGCAGGCCGCCGGCGATGAACTGGTCGAGCCAGCCATAGAAGAGCTGCATCACGTCAGGGCCGTTACCGGCGAGATTGGCGGCAACGACGCGTGTCTGGTAATCGGCATAGGGGAAGGTCGTCTGCTTGACGGTGATGTCGGGATTGGCCTTTTCGAAATTGGCGATCAGCTGGTCCATCGCCTTGACGCGCGTATCATAGACATACTGCCAATATTCGATTTCGACCGCCTGGGCGCTGTTGACCGCAACCATGCTGATGCCGGCAAACAGGCCAGCCAATAAGATTCCGCGACGCATAATCTATTCCTCCATTGCCCGAGCCGGCATCCTTCCGCTCGCGCTCATCTGGTTCCCCAGGGCATCCCGCACATCGGCAGCGCCCCGATTTGATTGGCTCGGAAAGATGGAACTGAGGCTCCTCTTCCTCGGCATCGCACTGCGACCGTTTCAGGCTGGTTCGGATGGGAGGCTTTGTCAATAAGATAATTTAGTTTAATTATTCTATTGCCCACTTCATGATATCGGCGCTATCCATACCGGCAGAGACGAGGGCGGAGAGATGACACGGCAATCCGGCAAGCAGCAGATCGCGATGGGCAAGAACCCCGAGCGCAGCCGCGACCACAATCGTCGTGTCGTGCTCGATGTCGTGCGCATGCATGGATCGCTCGGCCGCATGCATATCGCCAAGCTGACACATCTGACCGCGCAGGCCGTCGCCAACATCGTTGACGAACTCGTCGACGAACAGCTGCTGATGGAGATTGGTCGGCTGCGCTCCGGCCGCGGCCAGCCACCGATCCAGTTTGCTGTCAACCCTGACGGAGCGGTGACGATCGGCGTCGAAATCGCTGCCGACCATATGGTGACGACGGTGCTCGATCTCTCGGGAAAAGTCCGTTCCGAAACGATCATGCCGGTTGTGAATACCAACCCGGAACATATCGTCCCGCTCTTTGCCGGTGAAGTGAAGAAGGTGCGCAAGCGTTTCCCGTCGAAGCTTCTCGGCATCGGCGTGGTCATGCCCGGCCCTTTCGAAATCGAAGGCATGAGCTCGGTCGGCCCCACCACACTGCCCGGCTGGAGCAGCATCAATCCGGCCGCGATTCTGAGCGAAGCCAGCGGCGAGACCGTCCTCGTCGAAAACGACGCGAATGCGGCGGCCGTCGGTGAAAGGCTGTTCGGTGCGGGCCGCGCTATCTCCAATTTCTGCATGATCTATTTCGGCGTCGGCGTCGGTCTCGGCCTTATCCACGACGGCGCGCCCTTCCGTGGAGCCTTCGGCAATGCCGGCGAAATCGGCCACGTCGTTGTCGCTCCGCGCGGCAAGCCCTGCCCTTGCGGCCAGCGCGGCTGCCTGGAGCGCTATGCCTCGCTGCACGCACTGAAGGAGAAGCTCGCCGAGGCCGGCTATGAGAATACCGATTTTGCGGCCATCGAAGTGCTGCACCGGGAGGGTAATCCCGTCGTGAAGGAGTGGATCGCGGAGACCGCGGACTATCTTTCGCCGATGGTGGCAATGCTGGAAAACGTTCTCGACCCGGAGACCGTCATCCTCGGCGGCGCCCTGCCCGACGCCATTATCGACGATATCGTCGCGGCCATGCAGACGCTTCCAGTCTCGGTCGCCAGCCGGCGGACGCGCGCGCTGCCGCGCGTCATTCGCGGCCAGACCGGCCAGTTGACGGCCGCACTCGGTGCCGCCGCCCTGCCGCTCTTCGAAGCCGTCACCCCCAAACTCGACATATCACCGACCGCCGCCGATAACGCAGCTTGAGATGCGCCGCCGGTCTGCCCCAATGGAGGAACCATGCTGACCGACCGAGATCGTATTGAGAAACAGAAGCGGAGCCTTTCGCTGACGCGGCTGCACCGGGCACTCTCCCGCCTGACCTCGACCGTCACCATGATGAATACCGGCGCCCATCCCGATGATGAGCATAACGGCCTGCTCGCCTATCTGCGCCTCGGCCTCGGCATGCGCGTCATCGTCGCCTGCTCGACCCGCGGTGAAGGCGGGCAGAATGCACTTGGTCCGGAGCGGCTCGGCGCGCTCGGCATCCTGCGCAGTCGGGAAATGGAAGAGGCATCCCGGGAACTCGACGCCGATATCCATTGGCTCGGCCACGGCCCCGAAGATCCAATCCACGATTTCGGATTCTCGAAAAACGGCGACCGGACCTTCGACCGCTGGGGCGAGAAGCGGATCGTCGAGCGGCTGGTCCGCGCCTATCGCCAGGAACGTCCCGATATCGTGCTGCCGACCTTCCTCGACGTGCCAGGACAGCATGGACACCATCGCGCCATGACGCGGGCGGCGGAGACCGCCATCGGCCTTGCCGCCGATCCCGCCGCCTTTCCGGAACATTTCGAAGAAGGCCTGACGCCCTGGCAGGTAGCCAAATTCTACCTGCCTGCGTGGTCGGGCGGCGGTGACACCTATGACGACGAAGTTCCGCCACCGGCCACGACATTGGCGCTCAGTGTCGCGAGTTTCGAGCCGGTCAGCGGGGTCAGTTACGGTCATATCGGGGAGTGGTCGCGCTACTACCATGCCTCTCAGGGCATGGGCCGCTGGCGTGATATCGGCCACAATAGTTGGCCACTGCACTTAAAGCTCAGTGCCGAGGGAACTGTTGCAGAAAGCGCTATCCTCGATTCGCTTCCTTCGAGGCTGGCTGATCTCGCGCGAGAAACGGACTTGCCGCAGGGTGTCGTCGATGCGCTGATGCGGGCGGATGGCGCAATCGGCAAGGCGATCGAACGCTTTCCGGAACGACCCGCCATCGTGAATGCGTTGCTGCAAGCGGCGTGTGAGATCGAAAAGGCGCTCGAACAAGCATCCGAGGCATTCCGCAGTGCTCACGAGCATCGCCTGCGGCGCAAGCTTGTCGAAATCGATGCAGCCCTTTGCGAGGCCGAGCAGGTCTTCGTTCGCGCCGTTGCCGAGCCGGCCAAGCTTTCGCCTGGCGCGATCGGCAGGCTCACTCTTCATCTCAGCGGCAACGCCGGCGCTGCAGTCGTCAATGCCGATGCAAGATTGCCGGACGGCGTTTCAGCAAGCCTGAAAGAAACCTCACCGCTGCAAATCGCCTATGAGTTGACGTCGACAGCGGACGCGCCGCTGACCCGGCAGTATCAGCCGGGATGGTCGAGCCTCGGCGGCAATGGCAATGCTTCCGTCGATATCAGGGCGCAGATCGGCGGCCGTTCGGTCACAGTGGCCGTCGATCTCGAAGAGCCGCTCGTTATCGCCCCACGGCATTCGCTGACCCTTCAGCCCAATGCCTTCATCATTCCGGTAGAAAGCGATGGGCGGAAGCTGACCATGAAGGCTGCATCAACGGGGCATGTCGGCCTTTCCACGCCGCCCGGCTGGACAATCAGCCAGGCTGATGGCGCGACCACCCTTTCAGCTCCTGATGCCATAACACCCGGCCTCGTCACCATCACGCCGCTCGTGGACGGGCAACCGGCCATGCGCATCTCGCCGATCGCCTATCCGCATATCGGCCATACGAGCTTCCGCGAACCGGAACTGCTGCGGGTTCTGGCCCTCGACCTCAAACTGCCTGAAGGCGCCAAAATCGGCTATGTCGGCGGCGGCGCAGATCGCGTCGGTCTGTGGCTTGGTCGCATGGGGTTCGACGTCACCGAACTCGATGCTCAGGCTTTGTCAGGCGATCTTTCGCACTTCACGACCATCGTCGTCGGCATCTTCGCCTTCGGCATCCGCAAGGATCTCGCGGCCGCAACTGCCCGCCTGCATCACTTCGTCGAAGAGGGCGGCCACCTGCTGACGCTCTATCACCGCCCTGTTGATGGCTGGCAGCCGGATGCGACGCCACCGAAACGGATCGACATCGGTTCGCCCTCCGTCCGCTGGCGCGTGACCGATCCGACGGCAGAGGTGACTGTGCTGGAGCCTGACCATCCGCTGCTGCGCGGTCCGAACAGGATCACATCGGCAGACTGGAATGGCTGGGACAAGGAGCGGGGCCTTTATTTCGCTGCCCGCTGGGACGACGCCTATGTGCCGCTGCTTGCCATGCATGACCCTGAAGAGCAGCCGCTCAAGGGTGCCTTGATATCAGCAGAGATCGGCAAGGGCCGGCATACACATACGAGCCTTGTGCTGCATCACCAGCTCGACAAGCTGACATCAGGCGCCTTCCGGCTGATTGCCAATCTCGTGCAGCCCGCCTGAGGCACGGGGGATGGATGGCCTTGCCACAGCCAGGGATAGCCGTTTCGGCATTCTCTGGCTGCTTTCCGATACGACACTGGTGACGGGCATGACGGTGCTGGTCAAGATGCAGGGCGCATCCTACCCGGCCATCCAGCTTGTCTTCATTCGCGCACTGATCGGGCTGGTGCTTATTCTGCCGTTGATCTGGCGCCATCGCCGGCAGCTTGCCAATTCCAGAGATCCTTTGCGAAACATCATGCGCATCAGCTGCAATGCCGTCGCGCTGACCAGCAATTTCGTGGCGCTCACCATGCTGCCGCTGTTGCTCGTCAATGCGCTCGGCTTCACGCGGCCACTCGTCTCCATGCTGATGGCAGTCGTCATGCTTGGCGAAAAGGTCAGCCGCTGGCGGTGGGTCGGCGCGGTATTTGCCTTTGTCGGCGTGCTCATCATGCTGGCGCCGGATACGTTCGCCTGGAATTTCGGGCTGATTGCGGTGCTGTTGTCGATCATCTTCGGGGCACTGGCGACGATCCAGACACGGATGCTGCATTACGAGAACACGACCGTCATGATGGTCTTCTATACGGCGGGCCTGACCCTCATCACCTTCATTCCCGCACTCTTCGTCTGGCAACCCGTGCGCGGCGAAGACTGGCCTGCCCTGCTCGGAATCGGGCTTCTGGCACAGCTCGGGCAATTCTGTTTCCTCCGAGCCTATCAGATTGCGAGCGCCAGCCTGCTTGCACCCTTCGGTTATCTGTCGATCGTCTTTGCGACGGCCAGCGGCTACATCTTCTTCGATGAAGTGCCTGATCTCCGCACATTCATCGGCATCGCCGTCATCATCGCAACCTTGCAGGCAGTCGCCTTTCTGGAACGACGGCGGCGGTAACGTCCCGCTCGGTCGATCGATCAACCACGAATTCAGGGCGCCGGCAGAAAATGCTCGAATGTCTGGACGCTGCAATACCGCCCTCCGACAAGGGGCAAGCATCAAGAAATGTGCGCAATGCGTCCACAAGGAGATTTTTTCGGTTGACCGCGATAGGTCGCCTGCATATGTTCCGCGCACTTCCAGCCGGGGTGCTTCGCACTCGCGGAAAGGGAGAGCGTAGCTCAGCCGGTAGAGCAACTGACTTTTAATCAGTAGGTCTCGGGTTCGAACCCCGACGCTCTCACCATAGTCCTTTTGTTTCCCAACTGTACGCCGCGTGAGGGTGCTGGAAGTCAAATGCCGAAAACGCCCAAAGAACCCAAACTCGAGCATTCCGACTTCTCCGGCGAATTCGAAGATGGTGGAGTGACCGTGCTGGTCGACATATATCGGCCGGCTGGCACCAATGGCGATTGGACGCTCGAGGTCATCTCACAGACGGAAGTCGTGACGACCTGGGAAGACAAGTTCGCGACAGATCTGGATGCTTGGGAAGAATTCCTGGCCACCGCAGAACGCGATGGCGTGCAGAGCTTTCTCGATGAGGATGAGCCGCAGCTGCATTGACGGGATACTGCCAGGCACAATCCCGGCAGCTTGACGTCCCGACTCACTCACTCTCAATAGCTGCAGGAGCGACCATCATTCGGCCTGAAACCGTCCCGGCAGGCAAGGTTCATCGAATCTCCAGGCACGTAGCCGGAGGCGGAGCCATAAGAATTCGGGGGCGTCGCGCATGCCGTCAGCACGGAAATGCCAATCAGCGCGCCAACTGCCACAAATGCCCGAAACCTGCTCATCAATATTTCTCCTCTTGGATTCTCTCGCGATAATCTATCACGCGGTCACAACAACGGAATGGCCTTATGCCGGAAAAGGCTTACAGCCCATTTCCACCTGACTGATTCGCGTGGCTATCCCTATTCGGAATCGCACGGCCCTCCAATCGCGGCCGCCTCGGCATTGCAACTTCTAGCTTTACGTTATTAGCAATGTATTAGCCATCATGGCGTTTAACAGACGTACGAACGGCCCGACGCCTTTGCGAGTCGGAGCATGATGCTGAGTACCGTCGATCGGCAGGATGCCGGATAGGCCTTCCTCTTCTTTGGTGACGAGACGATGACCAGTATCCTGACGAACACTTCGGCAATGGCAGCGCTAAAGACATTGCGCAGCATCAACAAGCAACTGGCTGAAACGCAGCAACGCCTGGCGACCGGCTATCGTATCAACAAGGCCTCCGATAATCCGGCCTACTGGTCGATCGCCACGACAATGCGTTCCGATGACAAGGCACTTTCCGCCGTTCAGGATGCGCTGGGTCTCGGAGCTGCCAAACTCGATACAGCCTATGCCGCAATGGACAGCGCCATCAGCGTCGTCGACGAGATCAAGGCCAAGATCGTCGCCGCAACCGAAAAGGGTGTGGACAAGGCCAAGATCCAGGACGAAATCAGCCAGCTTCAATCCCAGCTCCTCAGCATTGCCCAGTCTGCCTCCTTTGCCGGCGAAAACTGGCTTGTCGGCGGCAACAGCACGAAGAATGTCATCTCTTCCTTCGTTCGCGATGCAAGCAATGGTGTGAGCGTCAAGACGACTGATTACGCTCTCGACAGCTCCACGAGCGGGAACGTCCTTTTTGGCCTCAATACAAGTGGCATGATCGACACTTCGTCCGGCCTGCTTGGTTCATCCATCGTCGGTTCGTATGGCGGCGTTTCGATCACCATGCCCTCGATTTTTTCAATCGACGTCACCAACATGAGCCTTGGCGATCTGCAGGTGGCGCTCCAGGGCGTGGACCTAACGATCGGCAAGATGACGGATGCCGCTTCCAAGCTCGGTTCGATGCAGAAACGAATCGACATGCAGCAGAACTTCGTCAGCGATCTCCGCGATTCGATCCAGTCCGGCATTGGCCGCCTCGTCGATGCCAATATGGAAGAAGAGGCAACCAGGCTTGCGGCGCTTCAAACGCAACAGCAGCTCGCCATTCAGGCGCTATCGATCGCAAATGCATCGACGCAGAACATATTGATCCTGTTCCGTCGTTAACAGGCGGGAGAGCACGCGGAAGGTCCGGCGCCAGCCTCGTATGGACGCAGACCGGACCTCCCGGCATTTACAGTGGGGTGCCTGCAAATGCCGGGCAATACCAGCAGTCACGTCTGAGTCGATCTACTCAGAGAGCCAATGATGGTTTGCGCGCGGTTAATATCCACGCGCCTTGTCTCATGTTGGGATAATTGGAGCATCCCGCATGGCCTGCGGCAATGTGGAGATCCGTCCTGCTATGTCCGCGCAAAAAGGTGATTGGCAATCGCCCCGCCACGGCGCTAGGAACATCGCTCAGACTGCCGCCGGAGAGAATGCGTGTCGATTGCCGATATTTCCCTTTGGAGCGCGCTGCTTGCCGGAGCGCTTTCCTTCCTGTCGCCTTGCGTGCTTCCGCTCGTTCCACCCTACCTTTGTTATATGGCGGGCATTTCGGTCGAGCAGTTCCGTGGCGGCGGCGCGGTTGCTGCCGGGCCGGACGTGCGGCGCGGCGTGCTTTTCTCGGCGCTTTTCTTCACCCTCGGCTTTGCGACCGTCTTCGTGGCGCTTGGCGCCGGTGCATCGACGATCGGCATGGTGCTGCGCCAGCACCTCGACCTGCTCGCCAAGATCGGCGGCCTGATCATCATCGTCATGGGATTGAATTTTCTGGGGCTTTTCCGAATCGGCCTTCTGGCGCGCGAGGCCCGCTTTCAGGGCAATGGCAAGCCGGCGACCCTGACAGGCGCCTATATCATGGGCCTTGCCTTCGCCTTCGGCTGGACGCCGTGCATCGGGCCGGTGCTCGGGGCGATCCTTGGGGTTGCGGCATCGCGCGAAACGGTTGGCTCAGGTGCGGGTTTGCTCGCCGTCTATTCGCTCGGCCTTGCCGTGCCCTTCTGGATTGCCGCCGGCTTTTCAGGCGCCTTCATGCGCTTCCTGTCGCGCTTCCGCCGGCACCTTGGCACGGTGGAGAAGATCATGGGCGTCTTCCTCGTGCTGACCGGCCTCGCCTTTCTGCTCGGCTGGGTCAGCAACGTGGCGATCTGGTTTCAACAAAGCTTTCCGATCCTGATGCAAATCGGCTGAGCAAGGACGCTCTGGCCGATTGCAATGGAATTCAGGCTTTCTTCCGCTTCAACCGCTCCTTGATCGCATCCGGGATATCGCGGAAGCCGCGCCCCGGCTCGATGCCTTCGCGCATGACGATATTGCGCAAGGGCGGGATGGCCGACAGGACATGCAGCCCTGCGGCGCGCAGCACCTGCACCGGCAGGAAATCGGAAAGAAGCGAACGATTGAGGAGATCGACGCTTGCGGTGCGCGTCATGATGTCGGCACGACGCTTGCGGTCGAAGCTGCTGCCGGTATCGGCGGCGACAGGCAATTCCGCGCGGGCAGAGAGGAGATCGCTCAGCGCCATGATATCACGAAGGCTGAGATTGAGGCCCTGCGCGCCGATTGGCGGGAAGACATGCGCTGCCTCGCCGACCAGTGCTACGCGGCCCTTGCCGAAATGATGCGCCATCATACCCGACAGAGGCCAGATCTGCGCACCTTCCTCGACAGTGACCTTGCCGAGTATGGATTGCATGCGCTCCTCCACGACATTGCCCAGCTCGGCCAGCGACAGCTCGATGCGGGCGGCGGCATCGGAGGGGTTCTGCACCCAGACGAGGCTGGAGCGATTGCCCGGCAGCGGCACCTGCGTGAAAGGGCCGTGCTCGGTGTGGAATTCCGTGGAGATATTCTGGTGCGGCAGTGTATGGGAGAAATTCAGCACCATGGCCGATTGCGGATAGGACCAGGTGCGGACGTCGATGCCGACCGTTTCCCTGAGCTTCGACTTGCGGCCATCGGCGCCGACGGCGAAGTCGGCGACGATCTCTTCGCCGTCCGCGAGCGTGACCGTCACGGCTTCAGGAGCAACGCCGATCGTCTCGGCCATGCCGGTGAAACGGGTAATGTTGCCCTCCGCCGCAATCGCGGTTTCGAGCACATCCATCAGCGCCTTGTTCGGGAAGTTGTAGCCAAAGGCATCGAGCCCTACTTCGGCAGAGCGGAACGTCGTGGTCGGAGCACGCAGCAGGCGGTTTGTGCCGTCAATTATGCGCATGCTGGTAAGAGGTGCGGCTGCCGGACGAAGCTTCTCCCAGAGTGTCAGCCGATCCAGGAAGCGAATCGACTGGTCCATCAGTGCCGTGGTACGGCGGTCCTCCTTGGCAGCGGGAGGGGCGACCAGCGCCACATTGCGACCACCGCGCGCCAAGGCGACTGCGGCGATCATGCCGGCGAGACCGCCGCCGATCACCGCCACTTCGAATTTGCTCATGCTATCGTTCCGTCATCAAGAAGATGGCAGAACCGGCAGCCTCAGGCGGCCGGCTTTGCCTGACGGCGCCAACTATAGCCCTTGCCGGCTTCGGCGTCACGCACCGCCGGCTGATAATGATGCGGAATGGACGGCAGGCGCTTTTCCGACAGGCGGCGGATCGCCGTCTCGTTGGTGACCGCGAAACTGTCGATGCCGACGCGCAGCATCAGCGGCACCTGGTCGATCAGCACATCGCCGACCGCACGCAGCTCGTTGGTGTAACCTAGGCGCTGGCGAAGAAGCGACGCATGGCTGAAAGCGCGGCCGTCGTTGAAGGCCGGAAATGCCACAGCCACGATCTCCAGGCGATACAGATAAGGTTCAAGTTTCAGCACGTCGTCAGCCGGCTTGATAACCACGCCGAGGCCAACATCGTTACTCTCATCCGCCTTGGCGATCAGCTCGTCGAGCGTCAGCAGCGGCTTCTGGTCGCCGGATGCCTTGACCTCGTCGGTTTCGATCACCCACGGGTCGTTCTCGACAAAACCGCTCTCTCTCCAGATCTTCGTCATCATCCCCTCCTTATGCCGCTTCCTGAGCCGAACCGTAGAGCGCATCCTTGAAAGGCTGCGGACCGACGCGGCGATAGGCCGCGAGGAAGATTTCCGAAGGATCGAGGCGCAGGCCGAGATAGGTGTCGACGATCGTCTCGATGGCATCCGTCACCTTGTCCGGCTCGAAGCCGCGGCCGATGATTTCGCCGATCGAGGTATGCTCGTCGCCCGAACCGCCAAGCGTGATCTGGTAGAGTTCAGCGCCCTTCTTTTCAACACCCAGAAGACCGATATGGCCGACATGGTGGTGGCCGCAGGCGTTGATGCAGCCGGAGATCTTGATCTTCAGCTCACCGATCTCGGCCTGGCGGGCTGGATCGCCGAAGCGGCGGGAAATTTCCTGCGCAACCGGAATGGAGCGCGCATTGGCAAGTGCGCAATAGTCCAGCCCCGGACAGGCAATGATATCGGTGATCAGGCCGGCATTGGCTTCGGCGAGATCAATCGCAACGAGGCCACGATAGACGGCTTCGAGATCAGCGAGCGCCACATGTGGCAGGATGAGGTTCTGCTCATGGCTGACGCGGATTTCGTCGAAGGCATATTCCTCGGCGATATCGGCAATGGCATCCATCTGCGAGTCGGAGGCGTCGCCCGGGATTCCGCCGATCGGCTTCAACGAGATCGTCACCATGCCGTAATCGGGGTTCTTGTGCTGCTGGACATTCTGCTGCACCCAGCGGGCAAAAGCCGGATCGGCCTTCTTCCAGCGGGCAAGGTTTTCCCAGCCCTCGGCACGCTGCGGCAGGGCCGGCGGTGCGAAATAGGCAGTGATCGCTTGAACGTCGCTTTCCGGCAGCTTCAGCTCGCTATCCTTCAGCTGGGCGAATTCAACCTCGACCTGACGGGCGAGTTCTTCGGCGCCGGTCTCATGGACAAGGATCTTGATTCGGGCCTTGTACTTGTTGTCGCGGCGACCATGCAGGTTATACACGCGCATGACGGCGGTGGTGTAGGACAGCAGGTCCTCTTCCGGCAGGAAATCGCGGATCAGCTTGGCGACCATCGGCGTGCGGCCTTGCCCGCCACCGACATAGACGGCGAAGCCGATCTCGCCCTTGTCGTTCTTCTTCAGATGCAGACCGATATCGTGCACCTGGATGGCAGCGCGGTCGCGCTCGGCGCCTGTTACCGCAATCTTGAACTTGCGCGGCAGGAAGGAGAATTCCGGATGGACTGATGACCACTGGCGCAGGATTTCGGCATAGGGGCGCGGATCGGCGACTTCATCGGCGGCGGCACCGGCGAAGTGGTCGGCCGTCACATTGCGGATGCAGTTGCCCGACGTCTGCATGGCGTGCATCTCGACCGTTGCGAGCTCGGCAAGAACGTCCGGCATGTCCGACAGCTTCGGCCAGTTGAACTGCAGGTTCTGGCGCGTGGTGAAATGGCCGTAGCCGCGGTCATAGGTGCGGGCGATATGTGCGAGCATGCGCATCTGGCGCGAGCTCAGCGTGCCGTAGGGAATGGCAATACGCAGCATGTAGGCGTGAAGCTGCAGGTAAACGCCGTTCATCAGGCGCAGCGGCTTGAATGCGTCCTCGGCCAGTTCGCCGGAAAGGCGGCGCTGGACCTGATCGCGAAACTGCTCGACGCGCTCGGCGACAAAGGCGTGGTCAAATTCGTCGTAACGGTACATCGTCTTCCTCAGACTGCAATGAATTCGGGATCGGCCGGCTTGTAGCCGGGCGCATATTCCATGGTCGGGCCCTGGGCGCGGATACGCTCGCGCAGGCGCAGCGGCCAGAGCTGGCCGTTGGTCTCCTGGACGTCGACGACGGCAACGTCGACGACCTTGTTGTCGGCGTAGGATTTCTTGCCGATCTCCTCAAGGGCAGCGACGGCTTCGGCATGGCGGGCAACGAGTGCCTCCTGCAACGAGGTCACCCACTCGCCGTTGGCGTTCAGCCAGACGGCGATGCCATCGCCCAGGCGGTTGGCGGTCAGAACCTTGTCTACCATGTCAGCTCCTTGCAAGTTCATCGAACCGGGCGCGTTCACGTACCAGAGGTTCGGACAGTTCGAAATTGGCGCCTGCGACAGCATCGCCGATAATGACCATGACCGGGCCAGTCAATTCGTCACGATGCTGCAGGTCGGGAAGATCGCGCAAAATGCCATGAAGCAGCCGGCGATCGGCACGGCTGGCATTCTCGATGACGGCAACCGTGGTTTCGGCGGGAATGCCTGCCTGCATCAGCTTCTCGGCAACGGAAGCTGCAACCGTGCGGCCCATATAGACGGCGATTGTGGCGCCCGATACGGCGAGGCTTGCCCAGTCCGGGAGCACGTCACCCGTCAGATCATGTCCGGTCGTGAAAACCAGCGAAGAGGCGACGCCGCGAAGCGTCAATGGCAGCTCGAAATCAGCGGCAGCGGCAAATGCCGAGGTGATGCCAGGCACGATCTCATAGGAGATGCCGGCGGCACGCAGGGCGGCCATCTCTTCGCCTGCCCGGCCATAGACTAGCGGATCGCCGCTCTTGAGGCGTACGACGCGTTTGCCCTGGCGACCGAGATCGACCAAGAGGTCGTTGATCTCTTCCTGAGACTTCGAATGGCACCCCTTGCGCTTGCCGACCGAAAGACGTTCCGCATCACGGCGACACATATCGACGATCGCCTGCGGTACGAGCGCGTCATAGACGATGACATCGGCTTCCATCATCACGCGCTGCGCACGCAAGGTCAGGAGATCCTCGGCGCCCGGACCGGCGCCGACGAGCCAGACATGACCTTCGACGCGATCCAGCGAACGCAGCAGACCGTTGGCGGCGCGGCGAGCTTGCGGGATGTTGCCGTTGGCGACGGCATCGGCGACAGGGCCGGAGAAGAAGCGACGCCAAAAGATGCGACGGGAAACGCCACGTGGAACGAGATGCTCAACCGTCTTGCGATAGTTCGTCGCCAGAGCCGCCAGACGCCCGAGCGAGGGCGACAGGAGCTGATCGATCTGGGCGCGGATCATCTGGGCGAGCACCGGCCCTGCCCCTTCCGTGCCGATCGCGACGGCAACGGGCGCGCGATTGACGAGAGCGGGGGTGAAGAAATCACAATAATCCGGCTGGTCGACGGCATTGGCCGGGATCTTGGCCGCGCGGGCCGCATCGACGATACGGCGATCCTGTTCCGCGTCGCCGGTTGCCGCAAACACCAGAGCAGCACCATCGACCTGGTCAGACGTAAAAGCTTCGCGGACGGTATCGATGCGGTTGGCAATCAGAAAAGCGTGGAAATCGGCTTCAGGGCGATCAGTATGCGCAACAATGCGCGCCTGCGTATTCAACAGCAGGCGAACCTTGGCGAATGCTTCGTCGCCATTGCCGAAAACGGCGGCGATCCGGCCTTCCACGCGAAAGAAGGCGGGAAATACCGAAAGCTGTTCAGTCCTGGGAGGCATTCTCAATCCACTTCGAAGTTGCCCGAATATGCATTCTCTGGACAAGCGAATGAAGAAACAGAATTCCAAAGGCCGGCCAGTCACGTATTCTTTTACCCGGTTGATCAGTGATTTGAGAAAACTCACCCGTGCGGCGCAAAAGCCACATATCCTGAGCGTGTCGATTAGGTTTTTCGCCGCGGACTGCGGGGCTGCACGGGAAGCGACGCCAATAAAGCCTGTGGCAAAGTCGCCCGCGAAACAGTTGCGCATTCCGCTTCATTCCGATGGACGGTAGGATAACACGAACAGGAGAATTTCATGCCGGAAAAGACAATCGCCTCCCGCCTGCTGCAGGTCATGGAAGAGAATATCCTGCCGATGACGGAACTTGGTGTCGCCACCGGCAACAAGGTCTTCGGGGCAGCTATCCTGCGCAAATCCGATCTTTCGCTCATCGTCGCCGAAACCAATAACGAGCTCGAAAACCCGCTCTGGCACGGCGAAGTGCACACGCTGAAGCGCTTCTACGAGCTCAATGACAAACCCGCGACGAAAGACCTGATCTTTCTCTCCACTCATGAACCCTGCACCATGTGCATGTCGGCGATCACGTGGGCCGGCTTCGATAATTTCTACTACTTCTTCAGCCACGAGGATTCGCGCGACAGCTTCGCGATCCCGCATGACCTGAAAATCCTGAAGGAGGTCTTCGGCCTTGAACCCGGCGGCTACCGGCGGCAGAACGCCTTCTGGAACAGCTTTGCGATCGCCGATCTCGTCGAGACCGAGGATGAACAGCTGAAAGCCGACCTCAAACGGCAGACCGCACGGATCAAGTCCCGCTATGACGCCCTTTCCAACACCTATCAGGCCACCAAGAGTGCCAACGACATTCCTCTGAACTGAGAGACCATGGAACCTTCGAAAGACATTTCGCGCCTGATCGAAATCATGGCGGCACTTCGCAATCCCGAGACTGGCTGCCCGTGGGACGTCGAGCAGGATTTCGAGAGCATCAAACCCTATACGCTCGAAGAAGCCTATGAAGTTGCCGACGCGATCGAGCGCAAGGACATGGACGACCTCTGTGATGAACTTGGCGACCTGCTGCTGCAGGTGGTCTTTCATGCGCGCATGGCCGAGGAAGCCGGAGAATTCTCGTTTGGCGATGTGGTGGAAGCCATCACCCGCAAGATGATCCGCCGCCATCCGCATGTGTTTGCCCGTTCGGATGCCGACACGCCCGACGCCGTGAAGAAGCAGTGGGACGAGATCAAGCAGGCAGAGAAGCGCGAGCGCGCCGAGCGTAGGGCGCGGCGCGGCATGACAGAAGATTTCAAGGCCGGCTTCCTCGGCTCGGTGCAACGCAGCTTTCCGGCGCTGACAGAAGCGCTGAAGCTACAAGAACGTGCGGCCAAGGTCGGTTTCGATTGGTCGGCGCCCGAACCGATCCTCGACAAGATCGAGGAGGAAGTCGATGAACTGCGCGTTGCGCTGCGCGACGGCGACAAGTCGAAGGTCAGCGACGAACTCGGCGACCTAATCTTCGCTGTCGTCAATATCGGTCGGCATGTGAAGGCCGATCCGGAACAGGCATTGCGCGGAACGAATACGAAGTTCAGGCGCCGATTCAATCACATAGAGACTGTTCTTGATGCAGAAGGCGAGAGCCTGGAAGCGGCCAGCCTGGAGCGAATGGAAGAGATCTGGCAGGCGGCCAAGGCAATTGAGCGGGCTGTGGTAGCTCAGGCGGAGTGAAACTTCGCCCAAATGGGATTATCGCTCCCAGTCTTCCTTGGCGGGCTTCGCGCCATTGCCGATGCGGCGCTCGAGTTCGGCGGCCTCCGTCTCGGACAGGCGGAGGTCCAGCGTCACGGAACCGTCCTCGTTGTCCTCGCGGCTGTCGACGACGGCATGGTCGTAGAGCCAGGGCAACAGCGCCAGCCTGTCGACAGGCAAGGTGACAGTCGTTTCCGTCATGACGCCGGATAGACGGCGGCTGATTTCATCCATAAGCCCGTCCACGCCCTCGCCGCTGATGGCGGAAACGGCAATGACATTCTTCATGCCGGAGGACTTCTGCACCATGGCGTCATGGGCTTCGGGTTCGAGCCGGTCGATCTTGTTCCAGACCTCGAGAATGCGGCGTTCGCCTTCAGCCTCGTCGATACCGAGGTCATTCAGGATGCGCAGCACGTCAGCGCTCTGGGCCTGATTGTCCACGTCGGACATATCGCGCACATGGAGGATGAGATCGGCTTCCAGCACCTCTTCCAGCGTGGCGCGGAAGGCGGCGACCAGATGAGTCGGCAGGTCAGAGATGAAGCCGACGGTATCGGACAGGATGACGGTGCGGCCATGCGGCAACTTCATGCGGCGCAGTGTCGGGTCGAGCGTGGCGAAGAGCATGTCTTCAGCGAGGACCCCTGCTCCGGTAATGCGGTTGAACAGCGTCGACTTGCCGGCGTTGGTGTAACCGACGAGCGCCACGATCGGATGCGGCACCTTCCTGCGCTTGGCGCGATGAAGCTGGCGCGTGCGGACGACCTGTTCCAGCTCGCGTTCGAGCTTGATGATGCGATCCTGCAGCAGACGCCGGTCGGCTTCGATCTGGGTTTCACCCGGACCACCCATGAAGCCGCCACCGCCACGCTGGCGTTCAAGGTGGGTCCAGCTTCGGACCAGGCGGCCCTTCTGATAGTTCAGATGCGCAAGATCGACCTGCAGTGTGCCTTCCTTGGTCGAGGCACGGCGGCCGAAGATTTCGAGGATCAGGCCCGTCCGGTCGATGACCTTGGCGTTCCATTCCTTTTCCAGATTCCGCTGCTGCACCGGCGTCAACGGGTGATCGACGATCACAAGACCGGAATTGCGCTCGTCCAGTAGGTGTTTGATTTCCTCGATCTTGCCCGTTCCGAGAAGCGTAGCCGGGCGTGGATCGTTGACCGGCACGATCGAGCCATTGACGACGTCGAGATCGATTGCCTGCGCCAGGCCGGTCGCTTCGTCGAGACGGCTTTCCGGCGTGCGGGTCGATGCCGATTCGCTCTGCCCGCCGCGCGAGCGCGATTTCAGCACCGGCACGACGACGGTCGCGCGCATATCATCCCTGTGCTTGGCAGCTTCAGGGATAATGGAATCGTTCTTTGTATCGCGTGTCGAAATGACGGCCGGCCTTGGTTAGGACGCTGCTTCTTCGCTCTCGAACATCTGCATTGGCTGACCAGGCATGATTGTCGAGATCGCGTGCTTATACACGAGCTGCGAATGTCCGTCACGACGGAGAAGAACACAGAAATTGTCGAAAGACGTGACAACGCCTGTGAGTTTTACGCCGTTAATCAGAAAGATTGTCAGGGAAATCTTTTGCTTGCGTACAGTATTGAGAAATAAGTCCTGCAGATTCTGAGAACGTTCCGCCATCGCGCCGCTTCTTTCTTTATTGCCGGCCTGATCAAGCCGGTAGAATATCAATCAACCTCTCCAGCAAGGCAGGTGGCACCCTCATTCCTCCTGTCCAGCAAATCTTGGTATCAAATCGTAATCTTTTCCGCAACGTCGAAAAAGGCTTCCCGAATATTCTGCGAAAGGCTTCCGGGATGACCATTCGCAATGGCCTGTCCATCAACGGAAACGACCGGAAAACAAATGCTTGTGGCGGCGGTGATGAAGACCTCGCGGGCTGCCATCATCTCCGAAACGGAGAATTTCCGCTCGACGATCTTGACCCCCAATCTGGCTGCGACATCGATGAGAGTCGTACGCGTGATACCCCGCAGGATACCATGGTCGGCAGGCCGCGTTACCAGCGTACCGTCGGCATCGACGATCCAGACATTGGTTGCAGCCCCTTCCTTCACCATGCCCTCGGCATCGATATAGATCGCTTCCTGGGCTCCAGCTTCCTTGGCCTGCTGGCGCGCAAGCGCGTTCGGCAATAGCCCGACCGACTTGATGTCGACTCGGTCCCAGCGATTGTCCGGAACGGTGATCGCCTTTATGCCAGTGGCATTCTTCCTGGCGATGATAGATGGATCCGTGCTCTTGGCCGTCACGACGATCGAGGGCGGGGTGCCGGCTGCCGGGAAGACATGGTCACGGCGGGCGACGCCACGCGTCACCTGCAGATAGAAGAGACCGTTGCGGACGTGGTTGCGGCGCAGCGTCTCGCGAATCACCTGCGTCAGCGCTGCACGGCTCATCGGCCAGGCGATGCGCAGCTCGCTGAGCGAACGGTCGAGACGGTTCAGATGCCGGGTCAGGTCGACGATCAGCCCGTGACGGACCTCGCAGACTTCATAGACACCATCGGCAAACTGATAGCCACGATCCTCCACGTGCACCATGGCATCGGAATGCGGGACGTAACGTCCATTCACATAGGCAATTCTTGGCATTGAAACCTGCTTCAGGCAAAGGAGGGAACCGACGCGACACGAGCCCGCGCCGGAAAAACATCAGACGCCGAGCGACTTCAGCTTGCGATGCAAAGCCGAGCGCTCCATGCCGACGAATTCGGCCGTGCGCGAGATATTGCCGCCGAAGCGGTTGATCTGGGCGATCAGATAATCCTTCTCGAACATCTCGCGGGCTTCGCGCAGCGGCAGTGTCATGATGTGGTAGTCGTTCTTGGCCGAGACCTTCGGCAGCATGTCACCCAGATCGGTCGGCAGCATGTCTGCAGTGATCGGCGCATCCGGACCGTCCGTGCGGGCAAGGATCATCAACCGCTCGATATTATTGCGGAGCTGACGGATATTGCCCGGCCAGTCATGGGCCTGCAGCACCGCCATGGCGTCATCGCCGATGCGGCGTGGCCGGATACCCGCCTGTTCGGAGATCTGGCGCATCAGCTGATCGACTAGGAAGGGAATATCTTCCCGGCGTTCGGACAGCTGCGGCACGCGCACCGGCACGACCGCGAGGCGATGATAGAGATCTTCGCGGAACCAGCCCTCGGCGATGCGGCTTTCCAGATTGTAGGCGGTCGAGGAGATGATGCGCACATCGACCTTGACGCGCTTGGAACCACCGACACGTTCGAACTGCTGATCGACCAGCACGCGCAGGATCTTGTTCTGCGTCTCGCGCGGCATTTCGCCGACTTCATCGAGATAGAGGATGCCGCGATGAGCCTCTTCCAGTGCACCGATCTTGCGCGCCTGCCCTGGCGCGCCCTCGGTGCCGAACAGTGCAACTTCCATGCGGTCGGGCGTGATGTTGGCGGCATTGAGCGCCACAAAGGGGCCGTTGGCGCGCGTCGACTTCTTGTGGATCATGCGCGCCACCAGCTCCTTGCCGGAGCCGGATGCGCCGAAGATCATGATGCGGCTGTTGGTGGGGGCGACCTTTTCGATCGTCTGGCGCAGCTGCGAAACGGCGACCGAGGTGCCGATCAGCTCCAGCGCATCGCCGGCGCGGCGCTTGAGCTCGATATTTTCGCGTTTCAGCTTGGAGTTTTCCAACGCCCGTTCGGCGATCAGGATCAGGCGATCCGCCTTGAAGGGCTTTTCGATGAAATCGAAGGCGCCACGTTTGATGGCGGAAACAGCCGTCTCGATGTTGCCGTGACCTGATATCATCACCACGGGAAGCTCGGGATGGCGGGTCCTGATCTCGTCCAGCAGCGAGAGGCCGTCGAGCTTGCTGCCCTGCATCCAGATGTCGAGAAAGACCAGGCGCGGCACGCGATCGGAAATCGCCGCCAGGGCGCTGTCGCTGTCATGCGCCATGCGGGTTTCGTGCCCTTCATCCGACAGGATGCCGGCAACGATCTCGCGAATGTCGTGTTCATCGTCGACGACGAGAATATCAGAGGCCATAAACGCTTTCCTTGTCACTGGCTGCCGGGGCTGTGGCCACATCGCGGCGTGGCAGATGCACGCGGATCATGGCTCCTCTTCCCTGGTCAAAATCTGCGGGCGCATCATGCAGTTCGAGCTGCCCGCCATGTTCTTCGATGATCTTCTTGACGATGGCCAGGCCGAGACCGGTGCCCTTTTCGCGCATCGTCATGTAGGGCTCCAGAATGCTATGGCGGTTTTCGACAGGCAGGCCACGTCCGTTGTCGATGATATCGACCGTGAAGCGGTCGCGCGCTTCGTCGAGCGACGTGCGCACGAGGATCTTGCGCTCCTCGCGCTCCTCGCTCGGCACGGCTTCGATCGCTTCCACCGCGTTCTTGATCAGATTGCCGAAAGCCTGCCCCAGCATGCGGCTGTCGAACATGCCTTCGAGCCGCTCCTCGCCAAGTTCCTGCAGGAAGGCGATATGGTTGTTGCCCATCTCACGCAGGAAAATCGCGTCGTGGAGGATGGAGCGCAGATCGCTCGGCTCCTTGGTCGGCTTCGGCATGCGGGCAAAGGCCGAGAACTCGTCGACCATGCGGCCGATATCGCCGACCTGGCGGATGATCGTATCCGTGCACTGGTCGAAAACGGCGCGATCGTTTTCGTCGATCTGCTTGCCGTAACGACGCTGGATACGCTCGGCCGATAGCTGGATCGGCGTCAGCGGGTTCTTGATCTCGTGAGCAATGCGGCGGGCGACATCACCCCAGGCGGTGGAGCGCTGGGCAATGACGAGATCGGTGATGTCATCGAGCGTGATGACGTAGGATTCGCTCAGATCACGCACTTCCTCGCGCGTCACCTGGACGCTGAGCGTACGCACCGTACCGCCGCGCACCAGCGCGATCTGCTTGCGGAAATCGCCGCGATAGCGTGCGGCGGCTTCCGTCAGCACCTGATCCACTTCCGGCGCGACCTCCGACAGCTGCTTGCCAAGCAACTCGTCGGCCTGCAGCGCCATCAGCGTTTCGGCAGAACTGTTGACGATGGTAATGCGCCGGTCCTGCTCGACACCGATCACAGCAGCCGTCACACCCGACAGAACGGCCTCGATGAAGCGGCGGCGATCGTCCACTTCATCCTTCGCCTCGAGGATTTCGTCCCGCTGCGTGCGGATTTCCGAAATCATCTTGTTGAAGGTGCGCGACAGGCTGGCGACGTCGCCATCGACAGCGTGGACAGGCACGACAATATCCATGTTGCCCGATGCGACGCTATCGGCGGCGGTAATCAGCAGGCGGATCGGCCGCACGATACGGTCGGCGACCGCAATCGCGGTCCAGATCGCCGCAAGCAGCACGATCAGAGCAAAGCCGATGTAGAGAACCGCAAAGGCGATCTGCAGAGAAACCCGGCCGGCTTCCATCGAACGGTATTCGGTGGCGTTCTCCTCCATCATGCGCATGGCATTCATGACCTTGGGGTCCACGGCACGCACCGTATAGAGGAAGGTTCCGGGGATCGATTCGAGCCTGATGATGGCGCCGACAAGGTTGGTCACGCCCGGCGGGATCAGCGTCGGCTGGCCGGCGGCGGCCTTTTCCAACGCATCCTGCGGGATGGCGGGCAGCGGCTTTTCGGTGGTGATGTCGGCCTGGACATTGACCGAGCCGTCGCGCTCGACGAGGAAGGCGCCGAGCAGACCGCGGCCCCTCGCCTGACGCGTCATCAGGTCGGCGAAGCCGGTCTTGTCGAGGCTGTAGAGCGCGCGGTTACGCTCGAGATCATTTGCCATCGAAACCGTCTGACCCTGCAGATAGCTGGCGTTTTCCAGCATATAGGCCTGGCCGATGTTGCGGGACGAGCTGACGATCGCCTGGGTTCTGAGCGCAAACCACCGGTCAAGGCCGGCATTCAGCGTGATACTGGCAAAGATCGCCACCAGGATCGCCGGCGTGATCGCGACGATCGAGAAAAGCACGACGATACGGATGTGCAGTCGGGCAGCCGCACGGCCACGCGTGCGGGCCTTGAAAAGCCGCGCGACTTCACGACCGATCAATGCGATCAGGCCGAGGACAAAGAACGAATTGATGACGACAGAGCCGATTACGACGTGCGAGGTCGGCGCAATCGGCGTCACACCGAGCAGCACGAAGAGCGTGACGGTCGCGCAAACCAGCGCACCGCCAGCAAGCACAAGGCCGGGTACGGCAAACAGGGCACGACGGTCGGTCACCGTTGTCACCGCCTCGTTCGCCGTTTCCGGCGATACCCCTTCTTCGTCCATCCAGCCTCTCTTCGGTCGGCAGCGCCGCCGTGCCCAACGAGAAAGCCAAACCAACGCCGGTTTCGAAAAACCGGCGTCCAAACGACTCGATCGTGGGCGAATGTCCAAACCCTATGCGTGACCTTTAAGCAACGCATTGTGGCGAAAATGCAACGCACTTTGCCACAATGTCAAGGTCGAAGGTCAGGCGGTACGGGAGCTTCTGTAGACGGAAACGCCGAGTTCGCGGATCTTTTTGCGCAGCGTATTGCGGTTCAGGCCCAGCAAATCGGCGGCTTTGATCTGGTTGCCGCGGGTGGCCGTCAATGCCGCAAGTATTAACGGATATTCCATTTCCGTTAATATGCGATCGTAAAGGCCCGGCGGCGGCAGGTTTTCGCCGAAACTGGCGAAATAGGTGCGCATATTCTCTTCGACCGCCTGAGCAATCGTCATCGTGCCGCTGCGGATCGGGCCCTTGTCGATCGGGCTATCGGGGACATCGGAGCGAAGCTCGGCGTCGATGATTTCACGGGTGATGACATCCTGTGGATAAAGCGCCATCAGGCGGCGGATCAGGTTTTCCAGTTCGCGCACGTTGCCGGGCCAGGCATAGGCCTTCATCAGCTCCAGCGCCTCTTGATCGAAGCGCTTGGAGCCGAGACCTTCCTTTTCGGCCTGCTGGACGAAATGACGGACGAGATCCGGGATATCTTCGGCACGATCGCGCAGCGGCGGCAGGCGCAGCGGCACGACATTGAGGCGATAATAGAGGTCTTCGCGGAACAGGCCCTGATTGATTGCCTGCTTCAGATCCTTGTTGGTGGCAGCCACGATGCGCACATCGGTGCGGATCGGCGTGCGGCCGCCGACGGTCGTATATTCGCCCTGCTGCAGCACGCGCAGAAGACGCGTCTGGGCGTCCATCGGCATATCGCCGATTTCATCGAGGAACAGCGTGCCACCTTCGGCCTGTTCGAAACGGCCAGTGGAGCGGGTCTGTGCGCCGGTGAAGGCGCCCTTCTCGTGGCCGAAGAGTTCGGATTCAATGAGATCGCGCGGGATGGCGGCCATGTTGATGGCGACGAAGGGGCCGTTGCGGCGCTTGCCGTAATCGTGCAGCGCACGCGCCACGAGCTCCTTGCCGGTACCTGACTCGCCGGTGATCATCAGCGTCAGATCCGTCTGCATCAGGCGGGCGAGAACGCGGTAGATTTCCTGCATGGCCGCGGAACGACCGACGAGCGGCATGCCGTCCTGCATGTCTTCGTCGAGCTTGGCCGGCTTCTTCTTCGGCTCGGCGAGCGCCCGGCCGATGATGCCGATCAGCTCCGTCAGGTCGAACGGCTTCGGCAGGTAGTCATAGGCGCCTTTTTCCGATGCCTTGATCGCCGTCATGAATGTATTTTGCGCGCTCATGACGAGAACGGGCAGCTCCGGTCGCGCCTTCTTGATGCGGGGCAGAAGGTCGAACGCATTCTCATCGGGCATGACGACATCGGTGACGACGAGATCGCCCTCGCCGGCTGAAACCCAGCGCCACAGCGTCGCGGCATTGGAAGTAATGCGCACATCGTAACCGGCGCGGCTCAAGGCCTGATTGAGCACCGTGCGGATGGCCGCATCGTCATCTGCAACGAGGATCGTGGCTGTCATCTATTGGGTCCTGTCGAGCTTGCAATAGCGGCGTCGTCAAGCGAGGCATCCTTGGAGGCCGGCATGAGGACGCGGAAAATCGTGCGGTTGTTCTGGCTGTCGCATTCGATGATGCCGCCATGATCGCCGATGATCTTGGCAACGAGGGCGAGACCCAGGCCGCTGCCATTCGTCTTGGTGGTGATGAAGGGGTCGAAAAGATGCGGCAGCAGGTCCGTCGGCACGCCAGGACCATTATCGATGACGCAGAATTCCAGCGGCAGCGAGATTTTTTCGCGCGTGCCGGCGACCGAAAGGCGGATGCCCGGGCGATAGGCGGTCGTCAGGATGATTTCACCATCCGGACGATCGCCGACGGCTTCGGCAGCGTTCTTGACCAGATTGAGGAAGACCTGCACCAGTTGATCGCGATTGGCGTAGACGGCCGGCAGCGACGGGTCGTAATTCTCCGTCACGCGGATATTGCGGGCAAAGCCCGCCTTGGCAACGGCCTTCACATGATCAAGCACGGAATGGATGTTGACCGGCACGCGGTCGACCGGGCGCTCATCGGAAAAGACTTCCATGCGATCGACCAGCGAAACGATGCGGTCGGTCTCGTCGCAGATCAGCCGCGTCAGCGCGCGGTCGTCGTCGATCACGGACTGTTCGAGAAGCTGTGCAGCACCGCGGATACCGGAGAGCGGGTTCTTGATCTCATGCGCAAGCATGGAGGCGAGACCCGTGACCGAGCGGGCGGCCGCACGATGTGTCAGCTGCCGATCGATCTTGTCTGCCATCGACCGTTCCTGGAAGACGACAACGACCGAGCCCGGCTCGGCAATGACGGGGGCAACGTAGAGATCCACGAGCTTGTCCTGGCCGAGACGCGGCGAGCTCAAATCGACGCGGTATTCATTGACCGGGGCCTTGCGTTCGCGCACCTGGTCGATCAAGGCCAGGAGCGGGCTGCCGAAGGGAATGAAGGTCGAAATGCGGTAGCGGGAGAGATGCGCGGCACTGGCGCCAAAGAAGGCTTCGGCCTCCCAGTTGGCAAAGATGATGAAACCGCCCTCATCGACCATGACGACAGGGTTCTGGATAGCGTTCAGCACTGCCATCGCCATGGTGTTGACCGCATTTTCAGGGGAAGTCGTGCCGTCCGTGCTCATGCCGCCTCCCGCCGCTCTACCGCACCAGCCGCCATCGCATCGCCGAAACGGGCGATCACATCATCAGGATCGCGCGATGTCATGATCGCAGCCTTTCCCTCGCCGGAAAGGTCCGGCGCGAAGCGCTCCAGATACCAGCCGAGATGTTTGCGGGCGTGCCTGACGGCAACTGCCTCGCCATAGAATTCCAGCATCATGCGATAGTGCTCGATGGCAATTGCAGCAATCTCCTCGCGCTCGGGTTCACGGGCTCCTGCCAGGACACCGGCATGCCACGGCCTGCCCTGGCTGCCGCGGCCGATCATCACGGCATCGGCGCCCGAGCGACGCAAGATCTCCTGCGCATCCTCAGCCGTTTCGACATCGCCATTGGCGATCAGGGGCACGGAAATGACATCGCGTACGGGGCGAATTGCATCCCAGTCCGCCCTGCCCGTGTAAAACTGCATGCGGGTGCGGCCATGGATGGTGATGAGTTTCACCCCCGCCTCTTCGGCGCGCTTCGCGATATGCGGTGCATTGATGGAATTCTCGTCCCAGCCGAGACGCATCTTCAGCGTCACGGGGATATCGACAGCCCTGACCGTCGCCTCGACAAGTTCAAGCGCATGATCCGGGTCGCGCATCAGCGCCGAACCGGAATATCCGCCGATGACCTTCTTGGCCGGGCAGCCCATATTGATGTCGATGATGTCGGCGCCATGATCGGCCGCGATCTTGGCGGCTTCGGCCATCCAATATGCCTCGCGACCGGCGAGCTGCACCATGTGAGGACGGAAGCCGGCGGCCCGAAGGCGTGCCCAGGATTCAGCAGTGTCGTTCACCAGCTCCCGGCTTGCCACCATTTCGGTCACGACGAGGCCTGCGCCATAACGCCAGGCGAGGTCTCGGAACGGCATGTCCGTCACACCCGACATCGGCGCAAGCACAACGCGGTTCCGCACGGACACCGGTCCGATTCGAAAAGGCGTTGCGAGGTCCTTGGAAATCAAATGATTATCTTTCAGGCACACCATGTAACTGCATTATTTTTAGCCATAGATCTACGGCTTGCCAAGAGGGTCGAGCCCGAATTGATATTTTTTGGGCAAATGCTGGAAAAGGCCGAAGCAAGACGATAGAGCAACTGACATCCATTCCGCATATTTCAGGGATTTATGCTGCAAATGCATACTAAGCAACCGATATCGGCTGGGATTGTCGTCGTTGCGGCAGGCCGTGGGGAACGCGCCGGATCGTCGGAGGAAGGCCCCAAGCAATACCGGATGATCGGCGGCAAGCCGGTTATCGTCCACACGCTTGAAAATTTCATGACATGGGAACCGGCAACGCAGATCGTCGTCGTCATCCACCCCGACGACGAGGCACTCTTTGCCAGAGCGTCCCGACACATCATCTCGGCAACGCCGATCGAGACGGTTCACGGTGGCGCGACCCGACAGCAGTCGGTGCTGGCAGGTCTTCGGCACCTTAGGGATAAGGGCATCAGCCATGTGCTCATCCATGATGCTGTGCGTCCTTTCTTCGACCACCAGCTTCTCGACCGGATCGCCGATACGCTTTCGGCCGGCGCGCCAGCCGTATTGCCTGCCGTGCCTGTTGCCGACACGCTGAAGCAGGCCAGCAGCGACGGAACCGTGCTCAAGACCATTCCCCGCGATCAGCTCTATGCGGCCCAGACGCCGCAATCCTTCGATTTTGCCACGATCCTCGAAGCGCATGAAAAGGCAGCGGAAAGCGGTAAGACGGATTTCACCGACGATGCCTCGATTGCCGAGTGGTTCGGCATTCCCGTGGCCATCGTCGAAAGCGCTGCAACGAACGTGAAGCTGACAGTGAAGAGCGATATCACCATGGCTGACGACAAACTCTCGGGCGCCCGTATTCCCGATGTGCGGACCGGCAACGGCTATGACGTGCATCAGCTCGAGCCCGGCGACGGCGTGACACTCTGCGGCGTCTTCATTCCGCACGACCAGAAGCTCAAGGGCCATTCGGATGCCGATGTGGCGCTGCATGCGCTGACGGACGCGCTGCTTGCCACCTGTGGCGCCGGCGATATCGGAGACCATTTCCCGCCCTCCGATCCGCAATGGAAGGGTGCTGCATCCCGTATCTTCATCGAACATGCAGCAAAGATCGTGCGCGCGCATGGCGGCACGATTACCAATGCGGATGTCTCGCTGATTGCGGAGGCGCCGAAGGTCGGACCACATCGCGAGGCCATGCGCGCCAATCTCTCGGAATTTCTCGGCATAGACATCGAGCGCTGCTCGGTAAAAGCCACCACCAACGAAAAGATCGGCTTCGTCGGCCGCCGCGAAGGCATCGCGGCAATCGCAACCGCAACCGTCGTCTATGGGAGCACGAAGCGATGAGCCTGTTTCCCGCGGACATCACGGCGACGGCGGAAGACATCATCCGGGACTTCACGGCTGCAGGCCTCATGGTCTCGACAGCGGAATCATGCACGGGCGGACTGATTGCCGGCGCGCTCACGGAAATTTCGGGATCGTCCGCTGTCGTTGACCGTGGCTTCGTGACCTATACGAACGTGGCCAAGATGCAGATGCTCGGCGTGCAGGAGGAAACGCTGGCCCGTTTCGGTGCGGTTTCGGAGGAGACGGCCCGGCAAATGGTGCATGGCGCCCTCTTCCGCTCCCGCGCCCACCTGGCGGTCGCTGTCACGGGTATTGCCGGTCCTGGCGGCGGATCGCCGGAAAAGCCGGTCGGGCTGGTGCATCTTGCGGCGAAATCACGTTCAGGTAAGCTTGTCCATCGTAAGATGCTGTACGGAGACATCGGCCGCACGGATGTCCGGCTGGCGACGATCCGCACGGCACTTCAAATGCTTATCGAGATTGTGTGATTTTGAGTAACGCAACAAAAGGCAGTAACGTCAGTTTCTGCCGCGTCCAGGCAAGAGCCGTATTGAGGAACCAGTCAAATGAGATATTTCGCATGCATCGGTGTCGTCTTGAGCCTCGCCTGCGTTTCTGCGGCTGAAGCACCATCCAACTATCAGGTTTACGGCGGCGTGCGGGTGGATTCCGATCCAGTCCTGCTGCGCAAATACGACCATGCGCTCAGCCGCTGCCAGCCGGAAGCGTTGGGCTATCGCGGATCGCCTGATACCACCAGCCTGCTCTACAACGCTGCGCTCAGAGGCTGCCTGTATCGCTACAGCTTCACCGATCGCGGTTCCTACGCCTATCCGGCAACACAGATCTTCGACCATTTCATCGATCGCTGACCAAGGTTCTACCGGCTGTAGATCGTCGCTGCCCGCTTTTCGAAGGCTTCCGTGAACATGCGGAAAGCTCTGTCGAACATTGAGCCCATCAGCGCGCCAAGAATACGGCTCTTGAACTCATAATCGATGAAGAAATCGACCGTGCAGCCGCCGCCTTCCGCCTCGACAAACCGCCAGCGGTTGTCGAGGTAGCGGAACGGACCGTCGATATATTTGACATCGATGATGCGCTCGGCCCTGTTCAGCAGCACCTGCGTGGTAAAGGTTTCGCGGATCGCCTTGTAGCCGACGGTCATATCGGCGATCAGCAGCAACTTGCCGTCGCGTTCCTTGCGGTTCTTCACCGACAGGGCTTCGCAAAGCGGGAGAAATTCCGGATAGCGTTCGACATCGGACACGAGGTCGAACATCTGGTCGGGCGTGTGCGGGACGGGGCGATGCGTTTCGAATTGCGGCATGAAGCGCAGTTAAGCCGGCACACCGAGAAGATCAAGAAGCGCGCGCATTTGGCTGCGGGATTTCACCTGCAAAACCGGCACATGCGGCCCATGGGTTGCGATGGCGGCAGTCACCCGCGGCGAAAATTTCGTCTCGAAGGTCCAGATGAATTCCAGAAACTTCCAGTCCACCTTTTCTATGCAGCCCGGCGCCATGTCCGGACGTGTGCGGCCGATATGCTTCAGCCAGCGCGTCACCACACCCCAGACGCAGAGCAGGCGCGGCATGCGCACCCAGATGACGATATCGGTGCGCGGCAGGCGGATATCGAAAGTGGAGGTATTGGTGCCGTCCATGATCCAGCGCTCGCCGACGATCCTTTCGACGATCCGCTGGCGCTGCTCTTCCTTGCTGCGTTCCACCCAGCCGGGCAGCCAGAGAATATCGCGGTCGATCGAGAGATAGGTGAGTTCGAACCGGCGCGCCAGCTTCTGCGCAAGCGTCGACTTGCCGCCGCCGGAGCAGCCGATCACCATGATGCGCCTCGCATCACGGATGCGGCTGGCAGCAAAGACGTCATCGACATAGTTGATCGTTTGGTCGGCCTGCCCTTGCATGCTTCCACTCCTCCTAGCCGTTTGCCGATGGCAACCGGGAAAGCGGCGTGCTGGCTAGCTGCTTCACATGACCTGAAGATGACAACGAAGCGCACAAAGAAAGACCACGGCAAAAAATCGCCGCGGCCTCTTCAAGTCAAGATGTAAGGGCTTATTCCGCGGCGAGCAGCAGCTTCTTCTCGCGTGCAGCCTTCAGGCGGGCGAAGTCGTCGCCGGCATGGTGCGAGGAGCGGGTCAGCGGACTGGAAGCGACCATCAGGAAGCCCTTGGTGTAGGCGACCGTCTCGTAGGACTTGAACTCTTCCGGCGTCACGAAGCTTTCGACCTTGTGGTGCTTGCGGGTCGGCTGCAGATACTGGCCGATCGTCAGGAAATCGACATCGGCGGTGCGCAGGTCATCCATGAGCTGAAGAACCTCGTTCCGTTCTTCACCGAGCCCGACCATGATGCCGGACTTGGTGAACATTGTGGGGTCGAGTTCCTTCACGCGCTGCAGCAGCCGGATGGAATGGAAATAGCGTGCGCCAGGGCGAACCGTCAGGTAGTTGCCGGCAACGGTTTCCATATTGTGGTTGAAGACATCGGGCTTGGCGGCGACGACACGTTCCAGCGCACCGGGCTTCTTCAGGAAGTCTGGCGTCAGGATCTCGATCGTCGTCAGCGGCGATGCGGCACGGATTGCCCAGATCACCTTTTCGAAATGCTCGGCGCCACCGTCTTCCAGATCGTCACGATCGACAGAGGTGATGACGACGTGGCTGAGGCCCATCTGCTTGACGGCCTTTGCGACGTTTTCAGGCTCGGCCATGTCGAGCGCATTCGGCTTGCCGGTGGCGACATTGCAGAAGGCGCAGGCGCGGGTACAGATCTCGCCCATGATCATGAAGGTGGCGTGCTTCTTGTCCCAGCACTCGCCAATATTCGGGCAGCCTGCCTCTTCGCAGACGGTGACGAGCTTGTGCTCCTTCACGATCGAACGGGTCTCGGCATAGCCTTTCGAAGTCGGCGCCTTCACACGAATCCAGTCCGGCTTGCGCAGCACTTCCGTATCGGGGCGATGCGCCTTTTCCGGATGCCGCACGCGCTTTACGTCGGGATTGATCGTGTCGAGAATGGTGACCATGTCAGTTCAACTTTCCGCCGCCCCATGCGGCCCGGCTTCTCATATTGCGCATCGCTCCTTTATTCAAATCTTTCGATCTAGGAGATGCGCCCGATCTTCGCACTTTATCTTCGAACCAGCCGCGCGAAGAATATCAGCAGGCAGGCGCCGATGAAGCCGGTTACGAAATAGCCGAACCTTCCACCGGCGACCTCAATGTGGAATTGCGCCAGGATGGCGGTAGCGACGACCGAGCCGACGATGCCGAGGACAATGTTCAGCAAGACGCCATAACGCGCTTCCATCAGCTTGCCCGCAAGCCAGCCTGCAAGTCCGCCGATGATGATTGCCGATATCCAGCCGACGCCTTCCATCCTATTCCTTGCCCTACGCTATCGCCCTTGCGATCAGCACCACGACAATGGCGCCGACTGTTGCGTGGATGATCTGAACCACCAATGCATTTTCAATGCCCAGCGATATACCCAGCGCATTGAACAGAAACCCGCCCACGAACGCGCCGATGATGCCGCTGAGCAGGCACCGTATCAACCCACCCCCACCAACGACCAGGCTTGCGAGAAAGCCCGCGACAAGGCCGATCAGCAGAAAGATGAGAAGCGACTGCGTGCCCATAGACATGATGATTTCCTTTCGTTTTTTCCACCCTGGCGGGGACGGAATTTTCCATCCCCGGATAAAGGGCAGATCAGGAAATTATCAAGCGTTCAGAACGCGGCCGTAAGCATCCAGCACGCTTTCCTTCATCGTCTCCGAAATCGTCGGATGCGGGAAGATCGTGTGCATCAGTTCTTCTTCCGTCGTCTCCAGGTTCATGGCGACAACGAAGCCCTGGATGAGTTCGGTGACTTCGGCACCGACCATGTGGGCGCCAAGCAGCTCACCGGTCTTCTTGTCGAAGATTGTCTTGACCAGACCCTGGTCTTCGCCAAGCGCGACGGCCTTGCCATTGGCGCTGAAGGGGAAGCGACCAACGCGGATATCGCGGCCCTGCTCCTTGGCCTTGGCTTCGGTCAGGCCGACGGAGGCGACCTGGGGATTGCAGTAGGTGCAGCCCGGGATCTTCTGCCTGTCCATCGGGTGGACATTCGGCAGGCCGGCGATCTTCTCGACGCAGATGACGCCTTCATGCTCTGCCTTATGAGCCAGAAGCGGCGCACCGGCGACGTCACCGATTGCGTAAATGCCGGGCACGTTAGTCTTGCCGTAGCCATCGATGACGATGAAGCCGCGATCGGTTTTGACGCCAACAGTTTCCAGGCCGATGCCCTCGACGTTGGCCTGCACGCCGACGGCCGAGATCATGCGGTCGGCGGTGATCGTCTCGGTCGTGCCGTCCTTCTTCTCGATGGTCGCGGTGATCGAGTTTGCACCCTTCTCCACCTTGGCCACCTTGGCTTCGAGATGGATCTTCATGCCCTGGCGTTCGAACTGCTTCTTGGCGAGCGCGGAGATTTCCGCATCCTCGACCGGCATGACCTGGCTCATGATTTCGACGACAGTGACGTCGACACCCATGGTGCGATAGAAGCTTGCGAATTCGATGCCGATGGCGCCCGAGCCCATGACGAGCAGCGATTTCGGCAGTTCGTCAGCCTTCATTGCTTCGAAATAGGTCCAGATCAGCTTGCCATCCGGCTCGATGCCCGGCAGGGCGCGCGGACGGGCGCCGGTCGCAACGATGATGTGCTTGGCGGTGTAGGTGCCCTCGCCCAGCGCATTCTTCGGCACCGGACCCATCGGTTCCATCGGCTTCTTCGTCGTCTTTGAAACGACGATCTCGCCGGGTTTGGTGATCTTGGCTTCACCCCAGATGACATCGACCTTGTTCTTCTTGAACAGGAAGCCGACGCCGTTGTTCATGCGATGCGCGATGCCGCGCGAACGGGTGACGATCGCCTTGATATCGGGCTTGATCGTGCCTTCCAGCACGAGGCCGTAGTCCTTGCCATGCTGGGCGGTATGAAGGACGTCTGCGGAGCGCAGCAGCGCCTTGGTCGGGATACAGCCCCAGTTTGAGCAGATACCAGCCAGATGTTCGCGCTCGACGCAGGCGACCTTGAGGCCGAGCTGTGCGGCGCGGATGGCGGCGATATAGCCGCCCGGACCGGAACCGATGACGATGACGTCGTAGGATTGAGCCATTGCTTTCCTGCCTTTGTTACGCTCCCGCGCGGGTCATCAAAACCCATGCGTGCTTCTTGCTGTTATCGAAGAGCGGCACGGCATTCATACGCGCCGCTTCCGAAAAACCGTTTCTTCCGTAAAGCGACAGAGCCGCTTCGTTGCTATCCGACGTGATCAGGCTGACCGACAGCCGATCTGCCCTTGCGAGCTGATCTTCCAGCAGCCTCTTGCCGATGCCGATACCGCGCATATGGCGATAGACCGCGAGACTGCCAATGAACCAATGCCCGATCACCGATCTCTGCATCGCCAGCATCGGCTCCAGGGCCGGATGGCGGGCTTCGAGATCGCGTATGCCTTCATCCACTTCATAGCCGATCGCCATTCCGGCGATCTCGTCATAGGCCTCGCCAATGATGGCGTTCTTCCAGCCGCCGAGCGCTTCATCGCTCATCTTCAACCGGCCCCGCTCGAGCGGCGTATCGCTCATGCCGCTGGCAACATCGGCAAACCAGAGCCATGAGGCAAAACCGTGAGACGCGATATCCGCCAGGATCGCCAGTTCCGAGGCATCCCGGCGGGACGCCTCTCGGAGGGCGAGGAAGGCGGCCACTGTCAGAGCCCCAGCATCACCCGCACGATGGGTTCCAGGCCCCGACCGAGCGCGCGTGTATTTTCTGCATCGAGGTGAATGCCGTCGAGCGGCGTGGTCCTGGCAACGGAATTGCCGTCGAAGAAGCCACAGCCGAGTTCATCGGCAAGGTCACGGTAAAGCGTCGGAAGCTTTGCCGATTCCTCGATACCGCCGGGGAAGGATGCCGCGAAGGGCACATTGCCCGTCTCGCAGATCGCCGGCGGCGCCACGATCAGGATCTCCGGCCCGTCGAATTCGAAGGGCCAGGCATGATTGCGGATCAGCCGCACCAGACGGCCGATGCCCTGGCATGCGGCAAAGGCCGAGCCGGCGACAACCGGCTTCATGTCGTTGGTGCCGAGCAGCAAGATGACGAGATCGAGCGGCGCATGCGTCTGCAGGATGGTCGGCAGAACGCGTGCGCCGTTGCGATCGCAATCGGCAAGATGGTCGTCAAAGGCGGTGGTGCGGCCGTTCAGGCCTTCCGCGATGACGCGAGCCTCGCTTCCGAGCGTAGCCTGAAGCACGCTCGGCCAGAGGTTCTCATAGGCATGACGACCGATCGTGTCGGCGTCATAGCCCCAGGTCAGCGAGTCACCATAGCAAAGAACAGTCTTCGTCATGTCCGCCCTCCCGCGTCCTGCTTAGACCAACATGCCCATCGGATTTTCGATGTAGCCCTTGAAAGCCTGAAGCAGCTCGGCGCCGAGAGCACCGTCGACGCAGCGATGGTCAGTCGAGAGCGTGACGGTCATGACCGTTGCAATCGCCATTTCGCCATTCTTGACGATGACACGCTGCTCGCCCGCGCCGACTGCGAGGATCGTCGCATGCGGCGGGTTGATGACGGCTGCGAAATTCTTCACGCCCATCATGCCCATGTTGGAGACCGAGGTCGTGCCGCCCTGATACTCCTCAGGCTTCAGCTTGCGGTCCTTGGCACGCTTGCCGAGATCGCGCATCTCGTTCGAGATGGTCGAGAGCGTCTTCTCTTCGGCCTTGCGGACTATCGGGGTGATCAGACCGCCGGGGATCGAGACAGCGACGCCGACATCGGCGTGCTTGTGCTTGACCATGGCGTTTTCGGTCCAGGAGACGTTGGCATCCGGAACGTCGCGCAGTGCAAGCGCCAGGGCCTTGATGACCATGTCGTTGACCGAGATCTTGTAGGCCGGCGCGCTGTCCTTGCGGGGAGCGGCGTCATTCAGCTGCGCACGCAGCGCCATCAGCGCGTCGAGTTCGCAATCGACCGAAACGTAGAAGTGCGGAACGGTCTGCTTGGATTCAACGAGACGGCGGGCGATCGTCTTGCGCATGCCGTCGTGCGGTACGAGCTCGTAGGAGCCTTGTTCGAAGAGCTTGAGCATGGCCTCGTCCGAAGCGCCCTTCGGAGCGGCAGCGGCCGGAGCAGCAGCCTGCGGGGCAGCTGCAGCAGCAGCCGGGGCCGCCTTGGCGCCCCCACCTGCAGCGGCAGCCTCGATATCACTCTTGACGACACGGCCATGCGGACCGGTGCCGGCAACGGCGGAAATATCGATACCGGCTTCCTTCGCAAGGCGGCGGGCAAGCGGAGAGGAGAAGGTGCGTGCGCCGTTCGAAGAGACTGCAGCCGGCGCCGGGGCAGCGGCCGGAGCCGCCGGTGCCGGAGCAGGTGCGGCCTCAGCCTTTGTTTCGGCCTGAGCCGGAGCGGCGGCAGCCTTCGGTGCCGGAGCGGCAGAGCCGGCGCCGCTTGCAGCAGCGGCGACATCTTCGCCATCAGCGGCGAGAACAGCGATCAGGGCATTGACCTTCACGCCTTCGGTGCCGGCCGCGACGACGATCTTGGCAACCGTTCCTTCGTCAACGGCTTCGACTTCCATCGTCGCCTTGTCGGTTTCAATCTCGGCGATCACATCGCCGGACTTGACCTTATCGCCTTCCTTGACCAGCCACTTGGCCAGATTGCCTTCTTCCATGGTCGGAGAGAGGGCGGGCATCGTGATATTGATCGGCATCGAAAGGCCCTCCCCTTATTTGTAGCAAACGGCTTTCACCGCATCGACCACTTCGCCGACATTCGGAAGCGCGAGCTTCTCGAGATTGGCAGCGTAAGGCATCGGAACGTCCTTGCCGGCGATCGTCAGGATCGGCGCATCGAGATAATCGAAGGCATGCTGCATGACGCGCGTGGCGATTTCCGTGCCGACCGAGTTCTGCGGATAACCTTCCTCGACGGTAACCAGGCGACCGGTCTTCTTGACCGATTCGATCACGGTCGGAAGGTCCATCGGACGAAGCGTGCGCAGATCGATCAGTTCGACATCGATGCCGATCTTTTCGAGTTCGGCGACCGCCTTCGTCGCATAGGTCATGCCGATGCCGAAGGAGACGACGGTGACATCCTCGCCCGGACGATGGATGCGGGCCTTGCCGATCGGCAGAACGAAATTATCGAGCTTCGGTACATCGAAATGCTGGCCGTAGAGAATCTCGTTTTCGAGGAAGACGACCGGGTTCGGATCACGGATGGCAGCCTTCAGCAGACCCTTGGCGTCGGATGCCGTGTAAGGCATGACGACCTTCAGGCCCGGGATCGCACTGTACCAGGCTGCGTAGTCCTGGCTGTGCTGAGCGCCGACGCGGGCAGCAGCACCGTTCGGGCCGCGGAAGACGATCGGAGCGCCCATCTGGCCACCCGACATATAGAGCGTCTTGGCAGCAGAGTTGATGATCTGGTCGATCGCCTGCATGGCGAAGTTGAAGGTCATGAATTCGACGATCGGCTTCAGGCCGGCCATGGCAGCACCGACGCCGACGCCAGCAAAGCCGTGCTCGGTGATCGGCGTGTCGATGACGCGGCGAGCCCCGAATTCCTGCAGAAGACCCTGGGTCACCTTGTAGGCACCTTGGTATTCGGCGACTTCCTCGCCCATGACGAAGACGCTGTCATCGGCGCGCATTTCCTCAGCCATGGCATCGCGAAGCGCTTCGCGCACCGTCATCGAAACCATTTCGGTACCAGCCGGGATTTCCGGATCGTTCGGTACGAAAGCCTTGGGTTCAGCCGGAACTGGAGCGGCAGCCGAACCAGTATTCGTCGGCTTCTCTTCCTGCGCGACTTGGGGGGCGGCAACTGGAGCCGGCTGAGCGGCAGCCGGGGCTGCGGAAATCGCGTCGGCGGATTCGCCATCCTGTAACAGGACGGCGATCTTGGCATTGACCTTGACGTTTTCAGTGCCGGCCGGAACCAGCAACTTGCCGATGACGCCTTCGTCAACGGCTTCGACTTCCATCGTCGCCTTGTCGGTTTCGATTTCGGCAAGCACGTCACCTGAAGTGACCTTGTCGCCTTCCTGCTTGAGCCACTTGGACAGCGTGCCTTCTTCCATCGTCGGAGAAAGGGCGGGCATGAGGATATCGATAGGCATGGGTTCCCTCCCCGATTAGAGCAGAATGTCGGTATAGAGCTCGGATGCATCCGGCTCCGGATCGGCCTGGGCGAAATCGGCGCTGTCGGCAACGATATCGCGGACTTCCTTGTCGATCGCCTTCAGATCGTCTTCGGTCGCCCAGCCCTTTTCCATCACGCGCAGGCGAACCTGCTCGATCGGGTCCTGCTCAGAGCGCATCTTCTGCACTTCTTCCTTGGTACGATACTTCGCCGGATCGGACATGGAGTGACCGCGATAGCGATAGGTCAGCATTTCAAGAATGATAGGACCTTTGCCGGAACGGCAGTGCTCGAGCGCCTCATCGGCAGCAGCCTTGACGGCGCGAACGTCCATGCCGTCGACCTGAATGCCTGGAATGCCGAAGCCGGAACCACGGAGCGAATAGTTCGACTGCGCGGTAGCACGCGCCGTCGACGTGCCCATGGCGTAGCGGTTGTTCTCGACGATATAGATGATCGGCAGCTTCCAGAGAGCAGCCATATTGAAGCTCTCATAGACCTGGCCCTGATTGGCCGCGCCGTCGCCGAAATAGGCGATCGAGACGCTGTCATTGCCGCGATAGCGGTTTGCGAAGGCAAGGCCGGTTCCGAGCGAAACCTGGGCACCGACTATGCCGTGGCCGCCGTAGAAATGTTTTTCCTTGGAGAACATGTGCATCGAACCGCCCTTCCCGTGGGAATAGCCGTTACGACGGCCGGTCAGCTCCGCCATGACGCCCCGGGCTTCCATGCCGGTAGCCAGCATATGACCGTGGTCGCGATAGGCGGTGATGACCTGATCGCCTTCCTTCTGCGCCATCTGCATACCGACGACGACAGCTTCCTGGCCGATGTAAAGGTGACAGAAACCACCGATGAAGCCCATGCCGTAAAGCTGGCCCGCCTTTTCTTCGAAACGGCGGATGAGCAGCATCTCGCGATAGGCCTTCAGCTCTTCATCGCGATCGAAATCGGCGACAGGGCCGCCATTCGATGCCTTGGCTGCAGACTTCGCACTATTTTTGCGGCTGGAAACGGTCGCGGTTTTGCGCAACGCCATTCAACCCTCCCTATGGGTTTATCGGTTCTCAGGTGGCGCGTACCATAGGGAAGAAAAATGACCACAGCAATGCCATAATTGCATGGCTCATATTCGCCGTTAAATTATTGATAAATAACAGGAATTTTAGATTAACCTAAATTCGGTTAATTGCGGTAATGATTGTAAATGACGATCTCGTCCGCGCGCGACATGTTGAGCTGATACCGCGCCTTTTCGTCGAGCATATCCTTGTCCAGCGAGCCGTCACTCAAGAGCGCAACCTGCGCCTCCAGATGCTCACGCTTGGCCTTCAGCACAGCCAGTTCCTTCTCGCGCGCGACACGCTGGCGCTCGAACGCCTCCGTCGCACGCAGACCATAGTCACCGTGAATGCAATGATAACCGAAATAGGAGAGGAAGGCGACCGTCATGGCCGGAATGACGAAGCGACCTGTCTTTCTCTTCTTATGATGCTTTGTCCACATACACGCATGCTCTAACGCATTACCAATCATTTCAATCTAACGCGCAGAGATTAACCGTTCGTTGACTCTGAGCCATTCCCGGCCAGACTCAACAAAAAACCCGCGCCGGAGCGCGGGTTCCAAATGGCTGATTTATAAGCGCGTATCAGGCGCGGATGATGGAGCGGCCGGCGTACTGAGCCTGCGGGCCGAGACCTTCTTCGATGCGGATCAGCTGGTTGTACTTGGCAAGGCGATCCGAGCGCGACAGCGAGCCGGTCTTGATCTGGCCGCAGTTGGTGGCAACTGCGAGATCGGCGATCGTGGAGTCCTCGGTTTCGCCGGAGCGGTGCGACATGACGGCGGTGTAGGCTGCCTTGTGCGCCGTGTTGACGGCATCGAGCGTTTCCGTCAGCGAGCCGATCTGGTTGACCTTGACCAGGATCGAGTTGGCGACGCCCATGCGAATGCCGTCGCGCAGGCGAGCCGAGTTGGTGACGAACAAATCATCGCCAACCAGCTGGCACTTCTTGCCGGCGAGATCGGTCAGAGTCTTCCAGCCTTCCCAGTCGTCTTCAGCCATGCCGTCTTCGATGGAGATGATCGGATACTTGGCAGCGAGTTCTGCCAGGTACTCGGCCATGGCGCCTGGCTCGAGCGTGCGGCCTTCGCCTTCCAGCACGTACTTGCCGTCCTTGAAGAATTCGGTCGAGGCGCAATCGAGACCGAGGCACATGTCGTCACCCGGCTTGTAGCCGGCTTTCTCGATCGACTTCATGATGAAGTCGAGGGCTTCCGGAGCGCTCTTCAGGCCCGGCGCAAATCCGCCTTCATCGCCAACGTTGGTATTGTGGCCCTGCGCCGCCAGTTCCTTCTTCAGCGTGTGGAAAACTTCCGAACCCATGCGGACGGCTTCGCGGATCGAATCTGCGCCGACCGGCAGGATCATGAATTCCTGGAAGTCGATCGGGTTGTCGGCATGCGCGCCGCCGTTGATGATGTTCATCATCGGGACCGGCAAAAGGCTTGCGGAAGCACCGCCGACGTAACGGTAGAGCGGCAGGCCGGCAGCCTGCGCTGCAGCCTTGGCGACAGCAAGCGAAACGCCGAGGATGGCGTTGGCGCCGAGGCGCGACTTGTTTGGCGTGCCGTCGAGTTCGATCATGATCTTGTCGATCTGGATCTGGTTTTCAGCATCGATGCCGCCGATGGCGTCGAAGATTTCCGTGTTGGCAGCTTCGACAGCCTTTTCAACACCCTTGCCGAGATAACGCTTGCCGCCATCGCGGACTTCGACGGCTTCGTGCGCGCCGGTCGAAGCACCCGAGGGAACAGCTGCACGGCCCATGCTGCCGTCTTCGAGATAGACGTCGACTTCGACGGTGGGGTTGCCACGGCTATCGAGAATCTCGCGGGCGATGATATCGGTAATTGCAGTCATGGTCTCTTCCTGCTCGGTGGGTGGATAAATCGTTTGAAATCGTCTTAATCGAAGGCGTACAAATTACAAAGCCGCAATTTTGCACGTTCAAGCAGCGCATCAGACGTGGCCTATAGCACATTCATGTCAGGGTTTTGAAGGGAACGGCAGTCGCCGGTCAGCATATCCCACCCGTCGAAAGATGATAAACAGTCCATCCGGGCAGAATGTTGGCAGGCCGCCACCGTCGACAGCAACCCACGGCTGAAAATCCCTGGAATAGCCCCAATTTTGGACGGTTAGATACCCCTTGATTTCAGCCTTCGGTAACCATCCTGGCTTAATTTTAATACCCGTGTGAGATCCTCGGAAGTCAGTCGTTTCAGCCCTTGGGGCGATACGGAACGGCAGGGATGAAGAGCTGCAGCCTCGCGCCAAAAACAACCAGAACGCGATTTTATCGACTCTCTTGGCGGCATTTCACATGGGGCACAGATGAAACTCAATATTGCACGCAGCCTTGCCATCTTCGGTGCCGTTGTCATCCTCGGACTGGTGACCTCCATCGGCTTGCAGAATTACGCACTCAACATGCTTCGTGTGAACGGGCTGATGTATAAGCAGATCATCTACGGCAAGGATCTTGTCGCCGATATTCTCCCGCCGCCGCTCTATGTCATCGAACCCTACATGCTCGCGCTCGAAGCCGTCCAGCAGCCAGCCTCGGCAAAGGCCAATATCGAACGCATCCAAACAGTTCTGAAGTCGGCCTATGAAGACCGCCGCAAATATTGGTCCGAAACGCCGCTCAGCGCCGATCTCAAGCGCAAGCTTCTCGACAACGTTCTCGTCAAGGGCGACGCGTTCTGGCAGGTCATGAACGAGGAGGCGATACCCGCAATCCTGAAGGGCGACAAGGCCGCCATCGAATCGGCGCTCCCCAAACTTGCTACGAATTTTCATGTTCACGAAGCGGCCGTAAACGAACTCGTGGCGATGGCCAACGCCTTCCAGATGGACGCCGAAAAGCAGGCAGCGGAACAGACGGAACGGCTCTCCGCCGTTACGCTATCGGCCGCCGCGCTTTCCTTCGTGATTATCGTCGTCGGGCTCTACATGTTCCGCCGGCGCGCAATCGTGCCGCTATCGGCGATGCGCGATTATATGGCAGTGCTTGCGAGCGGCGACTATTCCCGCGAAGTTCCCTATGTCAGACGATCCGACGAAATCGGAGAAATGGCGCGCGCGGTCACGGTCTTTCGCGAATCGGCAGAAGAACGCAACGCCATACGCGCGCTTCAGGACGAGGAGCGGCAGGCACAGATGCGCCGCGATGCCGAACTCGACGCATCGAAGAGCATGGAGAATGCCACGCGCCAGCGCGTTATCGAAAGCCTGAGCGCAGGCCTGGAGCGTCTTTCACGCGGCGACCTGACCGTGCGTCTCGACGAGCAGTTCGCCAATACCTACGAGAAGCTTCGCGAGACCTTCAACACCAGCATCATCATTCTTTCCGATGCCATGAAAGACATCTCTGCCGCCACGAATACCGTCGGCGACAGCTCGCGCGAAATCGCGCTCAGCACCAATGATCTGGCCCAGCGCACCGAGAGCCAGGCAGCTTCCCTCGAACAGGCGGCTTCGGCACTGGATCAGATCACGGTCACGGTGAAAAACTCCTCGGAGCGGGCCCATGAAGCCAATGCGATGATGTCAGCCACGAAGGAGAGCGCGGCGCATTCCGCCGAGATCGTTCGTGAAGCAGTGACCGCCATGGAGAAGATCGAGGACTCAGCGGTCAGGATCGGCGATATTATCAACGCCATCGACGAGATCGCCTTTCAGACTAATCTTCTGGCGCTCAACGCCGGTGTCGAGGCAGCACGCGCCGGAGACGCAGGGAAAGGCTTTGCCGTCGTCGCTCAGGAAGTCCGCGAGCTCGCCGGACGCTCCGCCAATCTCGCCAAGGAGATCAAGCTTCTCGTCGAGACGTCGTCGCGACAGGTTTCCGCGGGTGTTGCACTTGTCAACCGTACCGGCGAGGCACTCGGCGATATCGACCGCCAAGTGCTACAGGTGACGGCGCTGATCGAAGCGATCGTGCGCTCGTCTTCGGAACAGTCGGTCGCGCTCGTCGAGGTCAACGCTGCCGTCAACCGGATGGATCAGGTGACCCAGCAGAATGCAGCCATGGTCGAGGAAACGAACGCCGCATGCCAGGAACTCGGCACCGAGGCGTCCCAGCTCGGGCGCATGCTCTCCCGCTTCGCACTGGAGGAAAAGCGCCCGTCCCGGGCGGCAGCGTGATGCCGCCCGCTGTTCAGGCGGCCTTGGCGATCGCGTCGAAGGCGAGAAGCTTCTCGAGAAGCCGCGGCATGTCCTTGAGGTAGACCATGTTCGGCCCGTCGCAGGGGGCGTTATCAGGATCCTGATGGGTTTCGATAAAGACACCGGCAACGCCGACGGCCACAGCTGCACGGGCCAGCGTCTCCACGAACTGCCGCTCGCCGCCGGAGGTTTCCCCCTGCCCGCCAGGCTGCTGGACTGAATGCGTGGCGTCGAAAATGACGGGGGCGCCCGTTGCTGCCATGATCGGCAGGGAACGCATGTCGGAGACCAGGGTATTGTAACCGAAGGACGCACCGCGCTCGCAGAGCAGAATGTTCGGATTGCCGCTCTGGTTCAGCTTGCCGAGCACGTTCTTCATGTCCCAAGGCGCCAGGAACTGGCCCTTCTTGACGTTGATGACGCGGCCGGTCTTGGCAGCCGCGACCAGGAGATCCGTCTGGCGAGACAGGAACGCCGGTATCTGTAGGATATCGACGACCTTACCCACTTCGGCGCATTGTTCTTCGTTGTGGATGTCGGTCAGAACCGGAATGCCGAGTTCTTTCTTGAGATCGGCGAAAACTTCCAGCCCCTTTTCAAGGCCGACACCGCGTTTGCTCGACAAGGAAGACCGGTTCGCCTTATCGAAGGAGGTCTTGTAGACGAGCCCGATGCCGAGCTTGGCGCAGAGTTCCTTCAATGTGCCGGCAACCATGAACGCATGATCGCGGCTTTCCATTTCGCAAGCGCCAGCAATCAGCGACAGGCGTGAAGCATTGGAGAAGGTGACCTTACCGGCGCCTTCGCCGACCGTCACCACGGAATTGGTGGTAGAGCTCATGATGTTTCCTCAAAGGCGAAGAGTACGCCCTGGCCGGGCGCAGGCTTCACCAGAATACGGTTGCCCTTGCGTGTATAGGTCACCCCGTTAGCAGCCAAATGCGCTTCTGTCACGGCCAGATCGCCGACAGCAAAGCGGATCGCCCGACCGCGCAGACCACGATCGGTATCCGACGTGGCAAGATCGAAATAAGCCTCCAGCCCTTCCGGGGTCATCAGGCTGATCTTTGCGTTTCCGGTGGGCAGGTCCAGCCCGAAACTCGTGAGCTCAGTAGATGCGCCTTTTGCCACGGAGCGAACGAACTCACCGAAGGCTGTCGGCTCGGGGGCCGCGAGCGCGATCTCGGCAATGCCTGTGACACCATTGGCATGGGTCTCAAGCGCGGTCCGGTTGGCAGGAAGCGGATTGACGCGTTCGACAGCGAAGAGAAAGAAATCCGGTGCCCGCAGGTCGCCAGCGAAGGCGAGCCGGAAGCCGGCAATATTCTCCGTGCCATCCGGCATTTTAACAGGGCGCTCGAACTGCAGCACAGAACCGGCACTCAGACTGTCCTTCACGAATCGAGCATGTTCGTGCTTTGCATCTGCCGTCGCAAAGGCAATCGCGGACAGTCCTTCGCTGCCGCAACGGAAGCGAAAAGCCTGATTGCGGGCGGTGAACACATTGCCATCGTGTGCTGTCTCCTCGCTCTCTTCGACGCTCGCGACACCCAGGGGCTCCAGATAGGTTTTGTCGGCAAAGAAAACGCAGGCATTTTCTGTCCCAAAAGGATGACGGGCATCCGGCGCCACAGTGAAACCAAGCTTGCCAAGTCTTTCGCGGGCAAGGTCGATATCGGTAACCGGCAAAACGAGATGATCGATTGCAAGCGTATCTTGGCTCATTAGGTCCCCTCCAACAGTCACAAGGAGATGTGCTTCAGCAGGTGTTGCGAGACAAGGCCGCGAAGGCCCGGGCGCGAGAAAAATAAAATTCTCACCAGAATGGACAGAAGTTTTACGAAAATTTAGCTACTTGCGGAACACATATGGAACATATAGTGTCCGTTCTGGATTTGTTTCAAGACTGGGGTGCACGCCATGCTTACGCGCAAACAACAGGAACTCCTTCTTTTCATTCACGAAAGGATGAAGGAGTCAGGCGTTCCTCCGTCTTTCGACGAGATGAAGGATGCTCTGGATCTGGCCTCGAAATCCGGCATTCACCGGCTGATCACGGCGCTTGAGGAACGCGGCTTCATTCGCCGGCTTCCGAACCGCGCACGTGCGCTCGAAGTCATCAAACTGCCGGAGGCCTACAGCCCCAGCCTGCAGCCACGTCGCGGCTTTTCACCGAGCGTCATCGAAGGCAGCCTCGGCAAGCCGCAGCCCGTTGCAGCGCCCGCTCCGGCAAAGCCAGCGCCTGCTGCCGATAACGGCAACTCGGTCTCCGTCCCGGTCATGGGCCGCATCGCTGCCGGTGTGCCAATCTCGGCAATCCAGAACAATACGCATGACATCACCGTTCCTGCCGATATGCTCGGCTCCGGCGAACATTATGCGCTCGAAGTTCGCGGCGACTCGATGATCGAAGCCGGCATCTTCGATGGCGACACCGTCATCATCCGCAATGGCAGCACCGCCAACCCGGGTGATATCGTCGTTGCCCTCGTCGACGACGAGGAAGCAACACTCAAGCGCTTCCGCCGCAAGGGCGCATCGATTGCGCTCGAGGCTGCAAACCCTGCCTATGAGACCCGCATTTTCCCACCGGATCGCGTGAAGGTTCAGGGAAAGCTTGTCGGCCTCATTCGCCGCTATCACTGACCGGTGACTGGCTTGCGTCTGTGAATGTATCGCTGCGCCAGTCATAGGCGCGGTGGCGCATCCAGGGGCGTTGCAATGGGCCGAATGCGGTTGCGACATCGATTCCACTATCTGTGAAGCGAAGCTCGACAGAACCTGTCTTGCGCAGCGTCTCGCCGGTAAAGAGCAGCGCGCCGGAACGGCAACGGTCGAAGCGCAATCGGACAGGGGTTACGACAATATCGGCCGTATCGCAGGCCGGCCCGAGATAGGCAGCATTTTCGATGACAATTAGTTTCTTTCCATTGCCCAGCAAGGCGGTACACCAAGCGCGCTTTTGGCAAGAGAATCGTGACGTTGGGCTGATGGCGAGTGCCTGCCTCATTGCCTCTCTGGCTTCATTCTGTTGATCGGATGACAGCTGCAATCTTCTGCCATCGGACATGGTGGGTGTCTTGGTTGCTTGAAGCATAACCGGCTTCTGATGCTCTTCGATGGCAAGTGCCCTCTGCCATTGTTCGAAAATGAAGGCTGGCGGCTTTTCGCGGTTTGAAGCCATTGCCTCTCCATCGATTACAGCGACCAGGCTGCCGTCTTCCGAGATGGCGACGTCGGGCATCGCTTCTGATGGAATCAACACAACGGCGAAAGTTGAAACAGTGATTATTGCGGTTCCGATATGCCGCAACCGGCTTCTGAGCAAGGTCAGCAACAGGAAGCCGAAGACGGCTGCCGGAAAGTACCAGCCGGGTAAGCGGGCAACATCTATATTGCCGCCCCACCCCGCCACCGCCTTTGCAATGGCGATCACCAGGTCGAGCCCGAAGCCTGCCGCTGGCCATAGCCAGCCATCCAGACCAAAAGGCATCAGCAGCATCGCCAGCATGCCGGCCGGCATGACGATGAAGGAAATAACCGGCATGGCCGCGAGATTTGCCGGCAGGCCATAAGCAGTCAGCCGGTGGAAATGTTCGATCGAAAACAGCGCCGTCGAGAACCCACCGATGAGAGACGTCAGGAAAATGCCGCCGAAGAAGCCGCCGACCATGAAGAAGGGTTTCATGATCGGAAGTTTGGCAAAGGCATTCTCCCTCATCGGCCGCCCTTTCCAGAGGTCGTATCCGGCGACCAGGGCAAGTGTTGCGGCGAAAGACATCTGGAAGCTCGGTCCGAGCACTTCCGATGGTGAGACCGCGAGGATCACGAGAGCCGACAGCGCCACGTTTCTGAGGCTGATCGACGGCCGGTCGAAGAAGACGGCAACCAGCATGATCGCCATCATGATGAAGGCGCGTTCGGCTGAAACGGCAAAACCCGAGATCAGATAGTAAGCCGTCACCGCAGCGAGTGCGCCGGCTGCCGCGATCTTCTTGATCGGCCACGCCTGCGCAATACCCGGGAACAGGCTGAGAATGACGCGCAGCCCGACAAAGAAGATACCGGCGGAGAGTGCCATATTGAGGCCGGAGATCGCCACGATGTGGGCAAGGCCGGACTGCCGCAGTGCCTCCGTCGTTTCATCCGAGATCGCTCGTCTCTCATCGGTGACAAGTGAAGCGGCAAAGGCCCCGGTGTCGCCCGGCAGAGTGGAGCGGATCCGATCGCCGATGCCGCTTCGCAGGCGGTAGAACCACTCCAGGGCGGCTTCGCCGACAGAGCTCGCTTGTTCCGGCTGTTCTGTAACCTTCTTCGGTGCTCCATAGAAGAAGCCGTTGGCACCGATGCCGTCAAAATAGGCGCTGAAGGCAAAATCGTTGAGGTGAGGAAGCGCGGGTCCTGCCGGAGGCGTCAGACGCGCCCTGCCCTCAATGATATCGCCGAGTTCAAAGGGCCGGGCGGCGCCGCGTACGAGCACAGAGATGCGCTCGGGAGGACGCTTGATTTCGGGGGCATCCGTGCCGGTGACGTCAAGGATATAACGCCAGCGCCCTTCACCATCGCCTTCTCGCCGTTCGATCCGGCCAGTCAGCGTTGTCGTCACGGCGGAATCGAGGATCAGCGTCCTTGCCCGCCATGTTTCGATCTGTGCCGAGAGCATTCCGCCGGCAAAGAGAAGCAGGGCAAGCAGTATTGCCCGCAGTCTCGTCCGGGCGTGTCCGCAGAGCAAAACGGCAATGAGGAGAACGAGCAGGCAAAGGCCGAGCGAGACCGCCGGAACGTTCGAGGCTGCCAGAAACCAGGTCGCAGCACCCGCACCAAGGAAGACCGGCGAGAAGAGAACGAAGCGACCGTGACCGGCTTCTTCGGTCGCCATGCGCACGGACGAACCGGCGTATCGTTTTGCAACGGTCGCCAATCGCCATCGAAACGGGATCGCAACCTGCGTCCGAGCCGATAGAGGCACAACGGCGCGCGGCACGACACCAGCAAAATCCATATTTTCATGAATGGATTGCTCGTACCGCTCTCTTGTCTCCAACCCCGTCATAATCGCCTGGACCCGCCCCCGGATACCGTCAGAATGCAACCTCAGATCAAAACGCGCAAACAATAATCGATTGAAATACGAGGAAAATTCACAGGAGCGAAAAAACCAGTCAAATCATGGTGTTCTGCTATGCATTCAGCTCATCGCTGCACTGCCTAAAAGATGATGCCGCGATGCACAAAATGGCATCACGGTAACTTGGCATTAGCTTCCCGATCATATAGCTATCGCTGAGGACGCTTAACTCTTATGGCGCTTTTGCGGCGCCACCGCCACTCCGGAGGATCAGCATGACGGATCAAAGCGCTACAATCAAAATCGGTGAAAAATCAGTCGACCTGCCCGTGCGAAAAGGCACGGTTGGACCTGATGTCATCGATATCGGTGCACTCTACAAGAACACGGCTTCCTTCACCTACGATCCCGGGTTTACGTCGACCGCATCCTGTGAATCGAAGATCACCTATATCGACGGTGACGAGGGTGTGCTGCTGCATCGCGGCTATCCGATCGAGCAACTGGCCGAGCACGGCGACTTCCTTGAAGCCTGCTACCTGCTGCTTTACGGCGAACTGCCGACCGCAGCTCAGAAGAAGGACTTCGACTACCGCGTCACGCACCACACGATGGTGCATGAGCAGATGAGCCGCTTCTTCACCGGTTTCCGTCGCGACGCCCACCCGATGGCCGTCATGTGCGGCTGCGTCGGCGCGCTTTCGGCCTTCTATCATGACTCTACCGACATCACCGATCCGCACCAGCGCATGGTCGCCAGCCTGCGCATGATCGCGAAGATGCCGACGCTTGCCGCCATGGCCTACAAGTACCATATCGGCCAGCCCTTCGTTTACCCGAAGAACGACCTGGACTACGCGTCCAACTTCCTGCGCATGTGCTTTGCCGTTCCATGCGAAGAATATGTCGTCAATCCGGTGCTGGCACGCGCCATGGACCGTATCTTCATCCTGCATGCCGATCACGAGCAGAACGCATCGACCTCGACGGTCCGTCTCGCCGGCTCTTCGGGCGCCAACCCGTTCGCCTGTATCGCTGCCGGCATCGCCTGCCTCTGGGGCCCCGCTCACGGCGGTGCTAACGAAGCAGCTCTCAACATGCTGACGGAAATTGGCACGGTTGACCGCATTCCGGAATATGTCGCTCGCGCCAAGGACAAGAACGATCCGTTCCGCCTGATGGGCTTTGGTCACCGCGTCTACAAGAACTACGATCCGCGCGCCAAGATCATGCAGAAGACCACGCATGAAGTCCTCGGCGAACTCGGCATCAAGGACGATCCGCTTCTCGAAGTTGCGATGGAACTCGAGCGTATCGCTCTGACCGACTCCTATTTCATCGAGAAGAAGCTCTATCCGAACATCGACTTCTATTCGGGTATCACGCTGAAGGCTCTGGGCTTCCCCACGACGATGTTCACCGTGCTCTTCGCTCTCGCTCGCACCGTCGGCTGGATCGCACAGTGGAACGAAATGATCGAAGATCCGGAACAGCGCATTGGTCGTCCGCGCCAGCTCTATATCGGCGAGCCGAAGCGCGATTACGTGCCGGTTTCCAAGCGCTAAGCGCTGACCTTTAGACAAAAAAGAACCCGGTCAGAAATGACCGGGTTTTTTGTTCGCGAGAACATCGAGCAATATCTGCGCCGCGTGCTCTCCGGGTGGACTCTTCGTCCGCATGCGCTGCCAGATGAGCTCGTAACCTTCCTTCATCGCCTTGAGCTGGTAGGTGTCGGCCGACAGCCTTTCCATCCAGCGTGCGAGGCTGGCACCACGAACAATGTCGTTCAGATATTCCGGCACGACGGCGTAGTCGGCGATCAGATTGGGCAATGCGCCGGTCCAGGTCTTGATGCCCGATGTCAGCATGCGCATGATCCAGTCGACCTTGTAGGCGGAAACGACGGGAACATCGGCAAGCGCCAGTTCAAGGATCACGGTTCCGGATGCCGCCATGGCCGCATCGGCTTCAGCGAAGGCTTTCCACTTCGCCTCGGCACCGACGACGATGTCAAGCTTGGCCGACCATCCCGCCGTCAGTTCGCGTACGAGTGCCTCCTTGTGCGCTACCGTTGGCAGAATGAAGCGCATCGCTCCATTGCGGGCAACGAGCTCATGAGCGGCAGCCTCGAAATAAGGCAGAAGCTTCCTGATCTCTGACGAACGCGAGCCGGGAAGAAGCAGGATCGTGCCATTGCCCGGCCTCCGACCGTCGCGCAGGCGGCGGGTCTCCAGAAGCGCGGGATCCGCGACCAGACGATGCCCGACGTAAGTGGTGGTCGGGCCATTGAGGCGCTGCATCGCTTCGGGCTCAAAAGGTAGAACGGCCAGCACATGATCGACGTAGGCGAGCATGCGCTGCGCGCGGTATTCCTTCCATGCCCAGACACTCGGGCAGACATAGTTGACGACAGGCAGGTCCGGTAGCGCCGTGCGCACGCGCTTTGCGACGCGATGGGTGAAATCCGGGCTATCGATGATGAGCAGAATATCGGGTTTCGCGGCAATGATCGTCGCAGTCGTCTGCCGGATGAGGGACCAGAGCTTCGGCAGCTTTGCCAGCACCTGCGTGATGCCCATGATGGAAAGCTCGGAGAAATCGAACAGCGATTTCAGTCCCTGGCCCTGCAGCCCCTCGCCACCGACGCCGACAAGCTCAATCGGTCCGGAATAGATCTTCCTGAGCTCGGCGATGAGATCTGCGCCCAAGAGATCGCCGGAGACTTCGCCGGCTATGACGGCAATCTTCAGCGGTCTTTCGTTCATTGAAGCCCCCATCCCGGCAACCCCTTGTCGATACCGCAGACAAAAAGACCGTTCTCATCCGCTGCCTTGATAAGTGCGTCACGATCCAGCACCAGAGATTGTCCAGCCTCGATCGCGACTCCCGCAAGGCCCGCGGCCTTGGCGTTGAGAATAGTGGAAACGCCAATCGCAGGCAGATCGGCGCGGATATCCTGCTGCGGCTTGCAGAGCTTGACGAGCACACCGCGGCGACGCGGCGAAATACGGCCCGCGGCCCTGAGAGCTGCCACGCGCTCCAGCATGCCGTCCGTGCCCTCCAGCCCCTCCATCGCGACAACACGACCGCCGATCGACACAGCGCCCTGCCCGATGTCCAGACGGCCAAGTGCCTCCGCCGCCTCGCCAGCACGAGCGATATCGCGCCGATCGTCATCGCCAGGCACAATAGCGCCGAGAGGGCCGACAGTTGCCAGAAGATCGGGCGCAATCTCGTGCGCGCCGACCACGCGCAATCCCTCGCCTTCGATCAGCTTGATGACCATCTGCAGAACCGTGTCGTCTCCACCAGACAGAAGCGTGCGGATGGCCGAGGGAACCTTGCGCAGTATGCGCAGTGTCGGCCGCACCTCACGCCATTCCGGCCGACGGCGCACGCTGCCCGACATGACGACGCGGTCAATGCGATATTTCTTGAAGAGCCTGTCCAGGGCAGCGAAATCACCGATACCGATCGTGGCATGGTCGAAACCGTCCCAGCGACGGTCGCCCTCATCCTTCAGGACAACGATGACAGGGTTTTCGCCGGCAGAACGTGCAGCCTCGGCGACATAGGACGGCAGAAGGCCGCCGCCGGCAATAATCGCCAGTCGGCCTTCAGCGGTGTCACCAGCAGAAGCCACCGATCAGCCCTTCTGTCCCCGGCTCGGCGAAGACAGCGCGCGATCACTCTCGGCCGCGATAAAATCGAGGATTTCGACCACCTGCTCGCAATTGGCATATTCGTCACGAATTTGGGCGGCATTCTCGCGGATCGAGCCGGGACCCTCGAAGATCGCCTTGTAGGCACGGCGAACGGTATGAATAACAGCGCGATCAACACCGGCGCGTGTCATGCCGACGACGTTGAGGCCGCTCAGGATGCCCGGATTGCCATTCAGCATACCGTAGGGAATGACATCGTAACTCACGGCGGACAGACCGCCGACAAAGGCGTATTTGCCGACACGGGTGAACTGGTGCACAGCCGCGCCACCGCTGATGATTGCGTGATCGCCGATCGCAACGTGGCCAGCCAGCATGACATTGTTGGACATGATGACATGGTTTCCGACCCGGCAATCATGCGCGACATGCGAATAGGCGAGAAAAAGGCTGTTGTCGCCGATGACAGTCGAACCGCCATGCTCGACGGTGCCGGTGTTCATCGTGACGCCTTCGCGAATGGTGCAGTTGCGGCCGATGATCAAGGTCGTATCAACGTGACTGTGACGGGCACTCTGGGAGTCTCCGCCGATGACGGCCGAAGGAAATATACGCGTACCGGCACCAACGGTCGTCAGACCGAGTACAACCACATGGCTGATCAGTTCAACATTGTCTTGAAGCGTGACCTTGGGGCCAACATGGCAAAAAGGGCCGACCACCACGCCTTCACCGACCGTGGCACCGTCCTCGACAACGGCCATGGGATGAATTCTGGCGCTTTCGGCAATCATGCTCATGCATTGTCCTTACGTACGATCATCGCGCCGATATCGGCCTCGGCGACGAGCGCGCCCTCGACCTTTGCGTCGCAATGGAATTTCCAGATATTGCCGCGCTGCTTGATTTTTTGCACGTGATATTCAACGCGGTCGCCCGGCACGACCGGCTTGCGGAAGCGGGCATTGTCGATCGTCATGAAGTAGACGAGGTTGCCGGTCTGGCCTTCTTTCTTGGCGCAGATCGCGCCGGCCGTCTGCGCCATGCCTTCGACAAGCAGTACGCCTGGCATGATCGGTGCTTCAGGGAAGTGACCGGTGAAATGAGGCTCATTGACCGTGACATTCTTGATGCCTACGGCTGCATTGTCGCCGTCGATATTGATGATCTTGTCGACCATCAAAAACGGATAGCGGTGCGGCAACAGCTTCATGATTTCCATGATGTCTGCCGAAGAAAGCGTGCTGGCTGTTTCCTCAGTCATTCTTGGCTCCCTTTTTTCCGCGCACTCCAGATTTTGCCATGATCTGGGCAACGTCTTTCAGATAATCATTTAGAGGACGCGCCGGTATTCCGCCATAGCGGCCGCCCGCAGCAAGGTCGGTCATCACACCGCTCTTTGCAGCGATCTGTACGCCGTCTCCAATGGTGATATGCCCCTTCAGGCCGACCTGTCCACCGATCTGCACGCCATCGCCGACAATCGTGCTGCCGGCAAGGCCGACCTGCGAAACGATGGCGCAATGACGGCCGATGCGAACGTTGTGGCCGATCTGGACCTGGTTATCGACTTTGGTTCCCTCGCCGATGACGGTATCGTCCATGGCGCCGCGGTCGATCGTGGTATTGGCACCGATCTCGACATTGTCCTGGATAATCACCCGGCCAATCTGCACGATCTTGATCATGCCACGCGGGCCAGGTGCGTAACCAAAGCCGTCCTGACCGATGCGCACGCCGTTATGGATGATGACACCATTGCCGATAAGCGCACAGAGAATGCTCACGCCCGTCGCAATCGAGCCGTTTCGGCCAATCTTGACGTTCGGACCGATGATCGATTGCGCGCCGATGCGCGTTCCTTCGCCGATTTCCGCTCCGGGGCCGATGATCGCCATCGGTTCGACGATCACGCCCTTCTCGAGGCGTGCGGTCGGATCGATGATCGCGCTTGGCGCAATCTCCGTCTCGCCGGAGGAAAACGTCACCGGCTTCAGCGCTGCGGGATAAAGATATCCGCCGGCCATAGCAAAGGCTGCATGTGGATTGGATGAGATCACGACCGGGATATTCGACGGCACGAACCCGGCCATCGCCTTGTCGCAAATCACCGCCGATGCCGAACAGGTCGAGAACTCGTCAAGATTACGGCGTGAGAGGATATAACAGATATCTCCCGCTTGCGCTCTCGCGATCGGCGAGACCGAACGGACGATGACATCGCCATGAGCGGAATTGGCAAGTTCCGCCCCAAGAAATTGCGCCAACTCAACGAGCTTCACGCCTTCATGGGGCAGAAAAAAAGTATTTTGCTCCATCGGCAAAACTCCAGAACGGAATTGAAATTTACAGTTCCGGACTGCCGATATCAGAATTGGTTGTTAATGCCAAACTTGAAGCGCTGAGTCTTGTCGAAGTCTTCCTTCAAGACCGGGATCGCATAGTCGACACGCAACGCGCCAAAGGGCGACTGCCAGATCACACCGACACCGACCGAAGCGCGCAGGGACGAACCATCACCTTCTTCGGTATCCGCGCCGAGAAGCTCGACATCATTGCCGAACAGCGTACCGGCGTCCGCAAAGACTGCGCCGCGCAGGTTGAAGTCACGCGGGAAGCCCGGCATCGGGAACGTCGCTTCGGCAGAAGCGGTGAAGTAGGTCGTACCACCGAGCGGATCGTCCGGGCTGGTGATGCGCGGGCCGATGCCCTTGTTCTCGAAGCCGCGGATATCGGAATTGGTCAGCGTGAACTGGTCGAAGACGTTCAGGTGATCACCGAAGCCAACGACATAACCAGCTGAAGCCGAGACCGAGCCGATGATGTCGGCATCGTCAGCGAGCAGGTGGTAGTAACGGGCCTTACCGTAGATCTTGTAGTACTGGGAGTCGCCGCCCAGGCCTGCAATTTCCTGCGTCGCAGTGGCATAGATACCTTCACGCGGCAAGACGGTATCGTCCAGCGTATTGTAGGTCAGCGTCTGCGATATGGAAGACCGAGTCCACGGGCTTTCGTTGACCAGGTTTTGATAGGTAGCGGACAAATCGTCCAGACTGCTTCCGCTGGAATCGTACTTCATCTGCTTGTAGTTATAGCGGAACGTCGTTGCCAGATCTTCGGTGATCGGCGCCGTTACGCGCAGGACACCACTGGTTTCTTCGTAATCGTAGTTGTCGTTGCTCGACGTCTCGCTGTGATTGACATCGAAACCGGCAGCTAGGCGATAACCGAGGAAATAGGGCTCGGTGAAGTTAATACCGTAGGAGCGCGAGCCTTCCTCACCGCCACCGGCCGAAACGCGGATGTACTGACCGCGGCCGAGGAAGTTCTTTTCTTCGATCGAAGCTTCGAGCAGCAGGCCGTCGCCGCCAGCCGCATAACCGGCGCCGATACCGAACGAACCGGTCGACTGATCCTGCACATCGACAACAATGACAACACGGTCGGGCGAGCTGCCCGGCTGGGTCGAGATGCTGACCGAGGAGAAGTAGCCGAGCGCCTCAAGACGGCGCTTTGCGCGGGTAATCATCTGCTGATTGAAGGCATCGCCTTCGCTGAGATCGAACTCGCGGCGGATAACGTAATCGCGCGTGCGGCTGTTGCCGCGGATTTCGATACGCTCGACATAGGCGCGCTCGCCCTGGTCGACCAGGTATTCGACGCCGATCGTGTTGTTGTTCAGGTCGCGGTTGCCGCGCGGCGTGACGCGCGCGAAGGGATAACCGGCCGAAGCAACCTGGTCCGAAATCGCCTCGATGGATTTCTGGACTTCCTTGGCGCTGTAGACCTGTCCTTCCCGCGTATCGACGAGCGACTGAAGCTGCTGGGCATCGACACCTTCAACGGTCGACTGGACACTGACCGGACCGAAATCATAACGCGGGCCCTCTTCGATGTTGAAGGTCAGCGTGTACTTGTTCGTGGATTCGTCGAACGCAGCATCAGAAGAAACGATGCGCATGTCGGCATAACCGCGGTTGTAGTAGAACTGGCGCAGCGCGTCTTCATCAGCGTGGAGCTTATCTTCGTTGTAGACGTCCTTGCGGGTCAGGAACGAGAGAAAGTTCGAACGCTTGGTCTGAATGACAGCGGCAAGACGACCGGCGCTATAGGCCTGGTTGCCGACGAAATTGATGGCGGCGATCTTGGTGCGGTCGCCTTCGTTGATGACGAAAGCGAGGTTGACGCGGCCTTCGCCGAGCGGCACGACCTGCGTCGTCACTTCGACTTCACTGCGGCCGGTCGCCGCATAGGCTTCCTTGATCGCGGCGATGTCGGACTGGATCTGCGCATCGCTGTACGGGCCAGCGGCATGCGTCTTGACGACGGCGGCGAGCTTGTCGTCCTTGACCTTGCGGTTGCCGTTAAAGACGACCTGGTTGACGAGCTGGGCTTCCTGAACGTTGACGACGAGCGTGCTGCCGGAAACCGAAATCTTGACGTCAGAGAAATAGCCGGTGCCGTAAAGCTGCTTTACGGAGTCGTCGATATCCGTGTTGGAGAAGCTCTTGCCGGGGGTAATGGTGAGGTTCGACCGAACGGCTTCGGCACCGACACGGCTCGCACCGCGCACGTCAATCCGCTGAATGACGGCAGCTTGCGCAGCCGTAGCCGAAACGAAAGTCAAAGCACCTGCGCCAGAAGCAACAACACTAGCAGACAGCGCAATCGCCGATACTGCGTTCAAAAACCTTGAACCAGCCTTCATTTCACCCATTACCTTTTTCCCTCGTCTCCGGCCCCGGGAGAGACCCGATTCCGGCCACGTGTGTCGTTTTACCCGCTTTTGACATACAAGCAAGGGAGCTCGTTAATTTCTGTTTACTTCATTTCGAACCGTGACCCATTCGCCACTACAGCTTTGAAACATCGTAAATAAACAGTAATTTTCCTTCACTCATACGCACTACCCAATGAGCGCGCTAATGTCATTCCAGGTCGCAAAAACCATTAATGTAAGCACCATGGCCAGGCCAATGCGAAACGCAATTTCCTGAGCCGAAGAACCGAGCGGCCTTCCCCTGACCGCTTCCACCGCATAGAACATCAGGTGGCCGCCATCAAGTACCGGAACCGGCATCAAATTCAGCAATCCAATCGAAACTGACAAAACCGCAGCGAGCTGCAGCAGCGCGCCTATTCCAAGCGTAGCCATCTGGCCCGAAGCTTGCGCCACGCGGATCGGCCCACCCAATTGATCGGCTTTCATTGCTCCGGTGAGCAGGTTGCCGATATATTTGAAGGTGCCGGTCACGATATGCCAGGTCTGGATGACGCCTTCATGCAGCGCTTGCAGCGGCGTAAAGGTCTGCAGTCGGAAGTGGCCAACCTCTTCGTTGGTGACGATCCCGATCAGACCGACCTCGATCTTGTTGCCGAACTGGTCGGTGATGTCGGTGCGCTGCGGCACCATCGGCAGATCCATCTTCTCGCCGTTACGCTCGACCGTGACGACAATATTCTGGTTCGGACGAATGCTGACATAGCGGCGCACGTCGTCAAAAGTCTGGACCTTGGTCCCGTCGATGGAGACGAGCAGGTCGCCCGGCAATACGCCGGCCGCCGCAGCTGCGCTATCCGGCTTCACTTCGGCGACGACAGGATCGGACACAGTGCGACCATAGACCGCGAAAAGTACCGTGAAGATGGCAATAGCCAGGATGAAATTGGCGATCGGGCCGGCTGCGACGGTTGCGGCACGCTTCCACAGCTTTGCCCCGGCGAAGGAACGCTCGCGCTCCTCGTCCGTCATCACTGCCAGCTTGTCGGTATCCGGCTTGCTGGACGCATCCTCGTCCCCGAAAAAGCGAACATAGCCGCCGAGCGGGATCGCCGAGATCTTCCAGCGCGTTCCGTGACGATCGGTAAAGCCAACAATCTCCGGGCCAAAGCCCACGGAAAAGGCGAGGATACGGATACCGCTCCAGCGCCCGACGAGATAGTGGCCCATTTCATGCACGAAAACGAGCAGCGACAGCACGATGACGAAGGGGACGATATAGCCCGTCAAAAAACCGAATATTCCGGTCACCGCTTCCATGAGTTCCTTCTTCTATCTGGCCGCAACGATCAAAGGCCGAACAATGCCGCACCGAGCGAGGTCGTCCCGGTGCCCTTTATCAGCGAAAAAAGGCCAGCAAGCAAGAACGCTGAAAAACAGGCGAAAATCAGTCCATCGACACGGTCCATCACCCCGCCATGTCCCGGAATGAGACGACTGGAGTCCTTCACGCCGAATTTTCGCTTGATGAAACTTTCGAAAAGATCGCCTGACTGGCTGAAGACGGACAGGATGAGCGCGATCACTGCGGCGCGATCCACGGCTTCCGGAACAAGAAAATGGACAATGACGGCTCCGGCAATGACAGCCGAAATGGCACCACCTACGGCCCCGGACCAGGTCTTCCCAGGCGAGATGCGCGGAGCAAGCTTTGGACCGCCAATCGCGCGTCCGACGAAATAGGCGAGAATATCGGTTGCCCAGACCACCGCGAAGATGAAGAGCATCGCATAGAGGCCAAGCGTTTCATCGCCGCGGATCGCGGCAAGCGCCAGTCCAGTACCCCCTGCATATAAAAGGCCCGGAGCGAACCAGCGGCTGGCGCGATGCAGAAAGATCATGGCGATGCCGAGAGCGGTCAAGGCGATCAACATTCCCAAGGCATATTCGAATGCGCCCGCCAAAACGAACAGGGCAACCAGCACCTCGCCCACCCAGCCGAGCACGTTTGTGACCCGGTCGCGGGCGATGCCTGTAATCGTCGACCATTCATAATAGATCAGGAGCGCGATCGCCGCCGCCACAATGCGGAAGATAAAGCCGCCATACCAGGTGGCGGCAAGAATGATGATCGCGAGAATCAGGCCTGAAACGATACGGAGCTTCAGTTCCTGCTTCATCGTCAGGTGTTCACTGCTGCGGCCTGAGCGGAAAGACCACCGAAGCGGCGATCGCGCGAGGCAAACTTCTCAAGCGCCGATAGGAAGAGCTCGCGGCTGAAGTCGGGCCAATATTCCGGCAGGAAGACGAATTCCGAGTAGGCAGCCTGCCATAACAGGAAATTGGAGAGCCGCTCTTCGCCACTGGTGCGAATGATGAGATCAGGGTCGGGAATGCCCGCCGTATCCAGCCGGGCATCGATCAGCGCGGGCGTGATGTCCTGCGACCTGAGGCGCCCCTCCTCCACATCCTTGGCGAGGCTCATCATGGCGCGGGCGATCTCGTCGCGAGATCCGTAGTTGAAGGCGATGACGAGTGTCAGCGCCGTATTGGCCTTGGTCGTTTCCTCGGCTTCCAGCAGGAGCTTGAGAATGTCGCTGCGCAGGTTGACGCGGTCGCCGATCACTCTGATGCGCACATTCTGCCGGTGAAGCTCAGCGAGATCGCTGCGGATGAAAGCCTTCAGGAGGCCGAGAAGATCGGTAACCTCGGCTTCCGGGCGACGCCAGTTCTCAGAGGAAAAGGCAAAGAGCGTCAGATATTTGATGCCAAGATCGCCGGCAGTGCGCACGGTCTGGCGAACGGTCTCGACCGCTCTGCGGTGTCCCATCGTCCGCGGCAGGCCGCGCTGCTTTGCCCAACGACCGTTGCCATCCATGATGATGGCAACATGTTCTGGCGCAGTCAAAAATGAGGTTTCCGACATTTTCTGTCCGGTCTTTCTTGGCGGGGACGCAAGTATACTAGACTTGCATGATTTCCTTTTCTTTCTCGCCAAGCAAGCGGTCGATTTCCAAAATCGTATCGTCCGTCATTTTCTGAACACGTTCCGACTGTGCCCGGCTTTCGTCCTGGCCGATTACGCCATCCTTTTCGGCTTTCTTAAGGCCGTCCATGCCGTCGCGTCGTACGTGGCGAATCGCAACCTTGCTCTTTTCGGCATAGTCATGGGCGACCTTGACGAGTGACTTGCGGCGCTCTTCGTTGAGCTCCGGCAGCGGGATGCGAAGGTTCTGGCCGTCGACGATCGGGTTCAGGCCGAGATTCGATTCGCGAATCGAACGGTCTACTGCGCCCACCATGCTCTTGTCCCAGACGGATACCGTGAGCATGCGTGGCTCCGGCACCGTGATGTTGGCGACCTGGTTCAGCGGCATACGCGAACCATAGGCTTCTACCGTCACCGGATCGAGAATGTTGGCCGAAGCGCGGCCAGTGCGCAGCGATGCAATGTCGCTCTTGAACGCGGAAACCGCGCCATCCATGCGGCGCTTCAGTTCCTTGATGTCGATACCTTCACTCATACCTATTCTCCTGTCTCAGAAGATTTGCGCCGGTAACGGCACAGCTCCCTATCAGTTGTCGGACACGATGGTCTTGAGACCACCACCCGTCAAGATTTCAGCGAAACGTCCCTTCTCGTGAATCGAGAAAACAACGATCGGAATGGAATTCTCGCGCGCGAGTGCAACAGCGGCCACATCCATGACCGCAAGGCCCCGGTCGAGAACCTCCTTGTGCGTCAGATGATCGAAACGCGTCGCTTCCGGATCCTTCTTCGGATCGGCGGTGTATATGCCGTCGACCTGCGTGCCCTTGAAGATTGCCTCGGCGCCCATTTCGGCGGCGCGCAGCGCTGCAGCAGAATCAGTGGTGAAGAAAGGATTGCCCGTGCCGCCGGCGAAAATAACCACCCTGCCGAGCGACAGGTGATACAACGTGGCGCGCTGCGAGAAGCTTTCGCAGATTTCCGGCATAGAGATTGCCGACAGAACCACCGTATCGATATTCAACTTGCGCAGCGAGGTCGCCAGCGCAAGCGCGTTGATGACCGTGCCGAGCATGCCCATGTGGTCACCGGTGACGCGGTCGCCACCCTTGGACGCAACGGCCACGCCACGGAAGATGTTGCCACCGCCGATGACGACGCCGACTTCGACACCCATCTGCCGCGCATCGGCAATGTCGGACGCGATGCGGTCTGCCACCGCAACGTCGATGCCGAAGCCCTGGGAACCCATCATGGCTTCCCCAGAAGCCTTGAGTAGAACACGTTTGTAGATTGGTTCCGACGTCATGTTGGCTCCTCGTATATTGCCGCAATTGCCCGATACACGAAGGGCACCGCGTTGTCACGCGATGCCCTTCGGTTTTCCCAAATATGGCTGAAAGATCAGCCCTTGGCGACAGCGGCGACTTCGGCTGCGAAGTCGGTCTCTTCCTTCTCGACGCCTTCGCCGAGGAGCAGACGGGCCATGCCGACGACTTCAATCGCAGCGCCGGCTTCCTTTTCGGCTGCCTTGACCGCAGCGCCGACCGTCAGTTCCGGGTTGATGACGAAAGACTGCGAGAGAAGGGCTACTTCTTCGAAGAACTTGCGCATGCGGCCTTCGACCATCTTTTCGATGATGGCTTCCGGCTTGCCGGATTCGCGGGACTGCTCGATGAAGACGTTGCGTTCGCGTTCGGCGACTGCGGCATCGACTTCTTCGGCACGGATCGCCAGCGGGTTGGTCGCGGCAATGTGCATGGCAACCTGGCGGCCGATCGAGGACAGGACGGCCTTGTCGCCGACCGACTTCAGCGCGACGAGAACGCCGAGCTTGCCGATGCCGTCGCCGGCAGCGTTGTGGATGTAAGTCGCGACGACGCCGTGCTCGACTTCCAGCTTGGCTGCACGACGAAGCGTCATGTTCTCGCCGATGGTTGCGATCGCTTCCTTGATGGTGTCGGCGACCGGCTTGCCGGATGCCGGATAGGTCGCAGCCGAAATGGCTTCGACGGTGCCGTCGGTGGAAAGCGCAACTTCAGCGATGCCGCGTGCGAGATCCTGGAAGGCATCGTTACGGGCAACGAAGTCAGTTTCGGAATTGAGCTCGATGACGACAGCCTTGTGACCGGCGCCGGCGATGGCGACCAGGCCTTCAGCAGCGGCGCGGCCGGACTTCTTGTCGGCCTTGGAGATGCCCTTGGCGCGCAGCCAGTCGATCGCGGCTTCGATGTCGCCGTTGGTCTCGGTCAGCGCCTTCTTGCAGTCCATCATGCCTGCGCCGGACTTTTCGCGCAGTTCCTTCACCAGTGCAGCCGTAATCTCGGTCATAAGCTTCCTCTTGTCGGTTTATTCGGTGGCCCGCAGAACGCGGTGCGGCACCGGATTGAGGCACGAAATGTACCTGTATGTATGACAGCGTTATGAAGACGCGCCATACAGAATTCATGGAGGCAAAAGCAATCACAGCTTCCGCCTGAAACGGGCAAGGCCGCCGAACTTCTGAGAGTCGCGAGCGGCCTTTCCCAATCCTTGCAAGCTTGGGCGGAGCTTTGCTCCACCCGCTTTTATCAGGCTTCGCTCGCCTCATCGAGCGCCGGCTCGAACGGAACTTCGGTCGAAGCGCCGAGGTCGCGGCCCGATCCGCTCTGCTGACGGGCGATACCGTCGATCGCAGCGCGGGCGATCAGGTCGCAGTACAGAGCGATGGCGCGCGAGGCGTCGTCGTTGCCCGGGATCGGATAGTCGATCAGGTCCGGATCGCAGTTCGAGTCGATGATGGCGACGACCGGGATGCCGAGGCGCTTGGCTTCGTCGATCGCGATCTTTTCCTTGTTGGTGTCAATGATGAACATCAGGTCCGGCGTGCCGCCCATGTCCTTGATACCGCCGAGGGCCTTATCGAGCTTTTCGCGCTCGCGCTCGAGGTTCAGGCGCTCCTTCTTGGAGTAGCCGGACTGCTCGGAGCTCAGGATTTCGTCGAGCTTGCGCAGGCGCTGGATCGAGTTGGAGATCGTCTTCCAGTTCGTCATCATGCCGCCGAGCCAACGCGAGTTGACGTAGTACTGGGCAGAACGCTTGGCCGAGTCAGCGATCAGCTCGGAAGCCTGACGCTTGGTGCCGACGAAGAGAACGCGGCCGCCGCGAGCAACGGTGTCGGACACGACCTGGAGGGCGCGCGACAGCATCGGAACGGTCTGAGCCAGGTCGATGATGTGGATGTTGTTACGATCGCCGAAAATGTAGGGCTTCATCTTCGGGTTCCAGCGGTGCGTCTGGTGACCGAAGTGGACGCCTGCTTCGAGAAGCTGGCGCATAGAAAAATCAGGCAATGCCATGCCTTTTACTCCTTTGCCGGTTGAACCTCCGCAAGGCGAACAGCATCCTCTTTGAAGATGCCACCGGGCGGAAAAGCCGGATTTCTCCCGGACGATCCCATGCCTTACGTGTGGAATGCGCGTGCCCTTACATTCGATTTTCCGCAAAAGCAAGGCTTGTGCCAAAAAATCTGCCTTGGACAGCGCTCGATATATAGACCCGAACGGTTCAGTTTGCCAGCACGTTGAGCAACGCCAGCATGACACCGGCATCCGGGATCGGCAGCACCGCATCGATCTCGGATGGCAGAAGGCCGGCAATCGTCCCCTGCGTATCGCCGGTCGCCCTGCCGAGCGGTCCGCGGAAACCATGTTTGGTCCAGGCAAGCTCCTGCAGCCTTGCGCTCGTCAGTGCCTCGATCAGTCGTTCGGCCGTTTGGTCGACGACGATCAGCGGGTGGGCTGAGTAGACGGTCGGGCGCGGATAGAGGACGACAGGCTTCGCCCCCTGCCCCGACTGGATGCGGCTCCACCTGTCGGGATCGGCAAGCGCCCATTCGACCAGCTGATTCTCGTAGCCGACGATCATCGGCTCGCCGCCGAGGCCGCCTGCGAGATACTGATCGAACAGCTTGCCTGAAGACGGCGATTTGAAACCCATGTTGCGGAAGATCGACTGCACCTTGCCGCCAAACCGGGTGAGATCATCTGGTGTTGCGACATTGCCGCTGAAGAGGCTGAGCGCAAGGCCTGAGAAGATGAAGCCGGAATTCGATCGGTTCGGATCGGTGGAGACGATGCGCGCCCGGCCGTAGAGTGTGGCGACGCCGAGCTTCGACCAGTCGGTGCCAGCAAGAATGGCGTCGAGCAAGGCCTTAAGGTCGAGCTGATGATGACCGTCGACTACGGTCACGAGACCCGATTTGATCAGTCCATCCACGACAGGCTGCCATGTGTAGACGACGACAGGCGTGTTCAGCATGACCCTGTCATCGCGGATCTTCACGCCGCTCTGGCGGGCGATATCCACCATGATGGACGACGACGGCCAGAGAAATTGCGGGTTCTGCGACAGCAAGGCCTGCTCGCGAACCATCTCGACCGAGCCGGCGACGCGACTGTCGATCGATAGGCCGTAATCCTTGACGGCGTCGACGACGTCGGGATCGGCAAGGAAAGCCTCCTTCTCGCCGCCGACGAAGCCGAACAGCTTTGTACGCGTCCCCAGCAGGCCCTGCAGCTCCGGCCGGTCGCGAACGGCGAAATAACCGCCCGTGCCGGCGATACCGGTGGCAAGCAGTCCAACTCCAAAGGCGCGGCGGGAGAGAGCCATCAGCGTCCGAGATCCTCTTTGAGCGATGCCTGAATGAGGCGCAGGTCGGTGTCGAGCGTGCCAAGCGCATCATCGACAAGGCTGTCGGCATAGTGAACGAAGGCATCCTCCAGCTTTACCAGTACAGCGCGGACGTCCTCCAACTGCTTGATGTCAGGCGCGCGCTTCGCCTCGATTGCCGCAAAGCCCTCTGCAACCTCGGCCGCACGCGGCAGATAGTAGCTGAGGAAACGGCGTACGGCATTGGCGCTCTCCGGCTTTGCCTCCACCGTGCGGAAGACATCGGCGGCTATTTCAGCCAGGTGACGCACGCGCGCTGCCGTCTGCTTATCGGTGATATCGTCGGCTGCCGCCTCCAGCCTTTGCGCGGACGGCACCGCCGCTTCCAGCAATTCCCTTGCGAATGCGAGACGACCGCGGCCGATCACCTTGATATCGAGACCTTCGAAAAGCCTGCGCGGCGCCAGAAGGAAAACGAGGCCGGCAAAAACCAGAAGGCCAATGACGGCGGCAATCCAGAACGGCATGCCGGCGGCAAACGTCAGGACGGGGACGAGAATGGCGGTCACCAATCCCGCCATGATCCAGTTGCCGTCATTGCCGAGCCAGTTGCGCATGCCGGTCCTAGTTGTAGCCGCGGGCGGTGCGGAATGCCGTCGCAAGGTCCGACCGGCCATCGAAGACACGTGCCGCGGTCGCTGCCGCCAGACTGTCGAGCTGGGTCTTGTCCGCATCGCCGAAGGTGATCCCGAAGATCGGCACGCGTGGTTCCATCGCGTTCCAGTCGCTCATGAAGGCTGCACTCTGGTCATCCGATCTGCCGTCAGTCATGATGATGATCGCCGGCAGATAATTGCCGAGGTCCCCGGTCTTCGTCATCTGCTGGAGTGCGCGTTCGGCGCAGGCATACATATTGGTGCCGCCGCCTGCGTGCTGTCCGGAAACGGCGTTGAGAAGCCCCTGCTGTTCCATCGTGTCGCCCGAGGCCGAAAAGATGTCGCGGACATTGGCATCGAACGGAATAATGAAGATGCGGTCGGCCGGCGACCATTGCACCAGAACCTTGCTTGCCTCCTCGGGCGTGAAGAGGAAGCGCATCGCCTGCTGCAGACTGTTCTCGCCATCTCCCTGCATCGAACCGGAGAAATCGAGGCAGAGTACCGTCAGTGACGGTTTGCGCAGCGCCGCCTGATAGAGCGTAAGCGCCTGGCGGATCACGGCCGGCTCCGGCATGCGAATCGCGGTCACCAGTTTGGCAGGATCGAAATTCCAGCTCGGCTCAGCTTCGGCGGTGACGCTGCCGAGCGGCAGGCGGCGGCCGGTTTCGGCAATCTTCTTCTGCACATCGGGCGAACGTAGATAGGTGAGCAAATCCTTGAAAAAGGCCTGGACCTCGGGACCCCGGCCATGATCCACAAAGCCGATCGGCGAATCCGCCATCGCCACGCCATCGGCGGGATAAATGGCATAGAGCGGCTCCTTGCCCATGCCTGACAGCTTGTCGTTGGTTTCCTTTATGACAGCCTCATAATTCCACATCGCATCATAGACTGTGCCCTTGCCGGCCGAGTCCGTATAGAGGTCGGCAAGCCAGCCCGACGAGCCAGAGGAGCGCGCGACGCCGGCAAGCAGGCTTCGAACTGTGTCCTGCACAGTCTTGTTGTCGAGATCGCCCGGCTCGATGACAGGCTTGTTGCCGAGCGCGCTTGAAAGCATGGCGAGATAGGCGCTGGCGCCGGAATTCGACTGGGTGGCCGATGTCATCAGGAATTTCAGCGATCCGCTGTTCACCGCTGTCAGGATATCCTTCATGAAGACATCCTTGCCGACCCAACCGAGCTGCTCGGCCTTCGACTTGCGCACGCCGAGGATGACGGGTGTCTGCGCCACCGATGTCAGGTCCTTGACCCTGCGTTTGGCATCGAACATGTCGACCCAGACGCTGGAGGCCGGCCACACGGCATCCTGTTCCACGCCTTGATCGCTTTGCAGCGCAAGGCCGATATCGAGGGTGCCCTCATATTTGAAGGAGCAGGTCGCGTGCTTCTCCTTGCAGAATTCCTCGACGATCGGCTGCAGAATGGTATTTTCCGAGCCGGAAACGATGGAAAAATTCGGGCCGCTGGTGAAAGCATCGCATCCTGCAAGTGCCACCAGGCCGGACAGGGTGAGCGCGGACACGAGTGATCGGATAATGATTTTGCCGCTCACGCCTGGGTCATCGCCTTCTTGAGGTCGATTGTCAGCTGTTCCATCTGCTGCTCGGCCTGTGCTCGCTTCTTGCGCCCCTCTTCCTGCACGCGCAGCACGGCGGTGACGGTATCGATCAGATCCTGATTGGCCTTGGCAAGTGTTTCCATATCGACAATGCCGCGCTGCGACTGCTGCTCGACGGCGATCGCCTGATCCTTCATCATTTCGGAGGCCTGGCGGATCATGTCATTGGTGGCGTCGGTCACCGTCTTCTGCAGGTCCAGGGCCGATTTCTGCCGTGTGAGCCCCAGAAGGATCACCATCTTCTGCTTCCAGGCGGGAACCGTCAGCGCCGAGGTCGCCTGCAGGTTCTCGATCAGAGTCTCGTCGCCGGCCTGGACGATGCGGATCTGCGGAAGCTGCTGAATGCCGAGCTGACGCGCCTGCTGCAGATAGAAGATGCGCTTTTCAAGCCGGTCGAGCGCCTGGACACTGTCCTGATAGGTCTGGGCTTCCAGCATGCCGCCGCCGGGGCTGGAGGATGCGGCATCGGCCGCGCTCTTCAGCTTCGGCAGCTCGATCGAACGAAACTGCTCGGCGAAATTCTTGCCTGCCTGGACATAGGCATCGAGCTTCACGATCGACTGCTTCGTCTCTTCATGCAGGTCGTCGAGCAGGGCGATGTCGCGACGCAGCGTATCCTTGTGGCGGTCGAGCTCCAGGCCGATACGGTCGATCTGGCCGGCGACATCCTCGAACTCCTCCTTGAAGCGCTCGAGACGCGCCTTGGCGGAGAGGAACACCCGGCTCAGGAAACCCCTGTCCTTGATCGACGCGGGATCAAGGCTTTTCGATTTCAGGATGATGTCGGTCAAAAGCTTTCCGACCTCGCCAAGATCCTTATTGCGCACCTCGCGCAGGATCCTGTCGGCATAGTCACTGACGGCTTGCTGCGCGCGGTCGCCGTAAACGGAGATGCCGGCACGGTCTGCAATACTGATAGTGTCCGTAATGCGGGCGACTTCCTTGGGATCGGCGGCGATCGCCGGCAGGGGAGCATTCTGGACAGTCGCGAGATCGGTATCGGCCATTCGGGTCGTCTTTCTCGGCTTGCGGCGCAATTGGTGTTACGAATTGCGACCCCATAATCGGAGCAAATGGGTCAAACGCCATGCCGGACCGGAAAGGCAGATTTCCGCAAAGACCGGCCCGCGACGACTCATCTGCGGGACGACAGTTTAGCTGTACTAGAAATACTGTTTTATGACAGGCGCTTACGTCGGTGCAAAAGCCGTCTTACTGGCAGGCAGGCGCAGCCTTCTTGTCGAGCAGCTCGAGCTTGGCGAGCTTGCCGGTCAGGACGAAGTCTCCATAATCCATCGTCAGATCCCGGGTGATGCCGTTCTCATAGAGCTTGAACGACATGCGGTAGACCGGCAGCGTATCGGATTTGGCATTCTCGTTAAAATAGGAGATCGTCACCGGCCAGAACGAAGACTTCGCAAACTCGCCGGCATTGTCGGCATCGGCCTCGTCCGCAGCCGGAGTTTCCTGCTTGCCCACGATCGTCGTCGTTACCAGGGATTTGTCGCCGTCGTCAGAGCCGTCGAAAACGCGCGCCTCGAAGAAGCGCTTGCCGTCCTTGGCGTTCTGGATGACGTCGAGCATGTGCTCGGTCGGAAAACGGCTTTCCGCGAGCTGCAGTTCACGGCTTGCCGGCTGCTTGAGATCGACCTTCACACCCTCCGGCTTGTCTTCGGCCGCACCGTTGACTTCCTTGTCGAGCTGATCGTCGGTGAAGGACTTGGTGTCGAAAGTGAACTTGCCGTCCTTCAGGCTTTCAAAGGTTTTGGTCTGCTGATCGCTGACGCGCACGTTGTCGCCGGTGTCGATCTGGGTGACGAAGCGGAAGTTGGTGGTGAAGCCTTCGCAGTAATTGCCGTCGAACTCATAGACCATGCGGCCATACATGGAAGCGATGCCCGAGCGTTCCGAAGCATCCTTCAGTTCCAGGTCGTAGACGGCGCGGTGAGCGACAAGCCCGGTCGCGATCGCAGCGCTCGTCGCCGGCGCGGCCGCCGAAACATTGGCGGAGACGCTTGCGAGAAGAAGAGCGGCAAGTGACGATCGGAACATTCATTAACTCCTGTTGGACTCGTCCGCGATGTTATAAGAACCGTTTCGGCCAAATCGAGGCGGCCAAGTCGAGGCTCGAAACTGTCACATTAAAGATTCTAGTCTTGATGCATAATTTTTGAAGAATTGACAACAAAAGCGGAGACGAAAATGTCCGATCAAATCGCAACGCGTCTCTCGGAAATGGGGATAACCCTGCCCGAAGCTGCCGCACCCGCCGCAAATTACGTCCCCTATGTCATCAGCGGCAATCTGCTCACCATCTCCGGCCAGCTGCCGCTTGAAGACGGCAAGGTCGCCGTGTCGGGCCATCTCGGCAAGAATGTCGATGTCGCCACCGGCCAGCGCGCGGCAGAGCTTTGCGCCATCAATATTCTCGCTCAGGCAAAGGCGGCTCTCGGCGGCGACCTCGGCCGCATCCGCCGCGTCATCAAGCTCAACGGCTTCGTTGCCTCGACGCCTGATTTCATCGAACAGCACCTTGTCATCAACGGTGCTTCGAACCTGATTGCCAACGTACTTGGCGAAGCCGGCAAACATGCCCGCGCTGCCGTCGGCATGGCAGCCCTGCCCCTTGGTGCTGCAGTCGAAATCGATGCTATCATGGAAATCGCATAATGACGAATGCCGCCTGGATCAAAGAGCTGCCGGTTGCGCACCGTGGCTATCACGACCTCAACAATACCGTCTGGGAAAACACGCTCTCGGCTTTTTCACGAGCCGTCGAAGCAGGCTTTGCCATCGAATGCGATCTGCATTACGCGTCGGATGGCGTGCCAATCATCTTTCATGACGAAGATCTGGAACGTCTCTGCAACCTGAAGGGCGACGTGCGTGAGCGGACCTCCGGGGAGCTCGGGCTGATCGCCATCGGTGGCACGAAGGACAAGGTGCCGACACTGAAGCAGCTTCTCAACCTCGTGCAGGGCAAGGTGCCGCTGGTTCTGGAACTCAAGGGCCGTGAGGCCGATGACGAAGGCTTTGCCGAAAGCGTTCTCGAAGTCCTCGAGGGCTATGAAGGCAAGGTCGCGCTGATGAGCTTCGACCATTGGCTGCTGAAGGACCTGAAGGAGCTCGGCGCCCCCTACCCGGTCGGGCTGACGGCCAACGGCAACACGGCGGAAGAATATGCCACGCATGAGAAGGCGATGGAACTCGGTCTCGATTTCATCTCCTATTATTATGCGGACCTGCCGAACTCTTTCATCTCGCGCCAGCGCGACAAGGGCATTCCTGTCATAACCTGGACAGTCCGTGACGAAGATGCCCGCAAGCGCACCTTCGACAATGCCGACCAAATGACTTTCGAGGGCTTCGATCCGCGCGCGGCGGTTTGACGCTCGCTTTTTCGACAAGATCGTGCGCAGACTGGGAGGGAGCCCGCTCCCTCCTCCCAACGGCTTCGCATTTGCTTCATGACAGACGAATCGTCAGACGAACTTTCCATTCGCATCGAGCGATCTTTCACCGCGATTTCCCCCGAGCGCTGGTCCAGGCTTTCGGGAGCATCGAGGGCGTGCGACACCGTCGCCTATAACCCCTTCGTGTCGCATGCCTTTCTCTCGTCACTGGAAGAATCCGGCTCGGCCACCGCCCAGACGGGCTGGCTCGGCCACCACATGCTTCTGGAGACGGACAAGGGCGAGCTCGTCGGCGCCCTGACCGGCTATCTCAAGAACCACAGCCAGGGCGAATATGTCTTCGACCATGGCTGGGCCGACGCTTTTGAACGGGCCGGCGGCAGCTATTATCCGAAGCTGCAATGCTCGATCCCCTTCACGCCCGCGACCGGTCCGCGTCTGCTGGTAGCCGATGGATTTGCAAGACTGCCAATACAGAATGCCATGGCGGAAAGCCTCAAGGAGGTGGTCCGCCGCCTCGATATTTCCTCGGCGCATATCACTTTCGTGCCCGAGGACGAGATGTCGGTCTTCGACACCGACGGCTATCTCCATCGCACGGACAAGCAGTTCCATTTCATCAATGAAGGTTATGCCAACCACGATGAATTCCTGGAAACGCTCGCCTCCCGCAAGCGCAAGGCACTCCGCAGGGAGCGTCGAACGGCGGTGGAGAACGGCATTTCCATCGACTGGCTGACGGGACGGGATCTGACCGAAAAGATCTGGGACCAGTTCTTTGCCTTCTACATGGATACTGGCGGCCGCAAATGGGGGCGGCCCTATCTGACGCGCAAATTCTATTCGCTGATCGGCGAGCGGATGGCTGACGACATCCTGCTCGTCATGGCAAAACGCGAAGGCCGCTATGTTGCAGGCGCCATCAACTTCATCGGCGGCGATACGCTCTACGGGCGGCACTGGGGCTGCATCGAGGACCATCCCTTCCTGCATTTCGAGGTCTGCTACCATCAGGCCATCGATTTCGCACTGGAAAAGGGCCTCAAGAAAGTGGAGGCAGGCGCGCAGGGCGAACATAAGCTTGCCCGCGGCTACCTGCCGGTGACAACACATTCCGCCCATTATATCGCCCATGCGGGATTGCGGCGTGCGGTTTCCGACTATCTCGAGCGTGAGCGAGAGGATGTCGAATACATGAATGAGATGCTTGCCGAGCATACGCCCTTCCGCAAGGGCGAACGGCTGCAGGAGGATTGACGCGCTTGCCTCCGCCGCGCTACGCGATGGGAAACACGAGGAGATTTCGCCATGACCAGCGCCGCCTATGACGACAACAATATCTTCGCCAAGATCCTGCGCGGTGAAATCCCGTCACATCGCGTCTACGAGGACGACAAGACCGTTGTCTTCATGGATGTGATGCCGCAAGCGCCGGGCCATGTTCTGGTCCTGCCGAAGGCACCTTCCCGCAATATCTTCGATGCCGACCCCGCTTCCCTTTCCCATACGATCACCGTCGTCCAGAAAGTCGCCAATGCGGTCAAGGAAGCCTTCGACGCTGATGGTGTGTTCATCGCCCAGTTCAACGAGCCGGCGGCGGGCCAGACCGTTTTCCACCTGCATTTCCATGTCATCCCGCGGCACGAGGGCGTGGCGCTCAAGCCGCATTCCGGCAAGATGGAGGACGGCGCTGTGCTTGCCGCCAATGCAGAGAAGATCAAGGCGGAACTCGCGTAACGGAAACGCCAGCCCATTTTTCGAAATGCCAAATTGCTTCATTGATTTAGGAGAAAACCATGATCCGCCACACTGTTGCGTTCCGCCTCAAGCACCCTGCCGGATCCGCTGAAGAGAAGGCTTTCCTGGGAGAGGCACTGACACTCCGGCAGATCCCGAGTGTCAGAAATTTCGAGCAACTACGCCAGACAAGCCCGAAGAACGATTTCACCTTCGGCTTCTCGATGGAGTTCGACGATCAGGCCGGCTACGACGCCTATAACGTCCACCCGCTGCATGTTGCCTTCGTGCGCGATCGCTGGGTGCCCGAGGTCTCGGATTTCCTCGAGATCGACTACGCGAAGCTCTGAACATTGTGCTAAAAACAACAAAGGCCGCTTCTCAGCGGCCTTTATTTATTATCAGTCCCGAAGCTTACTTCTTGCGCGGAACCTTCGGAACCGTCGAGCCCTTCTTGGGAGCGTCGCGGACTTCAGGCTCAGGCTGCGGCACGGTCTTCGCCTTCGTCTTCTTGACCGGCTTGGTCTTCAGCTCGCCATCATCCTCGTCGGTCGCTTCCGGATGAACCAGTTCGGCTTCCGGCTTCGGCTTGATGGGGGCCGTTTCCGGAATGGCTTCCAGAATGAGGCCGGGCTTGCCGTCTTCCTTCGTGCCGACGGTGACATTGACGACGCCGCCCTTCTTCAGCTTGCCGAAGAGGATTTCGTTCGCCAGCGGCTTCTTGATGGCATCCTGGATCACGCGGGCAAGCGGGCGGGCGCCCATCTTCTCGTCGTAACCCTTTTCCGAAAGCCAGGCGATCGCATCCTCGTGCAGGTCGAAGGTGACGTTGCGTTCCGAGAGCTGAGCTTCCAGCTGCATGATGAACTTCTGCACGACCTTGTGAATGACGGCCGTCGGCAGCGGCGCGAACGGGATGATCGCGTCGAGACGGTTGCGGAATTCCGGCGTGAACAGGCGGGTCAGTGCCTCTTCGTCTTCGCCGGTACGCTTGGACGAACCGAAGCCGATCGCGGCCTTGGCCATTTCCGAAGCGCCCGCGTTGGTCGTCATAATCAAAACGACGTTGCGGAAGTCGATCTTCTTGCCGTTATGGTCGGTCAGCGTGCCGTGGTCCATGACCTGCAAGAGGATATTGTAGATATCCGGATGGGCCTTTTCGATTTCGTCGAGCAGGACCACGCAATGCGGATGCTGGTCGACGCCATCGGTCAGAAGGCCGCCCTGATCAAAACCGACATAGCCGGGAGGTGCACCGAGCAGACGGGAAACCGTATGCCGCTCCATATATTCCGACATGTCGAAGCGCAGCATCTCGACGCCGAGCGAGGCGGCAAGCTGCTTGGCGACTTCCGTCTTGCCGACACCAGTGGGGCCGGAGAAGACGTAAGCACCGATCGGCTTGTTCGGCTCGCGCAGGCCGGCACGTGCCAGCTTGATCGAGGTGGACAGGGCTTCGATCGCCGTATCCTGACCATAGACCACCGAGCGCAGTTCCTGCTCGAGATTGGCAAGAACGGCTTCGTCGTCCTTCGAGACGGTCTTCGCCGGGATGCGGGCCATCGTCGCAATCGTCGCTTCGATCTCCTTTTCGGTGATCAGCTTGCGGCGCTTTGACGGCGGCAGCAGCATCTGGGCCGCACCGGTCTCATCGATGACGTCGATCGCCTTATCCGGCAGCTTGCGGTCCGAGATGTAACGGGCCGAGAGTTCGACAGCCGTCTTGATCGCCTCGTTCGAGTAGCGCAGGTGGTGGTATTCTTCGAAATAGGGCTTCAGACCCTTCATGATCTCGATCGCATCATCGATCGACGGCTCGTTGACGTCGATCTTCTGGAAGCGACGGACCAGCGCCCGATCCTTTTCGAAGAACTGGCGATATTCCTTGTAGGTGGTCGAACCGATGCAGCGGATCGCTCCAGAAGACAGGGCCGGCTTCAAGAGGTTCGAGGCATCCATGGCGCCGCCCGACGTTGCACCCGCGCCAATGACGGTGTGGATTTCGTCGATGAACAGCACAGCGCCCGGATATTCTTCCAGTTCCTTGACGACCTGCTTCAGGCGCTCTTCGAAGTCGCCGCGATACCGTGTGCCGGCAAGCAGCGTGCCCATGTCGAGCGAGAAGATGGTGGCGTCAGCCAGTGCTTCCGGCACCTTGCCTTCGACGATGCGCTTGGCGAGGCCTTCAGCAATGGCAGTCTTGCCGACGCCGGGATCCCCGACATAGAGCGGGTTGTTCTTGGAGCGGCGGCACAGGATCTGGATGGTCCGGTTGACCTCGGCGTGACGGCCGATCAGCGGGTCGATCTTGCCGCCCTTGGCCTTCTCGTTGAGGTTCACGCAGTAAGCCTTCAGGGCGTCCTGCTGCTTCTTCGGCCCGCCTTCTTCCTCATTGCCGCCGCGTGCGGTCGGCTTGGATTCAGACTCATCCTCAGCGCCGCGCGGCGGCCGGTTCTCGGATGCGCCGGGGCGCTTTCCAATGCCGTGGGAGATGTAGTTGACGGCATCGTAGCGGGTCATTTCCTGCTCCTGCAGGAAATAGGCAGCATGGCTTTCACGCTCGGCGAAGATCGCAACCAGCACGTTGGCGCCGGTTACTTCCTCGCGGCCCGAAGACTGGACATGGATCACCGCACGCTGAATGACGCGCTGGAAGCCGGAGGTCGGCTTGGAGTCCTCGTCATAGCCGGTGACCAGGTTGGAGAGTTCGTTATCGACATATTCCAGGAGCGTTTTACGGAGCGCGTCGAGGTCGACATTGCAGGCACCCATGACCGCAGCCGCATCGGCATCGTCGATCAGGGCGAGCAGCAGATGCTCGAGCGTCGCATATTCATGATGCCGCTCGTTGGCAAAGGTCAGTGCCTGATGGAGCGCCTTCTCAAGACTAGGCGAAAATGTTGGCACGTTCAGTTCCTCACTTCTTTTCCATGACGCATTGCAGCGGATGCTGATGCTGCCGGGCAAAGTCCATCACCTGGCTCACCTTGGTCTCCGCTACCTCGTATGTGAATATTCCGCATTCGCCGACGCCATGGTTATGGACATGCAACATGATGCGGGTGGCACTTTCCCGATCCTTTTGAAAAAAACGCTCCAGGATATGGATGACGAATTCCATTGGGGTGTAGTCGTCATTCAAAAGCAGTACGCGATAAACGTTGGGCTTCTTGGTCTTCGGCTTGGTGCGCGTGATGACCGAGGTTCGATTTCCGTTGTCCCCGTTCCTTTCGCTGTCGTTCTGCATCCGGATCGGTTTGGCGATCATTTTCATTCATTCCTCAATCAATCCGGCGAGCAGCATGGGAGGGGTGCTTTCCCGCCGAATATCTGAAACACTAAGGTAGTTCATAATAGAGCGATTTTAAGCCCCTTGTTTCCGACTGCAATCACAATTCCGCAGGACTTGACGCAAAGGCCAAAAAAGTCTGCGTAAAAACCGGAGCATGCTTCGGGAAACAAAAAAGACCGGCCGCAAATGCGGTGCCGGTCTTTGATTTTCAATAGGTGGGGCGCGATGCGCCACCAGATTTATGCGGCGGCAGGGGTTACCGGAGAGGCTTTCGAGACCTTGGCGGCAGCGGCAGCCATCGGCGTCTCGTAGGGCTTATAAGCATTTTTGGCGAGATCGGCATACATTTCGCCGAGCCTGGTCGCCTCAGTGATGAAAGCCTCATAGGAAGACTTCGCATAACTGGTCTGCAATTCGAAGGCCGCCTCGAAGCTCTTTACGCCCGACAGCGTCTCGAAATGGGTGACGGCATCCTGAAAGGACTTCTTGGAATATTCGGCCGCCTCAGAGGCGATCGCCTGAAAACCCTTGGCGGTATCGGAATAGCTCTTGAGCACCGAGTCCACGGTTTCCTTGCTCTTCCGGTTCGCATCGTCGAAATTGAACATGACCATCCTCCAATTGGCTGTTGCAGGCAGAGGGTAGCTGCAACGCACAAAGAGTCAAGTAGTCTTGTGCATTGCAAAACATCCAGTGGTTGCAGTCAGTATTCACGCCAGAGACCGAATTTTTGGGCACGTCCGTCTTTTATTGATTTTGCTAAAATATATCAGCCGCATGCAACCGCAGGGTTAGCAGAAATTTTGGCGAATACGCCCATTTGGCGGCGGCCGTCCAACAAAAAAGCCGCGCATCGCCCGGCGATGCGCGGCTTTTGATCAACGTGACGTTCGATCAGAGATCGACGTCGAGAATTGCCATCGAGAAATTGTAGGAACGGTCGCCGTCCTCGTCGTCGATGTAGATGACGCCCAGAAATTCTTCGCCAATATAGACTTCCGCGGAGTCGTTCTTGCGCGGGCGCGCCTTCACCACGATCTGCGGATTCAGCGTGCGTTTGAAATAGGCGTCGAGCTTCTTGATTTCTTCTGGCTTCACTCTCTCATCTCCGTAAGCGATCTCGGTTGGCCGCTTCTTGCACAGGTAAAGCGGCGCTGTAAAGGTCGCGAGATCCTGTTAGCAATGACTGTCCCTGCCAGGATCTAGGCGCTTTTCCGCATTTTTCCAATGAAGGCTCAGATATCTGCGCCGATAACCTGATCCATGACGCGTGCCGGCTCCGAGCAGCCGGCCTCGCCGACGACCTTGGCGGGCACACCGGCCACTGTCGTCTTGGGCGGTACCGGCTTCAGCACGACCGACCCGGCGGCAACGCGCGAACAGAAGCCAATCTCGATATTGCCGAGAATCTTGGCACCCGCGCCGATCATCACGCCCGTTCCGATCTTCGGGTGACGGTCGGCGCCCTCCTTGCCGGTGCCACCGAGCGTGACGCCGTGCAGAATGGAGACGTTGTCGCCGATGACAGCCGTTTCGCCGACCACGAGGCCGGTCGCATGGTCGAGAAAGATGCCCTTGCCGATGCGGGCGGCCGGATTGATGTCCGTCTGGAAGACACTGGAGGAGCGGCTCTGCAGATAAAGCGCGAAATCGCGACGGCCGCGGTTCAGCAGCCAATGCGCCAGCCGGTGCGTCTGCAGGGCGTGGAAGCCCTTGAAGTAGAGGACGGCTTCCATGAAACGCAGGCAGGCGGGGTCGCGATCATAGACTGCCTGAATATCCACGCGCAGGATCGAGCTCCATTCCGGCCAGTCGTCGAGCATTTCCTCAAAAGTCTGGCGCAGCAAGTTTGCCTGCATGTCGGGATGGTCGAGGCGCTCGCAGATGCGATGGATGACACATTCTTCAAGCGAGCGATGGTTGATGGCCGTCGAATAGAGGAAAGCCGCCAGCACCGGATCGCTTTCCGCCGCAAGGCGCGCTTCTTCTCGCAGACTGTCCCAGATAGGATCCATCACTTTCAGCGGATGGGCTGCGTCCAGCGTGCGGATATCCGTCTTAGCGACCATTTCCGGCCTCCTCATTTCCCGTTGGGATGCGATTATATAGAGGAAAACGCCGATAACATAAATGGGTGCCGAGGGCACACCGATTCAACGCTTTTTCCTGGAGATCACGATTATGTCACCCGCTGGCGACATCAGCCGGCAGCAACCTTTGCGTAGAATTCCAGCACGGCTTTTTTGAACACCCGGTCACCCACGGCGAGCATGTGGTCGCGACCGGGGATATCCAGCGCTTCGGCATCGGGCATCAGCGCCGCGAGCTCCTGGGGGGAACCAGCGATATCGTCCTTGGTTCCGACCCCAATCAGGGTGGGCGCGTCGATCTTGCCCATATCAGCGCGGGCGACAAGATCACGCGACCCCTTGATGCAGGCGGCAAGCGCCTCGCGGTCGCTCTTCGTCTGGTCGGCAAAAGCACGGAACATCTGGCCACGTGGATGGGTGACATCGGCCAGAGAAGGAGCAAGCAGTGCATCGGCAATCGGATCCCAGTCGCCCACTCCGTCCGTCATGCCAATACCGAGGCCACCAAGCACCAGCGAGCGGACGCGGTTCGGATGGGCAAGTGCGGCAAAGACGGAGATGCGGGCGCCCATGGAGTAGCCCATCAGATTGGCCTCGGGGATACCGAGATGATCAAGCAGAGCGATCGCATCGCCCGCCATGAACCACGGCCTGTAAGCTTCGGCATTGCGCGGCTTGTCGCTGGCGCCATGACCTCGGTTGTCGATGGCGATGACACGATAGCCGGCATCACCCAGCGTCTTCAGCCAGCCCGGATGAACCCAATTGACGTTGGCTGATGAGGCGAAACCATGAATCAGCAGCACCGGCGGGCCGGAGGGATCGCCCTCATCAAAGAAAGCGAGTTTCAATCCATCATGCGTGAAGCTTGAAAATGCAGGCGTATTCAGGTTCATCGGGCCGTCCTTATTTGGCGCGACCATAGTCGAGCGCCCCCCAAGCGGGAAGCCAAAAACTCGCAGGGGAGCCATGCTTTGGCACTACACTTTTGTTTCGAAGGCCTATAAGGTCCGCGCAGAATTCAAAGCATTCGGAGACAGACATGGCCGGCCACAGCATTCCCCACTTCCAGAACGACGGCGGTCACCGCGTTATCGAAGTCGGCGTCAAGGAATTCATGTGCACCGGCGCATCCGTTCCCTTCGATCATCCGCATATCTTCATCGATATGGGCGACGACAATGAGAAGGTCTGCTCCTACTGCTCGACCCTCTATCGGTACAACGCCTCGCTGAAATCCAACCAGACCAACCCGCCGGGCTGCGTCTTTCACGTCAAGGCGGCGTAATTTCCCTCTTCTATAGATCGGATATCCCATGCCGGTCGAACATGCCGCCATCATCGGCGCCGGAATTGCCGGGCTAACAGCCGCTCTGACGCTTGCGCGACGGGGCATCAGCTCGGATATTTTCGAACAGGCGACCCAACTTGCAGAGGTGGGTGCCGGCCTGCAAATCTCTCCCAATGCATCGCGCGTGCTTGCCGAGCTCGGTGTTCTCGACGAGCTGACCGGCGTCTGGCTCGAGCCGCAATCCATCCGGTTGATTTCGGGTAGTTCGCTGCGCGAACTCGCTGCGGTTCCTGCCGGGAGCTTCGCCAGGAATCGCTGGGGAGCACCATACGGCGTCCTGCACCGCAAGACGCTTCAGAAGGCGCTTCTGGATGCTGTTGGCATCAATCCGCTCTGTACGCTCCATTTGGGAACGCGCTTCGAGTCGGATCTGCCGCAGGGCCAGCGTCCGGCCGATGTCGTCATCGGCGCTGATGGGGTCTGGTCGAGGTTGAGGCAGGCAATACCAGGCGCCCCTGCCCCGCAATTCTCGGGAAATGTCGCCTTTCGCTTTACCATCGCAGAAGGAGAGGCACCCGGGTTTCTCGATCCTACCAGCGTCTCGGCCCTGCTCGGCTCATCGGCGCATATGGTCTGCTATCCGCTGAAGGAAACCGGCGGCTTCAACATGGTGGCGATCACCGCCGGCAATATTTTACCGCAGGCCTGGCAAGGCGAACCGACACAGGGTCAGATCGAGTTTCTCCGGTCACGCTTCCGCCGCTGGCATCCGTCTGTTACCGGCTTGCTCGGACGGCACAGCGACATCACTTTTTGGCCACTGTTCGAAGCGACGCCGGGCAAATGGCAGGACGGGAACAAGACCGTGCTGATCGGCGATGCCGCACATGCCATGATGCCCTTTGCGGCCCAAGGCGCAGCAATGGCAATAGAGGATGCATTCGAGCTCGCAGCCTTCCTCGCAACCCGCCCGGTTTCCGAAGCCATCCCGCTCTTCGAACGGCATCGAACGCCCCGCATCGCCAAGCTGCGTCAGCGCGGCGCCTTCAACCGTTTTGCCTATCATGCAAGCGGACCGATCCGGCTCGGCCGGGATATTGTCCTGTCGCTGAAACCGCCGCAAAGCCTCGCGGCGGATCTCGACTGGATTTACGGCTACCGCCCTGTCGGCTGATCCGACAGCGGTTGATCAGACGGCGTTTGCCGCCGCAAAACCGCGCTCGATGTCAGCCTTGAGATCAACGATATCCTCAAGACCGATCTGCAGGCGAATGACGGGGCCTTCGACCGGTGCCTTGGCGATCTTGCGGTCAGAGAGATTGACCAGCACGGCGAGACTTTCATAGCCGCCCCAGGAATAGCCGAGCCCAAAATAGGAGAGTGCATCGAGGAAGGCATGCGCCTTCGGCTTTGCCTTCTGCGGATCATTGACATCAAGCACGAAGGAGAAGATGCCGCTGGCACCCTTGAAGTCACGTTTCCAGATATGGTGCGACGGGAAACTCGGCAGAGCCGGGTGCAGGACGCGGGCAACCTCCTCGCGGTTTTCGAGCCACGTGGCGATCGAAAGCGCGCTTTCGTAGTGGCGCTCCAGCCGGATGCCCATCGTGCGCAGGCCGCGCAGGATCTGATAGGAATCATCGGGCGCACCGCAAAGGCCGAGCGTGCCATGCGTCTCGATCAGCCTCGGCCAGTGCTCGGCATTGGCTGAAATCGTTCCCATCAGGATGTCGGAATGGCCCGACGGATATTTGGTAGAGGCATGGATGGACACATCGACGCCGAAGTCCAGCGGCCGGAAATAGAGAGGCGTGGCCCAGGTGTTATCCATCAGGACCACGGCGCGGTGCTTGTGCGCCACAGCCGCAATGGCCGGGATATCCTGCATCTCGAAGGTGTTGGAGCCAGGGGCTTCGGTCAGCACGACCGTGGTGTTCGGCTTGAAGAGCGCTTCGATGCCCGCCTCGATCGCCGGGTCGAAGTAGTCGACTTCGACACCCATGCGCTTCAGGACAGTATCGCAGAAATGGCGAGTGGGACCGTATACGGAGTCGACAATAAGGACGTGATCGCCTGCCGCTACATAGGCAAGGATAGCGACCGTGACGGCGGCGAGGCCGGAAGGCACAAGCACAGTTCCGGCCGAACCTTCGAGCGCATTGATTGCCTCGGCAAGGGCGTCGGTCGTCGGCGTCCCGCGGGTGCCGTAAGTGTATTTCTTGTTGCGCGTCTCCATGGACTTGGCATCGGGAAAGAGCACGGTGGATGCACGCACCACAGGCGGGTTGACGAAGCCGTGATAGTCGCTGGGATCATAGCCGATATGGGAAAGACGGGTATTGATGCCGGCGCCCGGCAGGAGACTGTCTAGATCTTTCATTTGGGAAATGGCCTTCTGGCGAGGGTATGCGAAGCCCGAACTTTTGAACCCCGTCGCCATCAGGGTCAACCCCTACAACTTGACGTGATCGTCTCGCCTTGCGAAGCCGCCGACGTTTGACTTCGCGATTTTAGCGCCATTTTTCCTCACCTTGGCGCCCAATTTCTAGCCAAATGCCCATGCGTACAGCGTAATCTGTCAAAATGCTGAAATTTGCCGCAATTATTGGCCGCGACACTTGACCATAGTGACATTTGCGACTGTGATAGACCCACTCGCGCCGGGAGGGTTGCGGGAAACGGGGAGGCACACGGGCAATTTCAATTCGGCCGCTCCCCAATATGATAAAATATAAGACAACGGAAAAAAGGTTGGGAAAAATGAAGTACAAGCTCCTGTCCGCAGCTGTCGGCGCAGCAGTTTTCGCTCTTGGCGCTTCGGCCGCTTCGGCCACAACTCTCGGAGACGTAAAGGCAAAAGGCTTTGTTCAGTGCGGCGTCAACACCGGTCTTGCCGGCTTTGCTGCTCCTGACGCGTCCGGCAACTGGTCGGGCTTCGACGTCGACTTCTGCCGCGCGGTTTCCGCTGCGGTCTTCGGCGATCCCAACAAGGTGAAGTTCACCCCCCTCAGCGCCGCCAACCGCTTCCCTGCCCTGCAGTCCGGCGAAGTCGACGTGCTCGCCCGCAACACGACCTGGACCATCAACCGCGATACCGCGCTCGGCCTGAACTTCCGCTTCGTCAACTATTATGACGGCCAGGGCTTCATGGTTCGCAAGAGCCTGAACGTGAAGTCGGCGCTCGAACTTTCCGGCGCATCGGTTTGCGTTCAGTCGGGCACCACGACCGAGCTCAACCTCGCCGACTATTTCAAGGCCAACAACCTGCAGTACAATCCGGTGGTCTTCGAGAAGCTTGACGAAGTCAACGCGGCCTATGACTCCGGCCGTTGCGACGTCTACACGACTGACCAGTCGGGTCTCTATTCACTGCGTCTGACGCTGAAGAACCCCGACGAGCACATGATCCTGCCGGAAATCATCTCCAAGGAGCCGCTTGCTCCGGCCGTTCGCCAGGGTGACGACCAGTGGTTCGATATCGTCAGCTGGGTCGGCTACGCGATGGTCAATGCCGAAGAATTCGGCATCACGCAGGCCAATGTCGACGAGATGAAGAACTCGCCGAACCCGGATATCAAGCGCTTCCTCGGCGTGGAAGCCGATACGAAGATCGGTACCGACCTCGGCCTGACCAATGACTGGGCCTACAACGTCGTCAAGAATGTCGGCAACTATGGCGAAGTCTTCGAAAAGAACATCGGCCAGGGCAGCCCGCTGAAGATCGCACGCGGCCTTAACGCTCTCTGGAACAAGGGCGGCATTCAGTACGCTCCGCCGGTTCGCTAATCGGCTTCAGGCATGAAAAGCCGGAAAGGCGGGAAACCGCCTTTCCTCATCCTCCTATAAAAAAGCTCCGAAAAGGGGCGCATAACGTGGGGAATTGGCCAGGCATGACGCATCAGGTTGCGGATTCATCGTCTTTGACTCGGAGCGGCTGGAGCTTCCAGTCTGCCCTCTATGACCCGACAATTCGGGGCATCTTCTTCCAAGCTCTTACCATTATCTTGCTGGTCGCACTGATCTGGTCGATTGCTCACAATACGGCAGTCAATCTGGCGCGCGCCAATATCGCATCGGGTTTCGGATTTCTAAACGGTCGCGCCGGCTTCGAAGTCGGCCAGTCGCTGATCCCTTATTCCAGTGATTCGACCTATGGCCGTGCGCTACTCGTCGGCCTTCTGAATACTATCCTGATCGCCGTTACCGGCATCATCACCGCGACCATCATCGGTTTCATCATCGGTATCGGCCGCCTGTCGCGGAACTGGCTGATTGCAAAGCTCTGCACGGTCTATGTGGAAGTCTTCCGCAACATTCCGCCGCTGCTGGTGATCTTCTTCTGGTACTCGGGCGTTCTGGCGATTCTGCCCAACGCCCGTGACTCGCTGCATCTGCCGCTCGGATCATATCTGAACAATCGCGGCCTCGCCTTCCCCAAGCCGATCTTCGGCGAGGGTTTCTGGCTGGTCGGCATTGCTTTCCTGGTCGCGATCATCGCCGCCATCGTCACCGCCCGGTGGGCGCATCGCCGGCAAGCGGCGACGGGCCAGCCCTTCCACACGATCTGGGTTTCGGTCGGCCTCATCGTCGGCCTGCCGCTCCTTGCCTTCCTCATCGCAGGTGCGCCGCTTTCCTTCGATTTCCCGGTCGCCGGCAAATTCAATTTGACGGGCGGCTCGGTGGTTGGCCCGGAATTCATGTCGCTATTCCTGGCGCTTTCCTTCTATACGGCTGCCTTCATCGCCGAGATCGTGCGCTCGGGCATTCGTGGCGTGCCGAAAGGGCAGACGGAGGCGGCGGCGGCACTCGGCCTGCATCCCTCAGCAATCACCCGCCTGGTGGTCATTCCGCAGGCTTTCCGCATCATCATTCCGCCGCTGAGCAGCCAGTATCTGAACCTCACCAAGAACTCGTCGCTGGCGATTGCCATCGGTTTTGCCGATCTCGTCGCCGTCGGTAGCACGACCCTCAACCAGACCGGTCAGTCGGTCGAAGTGATCCTGATCTGGGCAGTGATCTACCTCAGCCTCAGCATCCTCACCTCGCTGCTGATGAACTGGTTCAATGCCAAGATGGCCCTGGTGGAGAGGTAAGATGAGCAATAGTTTTGTCAGAACCACCATGCTGGCACAGGAGCCGCCGCCATCCGGAGAAAAGGGCGCCGGAGCCTGGATACGCCGCAACCTGCTTGCGACACCCAAGGATATCGTCCTCACCCTTCTGGCAGTGACCTTCCTCGCCTGGGCGTTGCCGCATGCCATCGACTGGCTGTTCGTACAGGCGGTCTGGACAGGCCCGGACCGCACCTTCTGTGCCACGACAGTTCAGGGCGGCATTCAGCCGGACGGGTGGAGCGGTGCCTGCTGGGCCTTTGTCAATGCCAAGTTCGACCAGTTCATCTACGGGCGCTACCCGCTCGACGAGCGCTGGCGTCCGACGCTGGTCGGCATTCTCTTCGTGCTCTTGCTCGTGCCGATGCTTATTCCATCAGTGCCGCGCAAAGGCCTGAATGCGATCCTGCTCTTCATCGTGCTGCCGGTCATCTCCTTCGTCCTGCTCTACGGCGGGTTCGGCCTCGAGGTCGTCGACACGCCGCTCTGGGGCGGACTGATGGTGACGCTGGTGCTCTCGTTTGTCGGCATCGTCGTCTCCTTCCCGGTCGGCATTCTCCTGGCTCTCGGCAGGCGCTCGCATATGCCTGTCATCCGCATGGTGAGTATCATCTTCATCGAGGTCGTGCGTGGAGTGCCGCTGATCACGGTGCTCTTCATGGCAAGCGTCGTGTTGCCGCTCTTCCTGCCGGCGGGCTGGACGGTGGACAAACTGCTGCGCGCGATCGTGGGTGTATCGATCTTTGCCTCCGCCTATATGGCCGAGGTCATTCGCGGCGGCCTGCAGGCAATCCCGAAGGGCCAGTTCGAGGGCGCCGATTCACTCGGCCTTGGCTACTGGCAGAAGATGCGGCTGATCATCATGCCGCAGGCGATCAAGCTGGTGATCCCCGGCATCGTCAACACCTTCATCGGCATGTTCAAGGATACGTCGCTGGTATCGATCATCAGCATGTTCGATCTGCTTGGCATCGTTCGCCTCAACTTCACCGACGCAAACTGGGCAACAGCCGTAACGCCGCTGTCCGGGCTGATTTTCGCCGGCTTCACCTTCTGGCTTTTCTGCTTCGGCATGTCACGCTATTCAGCATTCATGGAACGTCATCTCGACACCGGCCACAAACGATAAAAAGAGGAACAAGCAATGGCAGAAGCCCAATCAAAAAAGATGACCGTGTCGGCGACCGACGTTGCCGTCGAGATCATCAATATGAACAAGTGGTACGGTGACTTCCACGTTCTTCGCGATATCAACCTCAAGGTCATGCGCGGCGAGCGCATCGTCATCGCCGGCCCTTCCGGTTCCGGCAAGTCGACGATGATCCGCTGTATCAACCGTCTGGAAGAACACCAGAAGGGTCAGATCATCGTCGATGGTACCGAGCTGACCAACGACCTCAAGAAAATCGACGAAGTGCGCCGCGAAGTCGGCATGGTATTTCAGCACTTCAACCTCTTTCCGCATCTGACGATCCTGGAAAATTGCACCCTGGCGCCGATCTGGGTGCGCAAGATGCCGAAGAAGCAGGCGGAAGAAATCGCCATGCACTTCCTGAGACGCGTCAAGATCCCGGAGCAGGCCAACAAATATCCGGGTCAGCTTTCGGGCGGCCAGCAGCAGCGCGTGGCGATTGCCCGCTCGCTCTGCATGAACCCGAAGATCATGCTGTTCGACGAGCCGACCTCGGCCCTCGATCCGGAAATGATCAAGGAAGTGCTGGATACGATGGTGGGCCTTGCCGAAGAAGGCATGACCATGCTCTGCGTCACCCATGAAATGGGTTTTGCGCGTCAGGTTGCGAACCGCGTGATCTTCATGGACCAGGGCCAGATCGTCGAGCAGAATTCACCGGCCGAATTCTTCGACAATCCGCAGCACGAGCGCACCAAGCTGTTCCTCAGCCAGATCCTGCATTAACAGGACCGATCTGAAATTGCATGAAACCCGCCGGTTGACGTGCCGGCGGGTTTTTCGTGCATTCTAGCGGGAGGCCGTGGAGCGCAGTAGGCCGCAAAGCCCTGCAAGGCCGGAATCATAGCCGCTGGAGACAGATATATCTCGGCAACGGATCAGCAGCTTACGCTGGTCATTGACCGGCATTTCACGAAATCGTTGAACGATAGCCGACTGGGTGCTGCCGCTCCCTGCGCCTGTGCCTGCGCCGCTACCATTACCAGCGCCTGAGGCTGCACCGGCACCGCCGAGTCCAAGACCGAGATTCAACCCGTTCGGGCCGAAAAGCGTAGATCCTGTTTCACCTCCACCGCCGATTCGGGCATTGACGTTTGCGCCCGTCCCCGAGCGCCCGAGCGCGCGGGCTTTGACGTCAGCGTTCAGTCCATAGCTTCCGCCGGCACCGAGATTGACATTGGCGTCGATGCCATCCCGACCACCGACGTCCGCATCCACGTGGGCTGCAACCCCGCGGCTGCCACCGACTGTCGCGTCTACGTCAGCATTGGCAACGCTGCTACCGCCGAGGGAGGCGTTGGCATCCGCATTGACGCCGTTGGCGCCGCCGGCGGAGGCGTTCGCGTTGGCATCCAGCCCACGCGAACTCGTTGACGCGCCGACATCAGCACTGATTCCTCCAACATTTGCGGAAACACCGAGATCGAGCGCTCGCGCAGCAGCGGCAGGCAGTGACAGGGCAATGCAGGCCGAGGCGAAAAGCGCAAGCGACCGTCTTTGAGAAATGCACTTCATGACTTCCTCCGTTCTTTGAGCCGGATAGTTCCGGCGATAAACCGAGGAACGCGCGTACCTTCGATCGAGCGAGCCAGCCGTAAGTGACGTAACCCGTTCGAATTAAACGCCGTAAGGTTGTGAATGTTTCAGGCAAGCATCTGGAAAGGCGGAATAGTTAGGGACCTCTAAAATTAATCTCATAGCCTGTTTCACAATGAGACACATACACCTTTCGGATGAGGGGCGACCGGCCTTTCCAGCCGGCCGCAATGCTCGCAGTTGTCCCTTTATGTCAGTTGCTACCGTCATTCGGGCGGGACTTGCGCGCTTCTGTGCTGCTGGAAGAAGCCGTTTTGCCATCAGGCTGCTGGCCGAAATAAGTTCCGCCAAGATGTCCTCCGGCACTGGTATTTTCTACCTGCCGCTCTGTTCGCTTGCGGATATCGTCTGCATTGGTCTTACTCATCCTAATCTCCATCGCTTGAAAAATGGACATCTGGACAACCGATGCGGGCCAATAGGGTTCCCTAAAAGACGACCGCGACAGCTTGGCATAGTCAACTCCTGGAACCAAAATAACAGCAAAGACTTTCCTGCCTTGGTTATGACAAAGCCGACGCTATATCCTTCCTGCGATATCCATAGGAGATTGAGATGAAAAAGATACTCGCAACCACAATCGCTACAGCCGCACTGCTTCAGACCTTCGCCATGGGCGCCAGCGCCGCGGACATGGTACGGGCAAGCCCGGCTGTCGAACCGGATGTCAGCGGGGGCGTAAAGATCGGCTACCTCAGCTGCGATATCGGCGGCGGCGTCGGCTACCTGCTCGGCTCCTCCAAACAGATCGATTGCGTCTTCCAGCCGACAAGCAATGCCGAAGCGCCGGAGCACTATAGCGGCGCATTGCGCAAATTCGGCGTCGACCTTGGTTTCACGACGCGCGGCCGCCTCCTTTGGGCTGTCTTCGCCCCGACCGCCGGCTACCATCGCGGCTCGTTGGCCGGCCTCTACCAGGGCGCAACCGCTGAAGCGACGCTGGTTGGCGGCATCGGCACCAACGTTCTCTTCGGCGGTACGTCCGGCTCGATCCATCTTCAGGTCATCAGCGTCACCGGCCAGCTCGGCATCAATGTGGCTGCAACCGGCACTTCCATGACGTTGACGCCTGGCAGCTGAGACGGCGAAAAGGCTTAAAAAACAAGGCCGGCCGCGCATTCGACTGAGGTCGCGCGGCCGGCCTTGTTGTACCGGGCGATCAGCTTCAGGTATGGCGCGGACTTCTTGAGCGGCTTCTTCGGATCGAATTCGCCGTTCTCGACGCTCTCTTCGACGTCATCGATCAAACGTACTTCCTTAGCGCGCTCAAGACGCGGTCCGATAGCGATTTTCGAATAGTGAAGCTCAAGCCGATCGGCGAGCCACTGGCGGTTTTCGAAACCGCGCTTGAAGCAGACACGGCGGATCATCCGTTCCAGATCTGGCGGATATGCACGCGGCAAACATTGCCCGGCCCCAGTGATAAGCAATCCTCTATTTGTCGGGTTGCTGCAAAGTCCTGAAAAAATCCTGCGTCTGCGCGTTTGAAGCGCTCTCGTAAGCCGCCCGAAGCGAATGGTAGTTTTGCTTCCAAGCATCATCACCTGGCACGAGACCAATTCGGTTGAACTTGTACTCATCACGCGCTCGCCTGATAGCCAACTTCGCGGTGTAGGCCGACGACCACTGATCCCCAAATTTATAGATCTGCTTCACACCCTCTATAATTGCAATTACGAGCGTTATAAGCACACCGATTACTCCAAGCGCTGCGCCCGGGATTTTTAGCGCATCCGCCGCCGCGGACCCTGCAACGAAAACCGGCGCTAAAAGAGACAGAACCATCGTGGAAACGGTCAGTCTACGATGCCACTTTCCTGCTTTTTCGATTTGCTTGCGGTAGTAATCGAGAGATTCAGAGATGATCCGCAGAAGCCGGTCTTCTTGCTCATCGTAACCAATCTGATCTGGCGTTAGTTTCGACGCCGGCACGGCAATCGGTGATAAGATTTGCGGTTCGCTCATATTGGCCCCTCTCGTTCAATTGGCGTTCCCCTGGTTCAATAAGGAAGCGCACAATCTGAGATTTGCCAATAGAAATGACACACTTCTTCTATCGCGCGGATTGCTGCTTATCCGCGCCATCGCCCGGAACCTTTTTCGTACCAAGCTTGTTGCTAGTGCATGATCAACACAGAGCAAAAAGCCAGCAAGGGCATGATGAAGTTCGTGCTGACGATTTTCGTCATCGCGATCATGATCGCAGTGGCGTATCTGGTGCTTTTCACGCCGGGTCAGCCGTTCCGTAGCGCAGGGGTGGCCTATGTGCAAAACGGCTCGAACAGGATTACGCCCCAGCCAGCCACACGACCGCATGACCTTCACATCTTGTATTGACTCACAACTTAGGCGACCTTCTCATAGCCTGATTTTTTCGCGGCTAACCCGGAGGTTGATTATGAGTATCAAGTCTCTTCTTGGATCTTCGCTTCTCTCATGTACGCTTGCTCTGGCTTCCTTTGTCTCACCGGTCGCGGTTCCCCGAGTAGCGAGCGCTCAGGTTATCGTCGGCTCTGGCACCAGCCTAAACCACGGACGAGGTATATCCTGCCCTCAGGGTGCGCGGCTGCTTCGTACGCGAGGCTTTCGCGGCGTCCGTCAGGTTAATTGCCGCGGCAGGTACTTTACCTATCGCGGAGTCCGCCGCGGGGTGAGCTACGAGATCAGCATACGTCAAAGAGATGGTCGTATCGTCGACCAGCGGCGCACGAGCCAACCGCGGTAACGCTTTCATGCCGGCCACCACCAATCGCGGCTACGACGAAGCCCGCCTCGGTAGGTCTGCCTGTCATGGTCCTGCCTTCTGATCGGCTGAAAATTTTTGCGTGATGTGACCCAGGGCGCTCGGCATCTGCAGCAAGCAATGCAATTTTTGATTGCATTTCTGGGTGGAGGATTCGGGATGGGTGACAATTCGGCGGTGCCCCTGGCTTCAGGTGCAACGGCGCGGCGCGCTGGAAGAGCCTCTTCATCTCAGCGCGAGATGACGGTCTGTCTTTTGTCTCCTGCCATACCCTGAAGCCTTCGATGGCTCTGGCGTCGAGATTGCAAAAGCATTGCTTGCTGCTGCTGTTACCCCAAAGCGAACAGTCAAGAAAAGTGGTCTGCTAAGCTATTGAAAAGATGGCGACCCCTGCAGGACTCGAACCTGCGACCTGCTGCTTAGAAGGCAGCTGCTCTATCCAGTTGAGCTAAGGGGCCTCTGGATGCCGCCACGAACGGCACCAGCATTTCTGTTCCTGAACCTCGGACGGATCAGTGCGTCCAGGGCTGCGTGCGGGTATAGCGGAAATTATCCGGGTAAGCGACCACCTGGCGAACAGGATCCTTCGGCGGGATGACACGATATTCGACGCCGTTGCGCTTGGCGTAGGCTTCGGCGAGTTCCTGCGTTTCGAAGGTCAGCTTCACCTGCTGGCGCATGTCGCCTGAAGATGTGTAGCCCATGATCGGGTCGATCTTGCGCGGCTGCTCCTGATCGAATTCCAGCACCCAGAGGTGGGTCTTGGCCTTACCGGACTGCATTGCGGTCTTGGCCGGACGATAGATCTTAGCAGACATGACTGCGGCGCCTCCGATATGCGGGCATTTCCCGCCTTTCATAACTCGGCCAAGGGACAGGCCGCTTCCACACCGAAGATGGCAGGAAGAAGTGAATTTTGCTTATCCGCGAATCCCCGTTTTTTCAAGGGAAAAGCGCCTTTGCCACTGCAGTGACTGAGCAACGAAACCGAATGTCTCGTGGCGCGTTTATTGGATTGAGCGCTTGAGCGCAGCCCTTGTTCGCAGCCGGGTGTGGATAAGCGGGCAATCTTGTCACACGATCCGATATGTTTCGGATTGTTGCATGTTTTGATCGCTTTCTAATTGTTATGACCGGCGGAGGCGACTAGGGTGCCTACCAACCGTTGTGACACGGGTGCGAGCTATGAGAACCTCTGCAGAATTTCATGCCATCATGATCGGAGCTACTATCACTGCGTTTTTTTATGCAGTGATCAGCTATGCTCAGTATGTCGGCCTGCTTGCTCAGGGCTGAATGACGGCACGCCTGAATAGGCGTGCTTCGCGACATCGATGACATCGTCACCATCTTCCCAAGTGCGAACTCGCGAGCAAAGATCGGGCTTGTCCCCATCATGCATCGGTCAGATTCGAGACTGCCTCAAATTGCGGAAAATATTGGGAGAATAATGGTCGGAGTGGAGAGATTCGAACTCCCGACCCTCTGGTCCCAAACCAGATGCGCTACCAGACTGCGCTACACTCCGAGCCGTTAATGGCAGCGGGAATACACGCTTCCCCCTGCCCTAGCAACCCCATAAATCCACCGGACCCGGCAGATTTCACAGGCTTACTTCGCCTTTTTCGTTATCGTGGCGCTGACGAGGCGATCGCCGGGGCGGATATTGAGCTTGCGGGCAACGCCGGCGTTCACCTCGACCACATAGCGGACCTCCCCCATCGAATCGATGATGTCCCGGGAATAAGGCGTGGCGTCTTCCTTGATATGGGTGATCACGCCCCTGTCGTCTGCAAACAGCATGTCGAGGGGCAGGACGGTATTTTCCATCCACATGGTCACACGCCGCGATACGCCGAAATCGAAGATCATGCCGGCGTTTTCGGCCATCGATTTGCGGAACATCAGGCCGTAGGCGCGCTGGTCGCCGTTGGCGGCGATCTCCACGGTGAAGTGCAGCATCTTGCCGGCGGCCGTCTGGATGATCAGCGGTTCTTTATCGAAGCGCATGTCCTGCTGCGCGAATGCCGGCAGGGCGGCGATGAAAAAAAGCGCCATGAAGGCGCTTCTCATCGTCTCAACAGAAAACAGGCTGCGCATCAGTGAGACCGGCCAACCGGGCTCGGAACGTCAGGATGGATCTCGGCGGCCATCAGGCCCTTCTCGCCGTCGCCGAAACGCACGAGCACCACCTGGCCGGGGCGCAGTTCGGTCAGGCCGAAGCGGCGCAGCGTTTCCATATGCACGAAGATGTCTTCCGTACCCTCACCGCGGGTCAGGAAGCCGAAGCCCTTGGTGCGGTTGAACCACTTCACCAGAGCGCGCTCGAGGCCGCTCGTTGCCGTGACCTGCACGTGGGTGCGAACCGGCGGCAGCTGCGACGGATGGACCGCAGTCGACTGATCCATGGAAAGGATCTTGAAAGCTTGGTAGCCTCGTTCGCGACGCTGGATGAGCGCGACGATGCGGGTGCCCTCAAGGATGGTCTGGTAGCCATCGCGGCGCAGGCAGGTCACGTGCAGCAGTACATCCTGCATGCCATTGTCTGGTACGATGAAGCCAAAGCCCTTGGCCACGTCGAACCATTTCACCACGCCGGTGATTTCAACGAGGTCAACCGGTTCCGCCGACAACTCTTCAATGTCGGTGAAGCCATTCGATGAAATCCTGTCAGCCATGTCGCCAGCCCCTCAATACGCGTCACACTGTTACGGTTAACTGATTCTTGAAATCAAGATTAACATCTTGGTAACGGATAAGCGCAAGTCCTAGTTTTCGGTTATTCCCAACTGTACATTTTATCGAGATGACTTGCCCGAAGCTGGTGTCTGTTACTCCAGATGGGCTAGCCTAAATAGAGAGAGGAAACACAATGCGTTATCTCCACACCATGGTTCGCGTCAAAGACCTCGACGCTTCCCTCCATTTTTACACTACACTCTTCGGACTCGAGGAAATCCGCCGCCATGAGAACGAGAAGGGCCGCTTCACGCTCGTTTTCCTGGCCGCTCGCGATGATCTCGACCGCGCCCGCAGCGAGAAAGCCCCCTGTCTGGAGCTCACTTATAACTGGGACACGGAAGATTATACCGGAGGACGCAATTTCGGTCACCTCGCCTATGAGGTGGATGACATCTACGCGATCTGCCAGAAGTTGATGGATAATGGTATTACGATTAACCGCCCCCCGCGCGACGGCAACATGGCCTTCGTGCGCTCGCCCGACGGCATCTCGATAGAGATCCTGCAGAAGGGCGAAAAACTGGCCCCGGCCGAACCCTGGCTGTCCATGGGCAATACCGGCGCCTGGTAAGCCGAGCCAAGCTGCAGGCAAGCTTCACGAGGCACTCTCCGGCCCAATCGTAACGGAAGCGCGCTTTCGAGCGCCTTCCGCATTCACCGGAGATTTCTCGGTTGACCAGAAACAACAAGCGGATTGCCCCTCCGAGCCGGCAGGCTATCGGAGCTTTGTTGATCGCCGGCTCTATCCTGGCACTTTCCGGATGCGTCTCCGACAAGAAGGCGCTTGATTCGGCCGCCGTCGCCACACCGGCTGTGGAGGGACAGCCGGTGCCACGGCTTGCAGCGGCAATGCCTGCCGCATCGTCCCCCGCGCCGAAACAGCTCTATCGCGATCCGATGCTGACCAATGTTTCCGGCGTCAATCCGCAGGCAGCAGTGCAGGATCCGAATGCGGCAACGGCTGCGGCACCCGTCGATCCGTCAATGCAACAGCAGCAGCAACCGGCCAATATCGGTGGTCTGGTCATGCAGTCGACGCGAATCAACGCGCAGGCAATGAGCATCTTCTCCGATCGCCAGCCGCCGCCGCAGAACAATTCGACCTCGACGATCATCCAGCCGCAGGGTGGGAACGCCTATGCGCCACTGAACGCCGGCCCAAGATCGAGCGTGTTCAGCGCGCCGCCCGAGCCGCAACAGGGCGAGATGCTGCCACAGCAATCATCGCAGAATACCAGCACGAAGATCGCGCCCGTGCAGACCGCCTCGCTTGCCGGCGGAAACATTCCGGGATCGACCATGAATGCGCTCTACAGCGCGCCAAAGCAGAACCTGCTCAGCAGCCTTTCCGGGCTTTTGCAGAAGGCATCGCTGCCCGGGATGACGCGCGTCGCGCCAAACGGCCTGCACGTGCAGAACGACAGCGTCCAGGTCGGCTGTTTCAAGCCTGATCTCATGCGGGTCATCAAGACGGTCGAGACCCACTTCGGCAAGCCAGTCGTCGTCACATCAGGTTACCGCGACCCGCAGCATAACCGTGAAGTCGGGGGCGCCGAAGAATCGATGCACAAGAGCTGCGAAGCAGCCGACATCCAGATCGACGGCATCAGCAAATGGGATATTGCCCAATATATCCGGTCGCTCCCGAACCGCGGCGGCGTCGGCACCTATTGCCACACGGATTCGGTCCACCTGGACACAGGCAATGCCCGCGACTGGAACTGGGGTTGCGGCCGCAAGAACGCGCCGATCGCTTCAGCAAGAGCGATCTGACCTTCGACCTCTGAAAGCCTGACGTTGAGTGAAGCGGCCGGAACCCGATTCCGGCTCCCGCTGCAGCTCTTTGATTCGGCTGCAATAATTTACATTTTCCACATGCGGATACTGCCTGTCATTTTTTTGAAAAATTTCGAATTTGCCGCTTGCGGGATCGAAAGTGCCTGACTATAAGGGCGCCACCACAGCACGCGCCCTTCGTCTATCGGTTAGGACGACAGATTTTCATTCTGTAAAGAGGGGTTCGACTCCCCTAGGGCGTGCCACTTCTTCTTCCAATCCGATGTCCTATCTACCGCTTGTGGAAAGCCTTGCGCCTTCCTATTTGAGCTGAGTGCCTGCGCCCTTCGTCTATCGGTTAGGACGACAGATTCTCATTCTGTAAAGAGGGGTTCGACTCCCCTAGGGCGTACCAGAATTTCTGAGAATCACCTGGCTGTTATCAAGTCGACCAGATGAGTCGAAGCTCTCGAGCGGCTGGGGCTTCGTCTTACACGTTCCCATTCCAGCATCGGCCCGAAATTCGGAATCGATTCTCGGAAGGCCTGATGAGCGGATCGAATAGATGGAGTGTCCTGCAGGCGGGCGTGAGGCGACCGGGCATTTCCAGCGCCTCCGCACGGGACTGCAGGGCCGTGTGGTTCCCACTTTTCCACAAGCCCGGAAAAAATCTGCATAATCCGGTAAAAAATTCTCATTTTGCCGCTTGCGGCGCAGAAAGGTGCTGACTATAAGGGCGCCACCACAGAGCACGCGCCCTTCGTCTATCGGTTAGGACGACAGATTTTCATTCTGTAAAGAGGGGTTCGACTCCCCTAGGGCGTGCCACTGTCTCCTTGTTATTTCCCCGTATTTTCATAGTGTTGCCTTTGCGGGCGCAGCTACGCCTGTCATGCGAATTGATGAGGCAAATGCGGTGACATTACCCTCATCCGGCACTGCCTTCTGTGACGCAAAGTTCGGTTTCTGGCTCCTCTCGGCCATCTTGTCGAAAGGTCATTGTTTTCAATGGCATGACCAGCCAAGAATCATTTTCGGCATTTACCGGGGATTAGCGGTCGTCGCTTAGTTTATTGAAATATTTTTGCAGACCGCCAATCCAACTGGCCTCTCGGCGACAGGTGATTTCGGACATGAGCTATACGGACACGACCTATACCTCGTGGTTCGCGCGCATCAAAAACGCGCTGACCGGTGCACTGGTCGGCCTTGTGCTGCTCATCGGATGTATCTGGCTCATGATCTGGAACGAAGGGCGTGCGATCCAGACCTATCGCGCCCTTTCCGAAGGTGCGTCACAGGTGATTTCGGTCGATGGTATGGCTGTCGATCCGGTCAATGAAGGCAAGCTCGTCCATATCAGCGGATCGGTGAAATCCGATCAGCTCCCGCAGGATAGTCAATTCGGTATCACCGCCGATGGCGCTGTGGGTCTCTCCCGCGAAGTCGAGATGTATCAGTGGGCGGAAAAGAGCGAGAGCCAGACCAAAAAGACACTGGGCGGCGGCGAGGAGACGACGACCACCTATTCCTACACCAGGGAATGGAGCCCGGATGTGGTCGATTCGAGGCGCTTCAAGCAGCCGGATGATCATCAAAATCCAACCAGTATGCCTGACGGCGCTACCTTCACCGCAAAAACGGCTCATGTCGGCGTCTTCTCCGTTCCTGGCAAGGACATGGCAGGCATCGGCTACTCTTCACGCCTGGCGCTCGCTGACAGCGACGTTCAGCGCATAGGAGCGGAGATCGGCGCTGGCCGGCCGGCAAAGCGAAATGCAGAGGGTGCCTATATCGGCCTGAACGAAAACCTGCCTGCCATCGGCGACCTCAGGATCAGCTATCATCGGATCGACGTGGAAACGGCAAGCGTTGTCGGCAAGCAGAATCACAGCGCACTCGTTCCCTACGAAACGACGAACCACCGCGATATCTTCCTGACCGCTGCCGGCAATGTGGATGCCAGCCGGATGTTCCAATCGGCCGAGAGTGAAAACAATATCATCACCTGGCTTGTGCGCGTCGCCGGCCTCATCGGCTTGTTCATCAGCTTCAAGCTTATGTTTGGGCTCCTGCCCATTCTTGGCGACCTGATTCCATTGATCGGCACGGTCATTGGCTTGGGTACGAGCATCGCGGCCTTCGTGCTGACGCTGCTGATCGGCCCTGTTGTCATCGCCATTGCCTGGTTCGCCTACAGGCCGCTGCTTGCCATCGGCATCATCGCGGGCGGTATATTGCTCGCCCTGGCCGTAAGCCGCCTTCGCAGAAAGGCGCCGTTGTCTCAGCCGCAGCCGGCCTGATGGCCCTTGGGGCGGTCACTTGGCCGGCGCGCCATCGCTGATGCGCAGCTGGATCCTGCGCGAGCCCTGATAATGTTCAGCACCGAGAGAGCCTGCGACATGCAGGTTAGCGCCGCGTGAGTTGAGGAGCAGGTTGCCGAGCGGAGTCTCCGCGGCCCTGAATGCGATGCCGTCAAGGCGCGCGCCATCCATGGCTTCCAATGTCACTTTCACGTGCCGTTCGCCGACCAGACGGGAATCACGCACACGATGCGCCGGCACGGCAAAGACCGGTTGGGAATGTCCCGAGCCATAGGGGCCTGCGGTTTCCAGACGATCAATAAGCTCGATGGTTGCGCCGCTTGCAGCGATGGCGCCATCGATCTTCACCGTTTCGTTGGCGACAAGGGCCGAGACCGTCTTCTGTGCCTTCTCGGTGAAGAAGGCGCGCAAGAGACCGAGCTTGCCACGTTCGACCGTCAGACCTGCCGCCATCGCGTGACCGCCGCCCTTGACGAGCAGTCCCTCATCGACCGCGGCGCGCACCATCCTGCCCATGTCGAAGCCATTAATCGAGCGGCCCGAGCCGGTACCCCTGCCGGATGGATCGAAGGCGATGGCGAAGGCAGGTCGCTTGAACCTTTCCTTCAGGCGCGCGGCAATGAGGCCGACAATACCGGGATGCCATTTCTCATGGGCGGTAACGATGACGGAAGCGCCCTCGCCGTCTCCGTATTCGGCAAGTGATTCGGCTTCGGCCTCCTGCAGCATGATGGCTTCCATGGCCTGACGCTCGCGGTTGAGCTCATCCAGCCGCTGGGCAATGGCTTCGGCCTCTACGGCATCATCCAGCGTCAGCAGACGGCTTCCAAGCGCTGCATCGCCGATTCGCCCGCCGGCATTGATGCGCGGGCCGATCAGGAAGCCGAAATGATAGGGCGTAACCGGGCCAGCAAGGCCTGCCTTGCGGAATAGCGCCGCGAGGCCGGCATTGCTCTGGTGGCGCGCGGCGACTAGTCCCTTGACCACATAGGCACGGTTGAGGCCCTTGAGGGGCACAACATCGCAGACGGTGGCAAGTGCCACGATATCCAGCCACTGCAGGAGATCTATCGCGAGGATGCGCTTGTCGCCTGCCTCGCGCAGCAGGCGCAGCGTTGCGACAAGCACCATGAAGACGACGCCGGCCGCGCAAAGGTGGCCCAGACCGGAAAGATCGTCTTCGCGGTTTGGATTGACGAGGGAATGGCAAGGCGGCAGCTCATGTGTCACCTGATGGTGATCGATGACGACGACATCGATGTTGCGGTCCGCGGCAGCAGCCAGCGCCTCATGGCTAGTGGAGCCGCAATCGACCGTGACGATCAGGTTCGCGCCATTGTCGATCAGCTGATTGATGGCTGTTGGATTGGGTCCGTAACCTTCGAAGATGCGATCGGGAATGTAGATATGCGCCTTGACGCCAAAATGGGTCAGGAAACGATACATGAGTGCGGAGGATGCCGCGCCATCGACATCATAGTCGCCGAAGATCGCGACCGGCTCGCCATCACGGATCGCAGCCGCAAGACGCTTGGCCGCCCTCTCGCAATCCGTCAGCTTGTAGGGATCGGGCATGAGGCTGCGGATCGTCGGATCCAGAAATTCAACGGCCTCGTCGACGGTCACACCGCGTCCGGCAAGCACGCGTGCGATCAGATCCGGTAAACCATGCATCTGCGACATGGCGAGCGCGCGGTTCTGCCCGGCCTGATCAAGGCGCGAAACCCAGCGATTGTCGAGAACCGATTTTTCGACGCCCAGGAAGGCGCGCGGTACCGGATCGACCTGATCTGCCATGCCAAACTCCGCTTTCATCATCTGCCCTTTTTACAGATGCGGGACGGATAGCAAAGCGGTTGATTTCAGGCCCTGTGGATTACCGGAAAATTGTCCAGATAACCAATCCGATAACAAACAGCTGGACGAAAACGATCGACAGCAGAATCAGCAGCGTGGCCCAATTTCGTCCCTGAGGCGGCTCGCATTCAAGGGCGGCTCCAAGCGCTGTCGGATCAAATTTCGGTGAACCCGCCCGAGGACTCTCGGGCTCGATGCGTATGTCATGCGTCTGCTTGATCTTCCTCACCCGCGACTCCAACGGCTCCCGGGATGATTATATCTATATCCGCATATCTGTTAATATAAATTTTTGTGAAGTACTTTGATTAATAACAGAAAACCCGTCCGAGTGATCCCGGACGGGCTGATCTGCTCCAATCTGGAATAAATGTCAGGATTCTTCCTTAGGACGCTCGATGCGGATCACCTGCGGCTCCCCGACGAGGTAGCCCTCTTCCTTGATCGCAGCAACTGCCTTGCGCACTGAGTCTTCCATCGTCGCGTGGGTGACGAGGATGATCGTCTGGTGGTGCGAAGGCGCCAGATGCTGCTTGGAACGCTGGACGATCGATTCCAAAGAAATCTGGTTTTCCGCCATGCGCGTGGCGACGCTGGCAAAAACGCCGGTGCGGTCGAGAACGGTCAGGCGGATGAAATAGCCGCCCTCATGGCTCTGGATCTGCGCCTTGCGGTAAGGCTCGAGCGACTTGGCCGGATGGCCGAGGACGGGAACGCGCTGGGCGCCCGGCTGGCTCTTGGCGATGTCGGCGATATCGCCGAGCACCGAGGACGCCGTGGCATTGCCGCCGGCACCGGGGCCGACCATCAGCAGCTCGCCGAGGATATCGGATTCAATCGCGACGGCGTTTGTGACACCATCGACCTGAGCGATGACCGAATCGACGGGCACCATGGTCGGATGCACGCGCTGTTCGATGCCGGTCTCCGTGCGCTGAGCGACGCCGAGCAGCTTGATGCGGTAGCCGAGGTCGGCGGCGGCACGGATATCCTCGATCGAGATATTGGTGATGCCTTCGAGATAGATATCATCGGCCGCGATCCTGTTGCCGAAGGCGAGCGTGGTCAGGATCGAGAGCTTATGGGCGGTGTCGTTGCCTTCGATGTCGAAGGCCGGATCGGCTTCGGCATAACCGAGGCGCTGGGCTTCCTTCAGGCAATCGGCAAAGGACAGGCCTTCCTTCTCCATCTTGGTGAGGATGTAGTTGCAGGTGCCGTTCATGATGCCATAGACGCGCGAGATCGTGTTGCCCGTCAGCGATTCACGCAGCGCCTTGATGACCGGGATGCCACCTGCAACGGCCGCTTCGAAATTCAGAAGCGAGCCCTTTTCCTCGGCAATCGTTGCAAGCTCGACGCCATGATAGGCAAGCAGCGCCTTGTTGGCAGTCACCACATGGAGACCACGGGAGAGAGCGGCGCGAACAGCGACGTTGGCCGCGCCTTCAGCGCCGCCGATCAGTTCAACGAAAACGTCGATATCGGCCTTCTCGGCAAGATCTTCCGGACGGTCGAACCAGGTGATTCCGGTCAGATCGATCCCACGGTCCTTCGAACGGTCACGAGCCGAAACTGCCGTAATCGTAATCGGGCGGCCGCAGGTAACTGCAAGTTCATTGCTCTTCTGCTTGATGATGCGAACAAGCGAGGCACCAACGGTACCCAAGCCCGCAATGCCGATTTTGAGGGCGTCTGCCATGGATCGATCCTGAAATGTCTGGTGAGAGACAGCCGCAAATATGCGGCTGTCTTTCTAGGTTGGAATTAACGGTGGGCGTTGAGCGAGATGACGTTGTGCATCGTCTCGTCTGCCGTCGACATGAACTTCTTGATGTTGCGTGCAGCCTGGCGGATGCGGTGTTCGTTCTCGACGAGTGCCAGACGAACGTAATCATCACCCTGCTCGCCGAAGCCGATGCCCGGGGCAACGGCAACGTCAGCCTTCTCGACCAGGAGCTTGGAAAACTCCAGCGATCCGAGATGACGGAACTTTTCCGGAATCTTCGCCCAGGCAAACATGGTGGCTGCTGGCGGCGGCACGTCGAAGCCGGCCTTGCCAAAGCTTTCGACCATGACGTCGCGGCGGCGCTTGTAGACATTGCGGACTTCGGCAATGTCGGAGCCATCGCCGTTCAAGGCATGGGTTGCGGCAACCTGGATCGGCGTGAAGGCGCCATAATCGAGGTAGGACTTCACACGCGTCAGCGCTGCAATCAGTCGCTCGTTACCGACCGCAAAGCCCATGCGCCAGCCGGGCATGGAGAAGGTCTTGGACATGGAGGTGAACTCGACGGTCACATCCATTGCTCCCGGAACCTGCAGGACCGACGGTGGAGGCTCGCCATCGAAATAGATTTCCGAATAGGCAAGATCCGACAGCACGATGATGTCGTGCTTCTTTGCGAAGGCAATGACGTCCTTGTAGAAGTCGAGGGTCGCCACGAGAGCCGTCGGGTTCGACGGATAGTTCAGGATCAGCGCCAGCGGCTTCGGGATCGAATGGCGCACGGCGCGCTCGAGCGGCGGAAAGAAGCTTTCGTCCGGCTCGACCGACATGGAACGGATCACGCCGCCGGCCATCAGGAAGCCGAAAGCATGGATTGGATAGGTCGGGTTCGGGCAGAGGATGACGTCACCCGGCGCGGTGATCGCCTGCGCCATGTTGGCAAAGCCTTCCTTGGAGCCGAGGGTCGCGACCACCTGAGTGTCGGGATTCAGCTTCACGCCGAATCGGCGCGCATAGTAGGCAGCCTGGGCGCGGCGCAGACCGGGAATGCCCTTGGAGGACGAATAACGGTGGGTGCGCGGGTCCTGGACGACTTCGCAGAGCTTGTCGACGATCGCCTGGGGTGTCGGAAGGTCGGGGTTTCCCATGCCGAGATCGATGATATCGGCCCCGCCCGCTCGCGCGCTCGCTTTCAAACGGTTGACCTGTTCGAAAACGTAAGGCGGCAAACGCCGGACTTTGTGAAACTCTTCCATCTCTTTCCCCATGGAAATGCGGCCAACGTGACCGCTGTCGAAGCTCGTTCCGTCTCCCGGCTGCTGCGATACGAGCTTCAGACTCGCAGCGCCGTATTCCTCTTCAACTTAACTGCGCGGCAAATCTTTGACGGAGAAGCCGCGCACGAAGCGCATTATCGGGAAAATTGTGTCTTCCGATCCATCCGGAAGGCTTTGCGTCCAAATCGCCTGAAAGGCAAGGCTTATTTGGTGATTTCGGAGAGCGTTTCGGCCCCGTGGTCGGCGGCCAGCTTCCGCATCTCGGCAACGCGGCGCTGATACTCCGCCTCCGAGATTGTGCCCGCCTGGCGCTTGGCACCAAGGGCGCTCAGCTGATGCTGCAACTCGGCCGCCTGTTCGTCGTTCATTTGAACGTTGGCGGCCGTCAGCGGCGCACCGAACGACGGGTAGCCGTCGGGGCTCTTGGTCAGGCCACCTTCAACGGGTTCGCCCTTGGAAGCGGGCATCACGACTGCAGTCGGTGCTGCCATGCGCTGGGCGAAGGCCTTTTTCTCCTCGGCGGTCTTGTTGCATCCGGCAAGCGCGAAGGCCATGGCCGCGGCCGCCACGCAGATCGCTGCGGTGCGGGTGAAGGTCACGAAATGCCCAATGCCTGTCGTCGTCATGCCTGATGATCCAATCCTGCCTGCTTTCGACTGTTAAATTCGTCGCAGCGACAAAGCAATAGCATGAGAGCGGGTGTGCGGAACTTGTTTTCTTCAACGCAGCAGATGTACAACGGACAAACAATGGATGCTGCCGCCGGAGGAAGTGCGTGACCGACAGCAAGCGGGAGAATGGTGCCAAGCTGGATTTCGACGCCAAGGATCTCGATCCCTATATGCTGAAGGATCCCGAGGCCATGGCGCTCAATTTCGCCCGTGCGCTCGAAAACCTCGGCAAGGCAGCTTCGGCATGGCTCGGCCCACGCGAGCGCGGCGAAATCACCGACACGGCCGTAGAACCCGTCACCGATATGGTGAAAACGCTCTCCAGGGTGACGGAATACTGGATCGCCGATCCACGCCGCACTTTCGAAGCGCAGACACAGCTGATGACCTCCTTCTTCGGCATCTGGATGCGCTCGATGCAGCGCATGCAAGGCGAGACGGTCGAACAGGAGGTCGAGCGCAAAGACAAACGCTTCGCCGACGAGGACTGGCAGAAGAACCCCTTCTTCGAATTCTTGAAACAGGTCTATTTCGTCACTGCAGACTGGGCCGAAAAGCTGGTTGCCGAGACCGAGGGGCTCGACGAGCACACCAAGCACAAGGCCGGCTTCTACGTGAAGCAGATTACGGCGGCGCTCTCGCCCACAAATTTCGTGGTCACCAATCCCCAAGTCTATCGCGAGACGATCGCGACCAGCGGCGAAAACCTCGTGCGCGGCATGAAGATGCTGACCGAGGATATTATCGCCGGTCGCGGCGAGCTGCGGCTGCGCCAGACCGACATGACCAAATTTGCCGTTGGCCGCGATATGGCGCTGACGCCGGGCAAGGTGATCGCCCAGAACGAGATTTGCCAGATCATCCAGTACGAGCCATCGACGGAGACCGTGCTGAAGCGGCCGCTGCTGATTTGCCCGCCATGGATCAACAAGTTCTATATTCTCGACCTCAACCCGCAGAAATCCTTCATCAAATGGTGCGTGGACCAGGGACATACGGTTTTCGTGATCTCCTGGGTCAATCCGGATAGTCGCCATGCACTGAAGGATTGGACCGCTTATGCCCGGGAGGGGGTCGATTTCGCGCTGGAAACGATCGAAAAGGCGACCGGCGAAAAGGAAGTCAACGCCATCGGCTATTGCGTCGGGGGCACGCTGCTTGCCGCAACCCTTGCCCTGCACGCCAGGGAGAAGAACAAGCGCATCAAGAGCGCAACGCTCTTCACCACCCAGGTCGATTTCACCCATGCCGGCGACCTCAAGGTTTTCGTCGACGAGGAGCAACTTCAGGCGCTGGAAACGCACATGCAGGAGCTCGGCTATCTCGATGGTTCACGCATGTCGACCGCCTTCAACATGCTCAGGGCGGGCGAGCTCATCTGGCCCTATTTCGTCAACAACTACCTGAAGGGCCAGGAGCCCCTGCCCTTCGACCTCTTGTTCTGGAATGCCGATTCGACTCGCATGGCGGCGGCGAACCATGCCTTCTACCTGCGCAACTGCTATCTGCGGAATGCGCTGACCAAGGACGAGATGATCCTCGACGGCAAGACCTTATCGCTGAAGGACATCAAGATCCCGATCTATAATCTTGCGACGCGCGAGGATCATATCGCGCCGGCAAAGTCTGTCTTCGTCGGCAGCCAGTACTTCGGTGGCAAGGTGCAGTTCGTCGTCGCAGGCTCCGGTCATATTGCCGGCGTCGTCAATCCGCCAGACAAGCACAAGTATCAGTTCTGGACGGGCGGCCCGGCCAAAGGCGATTATGACGCATGGCTCACCAAGGCGAAGGAGACGGCAGGCTCCTGGTGGCCGCACTGGCACGGATGGATCGAATCGCAAGCCGGCGAGCATGTGGCTGCCCGCAAGGTCGGAGGAGCAGCGCTCAATGCGATCGAGGAAGCTCCCGGAAGCTATGTGATGGCGCGCAGCTGAACGCGGAAAAATTCCCGGCGCCGGCTTGCCTTCATCGGGCTACGGCAGGCGGGCTGCAGCAAGTCTTTGAAAAATAGCTTTTTCTAAAATATTGCGTCTGTTTTCGCGACAATCGAAGCAGAGCGCTTCGCCTGTAAACCAATTGGAAACCATAGTTCGTCATCTTTAAGAAACGGTCGCATGTCGCGAACAGGCCCAAATTCGGCCTTTTTGGGCAGTTAGCGGCTCCGGCAAAAATTAGTAAGCCAGTGCTGCCGGCCTGCGTAGCGCGTTTTGGAAGACGAGTAGAGTATGGCGTTTGCGGTAGGGACGTTCAATAACGTCGCCCCTTTTGGCGGATCCCCTGTTCGTTCAGGCAGATCTCGCGGTTTTCTAACCGGCATCGCAATCGCCGGATTTTTGACCTCCACGTGGCTTATCGGCACTGTCGCGACGATGCAATCGGTGTCGATGCCGTTCTCCACACAAAAGGAGATTTCCCCGGTTGCCGCCGCAATAAGGGCGACACGGGTTGCCGTCACGCATGAGCGTCTCATCCATGTGAACAAGGCTTCACGGCTTGCGGCATTCGACGCAAAGCCGGTAGTGCCTCTGACGGCGCAGTTGATCCAGTCGCATGCGCAAAGCACATCGGCTGCCTCGAATGCAAAGCTGGCGCTGGCCAAGACCAATGGCGTTGCCGTTGCCGTCGCGGAACTTCAGCCGGTAGCCGCCTCCGGCAATTCGCGCTTCAGCAAGGACGATACAATCAAGACGCCCGATGCGACCGTGGAAACCGCTTCATTGGCGGCTGGCGAAGGTGATGCCGACCGGATCATCATTCCGTCGAAGGAAGCCGTGGCTGCGGCCGAAATGCCCGCCATGGTCGCCCTTGCCGATGCGGGTCCGCGTGTCATGCCTGTTCCGGTTGATCCGCAGCAGCTTAACCGCGCAGTTGCTCCTGCCGCCGACAAGCCGGCGGAAATCGAAGTTGCCGAAGCGGACGACGGTGCACCGCCTTTCGATCTGGTTCTTGCCCCCGATGAGGATTCTGTCCCGCTGCCGATGGCGCGGCCCGACGGTCTTGTCGGCAAGCCGGCTCCTGCTTCCAAGGGTTCTCAGCGCTCTGCCGAGCCCGTGCTTGCCTATGCCAAGCCGAACTCACCAATCGAAGATGACGATGACGATGCGGTGCCGCGCTATGACAAGCCGGTCTTTACGCCGCGCGTGCGTGCTGGTGTCGCGATCTACGACATCGAGAACGCGACTGTCTACCTGCCGAACGGCGAGCGGCTGGAGGCCCATTCCGGTCTCGGCAAGATGCGCGACAACCCACGCTACACTAATCAGAAAATGCGCGGACCGACGCCGCCGCATACCTATAATCTGACGATGCGCGAATCCCTGTTCCATGGCGTGGCCGCCATTCGCCTGACGCCGGTGCAGGGTTCGGACGCAATCTTCAACCGCGTCGGCCTTCTGGCCCACACCTATATGCTCGGCAAGAACGGCGATTCCAACGGCTGCGTTTCCTTCAAGGATTACAAGCGCTTCCTGGCCGCCTACAGGCGCGGTGACATCCGGCAGCTCGTCGTCGTGCCACGGATGAACAACAAGCCGGCTTCGACGCTCGCTTCGCTCTTCTCTTCGCGGACCTAAAGCTTAGCCGCGAGGAAATCCGCCAGGGAACGGCTCTCCGCAGACAGACGGAGCCGTCCCTTGACCAGGGCGAGTTCGGACGCCGGCTGCGGATCGAAGCCATCCGCGGCCACAAGCTGACGATGCTCCGGCAGGACCGCATCCGACGGCAGCAGGCTGATGCCGAGGCCGGAAGCCACAGCAGCCTGCACACCCATCAACCCTTGGCTCGTATAGGCGATACGCCAGCGCCGCCCGCTGCGCTCGATGAAACGGATTGCTCTTTCGCGGTAAATGCAGCCGACAGGAAAGACGGCAAGCGGTACCGTCTCGTCCCGCACCGGCCGATGCATGCTTTCAACCCAGACCAATTCCTCCGTCCAGCTTGCCAGGGCGCTACCATCGCCCGGTTCACGCTTGATGAGCGCAAGATCGATTTCACCTGCTTCCAGAAGACGGCGAAGCTCGACGCTCCAGCCGCTCACCGTATCGAGCCTTATATGCGGAGAAGCCGCTGAAAAGCCCGAGAGGAGATCAATGAGCCTGCGGCCGGCAAAATCTTCGGGAACGCCGAGCCTGACGGTCTTGGGTGCGGCGGGCTTGCGCATAAGCTCCATCGCCTCTTCGGCTGTCGCCAGCAGGCGTCGAGCATAACTCAAGAGAAGCTCCCCTTCTTCGGTCGTCTGAATGCCACCCGTCGACTTGTCGCGCAGAAGAAGGGTGTGGCCGATATTGGCCTCCAGCTTCCGGACCTGCTGGCTGACGGTGGACTGAGTGAGATGAATGCGCTCGGCCGCCCGTGTGAAGCCACCGGCGTCGACGACAGCCGCAAAAGTTCGGAGAAGATCGAGATCGAAGGGGAAGCTCATTCGATTTTCCACTGCCGATTATTAGGACATTTAATTTCTCAATGAGCTGCTTTCTTGTCAATATGAGGAAAAGCACGGAGACCACAGATGACACTTCCCGGAAACCGGCCGAGCTGGCTAACCTTCGATTGCTACGGCACGCTGATTCAATGGGATGAAGGCCTGCTTGCCGCCATGAATGAAATCCTGTCGGCAAAGGGCGGCAATATCGACCAGCCAGCCTTTATCGCCGTCTATGACCGTTACGAACATGAACTCGAAGAGCAAAGGCCGCACCGATCCTTCAAACAGGTCACCGTGCTCGCGCTCGAACTGGCGATGAAGGAATTCGGCCTGCCCTTCGATGGCGCCGATGCCGACCTGCTGACTTCGTCGATCGGCCGGATGCCGCCTTTCCCCGAAGTCGTTGCCACGCTCGGCAAGCTAAAAGCCGCCGGCTTCAGGCTTGCCATTATCTCCAATACCGACGACGCGATCATCGCCGGCAATGTCGCGCAGCTTGGCGGTTTCATCGACCGGGTGATCACTGCCGAGCAGGCGGAAGCCTACAAGCCGTCGCCGCAAATCTTCCGGCATGCATGGAAAACGCTCGGCATCGATATGAATGATCTCGTGCATATCTGCGCAAGCCCGCATCTTGACCTTGTCGCGGCGCGCGAACTCGGTTTTCGTGCAATCTGGGTGGATCGCGGCACCGGGCGCAAACCCCTCAGCGACTACCGCCCCAACGAGATCGTGCCGACGCTCGACAAGGTGCCTGCCATCCTTGCAGCGAACGGCTGGATGTAATTGACGCGACTGGAGACGAGACATGGCTCATGAATTGAACCTCGCGAAAGGGCAGCCGGCAATATTGCGCAACCTGCCGCTCGATACGGACGAGATCTGGCAGGCGCGCGTCGATCTGGCGGCGTGCCTCAGAATGGCGGCTCGGCTAGGGCTCGAGGAAGGCATTTGCAATCATTTCTCGGCCGTCGTACCCGGTCATCCCGATCTTTTCCTCGTCAACAGGCTCGGCTGGGCCTTTCAGGAAGCGACCGCCTCGTCACTGCTGATCTGCGATTTCGAAGGCAACGTCGTTGTCGGCGATGGCGTGCCCGAGGCAACCGCCTTTTTCATCCATGCCCGGCTGCACAAGATGTCGCCGCGCGTCGGAGCCGCCTTCCATACGCATATGCCGAATGCGACCGCACTCAGCATGGTCGAGGGCGATCCCTTCGCCTGGGCCGGTCAGACGGCACTGAAATTTTACGGCCGCGTTGCCGTCGACGAGAATTATAACGGGCTGGCCCTGGACGAACGCGAGGGTGACAGGATTGCCGCCGTGCTCGGCGACAAGGACATTCTGTTCATGAAGAACCATGGCGTGATGGTCTGCGCGCCCAATATCGCCGAAGCCTGGGACGATCTCTATTATCTGGAGCGTGCCGCCGAGGTTCAGCTCAAGGCGATGAGCACCGGTCGGCGGCTCATCCCGGTTTCGACAGACATCGCCGAGCAGGCTGCCCGACAGATGCGCGAAGGCGATCCGGAAAGTGCACGGCTGCATCTCGAAAGCGTCAGGCGCGTTCTCGACCGCCAAGCGCCGGAATACCGGAACTAAGCGCCGTTACTTCAGCCAGGCGCCGATGCGTTCTATCGCCTCGGCGATTTCAGCCTGCGAGCCGGCATAGGACATGCGCAGCGTGCGCGGTCCTTCGACCGGGTCGAAATCGAGGCCGGGCGTGGCAGCGACATTGATCTCGGCCAGCATGCGACGGGCGAAATCCATACTGTCATTGGTGAAGCGCGAGACATCGACATAGGCGTAGAAAGCGCCGTCCATAGGGGAGGCCGGCGCTAAGCCGATCTTCGGCAGCCGGTCGAGCAGCAGTTCGCGGTTTGCCGCGTAGCTTGCCTTGACGCGATCCAATTCTTCGTTGGCGCCGAGGGCAGCCGTGGCAGCGATCTGGGAAAGTTCCGGCGGCGAGATATAGAGGCTCTGGGCGACGCGTTCGATCGGACGCACCAGCCGCTCGGGCAGCACCATCCAGCCAATACGCCAGCCGGTCATGCAATAATATTTGGAGAAGGAATTGATGACGATTGCCTCGTCCGTCAGTTCCAGCGCGCTCGTCTCTTCTCCTGCAAAGGTCAGGCCGTGATAGATTTCGTCGGAGATGAAGGCGATGTCATTGGCATCGCAATAGGCGGCAAGCGCCTTCAGGCCTTCGCGGCCGGTCACAGTGCCGGTTGGATTAGCAGGACTTGCCAACAGCACGCCCTTCAGTTTCACGCCCTTTTCCAGCTGGATCGCTTCGAGGCTTTCGGGCGTCAGCGTGAAATGCGTGTCCGCCGTGACCGGCACTTCGACAACGTCGAGGCCGAGAGCGCCGAGGATGTTGCGGTAGGCGGGGTAGCCTGGCCGGGCGATTGCGACCGCGTCGCCGGCATCAAAGAGCGACAGGAAGGCGAGATTGAAGGCGGCCGATGAGCCGGTCGTGACGGCAATGCGGGCGGGATCAATCTCCAGGCCATGACGGTTGCGATAATGCGAGGCGAGCCCCTGCTTCAGCCGTGCCGTGCCAAGCGCATCCGTATAGCCGATGCGCCCTTCAGCAAGTGCCGCGCGGGAAGCATCGAGTGCCGCCTTGGGTGCCGGATGGGAGGGCTGGCCGACGGCCATGGAAATGACGGGATGGCCGCTTGCACGTCGTTTCGTCGCTTCGGCCAGAACATCCATTGCATGGAACGGTTCGACTTCGCTGCGTTTCGAGATGGAAAACACGATCACTTCCTGCCTGGCTTCAGATGACGGCCAGACAATTGCCGCAATAATCGGCTCATCACAATCCCGCGAGGGCTTGGATCGGAGGAAAATTCCTGTTTGATGGCGGCCCGACGCGCCGTAATTTGATGCGGACGCATCCAAGCCCATTAACCCGGCAATGGTAATTTCGCTCCGAAAACCCATCAGCCGACGACGAGGATACCATGGCCTTCTTCTCCAAAACGCTCACCGCGCTGGCGCTTGCAGCCTCCATCGCCCTTCCGGCTCAGGCATTTGCATTCGACGACCAGCAGAAGAAGGAACTGGGTGAATTCATCAAGCAGTATCTGATCGAAAATCCTGAGATCATGCTCGACGTGCAGGATGCGCTGCAGAAGAAACAGCAGATGGCCCAGCAGGTGAAGGCCACCATGGCCATCGAGAACAATACCGACGGCATCTTCGATTCCAAGAATGACGTGACACTCGGCAACCCGAAGGGCGATGTCACCGTCGTCGAGTTCTTCGACTACAACTGCACCTATTGCCGCCACGCCCTGCCCGACATGCAGGCGCTCCTGAAGAAAGACAAGAACGTCCGTTTCGTGCTGAAGGAATTCCCGATCCTCGGGCCGGATTCGGTTGCCGCGCACCGTGTGGCGGATGCCTTCCGCCGGATTGCGCCTGAGAAGTACAGCGACTTCCACGTCGCTCTGCTCGGCAGCGACGGCCGAGCCTCCGAGGACACTGCAATCCAGGTCGCCTCTTCCCTTGGTGTCAGCGAAGACAAGATCCGCGCGGAGATGAAAAAAAGCCCGAACGACGATATCGTGCAGGCGACCTATCAGCTTGCCGCCAATCTCGGCATCAGCGGTACGCCGTCCTACGTGATCGGCAATGAAATGGTGCCCGGCGCCGTCGGCATCGACGATCTTGAGGCCAAGGTGAAGAACATGCGGGCCTGCGGCAAGACGAGCTGCTGACGCACCGCCCATCAAATCGCCTAAATCGAAGCGCTTCAGCCATGTGGACAAACATGGCGCGGCGCCCCCTGCCGATTCCGTAAGGGCTTTCAATAAGTCCGCGTGGAGTCTATAGGTGGCGCTCGCGCATTCCCGTGCCTTTGTCACCGAGAGGCTGGCATCGGACGCGAGGAATACACTGAACCGCGTACGGTTGCTTGATCCACCGAGGTCCAGAGCCGGTGCGCCAAACGGAACATTCGATGACGAAAACGATTTTTGTCCTGAACGGGCCCAACCTGAATATGCTGGGCAAGCGAGAACCTGGCATCTATGGTGGCAAGACGCTCAAGGACATCGAGGCGGACTGCAAGGCTGCGGGCCGCGAACTCGGGTTCGACATCGACTTCCGTCAAAGCAATCACGAAGGCATGCTGGTGGACTGGTTCCACGAGGCGGATGAAAAGGCCGCCGGCGTCGCCATCAATGCCGGCGCCTATACGCATACGTCGGTCGCGCTGCACGATGCGATCCGTGCCATTTCCATTCCCGTCATCGAGCTCCACATATCCAACGTGCATGCACGGGAAGAATTCCGCCACAAGTCGATGATCGCGCCTGCATGCAAGGGCGTGATCTGCGGCTTCGGGCCTCACAGCTACATCCTGGCGCTGCATGCGCTGAAGAACATCACGGCATAAGAAGAAGACAGGGCTACACTCATGGCTGAAAAGAAATCCGGTATCGATCAGGCGCTGATCCGCGATCTCGCAAACATCCTCAAGGACACGGATCTGACCGAGATCGAAGTCGAGCAGGAAGATCTGCGTATCCGCGTTTCGCGCGCAGGCACGCCCCAGTATATCCAGGCGCCGATCGGCGCTCCCGCCTATGCGGCGCCAGCTGCGGCAGCCCCGGTCGCGGCTGCCGCAGTTGCGGCTCCGGCGGCAGTCGGACGTAACCCGGCCAATACCGTCAACGCGCCGATGGTCGGCACGGTCTACATGGCTCCGGCCCCGGGCGCGCGCGCGTTCATCGAACTCGGCGCCACCGTCAAGGAAGGCCAGACGCTGCTCATTATCGAAGCGATGAAGACGATGAACCAGATCCCTTCGCCCAAGTCCGGCAAGGTCACGGAGATCCTCGTCGAAGACGGTTCGCCCGTCGAATACGGCCAGCCACTCGTCGTCATCGAATAAGGCTTTGCCAATGATCTCGAAGATCCTCATAGCCAATCGCGGCGAGATCGCCCTTCGCGTGCTGCGCGCATGCAAGGAACTCGGCATTGCGAGCGTTGCCGTACATTCGACGGCAGACGCCGACGCCATGCATGTTCGCCTCGCTGACGAGAGTGTGTGCATCGGCCCGCCGCCGTCGCGTGAGAGCTATCTCAACATCCACCAGATCGTCGCGGCCTGCGAGATCACTGGCGCTGACGCCGTGCATCCAGGCTATGGCTTCCTGTCGGAAAACGCCAAATTCGCCGATATCCTCGAAGCCCACGGCATCACCTTCATCGGCCCGACGGCGGAGCATATCCGCATCATGGGCGACAAAATCACCGCCAAGACGACGGCGCAGGAACTCGGCATTCCCGTCGTTCCCGGTTCCGACGGCGAGGTGAAGACCGAAGAGGATGCGCTGAAGACGGCTGCCTATATCGGCTATCCGGTGCTGATCAAGGCAACGGCCGGCGGTGGCGGACGCGGCATGAAGGTTGCCAAGACCGAAGCCGATCTGATCGAGGCCTGGTCGACGGCCCGCACCGAGGCAGCCGCTGCCTTCGGCAACGACGCCGTCTACATGGAAAAGTACCTCGAAAAGCCGCGCCATATCGAAATCCAGGTATTCGGTGATGGCGAAGGCAATGCGGTCCATCTCGGTGAACGCGACTGCTCGCTGCAGCGTCGCCACCAGAAGGTCTGGGAAGAAGCCAACTCTCCGGCGCTCAACGTCGAACAGCGCATGAAGATAGGCCAGGTCTGCGCCGACGCGATGAAAAAGCTGAAATACCGTGGCGCCGGCACGATCGAGTTCCTCTACGAAAATGGCGAGTTCTATTTCATCGAAATGAACACCCGTCTGCAGGTGGAGCATCCGGTCACCGAAGCCATTACCGGCATCGACCTCGTGCATGAGCAGATCCGCGTCGCCTCCGGCGGCGGTCTGTCGGTCACACAGGACGAGGTGCACTTCCAGGGTCATGCCATCGAATGCCGCATCAATGCGGAGGACGCGCGCACCTTCGTGCCCTCACCCGGCACGATCACGCATTTCCATGCACCGGGTGGTCTCGGCGTGCGCATCGATTCCGGCGCCTATCAGGGCTACAAGATCCCGCCTTATTACGACAGCCTCATCGGCAAACTGATTGTCCATGGCCGGACGCGTGTCGAATGCATGATGCGCCTGCGCCGTGCGCTCGATGAATTTGTCGTTGACGGCATCAAGACAACGCTGCCACTGTTCCAGGATCTCGTTTCCAACCAGGATATCGCCAATGGCGACTATGATATCCATTGGCTGGAAAAGTATCTCGCCAACAGCAAGCCGGCAGCATAGGACAGAATGGCAGGAGCGCGCAGGAAATCGCCAGGTATTACCCCGGAGATCCTCCTGCGCGCCTATTCGATCGGCCTCTTCCCCATGGCCGAATCTGCCGATGATCCGGAAATCTTCTGGGTAGAGCCTGATGTCCGCGGCGTCCTGCCGCTGGACGACCGTTTCCACGTTTCCAAAAGTCTTCGAAAGACGATCCGGCAAAAGCCCTTCGAGATCCGCTTCAACAGCGCCTTCGATGCCGTCATGACCGCTTGCGCGCAAGAGACGGCCGATCGCCCGAGCACCTGGATCAACGAGACGATCCGAACGCTCTATTCCGCTCTGCACGGCATGGGCCATGCCCATTCCGTAGAAGCCTGGGATGGCGATGAACTCGTCGGAGGTCTCTATGGCGTATCGCTCGGTTCCGCCTTCTTCGGGGAAAGCATGTTCTCGCGGCGCACCGATGCTTCGAAGATCTGTCTCGTGCATCTGGTGGAACGTTTGCGGCAGAAACACTTCACGCTGCTCGATACGCAGTTCACCACAGAGCATCTGAAGACGTTCGGGGCGCTCGACGTGCCAAAGGCGGATTATGCGCTGCTGCTCGCAGATGCAATGGAATCACCACATCTGCAGTTTTGAGGTTGAAATTTTCATCCCTGCGTTGATTTTTTGACTGATTCAATTAAGGTCGAAATACAACGGAGGATGGAATTTTGAAGCGATATATTGCGGCTGCAATCCTGCTCGCACTCGCTGCCGGAGCAGCAGATGCGCGTCCCTATCAGGAAATATTTCCAAACAGGACCGACTTCTCCGATGAAGAGAAGCCGCTTCTGGAGAAGCTCGATTTCCAGCAAGGGGCAATCAAGCTGCCGACTGCGAAGGCGACGCTGAACGTACCTGAAGGGTTTTATTTTCTAAGCCCCGAAGATACGAAAACCGTGCTCGTCGACATCTGGGGAAACCCTCCGGGAGCGGCGGCTGACGCACTGGGCATGCTATTTCCTGCGCAATATTCTCCGACTGATGCCGGGTCATGGGGTTCGGTCGTCGAATACAGCGCGGATGGCTATGTATCGGACGCCGACGCAGCGACGATCGACTACGATGACCTGCTGCAGAACATCAAGGACTCCATTTCGGAGAGCAATACCGAGCGACAGAAGCAGGGCTTTCCGACGGTGACACTCGTCGGCTGGGCTTCTGCCCCGCATTATGATCAGTCCGCACACGCCCTGCACTGGGCGCGCGACCTGCTGTTCAACGAGAATGGAAACACGCAGCATACACTGAACTATTCCGTGCGCACGCTAGGCCGTGAGGGGGTCTTTCAATTCGACTTCGTTGCCGGTCTCGAGCAGCTGAAGGAAATCGAGACCGCCGTCCCGACCGTGACCAAGCTCGTACAGTTCGACAAGGGAATGGCCTACGGCGATCACGCCGATGGCGACAAGATCGCTGCCTATGGGATGGCAGGCATGATCGCTGCAGGTGCTGGCGCCAAGGTTGCCGCCAAGATCGGGCTGCTGGCCATCGCCGCAGCCTTCCTGAAGAAGGCGTGGATCCTTGTCTTTGTGGTATTTGGCGGGGCGGTCAGCTTTGTGAAGAAGCTCTTCACGGGCAACAAAACGCCCAACGCATAGCGACCGACATCGGCAGGCGTGTCGCATCGAACCGATTGTATGCGACACGCATCCGGCGCCGCCATCATCTTGCTGCAGACAGTATTTCGCAGCCGAAAGTCTGGCCGGTCAGGTGCGCGCTTTTACTTGGCGCCGGCGCTGTCCGGTGGCGGGACGTCGGAGTTCTGCTTGCAGTCCTTCAGCCAGACGTCATAGATCGGATGCTCGACGGCATTGAGGCCCGGGCTGTCGGCAAACATCCAGCCGGTGAAGATGCGGCGGATCTTGCGATCCAGTGTGATCTCGTCGACTTCGACAAAACCATCGATCTTCTGGGCTTCCGACTGGTCGCGCGAATAGCAGGCCTTCGGCGTCACCTGCAGGGCACCGAACTGGACCGTTTCGTTGACATAGACGTCAAACGTGGTGATGCGGCCGGTGATCTTGTCGAGGCCGGAGAAGACAGCGACCGGATTGTCGATGCGGGCGGCCTGTGCCTGATTGGAAAGAAGCCCGGCGGAGAGCGCCAACAGCGATACAGCTCCCGCAGCCGGCAGGACCATGTTTCGCAGGGAAAGCTTCATACTACCCGTCTCCAGCAAGTATCAGGTTCATGGCCGCAGCGATTGCGGCCAACCTGCGGGTAAAGGTCAATTGTGGCCAAAGCGCGGGGTGAAACCCGCCATCGGATGCCTTGATCTCAGTTACCGGGCGTCCAGGCGTCGTAGTCGCCCGTCACACGCGGACGCTCACCAGCAACGGACAGCGAGCCTGGCGGACGATAGGCCTGCGGCGAACCGGTCGGGTTGGCGCGATGCGGTTTCTGCCATTCCTTGGCGACGTAGGTTTCCTTGGACGGGGGAACATCAGTGCGGTGATGCATCCAGCCATGCCAGCCCGGAGGAATGGCGGAGGCTTCTGCATAGCCGCTGTAGATCACCCAGCGCTTCGGCAGACCATAGGAGGAAAGACCGCCTTCGTAATAGACATTGCCCAACTCGTCTTCACCAACCCGCTTGAAGCCACGAAGGGCGAACAGCGTGCCGAAGGTGTAATTGTTCCACCAGGTGAAGGTGTGCAGCAGGAACTTGATCATGTCTTTTCCTCGTGGCCGCAGGACGCGGACGAAAGCAGATAGGCTTTTTCGCTTATGCCGCCGCCAAGCCCAATTGTCCAGTGATTCCGACCGAGAACGCGGTCATTTCAGAGCCATCTTGAAACCAAGATGCGACGGCTTGAAGCCCAGCCTTTCATAGAAACGATGGGCATCCTTGCGCACCGCATTCGATGTCAGCTGGACGAGCCTGACACCGCGACTTTTCGCCTCGGCAATGGCAAATTCGATCATTCGCGCACCGATCCCCTGCCCGCGCAGGTCGGCGCGCGTCTGCACCGCTTCGACAATCATGGCGGATGCGCCGCGTGCGTTAAGCGAGGTGGTGATCATCGTCTGGAAGGTGCCGACGACGTCAGCGTCCCATTCGGCAACATAAAGCGTCTGGGTGGAGGATGCCGCAATCGTCGCAAAGGCCCGGACGTAATCGGGATAGGCCTCAGGATCAATCGTGTCACCATGGCCGCCAAGCGGATCGGCGGCAAACATGGCGATCAATACTGGCAGATCGGCTTCACGTGCTTCGCGGATGATGATCTCGCCGGATGTCATCAGTGGAACTCGAGCGCTTTCTCGAAAACCAGCGTGGGAATGCCGGACTGGCCGGGGCCGGTATTCTCGTTGCGGCCAGCTTCGACAAAGCCGAGCCGGGCATAGAAATGGATGGCTTCGTGGTTCTGAACCTCGACCTCCAGCCGCATGATCTCCGCGTCCGGGAAGCAGGTTTCGAGCTCCGCGAAGATATCGCGGCCGATGCCCTGGCGCTGCAGATCCGGCTTCACGTAGAGAAGGTGCAGCATCACGGTTTTCGTCATCTCGGACGACATTGCTGCGTAACCCATGCCGCCAATATTCCTGCCATCATCGGCCACGAGGAATTCGGCGTTCTTTTTCGTCAGCCGCGCCTTCAGCGCGGTCGGCGAAAAGAGATTTGTGATCAGCTCATCGACCTTTGCGACGCCGTGACTGGCGTCATAGGTCCTATGGAAGCTCTCGACCAGGAGAGCGCGAACCTTTTCCAGATCGCGCTCGCCAGCCGTTCGGACAAAATAGACCAAAACCTTCTCCTTGCGGCATCGGCCTTCCGAAGCCGCTTCTGACCATTCGGCCTACAGCACCGGCCCGAAAATCGGAATCTATTCTCGAAAAGCCTGATGCGTAGCTTCAAAGAATTAGAGCGTCCTTTGTGCGTCCGAATGGACGCACAACGCTCCAGCCTTCGGCTTATTCTTCCTCGATACCGAGCTTGGCCTTGACGAGGGCCTGAACGGCCTGCGGATTGGCCTTGCCGCCGGTCGACTTCATGACCTGACCGACGAACCAGCCGGCAAGCGTCGGCTTTGCCTTGACCTTGGCGACCTGGTCAGGGTTGGCGGCGATGATCTCGTCGACAGCCTTCTCGATGGCGCCGGTATCCGTCACCTGCTTCAGGCCGCGGCTTTCGACGATCTCGGCGGGGTCGCCGCCTTCGTTGAGGATGATTTCGAAAACATCCTTGGCGATCTTGCCGGAAATGGTCTCCGACTTGATGAGGTCGATGATGCCGCCGAGCTGTGCCGGAGAGACCGGCGTTTCCTCGATATCCTTGCCGGTGCGGTTCAGGGCACCGAGCAGATCGTTGATGACCCAGTTGGCGGCCGCCTTGCCGTCACGGCCTTCGGCAACGGCCTCGAAATAATCGGCAATCGCCTTTTCAGAGACAAGCACGGAGGCATCGTAGATAGAGAGACCCAGCTCGCGGACGAAACGCTCCTTCTTGTCGTCGGGCAGTTCCGGCAGATGCTGGGCAAGCTCGCGGACGAAGGCGTCGTCGAATTCGAGCGGCAGCAGATCCGGATCGGGGAAGTAGCGATAGTCATGCGCATCTTCCTTGGTGCGCATCGACCGCGTCTCGCCCTTGTTCGGGTCGAACAGGCGGGTTTCCTGGTCGATCGAACCGCCGTCCTCCAGAATGCCGATCTGGCGGCGGGCTTCGTATTCGATCGCCTGGCCGATGAAGCGGATGGAGTTGACGTTCTTGATTTCGCAGCGCGTGCCAAAGGCTTCGCCCGGGCGGCGCACGGAGACGTTGACGTCGGCGCGCATGGAGCCTTCATCCATATTGCCGTCGCAGGTGCCGAGGTAGCGCACGATCGAGCGCAGCTTCGTCATGTAGGCCTTGGCCTCATCCGACGTGCGCATGTCCGGCTTGGAGACGATTTCCATCAATGCCACGCCGGAACGGTTCAGATCGACATAGGACATGGTCGGATGCTGGTCGTGCATCGACTTGCCGGCATCCTGCTCCAGGTGCAGGCGCTCGATGCCGATCTCGATATCCTCGAACTGGCCCTGACGATCGGGGCCGAGCGAGATAACGATCTTGCCCTCGCCGACAATCGGATCCTTGAACTGCGAGATCTGGTAGCCCTGCGGCAGGTCCGGATAAAAGTAGTTCTTGCGGTCGAAGATAGAGCGCTTGTTGATCTGAGCCTTCAGGCCAAGACCGGTGCGCACCGCCTGCTTGACGCATTCCTCGTTGATGACAGGCAGCATGCCGGGCATGGCGGCATCGACGAGCGAGACGTTCGAATTCTGCGGCTTGCCGAATTCCGTCGACGCACCGGAAAAAAGCTTGGAGTTGGAGAGCACCTGGGCATGGACTTCCATGCCGATGATGACTTCCCAATCGCCAGTGGCGCCGGGGATATAACGTTTCGGATCAGGCGTGCGAACGTCGACAAGGGTCATTGGATGCTCTTTAAAGGCTGTTCTTTTCATCTGGTGAGGTAAAGGAAATGGCCTGCCGGTGCAAGGCTTTCAGTGTCCCGGCGGGGCTCTAGAAACCGGGACCATAACCTTCCGGCTCCTGCGAGCCCAGATGCTTGCTCAGACCGACGGAAGGCACGTCGCGGTCCAGCTTCGGATTATAGGCGACAGAAAGCCAGTGGATGGCGTAGCCATGCTTCTGGAAGAAGGATATCGCCTCGGTGTTTCCCGAATGGGTCTGCATCGCCGCCTCCTCGAAGCCCTGCTCGAAAATGTCGGCTTCGATATGTTCGAGAAGTGCCGTGCCCAACCCCTGGCGGTTGAAGCTCGGATCGATCCAGAAGTCGGAAATGGTCTCGTCCAGCCCCTCGCGCGCCGCCCAGCCGGCAACCTGCCCGTTCTGCTCGACGACCGTAATGGTGAGCCAGTTGTTGTCCACGAAGGTCCGGAAGGCGTTGCGGGCTCCATCCGTCATCGCGTCCGATTCGCCGATCAATGCCATCGCTCTTTGCCAGGCCCTCAAGCCGATTTCGCTCAAGAGTTCCGTTTCGCCTTCGCGGGCATTGCGAATGTGGATCAATGGCACCTCCGCGCTAGAGTATGAAGTAGACCATTGAGTCGGGCAATTTTCCAGTGCCTCCAATGAGATAAACAGCCAAACCGGGTTTATCCGCCACTTTCTGCAGGTTGCCTTCGCTTGACCAAATTGTGGTTATTGATAGAAAGCACGTCAGGGTATTTCCGCTTTTCTGCGAAACACGGCAATGCCCTATCTCTTTCTACACGCAATTCCGGACGCAAAGCCGCTGAACGCTTTTGCTGGAATTGCTCAAGAGGTGTTTATGTCTAACCTGTCTGAGACCCGGTAAAGGCCCTGCCCGCAAGCACAGCCTCGCGCGCATGGGCCCGAAAAACGAAGCCGCGGCGTATCGGATAAGCCCGAGCGCCAGATCGTTTTCGTGCGCCTTCATGAAGGCGCGTTTCCGGATCAACAGCAATGGACATCTCGCGCACAGAACAGCGCATCCTGCACCTCATGGCCCAGGGCGGCCGCATCGAAATTACCCGCAACGACAACAGAAAGATCGAAACGGTGAGTTGCTTCACCCGCGACGGCTGGGTCTATCCCGGCTTCGGCATGGAGCTTTTCCGCAAACTGAAGCGGCTGAAGGCAATCAAGTCTTCAGCCGGTCAGCCATACCGGATCACCGAACGGGGGCTGAAGCTCGTCAGGGCACAGGTCGATAACAGATAGGACTGACAAGAGCCTGGCCGCGCGACGAGGTCTTCGCGCGGCCAGGACGGTTTCAAAGCTTTTCCGAAAGCTCTGCGCGCGTCGCCGTCCACTCGTCGGCGATCGTGCCGGCGCCGATCACCTTGCCGGCACGGCGATACCAGTAGCCTGCATTCCAGTCGTCGCCTTCGACACGGTGACAAAGTGCATGCCCCCAGTCGAAGGGCTGTTCGCCCTCGTGGTTCTGGCAGATCTCATGAACTGCCTCCCACTCCGGCCCCATTTTGAAGCCTTTGGCAGCGAGGCGATCAAAGGCCTCGATCAACCGCGCAAGATCCTGTTTCGGCATGGGGCCCTCCCTGCATAGTCGTCCCTCTATAGCAGGCGCCGCCTCAAAATCCGAGACGGCGCCTGCTTTTCCTCAATCGCGGAGATTGATGATGTCGTTCATCAATCCGCCCATACCGTTGTGGATGGTCAGGCGACCAACCTTGCCGGCAATGGTTTCGAGGGCTTCAAGCTCCTTCAGACGCAGCATGACCGGGTTTTCAGCCATGACCTTCGCCGGCCGAGTCAACTGATCCTCAAATGCACCGGCAAAAGAGAAACGCCGACCATCTTATGGCCGGCGTCTGCATTCTTTCGGATCGTTAGGCCATCACCACCATTTGGCGGCAGTGAACTTGCCTGCGGCCTGCTCGATGACATGAGCGGTCTTGAAGAGAGTCTCCTCGTCGAAGGCCTTGCCGATGAGCTGCAGGCCGAGTGGCAGGCCTTTGTGATCGAGGCCGGCGGGAACGGCGATGCCCGGCAGACCGGCCATGTTGACCGTCACCGTGAAGATGTCGTTGAGGTACATCTTGACCGGATCGGATGCGAGGTCCTCGTCGGCAACGCCGAAGGCCGACGACGGGGTTGCGGGCGTCAGAATGGCATCGACGCCGGCATCGAAGGCAAGTTCGAAATCGCGCTTGATCAGCGTGCGGACCTTCTGGGCGCGCAGGTAATAGGCGTCGTAGTAACCGGCCGACAGAACATAGGTGCCGATCATGATGCGGCGCTTGACTTCCTGCCCGAAGCCGGCGGCGCGCGTCTTCTCGTACATATCGACGATATCCTTGCCGTCGACGCGCAACCCGTAGCGCACACCGTCATAACGGGCGAGGTTCGAAGAGGCCTCGGCGGGAGCCACGATATAATAGGCCGGAAGGGCGTATTTCGTGTGCGGCAGAGAGATGTTGACGATCTCGGCACCGGCATCCTTCAGCCAGGCGATACCCTGCTGCCAGATGGATTCGATCTCTTCCGGCATGCCGTCAACGCGGTATTCGTTCGGAATACCGATCTTCATGCCCTTCAGCGACTGGCCGATGGCGGCTTCGTAATCCGGAACCGGCAGGTCGACGGAGGTCGTGTCCTTGGCATCGACGCTCGCCATCGACTTCAACAGGATTGCGGCATCGCGCACGTCGCGGGCGATCGGGCCGGCCTGATCGAGCGAGGACGCGAAGGCAACCGTGCCCCAGCGCGAGCAGCGGCCATAGGTCGGCTTGATGCCGACGGTGCCTGTGAACGCGGCCGGCTGGCGGATCGAGCCGCCTGTGTCGGTTGCAGTTGCACCTGCGCAAAGATGGGCGGCAACGGCTGCAGCCGAACCACCGGAAGAGCCGCCCGGAACGAGCTGCTGATTGGAGCCGGCGGCGCGCCAGGGGTTGATGACCGCGCCATAGTGCGAGGTTTCGTTGGAAGAGCCCATCGCGAACTCGTCCATGTTCAGCTTGCCGAGCATGACCGCACCGTCATCCCAGAGGTTCCGGGTCACGGTCGATTCATAACGGGGCTCGAAACCGTCGAGAATGTGGCTGCAAGCCTGGGTATGCACACCGACGGTGGCGAACAGGTCCTTGATGCCGAGCGGGATACCTTCGAGATCGCCTGCCTTGCCGGCGGCGATCCGCTCGTCGGAATTCTTCGCCATGAGGCGGGCGAGATCCGGCGTGACCTTAATGTAGGCGTTGAGATGAGCATTGGCCGCATCGATCGCCGAGATATAGGCCTCGGTCAGTTCGGTCGCGGTGATTTCCTTGGCGCGCAGCTTCCGGCGGGCTTCGGCAATGGTCAGGCTGGTGAGTTCGCTCATCGTGTTTTCGCTTCAGATCTGAAAATGGCAACAGGGTCGGAAAGAGGCGGATAAAGCGCCTTATTCGACGACTTTCGGCACCAGGAAGAAATTGTGGTCGGTGATCGGCGCATTGGCAACGACGTCCTCAGCCTTGTTGCCGTCGTTGACGACATCCGTGCGCTTCTTCATGTCCATCGGCGTTACCGAGGTCATGGCCTCGACGCCGTCGACATTGACTTCGGAGAGCTGCTCAACAAAGCCGAGGATACCATTCAATTCGCCGACCATGCGATTTGCCTCTTCTTCCGAGACGGCAATACGGGCAAGGCGCGCAACGCGCTTAACGGTGGCGAGGTCAACGGACATGGCATTCTCCGGATAGGAATTTTCCTATCGCTATAAAGACCATGTCCGTCCTGTGCAACGGGTTTGCCTTTTGGGCAATGCAGAATTCCTGCCCTCAAACACCGCTGGATTTGAGGGCTAGCGCGTCAGAGCGACAGGCTTTCGCCGGGCTTCGGCGCCTTCACTTGCGTCTTGGAGGCTTCCATGCCGGCGATGAATTTTTCCGGCGTCTGGTCGATGATCGGGAAGGTGCCGTAGTGGCAGGGAATAGCCGTCTTGAAGTTGAAGTAGCGCTGGCAGGCAAGAGCGGCCACCGCGCCGCCCATGGTGAAGCGATCTCCGATCGGCACAATACCGATATCGGGCTGATGCAGTTCGTTGATCAGCGCCATATCCGAAAAGATGTCCGTGTCGCCCATGTGGAGGAGGCTCGGCTCATCGTCGAAATGCAGCATGAGGCCGTTCGCGTTGCCGAGCGAATGGGAAACGCCGTCTTCCGTCATCTGGGCCGAAGAATGCAGCGCGTTGGTGAAGGTGGCGGTGAAGCTGCCGAGCGAAACCGTGCCACCGGTATTGCCCATTTCGAGCTTTTCAACGCCCTTGGTCCCGAGCCATGAAGCAAGATCGGCATTGGCGAGAACGACGGCGCCCGTTTCCTTGGCGATCGCTACGGTATCGCCGACATGGTCGCCGTGGCCGTGGGTCAGCAGGATGTGGGTAATGCCGTTGGTCACATTCTTGATATCCTGACCCTCGAAGGACGAATTATAGCTCAGGAAGGGATCAATCAGGATTTTGGCGGCTTTCGTCTCGATACGGAAAGCGGAATGCCCGAGCCAGATGATCTTCATGAAAAGTCTCCTTAATCACATGATACAAAAGCGATTTCCGGGACCAGAATGGTTTAACGTGGTTCCGGTTCGGAAAACCGTTTCGCACTTTTTCTGGAATTGCTCTAAGGACATAGCCGATATGGCCGCAAAGAAAAGCGGCGGGAACTTCAATTTCTCTTGACAGGATGACATGGCAATGACGGTGCTGACGATCGAGGAACTGGCCGGAATACTCGCTCCTGGGCAGGCGATCGCCGGCCTCGATCTCGGCACCAAGACGATCGGCCTTGCCATGTCTGATCTCGGACGCCGCTTTGCGACGCCGCGTCCCGTCCTCAGGCGCGAGAAGTTCTCCATCGATGCCGAGGTCTTGCTGGGTTTTGCTGCAAAGGAAAAGGTCACAGCCTTTGTCATCGGCCTGCCGATGAACATGGACGGATCAGCGGGGCCGCGCGTGCAGGCGACTCGGGCCTTCGTGCGCAACATGGAGCAGAAGACCGCCACACCCTTCGTTTACTGGGATGAGCGACTATCGACGGTGGCGGCAGAACGGGCCTTGCTGGAAATGGATGTCTCGCGGGCAAAACGGGCCGAACGGATCGATTCGGCCGCCGCAAGCTTCATCCTTCAGGGCGCGCTCGACAGGCTTTCCTTGCTGGCGAGATCGGCTGACGACACGGAAGCGTGACGCGCCCTCCACCAGGCGGCGATCTGGCCGCGCTTGCGGAAACCCATGATGGCAAAAACAACGAGGCTATCGACGGCGATGGCGCGGGCGACGAGAGGCGGGATTTCCTGCGGCGGCAGGCCGAGCGCCTTGCCGTAGATCTGGAAGGTCAGGTCATGGACCTGCCGCGTCAGCATGAAGATGCCGAAGTTCAGATCATAGTAGGAAAGCCAGTACCATCCCGCCAGGAAGACGATCGGACCGGCCCAGAAGATCAGAAACCACTTCATGCGGCCTCTCCTTCGTGCTTGCGCAGGACCGGCATATCAAGAGACACGAGCCAGACCGACGACGCCATGACGCAGAGTACGAGCGTGGGCACAGCGATATCCAGCGCCAGTACGGCGAAAAACATCATCGCCGCGACAAGCAACGCGGTTCTGGCTGCTCTGGTTCCCATCACTGAACTCGGGTCCACATTCGTTACATTTCTAATGTGGGCCACACTGGCGAGTTAACCAGCACCACGCAACGTAAACCAAATGTTAAGGTTAACGCGGGAGCGGAGGCTGTGAATAGCTCAGCCGTAGACGCCGCGCACCAGCCGCTTCAACGCGCCTGCCGCCTTCTCCCAGTCCTTGCCGTTTTTCAACACCAGGCCCGCGCACTGGCCGCCGGCAGCGGCCGAAAGCACGAGGTGCTGGATGGAAGCAAAGATCAGGGCATTGACGGCCGCGGTATCGACGCCCTTGGGCGGCATCAGCGAACCGCGCATGCGGTCGAGCCAGAGCCCCAGCGCTTTCGAACGCGCTTCGGAAAGGCGCTTCACCTGCTCGGTATTTTCCGAAACCTCCCAGGCGACGATACGGCGCATCAAGGGATCGTCACGCAGCGCTTCCAGGAAGAGCAGCGACAGCCGCTCCATCAGGTCGCCATAGGTCAAAAGGAACATGCCGCCGGTATCTTCGGGAATGCGGTCCTTGACCCAATTGCCGAGATCGGCGCCGATCGCCTCAACGAGACCATCGAGACCGCCATAATAGCGGTAGATGAGCTGCTTGTCGCAGCCAGCGCGGCGGGCCACGGCATTGATGCCGAAATTCTGGAAGCCCTCCTCGGCCAGCAGATTCTTTGCGGCTTTCAAGATAGCGCGCTCGGTGGCGCTTCTGTCGCGGATGCGCTTTTCAGGTTCAGCGGCACCCGTCTTTTCGACCACGGCCACGGCAGTTTCATTCAGCATTCGGTCAACCCCGGTCTGTCACCAATCGGTGAGTAACAGTGGAATTTTCCGTCTACAATCCTATCTAATTGAGAAGACTGTGGATATTGATGATCCGCAGCCCTGTTGACGCTGGTGGGCGGCCCGGCGGCATTTTTCACCCGACATGACACGCCGAGAAATCTTGCCCATGCGGTTGATCGCGATGGACGAACCCGGCATAGCTGCATTATGAAAAGAGACGACAATTTCTGCTAAGGCCTTGCAATGGTGAATTATATCGAAGCCGCAACCGCGCCGCCGAAAAATACCGGCGCCATTAGGCTTTACGGCCCTGAAGCATTCGAGGGAATGCGTAACGCGTGCCAGTTGACCGCACGCTGCCTCGATGCGCTTGCCGATGTCGTCAAGCCGGGTCTTGCCACCAATGAAATCGACCGCTTCGTTTTCGAATTCGGCATGGATAACGGCGCCTATCCGGCGACGTTGAACTATCGCGGCTATACGAAATCGACGTGTACCTCGATCAACCACGTCGTCTGTCACGGCATACCCGACGACAAGCCGCTGCGCGAAGGCGATGTCGTCAATATCGACGTTACCTTCGTTGTGGACGGCTGGCACGGGGATTCGAGCCGGATGTATCCGGTCGGCCAGGTAAAGCGTGCGGCGGAACGGCTGCTGGAAGTGACCTATGAGTCGTTGATGCGCGGCATCGCTGCCGTCCATCCCGGCGCGCGCACCGGCGCGATTGGCGAAGCGATCCAGACCTATGCGGAAGCCGAGCGCTGTTCGGTGGTGCGCGACTTCTGCGGCCATGGTGTCGGCCGCCTCTTCCACGATTCGCCAAACATCCTGCATTATGGCCGCGCCAATGAAGGGCCGGAACTGCGCGAGGGCATGATCTTCACCATCGAACCGATGATCAATCTCGGACGCCCGCATGTGAAGGTGCTGGCCGACGGTTGGACGGCGGTGACGCGCGATCGCTCGCTGTCGGCGCAATACGAACATACGGTCGGCGTCACCGCCAATGGCTGCGAAATCTTCACGCTTTCGCCCGCCGGCCTCGACCGGCCGGGCCTGCCGCCATTGAACGGGTGACATTGTCCATGGCGAAGGCGCCTGCTCCGCAGTCTGGCGACGACGAACTGCCTTTCGATACGGACGAGGACATCGTCACTGATGAACGCGCGTTTTTCGGACAGCCGGCAAAGGCGGCCGCTTCTACCAAAAAGGCCGCCCTGCCCGCCAAGGAAGAACATTATCACGGCCATCGCGAAAGGCTGCGCAGCCGTTTTCGCGAGCACGGCGATACGGCGCTCGTCGATTACGAAATCCTCGAACTCCTGCTTTTCCGACTGATCCCGCGCCGCGACACGAAACCCATTGCCAAGGCGTTGATCGATCGCTTCGGATCGCTTGCCGGCGTGTTCGGCGCACCGGCCGCACTGCTGCAGGAGGTCAAAGGCGTCGGAGAGGCAGTGGCACTGGATCTGAAGCTGATATCCAGCATCGGCCATCGCGCACTGAAGAGCGAGCTTAGGGGCAAACAGGTGCTTTCCTCATGGTCGTCGGTCATCCAGTACTGTCACGCAGCTATGGCGCATGAAACGCGCGAGCAGTTCCGCATTCTGTTCCTCGACAAGCGCAATGCGCTGATCGCCGACGAGGTGCAGGGACGCGGAACCGTGGATCACACACCCGTCTATCCACGCGAGGTGGTGCGGCGGGCGCTGGAGCTTTCCGCAATGGCGCTCATTCTCGTGCACAACCACCCCTCGGGCGACCCCACACCATCACGCGCCGATATCGACATGACTAAGATGATCATCGATGCTGCGAAGCCGCTCGGCATCGCCATCCACGATCACATCATCATCGGCAAAGATGGACAAGCAAGCCTCAAGGGGCTGCGCCTGATATAAGACTGCGACCAAGGCATGAAAAAGCCATCTTGGCGTTCTCCAAGCTGAACGACTGAAACAGGATGGGAATTATGGGCGTTTCTCCTGGTCGCTTGTACGCGCCGCCAAGCCTTCGATCGCTGATACGGCTGACACTTTTGCTGCTTGTCGTAACCGGCCTCTATCTCGGTTACCTGCAGCTATCGACGAATGTGCACGCGGTCGTCGATGGCCAGGTATACCGCTCCGCCCAGCCCTCCCCCGCGAAGCTTGGCGAACTCGTCAAGGAATACGGCATCAAATCCGTACTGAACCTGCGCGGCGACAGCAGCGGCGAGGCCTGGTACGACAACGAGATCGCCGCGGCAAAGGGACTCAATATCCAGCACATCGATTTCCGGATGTCGGCGACAAAGGAGCTCTCCGTCGAGGAAGGGCGCCAGCTGATGGCGATCATGGCTGCTGCACCCAAGCCGATGCTCATCCACTGCAAGGCCGGCGCTGACCGTACGGGGCTGGCTTCGGCGATCTATGTCGCCGGCGTTGCCAAGGAAGGAGAGATGGCGGCGGAATCGCAGATCTCGCTGACCTACGGCCATCTGTCGCTTTTCTTCATCGGCGCCTATGCAATGGATCGCACATTCGAGCGGCTTGAGCCGATGTTCGGCTTTCTGAACTCCTAAACTGTACCGGAAATAGAAACTGTAACATTGACCGGCTACCGATGAACGCGCGACATTTCGCGTCGCAATATGATTCCAATTCCAGTTCGGGGCTAAAGGATGTTCCAGTACGATCTCGTGGTAGTGGGCAGCGGCCCGGCAGGGCGCCGTGGCGCAATCCAGGCTGCAAAACTCGGCAAGAAAGTGCTGGTCATCGAGGCGGGAAAACGCGTCGGTGGCGTCTCGGTCCACACCGGTACGATCCCTTCGAAGACGCTGCGCGAAACCGCACTCAATCTTTCCGGCTGGCGCGAGCGTGGCTTTTACGGCCGCAGCTACCGCGTCAAGCAGGAGATCAGCGCTGAAGACCTGCGCCGACGCCTGCTGATCACGCTCGACCATGAAGTCGAAGTGCTCGAACATCAGTTCGCCCGCAACCGCGTGCAGCACATTCGCGGCAAGGCAAGCTTCGTCGATGCCAATACTCTGCAGATCATCAAGGACGACGGCGACACAATGACGGTGACTGGCGCCAGCATCCTGCTTGCCGTCGGCACCAAGCCGTTTCGGCCTGATTACATGCCCTTCGACAACAAGACCGTGCTCGATAGCGACGAGCTGCTCGATATCGAGGAACTGCCACGCAGCATGGTCGTCATCGGCGCCGGCGTCATTGGTATCGAGTATGCAACGATCTTTTCGGCGCTGGATACGGCCGTTACCGTCATCGATCCAAAATCGACCATGCTCGACTTCATCGACAAGGAAATCATCGAGGATTTCACCTATCAGCTGCGCGACCGCAATATGAAGCTGCTGCTCGGCACGAAGGCCGAGAAGGTCGAGCGGCTTGAGACAGGCAAGGTGCAGCTGACACTCGACAGCGGCCGGCATCTCGTGACCGACATGGTACTTTTCGCCGCCGGGCGCATGGGCGCCACCGATACACTCAACCTGGGGGCCATCGGCCTCGAAGCCGACGGCCGCGGACGCCTGAAGGTCAATCCCGAGACGTTCCAGACCTCCGTGCCCAATATCTATGCCGCCGGCGACGTCGTCGGCTTCCCGAGCCTTGCCTCGACGTCGATGGAACAGGGCCGCATCGCAGCACGCGTCGCCATCGGTGCCGTCGCCAAGGAGCCGCAGAAGTATTTCCCCTACGGCATCTATGCCGTACCGGAAATTTCGACCTGCGGCCTGACGGAAGAGGAGATGAAAGAACGCAGCATTCCCTATGAATGCGGCATCGCCCGTTTCCGCGAGACATCACGCGGCCATATCATGGGCCTTGAGACCGGTCTGCTGAAGCTGATCTTCTCGCTGAAGACGCGTCGCCTGCTTGGCGTGCACATCGTGGGCGAAGGTGCGACGGAACTGGTGCATATCGGCCAGGCTGTGCTGAACTTGAAGGGCACAGTCGAATATTTCGTCGAAAATACCTTCAACTATCCGACGCTTGCCGAGGCCTACAAGATCGCCGGTCTCGATGCCTGGAACCGGATGGGCGATATAAAATCCGAACTTTGAGAACGCAAAGCGGAGACCGACCACGTTAGCATCGAGGTGTGACATCCCCGCATCTGCAGGCTTTTTCTCGATGACGCTAACATGTGCACATCCTGTGGTAGTCTGATATGAGGCCTGCAAACTGCCTATATCCTATGTCAAAAGATATTGGTAAAGTTCGAGCTGTTCGCACCGGGGGTCGTTCTATTGCGTTTTGTCTGTTGCCTTCCCAAGTATGGTGCGCGCCTTTCGACAGCATGAAATCCATGTCTTAGACTAGCCTGCGACGCCACCAAGGACCGGTCCGCAGCCAAAAACGAAAGATAATATTTTGGCCCACATTTCAGAGACTGCTCGCAGGCGGTTTCAACTTATCCTGATAAAGCCGTCGCACTATGATGACGACGGCTACGTGATCCGCTGGTGGCGGGCGATGATTCCCTCCAATTCGCTGGCCGCCATTTACGGGATCGCCGCTGACTGTGCCGAGCGGCAAATTTTGGGCGCCGATACGGCAATCGACATTACCGTTATCGACGAGACCAATACGCGCATCGACTTCGCAGCGATCCTGGCGCAGTTCAAACGTAACGACAATTTCGGAATGATCGCGCTGATCGGCGTCCAGTCCAATCAGTACCCCCGCGCACTCGACATCGCCCGTCCCTTCCGCGATGCCGGATTGCCGGTTTCGATGGGTGGCTTTCACATCTCGGGATGCCTGTCGATGCTCGACGGCGACGCGATCGGCCTCGAGGAATGCCGCAAGATGGGTATTTCCATGTTTGCCGGCGAGGCCGAGGGGCGGCTGGAGATGGTGCTGCGCGATGCAGTGGCCGGCGAACTGAAGCCGCTCTACAATTTCATGAACGACCTTCCCGGCATCGGCGGCACGCCGGTGCCCTTCCTGCCGAAGGACAATATTCAGCGTACGCTCGGCCTCAGCACCAGTTTCGATGCGGGCCGCGGCTGCCCCTACCAATGCTCCTTCTGCACGATTATCAACGTGCAGGGCCGCAAGTCGCGTTTTCGATCCGCTGACGATGTCGAACGGCTGGTGCGGATGAACTGGGCGCAGGGCATCCATAAGTTCTTCATCACCGACGACAATTTCGCCCGCAACAAGGACTGGGAAGCGATCTTCGACCGGCTGATCGAGCTCAGGGAAAAGGATGGCATTCCGCTCGGCCTGATGATCCAGGTGGACACCCTCTGCCACAAGATCCCGAACTTCATCGAAAAGTCGAAACGCGCCGGCGTCACCCGTGTCTTCATCGGCCTGGAAAACGTCAATCCTGATAATCTGACCGCCGCCAAGAAGAACCAGAACAAGATCACCGAATATCGCAAGATGCTGCTGGCCTGGAAGGCACAGGGCATCATGACGCTTGCCGGCTATATTCTGGGCTTCCCGGCCGACACGCCGGAATCGATCCGCCGCGATATCAAGATCATTCAGGAAGAGCTGCCGCTCGACGTCATCGAATTCTTCGTTCTGACGCCACTGCCCGGCTCCGAGGACCATCAGGTTCTCTGGAAGAAGGGCGTCGAGATGGACGCCGATCTCAATATCTACGATGTCGAGCATGTCTGCACGGCTCATCCGAAGATGAGCAAGAAGGAGTGGGAAGATATCTATCAGGAGGCCTGGTCGCTCTACTACTCGCCTGAGCATATGAAGACCCTGCTGCGGCGCGGCGCGGCAACCGGCATCAAGCTCAGCAGCCTCGTCAAGGTTCTCGTCTCGTTTGCGACAACCGTGCCGCTTGAGAACGTTCATCCGCTGCAGAGCGGCCTTGTTCGCCTGAAGCATCCTTCGGAGCGCCGCCCCGGCCTGAAGCGCGAGCATCCGCTGCTGTTCTGGCCGCGCTTTGCCTTCGACACCGCCCGCAAGCATCTCTCACTTGCCGGCACGATCATCAAGCTTAGCATTTCGGCTTTCTTTATCGCCCGCGATGTCGCTGCCAAAAGCTACATGGACAAGGCTCTGACACCGGTTGCCGATGATGACGAAGATGTTCTCGACCTCTTCACAAAGACGGCTGGCGGCACCGCTGCCGTCAGCCATATCAAGAAGGTCGCCGAACTGACCCACTCACGCAAGGCTGTCTAGAGTACCGTGCGTCCATCCGGACGCACCAGGGGTGCTTTAACTCGTTGAACCATCCATTGAGCTCCCCGAGAATCGACTCCGATTTTCGGGCCGGCGTGATAATAGCGACGATTGAGCGATCGAGAGAGAACGGCCACGTGATCTCGTGGCAGCGACGTGACGTCAATCTGCCGCCCGACCCCATTCTTAAGTTAATGGCGGTCGCGTCCTGCCTCAGCCTCTATATCATCCAATCGGCAAAGCAAAGGCGCGCTGTTGTTCGTCCCAGCATCTCGTCGCCCCAATAGGCTCGCGGAGTGCGGCGGCCGGCGATATTCACAGCGCTGCGTATTCAGATGCGGTCACGCGCCGCCTGCCGACACCAAACTGAATTGGCTATCACTCGTTGCCAAACAAGCCGAAGCCGTAAGAATCCGACTTTTGTTCTGGCTCAAGCAATTTGAATGATCTGGCCAGCCTCGGCCATTTGCAGAGTATCCAGGAATTCGACGATCTTGACACGATCAAAAAGAAAAGGCCCCGCACGTCGGCGGGGCCTTTCGAATTTCAGTCCGGAAAAACCGATTACTCGGCGCTATCCTCGGAAGCCTTCTTCTTCGGAGCAGCCTTCTTCTTCGGAGCAGCTTCTTCGCCTTCAGCAGCGTCTGCAGCAGCTTCCGTCTTGGCGGCAGCCTTCTTCTTCGGCGCAGCCTTCTTGGTGTCAGCCTTTTCAGAAGCTTCGCCTTCTTCGTCGGCGAGCAGTTCTTCCTTGGTCACCTTCTTGTCGGTGACGTCGATTTCGGTCAGCAGGTGGTCGATGACCTTTTCTTCGAAGATCGGAGCGCGGATCGAGGCGGCGGCACCCGGCTGGCTGCGGAAGAACTCAAGGATCTGCTTTTCCTGGCCCGGATACTGGCGCAGCTGTTCGTAGACCGCGCGCTGCATTTCGTCTTCGCTTACTTCGACGCCGGCCTTTTCGCCGATTTCGGAGAGAACGAGACCGAGGCGAACGCGGCGCTCGGCGAGCTTCTGGTACTCTTCGCGAGCCTTCTCTTCGGTCGTGTCTTCGTCTTCGAAGGTCTTGCCGGACTGGGCGAGGTCATTGCTGACCTGGTTCCAGATGCCGTTATATTCGGCTTCGACGAGCTTGGACGGGGTTTCGAACTTGTAGAGTTCGTCAAGCTGGTCGAGGATCTGGCGCTTCAGCTTCTGGCGCGTCAGCGAACCGTACTGGGATTCGATCTGGCCGCGGACGATTTCCTTGAGACGGTCAGCCGATTCGAGACCGAGCTTCTTGGCAAGTTCGTCGTTGATTTCAACGTCGGCCGGAGCAGCAACTTCCTTGACGGTGACGTCGAAGGTGGCTTCCGCGCCAGCGAGGTTCTTGGCCGGATAGTCGGCCGGGAAGGTTACGTTGATGGTCTTCTCATCGCCAGCCTTGGCACCGACGAGCTGGTCTTCGAAGCCCGGGATGAAACGGCCGGAACCGAGAACCAGTTCAGCGTCCTGATCGGTGCCGCCGTCGAAGGCAACGCCGTCGACCTTGCCGACATAGTCCATCTTGACGCGGTCGCCGTTGGCGGCCTTGCCCTTCTTTTCGGCATAGTCGCGGGCGCTTTCAGCGACCTTGAGAACCTGCTCGTTGACTTCGTCGTCGGAGATGTCAACGACTTCGCGCGTGACCTTGATGCCCTTGTTGGACTTCAGTTCGATCGGCGGGAGAACTTCGTAGGAGAGCGTGAACTCAAAATCCTGCTGGGCAGCGAGGATCTTTTCGACCTCGGCCTGGTCTTCCGTCATATCGATTTCCGGCTGGGTCGCCGACTTTTCACCACGGCTCGACAGGATCTGCGTCGGCTGGTCGCGGACGATCTCGTTGACGAGGTCGACCATGATGGACTTGCCATAAACCTTCTTGAGGTGAGCGGCCGGAACCTTGCCCGGACGGAAGCCGTTGATGCGAACCTTGTCCTTCACGTCGGCAAGGCGCTCGTTCAGCTTGTTTTCCATGTCCTTGGCCGGGATAACGACCTTGATTTCGCGCTTCAGCCCTTCAGCGAGCGTTTCGGTAACCTGCATGTCTTCCTACCTTCATTTCCGTGGCGGCCGTGCCCAGACGCCGTTCGTTTCGGTGAGCACGACGCCGGCCAACTGCCGCGCGTGGCTTTTTCTCAATTCCTGTTCGTTCCGCCTTAAGCGGAACTGCACTCGCTTTCCGGGTATCCGGGACAACCGAGTTCCAGTCCTCCCGCCCTGCAAGGCAGCTTGGTGCGGGTAGAGAGACTTGAACTCCCACGCCTTGCGGCACCAGAACCTAAATCTGGCGTGTCTACCAATTTCACCATACCCGCGTTCGCAAAACCGCATGCATATGCCTGCGCATGAGGCCTTCCGGAGCGCGGCGTCTCTATAACACCCGATTTAGAACAGGCAAAGGAAAAATGAACGGCAAATGACAGGGATTTTCGGCCAAAATCGCATCGTTCCCGCCAGCCATGCCGGCTCTCAATAGAGAGGCTCTTCATAGGCCGGCTTGCCGTCCACGACGAGGCTGCGGATCTGCGCTGCACCGGAGGAGGAAACGCTGGCGGCGATCGAAACGACGCCCTCGTTGCGGGCCTCCTCCAGCGGCTTGCCTTCGCCTTCCGGCACGTAATAGCGCTCTATCCCGTATTCGACGCGGATGGTTTCGCCGCTACCGGGACCATAGCTATAGAAAGGCAGGCTGCGCAGGACGACTGTATCCGATGCCGCCGGCAATTCGGCGAATGACGATTCGACAATGCCCCAGAATCCGTCGGGCTGGCGTTTGAGGCGCACCCACAGGGTCTGCTCGCCGGCTTCCGCCGGAATGCCGCCGGTGACTGTCGACACCGGGACCGACGATATGTCGTAGTTCAGCACGACGTAGTCGCCGCGCAGGAAATCGCGCGGATCAACCGGAGCCGTCTTCAGCAAGACTTCGGTACCACTTGCGAGGATAGAGGCACGGCTCTGGATAATGTAGCCGAGGATCAGCGTCTGCAGGCCCGCGACGAGGATTGCGGCAACAAGATAGAAGCGACCGGTTTGCAGTCTTGCGAAGGCCAAGCTCATGCGCGTTCCTCCCCTGCCTCGACGGATCCTGGCCCAGACGCGAAGCGCCTTTCCAGACGGATGACGACCCAGGCCACGGCAGCGACCACCAGGCCCGAGAAAAGGAAGAGGCTCGACGTACCCAAGATCGTGCCAACCGTTACCGAGGCGAGGTACAGCATCTCGGCGGCGAAAGCGCCGTAGGCCAGATAGCGCACCGCTCCATTATCCCGGCCATGGAGCACGAGCGCCACAATGGCGGTAGCCAGTGTCAGCAGGCCGATCACCACCATACGTCCGCCTTCATCCATTTCGATATGGAGCAGGAGCAACCCCATGAGGGCGACGAGGAAACTATAGAAGGCCGGGGCTGCACCCGCGGTTCTGACGAGCGAGGAAATCGGGCGGACGGGCAAGGCAGTCAGCAAGAAGGCCAGCATGCCGAGAACGGCGAAGACGATCGCCACGGATATTTCCTCGGTCATCATATAAAGCCATGCGAGCCAGCCGACCACCAGCAGATAGGCGAGATGGCGCGCCCGGGCAGCGCCTGTGAAGCGCACGAGCCCGATGATGACAGCCGCCATGACCAGCGGCGCATAAGGACCGAAGCCGAACCAGCGCGTGTCGAAATTCTCGAGGTAGACGGCAAAGGAGGCCCAGGAGAGAAAACCTGCGACTACGGTCACGGCGGCCGAGCGGAAAAGGATGGCTGAAACGGTCGCAACGGCGAACCAGAGATACATGACCACCTGTTCGTCGCCGGAGAGATGATACATCTGGCCGGTGAGCGAAATGGCGCCGCCGAAGCTCAGCGCACCGATAATGAGCAGACCGCTCGCAGTCGCCTGCGCCCCGCGCATAAGAAGGAGTGCAGCGCCGATGTGCACCGCCCAGATGAGCGCCAACATCAGGCCGACACGAACGAGGCGCGGGATGTACTCCCAGTTCGAAGCGACAAGAAGCAAAAGGGCAGCTCCGAGCAGTAGGGCCGCCAATCCCATCAGCACGCGGCCGAGGCTGAAACTTGCCGGACGCGCGTCGTATTCGGCCAGCAGCGTCCTGGCTGTACCTTCCTCAAGAAGCCCCTTCTCCACCCAGAGAGAGAAATCCCGCTCCAACCTGCCGCGATACATGCCCTACCCCGCATCGACCCGCCAATTTTGGCTTCTGCATTTATAGCGCAGGATCGCCGCACGGAAATGCCGGTATTTCAAAAGTACAAGTTCCTCACTGGTCTAAATTGGATCAGGCATTAACGAAACACTAACCGCACCATTGCTAATATACGACCATTACAAAGAGGCATGCATGAACCGCATAGCCCTCATGAATATATTGCACTGCAAAATCATCAAAAGTCATACTATTTAGCTTGATATCGAAGCACGGGGATGGCGCCCCGGCCCGGATTTCCGGATGCCTGCGGACCAGATATCCGTGACGAGATTCGCAGACGCGCACTCCTCCTCCCAGCGCCCTGCGATAGACTGGCAACACTCCTCCTCCCAGTTGCCAGTCACCATCATGACGCCCACCGGATCCTCCCCCGGTGGGCGTTTTGTTTAACGTATGGTTAAACGATTAGCATCCTGACTTCTCGGGCTTTCACGAGAATCATCGTCAAGCGTTCGTTAAGCACGGTCGGCAAAGCGGGGCGGGCAGCATCGACGCCGATACGCAGCGATCTGGTGTCACGGATTTTCAGGACGGCGTTCCCGGGAGAAAAGACTTCCCGCAAGCAGGCACGCGGACCAAATATCAATTCGCAAAAGCCGGGTGATCAGCGAAAAATCATTCTGCCTATTCATTGACCAGAAAATGGCCAAAGCTTGTAAATCACAGCCGGAGCTCTGCGAATCATGCATAGGTGGATTGAAATGTTGTCTCTGTTAGTTCTTCGCGGCGCAACATATATTCTGGTCATCAAATAGAGGTCAGCGCCGAAGAGATGGCTGCTGGCAGGATCAAGCCCTAGGAAAGGGGATTAACATGAACTTCTCTCGCTCTTTCAATAACTGGCGCAAGTATCGTCAGACCGTTACTGAACTCGGCCGCATGACCAACCGCGAATTGCATGACCTCGGTATCGACCGTTCGGACATCCATCGCGTTGCTCGCGAAGCTGCCACCCGCTAAGTACAGGTAATCGCTGCTCCTCCCAAGCAGATTGCCTTCCCAAAACGCCTGCTGCTCCCGCAGCGGGCGTTTTCTTTTGCGCATTACACTCGCTGCCGCAAAGGTTGCGAAAGTGTTAATTCCTGGTGCGCTCAAAAATCGCGCGCTGCATAATTAGCGAGCATCAGACTGCACATTTGCATAGCAGACGCCTTTTATTTGCACTGCACAAAAAACGAGACCTCGACTATATAGATGTCAACAGCAGCAACGGCGATACCCGCCGCCTGCACAAGACATCCGAGGAAAAAACCATGAACCCGATCCGCATTGCAAAGAGCTGGATTAGCTACCGCCGTACGCTCAACGAACTTGGCAACCTGTCCAACCAGACGCTCGCCGATATCGGTGTGAGCCGTTACGACATCCGCGGCATCGCATCCCGCTCGTTCCGCTAAGAAAGCGAACGAACCATTCCCCAAGACGGCGCCATCAGGCGCCGTTTTCGTTTTTGGGCCTTGCTCCTTCTTTGTCGGAACCCTAGCGCCTTCCGTCAGTTCTCCTTCACGAAAGGAGACCAACATGGCAAATCAGCTCAATGCAGGCTTTACCGGCCAGCCCGCGAACAAACCTGAAGGCATCCGAAAGGCCGCGTCGAACACCGCCTCCGCGGTCAAGCGGGAAGTACAGGCCGTCGCGACGGGCGCGGCCGATCATCCACACACTGCCAGCTCGGTCGTTGTCGGTATCGGCGTGCTGGCTTTCAGCATCGGATATCTGCTCGGCCGCCAATCCGTCGAGACCAGCCGTTTCTGGAGGTGATACCTTGACCAGAACCATTCTCGAAAAAGCAACTGACGATGCGCGGGCAGAAGACAGCCCGGCAGCCGACGCTCGCCGGCGTGAGATTGCCGACGAAACTGCCCGTGCGATGGATGCCCGGCGTAGGGACGGCGGAACACCGAACGGTGAAATAGACACTTTCGGCGAGCACACGAAGGAAATGGCCCCCGATGATCTCCCCAACCTTGCCGCACAACGCGAAGGGGTACGGGAACATGGCGATGCCTACGTCGTCGCTGCCGATCTCGAGGACACCGAACAGCGCGAAGCGTCGCCTGGAACGCGAGAGCAGGACTGACCACCTTGCGGCGGCGCCGGGCACCGTTTTCGATTCTATTGTTGGATCGCATGTCCTGGCGTGATATCAGCCGCCAATGACAAATAATTCCTCCTATTCCCCCATTCATGTCATTGGCGGCGGATTGGCCGGCTCTGAGGCCGCGTGGCAGATCGCCCATGCCGGCGTTCCGGTGATCCTGCACGAAATGCGCGGCGTGCGCGGCACGGATGCGCACAAGACCGATGGACTTGCGGAACTCGTCTGTTCCAACTCCTTCCGCTCGGATGATGCTACCAGCAATGCCGTCGGCGTCATCCATGCGGAAATGCGCATGGCCGGTTCACTGATCATGGCGTCGGCTGACAAACATCAGGTGCCGGCGGGCGGCGCGCTGGCTGTCGATCGTGATGGCTTCTCTGATGCCGTGACCAAGGCAATCCACGAGCATCCACTGATCACGGTCGTGCGTGAAGAGGTTTCGGGCCTGCCGCCGAAGGAATGGGATCAGACGATCATCGCCACCGGTCCACTGACGGCGGCATCACTTGCAGGCGCCATCCAGGCGGAAACGGGCGAAGATTCCCTTGCGTTCTTCGATGCCATCGCACCGATCGTCTACCGTGACAGCATCGACATGGATATCTGCTGGTATCAGTCGCGCTACGACAAGGTCGGCCCCGGCGGCACCGGCAAGGACTATATCAACTGCCCGATGTCCGAGGAGCAGTACAATGCATTCGTCGACGCGTTGATTGCCGGCGATGCGGTCGGTTTCAAGGAATGGGAGGGCACGCCCTATTTCGACGGCTGCCTGCCGATCGAGGTGATGGCCGAGCGCGGACGCGAGACGCTGCGCCATGGACCGATGAAGCCGATGGGCCTTACCAATGAGCACAATCCGACGGTGAAAGCCTATGCCGTCGTGCAGCTGCGCCAGGACAATGCGCTCGGCACGCTCTACAATATGGTCGGGTTCCAGACGAAGCTGAAATATGGTGCCCAGGCAGAAATCTTCCGGCTGATCCCGGGCCTCGAGAATGCCGAATTCGCGCGGCTCGGCGGCCTGCATCGCAACACCTACATCAACTCGCCGACTTTGCTCGATCCATCACTGATGCTGAAATCGCGCCCGGGCCTGCGGTTTGCCGGTCAGATCACCGGCTGCGAAGGCTATGTGGAAAGCGCAAGCGTCGGTCTGCTGGCAGGCCGCTTTGCCGCTGCAGAACGCAAGGGCGATCCAGTTTCCCTTCCGCCAGCAACAACGGCGCTTGGCGCGCTGCTCGGCCACATTACCGGCGGCCATCTCGTCACCGACGAGGAGCCGGGCAAACGCTCGTTCCAGCCGATGAACATCAATTTCGGTCTTTTTCCGGAATTGCAGCCGGGCTCGATCGTCAAGCCAGAAGGCGTCAAGCGCTTCCGCGGCAAGGACAAGACGATCATGAAGCGACAGCTGATTGCCAAGCGGGCGCTTGCAGATTGCGCCGCCTGGCTGGGTCAGGACATCAAGCTCGCCGAAAGCGCCTGAAATTACTGCGATTAATGCCCGTTTGCCGCTGAGGTATTCGGCGCGGACAATTCCTTATCCGGCTCGGCAACATAGTTGCCGAGCAGCCATAGCGAGACCTCCGACGCCTCCTTGGCCGAGGTGAACTCGTAGGTGCCGTTGTGAGAGGGTGCATTGACAAATTCGATGCTCAGCCCCCTGCCCGTTTCGGAAGCGAGGACGCGCACCGTTCCCGGCTCGATCAGATGACAAGCGAAATGGCGCGACATGTTGCGCATGAAACCAGCCTTGTTGTCATGCAGGCGTACGAAGACTGCCTGACCGTCAACGGTCGCCTGGAGCTGGCGGATTGCTTCGTTGGGGAAAGCCCGGCCGAATTCGATGATGGCAAGGCCCGTATCGTGCAGGCCATCTTCCTTGTTCTGAGCAGCCATGCGAGTCGCCACGAAGGCGAAGAAGATGACGATGGCGAAAAGAACGCACCAGACGATAATGCCCACGCGGATTCTCCGTTTAGAATGGGGTTACGCCTGACATAACGCACGAGACTTGCGCGAGTTTGACCGTTGTCAGATTTTCTTGCGCATGCCGGCAAATGCCATGCGCATCTGACGCCGCCATTGGGGCTCCTGAAGCGAGGCCTCCAGAACGGCGGCACCGCGCTTCTGCGCCTTCACCAGTACAGGTTCCGCAAGCACAGCAGGCAGGAAGGCGGGCAGGACCGATGGCGGCAGGACAGACGCCCTCGCCTTCGCAAGGTGATCTCGACCAAGCCCGGCAAAAGCTTCGATGGCCGCAGAGATGCGCGGCTTGTCCTCACCAGCCAAAAAAGTCTCCCGGTCGAGACCTGTCGCGGACAGGATTTCAAGCGGGATATAGACCTGGCCGCGGCGTTGATGGAGCGGCATCAGCAGCAGCATGCCTGAAATAGCCTGCGCCACACCGGCATGACCGGCGGCATCGGCGGATTTCATCGCCTCGTCAGGGGAAAGGATGAGGCCTGCAAGCTGGATGAGCGCCGAGGCCGTTTCACCCGCATAGCCCTCCAGCGAAGTACGGCTTTCCATCGGGTCGTCGTAGAGATCGAAAATCCGGGCCTCTATCATGTTGACGAGCGTCTGGCGTGGCAGCCGGTGCGCCTCGACGACCGAAAGAAGGGCTGCCGCGAGCGGATTGGCCTCGGTCGAACCGTGTGCACTGCCTTCCAGGAGATCGCGCCAATATTGCATGCGGATTTCGCCGGGCAGCGGTTCGTGCACGAGGTCGCGGATGCGGGCGAGTTCGGCATTGAAGGCATAGAGGGCGGCGAGCGCACCGCGTTTGTCATCAGGCGACAGCAGGCAGGCGAGGTAACGGTCGCGATCGGTGTCGCGCAGCATCGCCAGGCTGATATCCTGGTTCGTCCTTGTATCGCTCATGTTCAGACTGCGATCAGGGCGGCGGCGACGGCACGCTGCTCGGAGAGCATAATATTGAAGGTTCGCACGGCTGCACCGGTGCTCATCGGGTCGGAAGAGATACCGCGCGCCTTGAGGGCGGCACGCAACTCTGCAGGCAGGCGGCGAAGCTCCGTACCGGTGCCGACCAGCAGCACCTCGATATCGGCCGCCTCATCGAGCACCTGACGGAAATTCTCGACCGACAGAGGCTTCGTCACATCCATGTCCCAGCCGTGAATGCCCGAGGGCAGGCAAAGGATGGAGCCGCGATGCGACATATCCGCAAAACGGAAGCCACCATTGCCATAGGTGTCGATGGGAGCGCGGCCCGGGAAATGGGCGTCGCGGATTTCAATGCCTTTTGCCATATGCCTATACCGCCGGCTTGCCGGATTTCATGCTGATATCGCCCTCGTCCTCGCCATCGCTCTCCCGGCGCAGCCGGAAGATGATGAGAACTGGCGCCGCTATATAGATGGAGGAGAATGTTCCAAGCGCAACGCCGAAGAGCATGGTGAATGTGAAGGAGCGAATGACGGCACCGCCGAAAATATAGAGCGCAAGCAGCGCCAGCAGGGTCGTGGCGGCCGTCAGGATGGTGCGCGACAGCGTCTGGTTGATTGCCGCATCGATCAGGATCGGCAGCGGCATCTTCCTGTAACGCTTCAGATTTTCGCGCATGCGGTCGTAGACGACAACAGTGTCGTTCAGCGAATAGCCGACGACAGTCAGAAGCGCTGCGACACTCGTCAGATTAAATTCCATCCCACTCAGCACGAAGAGGCCGAGCATGATGATGACATCGTGCAGCGTCGCAACGATTGCGCCGACCGCAAACTGCCATTCGAAGCGGATCCAGATATAGACGAGGATGGCAAATAGCGAAGCAAGGATGCCGATCGTCGCCAGCATCGTCAACTCACCCGAGACAGAGGGGCCGACGACCTCGACACGGCGGAAATCGTAGTCCTCGGCCAGTTCGCCGCGAATGAACGTTGCGACCGACTGTTCGGCATTTTCGCCGCCATCCTGCGAGCCGACACGGATGAGGGCGTTGGTGGCATCGCCGATGCGCTCGACCCGCACCGGTCCGAGGTTCAGTTCGTTCAGACGGGCGCTCAGATCGGCAATATCGGCATTGCCCTGCTTCGCCTTGACCTCGATCAGCGAACCGCCGGTGAAGTCGATACCGAGCTGCAGACCGACCGTTGCGAAGGCGAGCATGGCGGCGATGCAGAGTGCTGCAGATGCCGTGAAGACATAGCGGCGAATGCCCATGAAACGGATATTGGCATGCTCGAACAGCCCGGTCAGCGCAGTCTTCGGCAGATGGCGCGGATTGAGCCTTGCAAGCCAGGCGGCCACCAAGCCGCGCGTCAGCGTGAAGGCGGTCAGGATGGTTGTGAGAATGCCGACGGCGAGCGTCACAGCAAAGCCGCGGATGGATTCACTGCCGACGAAAAACAGAATGACGGCGGCGATGAAGATCGTGACATTGGCATCGACGATGGTTGAAAAGGCGCGCGAGAAGCCGCGCTCGACCGCCTGTGCGAAAGCCGTATACGGTACCCTCTCCTCTTCGCGAATGCGCTCATAGATCAGAACATTGGAATCGACTGCCATGCCGACGATCAGGACGAGGCCGGCAATGCCCGGAAGCGTCAGTATCGCGCCGGCAACACTCAGCACCGCGACGATCAGCACCAGATTGAAGGCAAGCGACACGACTGCGATGATGCCAAGCATGCGATAGAGCGCTATCATCAGCGCTGCGACAAGCACGACGGCGACGATACCGGCGATCAGGCCGGAGAAAACAGATTCAGAACCAAAGAGCGGACTGACGGTGCGCTCTTCCACTGACGTCAGCGTCGCCGGCAGCGCACCGGCCCGTAGCATGACGACAAGATCCTGAACGCCCTCCTCCGAGAAATTGGCTGATATCTCGCCGCTTCCATCTGAAATCGGTGCTTCGATGACCGGGTTTGCCATGACCTGATCGTCGAAGACGATGGCAAGATGTTTTCCGACATTGGCCGTCGTTGCCTGAGCCAGACGTTTTGCCGCCTCGGCATTCAGCTTGTAGACAATCGCGCTGTCCTGGGTCTGCGGATCGGTCTTGCTATCGACTTCGGCAAAATCGGCACCTGTGGCGATTACCGTGCGATCGACGAGATAGGGAACCGGCGGGTCATCCAGAGAATATAGCACCTGCGACGTCGCGGGCCAACGGCCGGCAAGCGCCTGCTGGCCGGTCATGCTCTCATCGATGAGGTGAAACGAGAGTGCTGCAGGTTCGTTCAGCAGGTTCTTCAGCCGCTCGGCATCGACGGAGCCCAGCACCTGCACGGCGATGCGATCGTCACCATCAGGACGAACGGTGAAATTCTCTTTGCCGAAACCGGCGATCCGGCGGGCGACGATATCGAGCGAGCGGGTCTGCGAAGCGAGCGTGTCAGCATCGATCGCCTTGTCGGAGATCTGCAGCGTCAACTGACCATCATTGCTTTGCTGCAGCGAGACATCGGCCGATGTCAGCGACTTCAGGAGATCGGCTGCGGGCTGCAACTGGGCCATATCGGTGACCTTGACCGTCACCGTCTGCGCGGTACCGGCGAGCCCCGTATAGCGGATGTTGGCGCCGCGCAGCTTGTCGCGAACGCTGGCAACCGTGGCCTCCAGCCGATCCCGGACAATGTCGGAGCGTTCGAGGCGCAGTACGATACGGGAACCGCCCTGCAGATCGAGACCAAGGGTGACGCGGTCCTGACGAACCCAGTTGGGCAGGGAGGAGAGCTGCGCCTGGCTTAAAAGATTAGGCGCAGCGACGACAACAGCCGCAATCGCGACCAGCCAGATCAGAAGTGTTTTCAAGCGGGAAAAATGGTGCATTCTCTCGACTATCTTCCGATCCGGCGGGTGTTGCTATCGCATGTTATGCAGCGTCGGCCTTGACCGGCTCGCCCTTGACGCGGATTTCGGAAATACCGGTGCGGACGATGCGCACGCGCACGCCTTCGGCGATTTCAACTTCGACTTCCTTCTCGTCGACGACCTTCGTGACCTTGCCAACGAGGCCGCCGCCGGTGACGATCTGGTCGCCGCGACGGATCGCCTTCAGGGTTTCCTCACGCTTCTTGGCCTGCGCCCGCTGCGGGCGGATGAGCAGGAAATACCAGACTACCATCAGCGGCACGAACAGGATGATCATTTCGAGGCCTGAGCCGCCGAAAGCGCTCGTAGCGTCGGTTGCGCTCTGGGCAAATGCCGGGGTGATAAACATGCTAAGCTCCTCAGGCTGTGGGCGGCGGAACCCCGCCTCTCTTTTCAGGTCGCCGGACTATAGTTGCAGCCTTGATGAATGCAACAAAAACAGCCGGAAAGCGTACCGATTCCGCTGCCTCATAACCTTTCCGCTGTGGAAAGGCCATGCTACCCGGCATCAAAAAAACGAAAGCGGATGATCGCTGCAATCTATGAAGGAGGCACCCGATGGCCGAGGAAATCAATAGCGTTCTGCTTCAGGAGCTGAAGAGGCTTGCGGATGCAGTCGAACGGCTGGCCGGCGCCCCACCTGCCGCCAATGACTGGACCGCCGCCGACTGTTTCGTCTGGTCCCCTGCCCGCCAGCGTCTGCAGCCTGTCAAGCGCCCCAACCGCGTGGCGTTGAAGCTCATCCGCGGCGTCGATCACGTGCGCGATATCCTGCACGAAAACACGGTGCGCTTTGCCGAGGGCTATGCAGCCAACAACGTGCTGCTCTGGGGCGCCCGCGGCATGGGCAAGTCCTCGCTCGTCAAGGCCGTGCACGAAGATGTGCGGCTCGAAAGCGGCGTATCGCTAAAGCTCGTCGAGGTGCATCGCGAAGATATTGCCAGCCTGCCAACGCTTCTTGACCTCCTCAAGGATACGCCGCACCGTGTCATCGTATTCTGTGACGATCTTTCCTTCGATCACGACGATACCGCCTATAAGTCGCTCAAGGCGGCGCTTGACGGCGGCGTGGAAGGGCGTCCGGACAATGTGCTCTTCTATGCGACCTCCAACCGCCGCCATCTCTTGCCGCGCCACATGATGGAGAACGAGCAGTCGACAGCCATCAACCCATCCGAAGCCGTGGAGGAGAAAGTTTCACTCTCCGATCGCTTCGGCCTGTGGCTCGGCTTCCACAAATGCAGCCAGGAAGATTATCTGGCGATGATCGATGGCTATGCCGAATACTTCAAGCTTGGCCTCGAGCGCGAGAAGATGCATGCCGAGGCGCTGGAATGGGCGACCACCCGAGGCGCCCGCTCCGGCCGCGTCGCATGGCAGTATATCCAGGATCTGGCCGGCCGCCTGCGCATCCACCTCGACCGCGCTTGAGCACGACCTGGCGACACAGCTGAAAGACGACAAAAGCCCGGCTTCTGGCCGGGCTTTTGCACATTCCTGAAACGCTCTACCTGCTCAGGAAGTATCCTCTACTCAAGGAATGTCATCGGGTTTACCGGGGACGCATCCTTGCGAACTTCGAAGTGCACCTGCGGCTGCTTGACGTTGCCGCTCATGCCCGACACGGCAACCGTCTGGCCGCGCTGGATCTTCTGGCCGCGCGTGACGCTCAGCGTATCGGCATTGCCGTAAACCGTGACGGTGCCGTCGTCGTGACGGACGAGAACCGTGTTGCCGAGCTCCTTGAGACCATTGCCGGCATAAATGACCACGCCGTTTTCAGCAGCCTTGATCGCCGTGCCCTGCGGAACCGAGATATCGATACCGTCGTTGCGGCTGCCGTTGACGTTTGCACCGTAGGCCGCGATCACCTGTCCGCGAACCGGCCAGCGATACTTGCCGATGCCGGTTGCTTCGGGAGCGGCAGCGCTGACATCGGACTTCTTCTCGACATCATCGACTGTCTGTGTCGCGGCAGGAGCCTTGTAAGGCGCCGGCTGTGCGGAGGCCGTCTGGACCGGAGCTGCAGCCGGCTGGGCGGGCTTCACCTGCTCCACCTTCTGGGCCGGGATGGAGGCCGTCTTGATCGTGTCGGCCGAGGCTGTGCCATTCGGGATCTTCAGCTCCTGCCCGATGCGGATCGAACTCGCCGACAGATTGTTGGCCACCTTGATATCGTCGATGTTGGCACCCGTCGCCTTGGCGATCTTGGCAAGCGAGTCGCCCTGCTTGACCGTATAGGTACCGGCAGCACCATTCGGGTTCTTGCCGCCGCCTGCAGGAGCCTTGCTTGTCGGATCGGCGCTTGCGACGGCCTTGTCGCGAGCCGAGTTGGCGCCGGGAACGACAGCGACCTTCTGCTCCTGGCCCTTCGTCGGCTGCGGCAGGTTGCCGGGCTTGGACAGATCGGCGGACTGGGCTGCGGCCTTGGCGGGATTGTTGCCGCCATTGAAGGTCGGGATGAGGATCGCCTGGCCGGGCTGCGCTGCTGAAGCCGTCTTCAGATTGTTGACGCGCAGGATTTCCTTTTCCGGAACGCCAAACCGGCGTGAAAGCACAGCGATGTTTTCACCAGGACGCAGCGTGACGGAAGGCGCATTGGTCGCCGACCAGCCCGAGACTTTCGGCGTCGTGCCCGTCGTCAGTGTATCGGTAGCATCCCTCGGAGCATTCACGCCTGCCGGGGCGATGCGATCAGGCTTCGGAGCCGACGGGAACGGCTGAGCGAGGGCGACATTCCTTTCCTGCTGCCGGGGAGAAACAGACCCTGCGCTCGGAGGCGCGAGTTCGGTGCGCTGAACGGAAACCGGTGCGGATGCCATCCGTGCGGGGGAAGTGGCAACCGGATCATAGTTCGGGCGGCCCGGATAGGGCTGGTTCATCGCACCATTCTGAGCGTAGGCCGGCTGCACGGCCGAACCACCGAGATCGGCGCGCGGCACCGGGTCGCCCTGCGGCCCGTTGAAACCCCTGCGCGGGATCGAATTCGTCGTCATCTGATCCTGCCCCGAGGAGGAAAACAGACTGCCGAAACGTGTTACATCGGAGCTGCAGCCTGTTGCTGCACTCGCCAGCAAGGTGACGACCAGAAGATTGCCGGCCGATTTCCCGAACTTCGGCGAAAGACTGAAACGCATGACTCGACCCACTTAGAACGCAACCATTTGTGAATCTATTAAAGCGCGTTAGTGTTACCATGCGGTTAAGGCGCTGGAATCAGTGCTATATTTTTGAGAACTTGATAACCATAAGTTTGCGGGCAAAAAATCATAGCCCGCAGGGCTTTGCGGTCTGCCGATGCATGTCGCGATCCTTCAGGTTCGCATGCCATGATTCTGATCTTTGTTTTACGGATGTCGTTGTTGCAAAACCGGTGCACCCGTTTTGCGTGTCTTGCTTTAAAGCTGGGATGCGAGGCGGGGAACAATCGGCAGATAGGGAGCGTCAAAAAGCTCTTCCCGCTCGAAGCGGCTTCCGGTTTTCGTCAGGCGAACCATGCGGCATTCGTTTTCAGAGATCATCAGCGGCGCAATCATCGAACCGCCGGAGACCAGCTGATCGGCATAGAAGCGCGGCATGGAGTTGAAAGCAGCCGTGACAAGAATGCGGTCGAAAGTGCCCTCGCCCTGCATGCCGCCGCTGCCATCAGCCTGGCGGATGATGACGCTGCGCAGGCTGAGGGCTTCCATTCGGCGCTGGGCCGAAAGTGTCAGCGTCTTGTAGCGATCGACCGTCAGCACACGCTCCGCAATGCGACCAATGACCGCCGCTGTGAAACCGCTGCCTGTTCCGATTTCGAGCACGCGCTGACCGGGGCGGACCTTCAGATGATGCAAAAGACGGACCACAAAATCGACGCCCTCCAGAAAGGAGCCGCATTCGATCGGGATCGTGCGGCTGGAGTAGGCGTTCTCGGTAAATTGCGGTGGTACGAAAAGCGAGCGCGGCGTTTGCTCGACTGCCGTCAGCAGATCGATGTCGGAAATGCCTTCCGCGCGCAATCTCAAGACCAGCGCTGCAAAGCCTTCCTTCTCGGCCAGTTTTGCCGTCAACCCTTTACTCCGTGTCCGAGGGCCCGCGCCACGCGGTCCGTCACGGAATAATCGGTCAGATCAAGTTTCAAAGGTGTTACCGAAATCCTATTATGCTTGAGGGCGTGGATATCGCTGCCCTCGGTAAAGGCGCCGGCACGCTCGCCGAATTTCAGCCAGTAATAGGGAAAGCCGCGGCCGTCGGTGCGCGCATCGACCTGCAGGTTGAAGGCAAGCTTGCCCTGGGCCGTCACTTCCACGCCCTCGACCTCTTCAGGGCGACAGTTCGGGAAGTTGAGGTTGAGGAAAGTGCCTTCGGGCAGATCGACGGTCATCAGCTTTTCGAGGAGAGCAGGCGCGTGCGCTTCGCAGACCTCCCAGGGCAGGATTCGCGCGCCATTATCGTAAACGTATGCCTGGCTGAGGGCGAAGGAGCGCACGCCCTGCATCGTTCCTTCGATGGCGCCGGCGATGGTACCGGAATAGGTTACGTCGTCTGCAACGTTTGAGCCGGAATTGACACCCGACAGGACGAGGTCCGGCTTGATATCCAGCACCTGCTTGATGCCCATGATGACGCAATCGGTCGGCGTGCCGCGCAACGCATAATGCTTATCGGAAATCTTCCGGAGCCTTAGCGGCTCCGAAAGGCTGAGCGAATGCGCAAGGCCGCTCTGGTCGGTTTCGGGGGCAACGATCCAGACATCGTCAGAAAGCGCCCTTGCTATCCGTTCCAGCGCACCCAGACCTTCGGCATGGATACCGTCGTCATTCGTCAGCAGGATGCGCATTGGCTCAGGCCGCCCGTTCGATCTTCGTCAGACCGCCCATATAGGGCAGCAAAACGTCCGGAATCGTGACCGAGCCATCCTCGTTCAGATAATTTTCGAGAACAGCGATCAGGCAGCGGCCAACTGCGGTGCCGGAGCCGTTCAGCGTGTGAACGAACTTCGTCGCCTTGTCGTCCTTGCCGCGATAGCGGGCATTCATTCGCCGCGCCTGGAAATCGCCGCAGACGGAGCAGGACGAGATCTCGCGGAACGTATTCTGGCCCGGCAGCCAGACTTCGAGATCGTAGGTCTTGCGCGAACCGAAGCCCATGTCGCCGGTGCAGAGTGTCATGGTGCGGAAATGCAGGCCGAGGCGCTTCAGTACTTCCTCTGCGCAGGCCGTCATGCGCTCGTGCTCGGCAAGCGAGCTCTCGGCATCGGTGATCGAGACCAGCTCGCACTTCCAGAACTGGTGCTGGCGCAGCATGCCACGCGTGTCGCGGCCGGCGGAGCCTGCCTCGGAACGGAAGGACGGCGTCAGCGCCGTGAAGCGCAGCGGCAGTTTCTCCTGATCGAGGATTTCTTCGCGAACCAGATTGGTCAGCGTCACTTCCGCAGTCGGGATCAGATAGCGACCATCCGTCGTCTTGAAGAGATCCTCTTCGAACTTCGGCAGGTTGCCGGTGCCGAACAGGGCTTCAGCGCGCACCATCAGCGGCGAAGACACTTCGGTATAGCCGTGTTCGGTCGTGTGCAGATCAATCATGAACTGGCCGAGCGCGCGTTCGAGCCTGGCGAGTTGGTTGGTCAGGACCGTGAAGCGCGAGCCGGAGAGCTTGGTGGCACGTTCAAAATCCATGTAGCCAAGGGCTTCGCCGATTTCGAAATGTTCCTTCGGCGTATGGTTCCAGCGCGGTTTTTCACCGACGATACGGGTGACGACATTGTCGTGCTCGTCCTTGCCGACAGGCACTTCGTCAAGCGGTACGTTCGGAATGCGCGAGAGCTGGTCGTAGAGATCGGCGGAAAACGCGCGCTCTTCTTCCTCGGCTGCCGGCAGGGTCTCCTTGATCTCGGCGACCTCGGCCTTCAGCTTGTCGGCAAGCTCGGTGTTCTTCTGCGCCAAGGCCGCGCCGATCTCCTTGGAGGCGGCGTTACGGCGGGAGAGCAGGTCCTGCGCCTTCTGCACGGCGGAGCGGCGCTTTTCGTCAAGGGCGACGAGAGATTGCGACAGAGGTTCCGCGCCGCGCTTGGCAAGGGCAGCATCGAGAGCCTCGGGATTCTCACGGATCCATTTGATATCGAGCATCGTCGTTCCAGATCGTTTCAACATAAATGAACCGGTCGGAGGAAACCCCGACCGGATGGGAAACGGCAGAACTCAGTGAACTGTCCTGATGCGCTCAGACGCTGTCCGTGTTGGCGACGTCAGAGGATTCGCTGGCCTCTTCAACCGCCTGTTTGGAACGCTGACGCTCCACGAATCGTGCCGCGTAAATGGAAATCTCGTAGAGAAGGATCGTCGGTAGCGCAAGACCGATCTGGGACATGGGATCGGGCGGTGTGAGCACCGCGGCGACCACGAAGGCAAGCACGATCGCGAACTTGCGCTTTTCGGAGAGCCATTGCGACGTCAGAAGGCCGACACGGGCCAGAAGCGTCGTGATCACCGGTAGCTGAAAGACGAGGCCGAAGGAGAAGACCAGCGTCATGATCAGGCTCAGATATTCCGAGACCTTCGGGAGCAGCGAAATTGCCACCTCGTCATGACCCGGCGCCTGCTGCATCGACAGGAAGAACCACATGACCATCGGCGTGAAGAAGAAATAGACCAGCGCCCCGCCCATCAGGAACAGGATTGGCGATGCGATAAGGAACGGCAAAAAGGCCTGGCGTTCGTTCTTGTAGAGGCCGGGAGCCACGAACTTGTAGATCTGTGCAGCGATGATCGGGAAGGCGATCACCAGACCGCCGAACATCGCGACCTTGACCTGCGTGAAGAAGAACTCCTGCGGCGCGGTATAGATCAGCTGCGCTTTCTCGACATCGAGATGAGCCCAGCTGACAGCAAGCTTGTAGGGATAGACGAGGTAATTGAAGATGTGCTTGGCGAAGATGAAGCACACGATGAAGGCGATGAAGAACGCAGCGATCGACCAGATCAGCCGCGTGCGCAGCTCCATCAGGTGCTCGATCAACGGCTGCGGCTTGTCTTGTATATCACCGCTCATGCCTCATCCTTCTTATTTTTGGCGGCAGGCTTTGCGACAGCAGCCGGCTTCCTTGTCGCGGCAGCGCGCTTCGGCTTCTCGACCGGTGCGGCGACCAACGCAACCGCGTCAGCCTTGTCTGCAGCCTTCACACGCGGCTTGCGGACGGCCTTCGGCTTTTCAGCCACGGCGACCGGAGCAACGGTGGCGGCAGCGACCGGCTGCGGCGCAGGAACGACCGGCGGCGTTTCCGGCAGGCTCATTGACGGCGCCGGCGCGGAAACTTCAGCAGGCGGCGCTTCCGTCGCAGCCCCGGTACCCTGCTCCAGCGGGCGCTGTTCTGCCGGATTGTCGACCTTCGTCGAATTCTGCAGGTCGGCCTTGATCTCGTTACCCATCTGGCGCAGCGGGTTCATCGCCTCGCGCAGGCTGTTGACCGGGTTGAGCTTCTGGGCGTCGCTGATCGTGTTACGCACATCGTCAAGCTCGGCTTCGCGCAGTGCTTCGTCGAACTGGGCACGAAACTCACCCGCGACCTTGCGGGCACGTGCTGTCATCTTGCCGAAAGCGCGCAGCATCGGCGGCAGATCCTTGGGACCGACAACCACGATCAGAACGACCGCGATAACCAAGAGTTCGGTCCAGCCAATATCGAACATGCAAGGCTCCTGAACGGGCGGCGCGGGGGCAGCGCCCTTTCCCGTACGTGATTACTTCGTTTCGTCGGCCTTGTGATCGACGGTCTTTGCTGCTTCCGGCGCGTCTTCGTCCGTCATGCCCTTCTTGAAGCTCTTGATGCCCTTGGCAACGTCGCCCATCAGTTCCGGGATCTTGCCGCGACCGAACAACAAAAGCACAATGGCCAGAACGATAAGCCAGTGCCACATGCTAAAAGAACCCATTACGCATACTCCCTGTTTCGATGTTCCCTCGATGTAAGAATTTCCGATCCGGTTTCCAACATCAATCCTTCTGGATTGAGCTTAATGTCACGGTATCGGCCTTTGTGACAAGCCATTCGTCCATCGAAAAATCGTGATTGACATTGTTTTGCGCGGCCGTGGCAAAAGCAAGACCAACCTTCATCATTCCTCGGAGGCGCCACCCGGGGCGAGCAGCCCAAGCTCTTCAAGGTCCAGTTGTGTAATTGGATCCTCATCCTCGGCCAGTTCGTCGTTCATGAGGGGCGACGGAATGTTGAAATTGGCCGGGATTCGGCCGGACAGCAGGCCGGCGCCCTTCAGTTCTTCAAGTCCCGGCAAGTCGCGCAATTCCTCAAGGCCGAAATGATCGAGGAAATCACGCGTCGTCCCGAGCGTCACCGGCCGGCCCGGTGTGCGACGGCGGCCGCGGAAACGCACCCAGCCCGCCTCCATCAGCACATCGAGCGTGCCGCGCGAGGTTTGCACACCTCTGATATCTTCGATCTCGGCACGCGTCACCGGCTGGTGATAGGCAATGATCGCCAGCACCTCGAGGGCTGCGCGGGAGAGTTTGCGGACCTCATTCTCATCGCGACGGATGAAAAAGGATAGGTCGGCGGCGGTGCGGAAGGCCCAGGCATCATCGACCTGCACGAGATTGACGCCACGCGGCGCATAGTGGTCCTTCAGGCGCAGCATGATCTCGCGCGCATTGAAGCCCTTCGGCAGACGCTCGGTGATAAAGCCTTCGGATACCGGCTGGGCGGAGGCGAAGACCAGCGCTTCGGCTATACGTTCCGCTTCGATCTCGGCCTGCAGATTGTGGGAAGCGTCTTCACCCTCCCCCTCGTCACCTTCAAAGTCATCGTCCTGCGCGCCGATCAATCCGACTGCTCCTGTTCGACCACCTGAAGGGTGGCATGTTTCGGGCCGCGGCGCATATAGATCGGCTGGAAGGCGCCATCCTGGCGGATCTCCAGCTTGCCCTCGCGCACCAGTTCCAGCGAGGCGGCAAAGGCGCTGGCAACGGCCGTGACGCGCTCGGCGGGACTTGCAAGGTACCGCAGCAAATATTGCTCGAGCGCCGTCCAGTCGACGATGTCGCCGATCATCTGGGTCAGCAGTTCGCGGGCGTCGGTGAGCGACCAGACGTTGCGCCGCTCGATCGTCACCTGGGTGATCGCATGACGCTGTCGCAGGGCTGCATAGGCGCTCAGGAGATCGTAGAGATTGGCCTCATAGGCCGATTGCTGGCGATGCGGGATATGTTCGGGCGCGCCGCGGGCGAAAATGTCTCGGCCGAGCCGGTTGCGATTGACGAGGCCGTCGGCCACTTGGCGCATCGCTTCCAACCGCTTCAGGCGAAAAGCAAGCGTTGCGGCCATTTCCTCACCAGAGGGACCGTCGTCCTTGACCTGCTGCGGGATCAGCAATCGCGATTTCAGATAGGCAAGCCAGGCGGCCATGACGAGATAGTCGGCGGCAAGCTCGATGCGAATCCGCCGCGCGCTTTCGACGAACTGAAGATATTGCTCGGCAAGGGCCAGAACCGAAATGCGCGACAGGTCGACCTTCTGGTTGCGGGCAAGATAGAGCAAGAGGTCGAGCGGGCCTTCGAAGCCGGCGACATCGATCACCAATGCCGGCTCGTGGGTGGCGCGTTCCGAACCGTTCTCCTGCCACAGCTTGTCCATCGGCGTTGACGCCGCCTGGGACCGCTCCGTGCCCTTGATCGTGTTCACCCTACCCTGCCTTTCCGGCCTCTTCTCAAGCCGTCGCAAACATGGCGTCGAATTCCGCCCTTATCGTCGTCTCGTCTGCAGCATCGGCGGTCGGGAAGCCATCCTCGACCAGCCGTGCCCGCTCGCGCGCAAGACCTGCCAGCGGCGGAACATTTGCCACGACCTGAAGCATCTCGTCCATATGGCCGTTGCAATGCAGCACGATATCGCAACCGCCCGCAATGATATTCGCCGCGCGCTCGCCGATCGTGCCCGAAAGCGCGTTCATCGAGCTATCGTCCGACAGGAGCAGCCCCTTGAAGCCGATCTCGGTGCGGATGACCTCGTCGATCACCTTGCGGGATGTGGTTGCCGGATTATCCGGATCGATGGCAGTGAAGACGAGATGGCAGGTCATGGCCATCAACTCATCCTTCATCGCGATGAAGGGTGGGAAGTCGTGAACTTGCAGTTCTTCGCGCGATACGGCGACGACCGGCAGTTCCAGATGCGAATCTGCAAAGCCGCGCCCGTGGCCTGGCATGTGCTTCATGACCGGCAGCAAACCACCGGCTTTCAGTCCCTCGGAAGCAGCCCGGCCCATCTCCGTGACGGTAACAGGATCGCCGCCATAGGCCCTGTTGCCGATAACATTGCTGCTGCCTTCGACGGGCACGTCGAGCACCGGCAGGCAATCGACATTGATCCCGAATTTCTGGAGATCAAAAGCATGCAGACGCGACATAAGCCAGGCGGCGCGCAGGCCAAGCGCACGGTCGCGGCGATAGAGATCGCCAAGCGCCTGCCCCGGTGGATAGTGCTGCAGGATCGGCGGGCGGATGCGCTGGACGCGACCGCCCTCCTGATCAATGAGCACGGGCGCATGCCAGCCGACGCAATCGCGCAGCTCGGCAACAAGATCGCTGATCTGCTGGGCTTCGGAAATGTTTCGTCCGAAAAGGATAAAGCCCCACGGGCGCTCTGCCCTATAGAAGGCCTTCTCTTCGTCGGTCAGCTTGAGGCCGCTGCAGCCAAGGATCATTGCTTTTGATTCGGTCATACCCGAATCATAAGGGTCGCCCGGCGAATTGCGAGCGAGGTCAAGCGCGATCCCACAAAAAAGAACGGCGGGACAAGCCCGCCGTTGCGATAGAGGAAGCCACAAAGCCTACTTAGAGATCAAGCAGCTTCCGCCGGCTGAGCGATACTGCTCGCAAAGAGCGGCGGCCTCGTCCTTCGAGCCGGCCGGGATGCGGACGCGGTAGAACGTGCCCTTGCCGGCGATATCCGCCTTGCGGATTTCGTAAGCGCGGCCACTAAGCACGCCTGCGAACTTCTTCGACAGGCTGGCATAGGACTTCTTTGCTTCATCTTCTGACGGCAGCGATGCGATCTGGATGCCGTAGCCGCCGCTTGCAGCGGCCGGAGCCTGCTGTGCCGGCTGGGTAGTGGACGCTGCCGGTGCAGAAGCGACCTGCGTCGGTTTCTGCTGGGCCGTCGGGCGGACATTGCCGTTTTCGGTTACCGTGCCGACGACATTGACCGGCTGTTCGGCCGGGCGGGCCGTCGGGACAGGCGCCGTATCGGTCGTCGCAGCGGAGGCTGTATCGGTGATCGGTGTGGTCTTGACTGCACGAACCGGCGGGTCGACCTGATTTGCGTTTGCGGCGTTCACCTCAGCCATCTTGGCGGTGGTCTGGGCCGGCTGGGCTGCAGGCGCTGCTCCGACAGGCGGAATGGCGGCGGATGCAACCTGATTGCCGGCGCTGGCCGGGAAGCTTGCAGCAGACGGCGTCGCGGCCGGCTGGGCTGCAGGCGTTGCCGATGCGACTTCCTTTGCCGACGCGGATTGCTCGGCAGGTGCCGGCTCTTCGCGGGCAACGAGCGTGCCGTCCGGCTTGACGATCATCGTGCGGACCTTGCGTGGCGAAACGGATGGCGTCCCATTGTCATCGGCAGAGGAGGCATCCGCAGACGCGTTGTGGTCCGGCAGCAGGCGCGGATCCTGCGTCTCGCCGACGGCAGTCGGCAGGACCGAATCGCCCGTACCCTCGTCGTCATCGGGCGAAACTTCAGGCGTCAGCGTGCGCTGGACGACATCGACTGGCTGTTCGTCGGAGGAGACCAGAGCCTTCTGTTTCGGCTCTTCGGCAGCACCTGCAACACGGTCATAGACCGCCTTGTCCTGATTCGGCACGGTCTTGCCGCCCGGATTTTCCGGAACGACCTTCACAGGCTCCTTGTCAGCAGCGATGACCCGCGGCTCGCCGGAGCTGACGATGCTAAGGCCAGAGCCATTGGACACCCAGCTGTAGATGCCGTAAGCGCCGCCAGCAAAAACGACCAGCATGGCCGCTGCGGCCAGAAGGCGGCGCATGGAGCGGGCGCGATTGAAATCCGCGGCCTGGCTTGCGGATTGGATATGGACTTCGGAAACGCTCTCGCGGCGCTCGACGGGCTCACGCACGCTGCGGCGGAAATCCTCTTCCAGCGCGCGTTCGAAATCATCAAGACCGTCGGCGAACACAGTGCTTGCCGGCTTGGCTGCAGCTGCTGCCGTTGCGGCAGCGGCCGGAGGCGCCCAGGCGGGTGCAGCCTGCGGCTTCTCCTGCCGCTTGGCGGGCTCGAAGAAGCTTGCAATCTCGGCATCGAGATCGAAATCGAAGTCGGCGGTTTTGGCGACCGGTTCCGGATGCTCGACCGGCGGCAGCGTCGGGACATGCATGTCCTCGACCGTCTCGGGACGATCCTCCGGGTCGGAGATCATCGAGGGATCGAAAGGCAGATCGTCGGTGGGTTCGCTTGCGGGCACCGGCCTGCTGTAGCTCACCGGAACTGGCTGCGGCTCAGGCACGAAAACCGGTGCGGGTTGCGGCTGAGGACGCGGCGCAGGCTGTGCCGCGACCACCGGAGCTGCACGTACCGGCTCGGGCTTCGGCTGCGGAGCCTGTGGTTCGGAAAAATCGAGATCGGCGAGCTCAAGCTCTATGCCGGCAAGATCCAGCTCGAAATCATGGCCGGCAAAAGGATCTTCGGTGTCCAGTTCCGGCTGGCGTGCGACGACCGGCGCGGGTGCGATAGGCGTCGAAATCGGCTCCACCGGCTCCCGAACGACCGGTTTCGGTGCTTCGGGCTGGCGAAGTACAGGCGTCGCACGGCTCATCGGCACGGGCGCGATCACTGTCGGTTGCGCAGGTGCACGAGCAACGGGCGCTTCGAAGACGGGGGCTTGGAAGACAGGTGCTTCGAAGACGGGAGCGTCAAACGTGGGCGCCTGGAAAACAGGCGCGGCAGGAGCCGGGACCGGCGACAGCTCGGCAACGGGTTCAGGTGCCGCGGCAACAGGTTCTGATGCGACGGAGCCAGCAGCGCGCTGCGGCACCGGATAACGGGAGACATCCGCCAGGAGATCGTCGAGATCGAAGGCATTCGCATCGAAAGTTTCCGACAGCGCTTCCGTCAGCGCCGCGTCGGGATGAACATCGCCTTCGGCCGTAGCGGCGATCAGGTCAAAACCGGCATTGTCAGGCTCGGCCGGCTCTTCGAAGGCAGCAGCCTCTTCGAACCTTGCGACAGGCTCTTCAGGAAGGGCAACTTCTTCGTGGCGGTCGATCTCGGCCGGGAAACCGAAGGAGGCCGCAACCGGCTCGAAATCTGCCGCTTCAACCATGGCGACCGGCAGAGGCTCGTCAGCCACTTGAGGCGCAACCACTTCGGGTTCGACAAGCACTTCCGGCTCAGCAACAAATTCCGGCTCGGCAGTGAAGGCTTCGACGGGAGCCTGAGCCGGCTCAAGAACGGATGAATCGACGACTGGTGCCTCGACGACCGGCTCGGAAAGAACCGGCTCTTCGCGACGTGGGGCGTGAAAATTGGCGAGCGGCAGACGGATGCTGGCGGCCGACCATTGCGGCGCCTTGGCCGGCGGTTGAACGACCGGAGCAGCAGGAAGAGCGTTGCCGATCGAAAGCTCAAGTTCTTCGATCAGATCGCGGGCGCCACCATAGGCCGTGAAGGTGACCGGCGGCTCCGGGGGAACGGCGACAGGCTTCGAAGGCGCGGGAGCCCAGTCGGTGGCGACGGGTGCTTCCCATTCGGCTGCAACCGGCTCGGGCGCCTCCACTTCGGGGGCCACAGCAACGCTCTCTGGAAATTCAGGCTCAACGGCAGGCGTCTCGAAACCGGACATAACCGAGGGGGCGAGCTCTTCGCCAATCGAAGGCACATCTTCCTGGACCGGCTCGACATAATCGTAAGTCTCAGCTGCCTGAGCGATCGGCTCCGTCGGATGATCGAGATCGGCCAAAGGACGTGGCGCATCATAGCGCTCGAACTCACGGAGAAGCTCGTCCTCGAGATTGAGAGCCGGCTCCTGCCGTGTGGGTTCGCTTACGGTATTGGCCGCGACACGAGGTTCAAAGCCAACAATACGAGCGAGTTCTGCCAACGGATCGCCGTCGGCAAACATATCGTCTTTACCACGCGTGTCATACGCAAGTCGTTTATCAGCCATGCCCATCCCACTCAAAAACGCAAACACTCAAATGCCAGCGCATTGTGGGGAAATGGTGACGTTATCGCATTTCGTCCGGTGCGGCAGTGCCTGTAATGGCAAGTCCCGACTTCAAAACCGACGCGACGGCGTACACCAGCCCAAGTCTGGCAATACTTGATTCTCGGTTCTTATCGTTAACAAATCGTAATTCCGTCTGATCTTTACCTTTGTTCCAGTGGGCGTGGAAGGCGCTGGCAAGATCATAGAGGTAAAAAGCGATGCGATGCGGCTCCTGAGACTGGGCTGCACTTTCGACGATACGCGGGAATTCTGCAGCCTTGGCAATCAGCTGCAATTCGGTGGAATCCGTAATGCCTGCAACGGATTGCGCCAAAAGCTCGGGTGTCGGGGCGAGATCAGGGAAGGCTTCCCTCGCCTGCCGGAAGACGGACATGCAGCGGGCATGCGCATACTGCACGTAAAAAACCGGATTATCTTTGGATTGCTCCGTTACTTTGGCAAAATCGAAGTCCAACGGCTCCGAATTCTTGCGGTAAAGCATCATGAAGCGAACCGAATCACGTCCGACTTCTTCAACGACATCGCGCAATGTGACAAAATCGCCCGAACGCTTCGACATCTTAACCGGCTCACCATCGCGGTAGAGCTTGACGAGCTGGCAGAGCAGCACCGTCAGCTTCGCCTTACCGTCGGAGACGCCACGCGCAACCGCCTCGAGGCGCTTGACGTAGCCGCCATGGTCGGCGCCGAGCACATAGATCATCTCATCGAAGCCGCGGTCGAACTTGTTCTTGAAGTAGGCGACGTCGGCAGCGAAATAGGTATAGGAGCCGTCCGACTTGATCAGAGCACGATCGATATCGTCGCCGACTTCGGTCGAGCGGAAAAGCGTCTGCTCGCGGTCTTCCCAATCTTCGGGAAGCTGGCCCTTCGGCGGCGGCAGCGTGCCCTTGTAGACATAGCCCTTGAAGGTCAGGTCGTTGATGGCGGTGCGGATTGCTGCCGCGCCATTGGCATGCAGCGTGCGCTCCGAGAAGAAGATGTCATGATGGACGTTGAGCGCAGCCAGATCCTCGCGGATCATCACCATCATCATCTCGATGGCGCGATCCTTGACGATCGGCATCCATTGCTCTTCCGGCATGTTGTGCAAGCGCACGCCGTATTCGGCGGCGAGCGATTCTCCGACCGGGACCAGATAGTCACCGGGATAAAGGCCGGACGGGATCTCGCCGATCTTCTCGCCAAGCGCCTCGCGGTAGCGCAGGAAAACAGAACGAGCCAGCACATCGATCTGCGAGCCGGCGTCGTTGATGTAATATTCCTTGACGACGTCATAGCCGGCAAAGGCAAGCAGATTTGCGAGCGCATCACCGACGACGGCGCCACGGCAATGGCCGACATGCATCGGGCCGGTCGGATTGGCCGAGACATATTCGACGTTGACCTTCTTGCCCTGCCCCAGTCCGGAGCGGCCGTAGCCTGTGCCCGACTGGATCATCGAGGCAAGCAGGCGCTGCCAGTAGCCAACGGACAGCCTGATATTGATGAAGCCCGGACCGGCGACCGAAACCTCGGCAACGTCGGTGTCTTCCTGCAGCTTGGCAATGATGATTTCGGCAAGCGCACGCGGATTGGTGCCGAGCGGCTTGGCGAGCACCATGGCGGCGTTGGTCGCGACATCGCCGTGGGTCGCATCACGCGGCGGCTCCACGGCAATGCGACCGAAATCGAGCTCGGATCGCTTTTCCTTGACCAGATCGAGCTGTTCAAGAGCGTTTTTAATCCTGGCTTCAAAATCGGTAAAAAGGTTCATCGCACTCTTCCATGCACAGGCTGTGCCAACAGGTTTGCCGGCGGCTGCCGGGCGCCCGCTGCCTATCGCAAATCCGGAGTGTGGTCAAACAATCGCCTGTGGGCACTGATGGCATAGGTATCCGTCATGCCGGCCAGATAGTCCCCGACATGGCGGGCTTTCGGCGCGTCGGAAAGACCGGCGATATGGTCGACCCAATAATGGCTCTGCATCTCCTTGGGATTGGCCATATAGGCACCGAAGAGATCCTTGACGATCTGAGCGGCACCGGCACGGATGCGCATGATATCGGCGTTCCGGTAGATGCGCTTGAAGAGCATCGCCTTGATCTGCCTGTCGGTCTCGGCCATCTCATCTGAAAAAGTTGCCATCACGTGATCCGCATTGCGGATATCGTCGGCGCTTTGCGGGTTGAGCTCTGTCAGGCGCTTCTGCGCTACGCCGATTACGTCCTCCACCATGCGTGTGATCTGGCGGCGCATGATTTCATGCGTGAAGCGGCTCGGCTCCAGATGCGGGTAGCGCTCCCTTACCTCGGCCATCAGCCCGGCAAGGAACGGGATTTCCTCCAGCATCTCGAAATTGAGATAACCCGAGCGCAGCCCGTCATCGATATCATGCGTATTGTAGGCAATATCGTCGGCGATCGCCGCCACCTGGGCTTCGAGGCTCGCGTAGGTCGCCAATTCCAGGTCGTGCAGTTCGCAATAGTCGAGAATCGGCTGCGGCACCGGCCCTCGCGTGCCGACACCATCGGCCGTCAGCAGCGGACCGTTGTGCTTGACGAGACCCTCCAGGCTTTCCCATGTCAGGTTGATGCCATCGAAATCGGCATATCGTCGCTCGAGTTTCGTCACGATGCGCAAAGACTGGGCATTGTGATCGAAGCCGCCATAGGGCAGCAATTCCTCGTGCAGCGCATCTTCTCCGGTATGACCAAAGGGCGTGTGTCCGAAGTCATGGACGAGCGCCACGCCCTCTGCGAGATCCTCGTCGACCTTGAGAGCGCGGGCAAGAGCGCGGGCGATCTGAGCCACCTCGATCGTATGCGTGAGGCGTGTTCGGTAGTGATCGCCATCCTGGGCGATGAAGACCTGCGTCTTGTGCTTCAGGCGGCGGAAGGCCGTCGTATGGACGATGCGATCGCGGTCACGCTGGAAATCGGACCGTGTCGGGCTGCCGCTCTCCGGATAGAGACGCCCGCGCGAATTCCATGGATCTGCCGCATAGACCGCCCGTTCGCCATAACCGAAACCCAATGCATGCCTGTCGAAGCTCATTCTTCACCGTCACTAACGCGTTGCGACCTTGCCCATTGACGCCGCTTTCCGCTCTTCATACCTATAGCTTACAGAAACGGCAAAGAGGCGCTTTGTCGACCGCTTCGCCAGATCCTGTCCTTTACGGAAGGATCATGATAAGTTTCTTTGATATCATGCGTTTGAATATCAAACGTCCAAATTAGATTCTCTCCGGATCTTGACCCCGGCAGGAGGAAAAATGACTGAAGCGAATGTAACCCTTTCCGATGCCGCGGCAAAGCGTATTGCCGCTATCGTCGGCAGCGATCCCGGCAAGAGCGCGTTGCGCGTCTCCGTCGAAGGGGGCGGCTGTTCCGGCTTTTCCTACAAATTCGATCTCGTGGACGGCGCGGCTGATGACGACATTCTCGTCGAGAAGAATGATGCCAAGGTATTGATTGACAGTCTCTCGCTCGTCTACATGGCCGGCTCCGAGATCGATTTCGTCGACAACCTGCTCGGCCAGTCCTTCCAGATCAAGAACCCGAATGCGGTGGCAAGCTGCGGCTGCGGCACCAGCTTCGCAATCTGATCCAAAACCGACTTTCCACGAATAACCGGCCGAAGATTTTCTTCCGGCCGGTTTCCTGTCTTGTCCGCCAACGTGGGAGCGCGATAAAAGAGCCGAAGCGAGTTAGCAGGATAAAGCCATGAAGATAGCGACCTGGAACATCAACGGCGTCAAGGCACGTATCGACAACCTGACGCAATGGCTGAAGGATTCCAGTCCAGACATCGTCTGCCTGCAGGAAATCAAAACAATCGACGAAGGCTTCCCGCGGCTCGAAATCGAAGCGCTCGGCTATCATGTGGAAACACATGGGCAGAAGGGTTTCAACGGCGTTGCCATTCTTTCCAAGAGCACGCCTTCCGAAGTCAATCGCGGCCTGTCGGGCGATCCGCTCGACGAGCAAGCAAGATTCCTCGAAGCGGTCTTCTCGCTTCCCGGCAACAAGGTGGCACGTGTCTGCTGCCTATACCTGCCCAATGGCAATCCGCCGGAAACCGAAAAATATCCCTATAAACTCGCCTGGATGGAACGCCTGCAGAAGTTCGCGGCCGAGCGTCTGGAGTATGAGGAAATTTTCATTCTGGCCGGGGATTACAATGTCATTCCCGAACCGCACGATTGCTTCGACCCGAAGGTCTGGGAAAGCGATGCACTCTTCCTGCCGCAGACGCGCCAAGCCTTCCGCCGGCTGGAAAATCTCGGTCTCGTCGATGCCGTACGTTCGGCAACCGACGCGACGGCGCTCTATTCCTTCTGGGACTACCAGGCCGGCGCCTGGCCCAAGAACAACGGCATTCGCATCGACCATCTCATGCTGTCACCGGAAGCTGCCGACTGCATGGTGTCAGCGGCGATCGAAAAGCATGTGCGCGCCTGGGAAAAGCCGTCCGACCACGTGCCCGTGGTGGCTTACTTCGATTTCGCTGCCTGAGATCTAAGGCATTTCCGTTTTCCGCGATTCCGGAACGCAAAACCGCTACGCACTTTTGCTGGAATTGCTCGAAAAACTCAGTCGTCCGAGCCTGTCGCAATCGAGTGCGACAGGGAGACTGCCGTGCGCCGATCCGCTTCGCTGGCAACCGAGAAGGCATCTTCCTGGAGCGACTGCATCCAGCTGCAATCCTTCGGCTTGCAGCGATCGAGAGCCGCAGTCATCAGTGCGAGGCCGCGGGCGGACTGGCCTTCATCGAAGAGGATATTGCCGAACACTGCCATGGCGCCGGGATGGCCGCTCTTGCGGGCCTGATTGAGCCATTTCTTGGCCTGATTGATATTGGCGCTGCCGCCCTCGCCTGCAAGCATCATCTGCGCAAGCTGGAACTGCGCCTCGGGAACACCGAAGGTGGAGGCGACCTGGAAATAGAGCTGGCGCGCCTGGTTGAGATCGATCTTCACCGGGCTGCCGGCAATGCCGTGCTTGTAATAGTTGGCGAGCGACAGCAGCGCATTGATGAAGAAGCCGGTATCCTCCGAGCCGGGCTCGACGCCCTGCTGCGCAATCTCGCTGTAGATCTTGAAGGCTTCGAAATCATCCTGCGCCACGCCGTCGCCGTCAGCATACATGTTGGCGAGTGCCCAGCGCGAACCGGTGTGGCCTTTTTCGGCGGCGTATTTATAGGCTTCTACCGCCTCTTCCTTCTGACCGTTCTTGTATGCCTTGAAACCGAATTTGAAGAGATCGAAGGGTCCCGATTCTTTCGTGACGCCCGTTTTGATGTCGAATGCCAGGACCGGACAGGCCAAAGCCAGGGAAACGGCCATCGACATGCTGAGCAGCATGAATTTGAACAATCTGAACTCGGACGTTACCATCTTTACCGGTTTCTTTCGTTCATCACAGACGCCTGGCGGCGGCTTTTTTTGCCGTTCTGCCCGCGTGGATGCATTCCTTCCAGGCGAGCGATCCCGCGGCGGGCTCCAGGGCCCCTTTACCCGCGTCGCTTCCAGCCCCATGCCCCTCTTTCAAAACCAGCACATCCTTGCGAACCACCCGGCTCCCGGCACGGCCCGCATATGATGCCTCAGGTACTCCCTTTGCGGTCCAGGTTTCCGCCCGTCCGCCTTTATCGTCTTCGTAAACAGCAAATGTGACCAAACCGGTATCGCTACCGTGCCGGGAGGACGAAGCGTCATGCCGGGGGACTGAAAATGATCGAAGCGAGCAAATCTGCAACACTACCGAAGGGGCGGATTTCTGGCCGGAAATGCCTTTGGCGAAAAGCAAAGCGGCCGTTGCCGCTGGCTTCTCGCCCCTGCTGTCGCGATGTCTGGCGTTGCCGGAAAAAATTCGACCCATGCTACTGCTTACGCACACCCTACGCTTGTCATCTCCTCGCCCGCTAATAGCGCTGCGCCCTCTTTGTGGCGGGAAATGGACAAATTCGCCCTGCCGACACCATACGCGAACCATCGTAAAAAAGTGTTGCTGAATCGTCACAAAACGAGACGAGAAGATGGATGATTAATGGCGGCAAACAAAGAAGAACCCGGCATTGCCGGGCTCCTCAATTCTTCAAATCAGGGAATTAAAACTTGACCTTTAGGCTGGTCGACAATGCGGCAACAAGGTCGTTGCCAAAGGAATAGGAGACATCATCTCCAAAGGTGACGCCGTTCTGGGTGACCACGCCTGACGAACCGCTCGTCAGCAGGCCAACGGCACCGGCGACGCGCCACTCGATATGCTCGGTGGGCGTGAAGGCCGCGCCGACACCCAGCGTCCAGCTATCGGTCTGTGCCCCGTAGCCTTGGCTGGTGCCGCGGTCCCATGTCAGGCTGACTGCGCCCGCCCACTGATCGTTGAACTTGTGGCCGACACCGCCGGTAATCGTCCAGCCGTCACGATAGAGAAGATCGAGCGACGTGAGTTCCGTCCTGCCACCGGAGGTACAGGCGACCAGGCCCTTCGTCGATGTCGGGCAGAAAGGCACCGACTGCAGAACACTCCAGTTCGTCCACTTGACCGAACCGAAAGCGAGCCAATCCGGAGCGATGCCGCTCTGCAATTTCAGTTCGAGCGAATCCGGCGCCTCAGCGGAGCCGAAGACGGGCGTGACCTTTCCATAGGGAGAGGCGTTCAGAGGAGCAAAGGGCGCAGTAACCTGGGTAAGGTCCACCGTGCCGGTGAGGTTGTCGTACTTTACGCGGCTGTTATAGACGAGGCTCGCGCGCATCGCATATTCCGGAATCTCGTAGGCAAGACCAGCGCGCCAGCCCCAGCCATTGTCCTCGAGATCGAGACGACCGACGCCGTCACCCGTACCGACCAGAAGCGGAACCGTCGAAACCAGCCGTTCCTTGAAGCCCTCGACTTCCTGGTAGAAGGCACCGCCGATGATACGAAGCTGTCCCGGCCCGACATCGAAACGATAGGAGCAAGTACCGCCATAATTGCGGGTTTTGATCTCCGTCTCGATATTGTTGTTGGCACCAGCCCAATTCAAACCGGGATTGGTATGCCCGCCAAACGGTTCGGAATAATCGACGAGGCAGTCGACCACATCGCCGAAGCCGCCCTTGAACCCAAAATAAGGGATGGCGTAATTCGCAGTATCGTCAGCGGTGTTCGGACGGTTGTTCAGATTGCCGCCGCCTGGAGATACAGAAGTATCCGTGTCGCGAACATTCTTCAGCTTACGTTGCGGGGTAACATAGATGATGCCCGACTGGAACGAGAAGGGTGACGTATCGAACAGCTGATCGATATTGTAGCCACCGCGCTCCAGGCCGCCCGCGAAGGACGGCGAAGCCAGTGCCGAAAATGCAATGAGCGATGTTACGCCCCTGGAAAACATACGCGCTGCCATTGTGTCTCCCCCACTCAAGCAATTGATGTAACTACACTGTGCTAGTGAACTTAATAAATCGCAACGAAGCGCTCCGCTGCGACGCGAAGTTGCGTTATGGCTAATTTACGTAACTAATTGACGGGCACGTCAAAAAATCAGATAGATAAAATTCTATTCTTCTATCTATTGGCTTTAAGGAACCCGTTAGATTTTTATTCCACAAAAGGCGCTATCTGTATCAAACCGACAACAGTGGCAGTTTTCGCACGCAGCATCGCCCAAACGGGTGATATCCACAGGTGGAAACCGAAAAAGAACGTGATTTCCGTCGAATCGTCATACTTTTTAATGCAAAAGGCGCGCTCCGATGGAACGCGCCTCCAGAAAAAATATACTCGTTAACCGCGATTATCCCGCTTCGCTAACTCGCGCTAGAGCAGTCCTCAAACTCGCGATCTGGCTTGTCAGCTCTTCATGACGCTCACGCTCGGCTTCCACCACTTCCGGGTTGGCATTGGCCACGAACTTCTCATTCGACAGCTTGCCGTCGATGCGCGCAACTTCGCCTTCGGCCTTGGCAATCGCCTTTTCGAGGCGGCTCTTTTCCGCCGTGAGATCGATCAGCTTGCCAAGCGGCAGGCAGACAGTCGCTTCCGCGACGACGATCTGTGCGGCACCTTTCGGGGCAGATTCGGCAAGCGAAATCGCCTCGACACGCGCCAGGCGCTTGATGGCCGCGTCGTGACGGAACAGCCGTTCACGCGTGAGGCTGTTGGCACCGACGACGACGAGCGGCGCGGTCGCCGACGGCGGCACGTTCATTTCCGAGCGGACCGAACGGATGCCGGAAACGAGGTCGATCAGCCAATTGATCTCATCGGCGGCAGCATTGTCGGTGTAAGACGGCGACGGCCATTCGGCGTGGCAGAGCAATCCGTCACGTTCCTGGCCCTCACCCGCAGTATGCGCCCACAACTCTTCGGTCATGAAGGGCATGAAGGGATGCAACAGCTTGTAGATCTCTTCCAGAACATAGGCGCTGCAGGCCTGGGCTTCAGCCTTCGCGGCCGCGTCCTCTCCGCCGAAGACCGGCTTCAGAAGTTCGAGATACCAGTCGCAGAACTGATTCCAGACAAAACGGTAGAGCGCGCCGGCGGCATCGTTGAAACGGTAGGCTTCAAGCGCGTCCGTTACGTCACGTTCCGCACGGGCAAGCTCGGTCAGGATCCAGCGATTGATGGTGAGTTCGGCTGCTTCCGGCACGAAATGCGGATCGCTCTTGGCACCGTTCATTTCGGCAAAGCGCGTGGCGTTCCAGAGCTTGGTGCCGAAATTGCGGTAACCGGCGATGCGCGCCGGGTCGAGCTTCACGTCGCGGCCCTGGGCCGCCATGATCGCCAGCGTGAAACGCAGCGCGTCCGCACCATATTCGTCGATCAGTTCGAGCGGGTCGATGACGTTGCCCTTGGACTTCGACATCTTCTGCCCGTTCTTGTCGCGCACGAGAGCGTGAATATAGACGGTGTGGAACGGTTCGACGGGGTTATCGTCCTCGTCCTTCATGAAATGCAGGCCCATCTGCATCATGCGAACAACCCAGAACGGGATGATGTCGAAACCGGTAACAAGAACGCTCGTCGGGTAATATCGCTCCAGTTCGGGTGTCTTGTCCGGCCATCCAAGCGTCGAGAACGGCCAGAGTGCCGAGGAGAACCAGGTGTCGAGCACGTCTTCATCGCGTGTCAGAATCTCACCCGGCCGGAAATTCTCGAGCAGGTCCTCGACATAGGCCTTCATCGGCCCTTCATGCGACAAATAGTGCTGGATGGCGGCCTGCAGCGCCTCTTCTTCGGTCTTTTCGACGAAAACCTGACCATCCGGACCGTACCAGGCCGGAATCTGGTGACCCCACCAGAGCTGACGGGAGATGCACCATGGCTGGATATTCTCGATCCATTGGAAATAGGTGTTTTCCCAGTTCTTGGGAACGAACTTTGTCCGGCCTTCGCGAACGGAAGCAATGGCGGGCTTGGCAAGGGTCTTGTTGTCGACCCACCATTGCTCGGTCAGACGCGGCTCGATCGGCACGCCACCGCGATCGCCATGCGGAACCATATGCTTGTGCGGCTCGATCTTGTCGAGCAGGCCTGCTTCCTCGAAAATCTCGACAATGATCTTCCGTGCGACGAAGCGATCCTGGCCTTCCAGCCGGTCCCACGCGCCATGCAAGGCGGCCGGATGATCGAGACCTTCCAGAAAGTCCTCGTTTTCCTTGATGGTCACCGAAGCATCGACGTTGAGGACATTGATGGCGCGCAGGCCAGCACGCCTGCCGACATCAAAGTCGTTGAAATCATGCGCGGGTGTGATCTTGACCGCGCCCGTGCCGGCTGTCGGATCGGCATAGTCGTCGGCAACAATCGGAATCCTGCGGCCAACGATCGGGAGGATGACGTGTTTGCCGACTATCGACTTGTAGCGCTCGTCCTTGGGATTGACCGCAACGCCGGTATCGCCAAGCATCGTCTCCGGCCGCGTCGTCGCAACCACGAGGTAGTCACGCGTTTCGAACTCGGTGGGCTTGCCCTCCTCGTCGAAAGCGATCGGGTACTGATAGGTGACGCCCTCTTCCAGCGGATAGCGCAGATGCCAGAGATTGCCTTTGAGCTCGATCTGCTCGACTTCCATGTCGGAGATCGCGGTCAGCAACTTCGGATCCCAGTTGACGAGGCGCTTGTCCTTGTAAATCAGGCCTTCCTTGTAGAGCGTGACGAAGACTTCGAGGACAGCCTGGGACAGGCCCTCGTCCATGGTGAAGCGCTCACGCGACCAGTCGCACGAAGCGCCGAGACGCTTCAACTGATTGAAAATCAGGCCGCCCGATTCAGCCTTCCATTCCCAAATCTTTTCGATGAAGGCATCGCGGCCCATGTCGCGGCGGCCGGGAAGCTGCTGTTCCATCAGCTTGCGCTCGACAACCATCTGCGTGGCGATGCCGGCATGGTCCATGCCCGGCTGCCAGAGAACATCCTTGCCGCGCATGCGCTCGAACCGCACCAGGACGTCCTGCAGCGTATTGTTGAGCGCGTGGCCCATGTGCAGCGAGCCCGTGACATTCGGCGGCGGGATGACAATGGTGAAGCTTTCCGCATTCGGCTTTGCGTTCACACCGGCGCGGAAGGCATCCGCCTCATCCCATTTCGCGGCGATTTTCGGTTCGACGGCAGCGGAATCGTAGGTCTTTTCGAGCATTTTCTGACCAATTCGAGGTTCGAGGATGGGCGTTTTGTAAATAGGATGGCTACGGCCAAGTCAATAAAAAAGCCGCCCCGGAGACCGGAGCGGCTCTTGTCTGGAAAAAGCGTTTCCGGTCAGCGGCGCGGGCCGCGCGCCACGCGTTCGATTTCTTCGCGGACGAGACGTTCGACCAGCGTCGGCAGATTGTCATCAAGCCATTCGCGCAGCATCGGCCGCAGCATGTCTTCGGCAATCTCATCCAGCGAGCGGCGCTCGGCTGCACCATCGATGGCAGCGGCAAGCTCTTCGAAGGAACGGGCAACCTGCAGGCCGGTGTTCTGCGACAGAAGTGACGGCTGTACTTCTTCCGTAACGCTGGCAGGCGCGACGTCGGCAGGCTGGTATGCCACCGGCTCGATACGCTGCTCGACCGCGGGAAGCGCAGGCGCCTCCTCGACGAGCGCGGGCCGCAGAACCTCGGGCAGACGCTGCTCGGCAAAAACGGGCGCCGGCTCTGGTGCATACTGGGCAGCAGGAGCAATCGGGGCAACGAGGGGCGCCGGCTCGGCCGGGCGTGGAGCGGCTGCTGCGCGCGGCGCTTCATAAGCCGGCTGCGGATCGAATTGCGGCTGCGGATCGCGGAATACCTGGGGCATGTCACGAAGAGCCTGTCCGGCCTGGACGGCGCTGCGCTCGGAAGCGGCACGGACGCGGGCTGCAACATCGGCTAGCGACATGGCGCGGGCCGGCACTTCCGGCTCGGGCGCCGTGCCGGCAGAATTTGCGGCGACGAAACGCGGATCGGAACGCAGCGCAGGCGGCTCGGGGAATTCGACGCCGGCATAGGTTTCGTCGACCGTCAGATGGATTTCGGAGTCGTTTTCCTCTTCTGCGCCGTATACGGGAGGAAGAGAGGTTGAAATCGCCTTTCCGGCGCCCGGCTCATTGCTTTCGATAATCTGACGAATGGAGGCCAGGATCTCTTCCATGGACGGTTCACGCACTACACCTGGCTGAGCCATATCTATCCCCGTTATCCCTTAAACAACGACCGGATGGCGTGGAGCATGCATCCGAATCACCATGACCTTAGAATACCCCAAAGGGGAAAAAAATCATCGCGAATCAAACAAATGCAGCCATGCACAGTTTTGTTACCCCAGTGTAAGCGAAGTCTGTGAGGGCTTTTAAGACAGCCGAAACGAAAACGGGCGCCGATGGCGCCCGCTCCATAAAAACCGCGCCAGAAACGCCTTAGAATACGAATTCCCGAGCCTTGGTGAAACCGGGCAGCGGCTTGACCGAAGCATTGAAGAAGACGTTTTCGGAAACCGCACCACGCTCGCTGACAAAGACCTTCGCGCGGGCTGCATTGCCGTAACCCTGCACGACAACGAGACGGCCGCCATCCTGCAGCTGGCCGAGAAGTGCGGCAGGAACTTCTTCTACGGAACCGTTGATGAAGATCAGATCGTAGAGTGCGCCGGCAGCATTGCCCTTTTCAAGCGCGCCAGTCACCACCTGCACATTTGCATAACCGGCGAGATTTGCCTTGGCTTCAGCAGCAAGGGTCTCGTCCGATTCGAGCGCCACGACGGAGCCTGCGATCAGCGACAGCAGTGCGGAAGTGTAGCCCGTGCCCGCGCCGACTTCCAGAACGGCATCATCCTTGGTGACGGCGGCGAGCTGCAGCAGTTTGGCGAGTGGCGACGCCTCCATGAGGAAGCGGCCTGGATTGCCGGCAGTTGCCGGAGCAATTTCGATGTCGTTATCGATATAGGCCAGCACCTTCGCCTTTTCCGGCACGAATGCTTCGCGCGGGACGGTGAGGAAGGCCGTCAGCACCGAATGCGAGGTAACGTCCGTGGTGCGGACCTGGTTGTCGACCATCTTTACGCGTGCTGCTTCGAAATCCATCATATCCTCTCGCCGATGAAATCGGTTCTGTCCTCCGTCTCTTAATCTCCGGCACGAATGCTTTCAAGGCTTGCCGGAGGCCCGTTTGAAGAATCCCGCAGGCCCTTCCCCGCATGCAACAGGTGAAAGACGAAAGCTGCAACTTCCGCGTGGAGTAAATTACGAATTCATGATATTGTTCTAACCGGAGGAAAATGAGGAGGAGCAGGCCATGTCTGCCATTCTGGAATATTTCACGCTGTTCGACTTTTTCATCGTCGCAGCGCTCGTCGGCATATTCTGCTGCGGGATGCTGGACCACGAGACGAACTGACAGATCGCCCTGCCGGCGAAAATCTTCCAACTGCCCGCTGGCGTACCGGAAGAATGGATTTCCGTGTCCATTCGGATCAAGCCGGCACAGTTGATTGCGCAATTAACTCTATATCAACCATATTGTTGCGCAGGTCACAGCTTTCGCTAGGTTGGCGGCATGCAAACATTCGCCATTCAATCATCGGATATCGAGACACTCCACTACAATCCGGAGGCTCGACTGCTGCTCGTGAAATTCAAAAGCGGCGCGATCTGCAATTTCACGCGTATTTCGGCGCAGGGGCTGCGGCGACTGCTCGGCCCCGATGTGCAGATAGAGAACGACACTGCAGCAGACGATGCCAGCTATCTGGCTGGCCTGCGCAGCGGTGGGTTGCGGGCGCTTTACTGCCTCACCGGGATCACGCCAGCCCAATTCGATTTCGCGAAGGTTCCCGGCATCTGGTGACGCGAGACTGCTGAATTGGTGCCGCGCCTCATTTCCGAGGCGGATCGATTTCTATGTCGGTGGAATTTTTGGAGGCCTCGCCCGGAATTGAACCGGGGTACAAGGATTTGCAGTCCTCTGCGTCACCACTCCGCCACGAGGCCTCACAGGCTGTCATGCTAGCCGTGGCGAGCGTTTAGAATGATCGTAAGGAAATCGCAAGAGGGCTTTCCAAAAACATTTCCTGCAATTTCAAACTCCGGCCACATAGAGCTCGTAGTGATCAAGGACCGATCCGGTGTCTGAGTACGCCGCGACAGCCGCAGGCGCAGCTGATGATAAAAGGTCCATCGTGATGGAAATTCGGGCTGCGCTGAACAACAATTAGGCTAACAGCTGCCCAGTCCGCAACCATAAGTCTATCGGCCGCGCAAAAGACAGATCTCAGCGAGATTAGCCTGTCGCCTATATTTATCCCTAGGGAACGATCTGCGATCACATTGATCGCCTTCACCTTCGCTATATTAGCTAAACCGAAATTTAACTTCAAACATTAGTAACAAACTCTTAACTTGACTTTCAGAATCGTCATTCCATCCTACCTCTGGGAGAGACAGGAGTTGAAATGAATTGGGTGCCTTTGAATTCCAAGCAGATTCGCGCTGTCTCCTACGACCCAGAGACTCAGGTCCTTCATGCCAAATTCGCCGGCCGCAGCTCAGTGCGGCATGTCGGGGTGCCGCCGCATATTTATGACAACCTCGTCGAAACCAGCGACCCGGAATTTTACTATAAATATTATCTGGAGCCTTCGCGTATCGAGAGCGGCTGGCAGAAAGCCAATCTCAGCTCCCACGCGGTAAAGCTGTTGATCATTCTCATCGGCGTGCTCGCGATAACGGCGACGGCGCTCGAGGAAAATGGCGAACTGCCAATTCACCTGTCGGAGATTACAGAAACAGGAGCAATCTCTCCAGCTCCGACTGCAAGCCCTGCTGTCTCACCGCACTGACGGATCCAGGGCTGCGCTGCGGCGCCGATCCTCTCGGTGTAGCCGCTTACGAACTTACGCGGGCCGCTTCCGGCGATGCCACCAGACGGCCAAACGGCGCCGCCATCTGCGTGCTATCGGCAAGTCGTGAGACAGGACGATGAAGCCCAGCGGCAGCATCCAGAATCCCAGAATAGGCAAAAAGCCAAGGAAACCGCCGAAAATGAGGACCATTCCAGTCATCATGCGTGCGATACGAGAGCGCGGCATCGGCACCCGCAGCGAGCCGAGAACAAGCTTGCCATCCCTGTGATCGATGCCGAAACGCTTTTCTCCGGCCTTTTTCGGCCCATTTTTGCTGCTAGTCATCCACAAGAGATGGGCCCAAGCGCTGCAAATACAAGCTGATTTCATTTTTTTGAAAAAACTGCTTGGCAAATCGGGAAAGCATTTGTATTACCCCGCTCACGCCGCGGCCAAGCGGTGATCCCTGGTAGCTCAGCGGTAGAGCATTCGACTGTTAATCGACAGGTCGCCGGTTCGAATCCGGCCCGGGGAGCCAGTTTCAGAGATAAGCGCCTGTTTTCGTAGAATATTCCGAAGCAGGCGCTTTCTCGATACCCCTCCCGTAAGTTTTCGCCGATCAGCCGATAAAATCTCGATGTCCGTCGCCGACATGCTGACAGCAGCCCTTTCGGCTATCGCACTTGCGCTCGCCTGAATTTTCGTCAAAATCCTGATTGCAGTGCGCGGGCTCCCGATATCAGCGCGCCTGTGCCCGAAATTTTCATTCATAAATCAAAAAAAGAATTGCAGATCGCAACGTGGTGGCGGCACTCAGCCCCTCGCGCTTATCAGTCCAAATTTCCAGCCTATCTTCACGACGAGGATGCGACATGGATTTCGACGCATCGCAAGGCGACAGAAAATATCCGACCAGTCAGCAGGTGGGCGGGCTTGTTGAATGTTCGGGCCTTCAGGTCGAGCTCCGGCGTTTCGATCCGGGCTGGCAGGTCGACCTTACGCTCGAATGCACGGAGATAGCCGTCCTTTTGTCGGGTCAGTCGAAGATCAGATGGACAGGCGACGGTCACCGGCGGGAAGCTATCGCCCGACCGGGCGTTGCCTGGGTATGTCCAGCTGGCGTCAATGAGAGCGCTGTTGAGATTGTCGGCACCATGCCCGAGTCCCTGCACATCTTCCTGCCGCCATCACTCGTTGCCGAGAGTGCACTTTCAAACTTTGATATCGACCCGGCCAGGGCGCAAATCGCGTATGCGGGCGGCGTCCCGGATCCGGTAATCTTGCAACTAGGCGAGCTCTTTCGTGGCGTGCTGAATCGCAAACTGGAAGCAACGGACCGGCTGTTTCTCGATGGAATCCAGCTGGCGCTGGCGGCGCATTTGCTCGGGACCTATTCGTCCGCCCGCTGGCATCCGCCGACGCGGACACCCACCATCGATCCGAAGAGGCTGAGGCGCGTCCTCGATTTCATCGAGGCGCGCATCGCGGCGGAGATATCGCTGGAGGACCTTGCGGCCGAGGCCTGCCTCAGCCCCTTCCACTTTTCCCGCGTGTTTCGCGCCGCCACCGGCTTTGCGCCGCATCGCTATGTCACCGAGCGACGGATCGAGGCAGCCAAGGAGAAGCTGCGGCTCGCGCAGTCTTCGCTGGTGGAGATCGCCATCGATACCGGCTTCGGCTCGCAGGCAAACTTCACCCGCGTCTTCCGCAAGATGACGGGGCTGACACCGGGCCAGTACCGCGCGCTTTTCACCTCATAAGCGACCCATCCACCTTCCTGAGGCGCTTGCCTGTTCCCCTTGCGCGTCCGTCGGGCGCAAGATTTGCACATAGTGCAGCAAGAGATGGAAATACGGCACGCGACTTCCAGCCTAAACCTGTCGCATCGAACGGGGCCGCCCTGAACGATGAGAGGAGACAGGGACATGATCACCATCGAAGAGGCCCGCAGAGTCATCGCTGCCGGTGAGGCGCGGGCAAGGGAAATCGGCGTTCCGGCCAATATCGCGGTCCTCGATGCGGGCGCCCACATAAAGGCGTTTGCACGCATGGACGGCGCCCTGCTCGGCTCCATCGACATCGCCGTCAACAAGGCCCGGACGGCTGCGCTATTTTCCATGCCCACGGAAACGATCGGCGAATTCTGCAAACCCGGCGGCACATCGTTCGGGTTGGAGCAGACCAATGGCGGCCTCGTCGTCTTCGCAGGCGGCATTCCCCTTACCGATGGACGCAACATCGTGATCGGCGCCGTCGGCGTGTCCGGAGGGGCAGTCGCCCAGGACCTCGACATTGCCCAGGCTGCAGCAGCCGCCATCGCCGGCTGAACTATTTTCAACCCCAAGCGCATCGAAGGAAGTCATCATGACGAAGACCATTCTCATCACTGGCGCAGGCTCAGGCTTCGGCAAGGCTGCCGCCCTCGGCATGGCCAAGAACGGCCACACCATCATCGCGACGGCGCAGGTCTCCTCGCAGGTCACGCCGCTGCGCGAAGAAGCCGCCGCGCTCGGCCTGGAAAACTTCCACGTCGAACGCCTCGACCTCACCGACCCCTACGATATCAAGCAGGCGCAACGTTGGGATTTTGACGTTCTCTGGAACAATGCCGGCATGGGCGAAGCCGGTCCGGTCTGGGAAATCCCGGTCGAGCTCGTGCGCAAGAACTACGAAGTCAACGTCTTCCTGCCGCTGGTACTGACCCAGGGCGTCGTTCAGCGCTGGATCCGCGAAGGCAAGAACCATGGCAAGAAGGTGGTCTTCACCTCCTCGATGGGCGGCCTGTTCACTCCGGCCAACTGGGGGACCTATGTCTCTACCAAGCATGCTCTGGAATCGATCGCCGAAGCGCTGCAGCAGGAACTCGGCCCCTACGGCATCAAGATCCAGACGATCAATCCGGGTGCCTATTACACCGGCTACAACGAAACGATGGCCGACAATCCGTTCCGCTGGCTCGATGACAGCAAGAACTTTACCAAGCGGGCCGAACTGCGCAGCGGCTTCGACGACTTCTTCGCCACCCCCGAAGGCAAGATGGACCCAGCGGAAATGATCGAGCGGATGATCGAGATCGTCCCAGCCGATACCGGCAAGTTCCGCAACGTCGTCCCGAAGGTCATCGAGGACATGCTTAAGGAGCATCAGCTCAAGGCCTGGGAAAACCGGATCTAAGCAGATCACCGGCGGCAAGCGCCGCAAGCGGCACCTGCCAGTGGGTGCCGCGTCGTCGATCCAACTCAGGAGGAAGCCATGTCCATCACCGCAAGCGCAACGCTCCACAGCCCGGCACCCTTTGTTCGTCGTATCTTCAACGCTGCCCTCGGCATCGCAGCCGCGATCCTGGCCCTGATCGGGCTCGAAGCCCGCGCCGCCTCGCAGACGCCAACCGAAACCGAGCGTCGCAACAAGGCGGCCGTCGAGGCCGGCTTTGAGGCATGGGCATCAGGTACAGGCAGCCCTTACGACCTTCTCGCCGACGACGCCCGCTGGACGATCGAGGGCTATTCGCTGGCATCGAAGACCTATCCGAGCCGCGAGGCGTTCCTGCGCGAGGTGATCCGGCCGTTCAACGCCCGCATGAAGGCACCGCTGAAGCCCGTGATCCGCAACGTCTATGCCGACGGCGACACCGTGATCGTCTTTTTCGATGCCCGCGGTATCGCCCGGGACGGGAAACCTTACGTCAATACCTATGCCTGGTTCCTCGACATGCGCGACGACCGTATCGTACGCGCCTCGGCCTTTTTCGATTCCGTCGCGTTCAACGAGTTCTGGATGCGTGTGACGCCTTCAGAATAGACGTCAAGAACTTGATCTCGCTCAAACGACGCGCGACGAAGCAGACGTAACCTCCGTTCACAGCCAACGGAGATCCCCATGCCAACAGAGACCATCATTATCGTCAGTGGCGTTGTCGCAGCATTCGCGCTTTTTGCAGCCGGTCTCGCCTTTGCGAGCATCACTTCCAGCAAATAGGCGGAAAGCAATCGTCCGGCTCAGAAACCGCGTCAGCAGCAGACACCGTCGCCGACAAACAAAGACGCCCCGGAAACCAGGGCGTCTTTTTTGATTCAATCGGATTGTGGTTCCCGCGCAAACTTACGCAGACGGCTGCTTGGTCTTGCGGAGATAAGGCAGAACCGTATCGAAGGAGCCGAAGCGGGCGATGGCGTCTTCGTTGGAGACGGCGGCGGTGATGATGACGTCGTCGCCCTGATTCCAGTTGGCGGGCGTTGCAACCTGGTGCTTGGCGGTCAGCTGGATGGAGTCGATGGCGCGCAGGATCTCGTTGAAATTGCGGCCCGTCGTCATCGGGTAGGTGAGGATCAGCTTGATCTTCTTGTCCGGGCCGATGACGAAGACGGAGCGCACGGTGGCGTTGTCTGCGGGCGTACGGCCTTCGGAGCTTTCACCGGCGCCGGCCGGCAGCATGTCGTAGAGCTTGGCGACCTTGAGGTCCTTGTCGCCGATCAGCGGATATTCGACATCGAAGCCGGTTGCCGTCTTGATGTCGTTCTTCCACTTGCCGTGGCTTTCGACCGGATCGACGGAAATGCCGATGATCTTGACGCCGCGCTTCTTGAACTCACCCTCGAGGCCAGCCATGGTGCCGAGCTCGGTCGTGCAAACCGGCGTAAAGTTCTTCGGATGCGAGAAGAGAACCGCCCAGCCGCTGCCGATCCAGTCATGGAACTGAACGGGGCCCTGGGTGGTGTCGGCGGTGAAATCGGGAGCAATATCGTTGATACGTAGGCTCATGGTCGGCCCTCCAATTGCGGATCGTTAAATCTGAGCACTCACAGGCAGTTCTGCGTGCAGATGACTATCTACAGACCTGCGCCGAGCGCGGTCAAACGAAAGCCTTCCTCGAATGGGCCAGCGGCGGAATATTTATTTCCAGCTCCAAAGATGACCTGACATTGGACTACCGGCATCATGCACGCAAAAAGGCAGCGGCGCGCGCACAAATCGATGCTTTTCGCATGCCGCGTTATTCCCTACTCACTATCGAAGAATGACAAAGAGGGAAGCGGCGATGGCGACACCATTCTATTGGAATGAACTGAACACTTATGATTTTGCCGCTCTTTCCGCTGATACGACCATCGCCATCCTGCCGATTGCTTCGACAGAGCAACACGGTCCGCACCTGCCCATAGCAACCGATGTGGCGATCGCCAACGGCATGCTGGCGGAACTGCGCCGGCAACGGCCCGACGACCTCGATATCCTTGTCTTGCCAACCCAGGAAATCGGCAAGGCCAATGAGCATGTCTATGGTCCAGGCACGCTTTCCCTCGGCGCCGAGCTGCTTATCCCCGTCTGGACGGCGATTGGCGCGAAGGTGGCGGAGGCCGGGCTGCGCAAGCTCGTCATCGTCAACTCGCATGGTGGCAATGTCGATATCATGAGCATCGTCGCGCGCGAGTTGCGCGTGCGCCACCAGATGGCCGTCGTTTCCACACAATGGGGCCGCTTCGGCAATCCTGACGGCATGATCAGCGAGCAAGAGACACGCTACGGCATTCATGGCGGCGAGGTGGAAACCTCGCTGATGCTGCATTTCCGGCCGGAACTGGTGCGGATGGAGAAGGCTGAGAATTTCACATCGAAGGCTGAATGGATGCGCGAGCAATCGCAGTATATCCAGCCGCTGCCGCCGCATTCGCTCGCCTGGATCGCGCACGATCTCAATCCGAACGGGGTTGTCGGCGACGCCTCGAAGGGAACGGCCGAAAAGGGTGAAGCGATCTGCCGCCATCAGGTGAAGGGCTTTATTGAGCTTCTCCGTGACCTCATGCGCTATCCGCTCTCCAACCTCTATTCGCGATAGTCAGGCAACGACAGGACGCTCCAGCGGGATGTGTCCCTTGGCCTGCAGTTCCTGAACAAGGCCGGCGAGCTCGGCCAGCAAGTATTCAACGAAGAGGCTGGTGGCGGAATCGAGCGGCGCCCGGGCACGGGCAAAGAGCTTCATCGGCTGATGGCGGCTGTGCGGCTCGGCAATCGGGCGGAATACCAGTTCGCCCTGGCGGCATTCGGTGATGACATCAAGCGGGTTCAGCATGGAGAGCCCTGCCCCGCATTTGACCAGTTTCTTCAGCATTTCCGAAGCGTTGGTCTCCAGAACCGGCTCGACAGGAATATCGAGCCTCGCCATTGCGAGGTTGATGACCTCACGCAGGCTGGTGCCCTGCTGCGCAAGCACAAGCCGCTCCTGCACCACGTCGGCAAGGCTGATCGGACCGGGCCCGATCAGGGGATGGCCAGGCGGCAGGACGACGCCGATCGGGATATCGAAATTGCCGAGCGTGCGGATGCCGGGTGTGGCCTGAATATTGAATCCGAGGCCGATATCCACCTCACCCGATAGCACCGGATTGACGGTCATCGTGCCGGCATCGTTGCGCAGATGGATGAAAACGCGCGGATGCTCGGACTGGAAGCGGGCGATGATTTCCGGCAACGGTCCCGCGGCAAGACCGACCGTCGTTACCAATCGCACCTTGCCGGCCTGCTGCATCTTCAGGCTTTTGATGCGACCTTCCAGCCGCTCGTAATTCTTCAGAACCTCTCTGATATGCTCGATGCAGAGTTCGCCGGCGGCCGTCAGCCGCAAGCCGCGCGGCAGGCGCTCGAAGAGCGGCGCACCCATTTCCTCTTCGAGAGCCAGTATCTGCCGGTTGATCGCCGAAGAAGCGACGTTGAGACGCGCTGCAGCCTTCCGGATCGAGCCGGTGCGGGCGATCTCGTTGATGTACAGAAGCTTTCTGGAGTGCAGCATCGAGACCTCGTTGCATCGTTTTTAAGCACGGCGCCCAAATTAGGCACAGACATCAGGTGAGATGCCAAAAAGGCATCGTTGCGCACGAATTTTGATGCTTTTCAAAGAGCGAAGCAATCGCTCAAATGAAGAAAATCGGGGGCCGAAAACGAGCTTCCAAGGCACCAGAAGGGGAACGCCGCCATGTCCAACAGATTGAAAACATCCGTATTTTCTGCCCTTCTTGGGCTTGGCGGCATGCTTGTCGCCAGTGCACCGGGCCATGCGCTCGACAAGGTCAGCTATGGCACCAACTGGCTGGCACAGGCAGAGCATGGCGGCTTCTATCAGGCAGTCGCCGACGGAACCTATGCAAAATACGGCCTTGATGTCTCTATCGTGCAGGGCGGGCCGAACGCCGCCAACAACGCGCTGCTGATCTCCGGCAAGATCGACTTCTATATGGGCGGGCCGCAGGGCGAAATCTCCGCCGTCGAACAGGGTATTCCGCTTGTCGACGTTGCCGCGATCTTTCAGAAGGACCCGCAGATCCTGATCGCTCATCCTGACGTCGGCATCGACAAGTTCGGGGATCTTGCGAAACTGAAGAGCCTGTTCCTCAGCAAGGATGGCTACCTCACCTATTTCGAGTGGATGAAGGCAAATTTTCCGGGGTTCAAGGACGAGCAGTACAAGCCCTACAACTTCAATCCAGGCCCGTTTCTTGCCGACAAGCAATCCGCCCAGCAGGGCTACCTGACCTCGGAGCCTTACGAGATCCAGAATCAGACCGGCTGGGAGCCGAAGGTCTTCCTGCTCGCCGACAACGGCTATTCGCCCTATTCGACGATGATCACCACGACCCAGCAGATGGTCGATACCAAGCCTGACGTCGTGCAGCGCTTCGTCGATGCCTCTATCGAGGGCTGGTACAGCTATCTCTACGGCGACAACAGCAAGGCTAATGCGCTGATCAAGAAGGACAATCCGGAAATGACGGATGGCCAGATCGCCTATTCGATCGCCAAGATGAAGGAATACGGCATCATCGAGTCCGGCGACGGCCTGGACAAGGGCATCGGCTGCATTACCGACGCTCACTACAAGAAGTTCTTCGACGAAATGGTAGCGATCAAGGTCTTCAAGCCTGAGACCGACTATACCAAAGCCTTTACGACGAAATTCGTCTGCAAGAACGTCGGCGCATCGCTGAAGAAATAAGCCTTCCCAAGGCGGGCCTGTCGCCACCCGGCGGCGGGCCGCTTCCCCTTCGATAAAAGAGCGAGAGAATGTCCCTAGCGGAAACCAAGGCGGCGCCTTCGAAGGAGACTCGCAAGCGGCCGCTGGTCGTCATGCAGTCGGTCTCGAAGGTCTTTTCCAGCGGCACGATCGCGCTTTCGGGCATGTCGCTGACGGTCGAGAGCGGTGAATTCATCAGCCTTCTCGGCCCTTCCGGCTGCGGTAAATCCACGGCACTACGCATCATCGCCGGTCTCGGCGACGCCACGTCGGGCAAGATCGACTGGCCAAGTTCGCGCATCAATTCGCAGGGCCTGCCGGAGGGCGATATCGGTTTCGTCTTCCAGGAACCGACGCTGATGCCGTGGAAGACCGTGTTCGGCAATGTCTACCTGCCGCTGAAACTGCGCGGCGTTTCCAAGGCGCAGGCCAGGGATCGGATCACGGAGGTCCTTGCGACCGTCGGCCTGCAGGATTTCGCCGATGCCTATCCGCGGGAACTCTCCGGCGGCATGAAGATGCGTGTGTCGATTGCCCGCGCGCTAGTGACCAAACCAAAACTGCTGCTGATGGATGAGCCCTTTGCAGCGCTCGACGAAATCACGCGCCAGAAACTCAATGACGACGTTCTGCGGCTGTGGAAAGCGACGGGCATCACCGTGATCTTCGTGACGCACTCCGTCTTCGAGTCTGCCTATCTTTCCAACCGCATCGTGGTGATGAAGGCGCGGCCGGGCCGCGTCCATGCGGATTTTCCGCTGACAACAAGCCTTGAGCGGGATTCGCATTACCGGACCTCGGAAGAATACCGTCGGGCCTGCGAGACGGCATCGCGTTCGCTGATCGAGGCAATAGGCGGGACGGAGGAACATTGATGAGCGTCGAGGGCATCGAAACAAGCGCGACCGCGCCCCTGTCCGTTCCCAATCCGATCAACGCAAAGAGGCGCGATCTGGCGCTTCGCATCGCTGTGCCTTTTCTCGTGATCGGCGTGCTGATCGTTATCTGGGAGTTCTACGTCGTGCTCTCGGGTGTTCCGCCCTATATCCTGCCCGGCCCTGGCGCTGTGGCAGCGGCCTTCATCCATGACTGGGGCACACTTGCCCCTGCCCTCTGGGTCACCACGCAGATCACCTTGATATCGCTTGTCCTGGCACTGATCGGGGGGGTGGGATTTGCGATCTTCCTGGTCCAATCGCGCTGGATCGAAATCGCTTTCTATCCGCTCGCCGTCATCCTGCAGGTCACGCCGATCGTGGCGATCTCACCGCTGATCCTGATCTACGCACCGTCGACGCAGGTGGCGCTCCTGATCTGCGCCTTCCTCGTCGCCTTTTTCCCGATCCTGTCCAACATGGTCCAGGGCCTGAAGAGCGTCGATCATAATCTCATCAACCTCTTCGAACTCTACGGCGCCTCGCGCTGGCAGACGCTGATCTACCTGAAGATCCCGGCAGCCCAGCCCTATTTCATGACCGGGCTTCGCATCGGCGGCGGCCTAGCGCTGATTGCCGCCGTGGTTGCCGAATTCGCCGCAGGTTCGGCGGGTGCCGGTTCCGGCCTCGCCTTCCGTCTGCTGGAATCGCAATATCGCATGAACATTCCCCGCCTTTTTGCCGCGCTCTTCATGCTGTCCATGCTCGGCGTCGCGATCTTCACCATTACCTCCTTCATTTCATGGCTCAGTCTGCATCGCTGGCATGAGAGCAGCCTGAAGCGGGAAAATTGATGACCTATTCCTTCATGTCCCCCCCGAATGCGGGCCGTTTCGTGCTCGCCAACGCAACGCTTCCGGCTGTCGCCATCAGCGGCTTTGCTGCCGTCGCCAATGAAGGCCTCGTCAAGGCGGATATCGTGATCGCCGACGGTCTCATCTCGGCAATCCTGCCTCCCGGAACAGCGCCGGCCGAATTCGCCAAGTCCGACATGCGGGAAGGCATGGTGTGGCCTTGCTTTGCAGATATCCATACGCATCTGGACAAGGGCCATATCTGGCCGCGCAAGCCCAATCCCGACGGAACCTTCATGGGTGCGCTGGAGGCGGTCGGCCGGGACCGCGAGGCGAACTGGTCGGCGGCGGATGTGCGCAAGCGCATGGAATTTTCGCTGCGTTCAGCCTATGCGCACGGCACTGGGCTTATCCGCACGCATCTGGATTCGCTGGCACCCCAGCACCGTATCTCCTTCGAGGTCTTTGCCGAGATCCGGGAGGAATGGAAAGACAAGATTGCCTTGCAGGCGGTCGCTCTCTTCCCGCTGGACAACATGGTCGACGAGGCATTTTTCGCTGATCTCGTTGCTGTCGTAAAGGACAAGGGTGGACTGCTTGGCGGTGTCACCAAGATGGGACCAGCGCTCGACTGGCAGCTCGATACGCTTTTGCGCGCGGCGGCGGAGAACGGCCTCGATGTTGATCTGCATGTCGACGAGACCGACGACCCTGGCGCAGAAACATTGAAGGCGATCGCCGAAGCCGTTCTGCGCAACCGGTTCGAAGGCAAGGTGACGGCGGGCCATTGCTGCTCGCTGGCGCGGCACGACGACGATATCGCGCAACGGACGGTCGAACTGGTTCAAAAGGCCGGAGTTTCGGTCATCTCGCTGCCGATGTGCAACATGTACCTGCAGGATCGCTATCCCGGCCGCACACCGCGCTGGCGCGGTGTCACTCTGTTCAAGGAACTGGCGACTGCCGGTGTCGAGACGGCCGTCTCCTCCGACAATACCCGCGACCCCTTTTACGCCTATGGCGATCTCGATCCGGTCGAAGTGTTTCGTGAGGCAGTGCGCATCCTGCATCTCGATCATCCGCTCGACACCGCGGCACGCATCGTCACGACGTCACCTTCCAAGATTGCCGGCAGGCCGCAGATGAGCCGCATTGCCGTCGGCAGCCCCGCCGATCTCGTGCTCTTCAGCGCCAGGCGCTGGAGCGAATTCCTTTCCCGTCCGCAGTCTGACCGCGTCGTGCTTCGTCGCGGCAAGGTGATCGACCGCAGCCTGCCGGATTACCGTGAACTCGATAGCGTCGTTGGAGCCTGACATGGCCGATTATCAGAAGATCAAAAAAGAACTCGAAGGTATCGCGATCGAGGACAATCCGGCGCTCGTTCGCCAGAAGAGCCGCGACTTCTACTGGTATTCGCCAATCCTGAAGGCGCAGCTCGATAATGTGACGGCCGATATCGTCGTCACGCCGAAAAACGAGGCCGAAGTCATCCAGACGCTAAAGGTCGCCTTCGCCCATGGCGTGCCCGTCACCCCGCGCGGCGCCGGCACGGGCAATTACGGTCAGGCCATGCCGCTCTCAGGCGGTATCGTGCTCAACCTCGCCGCCATGGACAAGATCAAGGAAATCCATCCGGGTCGCGTCATCTGCGAACCCGGCATCGTGATCGCCCAGCTCGACAAGCAGACCAAGGCGCATTCCGGCCAGGAGTTGCGCTTCCATCCCTCGACCGCCCAAACGGCAACGGTCGGCGGCTTCATTGCCGGCGGTTCCGGCGGCGTCGGCTCGATCACCTGGGGCGGGTTGCGTGATCTCGGCAATATCCTGCGCCTGCGGGTCGTGACCATGGAAGCGGAGCCGCGCGTGCTCGATCTCACCGGCTGGGACTTGCAGAAGGTCAGCCATGCCTACGGCACCAACGGCATCATCACGGAAATCGAGATGCCGCTCGCACCCGCCTATGACTGGGTGGATGTGCTGGTCGGCTACGATGACTTCATGGATGCAGTGCGCTTCTCCGATGCGCTGGCGAAATGCAACGGTATTCTCGTCAAGGAAATCGCGCCGATCGCGGCCCCTATCCCGCATGACTATTTCACCCGCCACAAGCCCTATATCCGCCAGGGTCAGTCGATCGTCGTGCTGATGATCGCGCCGCATTCCATGGATGCTTTCCTGGCCTTCACGGCAGCGCAGAAGGGCGAAATCATGTTCCGCTCCGACAAGGTCGAGAGCATGCGTGGCATTCCGCACGCCTATGAGCTAGCCTGGAACCATACGACGCTGCGTGCGCTCAAGGTCGATCCCACCTTCACCTATCTGCAGGTGCAGTATCCGGGACCGGATCATGTGGCCAAGGTGAAAAAGATGGTGGAGATCTTCGGCGATGAGGTGCCGGGTCATCTCGAATTCATCAAGTTCGATGGGCAGATCCAGTGCTCGGGCCTGCCGCTGGTACGCTATACGACAGAGGAGCGGCTGGAAGAGATCATCAAGATCCATCAGGATCATGGCTGCCCGATCTTCAACCCGCACCGCTATACGCTCGAAGAGGGCGGCATGAAGCGCACCGACAAGGTGCAGCTCGCCTTCAAGCATGAGACCGATCCGAAGGGGCTGCTCAATCCTGGCAAGATGATCGCCTGGGAGAACCCCAATTTCGATTTCGATGCCGGCAAGAACTACCTTTTCCCGGGCCTTGCCGCCGTCATGGAGGCTTCATGAGGGTTCTTGTCCTCCACTCGCACCCGGTCGAGGAAAGCTACGGCAAGGCGCTCTACAGACAGAGCCTGGAGAGCCTCGCCAAGGCCGGGCACGATGTGGATGCCTGCGATCTCTATGCGGAGAATTTCGATCCCGTCCTCTCGCAACATGATCGGCTCGTCTACCACGACTATCCCGACAATATTTCGCTGGTGAAACCCTATGTCGACAGGCTGAAGCAGGCCGAGGCGCTGGTCATCTGCACACCGGTCTGGAATTTCGGCTTCCCGGCGATCCTGAAAGGTTATTTCGACCGGGTCTGGCTTCCCGGCGTTTCCTTCGCGCTCGTGAACGGCAAGGTCGAATCCCGCCTGCGGCATATCAAGAAGCTTGGGGCGGTGCTGACCTATGGCGCGACACCTTTCCGCGCCTTCGTTGCCGGCAATCCGCCAAAGAAGATCGTGAAGCGTGTCTTGCGGGCGCAGATCGACCCGTTCAAGCCGGTTACCTTTCTCGCCCATTACGACATGAACAACTGCACCCCGGAGACACGGGCAGCGTTCCTGGCGAAAGTGAAGGACGCGATGGAGCGATTTTAGGGGCGGCTTGCATCGGTACACCTAACCGGGCGCACCCCGCATGGTGGTCGATCTCTTCGGCGCCGATATCGGCCAGCATGCGCGCACCGCCATGGGCGCTGCTGCCGCGCCGGTGCGCTGCCCCGTCGTAATCGCCGCGGAGCTTGCGATCAAATCCTAGAAAACCTTCGCCGCCGTTACTTCCACTTCCACCAGAAATTCCGGCCGGGTAAAGCCGTTGATGATAATGAGCGTCGAAACGGGTTTCGGATCGAGCGTGAAGCGGTCGCGCACCGCCATATAGGCCGGGAAGTCTTCCCGCTTCGTCACGAAGCCGGAAATGCGGATGACATCAGCAAAGCTCATCTCGGCCTCGGCGAGGATCGCCTTGATCGCTTCGAAGCAGAGCTCGGCCTGGGCCGTCACATCCTCAGGAATCTTTTCATCGAGGCCGATGCCGAGCTGACCTGACGTGACCAGCAAGGATGCGCCCGGCGGTATGAGCAGACCGTGATTGTAATTTCCGAAGGGACGGCGGACGGATGGCGGGTTGAAAATCTTCTTCATGAAAAGACCTCGCTATAGACAGAGATTTATAGCGAGGTTTTCCGCCGTATTCCAAGCACTTGCTTGCGATAGATCTCAGAAATCGAGGGATTGCTGGGCAGGAGGCGGTGGACCGACATGCAAGCCTTCGAGCTCCAGCATGCGAAGCTTGGACGTCGAACCGCCAGGCGCCGAAAAGCCACCGATCTTTCCGCCTGCCGCCAGCACCCGATGGCAGGGAATGATGAGCGCGACAGGATTCTTTGCCATCGCCTGGCCGACGTCGCGCGCTGCCTCCGGCCCCACCCCAAGCTCCTTCGCCAGGGTGCCGTAGGTCGTCGTGCGACCCCAGCCGATACGGCGCGCGGCAGCATAGACATCGCGGAAGAATGCGTCCTGGCCGTCAAGGTCAACGGCGACAGTGGAGAAGTCGATTTCTTCGCCTTCGAAGTAACGCTTTGCCGCAGCAACAGCGTCCAAAATCTGCGGCGTGGGTTTGCCCGGTTCGGCAGCCGGCAGACGGCGCAGCAACAATCGTTCTGTCGAATCGGCGCTTTTCGTGGGCAGCTGGAACCGCGTCACGCCGGTATCGCTCCAGGCGATGCCGCAAAAGCCGCCTACGGTTTCAAAGATCAGGTATTGATGCACTTTCTGAGCCATGGTGAAGCCCTCACATTCCGTCAGGTATCAGAATCGTATCGCGAGGGTGCAAGTTCAACCCGTTTCTTGCGCGTATCCCGATAAAATGTCAGGCCGATGCCGCGGTCGTGGCATGTGGGGATATCTGTGGTCTCTTTGCCTTCGCCTTGCCTTTCACCACATCAAACAACGCATAGCCGCCGGTCCAGCGTCCAAAACCGCTGGCGATATTGATATGGCCTGCAAGCCCGATATTGCGAACTTCGGTTTTCCAGAGGCGGGTGTAGAAGCTCAGACGGTCGAGCGACATGTATTTATCGTCGAGACTGCCGACGGTGAGGCTCGGAAAGGGAAGCGGGGTAGTCGGCATGGGGCCGAAAGTGAGCGACCCGGGATGCAGCCTTTCCGTGGCCCGCAAATCGCAGGGGGCAACCAGAAGCGCTCCCTTGATCCTGCGTGCCACTGGCCGGTCGGCGAGCCTCGCCGTCAGGATGCAGCCGAGGCTATGGGCAATGATATAGGCCTCTCCAGCTTCCAGCAGTGCCTGTTCCAGGCGCTCCATCCAGCGGTCCAGACGAGCATGATTCCAGTCGTCCTGGCGGACCAGCCGGCTCTGCGGCACATCATCAAGCCAAAAGTGCTGCCAATGCCCCTCGTCGGAACCGAACAGACCCGGCACGATCAGGATTTTCGTCATTGCTGTCTCCTGGCGCAGGCGCAGCAGACTGCTGCAACGCATCTCCGCCAGAATTATCCATAAATTTTATGGACTAAAGAAATGAAGCTCCAAAACCCGGAAGAAAGCTGGAAAATCCATCGCCGAATCAGAAATTGCTGCTCGACGAAAAAGTCGCCAGGTCGCAGGATATTCTGAGGCCGATGGCATCGTGGCAGCCTGTGCTCTCGCCCGCAGCCATTTCTCGCCCGGCAAAAAGCTGAATGCTTTCGACGCGGACGGGGCCGGCAGACCAGAGCAACGGGCGGTTGACGTCGATGGCGGCAACCCGCTGCTCGGTGGCCTTTACGACGGTGGAAGCGAGCGCCATGCCGCCCACGGTCAAGGCGAGAGCAAGTACCATCTGAAGGCAGAGATCGCCTGCCTCGCGCAGTGAAATGAACATGGCGGCCTCATGCCGTAAACGGGGATTCACTGCGCAGGTAAGGCAAGGAAGGGCGGAGGCAAAGCGGCTTTCGCGGTTAAGGTTTACGCGTAACCATCGCAATCACTTCAACCGCGCCGCTTAAATTTCGGAACAAGCAATCGCCTCGCGGGTTAGGCACATGTCACCAAAGATGAAAATCGAAGGAGGATAGCTCCCATGCGTAAATCCCTTATCGCCGCTTCGTTGCTTGCCATCGGCATGGCTTCGTCGGCATTTGCCCAGTCCAATCCCGACACTATCGGCCCGACCAACGGCGGCTCCACGGACCCGGGCTCGGGCAATTACTCCTCGGACTATACGAGTGACAGCAACGGCATTCATCCGGTTCCCTCAAGCGCGGTCGATCCGGCCACGACACAGAGCATCGGCGGCCAGGCCATCGATTGCCCCGGCATGGCGCAGCAGAACACGGGTGTCGATACGCGCGGCGGCGAAAGCGGCGCTTCGATCAGTGAGGCATGCCGCGAATACGACAACTGATCGGGCAAAGACCCGTTCGTTGAGAGAGGCCGGCTCGACCGGCCTTTTTCATGCGTGCTTCATGAAACTCCTGATCCGATTGCCCCGTACTTCCGTAACAGACAGGAGAGGCAGGACAGGGAGCAGCCATTGGCACGGGATATTGTTGCAAGACCGGTGATCGTGTGGTTTCGCAAGGATCTGCGCCTTGACGACAACAGGGCACTTCAGGCGGCATGCGCATCGGGGCGGCCGGTTATTCCACTTTATATTCGCGAATACGGGGAAGACGGCACCGGGCCACTCGGTTCGGCTCAGGCATGGTGGCTGCACCATTCGCTGCATGCGCTCGATGGCGCCCTTAGAAAACGTGACGGCAAGCTCGTCCTAGCCAGCGGCCATGCCCGAAACGTGCTGGGCGACTTCATCAGGCGAAGCGGTGCGGAAGCGGTATTCTGGAACCGTCGCTACGATCCGCCCGGCATTGCGATCGACACGCGCCTCAAGCATGAACTCGAAAAGCAGGCAATCGAGGTGCGCAGCTTCGGCGGCCAGCTCCTGCATGAACCGACGAAACTCAAGACATCAGGCGGCACGCCCTATCGCGTCTATACGCCGTTCTGGCGGGCACTCGAAGAAGATGGAGAGCCGGAAGCGCCTGTCGACATGCCTCAACGCTTCCGCTTCCCCAAAGAGTTTCCCGCATCTGAAACGCTTGCCTCTTTCAAGTTTCTGCCACGCAAGCCGAACTGGGCGAAGTCCTTCCCCGACATGTGGACGCCGGGGGAAGCCGCTGCCCACCAAAAGCTCCGGGAGTTCGTCGAAAACGCTCTTCCGGGTTACTCGGCTGACCGGGATTTCCCCGGCAAGGCGGCAACGTCCCTGCTCTCTCCGCATCTGGCACTCGGCGAGATTTCGCCGGCGCGTATCTGGGAGGCGACAAAGGGCCTCTCCCGCAGCATCCCATCCGACGATATCGTGCGCTTTCGCAAGGAACTGGCATGGCGGGAGTTTTCCTACCACCTGCTCTTCCATTTTCCCAAACTTGCAAGCGCCAACTGGAACGACAGTTTCGACGGTTTCGGCTGGCGACAGGATGAAGACGGATTCCATGCCTGGTGCAACGGCCAGACGGGCTATCCCATCATCGACGCAGGCATGCGCCAGCTTTGGCGCCATGGCTGGATGCATAACCGCGTCCGGATGATCACAGCCTCGTTTCTCATCAAGGACCTGCTGGTCGACTGGCGTCGAGGCGAAGCCTGGTTCCGCGATACGCTCGTCGATGCGGACCCGGCCAACAATGCGGCCAGCTGGCAATGGGTGGCAGGTTCAGGCGCCGATGCCTCTCCCTTCTTCCGCATCTTCAACCCGGTTCTGCAGGGCGAAAAATTCGATGCGGACGGCAGCTATATCAGGCAGTTCGTGCCCGAGCTCGAAAATCTGGAGGACAAATATATCCACCGGCCGTTCGAGGCACCCGCGAGCGTGCTTGAAAAAGCCGGTATCACGCTTGGCGAAACCTATCCCCAACCCATCGTCGATCATGCCACGGCGCGCCGGCGGGCGCTGAAGGTCTATAACGCGATAAAGGATGCAGCATGAACGCGCATGTTCCTTCGCTGCCACGCCGGCTCAAGGTCGCGGTCATAGGATCGGGCATATCGGGTGCATCGGCTGCCTGGGCGCTCAATCCTGTTCATGACGTGACGCTTTATGAGAAGGATGTCCGGCCGGGCGGCCATACGGCAACGGTCGATGTCGATTATGACGGGTTGAGCATTCCAGTCGACACCGGCTTCATCGTCTACAACGAGCACAATTATCCCAATCTGACCGCGCTCTTTGCGGAACTCGGCGTCGCCACGCATGCCAGCGACATGAGCTTTTCGCTGTCGCTCGATCAGGGCAGGCTGGAGTGGAGCGGCGGCGGGCTCTCGTCGATATTCGCGCAAAAGCGCAATCTGCTGAGCCCTTCCTTTCTCTGGATGATCCGCGAGATCCTGCGCTTCAACCGGACCTGCCTGGAAGATCGGGCAGCCGGGCATCTCGCCTCGCGCTCGATCGGCGATTATCTCGACTGGCGCGGCTTCTCGCCCGGTTTCACCAACAACTATCTGGTGCCCATGGCGGCGGCGATCTGGTCGACGCCATCAGCGCGCATGCTGCAATTTCCCGCCGAACATTTCGTCAATTTCTTCGACAATCACCGGCTGATCTACCGCCACCAGCATCAGTGGCGCACCGTCACCGGCGGCAGCCGCAACTATCTGAAAAGGCTTTTGTCGCCGTTTGGTGACAAGGTAAGACTTGGCTGCGGGGTGCGCGGCGTAACACGCAAGGCGAAGGGCGTCATCCTCATCGACGAAGCCGGCGGCGAGGCTTTCTTCGACAAGGTGATCTTCGCCTGCCACAGCGACCAGACGTCGCGTCTGCTGATCGATGCGACGGATCAGGAAAAGCGCCTGCTCGCTGCCGTCCCCTATCAGCCCAACCGCGTTATCCTGCACCGTGATGCCAGTCTGATGCCGACGCGGCGCAAGATATGGGCCTCCTGGAACTATCTGCGCTCGAGCCATGGCGACGGTGGGGCGGGTGTAGCTGTTACCTACTGGATGAACAGGCTGCAGGGCATCGATCCGAACTTCCCGCTCTTCGTTACGCTGAACCCGGATCGCGAACCCGATAGCCGCAAGGTCTTTGCCGAGTTCACCTATGAGCATCCGCAGTTTTCCGCCGAAGCGATGGCAGCACAGCAGGCGATCGCGGTCATCCAGGGAAAGAACAATTGCTATTTCGCAGGCGCCTGGACCGGATATGGCTTCCACGAAGATGGACTTGTCTCCGGCCTTGCGGCGGCGGAAGCTCTGGGCGGCATCACACCCTGGCGAACCGACCGACCCTCCCCCCGTGAAACGATACTGGAAGCGATGGCATGATGGCATCGCGCAAAAGCCCCGACGCATCGAGATATGGCGTCAGCGTGACGCGAAACGGTCGTCCGCCGGACGCAGCGGCAGTGCTTTATGTAGGCAATGTCATGCATCAGCGCATGAAACCGTTTGGCCATCGCTTCCAGTATCGGGTGTTTTCGCTTGCTATCGATCTCGACCGTTTGGACGAAGCAGACAGGCAATCGACGCTGTTTTCGGTCAACCGAAGCAATCTCGTCTCGTTCCATGAAGAAGACCATGCAGCAGGCGGAAAGCTGCGCTCGCATGCCGATGGCCTGCTTGCAGATGCCTGTGTCGAGCGACCGGCCAAAATCCTGCTCGTCTGCTATCCGCGGATCTTCGGCTACGTCTTCAATCCGCTTTCCGTCTATTATGCTTATGACGAGAAGGATTCAGTTATTGCGCTGATCTACGAGGTGCGCAACACGTTCGGCGAGCGGCATAGCTATGTCTGCCCCGTCGAGGAGGATGAAATCTTCGAAAGCGGTCTTCGTCAGACCTGCGAAAAGCTCTTTTACGTCTCTCCCTTCATTGGCATTGGAATGCGCTATCATTTTCGCATGCTGCCGCCCGGCCAGGAAATCCGCTGGCGCATCCTGGAAACCGATGCGGACGGACCGCTTCTTGCCGCAACGTTCGCCGGCCGGAAAAAGCCGCTGACTGGCCGGACGCTCGGTTTTCTTCTCACAACCACTCCCTTCCTGACCGTCAAGATCATGGCCGGCATTCACTGGGAGGCTCTGAAGCTCTGGCTGAAAGGCGCTATCTACGTTCGCCGGCCACCACCTCCTCCGCCTGTCAGCGTGAAGCCGGCAAGTCGGCTTGCAGAAGCTGCGGAATGAATTTAGCGTTTGCCTCAATCGCCGGAGGAGAGGCGCAAGCATTGTCCTGACCGGCCCCAAAATACGGGAGGACGGACGGTGAGCAATATACAGGACTTGAATCAAGCTACCCGGGACGCGGTAACGCTGACGGCGGAGAATATTTCGCGCATCGTCAGAGACCTGCCGTTCAAGGCGAAGCTCGCGTTGCGCGGTTTGCTGGGCATACAGCAAGGGTCCCTTGCCGTCACGCTGCCCGACGGGCGCAAGGTGTTGATCAGGGGCGAGGCCGCCGGACCGAATGCAGCGCTCACGCTCCGGAATTGGAACCTTCCCGACCGGGCTCTGACCAGCGGCACGATCGGGATCGCAGAGACCTACATGGATGGCGACTGGGATAGCCCCGATATCACCGCCTTCCTCGAGCTGTTTCTCGTGAACGGCGAGGCCGCATACAGTTATTCTTATGGCACGAGCGGTGTCGGCCGCTTCGTGGAACGCATCCGCCATTGGATGAATGCCAACACCAAGGCCGGGTCCAGGCGCAATATCTCGGCCCATTACGACCTCGGCAATGACTTCTACAAGCAATGGCTCGATCCGAGCATGACCTACTCGTCAGCGCTTTATTCGACTGGTGCCAATGACCTGCAATCGGCACAGAGCGCCAAGTATCGGGCGCTCGCGGAAGCGACCGGCATCAAGCCCGGTGATCATGTGCTCGAGATAGGTTGCGGGTGGGGTGGCTTTGCGGAATTCGCGGCCAGCGAACTGAACTGCCGGGTGACCGGACTTACTATCAGCCGTGAGCAGCTTGCCTTCGCACAGGAGCGCATCAGCAAGGCGGGGCTAGGCGACAAGGTTGATTTCCGCTTCCAGGACTATCGCGACGAGACCGGTGTCTACGATCGCATCGTTTCCATCGAGATGTTCGAGGCCGTGGGCGAGAAATACTGGCCGGCCTATTTTTCCAAACTCAGACAATGCCTGAAGCCGGGCGGCAAGGCAGGGCTGCAGATCATCACTATCCGGCCCGAATCTTTCGAGCAATATCGTAGCAATCCGGACTTCATCCAGAAATATGTCTTCCCCGGCGGCATGCTGCCGACGCGTCATCACCTTGCCGAACTCGGCAAGAAGATGGACCTGTCACTGGTCAGGGACTTCGGCTTCGGCCTCGATTATGCCCGTACGCTCGCGGAATGGCGCGAGCGCTTCTGGTCCGTGTGGCACAAGCTCCGGCCGATGGGTTTCGACGACCGATTCAAGCGGCTCTGGGAATTCTACCTGTTCTATTGTGAGGCCGGCTTCCGCGCCCGCAATATCGATGTGCGGCAGGTGGTTTTTTCGCGCCGCTGATCATTCAGCCGGATGCGGTGTCGCCGGCCGGTGACCTCTATCTAGAGGCCGCTCTCGCCAGCCTGTGAAACGGTTGACCAGCGGGAAATAGAGACCATAAGGCAGTATCCGCAGGAACTTCAGCATATAGGTGAAATGCCGGGGGAAAGTGATCTCGAAAGCCTGCGTCTTGAGGCCTGCCGCAATGCGCTCCGCAGCGGCCTCGGGCGAAATAAGTGCCGGCATCGGAAAGGCATTCTTGCGCGTTGCCGGCGTGTCGACAAAACCCGGATTGATGAGCTGGATGCGGATGCCGATCTTGTCGAGGTCGAATTTCAGGCTTTCGGCCATGTTGATCAAGGCAGCCTTGGTCGCGCCGTAGGCGGCGCTGGTCGGCAATCCCGTGTAGCCGGTCACCGAGGAAACGATGGCGACCTGTCCCTGCCCCTTCGCCTTCATGTGGCGGAGCGCCGGCAGGAGGCAATTGACGACGCCTGACAGGTTGACGGCAAAAGTCTCCTCGAAATCGGCTCTGTTCAGATCCTCGCCGTGAACGGGCTGATAGACGCCTGCGCAGAGGATGGCCATGGCGAGCGCACCATGCTCGTATTCGATCGAGGCCATGACATGTTCCATGTCTTCGGCGTCGGTCACATCGCCGTCGAGCACGATGATGCTGCCGGGCAATCCGGATGCCTCGGCCTGCAATTCCACCAGTTTTTCGTGATTGCGGGCGGTGACAGCAACCCCGTATCCCTCGCCTGCGAGCTTCAGCGCCAGCGCTCGGCCTATTCCGGAACTCGCGCCGGAAATCCAGACGATACCATGCTCCGGGCGCGCGATGAAATTACGCATGACACTTCCTCCGGTCTGCCGATTTGAATACGAACACAGTCCGGAAGCTCCCCCATCTCTCCCGGGACAATGGCTCTATCACAGCATTGTGGCTGCTTTCAGCCGATGAGATCGCCAATGATCTGACGGAAGGAGCCGGTGAGCTTGATTGGGCCGTCCGAAACGGCGAAAGCGATGCAGGGCCGGTCCTTTTCTGCGACGGGGCGATGGTCGATCGTGGCATCCGCAACCGAGATATCTCCCGGCCCAAAGCGGCCGCGCTCGTCGTGGAAGGCGCCATCGAGGATGAGGATCAGTTCCATGCCCGCATGCGTGTGGGCAGGCAGCGCTCGGCCAGGCCTTATCCACATCAGGCTGACTTCGCAGCCGTCGATATCGGTCGCATATTCCTTGAAGCCCGGAAGGCGCTTGCGCCACGGCACGTCGTCGGCTTCGAAACCGACGAGATTGCGCAAGGCACGCGGAAAAAGAGCGCCCCGCGGACGTGACGGGGGCTTCGGAGGGGACGCAGGAGCCTTCGAGCCGAAGATTGCCGCAAGCTTCGCATCTCGGTCGCTGATCGGGCTTGCCGGCGTGCTTTCCAGAGCGTCTCCGGCCAGCCGTTCAAGGTCGGCCACAAGGCCACGATTGTCCGCCTTCATTTCGAGATGGGATTCCACGAGTACGCGGGCCGGCTCCGGGAGGGAGCCGGCAACATAATGCGCCATCAATGCATCGATCGTGTCGATATGCTCGTGAACCATGTCAGATTCGGTCACGCCTTGTTCCTGCGCCCGTGCTTGCTTTGTCGTCATCCATACGCCGAAAGTCAATCTTCGGATCACCGGCGCGCCTGGAGACGGCAATGGGCTGGAAGGGAAAGACTAATTTTATCGCGTGCCTGAAAGGCATGGAATAGGATTTCTTGCCAACGCCGCCTTGTGAAGGGAAAAGACCGTTCCTAAACTATGCGTAAACGAGGCAGATTCCATGACCTTCCACCCCTCCGTAATCGAGGCTATCGGCAATACGCCCCTCATCAAGCTCAAGGGTGTTTCCGAGGCAACCGGCTGCACCATTCTCGGCAAGGCCGAATTCCTCAATCCCGGCCAGTCGGTGAAGGACCGAGCGGCGCTCTATATCATCCGTGACGCCGAGAGGAAGGGCCTGCTGAAGCCTGGCGGTGTCATCGTCGAGGGTACGGCGGGCAATACCGGAATTGGCCTGACGCTCGTTGCCAAGGCGCTCGGCTATCGTACCGTCATCGTCATTCCGGAAACGCAGAGCCAGGAAAAGAAGGACGCGCTGCGCCTGCTCGGCGCCGAGCTCGTCGAAGTTCCGGCGGTTCCCTACAAGAACCCGAACAACTATGTGAAGGTTTCGGGTCGCCTTGCCGAACAGCTTGCCAAGAGCGAGCCGAACGGCGCGATCTGGGCGAACCAGTTCGACAACGTTGCCAACCGCCAGGCCCATATCGAAACCACCGCACCCGAGATCTGGAAAGATACGGATGGCAAGGTCGACGGCTTCATCTGCTCGGTCGGTTCGGGCGGAACGCTTGCCGGTGTTGCCGCGGGCCTCAGGGGCTTCAACAAGGACATCAAGATCGGCATCGCAGATCCCGAGGGTGCCGCGCTCTACGAATTCTACGCGAACGGCGCGCTGAAGTCGGAGGGATCGTCGATCACGGAAGGTATTGGCCAGGGGCGCATTACCGCCAACCTGGAAGGCTTCACGCCCGATTTCTCTTATCACGTCACCGATGCCGAATCGCTCCCCTACCTCTTCGATCTGGTCGAACATGAGGGGCTTTGCCTTGGCGGCTCCACGGCGATCAACATTGCCGGTGCGGTTCGCCTCGCCCAAGATCTCGGTCCCGGCCATACGGTCGTGACAATCCTCTGCGATTATGGCAACCGCTATCAGTCCAAGCTTTTCAATCCGGACTTCCTTTCGTCCAAGGGTCTTCCCATTCCTGCCTGGATGGTCGGCTCGACGGATATCAGAATACCCTACGAACCCGCAGCGTGAGCCTCCATGCCAGTCAATGCCCTCTACCGTGACGACTTCTACCTTTCCACATGTGAAGCGGTCGTCACGGCCGTCCACGAGGACGGGGGCATCGAGCTGGACCAGACTTGCTTTTACGCGACGTCTGGCGGGCAGCCGGGCGACACAGGCTTCTTCGAACGGGCTGACGGCTCCAGGATAGGGCTTGGCCAGGCGAAACATGGTGCGACCAAGGACATCGTCATTCATGTGCCGCAGGAGGGCGAGCCGCGGCCGGAGGTCGGCGAAAAGCTGGTTGTGCACATCGACTGGCCGCGCCGTTACAGGCTGATGCGCATGCATACGGCCTGCCATCTTCTTTCAGTCGTCTGCTCCTATCCGATTACCGGTGCTGCTGTCGGCGAGGATGAAAGCCGCGTCGATTTCGACATGAGCGACACGATCGACAAGGACGAGGTGACGGCCAGGCTGATGGACCTCGTCAACCAGAACCATCCTGTCTATGTTCAGTGGATCACGGATGAGGAGCTCGCCGCCAATCCCGGCATCGTCAAGTCGAAGAATGTGCGTCCTCCTGTTGGTCTTGGCCGTGTCAGCCTCGTCTGTATCGGAGAGAATTCAGCTATTGACAGCCAGCCCTGCGGCGGCACGCATGTTTCGGAAACTCAGGAAGTCGGCCAGATTCATATTGCCAAGATCGAGAAGAAGGGCAAAGAGAACAGGCGCTTCCGCATTCGCTTCGGCACGCCCGGCGACGAAGCCTGATAGACGATATTTTTGGGGAGATCATCATGAGCGACACCAAGAGCCGTTTCGTCGTTTCGGCCGACTGGCTACAGGCTGAACTCGGCAAATCCGATCTGCGCGTGCTCGACGCATCCTTCTATCTGCCGGCGCAGAAGCGCGATGCCGATGCAGAATATGCCGCCGGCCATATTCCGGGTGCGATCCGCTTCGATCAGGACAAAATCGCCGACCACTCGACGAACCTGCCGCACACGATCCCCTCGCCCGATCATTTCGCCGCCGAAGTCGGCAAACTCGGCATCAGCGAGAATGACCGTATTGTCGTCTATGACGGCATCGGCATGTTCGCCTCCCCGCGTGTGTGGTGGCTGTTCCGGGTCATGGGTGCAAAGAATGTCTTCGTGCTCGACGGCGGACTGGACGGATGGAAGGCTGAAGGCCGGCCGCTCGAAACCGAAACGCCACAATACGCGCCGGCGAGTTTCAAGACGAATTACGATTCCGACCGCGTCGTTCACCTCGAGCAGATGCGCGATATCGTTTCAAGCGGCGCCCTGCAGATAGCCGATGCCCGCAGCGCCGGCCGTTTCGCGGCCAGCGAACCGGAACCGCGCGCCGGCATGCGCTCGGGCCACATGCCGGGTGCCCGCAGCCTGCCTTCGGGCGTTTTCGCAAACCAGGGCCGTTTCAAATCGCTGCCGGAACTGAAGCAGACGATCGAGGATGCAGGTATCGATCTTTCGAAACCGGTCGTTACCTCCTGCGGATCGGGTATTACCGCAGCAATCATCACGCTGGCGCTGGAATCGCTCGGACATACCGACAACAAGCTCTATGACGGCTCCTGGAGCGAATGGGGCAGCCGCGAGGATACGCCTGTCGTTACCGGTCCTCCTGTAGCGGTCAAAGCCTGACGCCATGGGAAAGACGCCCGCCTCGCTCAAGGCCCATATCACGCGGCTTGAAATGGTCGCGCCGCCGAAGGCAAGCCTGCCCGTGCCCGTCAATATCCAGACGGCGATCATGCGCGCACCGGCCATTCCACTGCCCTTCTATCGCTATCTCTATCGACAGGTCGGGGCGCGCTGGCAGTGGGTCGACCGTCTGCGGATGAGCGACGAGGAATTGACCGTCGCCCTGCATGACAAGCGCAACAATATCAGCGTGCTCTACGTCAATGGCGCGCCGGCCGGCTTCTATGAATATCTCTGCGAGGACGAGGATACGATCGAGCTCAGCCACTTCGGGCTCTTCGAGCACGCGCTCGGCCTCGGCATCGGCAAATGGTTTCTGCTCCAGGCTCTCTACGCGATCTGGACGCTGAACCCGCAAAAGGTCACGACGACCACCAACAATCTCGACCATCCGCGGGCATTGCAGCTCTACCAGATGTTCGGTTTTTCTCCCGTCTCCACCGGCACCGGCATCGTCAGACCATTGAGCGACAAGGAACTGCTGGAAATAGCCCGGCGCGGCTGATCGAGCAGCGCCCAAGCCTTCCCGGTTTCAGGCAAGAATCGGGTGGTTTGAACGGCCGCAAGGGCAGACACTATGGCAAAGCTCATGAGGAGATTTGCCATGAATGACATTCTATTTTCAGCCATGCCGACAGCTGACGCAGAAGCGCTGTGGAGCGGCGGCCGCGATGCCTACGGACGTCTGCCGGAAACAATGATCTCCGATGGTCCGGGCCATCCGTGCCGGCATTGCCTGCGCAATATTGGCGCTAGCGAAGAGCTGTTCGTCTTTGCCTATCGCCCCTTTCCGGAACTGCAACCCTATGCCGAAACCGGGCCGGTCTTCCTGCACAAGCAGCCCTGTCAGCGCTATTCTTCCGACGAGGTCCTGCCTCCCGTCCTGACCACCAGCCCGGATTTCATTGTCCGCGGCTACGGCGAGAGCGACAGGATCGTCTACGGCACCGGCGCGGTGACGCCGATCGACAGAATTCCTTCCTATGCGGCCGAATTGCTCGCACGGCCCGATATCGCCTACGTGCATGTACGCTCCGCACGCAACAATTGCTATCAGTGCCGGATCGACAAAATAAAGGCACCAGCCCTTGCGGAAGCTGGCGCCCTTGCCTGACCTTGAGTCAGCTGGTTTACGCTACGTTCAGTGCGCTTTCAGGAGCCACTGCCTCGTAACCAAGCGCATCCGCGACCGGCTTGTTGGTGATGCGGCCCCGGTGGACGTTCAATCCGTTGCGCAGGTGCTTGTCCTCGGCAATGGCGCGCAGGCCGCGATCGGCCAGTGCGAGGCCGTGGACGAGCGTCGCATTGTTCAGCGCATGGGCTGATGTGACGGGAACGGCGCCCGGCATGTTGGCGACGCAATAATGCACGACGCCGTCGACGACATAGGTCGGTTCGGAATGCGTCGTTGCGTGCGAGGTTTCGAAGCAGCCACCCTGGTCGATGGCGACGTCGACGATGACGGAGCCCTTCTTCATGCCGGAGAGCATTTCGCGGGTCACAAGCTTTGGTGCTGCAGCGCCGGGGATCAGCACGGCACCGATGACCAGATCAGCAGTAAAGACTTCCTCTTCCAGTGCCTGGATGCTGGAATAGCGCGTGTGAATACGGCCATTGAAGATATCGTCGAGCTGGCGCAGGCGCGGCAGCGACTTGTCGAGAATGCTGACATCGGCACCGAGACCGGCAGCCATCTTGGCGGCATGCAGGCCGACGACGCCGCCGCCGATGATCGCAACCTTGGCCGGGAGAACGCCGGGCACGCCGCCGAGCAGGATGCCAAGGCCGCCATTGGCCTTTTGCAGCGCGGTGGCGCCGGCCTGGATCGAAAGTCGACCGGCGACCTCAGACATCGGCGCCAGGAGCGGCAGGCCACCGCGATCGTCGGTTACCGTCTCATAGGCGATTGCCGTAACGCCGGATGCGAGCAGACCCTTGGTCTGTTCCGGATCGGGCGCGAGATGCAGATAGGTGTAGAGGAGCTGACCGTCGCGGAGTTGCGCCCATTCCGAGGGCTGCGGCTCCTTGACCTTGACGATCATGTCGCACTTTTCGAAAATATCCTTGGCGGAGGCGGCGATCTTCGCGCCAGCGGCCACATAGGCGGCATCATCGGCACCGATGCCGGCACCTGCCTTCGTTTCCACCCATACCTCGTGGCCATGGGCGACATATTCTCTGACCGAAGCCGGCGTCAGGCCGACGCGATATTCATGGTTCTTGATTTCCTTCGGGCAACCGACACGCATACGCGTTCCTCTCATTTTATGTCCGCATTTCGCAGAGCGTTTTCTTGCTGATAAATCCTCCCACCGCTGCAACGAAATGTCCTTGCAAAGAGGATTTGCACAAACATGAAGTTTCGAAGATTATTGCGTCATCGCCCCAATCTTCGAAGGTTCTTCGAATGTCAGACCTCGACAATATCGATCTTGCGATTCTGAAGGCATTGCAGATCAATGCGCGCATCACCAATGCGGAACTCGCCGACAAGGTCGGGCTGTCGCCTTCGGCCTGTTCGCGGCGGCTCGACATTCTTGAAAAAAGCGGTGTCATCGGCGGCTACCATGCGCGGCTTTCGCACAAGGCGCTCGATTACAAGATGATCGCGATCGTGCACATTTCGCTGTCTGGCCAGTTCGCCAAGACATTGTCGGAATTCGAAGCGGCGGTGAAGCGCTGCCCGAACGTGCTCGTCTGCTATCTGATGTCCGGCGAGTACGACTATATCCTGCGGGTCGCCGCCCGCGATCTGGAAGATTACGAGCGCATCCACCGAGACTGGCTTTCGGCGCTGCCGCACGTGGTGAAGATCAACTCGAGCTTCGCGCTGCGCGAAATCATCGACAGGCCGAATGTAGGCCTCTGAGCCCTTGCAAAGCCCCCCGGAATCCTGTCCTAGCTTGACGTCGCGGGTATTCCGCTTCAACGGCAAGACATGAAATCCAAGACTCACGGCTATATCTTCCTGCTCCTCGCGCTGACGATCTTTTCTGCGCAGGACGCGATCTCGAAGCATCTTGGTTCAGCCTATTCGCCTATCTTCGTGACGATGGTGCGCTATTGGGCCTTCGGGTTGTTCACCGTGGTTCTGGCCTCGAAAATGCGCGGCGGCATCGCCGCAACCGCCCGCACCAAGCACCCATTTCTGCAGGTCTCACGCGGCATCCTGCTTGCCACGCAGGTGGTACTGGCAATCACCTGTTTTGCGCTGATCGGGCTGGCGCATTCGCAGGCAATCTTTGCCGCCACCCCCATCATCGTCGCGTTGCTTGCCATTCCGCTGCTCGGCGAAAAGGTTGGCTGGCGCCGCTGGACGGCCATCGGCGTCGGACTTTGTGGCGTGTTGCTGATCCTCAAGCCGGAAGGCGGGTTCTTTGACGTGAACCTGCTTCTTGCGGTGGTCTCCTGCCTCAACTTCGCACTTTACGTGATCGCCACACGTTACGTGAGCCGGCAGGATTCGGCGATGACAAGCTTCTTCTATACAGGCATCGTCGGCGCTTTCGTCATGACGCTTGCAGGCCCCTTTTACTGGACGCCGATTCAGGGCTGGGACTGGATCTGGATGCTCGCCGTCTGCCTGACGGGTACATCAAGCCATTATTTCCTGATCCGCGCCTATGACAGTCTCGATGCAGCGGCCGTCCAGCCGCTCACCTATATCCAGCTCGTCTACGCCTCGATCCTCGGTGTATTGATCTACGGGGAGACGCTGACGCTGAATATGATCGTCGGCTCGATCATTGTGGTTGCGGCCGGTATATTCACGGTCTGGCGCGAGCATGTCGTGGCGCGACGGGCAGCCGTGCCGAATTGAGACTTTCGGCGCAATTTTAAACAAGCCTCTAAAGGCATTTCAATTTTCCGCGTTTATGCTTTTCCAGAATTCTTCATGGGGACAAGCATGACACGTAACCTCAAGATCACCGCCCGCAAGGCGGACCGCAGGAATTGCCGCGTCTTCGGCAAGATCAGCTATATGAACAGCCAGATAGACGCCCGCATCCTCGATCTTTCCGCCACCGGTGCGGCACTCGAGGTGAAAGCCCCGCTTTATGCGGCCGCCGGCAGCAAGGTACGCATCGAAGCGGAAGACCTCGGCCTGCTCGATGGGGTCGTTCGCTGGAAACACAATGGCCGCGTCGGGATCCAGTTCGATGTCAATTCCAATGCGCGCGCGCTCATTGCCTCCTACTTCCGTTTCTTCCATCGCGACGTGCCGCGCGTCCGGTAAGCTCAGGCTTGCCGCTTTCGCGGCACCGTCTTTGCCGTTCTGTCATTTTCAAGATGTACTCCTTCGCCAATCATCCTAAGTTCGCCGAACCGGGTGATGCGTAATGCCAAAAGGAGTGTTTCCATGTCTTCCATTTTCGATGCGCCTGCAATGAGCCGCCGTTCCCTGCTCGGCGGCCTTGCCGCTACTTCCGCTCTCGTGCTGCTTCATCCGTTCAGCGCCCGCGCTGCCGCAAACCAGGCGCATCTGCGGCTGATGGAAACGACCGACATTCACGTCAACGTTTTCCCTTACGACTATTATGCCGACAAGCCGAACGACACGATGGGCCTGTCACGCACGGCAACAATCATCGACACGATACGTGCGGAAGCTGCCAATTCGCTGCTGATCGACAATGGCGACGTGCTGCAGGGCAATCCGATGGGCGACTACATGGCCTATCAGCACGGCATGAAGGATGGCGACGTGCATCCGGTCATCAAGGCCATGAATACACTCGGCTATACCGTCGGCACGCTCGGAAATCACGAATTCAACTACGGCCTGGACTTCATGTTCAAGGTGCTGAACGGTGCGAACTTCCCCTTCGTCTGCGCCAACCTGACCAAGGGTCAGCTTGCCTCCGATCCCAAGCAGGACGAGCTGTTCTTCAAGCCGTACATCATCTTGGAAAAGCAGATCAAGGACGGCTCCGGCAATGAAAGCCCAGTCAAGATCGGCTTCATCGGCTTCGTGCCACCCCAGATCATGCTCTGGGATATCAAGAACCTCGAAGGCAAGGCACAGACGCGCGATATCGTCCAGGCCGCCAAGGCCTGGGTGCCGGCCATGAAGGAAGCTGGCGCAGATGTCGTCATCGCCCTTTCCCATTCCGGCATCGACGGTTCCGGCCCATCCGAAAAAATGGAAAATGCTTCGCTGCATCTCGCTGCCGTCGAAGGCATCGACGCGATCTTCACCGGTCACCAGCATCTCGTCTTCCCTGGCCCGAAAACCTGGGATGGCATTGCCAATGCCGATCCGGTCAAGGGTACGCTGCATGGCAAGCCCGCCGTCATGGCCGGCTTCTGGGGCTCGCATCTCGGCCTGATCGACCTGCTGCTGGAGAAAGACGGCAATAGCTGGAAAATCGTCGACTTCACGTCGGAGGCACGGCCGATCTATCATCGCGACGACAAGAAAAAAGTCGTGGCCGACGTCGCCGACAAGAAGGAAGTCGTTGAAGCGGCGAAAGCAGAGCACGAGGCAACGCTTGCCTATGTCCGCACGCCGGTCGGCAAAACCTCCGCGCCGCTCTATTCCTACTTTGCGCTGGTCGCCGACGATCCTTCCGTGCAGATCGTCTCGCAGGCTCAGACCTGGTACATCAAGCAGATGCTGGCCGATACGCAGTTCAAGGATTTGCCGGTTCTCTCCGCCGCAGCCCCTTTCAAGGCCGGCGGTCGCGGCGGTGCCGATTATTATACGGACGTTCCCGCCGGCGATATTGCCATCAAGAACGTCGCCGACCTCTATCTTTATCCGAATACGGTTCAGGCCGTCGCCATCACTGGTGCGCAGGTGAAGAACTGGCTGGAAATGTCCGCCGGCATGTTCAACCACATCGAACCCGGCGCGAAGGATTCGGCGCTCCTCAACAACGACTTCCCGTCCTACAATTTCGACGTGATCGATGGCGTGACCTACCAGATCGATCTGTCCCAGCCGCCGAAATATGATTCGTCTGGCAAGGCCGTCAATCCGACTTCCAACCGAATCCAGAACCTTGCCTTCGAGGGCAAGCCGATCGATCCGGCGCAGAAATTCGTCGTTGTTTCCAACAATTATCGTGCGGGCGGCGGCGGCAGCTTCCCTGATATCGCTTCCGACAAGGTGATCTTCCAGGCGCCGGACACCAACCGGGATGTTATCGTGCGCTATGTCCATGATCAGGGCACGATCAATCCAACGGCCGACGGCAACTGGACCTTCAAGCCCCTGCCCGGCACTACGGTCGTTTTCGAAAGCGGCCCGAAAGCCAAACAGTATCTCGCCGACGTCAAGAGCGTGAAAATCGAGGATGCCGGCGAAGGCGCCGAGGGATTCACGAAGTTCAGGCTGGTTCTCTGAAGCCGCAGGGGCGCGGTTTCATCAACCGCGCTCCTTTTTTCGCTCAAGCCGTCTCTGCCTTGGCTTCAACGCGCCGGAGAAGCAGGCCAAGTTCGGCCGGCGGCTTCTTTTCGAGGCGGTGATATCGTCTGCCGTCCCGCGTACGGTGGACAAGCCCGAAATCGAAGAGTTCGCGGCGCAAGAGCGCCGGATCGCCGAAGAGATGCAGGCGGTCCAGCAAATCGCTGATTTCACGCTCCGTCAGTTCCGTGCCCGCCGGTATTTTCGACCACAGAACCCAAAGGCAAAGCTCCTGTAGCCCTCTCCTGCCCGGCCAGCGGATCAGTCTGCCGCTGCCATCATAATGGCGCGATGCCTTCAGCACGCGATCCTCGTCCGGCAAGGGCTCGGGATCCCGCTTCAGGTTCCAGTCCTTCAGGACTTCGGCGGACTGCGCCATGCTGCGGAAATGCTGGTAGTTGCGATAACCCGCCGCGCGCGTCAGCAGATTGAGCATATCGACATGGCTCGGCTTGTCAGCGAGCGCTTCGATCTTCTTGCGGAGAGATTTGGCAAAAGCCGAAAGATCGGCGATTTCCATTGGAAAGGTAGATCTGGTCACGTCTCATCCTCAACGCGCCGCTTCCGCAAAAGGGTGTCGGTGGTCGCCGGCTTTCGACTTCGGCACAGGACAAGTGCTGATGATCTTTCTGGAGCAGGTTTAGCTTCCCTTGCGGGACGGCGACGCCTCGGTGAACTGCAGACCGTGGCGCCGTTATAACAAAGGCCTGAAACCCGTCAAGCTTGTGACTATTCCGCAGCCTCCGGCATCGCATGCAGTTCGTCTATACCGAGCATGCTGACCATTTCGCCATGGCTCGGGCACATTGAGAGCCGCCGGCGAAAAGCCTCGACCAGCCATCTGCCCGCCGGGCCCGGCGGATTGGCCGCCTTGTGCATGGCATAGATCGGGTATTCGCCCTGTTCGTAGGCATCGAGCTTGATGGCGATGAGGTTGCCTTTCATGATGTCGTCACCGACGAGAGAGACCGGCAATCCACCCCAGCCAAGCCCGCCTTTGATGAGCTGATGCTTGGTTGCTATGTCGCTGACGCGCCATGTCCTGTAGGACAGGACATTGAAATCCCGGCCCTTGGTCAACCCTGAGGCATCGGAAACGACGAGCTGGATTTCTTCGCGCACATCGGCCAGCGTCAGTGGCCGTTCGATGCGCGCCAACGGATGATCGGGCGCAACGACAGGAACCATAAAGGAATAGCCGATCTTTTCGGCTACCAGCGAATCTCCCTGCCGCACGAGCGCGCCGCCAATGCCGATGTCGGCCTTGGCGTTCAGCACCATGTCCATGACCATTCCGAGCTCGCCGACGTTGAGGTTCAGCGCAACGCCCGGGAATTTCTCGCGAAATTCGCGCAACTCCATCATGACGGCATTGGCCGGGACCATGACGCTGATCGCCAGAGAAAGCTCCGCCTCCAGCCCCTGCTTGATGCTCTTGACGCGGGCGCGCATCACCTCGAGATCAGCCATCAGGCGGCGGGCATCTTCCAGCATTGCCTTGCCGGCATCCGTCAGCTTCGGCTGGCGGGCGCCTGAACGCTCGAAAAGCGCTATTTCAAGCTGGGCTTCCAGATTGGCGATCGTATAGCTGATGACCGACTGCGCGCGGTTCAGCACACGTGACGCGGCCGAAAAACTGCCGGTTTCGGCGACAGTCAGGAAAACCTGCAATTGATCCAGTGTCGGGTTGGGAAGCATCTTCCATCCAATCCATCGATAATTTTGATCGACATTATCCCAGTTTTTTCGATAGCAGGCCAGTCTTATTTCTTTTCTCGAACACAGCGGTTTGCCGCTCCCAAACGCCGCTGAAACCCAATTCGAGAGGAAATTCAACCATGTCTTCCATCCTTCTTCTGACGTCCAGCCCGCGTTCAGAGTCGCTTTCCACGTCGATTGCTGTCGAGCTTGCCGACAAGCTCAAGGCTCAGGCCCCGGGTAGCGTCGTCGTTCGCCGCGACCTTGCAGCAAATCCGCTTCCGCACATCGACGATTTGTTTACGGCCGCTATTCGCAAGCCGCCGGAAGCCCGCACGGCTCAGGAAGCTGCTGCCGTAAAAACGTCTGACGAGTTGGTCAATGAACTGCTCGCAGCCGACAGCATCGTCATCGGCACCGGCCTCATCAATTTCAACATCTATTCTTCGCTGAAGACCTGGATCGATAATGTGGCCCGCGCCGGTCTGACCTTCAAGTATACCGAAAGCGGCCCGGTCGGCCTTGCTACCGGCAAGAAGGTCTATGTCGTCCTTGCTTCGGGCGGCGTGTATTCCCAGGGTCCGGCTGCCGGCATGAATCATGCGGTTCCTTACCTGAAGTCGGTTCTCGGCTTCCTCGGCATTGCCGACATTGAGACCATCTATGTCGAAGGCCTAGCCTTCGGCCCGGAAGCTGCAGAAAAGGCTATCGGCGCCGCAAAGTCGCGCGTCGACGAGCTTGCTCTCGCTGCCTAACCTGCAAATTCAAAGTTCCACTCGAGGGGTCGGCATTAGCCGGCCCTTTCATTTTGTCTAGAAATCATTGACGAAAGCTCGGGCCGTTTCCAGAATTTCGTCGGAGAGTTTTTCATCGTCCGCGATGCGCGCAAGGCCGAGCGCGCCACTCATCAGACACGAGACGATGATTGCCTTGCGGCGCGCCTCAGCCTCATCGCCCGCGCTCATACGGTCTGTCATGTTTTCCAGATTCGTCTTCAGCTGCTCGGTCGCAAGCGACCGGCATTTCCCGTCGCTGCGGGCGAGATCGGCCGTCAGCGCAGCAAAAGGGCAGCCGCCGCTTACGTCGTCACGATGAACCTCGCTCAGATAGTTGGCGGAATATTCCGCGATCGGAATATCTGCCGGCGCCCTGCCCTCTGAACGCACTTTCGCTTCCCAGGATCCGAAAGCCAGTTTCATGGCTTCCGCCACCATCTCATCGCGTGACGCAAAATGCTTGTAGAAGCCGCCGACCGTCAGCCCGGCCTCCTTCATCAGGTCGGCAACGCCGATACCCTCAAGCCCCTTCTCCCGGAGGCGCCTGGACGCGATCTCGATGATCCTGTCGTGCGTCTTCTGTTTTTCCAGTTGCGAATGGCCCATTGAAATCTCCCGACATGCGGACTTGACTTATCTGGATTATGATCATAATCCTTATAGATATCGATCATAATCCAGATCGGGACATTTTCCAATAGGAGCCATTCCCATGCGTCTCAAGAACAAGGTCGCGCTCATTACCGGCGGCAACAGCGGTATCGGGCTTGCCACCGCCAAGGTTTTCGTTGCCGAAGGCGCGAAGGTCATCATTACCGGCCGTAACCCGGAAACGCTCGCAACGGCCAAGAAAGCGCTTGGCGGCGACGTGCTCGCACTGAAGATTGATCTGACCGACGTAGCGGCCGCGGAGAAGATCTTCGCCGAGGCAGCTTCCGCCGTCGGCAAATTCGATATCGTCTTTGCCAATGCCGGTATCGGCGGCGCAACGCCACTCGGCCAGACGTCGCTGGAACAGTTCGAAAAGATCATCAGCACCAACCTGACCTCGGTCTTCTTCACGATTCAGTCAGCGCTTCCGCATCTGAATGATGGCGCGTCCGTCATCCTCAACGGCTCGGTCCATGCCGTTCTCGGCGCACCAGGCTGGTCGGCCTATGCCGCCACGAAGGGTGCCGTGCGCTCCATGACCCGCAACCTTGCCTCCGAACTTGCGCCGCGCGGTATCCGCGTCAATCAGGTAACGCCGGGCGGCACGCGCACACCGATCTGGTCGCCCTATGCGCAGACGGAAGATGCGATGTCGGCACTCGAAGAAAAGCTCGGAAGCATGAGTGCGCTTGGCCGCATGAGCGAAGCAGACGAGATCGCAAAGGCTGCGCTCTATCTCGCCTCCGACGATTCCAGCAATGTCACGGGCATCGAGATCACCGTCGACGGCGGCATGACGAGCGCTCCCTCCGGCGCCAAGGTCTTCCGCGCCGCCTGAGCGCGCGGGATCTAGACGACCTTAACCACTCCGGAGCGGCCGACGACACAGTTGCGGCCGCTCTTTTTTGCATCATAAAGGCGGCTGTCTGCCGCCGACAGCACGGTTGTGAAGCTGACGCCGTCCTCGTCCGCAGTCGCAACCCCTATGCTAACCGATACCGAGGCATCGTCGGGTGTCTTCACACTGGTCACGATCGTCCAGCGCAGGCGTTCCGCCAAGAGCAAGCCTTCCTCATGGCCTGTACCGGGGCAGACGGCGACGAACTCTTCGCCGCCGAAGCGAAAGATACGATCGCTGGAGCGCAGCGTCGTTCCGAGCCTGCTGGCGATGGCCTTCAGAACCTCGTCGCCCTGCAGATGGCCGAAGCCGTCGTTGACGTCCTTGAAATGATCCGCGTCGATGATGAGAACAGTGGCATATTGACCCTGCCGCAGCGCCTCGCGCACCATCAGTGGCGCCTCCAGCTCCATGCGGCTGCGATCATAGACACCAGTCAGCATATCGCGACCGGTGCGCTCCAGAAGATCGTTGTAGCGTTCGCGGAATGTCAGATCGCCGAAAAGGTCGCTTATCGAGCGGGCCGAGGCTGCAACGCCGTTCCGTCTGATGTGATATTCGTAGACGGCAAACATCAGGGAATAGAGGCAGACGGCCAGCATCTTGGCTTTCCATCCCGCCCAGAAGGCCGCCATCGGGACGCCCACGAAATAATGCAGGCCGCTGAAGAAACAGATCTGGTCAAAGGTCAGAACCACAAGGCCCGAGATCATGAAGCGCAGCACCACGCGCCGGCGCATGAAATCGCCGAGCTTCTCGTAGAGCAGGATGATGCCAAGCGAGTCGAGGTAGAGGATCGCCGTGCCCCAGACCATCAACCAGCCCATTTCCTTCAGGAAGTTGACGTCGGCCGGATGCCCGGGCGACAGCTCCAGCGGCTGATGAAGCTGCAGCACCCAGGCGATGGCAACAGTCAGGAGATTGCCGAAAAACAGGCCATAGATCGGCTGGCGAACGGTCGACGCATCCTCCTGCAGATAGAGCATGAGGATCATCATCAGCTTGCCGGAAAAGAAGATCGAAGATCCCGGGGAGACATCCCCGAACGGCAGGGAAACATAGAAGACCGCAGCGAGGTAGGTCTCCATGAAATGCATGACGCCGAGTGCAGTCAGGAAGACACCCAGTCCGAGGCGCTGGCGAAAATGCAGGAGGCTGACCATCAGCACGAAGTAGCCGACGGCTTCGACGATGAAGAGCGCGGTGTTGAAGAGCTCCATCACGGCCTTCCACCGACAGCGCGACCGCGCGAGAGAGACGCAGCCGCAGCAGCGGATTTTCTGGTCAATCGTCCGGAAAGCTCAAACACATGCGGCGCCCTGCAAAACCTGCAGGCGCCACCTTTACCGCAATCCTTTAAGATTAGGTGAGCAAAGCAGCAATTTCCGCTGCTGGCACGCGGTCATGGATTTGAAAAACAACGGGAAATGTAGCTCGAACAAGTCCGCCCGATCAACGGGTGCTTACACTTGCCGCAGCTTCTCGCCGTCATTGAAGAGAGAGGGGCCGTGCTGATCGATGATCTGCTGCGCCTTGCGCACGGTGCATTCGATCGCATCGTCAGACGAAGAGAAGAGATCTGCGCGAATGAACTTGCGCACCAAAAGGTCCTCACCGACCTTCTTTTCGATACGGCCGGCAAGACGATACTGGCCGCCTTCCTTCTGCGGCTCGGCATAGATGGTACAATCACCATAGAGCTGGGGCTCGCCGGAAGGACCTGCAGCCGCCTCGCTGGAGGATTTGCCGCCGCCGGAGAAGACCGAAAGAATGTTTGAAAGGAACGAAGCCATAATCCGCCTTTAGCACGCAGTGCAGTTGACGCAAAGTCAAATGATCAGGTTTGCGAGGATCTCGTTTTCGGTAATGTCCTCGAAGCCCATGCCCGCGCTTTCGAAATTGGCAACCAGCGTTGCAAAATTCTCCGGAGCCGTCGTTTCGATGCCGATCAGGATCGAACCGAAATTGCGCGCCGATTTCTTCAGATATTCGAAGCGGGCGATGTCGTCATGCGGTCCGAGCAGATTGAGGAAATCGCGTAGCGCACCAGGGCGCTGGGCAAGGCGCAGGATGAAGTATTTCTTCAGGCCGGCGTAGCGCATGGCCCTTTCCTTGACATCGGGCAGCCGCTCGAAATCGAAATTGCCGCCAGAGACGACAGCAACGATCGTCTTGCCCTTGATGGCCGCGCGATCCATGGCGGCGATCGCCGTCAGCGACAGGGCGCCGGCCGGCTCCAGCACGACACCTTCGACGTTCAGCATCTCCTGGATGGTGACGCAGATGGCATTTTCCGGCATCAGCCTGACCTGATCGGCCGAAAAACCCTTCAGAGCCGCGAAATTCAGGTCACCGATGCGGGCGACGGCCGCGCCATCGACGAAATTGTCGACCTTCGGAAGTGTCACCACCTGCCCCGCCTCAAGGCTGCGGCGCAAGCTCGGCGCGCCGGCAGGTTCGGTAAAGATGAAATCGGACTTTGCGACGATGCCATCGAGATAACCGGTAATGCCGGCGGCAAGCCCGCCGCCGCCGACCGGCAGGACGATCATGTCAGGCAAAACGCCTTCGGGAAGCTGCTGCATGATTTCGGCGGCCACTGTCGCCTGCCCCTCGATGATATCGACATGATCGAAGGGCGGCACCATGACGCCACCGATTGCCTCGACGTGATCGCGGGCAGCCTGATAGCATTGGTCGAAGAAATCGCCGATGAGTTCAATGGTGATGAAACCGGCGCCAAACATGCGGGTCTTGTCGATCTTCTGCTGCGGCGTGGTTACCGGCATGAAGACGACGCCCGGGACGCCGAAATGGCGGCAGACGAAGGCAAAGCCCTGCGCGTGATTGCCGGCCGATGCGCAGACAAAAGTCTTGCCGCCCGCCCCTTCGGCAATTGCCTTGCGGAAGAAATTGAACGCGCCGCGGATCTTGTAGGAGCGCACCGGCGACAGATCCTCGCGCTTCAGCCAGATATCGGCACCGTAGCGGGCGGAAAGGTGATCATTGAGCTGCAGCGGCGTGGCGGGGAAAAGGCTGCGCATTGCCTCTTCTGCGCCTTCGACATCGTGTCTCGTCACGGGCGTTCGTCCATTCTTCAAAATCCTGACGCCGCTATGACACAGGCAGGCAGCGGAAAGAAGCCCGTTTGCGCTATTTGCGGTTCGCTCGATGAAAGGCTTCCTTAAGCGCGTCTTCGGATTAAGCCCAAAATCACGGTCAGGTGGACGGCTTTTAACTTGATGGTGCATAGCAATTGCTAATATGACGGCAGCATGACATCCAAGATCACAAAGCCGCTGGCGTGGCTTCTTCTCGCCTTCATCGTGTTCGTCACAGTTTCACCGATCGAATTGCGTCCCCACACGATCGAAACACCCGATATCGATCGTGCCTCGGCTTATCTGGCGGCCGGGCTGGCTTTTGCTCTTGCCTACCCGAAGCAATGGAAAATGGTTGCCGTGCTGCTGATCCTCGGTGCGTTCGCGATCGAATATCTGCAATACCTGTCGCCGACGCGGCATGCGCGCCTTCACGATGCAGGCGTCAAGGCAGCAGGCGCCGCAATCGGCCTGGTCGCCGGCTGGGTCTTTAACAAATGGCGTGAAACGAAAACCGGGGCGAATGCCGCTGTGTAATTTGCCAGACACTGGCAGTGGATCGGAAAACTAGAAGCCGCGGAACTGCACCGCCCAGAGGAACAGCGGCACCGCTGCCATAGCCGTACCCAACAGGAGAAGAGCGCTCATCTTGAAGAGCCTGATGCGCCGCGTTCTTGCTCCATCCCAGTCGTAAACCATCGTCTTACTCCCACTAAGACAACCCTTACTCAACCGCACAATGCCTACATTTTTTGCAGCAACGGCGCCATAGACAAGCACTGCCTATGGTTTATCCACATTATACAAGCACATTCGAACACATTTATAAAGATGGTGCGAGCGACGGGGATCGAACCCGTAAAGCCTAAGGCCGAGGGATTTTAAGTCCCTTGCGTCTACCAGTTTCGCCACGCTCGCGCGCCGTCCAGATCAACGACTTAGGCGGATTCGTCAAGAAAATGTTTATGCTGCCCTGCTGGCGATCGAAAAACTGTGCGGTGAACAACATCCCAAAATAAAACGGCGGCCCCGAAGGACCGCCGTTCATCGAAAAGATTCAAGCTGAACTCAGGCGAGCTTTGCCGCGATCTTGGCGACATGCGCGCCCTGATACTTGGCGGCTTCAAGTTCGATTGCCGAAGGCTGGCGTGAGCCGTCACCGTTGGTGATGGTGGATGCGCCGTAGGGCGAGCCGCCCTTTACTTCTTCCGTGCCCATCTGACCCTGGAAGGCATAGGGAAGGCCGACATAGGCCATTCCGTGGTGCAGGAAGGTCGGGACGAAGCCGAGGATTGTCGATTCCTGGCCACCGTGCTGCGTAGCGGACGAGGTGAACATCGAGCCGACCTTGCCGACGAGCTTGCCGGTGAACCAGAGGCCGCCGGTCTGGTCCCAGAAATTGCGCATCTGGGAAGCAACCGTGCCGAAGCGCGTGCCGGCACCGACGATGATCGCGTCGTAGTCGGTCAGTTCGTCGACGGTCGCAATCGGAGCTGCCTGGTCGAGCTTGTAATAGGAAGCCTTGGCGACTTCTTCCGAGACCAGTTCCGGCACGCGCTTGACGACAACATCAGCGCCGGCAGACTTTGCGCCTTCGGCTACGGCGTAAGCCATGGTTTCGATGTGGCCATAGGCCGAATAGTAGAGGACGAGAATCTTCGCCATTGTTATCTCCATCAAGGATGATTGAATTTCGTGACTGCCATCGTTCTACCAGCGCATCCGGCCCAACATAGCCCCGCGCAGAAGAACGCAGTGTTCACTGCCTGTAGACGAAATTTCACTTGCCGTTTCATTTTCGATTGAATGGGCTTTCCGCTTTGCCGTTTGCAAAGCGACCAAACGGCGCTACCTATTTGCGAGCTTCACACTACGGAAATATCCCCATGAGCAATGAGACTGTCGTCACCGCCGCCATGCTTGCCATCGGCGACGAGCTTCTTTCCGGCCGTACCAAGGACAAGAATATTGGCCACCTCGCCGATATGCTGACCATTTCAGGCATCGACCTGAAAGAGGTTCGCATCGTCGCCGACGAGGAGGATGCGATCGTCGAGGCGCTGAACGCGCTACGCCGCAAATATGACTATGTCTTCACGTCCGGCGGCATCGGGCCGACGCATGACGATATCACCGCGGATGCTGTCTCCAAAGCCTTTGGTGTGCCCTGCGAGCACGATGCGGCGGCGATGGTGCTGCTTGCCGAGATGTACAAGCGCCGGGAGATGGAATTCACAGAGGCGCGCCAGCGCATGGCCCGCATGCCGCGTGGCGCTGCCCATATCGCCAATCCGGTATCGACCGCGCCCGGCTTCATCATCGGCAATGTCTATGTCATGGCAGGTGTTCCGCAGGTCTTCCAGGCCATGGTCGACAATGTATTGCCGACACTGAGAACGGGTACGCCTGTCCTCTCGCTGGCAATCGCCTGCCCCTATGGCGAAGGCGAGATCGGCACGCCACTGACGGCTATCCAGAAGGCACATCCCGAAACCAGCATCGGCTCGTACCCGCGTTACGTGGGTCAGAAATTTTCGACCGAGATCGTGGTGCGCGGGCGCTCACAGGCCGTGATCGAGGCTGCAGGCGCGGAGGTGCGGGCCATGATTGAAGATATCAAACGCAGGAAGGACATTGCCGAAAATTATCAGGCAGAAGCGTGAGGGGCGAGTGTCGCAATCTTGATCCCGGTCAAGGAACCGTGGTGCATTCCGGCGCATTCCTTTCCTCGCGGAACGCGATTTTTTAGCCGCAAAGGAGAATTTGATATGTCTTACAAAACCATTCTCGCGATTCTGGATACAGCAGATAATAGCGGCGCCGTTGCCGATTTCGCCTTTGCCATTGCCGCGGAAAGCGGCGCCCATGTGATCGGCCTGCATGCCGAAACCATTGCCGCCGTGCCGCTGGTCGCACCGATGGAGATTCCCGATCCGGTCGCTGTGCAAGCGCTTCAGGACATGGCCCATTCAGAAACCATCGAGGTCGAGCGGATATTCCGCGCCCGCGCGGCGGCGGCCGGCGCTTCCTTCGAATGGCACGCCTTTGCGACGTCGACGGGTTACGGCTCGGCGCCACTGATCGAAAGCGCGCGCAGCGCCGACCTTTTGATCGCCTCACAGGCCGATCCGGCAAAACCCTCCGACAGCCATGTGGATGTCGATGAATTCCTGTTCGAAAGCGGCCGCCCGGTCCTGATGATCCCCTACATCATCCGCCAGCCAAAGCCGATCAAGCGCGTGCTGATTGCCTGGAACGGCTCGAAGGAAGCGACGCGCGCCACCTTCGATGCCCTGCCGATCCTGCAGGCTGCCGAAGCAGTGGAAATCTTCTCTGTCGATCCGACCGAGACGGCAACACATTCGGCGACAACCGCCGGCGCAGAGATCGCAGCGACGCTTGCCCGCCACGGCGTGAACGTGACACTTGCCACGGCTGCAAGCGGTGACAAGAACACCTCGCATGTCATCGAAAACCGGCTTTCAGACGACAGCATCGACCTTCTGGTCATGGGCGCCTACACGCATTCCTGGCTCTGGCAGGCGATTTTCGGCGGTACGACAAAGACACTTTTGCAGTCCATGACGGCGCTGACTTTACTCTCGCGTTAAGGCCGCTCTTGCCTTTTGCCCCCAAATCCCGCTAATTGCGGCGACCGATGATATCAGGCTTCGGCATCCATCGCGCAGTTCCGGCTGCGCGATTTGCGTTTTGCCAGCCGATGTTCCTCGGTCGCCGGCAAACGGCGTGTCGTTTCTTCATGCCGCGGAGTAGCCCGATGTCCCTTCCCGATAAAGCCTTCCCTGTTTCCTGGGATCAGTTCCACCGCGATGCGCGTGCGCTTGCCTGGCGGCTCGCCGGCCTCGGCCAGGAGTTCAAGGCGATCGTCTGTATCACCCGCGGCGGCCTCGTTCCAGCGGCGATCATTTCACGCGAATTGAACATCCGTCTCATCGAAACCGTCTGCATCGCCTCCTATCATGATTACGTCAATCAGGGCGACATGGTGCTGCTGAAGGGCATTGCACCGGAGCTCACAGAAAATGGCGGCGAAGGCGTGCTTGTCGTCGACGATCTTACCGATACCGGCAAGACCGCCGCCCAGGTGCGCGCGATGCTGCCGAAGGCGCATTTCGCCTGCGTCTACGCCAAGCCGAAGGGCGTACCGACCGTCGATACCTTCATTACAGAAGTCAGCCAGGATACCTGGATCTACTTCCCCTGGGACATGGGCTTCACCTATCAGGAGCCGATTGCCAAGGGCGCTCGCGGCTGACGGCGAGCAGTCCTTAATCATACAACTGAAAATTGTTCCAATCTTGGTCTCGCCGATGGTGAATTTCCGCACCAGTTCGGTAACGTCCGTTTTATTTCATTAGCATAACCTCAGGCAACTAACGGTCGTAGCGACCGGGCTAAGAGTATGACGGGATGCGGTTGGGGCGTGCAATGGCTTGCTGGGGCAAGATTCGAACGGCAGTGGCTTTCGGGCTGATCGGCTGCCTCACTTCCAACAAGCCGGCCGGGGCGGAGCCGGCTTATGTCGGCGTCGTGCGCGAATATGTCGAGACCCTCGTCCGGCCGATGGCGGAGGCCCCTGTCGTCGTAAAGGCGATCCAGGAGCAGAATGCCAAACTCGGTGATGTCAGCGAGATGGATATGCGGGTCCTGGACGAGACCTATCGGGCTGAGGTCGCGCAGGGCGACCTTCAGATGGCCAAGACGCTGATGGCGAAATCCGTCTCGCAATACCTCAGGACAAAGCAGGACGATTCTCAGGGAACGATTTTGGAATTCTTCGTCACCGACTGCCACGGTCTCAATGTCGGCCAGAGTACCGTCACGACCGATTACTGGCAGGGCGACGAAGACAAGTTTCTGAAAACCTTCGCCGTCGCTTCGCGTGACATCTATATTGGCGGGGCGGAGCGCGACGAGTCGACCCAGCTTCTGGAGACTCAGGCAAGCTTCGTCGTCACCGACGAAAAGGGCGAGCCGATCGGCACAGCGACCGTCACGATTGCCATCGATGCGCTCTAGAAAGTCCTGATTTCCCTGAACGAATCGGAATGCGCATTTACGTCGCAAAAGCCATCCTAACTTTTGCCGCAGTCGATTTTTTTGCCTTTTCGTCCTTTCGTTTGCCCGAGCCTCGTTGCAAGCCCTTGTATTTTCAGGCTTACCCGACTTTCCCCAGTCTCCACAGGTGCATCCACAAGATGTTGTGGTTAGCATTCGGTTACGTTCCACCCCTTGACGGAATCAGCTGATTCAAAGTTAATGTTCCAGATGTTGCGGCGGCGACTGAACCGGAGGTAACGAGCCCGGTTCTCCCAAGGAAAATTGGACGCATAATCAGGGTGTTGCACCGTCGAGAACGGTAACACCCCTGAGGATTTTTGCGCCGTTTTCCAGCCTCCAGAAAGCGACATGGGGGACTGGTAAAAATAAGCTGTTAACACTATATTTAGTGTTTGCAGCCAGCCTCACCACAAGATACAGGACAAGCATCTCCGGATGACAATCCTGTCACAAGATGGAACAAGACTGGCCACACGAAGCGACAACGTGGAGCCGGATGGGAATTTTGCGCCCTTTCGGGTGCCAACACGAGGTAGAGAAAATGCACATCGAACGTCGGTTTACGAAGGCTGGTCAAGGCGCCTATGCGGATATCGAATTCCGCAAGGCGACGAGTGAGATCAAGAACCCGGATGGGTCGATCGTCTTCCGCCTCGAAAACATCGACGTTCCCGCGCAGTTCTCCCAGGTCGCCACCGACGTTCTGGCGCAGAAGTATTTCCGCAAGGCCGGCGTCCCCGCCCGCCTGAAGAAGGTGGAAGAAAATGACGTCCCCTCTTTCCTGTGGCGCTCCGTAGCCGACGACGCGGCGCTGAAGGGCCTGCCGAAGGACGAACAGACCGGCTCGGAAACCGACGCCCGCCAGGTCTTCGATCGTCTCGCCGGCACCTGGACCTATTGGGGCTGGAAGGGCGGCTATTTCTCTTCGGAAGAAGATGCGGCAGCGTTCAAGGACGAGCTTGCCTATATGCTCGCCACGCAGCGCGTTGCTCCGAACTCCCCGCAGTGGTTCAACACCGGTCTGCACTGGGCCTACGGCATCGACGGCCCCGGCCAGGGTCACTTCTATGTCGACCCCTTCACCGGCAAGATCACCAAGTCCAAGTCGGCTTACGAACATCCGCAGCCGCATGCCTGCTTCATCCAGTCCGTTGAAGACGATCTCGTCAACGAAGGCGGCATCATGGATCTCTGGGTTCGTGAAGCCCGCCTCTTCAAGTATGGCTCCGGCACCGGCTCCAACTTCTCGATGCTGCGCGGCGAAGGCGAAAAGCTTTCCGGCGGCGGCCGCTCCTCCGGCCTGATGAGCTTCCTGAAGATCGGTGACCGCGCTGCCGGCGCCATCAAGTCTGGTGGTACGACGCGTCGTGCGGCCAAGATGGTCGTCGTCGATATCGACCATCCTGACATCGAGGAATATATCAACTGGAAGGTCAAGGAAGAGCAGAAGGTTGCCGCTCTTGTGACCGGCTCCAAGGTCGTCGCCAAGCATCTGAAGGCGATCATGAAGGCCTGCGTCAATTGCGAAGCCGATAATGGCGATTGCTTCGACCCGGCGAAGAACCCGGCTCTTAAGCGCGAAATCCGCGACGCCAAGAAGTCCCAGGTTCCGGAAAACTACGTCCAGCGCGTCATCCAGTTCGCCCGCCAGGGCTACAAGGACATGGAGTTCAAGACCTACGACACGGACTGGGATTCGGAAGCCTATCTCACCGTTTCCGGCCAGAACTCCAACAACTCGGTTTCGATCAAGGACAACTTCCTGCGCGCCGTCGAGGAAGATGGCGAGTGGAACCTGACCGCCCGCAAGGACGGCCGCGTGATGAAGACGCTGAAGGCCCGCGACCTCTGGGAAACTATTTCCTATGCCGCCTGGGCATCGGCCGATCCGGGCATCCACTTCAACACGACGATGAACGACTGGCACACATCGCCGGCCGGCGGCCCGATCCGCGGCTCGAACCCGTGCTCGGAATATATGTTCCTCGACGACACGGCCTGCAACCTTGCTTCGCTGAACCTGCTTCAGTTCAAGGACAAGGCCACCAAGCGCATCAATATCGGCGACTACGAACACGCCGTTCGCCTGTGGACGGTCGTGCTCGAAGTCTCGGTCATGATGGCGCAGTTCCCGTCGAAGCGCATTGCCGAACTCTCCTACGAATACCGCACGCTCGGCCTCGGCTACGCCAATATCGGCGGCCTGCTGATGTCGACGGGCATCCCCTATGACAGCGCCGAAGGCCGCGCCATTGCCGGCTCGCTGACGGCGATCATGACCGGTATCTGCTACGCAACCTCGGCCGAAATGGCTGCCGAACTCGGCCCGTTCCCGAACTACGAGCCGAACCGCGAGCACATGCTGCGCGTCATCCGCAACCATCGCCGTGCCGCTCATGGCGAAAACGCTGGCTACGAAGCGCTCTCGGTCAACCCGGTCGCGCTGATCCATTCGGAAAACCCGGACCAGGATCTTGCAGCCCATGCCATGTCTGCCTGGGACAAGGCGCTGGAACTCGGCGAAAAGCACGGCTATCGCAACGCGCAGGTCTCGGTCATCGCACCGACCGGCACGATCGGCCTCGTCATGGATTGCGACACGACTGGCATCGAGCCTGATTTCGCACTCGTGAAGTTCAAGAAGCTCGCCGGCGGCGGCTACTTCAAGATCATCAACCGCGCTGTTCCGGATGCGCTGCGCACCCTCGGCTATTCCGAAAGCCAGATCGCCGAGATCGAAGCCTATGCTGTCGGTCACGGCAACCTGAACCAGGCACCGGCCATCAACCCCTCGACGCTGAAGACCAAGGGCTTCACCGACGAGAAGGTGGAAGCCGTCAACGCCGCTCTGAAGAGCGCCTTCGACATCAAGTTCGTCTTCAACCAGTGGACGCTCGGCGCCGACTTCCTGAAGACCACGCTGAAGGTTTCCGACGAACAGCTCAGCGACATGAGCTTCAGCCTGCTCGAGCATATCGGCTTCTCGAAGAAGGATATCGAGGCTGCCAATATCCACGTCTGCGGTGCGATGACGCTGGAAGGCGCGCCCTTCCTCAAGAAGGAGCATCTGCCGGTCTTCGATTGCGCCAATCCGTGCGGCAAGATCGGCAAGCGTTACCTCTCGGTCGAAAGCCATATCCGCATGATGGCGGCTGCCCAGCCCTTCATCTCGGGTGCGATCTCCAAGACGATCAACATGCCGAACGAGGCAACGGTCGACGATTGCAAGAACGCCTATATGATGTCCTGGAAGCTCGGTCTGAAGGCAAACGCCCTCTACCGTGACGGCTCCAAGCTGTCGCAGCCGCTCAACGCCTCCCTGATCGAGGACGAGAGCGACGAAGATGCGCTTGAGGATCTGATCCAGCAGCCGCTTGCCGCCCAGGCCGTGACGGTCACCGAAAAGATCATCGAGAAGGTGATCGAGCGTGTTTCCCGAGAACGCGAGAAGCTGCCGAACCGCCGTCAGGGTTACACCCAGAAGGCTGCCGTCGGCGGTCACAAGGTTTATCTCCGCACCGGCGAATTCGGTGACGGCCGCCTCGGCGAAATCTTCATCGACATGCACAAGGAAGGTGCTGCCTTCCGTGCGATGATGAACAATTTCGCCATCGCGATTTCGCTCGGCCTGCAATACGGCGTGCCGCTGGAAGAATATGTGGAAGCCTTCACCTTCACCAAGTTCGAGCCGGCCGGCATCGTCATCGGCAACGACGCGATCAAGAACGCCACGTCGATCCTCGACTACGTGTTCCGCGAACTCGCCGTCTCCTACCTCGGCCGTCACGATCTGGCCCATGTGGATACGTCCGACTTCTCCAACACGGCACTCGGCAAGGGCATCCAGGAAGGCAAGACGAACCTCGTCTCGACCGGCTGGACCCGCGGCTACAAGCCGACGCTGGTCTCCAACACCGGCAGCGACCGCCAGCTCGGCGAGCCCAAGGGTGCGGCAACGGCAGCCCCTGCCCGCGCCTCCTCTACGGGCGGCTCGGTAACGTCCTTTGCAGGTGCCGCAGCCCGCAAGCTGGAGCCGACTGTCGCCATTTCCACCTCCGAAATCGTCGCCTTCAAGCGCGACTATGAAGAGCGGGCCAAGGAACTGGCGGAAGAGATCGCCGAAGAAGTGGTCGAAGAAGCCGGCAGCGAAGCAACCGCCCTCTTCTCCGACAAGGCCGCAGCCGATGCTGCAACCGCCAAGACGGAAGCCAAGAAGATGGAAGCCGAACGCCGCGCCCGCTCGATCATGCAGGGCTATACGGGCAACATGTGCTCCGAGTGCCAGAACTTCACCATGGTGCGCAACGGCACCTGCGAGAAGTGCGATACGTGCGGCGCCACCAGCGGCTGCAGCTGACCTCTTCGGGAAATTCAGATCTAGCTGGCCGCCAAATTGGTCAGGTCGGACAGAGATCCGATTTCCTTCAGAGCAGAGCGATCAATAAAGCTCCAGGCGCCACGCGCCTGGAGTTTTTTATTCAGAGGCGGTCGGCAATCTCGCATGCGATCCGCTCTATCCAGCTCGCCACGACCGTGACTTCCCTCATTCGAACGCTCACGCCGTAATCCTGTCGCAATGGTCGTCGTGAACATAGGATCGGAAAGGTGGGCGAGACATGAAAATCCTATTGGTCGAAGACGAGACCAGGCTGGCGGAAACGGTTGCCGCCTCGCTCGGCAAGAAGGGCATCGCGGTCGACCACACCGCTCTTCTTGAGGACGCAATCGAACTGGCTCGACAACAGACCTACGATGCGATCGTGCTCGACCGACGCCTGCCAGACGGCGACGGCATCACATTCATTCCCTGGCTACGAAGCTCAGGCGTCGTGACGCCGGTCATCGTGCTGACTGCCCGAAACGAACCGAAGGAGAGGGTTGCGGGCCTGGACCTCGGTGCCGATGACTATCTGGGCAAGCCGTTTCTGATGGAGGAGCTTTTCGCTCGGCTGCGGGCGGTCTTGCGACGCCCGTCGGCTCTGGCGGAGCCGTCCATAGTCGCAGGGCGGATGACGGTGGATCCGATTCGGATGGATGTCATGGTCGGCGAACTGCAGCTCGACCTGCCTCGTCGAGAGCTGATGGTGCTCGTTACCCTTGCAAAGCGAAAGGGCAGGACCGTCCTCAGATCGGCGCTGGAAACCGAAATCTACAACTACGAAGAGACGATCCAATCCAACGCGCTGGATGCGCACGTGTCACGACTGAGAAAACGGCTCGCTGACGCGGACGCCGGTGTGTCCATCCACAACATCCGCGGGGTCGGATACCTGCTGAAGGAACATTGATGCGATTTCCGAATACGTCGCTGTGGTGGAGACTAAACTGGCAGCTCAGCCTACTATTTGTCGGCACTACCGCATTGGTGATCGTTGGCCTTTGCATCTACGGTGCGATGATCCTTTCTCCGAACGTCAGTATGGAGCACCGGCTTCTGAACGCCCTGGAAGGGTCCTTGAGCTACGAACCCGGACGAGGGCTTCGCATCGAAGACAGCGAACAGCTCCGAGCGTTGAAAAATGATACTCCCAATCTCTTTTTCTACGCCGCAGCCCCGGACGGAACGGCAGTGGCATATGGAAATATTCCACCTGCGTACATACAGCTGACCAAGTTCGTGTCGCTTATCAAGGACGCCGACATTCGTGGCACGGGGCCAAACGCCCCTGTACCGGCTTCAGTCGACGACATCGAGATCAATACGAACGAGATCCGGGTACTTTATGGCGGCCGCAACGGAAACGAGTCGATATTTCTCACGATGCTTGGCGGCACGTACAAGATTTACGTGCCTCTGCTTGCAGTTACCCTACCCGCCCTCTTCTTCGCCGTGCCGCGATTGGTCAGACGTTCGCTCTCGGGACTGAACGACGTTGTTCGGAAGGCTCCGGAGATCGACCCGCGCCAGCCGGGATCGCGGCTTCCCGTGGATCGAGTTCCGAGCGAAGTCGTTCCGCTTATCCACGCCTTCAATTCCGTTCTGGAGCGGCTCGAGCAGCAGTTCGCAGCGAGGGAACGTTTTCTGATCGACGCCGCGCACGAGCTCCGCACGCCGATTGCCGTCATGCAGACGCGTATCGATACGACCCTGGAAGGAAACACCCGCGACATCATGATGGATGACATTGGACGTCTGCGGGAGACGGCGGAGCAATTGCTCGACTTCGAACGGAGCGAGCAGTCTCCGGATCTCTTTGAACAGGTCGACCTTGTGGAAGTCGCCAGGAACGTCGTTGCCGACCAAGCCCCGATTGCCATCAGAAATGGATATGAGATCTCGTTCGACAGTGACGTCGACGAGCTTTATCGCCTGGTAAGTCCGTCGGCGATGTCACGCGCCATAGGCAACCTTGTGCGCAATGCGATCGACCATGGCGGAAATACCGGCACGATATCGGTTCGCGTGTCAGAACGTGGCGGCGTCTCGGTTTCGGACGAGGGTCCCGGCATTCCAGCGGCGCACCGAAACCTCGTGTTCGAACCATTCTACAGGGTCACACCACGGAGCACGGGTGCCGGCCTCGGATTAAGCATCGTGAAGCAGATCGTGACCCGTCACCGCGGGAGCGTAACTCTCGAAGGCAATCCGACAGGAACGACGGTGACTATAAGCCTGTGACAGATACAGCGATCGGCTCGCCGCTCTGATGAGCGGTCAATGAAGCGCAGTAAAATGAAATAGCCGAACCAAAAAGGTCCGGCCATTTCGCATTGGAATAAAGACAAGGGCAAAGATAGCCGATCTGGCTTTGGCCCTGTCTAGAAGCGACGCGGTGCTTCCGGTTTGTTTCCGACGATGCTGTCGATCCGCTCCAGCACGTCAGACGTCAGCTTGCTCTTGTGCGAGAGGGCCGCGAGATTGTCCTGCAGCTGGCTTGCGCGCGAGGCGCCGAGGATGACGGTCGAGACGTTCTTGTTGGCGAGGCACCAGAGAAGGGCGAGATGGGTGATCGACAGCCCGATCTCGTTCGAGAGCCTGGCAAGCTGACGCACCTGTTCCAGCTGGGCGCGACCAGCGTCGGTGGACCATTTTTCCTTCAGCCATTCGTAGCCCGGCAGGTTCATGCGGCTGTCGGCCGGTACGCCGTCATTGTACTTGCCTGTCAGAACGCCGGAAGCGAGCGGCGACCAGATGGTGGTGCCGAGGCCGATCAGGTCGTAGAGCGGCAGGTAATCTGCTTCGACCTTCTGACGTTCAAAGATGTTGTATTGCGGTTGCTCCATGGTCGGCGGCGTGATGCGGAGATCCCGAGCGACAGCGTAGGCTTCCGTCAGTTGCTGGGCAGACCATTCCGACGTTCCCCAGTAGAGCACCTTGCCCTGGGCAACGAGATCGTGCATCGCGCGGACCGTTTCTTCGATCGGAGTGTCAATATCCGGGCGGTGGCAGAAGTAGAGGTCGAGATAGTCGACCTGAAGACGCTTGAGCGCCGCGTGGCAGGCGTCCGTCACATGCTTGCGCGACAGGCCACGCTGCGTCGGCTTCTGACCACCCCAGAAGACCTTGCTCGAGACGACATAACTGTCGCGGCCCCAGGCGAGCGATTTCAGCGCCTCGCCCATGACGATTTCGGATTTGCCGCTCTCGTAACCCTCGGCATTATCAAAGAAATTGATCCCGCTGTCATAGGCGAGCTTCATGAGATCGACAGCGTCGCCGCCGTTGACCTGCTTGCCGAAAGTGACCCACGATCCGAAGGAGAACTCGCTCACTTTCAGACCCGACTTTCCCAAACGACGATATTCCATCACATATCTCCCAAAACTTATAAAATCTGCCGCCCCCAAAATTGAGGTCAACTTCGTAAAATCAGGCAATGGCTGATTTCGCGTAACCTATCTTATTGTCAATAATATGCGAGGCCTCGCAGTCACAAAGTCCTGCGTCCTATTGCATCACTTTTGTCCGTACCCTGTTCGGGCCTGCGGCGCAGAACCGCGCCTCACGCTAGTAACTGCAAGGGCGATCGTTGCCAAATCCGCCGAGGCAGGCCGGTCGGAGCCCAAAGTCGGTGCTTTGCGATCCATAGCCAACAGAGCCGGTCTGTATCGAACTATCCGAGCTTGTCGCACAGGACGAAGTAATGACAGCCACGATGACAGCTGATCCTATGATCAGCAGTTTTCGAAATTGGGACATTTTGATCTACCCCCAAACCGATAATCGGTGACACCGGACGCAGTGCATGTCGGTGTCGGCTAAGGAAATAGGCCAGTCCGGCTTTCCGAGAACGCCGCCGCCGATCAAGATTTCGTCATTTGCGCAGGCTGCTGCGATCGACCATCCGACTTTCATCCTCTGGTCGCGGCAAGGAGGCGGCTGGCGTTTTTCACGGCATCGGATACAACTTGCGAAAAGTCAGCCTCTGAAGCCGGGATTTTCATGCAGGTTTTCGAAGCATTCCGTGTGCGCCGCCCCGTTTGCGCCGCCGTTATCGGTTTGCTGTTCGGTCCTGACGTCGTGATGGCCTATCTCGGACGCGGCCTGATGGCGATCGCCTATTTCGTCGGTGGGGTTTCGGTTACGGCCGGTTTGATCCGGCTCTTTATCACGCTTTCGATCCCGGGCGCTTACGGCTCGCTTATTGTGCTTGCCTGGCATTCGTTCGGCGCGACCCTCGGCTATCGTGTAGCGTACTCGCTCCCGAGCGACATTGCTTTTCCGTGGTACTCGCGCTGGCACAATATCGTGCTGCTTTTCTCGGCTGCGATCTTGCCTCTGGCTATGCTTGCCGGACGTTTCGCGTTCCCGGCGCTCGATTAATCCGTCGCCATCGGCTTGGCTGACAGTTTAAGCGTAGCGACGGATCGCCGCCACGCCGCCCCCCTCAGAAACGGGTTGCCCCAGAGAAGATTTCGGCCAGACGTTCGATCCCGGCCTGGTCGTCGGCATCGAAGCGGGCGGGAAGCGGGCTGTCCAGATCGATAACGCCGACGATCTCTTCGCCATTTCGGATCGGGACGACGAGTTCGGATCGGGATGCCGCGTCGCAGGCGATATGGCCAGGAAATGCATGGACATCTGCCACGAGGATCGAGGCGCGCTCCTTGACTGCCGTGCCGCATACGCCACGGCCGACAGGGATGCGCACACAGGCCGGCTTGCCCTGGAACGGTCCGAGGACGAGCTCCTGATCCTTAAGCAAATAGAAGCCCGCCCAGTTGAGATCGGGCATCATCTGGTACATCAGGGCCGACGTGTTGGCGGCGTTGGCGATCATGTCCGGCTCGCCTTCGAGCAGTCCCTGCAGCTGCTGGGCAAGCTCGCGGTAGAACTCGGCCTTGTTTTCCACTTCGATCGACGCCGCCTGAAACATTGTTGCATCCACTTCCTGTCTCTGAGCCGCTGATATAGGTGCTCAGGCGGGTTTTGACAAACGGCCGATGAGGATATGGCAGTTGAATCGCGGCAGCGAATCCGGTCAGATTTCCACATGATGAAGACGATCAGAATATCGGCCGCACTGCTGTTGCGGAGCAACGGCGACACGCTTCTGGTGCGCAAGCGTGGCACGGCGGCCTTCATGCAGCCGGGCGGCAAGATCGAGCCGGGAGAGACGCCGGAGCAGGCACTGTCTCGAGAGCTGTCGGAAGAAATCGGCGTCACCGCAACGGCTGCCGAACTCGAATTCCTGGGCCAATTTCAGGCGCCGGCAGCAAACGAGCCGGATCATCTCGTCGTCGCCGAAGTCTTCCTGGTGCATGCGAAGGACGCCGATATCAAAGCAACGGCGGAGATCGAGGAGGTCCGCTGGATATCGCCGTCGGAAGCGGGCGGGATCAATATGGCGCCGCTGACGGAACACCATATCCTGCCATTCTACCGCCAGCGGCAGAGCCAGGCGGCCGGGCAAGGTGTCAGGTATCCGTCTTGCAGAAGCGGTCGGCCGGCAGATTGATGTCGCAGGATGCCGCTCTATTCTCCCAATGGATCAAGGGAGGATCGTGCCATGGCTTTCATTCATACCCCCGATGCATCCGCCAGCGAGAAGACGGCTTCGATGTACGCCTCGGCAGAAGCCAGCTACGGCTATCTGCCGAACATGTACCGGGCCTTCGGACACCGGCCAGAGGTGATGGAGCATTGGGGGACGCTGCTTGCCAGCATTCGCGGCCATATGAGCCAGCGGCGTTATGAGCTGGTGACGCTGGCGGCGGCCAGGGAACTCAAATCGTCCTACTGCATGCTTGCGCATGGTTCGGTGCTGCTGCGCGACGGCTTCACCAACGACAGCCTTTCGGCAGTCGCCGGCGGCAGCGAAAAAGCGCCCATCGATGCAGTCGAGCGGGCAATCATGGATTTTGCCGCCAAGGTGGCGCGCGATGCGACCTCGGTGACGCAGCAGGACATCGATGGCCTGAAGCGGCACGGGCTAAGCGACACGGAGATATTCGATGTCACCGCAGCAGCATCAGCACGCTGCTTCTTCTCCAAGATGCTGGATGCGCTGGGTGCAGCACCCGATCATGCCTATGCCGAGCGGCTCGATCCCAAACTCCGTCAGAATCTCGCCATCGGCCGGCCGATAGAAGGGCTGAATTCGAACCACTCGTAGAAGCTCAGATCGCGCGGTTCTGGATTGGCCTTACTGTGCCGGCGGGTCTGCAAAATGCATAATCGCGAATTCGGCGATCCTCTGGCCGGCCTTGTCGGCATCATCGAGCACCGAAGGGAAAAGCTGCCAATGATGCGGCATTCCCGGCCATACCTCGGCCGTCACGTCGACGCCGGCCTTTTGCGCCTTGTCGGCCAACCGCAGCGTATCATCGAGCAGCAGCTCGCCGGAGCCGACCTGCAGCAGCAAGGGCGGAAAACCGGTGAGATTGGCATAGAGCGGAGAAATGTCGGGATCGGTCGGAGAATTGTTGCCAAGATAGGCCTTGCGCAGCGCATCCAGCGCATGCTTGTCCAGCATGGGATCGTTGGTGGCGTTCGCTGTGACCGATGCACCTGAGGCGGACAGATCGGTGATGGGGCTGAGTGCCACGACGCCTGCCGGCAGCGGCTGGCGGGAACGCATCTGCCGCAGCACGGCCTCGAGCGCGAGATTGCCGCCGGCGCCATCGCCCATCACCACGATATTTCCGTTGCTGTAGCCGCTGTCGAGCAGATAGCGATAGGCGGTCAGTGCGTCATTGACCTGTGCTGGATAGCCATATTCCGGCGCCAGCCGGTAATCGATAAGCAGCACATCGCTTGACGCAGCCTTGGCAAGCGAGCCTGCAAGCAGGCTGTGGCTACGGATGGAGCCACCGTAGAAGCCGCCGCCATGGATGAAAAGGATCACGCGCCGGCCGACCGGGTGATGAAGGCGCGCCGGCCAGATAAGTTCGGCATCGACCCCATCGGCGTCGACATGCCGGATCTGGATGCGCGTCGGCTCCGGCAGCGATTCCATGAAATCGCGAAAAGCGGTGCGCCGGTCGCGCAGACTCACGGCGCCCTTGAAATGCTCCTGCCAGCGAGACACCAGTTTTTCGACCTGTTCATGCGAGGCAGGCGTCTGTGCCGGCATGTCCCGCGTCGACTTTTCCTGCGCGGCCACTGGAAAGGCAATTAGAACCGCAGCCGTAAAGGCCGACAGCATTGTTCGACGACACTCCACTTTCCACCAATTGCCAGCGGAAAAAACCGGCTTTCTCATTCGCCCCTCCGGCGCTGCTCTTCCTTCGTGCGGCGCATCTTCACCACTTCGCCACCGAGAGTCAAAAGGGAGTTTTGACTGATCACCGGAAGCTTTTCCTGCTCTGATTGGAACATTGTGACCAGGAAAGGCTCCTGATTTATAGCCTGCATTTCTAGTTGTGCTAGACTACTTTAAGGAGGGGATAATCATGGATAAAGCCGCCCTTATCGGAACGTGGCGCATGATCTCGTGGACACGAACCGTCGTTGCGACGGGGAAGGTGAGCGACGCCATGGGTGCCGATCCCATCGGATATATCGCCTATCACGCAGACGGCCGGATGATGGCCTTCGTTACCAACCGGCGCAGGCCGAAACCCAACGGCAAAGCGCCCAACGACAGTGAAAAGGCCGCACTCTTCGATACGATGCTGGCCTATACCGCCGAATATTCCCTGGAGGGTGACAAGGTGATCCATCACGTGGAGGCCGCCTGGAATCCGACATGGGAGCGGCCCCTTATCCGCCCGGTGCATATGGAGGGCGACATACTCGTCATCAGCGATGCACCCGGCACCGATCCTGTCACGGGAGAGGATGTTGTCTACCGATTGGAATTCTCCAAACTCTGACCACCAAGCATGTCGCGACAGTTTCGCTTCCGACGCTTTGGATCCTCGTATCCACGCATGTGGTTGGCACAAAACCACGGCACACTTTTACGCGATTTGCCTTAGTCGCCGCGGATCGCGTCTATCACCGTCCGGAAGCCCGCCGAAATATGCCGCCGGCTGGGATAGTAGAGATAAAGCGGCTCCTCCGGCTGGCACCATTCGTCGAGTACCTGGATAAGCTGGCCGCTTGCAATCAGCGGCGCCACCCTGCCCTCCCAGACATAGGCGAGCGCCACGCCGCTCAAGGCTGCCGCCGTCATCAATTCGTGGTCGTCGAGCGAGAGCGGACCGGTCGGGTGGAAAGTGATGGCCTGGCCGTCCCTTTCAAAGTCCCAGGGGTAACGCGCGCCCGAGGGGAACATGTTCTGGATGCAGATATGGCGCTTCAGATCATGCGGCGTCTCAGGCTTCTGCCGTGTTTCGAAATAGGCGGGAGAGCCGACGACGACGAGGCGCATGCGCGGCTTGATGCGTACGGCGATCATGCCTTCCGTAACGCGCTCGCCGAAGCGAATGCCGGCATCGAAGCCTTCCTCGACAATATCCACCAGCCGGTCAGTCGCCGCGATCTCGAGCTGCAGATTGGGATTCTTCATCAGGAGCGGCCCGATGACCTGGCCGACGACGAAGGGAGCAATGGAATTCCCGACATTGATACGAACGCGACCGAAAGGGGTATCGCGGAAACGGTTCAGCGCATCGAGTGCGGAATTGATCTCGCCGAAGGCCGGATCGAGATGGGAGCGAAGCAGTTCGCCGGCCTCCGTCAGCGAGACGCTGCGGGTCGTGCGGTTCAGCAACCGGATGCCGATGCGGTCCTCCAGGTTGAGGACAGCGTGGCTGATCGCAGAGGCGGTGACACCCCTCTCCTCTCCCGCCTTGCGGAAACTCTTGTGCCTGGCGACAGCGGCAAAGGCAGCCATTTCGGAAAGTTCGGTCGCTCTCATTAATGAATATCACTCATCATAGTCTCTCAAATAACAAATCTTATACATGAGCTGGATTTGCGTCAAATTCCTCTCCGTCAGCAGCGCACTGCTGAAACAAACAGTCTCAGGAAAGGGAATTGTCATGAAAGTCTGGTTTATCACGGGTGCATCGCGTGGCTTTGGCGCGCTGATGACCAAGGACGCTCTTGCTGCCGGCGACGCTGTCGTTGCCACCGCCCGCAACCCGAAGACCATCACCGAACAGTTCGGCGATCATCCGAACCTGCTTGCCGTCGCTCTCGACGTTACCAATGAAGGCCAGGCCAAAGAGGCCGCCGCTGCTGCCGTTGCCCGCTTCGGACGCATCGACATCCTCGCCAACAATGCCGGTTACGGCCTGCTCGGCGCCGTCGAGGAAGCAACGGCAGAGGAGATCGAGAGGATCTACGCCACCAACGTCTTCGGCCTCCTGAAGGTTACCCGCGCCGTGTTGCCCTATATGCGCCGTCAGCGCTCGGGCCATATCCTGAACTTCTCCTCGATTGGCGGCTATTACGGCTTTCCTGGCTGGGGCGTGTATGGCTCGACGAAATTCGCCGTCGAAGGCCTGTCGGAATCGCTGGCGACCGAAGTCGAACCGTTCGGCATCAAGGTCACGATCATCGAGCCCGGCTTCTTCCGCACGGACTTCCTGCATGACAATTCGCTGGCGATCAGCCCAGCTTCCATCCCCGATTATGTCGGTACGCCAGCTGGCAACATGCGCGACTTTGCAGCGAACGCCAACCACGCTCAGCCGGGCGACCCGGCCAAGCTGACCGCCGGCATTATCGAAATGGTGAACGCCGCCAACCCGCCGCTGCGCATGCCTTTCGGCAGCGATACGGTCGCCAAGATCGAAGAAGAACATGCCAGCGTGGAGAAGGAACTGGCTCAGTGGCGTCAGCTCGCGGTCTCCACGGACTTCGAACAGACGGCCTAAGACGGTCTGGCCTTTCACGACAACAACAAGCGTGCCTGTCGGCGCGCTTGTTTTCATTTCCGCGTGAAGAGCGTTCGAAAGGTCAAGATTTTCATTCGTCCTGCCACTTCGATGGCCTATGTCTACCGCGTCATCAGCAACAGGAAGAGACAGGAATGGCGAGCACATCGATCTGTATTTACGGAGCAGGCGCTCTTGGCGGCGCGATTGCCGTCAAGATTGCAAGCCGGCTCGGCGACAATGGGACCGTCTCCGTCGTTGCCCGTGGCGCGCACCTGGAAGCGATCCGGAAGAACGGTCTTTCCCTGCATGAAGCGGATTCGGACAAACCGATCAACGTGCGGATCACAGCAACCGACGATCCGACCACGCTCCCACCGCAGGATCTCATCATCACCGGCCTCAAGGGCCACCAGCTCGGACCGGCGGCCGAGGGCATGGCCACGCTGCTGAAGGGCAATACCCGCGTTGTCATGGTCCTGAACGGGATTCCCTGGTGGTATTTTCATCGCGATACGCAAAGCGGCCATGCCGAGCTGCAATTCGACGAACTGGATCCCGGCGGGAAACTCTGGCGCCTGATCGGCCCGGAACGAGTGATCGGCTGCGTGGCTATGCAAGGGGCGGAAGTCATCAACCCAGGCGAGATCCGCCTTTCCAATAAAGGCCGTTTCGTGCTCGGCGAACCCTCCGGCGAAATGTCGGCCGATCTCGAATCCGTTGCCGGCCTCCTTGCCGGGGCCGACCTCAATGTCTCGACCACGCAGCGCATTCGCGACGAGATCTGGAACAAGCTGACGGGCAATGCGGCGTTCAACCCGATCAGCGCACTGACGCGAGCCTTGATGACCGACATCATGGCCGATCCCGCGCTGTTCGAGATGGTCGGCAAGATCATGAACGAAGTGCGCGCGGTCGGCAGCGCGCTTGGCGCAAAATTCAGTATCAGCATCGAGGAAAGGCTGCAGCAATCGCGTCACATCGGTCCCGTGCGCACCTCGATGCTGCAGGATCTGCTCGCCGGCAAGGCGCTGGAAATCGTGCCGCTCGTCGGCATGGTCGTGGCACTCGGGCGTACCGCCAACGTGCCGACCCCCGTCTCGGAGGTCGTATTGGCGCTGGTGACGCAGCTCGACAAGGAAAACCAGCGCGGCGGCTGACGCCGCATCTTTATGTGATTCCTATATCTTCGATTTCCACTCCGAATGGATTTCCTATCGGAGGCGGCAGTAGCCTTTGCCACAACAGCAAAGGTTACCGCCATGCGAGATGTCATGTCCCCTCAATATCTGCCGCTTCGCCCGCATCGCATCACACGCGGCAATCGGCAGATGCGCGAGAAGCGCACGGCCCAGGCGCTGATGATCTTCGGCATCGTGCTCGCCTGCGTGGAACTCTATGTCATCCTCGGCTCGCTCTGAGGCCTTATCATGAACAGTACCGGAAGACTGCGCCCGGGCGGCGCGATCACCGCGCTCGTTACGCCGTTCCACAACGGCGAGGTCGACGGCGCGGCACTGGAAGCTCTCGTTGAATGGCAGGTGCTGAGCGGAGTCGATGGACTCGCTCTTTGCACGGCGGCGGGTGAAGGGCTCAGCCTCTCACCGCAGGAACGCCGCATGGTGCTCGACATCTGCGTCCGGGCCGCGGCGGACCGTATTCCGGTGATCGCCGCGGCCGGTACCAATTGCACCGAAAGCACGATCGCCCTGGTACGCGATGCGGAAGAATGCGGCGCGCGCGCCGTGCTTGTCACCGTGCCCTATTATTCCAAGCCGGGGCAAAAGGGCATTCTCCATCATTTCCAGCAAATCGCCGCGGCAAGCAATCTGCCAATTCTGGTCGAGAATGCACCATCGCGCACGGCGAGTGATCTGACGGTGGAAACGCTGGGGCGATTGGCCGAGCTCGATGCGATTGTCGCCATCGTCGATGCGACAGGGGATATCGCCCGCTTCGCCAACCTGCCACCGGCACTGCGACATCGGTTCCGCTTCCTGTCCGGTCATGACGGCACGGCGCTTTCATTTCATCTTGCTGGTGGTGACGGCATCGTATCGGCGACTGCCAATATCCTCCCGCGCCTCGTCACCTCGCTGCAGCAGGCGGCGTATGGGAGCTATATCTCCGCTGCACTTGCGCTCAGCGACAGGCTGCATCCTCTTCTGACGGCGCTTGGGCCGGAGAGTGATCCTGCCCTGCTGAAATACGCGCTGCAGGTGCTGCGCGGCATGGAGGCCGATCTTCGCCTGCCACTCGTACCGGCCGACGCGGATAGCCGCTTTGCGATCGTATCGGCGCTTTCTCCCTTTGTCGGTGGCGGCACCCAGCGCATCGCGCTATCCCTATGAGATTTTAATGTTTTTGCTTGCGGCGCCAAATGGAAACCCTATCCGCCGGCATCTATCTTGATGATCGTGACACCGCCGCAGCCATCTTACGGCGGTTGAGTTAGACTTCGAAAGGACAAACGATGTCACGCCTGACTGATACGCCTGCCAAGACTGACCCGCTGCAACGTAGCGAAAGCGCCTGTGCAGGTTCGACTGATCCCTCTCATCCGCTGTTTGCCGGCCTGGTCGCCGTTGCACCGCGGCTCGGCGCCGTCATGGCTTTCGCCGGGCTCGTGCAGATGAGCTTCCACCTGATTTCCCAGTAAGAGCCGGACAGAGGATCACGACCATGGCAAATGCACAGCAACGCCGGCAGATTCCGGCTCCCGTCACAATCCGCCCCGCCCGCTTCACCGTCGGTCGCGACAAGGGCGGCCGCTGGATCGTCCAGGATCGCGAGGGGCTGGTAGGCGGTCTCTTCATCAATGAAGCTGCAGCCCTCCATTTCGCGGCGGAAGAATGCAACCACAATCCGGATGAGATCTGCCGGGCGGCAACGGGCATCGTGCTCGATTTTGCACCTGTTGCGCGCAGCACCGGCAATATCCACTGAATACTGTGCCGTTCCTGCCATTTTGAAACAGCAGGAACGGCAACAGGCCGAGGATTTCCAACTTTTCCTTAACCGCCAGCCTGATAGAGTCCCGCTTGCAGAGACTACATATGCCGCGAGACCGATGCCGAAACCGAACTTCCGCTTCACCCATTACGATATCAAGGAACAGCGCGCCGGAACCATCGTCGAGGTGTCACTGAGCGCCGTGAACAATGTGCGGCTGATGACGGCTCCGAATTTTCAGCGGTTCACCGAAGTGCTCGATTTCAAATATATCGGAGGCGTCGCGCGCAAGTCACCGGTCAGGCTCGCGATCCCCGAAAGCGGCCACTGGCATATCGTTGTCGACATGGAAGGCCATCATGGGCTGGCGGATTCTTCCGTCAAGCTGATCGCTGCTCCAGCTGCACAGAAGCGCGCCTGATTTTAGCGTGGCCCAAATTTCAGCGCGGCCCGTTTTCAGCGCGGATTGCGCTCCTTGCGAAGTTTTGCCCACCAATCCAGCCGTTTGCGAATCTCGCGTTCGAAACCGCGTTCCGGCGGATCGTAAAAAGTCTGGCGACCCATCTTTTCGGGAAAATAATCCTGACCTGAAAAGGCATCCGGCTCATCGTGATCGTAGCGGTAGCCTTCGCCATATCCCTCGCCCTTCATCAGCTTCGTTGGCGCGTTGAGGATATGCTTCGGCGGCAGCAGCGAGCCGTTCTGCTTGGCGGCGATCGTCGCTGCCTTGAAGGCGGTATAGACGGCATTGGATTTCGGGGCGGTCGCAAGATAAACGCAGGCTTGCGCGAACGCCAGCTCGCCTTCCGGCGAACCGAGATAGTCATAGGCATCCTTGGCGGCGTTGCAAATGACCAGGGCCTGCGGATCGGCAAGCCCGATATCCTCCACAGCCATGCGCACCAGCCGCCGTCCGAGATAGAGCGGATCCTCGCCGGCATCGAACATGCGGGCGAGATAATAGAGCGCGGCGTCAGGGTCGGAGCCGCGGACCGACTTGTGAAGCGCCGAGATCAGATTGTAGTGACCGTCCTGCGCCTTGTCATAGACCGGGGCTCGGCGCTGGACGATGCGCGTCAGCCCCTCGGTATCGAAAGTCTCGCCCTCGCGGGCGGCGCGCCAGACTTCCTCAGCCAGCGTCAGCACCGCGCGGCCGTCGCCATCGGCCATGCGGATCAGGCTGGCGCGCGCATCCTCGGTAAGCGGCAACGGCCTGCTTTCGACCATCTCGGCGCGTTTCAGCAGTTCCTCGAGGCTGTCTTCCTCATGCGACTTGAAGGTCAGCACGCGGGCGCGCGACAGAAGAGCGGCGTTGAGCTCGAAGGACGGGTTTTCCGTCGTGGCGCCAACGAGAATGACCGTGCCATCCTCCATGACTGGCAGGAAACTATCCTGCTGGGCGCGGTTGAAGCGATGGATCTCGTCGACGAAAAGCAGCGTCTGGCGGCCGTCCATGCGGCGCATACGGGCTGCTTCAAAAACCTTCTTCAGGTCGGCGACACCGGAGAAAATTGCCGAGATCTGTTCGAAGGCCAGGCCCGCCTCGCCCGACAGCAGCCTTGCGACCGTCGTCTTGCCCGTACCGGGCGGCCCCCAGAAGATCATGGAGCCGAGAGAGCCGCTTTCGATCATGCGGCGCAGAACGCCATCCTCACCGGTCAGATGTTCCTGACCGGTGACTTCGCCAAGCGTCTTCGGCCGCAGACGATCGGCAAGCGGCCGCCGGCTGGCGACCTCTTCCGGAACACGCGGCGCGAAGAGGTCATCACTCATCGGAAGAACTGCCTGATGCGCTGACCATCGCGTTCGATCTCGACCCGCCAGAGGCTGGGATCGGAATCGGCGATCTCCTGCAGGTCACGGCTGGTTTTGACTTCGGCCCCATTGATGGACACGACGATATCCTTCGGCTCGAAGCCGAGCCGGGAAGCGGGAGAACCGGCCTCGACGTCGGAGATGACCACACCCGCAGAATCGAGCGGCATCCTCAGTTCATCGGCCACGCGCGGCGAAAGGTTTTCCACGACTGCGCCGGTAAAGGGCGTATGTCCGCCGATCGTGCGCTGATCGCGAGGCTGGGTTTCCGGCGCGCGGGCAAGGGCAAGCACTATCTGCTGCTCACGCCCGTTTTCCATGACCGTCAGGTTGACCGACTTGCCGAGGCCAGCTGTCGTCAATCGATAAAGAAGTGCATCCGGATGCTCGACCGAGACGCCATCGACTGCAGTGATGACCTCGCCCGCCTTGAGGCCGGACTTGGCTGCCGGGCTATCCGCAGTGACCTTGGCGATCAGCGCGCCGCGTGCCTTGTCGAGGCCGAGCGCGTCTGCGACCTCAGAGGTCACCGGATCGAAGGTAGCGCCGATATAGGGCCGCTCGAAGGACTTGACGCCTGAATCGGCAGAGGTGAGAAAAACCTTGACCAGATTGGCGGGGATGGCAAAGCCGATACCGTTCGATCCGCCGCCGCGGGAAAAGATCGCGGTGTTGATGCCGATCAGTTCGCCCTTCATGTTCATCAGCGCGCCGCCGGAATTGCCAGGATTGATCGACGCATCCGTCTGGATGAAGAAGCCGAACTCGTTCTTGACCACCTGGTTGCGGGCAAGTGCCGAAACGATACCGCTGGTGACGGTCTGGCCGACGCCGAAAGGATTGCCGATCGCCAGCACGAGATCGCCGACTTCCACTGCATCGGAATTGCCGATCGGCAGTGTCGGGAAATCCGCCTTGCTATCGATCTTCAAGACCGCGAGATCGAGGCGGTCGTCACGCAGGACGACCTTGCAGGGGAATTCGCGACCGTCCGACAGCGCCACCTTGATGTCGTCGGCGCCCTCGACGACATGATTGTTCGTCACGACGGTCCCGTTCGCCTCGACGATGACGCCGGAGCCGAGCGAAGACTGCTTTTCGGAGCGGTTCGGCATCTGCTGGCCGAAGAACTGCTCGAAAAAGGGATCGCCGGCAAAGGGCGACTGCCGCTGAACAGTCTTTTCAGCATAGACATTCACGACAGCGCCCGAGGTCTGCTTGACCAGCGGCGCGAAAGAAAGCTGCATCTGCATCTGGCTTTCCGGCACTGTCTTGGTCTGCGCCTGGGCGTAGGCGGGCAGCAGGAGCGTTAGTGCCAGAAGCGAAACGGAGGCGTGCTTGGACAGGCCTTGCATGGGAATCCTTTTGAAATGCTCTTACGAAAAATGTTGTAGCGCCCGACGCTAGAAAGGAAAGGGGGCGGAAGCATGGAAGGTAGAGGCATCGCGGATTTGGGAATTTGAATCAGCAAAATCAAGCAGGTTACTGATATCTAAGCTCAAATGCAGGACGCAGTCACCGATCAGGGACATCAGCTTGGAAGCAGGCCGATGGGTTCGATCCTTGCCGTAAGACGGAGTTGCATCATCTTTGCCGTGAGGCCGAAACAGAGTGCCCTTACAATTGGAGAGAATATGAAGACCACCATCCTATCCGCTGCCATCTGCGCCACCCTCTTCGCCCTGGCACCGGAAGGCGCACGGGCGGCAAGCTTCAACTGCGATGCGAAGGAGTTGCAGCCGGATGAGAAGGTGATCTGCGAGGACCGGTCGCTCAATGATGCCGATGTGAAGATGGTGACGACTTTCGAGCTGCTGTCGGGTCTGCTGGCCATGGGCGCGCGCGGTACGCTGCAGGATGAGCAGACCGCATGGCTGAAGAAGCGGCAGGCCTGTGGCGCGGATGCCGCCTGCATCGGCGCGGCCTATCAGGATCGGTTGAAGCAGCTCGGCGAGACCTACAAGAACATCAATCGCCCGCTCTGAGGATGTTCAGCCCTGATCTCTTCCGCTCTGGAACTCGGCGATCATTTCGTTGATGAGGCCGGCTGCCTGGTGAAGGCGGTCCTCGCCGTAGATGGACCCATGTTCGTTCGCCCAGACCGTCTGTCGCGCTGCGATATCAGCAAGAGCGCCCTTGCCCGCCTCCGTCAGTTCCATGAGTTTGGCGCGCTGGTGGACGGGATTGACGCGGTAGGCAATCAGCCCCTCGCCTTCCAGAAGATCGGCGATACGCTGTACACCCTGACGTGCGAGGCCAAGCGCACGCGCAGCATCTGCAACCGACATGGGCGCATGGTCGGCCGCGGCAAGCACCTGCCAGCGCGCGCTGGTCTGCCCCGCGGGCCTGGCAAGCGCATCGCCTTCCGTCTGCAAGTGGGCCGAGAGCCGGATCACGGCGATGGAAAGAGCGGCAAAGGCATCGCCTTCAGGCGTTCGTTTCTTGACCATATTGACAACATATTGTCATTCGTTGATAATGACAATATGTTGTCATATCACATGGCTATGCGCAAGGAGGAGCACATGAAGAAAACCTATCACGGAAGCTGCCATTGCGGCCGGATTCGCTACGAGGCCGATATCGACCTTCAGGCCGGGACGGGAAAGTGCAATTGCTCGATCTGCTGGAAGCTCCGCTACTGGGGCACGAACATCAAGCCAGAGGATTTTCGCCTGTTATGCGAGGAGACAGGCATCAGCGACTATCAGTTCGGAACCTTCTCGGGGCATCATCGCTTCTGCGCCAATTGCGGGGTGCCCGCATATGGCGACGGTTACATCGAGGCAATGGGCGGCGCCTATGTCTCGATCAATCTCGCCTGCCTTGACGATCTCGATCCCGCCGAGCTTGTGGAGGCGCCGGTGCAATATTTCGATGGCAGGAATAACAGCTGGTGGACCGTTCCGGCCGAAACGAGACATCTCTGAAAAAGAAAGAGCAGCTGACTCTTAATCAGCTGCTCCAACTAATCTGCGAAAAGCCGGATTATCGCGCGTTCAGGTCGCGAACGGCGCCGCGATCGGCGCTGGTTGCGAAGGCCGCATAGGCCTTGAGCGCGGTCGAGACGTTGCGCTTGCGCGGCTCGGCCGGATGCCAGCCCTTCTGATCCTGCTCGGCGCGGCGGGCGGCCAGTTCCGCATCGTCGACACGCAGGCTGATCGTACGGTTCGGGATATCGATATCGATCATGTCGCCTTCGCGTACCAAGCCGATCGTGCCGCCGTTTGCCGCTTCCGGCGAAGCATGGCCGATCGAAAGACCTGAGGTGCCGCCGGAGAACCGGCCGTCGGTGATCAGCGCACACGCCTTGCCGAGGCCCTTCGACTTCAGATAACTCGTCGGATAGAGCATTTCCTGCATGCCGGGGCCGCCCTTGGGGCCTTCGTAGCGGATCACGACGACATCGCCGGCCTTGACCTCATTGGCGAGGATCGCCTTGACGGAAGCATCCTGGCTTTCGAAAACGCGGGCCGGGCCAGAGAATTTCAGGATCGATTCATCGACACCTGCGGTCTTCACGATACAGCCGTCAACCGCCAGATTGCCCTTGAGGACAGCAAGGCCGCCATCTTTGGAGAAGGGATGTTCCACGGAACGAATGACGCCGCCCACGCGGTCGGTATCGAGTTCGTCCCAGCGGGCTTCCTGGCTGAAGGCAACCTGTGTCGGTATGCCGCCGGGAGCGGCACGGTAGAATTTGCGGACGGTATCGCTGTTGGTGCGGGTAATATCCCAACGATCGATCGCATCGCCGAGCGTCTCGGCATGAACCGTCGGGCAGTCGCGATTGAGGAGGCCACCCTTCTCGAGCTCACCGAGGATCGACATGATGCCGCCGGCGCGGTGAACATCTTCCATGTGAACGTCGGACTTGGCGGGCGCGACCTTGGAAAGGCAGGGAACGCGGCGAGACAGCGCGTCGATGTCGGCCATGGTGAAATCCACCTCGCCTTCATGCGCAGCTGCGAGGATGTGCAGAACCGTATTGGTGGAGCCGCCCATGGCGATATCGAGCGCCATGGCATTCTCGAAAGCCTGCTTGGAGGCAATCACGCGCGGCAGGGCCTTCTCGTCTTCCTGCTCGTAATAACGACGAGCGAGATCGACGATCAGGTGGCCGGCTTCAACGAAGAGGCGCTTTCGGTCGGCGTGCGTTGCAAGGGTCGAGCCGTTGCCGGGCAGCGACAGGCCGAGCGCCTCCGTCAGGCAGTTCATGGAGTTTGCGGTAAACATGCCGGAGCATGAACCGCAGGTCGGACAGGCCGAACGCTCGATGACCTTGACGTCTTCATCGGAAATCTTGTCATCGGCAGCCGCGACCATGGCGTCAACGAGGTCGAGCGCATGGGTCTTGCCATGCAGGACGACCTTGCCGGCCTCCATCGGGCCGCCGGAGACGAAGACCGTGGGTATGTTGAGGCGGAGTGATGCCATCAGCATGCCGGGTGTGATCTTATCGCAGTTGGAGATGCAGACCATGGCGTCGGCACAGTGCGCATTGACCATGTATTCGACGCTATCGGCGATCAGCTCGCGCGAGGGCAGCGAATAGAGCATCCCGTCGTGGCCCATGGCGATGCCGTCATCGACGGCAATTGTGTTAAACTCCTTGGCCACACCGCCGGCCGCTTCGATTTCGCGGGCGACGAGCTGGCCGAGATCCTTGAGGTGCACGTGGCCGGGCACGAACTGCGTGAAGGAGTTGACCACAGCGATAATCGGCTTGCCGAAATCAGAATCCTTCATGCCCGTGGCGCGCCAAAGGCCGCGCGCGCCCGCCATGTTGCGGCCGTGGGTGGTGGTTCTGGAACGATAAGCTGGCATCGGTGTCTTCCTCAATATCCAGGAATTGTCTGGCGGTGCTGGGCGGCAAGGGATTTGCGAAGGCCGGGCAGTCGCTGCTTTTTGGAATTGTCCTAATCCAATCGGCCCAAGCTGTCACTACCGCGAATGCCCAAAGCGGTACGGGCCGCACCATCAGGCACATACGGATACCAGGGCACTTTTGTTACCGTCTATTCCATCACGGACGAACACAAAAAATTGGCTTTTCGTCCCTAAGATTCAAGGCATACACACTGATCCAAAGCGCGCTATCTGCGTCTAAAGATTCACGGGTCGCCCCGCCCAGGAGGAATTCGAATGCCAGCCTATCGTCCGCCCAAGATCCGCTCCTCGGAGATCACACCGCGCGAGGCCTACCTGAAGCGCCGGGAATTTCTCGGCGCTGCGACGTTTGGCGCGATGGCGCTCTACGGCGCCGGCAAGGCGAGTGCGGCAGCGCTTACGACCGTCAAGAGCAAGTACACGGTCGACGACAAGCTGACGCCGATCAAAGACGTGACCACCTACAACAACTTCTACGAATTCGGCCTCGACAAGGGCGATCCTGCGGCACTCTCCGGCAAATTCAAGCCGCTGCCCTGGACGATCAAGGTCGACGGCATGGTCAACAAGCCCGGCACCTTCGATATCGAGGCGCTGATGAAGGAGTTCCCGATCGAGGAGCGCGTCTATCGCATGCGCTGCGTGGAGGCCTGGTCGATGGTCATTCCGTGGGACGGCTTTCCGCTCGCCTCACTTCTCGACAAGGTAGAGCCGCAGGGCAGTGCCAAATATGTTGCCTTCGAGACGGTCGTCCGCCCGGAGGAGATGCCCGGCCAGGCCGGCCTCTTCCAGTCGCTGAACTGGCCCTATGTCGAGGGCCTGCGCATGGATGAGGCGCGCCACCCGCTGACGCTGCTCGCCGTCGGACTCTATGGCGAAACGCTGCCGAACCAGAATGGCGCGCCGGTGCGCCTCGTCGTGCCGTGGAAATACGGCTTCAAGGGCATCAAATCGATCGTGCGCATCACGCTGACCGACCAGCAGCCGAAGAATACCTGGCAGGTCACCAATCCGCAGGAATACGGCTTCTATGCCAACGTCAATCCTGCTGTCGACCATCCGCGCTGGAGCCAGGCGACCGAGCGGCGCATCGGCGAAAGCGGCTTTTTTGGTGCCAGTCGCCACCCCACCCTGCCCTTCAACGGCTATGCCGACGAAGTTGCCAGCCTCTACAACGGCATGGATCTGAGGGTGAATTTCTGATGACGGCGTTTTCGCTCGCCATTCCGAAGCGCTGGCAGCCTGCCTCAGTCTGGCTGCTCTATGTCGTCGGGCTCGTGCCCGCCGCCTGGTATTTCTACCTCGGCGCGACGGATCAGCTCGGCGCCGATCCGGTGAAGACATTCGAGCTCTTTCTCGGCATCTGGACGATTCGTTTCCTGATCCTGACGCTTGCCGTCACACCTGCCCGCGATCTCCTCGGCTGGAATTACCTGCGCTATCGGCGCGCGCTCGGTCTTCTTACCTTCTACTACGCGCTGATGCATTTCACCGTCTACATGGTACTCGATCAGGCGCTGGATATCGCTGCCGTCATCGACGACGTCGTGAAGCGTCCCTTCATCATGTTCGGCATGGGTGCATTGGCGATGCTCGTCCCGCTTGCCATCACATCCAACAATTTCTCGATCCGCAGGCTTGGCAAGAACTGGATCTGGCTCCATCGTCTCGTCTACATCATCGGTGCCTCAGCCGCGCTGCACTTTGCGCTATCGACGAAGATCCTCGACCTCGAGCAGTATACTTATATCGGACTGATCATCGCTCTCATTCTCTACCGCTCCTACAAGCCGATCGGGCGGAGCCGCAAGAAGGGACAAGTGCGGCCACGCGGGCGTACGGCAGCATCGACAGCGTCTTAGAGGTCTGCGTCGACCTGCAAAGACGATGATGGCTTGCGCGCGGGGTCAAGCCCGTAAGCGACTGCGATCCCGATAGTGTATGCGACGATATTCCAGAGCGAGAATACCCGCCCCAACAGCAAGGCACCCGCGGTCGTCAGTCGAAAGGCATCCAGCCAGGGCACATGATATAGACGGAACAGCTCGACGCAGATGGCGGCAACAAGCGCCGTCGCGGTAATTGCCGCGGGTCGAATTCCGCTATGGAGACCCGCAATCACAACGGCCAGCAGGAAATAGACCATCGCCCCCCAGAGCAGTGATCCACCATATTTGACGAGGAAGAAGGGCAAATCGACGGAATAGCCGAAGCGCCTGAGCATCAGGCCCGAAATGATGATCAGGATTAGGGCTGCGAGGCGCTGCAACTGCCTGCCTTGAATCATTCCGCTCAATTGCAATCGACCACCATGATCTCAACTGATTTGAACGCCTAATTGCGAAGCAGCAAATTATCAAGCTGGTGCTGTCCTGGCTTAACCGAGCCTGATAGCTTCCCACTGCTTCGAAACGAGTCCGGATCAGTCGCAAGAACATGCCGAAAGTTGCCGCGCTTCAAGGATTGCTTCCTCTACTGGACAAGCATCTGATCGACCAACCGGCCGATCTTGCGCGCAGCGGCATTGAACGTTTCGTTCTTGAATTCTTCTATTTCGGCGTCAAGGAAGCCCGGGCCTGCCTCTTCGCGGGTCTGTTTTTTCTGTCGGTTTTTCTGGTGCCGCGTGCAGGCATCATCGGCATCCCGCGCTACGATCTGCTGCTGATCATCGCTCTTGCCATCCAGACATGGATGGTCTGGGCAAAACTCGAAACCATCGACGAATTGAAGGCGATCTCGGTCTTCCATCTGGTCGGTTTTGCGCTGGAGGTCTTCAAGACTTCCGGCAACGCGCCATCATGGAGCTATCCCGATTTCGCCTATACCAAGCTGTTTGGCGTGCCGCTCTTTTCCGGCTTCATGTATGCGGCTGTCGGCAGCTATGTCATTCAGGCCTGGCGCCTTTTTGATCTGCGCGTGAGACATCACCCACCTTACTGGATGGCCGGGCTGATGGCCCTGGCGATCTATGCCAACTTCTTCACACATCACTATATCGGGGACTATCGCTGGTACATTGCCGCCTGCACGCTCGGCCTCTATGCGCGAACGACCGTGGTCTTCAGACCCTATGATCGGAACCGCAAAATGCCCCTGCTTCTCGCCTTCGGCCTGATCGGCTTCTTCATCTGGCTTGCAGAGAACATCAGCACCTTCTTCGGCGTGTGGCGCTATCAGAACCAGATCGGCGCCTGGTCGACCGTGCACATCGGCAAATGGAGTTCGTGGTGCCTGCTGGTAATCATGACGTTCACGATCGTCGCCAATCTGAAGCACATCAAACACAAGATCCACGTGCCCGATTGAACCTCTCAGTCCATGAGGAGGATGAGACTTGATTGACCATATCACCGTCGCCGTCAGCGATCTCACGAAGAGCAGGGTCTTTTATGAGAAAGCCTTCGCGCCTTTGGGGTATACGCTGTCTTTTGGGAAAGAAGAGGTATTCTGGGCTTTCGACATCGGCAATGGCTGCCTGTTCGAGATCCAGCAAACCGATAGCACTGCGCCTCTGACACGCATCCACGTGGCCTTCCGCGCCAATAACAGAGCGGAAGTCGATGCTTTCTATCAAAGCGCGCTGGCAGCCGGCGCGCAGGATAATGGTGCACCTGGCCCGCGCCCGGACTACACGCCTCACTATTACGCCTGCTTCATTCTCGATCCCGACGGCTACAATATCGAAGCCATGATCAATCAGCCGCCTGAGAAAGCTTGAGCGGGAGCGATCTCAACCGCACAACGAAAAAAGCCGGGCAGAGCCCGGCTTTCCTGTTTCCGCAACCGGAAAATCTTATGCAGCGACAGACTGCTCTTCAGCAGCGACGCGAGCCTTGTCTGCTGCGCCCTTTGCGTAGGTGTCGCGGTCAACGAATTCGATGACGGCGAGAGCGGCGTTGTCGCCCTGGCGGAAGCCGGCCTTCATGATACGCAGGTAGCCGCCGTTGCGGGTAGCGTAACGCGAAGCGATCGTGTCGAACAGCTTGTTGACGACAACAGCGTCCTTGATCTGCGAGATCGCCTGACGACGAGCGTGCAGGTCGCCGCGCTTGCCGAGGGTGACGAGCTTCTCGACGATCGGACGGATTTCCTTGGCCTTCGGCAGGGTCGTAACGATCTGCTCGTGGGTGATGAGCGAAGCCGCCATGTTGGCGAACATCGCCTTGCGGTGGCTTGCAGTTCTATTCAGCTTGCGGCCGGCTTTACCATGGCGCATTGCTATTCTCCTTTAATGCAGTGCCCTTACTTCGTTACCGGGCCTGCCGTTTCCTGGCACATGCAGGCGATATGCCTGCTGTTTGACTGGAAAAGGCAGCCGTTAAGAACCTGCCTTTTTGTTATGTTCTGCGATCGGCGTGCGGGCGGAAAACCGCTTCACACTTTTCCTCACGCCGCTCAGTACTGGTCTTCGTAGCGCTTGGCGAGATCTTCGATGTTCTCGGGCGGCCATGCCGGCACTTCCATGCCGAGGTGCAGGCCCATGGAAGCGAGAACTTCCTTGATTTCGTTCAGCGACTTGCGACCAAAGTTCGGGGTGCGGAGCATTTCTGCTTCGGTCTTCTGAATGAGGTCGCCGATGTAGACGATGTTGTCGTTCTTCAGGCAGTTTGCCGAACGAACGGACAGTTCGAGCTCGTCCACCTTCTTGAGGAGCGCCGGGTTGAAGGCCAGTTCGGTGACTGCTTCTTCTTCGGCTTCCTTCTGCGGTTCGTCGAAGTTGACGAAGACGCCAAGCTGGTCCTGGAGGATGCGAGCCGCGAAAGCGACGGCATCTTCGCCCGAGACAGAGCCATCGGTTTCGATGGTCATGGTCAGCTTGTCGTAGTCGAGAACCTGTCCTTCACGGGTATTTTCAACCTTGTAGGACACCTTCTTGACCGGCGAATAGAGGCTGTCGACCGGGATGAGACCGATCGGAGCATCTTCCGCACGATTGCGCTCGGCCGGGACGTAGCCCTTGCCGTTGTTGACGGTGAACTCCATGCGGATTTCGGCACCCTCGTCGAGCGTGCAGATGACATGCTCGGGGTTGAGGATTTCGATATCGCCGACCGTCTGAATGTCGCCAGCCGTTACAACACCTGGACCCTGCTTGCGCACGACCATGCGCTTGGCATCGTCGCCATCCATCTTGATGGCGATTTCCTTGATGTTGAGCACGATGTCCGTAACGTCTTCACGGACGCCCGGGATCGACGAGAATTCATGCAGCACGCCGTCGATCTGCACGGCCGTAACAGCGGCACCGCGCAGAGAGGAGAGCAGAACGCGGCGCAGCGCGTTGCCGAGGGTGAGGCCGAAACCGCGCTCGAGCGGCTCTGCAACGAGAGTCGCCTTGGTGCGCGAGCTCGAAGAGAACTCCACCTTGTTCGGCTTGATCAATTCCTGCCAGTTTTTCTGAATCATGTTTTAGCCTTCCGTTCGTTGCCACCATCCAATCGTGGCAACCGAGCTTGAAAACCACCGGGAGCGCAGAGGCGCTCACCGGTGACGATAGCGATGATCAGACGCGGCGCTTCTTGCGCGGACGGCAGCCATTGTGCGGGATCGGGGTCACGTCGCGGATGGACGTGATCATGAAACCGGCAGCCTGGAGCGCGCGCAGAGCCGATTCACGGCCGGAACCCGGGCCGCAGACTTCGACTTCAAGCGACTTCATGCCATGTTCCTGAGCCTTCTTGGCGCAGTCTTCGGCAGCGATCTGGGCAGCGAACGGGGTCGACTTGCGCGAGCCCTTGAAGCCCTTGGCGCCAGCAGACGACCAGGCAATCGCATTGCCCTGCGCGTCGGTGATGGTGATCATCGTGTTGTTGAAGGTCGAGTTGACGTGAGCGACACCCGACGAGATGTTCTTACGTTCGCGACGGCGAACGCGGACGGCTTCCTTAGCCATGGTATTCCTTTCTTGGATCTCTTCACCGCCGTAATCCCAGCGGCTACACCGGAACAGCGCCTATATGGCCCCGCTCCAAACTCAAAAGAGGCCGGCGCAGACCGCCAGCCTCCCCATCCCGGTTTCCCGGAAATTACTTCTTCTTACCAGCGATCGCCTTTGCCGGGCCCTTACGGGTACGGGCATTGGTGTGCGTGCGCTGACCGCGGACCGGAAGGCCGCGACGGTGACGCAGGCCGCGGTAGCAGCCAAGGTCCATCAGACGCTTGATGTTCATCGAGGTTTCGCGACGAAGATCGCCTTCGACCTGGTAGTCGCGGTCGATGGTTTCGCGGATCTGAAGAACTTCAGCGTCCGTGAGCTGATGAACGCGGCGATCAGCCGGAATACCGACCTTTTCGATGATCTCCTGCGCGAATTTCTGTCCGATCCCGTGAATGTAGGTCAGCGCGATGACGACGCGCTTTGCAGTCGGGATGTTGACGCCAGCGATACGTGCCACGCCTATTCTCCTTGCATTCCAGTTGCCATCCGGCAATAGGGCTTCGTTATGCAGCCAAAGGCCGCTCGTTCAAATTCGGGTTCGTAACATCGCAAAACGACCGAACCCGGATTTCCTTCGGGAAATCCGCGCCGATCGCAAGGAATGTCGCGAGTTGGCGCGGTTTAGCGGAATCAGTGCAAAAAAGCAACCGTTCCCGCCAAGTTTATTTTCAAAGCTTTAAAGCTTGGAAAGAATGCCTTCGATCTCGGCGGTAACCTGATCGATTTCGGCCATGCCATCCACGGACTTCAGTTTGCCCTTGGCGTAGTAATAGCCGATCAGCGGCGAGGTTTCCTTGTAGTAGACCTCGAGACGCTTGGTCATTGTCTCGGCATTGTCGTCAGGACGACGCTTGAAGTGGGTCGAGCCGCACTTGTCGCAGACGCCTTCCTTGACCGGGACCTTGTCGGAGTCGTGATAGACAGTGCCGCACTGGGCACAGGAATAACGGCCTGCCACCCGGCGGACCAGCTCCTTGTCGTCGACACGGAATTCGATAACGACTGAGAGATCGAGACCCTTGGCCTTCAGCATCGCCTCTGTGGCATCTGCCTGCACAAGCGTGCGCGGGAAGCCGTCGAGGATGAAGCCGTTAGCGCAATCGGGCTGATCGATTCGCTCGGATACGATGGCGTTGACAATCTCGTCCGAGACCAAGTTTCCGGCGTCCATGACAGCCTTGGCGCGCTTGCCGACTTCAGTACCTGCCTGAACGGCGGCGCGCAGCATGTCACCCGTGGAAAGCTGTGGAATGCCATGCTTTTCCACGATCCGCTGGGCCTGGGTCCCCTTACCCGCGCCCGGCGGCCCCAAAAGTATAAGTCTCATCGCCCCCTCTTTCCTCCACGCAACTTCGATTTCTTGATCAGGCCTTCGTACTGCTGCGCGATCAGATGGCCCTGGATCTGCGCCACCGTATCAAGAGTTACGCTAACCACGATCAAAAGCGAAGTCCCACCAAGGGATAATGGAATGCCGGTTTGCGACACCAGAATCTCAGGAAGGATGCAGACGAAGACGAGATAGATTGCGCCGATCACCGTGATACGGGTCAGCACGTAGTCGATATATTCGGCAGTACGATCACCCGGGCGAATGCCGGGGATAAAGCCGCCATGCTTCTTCAGGTTATCGGCCGTGTCCTTCGGATTGAAGACGATGGCCGTGTAGAAGAAGGCGAAGAAGGCAATGAGGCCGGCATAGAGAACCATGTAGAGCGGCTGACCGTGGCCAAGTGCTGCTACGATCGAAGTGGCCCAGGCCGGCATTGCCGTCGAGCTCGCAAAGCCTGCAAGGGTCGCCGGCAGAAGAAGCAGCGAGGATGCAAAGATTGCCGGGATGACGCCCGAGGTGTTGAGCTTCAGCGGCAGATGCGAAGTGTCGCCCTGGAACATGCGGTTGCCGACCTGACGCTTCGGATACTGGATCAGCAGGCGGCGCTGCGCACGTTCGACGAAGACGATGACGGCAATGACCGCGATCGCGACGACGATGACCAGCAGAATGAGGCTTGTCGACAGCGCGCCGGTACGGCCGAGTTCCAGCGTGCCGGCAAGGGCGGTCGGAAGACCGGCTGCGATGCCCGCGAAGATGATCAGCGAAATGCCGTTGCCGATGCCGCGCGAGGTGATCTGCTCACCGAGCCACATCAGGAACATGGTGCCGCCAAGCAACGTCAGAACGGTCGAAATCTTGAAGAACCAGCCCGGATCGACAACGAGGCCATTGCCGCTCTCGAGACCAACGGCGATGCCGTAGGCCTGGAGCGCACCGAGGATGACCGTGCCGTAGCGGGTATACTGGTTGATAATTTTGCGGCCCTGCTCGCCTTCCTTCTTCAGGTTTTCGAGCGCCGGCACGACCGAGGTCATGAGCTGCACGATGATCGAAGCGGAAATGTAGGGCATGATGCCGAGGGCGAAGATCGCCATGCGCTGCACAGCGCCGCCCGAGAACATGTTGAAGAGGCCGAGAATACCGCCTGCCTGACCCTGGAAAGCCTGGGCATATGCCTGCGGATTGAGGCCTGGAAGCGGAATATGGGTGCCCAGCCGGTACACAAGGAGAGCTGCCAGTGTGAACCACAGGCGCTTCTTAAGATCCTCAGCTTTGGCGAAGGTCGAAAAATTGAGGTTTGAAGCCAGTTGTTCCGCTGCAGAAGCCATGCGTTTCTCCGCGCTACCAATTCCGGGCGCTCTCGAGTCGGCCGGCACCGGAATCAGTATGAATTTCTTTTAAAAACCGGGCTTCGGACGGATTGCTGGCGCAACCCTATGCCTCACCCTCGTTTCCAGTCTTACCGTCTCGACGCGGACGCGTCCAAGCAGGTTTTTGTGAGGCTCACATATGGGAGCAAAATCGCCCGGTGTGAAGCACCCCGGGCGATATATCATCAGTTTATTATTCTGCCGCTGCGGCAGAAAGAAGCGTTACCTTGCCGCCAGCCTTTTCGATCTTCTCGACGGCAGGCTTGGAAGCGCCTGCAACTTCGAGCGTGATCTTGGCCTTGAGCTCGCCGTCGGCGAGAACGCGGACGCCGTCCTTGGCACGGCGGATTACGCCGGCAGCCTTCAGAGCAGCTGCATCAACGGTTGCCTTCGCGTCGAGCTTGCCGGCATCGACGGCAGCCTGGATGCGTCCCAGCGATACGACGACGTAGTCGGCTGCGAAGATGTTGTTGAAGCCGCGCTTCGGCAGGCGACGGTAGATGGGCATCTGACCGCCTTCGAAGCCGTTGATGGCAACGCCCGAACGGGACTTCTGACCCTTTACACCACGACCACCGGTCTTGCCGGAGCCCGAGCCGATACCGCGGCCGAGGCGCTTGCGGCTGTGGGTAGAGCCTTCGTTGTCTTTAATTTCATTGAGTTTCATGAGCGTTACTCCGGGCTCACTTCTCGTCGACGACGCGAACGAGATGCTGGACTGCACGGATCATGCCACGAACGGCCGGAGTATCTTCCAGCGTGCGGCGACGGTGCATCTTGTTCAGTCCGAGACCGATCAGCGTACGCTGCTGGACGTCCGGACGGCGAATCGGGCTGCCGATCTGCTCGATCGTGACAGTCTTCGCTTCAGCCTTCTTGGTAGCCTTGGCCATTGGTCAGCTCCTCTTATTCTTCAGAGGCGTTGCCAGAAGCGGCACGGCGAGCCTGAAGCGTAGCATACTTGATGCCGCGCTGTGCTGCGATGTCCTTCGGGTGAACCTGGTGCTTCAGAGCGTCGAAGGTGGCGCGAACCATGTTGTAGGGGTTCGACGAACCGGTCGACTTGGCGACGACGTCGTGGACGCCGAGCGTTTCGAAAACGGCGCGCATCGGACCACCGGCGATGATACCGGTACCGACCTTGGCCGAGCGCAGCAGAACCTTGCCGGCGCCATGACGACCATGAACGTCGTGATGCAGCGTACGGCCGTCACGCAGCGGTACGAAGATCAGTTCGCGCTTGGCGGCTTCGGTAGCCTTGCGGATGGCTTCCGGCACTTCGCGTGCCTTGCCATGGCCGAAGCCTACGCGGCCCTTCTGGTCGCCAACGACGACGAGTGCTGCGAAACCAAAACGACGGCCGCCCTTGACGACCTTGGCGACGCGGTTGATCGCGACAAGCTTGTCGACGAATTCGCTATCGCGCTCTTCGCGGCTCTGGCGGTCTTCCCGCTGCGGCCTTCTTTCCTGTGCCATTGTCCTCTTCCTTTTTCTTTTCCGGGTGCAATCGGCAAACAAAACGAGGACCGCATCGGCTTCCGCGAGGGAACGATTTGCGGTCCGGTGAAATCCGGCCGAAGACTATGAAAGCTTCGGCCGGAAACTATTAGAAGGTCAGACCGCCTTCGCGGGCTGCATCCGCCAGGGCCTTGATGCGGCCGTGATAGATGAAGGCGCCACGGTCGAATACGACCTCGGTCACGCCTGCCTTCGAAGCGCGGTCTGCAACGAGCTTGCCAACGAGGGCAGCTGCTGCGGTGTCGGCACCGGTCTTCAGAGAACCGCGCAGATCCTTATCGAGCGTCGATGCAGCGGCAAGGGTCTTGCCAGCAACATCGTCGATAACCTGAGCGTAAATGTTCTTCGACGAGCGATGAACCGACAGGCGCGGACGGCCGTTGGCCACCGACTTGAGATGACGGCGCACGCGGTTGGCACGACGTGCAAGTGCTTCTTTCCTGCTAGCCATTTCGCGTGATCCTTACTTCTTCTTGCCTTCTTTGCGGACAATCCGCTCTTCGGCATACTTGACGCCCTTGCCCTTGTAGGGCTCCGGACCGCGGTATTCGCGGATCTCGGCGGCGACCTGACCGACCTGCTGCTTGTTGATGCCGGTGACGACGATTTCCGTCGGCTTCGGCACAGCGATCGTGATGCCCTGCGGCGGTTCATAGACCACGTCGTGGCTGAAACCGAGAGCCAGCTGCAGGTTCTTGCCCTGCAGCGAAGCGCGGTAACCAACGCCGTTGATTTCAAGCTTGCGCTCGAAGCCGTCCTTGACGCCCTTGAAGATGTTTTCGATCATCGTGCGGGACATGCCCCACTTCGAACGAGCTTCCTTCGTCTGGCTGATCGGCGCTACGACGACCGCATTGTTTTCGAGCTTTACGCTGATTTCGTCGTTTGCGACGAAAAACAGCTCGCCCTTCGGGCCCTTAGCGGTAACCTTCTGGCCATCGACCGTAGCCGTGATCCCAGCAGGCACCTGAACGGGCTTCTTACCGATACGAGACATGTTTCAATCCTGTCTGTTCGCTATGGAGACCCTGCGCAGTCTTAGAAGACCGAGCAGAGAACCTCGCCACCAACGTTCTGTTCGCGAGCCTGGTGATCGGCCATCACGCCCTTCGGGGTCGAAAGGATGGTGATGCCGAGGCCGTTCGCGACCTGCGGAATGGACTTGACCGAGACATAAACCCGGCGGCCCGGCTTGGACACACGGCCGATCTCACGGATCACCGATGCGCCTTCATAGTACTTGAGTTCGATGTTCAGTTCGGACTTGCCGTTGCCGAAATCGACGACGGAATAGCCACGGATGTAGCCTTCGGACTGGAGAACATCGAGAACACGTGCACGGAGCTTGGAAGCAGGCGTCGAAACCGACGACTTGCGACGCGAAGCACCGTTGCGGATACGGGTGAGCATATCGCCCAACGGATCAGTCATTGTCATCTAACCTGCTCCTTACCAGCTCGACTTGACGATGCCCGGCACCTTGCCGAGATTGCCCAGTTCGCGCAGCGCGATACGCGACATACGCAGTTTACGGTAGTAAGCGCGCGGACGACCGGACACTTCGCAACGGTTGCGAATGCGGGTCTTCGATCCGTCACGCGGCAGGGATGCCAGCTTGATCGAGGCCTTGAACCGCTCTTCGATAGGAAGAGCCTGGTTCATGATGATCGCCTTCAGGGCAGCGCGCTTGGCGGCCTGGTTTGCGACCGTATTACGGCGGCGCTTGTTCTTTTCAACTGCGCTTGTCTTCGCCATGTCAGGTTCCTTTTCTACGCTCGTCGTTACGGTTACTGACGGAACGGGAAGCTGAACTCCGTGAGGAGCGTGCGAGCTTCGTCGTCGGTCGTGGCCGTCGTGCAAACGATGATGTCCATGCCCCACATCTGATCAACCTTGTCGTAGTTGATTTCTGGGAACACAATGTGCTCCTTGATGCCCATGGCGAAGTTGCCACGGCCGTCAAAGCTCTTCGGGTTCAGGCCGCGGAAGTCGCGAACGCGCGGAAGCGCGATGTTGACCAGGCGATCCAGGAACTCGTACATGCGGGCGCCGCGCAGGGTGACCTTTGCGCCGATCGGCATGTTTTCGCGGACCTTGAAGCCAGCGATAGAGTTGCGTGCACGGGTGATGACCGGCTTCTGACCAGCAATGGCGGCCAGATCGGCGGCAGCAACGGTCGGCTTCTTCGAGTCAGCCGTGGCTTCGCCCACACCCATGTTGATAACGATCTTGTCGAGCTTCGGGATCATCATCTCGTTGGCGTAGGAGTACTTCTCCTGAAGCGCCTTGCGGATCCGCTCGACATATTCCTTCTTGAGCCGCGGCTCGTACTTTGCCTCAGCCATCGATCACTTCTCCCGAACGCTTGGCCACGCGGACCTTCTTGCCGTCAACAACCTTGAAGCCGACACGGGTCGGCTTGCCGTCCTTGTCGATGATCGAGACGTTGGACAGGTGGACCGAAGCTTCCTTGGAAATAATCCCGGCTTCCTGGGTCTGTGTCTGGCGCTGGTGGCGCTTTACGAGGTTTACGCCGCGAATGACGGCGCGATCTTCCTTCGGCAGGACCTGGAGGACTTCGCCGGTACGGCCCTTGTCCTTGCCTGCGAGCATGACGACCTTGTCGCCCTTACGAATCTTCTGCATCGTTCCCGCTCCTTACAGTACTTCGGGAGCCAGCGAGATGATCTTCATGTGGTTCTTCGCACGCAATTCGCGCGGAACCGGTCCGAAGATACGGGTGCCGATCGGCTCTTTCTTGTTGTCGATGAGGACTGCTGCATTGGTGTCGAAGCGGATGACAGAGCCATCCGGACGACGGATGTCCTTGGCGGTGCGAACGACAACCGCCTTCATCACGTCACCCTTCTTCACACGGCCGCGCGGAATAGCTTCCTTGATCGAAACGACGATAACGTCGCCGATCGAGGCATACTTGCGCTTTGAGCCGCCCAGCACCTTGATGCACATGACACGACGGGCGCCGGAATTATCCGCGACGTCGAGGTTTGTTTGCATCTGAATCATATCAGGTCGCCTTCTTGTTCTTACCGGAATGGTTGGGCAAAGCCCCCTCTTCCGGCTTATGAAAATTGTCTACCGGCCGCTCGTCACGAGGACAGCGAAAACGCGGCAATAGCTTGAATAGCGCGGGATAGATCGTTGCCAGGGTGGTTTCCCAAACGGGACCTTCCGTGCGCTTAAAGCAAAAGAACGCCCGGCATTCGAGCGTTCCGACGCTGCTTCATATAGAAATTTCCGCGAGACGCAAGGCCTCGCGCAAAATTCTTACTTGGCCTGGGCGGCAACGACCGTCCAGCGCTTGTCCTTGGAGATCGGCGCGCACTCCTCGATGGAGACGATATCGCCGATCTTGTACTGATTGTTTTCGTCGTGGGCCTTGTACTTCTTGGAGCGACGAACGGTCTTCTGGAGCAGCGGATGAGCGAAACGACGCTCAACGCGAACTACGACAGTCTTCTCGTTCTTGTCACCAACCACGACGCCCTGCAGAATACGCTTCGGCATGTTCTTTTTTCCTTAAGCCTTTGCTTCTGCCGCCTTCTGGCGGGCAATGGTTTTCACGCGGGCGATGTCCTTGCGGACTTCGTTGATGCGCGAGGTCTTCTCAAGCTGGTTCGTCGCCTTCTGGAAGCGCAGGTTGAACTGCTCCTTCTTCAGGTCGGCGAGCTTGTCCTTGAGCTGGTCGGCCGTGAGGCCGCGTACTTCTTCGGCTTTCATCGTGCCTTCTCCTTACTCTGCGATGCGCTGTACAAAGCGCGTCTTGACCGAGAGCTTGGCCGAGCCGAGGCGAAGCGCTTCACGCGCGATTTCCTCGGAGACACCGTCGATCTCGAACATCATACGACCGGGCTTGACCTTGCATGCCCAGTATTCCACGGAACCCTTACCTTTACCCATGCGGACTTCGGTAGGCTTTGCGGTTACCGGAACGTCCGGGAACACGCGGATCCAAACACGACCGGCGCGCTTCATGTAACGCGTGATCGCGCGGCGAGCCGCTTCGATCTCACGAGCGTTAACGCGGTTCGGCTCCTGAGCCTTCAGGCCGAATTCGCCGAAGGCAAGGTCGGAACCGCCCTTGGCAACGCCCTTGATGCGGCCCTTGAACTGCTTGCGGTACTTAGTACGCTTTGGCTGCAACATTTTCTTACTTCTCCGAGCTTATCTTTCGCCAGCGCTAATTACGCGTTGTCGCGTTCGCGGCGACGATCGCCACGGTCGCGTTCGCGGCTTGCCGGGCCCTGTGCGTCGCCTTCCAGCGCGCGGCGTTCGGAAGCCATCGGATCGTGCTCAAGGATTTCGCCCTTGAAGATCCAGACCTTGATGCCGCAGATACCGAATGCGGTTTCGGCTTCAGCCGTACCGTAGTCGATGTCAGCGCGCAGGGTGTGCAGCGGAACGCGGCCTTCGCGGTACCATTCCGTACGAGCGATTTCTGCACCGCCGAGACGGCCTGCGCAGGTGATCTTGATGCCTTCGGCGCCAAGACGCATCGCGGACTGAACGGCGCGCTTCATAGCGCGGCGGAAAGCCACGCGGCGCTCGAGCTGCTGGGCGATCGACTGAGCAACGAGCGTTGCGTCGACTTCCGGCTTGCGCACTTCAACGATGTTGAGATGCGTTTCGGAGTTCGTCATGTCCGACAGCTTCTTGCGGAGCTTGTCGATGTCGGCGCCCTTGCGGCCGATGATCAGGCCCGGACGGGCCGAGTGGATCGTGACGCGGCACTTCTTGTGCGGACGCTCGATGACCACCTTGGAGATACCAGCCTGCTTCAGTTCGCTCATCACGAACTTACGCATCTTCAGGTCTTCGTGCAGGAGCTGGCCGTACTCGGCATTGTCCGCAAACCAGCGGCTATCCCAGGTACGGTTGATGCCAAGACGGAAACCAATCGGATTGATTTTCTGACCCATTATGCGGCCTCCTCTTGTGCCTGCACTTCACGAACGACGATCGTCAGGTGAGCGAACGGACGTTCGATGCGCGACGCGCGGCCGCGACCGCGGGCGTGGAAGCGCTTCATGACGATCGACTTGCCGACATAAGCTTCGGCGACGACGAGAGCGTCGACGTCGAGGTCATGGTTGTTCTCGGCGTTGGCGATCGCAGATTCGAGCGTCTTCTTGACGGCACCTGCGATACGCTTGCGGGAGAATTCCAGCTCAGCGAGTGCACGCTCGACCTTCTTGCCGCGGATGGCCGCAGCAACCAGGTTGAGCTTCTGGGGGCTGACGCGGAGCGTGCGGGCGACTGCCTGCGCTTCGTTGTCCTTGAGCCGGCGTTCTGTTTTTGCCTTGCCCATCGTTACTTCCTCTTTGCCTTCTTGTCCGCGCCGTGACCGTAGTAGGTCCGGGTCGGAGAGAATTCACCGAACTTGTGACCGACCATGTCTTCATTGACGCTGACCGGAACATGCTTGCTGCCGTTGTAGACGCCGAAGGTGAGACCGACGAACTGCGGCAGGATCGTGGAGCGACGGCTCCAGATCTTGATCACTTCTGCACGTCCGCCTTCACGAACCTTCTCAGCCTTCTTGAGAAGATAGCCGTCAACGAACGGACCTTTCCATACTGAACGAGCCATTGGAGACTTCCTCTCTTACTTCTTACGCTGATGACGCGAGCGCATGATCATCTTGTCGGTCGACTTGTTCGACCGAGTGCGCTTGCCCTTGGTCGGCTTGCCCCACGGAGAAACCGGGTGACGACCACCAGAGGTGCGGCCTTCACCACCGCCGTGCGGATGGTCGACCGGGTTCATGACGACACCGCGGTTGTGCGGACGCTTACCGCGCCAAACGGTACGACCGGCCTTGCCGTCGTTGATGTTGGCGTGGTCCGGGTTGGACACGGCACCAATCGAAGCAAGGCAGACGCCGTGCACGAGGCGCTGTTCGCCAGAGTTCAGGCGAAGGATCGCCATGCCCTGGTCGCGGCCGACGAGCTGCGCGTAGGAACCGGCGGAGCGAGCGATCTGACCGCCCTTGCCCGGCTTCATTTCCACATTGTGGATGATGGAGCCGACCGGGATGTACTGCAGCGGCATCGTGTTGCCGGGCTTGACGTCGACAGCCTTGTCCGAAGCGATGACCTTGTCGCCGGCAGCAAGGCGCTGCGGAGCGATGATGTAGGCCTGTTCGCCGTCGGTGTAGGTGACGAGCGCGATGAATGCCGTACGGTTCGGATCGTATTCGATACGTTCGACGGTGCCTTCAACGTCGAACTTGCGACGCTTGAAGTCCACCAGACGGTAGCTGCGCTTGTGACCGCCGCCGATGAAGCGAGCCGTGATGCGGCCGAGGTTGTTACGACCGCCGCTCTTGGTCAGACCTTCCGTCAGCGCCTTGACCGGCTTGCCCTTGTAGAGGCCCGAACGGTCGACGATGACCAGCTGGCGCTGGCTCGGGGTCGTCGGATTGAATGTTTTCAATGCCATTTTATTAATCCTCAGAGACCGGTGGAGACGTCGATCGTCTGGCCTTCAGCCAACGTCACGACAGCCTTCTTCACGTCCTGCTGCTTGCCGACAAAACCGCGGAAACGGCGGGTCTTGCCCTTGCGCAGCAGAGTGTTGACGGCGGTAACCTTGACGCCGAAGAGCGCCTCGACTGCAGCCTTGATTTCCGGCTTCGTCGCCTTCTTGGCGACATTGAAAACAACCTGGTTGTTTTCCGATACCAGCGTGGACTTTTCGGTGATCGCAGGAGAAACGATCACATCGTAGTGGCGGAGATCGGTCACTTGAATCGCTCCTCTAGCGCTTCAACGGCAGCCTTGGAAAGCACGAGCTTGCCGCGGCGGACGATGTCGTAAACGTTGATGCCCTGGATCGGCAGAACATCGATGTTCGGAATGTTCTGTGCAGCGAGCTTGAAGTTACCGTCGAGCTCGGCGCCGCCGATGAAGAGGGCGTTGGTGAGGCCCAGCGTTGCGAATACGCCGGCCAGAGCCTTCGTCTTTGCTTCGTTGGCGACCAGATCATCGATGATGATCAGTTCATCTGCCTTGATCTTGGCGGACAGCGCATGACGCAGGCCGAGCGCACGAACCTTCTTGGGAAGGTCGTGTTCGTGGCTGCGAGCAACCGGGCCATGAGCCTTACCACCGCCGCGGAACTGCGGAGCACGAGCCGAATGGTGACGAGCGCGGCCCGTACCCTTCTGCTTGTACATCTTGGCGCCGGTGCGCCAGACGTCTGCGCGGCCCTTTGCCTGGTGCGTTCCCTGCTGCTTCTTGGCAAGCTGCCAGCGGATAACGCGGGCGAGAATATCTTCGCGGGGCTCAAGGCCGAAAATCGCTTCCGAAAGGGAAACCTTCCCAGCGTCTTTTCCCTCGAGGGTCTTGACGTTCAATTCCATTGGTCTGGCTCCCTTACTTCGCTGCCGACTTGACGGCGTCGCGCACGATGATCCAGGCACCCTTGGAACCGGGTACTGCACCCTTGATCAGGATCAGACCGCGATCTTCGTCGGTCGAAACGACTTCAAGGTTCTGCGTCGTCACGCGCGTCTGGCCCATGTGACCAGCCATCTTCTTGTTCTTGAAAACCTTGCCCGGATCCTGACGCGAACCCGTCGAGCCGTGCGAACGGTGCGAAACGGACACACCGTGCGTAGCGCGAAGACCGCCGAAGCCGTGGCGCTTCATGGCGCCGGCAAAGCCCTTACCAATCGTCGTGCCAGTGACATCGACGAGCTGACCAGCAGCAAAGTGACCGGCCTTGAGCTCGGTGCCAATGTCGAGCAGGTTGTCTTCCGAAACACGGAATTCCTGCAGCTTGGCCTTGGGCTCGACATTAGCGACGGCGAAGTTGCCGCGCATAGCCTTGGACGTGTTCTTTACCTTGGCCTGGCCAGCACCGAGCTGAAGCGCGGTATAGCCATTCTTTTCTACGGTCCGCTGGGCCACAACCTGGCAGCCATCCATACGCAGTACCGTTACAGGGACATGCTCGCCGGCGTCGTTGTAGACGCGGGTCATTCCCACCTTCTGTGCAATCACACCTGAACGCATCGGTTCAATCCTTCCAACTCAGCTCGAGCAAGCTCAGAGCTTGATCTCAACATCGACACCGGCGGCGAGATCGAGCTTCATCAGCGCGTCTACCGTCTGCGGGGTCGGGTCTACGATGTCGAGCAGGCGCTTATGCGTGCGCATCTCGAACTGTTCGCGGCTCTTCTTGTCGATGTGCGGGGACCGGTTGACCGTAAACTTCTCGATGCGGGTCGGAAGCGGAACGGGGCCCCGGACGCTAGCACCGGTGCGCTTCGCCGTCGACACGATCTCGCGCGTGGAAGCATCGAGAATCCGGTGATCGAACGCCTTCAGGCGAATGCGGATATTTTGGCCGTTCATTCGACGTTATCCTTGTGTTTGTTTTCCGCATGTCTTTGGACAAGACACGGGTTTTTCTTTCTTCCTAAGGCGGACCACCGGTTTCAAAGATCGAGAGAGACGCCTGTTACGGCACCCCTATCCACTCTTCAGGGCCTTTTGACCCACCTTATTGTTTGTTTAGTCGCCGCTTCGTCATCCAAAGCGTTACGCAAATCGCGCTCGCGCGCCATTTGCAACATTTCTGTGTAATAAGCAAGCGGCTTGCGCCGCCTGCATCATAATAATGTCATCGAATCGGCTGCCCCACCGGAGCAGCCGAATGAATTACTCGATGATGGAAGCCACGATGCCTGCACCGACGGT
>UBMI01000001.1 GCA_900466475.1 Hyphomicrobiales bacterium
TTGCGCGCCTTCAAGCTGGGTGAACTGGCGGTGGCTGATCTGCGCACCTTCGAAATGAAGGGCGGCAAATGGGCGAACCTGCGCCAGACCGCAAGCCGCGCCCAGCGCGACGGGCTGGAATTCGCCGTTATCGAGCCCGTTGATATCCCTGCCGTCATCGACGATCTGTCGGCCGTTTCCAACGCGTGGCTCGAGCACCACAATGCCAAGGAGAAAGGTTTCTCGCTCGGTGCCTTCGATCCTGATTATGTGATGTCTCAACCGGTCGGAGTTCTCAAGAAGGACGGCCGAATCGTTGCCTTTGCCAATATCCTGGTCACCACGGCGAGAGAGGAGGGGACGATCGACCTGATGCGCTTCTCGCCCGATGCGCCGAAAGGGGCAATGGACTTCCTGTTCGTGCAGATCATGGAGTATCTGCGCGCTCAGGGCTTTACGCATTTTAACCTTGGCATGGCGCCTCTCTCCGGCATGTCGAAACGGGAGGTAGCGCCTGTCTGGGACCGTATCGGCGGTACGGTCTTCGAACACGGCGAGCGCTTCTACAACTTCAAGGGGCTTCGTGCCTTCAAATCCAAGTTTCATCCGCACTGGCAACCGCGCTATCTTGCGGTGTCCGGAGGGGGCAATCCGATGATCGCATTGATGGATGCGACATTGCTGATTGGCGGCGGATTGAAAGGGGTAGTGAGAAAATGATGAAAAAATACCTGTTTGCTGCGGCCTGCGTCAGCATGTTCGCGGCCGCACCGTCTTATGCTGCGGACGAGACCACCCAGAGCTTCGAGACGGGGCTCATTCCTTCGCCGCACATCTTCCTGCCGCAGGGTGAGGTGAAGGGCGCGGTCTTTCTGATTTCCGATGCCGCCGGCTGGGGTGACAGTGAAAAGACTGAGGCAGACCGTCTGGTTTCGCAGGGTTCCGTCGTCATCGGCGTCGATTTCCCGTCCTATATGGAAGCGCTGAACCGCTACGACGTCAGCCTTAACGACGGCTGCATCTACACGGTTTCCGATATTGAATCGCTTAGCCAGCAGGTACAACGCGCCGCAGGCAACAGCCCCTATCACCTGCCGATCGTCGCCGGCATTGGCGAGGGTGGTGCGCTGGCGCTCGCCATTGCCGCACAGACGCCCGATGCAACGATCGGCCAGACATTTGTCGTCGACCCTCATGCCGGCATTCCGTTGAGCAAGGAACTCTGTACACCGGCCCAGAAGAAGGTCGTCGGTGATCGCAGCGTCTATGGACTGACCGATGGTAGCCTGCCGGATCCGATCATCGCCACGTTCACGCCTGCTGCCGACAAGGATGGCCGCGCTCATGTGGAGGATCTGAAAAAGGCGCATGATGCGATCGAAATCCGCGACTCCACTGACGATGCACAGACCGTCTTTGCCGATACGCTCGATGATCTGGTGACGGCTTCGGGTGCCTTCGACAATCCGCTCGGCCTGCCACTTGCGGTTCTCGAGGCCAAGCCGAACCTTGATACGATGGCCGTTATCTATTCCGGCGACGGCGGTTGGCGTGACATCGACAAGGAAGTCGGGGGCATGCTGCAGAAGGAGGGTATTCCCGTCGTCGGCATCGACTCGCTGCGCTATTTCTGGACGGAGCGTAAACCGCAGGAAACGGCCGACGATCTCTCGCGCATCATCGAATTCTACCGCAAGCAATGGAAGGTCAAGCACGTCCTGCTGATCGGCTATTCCTTCGGCGCGGATATCGTGCCAGCCACTTATCAGCTTCTGAAACCCGAGGAGAAGAGGGCGGTAGCGCAGATTTCGCTTCTGTCTCTGTCGCACCAGGTCGATTACGTCATTTCCGTCATGGGCTGGCTCGGTCAGAAGACAGAAGGGGCCGGCGGCGATCCCATCAAGGATCTCAAGGGCGCCAATCCGAAACTCGTCCAATGCATCTACGGCAAGGATGACGACGACGATGTGGCCTGCCCGGCTGTCAAGGATGTCGGCGGCGAGGTGATCGAACTGCCTGGCGATCATCACTTTGACGAAAATTACGATCTTCTGACCAAGACGATCATCGATGGCCTGAAGGCGCGCCTCAAGGGCTAACGCATCAGCATCTGTTCACTCCAGCCGAGGGCGGCAACTTCGCCGCCCCGGAACCTCGCGTCGTCGTCGACGATGAATTCGTCGAGCTGCGGCGGAGCGACGCTGCTGCCTGCCAGCATGGCATGTACCTGTCCGCGATGGTGGGTCTGATGTTGAAAGAGGTGGCTCAGCACATCCTCCATGCGTTCTCGCTGAACGCGTCCGTCGCGCTGAAGCTCCACCGTCGAGGCAAGCTTCTCGGGTGTCAGCCCTTCGCAGATTGCAACAAGGCGCCGGTCGACCTTCGCCTGCTCTTTGGAGAGCGATGGCAGGTCATTGAAGGGTTCTTCAATGTCGAAGGCGCGAAGGCCGAGGGTTCCCCCTTCCAGCCCATCGACATAGAACCAGTCGACTGTGAGCGTATGGTTCAGCGTCGATTTGATCGACGGGAAAAAACTTGTGCGCGTGGCTTCGAATTCGCCGGGTTCAAGGGTCGCGCAGGCGGCAAGAAGCCGGCTGTTTGCCAGCGCATTGTTGTAGGCGAGCTTTCGAAACATGCGGCAGGGGTCGAAACTCGACATCGCATCTCCTCCTTGAAGCGCTTCCGGCTTTCCGAAAACACGAAGTGCTCTAATCCTTGTCATCGAGATCGCCGTCGCGCCACACCAGATGACGAGGCGAGGCGGGCAGGTTTTCGATCTCGCCCGCGATGAAATAGGGCGGAATATCGAGCGCGGTCAGACCCTGGAATGTTGCGGGCACCCATTTGAATTCCAGATGATTGTCGCCATCCTCCACCCGATGAATGATCTCATGCGTTCGGAAGGGAAATTCCAGCGGGATTTCCATGAGATAGTAGAATCCGAGCTCATGCCAGTCACGGCCCTCGTAATGGAAGAAATTCTCGACCGCCCAGAGCAGGCGACCGACGGTCACTTCGACGCCGAGCTCCTCCATCATCTCCCGCTTGAGCGTTTCCTCTGAGGTTTCTCCGATCTCGGCGCGGCCGCCGGGAAAGGTCCAGAAAGGTTCGTGAACGGCGCGATGGACAAGGACGTGTCCATCGCGAAACCCGAGCCCGGCGATCCGGTAGTTGAAGCGCTGGCTGCCTGCATTGAGGCGAACGACAGTTCTCTTGGCCATGATATTATCCGAGGTCGATGACCACTATCTCCGGCGGAATGCCGAAGCGCACCGGCGCAACGGAGCAGCCGAGGCCACCGGAAACGATGATGTTCCGACCATCCTCCACAATATGGCCATAGGCATATCGATCGCCGTAACGTGAGGGCACGACCGGCGAATAGCCGAGAAGACGGATCTGCCCTCCATGCGTGTGGCCAGACAGAGTGAGCGATACCCGTTCGGGCACACGTGGGAATATATCGGGCTCGTGGGCCAGCAGGATAACGGGCGCGTTGTCGGAAATCTGTGCGAGCGTTCCGTCGAGATCGTCGAGCCCCTGCATCCGGCTGCGGCCCCATTTCCTGCCAGGCAGGAGCGCCAGTTGATCCTCCAGACCCGCCAGCCAGAAGGCGTGCCCTTCCTTTTCCAGCCTGACGGCACGATTGCTGTAGACGGGGATGCCTGCGTCGGCCAGTGCTCTATGTCCGAACGTATCGCCTCCGCCATTCTTCTGCGCGGTCCTGTCTTCCCACCAATCGTGGTTGCCCATGATCGCATGCACGCCGAGCGGGGCCTTGAGCGTAGCCAGCGCCTTCGACCACTCACTGGAATGTACGTAGCGCGTCACCATGTTCATGCCAGCCGCGTAGTCACCGAGCAGGAGCGTGATATCGCCGCCAAGCTCGTTAGCATGGGCGCAAATCGACGCGATGCGGGCGGCAGACATCCAGGGTTCGCAGGCGTGGAGATCGGCAAGCGCGACGAGCCGCAGCTTTAGGCCCGGCGTCCATCCTGGCGGGGTAAGCGTATAACGGGAAATCGCCGGCCGGGCCAGCGGTTCATAGGCGAATGCATATCCGCCGAGTGCCATGAGGCTGGCGACGCCGCCACCCATCAGTTTGAGAAAGCCGCGCCGGCTGATCAATCAATCGTCCTCCCGGAACAGCCCGAATTGCGCAGCCTCCATATCCTTTGGCGGCTGCATACCGAGATGTTTCCACGCGATTGCGGTCAGAACGCGGCCACGCGGTGTGCGCTGTATGAAACCCTGCTGGATCATGTAGGGCTCGATGATGTCCTCGATCGCATCACGCGGCTCGGAGAGACCGGCCGCAATGGTTTCGATGCCGACCGGGCCGCCGCCGAAATTGACGGCGATCATGTTGAGGTAACGCTTGTCGAGCTGGTCGAGACCCATATTGTCGACCAGCAGGCGGGTCAGTGCCTCATCGGCGATTTCGCGGGTGACGGCTTCGGCCCCTGCGACTTCGGCAAAGTCGCGCACGCGGCGGAGCAGGCGGCCAGCGATGCGCGGTGTTCCGCGCGCGCGCCTTGCGATTTCGCGGGCGCCGTCATCGGTCATTCCAAGGCCCATCAGACGGGCGCCGCGGCGGACAATCAGTTCCAGCTCCTCCACCGTATAGAAGGAGAGACGCACGGGTATGCCGAAACGGTCGCGCAGCGGTGTCGTCAGCAGACCAAGGCGGGTGGTGGCGGCGACGAGCGTAAATTTCGACAGGTCGATCTTGACCGAGCGGGCGGCGGGGCCCTCGCCGATGATGAGGTCGAGCTGGAAATCTTCCATCGCGGGATAAAGGATTTCCTCGACCGCAGGGTTGAGGCGATGGATTTCGTCGATGAAGAGCACGTCACGCTCTTCGAGATTGGTCAGCAATGCGGCGAGGTCGCCGGCCTTGGCGATAACCGGGCCGGAGGTCGAGCGGAAATTGACGCCGAGTTCCTTCGCCATGATCTGCGCCAGTGTCGTCTTGCCGAGGCCGGGCGGGCCGACGAAGAGAACATGGTCCAGCGCTTCGCCGCGGTTTTTGGCCGCTTCGATGAAGATTTTGAGATTGGCGCGTGCCTCCGCCTGGCCGGTGAACTCGTCCAAGGACTGCGGGCGCAACGTGGTATCCAGGTCTTCGCCACGCTTTTCCGGCGCTATCAGGCGGGCATCAGTCATTGAGTATTTCCGTTAGAAGCTTGCTCAAGTCCATACACCAAGCGGCCCGCATTGACACCCCGCGAGGCCATCAGCGGGAGAGTTCCCGCAGGCCTAGGCGGATCAGCTTGGCGCTATCGGCATCCTCTCCGGCCGTCTTCATGGCGGCGGCAACCGCATTGGCTGCCTGATCACGGGAATAGCCAAGATTGGTCAGGGCCGAAACGGCATCGGCAACGGGGGCTGCGGCCACGCCTTCGCCGATCTCCTGTTTGAGACCGATATTGATCGCCTCGCCGGCAAAGGCGGGCGCCTTGTTCTTGAGTTCGGTGACGATGCGGATCGCGACCTTGGGGCCGACGCCCTGAGCACGCGAAACGGCAGTCTTGTCCTGCAGGGCGATGGCATTGGCAAGCTCGGGCGGCGGGAGCGTCGAAAGTACGGCGAGGGCCACTTTGGCGCCGACGCCCTGCACGCTCTGGAGCAGGTTGAACCATTCGCGTTCGAGCTGGGTCTGGAAGCCGAAGAGCTTCAACTGATCTTCACGTACATAGGTCTCGATAAAGAGTACGCAGGCCTCTCCGACCGAGCCGAGTTTCGAGAGCGTGCGTGCCGAGCAATAGGCGACGTAACAGACGCCGTGTACATCGACGAGCACATAGTCATCGCCGATCTCGTCTATGGTGCCCTTCAGCTTGCCGATCATGATCTTGTTCCGTCAGGGATGAGTTGCAGAAGCGCTGGCGACCGCCTGGCGCATGCGGTTCGCACCGCGGTGATGAGCATGGCAGATCGCAATCGCCAATGCGTCGGCGGCGTCATTGCCCTTGAATTCGGCCTTCGGCATCAAGATCTTCAGCATCATGTGGATCTGCTGCTTCTCGCCGTGACCGACGCCGATGACGGTCTTCTTCACGGCGTTTGGCGCATATTCCGATACCGGCAGACCGGCACGGGCCGGCACCAGCATGGCGATGCCACGTGCCTGGCCGAGTTTCAGCGTGGCGACGGCGTCCTTGTTGACGAAAGTCTGTTCGACGGCAGCTTCTTCCGGCTTGTAGGAATGGACAACGTCTGCAAGTCCATCATGCAGTTGGCAGAGGCGCGAGGCCAGGTCCATGTCGCCATCCGAGGTGACGGTTCCCGAGGCAACGAAGCGCAGCGAATTGCCGAGCGTATCGATGATGCCCCATCCGGTGCGGCGAAGACCGGGATCAATACCGATGATGCGAATCGTGTTTTGCATGGCTCACCCTATAGCGACGGCTGAATAAGTGCCATCGATATGTGAACAAAGCGAAAACATGGCGTGTTTTCAGGCGGCATTTACCGCGAATTAAACCGGATGCACGAATTCTGATCCATCAAATGTGAGAGGGGCCAGCTTTTGCAAAGCTTAAGGCCTCCGATGGTCTGTTTGCAGTTCAACCGGCGGGTGATATCTCGACGATACACCCGCCGGCGGCGCCGTTCCGGAAGGGTTCGTTTTTCATGGCTCAGAGATTTCAGTCCCTGTCCTTCAAGGTGATAGCCACCTTCATCCTGCTGACCACGCTTTCGGTCGCTGTCATCAATATCCTCGCCTATTTCGCCAGCAGCCGCGTTTCCGACGAGCAGGCGCTGAAGGCCAAGGAGAGCGTACTGATTTTCCGCGGCGATATGCTGCAGGATCAGCTTGTACAGCTCGAGAACCAGGCGACCTCGATTGCGCGCATCGAAGCGCTGCAGATGGCGATCACCAGCCTGAAGAGCGGCTGGAAGACGATCGAGAAAAGCTCGGGCGATGCCCGCGGGGAGCTGAAGAAGGTCTTTATCACCAACAACCCGAACCCGGCCGATCAGCGCGAAAAGCTTGCCAAGCCGGAGGGGCCAAGCGGCTTCTATTATTCGAACCATGAAAAGACTCAAGGCGAAGTGGCGCGCGATCTCGCCGACACGGCGTTCAGCGACCTCCTGATCGTCGATCTCGACGGCACCGTGCTCTATTCCTACAAGAAGAATGACGATTTTGCGGAAAACCTGAAGTCGGATGCCTGGAAGTCGACCGGTGCAGGTATCGCCTATGCCAGGGCGATCGAGAATACCGCAAAGGCCACTGATGATTCTGCGCCGACGGCCTTCTCCGGTCTGCGCGTCGACGCAGGAAGCGGCAAGTCGGCGATCTTCTATGCGGTGCCGATCGTCAAGCTCGGCCAGGCGAAGGGATTGATGCTCTTCAAGGTACGCGACGATGTCGTCACTGGCATCCTCGCGAAGGGTATCGTGTCAGGCAGTACGGCGCAGGCGGCAATCATTTCGGCTGACGGTTCGGCCGTTGGTCTCAATGCATCCGGCCGGCTGGCGACGCTCGATACCGCGCCGTTCACCTTCATCAAGGATGCGCTTGCGAGCTCGGCGATGACAGTCGCAGACTTTGATCGCACCGATGGAACAGCACGCGCCTATGTGCGCGGCGTCGACTATCGCGGCGATCGTTTCCTCGTCGTCGAAAGCGTGCTGCTCAGCGAATTGAACGCTGGCTCGATCGAGATCGCCACGCTGCTGACCTGGATCGGCATCGGCGTTCTCGTTGTCATGGCTATTGCCACGGGGCTCATCACCAACTTGCTGTTCTCACCACTTGCCCGTCTTGCCGGCGTGACCAGCGAAGTCGCTGACGGCAAGCTCGAAGTCGAGATTGGCAGCCAGAACCGCAAGGATGAGATCGGCACGATGGCGAAAGCGCTTGCTCGTTTCAAGCAGTCGCTGATCGAAGGCCGCCAGCTCGAAGCTGCGAGCGAGCAAACGCGCATGCGGGCCGAAAGCGAGCGCCAGCAGAATCTGGCCCAGCGCGAGGCGGAGGCCCGCAGTCTGCAGGATGTCGTCACGGCACTCGACGAGGGGCTTCATCATCTGGCAAGCGGTGATCTCGCCTACCAAATCGAAACCCGCTTCCCGAGCGAGCTCGAAAGCCTGCGTGTGAACTTCAACGAGGCGCTGGCGACACTCAACGAAACGATGACGGCGATCGGCGGCAATTCCATGGCCGTCCGTGCCGGCTCCGAAGAGATGCGCACCGGGGCCGATGAACTGGCCGGTCGCACAGAGCGTCAGGCAAGCTCGATCACCGAGACGGCAAACGCGATCAGCGCCATCACACAGTCTGTGCGCGTGCAGATCGAGCGCGCCGAGCAGGCGGCGCGTATCGCGCGCGACGCCAAGAAGGAGACAGTCGGCTCCAGCCAGATCATGCGCGAGACGATTGCGGCGATGGAAGCGATCCAGGCGTCGTCTCGGCAGATCAACACCATCATTTCCGTCATCGACGATATCGCCTTCCAGACCAATCTGCTGGCACTGAATGCCGGCGTCGAGGCGGCACGCGCCGGCGAAAGCGGCAAGGGTTTTGCGGTCGTCGCCATGGAAGTACGCGAATTGGCGCAACGCTCTTCGAGCGCTGCCAAGGAAATCTCCAGCCTGTTGCAGAAATCCACGCATGAGGTTGAAAGCGGCGTGGCGCTCGTCGAGAGGGCCGGCGTTGCGCTCGCGGGCATCGGTGGTCATGTCGAATCCATCGACGGCCAGATCAACGAAATCATGGAATCCACCCGTGAAGAGGCCGATACCCTACGGCAGATCAACAGTTCGGTCGCCGAGCTCGATTCCATGACCCAGCAGAATGCGGCGATGGTCGAGGAGACAACGGCTGCAATCCATCGCCTGGCAACCGAGGCCGTGGAGATGGACCGCCAGCTCGGCAACTTTACGCTTGGCGAAGGATATCAGCAGCACAGCACCGACATGCATCTGCAGCGCAAGCGGGCCTGATCGTACCATGCTGATCCGGCTTGAAAAACTCGAGGATGCGGATGCCATTCATGAGCTGACCTGGGTGGCGTTCGAACCGATGCCCTACAGCAATAATACCGAAGCGCAAATCATCCGGGATCTTCGTGCATCGGGTGATCTCACATTATCTCTCGTCGCCGAAGAAGGCGGGCAGATCATCGGCCACGTCGCCTTCTCGCCGGTCACAATCGGTGACATCAAGGACGGATGGTACGGGCTCGGGCCGATTTCGGTAAAGCCGGAGCGGCAGCGGCAGGGGATTGGCAGAGAGTTGATCCTGAAAGGGCTCGCCCTCCTAAGAGAGCGCCATGCGACAGGCTGCGCGCTGATTGGCAACCCTGCAGTCTATCGGGGTGTCGGTTTCGAGAGCGATGGAAGGTTGACCTATGGCGATCTTGATACGCGCTACGTCCAGCGGATCGTCTTCAGGGGATCGCCACCATCAGGTGTGCTGAAATTCTCTCCGGCTTTCGGCGAATGACGGATAGTTTTCGCGGCAGCTTTTATTGGCGCTGCGATTTGGAATAGAGCCAGGGCGAACCTACATAGACCGCACCCCATCTTTGCGCGGCAGGTTTCCATGGTTCCCTTTTCCATTCTCGATCTTTCCCCCGTGGCAGACGGCACGACCATCGGCCAATCCTTTGCGGCGTCGAAGCGCATGGCACAGAAGGCGGAGGACTTCGGCTATACGCGTTTCTGGATGGCCGAGCATCACGGCATGCCCGGCGTCGCGAGTGCTGCAACCTCGGTCATTCTCGGGCAGATCGGTGCTGTGACGGAGACCATCCGTATCGGTTCAGGCGGCGTCATGTTGCCGAACCATGCGCCGCTCGTCATTGCCGAACAGTTCGGTACGCTGGAAGCCTTGTTTCCCGGCCGCGTTGATCTCGGCCTCGGCCGCGCGCCGGGAACGGACATGCGCACGGCGCAGGCGCTGCGGCGCAACCTCGACGCCGGTGCAAACAGTTTTCCCAATGATGTGGTGGAGCTACAGCAGCTCCTCGGTACACCGATCGAAAACCAGGCGATCCTTGCCGTACCCGGCAATAATTCACACATCCCGATCTGGCTGCTCGGCTCCAGCCTCTACAGTGCCCAGCTCGCGGCCATGCTAGGCCTCCCTTTCGCCTTTGCTTCGCATTTTGCGCCTGACATGCTGCTTGATGCCATCGCGATCTATCGCGACCGGTTCCAGCCCTCGTCGGAACTCGACAAGCCCTATGTGATGGTCGGCGTCATGGGCGCTGTTTCCGAGACGGACGAGGAAGCGCGGTACCACTTCACTTCGGCGCAGCAGCAATTCGTCAATCTCAGGCGCAATGTGCGTGGTCCTTTCCCGCGGCCGGTCAAAGACATGGACGCCTTCTGGTCGCCGATGGAAAAGATGAATGTGGAACACACATTGCGCTACGCCGTCGTCGGCTCGCCAGCCACGGCAGAGGCCCAGCTCAATGATTTCCTCGAAGAAACGCAAGCGGATGAGGTCATCATCTCCATGCCGATCCATGATATCGAGGCGCGTTTGAAATCGGTGGAGCTTTTTGCCGGGCTCGGCAATTTCATGCGGGCCGCAGCCTAGACGCCAGGGCATCCTTGCAAACAAAAACCCGGCGGAATGGCCGGGTTTTTCGATTCCATATCGTGGATGGCTTTAAGCTGAGAGCTTGGCCAGAACTTCTTCCGAGACTTCGAAGTTCGAGTAGACATTCTGCACGTCATCGTCATCTTCCAGCGAGTCAATGAGCTTCAGCAGTGACTGGGCCCTTTCTTCATCGACCGGGACATTGTTCTGGGCGCGCCAGATGGCCTTTACAGTCTCGGCTTCACCGAGCGAGGCTTCGAGCGCCTTGGCGACTTCGCCGAGGGCTTCGAAGCCGGTCGTGATGTAATGGCCGTCCTCGTCCGTCTCGACATCGTCGGCTCCGGCTTCGATTGCGGCTTCCATGACCTTGTCGGCATCGCCGGCGGATAGCTTGTAAGTGATCTCGCCGACATGATCGAAGGAGAAGGAAACCGACCCGGTTTCGCCGAGTGCGCCGCCAGCCTTGGTGAAGACCGAGCGGACGTTGGAGGCGGTGCGGTTGCGGTTGTCGGTCAGTGCCTCGACGATGATCGCCGTGCCGCCCGGGCCGTAGCCCTCATAACGGACTTCGTCATAGTTCTCGGTATCGGCGCCGGATGCCTTCTTGATGGCGCGATCGATATTGTCCTTCGGCATCGACTGGGCCTTGGCGTTCTGGATCGCCAGGCGCAGGCGGGCATTCATTGTCGGGTCGGGCAGGCCGGCCTTGGCGGCAACGGTGATTTCGCGCGCGAGCTTGGAGAACATTTTCGACCGCACGGAATCCTGACGGCCCTTGCGGTGCATGATGTTTTTAAACTGTGAATGGCCAGCCATGGCACCCCTGTTCACGTCTCATTGTTCGGAATGGGCCGCCTTATAAGATCGGAAAGGGCGATATTCAAGGAAAAAGCAGTCTTTCGCTCCTGCGTAGCCGGTACGGCTCGCGCCGGAACAAAGCCGGGGAGATGACGTTTTCAACCGACAACGCCAGCAGGAAAGGAACGGCTATGGCAAGCTTCAGCGAAGCCCGTGAACAACCGGCACGTCAGCTCTGGGATCAGATCAACGACATCCACGCCGGCATGCTCGGCCTTTCAGGCGTCGACATGCATATGCAGCCGATGGCACCCAACGTTGATCCGACAACCAATACGATCTGGTTCTATACCAAGACAGATGCCGAACTCGTGCAGATGATCAAACCGGGCAGCCGCGCGCATTTCTGCGTCATCGGCAAGAACCACGATTATCATGCCTGCCTGTCGGGTGTTATCGACGTGCGTCCCGATCCTGCGAAAATCGAGGAATTCTGGAACTCGGTCGTGGCCGCCTGGTATGAAGGGGGCAAGAAGGATCCGAAGCTGACGATGCTGTCCATGCATGTCGATGATGCCGAGATCTGGGTTTCGACTGGCAGCAAGCTGAAATTTGGCTGGGAAATTGCCAAGGCCAATTTCGACGAGGAGAAGATGCCTGACGTCGGCATCAAGCGGCATCTGCAATTTGCGTGAGACAGGGGGAAGGCCCGAGCACGATCCGGGTCTTTTTACTGCACGTCCTTCATCACGTAGATCAGCGGCTTTTTCGGGAGCGTGCGCAGCGAAACTGTAATGCTGTTGTCGGGCGCATAATTGACGTCGAACCCAGTGCCGAACATCGAGATGAAGGCATTGACCGGCGGGCCGCGACGGTGCATCGGCAGGATCAGCGACGAGCGCAGCCGCTTGATGACGCGGCTCATGCTATCGGCTCCCATGGTCAGACCACCATCGACCGGCACCATGACCACGTCGAGCCGGCCGATTTCCGTATAGTGAGTATCGGTCAGTTCGTAATGCAGATGGCCGAGGTGGCCGATACAGAGGCCGGCGATTTCGAAGATGAAGATTGAATTGCCGTCCAGCTGTGATCCGCCCAACCCATAGCTGAAACGGATATCCGTCGTCACATTGCGGATATAGGCGTCACCGACGACGAGGCTAATCCTGGCCTTTTCGCCGGGGATGTCGCTCCACCCGTGCAGCACGTGCTTGATGCCGGGATCCGGCGTCAAGGTGAAATGCGTCGAGTGCGCCTTGTTCATGGTGACGACGTCGGGTGTGACGGCCGGCCTGTACCAACCATTGTAGTCCGTGGCGATGACGATGCCGCCGGGAGTCTCGATTTCGAAGGTTGAATGGCCGAGATAGGTGAACTTGACATCTTCACCCTCGGTAACTGCAGGGATTACCGGCGCCACGCCGGAGAAACTCGCGAAAGTGGCCTCGGGAATATTCTGAGCGATTGCCTGGCACTGGCTGACCGGTCCTCGATCTTGCTGGGCTGCGGCAAGGTTAGGAACGGTGAAAATTGCAAGACATGCGATAGCGAGGACAAGACAACGCGGCTTCATGCCACCCCTCCGGCGCTTTCACGACGCCGAAAGGATGCGGCATGCTGTCGCAGCGGTCCAGACGGGATTAGCTCACAATTGCGTGTTGCGAGGCACTAGCGCCAGAATTCGGGGATCGTTTCGGCAAGCCGCGGGCCAAGGCGCAGCGGAGCGATCTTTTCCGCAAGCCCCGTCGCGTCCGAGATTTCCACGCCGACGCCGCAGATGGTAGCGGGGCCAGTGGCGGCTTCCATGCGACCCTTCGGCATCTTGGAGATGAAGCGGTTCAGCGGCTCTTCCTTGTCCATGCCGAGCGAGGAGTCGTAATCGCCGCACATTCCGGCATCGGACATATAGGCAGTGCCACCGTTCAGGATCTGTGCATCGGCGGTCGGCACGTGCGTATGGGTGCCGACGACGAAGCTGGCACGGCCGTCGACGAAATGGCCGAAGCACTGCTTTTCGCTTGTCGCTTCCGCATGAAAATCGAAGATGATTGCGTCGGCCTGCTCTTTCAGCGGGCAGGCGGCGAGGATCGTTTCTGCCGCCTTGAAGGGATCGTCAAGCTCGGGATGCATGAAGACGCGTCCCATGATGTTGGCGACGAGCACGCGCGCGCCGTTGCGCGCATAAAAAAGGCCGGAACCGCGGCCGGGCGTACCCTGCGGATAGTTCGCCGGACGCAGGAACTGGTCATGGCGGCCCGCGAATGCAACGGCATCCTTCTGGTCCCAGACGTGATTGCCGGTTGTCACCACATCGGCGCCGGCATTGATCGTTTCCAAAAAGATGTCTTCGGTGATGCCGAAGCCGCCGGCGGCGTTTTCGCCGTTGACGATGACGAAGTCCAGCTTCAGGTCGGACACCAGGCCGGGCAGACGATCCCAGACCGCCGTGCGTCCCGTCTTACCGACCATGTCACCCAGAAATAGCAGTCGCATTCCCTATCCAATCCGTGAGGTAAAATGGCGCAGACCGCTTTCCGTCAGGATGGCATCCAAGCTTATGTCATGCGGCTCAGCGGGTACCTCTGCCACTTCCTGGCAGTCAAATGCAATGCCGATCAGCTTCGGGGAAAGGTCTTTTTGCCTGAGACGGTCGATTGCACGGTCATAATGGCCGGCACCGTAGCCGATGCGGTGGCCGCGGGAATCGAAGGCCGACAGTGGTACGAGCATGATTTCCGGGTCGAGGGTTGCAGCATCTTCGCCCGGCCCGACTGTGCCGAAGCCGGTGCCGATCAACGCCGCGCCGTGGACAAGCTCGCGAAAGACAATGGTCTGCCTGTCGATGATTGCGGGCACGCAGAGGCGGGCGCCACGACCGCGCCACCGTGCCATCAGCGGCTGTAAATCGGCTTCCGAACGGATCGGCAGAAAACCGGAGATGATGGTGCCGCGGGCAAAAGCAACCGCATCGCCGGCATGGGCTGCCATGTCGAGGCTTTTGGCTGCGCGAAGATCCTTCGGAATGGCGTCGCGGGCCGCCAGACGTTCGGTGCGCAATTGAGCCTTCAATTCCCTGGGCGTCATCTCGAATCCGGTATCGTTATCCAGCGAACATAACTGCTTGCAGCTGGTGGCGACAGGTGAAAAGGGTCTATTCCTCGCCTGATTGCGCCTCGTCCTCGGGATGGGCGAGCTTCAGCATAATCTCCGATGCGTCGATGAGCGTCTTGCGCTCTTGCGAAGTCAGGCGTTCGTCCATCGCTTTTTCCAGCCAGGCGCGGCGAATGCCTATGTCCTCCGATAGTATGTTGCGACCATGAGGGGTGATCGACAATTCGATCTCGCGGCGGTCAGCTTCGCTCCGCATGCGGCTGATCAGTCCGTCATGCTCGAGAGCGGCAATGATGCGGGTGACCGATTGGGGTTGCAAGCGCTCCTCGCGCGCAAGACGCCAGGCGGGCATAGGCCCCAACCGATGAAGAGTGCCAAGAATTGCGATGGTCGACAGGCTGTGCGGACTTTCGGACCGCGCGGCGCGCAGGCGGCGGCCGAGCAGCAGGACCGAACGCAGGATGAGTGTCGCGGGGGTGTCGTTGCTACTGGACATATAGTACGCACTGCGTATTATATCGCTCGAGCCCAATCCCTGGTTCGAGAGACGGTTGATGGAAAAGACACTCAATCACTTTGCCGGAGCCTTTCGCTGGTCGACTGAAAAGGAAGTGACGGCGATCGAAATCACCGTTTCGGCGCTCGCCATGGCCGTTCCGGCTCTGCTTGCCGCGAGAGGCCATCATACGGGGCTCGGCCTGATCGGTGGCATGGCGATGAGCGGAACGGTAGCGCACGGCAGACTGAGGACGCAAGCTGCGAGCGCAGGGGCTGCATTGCTGGTTTTGATGCTTGCAGCCGGGCTTGCCTGTGCACTCGCGCGGTTGGGCGGGGCGTGGCAGATCGCTCTGTTGCTGATCGCGGGGCTTGCCGGCGTCATCGGCGGGTTCGATCGGGCGATGGTCGCGGCTTCGATGCGCTATGTCTTCTATCTCGTGATGGTTGGCGGCATCGTCTCCACCACGACAGCAGATCCGTTGCTCATCTTTGCCATTGTCATTGGTGGGGCGCTTTTCGCTGTTGTCCTCCACTTGGCTATGGCCCTGGTCGTCGCGCATGTCCGCGGTCATGCGGTAGAGCAGGTTGAAGATGAACGCAAACCAACCGTCAGACAGAGATTCAACAGGTTACGGCGCTCTTTGGGGGAGCCGGCAGGCTGGCAATATCCCGTCCGGCTGGTTTCCTGCCTGGGCGCCGTTTCGCTCATCCACCGGTTCTTTTCCGATCATGACGTTCACTGGGCGGCACTGGCGTTGGTGTTGTTGATCGAGCGGCGGCCGGAACGTTTACCGCTGAAGACGACGCAAAGAGTGATCGGCGTTATCTTCGGTGTCTGCTGCGCGGCGTTACTGTCGTTTCTAACCTTGCCGAGCTGGGCTGATGTGCTCGTCGTTGCCGTGCTCGGCGGCGCCAGGCCCTTCCTGCGGGTCAGGAATTATCTGGCTTATTCGATCGTGATGACGCCGCTGATGATGATGGCGATGGGAACCGCCGATCATGCCCTGCCGACCTCAGCACTGCTGGACCGGCTATTTGCAACTGTCTTTGCCGCCTGCCTTGTGCTGCTCGTCAACCAGGTAACGATCCATTTTCTGCCTCAGGCGGCGGCGCCGAAGGCTTAGACGACGATGCTTGAAGGAATGGCCGCCGTGGGTACCGCAGCCGACAGGCCGGTCACGGCTGATTGCGCTGCCCCGATCGCACCTTCGGCGGCAGTATCGCGGTTCTTCTCGCGCAGATCGCGCATGGCCTTTTCGAGGATCTGTTTCAGTTCGCGGACGATGGATTTGAATTCTTCCATCGTCTGGCGGTCATCGGCGGAAATTGTCGATGATTTCGGACCGTCATCGACGGTTTCCTGATAGGCTTTGCGGGCATGAGCAGCGCCATCCATTTCCGCAGTGTTCGTGCCGTCTTCGGCTGCTTCAGCGGTCGTTGCGGCATCCTGCGGTGTCTCGGTAGAAGCCGTTGCGTCGCTTGCAACAGCGCCGGCCGTTGCACTCGCGGTGGTGCCCGTCGTGGTGGCATCAGTCGTGGTGGCGGCGGAAGCTGATGTGGCTGCCGCGCCGGTCGCAGCACTTGGGGCGGACGAGCCGCCGGTTGCAACGGCTGAGGCGAATTCGGAGGCTGCCGCGCCGACCTTGCGCGCGAGTTCAGCGGCAAGACGTGCAATCACTTCAGGCGGGAAGCCGGCCGTTTTCAGCGCCTGAAGTTCCTGCTTGGCTTCCTCAAGCTTGCGCTGGGCGCGGCTTTTCGCATCGTCGGCGGAGCTAGCCAGCGAATTGCGCGCCTGCTCCAGCGCCAGCGACTGCCGCTGGATCTTCAATACGCCGGCATCGGGCTCATCACTCGTGGACGAAACGCCGGATTGTGCCGGCTGGGTGCCACGCAGAAGAATGGACGCCGAAACGGTTGCGAGCTGCATAATATACCCCCGATTACATTTGGGGCGCACTTTGCCAGATCAGACTTGCGTGGAACTGGGCCGCGGAACCGTTTGTTTCTCGGCCAATTGCCGCATTGTCTGCTCGAAAAGGGGCATGCCCCCGGGCTTCCAGCCGAGCGCGCGGATTTTGTCCGTATTCATGGCGCAAAGGCCTGCCTTGTCCGCTGCCTCGGGCAGCGGGAATGGACAGTCGGCGTGATGCCGGATCGGTGAAAGAGTATCCCTCGTATCAGCGGCGATATCGGAGACGTTGAAGATTTCGCCGGAGATCCGGGCGCTTTCTGTTTCCAGCATCAGCCGCACGGCACGGCCGAGATCGCGACCATGCACTTCGGTTCCCGCGCGTGGTAAGACAGGCCGGCCGCTCAGATAGTCATCGATCAATCGATCCCATTTGCCTGGAGAATTATCACCGTAAACGCCGGTTGCTCGCAGACTTGCTCCCGCAAAGCCTGGGCCGGAGAGATGGGCGAGCGCCCGCTCCGCATCGAGCTTGACCTGTCCGTAAAGAGTTTCCGGCGTGGCGGGCATGGTCTCGAAAAGCTCGGTGCCCGGCGCATGTTCGCCATAGGCCGCACGGGTGGAGATGAAGATGCAACGGCGGGTGCCCGCACGCTTTGCCTCTTCGAAGAGTTTTACGGTGCCGTCGAGGTTCAGGCGGCGAAATGTCATCGGGTCATTGCCTTCGCCGCCGCGATATTTTCCTTCGAGGTGGCTGAAGGCGGCATGCACGAAGAAATAGGCATCATCGAAGGCGCCGATATTGTCTTCGTCCGGATCCAGCGAAAGCGGAGCAAAATCAACCGGACGGGAGTAGGCTTGGGGAAGCGGCGCGCGCCGTCCGCCTATAATCACCTGATATCCGGCGGAAAGCAGCTCTTCGACGATATAACGTCCGACGAGGCCCGTTCCGCCTGATACCAGTACTTTCATGCCGCCTCATCCGGATTGGCCAGAGATGCAATCTCCGGCACGTGGCTGTCAGTATGGAAACAATGCCACAAATCGATCAAAGGTTGTAGCTCCGCCGCCTTCGGATGATCTTTTTCCCACGGTTTTTCATATTGATAGTGCAGGATCGAAATGCTCTTCCAATCCCACAGGGCCGGCATGGTGAACCAGACATATTGCAGCATGTTGAAATAGACCGGCAGGCCGTGCCAATCGGGAAAGAAGGTTTCGAGAAAGGTCTGATCTGTGCGCCGCCAAAAGATCTCGGGCTGATCCAGAAGCTCCAGCATTCTCCTGAATGTCTCTTCTGACGGACGGGCAACGAAGACGCCTGAGTTCATGCGACGGAAGTCGGCGAGGCTTTCATAGACATTAGGCGCCGCGGAGAATTCCGGGTAGGCGAAGAGCTTATCGACGTTCTTCAGCACGATCGCGTCGGCATCGATGAAGACGCAGCGCTCGTATTCGACAAGCTGCCAGAGGCGCAGCTTGCAAAAATTGTCGAGCGGCGAATGAAAGGCCGGCTTGCGGCCTTTGGTGAAGGGCGCTGCGGCGTGGAGATTGCCGCGTGCATGGCGCTCGTTGAAGGTATCCGACAGCGGCAGATGCTCGACTTCGATCAACCGGCAGCCGAGAGCGTCCAGCGATGAGAGGGCAGCCGCATCGACACCGCCCGTATGCAGGATGACGATTGCGGCTTCCGTGCCAGTGCGGCGCAGCGACTTTGCCAGCGCTGTCGCGCCCATGGCGTAATCGGCGTTGGTGACGAGACTGACATAAGCGAAGTGAGGGGTAGAAGTCATGAATGCAGGGTGCTTTCCTGAACGGCTTCGCTCCTGCGGAGCCGTTGCTTTGCGGAGAAAGCGCCCCTCATGATACGGACTTCAGCCGCTTGCCTTCCGGGTCGTGATTGATCGTCGCGGCGATATCCTTCGTCCAGGCGGAGACGGCCGGGACGCGGGAGCGGTCGACGCGGTAGGCGAATTTCTTGGCGACGTCGACGATCTCGTCCAGCAGGCCGGTCTGCAGGGTGATCGGGTTGAGGCCAAGGCCCAGAAACTTGTCGTTCTTGACGACCAGATCATTCTCCGCAGCTTCCTTGCGCGGATTCGGCAACCAGACGATTTCGGAGCCGCTCATCCTGGCGATCATCTCGGCGAGATCGCGCACACGATGGGTCTCGGTCATCTGATTGAAGATCTCGACCCGCGAGCCACGGGCAGGCGGGTTCTTCAGCGCCAGCTCGATGCAGCGCACGGAATCCTGAATATGGATGAAGGCGCGCGTCTGGCCTCCGGTGCCGTGGACCGTCAGCGGGTAGCCGATGGCGGCCTGAATGAGGAAGCGGTTCAGCACGGTGCCGTAGTCACCATCATAATCGAAGCGGTTGATGAGCTGCGGATGGCGGCGCGTCTGTTCGGTATGCGTGCCCCAGACGATGCCTTGATGCAGATCCGTGATCCTGAGACCATCATTCTTGGCATAGAACTGGAAAAGCAGCTGATCCAGGCACTTCGTCATGTGGTAGATCGAGCCGGGATTGGACGGATAGAGAATTTCCTGGGAAGCCGTTTCGCCATCCATCGTTTCGATGCCGACGGGAAGATAACCTTCTGGAATGGCTGCGCCGACTGTCGAATAGCCATAGACGCCCATGGTGCCCAGGTGGACGAGATGCGCATCGAGCTGCAGCTCGACCAACGCATTCAGGAGATTGTGCGTGGCGCTGACATTGTTGTTAACAGTGTAATTCTTGTGGCGGTCGCTTTTCATCGAGTAGGGGGCGGCGCGCTGTTCGGCGAAATGGATGATCGCATCGGGCCGGTTTTCCGCGAGCCACTTCTTGAGCAGCTCATAGTCGCGGGCGAGGTCGATCAGATTGAAATGGATGCGGCGGCCGGTTTCTGCATGCCAGATGCGCGTGCGCTCTTGTATCGAGTCCATCGGGGTCAGCGACTGGACACCGAGTTCCGTATCGATCCAACGGCGGGAGAGATTATCGAGGATGTGAACATCATGGCCGGCATCGGAGAGATGCAGTGAGGTTGGCCAACCGATGAAACCGTCTCCACCCATCACCGCAATCTTCATTCCACTGGCTCCTCATCGGTTGCTTCCTAACGGGGATAGTTAGGAAATATGACAATTGTTCAATGCTTGCCTGTCGAGAGATGTTGCGTCAAAGAGGGCCGGAAAGTTTGGAGAAAATTATGGCGGAACACGGCTTTTCTATTTCCGGCGAACTCGTCGAGGCGGGTCATCGACTCGTCCAGCGGGTCTACTACGAAGATACGGATTTCTCCGGTCTGGTCTATCACGCCCGTTATCTCCATTTTCTCGAACGCGGTCGCACCGACTATCTGCGGTGTCTCGGTGTCGAGCAGCGTGAACTCGTCAATGCCGATGAGGAAGGGCTCGTTTTCGTCGTTCATCGGATGGAGATCGACTTCAAGACCCCCGCCCGCATGGATGACATTCTGACCGTGCTGACCCATACCGAGAAAGCCGGCGGCGCCAAGATGGTGCTCAACCAGGAAATCCGTCGTGACGACACGCTGCTGATTGCCGCCAAGGTCATCATTGCCGTCATCAACGCCAAAGGACGGCCGCGCCGGTTGCCGGAGGCGCTGGCCAGACAGATGCTCATTCCCGAGACCTGAAAAGACCGATGCGTGCCTGCGATTTTGCGGCCTCGAACTGGCCGAATCGAGGGCTTGTAAAAACTTGAATTTTATGTGAAGGAATTTCCGCGCTGCAAGATAGCGCTGTGTTCGGCAACCGGACAATGTACCGGTCAAGTTAATCCAGGAACAAAATCTCCCGCGATATTCCTGCTGTCATAGTCTGGCACTAACGATCTATTAACCATAATGGTGTCTTACTCGTGGAGTCGGAGTTTGTGCGACGCACGCCTTCCTTTGACCAAATTTGACGTCAAGAAGGCGGATGAAGAGCTTGGAAGCTTGACCAGGGCTTTGGGCGGCGGCCGCCAGACATTCTTGCGTGATCACTTCGTGCCGCCCGGTCAAGCGCCGGGCGTTTGGATTCGGGGATTTTGGATCTATGGAACAAGTAGGATTGGCAGCAGCCACGACCGACGTCAGCCTCTGGTCGCTTTTCATGCAGGCCGGCATTGTCGTCAAGCTGGTTATGCTCGGCCTTATCGCCGCTTCGGTGTGGACCTGGGCTATCGTCATCGACAAATACCTGGCTTACGGCCGTGCCCGTCGCCAGTTCGACAAGTTCGAGCAGGTCTTCTGGTCGGGCCAGTCGCTGGAAGAACTCTACCGGACGCTTTCCGAGCGCAACAATACCGGCCTGGCGGCAATCTTTGTCGCGGCGATGCGCGAATGGAAGAAGTCCTTCGAGCGCGGCGCGCGTTCGCCGATCGGTCTGCAAATGCGTATCGACCGCGCCATGGACGTGACGCTCGCCCGTGAATCCGAATATCTCTCGGCGCGCCTCGGCTCGCTTGCGACGATCGGTTCGGCTGGTCCCTTCATCGGCCTGTTCGGTACGGTCGTCGGTATCATGACCTCGTTCCAGGCAATCGCCGGCTCGAAGTCCACCAACCTTGCGGTCGTGGCACCCGGTATCGCGGAAGCGCTCCTCGCAACCGCCATCGGTCTCGTCGCCGCTATCCCGGCGGTTATCGCCTACAACAAGTTCTCCGCCGACGCCGGCAAGCTCTCGGGTCGCATGGAAGGCTTTGCGGACGAATTCTCCGCCATCCTTTCGCGCCAGATCGACGAGAAGCTGCAGCCGCGCCAGGCGGCCCAGTAACGGAGTAGACGACCATGGGTATGGCTGTAGGCGGCAATAGCGGAGGAGGCGGCGGACGCCGCCGCCGCGGTGGCCGCAACAAGGGAGTTATCTCCGAAATCAACGTGACGCCGCTCGTCGACGTCATGCTCGTGTTGCTCATCATTTTCATGGTGGCGGCCCCGATGATGACGGTCGGTGTTCCGATCGATCTGCCGGAAACGCAGGCCAAGGCACTGAATTCCGAGACGCAGCCGATCACGATCTCGGTCAAGAACAGCGGCGAAGTCTATCTGCAGGAAACGCCGATCCCGGCTGAGGAAATTGCTGCAAAGCTCGAGGCGATCGCCACCACCGGCTACAACGAGCGCATCTTCGTGCGCGGCGATGCGACTGCGCCTTATGGCGTGATTGCTGACGTCATGGCCCGTATCCAGGGCGCGGGCTTCAAGAATATCGGCCTCGTGACGCAGCAGAAGAAGGACCAGTAACGCTCAAGATGAAGACCAGCGTCGTCACATCTGCGGTTCTGCACGGGCTGGTGCTTACCTGGGCGCTGGTATCGTTGGGCACTCCGGAATCCTTCAAGGTGGAGGATTTCGAGGCAATGCCGGTCGATCTGGTGCCGGTGGAATCCATCACGCAGATGCAGCAGGGCGATAAGAAGGCTCCAATGAAGGAGACCTCTGCGCCTGTGCCCACGACGCGGCCGCCAATCCCGGAGCCGTCGGAAAATGCCGGTGACAATAAGGCCGATCTGAAGACGCCGCCGGTTCCGAACGCCAAGCCGAGCAACAGCGACGCGGCCGCCGCCAATTCGAGCGACAAGCCGCAGCCGCAGATCGACCCGAAGCCGAACGACGTCAAGGAAGTCAACAAGGAAGAGACCGAGGTCGAGCAGCCGAAGCAAGTCGCTTCCATTCCGCAGACTAAGCCGGCAGAAATAATGCCGCCGCCGAAGCCTGAGGAAAAGCCGCCGGAGGAACAGGCCAAACCTGAAGAGCCGCCGAAACCGGATGCGGAAGCACTGCCGGACAAGGTGCCGACCCCGGTCGTCAAGCCGCAGGTAAAGCCGCCGGAGCAGAAACCTGCCGAAAAGCCGCCGGAAAAGACGCCGGACCAGCCGAAGGCTGCGGAAGTGCCGACGGACAAGAAAAAGGCCGATAAGAAACAGGAAGTGGCGAAATCCGCTTCGTCGATGAAGAGCGACTTCAATGCGGATGAAATCTCTGCACTGCTGAACAAGACCGATCCCTCCGCCGGCGGCACTAAGCGGTCGACGCAGGAAGCATCGCTGGGCGCCAAGAAGGCGACGAACGGTGCTTCGAAGTTGTCTCTCAGTGAAATGGATGCGCTGAAAAGCGCGATCGCCGGCAACTGGTCGGTCATTCCCGGCATGGAAGGCATGGCTGACGTGCGCATCAAGGTTCATATGAAGCTTGATCAGGACGGCAATATCATCGGCGAGCCGGAAGTCGAAGCGACCGGTGGCGACAATGATTCCACCCGCCGGGCTCTGGCCGGCGGTGCCTATCGCGCCATCATGAAATCAGCGCCTTTCTCAAGTCTGCCGAAAGACAAATACGACGCCTGGAACGAAGTCGTCGTCAACTTTGATCCGAGCGATCTGGGAATCTAGATGCTGCACTGGCGATTCCATTTTGCGAAGTCTTTCGGGACCATGGCGATATTGGCGATTGCTTGCACGCTTTCTCTTAATGCGCGTGCTGACACCGTCGCGCGCAAAGAAAGCGGTACGAAAGTGCCGATGATAGGCCAAGCGACCATGGATGCGATGAAACGCTCGGTCGCTGACCGTTTCGTACTCCCCGGTAACCTCAAGGATGCCGGCAGCGTCAAACTGCAATTTCGTGTGAAACTCGGCAAAGACGGCAATATCTTGGGAACCCCTGAGGCTGACGCCAGCGGCGGTAGCGAGGCGACGCGTAAAACCATTAGGGACGCTGCATTTCGTGCGATCGTCCGCGCGGCTCCTTTCACGATGCTCCCAAAAGACAAATACGATGGCTGGAAGGAAGTTATCTTTAACTTCGATGCCAGCGACCTGAACCCATAAATGCTGAAAGGCTGTTTGGTATGACAAAGTGTTCCTTCTTCCGCGCCATCATGGTTGCTGCCGGTCTGATGACCGCCGCTGCCTTCGCGACGCCGGCCAACGCACTTGTTGAGATCAACATCAATAAGGGTAACGTCCAGCCGCTGCCGATCGCGGTGACAGACTTTCTGCAGGGCAACATGGGTGCGCAGGTCTCGCAGGTCATCGCGGCCGACCTGCAGCGGTCTGGACTATTTGCGCCGATCAACAAGACAGCCTTCATCGAGAAGATTTCCAATCCGGACGCCTCGCCGCGTTTCGAGGACTGGAAGGTCATCAATGCTCAGGCATTGGTCACCGGTCGCGTTACCCAGGAGGCGGATGGCCGTCTTCGCGCCGAGTTCCGTCTGTGGGACACGTTCGCCGGTCAGCAGATGACTGGCCAGCAGTTCTACACGCAGCCGGAGAATTGGCGTCGTGTCGCCCACATCATCGCAGATGCGATCTACAAGCAGATCACCGGCGAAGAGGGGTATTTCGATACGCGTGTCGTTTTCGTTTCGGAATCCGGCACCAAGCAACAGCGCAAGCGCCAGCTTGCCATCATGGACCAGGATGGCTTCAATGTGCGCATGCTGACTGACGGCAGCGACCTCGTTCTGACGCCGCGCTTCTCGCCAAGCCGGCAGGAAGTGACCTACATGTCCTTCGCAAACCAGCAGCCGCGCGTCTATCTGCTGCAGCTCGAAACCGGGCAGCGCGAAGTGGTCGGCAACTTCCCGGGCATGACCTTCTCGCCGCGCTTCTCTCCCGATGGCCAGAAGGTCATCATGAGCCTGCAGCAGGAAGGCAACTCGAACATCTACACGATGGATCTGCGTTCGCGTACGACGACCCGCCTGACATCGACGGCCGCGATCGACACTTCGCCCTCCTATTCGCCCGATGGCAATCGCATCGCCTTCGAAAGTGACCGCGGCGGACAGTCGCAGATCTACGTCATGAATGCCGATGGTTCGGGCCAGAGCCGAATCTCCTTCGGTGACGGCAGGTACTCGACGCCGGTCTGGTCGCCACGCGGCGATCTGATCGCTTTCACCAAGCAGTCGGGCGGCAAGTTCTCTATCGGTGTCATGAAGCCGGATGGTTCGGGTGAGCGTATCCTGACCACGGGTTTCCACAATGAAGGTCCGACCTGGGCGCCGAATGGTCGCGTCATAATGTTCTTCCGTCAGGCAGCAGGTGCGGGTGGCCCGCAGCTCTATTCGATCGATCTGACGGGCTACAATGAGCAGGCGATCAAGACGCCGGCCTATGGTTCGGACCCGGCCTGGTCGCCGCTCCTTGAATAGTGGACGAGCGGAAATTCGCCTTCATGTCGCCGCAAAGTCCTGAAAATGGGCGATGCAGGGACAAATCAACGAATCGTTAACCATAATCTTTGATGGCCGGTTAACCGAGTGCGGTTACTGTCCGGAAACCCTGATTGAAGTCGCAAGGAGACCCGGCCATGAGCCGAATTCACACCCCGGCAATGAGCCGCATGCAGAATTTCGCCCGCAACCCCGTCATGATCGCACTTGTTGCCGGGCTCGCTCTTGCGAGCTGCGCCAACAAGAAGAATGGCGTGCCGAACAGCGCCGGTGAACTCGGCCTCGGTGCCGGCGCAGCAACGCCGGGCTCCGCCCAGGACTTCACGGTCAATGTCGGCGACCGCATCTTTTTCGACACCGACTCCACGTCGATCCGCGCCGATGCTGCCCAGACGCTCGACCGTCAGGCACAGTGGCTCGGTCGTTATCCGAACTACCAGGTTACGGTCGAAGGTCATGCCGACGAACGTGGTACGCGCGAATATAACCTTGCTCTCGGCGCTCGCCGCGCTGCAGCCACCAAGGATTATCTCGCCTCGCGCGGCGTTCCGGCCCAGCGTCTGAAGACGATCTCCTACGGCAAGGAACGTCCGGTTGCTGTCTGCGATGATATTTCCTGCTGGTCGCAGAACCGCCGTGCGGTCACCGTTCTCGGTGGCGCAGGCATGTAATTCACGGCCAAAGCCGGAATTTGACGAGGCGGCCTCTTGCGGGCCGCCTTTTCTTTTTGACCACACTTTGGCCAGACTCCGTTGCTTTTTGAAAGCAATTGGAAAAATCTCCTGTTCGTGCCATCGGGGCGCGAAGAATCACTGGGACAGGACGATACAAATGAAGAATCTAGTCGTCGCAGGCATGCTGTGCCTTGCGGCCGTGACCGGGAGCGAACGAGCGGCGTATTCCGCTTCGTTCTTCGGCTTGCACATCGGCGGCCAATCCGCAGAACAGAGCCAGCCGGCAGCGCCGGTCGTCAACGTGCAGAGCAGCGGAGCGGAAGTCCGCATCCAGCAGATGGAAGACCAGATGCGGCAGCTGAACGGCCGTATCGAGGAAATGAGCTTTCAGCTCCTCCAGATGCAGGAGACGATCCGCAAGCAGCAGGAAGACAATGAATTCCGCTTCCAGCAGCTTGAAAAGACGGGCGGCGGTGCAAGTGGTGGCGGTGCGGCCAAGACGCCGGTGAAGAAGAGTGAAGCAGACGTTGCTCCTCCGGCATCAGGCGGGGGCGACGATATCGCCAAGGTCATTCAAGCCCCACAGGGAGCCGAAACGGCTCCCTCCACCGACGTGCCCGCCAATGAAGGCCTCGGCCAGCCGCCGCGTGAGCTCGGCTCCATGGATTTCGACCAGAACGGCAATCCTATGGGCAATACCATGAACAAGAATGCGACTGTCGGTTCCGCGCCGCTGCCGGATGCCGGGGCGCCGCAGCAGACTGCTTCGCTCGGCAGCGAGGGTGATCAGTACAGGGCTGCCTATGGCCATGTGCTTTCCGGCGACTACGGCACGGCTGAGCAGGAATTTACGCAGTATATTTCCCGTTATCCGAACAGCTCGCGGGCTGCGGATGCCAATTTCTGGCTCGGCGAGGCGCTTTATTCGCAGGGCAAGTTCAACGAATCTGCGAAGACCTTCCTGAACGCCCATCAGAAATATGGCACATCCGAGAAGGCGCCTGAGATGTTGCTGAAGCTCGGCATGTCGCTTGCCGCACTCGACAATACCGATACTGCCTGTGCGACGCTCCGCGAAGTCAGCAAGCGGTACCCGAAGGCGTCCCGCGCCGTCATAAATAAGGTCGCGAGCGAACAGAAGCGTCTCGCCTGCTAAGGTCTTCCGGCTTGTTTCCGGAGGACCTGATGTCTCCCGAAGCGGCAATTGGCCGTTTCCTCACTTCGCTGAAGACGCCCGCGCGCATTCTTGTCGCGATCTCAGGGGGCAGCGATTCTACTGGCCTGCTTCTTCTGCTCTTCGAGGCGCTGAAGGCCACACCCAATCCTCGAATTTCCCTTTGTGCCGCCACCGTCGATCATGCGTTGCGCAGAGGATCTGCAGATGAGGCGCGCGAGGTCGCAGCCCTCTGTGGGTCACTTGGCATTCCGCACAACACCGTGGTCTGGCAAGGCGAAAAACCGAAGACCGGCATCATGGCAGCCGCACGCGAGGCGCGCTACGGCCTGCTGGCCGAAGCGGCGGAAGCGCTTGGAGCTGATCTCATCGTCACCGGACATACAGCCGAGGATCAACGCGAAACGCTGGAGATGCAGGGCAAGCGAGCCGAGCTGCTTTCGACCGGCATTGCGGATACTGTGCTCTTTGACCGGCGCTTTTGGATCCTGCGGCCGCTTCTCTTCTCCAGCCGGGCCGATATCCGTCGCTTTCTCAGCACGCGCGGCGTCCACTGGATAGACGATCCCAGCAACGAGGATATGAAATACGAGCGCGTGCAGACGCGCCGACAACTTCCGCTGAATATGGGCGCAGCAACGGACGTCGACACTGCTGCGCAACGGCGGCTGGCTTATTCGTCCAGCGGAGTTAAATGGCTGGACAACTATTTCCGGCTTCATGGCGGCTTGCTCGGACAGGTGATACCCGACGGATTGAGGCAAGATCCTGCCGTTTTCGACTATGCACTCGGCCGTCTGACGGCAGTTTTCGGTGGCCGGCCATTCGTGCCGGGGAGGGTGCAGATGGAGCGGCTTCTTGCATTCGCCGCCAATGGCAAGCCCGGGCGAATGACCGCTGGCAGGGTGGTATTCGATCTCAGGCGTGACGGGCTTTATCTGGCGCGAGAGAGCCGGGGAATCCTGCCCCTCAGGCTTCAGCCAGGAGAGACCGGGGTCTGGGACGGCCGGTTTTTTGTGCGCAATGGGTCGGCAGCCGTCATTCATGTCGATGCGGCTCACGCCATCGACATCGACGAAGGCAGTGCCACACGGTTTCCCAAGGCGGCATGGAAGCGAGCCATGGCTTCAGCGCCGGCCTTATCGGCCCACAGCGCGCCTCTATCGGCGGAATTTGGCAGGTTGGTCGAGGTGACGCCGCATTTTGCCCCCTTCGACCGCTTTTTGACACGATTTGACTTCACCTTTGCCGACAGGCTTTCGGCAGTTTTCTCGAGGGCGCCCTATGCGGAGCCGCCTTTAAGAAGTATTGACGGAAAAACGATCTGACAGAGTGGATCGCCTTGGCAATGGCTTGGCGCAACCCTATGTTAGAGACCAAATATGACGGCCGCCATGAGGCGACTGTTCCAGTGCTGGGGAGTTCAATGAACCCTAACTTACGTAATTTCGCCTTGTGGGCGATCATAGCGCTTCTGCTGATCGCCCTCTTCAGTATGTTCCAGACGGCTCCGGCGCAGACGGGTTCGCGTGAAGTCCCTTATTCGCAGTTCCTGCGTGAGGTCGATGCGGGTCGCGTGAAGGATGTCGTGGTCACCGGCAACAGGCTGACCGGAACATATCTGGAAAACAACAATACCTTCCAGACCTATTCGCCTGTCATCGACGATAGTCTGCTGGATCGCCTGCAGTCCAAGAATGTCGCCGTCACTGCGCGCCCGGAAACCGATGGTTCCTCCGGCTTCCTGAGCTATTTGGGAACGTTGCTGCCGATGCTCCTGATCCTCGGCGTCTGGCTGTTCTTCATGCGGCAGATGCAGGGCGGTTCGCGCGGCGCGATGGGCTTCGGCAAGTCTAAGGCCAAGCTTCTGACCGAAGCGCATGGTCGTGTAACCTTTGATGACGTCGCCGGTGTTGACGAAGCCAAGCAGGACCTGGAAGAAATCGTCGAATTTCTGCGCGACCCGCAGAAGTTCCAGCGTCTAGGCGGCAAGATCCCGCGCGGCGTGCTGCTCGTCGGCCCTCCGGGTACTGGTAAGACCTTGCTTGCCCGCTCTGTCGCCGGCGAAGCCAATGTTCCGTTCTTTACCATTTCCGGTTCTGACTTCGTTGAAATGTTTGTCGGTGTCGGTGCAAGCCGCGTCCGCGACATGTTCGAGCAGGCCAAGAAGAATGCGCCCTGCATCATCTTCATCGACGAAATCGATGCTGTCGGTCGCCATCGTGGCGCCGGTCTCGGCGGCGGTAATGATGAACGCGAACAGACGCTGAACCAGCTTCTCGTCGAGATGGACGGCTTCGAAGCCAATGAAGGCATCATCCTGATCGCTGCGACCAACCGTCCCGACGTTCTCGATCCGGCACTCTTGCGTCCGGGCCGTTTCGACCGCCAGGTCGTCGTTCCGAACCCAGACATCGTCGGCCGTGAGCGTATCCTCAAGGTTCATGCCCGCAATGTTCCGCTGGCGCCGAACGTCGATCTCAAGGTCTTGGCTCGCGGTACGCCCGGTTTCTCCGGTGCCGACCTGATGAACCTCGTCAACGAAGCTGCCCTGATGGCTGCGCGTCGTAACAAGCGTGTCGTCACCATGCAGGAATTCGAAGACGCCAAGGACAAGATCATGATGGGCGCCGAGCGCCGCTCTTCGGCTATGACCGAGGCGGAAAAGAAGCTCACCGCCTATCACGAGGCCGGTCACGCGATTACCGCGTTGAACGTCGCCGTCGCCGATCCGCTGCACAAGGCAACGATCATTCCGCGCGGCCGTGCACTCGGCATGGTCATGCAGCTTCCCGAGGGCGACCGCTACTCGATGAGCTACAAGTGGATGATCTCGCGCCTGTGCATCATGATGGGCGGTCGCGTCGCCGAAGAACTGACGTTCGGCAAGGAGAACATCACGTCTGGTGCTTCGTCCGACATCGAGCAGGCGACCAAGCTTGCCCGTGCGATGGTGACCCAGTGGGGCTTCTCGGACGAGCTCGGCCAGGTTGCCTATGGCGAAAACCAGCAGGAGGTCTTCCTGGGGCATTCGGTCTCGCAGTCGAAGAACGTTTCTGAAGCGACCGCGCAGAAGATCGACAACGAAGTGCGCCGTCTGATCGACCAGGCCTATCGTCAGGCCAGGGACATCCTGACGGAAAAGCACGACGAGTTCGTGGCTCTTGCCGAAGGCTTGCTCGAATACGAGACGCTGACCGGCGAGGAGATCAAGGCGCTGATCCGTGGCGAAAAGCCGGCGCGCGATCTTGGCGATGATTCGCCTCCGAGCCGCGGTTCGGCTGTTCCGAAGGCCGGTGTGCGCCCGGCATCCAAGGGTGATGAACCCGAGGGCGGGCTGGAACCGCAGCCCCACTGACATTGAATGGGATTTTTCCTAAAGGGCCGGATTTCCACAGGGAATCCGGCCCTTTTAATATTAGTAACAGGATATAATCAGTTTTCTTGGTAATTTACGTGCCGGGTACGCGGTTTTGTGGCATTCCGCTGACTAAAGACGAACTTGGATCAAGGTTTCAGGTCCAACACCAATCTTTGGATCCAGGTTCTTGCTTGAGGAATGCATGAGCTTCTACGGCGCGCGGAAAGCGCAGGAGTGCATATGAAAAGACGCTATTTTGGGACGGACGGCATTCGAGGCGAAGCCAACATCTTCCCCATGACACCGGACCTTGCAATGCGGGTCGGCATTGCTGCAGGGACGATTTTTCGCAATGGCGCCCACCGTCATCGTGTGGTGATCGGCAAGGACACGCGCCTCTCGGGATACATGCTGGAGAATGCCCTCGTGGCCGGCTTCACCGCGGCTGGATTGGACGTCTTCCTGCTCGGTCCTATCCCGACGCCAGCCGTTGCCATGCTGACGCGCTCGTTGCGCTGCGATATCGGCGTGATGATTTCGGCCTCGCACAATCCGTTCCAGGATAACGGTATCAAGCTTTTCGGTCCTGATGGTTACAAGCTCTCCGATGATATCGAAGCGCAGATCGAGGACTTGCTCGACAAGGATCTATCGGGACAGCTCGCCAAGGCCGAAGAAATCGGCCGAGCCAAGCGCGTCGATGGCGATATCTACCGCTATCTCGAGCACGTCAAACGCACCTTGCCGCGCGATGTGACCTTGCAGGGTCTGCGCGTTGCCGTCGACTGCGCCAACGGTGCAGCCTACAAGGTCGCGCCTGCCGTTCTCTGGGAACTCGGCGCCGACGTGGTGACGATCGGCAACGATCCGAACGGCACGAACATCAATCTGAACTGCGGCTCTACCAACCCGGTCGCCCTGCAGAAGAAGGTTGACGAAGTGCGCGCCGATATCGGCATTGCGCTCGACGGCGATGCGGACCGTGTCATCATCGTTGATGAGAACGGCTCGATCGTCGATGGCGATCAGTTGATGGCCGTTATCGCCGAAAGCTGGGCCGAGAGCCAGCAGCTGCGCGGCAGCGGCATTGTTGCGACCGTCATGTCCAATCTCGGCCTCGAGCGCTTCCTTGAGGACAAGGGTCTCGGCCTTGCCCGAACGAAGGTCGGCGACCGCTATGTCGTCGAGCATATGCGTCAGCACAATTACAATGTCGGCGGCGAGCAGTCCGGCCACATCGTGCTTTCCGACTATGGCACGACCGGTGACGGTCTCGTTGCTGCGTTGCAGATCCTTGCCGCGGTCAAGCGCACCGGCAAGACGGTCAGCGAAGTCTGCCGCCGGTTCGAGCCGGTGCCGCAGCTTCTGCGCAATGTCCGCATTTCCGGCGGCAAGCCGCTGGAGGATCTGCAGGTGGTCAAGGCAATTGCGGATGCGGAGGCCGAGCTTTCCAAAAACGGCCGCCTCGTCATCCGCCCCTCCGGCACCGAGCCGCTGATCCGCGTCATGGCAGAAGGCGACGACCGCGCGCAGATCGAGCGTATCGTCAACGATCTGATCGGCACGATTTCGAGCGTGCGCAACGCCGCCTGAATGCGACGCCGCAGGAAAAGCTAGAAGCCGGCCTCGTTGCCGGCTTTTTTATTGCGGTCGGTATTCGCATCGGTTCTATTGCTGTTGAGCCAGCCAGACCGTGTGGTTGCCGCAGGTCGGGTCTTCAGCCTTGTGGGCGACAATCTCAAAGCCGTGTTCCGCAAGCACGGTCCGATATTCGTCCGGGCCGAGACTACTGTGATAGAGGGGCTCGCCGACGAAGACGCCCATCGCTTCGCCATGCGCGGGACCGCTGGTGAACATCAGCGCCGTCCCTGGTTTCGAATGCGCGCGAAAGAGCGCGAACATGCGCCGCTGGTCTTCGAAAGTCAGGTGGAAGAAGCTGTCCCAGGCGATGAGCCCATCGAAATTTCTGCCAAGCGAAAGATGGCGCATGTCCGCAACCTGCCAGTCGGCGTTTGGAAAGCGCGCCCTGCACATGTCGATCAGGCTCGGTGACGAATCGATGCCGGTCACGGCATAGCCGTTTTCGATGAAATGTCGCGCGAGGGGTTCGCCGGAACCGCATCCGATATCGACGATCGACCCGCCTTGCGGGATCAGTGCTGTGAAGCGATCAAGCCAGTTCCGTTCAAAAAGAGTTTTGCCGCGACTGCTATCCCAGAGCTTGGCGTGCCTCTCATAGAGGTCCGGAATGGTATCGGCGGCTTGCCTGTAGTTGTTCTGCATTTGCTGGCTGTTCCTGCGGGAAAATCTTCGATCTGTCTTAGTGGGTTCAATGCCGGAAGAACATGGGTGATGCGTTTTGCTGGTCTTTGCGCATCTGCCGTTCGCGAATGTGAAGGTCGCGGGGGTTTTAGTTCAGCATCCTTCCGATCCAGGAAGTCGAAACAGGCAGATGGCCGACATTTACTTTTCGAGACGCGTTCTGCGCCGAATATTCACATTACTTCTTATGGTTAAGCAGCTTTTAACGTTTCCGATTCATTATCCATAAAAAGCATATCCGTTTTGGCGGCCTGCGCCGACGCAACCGACTGGAGTGAATCCATGAAACGAACTTTGTCCGGTATCTTCGCCGCGCTGTTGATCGCGTCGAATGCCTATTCTGCCGATCTTGCTCCGGTCGAACCCGTCCCGGAACAGCCGCCGGAAGTCGCGGTGACCGAATCGACCGGCTGGTATCTGCGCGGTGATATCGGTTATGCCTTTACCGATCTTCGTGGTGCGACTTTCTTCCAGGGAAGCAATGCTTTGGAAGCGGATTTCGATGACGCCGACCTCGACGATGCCTGGATGATCGGTGGTGGTGTCGGTTATCAGATCAACAACTATCTGCGCACTGATTTGACCTTTGACTACCTCACAAAGTCGGACTTCCGCGGTTCGACGGTTGGTGGCGGCGCTGCTTTCGGTGCCTGCGTGGTTGCATGTACGTCTACAGATGTATCGTCGATGACGGCCTATACACTGCTCGCCAACGCTTACGTCGATCTCGGCACCTACGCCTACTTCACGCCCTATGTCGGCGCCGGTATCGGTGGTTCCTACGTCAAGTGGAAGGATCTTCATAATGTCGCCTGCGCCGATGACGGCAGCGGTTGCGATGACGAAGTCGATCATGGCGGTCGTGGTGGCTGGCGCTTCAGCTACGCCCTCATGGCCGGTGCGTCGATCGACGTGACCTGCAACGTCAAGGCCGATGTCGGTTACCGCTATCTGCATATCAATGGCGGCAACATGTTCGGCTATAACGAAAACGGCGGCCCGGGCCGCGACCGTGGCGTCAACGTCCACGAAGCCCGCGTCGGTGCCCGTTACCTCTTCGGCGGCTGCGCCCAGCCGGTCGCCTATGAGCCGCCGGCAATTCCGCTGCAGCAGCCAGTCTACAAGTAAGGCCAATATTTCAAGAATTATCGAAAGCCGTCCGCAAGGGCGGCTTTTTCGTTTCAGCTGACGTTTCTGGCCACCATTGCCAGAATGATTTCGAAAAGTTCGCTTTCAGCCTGTCTAGCAGTGATCTCGCCGGTTGCCGCAGCATAGGAGAGAGTTTCGGCAGCGCCCAGCATTGCCCAAAGGCTGGCTGCGGCGATCGTCCCTGCGCCGACGAAAGGAGCAAGTACGGATCTGCACTGGTTCATGAAAACCACCTGGCACTCGTGCTTGACCTTCTCCAGCTCCGGTGAACTTGCCAGAGCGGCAATGACGTCGGGAATTTCACGCCCCTGCGTGAGAACGCAATCAATATACGAAGCCGCCATGACCTTGGCCTTGTCGCTCAGCGCCGGCCCGCTTTCGCGCAACGCAGTATCCATCAGCGCCGTCTGCCGATCATCGAATTCACGGTAGAGTTCCGCAAGCAGTCCCGGCCGGGTGCCGAAATGATCATAGACGACTGGCTTGGCGACGCCGGCTTGCTCGGCCAGTCGTCCCAGCGTCAGCGCCTCTGTGCCTTCTTCCCTGATCAATCGCCACGAGACATCCATGAGTTGGCGATGACGGTCTTCTCTCGAAAGCCGGCGACGCGGGCGGGGAAGGGCGTGGTCGGGGTCGTTGTCGGCGCTTGACATTGTAACCTACGAAAAGTAACTTACTAAAGGTAGCTTACGAAAAGTATATAAGCGATCCGCTTTGCCCGCAATCGCAATTAGGAGCTTTCGAGATGCATGCACTGATCGTTCTCGCCCATCCCGATTCCCACTCTCTCAGTCATGCCATTGCCGCAGGGATAGCCGAAGGCATAACGATGTTCGATGCCGGTAACTCCTTCGAGATTGCGGACCTGACGGAAGAGGCTTTCGATCCGAGATTCAACGAAGCCGATATCGCGGCTCATCGCCGGAAAGCCGAGGCACCTGCCGATGTCGCCGTCGAGCAGGCAAGGATCGATCGCGCCGATGCGCTTGTGTTGGTCTACCCTGTCTATTGGTGGTCCATGCCTGCCTTGATGAAGGGATGGATCGATCGTGTTTTTGCCAATGGCTGGGCCTACGACGACATATCCGGCAAGGTTGTGAAAAAGCTTGGACATCTCTCCGTCCATCTCGTTGGTATTGGCGGTGCGGATGCGCGCACCTATGAGCGGCACGGCTATTTCAGCGCCATCAGGACGCAGATCGATCATGGAATTTTCGACTATTGCGGAGCTCCTGTGATGACTTCGGAACTGCTTCTCGACTCGGATGCAGGCACTGGTGCCGTGCATATTGAGATGGCGCGCCGCATTGGCAGCAATGTCTTCAGCGCAGCCGGTCGCGCGGCGAGCGGCGCAGCATAACCGGAAATGTGATCGCTGCTGCGGCAAAATAGCCTCCAGAAACGACATCACTCGCTTGACTATGACGGGCTTCGCCCATAAACACGGCGGCGGGACACTCCTCCCCAACGAGGAGCCATCTATCTGGAAGGGTAGCAATATGGCAAATACCGCAAAGCCGGACGTGCGTCCGCAAAATACTCATTTTTCTTCTGGCCCCTGCGCGAAACGTCCTGGTTGGACGCTCGAAGCTCTTTCCGATGCGGCCCTTGGCCGTTCGCACCGTGCGAAAGTCGGCAAGGTCAAGCTGAAGCAGGCCATCGATCTCACCCGCGAAATTCTGGAAGTGCCCGCGGATTACCGCATCGGCATCGTTCCGGCTTCTGACACCGGCGCCGTCGAAATGGCGCTCTGGTCGCTGCTCGGCGAGCGCGGCGTCGACATGGTCGCCTGGGAGAGCTTCGGTGCCGGCTGGGTCACCGATGTCGTCAAGCAGCTCAAGCTGAAGGACGTTCGCAAGATCGAAGCCGGTTACGGCGAACTTCCCGACCTTTCCACCGTCGATTTCGACCGTGACGTGGTCTTCACCTGGAACGGAACGACCTCTGGCGTGCGCGTTCCGAACGCCGATTTCATTCCCGCTAGCCGTAAGGGTCTGACGATCTGCGATGCGACCTCGGCTGCCTTCGCGCAGAACCTCGATTTTGCAAAGCTCGATGTCGTCACCTTCTCCTGGCAGAAGGTTCTGGGCGGTGAGGGTGCGCATGGCATTCTCATCCTGTCGCCGCGTGCCGTCGAACGGCTGGTCTCCTACCAGCCGGCATGGCCGCTGCCGAAGATCTTCCGCCTGACGTCTGGTGGTAAGCTCATTGAGGGTATTTTCCAGGGCGAAACGATCAACACGCCCTCGATGCTTTGCGTCGAGGATTATATCGATGCGCTTCTCTGGGCCAAGCAGCTCGGTGGCCTCAAGGCCTTGATCGGCCGCGCCGATGCGAATGCGAAGACGATCGCAGATTTCGTCGCTGCGAACGACTGGATCGCCAACCTGGCCGTCAAGCCGGAAATCGAATCCAACACCTCGATCTGCCTGAAGATCGTCGACAAGGACGTTGCCGCTCTGGATGCCGATGGCCAGGCGAACTTTGCCAAGGGCCTCGTCGCTCTCCTCGAGAAGGAAGGCGTCGCTTATGACATCGGCGCTTACCGCGATGCTCCGTCCGGCCTGCGCATCTGGGCTGGCGCCACGATCGAGACTGCCGACATGCAGAAGCTGATGCCCTGGCTTTCCTGGGCTTTTGCGACGCAGAAGGCTTCGCTTTCCCAGGCTGTTGCCTGATGTGATCGCATCCGGCTCCGCCTGATGGCGGAGCCCCGCATTCCCAATTCAAGTTTATCGCTGAACTCTTTGAAGGAGGCCCAAATGGCACCTCGCGTTCTCGTATCCGACGAACTGTCGGAAACCGCCGTCCAGATCTTTCGTGATCGCGGCGTCGAAGTCGATTTCCAGCCGCAGCTCGGCAAGGACAAAGACAAGCTGTTCGAAGTCATCGGCAATTATGATGGCCTGGCCATCCGTTCCGCCACCAAGGTGACCGAGAAGATCATCGAAGCCGCCAAGAACCTCAAGGTCGTTGGCCGCGCCGGTATCGGTGTCGACAACGTCGATATCCCGGCTGCATCGCGCCGCGGTATCATCGTCATGAACACCCCGTTCGGCAACTCGATCACGACTGCCGAACACGCAATCGCCCTGATGTTTGCGGTTGCGCGCCAACTTCCGGCTGCCGACACCTCGACGCAGGCCGGCAAATGGGAAAAGTCGAAGTTCATGGGTGTCGAGATCACCGGCAAGACGCTTGGCGTCATCGGTGCCGGCAATATCGGCTCCATCGTCTGCGCTCGTGCCATCGGCTTGAAGATGCACGTCATCGCCTATGACCCGTTCCTCTCCAAGGAGCGCGCCGAGGAAATGGGCGTCACCAAGGTCGAGCTAGACGAGTTGCTCGCCCAGGCTGATTTCATCACGCTGCACGTGCCGATGACGGACAAGACGCGCGGCATCCTGAACAAGGAAGCGCTCGCCAAGACCAAGCCCGGTGTTCGGATCATCAACTGCGCGCGCGGCGGTCTCGTCGATGAGGCGGCTCTTGCCGATGCGATTAAGTCCGGCCATGTTGCCGGTGCTGCTTTCGACGTGTTCGAAGTCGAGCCCGCCAAGGAAAGCCCGCTCTTCGGCCTGCCGAACGTCGTCTGCACGCCGCATCTCGGCGCATCGACCACGGAAGCGCAGGAGAACGTCGCTCTGCAGGTGGCCGAGCAGATGGCCGATTACCTCGTCAGGGGTGCGGTTTCGAACGCCATCAACATGCCGTCGATCACTGCCGAAGAGGCGCCGATCCTGAAGCCGTTCATCAGGCTCGCTGATGTTCTCGGCGCCTTCGTCGGCCAGGTCACGGAAGAGCCGATCAAGGAAATCGAGATCCTTTACGACGGCGTCACGGCCAATATGAACACCCGCGCGCTGACCTCCGCGGTCCTCGCCGGCCTGATCCGCTCGCAAGTGGCCGACGTCAACATGGTTTCGGCGCCAGTCATGATCAAGGAAAAGGGCATCATCCTCTCCGAGGTCAAGCGCGACAAGTCGGGTGTCTTCGACGGCTATATCAAGTTGACGGTGACGACGGAATCCATGACGCGTTCGATCGCCGGCACGGTCTTCTCCGACGGCAAGCCACGCTTCATCCAGATCAAGGGCATCAACCTTGACGCCGATGTCGGCAGCCACATGATCTACATCACCAATACCGACGTTCCCGGCATGATCGGCTTCATCGGCACGACGCTTGGTGCTGCCGGCGTCAACATCGCCAACTTCCAGCTCGGCCGCGACAAGCAGGGCGGCGACGCTATTGCTCTGCTCTATGTCGACGGCGCGGTTGACGACCTCGTGCTGGGCCAGTTGACCGCCAATTCGGCGATCCGCCAGGCAAAGCTGTTGGCCTTCAACGTCGACTGAGTTTTCCTCCCAAGGAAAGACATGAAAAACCGGCCCGGTCTCCGTGCCGGTTTTTTATTTGGTCCAGCGCGTGTCGTTGGTGACCTGCGGTCAGTGGCGGGTGATCTTTGCGTCGTGATGCAGGAAGGTATCTCTGCTCGCGTCGAAAACCCTGAAGAACTCGTCCCAGGAAATATTTTCGACAGTGCTTTCCAGCCTGCCGAAATCAACACCGACCAAGCCACTTTTCATCCGGGCGGGATGGCCGCCGCGGGCTTCGATCCATTCCCGGATTTTATCGTGATCTGTCATTGCGGATGTGCCCATCATCGCCTCCATCCAGATGGGTTGTATTTTCAACCAGAAATAACGCCCTGAAAATGATTTGGTTCCGCCGGACAGTTACGCATGTGTTCGGCCTTTTGGCGCAGCTAATTGTTAGGACTTTCAACCGCGCCGCGAAACGGTGGCTTTGGGTAACTTTCACTGCTTATTTTGCATGCGTGCGCTTAAAGTTTAAGCCTCTTATGATTGTGATTTTATTTAGTTTTCTCGGCTACAACACTTCCGATATTGGTTCTAATTTCGCGTGAATTTCTCGATGGCCTTTCAGACGAATTCCGGGCAGCCCGAAGCTCTTGTTGATGATTTTCGTTCGCTGTTTGCCACGCATCCCTCTCCTATGTGGGTCTACGATCCGGATACGCTGCGCTTCCTGATCGTCAATGACGCGGCGCTCGTGCTCTATGGCTACAGCGCCGAGGACTATGAAGGCATGACCGTGCTCGATATCCGCCCGGCTGCCGAACGGGAGCGGATGCTTAGCGCCGTCCATGAGCGTACCGACATGGAGAAGGCCGAGCGCTGGACACATCTGAAGGCCAATGGCGAAGCGATCGAGGTTCTGACATACGGCCGGGAAGTACGTTTCGAAGGAAAGGCTGCAATCCTGGCGATCGTGCAAGATCGTACCGAGGTCAATGCCGCACAGCGCCAGATAACCAGTGCACGCTCGCTGCTGGACAGCATCGTCGACAATCTGCCGGTCGGCGTCTTCGTGAAGGATATGGAAGAGGATGGCCGCTACATCCTGCTGAACGAGGCGTGCGGCGATATCATGGGCTTTCGTGCCGGAGACGTGGTTGGACGGGTGGATCGGGATTTCTTCCCCTTTGAGCAGACTGTCGTCTTCCGCAAGCAGGATCACGAGGCGTTCGCCGCGGGTACGACGATCAGCTTCGAGGAGACGATGGAGCGGGCCGATGGCGGCAAGCGAATCCTTCGCACCGTGAAGCGTGCGCTCCCGGCGCCAGAGGGCAAGGAGCCGCGCTATCTGCTCGGCATTTCTCACGATGTGACGGAAGAGCGTGCGGTGGAGGCTAAGCTTGCACATCTTGCCACGCATGACTCGCTGACGCGCCTGCCGAACCGCGCCGCCTTCTCCAAGCATATCCGCAAGCAAACCATTACCGCTTCCACCGAAAAGCCGGTGGCGCTCCTCTACATCGATGTCGACCATTTCAAGACGATCAATGACAGCAAGGGCCATGCCGCTGGCGATGCTCTGCTGTGCCAGGTGGCGGAGCGTCTGCTGGCGCTGGCCGATGAAGGCGACCTCGTTGCGCGTCTCGGCGGTGACGAATTCGCAGTCGTGCTGCAGCTTGTCGAAGCCGGCCGGGCAGAGCGTTTTGCCGATCTGCTGCTCAAGTCGCTCGCGAAAGCCTTCGATCTCGACGGCGCACGGGAGCATGTCACCTGCAGCATCGGCATTGCGTTGGCACCAGTCGATGCCGGCGAAGCCGATGTGCTGATGCGCCATGCCGACCTCGCGCTTTATGCCGCCAAGGAAAGTGGGCGCTCAACCTACCGCTTCTATGAGCCTGCCATGCGGCTCGAGGCAGAGCGCCGGCATCATTTGACTGGCGAATTGCGCGACGCGCTGGAATACGGACAGTTCGAGCTTTACTACCAGCCCATCGTCCAGCTCGAGGATGATGGCATCGGCGGCTTCGAGGCGCTGATCCGCTGGAGGCATCCGGTGCGTGGCATCGTGGCGCCGATGGAATTCATTCCGCTTGCCGAAGAGACGGGGCTTATCGTTCCGATCGGAGACTGGGTCCTGCGCGAGGCGTGTCGCGTAGCTGTCACATGGCCGGACCATCTGAAGATTGCGGTCAATCTCTCCGTTAGCCAGTTTCGCCACGCAAGCCTGTTCTCCAGCATTGTCGGCGCGCTCGATGAGACCGGACTTCGCCCCGAGCGGCTGGAAATCGAGATCACCGAATCCGTCTTCCTGGCTGATGTGGCACAGAGCCTGCCGCTGCTTCGGGCGCTGAAGGAACTCGGCGTTCGCATCGCGATCGACGATTTCGGCACGGGCTATTCTTCACTAAGCTACTTGCGGGCCTTCCCCTTCGACAAGATCAAGCTCGATCGCAGCTTTGTTTCCGGGATAGAGACCGACCCCGGCAATCTTGCCATCGTGCGGGCCGTCGCCGGTATCGGCTCCGGCTTCAACGCGGTTACACTTGCCGAGGGTATCGAAACCGAGGAACAGCTGAAAAAGCTCAGGGCCGAAGGTTTCGGTGAAGTGCAGGGATATCTTCTCGGCAGACCCATGCCCCAGCGTGAAGTCGAGGCGCTGATTTACGGCCGTCAGTTGAAGAAAGCATCAGCCTGAGATCATCGCGTCAAAAGCATCTGCCGCCTTGCTGCGATAGCGCTCCTCGTGCCGCAGCAGGAAGAAGGGGCGGGGCAAAGGCGGGATGTTCACCTCGGTGAGCAACCCGTTTTCCAGCTTCATCGCAACGACGCTGCGCGACATCAGCGTCGCGCCGATGCCGGCTTCGACAATACCGACAAGTGGTTCGTTCTCCGGAAGGACCATTGCCACATCAAGCGCATCGATATCGATACCGGCCTTCTGCAAAAGGCTTTCGAAGGCAAGGCGGGTGCCCGAGCCCCGTTCGCGCAAGACCCACTGCGCTTGGGGAAAATCGATCGGGCTGCGTGGTCTGCCGTCCGCCCAAGGGTGATCTGGAGCAACGACGACGATCATCTCGTCCAGTGCAACTTGCCTTGCGGATATGCCCCGCCGTTCGTTTGGCCACTCGATGAGGCCGAGTTCCACCTCGCCATGTGCAACGGCATCCGACACTTCGGCAGTGTTGCCGATGCGTATTGTCAGCTCGATACCCGGATAGTTTCGCCGGAATGCGGCAAGCCGTGGCGAGAGCCAATAACCGCCGATCGTCTGGCTCGCCATGAGTGACAGCTCGCCATGCATCAGCCCTGAGAGGTCCATAAGTGCTGCTTCCGCTGCTCTGGCGCTGGCGAGGACGGCCTGCGCTTCCTTCAGAAACAATTGGCCGGTTCTGTTCAAAACGATCGAACGGCCGACGCGGTCAAAAAGTGTCACTCCATGTCGTGTCTCCAAGGCGGTGATCGCCGCGCTGACGGCCGACTGGGTCATATTCAGATGGGCAGCTGCTTTCGTGATGTGCTGTCGCGCTGCCACTTCCGTGAATATTCTCAGCTGTTCCAATGTCATGTTGCCTCCATCGATTATTCGATTTTATCGAATGGAATGACAAAGATAAATCGTTGGAAGCGATTATTTTGTGGCGATATGAAAGCGGTCAACGAAAGGAATTCGCCATGACCGTCCTCCAATTTTCCCAGTCCGTGCCGACCGTTCATACCCGTGGGCGGATTCTGCGCCACTTCACGCCCAACTGGTTTGCAACGACGATGGGGACCGGCATCCTTGCTGTTTGTCTCGCCCAGTTTCCCGGCTTGCCGTCTCTGCATACTGCAGGCGAGGCGCTATGGCTCGCAAATATCGCCTTGTTTGCAGTGCTGACCTCTGTTTACGCCGGCAAGTGGCTACTGCATCCCGGTGCTGCGCTCAGGGCCTTCGATCATCCCGTCGTCTCGATGTTCTTTGGCTGCATTCCCATGGGGCTTGCGACCATCGTCAACGGCTTCCTGATCTTCGGGCCATCCCTGTTCGGCGATGTTGCTGTTACCATCGCTGCGCATCTGTGGTGGGCCGATGCGGCGCTCGCGGTTCTGGCGGGCCTTGCCATTCCGCTGGTCATGTTCACGCGGCAGCAGCATGCAATCGAGCATATGAGCGCCATCTGGCTGTTGCCGATCGTTGCCTCCGAGGTCGCCGCTGCAAGCGGCGGATTGTTGTTGCCGCATCTTGCCGAAGGCGCGCAGTTCCCGGTGCTTTTTGCGAGCTTCATGCTCTGGTCCTGTTCGGTGCCGCTCGCGCTCGGCATTCTCGTCATCCTCTTTCTGCGCATGGCTCTGCATAAACTGCCGCCGGCCAGCATGGCAGCGACGAGCTTTCTGGCACTCGGCCCCGTTGGCACGGGAGCGCTTGGTCTTGCCCTGTTTTCTGCCAATGGCGCGCAGGCTCTTGTCGCCAGCGGCCTCGGTCCGCTAGCTACGGCAATTTCGGGTGCGGCTTTGCTTGGTGCTCTCCTGCTTTGGGGCTATGGCCTGTGGTGGCTCGGCCTGGCGGTCGCCATCACCTTCAACCACCTGCGGCAGGGCTTGCCCTTCAATCTCGGCTGGTGGGGTTATACTTTCCCGATCGGCGTCTATGCCGTCGCGACGCTGCGGCTTTCCAGTATCTTCCCATTGCCGGCGCTGACCGTGTTCGGGGAGGTTCTGGTCATGGCCCTTGCTGCCGTCTGGGTTGTCGTTGTCGTCCGCACAAGCCGCGGCGCCTATAATGGCTCTCTCTTCGTCGATCCGAGCCTGGAGAGCTGATAGCCGGCGCGCTGATGCAACTGCCTCAATCATTCGTTATTTTGAGAATTCTGGTCAGCATTGCATACTCTCCACGGGGCTGAAGAAGGAGGATGCAGATGAAACGCTACACGTTCTCGATGATCGGTCTGGCGATCGTGACCGCCATCATCGCCAATCCGGGCATCGCACTTGCCTGCAACAAATTGATCGGCACATGAGCCGATAGCACCCACCTCTTACCTGAAGGCGCAGCTTCGGCTGCGTCTTTTTTGATGGCTTTCCCTTTCCCATGCTGCATCGCACCCTAACTGCGAGCGCATGACGGAATTCCTGGACGATATTCGCGCAGAAGGCATCTGGCTGCCGGACTGGCTTGCAAGCGCCATCATCTTTGCAGTGGTCATATCGGTCACGCTCTTTGCGCATCGCCTCCTCTTCCGGCTGCTGACACGGCTGATCGAGGGCAAGGATCTATTATGGCGCTCGCTCGTCTCGCGCCTGAAACGGGTCGTGCGGCTTGCCATGCTGGTGGCAGCACTTTCCTTCGGCGCGACAATTGCGCCGCTGACGGATCTGCAGTCGGCGACCGTGCGCCATACCCTCTTGATCTTCTTCATCGTGCTCGTCGCCTGGATGGCGAAGATCGTCAAGCATATCTGGATGACGGTCTATCTCCGCCGCTTCAAGCTCGATGCCGAGGACAATCTTCTGGCGCGCAAGCATGTGACGCAGACGCGCATCATGGAGCGTATTGCCGATCTCCTCATCGTCGTGGTGGCAATATCGGCCTGCATGATGACCTTCGATGCCGTCCGGCAATATGGCGTCAGCCTGCTCGCGTCTGCCGGCGTGGCCGGTATCGTCATCGGCCTTGCGCTGCAGCCCGTGCTGAAAAACCTGTTTGCGGGCATCCAGCTTGCCATCACTCAGCCAATCCGCATCGACGATGCACTTTTGGTCGAAGGAGAATGGGGCAAGGTGGAAGAGATCACCTCCACTTACGTTGTCGTGCAATTGTGGGACTGGCGACGATTGATCCTGCCGCTCAGCTATTTCATCGAGAACCCGTTCCAGAACTGGACGCGCGAAAGCTCGGCGCTGATCGGCACCGTCATGATCTATCTGGATTACAGCGTGCCGCTGGAAGTGATCCGCAGGAAGGTCGAGGAGATCGCGAAGGGCTCGCCGCTATGGGATCGCCATGTCGTCAACATTGCTGTGACGGATTTCCGCGAGGCTGTGATGGAAATCCGCATTCTCGTCTCGGCATCGAATTCCGGCCGCACCTTCGATCTGCGCTGCGAAGTGCGCGAGAAGCTGATCGATTTCATCCAGCGCGAATATCCGGCAGCCTTGCCGCGCATGCGCGCTGTCATGAACGAACCGCCGGTGCGAGATCGGCGAGAAGCGGCGGAATAGATCTACCGCTTCGGCGCTCCCGCATCACCTTCTACCGGTGTCGTGGCGATCGGTGACTGTGCATCGCCCGAAGCGACGGCGGCTGGCAGCGGCACACGGCGCTTGCGTTCGCGGATCAGTGTCAGCAGACCGGAGCAGATGATAAGCACGATGCCGAAAGCCATCGGCAGATCGACGCTGTCATTGAAGAAAAGATAGCCGAAGGCAATCGCCCAGATCATCTGGCTATATTGCGGCGTCGCCACCAGGGTTGCCGGAGCAAGCCTTGCTGCTGTCATCAGCATGACGTTGCCGGCGGCCCCCAGCAGGCCATAGCTTGCGAGAAACAGCCATTGCTGCGGGCTTGGTGCCACCACCTCAGAAAGCATGAGCAAGCCGCTGACGACAAGGGTGCCCAGCAGCGACGCGCCAAACAGCGAGAGGCGTTTTTCAGCCGGACCGAGCTTGCGCAGGATAACGATGGCGATGGCAGCGCTGATCGCGCCGATCGTCGCCGCCAGATGACCAATCGACAATTCGCGGAAACCGGGCCTCAGAACGACGAGCACACCCAGAAAACCGACGATGACGGCCGCCCAACGCTGCCAGCGCACATCCTCTTTCAGGAAGATGACCGAGAGAATGGTGACGAAGGAGGGGAGCAGGAAAAGCAGGCAGAAGGCCTCGGCCATCGGCAGCTTGGTAAAGGTGATGATAGAGGCGATCGCGCCGATCGCGCCCGCGGCAAAGCGCACCATCCAGAGCGGCCGGTTCGTCGTCCTGAAAATGTCCAGCCATGAATCGCTCGGTCCCTTGATGAAAGGCAGCGCGGCAATGCTGAGGATCGCGCCTGTGAAGGCGACCTGGAAGGAAGGAACCGTGCCGTGCAGGGCCTTGATGGATGCATCGCTGAAGGCAAAGACGGCATAGGCCGCGAATGCGACTAGGACGCCACGAAGCGTGGTGGAGGCGGCTGTCATTTATCCGAATCTTAAAGAGGTGGGTCATTTCATCTACGGGATGAAATGCGGTCTATCAAAGGTTGATTGCGAATAGCTGCAATGCATGACCCGCGCATGACGCCATCGGAAGCGCCGGAAAAGCCGGGTCTTGCGTCGGAGCCCAATAGTTTCTATATCCGTCGCCCATGCAGGCTGGCGGCCGATCCCGCCGGAAATACAGGAAATCCGCCACATTCCGACGTGAGAAAGGCGGATCGAAACAGCACAGAATTTGGCAGCACCCGTGAACACACTGGATTTTGACAAGAAGCCGGAAGACACCCGTGTCGTCGTCGCCATGTCTGGCGGCGTTGACAGTTCCGTCGTGGCCGGGCTTCTCAAACGCCAGGGATATGATGTTCTGGGTATTACGCTGCAGCTATACGACCATGGCGCTGCGGTCCACCGCGCCGGCTCCTGCTGCGCGGGCCAGGATATCGACGATGCCCGCCGTGTCTGCGAAACGCTCGGTATTCCGCATTACGTGCTCGACTATGAGAAGCGGTTCCGCGAAACCGTCATCAATCCCTTTGCGGAAAGCTATGTTGCAGGCGAGACGCCGATCCCCTGCGTTGCCTGTAACCAGACCGTCAAGTTCGCCGACCTCCTGGCGACTGCTAAGGAGCTTGGCGCCGACGCGCTGGCGACCGGCCATTATATCCGCTCGCGTCCAAATCCGTCATCCTGCAATCCCGGCCGCCGCGCACTCTACCGACCGGCCGATGCCGATCGCGACCAGAGCTATTTCCTCTTCGCGACGACACAGGAACAGATCGACTATCTGCGTTTTCCCCTTGGTGGGCTGCCGAAGGCAGAGACCCGCCGGCTGGCCGAAGATATGGGCCTCGTCGTCGCCAAGAAGGCCGACAGCCAGGACATCTGTTTTGTGCCGCAGGGCAAATATTCCGACATCATCACCAAGCTGAAGCCGAATTCGGCTTTGGCCGGTGATATCGTCCATCTCGACGGCCGCATCCTCGGCCAGCACGAGGGCATCCTGCATTACACGATCGGCCAGCGGCGCGGCATCGGCATTGCTACCGGCGAGCCGCTCTATGTCGTCTATCTCGACGCCCGCTCGCGCCGCGTCATTGTCGGCCCGAAGGAGGCGCTCGAGACGCACCGCGTCTATCTGCGCGATGTCAACTGGCTGGGCGACGAGACGCTTCAGGTTGCAACGTCAGGCGAAGGCTTTGCCTGCTATGCCAAGGTTCGCTCGACCCGCGCCCCGGCGCCGGCTGTGCTGCACATGGATGCGAGCGGCACCTATGTCGACCTGACGGTCGGCGAAGCGGGTATTGCGCCGGGCCAGGCCTGTGCGCTCTATTCGGCCCCCGGCGACGACGCCCGCGTCTTCGGCGGCGGCTTCATCGAACGTTCCGAGCGCGAGCCCGATGCAGAGGCCTCGCTGAAGGCGCTTTTGAGCCAGCCGGCGGCCGCGTAAAATTCCCGGGGAAAGGCGATGCGGCGGCACGGCCTTTTTCTCCATCATATGCTTGACACAAAGCTGCTACGCTCTTAATAAGCCGCTCATCCGACGGGCTGAGCGCTTCGCGAAAGGCTCGTTTGAATAATGGCTGGGTAGCTCAGTTGGTGAGAGCGCAGGATTCATAACCCTGAGGTCGGCGGTTCAATTCCGCCCCCCGCTACCATCTTTATCAACGACAGAAAACAGTCGATGCGCACGGGTTGCGTAACCGGTATAATGGTGCCTCACGGCATATCGCTGCCCGGGGATACACCATGAAATACGCTTGTGTCGCAATGCTTCTCCTCGCCGCCGGCTGTAGTACGACGACGGAGGATCAGCCTATTCCCGGTAGTCTGACTTATGGCGGCAAGGTTATTCATTCGCCCTACAAGCCCGGCACCGTGATCAAACATACTTTCCTCGGCGACTTCGGCCTTCGGCAATTCGAGCGTTATGTCGTTCAGCCAGACGGCACGCTCAAGCTTGCTTCCCGAATTGAAAGCGAGGACTTCCTCTGGAATTGAGTGAGGTGCTCTCGAAATCCGCCGTCTCAGTCCGGCGTTGACGTGCGTCAAGGCGCGGGATTACGATTGTGGTTGAATTCCTGCCTTATTTGAATTCAGCCAGCAGAACGGATCTCCCATGTACAATCGCATATTGCTGCCCACCGACGGTTCGGAACTTTCCGCCCGGGGTGTCGATCATGGTCTTGCGCTTGCCAAGGCGCTCAACCTTCCCGTGACGGTCATCAGCGTCATCGTGCCGCTGACCGGTTTTGCGCTGCAGGGGATCGTGCAAGCGGAAGCGATGGACAGCTATAACGAGGGCCGCCGGAAAGAAATCGAGGACCTGGAAAAGATCATCGGCGAAAAGGCCAGGAATGCCGGCGTCATCGCCGACTTTGTCAGCAAGGTGCACCTGTCGCCAGCCGCCGCAATCCTGGAAACGGCGGCGGAGCAGGGCTGCGGCCTGATCGTGATTTCTTCGCATGGCCGTCGGGGGATCTCGCGGCTCATGCTCGGCAGCCAGACGTCCGAGGTGCTGTCCGAGGCCGGTATTCCGGTTCTGGTCGTAAAGTAGAGACTCAGTTTTCCGTCAGCGCGGGAAGGGGTGCTGAGCGCTCGGCAACGTAATCGGCCTTCTTTGCGGATGATCCGCTGTTTTCGCGGCGCTCGTCGGCTTCTTCGCGGCTGCCAGCCTCCGGCGCCATATAGAAGGCAAGCATTTCCTCCAGGCGGGAGGCGGTGAGGTTGGCGGCGAAACCCTTCATGGCTTTCCTCGGCGGTGTTTCCAGTCGGGGAATTTCATAGCTTAGGTCGCGGCAGGTGCGGAATATGGGGCAGAAGGTTGTCACCAACTTTCGAGGTCGCGCATCTAACGGCTGATAACTTCGAGGCAGAATTCGATAAAAGCGTTGACCTTGGCCGGCACGTGATGCCGGGATGGATGGACGGCATAAAGCGGGAAAGTCTCGCCCGGCCAGTCCGGATAGAGTTCGACAAGACGTCCCTCTGCAAGCAGATCCTTGACGCTGAGGGCGAGAACCTGGGCGATGCCGGCGCCCGCGAGGCAGGCATCAAGCATGGTGCCGGCATCACTCATCAGAAGCGGACCACGGGCGTCGAGCGGCACGATCTTCTTGCCCCTGTGCAGTTCCCAGCCGAAGGTTCGGCCCGTCAGCGGATCGCGAAATTGAATGCAGAGGTGGCCGGCGATTTCGGCAGGTGTCTTTGGTGTGTCGTGTTCAGCGAGATAGGCAGGGGTTGCGACCGTCAATACACGGGTTTCCATCAGCTTGCGGGCGATGCGCGAGGAACTCGCCTGCTGGCCGAAGCGAACGGCGAGATCGATACCGTCGGTGACAAGATCGCTCATCAGGTCGCGGGTTATCAATTCGAGTTCCAGCGCCGGATAGCGGGTCATAAACTGCTTCAGGTGTGGCGCCAGCACCATGCGGGAAAAGATTGGATCGACATCGACACGCAGGCGCCCGCGGACGGTCGACAAGGCGCCGGAGGCACGTGTGGCGGCTTCTTCGATGCCATCCAGATGCGGAGCGACCTGTTCGTAGAAGCGTTCACCTTCATCCGTCAGCCTCACCGAGCGGGTGGTGCGGTCGAGCAGGCGCACACCGACACGTGCCTCCAGCCTCGATATTGCGCGGCTGACGCCGGAGGCCGAAAGGCCGAGCGCGTCCGCCGCTTTGACGAAGCTGCCACTTTCGACCACCGCGGCAAGCGTGCTGACACCGGAAAGAAGGCGGCCGTCGAATGCCATGGATCACTCCTGATTTGATGTCATGGATGATGTTGGGCAAGTGCTGGCCAGTCAAGAAAACAAATGTCTATCGCGGGCCGCGCAGATCGAGAAAACCGGCTCGATGGAACAACTTCCCGCCGATTTGGTTTCTACGTTACAGATTGGAGGATCAAGAGATGACCCAATATGGAGACGAAAAGAACCGAATTGTGGATGAGAACACCGGCATGCCACTCGGGCAGGCCTCCTATGAAGAGGAAAAAACGCTTGCCGATGAGCGGCGTAGCGTCTCGCTCTGGGGCGTGCTCGCCGCCGGCATTCTGGTCATTCTGATTGCTGCGGCAAGTTTTGCCATCTGGCCAGGTTCGACCAATGAACCGGCTTCGACCGCATCGACGACCCAGGACCCGATCAACGCACAGCCCTCGGGCCAGGGCACGTTCGACAATAATCCGGCAACCGGCTCCATCAAGCCGCCGGAAGCCACAGACCGCGATCCGACACCTGACGGCAGCGGCGGTGGTCCGACGGGCGTGACGACGCCGAGCGGTACGCAGAACGGACAGTAAATTGTGATCTTGCTCAACGGCTGGGGAAGGGCTGCGCGGTTTCCGCGCGGCCCTCTTCATATCCGCTGACCTCGTCTCAGGCTGCGGGCCATTTCCAGTTGCGCACGTCGGGCATGTCCTCACCATATTCCCGGACATAGGTATAATGCTCGACGAGCTTGGCTCGCAGGCTCTCCAGCGCTTCTGGCACTTTCTCCTTCAGGCCCGGCACACGTTCGATCGCCTCGATGGCAAGGTGGAAGCGGTCAAGTTCGTTGAGCACCGTCATGTCGAACGGCGTGGTGGTCGTGCCTTCCTCGATGAAACCGCGCACATGGATATTGCGATGGTTGGTGCGCTTATAGGTCAGCCGATGGATGAGATAGGGATAACCGTGATAGGCGAAGATCACCGGCCTGTCCGACGTAAAGATCGCGTCGAAGGCTTCGTCCGTCAGGCCGTGTGGATGCTGATCCTTTGATTGCAGAGCGAGCAGGTCTACGACGTTGACGGTGCGGATCTTAAGCTCCGGAATATGCTGGTGCAGCAGATCGACGGCGGCGAGCGTCTCCATGGTCGGGACGTCGCCGGCGCAGGCCATGATGACGTCGGGCGCCACCGTATCGTCTTCATGACTTGCCCAATCCCAGATGCCGATGCCGGTCTCGCAGTGTTTTACCGCCTCGTCCATCGTCAGCCATTGTGGCTCCGGCTGCTTGCCAGCGACGATGACGTTGATGCGGTCATAGGTTTTCAGGCAATGGTCGCCGACCCAGAGCAGGGTGTTGGCATCCGGCGGCAGGTAGATACGGACGATGTCGGCCTTCTTGTTGGCGACGAGGTCGACGAAGCCGGGGTCCTGATGCGAAAAGCCGTTGTGATCCTGCCTCCAGACATGGGAGGTCAGCAGATAGTTCAGCGAGGAAATCGGCTTTCTCCACTCCAGTTCGCGGGTGACCTTCAGCCATTTGGCGTGCTGGTTGAACATGGAATCTATGATGTGGATGAAGGCCTCGTAGCAGGAGAACAGGCCGTGCCGGCCGGTCAGCAGGTAGCCCTCCAGCCATCCCTGGCAAAGATGCTCGCTCAGCACTTCCATGACACGGCCGTCCCTGGAGAGGCTGACGTCGTAAGGTTCGATTTCTTCCATCCATACACGATCGGTGACTTCGAAGACGCTGCCGAGGCGGTTCGATTCCGTTTCGTCAGGGCCGAAGATGCGGAAATTCGCATTGGCTTCGTTGAGTTTCAGCGTGTCACGCAGGTAGTGTCCGAGGATTTCGGTGGATTGCACCATGCTATCACCGCGCTTTTCCACTTTTACTTCATAGGCGCGGATATCGGGAGCATTCAGCTCCTTGCGCAGAATACCGCCATTGGCGTGCGGGTTGGCGCCCATGCGACGCTGGCCTGACGGGGCGAGTGCCCGCAATTCCGGCTTCAGTCTACCGGAAGTATCGAAGAGGTCTTCCGGATGATAGCTGCGCATCCAGTCTTCGAGGATTTTCCGGTGCCCGTCGTCGTCGCGGCAATTGGAGACCGGCACCTGATGGGCGCGCCAGAAACCTTCGACTTTCTTACCGTCCACCTCTTTCGGTCCGGTCCAGCCCTTGGGGCTGCGCAGTACGATCATTGGCCAGCGCGGGCAGGCCTGTGGCACCTTGCCGTCACGGGCTTGTTTCTGAATGGCGCGGATACGATCGAAGACTTTCTCGAAGGTTGCCGCCATCTGCTGATGCATCTTTGCAGGCTCATGGCCTTCGACGAAGAAGGGCTCATAGCCATAGCCCTCGAACAAATGTGCCAGGTCATCGTCACTCGCACGGCCGAGGATGGTCGGGTTGGCAATCTTGTAGCCGTTCAGGTGCAGGATCGGCAGAACAGCGCCGTCGCGGGCAGGATTCAGGAATTTGTTGGAGTGCCAGCTTGCTGCAAGCGGGCCGGTTTCGGCCTCACCGTCACCGATAACGCAGGCGACGATCAGATCGGGATTATCGAAGGCGGCGCCATACGCGTGAACGAGTGCATAACCGAGTTCTCCGCCCTCATGAATGGAGCCCGGCGTTTCCGGTGCTGCGTGGCTCGGGATGCCGCCGGGGAAGGAAAACTGGCGGAAGAGCTTGCGCATACCATACTCGGTCTCGGCGATATCGGGATAGATCTCGCTGTAGATGCCTTCGAGATAGGTATTGGCGACCATTCCCGGTCCGCCGTGACCGGGGCCGCACATATAGATGATGTCGAGATCGCGGGCGCGGATGACGCGGTTCAGATGTGCATAGATGAAATTGAGACCTGGCGTCGTACCCCAGTGGCCGAGCAGGCGGGGCTTGATATGTTCTGGTTCCAGGGGCTGGCGCAGGAGAGGATTGGAGAGGAGATAGATCTGCCCGACCGAGAGATAATTGGCTGCGCGCCAGTAGCGGTCGATAAGAGCGAGTTCGGCGTCGGACAGAACGGCTGGGGTCGAGACATGCTTTTCCATGGATTCTCCCATTTAAACTTGTTCAACGTCAATTCTAGCTGCTAGCGCCCGCCTGCCTTTGATCTGGATCAGCCGGAGCGAACTAATGCGAGCGCCTCCTGTGCGATGATCTGTTCCTCGTCCGTGGGAATGACATGCGCCGTTATGCGGCTTGCGGGTGTCGTGATTGTGAAGCCGTTGGCAGCGTTTGCCTTGTCATCAACCGTAGCGCCGAGCCAGGCGAGACGCTGGAGGACGGCGGCGCGAATCTGGGGCTGGTGTTCGCCGATGCCGGCGGTAAAGACGATGGCGTCGAGCCCGCCGAGTGTCACAGACATGCGGCCGATTTCGCCGGCGATGCGCAACGTGAAAAGGTCGAGCGCCTCGCGGGCCTCTGGACGGCCGTCCTCGAGAAGATCGCGCGTATCGGCATTGATGCCGGAGACGCCGAGCAGACCGGCGCGATGATAGAGCATATCCTCCACCTGATCGGCAGACAGCTTCTTCTGCTGCAGGAGATGCAGGATCACGCCGGGGTCGAGCCAGCCGGGCCGTGTCGCCATCGGAATGCCGTCGAGCGTCGAAAAGCCCATGCTGCAGTCGCGGCTGGCACCTTTTTCCAATGCGCAGAGGCTTGCACCGCTGCCGAGATGGGCGGCGACGATCTTCGGCTTGGTCGACAACCTGCGGCTCACTTCACCGGCAATGAACTTGTAGGAGAGACCGTGAAAACCGTAGCGCTTGATACCTTCCTCATGAAGTGCACGAGGGATGGCGAAGCGACGGACGAGATCGGCCTGAGTGGCATGAAAAGCGGTATCGAAGGAGGCCGTCTGGGCAAGATGCGGCCTCAAGTGCCTGAGCGCGCGAATGAAGCGTAGCGCCTGCGGCTGGTGAAGGGGAGCGAGCGGGATCAGTGCGTCGATCGCGTCGATTGCGGCATCGTCGAGCGATATCGCTTCGGTAAAACGGTCGCCGCCATGGACGACGCGGTGGCCTGCCGCACGGACGGCGGCGATATCGAAGTGGTCCGCCAACAGCTCGAACGTCTCGTCGATGACGGAATGCAGATCGTCGGTCAGCGCGGCTTTCAGGGGCATGTCGAAAGTCTTCGGGCCTTCCGTCAGGCTGAAGGCCAGCGGCGCGGCGCGAAAATCGATTACGCCCTTGCCGATCCGCCGCACCTTCGCATCCTCGATGGCGAAAATGCCGATCTTCACCGTCGAGGAGCCGGCATTGAATGTCAGGAGAAGATCGGTTGACGGCATGTTGCTTGATGCTCCCCGGCAAGCGTGACGTTGAGCGAACTTAGCGTCATTGCGCCGAGTGGGAAGTCTTTTGCCGTCCGAGCGGGCGATTTTCGGTTGTCAATTTCGGGCCAGACCGAGACCAAGCGCGGATCGCCGCGTCATGAGAGTTTCACGCTACGGATTTATTAACAAATGGCAAATTTGCAAATGGAACAAGGAACTATGCCATGGCCGATATTGCCCCCAGCCATAGCGACGCTTCCCATCCGCTGCATCACTCGAACTCCTCCGGCAAATGGTTTCTGCCGGTGTTCGGGCTCGTTGTTGTTTGCGGTCTCGGATATGTCGCCTATGCCCTCGCCCGTGATCTGACTGCCGCAGTTGCCGTTCCCTGGTTACTTCTCGGTCTTGCGCTGTTGATCGCGCTCGGCTTCGAGTTCGTCAACGGTTTTCACGATACTGCGAATGCGGTGGCAACCGTCATCTACACGCGCTCCATGCCAGCGGAATTTGCCGTCATCTGGTCGGGTTTCTTCAATTTCCTCGGCGTTCTGACGTCTACCGGCGCCGTCGCTTTCGGCATTCTGGCGCTGCTGCCGGTCGAGCTTATCCTGCAGGTCGGCTCCGGATCCGGTCTTGCGATGGTCTTTGCATTGTTGATCGCGGCGATCATCTGGAACCTCGGCACCTGGTATCTAGGCCTGCCGTCATCGAGTTCTCACACGCTGGTCGGCTCGATCATCGGCGTCGGCCTCGCCAACCAGTTCCTGGCGCCGGCAGGGTCCGCTACCAGTGGTGTGGACTGGTCGCAGGCGACGAATATCGGTCTGTCGCTGCTGATCTCGCCGCTCATCGGCTTCGGTCTCTCCGCCATTCTGCTGCTGGTCCTGAAATTCCTCGTTCGCAAGCCCGAACTCTATCAGGAGCCGAAGGGCAACCAGCCGCCGCCGTTGTGGATTCGCGCCATCCTGATCTTCACCTGCACGGGCGTCAGCTTCGCCCACGGCTCGAATGACGGCCAGAAGGGCATGGGCCTCATCATGCTCATCCTCATCGGTCTCGTGCCGACCGCCTTCGCGCTGAACCGTACGCCTGACGTCAACTATCTCGAAGCCTACAAGTCGGCTTCGGCACAGGTGGAAACGGCACTGGGCAAGTATGTGAAGCCGGGTGTGACTGTTGGCGATTACAAAGCCGAGATCAGCAATGCCGTCAAGAACAAGGTCTGGACGGATGCGACCACGCCGGCGCTGCAGGAATATATCCATCATACAAGCGCTGAAGTGGCTGCCTTCCCGACGCTGGAAGCCGTTCCGACAAATCTTGTCGGCAACATCCGCAACGACATCTATCTGATCGGTGAGGCGCTGAAGCTCATCGACAAGCAGAAGCTGTTGCCGATGGACGCGACCGATCTGAAGGCGGTCACCGCCTATCATGCCTCGGTCGACAATGCGACGAAGTTCATTCCGCTGTGGGTGAAGGTCGCGGTGGCGCTGGCTCTCGGCCTTGGCACGATGGTCGGCTGGAAGCGCATCGTCGTCACCGTTGGCGAAAAGATCGGCAAGACGCATCTAACCTACGGACAGGGTGCTGCTGCGGAAGTCGTCGCCATGGTGACGATCGCCTCGGCGGACCATCTCGGCCTGCCGGTTTCGACCACGCATGTGCTGTCGTCGGGCGTTGCCGGCACGATGGCTGCGAATGGGTCGGGCCTGCAATGGTCGACCGTGCGCAATATGATCATGGCCTGGGTGCTGACGCTGCCGGCCTCGATCGCGATCGCCTTCCTGCTGTTCGTGATCCTGCGTCAGGTCTTCTAGGTCTGAGCCTGGTCAAGCCGTAGAGGCCAGACCAGCATTTTGACTTTCGATAAAGATGCTCGCCTCTGCGGCGGGCATCGCCTTGCCGAAGAGATAGCCCTGGCCGATATCGCAGCCGAGTTGCAGCAGATACGCGAGCTGGACGTGCTCCTCGATGCCTTCCGCCGTTGTCTTGATGTTGAGGCTCCTGCCGAGTGCGAGCATGGCACGGACGATCTTGTCCTGCTTTTCGTCCTCGCGGCAGGTTGCGATGAAGCTCTTGTCGATCTTGATTTTGTCGAAGCGGTAGCGGGCGAGCTGCGCGAGGCTCGAATAGCCCGTGCCGAAGTCGTCGAGTGCGATCTGCACACCTGCCTCGTGCAGTTCATCGAGAATATGCGCAGCTATCGCCGGATCCTGGATCAGCGCGTTTTCGGTAATTTCCACCTCGAGCCGTTTCGCCGGCAGACGACTTGCTGTCAGCACCTTGAGAATGCGCGAGGTAAGCAGCTTGTCTTCCATCTGCACCGGCGAAACATTGAAGGACAGCCTGACATGGTCGGGCCAGTCCAGCGCATCGTGGCATGCCTGGGTCAGGAGGTTTTCGAACAGTTCGGTGATCATGCCGGTTTCTTCGGCAATACTGATGAAGACAGGCGGCGGGATGTTCATGCCGTCTTCATCGGTCCACCGCGCAAGCGCCTCGAAGCCGCAGAGCCTGCCGCTCCTAAGGTCGATCAGCGGCTGGTAGTGGATCTTGATGGCCTTGCTTTGAATGGCTCCGCGCAGTTTTGTCTCTAGCGATGCGCGTTCCGTCACCCTGTCCTGCATGGATGGTTCAAAGATCAGGCTGTGGTTAGGGCCGCGCGATTTCGCCTCGTACATGGCAAGATCGGCGCGATGGGCAGCATCCTCCAAGGGTTCGGCGCCCTCGTTCCAGCGATCGTAGCCGACGCTGGCACCGACCTCGACAGCAAAGCCATCGATCAGGATCGGGCGGGTAACCGCCTGGATGAGCACTTTGGCGAACCATTCCTCGCGGGCTGCTGTAAGGCCGAGGGCAATGATGATGAATTCATCGCCGCCGAAACGATAGACGCAATCGGCATTGCCAAGTGCACAAATGCGCTTGGACACTTCCACCAGCAAGACGTCGCCGCCCTTATGGCCGACAAGATCGTTGACCTTCTTGAAGCCGTCGAGGTCGACGGAGAAGATCGTGACATTGCTGCTGGATTCTTCGGGAATATTGCCCTGTGTATCGGAGAGCTTCGGCAAAATCTTGCGCTCGAAGGCGTAACGGTTCGGAAGCTTCGTCAGATGATCATGGGTGGCCGTCCAGTCGGCGCGCGCCTGGGCGGCATCGCGAAGCTGCATCTCCTTGCGAAGGTCGGCGATGCGCAACACGGAATAGATGAAGCTCATACCGCCGGCGATGCCGAGAGCGAGCACAAACTTGTCTGCACCGTAATTTTCGAAACGGCTCATGAAGGTGACGAGCCAGCTATCGACATCAAGCAGGGCACCCGAAATCCACAACGCCGCACCAAGCGCCATGATCGTCAGGCATTGCCTTCCCGCCCTGCTCCTGAAGAACTCCAGCATCCGTTTCTCCATCTCCACCCGGGGCCGGAAATATCATCAAATTCTGAAATGTTTATTGAAACCTGAAGGCGAATTGTCGGGGCTCTGCCAGCAAACGACGGCGAATCCGCGGACAATGAGGCTATATTTCGTGCCGGGAAACGGCTTTCGAGATACGAAGCCGGGTGCCAAATTTACTGCTTGTTGAAACCTTTGACCGCTTGCCGCTTTATGCCTTCGCAACGGATGCAAGCGGATGTCTCTCTTCTATTTCAAGACTATAGACAATGACGGCACGGTTCCCGGAGACCTGCCATTCGAATTTCCCGACCTATTCGCCGCCGTGGAGGAGGCAAAGCATGTGCTGGCGGAAATGGCGCTCGACGGCTTGCCGCAATGGCCGGGCGGATCGCTGGGCATCGAAGTGCAGAACGGCGACCGCTCTCCGATCGTGCGGCTGCGGCTGGAGCTGAAAGTCGACTACATCCGGTCGCCCTGAACGGAACCAATGTTGCTTCCAAGCCGTTGACCGGGACCATCCACGAGAGAGGACAATCTCATGCAACTTGTCGGCACTCAAGTCATACCCGCCTATGGCGGCAAGGGCGGTTTCACGGTCGAGTTCGTGGGCGACGGCGGCGAGGTCGTCTCCGTGCAGATCAAGAACGACCGCGGGCAGCAATTGAACCGGCTGAACGCAGTTGAAAAGGCGAGGGAAGTGATGAGCCGTTTTGCTACGGCGGAGATCCGCGACGAGGACACTCGCCCCAGCGTGCTCCGGACTGCCCGTGCGGCGGGTGATCAGGGAACGATGGAAGAGCAGCTTGACGAAGGGCTGGAAGGCACATTCCCCGCCAGCGATCCAGTCTCTGTCACCAACACCGCAATCCCCAAGGGCAGCAAGCACTGATCTGCCCATTCATGGCCGCACCGGCAGAAGGCGCCCTGTGATCATCAGCTTGATCGCAGGGCGTTTTTCGGTCACAGGTACTTTAGAACCAGAAGCCCAAAGATCGCTCTTCATGCCCTCCTCAAATGCCCCTTTCGTGCGCTCCGCGCTGATCATGCTTGCGCTCGGTGTGTTGATTCTGACGTTGATTGTCGGGACCTCGCTCTGGCTTGTTCGTGAAAACAGCGTCTATTCCGATGAGGTGGCGCAGATACGTCAGGTGCGCAGCGCGGCCGCCGATCTGCTATCGACGCTGCAGGACGCCGAGACCGGCCAGCGCGGCTTTCTGCTGACGCTGGATCGGAAATACCTCGATCCCTACAATGCAGCGATTGAAAGTCTCTCGGAGCGGCGCCAGCGGTTGCAGGACGCCACCAATGATGCCTTGCGCTACAGCGGAAGCATGGCTTCTCTTGATAATGCGATCGACGCCAAGCTCAAGGAGCTTTCATCGACCATTACGCTCGCCTCGCAAGGGCAGATGGCGGATGCACTTGCCATCGTCCGCGGCGATGCCGGCAATGCAGCAATGGCAGTGGCACGCTCGACGCTCACCGGTCTCATCGCTTCGACAGACGATCGGCTGCGGGTTGTCGTTACGGAACAATTGAATGGGGCCGCCAATCTGCAATGGGTCACGGTTGGCGGCGCAATTGCCATTGTCATCGTCGTCGGTGGCGCCATCCTCATCATCGTCCAGCACGTGCGAGAACTTTCGCGGGCGCAGAGGGAGCTCGAAGTGCTCAATGTCGGGCTGGAAGAGCGCGTGAGCGAGCGCACCGAAGATCTTATGCGGGCGAACCAGGAAATCCAGCGTTTCGCTTATATCGTCACGCACGATCTCCGCGCGCCGCTCGTCAACATCATGGGCTTTCTGAGCGAACTGGAAACCAGCCTGAAGGCGGTAACCGCTTATGTTGTTGCAGATGACAGAGCGCCGAGCGAAGAGGAAATCAGGGAGGCGCGGCTTGCGGTGCAGGAAGACCTACCGGAGGCAATGAATTTCATCCGCTCCTCCACGCGCAAGATGGACTCGCTGATCAATGCCATCCTGAAGATTTCGCGAGACGGCCGGCGCAAGCTTGCCCCGGAGCGCATCGATCTCAAGGCGTCGCTCGAAACGGCGGCCGCGAGCGTCCAGCATCAGATCGCCGCTTCCGATGGAACGGTGGAAATCGACGTGCGCGTGCCTTCGCTTGTGACGGACCGCTTCTCGCTCGACCAGATTTTCGGCAATATCTTCGACAACGCAGTAAAATATCGTTCGCCGGCCCGGCCGCTCGATTTGCGGGTGAGGGTAGTGCCGGCGGGCAAAGGGCGTGTCCAGATTGACGTCAAAGACAATGGCCGCGGTATTGGAAAGGCGGATCTGGAGCGGGTATTCGAGCTTTTCCGACGCGCCGGCGAGCAGGACCAGGCGGGTGAGGGCATCGGACTTGCCTATGTGCGCTCGTTAATACGAAATTTGGGAGGCGATGTTACGGTCGATTCGGCCGAAGGCGTCGGAAGTACATTTACACTCGTACTGCCGGCAGACCTCAGCGCGATTATAAAGGCAGAAACATGAAAGCTACCGGCAAAGAAGTCACCATCGTCATGATCGAGGACGATGAGGGGCATGCCCGTCTCATCGAGAAGAACGTGCGCCGTGCAGGCGTCAACAACGAGATCGTGCCGTTTACCAACGGCACCAGCGCTCTCGATTTCATTCTCGGAGCGGATCGCAGCGGCGAAGTGAGCCGCGACCGCTATCTTCTCGTTCTGCTTGACCTGAACCTGCCGGATATGTCGGGCATCGATATTCTCGAGAAGATTAAGGGCAACGAGCATACCAAGCGTCTGCCGGTGGTGATCCTGACGACGACCGACGATGAGCGTGAAATCCAGCGCTGCTACGATCTCGGCGCCAATGTCTACATTACCAAGCCGGTCGATTACGACAATTTCGCTCACGCGATCCGCCAACTCGGCCTGTTCTTTGCGGTCATCCAGATCCCGCAATAAGCCGGCAAAGAGAAAGGCGAGCAGCCTTGGCACGCTCGCCTTTGACGTACTCTGACAGTTCAGGCGACATTGATCAGCAATGGTACGCTGATCATGATGCCGACGAGAACGGCGACGACAGTTGCGACACGCACGATGCGAATACGCCGCGTGCGCTCCCCACTCCAGTCATAGGTCATTTTTCGTCTCCTCGGGGAAGGACGTAGAGCCCGGAACTCCGGGTTCAACATGTATGACTGTGTTTGCTTGTGTAAGGCTGGACTAATTTACGAGGATTGTTCAGAAACGCAGTGACCAGCGGCGACCGTCATGCGTCATGCGCACTATGCCGAGCGGCTGGACATCGATGGTCCAGAAGGAGGCGAAGGGCGCCTTCAGCACGTCCAGGATCGCAGCGCGGATAACGGTTGCGTGGGTGACCGCAACGACATGGCCGCCGAGCGGCATTTCCTCGTTCATCCAGCCGGCTACGCGCTTGCAAAGCTGTTCCAGGCTCTCACCCTCATGAGGAGAAGCCTCGGGATCAGACATCCAGAGGGCAAGATTTTCCGGTTCTTCGGAGTGAAGGCTCATGAGCGGCTTGCCGGTCCAGCGTCCGTAGTCGCAATCCCTGAGCGAAGGGGCACGGGTCGCGTCGAAGCCCAGCATGTGCGCCGTCTGCAGGGCGCGCAGCGCCGGGCTCGCGAAAACCCTGTCCGCTCGCCCAGGCGCTGGCAACATGGCCTCGCTCAGCGCCTGTTCCTCCAGCGGTTCATCCGTGGGAAACGATGCGGTGCGATTTGCCGCCGTGGCACCGTGGCAGATCCATGTGAGGCGGGTGGTCACGTTGCTCGGCGCCCTCCTGATATGGGGCGGGATGGCCGCCGCCCGCATATGAAGTTTCGTTGACAGTATCTTTGACGAACAGATATAACCGTGACGTTGCGGGTTTGGAAGCCGGTGAAAGTCCGGCGCGGTCGCGCCACTGTGACCAGCGTGTCGAAATTCTTCGCGTTGGAAGTCAGACCTTACCGCACGCAAGATCTTCGACTGAACGCGTCATTCCAGGAGGAATACATGTCTGATACCACTTTTGCGCCCGTCGCAGCCCCCGCACCGATTCCGCTTGGCCAGATCATGCCCTGGGCGATCTTCGGCGGCCTGCTGATGCTGATTGCCATCTATTTCGTCGGCACCGAAGAGGGTGCGATGGCGCTCTTCAACGGCACGTATGTGCATGAATTCGTTCATGATGCTCGCCACCTTCTCGGCTTCCCCTGCCACTAAAGCGCGTGGCGATCTTCCGGATCCGCCCGATACGTTATAGATTTTTGTTTTCTTGCATGCCGTCATCGCAAAGCCGATGAGCGCTTTTGCACGACATGCTTTAGGGGAGTGTCTCACATGGTTGGAAATCTTCTGCTTCGCGGCATGATCGCGGGCGCGATTGCCGGCATCCTCATTTTCGCCTTTGCGCGCCTCTTCGGCGAACCGCTCGTCGATGCGGCGATTGCCTTCGAAGAAGCGACGGCGCAGGCGGCCGGTACCGCTGCCGAGCCTGAAATCGTCAGCCGCGCCATCCAGGCAGGGCCTGGGCTTCTTGTCGGCGTCATGGCCTATGGCGTTGCCGTCGGCGGGCTGTTTGCGCTTGTCTTCGCCTTCGTGCATGGCCGCTTCAGCAGCCTCTCGGCACGCGGCACGTCAGCCGTTATCGCCGCAGCTGCTTTCGTCGCCATCGTTATCGTTCCGGCCATCAAGTATCCGGCCAATCCGCCGGCCGTCGGCAGCTCGGATACGATCGGCGTGCGCACCGAGCTGTTCTTCCTGATGATCGTCGTTTCGATTGCTTCGCTGGTCGCGGCCGTCGCAATTGCCCGCAGTCTGGCGGCACGTTACGGCTCATGGAATGGGGCGATCGTTGCGGGTGTTCTCTTCGTCGTGTTCATCGGTCTGGTGGAATATCTGCTGCCGCCAATCAATGAAGTGCCGGAGAATTTCTCGGCGACGGTTCTATGGCGCTTCCGCATGACCACGCTCGGCATGCATATGATCCTCTGGTTGGTGCTCGGTCTTGCTTTCGGCGCGCTGGCTGAGAAGCGTCTCGGAGCGAAGAGCGGGTTGCGCCCCGCCTATCGATAAGGTGCGGTAGAGGGGGCTTGCTGCTCCCTCTTTCCTCGCGAGCCAGCGGCTTGTGCTCGGAGTTAGACCCTTTATGAAGAACGTGTTGCGCGCCTTTTGTTTCGGCCTTGCCATGCTCACTGCGGGCGGTGCATTCGCGCATGGCCCCAGTGGCGAGGGCAGCCATTCCGGCCTGCCGGTGCCCGAGATCTCGCATGGCGAGATGGCGGTTATCTCCGGCTATCGCAGCCGTATCATGGATCTCGCCTCACGGGCGGTGGATACAAGCGAGCCATTTCGGCGTGTGCTGAACTATGCGGAAATCCAGTATTCCTACTGTCTCTGGGGCCGGATGCCGGGCAGCGTTACGGATGAGGAAAGCCCGTTCAACGAATGTGCCCATGCCTACCTGGCAGCGACCAAGGCGGTGCTGCTCGCCATGCGCGGCATGCCCCAGCAGGCTATGGCGGCTGGTGAAATCGCGTCGGCTGTCGATGTCGATATGGTCCAGCGCGGGCTCTCGCTCGTGACCTGCCGGTTCAGTGGCGAGGGTTTCAACACGGCCGATGTCGTGCGCCCGCGCTGGAGCGAAATTCCACTTCATCCGGCGAGCATGGCCTCGCTCACCGGATTTGCAATGATCCTCGTCGCGGGGTTCTTTGTTCTGAGACGGCTTCTTCGGGTTCAGTCATCGGAATAGCGCTGCTCGCGCCACGGATCACCATACATATGGTAGCCGTTCTTTTCCCAGAAGCCGGCCTTGTCTGCTGGCAGCAGATCGATGCGGCGCAGCCATTTGGCGCTTTTCCAGAAATAGAGATGCGGCACGACGAGACGCATCGGTCCGCCGTGGTCACGGGTAAGTGGCTGACCCTCCCATGATGTGGCGAGAATGGCATCCTCGGCGGCGAAATCGGAAAGCGGCAGGTTGGTCGTATAGCCGTCGTAGCTTGTCAGCATGACGTAACCTGCTTCCGCCTTCGGCATTGCGAGATCGAGCAGGTCCCGGGTCGAAACACCCTTCCACTTGTTGTCGTAGCGCGACCATGTCGTCACACAATGGATGTCGGAGACCATCGTGCTTTGTTCCAGTTTCTGGAAGGCGGCCCAGGAAAGGTCGAGCGGCGTTTCGACCAGTCCGCGAACTTCCAGCTTCCAGCTATCGACGGAAACGATCGGCTGCTGGCCGAGGTCAAGCACCGGCCAGTTCTTGACCAGATGCTGGCCCGGCGGCAGGCGCTCCGTTTCCGGGCGGCTGATACGGCCGGTCAGAAATTTTCCCTCCGCAGCCCAGCGGCGTTTGGAGGTGGTGAGCTTGCTGTCTTCAGGAATCTGGTCGTCGCTCATGGCGGTCTCCTTGCGGCGCGGCAATCAGACATGCGCACCTGACATGTGTCAAGTTTCGGCACCTCTTGGAAATCTCCACCGCGCTCATTACAGTTGAAGCCGCCGGGTTATGCCTCCACGGGGAGCGGAGGCGGAAAGGGAGGAGCGAGACCCTGTCTTCGCGCTATCGTATCATTGCGGCGCTTTGCGCCGCACCCCTACTGATTTTCGCTTTCTTCTATTATGGGAGCGCCGTCGCCACGCGCGCCTATATGGGTGAAGCCTCGGCACAGGCGGGTACGGCGCTCCGGCTCGCTGTCTCGGCACTGAGTGGACATCTCAGCCGTTACGAAGCCTTGCCGGCACTGATTGCCGACCACGACGATATCAAGGAGCTGGTGAGCCGGCCGGACGACCGTCCTCTGCGGGACAACGCCAATCTCTACCTCAAGGAAATCAACGGGCTGCTGAAATCCTCCGATATCTACGTGGTGCGACCGGATGGGGAGACGATTGCCGCCAGCAATTATGATGGCCCGGGCAGTTTCGTCGGCGAGAATTTCAGCTACCGTCCCTATTTCCAGGAGGCGATCGGCGGGCATCAGGCCCGTTTCTATGCCCTTGGTACAACCTCGCTGAAGCGCGGCTATTATTTCTCCTCGCCGATCCGGGTGGATGGCGAGATCCGCGGCGTCATCGTGTTCAAGGTTGATATCGACGTCATCGAATCCTCCTGGAGCGGCGGTGAATATCGCATCTTCGTCTCCGACCCCGAGGGCATCATCTTCATGTCCGATAGTCCGGACTGGCTCTATGGGGCGATCCTGCCGCTGAGTTCGGATCGGGTGGCACGCACCGAGGCCTCGCGGCGCTATGCCAATGCGCGGCTCGTCGAACTGCCGGTTATCCGCCATCGATTCGAAGAGCATGATCTGATGACGTTGGCGAGCGATCGCGGTCAAAGCGAATATCTCGTTCTTTCGCACTACATGCCGGCTGAAGACTGGACTGTAAACGTGCTCATGGACACGAGTTCCATCCGTGCGCAGGCCCGAACCGCACTCGTTGTCGTCTTCCTCATTCTCTGCATTGCTGCTCTGACATTTGCCATTCTTCGGCAGCGCCGGATGCGTCTTGCCGAGCGGCTACAGCTGCAGGCCGAGGCGCGAAACCAGCTGGAACGGCGTGTCGAGGAACGCACGGCGGATCTTGCCCGCGTCAACAGCCGCATCGAGGAAGAGATTGCCGAGCGACGCCTGACCGAGCAGCAGCTGCGCCAGACACAGGCCGACCTTATCCAGGCCGGGAAACTTGCCGGCCTCGGTCAGATGTCGGCGGCGCTTTCGCATGAGTTCAACCAGCCGCTCGCCGCCGCCAAGACCTATACCGACAGTGCCGCCGTGCTGCTGGAGCGCGGGCGCACGGAGGAGGCACAGGACAATATCCAGCGTATCGGCGGGCTGATCGACCGTATGGCTTCGATCAGCCGGCACCTGCGCAATTTTGCACGCAAACCCAATGAGAAGCTCGGCCCCGTGCCGCTCGACGAGGCGATCCGCGACACCCTGGAGATCATCGCCTGGCGGCTAAAGGCCGCGGATGCCGATCTGCGGCTGCATCTTGGAGCCCGGCCGCCAGTGGTCAAGGCCGGCTCGGTGCGTCTGCAGCAGGTGTTGGTCAACGTGATTTCGAATGCTGCGGATGCCGTCGAGGGGCTGGAAAACCGTTGCATAGAGGTTTCGGCTATCGAGGAGGCGGGCAGGGTGGTGTTGACCGTTCGCGATCATGGACCTGGTGTGCCGGCAGCGATTGCCGAGCGCATCTTCGATCCGTTCTTCACGACCAAGGGCGTCGGCAAGGGGCTCGGCCTCGGGCTCTCCATCTCCTACAACATCATCAAGGATTTCGGTGGCAGCCTGACCGTCTCCAACCATCCGGAGGGCGGGGCCGTGTTTCGCATCGAGCTTTCGGCTGCGGCGGGCTCGATGCCGGAGGCGGCTGAATGAACGAACAGAAGATATTGCTCGTCGATGATGAGGAGGAGTTGCGCCGCTCGACGGCACAGGCACTGGAACTTTCGGGCTTCAACGTCGAAACCTTCTCCAATGCGGATCATGTGCTGGAACTCATCGGCTACAGTTTTCCCGGTGTCGTCGTGACCGATATCCGCATGCCGGGCATGGACGGCATGACGTTGATGCAGAAGATCCGTGAACTCGATACCGAGGTGCCCGTCATTCTCGTCACCGGCCACGGCGATGTGCAGCTTGCCGTGAAGGCGATGCGCGAGGGCGCCTATGACTTCATCGAGAAGCCGTTCACGCCGCAGATGCTCGCCGGCGTCATCCGCCGTGCCATGGAACGGCGTAGCCTCGTGCTGGAGAACCGGTTGCTTAAGGCCGTTGCCGGCAAGCGCGACGATATTGAGGCAAGGCTGCCGGGGCGAACGCAGATCATGGTCGATCTGCGCTACCGTATCCGTGCAATCGGGGCGAGTGACGCCGATACGCTTGTGGTCGGCGACACCGGTGTCGGCAAGGAAGTGGTGGCACGCGCGATGCACGATATCAGCGCACGGGCCAGTCGACCCTTTATCGCCATCAACTGTGCGGCACTTCCGGCAAACCTGATCGAAAGCGAGCTCTTCGGGCACGAGGCCGGTGCCTTTCCGGGGGCTGTGCGACCGCGTTACGGCAAGTTCGAGCATGGGCGGGGCGGCACCATCCTGCTTGACGAGATCGGCTCCATGCCGTTCGATCTGCAGGCGAAGTTCCTCCGCGTGCTGCAGGAGAGAATGATTTCCCGCCTCGGATCGAATGAAACCGTACCGCTCGACGTGCGGTTCATCGCCACAAGCAAGGTCGATCTTGAAGCGGAAGTCGCTTGCGGCCGATTCCGCGCCGATCTCCTCTACCGCCTGAACGTTGCGACCATTCATGTGCCGTCGCTTTCGCAACGCCGGGCCGATGTTCCGCTGCTCTTCATGCAACTCGTCAGGGAGGCGGTCGCGCGTTATGGCAAAGACGACATGGCCGTGCCGCCGGATGTGATTTCGGATGTCGCCCAGCGCGACTGGCCAGGCAATGTCCGTGAATTGCGCAACGCCGCTGACCGCTTCGTGCTCGGACTCGATGGCGGCGGCAGGCAGGCCGAAGCTGCGGGGCTTGCCGAGCGTGTGGCGGAATTCGAGCGCGGCGTCATCGCCAGTGCACTTGTCGCACATAACGGCAGCCTCAGGCCGGTCTATGAATCGCTCGGCATTTCGCGCAAGACGCTTTACGAGAAGATGCAGAAATACGGCCTCGACAAGAAGCTTCTGGCCAATGAGATGGCCGGCGAGATGCGCCGCGAGCTTTGATCCCCTACAGACTTGATGCTGATTGCGCCTGTGCAGGTGTCTTTCTCGACTCATATCTTGACAGGCAACCATTTGGTTGCCTATAAGACTGCAATAGGCAACCAAATGGTTCCGTATCGGTATGGATGAAGATGCGGTTTTTCGAGCTCTGGCGGATGGCAGCCGGCGACGGCTGCTGGATCGCCTGCATGCGCGCAACGGCCAGACGCTCGGCGAATTGTGTGAAGGGCTGGAGATGACGCGTCAGGCAGTGACGAAGCATCTCGGCATTCTCGAAGAAGCAAACCTCGTCTCCACGCGCCGGCAGGGGCGCGAGAAGCTGCATTACATCAATCCGGTTCCGATCAACGAGATCGCGGACCGCTGGATCAGCAAATTCGAGCGCCGTGCATTAGAGGCGCTCTCCGATCTCAAGAAGAGCCTCGAAGGCAGCAAGGACGAATGAGACGTCCAGCCTGCCGGCGAGGGTGTGACCAAGCCTTGGCCAAAAGGGAGTATCATCATGGCAGGCAGCGCATTCAACTACGTCACCTATATCCGCACCACACCGGATCAACTCTGGTCGGCCCTTACGACGACGGAATTCATGAAGAAATTCTGGCTCGGGGTGCAGTTCGAAACCGATTGGAAGGCCGGTTCTGCCTGGCAGATGCGCTATTCCGACGGAACTGTCACCGATACAGGCGAAATCCTTGAATTCGATCCGCCCAAGCGGCTCGTCCTGAAGTGGCATAACGAGTTCAGGCCGGAGCTCAAGGCAGAAGGATTTTCTGAATGTGTGATCGAACTCGAGCCGGTCGGTGAGGCGGTAAGGCTAACGCTGACGCATTCGATGCCGGTAGAGGGCTCCAAGTTCATCGGCGCGGTCTCTGGCGGGTGGCCACAAATTCTCTCCAACCTCAAATCGCTGCTCGAAACGGGCGAGGTCGTTCTGCCGCCGAACCGGTGAGCAGCGAGCGATGGGTGGATTTCCACCCATCGCTTTAATCATTTGTTTCCAAATCGACCCATGTTGCGGCGCACTGGCGCAAAATCCTCATTCCTTCCTGCGTGCGGCAATTGAAGGCGCAGCGTCACGGCCTGCAAATGGGTCATCCGAGCCGGTGCGGAGGATGCGCCGGCGGGACGAATCCATTTTCATCAGGGAGGAAAACGATGAAAATCCTGAAGGCCATGCTCGGCGCGACAGCTGCCGCTGCCGTTTCGCTTCTTTCGTATGCCGCTTCGGCCCAGACCTATCCTGAGCGCACGATCACCATGGTTGTCCCTTTCGCCGCCGGCGGCCCGACAGATACTGTTGCGCGCCTTGTTGCTGAATCCATGTCGAAGGATCTCGGCCAGCAGATCGTCGTCGAAAACGTCGGCGGCGCCGGTGGCACGCTCGGCGCCGGCCGCGTTGCCGATGCCGATCCCGATGGCTATACGATCCTGCTGCATCACATCGGCATGGCGACAAGCGCCACACTTTACCGCAAGCTTGCCTACGATACGCTTGGAGCGTTCGACTATGTCGGTCTCGTCACCGATGTTCCGATGACGATCGTTGCCCGCAAGGATTTCGAACCGGCCGATCTCAAGAGCCTGATCGATTATGTGAAGGCGAACAAGGACAAGGTCACCGTCGCCAATGCCGGTATCGGCGCCGCATCCCACCTTTGCGGCATGATGTTCATGAGTGCCATCCAGACGCCACTGACGACCGTTCCCTACAAGGGAACCGGCCCGGCGATGACCGATCTTCTCGGCGGCCAGGTCGATATCATGTGCGACCAGACGACCAATACGACGAAGCAGATCAAGGGCGGCACGATCAAGGCCTATGCCGTGACCTCGCCGGCTCGCCTCGATGTGCTCAAGGACATTCCGACCGCTGTCGAAGCCGGCCTGCCGGGCTTCGAAGTCGGTATCTGGCACGGCATCTATACGCCGAAGGGTACGCCGGCTGAAATCAACGAGCGCCTGTCGAAGTCGTTGCAGGTCGCGCTGAAGGATCCGAACGTCGCTGCCCGCTTCGCCGAACTCGGCACGGCTCCCTCTTCGGACGCCGAAGCAACGCCGGCTGCACTGAAGGCAAAGCTCGAGAGCGAAATCGCCCGCTGGAAGCCTGTCATCGAAGCAGCCGGCGAATACGCGGACTGAGCCTGACTGCGACATTCGCACCCTCCTCCCGGCCGGGAGGAGGGTGTTTGCGCAGTCCGATATCAGCGGCGACGCTCCATCTCCAACACCAGGAGACACTATGAAATCCCTCAGTTTCGACACCACCAATGTCATCTGCGGCGCATTGCTCGCCGCAACCGGTGCCTTCTTTGCCTATCAGTCGCTGGACCTCGATCTCGGTACGGCGTTGCGCATGGGCCCGGGTTATTTCCCACTTGTTCTCTCGGGCATTCTCGTCCTGCTCGGCCTTGTCATTCTCGTTCAGGCCGTGCGGGTTCAGGGTGAGCCGATCGAACCATTCGCCTGGCGCGGTATGCTCTTCATCCTGCCGGCACCGGTCTTCTTCGGATTGACGGTGCGTGGGCTCGGTTTTGCTCCGGCAATTTTCCTGACGGCCTTCATCGCTTGCTTTGCGTCCAGTCGCATGAATGTGCTGTTAGCGCTGGTTCTTTCGCTGCTGCTGACGATCTTTTCGGTTGCGGTCTTCAGCTATGCGCTCGGGCTGCCTTTCGAACGTTTCGGCCCTTGGGTTCGGTTCTAGGAGGCGGGTATGGAACTTTTCAGCAATCTCGCTCTCGGCTTCTACACGGCGGCAAGCCCGGAAAATCTGCTTTTCTGCCTGATCGGTGTGCTGCTCGGCACGCTGATCGGCGTGCTCCCAGGCATTGGTGCGACGGCAACGATCGCCATGCTGCTGCCCATCACCTTCCAGCTTGAGCCGGTCTCCTCGCTCATCATGCTGGCCGGTATCTATTACGGTGCCCAATACGGCGGCTCGACGACGGCGATCCTCATCAACATGCCGGGCGAATCCTCTTCTGCCGTGACTGCCATCGATGGCTATCAGATGGCGCGGAAGGGCAGGGCCGGCGCGGCGCTCGCCATTGCTGCGCTCGGCTCCTTCTTCGCCGGCTCGGTCTCGACCTTTCTCGTGGCGGTTTTCGCGCCACCGCTGACCGCGATCGCGCTGCAATTCGGCTCGGCGGAATATTTCTCGCTGATGATCGTCGGCCTCGTTTCTTCCATCGCACTTGCGCATGGCTCGGTCGTCAAGGCGCTGGCGATGGTGGCGCTCGGGCTGCTGCTCGGTCTCGTTGGCACGGATATCTATACCGGCACGCCGCGCTTCACGCTCGGCATTCGCGAATATGCCGACGGACTGAACTTCGTGGCGCTTGCTGTCGGTGTCTTCGGCATTGCGGAAATCCTGCGCAATCTGGAAGGGGAGAAGACCCGCACCGTGCTGATGGCAAAAGTCTCGGGGCTGTTGCCATCCAAGGAAGAATTCAAGGAGATGATCGCTCCGATCATTCGTGGCACGGTGATCGGCTCGGCGCTTGGCATCCTGCCGGGTGGCGGGGCAATCCTCGCTTCTTTCGCTTCCTATACAGTTGAAAAGCGCGTTTCCAAGAAACCGGAGGAATTTGGTCACGGAGCGGTTGCGGGCGTCGCTGGGCCGGAATCGGCCAACAATGCGGGCGCGCAGACCTCGTTTATTCCGCTCTTGACGCTCGGCATTCCAGCGAACCCTGTCATGGCGCTGATGGTCGGCGCGATGATCATCCAGGGCATCGTGCCGGGACCGAACGTGGCGACGGAACAGCCGGCGCTGTTCTGGGGCATCATCGCTTCCATGTGGATCGGCAACCTGATGCTCGTCATCCTCAACCTGCCGCTAATCGGCCTGTGGGTGAAGCTGTTGACGGTGCCGTATTACGTGCTCTTCCCCATCATCATGGCCTTCTGCTCGATCGGGGTCTACAGCGTCAATTCCAACGTCTACGATCTCTATGCCGTCGCCTTCTTCGGCCTCATCGGCTACGTGCTCGCAAAACTCCGCTGCGAGCCGGCGCCGTTGCTGCTCGGCTTCGTGCTCGGGCCGCTGCTCGAGGAAAACCTGCGGCGTGCCATGATCCTGTCGCGCGGCGACGCGACGACCTTCGTCACACGGCCGATCAGCGCCATCCTGCTGACGATTGCAGTAGCTGTGCTAATCATCGTCTTCCTGCCGAGCGTCAAGCGCAAGCGCGAAGAGGTCTTCGTCGAAGAGGCATGAGGGCTTGCGCTCCAGGCCCGTTTGTTGAAAAAAGAACGATCTGATGCGGGCGCCGTCGGGCGCCCGTTTCGCTTGACAGGATATCCAGGCTCATGAGCATCCCCGCCCGGATCAGCAACGATCTGCCTTTTCTCACCACCCTTCGCCGCGATCTGCATGCCCATCCCGAGCTGGGATTCGAGGAGGAGCGCACCAGCGATATCGTTGCCAAGCTCCTCAAAGAGGCGGGTATCCAAGTGCACCGCGGCCTCGGTGGAACCGGTGTCGTCGGAACGCTGCAGATCGGCAATGGCACGCGCACGATCGGGCTGAGAGCAGACATGGATGCGCTCGCCATGCCGGAGACGTCGGATCGCCCTTACAAGTCGACCGTGCCGGGCAAGATGCATGCCTGCGGTCATGACGGGCATACGGTAATGCTGCTTGGCGCGGCACGGCATCTGGCTGAAACGCGCGGTTTTTCCGGCACTGTCCATTTCATCTTCCAACCGGCCGAAGAGGGCCGTGGCGGTGCGAAGCGCATGGTAGAGGAGGGTTTGTTCAAGCAGTTTCCCTGCGATGCCATCTATGGGCTGCACAATATGCCAGGGCTTGCCGTCGATGAAATTGCCGTTGTCGAGGGGCCGCAGCTTGCGTCTTCGGACAGCTGGCGCGTCCGCTTCCGTGGGACAGGCACCCACGGCGCAAAGCCGCATCTCGGCCGCGACCCGATTACCGCTGCCGGCACCTTCCTGTCGTCGCTACAAACCATCGTCGGGCGCGTCGTCGATCCGCTTCAGCCAGCCGTCGTCAGCGCCTGCTCGGTCCAGGCCGGCAACCCGAAGGCCTTGAACGTCATCCCCGACATTGTCGAGATCGGCGGGACGGCGCGGGCTTATGCGCCCGAAGTACGCGATCAGCTTGAGGCCGAAATCGGCCGTCTGGCGCGCGGCACGGCCGCCATGTTCGGCATTTTGGCAGACTATGAATTCGAGCGCCGCATTCCGCCGGTCGTCAATAATGCGGATGCGGCGGCGCGAGCGCTTGGTGCCGCACAGGCAGTGTTCGGCGAAAAGGTGCGTACCAGCTTTCCGCCGTCGACTGCTGGGGATGATTTCGCTTTCTTCGGACAAAATGCGCCCGGCTGTTATGTCTGGCTCGGCAATGGCCCGGCCGTCGATGGAGCACTGCATCACAATACGGCCTACGACTTCAACGACGAGGCGCTGGGATATGGTGTGGCTTACTGGGTGTCACTGGTGGAGCGAGAGCTCAAGGCTCAGGCGTAGGTCGCCTCAGAAGGTTTCCAGAATTGGGTTTTCCAGTACCTTGCCAGTGGTGACATCGGCAATGCCGCGGTCGGTCTGGTGGGGGCCGATGTTGCAGGCCAGCGTGGCCCCGAAGCACGCCTTGAAGACCAGGTAGGGTGGCTGCCAGTCGACGATTTTCTCCATGGCCTTGCGGATGTCGGCGAAGCTTTCGGCGGTTTTCTGCAGGGAGCCATCGGTTACGAGGCCGGAGAGCGGCAGGGGCAGCAGTGCTTCGATGCGGCCGTCCTTTGCGACGGCCATGCCGCCGCCGGCTTCGATGACAGCGTTTGCCGCAATCGCCATATCTTGCGCATTTCCGCCGAAGACGGTGAGGTTATGGCTGTCGTGCGAGACGGTGGTACAGAAGGCGCCGCGCCACTCACCCCAGCCGGTCAGAAAGCCGACACGCGGCTTGCCGTCAGCCAACCCGTGACGATGTGCAACTGCTATCATGGCGCTGCCGGCCGGCGGCACAACGAAGCCGTCGCGGACATCGGCAACTGCTTCGCCCCACTGCGTAAAACGTGGACGGTCGATCGTCGCAAGGCGGAGTTTGGTGCCGTTGGCGGGAATGCGGAAGTCGTCTTCGGCAAGCGCTGCGAGCTTGACCGAATGCATGAGCGGCGTGGCATCGAGCGGTTGGATCGGATCCTTGACCGCGCCGTTCTCGGCAACCAGCCGACCGCCGGCGATGACGGCGCGGGCGGTAAAATCGGTCATGTCCTCGAATAGTACGATATCGGCGCGGCGACCGGGTGCGATGAGCCCGAGGTCGGTACGCTTCATGCGCTGTGCGGCGTTGAAGGTGGCGGCGCGTAGTGCCCATTCCGGGCGCATGCCGTAGCGGACGAGGCGGCGCAGGACATCATCGAGGCCGCCATTCTGATAGAGTTCATCGGGAAAGACATCATCGGTACAGAGCGTGACCGTCGGCGGAAGGTGGCCGATGTCGTTCAATGCCTCGACGAATTCCTCCAGCAGATGGTCGTGCGAGCCGCGCAGCTCGATCGTCATGCCGGCGGCCAGCTTCTGCAGCAGATCGGCGCCTGATGTCAGCTCGTGATCGGAGGTGATGCCGGCGGCCATGAAAGCGTTGAGGTCGGCTCCGTCAAGCCCGCGGGCATGGCCGCAGACGAGCTTGCCGGAGGCAAGACCTGCATTGACGATATCGGTCATGCGCGGATCGCCGTCGATGACGCCCCGCATGTTCATGACCTCTGCCACGCCGCCGATTGCCGGTGAGCGCAGCAGCTCGGCGATAACAGCGGCGTCGAAGTCTGCTCCTGCCAGCTCAAGTCCGGGTGCTGACGGCACGCAAGAAGGAGCAAGCAGGATCATGCGCAGCGGCAGATTGCGTGAGGCTTCGATCGCCCAGCGCACGCCGTCCAGGCCGTGGACGTTGCCGAATTCATGCGGATCCCAGACGATCGTCGTCACACCGCGCGGCAACACAGCTTCGGCATATTCAGCCGGCGTAACCATCGAGCTTTCGATATGCATATGCGTATCGATGAGGCCGGGCGAGACGATGGCGCCCGTTGCATCGAGCACTTTCGCGGCATCCGTGCGGCTTGCTGGCGCATGAACACTTGCGATCATCGCACCGACGAGGCCGATATCGGCCTCGCGGATCAGGCCGGTGACGGCATCGAGGATGCGGCCGCCGGTGACAAGCACATCAAAGGGGCTGTCGCCGCGCGCAGCCGCCACAGCGCGGGCGCGTAATGCCGGTTCGTTGAGATCGGCGGGTTCCTGGCGCGGGTTTGCAGTCATTTGCGGGCCTCATTGACCAGGGCGGCGAGAATGATGACACGCGCCATATCGGCATCGATGTCAGCGGCGAACTCAGCGTTGAACGCTGCGTGGGTGGCGCGGGTTTCAACGACGGTGCGACCGCGCGTATATTGCCCCTGCAGTTCCGCATCGATGCGGGCAGGGCGAAAGCTCACCGCCTGCGGAGCGACGAAGGCGACGGCGGCAGAGGGATCGTAGATCGCCATGGCAGGACGGCCGCGGCTGGTGCCAATCCTGATGTAGCCGGCAAACATATCGGCGATCAGCTCGGCATTGACACCGCCGGCGGTACGGACCGGATCGGCGTCCTCAGGTTTTGCCAGAACCTTGCGGCAAAGATCGAGATCGACCATGCGCAGCGGCAGATTGTGGGCGATGACGATTGCCAGTGCTTCGGGGTCGGCGAGCGCATTGAATTCCGCCGAGGCCGTGTGGTTGCCGATGGTGACGCCGCCGCCCATCCAGACGAGTTCGGTGATGCGGGCGGCGAGATCGGGGCGGGCGAGCGCCAGTGCGGCGATATTCGTCAGCGGCCCGAGCGCCAGGATACGATGAGGGCCTTCCAGTTCAAGCCAGCGGCAAAGGGCGATAAAGGCGTCGCTGTCCGGCAGGCTCGGGGCCGGCGGCAGGTGCCCGCCTGTTGTCGGGATACCGCTCTCGCCGAGCACCGCCTGTGCCGTCTCGAGCTTGCCGAGAACGGGCATTTCGCGGCCGGTGTGGATTGGGAACGTCCAGCCGAAAGCCTTGGCGGCTCCCGCCGCGTTGGTGCGCACCTGCGACAGCGGCGTATTGCCGAAAACCAGCGAGACGCCGTCAATGTCGAGTTCGGCATTCGTCACCACCATGATGGCAGCGATATCGTCGAACCCCATGTCCGTGTCGATCCAGACGCCCATGATCTCACCCGAAACGCTTGAGGCTTGCGGAAGCCGCGACCGGCAGGTCGAAGGCGATCGTGCTGCCGAGTTCGTGTTGCGGCAGGGCTGCGTCCACTTCGGCCTTGATCGGGCCGAGCGAGCTGTCCAGCAGATATTCACGGCTGTTGCCGGCAAAGGACGTGCCGCGCACGGTGCCCTGGAAAGGACCAGAACCAAGGATCACCGCACGCGGCCGCCAGGCCAGGCCTGCCGCACCGTCGGGCGCTGCGGCCGAAAGAGCGACTGCGCCACCAGGCGTCGCGAGCTTTCCGTCCGTCAGCGCAAAGACATTCTCGAAGCCGACGAAATCGGCAACGAAGGAAGAAACAGGTCTGTTGTAGATGTCTTCGGGCGTGCCGATCTGCTCTATGCCGCCGTTCAGCATGACGATGATGCGGTCGGCAAGGGCAAGCGCTTCCGCCTGGTCATGGGTGACAAAGATCATCGTCACGCCCGTCTCCTTCTGGACACGCTGCAACTCGGCGCGCATTTCAAGGCGCAGGCGGGCGTCGAGATTTGAAAGCGGCTCGTCGAGCAGCAGCACCTTTGGCTCCATGACCATGGAGCGCGCGAGCGCCACACGTTGCTGCTGGCCGCCGGAGAGCTCGCCCGGTTTGCGGCCGGCGAATTTTGCGAGGCCGACGGATTTGATGCCGGCATTGACCTTGCCGTCCAGATCATCACCACGAAGGCCCTTCAGCCGCAGTCCGAAGGCAACGTTTTCATAAACGGTCAGATGCGGGAAAAGCGCGTAGGACTGGAAGACGAGGCCGACAGCGCGTTTGTTGGCGGAGACGCGGGTGATATCGGCGCCATCGAGATTGATGCGGCCGGAGGCCGGATTCAGCAGGCCGGCGATGGCGCGCATCGTCGTCGTCTTGCCGCAGCCGGAAGGGCCGAGAAGCGCCACCAGTTCGCCCCTGGTGATCGACAGGTCGAGGTCCTTCACCGCGACCGTATCGCCATAGGCCAGCGTCAGCTTGTCGAGTTGAAGGTAGGCATCAGACATAGCGAGAGAATCCCAGGAAGCGTTCGGCGAGGAAGACGATGCCGATCGAAAGGAAGGCGAGCAGCGCCGAAAGCGCCGCAATGGAGGGGTCGTAGGTGGTTTCCATGTAGCCCAGCATGTCGATCGGCAGCGTGCGCACGCCAGGGCCGGAGAGGAAGAGGGAGACCGGAACCTGATTGAAGCTGGTGACGAAGCCGAGGATGAAGGCAGCCAGAATGCCGCCGCGGATATTCGGCATCACGACGCGGAAGAAGGCGCCGAGCCGTGAGGAACCGAGCAGGACGGCCGCTTCCTCGATATCGGAGCGCAGGTTACCGAGGCTTGCGGACACGACACGCACGGCATAGGGCAGCACCAGGGCGGTATGGGCGAAGAAGAGCGCCAGTGTGATATTGAAGCCGAAGGGCACGACGAGATAGCGCAGCAGCGCCAGGCCGACGATGATGCCTGGCACGATGATCGGCAGCGAGACGATGGTTCTGACCGTTTCCGAACCCGGCAGCCGATAGCGCGCTAGCGCATAGGCGGCGGGAATGCCAAGGATGAGGGCTGCCAGCGTCCCGAAGACCGCCAGGAACATCGACATGGCAAAGCTGTCGCGGAAGCTATCGATGGTGAAGACCTTGGCAACCCAGCGCAGCGACAGGCCCTGCGGCGGGAAGGCCAGCGTGTCGCCGGCGGAAAGCGAAGCCGCGATGATGATCAGAAAGGGGCCGATCAGGAAGACCAACAGCAGGAACAGCACGACAGGCGAAAGGAGGCGGATGCTCATCGGCGGTTCCTCGCGGTCGCAAGGCGTTTCAGCAGGATATTGGCGGCAAAGCTCATGACGATCAGGATGAAGGCGATGACACTCGCCGAGACGAAATTATTGGCGACGGAAACCTGCTGGTACATCAGCGTCTCCAGCATCAGCACCTTGGAGCCGCCGAGAATGGCGGGCGTGATATAGGCCGTCAGCGAGCCGGTGAAGACCAGCGTGCCGCCGACGACGAGGCCTTCCCTGGTGAGCGGCAGAATGACCTTCCAGAAAACCTGGAACCAGTTGGCGCCGAGCACGCGGGCGGCGGGAATGGCATCCTTCGGCATGTTCTCGAGTGCGCTGATGAGCGACAGGATCATCAGCGGCAGGAAAAGCTGCAGGAGGCCGATAAAGACGGCAGTCTCGGTGAAGAGCAGGCGCAGCGGCTCCGCGCTCAGACCCAGGCCGGTGATCGCTTCATTGACGATGCCGGTGCGGCCGAGAATGACAATCCAGGCATAGGTGCGCGCAACCGGCGAGATCATCAGCGGCAGAGTGACGAGCCCGATCATGCGGCCCTTGCCCTTCGGAGGAAGATTGACGATTGCAAAGGCGGCGGCATAACCGATGATGGCCGACACCGCCGTCACTTCCAGGCCGAGCCGGAAGGTGCGGAAGAAAACGGTGCGGTTCAGCGTTTGCGAGAAGAAATCCGTATAGGCGGCGAGCGTCCACGCGCCGTCGCTGCGAAAGCCTTCGGAGAGTAGGATCGCGACGGGCAGCAGAAAGACTACGGCAGCGAAGATCGCGGCCGGCAGGGCAAGCGCCAGGGCTTCTGCTCGGTTCTGGAACATGAGACGCCTTTCGAGCGGGGAAGGGCGGTCCCGGTGGGTGCCGGGACCGATGTCAGCAGAGGCTTACTGGCCGACCTTTTCGTTCCATTCCTTCAGCCAGCCATTGCGGTTGTCGAGTGCGGCTGCGGACGGGATCAGCTTCAGGTTCTTGGCGGTGTCTTCGCCATAGGTGATGTTGTTTGCGACCTTGTCGGAGACCTTGACCTCCTTGTTCGCCGGGCTGTCGATGAGCTTTTCGGCGAGCTTGGTCTGGACGTCGGTCGAGAGCCAGAAGTCCATGAACTGCAGGGCGAGATCCTGGTTCTTCGAACCCTTGGTCATGACCAATACGTTCATGCCGCCGGTCTGGCCTTCCTTCGGGGTTGCCCAGGCAACGGGAAGGTCGAGCTTGGTGAAGCCTGCCCAGGAGAAACGGCCGATCGGAGCGGCCCAGATCTCCTCCTGCTGCATCAGCTGCACGAGCTGGGAAGACTTTTCATAGAAGGTAACGATCTCGTCCTTCTTTTCGCCGAGCGCTTCGATCGGCGCCTTGAGATCAGGCGTGTCGTTGCCGAGTGCGAGACCAAGCATGTAGAGCGCCGGCGGGCCCTGGTTGGTCGTAACGTTCGGGAAGGCGACGTGGCCGACATATTCCGGCTTCAGGAGATCGGCCCAGGACTCGATCTTCATCTTGTCCGAGCGGTAGGCAATGGAGGTGGCATAGAAAGTGTAGCCGACGCTCATGCCATCACCGTTCGGATCCTTGGCGACATCGTAGAGCCTGGAGAAATTTTCAAGCTTGGAGGTATCGATCTTGTCGATCAGGCCGGCGCGGGAAGCCGCAAGGCCATCGGCCATGGAGACGGCAGCAAGATCGACGACCGGATTGGCCTTGTTGGCTTCCATCTTGGCGAGGCGCTCGACGCTGTTGCCGGTTTCGACAACGAGCTTGCAGCCGCACTTGGCTTCGAAGGGGTCATAGACGATCGTCTTGTAATCGTCCTGCGCAAAGGCATAGACGGAAATGGTCAGCGTGCGTTCCTGTGCAGCTGCACCGAGAGGGAAAAGCGCGACTAGCGCCACTGATGCAATAAGAGCTTTCTTCATTCTACAGGTTCTCCATCTCTGAGGTTTTTGGTGCCGGGTTCACGAGCCCGGATGACTGGCGGATGATCAGCTGCATGGGCACGCGTTCGGTGTCTGCCGCAACCAGCACGCCCTCCCGTGTGCCACTATCGTTTATTCTGTCGACCAGTGCCGAAACGGCAATTTCGGCGATAGTGTCCATGTCCATCCTCACGGTCGTCAGCGACGGGGTGACGACAGGCGACCATATGAGATCGTCGAAGCCTGTGACGCTGACATCGGCGGGCACGCTGATGCCGTCCTGCTGCAGTTCAGTCAGCGCGCGCAGAGCCTGCAGGTCGGAAAGGGCCGCAAATGCCGTGAAGCCCTGACGCGCCTTTTCCGCAAGCCCCAGCCTGCAACCGGCGCCCGTCTCGTTCTCCAGCCGCTCGATCCAGAGTGTCTCGGAGCGCATGCCATGCTGCAATCCAGCCCTGATGCCGCCGGCTCTGTCGTTCTGGACATTGGACTCGTGATTATTGCCGATGATGAGAATCTGCTTGTGGCCGAGGCCCGCGAGGTGGGCGGCAATTTCCTTTCCGCCCTGCCAGTGATCGGCGGCGACAGTATTGCCCGGTGTGGAGGCGGTATCGATGACCGCGACCGGGCAGCTCGCGGCGGAAATGCGGGTGGCGCGGCGAGGCACGACCACCATGCCGTCGACGCCACGTTCCACCAGCCGGTTGATCGCTTCCGTCTGGGCCGTGATATCGCCGCGGGAGTCGGCAATCAGCACACCGTAGCCTGCTACGGATGCGGCATATTCGATGGCCTGGGCGATCTTCGGAAAGAGGGGATTGGCAATATCGGGCAAGACAAGGCCGAGCACGCCGCTCCGGCCAGTACGCAGAGCTCTGCCGGCCTGGCTCGGCACATAGCCGAGTTCGGCGGCATGCGTGCGAATTCTTTCGATCAGTGCGTCGGAAACCCGGCCTTTGCCGGAGAGCGCATTGGAGACCGTGGCAACCGAGACGCCGAGCGACGTTGCTATCCTGCTGAGATTGGGTCCCGGGCGTTGTGAGGCCATTGTTTTCAAGTGCCGAGCTTAATCGTTTAATCAACTGCATAGCGTAGCGATTACGGCTTGTCGAATCCAAATCCTTCCTGTGCGCATATTATCTGTTCCGGCAGATATTCAGGCAAAGAAAAAGCCCCGCGGAGACCACGGGGCTTCGGAATGACGCTATGCGAAGACCTTAGCTGCCCTTGGCAGCCTTGACCGGTCCCGGACCGGTGGTTTTGCCAGTCGGCGCGAAGCCGCCGCCGGTTGCGATGTTGAGCGCAGCGTAATCCTTTGCCATCTGCTGAACGGCAGCCGCGAGGCTTGCCTGAGCGAGAGAGACCTGACGCTGGGCGTCGAGAACGTCGAGCAGCGAGGAAGCGCCGTCTTTGTAGGATGCCGTCGAGAGCTCGAGGGTTTCCTGAGTCGTCCTGACCTGAGCGCGCAAGGCGTCAACTGTCTGGGCGTCACGGCGAACGGCCGAAAGGGCATCCTCGACCTGCTGGATTGCCGTCAGAACGGTCTGCTTCCAAGCGAGGTAGGATGCGACGGCGTTGGACTTGGAGACGTCAACATTGGCGCGCAGACTGCCGCCGTCGAGGATCGGCAGGTTCAAGGTCGGGCCGAAGGACCATGCCGACAGGCCGCCGTGGATGCCGCGCTGGTTGATGTAGCTCGGCGAGATCGAACCGGACAGCGAGATCGACGGGTAGAGCTGAGCTTCGGAGACACCGATCTGGGCGGTGGCAGCGGCGAGGTTACGCTCGGCCTGGCGAATATCCGGACGGTTGCGGATCAGGTCGGCCGGAACGCCGGAATTGATGCCGCCGCGGAACGTCGGCTGGCCGGAGCCACGCAACAGTTCATCGACCATCGAACCGGCCGGCTGGCCGAGGAGGGTTGCGATGTGATGGGCCGAAACGCGGATGTTGGTTTCGAGACCGGGGATTTCCGCGAGCGTCGACTGAACAAGACCTTCAGCCTGGACGACGTCGAGGCGGGAGGCCGCGCCTGCGTCGAGCTGGAACTTGGTAAGGTCGTAGGTTTCCTGACGGGACTTCAGGTTGGCTTTCGAAAGCGCCAGGCGCTGCTGGAAGAAGCGTAGATCAATATAGGTTGAAACAAGGTCCTGGATGTAGGACAGCTTGGCGATATCGGCACCCGCATAGGCGGAATCAAGAGAGGCGAGGGCGCTTTCCTTGCTGCGCCTGAACAGACCGAACATGTCGAGCAGCCAGGACAGGGAAAGCTGTCCGGCGCTGGTGTTGCGGGTGTTGAACTGGGTACGCAACTCGCCGGTCTCGCCGCTGACGGTGTGAGAAGCGCCAACATCGAGAGCAGGCAATGAACCGGCGCCAGCGATGGTCACGTTGGCGGATGCGGAATTGATGCGCTCGAGCGCCTGTTGAATCGTCAGGTTCTGGCTAAGGCCGGTCTGGACAAGGCTGTCGAGTTTGCGGTCATTATAGGCGGTCCACCAGGCCGTGGTAGCGACGTCGCCGATGCTCTTTTTGCCACCTTCACTGAATTTTCCAGGAAGCGCCATTTCCGGAGGTACGTGATCAGGGCCTACTACACAGCCCGACAGCAATAACAATAGCGCCGGTGTGGCATAACGAAGAGATACCATGCATTTCATCCTGTAACTCGAGCAAGTCAATTCTTGTCCGAAGCGTCATGCTTCACTATCGGCCCGACGCGCCTCGATCCTTACGCTAAACACATGCCGAAGCAGTCCGCGCGCAATGTAGCAATCCGGAAAGCTTTCTCACAGTGCATTTATATCACACTCCCGCCTCATTTTTTTGCCGTGTGGCAAAGATGCGGCGGATCACGACGAAGAAGGAAGGCACGAAGAAAATGCCGAGTACCGTCGCCGAAAGCATCCCTCCGAGCACGCCGATACCGATCGCGTTCTGGGCAGCGGAACCGGCGCCCGTCGCGATGGCCAAAGGCACGACGCCGAGAATGAAAGCCAGAGATGTCATGATGATCGGGCGCAGGCGCAGCCTTGCTGCTTCCAGCGTCGCCTCGAAGAGCCCCAAGCCCGTCTCCGTCCGGTCCTTCGCGAATTCCACGATCAAAATCGCGTTCTTGGCGGCAAGGCCGATGGTCGTGAGCAGGCCCACCTTGAAATAGACGTCGTTCGCCTGCCCGAAGAGCGTTGCTGCGGCAAGTGCGCCGAGCACGCCGACCGGCACGGCCATGATGACCGAGAACGGGATCGACCAGCTCTCGTAGAGGGCAGCAAGGCAGAGGAAGACGACGAGAACCGAAATCGCGTAAAGCATCGGGGCCTGCGAGCCCGAGAGCCGCTCCTGATAGGAGATGCCCTGCCAGGCGACCGTGTAGCCGCCGCCGAGCTGTTCGGTCAGTGCTTCCATCTCGTTCATGGCTTCACCCGATGAGACGCCAGGGGCTGCCGCACCGTCGAGCGGGATGGCGCTGACAGCATTGAACCGGGCGAGCGAGGGCGCGCCATCTACCCATTGGGTCGTCGTGAAGGCGGAGAAAGGCACCATCTCGCCAGCGTTGTTGCGGGCATACCAGTGGTTCAGATCGGTCGGCTGCATGCGGAAGGGAGCGTCGCCCTGCACGTAGACCGGCTTGATTTCGCCATTCAGCGTGAAGTCGTTGACATCGCGGCCAGTGAAGATGATCGACAGCATGGAATTGACCGAGGCGAGGTCGACACCCATGGCGCCGATCTTCTCCTGATCGATCAGGATTTTCATCTGCGGCTCGACTTCCTTGTTGTTCGAGCGCAGCGCGACGACCTTGCCGGTGGCGCCGGCCATCTGGATGAGCCGCTTGGATGCGGCCGTCAGGGCTTGATTGCCATGGCCGCCGGTGTCCACCAGATACATGGAGAAGCCGCTCGAGACGCCAAGACCCTGGATCGCCGGCGGCAGCAGCGCGAAGACCTGCGCTTCGCGGATCGTGAAGAAGTTCTTGAGGGCCCGGTTGACCACCGACTGAGCACTGAGATTGTGATCGGTGCGCAGTGAGAAATCCTTGAGCTTGGTGAAGACGATGGCGCTGTTCTGGCCCGAACCGTTAAAGCCGAAACCGAGCGCGCCGAATACGGAATCCACCGCATCCTTCTCGTTTTCGCGGAAGTATTTTTCGACTTTTTCAACGACAGCCTGCGTCTGCTGGGTGGTCGAGCCAGGGGGCGTGGTGACGATGGTCAAAAGCACGCCCTGGTCTTCTTGCGGCAGGAACGAACTCGGCAGGCGCGCGAAGAGATAGGCGCAGCCGGCGCCGACCAGCAGGAATACCAGCATGACGCGGATCGGGCGCTTCAAGAGGTAGCCGATGGTGCGGACATAGCCGTTGCTCGAGCGGGTGAAGTTGCGGTTGAACCAGTCGCCGATGCGATGCTTCTTGTGCTCGTTGACCGGCTTCAGCATCGTGGCGCAGAGCGCCGGCGTCAGCACGATGGCAACAAGGGCCGAGAGCAGCATGGCCGAAACGATGGTGATGGAGAACTGGCGATAGATGATGCCGGTCGAGCCGCCGAAGAATGCCATGGGAATGAAAACGGCGGTCAGCACGAGAGCGATGCCGACGATGGCGCCGGTAATTTCACCCATCGACTTCTCGGTCGCTTCGAGCGGTGAGAGCTTTTCCTCCGACATGATGCGTTCGACGTTTTCCACGACGACGATGGCGTCGTCGACGAGAAGGCCGATTGCCAGCACCATGGCGAACATCGTCAGCGTATTGATCGAATAGCCTGTTGCCGCAAGGACGCCGAACGTGCCGAGAAGTACGACGGGTACGGCAATGGTCGGGATCAACGTCGCGCGCAGGTTCTGCAGGAAGATGAGCAGTACCACGAAGACGAGCACGATCGCCTCGATCAGTGTGTGCACGACCTTCTCGATCGACAGCTCGACGAACGGGGTCGTGTCGTAGGGATAGGTGATCTCGACACCTTCCGGCAGGCCACGACCGATCGTTTCGAGTGCGGTGCGGACACGGGCGGCGGTATCGATGGCGTTTGCGCCAATTGCAAGGTTGACGGCGAAACCAGACGACGGCAGACCGTTATAGCGCGAGCTGCCGCCATAGCTCTCCTGCCCGATTTCGACGCGGGCGACATCACTCAGGCGGACTGTCGAACCATCCTTTTCGACCTTCAGGATGATGTGCTCGAAATCCGCGACCGTGGTAAGCTGGCTCTGTGCCGTGATGGTGACGTTGATCTGCTGGCCCGGGACGGCAGGCTGGGCGCCAAGCGAGCCGACGGAGACCTGCGTATTCTGGGCCTGGATAGCCGAGGTCACGTCGCTTGGTGTGAGCTGAAACTTCTGCAGTTTGAACGGGTCGATCCAGACACGCATGGCGTAGCCGGAGCCGAATACGTTGATGCTGCCTACGCCTTCCAGGCGTTGGATCTGGTCCTCGATCGAGGTCGACATGATGTTGCCGAGGTCAACGGAGGTGCGTTTGCCGTCCGTCGAGACCAGCGAGCCGACGAGCAGAATGCTCGACGTGGAGCGCGTGACGCTGATGCCGGCATCGATGACGTCGCCAGGCAATTGCGACTGGACGAGCTGCAGCTTGTTTTGAACCTGTACCTGCGCGATGTCAGGATTGATGCTGGTCCCGAAGGTCAGCGAAATGCTGGCCGAGCCTGTCGACGAGGTCGAGGTCATGTAAGTGAGGTCGTCGAGACCAGTCATGCCGTCTTCGATGATGGTGGTCACCGATTTTTCGACCGTTTCGGCGCTCGCGCCGCGATAGCTGGTGTTGATGCGGACCGTTGTCGGCGCAATATCAGGATATTGCGAGATCGACAGCGTGAAGATCGCGAGCAGACCTGCGAGCATGATGGTGATCGCAATGACCCAGGCGAAGATCGGTCGTCGGATGAAAAACTTGGCCATCGGTTATTCCTGTACGGCTGGGACGGTGACGATACGAGAGTGCCTGCGCATTACTTTGCTGCGGGCTTCTGTTCGCCTCCGGCCACGGGCTGATCGGCAGGGACAACCACGCCGTTGTCGTTGATCTTCATTGGAACCGGTTTTACCGGCATGCCTGATACAATCGACTGCAGACCGCTGACGATGAGCTGGTCGCCATCCTTCACACCCTGGGTCACGAGCCAGGAATTGTTGGAGGGCGAGGCATTCTCGAACACGCGGGTCTCAACCTTGCCCTCGGCGGAAATGAACTGCGCGGTCAAACGGCCGTTGGCGTCACGGGTGGTGGCAAGCTGCGGCAGGGAATATCCGGTTTCGTTACCGAGTTCGACTGTGGCGCGTACGTACATGCCGGGCAGGACGACGCGGTCGGGGTTCGGGAAAACAACACGGATGATGAAGGTGCCGGTCGTTTCGCTGACAACCTGCTTCGACATGTCGAGCTTGCCCTTCTGATTATACTCGCGGCCGTCTTCGAGGATCAGGCGGAACGCGACATTGTTGTCCTCGCCCTTGACGTCGCCGGCAGCGATCGCATCGCGCAATTTCAGCAGGTTGGTGCTCGATTCCGTCAGCGAAATGTAGATCGGATCGAGCTGGCGGATGGTGGTCAGCGCGGTCGTCTGGTTGGCCGCAACGACGTTGCCGATGTTGTAGGCGGTCTGGTCGATGACGCCGTCGAAGGGGGCTGTGATCTTCGTATGATCGAGATCGATCTGCGCTGCGGTCAACGCCGCCTTTGCGGCTTCGACTTCTGCATTCGCTTGTGCAAGGGCTGTTCGGGCGGTTTCGAATTCGATCTGCGTTGCGCCGCTGCCGACCAGCCGCTGGTAGCGGTCGAAATTGCTTTGGGCGCTTGGCACGCCGGCCTCGGCTTTGGAAATCGCGGCCTGGGCCTGCTCAACGGTTGCGCGGTAGGCGGCGTCGTCGATCTGGTAGAGCAGATCGCCCTTCTTGACTTCTCCGCCTTCCTTGAACGCGATTTCACGGATGATGCCGCTTACCTGCGGGCGGATATCAGCCACCTGGAAGGCCTCGGCGCGGCCGGGCAGGATTGTGGTGATCGGATAGGTATCCTTTTTCAGCGTGACCACACCAACCGGGGCAGCCTGCTGGGCAGCACCGCCCGCGCCTGGATTGCCAGCGGGCTTGCTGCCGCCCTCGTTGCAGGCGGCGAGACCGATAACAAGCAAGAGGGTCGAGGTTACGATGAGGGCGCGCCTGGTCATGCTGAATTTCCTGTGCGGTTGGCAGTAGCGGTTCAATCGCCGGCCCTTGGAGGCGCCGCTCTATATAAACGTGGTGATTGATCCGGTAACAGGTGCCGTTATCCGATATTAAGAAAAGCTTTATGAAGTGACGTAATTCAGCAATCGTCACTTAGCAAGGCTTATTTTGCAGTGCGGCATCCACGAAACACACGATTTTTTCCGCACGGTGCACAAGCGTGTTCTTGTCGTCCTTGGCAATGAGAATGGGATGCAGAACACAGGCCAGAACATCTGCAACGGTGCGCGCTGCCATGTCCGTATTGTCGCAATGGTAGTTGCCTTCGGCCACGCCTTCACGAATGATCTCGCCGAGCTTCTGTTCTATGCGTTCGCGATAGCGCTGGCCGGCATCGAGCTTGGCATCGATCGTCGAGATCACCATCTCGAAAATGTAGGGGTTCTGCTGGATATCCCGCAGATGGCTGTCGAGCAGGCGCAGGACGAAGCTTAGCAACTGCTCCTTCGGCGGCAGGCTGGTGTCAACGGCGGCGAAGCGCTCGGTCGCATTGCCGAGATGACGTTCGGCGATCGCATCGACGAGCACCGCCTTCGAATGAAAATGCTTGAAGACATTGGCTGGCGACATGTGCAGCGACGAGGCGATATCGGCGATGGAAACCGCGACGAAGCCGCGCTGGCGAAACAGCGTATCCGCCATCGAGAGGATATCCTCCCTGGTCTCTTCGGCCTTGCGTCTGGGCCTGCGTGCCATGTGTCCCCCGCCGGGCTTGGCCCGGCACCCCTTTTTTCCGATGCTAGCGCGATTGGTTGAAAGCCTGCAACAGGCTTGCAACCCGGCTTCAAAGGTTCAGGGGAAATAGGGCGCGAGATTTGCCCGGACACGTGCCGCGGGCGTTTCGCCACGGTCGTCGGGTACGAAGCGTTCCCCGGTGATCCATTCATGGGCTTTGATATAGACGGCCGACGTCTGCTCGATCAACTCGAGAGGAATTTCCGGAATCGCATCCTTGTAGGGGTCGCAGCGTTCGGCGACCCAGGCGCGGACGAAGTCCTTGTCGAAGCTTTCCGGCCGCTTGCCCGCTTCGAAAGCGATAGGATAGGTTTCCGCCACCCAATAGCGGCTGCTGTCGGGCGTGTGGATCTCGTCGGCGAGAATGATGTTGCCGTCCTTATCGGTACCGAATTCATATTTGGTGTCGACGAGGATGAGGCCACGCTTTGCCGCCATCTCCTGGCCACGGGCAAAAAGCGCCAGCGCATATTTCGACAGCGTTTCCCACTGTTCCTTCGTCAGCAATCCGCGGCTGACAATCTCTGCCGGGGTGAGCGGCTCATCATGGCCGCCGTCGAATTCCTTGCTGGTCGGCGTGATGACCGGCTCGGGAAGGATCTGATTGTCGCGCATGCCGTCGGGCAGGCGCATCCCATACATCTCGCGCTCGCCCTTCTTATAAAGTGTCAGGATCGAAGTGCCTGTCGTGCCGGCGAGATAGCCACGTACGACGATCTCGACCGGAAGGATATCGAGCCGTTTGCCGATGACGACATTCGGGTCGGGATAGTCGAGGACGTGATTGGGGCAGATGTCCTTCGTTGCCTCGAACCAGTATCGGGCTGTCTCGGTCAGCACCTGTCCCTTGTAGGGAATGCAGGTCAGGATGCGATCGAAAGCGCTCAGCCGATCGGTGCTGATGATGATACGTCGGCCATCCGGAAGATCGTAATTCTCACGCACCTTGCCGCGGTAGTAGTTCGGCAGTTCCGGGAAATGGGCTTCGGAGAGAATACGCACGACGCCTGGTTATCCTTCTATCGGCTGAGACTAAAGCGTGCCGCGATCATTAGGGTCCGCTTCGCACGCTTCAGGTCTTTGTTTTACGCATGTCGTTATCGCAAAACCGCTCCACACTTTTGCGCCGCATGCTCTGACCCTGCTCTAGTTTCATTGCCGGGGAAGTCAAGCAAAGGCTCGTTCAAAGCCAGAGGACGGTGACGAGAATGAGCGTGAGTATATAGCCAGCGAGGGTCAGCGGCCAGCCGGCGCGTTGGAAATCGCGGAAGCGGTAGCTGCCGATGCTCATCGACAAAGTATTGTTGTGGTGGCCGAAGGGGGTGAGAAAATCCTGCGATGCTCCGGCTGCCACCGCGATCAGGTAGGCCTGCGGCGGTTGCTCACCGGCGCGCGCAAACTCCAGCGCAATTGGTGCAAGCACGATCGCGACCGTCGCGTTGTTGACGAAGGGCGTCAGCGCCATGGCTAGAAACAGAACGAGTGCGATGCCCCACAACGGATTTACGATGGGGAATACAAGGCTCAGCCAAGCCGCAATGGTCTCGGCCATGCCTGTCGTGGCGACGGCCTGACCAATCGGAATCATTGCCGCCAGCATGATGATGATCGGCCAGTTGAGATCCGCCATCGCATGGCGAATGTTCAAATAGCCGGGGAGAGCAAGTGCCAGGAGCACGAACGCAAGAGCGATGTCGGGGCGTAGACCGAAAGCGGAGGCAGCAACGCCGCAGGCAAAAATAGCAAAAGGTCGCCACGAGGCTGTTGAGGCAGGAAGAGGCGTTGTTGAGGCAAGCGGAAGGCATTCGCACTCCTCAAGCGCTTCCGCGACCGCCGCTTTCGGGCCATCCAGTACCAATATGTCGCCGATCGAAAGCTGCAGATCCGCAAAACGCCCCTCGATGCGAGGAGACCGCATCGACAGTGCTGAAACAGTGACCCCGCGATTGCGGAAGACTTCCAGCGATGCGATGCGCGAGCCGACGACAGTGCTTTCCGGCATGACGACGGCTTCGATGCTTGTGAAATCCGGCTGCAGTCCGTGTGGATGGGCGTCTGGCACAAGCGCCTGCGAGGCGGCCAGATCCGCGAAGGCCGAATCCGCGCCCTGCGCCAGCAGGATATCGTTTGGCTGGATGACAGATTGTTCGAGGGGTCCAAAGACGAAAGTCCCGCCACGGATCAGGGCGTGCGGCTGAATGCCGAAACGCTCGGGACATTGGGCCAGTGTCGCGCCGATAAGCGAGGAATGTTCGGGGATGCTGCGTTCGACGACAATGCGGCGGATCGGTGGAGTTGGCGCTTCCGTTGTCTCGTCCGGCTCTGCAAACAGCCGCTGCACGATCAGCGCGATCAGCAGGATGCCTGCTATGGCGACCGGAAGCCCGACATAGGCGAAGTCGAAGAAGCGGAAACCTTGGCCGGTGGCTTTTTCAAGCGCGTCGCTGACGAGAAGATTGGCGGGAGTGCCGATCAAAGAGACGAGACCGCCGAGAAGGGCGGCGAAGGAGATCGGCATCACGAGCTGCCGGCGCGGAATGCTCATAAGCGTGCTGAGCCGGAGCGCCAATGGCAAGGTGATCGCAAAGGCGCCGATGTTGTTCATGAAGACAGAGATGATGCCGGTCAGCGCGGACACAGCTGTGATGACCCCGAAATGCGAGAATCCCGATGCCAGGAAGCGCTCGGCGAGGCTGTCAAAGAGTTTGGTGCGCGCCAGTACCTGGACGATCAGCAGGATTTCGACCACGGTGATGACGACAGGGCTCGCGAAGCCGGCAAAGATGCCATCGGCGGGATAAAGGCCGAGCACATAGCCAGCAAGCAGTCCGCCGATGGAGATAAGTTCCATGCGCAAGCGGTCGAGGGAGAACAGGAAGAGCATTGCCACCAGCAGGATCAGGAGGGCTGCTTGCTCAAGCGTCATCGGCGGTTCCTGTCTTCGATCACACGCCGAATGTAGCTCTTCGTCTCGTGCTGTATAGCCCGTTCAGACGAAAGAATGATCGGTCTTCACATGTGAGCTCGATGCCGCTCAGGCAGGTCTGCGCCATTTTCCTTCGGCTGTCCGCTCAAGGATGGGCGTGGTGAAAACGCCTTTCGTGCGCGCCTGCCATTGGGGGGCTGCGGCGTCGAGCTTGGAGCGCCAGCGGTCTGATTGCAGCATGGCCGCACCAATGACGATGGGTTCGACGTTGCAGCTCCCGAGCAGATCAAGGCCTGCGGCGATCGAAGTTCCGCTCGATATGACGTCATCGATCAGCGCGACACGGCGTCCTTCCAGGAGAGGCAGCATGCGCGGATCTATATAGAGCCGTTTCTGTTGTTCTGGCGTGGTGATCGATGAGAGTGAGACTGACAGTTCGTCGCGATACCAGAATTTGCGGGAGGTGCCGAGTGGCACATACCGGCTGTGGCCGAGCTTCTGCGCGACAGCCGCCGCGAGTGTCAGGCCAAGTGTCGGCAGACCGGCAACCACATCGATGCCTGATGGTTCTATCTTTGCTGCAAGGTTTTCGGCGAGCGCGTCCAGTACTGCAAAGCTTGCCTGGTTGATAATCAGCGAGGCCAGCGCGTGATCGCCATCCGAGAGTACCCGGATCGGCAGCCGCAACTGTCTGCCATCCTCCAGTTCCGCTATAAAGAAGGAGGTGAAGTCGCCGCCTGTTTCAAAGCTGCCCGGCGGATGGATTTTCTGCCAGAAATCATGGGGCTTCATCTCGTTCATTCTCAATCCCGTATTGCCTTGCCGTTACCGAGCTTCCGGCGAAGGTCCTTCAGCTCGGATTCAGTCAAGGCCCTGACCGATCCCTTCGGCAGGTCGCCAAGTCCCAGCCCACCGATCGCGACACGCACGAGCCGCAGGCAGGCGATATCGAGCGCTTCCAGCATCCGGCGGATCTGCCGGTTGCGGCCCTCCTGCAATTCCACCTCGATCCAGGAATTGCGGTCGCCCTCGCGCAGCCTGCGGGCAGCGGTAGCGCGCAGCAGTTCGCCGTCATGCCGAAGACCTGTCATCATTGCCGCCAGCATGTCGTCATCTGCGATCCGGTCTATCTGCACATGATAGGATTTCGAGACGTGGGTGATTGGATCGAGCAGTGCCTGGGCGAATTCCGTGTCGTTCGTAAAAAGCAGCAGCCCCTCGCTCGCCTTGTCGAGCCGACCGACGGGAGAGAGGTGCGGAACATCGAAATCGGCCAGGCAGTCATAGACGGTCGGGCGGCCTTCCGGATCATGACGAGTGGTCACAAGGCCGCGTGGTTTGTTGAGCATCAGGTAGATCCGGGTCTCGGCGACGATCTCTTTCTTATCGACCTTTATAAGAGCGGTCGAAAGATCGACCCACGCCGATGGATCCGTGACGATGCGATCACCGACCGTGACGCGGCCCTCCGCGATCAGTCGTTCTGCCTGGGTGCGGGAACAATAGCCAAGTTTGGAGAGCGCACGTGGAAGCGTGACCCGCTTGCCGGCCGGTTCGGCCTGGGACCTGCTGCGTTCGTGTGTTTTCTGCGGTGATCGCCGGCCTTTCACTTCGCTATCCCTGATGCGATTGCGAAAGCCGTTCTTTGCATGAACTACGCATGGATGCCAGCAATGGTGCTCGAAATTCTGGGGAGTAGAGGATTTCGGATGCCAAAACTAACCATCGACGCTTTGGGAAAAGCGCAGTGGGCAGGAGATTTTTTCTAACGCCTCAAGCGCAGGCCATGAAACCGGCGAGTTCCTGCCGGTTCATCACAATGCCGGCTGCGGCCTTGGCAGGGTCCGGATGAGTATAGGAGAGGCTCGGCATTTCGGGCAGATCGAGCGCCTGGCGCATGTTCATGATGCCGACTGCGCGACGTCCATCGCTGGCGTCGACGCTGACTTCAACGATCAGCTTCTCTCTCTTGTTGTCCATAATGTCCTCCCTTCATTTTTATGCTCCTATCGATCACACTAAAAATTGGTTTTTCTAAGACATAAGTGTCTACGCATCCTGCAAAAATTGGATCTGCAGGATGCGTAAATACAGGAGCGGAAGCTTGTGGTTCAACGCCACCAGTGACGCGGCTCGGGCTGCGAGGCGCCTGACAACATATAACCTGCCAGGAAGCCGATCGCGCCGGCAACCAGAAGCGCTGTCGTCGTTGCCGCTGGATGTTCGCGAGCAGTGCCTGCTACCGCTGCTCCTTCTGCCCTGATCTGCGCAACGGCGCTCTTGGCGCGCGGGAGCGCATCTTCGTAAGCCTTGCCGGCTCGGTCTCGCACTTCATAATAGGCTTCGGCGCCCTGTGCTGAAATCATCTTCTGCAGGCGGGAAACCTCCTGCTGGAGTGCGGCGATGTCCTTGCTGACGGAAGTTCTGAGATCGTCGGTATTGGCGGCCATATCTGTCTCCTTTCCTTCAATGGGGAAGAAAACACCAAAGAGCGCGTTAGGTTCCGTGCTTCTCCCGATAATTGGATGTGACGGTAGTTTGACAGCGCACACAGAGGCTTCATTCATCCTGCGTTAACCATAAAATTGACCAAGAGACTGTTTTTTCGTGGTCTTTCGGCCTTTTTAGACGCTGCTCCATTCGATTTTTTATCGCCTGGTAAAAAATTTTCCGGGGATCTCGCCTCGGAAAGGCACTTGTGGATAATGACGGCGTATAAAATTGGCTGTCGAATCAACCTGTTACAAAAAT
>UBMI01000032.1 GCA_900466475.1 Hyphomicrobiales bacterium
CCGATCGATAGCGGCGACCGTCTGAAGACGAACATCGTCACCAACGCGGTCAATGTCGGTATTTCCTACCACTGGTGATCCGGAGCAATTCCAGCAAAAGTGTCAGCGGTTTCGCTGGAACTGCGTCAAACGGAGAGAGCTCCGGGGCTATTTCTTGCCGCAGCTCACCTTGCCTTCGACGACGAAGAAGCTTGTGCTGCCTTCGATCCGCAAGCTGTAGGTGCCGCCGAAATCCGGCGAAGTCTTGCCGTGCTGGCTTGCGAGAACCGCAAGATCCAGTGACTCGCTTTCGGCGTCGGCCCCTTCTGTCGTGAAGACTTCCAGGCGCAGATCGCCATCACGCGACCAGCGGTTCGTCAAATCCTTCGATTCGAGGATCCGCTTGCCGAAATTCTTGGATTTATTGTCGTCCTTGAGCATCAGCGCACCGCGGAAATGGATCAGCTGATGACCGCCTCCATCTTCAAAAGCGCTTTCGAGCGTGAAGCGCACATCCTTGTCGTCTGCAGAACAGAAATAGCGGCCGTCTGCGTGCGCCGCACCAGCCGCGCCGAGCAATACGGCAAGCACCATCAATCCACGCCACATAGCCAGAACTCCTGAGGTCGGCCCATGAAATCGGCCAATGAATCGGTGTATTCAGGCTAGCGGCAAATCCCTTAATTTTTCAGGCACAGCACCACCGTAAGCCCAGTCCAGAAGCTCGACAGTGTGCAGGATCGGTATTGATGTGCCCGACCGGATCTGGGTGATACAGCCGATATTGCCCGTGGCGATGATATCCGGTTTCGTCGCTTCGATATTCCTGACCTTGCGGTCCCTAAGGCTTGCGGAAATATCCGGCTGCAGAATGTTGTAGGTGCCGGCGGAGCCGCAGCAGAGATGGCCTTCGGCCGGATCGCGAACGGTAAAACCGGCTGCCTTCAGCAGGTGCTTCGGCGCGGTGGTGATCTTCTGGCCATGCTGCATCGAACAGGCTGAATGATAGGCAACCGTAATGCCTTTCGGCGTGTGAGCGGGCAGTTCGAGGCCGGCCAGATATTCGGTGATGTCCTTGGCAAGCGCCGACACGCGCGCCGCCTTGCCGGCATAGGCGGGGTCGAGGCGCAGCATGTGACCGTAATCCTTGATCGTCGTGCCGCAGCCGGAGGCGGTGATGATGATCGCGTCGAGGCCGCCAGCCTCGATCTCGCGGATCCAGACATCGATATTGGCACGCGCCGAGGCGAGCGCCTGTTCTTCGCGGCCCATGTGGTGAACCAGGGCGCCGCAGCAAGCCTCGCCTTCCGGCACGACGACCTCGACGCCCAGGCGCGTCAGCAGCCGAATGGTCGCCTCGTTGATGGCGGGATCGAGAACAGGTTGCGCGCAACCGGTCAGGATCGCGACGCGGCCGTGACGGTCGGCCTGCGGCTGATGACGACCGGGCCGGGCGAAAGGCGATTGTGCCGGAACGCTTGACGGCGCAAGCGCCAGCATGGCTGCAAAAGGCTTCAGCGCCTCGCCGCGCAGCATGCCGGCAAACGGACGGCCGATGCGGGCAAGCGCAAGGGCCGCGCGAAAGCGACCGGGATAGGGTAGCACCGCCGCCAGAATGGCGCGCGTCAGCCGGTTCATGACCGGCCGCTTATAGGTCTTCTCGATGTGAGCCCGGGCATGGTCGACCAGATGCATGTAGTCGACGCCGGAGGGACAGGTCGTGGTGCAGGCAAGGCAGGAAAGACAGCGGTCGATATGGGTGACGACCTCGGTGTCGGCCGCACGGTCGTTCTCCAGCATGTCCTTGATCAGATAGATGCGCCCGCGCGGGCTGTCGAGCTCGTTGCCGAGGGTGACATAGGTCGGGCAGGTGGCGGTGCAGAAGCCGCAATGGACGCATTTGCGCAGGATCTGCTCGGATTCAGCCACATGCGGATCGGCAAGCTGGGCGAGGGTGAAGTTGGTCTGCATTTCAGTGTCTCGCCATCTTGCCCGGATTAAGAATCCCCGCCGGGTCGAAGCTTTCTTTCACCCGACGCGACAGCAAGGCCACGGCCTCTTCCTCGGGATGGAAGGCCGATATCGCGGCTCTGGCACTGGCCGGGGCGCGGATCAGCGTCGTATGGCCACCGCCGAGCGCCTTGACGAAACGGCGGAGGAGATCGGCCTCGGGATCGGCCTCCATGCGCATCCAGACGAGCCCGCCCTGCCAGTCGTAGAACGTGTCGACCCCAGCTTCGAGCCTTAACGCCGCGACCAGCTGGTGGCCGATATCAGGTGCGACCGACACGCGCCAGACAGGTCGCTGCGTTTGATCGGCATAGGGGGCGACATCACGGATTTCCCGCCAGAGCTGACGGCTCGCCGTCTGGCCGAGCCTTGCGGCGTGGCCGCAGGGCGCCATAGCCGACAGGAGCTTGTCCGCCCGCGCGTCTACAGAACCAGGCAGGCCCTCGATGCGCAGCACTGTTGCCTCTCCCTCCGGCAACTCGCCGCCGAGGAATTTCCAGGTGACGGTCAAGGGTAGATGAGCAGCGCCCGAGACTTCCATGGGCAGGGCCATGGCTGCCGCCATCGCATTTGCGGCTTCCGCATCATTGAGGCCGGAGATGACGACGGTTTCCTCGGCCTTGGGGCGTGGCGGCACGCGGAAGGTCACTTCAGTGAGGAAACCGAGCGTGCCGTGCGAGCCGGAAAGCAGCTTCACCAGGTCGAGGCCGGTGACATTCTTCATTACGCGGCCGCCGGCCTTGACGATCTCGCCCTTGCCATTGACGAAACGGATGCCGAGCAGGCTGTCGCGCGCCGCTCCCGCCACGAACCGGCGCGGACCTGAGACATTGGCGGCAAAGACGCCGCCGATCGTCGGTTCGCCCGACGTGCCCATCAGGGCGCGGTGGTCCATAGGCTCGAAGGCCATCATCTGGCCGTTTTCGGCAAGGGCCGCCTCGACCTCGGCGATCGGCGTGCCCGCTCTTGCTGTCATCACCATCTCGCCGGGATTATAGGCGACGATGCCGGAGAGAGCGATCGAGCGCAGGCGGGCCTCCGCCTCGACTGCATTGCCGAAACCGGAGCGTGTATCGCCGCCGCTGATGGCAAGCGCCCTACCCTCTTGCGCATGCGCGCGGATAATGGCCGCGGCTTCCTCTTCGCTTGCCGGCACCAGATCAATCATGCGGCCGAACGCCCCTCGAGCGGGAAGACTTTTGACGGGTTCAGCAGCCATTGCGGATCGAAGGCTGATCGCGCAGCCATCTGCTGGGCGAGATCGACGTCGGAATATTGATGGCGCATCAGGTCGCGTTTTTCGATGCCGACACCATGTTCGCCGGTCAGGCAGCCACCGGCATCGACGCAGAGCCTGAGGATATCGTTGCCAGCCGCTTCGGCCCTGGCGGCATCCTCGGGATCATTGGCGTTGAAGAGGATCAGCGGGTGCATATTGCCATCGCCGGCATGGAAGACATTGGCAACGCGCAGGCCATAAGAGGCAACGATTTCCGAGGTGCGCTGCAGCACGAAAGACAGCTGGCTCAGCGGCACGGTGCCATCCATGCAGATGTAATCGGCAATGCGACCGGTGGCGCCGAAAGCCGACTTGCGTCCCTTCCAGATCAACGCCGCTTCGGTGGCCGACTGGCATTCGCGCACGGTTCTGACACCGTGTCTGCGAGCGATCTCCACGATGCTTTTCAGCATATCGTCCATTTCCGCTTCCGATCCCTCGACCTCAACGATCAAGAGCGCGCCGACATCGAGCGGATAGCCGGCATGGGCGAAGGCTTCGCAGATCTCGATCGCCGGCTTGTCCATGAATTCGATGGCGACGGGGATGATGCCAGCGGCGATGACATCGGCGACACAGCGGCCGGCCTCTTCCGAGCTTTCGAAACCGAACAGCACAGGACGGGCGCCCTCCGGCTTGGCGATCAAGCGCACCGTCGCTTCCGTGACGATGCCGAGCTGGCCCTCGTGGCCACAGACCAGGCCGAGCAGATCGTAGCCTGCGGCATCGAGCGCCTTGCCGCCGAGTTCGATGACTGTGCCATCGGTCAGCACCATCTTGACGCCGAGCAGGTTGTTGGTCGTGACACCGTATTTCAGACAGTGCGCACCACCGGAATTCATGCCGATATTGCCGCCAATCGTGCAGGCAAGCTGCGAGCTCGGATCAGGCGCATAGAAGAAACCGTCCGCCGAGACGGCTTCGGAGATATTGAGATTGGTCACACCTGCCTGAACGACAGCGCAGCGGTTGGCGAAATCGACTTCAAGGATGCGGTTCATCTTCGACAGGCCGAGCACGACGGCATCTTCCTGCGGGATGGCGCCGCCCGAGAGCGAGGTGCCGGCGCCGCGCGGGACGACCGGAATGCCATAGCGATGACAGTATTTCATCACGGCCGCCACTTCCGCGGTCGAACGCGGCAAGGCAACGGCGAGCGGCAGGCGGCGATAGGAGACGAATGCATCCGTCTCGAAAGGCACGAGTTCGCGCGCTTCGTGGATCAGGCATTCCCGCGGCAGGAGATCGACGAGATCGGCAACGATTTCCTTGCGGCGCGCCAGAACGTCAGGACGCGGAGCGAGGAACGAAATGGCGTCGGACATGGCGTTCTCCCTCGGCCAACATGACGGAAACCGGTGACAAATCCTCCCTGCAACCGGTTCTTTCGGCTTAGCACTTTCCCGATACCGGCGCAAATGTTAAGCACTTATGCCAAAAGGGAAAAAGTTATAAAAGCTTATGACCAATCTGGGTGATCTCGAAATCTTTGCCAAGGTCGTTTCAACCGGTAGCATGTCGCTCGCCGGCCGCGCGCTCGGCTTTTCCCCTGCTGTCGTTTCCAAGCGCATCAAGCGGCTGGAAGACCGGCTGGGCACACGGCTTTTGCAACGTACGACGCGACAGATTTCGCTGACTGAAGCCGGCCAGGGTTTCTACGACCGCGTCCTCGGCATTCTGGCGGGGCTGGAGGAAGCAGAATTCTATATATCCGGCCGCTCGGCGCAGATGCACGGCACGCTGAAAATTTCCGCCCCCACTTCCTTCGGCCGCATGCATATCGCGCCGTATCTGAAAGCCTTCATGGAGGCGCATCCGGAGCTGGCGATCAATCTGGTGCTGACCGATGAATTCAGCGACATCGTCGGCGGCGGCTTCGATCTCGCCATCCGGATCGCGGAACTCACCGATTCCAGTCTCGTGGCGCGGCGGCTGGCCCCTGTGCGCCGCGTGCTCTGCGCCTCGCCCGACTACATCGCCGCTCATGGCATGCCCAAACATATCGAAGAGCTGAAGCAGCACCGCTGCCTGCCCGCCCATAACAATGACGTCTGGCGGCTGGATGGGCCGGACGGCGCCTTCAGCCTGCGGCCCGAGGGCATGCTGATCACCAATTCCAGCGAAGTAATCCGCGAAACTGTCATTGCCGGGCTCGGCATTGCGCTGCGCTCCACATGGGATATCGGCGAAGAGCTGAAAAACGGCAAGCTCATACAGGTGCTGCCGGCCTACGAGGGCTCGCACAATGTGACCCTCTCCGCGGTCTATCCGAGCCGTCAGTTTTTGCCGGCCAAGGTTCGGTTGTTCATCGATTTTCTGGCCGAGCTTTACGGTCCGGTCCCCTATTGGGAGCGCTGAAGCGGGCGACTATTGTGCCAGCCCCTCGATGACGAGATCGAGAAGCGCCCTCAGCCGCGCCAGCCGCTTCATATCGCGGTGATAACCAACCCAGGTATCGCGACCTGGCGGCGGCTCGCCGAGATCGACACGTTCGATGGCCGAAATGGCATCGCCAAGCGGGCGCGGCAGGACGGCAAGACCGGCGCCTCTGGCGCAGAGCGTCGCCTGCACGTCGCGGTTATTGCTGCGCATGGCGATATCCGCCTTTGGCAACTGCCGCTGCAACCAGCCGACATCGGGCATGCCGCCGAAGGCCTCGTCCATTGTGACGAGCCGGGCGCCTTTACCATCGCCCGCCTCAGGATGCGGCAGACCGCGGCGGATATAGAGACCATAATCGATATGCAGCAGCTTGCGGGACATGACCTCGGCCTCGGTGAAAGGCGCAATCCGGAAGACGATATCGGCTTCCCGGCGTGAGAGGCTGAGAAGCCGGCTGTCAGTCAGCAGTTCGATGACGACCTTGGGATAGGCAGCAGAGAACTCGGCAAGCACCGGTGAAAGAACATGGGCGCCGAACCAGTCCGACGAGGAAAGCCGCAGCAAGCCGTCGAGCTGCCTGCTCTGGCCGGCGAGCTCGCGCTCCAGCCCGAGTGCTTCCTCTTCCATGCGCTCGGCATGGGCGAAGACAGTCGTGCCTTCATCGGTCAGGACAAAACCGTCGGCTGTGCGCTGGAAGAGCGTCTGGCCAAGCGAGGTCTCAAGCGCTCGGAGACGGCGACCCATGGTGGGCTGCGTCAGCCCGAGGCTGCGCGCCGCGGCACCGAGTGTTCCGAGGCGTGCGATTGCGAGGAAAAGTTTGAGATCGCTCCATTCCAACAGCCTAGCCTCAAACAAAATTGCATGATTTTCATTCAGTATCTTTCATTTTCATTCATAATTCAATGAGGCATTCTGCGTCCAACAAACCAAGGAGAGTTCCATGAGCACGATGAAAGCCGCGCTTATCGAGGCGCAGAATTCAGAATTCAAGATTGCCGATATCGCAAGGCCATCGCCCCAGGCCAGCCAGATCCTCGTCCGCATCAAGGCGGCCGCACTCAATCCGCTGGATCTGAAGATCCGGGCCGGCGAGGCCGCGCATGCCCGTCACCCCCTGCCCGCCATCCTCGGCATCGATATGGCAGGTATCGTGGAAACGGTCGGCCCAGGCGTCGAAGGCTTTCGCCCTGGTGACGAAGTCTATGGCATGACCGGTGGTGTCGGCGGCCTGCAGGGATCGCTTGCCGAATTTGCGGCCGTCGATGCCGATCTCGTGGCCCTCAAGCCGCGCAATCTCTCCATGCGTGAGGCAGCGGCCTTGCCACTGATTGCAATTACCGCCTGGGAAGGCCTGGCGGAACGTACCCAGGTGAAAGCCGGACAAAAGGTGCTGGTCATCGGCGGTGGTGGCGGCGTCGGCCATATCGCCGTGCAGATGGCGGCTGCTGCCGGTGCCCAAGTCTTTGCCGTCGATGGCGGTTCGAAGGCCGAATATATCCGCAGCATCGGGGCAACGCCGATCGACCATGCCAAGGAGACTACGGAAGATTATGTTGCCCGGTACACCGACGGAAAAGGCTTCGACATCGTCTATGACACGATCGGTGGCAAGGGGCTCGACGCCGCCTTCCAGGCTGTCGCCAAGTTCGGCCATGTCGTCACCAGCCTGGGCTGGGGCACGCATTCGCTGGCACCATTGTCGTTCAAGGGCGCGACCTATTCCGGCGTGTTCACGCTGGCACCGCTGCTGACGGGTGAAGATCGCGCCCATCATGGTGAGATCCTGAAGCAAGTCGCATCACGCGTGGAAGCTGGCTCGCTGATGCCGAATCTCGACCGGCGGCAATTTGCGCTTGGAGACGTGGACGAAGCCTACCGGCTGCTCGAAAGCCGGCAGGCTGAAGGCAAGGTGGTCGTCGACATCTGACGACCACCGCAATTCCGGACGCAAAATCGCGATGCGCTTTTGCTGGATTGCTAGCCTGTTTTTGACGCAATTCCGGACGCAAAACCACGATGCACTTTTGCTGGAATTGCTCTAGCGCGCCAGATCGAGATAGGCACTCGCAACCATCGCATCGATATCCGCCGGAACCGGCACGATGCAGGATTCGGCGCCGACACCACGCTTTGCGACCCGCTCCAGGCAGCGGGCCTGCAGGGTGAAGCCGAGGTCCATGGATTCCACGGAATTGCCAAGCGGACGCGGGCCGGCCAGGTTGGCCATATGGCCGCCACCGAGAACGTGGAATGAGCGGCCGTCCTTGAGATGGAAGGTCTCGATAAAATCGGCGTCGTAGCGATCGATATCAACGACATCGGGATGGCTGCGGAAGGCGGCCACATCGATCTCATGCGGGAAATGTCCGCCATTCATGAGGATTGCACCGTCCTTGATCAGCGCCAGATCGGCTGCTGTGACGATACCGGGGAAACCGGTAACGGTGGCGATCACGTCGGCCGAGCGGATCGCCTGTTCGCGGAGCGGCGTGATGAAACCGTCGAGATGCGCCTCGAGGCTGGTGACGGGATCGATATCGACGACGCTAACCGTCGAGAAGGCATTGCGGAAGGCAGTTGCCGTGCCCTTGCCGCAGGCGCCGTAACCGAAGACGGTCACGCGTTTGCCATTGGTGGAGCGGTTGGTGAAGCGCATGTAGCTTTCGAACAGGCTCTGGCCGACGGCGTGCTTATTTTCTGCGAATTGCTTGATCGGGCTATCATTGATGACGAGGATCGGCATGGCGAGCCTTTCGCGCATCGGCAGCAGGCGGGTTCGGCCGGATGTCGTTTCTTCGGTGCCGCCGAGCAGATTGGCATAGGACTTGTCGGCGGCAATGGCGAAAAGATCGCCGCCATTGTCCAGCAGGAGATCGGGCTTCTCGGCAACCACGGCTTCAAGGCTCTCGTGGTGAGCGACAGGATCGGTCGTCTGGGTCGCGAAGACGGTGATGCCTTGCGCGCGCAGGAATTCCACGGTTGCAGGCTGCGTACTATTCAGATTGCCGGTGCAGATCAGGCGCGCCCCTCCGGCCCGCAGTGTCGTCAGGAGAGCGACGGTCTTCGGCTCCAGATGGATGCCGGTGCCGATCGAAAGACCGGCAAAGGGGAGCGTCCTTTCGAATTCCGCAGCCGTTGCCTTCAGCAGGCGGCAGCTATTGCCGATCCAGTCTATGCGTGTCGCAGATTTTTCCATCTCATGCCCTTTCGTTCCCTCTGTTCTAGCGAGGCAAAGATAGGGCGGGCATGGAGATATTTCTGATGAAAGGGTAGAAAAACTGCCCTTTCAGGACGCCCCGCCTGAGCCCAGCAGCCAGTTTCGGAGTGCCGCAATGGCCGGCCGTTTCGCGTCTGATGTCCGGCAGCAGAGGCTGTAGCCTGCCGGCCGCCGGATGAAGCCGTAAGGGGCGACCAGGATGCCGCGGTCGAGATCATCTTCGATCGAGGCCTTCGGCGCCAGCGCAATGCCGAGGCCGGCCCGGGCGGCGCCAACAGCCAGAAGAATATCTTCAAATTCCCGAAGACGGGAAAAGGCAACCGGCGGCGTGCCGCTTTCCGCAAACCATTCCGTCCAGAGTTTCGGCGCGCTGCGGCTGACGAGGATGTTGGATTGCGCCAAGGCCGCGACATCGTCTGCAAGTCTTGCGGCAATTGCAGGTGTTGCAACCGGGCCGAATTCATCCTCCATGAAGCGTGTCTCGGTGATACCGGCAGAGGATCTGATCTCGCCGCCCATGATCACGGCATCGAAATCCGGATGTTGCGACAAGGGTTCGACCACCGTCATCGGCACAATATCGATCTCGATATCGCCAAGGCTTGCCTGCATGTCGCCCACCCGCGGCATCAGCCACCAGATGGCGAAAGCCGAGGGCACGCCGAGACGGATGCGCTGGTTGCCCGCCTCCTCGAACGCATCGGCAGCGCGCCTCAAGATGGTAAAGGCGGTTCCCGCTGCCTCGGCAAAGGCACGCGCCTTTTCGGTCGGAATCAGTCTGCGGCCGTCGCGCACGAAGAGCTTGCTGCCGAGATGATCTTCCAGCGTCGATATCTGCTGACGCACGGCGCCGCGCACCACACCCAGCTCTTCGGCCGCCTTCAGAATGCTGCCGTGGCGACAAACGGCTTCAAAGGCGCGGATCGCATTGAGGGGCGGAAGTCGCATGGTTACCACACTTCGAAAAATACCGTGGAACAAATGGGCGCGGCATTGATTGGGATGCCGGACAGGCCCATATTGTACAGCTGTGCAAGACGACGCATTCGGGACAGAAAATGGCGGAATTTCCAAACCTGCCCGGCTTCGATTTTTTCTATGTAAGATGAAATAAATCGCGTCCCGGTTCGTTTTGCACGTATGGATCGCGCAAGCTTTTCATACCATGCTAATATAATAACGACTCAGCTCGACGATCTAAAGGTGACCCGACAATTGACTCTTCTTGCCCGCCTGGCTTCCGATGTGCAACTCATGTTTCGGCGTCCGCCGCGACAGCAGTATGCTGCACTCTGTTACCGGGTCAAGAAGAAGACCGGCAATCTCGAAGTTCTGCTGATGACCAGCCGCGACACCGGTCGCTGGGTAATCCCCAAGGGCTGGCCGATGGCGCGTAAATGCGCCTATGAGGTGGCAGCCCAGGAAGCCTTCGAGGAGGCTGGCGTGCACGGCACGGTGGAGATGGAATCCCTCGGTTATTATACGTACCGCAAGGTTCTGCGCGACGGCCTGAAAGTGACCTGCAAGGTGCAGGTCTATGCTCTCGAAACGACGAACGTGGCGAAGAACTTCAAGGAAAAGGGCGAGCGCGTCGTCGAGTGGGTTTCCTGCGATGAAGCGGTGAAGCGCGTCCAGGAGCCCGAACTGCGCAATCTCTTTCTCGCCTTCAAGCAGCGCATGACCGAGCGCCTTTCCAACGGCACATCGAAACAAATTCCGGCAGAATAAGTCTTGCCATCTTGTGCGGCTAGAAAAGGCAGCGCAAAAGCAGGACTTGGCCAGGAAACAGAATGCCGCAACGCAACCCCGTCCTTACGAAACGCACGCTTGATAAGGATCTCGACAAGGTTACCCATGTCGAGGATGCGACCAAATATGTCTCGCGACGGCTGGTGGCACCGGGGCTTGGCCTGATCTTTCTCGGCCTGGCAATGCTTTTTGCCGGTGTCTATGTATTCGACAGGCCAGGCGCGGTGCTGGTAGTCGCGGCGGCAGCACTTGCCGCCTATATGGCGATGAATATCGGCGCCAACGACGTGACCAACAATGTGGGCGCCGCGGTCGGCGCACGCGCCATCACCATGAAACAGGCGCTCATCGTCGCCGCGATCTTCGAGGTACTGGGCGCGACGATTGCCGGCGGCGAAGTCGTCAAGACGATTTCCTCAAGTATCGTCGATACGGTGCAAGTGCCGCAAGCAATGCTCGGCTGGATCATGATGGCGGCGCTCACGGCTGCCGCACTCTGGATCAACCTCGCCACTTGGATGAATGCGCCGGTTTCGACGACGCATGCGATTGTCGGCGCGGTGATCGGAGCAGGCGTGGGAGCGGTCGGGTTAGAGCCGGTCAATTGGCGGGTGATGCTGGAAATCACCGCGAGCTGGGTGACATCGCCGCTGATTGGCGGGCTGATCGCTGCGGGGCTCCTTTATCTGGTCAAGACACTCATTGTCTATCGCGAGGACAAGATCGCCGCCGCCAGACAATGGGTGCCGGTCATGATCGCCGTGATGGCCGGCGGTTTCATGGCCTATATGGTGCTGCAGCTCGCGCCGCGGGAACGATATCCTTCACTGACGATCCTCCTGATCGGCATCGGGATCGGTCTTGTCAGTTGGCTGGCCGCTCGGCCGATCATCCAGCGGCAGGCAGAAAATCTCGAAAACCGCAACAGCTCGCTGCGCACACTGTTCCACTTTCCGCTGATCGGCTCGGCCGCCCTGCTTTCCTTCGCGCATGGCGCCAACGATGTCTCCAATGCGGTCGGCCCGCTTTCGGCGATCGTTCATTCGGCCGGTATTGCTGATAACAGCACGGTCGGCCATCCGCCACTCTGGGTGATGCTGATCGGCGCCCTTGGAATCTCGGTCGGCCTCCTGCTTTTCGGGCCGCGCCTCATCCGGCTTGTCGGCGAGGAGATCACCAAGCTCAATCCGACGCGCGCCTATTGCGTGGCGCTCTCGACCGCTTTCACCGTTATCGTCGCCTCATGGCTCGGCCTGCCTGTCAGTACGACCCATATCGCCGTCGGCTCGGTGTTCGGCGTCGGCTTTTTTCGCGAGTGGTACACGCGTCATTCGAAGCGACGTATCGAGTTCATACGCCGCAAGACCGAAAGCTTCGAGATCGACGAGCCGGAACCGAATGTCCATGAAGCCCGGCGGCGCTATCTGGTCCGCCGGTCGCATTTCATGACGATCATCGGGGCGTGGGTGATAACCGTGCCGGTTTCAGCCGCGCTTGCGGCGGTGATTTATTGGGCTATGTTCGCGCTCTTCATGTGAATCAGGGTCTTAAGATGCGCGCCAATTTCCGCATGCAGCGGCTTTTCATCGATGCTCCCTTGTCAAGAGATGCCGCCGTCGAGGCCACTTCGGAGCAGTTCAACTATCTCGCCAACGTGCTGCGTATGGAAGACGGCGCGGAAATCCTGCTCTTTAACGGCCGCGATGGGGAGTGGAAGGCGAGCCTCTCGTTCCCGACCCGCAAGCGTATCCTGCTGACGGCGATAGAAGAGACCCGGCCGCAGCCTGCTCCTGCCGATCTTCACTATCTCTTTGCGCCGCTGAAGGTCGGCCGCATGGATTATCTGGTGCAGAAGGCAGTGGAAATGGGAGCTGGCCTATTGCAGCCGGTCATGACCCAGCACGTGCAGGGCAAGATCACCAATCTCGACAAGATCCGCGCCAATGTCATCGAAGCGGCGGAACAGTGCGGCATTCTCGGCATTCCCGATGTAGCCGAGCCCATGCGCCTTGCCGACCTGCTCGACCGCTGGCCTTCGGACCGGCGCATCATCTATTGCGACGAGGGCGATGCCGGACAGAACCCGCTGCCGCTGCTTACCAGGGTGGCGGAAAGGAAGCTCGCGCTGCTGGTCGGCCCGGAAGGCGGCTTCTCGGAAGAGGAACGGACGCGGCTGCGCAGCCTCGATTTCGTGACCGCTATTCCGCTCGGGCCGCGCATCCTGCGCGCCGACACGGCGGCTGTCGCAGCAATGGCGGTGATACAGGCCGCCATCGGTGACTGGAATTGACTGCTGCATGCCGAATGCGCGGAAGTGCCGCTATTTTTTTGATGACTTGTTGAAACAATTTCACTTGCAACTTAGCTGGCTTGCGCACTAATCACCCTTCCAATTGCCCCGGCCCCGGCGCCTTCGAATACAGGTACTTTCATGGCTCGCGATACTACCGACCAGACGCCGATCTCTTCGGTTCAGGAGCTAACCGACTATCTCGCCGCCGGCAATAAGCCGAAGGAGCGTTTCCGCATCGGCACCGAGCATGAGAAGTTCGTCTTCTTCCGCAAGGACAACAGCCCGGTTCCCTATTTCGGCGAGGCCAGCATTTCGGCGCTCTTGAAGGGCTTACAGGCCAAGAGCGGCTGGGAGCCGATCCTTGACGGCGACAATATCATCGGCCTTGGCGAGCAGAGCGGCATGGGCGCCATCTCGATCGAGCCCGGCGGCCAGTTCGAACTCTCGGGCGCTCCGCTCGAAAACATCCACCAGACCTGCAAGGAATCCAACCAGCATCTGGCGCAGGTGCGCGAGATCGCCGAGCCGATGGGCATCGGGTTCCTCGGGATCGGCGGCAGCCCGACTTGGACCTATGCGGAAACCCCGCATATGCCAAAGTCTCGCTACGAGATCATGACCAGCTACATGCCTGAGGTCGGCACCCGCGGTCTCGACATGATGTACCGCACCTGCACGATCCAGGTGAATCTCGACTTCTCGTCGGAAGACGACATGCGCCGCAAGATGCGCGTGTCGATGAAGCTGCAGTCGCTGGCAACCGCGCTCTTCGCCTCTTCCCCCTTCACCGAAGGCAAGCCGAACGGTGCTCTTTCCTGGCGCGGCGATGTCTGGCGCGACGTGGACAACCAGCGCAGCGGCCTGCTCGACTTCACTTTCCGCGACGATTTCGGTTTCAAGGATTATGCCGAATGGGCGCTCGACGTGCCCATGTATTTCGTCATGCGCGACGGCCACTATCACCGGGCGACCCACGTCACGTTCCGCCAGTTCATGAACGGCGCGCTGAAGGGCGAAATCGCCGCGTACGAGCCGACGATGGGCGACTGGACGAACCATCTTTCGACGCTGTTCCCGGATGTACGCCTGAAGCGCTTCCTCGAAATGCGCGGCGCCGATGGCGGCCCGTGGCGGCGCATCTGTGCCCTGCCGGCCTTCTGGGTCGGCCTGCTCTATGATAACGCCGCGCTGCAGGCGGCCGACGAATTGACGAAGGACTGGGGCTTTGCGGAAGTGACTGCGCTGCGCAATGTGGTGCCGGACGAAGGCCTCAAAGCCACCTTCCGCGGCCATGCGCTGATCGAGACGGCGCGTGAGGTCGTCAATATTTCCCGGGCCGGTCTCAAGGCGCGCAACAGGCTCAACGGCGACGGCGTCGACGAGAGCATCTTCCTGGCGCCGCTCGACGAGGTTCTCGCCAAGAAGGCGACGCTCGCCGAGGACCTGCTGGCGCTCTATCACGGCCGCTGGAATGGCTCTGTCGAGCCGGTCTTCCAGGAATATCAATACTAAGAGGCGATTGGCTCTCTCCAAAAAGGCGTTTGCGCATTCCCATTTCGAGCTATAGTGGCACGAACATGCGCTGCGAATCTGGGAGAGGGACTTTCATGCTGCCGCTTTTCGACATGATGATGCAGGCGCAGAACGGCGCGGCGATGGATGCCATCGCCAAGCAGTACAACCTCGCACAAGAACAAGCGACGAAGGCGATGGCGGCGCTGATGCCGGCATTTTCCGCCGGCCTGAAGCGCAGCACCAGCAACCCCTATGATTTCGTCGGCCTCATGCAAGCGGTGGCATCCGGCAATTATGCCAGATATTTCGAGGACATGAGCAAGGCCTTCACCCCTGAAGGCATTTCCGACGGGAATAACGTCCTTTCCCAGCTTTTTGGATCGAAGGAAGTCTCGCGCGCCATCGCCGCGCAGGCCGCTCAGATGACCGGCATCGGACAGGAGATCTACAAGCAGATGCTGCCGGTCATGGCCGGTACGCTGATGGGCGGGCTCTTCAAGCAATCGACGGGACAGATGGCCTCGCCGGTCAATCCCTTCGTCAATACCGCCATGGGCGAGACAATCCAGAAATGGCTCGAAAGCACCGGCTTTGCGCCGAAACCGAAGGTCGCACCCGAACCCAGCATTTTCGATAATCCGTTCACCCAGGCCATGCAGCTGATGTTCAGCGTGCCGAAGCCGGAGCCTCAGCCGCAACCCGCCAATCCCTTCCTCGACAATCCCTTCACCAAGGCATTCCAGGAGATGATGGCAGGGCTCCAGCAGCCGGCAGCCAAGGCTCCGGAACCGCCGAAGGACGCGCAGAAAGGCGAAAATGACAGCTATACCGAGATGCTGAACGCCATGTTCGACAGCGGTCTCGAAGTGCAGAGAAGCTATCAGAAGAGCCTCGAGGCGATTTTCGAGGCTTATTGGCCCAAACCTGCCGCCTCCCCCGAAGATCCCGCTTCCACAGGCCCGTCAACACCGGGCAAGAAATAAAAAAACCCGGAGATGGCTTGGGAAAGCCGATCACCGGGTTAAGCAGCAGGGCTATTGGCTATCACCCTGCGGGGAAACGCGTGCGTTCAGTCCCTGTAGGGGCGCATGACCGCAATATGCCAGCGGCGCTTGGCCGCCTGCGTCAGGTGCTTCGACGGATCTTCAAAGAAGGTCGAGGCGAGGAAAGCGGAGGTGACATCGGCCCGCGTCAGGCCGATATCCCGCAACTGATTGTCATCGAGCTCGTGCAGCCCGTTCACCTGCGAGCGATTGCGCACAATGCGAAGGGCGTTTGCCAGCGGTGCAAGGCCAGCCATAAGACGTTGCATGAACGTCGGGGCGAGCTTGCCGCAGTCGAGTTCTAGTGTCTGTTCATGAGTGCGCATCGAACTCTCCTTTCTTCGGGGCGCAGAACAGCCCACCCCGCCTGCGAGGTCGTGCAGGAAGGGTCAAGCTGGTCACAGGCGGACAGGCAGGGTGTCTGTCCTTCACTTTGCTTGATTTGCACCCCGAAGATGCCAAAGAGCTATTGATCAGTCCAACGAATGTTTCTAATGATTAACATCAGAGATCTTTATGGGTGGATGGGATCATGGCGGCGCCTCTTGATATCGACCAGTTGCAGACCTTCATCGCAATCGTAGACTCCGGCAGTTTCACCAAGGCTGCCGACAAGGTCTACAAGACACAGTCTGCCGTCTCCATGCAGATGCGCCGTCTGGAAGAGCGCATCGGAAAGCAGCTCTTCATCAAGGACGGGCGCGGCAACCGCCTGACGGTCGAGGGCGAAAAGCTGCTCAACTACGCACGCCGCATCATCCGCCTGAACAATGAAGCGATCGCCGCCTTCGACGACAACCGGCTGGAAGGCACGTTGCGCATTGGCACGCCTGACGATTATGCCGATCGCTACATGCCCGAGATCATCGGCCGTTTCGCCAAGACGCATCCGAATGTGGAACTCTACATCGTCTGCGAGCCTTCGGTCGATCTTGCCGAGCGCATGCACAAGGGCGAGCTCGATATCGCGCTTGTCACCCACAATCCGCGCGAGCGCATTTCGGATGTGGTTCGAACAGAGCCGCTTTGCTGGGTAAGTTCCGCCAACCATCCGATCCGCGACGATGCGCCGGTGCCGCTTGCCGTCGGCCGGCGCGATTGCCAGTGGCGCCAGCTCGCCTGTTCAGCACTCGATGCCGTTGGCCGCGAATATCAGGTCCTGTTCACGAGCTGGTCCTGCACGGTGGTTGCCTCCGCCGTTCTCGCCGGCATGGCGGTTTCGGTCATGCCGGAATCCGCACTTCGGACCGGTATGAAGGTCCTGAGCCAGGCCGACGGCTTCCCTGCCCTGCCCCCGGTGCAGATCGGCATCATGAAGCGGCCCGGCGTTTCGCTGTCGCTGATGAACGCGATCACGGCGCATATCACCGCCTGCCTCGACAACATCACGCCGACCGTCATCGAAGACGGGCTGGAGCAGGATGTGAAGACAGGTTATGCCCGTCACTATCCGCGGCTGAAGGCTGCGGCGAGCATGATGCCGAGCTGGTAAAAGGTTCAGGCCGCCGACGCGGATGTCGGAGCAAAGAGGGAAGCGCGGATGACGCGCTTCCATTCCTCGAGAATACGCTCGCCAAGGCCATCTTCGCTCAAGACCGCAAGGCGAATTGCCGCGCCGATCAGATGGCTGAAAAGGTAAGTGCGCGCTTTCATCTGCTCATCGCAGAATTCCGGCGCCTGACGGCGCACAGCTTCCTGGAAGATCTCCGCAACCCGGCCGCTATGCTCGATGTTCAGGCGCAGCAGGTCCTGATCTGTCTCCGTACCCATCCAGACGCCGAGATAGGCAGCATCATTGCGGTATTCGGTGTAATACCAGTCGATCATCGCCGAGATCAGGTCGAGCGCTTCATCCAGGGAACGAACATCCGCGAACATCTCAGCCGTCTTCTGCTGGATTGCCTGCGCGTGACGGTCGAACAGGGCTTTGACGATCGCCGCTTTCTCGGGGAAATACTGATAGACCGAGCCGATCGGAACGTTTGCGGCGACGGCAAGCTCAGTCATCCGCATGGCGCTGACGCCCTTTTCGGCAATGAGAGTGGCGGCGGCGTTGAGGATAAGGTCCAGCCGCTGGATGCTGCGCTCCTGTTTCGGCTTTCTGCGAAGAGCAATACGATCCGAAATGTCCGCGCCCATGTGGTTCCCATCTGTCTCGTTATTGAGCGGCGCAAGCGATCTGTCACACCGGCGCTTCGGGCCGATATGACATGCAGGTATTCATCCGTCGTAAATGGAAATGGTCGGATTTTAGGCAATGGCAAGAGCCAATAAAAAACGGGGCATTACGCCCCGTTTTGGTCTGTGCAAAAAGAGCGCTTAACACTTCGTCAAGCAAGCGGGCTCACCACGCCTCACCGAGCCCGTTTCGTCCTGCGACACTCTGCGGAAGCCTGCTCAGACAAGGTTCTGCTTCAGGAACGCGACCGTGCGGCTCCAGGCGAGATCGGCCGCTGCCTTGTCATAGCGGGCAGCCGAGGTATCGTTGTTGAAGGCGTGGTTGACGCCATCATAGACGTAGATCTCGAATTTTTTACCATTCTCCTCCAGCGCCTTCTTGTAGGCATCGATGCCGGCATTGATGCGATCGTCGAGGCCGGCATAATGAAGCAGAAGCGCCGCCTTGATGTTCGTAACCGCCGAGGCCGGCGGTTGTGCTCCATAGTAGGCCACGCCCGCTTTCAGTTCGGGCGATTTGGTGGCAAGGGTGTTGACTGCGCCACCACCCCAGCAGAAGCCGATGGCGCCGACATTGCCGTTTGTCGTATCGAGCTTGGAGAGGTAAAGGACAGTCGCCTCACCATTTGCGGCGACAGTGGCCGCATCGAGTTTGCTGAACATATCGCGCGCCTGATCCTCATTCTCGGGCGTGCCGCCCTGCGGCGATAGGAAATCCGGTGCGAGCGCCACGAAACCTTCGAGCGCCATACGGCGGGCGACATCGCGGATATGCGGATTGAGGCCGCGGTTCTCGTGGATGACGATGACCGCACCGAGCTTGCCGGATGCATTCTTCGGCTGCACCAGATAGCCTTTCATGTCGCCGCCGCTGCCCGGATAGGTAATATTCTGGCCGGTCAGTCGATCGTCGTTTTCGGCGACGACCTCGGCGGCTGCCTTGTTGGCGGCCAGCAGCGGCGCGATTGCGGCTGCCGCGGTTGCAGAGCCTGCAAGCTTCGTAAGCTTGTCCATGAAGCTGCGGCGATCCAGCGTCAGATGCGTATATTCATCATAGGCGTTGATCATTGCCTGCGTAATGACGGGCTTTTCCATGACAGATCTCCTCTGTTCCCACCCCATGCCCAATCGGCAAGGGGGAACATAGGTCAGCGGCCGATAACGCAGGAACAAAACTGTGTTACCGGCCTACCTGGAGAAAGTCGCGGGGATCAGGAGAATAGCATCCAGCCGGCAAGCCAGGCCCACATGCCAGCCAATACGACGAAGCCGGCGGCAAAGAGCGGGCTGCGATAGCGCAGGTCGTTGCTGGTGACGTGCACATAGGCATGCGCATAGCGCAGGGCGACGAAAAGCCAGGCAAGCACGACCGCCACCAGGTTATCCGCCTCGGTGATATAAAGAAGAATGCTGCAGGCATAGAAGAGTACGGGCAGTTCGAACTGGTTGGCGAGGCTGTTCTTGACGCAGAGACTTTCGACGGGTTCGTCGCGGTTTTCGCGATAATCGGATTTCTTCATCCGGCCCTCCTGGACCACCTTGCGGCGGCGCAGGCCAAGCAGCCCGTAGAGAATATAGACCAGCAGAACATGGGCAAGCAGAGGCCAGAACATTTCGAAGCCGGTCATCAATCATTCCTTCGTTTACGCAACTGCGCGACCAGTAGCGGAAAGGCCGGATAGATGCCAGAGCCGAGAAGGCCCGCCAAGGAGCGGGCCGTCTTCAGGATCAGACCTGGGCAATACCACCGTCGACAAAGATCTCGGCGCCGGTAATGAAGCTCGAGTCATCGGAGGCGAGGAAGAGCGCGGTTGCAGCGATTTCTTCCGGACGTCCAACGCGGCCAAGCGGAACCTGCGAGGCCAGATAATCCAGCAGGCCCTGCTGCTGCGCCTTGTCCTGGCCGGCGAGTTCGACGAGGCCGGTCGTCTCCGTTGGGCCGGGGCTCAGCGTATTGATGCGGATGCCGCGATCCTTGAGATCGAGGATCCAGTTGCGGGAGAAGTTTCGGATTGCAGCCTTCGAGGCCGCGTAGACGCTGAAGGCCGGCGTGCCGGTGGCGCCTGCCGTCGAGCCGGTCAGGATGACGGAGGAACCCTTGCCGAGCAGCGGCAGCGCCTTCTGGACGGTGAAGAGCACGCCCTTCACATTGCGGCCGAAGGTGTCGTCATACTGTTCTTCGGTAATGGCGCCGATCGGAGCGAACGAGCCGCCGCCGGCATTGACGAAGAGCACGTCGATACGGCCGGCCTCTGCCTTAACCTGATCATAAAGACGGTCGAGATCGGCAAGATTTGCGGAGTCGGCCTGGACGCCGGTGACATTGCCGCCGATTTCGGCGACGGCCGCATCCAATACTTCTTTGCGGCGGCCGGTGATGAACACGCGCGCGCCTTCGGCTGCAAAGCGCTTTGCCGTGGCGAGGCCGATGCCCGAAGTGGCACCAGTGATGACAGCGATCTTTCCGTTCAGTCTGTTTGTCATTGTCGTCGTCTCCTGTTGTGTTCGACTGAGCTGAAGATGTGGACGGCGATATCGTTTCGGAATAGAAAGAAATGAAAGACATCATTGCAGGAATGAAACAATGAGTATTCCGGATTTCGAAGGCCTGGCGATGTTTGCCAAGGTTGCCGAGGAGCGCTCCTTCGCTCGTGCCGCCAAGACGCTCGGCGTTTCGGTACCGACGGTTTCGCGGGCGGTCAGCCGGCTGGAGGAGCGGCTCGGCGCACGGCTCTTCAACCGCACTTCGCGGCAGCTGGCGCTGACTGATTTCGGGCTGCGGCTGGTCGATCGCGCCCAGCGCATCTACGCGGAGGCAGAAGCCGCGGAGAATGCGGCGCGCGAGCTTTCGAGCCAGCCGCGCGGGCTGATCCGTCTTGCCGTGCCGATGGTCTTCGGGCGCCAATGGCTGGCGCCGATCCTGCCCGATTTCTTCGAGGCCTATCCCGAGGTCTCGATCGATATGCATATGAGCGATGCCGTAGTCGACCTCGTCGGCGAGGGTTTCGATGCGGCTCTGCGCATTGCCGTGCTGCCGGATTCCTCGCTGGTGGCAAAGAGGCTGACGCCGGTGGCGCCTTTCATTCTCGCAGCACCCGCCTATCTCGAAAAATACGGCTGCCCGCGGCATCCCCGCGAACTCGCGGCGCATCATTGCCTCGGTTATGCCTACCGGCCGCGGCAGGATATCTGGCGTTTCAGCAACAAGGCAGGAGAAGAGGAAATCGTAGTGCCGACCGGGCCATTACGCGCCACCAATTCGGAGGCCCTGATCCCGATGGCATTGCGTGGCCTCGGCATTGTCGAACTGCCGGAGTTCATGGCCTACGAATATCTTGACGACGGGCGCCTGAAGGCGATCCTCACCGACTGGACCCTGCCGAAAGGCGCCGTCTATTTCGTCACGCCATCAGCGCGTGCCCGGCCGGCAAAGGTGGAAGTGCTCGGTGATTTCCTTGCCGCGAGGCTCTCGCACCCTGTCTGGCGCTGGCCGCGATAGGGTTCAGCTTTCGCGCGATTGGTGAAGAAGCGCGCTGCGCACAAGCAGGATGGCGCAGACGGCAAGGCTCGCGAATTTCAGCTTGGTCATCCACGGCAGGATCTGGGCAGCAAAGCCCGCGGCACCGCTATTGCTGAACGCTACGAGGCTCGAGATGTTTTCCCCGTAATCGGCAAAGCCGTAAAGGAAGGGCAGAATATAGGTGATCCGGCCCAGAAGACGCGGCGCCTGCTTGCCGCGCCATGTCTTGATCGGCCCGAGCCGCAGGAAGATCAGGAATAGAAGGGCTGTCAGCAGGGCGGGAAAGAGGAGTTCCGGGCCGAAATACATGGCCCGGAGAATGCGGTTTGCCGTCTCGTTCTGATCGAGCAGCGTCTGCATGTGGAAGACGGCGGACACGTCGTAGCCGGAGAAATAGGTATCGAGCATCGCCTGGCCGGTCTCATGCTCGAAGGGCACGGTGTAGCCAAAGGTTGTCCAGCCGAGAACGACGAGGCAGAGGGCTGCGAGCAGCGCGATGATCCAGAGTGGAATTGCGCTGCCCGCTTTCATTGTCAAACGCCGACGCCCGGATAGTTCGGGCTTTCGCGTGTGATCGTCACGTCATGCGGATGGCTTTCGCGGAGCCCGGCACCGGAGATGCGCACAAAGGTGGCGCGCTCCTGGAACTCCTTGATGTCCTTGCCGCCGACATAACCCATGGCAGCCTTCAGGCCGCCGGCGAGCTGATGCAGGACGCCGGAGACCGGACCCTTGTACGGTACCTGGCCTTCGATGCCTTCGGGCACGAGCTTCAGCGTGTCGCGCACCTCTGCCTGGAAGTAACGGTCTGCCGAGCCGCGTGCCATGGCACCGACCGAACCCATGCCGCGATAGGCCTTGAAGGAGCGGCCCTGGTAGAGATAGACCTCGCCCGGGCTTTCATCGGTGCCGGCAAGCAGCGACCCGATCATGACAGCTGAAGCACCCGATGCAATGGCCTTGGCCACATCGCCCGAGAACTTGATGCCGCCATCGGCGATGACAGGAATATCCTGGTCCCTTGCGGCCTCGACTGCCGACATGATCGCAGCGAGCTGCGGAACGCCAACGCCGGCGACGATACGCGTCGTGCAGATCGAACCCGGTCCGATACCGACCTTGACGGCGTCAGCACCGGCATCGATCAGCGCCTTGGTGCCATCATAGGTCGCGACATTGCCGGCCATGATGCGAACGGAGTTGGAAAGCTTCTTCACGCGGCCAACCGCTTCCAGAACGCGGGCGGAATGGCCGTGGGCCGTATCGACTACGAGCAGGTCGACGCCGGCATCGATCAACCGTTCGGCACGCTCGAAACCATCGTCACCGACGCCGACGGCAGCGGCAGCCCGCAGGCGGCCCTGCGCATCCTTGGAGGCGTTCGGGTTCAGCTGGGCCTTTTCGATATCCTTGACGGTAATGAGGCCGACGCAGCGGCCTTCGCCGTCGACAACCAGCAGCTTCTCGATACGGTGAGAATGCAAAAGGCGCTTGGCCTCCTGCTGATCGACGCTCTCCTTGACCGTCACGAGGTTTTCTCGGGTCATGAGTTCGTAGATTTTCTGGCTGGGATCTGAGGCAAAGCGGACGTCACGATTGGTGAGGATGCCGACGAGGCGGCCGGATTTTTCGACGACCGGAATGCCGGAGATGCCGTGCATCTTCATCAGCGCCAGGGCATCGGCAAGCGTCGCGTCCGGGCCGATGGTCACGGGATTGACGACCATGCCGCTTTCGAACTTCTTGACCTGGCGAACCTGCTCGGCCTGCTCGATCGGCGTCAGGTTCTTATGAATGACGCCAAGGCCGCCAGCCTGTGCCATGGCGATCGCCAGTCGGCCTTCGGTCACAGTATCCATCGCGGCAGAAATGATCGGGATATTCAGCTCGAAGTCGGGTGCGAGGCGCGTTGCGACGCTCGTCTGGCCGGGGAGGACTTCGGAATGACCGGGTTGCAGCAGCACGTCATCGAAGGTGAGTGCGTCCAGTCCGGTTGGCGTTTCTATGATGCGAGCCATGGCCAAATTCCTTCAAGAAAGAAAAATGCGACCCACCCGGTACGAATCGTCCGCACCGGCGGTGTGCATGAGTTTATGGAAGTTGGCGAGGGCTGGTAACACGTCTATGACAGGAAGGAAATAGCAAAAAGGCCCGGCACGGGGCCGGGCTCGGTATGGCAGCCATGCAGAGAACGCGTGTCGCATGTCGTTCTCGCAAAACCGCGACGCACTTTTGCGCGACCTCAGATGTCGAACTGATAGGTCTTCGGCACGAAGCGGTAACCGGTCTCCTGTTTCTCCACGAAACCGACCGCCGGGAACGGCATGTGATAGCCGAGGAAGGCGATCTTGTCGCTGGCGATCATGTCGAACACCTTCTTGCGGGTCGCGGCCGCCTGAGCCTTGTCCATGTCGAAACGCACTTCCCAGTCCGGACGCTGCAGCGACAGGATGTAGTGGTTTGCCGTGTCACCCGTCATGATCAGCCGTTTGCCGTCGGATTCGACGTGGAAGATCATGTGGCCGGGTGTGTGGCCTGTCGCGAGCATCGCGGTCAGGCCAGGCGCGATGGTGTCGCCTTCCTTGACGAAGGTCGCCTTTTCGGCGAGCGGCACGACATTCGCAAGCACCGCCTTGTGGCCTCCCTCCGCCGGCGTGCCTTCACGCGCCTTGGCCGACCAGAAATCATATTCGGCCTGGCCGATAACATAGCGGGCATTCTTGAAGGCGGGTGCGCCATTTTCCATGAGGCCGCCGATATGGTCTCCATGGAGATGCGTCAGCGCCACGACCGTGACGTCGTCAGGCGAATAGCCGGCGGCCTTAAGGCCGGCGCTGAACTGGCCCATGCCCCGCTCGCGACCGCCGGCCCCAAAGCCGGTATCGACGACGATGACATCGGAACCCGTATCAACGACCACAGGCGCATAGCTGTTTACGAACTTGTCGGTCGGCAGGAAATTGGCGGCGAGAAGCGCCTGAACGGCCTGCGGATCCTGATTGGAACCGAAGGTTTCATTCGGCTTTTCAATGACATTGAAACCATCGCGGACGGCAGTGAACTTGAATGAGCCGAGCTTGAACTGATTGATCTGCGGCTGCGGGGTGACTTCCATATTGCCTGTTTCTCCAGTTGCGGCCGCCTGGGCCGTTACTCTCAAGATGACCGGCGCGGCCAGCAGACCAAGGCCTGCGGCAAAAAGCGTGCGCCGCTTTATTCCATCAGATGTCGTCATATATCCATCCTCCATACTGTGCGGTGCGTCGCCGCACGACCCCCGATATATCCTGCCGTTCCAGCGAGATTTCTTCTCCGGCCGGGTAAGCATATGTCAATCTTGAGAGATGAAAGTGTCGAGCAAGTCGTCTCACGCAGTCGTGATCCAAACGTGTCACCGGGATCGATTGAGGGATTGGCAGAGCCCCTATCTGGGACTACACAGCACGGGCCTCCCAAGCCCCATCCGCAGCCATCAAGGCATTCGCCTATGAACCGCATCGTCCCCCTGATCCTCGCCGTTGCCCTCTTCATGGAACAGATGGACTCGACAGTAATCGCAACGGCCTTGCCGGCGATTGCGGCCGATCTGCATGTCGGACCAATTACCCTGAAGCTGGCGCTTACCTCCTACATGGTGGCGCTTGCGGTGTTCATTCCGATTAGCGGCTGGATGGCGGATCGCTTCGGCGCCAAGAAAATCTTCCGGCTGGCAATCTGCGTCTTCGTCGTCGGCTCGATCTTCTGCGCCTTCTCTTCGAGCCTCGTCGAATTCGTCTTCGCACGCTTCCTGCAGGGCATGGGAGGCGCGATGATGACGCCTGTCGGACGCCTCGTGCTGGTGCGGACGACGCAGAAGAGCGAACTGGTCTCGGCCATGGCGCTGTTGACGATCCCGGCCCTTGTCGGTCCGCTTGCCGGCCCGCCGCTCGGCGGCTTCATCGCTACCTATTTCAGCTGGCACTGGATCTTCCTGATCAACGTGCCTGTCGGCATCATCGGCGTATGGCTGGCGACGATCTTCCTGCCGGAAATAGAAGCGACGGCTCCGCCGAAGCTCGATTTCAACGGCTTCATCCTGACCAGCCTTGCGGCCGCCGGCGTCGTCTTTGGCCTGTCGGTCGTGAGCCTTCCGGCCCTGCCGCCGATCATCGGCATCTCGGCCACGGCAATCGGGATCATCTGCGGCGTGCTTTATGTGCGCCATGCGCGGCGCTATCCGACGCCGATCCTCGACCTCAAACTATTCAAGAATTCGACCTTCCGCGCCTCGACGAGCGGCGGCACGCTGTTTCGCATCTGCGTCGGCGCGATGCCGTTTCTGACGCCGCTGATGCTGCAGCTCGGATTTGGCCTGACACCCTTTCAATCGGGCCTTATCACATTTGCCGGCGCGATCGGCGCCATCACGACGAAGTTCATCGCGCGACGCGTCTACAAGGCTATCGGCTTCCGCACCACGCTTCTGTGCGCCGGCGCCGTCACCACGGTCGTGACGGCCGTGACCGGCCTCTTCACGCCGGAGACATCGCATCTCGTCATCATCGGCGTGCTGCTGGTCGGCGGCTTTTCCCGTTCCTTCATGTTTACCGGTGTCAATGCGCTGGCCTTTGCGGATATCGACGACGCGCAGGCGAGCCAGGCGACATCCATGGCCTCGGTGATGCAGCAGATAAGCCTGGCGCTCGGGGTTGCCCTTGCCGCCTCGATCCTGGAAACCTCGATCTATTTCCGCGGCACCGAACTGCAGGTCATCGATTTCCACATCGCCTTCTTTGTCATCGCCGGCCTGACCGTCATCGCAACCATCCCCTTTGCCCGCATGGCGAAGGACGCAGGGGCTTCCGTTTCCGGCCACCGCGCCAAGCGCGTGCCGCCGACGATCAACGCCGAACAGGCCGTCAAATAAAGGGCGGTTCTTCGGCTTTTTCACAGACGGCGCACAGCTTGTTGCCGTCGAGATCCCGGACATAGGCTGCGTAGAAATACGCGTGATAGGAGCGTAGCCCCGGCTTGCCTTCGTCGATAGCGCCAGTGGCCATTGCCGCCGCATGGAAAGCATCCACCGCCGCTCGCGTCTCCGCCTCGAAAGCCACCATGGAGCCGTTGCCGTTCGTCGCGCGGCGCCGGTTGAAGGGAGTTACCACCCAGAAGCGGCAGCGCGTGTCGCCATCGGAGGCATAGCCGATTTCCTCCTCCGAATTGCGCTGGCGCCGGTAGCCGAGCGCCGGCAGAACGGCATCATAGAAATGCCGCGCGCGATCGAGATCGTTGGTGCCGAATGTAACGTAGAGAAGCATGGGATCGATAGCATCCAGTCCAGGGAAATCATCATCCGCAGGACTGGCGCCAAGATCAAGCGTCCTCGGGCTCCGCCTCGGCCTTGCGGCCTTTGAAACCCTTCGCCAGAAGGAACATCTCGACCGATTCGGCACGAGATGACGCAGGCTTGACGTGCACGACCTGGCGGAAATGCTGCTTCAGCATGGCGAGCAGATCTCGCTCGGTGCCGCCTTGGAAGGTTTTGGCGAGGAAGTGCCCGCCCTCCCCAAGCACCTCGACGGCAAAGTGCGCTGCGACCTCACAAAGGTGCATGGTGCGCAGGTGATCGGTGCGGTGATGGCCGGTCGTGGGCGCCGCCATGTCAGAGAGCACCAGATCCGGCGTACCGCCAACGGCTTCCATCAGCTTTTCCGGGGCCGTCGGATCAAGGAAGTCGAGCTGCAGTACCGTGACGCCGGGAAGCTGCGTCATTTCCAGAAAGTCGATTGCGGCGACGCGGATATCCTCATCCGTCGATCCGGTCACTTTTGCGGCGATCTGCGACCAACTGCCGGGAGCGGCCCCGAGGTCGATGATGCGCCTTGCGCCCTTCAGGATGTTGTATTTCTCATCGATCTCCAGCAGCTTGAAGGCCGCGCGGGCGCGATAGCCTTCCAGCTGGGCGCGCTGCACATAGGGATCGTTGATATGGCGCTCCAGCCACTGGCGTGAGGAGGCCTTGAGCTTCTTCTTCTTGACGCGTTGGCCGAGCTTGCGGCCGGTGCGGCTTCCCGCAATCGTTGGCTTGGTCATGCCTACCCCTTGTTTCCCCGCTGGCCGCGGCGGTTGCGATGCCGCCGCCAGACGCCGTCATCGGCCATCATGTCGGTGAGCAGGCCTTCCCTCAAGCCGCGATCTGCCACACGCATGCGCGGGCTCGGCCAACGGCGGCGGATCGCCTCCAGAATGGCGCAGCCGGCAAGCACCAGATCGGCGCGATCCGGCCCTATGCAGGGATTGGCGGCGCGGCTTTCGAAATTCCAGGAGAGAAGCTTCGCCTGCATGGCGGAAACCTCATCATCCGACAGCCATATGCCATCGACCTTGCGGCGGTCGTAACGCGGCAGGTCGAGATGCACGCCGGCAAGCGTCGTCACTGTGCCTGAGGTGCCAATCAGATGGAAATCGCCATCTTCGGCAATCTCGATCTCGGGGCAATCGAAACTCGACAGCATGCCCGCAACCTCGCTCACCATGCCCTCGAAAACATCGGGCGTCACATCCCGGCCACCGTGCCGTTCCGACAGGGTGACGACGCCGACGGGCAGCGAGGTCCAGTGGGTGATGTGATTGGCAAGGCGGGCGAAGCGGTTATCGCCGATGCGGATGACGGCAATTTCCGAGGAACCGCCGCCGATATCAAAGAGGACGACGGAGCGCGTCTCGCGGCCGACCAGAGAGGAGCAGCCGGAAACAGCAAGCCGCGCCTCGGTTTCGCGATCGATGATCTCGAGCTCCAGTCCAGTCTCGACTACAACGCGCTGCAGGAACTCCTCGCCGTTGGCCGCCTGGCGGCAGGCCTCGGTCGCAATCAGCCGCATACGGCGGATCTCGCGGTTCCGGAGCTTGGAGGCGCAGATTCTGAGCGCATCGACGGCCCTTTCCATCGCCTCGTCGGACAGCCTGCCGCTGGCGGCAAGCCCCTCGCCAAGGCGCACGATACGGGAAAAGGCATCCACGACGCGGAACTGGCCGGGGCGCGTCGGCTGGGCGATCAGCAGGCGGCAATTGTTGGTGCCGAGATCGAGCGCGGCATAGAGCTCGTCCGGCCAGGGATGTTCACCCCCTGCCCGCCCCTCTTCATGACCTGGATGACGGTCCCTGCGATTCGCCGCTTCACCATCGCGCATCTCGCGCGGCAGAGGACGCGACGGCGCTTCAGCGCGATGTTCGGGCCTTGCGGACGGCGTCGGCTGCACGGGAGCGAGCGGCCTACCCTGCAGGCCGCGCTTGCTGCGATGCTTGCGTCGGTTACGCCGGCTGGAGGACGAATCACCATCCGGCCGCGGACCATGGCCTTGACTGACGGCCTGAACCACAGGCTCCGGCTGGACGACAGTATCGGATTGGGATGCGCCACGCCCACCACGACGACGGCGTTTCCGCTTGCGGGCCGGGCTTTCGGCGTCTTCCTTCGGGCGCGCTGCCTCCCCGGCGTGGCCGGAGAGATCATGCGAAGCGGGATGAGCGGCGCCGCGGGATTGCCCGCCACGCTTGCCCTTGCGACGCCTGGACTTCTTGCCGTCCTTGCGCCCTGCCGCCGACGCCCCGTCAAATTGCGGCTTCACGCCGCCTTCGGGGTCTTCCACGTTCGTTTTCCATCGCGCCGCGCAAGTCCAGAAAGGTATGCAGCAGGCGCTCATTCGATTTTTGCGTTGGCGCGAAGATATCAGCGAGTGGCGAAATCACCAAATTCTTTTTGATTCCGGATTTTAACCACCTGATTTTCACCCGCCGTGGAGGGATCGAATTTTTTCAAAACGGGTATTTGCATTCGGCGTCGTTTTGGTTATAAGCGCCGCACAGCAGCCAAGCCATGCTTCGGCAGCGCCTGCTGGGGAATAGTTCAATGGTAGAACGACGGACTCTGACTCCGTTAATCTTGGTTCGAGTCCAGGTTCCCCAGCCAAAATTTCTCTCCCGCTAAACTCTGCGATCTTCAGTTCATAACTTTTCTGCGCCCAATTTGCGCCAACCGCAGTAGCAAAACCTCAACCTTCCGCCGCTAGAATCACCCCAGCTCCCTGGAGACGATTCGAGCCATGAAGACCTTTTCTGCGATATTGCTGGCGGCACTTCTCCTTCCGGCCACCGCCCGAAGCGAGACGGCCCAGAGCGAGACGGAATGGATGGGCGAGGCGCGACAGTGGTCGGTCGGGTTCGTCGGTGAGAAACCATCTTATTGCCGGCTGGTCTGGAACAACGAGCTCGGCAAGACGGTCGAATTCCGCCAGAGCCTCGATAGTGCCATGTGGCTGGTTTCGAAGGATGGCTGGGATATTCCCGAGGGCACGACGACCAAGGTGACGCTCATCGGCTATTCCGGCACCAAGGCTGTTGCGGCCGAAGCCTTCGACAGCAAAACGCTTCGCATCCTGCCGGCAACCGAGAAGACGGGCGTGGCTCAGATCAAGAAGGTCCTGAAGAATTCCTTTGTCGGCACGCCGGATATGGAGCTGGATTTTGCCGGAAATGAAGAGCCTTGGGTGGTGCCTTTCTCGCGGTTGCAACAGATGTATACGACCTATGTCAACTGCCTGAACCGCCTCGTCCCGGTCAATCAGGCCAGCCAGGTTTCGGACAAGACACAGCCGTTCTAGAGCGCGTAGCGATCACGCGGATTCGCTTGCCAGGCTTTACCTCGTCATCTCCCCCGCAAAACCGCCGAACACTTTTGCGCGATGTGCTTTCGATGCCCGCGTTCTGCGTCGCCACGCCGCAGCAGCGCGCCACAAATTCGGCCTGCGCCACAATGATCCTCACCGTCGTGCCCGCTGCACTTGGTTCGTGCGGACAGTTGGATTGGTGTTCTTCCCATCTCAGGAGGCCCTTATGCAAAGGCTTCGTATCGCATTTCTCATGAGCGCCGCGGCAATCGCCGCCGCGCTTACCGGCCCGGCTGTGGCCGAGAGCCTCGATCACAAATCACCCGATACCCATGTCCTCGTCGTGCGATTACCCGATGGTTCGCTCGAGCGCATTCGCTACGCCGGTGACCGACCGCCGCAAATCCGGTTCGACAGTGAGCCGGATTCGGGCCTTTTCGATCCCTTCTGGCCTTCCGCTCCCTTTGCCGATCTGGACCGAATATCCGCGGCCATGGACCGCCAGGCTGCCGCGATGATGCAACAGGCAGACAGCATGATGCGGACATCGCCGGGCAATCAGACTGATGTCGACCTCAATGGGCTGCCGGCCGGCATGCAGGGCTATTCGATGGTTTCGACGATGTCCGGCAACGGCGTCTGCACCCGCAGCGTCCGTTACTTCGGCGGCGCTGACGGCAAACCGCATGTCGAGAGCAGCATGTCCGGGAATTGCTCGGCCGGCAAGGCAGCGGGCGCACCCTTGCCCGCCAAGGCGCAGCGACCGACCCTGAAGCCGAAAACCTCTGGTGTCATCGAGGTCAACGCTCAGCCGCCGGAATCGGATGGCGGCGCATTACGGACAAATCTTCTGCTTGCCAGCACGGCGAATTGACGGATGACGGCCAGAAGCCGTCAGCTGCTCGTCAGACGGAAATCTTGCTCCGTACCGCATCGGCGATCTCGGTCATGCGGTCGACAGGTGCGTGGCCAATGAGCATGAAGGCATGGGTGGCGTTCGCCCAATAGACGACATTCATGCCCTTGCGGCCTTCGATATCGGGGGCCTTGGGGCCGCCGTCGGAGGCGACGATGCAGAGCGCCATTGGGCCGGTCTCGGGATCCAGATAGGCGATCTGGGCGAGCGGCTTGCCATCATATTGCAGGATCTGGGCGCGCTTGAAATCGATATCCGGCAGGGCGACCTGCTCCGGCGAGAGTTGCAGGCCGAGGTTGCCGTCCAGGCTGGCGAGCTGCGCTGCCTGCACATCTCTGGCCGGAACGGGACCGGCGAGCGTTTGAGGCGTATAGAGCGAGATATATTCGGCAACGACGGCGCGCCATTCGCTGTTTTCATCCTTACGCGAGAAACTTGCCCCGACACCGATCATGGCGCGGTCGACGGCGACGCCGGCAACGACCGAAGCGGCAAGCGCGCCGAGAAAGCCTCGACGGCTCACGAAGGCAGCCGGCCTTGCAGGTCGGGCGGCGGGAATGGCTGATAACATGGCTACGAGCCTTGCCCGCGGAGCGGCATCGAGCAGCGGCGCAAAGGCTTGCTTGTAAGGCAGGCTTGCCCGCGCCAGGAATTCCAGCCGTTCGACGACAGCCTCGTCTTTCTCGACCATGGCCTCGATGCGGGCAGCTTCTTCAGGCCCAAGTTCACCGTCGATGAAGGCGGTCAGTTCCTCGTCGGAGGGCATTGAGTGCTTCGTGTTCATTCAAATCCCCCCTGCCGGTACGGCCTCGGAGAGCTTCGCGCGGGCAGCTGCCAGCCGGCTCATCACGGTGCCGATCGGAACATCGAGTATGGCGGCGACCTCGCGGTAGGAAAGCCCTTCCACATAGGCGAGGAAAACCGCCGAACGCTGCGCCTCGGGCAGCGCGTTCACCTGTTTCAAAACCTGGTTCGCCATGACATGCGTTTCGGTGTCGCGGGCGCCGTCAAAGGTGAGCGCCTCGTCGGCATCGACGAACCCTTGACCCTGTCGCACGCGACGGGCGCGGATTTCATTCAGCCAGATCGAATGCAGGATCGAAAACAGCCAGCGGTCGAGCCTTGTGCCTGCTACGAACTGATCGACCCGCTCCAGTGCGCGAACACAGGTTGCCTGCACGAGATCGTCAGCCACGTCGCGCTGATGCGAAAGGACGAAACCATAGCGCCACAGACGGTCGAGATGTTCCGCCAGGCCGCTCCTGATATCCGCTTCGCTCGCGATGGTCGCCTCCGCGCTGACTGGCTGTTTCAGAAGCGCCGGTCGGACCGGCGATTCTGTTCTGGCGCGACTATAGGCAGGAAATGTGGTATGTGCGACCGACATCCGGAAATACCCTTCAATCAACCTTGCCTCTCTCCTGCCTCGCGCAAGCTCAGATCTTCGACGGATCGATGATGGCAGCGTTGAGGTCCTGATATTCCTCGCATCCGGTGCCGCAGATCGCCTTGATTGTCGTCAGTTGCTCCTTGGCTAGGTCGAGCTCACCCTTGATGACATAGGCTTCGCCGAGATATTCGCGGACCTTGGCATATTGGGGATCGAGCTTCACCGACTGCAGATAGTAGGAGATGCCCTCGTCCGTGCGGCCGAGCTTGCGGGTGGCATAACCGCGATAGTTCAGCCATTCGGCGTTGTTCTTGTCCTGGACCGTGTCGAGCATGGCGAGCGCTTCTTCATAGCGGCCGGCCTTGGCGAGCGAGTAGGCGTAATCGGTACGGTTGTCGTCCGTTACGTTGGCGCTCTGCTGCTTGACGCATTTCTTTGCCTTCTTGTCGTAGATCTCGCCCTTCTTGCAGACCGGCATGGTGCTGCTGTCGTCGCCGATCGCGAAGACGGGGCCGGAGAACACAGAAGCGGCAATGCAGCTGCCGAGCACGAGGGAAGCAATGCGGACAGTCTTGGTCGTCATGGGATAACTCCTCGGAAAATGACGTTGCGAGGAGTGAACACCGCTGCCAGCAGCTTTATTCGGCGTCTCCAGAATTTTTCGGATCACTGCTTCGTGAAATGCATCAAGTCGAATAAACTCGCCAGCCGGCGTGTTTTCCGCTTGTTCCGCCGGGAACGACCAAGGAGAATATTGTGTCGCAATCCGTTAGACTCTTAAGTCTTGTCACCGCAGTTCCAGACCATATCATCCCGCAGAGCCAGGCTGCCGAGGCCTCGGCCCGCCTGTTTGCCGACCGCTTCAAGGAATTCCGTCACCTCGCGCGCGTCTTCGAGAATGCCGGCATCGCAAAGCGTCATGCCGCCCGCCCCCTCTCCTGGTTCGAAGAGACGCATGGCTGGCAAGACAGGATGGAAGCCTATGAAGAGGTCGCCGGTGCGCTGTTCGTTGCAACGGCAAAGCGCGCGCTTGATCAGGCCGGGCTAACCGTCGATCAGGTCGATTGCGTGGTGACGGTCTCCTCCACTGGCATTACTACACCCAGTCTCGATGCACGGCTCGCCGGCCGGCTCGGGTTTCGCGCGGATATCGAGCGCGTGCCCGTCTTCGGTCTCGGCTGCGCTGCCGGCGTTTCCGGTTTCGGCATCGCCTCGCGGCTGGCGCGCAGCCGCCCGGGTGCCGTCGTGCTCTTCGTCGCCATCGAGCTTTGCACGCTCGCCTTCCGTCTGGACGAGCTGACCAAACCGAACATCATCGCCACAGCGCTTTTCGGCGATGGGGCGGCAGCCTGCGTGCTGCGATCGGGCGAAGGCGGCGTGGCGGAAGTGGAATCGGCCGGCGATCACCTGTTTCCCGATACGCTCGATATCATGGGCTGGAAGATCGACGATACCGGGCTCGGCATCCTGCTGGCGCAGGGACTACCGCCTTTCGCAGAAAAGGAACTCGGCCCGGCAATCGATGGCATTCTGGCGCGCAGCGGGCTAAAGCGCGGCGATATCGACCGTTTCATCTGTCACCCCGGCGGCACCAAGGTGCTGACTGCGATGGAGAGCACGCTTTCGATGGCGCCCGATACGCTCGACATCGAGCGTTCGGTGCTTGCAGATTACGGCAACATGTCCTCGCCGACAGTGCTCTTCGTTCTGGAGCGCGCTATCAACAAAGGCCTGCCTGACCGGGCGGCGATGATCGCCATGGGGCCAGGATTTACAGCAAGCTGCGTAACATTACGGAGGGTCGCATGATGTGGCCTTCCATCGCTCTCCTGACCTTCGTGACCGCCCAGAGGCTCTTCGAACTCGTCATAGCGCGCCGAAACACGATGGCACTCTTTGCAAGGGGAGCGCGCGAGATCGCGCCCGACCATTACCCCTATATGGTGGCGCTCCATACGGGCTGGCTCGTCGGGCTCTGGATGCTGGCGGCGGGACAGCCGATCCAGCTCTTCTGGTTCTGTGTTTTCATGCTGCTGCAGGTGTTGCGGCTATGGGTGCTGGCGACGCTCCGAGAGCGCTGGACGACGCGCATCATCATCCTGCCTGGCGCCCCGCTCGTCGAAGGCGGCCCCTACCGCTTCTTCAAACACCCGAACTACATGATCGTGACAGGCGAGATCGCAGCCCTGCCTCTTGCCTTCGGCATGCCGTTTTATGCGCTGGTCTTTTCACTCCTCAATGCCGCCATCCTGACGGTGCGCATCAGGGCTGAAAATGCCGCACTGAAAAGCGCAATGATTTTGAAATGAAATGCGATTTTTCGTTTGCGCCGCCGCATCGAGATGGGCATTTTAGCTCTCAAAATGCAGTGGAATGCAGGCGAAAATGACCAAAAACGCAATCGTGCTCGGCGCTGGTATCGTCGGGGTTTCGACGGCCATTCATCTTCAACGCCGCGGTCGGCAGGTGACGCTCATCGACCGCAGGGAGCCGGGTAACGAAACCTCCTTCGGCAATGCCGGCCTGATCCAGCGTGAAGGGGTCATGCCCTACGGTTTTCCCCAGCAGCTCGGGCTGCTGCTGCGCTATGCGCTGAACAACCGCATCGATGCGCATTATCACCTGAAGGCACTGCCGAGCCAGCTCGCCTTCCTCGCCCGCTACTGGTGGAACTCCAATCCGAAGCGGCACGAGATGATTACCAAGGCCTATGCGCCGCTGATCGAGAATTCGATCATCGAGCACAAGGACCTGATCGAGGCGTCGCATGCCGAGGCTCTGATCCGCAGGGACGGCTGGATGAAGATCTTCCGCACCGAGGCCAAGCGCGATGAGGCCTTCGTGGAAGCTGCGGGCTGGAAGGATCAGTTCGGTGTCAGCTACGAGAGCCTGACATCTGCCGATATTGCCCGGCTGGAGCCGAGCATCACCGGGAATTTCGTTGGCGGTTTGCGCTGGGTCGATCCCTGGTCGGTTCTCGATCCGCATGCGCTGACACGCGCCTATCGCAGTTACTTCGAAAGCCTCGGCGGCCGGTTCCTGACCGGCGATGCGGCATCGCTCGGGCCGGGCGGATCCGGCTGGAAGATCATGACGTCAGAGGGCTCGCTGGAGGCCGATGATGCCGTACTGGCGCTCGGTCCCTGGGCAGCCGTCGCAACGCGCCGTCTCGGCTATTCCTTCCCGCTCGGCGTCAAGCGCGGCTATCACATGCACTACGCTGTGCAGGGCAATGCGGTGCTCAACAACTGGACGCTCGATTCTGAGCGCGGCTACTTCCTGGCCCCGATGAACCGTGGTGTGCGCCTGACGACGGGGGCCGAATTCGCAACGCTGGAGGCACCAAAAACGCCGGTACAGCTCGACCGCGCCGAAGCGGTGGCGCGAACGATATTCCCGTTGGGTGAAAGACTGGATCCGGAACCCTGGATGGGAGCCCGCCCCTGCACGCCGGATATGATGCCCATCATCGGCAAGGCACCGCGCCATCAGGGCCTGTGGTTTGCCTTCGGCCACGCCCATCATGGGCTGACACTCGGGCCGGTGACGGGACGCGTGCTGGCGGAACTGATGACCGGAGAGACGCCGTTCATCAATATCGCGGCCTATTCGCCCAATCGTTTCAACCCGTAATGCCAAGGGCGGCGAGAGCCTGCAGGGCCTTCGCCGCTATATCCTCGATCGTATCGTCGATATCGACGGTCACGACACCCTTTTCGCCTGTCGGCGCTTCCAGTGTCTGCAGCTGGCTTTCCAGCAACGACGTCGGCATGAAGTGGCCCTTGCGGTGCGCCATACGATCCGTCAGCAGTTCTTTCGAGCCTTCGAGATAGACGAAATAAAGGTTATCGCCAGCTGCCGCCCGCAAACGGTCGCGGTAGATACGCTTCAGCGCAGAGCAGGAGACGATGATGCCTTCGCCCTTGGCAAGCGATGCGTTCATCGTCTCGCCGATACGGTCGAGCCAAGGCATCCGGTCCTCATCGGTCAGCGGAATACCCTTCGACATTTTCTCGACATTGGAAGCGGGATGCAGCGCGTCGCCTTCGACGAACGGCAGGCTGAGGCCTGCCGCTATCTTTTCGCCGATCGAGGATTTGCCGGAACCGCTGACCCCCATCACGATGATTGCATGGAGGGTTCCGTTATTCTCGGTCATAGCTGATCTCGCTCATCGTCGCTGCGTGGAATGCCTACGGGATTATGAAGCCGCAGACAACGCAGCATTCTTGCGTGCAAGACGCGCCCTGATCGTTTCGACATCCGCGCGCGGCGTCGCTGCAAACAAGGTCTTGGTATAGTTGTGCTGCGGGTCGCTGAACACCTGATCCCGCGTGCCGTATTCGACCGCCTCGCCGAAATACATCACCATCACTTCGTCCGCCATGTAGCGCACGACCGAAAGGTCATGGCTGATGAAGACATAGGTGAGGTTCAGCTCGTCCTGCAGGTCGGCGAGCAGGTTCAGCACCTGTGCCTGCACCGACAGGTCGAGTGCGGAAACCGGTTCGTCGAGAACCAACAGCCGCGGCTTCAGCATCAGCGCGCGGGCAATGGCGATACGCTGGCGCTGGCCGCCCGAGAACATGTGCGGATAACGATTGAAGTGGACGTCCTGCAGGCCGACCTTCTTCAGCATCGCCATCGCCAGATCGCGGCGTTCGGCCGCCGGCGTATTGGTGTTGATGAGCAGCGGTTCCATCAGGATATCGCCGATCTTCTTGCGCGGGTTCAGCGATCCGTAGGGATTCTGGAAGACGATCTGGACCTTGCGGCGGATCTCCGGCGTCAGGTCGCCCTTGAAGATATCGACCTTCTTGCCGTCGATCATGAGATCGCCCGAGGTTGCCGGGTCGATCATCGTGACGATACGGGCGAGCGTCGACTTGCCGCAACCACTTTCGCCGACGATTGCCAGCGTCTTGCCCTGCTCGACGGAGAAGCTCACGCCCTTGACGGCATGGACCGTTCTCGCCTTCTTGAACATGCCGCCTGGCAGGTAATAGTCGCGGACGATGTTCTTTGCTTCGAGGACTGGCGTCATCAGGCCGCTCCCTCCACAGTGTTGTTCGGATTGAAAAGTTCGCCGATGGTCGGCAGCCGGTCGCCCGTCGCATTGTCGGGAAGTGCTGCAAGCAGGGCCCGCGTGTAATCGCTCTTCGGGGATTCGAAGAGCGAGAGAACATCGGCCTCTTCCATCTTGCGGCCCTTGTACTGAACGATCACCCGGTCGGCCGTTTCGGCAACCACGCCCATATTGTGGGTGATCATGATCAGGCCCATGCGATGTTCCGTCTGCAGGCGCATCAAAAGATCGAGGATCTGCTTCTGGATGGTCACGTCGAGCGCAGTGGTCGGCTCGTCGGCGATCAGAAGCTTCGGATTGCAGGCGATTGCAATGGCGATCATGACACGCTGGCACTGGCCGCCCGACATCTGGTGCGGGAAATGGCCGAGCCGCTCTTCCGGATCGGGAATGCCGACGGCCTGGAAAAGCTCGATCGCGCGCTTGCGGCGAGCCGCCTTGTCGAGGCCGAGATGGATTCTCAGCACTTCTTCGATCTGGAAGCCGACCGTGAAGCAGGGATTGAGGCTGGCGATCGGCTCCTGGAAGATCATCGACATATCCTTGCCGATGATCTCGCGCCGCTTGGCGCCGGACATGCCGAGCAGGTTCTGGCCGTCAAAGAGCATCTTGTCGGCCGTCACCTTTGCCGTCCAGGGCAGAAGGCCCATGGCAGCAAGCATCGAGACGGACTTGCCCGAGCCGGATTCGCCGACGATCGCCAGAACTTCGCCGGCATCGACCTTCAGCGAGACGCCGTCGACGGCGCGGAAAGGCCCGGTCGAGGTCTGGAATTCGACGACGAGATTTTCGATTTCGAGAAGCGCCATCTCAGGACCTCTTCATCTTGGGATCGAGCGCATCACGCAGGCCATCGCCCATCAGGTTGATGGCGATAACGGTGATCAGGATGGCAAGACCCGGAAATGTTACGACCCACCAGGCGCGCGAAATGAACTCGCGAGCTTCGGCAAGCATCGTGCCCCATTCGGGTGTCGGCGGCTGGGCGCCCTGCCCGAGGAAGCCAAGGGCGGCGGCATCGAGGATCGCGGCGGAGAAGGCAAGCGTTGCCTGGACGATCAGCGGTCCCAGGCAGTTCGGCAGGATCGTCTTGAACATCAGCCGGAACGTGCCGGCGCCGGCGACGCGGGAGGCGACCACATATTCCTTTTCACGCTCGGCCATGACGGCAGCGCGCGTCAGGCGCACGAAATGCGGCTGGTTGACGATCGAGATCGCGATCATGGCATTGAGCAGGCCAGGCCCGAGAACCGCAACGAGCACGAGGGCCAGAAGCAGCGACGGGAAGGCCAGGATGATATCCATGAGGCGCATGATGACGATATCGACGCGACCACGGAAATAACCGGCAACGAGGCCGATCAGAACGCCAGCAACCACCGACAGCGTGACGACCACGACACCGATGAACAGCGAGAAGCGTGCGCCGAAGATCAGACGCGACAGGATATCGCGGCCGACGGCATCCGTGCCGAGCGGATAGGAGAAGCTGCCGCCATCCATCCAGAAAGGCACGGAGAGCAGGAGCTGGCGGTTCTGCTCGTTCGGCGCATGCGGGGAGACGAGCGGTGCGAAGATCGCCAGCAGAAGGATGATGAGGAAAACGAAGAGGCCGATGACGGCGCCCTTGTTTCGCGAGAAGTAGTACCAGAATTCCGTGAGGCCGGAGGGCTGGTCGGATTTTGCAGTAACCGTGCTCATAAACCGCTCCTAGTGCCTGATACGCGGATTGATGAAGCCGTAGGCCAGGTCGACGATCAGGTTCACCAGCATGATGATGCCGGCGATCAAGAGGAGACCACCCTGGACGACTGCATAGTCGCGTTTGAAGACAGCATCGACCATCCACTTGCCGATACCCGGCCAGGAGAAAATCGTCTCGGTCAGAATGGCGCCTGCGAGCAGCACGCCAACCTGCAGGCCGATCGTGGTGATAACAGGGATCATGGCGTTTCTGAGTGCATGAACACCGACGACACGGAACGGCGCGAGACCCTTGGAGCGGGCCGTGCGCACATAGTCCTCGCCGAGCACTTCGAGCATGGCCGAGCGGGTCTGGCGGGCGATCACCGCAAGCGGGATCGTCGCCAACACCACGGTCGGCAGAATGAGATAGCTGACGGCCGAGGCGAAGGCGCCCTTCTGGCCGGACAGAAGACTGTCGATCAACATGAAACCGGTGACCGGCTTGAAGAAATACATCAGCGAGATGCGGCCGGAGACCGGCGTCCAGCCCAGATAGCCGGAGAAGAAGATGATGAGCAGCAGGCCCCACCAGAAGATCGGCATCGAATAGCCGATGAGGGCAACACCCATTACACCCTGGTCGAACCATGTGCCGCGTTTGACGGCTGCAAAAACACCCGCCGGCACGCCGAGAAGGACAGCCACCAGGATGGCGCAGAGCGACAGCTCGAGCGTTGCCGGGAAAAGCGTGAAGAACTCGCCGAGTACAGGGCGCTTGGTGACGATCGAGGTGCCGAGATCGCCATGCAGCACTTTTCCGAGATAGTCGAAATACTGCGCATACATGGGCCGGTCGAAACCGAGATCGTGCATGATCTGTGCGTGACGTTCAGGTGCCATGACACGTTCGCCCGACAATAGCATGACGGGGTCGCCAGGAAGCAGGCGGATGAACGAGAAGGCAATGAGCGAAACGCCTAGGAAGGTCGGTATCAGGACTGCGAGGCGCCCGATGAAAAATCGCAACATAGCAGGTTGTCCAATAGTTTCCGGCGGTCAGGTAGAACCTGACCGCCGGTCAAGCCCGGTTTTGCCGGGCAGTTTATCATTTTTCTTATTCGGCGATATCAACGCCGTCGAAGCGGTGAATGCCGAGCGGGTCCATGAAGAAGCCCGACACCTTCTTGCTGACCGGTACGAAAACCAGCGAGTGGTCGAGTGCTGCCCAGGGAGCTTCCTTCTTAAAGATCACCTGTGCTTCTTCGTAGAGCTTCGTACGCTCAGCAACGTCAGCCGTCTGCTTGGCCTTGGTCATCAGAGCGTCGTAGTCCTTGTTGCACCACTGAGCGCGGTTGTTGCCGCCGACAGCGTCGCAGCCGAGCAGCGTGTCCATGAAGTTGTCCGGGTCGCCGTTGTCGCCGGTCCAACCGAGGATGACGGCGCCATCGCGCTTCACATCGGAGGAGAGCTTCAGATATTCAGCCCATTCATGGGTGACGATCTCGACGTTGACGCCGATCTTGGCAAAGTCGGCCTGCATCAGTTCGGCGGCGCGGCGAGCGTTCAGCATGTACGGACGCGAAACCGGCATTGCCCAGATCTTCATCGACAGATCCTTGACGCCAGCGGCTTCGAGAGCCTTCTTGGCACCGTCCGGATCGTACTTGTCGTCCTCGACCTTGTCGTTATAGGACCACATGGTCGGCGGGATCGGGTTCTTGGCAACCTGGGCTGCGCCCTGGAAAACGGCGTCGATGATCGCCTGCTTGTTGATCGCCATGTTCAGCGCGCGGCGAACTTCCGGCTTGTCGAACGGAGCCTGCTGGGTGTTGTAGGCGAGGAAGCCGACGTTCAGGCCCGGCTGTTCCATAACCGTCAGGTTCGTGTCCTTCTTCAGCTCGGCAACGTCGGCTGCGTTCGGATACGGGATCAGGTGGCATTCGCCGGCCTTGAGCTTCTGGGCGCGAACAGCAGCGTCGGGGGTGATCGCGAAAACGAGATCGTCGATCTTTTCCTTGCCCTTGAAATAGGCTTCGTTGGCCTTGTAGCGGATAACGGCATCCGGCTGATAGGCGACGAAGGTGAAGGCGCCCGTGCCGACCGGCTGCTGGTTGAACTGGGCCATCTTGCCGTCAGCAGCAAGCTTGTCGGCATATTCCTTGGAAACGATGGAAGCGAAGTCCATCGCGAGGTCGGCCAGGAACGGCGCTTCCGGATGGTTCAGCGTGAACTTGACCGTCAGGTCGTCAACCTTCTCGACCGACTTGATGAGGTCGGGGAAGCCCATGCCGGCAGCGTATTCGTAGGAACCGCCTTCGACATACTTGTTCCACGGATTGTCGGACTTGATCTGGCGCTCGAAGGAGAAGACGATGTCGTCAGCGGTCAGATCACGCGACGGGGTGAAGAAATCGGTCGTCTGGAACTTCACGCCAGGATGCAGCTTGAACGTATATTCCTTGCCATCCGGGGAAACCGTCCAGCTGTCGGCGACGCCAGGCTCGATCTCCGTACCACCGTGCTTGAATTCAACGAGGCGGCTGTAAACCGTGCGCGAAGACGCGTCAAAGGTCGTGCCCGCCGTGTAGAGGCTCGGATCGAAGCCTTCCGGCGATCCTTCGGAGCAGTAGACAAGCGTCTTGGAATACGCGGCGGTGGCCATGACCGAAGCCAGGGCTGTCGCTGCGAGCAGGACAGAGAACTTTTTCATGATGTCGTTTCCCAGGTTTGTTCTTTTTTGATCTTTAGAGATCGGGAGCTCATTACCCCGATCAACGGGCCGATGGAACGATATTTATTTGCTGAAAGCAACGGCATCCGCAGAAAATTTTTCCAGAAAAGTAATTTTAGAAATTTTCGGTCAAAAATAGGCCAAAATTTGCAAGATTGAGGCAGATTTCATCCGATTCCCGTCGCTTTTGGTATAATTTCGCGTCGCGAAACGGCTTTGAAAGCGGTTTCAAGCTGACCTGATATATCACTACTCCGTGAGCGCCAACAAAAAACCACGGCCATCGAAAGCGACCGTGGTTCATGAGGCAATCGGAATAATTCTGATATCAGGCAGCTGGTGCCGGAACAGCCGGTTTGCGCAGATCACCGGTGAGGCCAAGCAGAAAACCGATCTGCGGCCGCGCCTTGACCAGATCGTCAATCGAATATTCGGTCAACACGTCGAAGAAAGCATTCAGCGCCTTGCGCAGCGCAGAGTTGAGGCCGCAACTGTCCACCAGAGGGCATTCGATGGCACCATCCTCAAAGCATTCCGCCATGGCGAAACTGTCTTCGGTGACCTTCACGACATCGAAAAGGCTGATATCAGTCGCCGGCCTGCCAAGGCGCACGCCGCCGTTGCGGCCGCGCACGGTTTCGACCAGGCCCGCCTTGTTGAGAGGCTGCAGGATCTTGAACAGGAAGAGTTCGGAAACACCATATGCCCTGGCAATCTCCGGGATCCGGCTCAACTGTCCCTCATTGGCTGCACAATACATCAACATGCGAACCGCATAGTTGGTCTGCTTCGTCAACCGCATGCCAATCTCCTGAATCGTCTTTGCAAGGGGTATATAGTGGCATTCGCAGTTTTGAACAATTCCAAAATATGAAATTCACATTCAGCTTAACTGAGGCCGATTGCCGCTGGCTTCAGCCTTGTGAAAACCACGAAACTACAATCAAAGAAAAAGAGGGCCTTTCGGCCCTCAATTTCTGATTTCAGGTCTCTTTAGCCTTACTTCATCGTCGGCATGACGAATTCGGCGTCGCCCTTGATACCCGAGGGCCAGCGCGCGGTGATAGTCTTGGTCCGGGTCCAGAACTTGATGGAATCCGTACCATGCTGGTTGAGGTCGCCGAAGCTCGAAGCCTTCCAGCCGCCGAAGGAATGGTAGGCGAGCGGCACCGGGATCGGAACGTTGATGCCGATCATGCCAATATTGATGCGGGAGGCGAAGTCGCGGGCCGCATCGCCGTCACGCGTGAAGATCGCAACGCCGTTGCCGTATTCATGCTTCATCGGCAGGGACAGCGCTTCTTCGTAGTTATGGGCGCGGACGACCGAAAGGACCGGTCCGAAGATCTCGGTCTTGTAGATGTCCATCTCCGGCGTGACGTGGTCGAACAGGCAGCCGCCGACAAAATAGCCGTCTTCATAACCCTGAAGCTTGAAATCGCGGCCGTCGACGACGAGCTTGGCGCCTTCTTCGATGCCCTTGCTGATCAGGCCCTGGATGCGGTTATAGGCATCCTTGGTGATGACGGGACCCATGTCGGCCTTGTCGTCGGTGTAAGGGCCGATGCGCAGGGACTCGATCTTCGGCACCAGCTTTTCAACGAGGCGGTTGGCGGTTTCCTCACCGACCGGGACGGCAACGGAGACGGCCATGCAGCGCTCGCCGGCCGAACCGTAGCCGGCGCCCATCAGGGCGTTGACGGCCTGGTCCATATCGGCATCGGGCATGATGATCATGTGGTTCTTGGCACCGCCGAAGCACTGGGCGCGCTTGCCGTTCGATGCAGCCGTTCCATAGACGTAACGGGCGATCGGCGTGGAGCCGACGAACGAGACGGCACCAATATCGGGATCGGTGAGGATCGCATCAACGGCAGTCTTGTCGCCGTTGACAACGTTGAGGATGCCAGCCGGCAGACCAGCCTCGATCATCAGTTCGGCAAGGCGGATCGGCAGAGAGGGATCGCGCTCGGAGGGCTTCAGGATGAAGGCATTGCCGCAGGCGATCGCCGGAGCAAACATCCACATCGGGATCATGCCCGGAAAGTTAAAGGGCGTGATGCCCGCGCCAATGCCGACCGGCTGGCGGATCGAATACATGTCGATCGCAGGACCGGCACCTTCGGTGAACTCACCCTTGGCAAGATGCGGGATGCCGCAGACGAATTCACAGACTTCGAGGCCGCGGATCACATCGCCTTTTGAATCCTCGACCGTCTTGCCGTGCTCGCTGGAGAGCAGCGTCGCAAGCTCATCCATGTGCTGGTTCAGGAGATCGACGAACTTGAAGAAGACGCGTGCACGACGCTGCGGGTTGGTGGCAGCCCATTTCGGCTGCGCGGCCTTGGCGTTTGCAACGGCGGCGCGCAGTTCCTCGACGCTTGCGAGCGCCACCTTTGCCTGCACTTCGCCGGTCGCCGGATTGAAGACGTCGCTGGTGCGGCCGCTGGTGCCGGCAACCTTCTTGCCGCCAATGAAATGACCAATCTCACGCATGGGTATTCCTCCTGATATTCTGGATGGCACAACAATCGCACTTCAATTTTCACAAATCAATGCGCTATAATAAGCAACCGTTGTGCGTATATTGTAGTTCTACGACTGCAGTGAGCGCTCCTGCTACAAAACTGGCACCAAATAGGAACAAGTCAAAGGGAAGATCGAACCGATGAGTGAGAAGCCTATAGTCAGAATGGCGGAGCTGGAGATCGATCCAGATACGATCGAAACCTACCGGGCGCTGCTGATCGAGGAAATCGAGGCATCAGTCGCGCTGGAAGACGGTGTCCTTTCTCTGAATGCCGTCTCCATCAAGGATCATCCGAACATAATCCGTATCCTTGAGGTCTACGCCGACCGGGACGCATATGAGGCTCATCTGCAGACGCCGCATTTCCTCAAATACAAGAAGGAGACATCAGGCATGGTGACATCGCTGACGCTCATCGACGTCGATCCGATTGCGATGCGCTCAAAACCATGAACTGGGATGACGTACGAATTTTCCTGGCCGTCGCCCGCACAGGGCAAATCCTAGCCGCATCGAAGCGGCTGGGGCTCAATCACGCCACGCTCTCGCGCAGGCTGACCTTGCTGGAAGAGGCGTTGAAGACACGTCTTTTCATCCGCCGCACAAATGGGTGCGAGCTGACCGCAGAAGGCGACATATTCCTTGCCTCGGCAGAACGGATGGAGACAGAAATGCTCGCCGCGCAGGCCAATCTCGGCCACACCGATACGGCCATTGCGGGAACGGTGCGCGTCGGCGCGCCTGACGGCTTCGGTGTTTCTTTTCTTGCGCCACGCATGGGCAGGCTGATCGAGCGCCATCCGGCACTGAAGATCCAGCTGGTGCCGGTGCCGCGCTCCTTTTCGCTGTCTCAACGCGAAGCGGATATCGCCATCACGCTGGAACGACCGGAACAGGGCCGGCTGGTTTCCTCCAAGCTTACCGATTACACGCTTGGGCTCTACGCATCGGCGGAATATCTGACGCAACACAAAAAGCCCGGCGATATCGATGACCTGAAAGCGCATCCGCGCATCGGCTACGTCGAAGACCTGATCTTCACGGCTTCCTTGAATTTTTCGGGCGAAGTGATGCGCAGCTGGGACGCGGGTTTCGAGATCTCGACGGCGATAGGCCAGACGGAGGCCGTGCGCTCGGGTGCGGGTATTGGCATTCTGCATGACTATATCGCCCGGCAACATGAGGAACTGGTACGAATCCTGCCGCAGGTTTCCATTCGCCGCGCCTATTGGACGACCTATCACGAAAGCGCACGCGATCTGGTGCGCGTGCGCAGCGTCATCGACTTCCTGCAGGAACTCGTCGACGAGGAAAGGCAAATCTTCCTTTGAAGCCTTTTCTGGTTCGAAGATGCTTCGCCGGTTCCTCGTTCTCATCTGGATTGGGAAGCGGTGTTTCATCCGGCAACCGGTCAGGCTCCGGCTCCTTGATCGGCGGCACCGGTTTCCAGCCCGGTGAAGGCATCGGCGGTTGGTCGGGAATGGGTTCGTTCGGGACGGACATGGCCGGCTCCTTTACGATTGCAATATCCGGTTATTTATCTTGGCTGACGGCTTCGGCAGCGCGCATCGGCATGCTGTCGATGATGGCGAAAAGTTCCGATGATGTGATCGGCTCGCTGACTTTCAGCTTCACCGTGCCATCCTTGCCGAGCAGGAAGGCGGCGAATTCACCCGGGTCAGGCGCACCGAGTTCTTTCCGGAGCGCTTCGCCATCCAGCCCGTCGCCGCTTCCGAAGACCGGTTTTATGCTCGATCCAATGAGCTTGAGGACGACCATATCGCGTTCGTCGAGCGCATCGCGATCGGCAAGCAACTGGTTTTCCTGTCGTGCTGCGCGGGAATTATCCCGGTCAGCAATCACAACGAAGACGCGGTTCTTCCACTGGAACTGTTCGAGGCTGGCGACGGCTGCGTAAGCCGCATTGGTCTCGTCGATCTTCGTTGCGCCGTAAAGAAGGGTCTTGGACATACACATACTCCCGTCACCGGTGAACGGTGCGGGAGCCGCAAGAGTTCCAACCATGTTGCTTTAAAAGGGACGACGGCCGATCAGAAATTGCTGATCGGCCCCGTCGCTACGTCAGATATGCAGAAACGCAGAAATCGGAACCTGCAGGGCTGCAGCAATACGCCTCAGCTTTGCGGGATCGGTGCTTTCGCCGTTTTCAATTTCGAGGATTTCGCCATTGGCCAGACCGCAGGTCACTGCGAGGTCTTCAATACTGTAGCCAACCGCACTGCGTGCGCCCTTAACCGCAGCTGCCACGTCAATCGGGGAAACAGCGGTCGATTCCTCTATATTCTGAACAGAAATGGACATCAAATTCTCCTTAATGCCTCGGTGGACTGTCCCTACCCCCAGGCGGCAAGCCGCCAGCATTTCGCGACGCAACGAAAACATTGGGCAATTGCTGCATCGCACCGCACATAAATAGGTAAACTAATGTTAACGGCAATAGCAAAATGCGAGGAGGCATCATTTTGACGTCAAAAAGCGCCGATGCCGTGCACTGCCGAACAGGAATACCAACTTATGGGAGAGAATGGTACGGTTGGGGGGTCTCGAACCTCCGACCTCAGGTGCCACAAACCTGCGCTCTAACCAACTGAGCTACAACCGCACAATTGCCGCGCTCGGCGCGACGGGGGTCACATACGAGGACTTGAACTTTAATTCAAGCCCCGATTTGCCTTCAATATACAAAAAGGCCAAACACGCGGTCCAGCCTTTATTGCATATGGCGATTGTCGATCAGGCAACCTTGAAGGATGCCATGGCCTTTTCAGCTGCTTCCTTGGAAGGCTTTGCAACCTTCTCGGCAACCTGCTTGGTGGTTTCCTGCAGCGCCTTCGCCTGCTCGACGGTCACTTCAGCCTGCTTGCGGAGGAAGGAGGTCTGCAACTCGAAGAATTCGGCGACGGACTTGACGCCGAGAAGCGCTTCCATGTGGGAGAGCGAGCTTTCGGCGTTGACGCGTAGCGCGTCGATCGCCTTGAGGCCGATTTCAACGCTGCCGGCCTGCGCGGTCTGCACCGTTGCTTCCAAGGTCTTGCCGGCTTCTTCGCCCGCAGACTTCAGCTTGGCGTAGGCTTCCTTGGACTGCTGAGCACCCTTTTCGGCGAAGTCGCGGAAGGACTCAGCCAGCTTGCTCGGGTCGAAAGAGGCAATTGAAAAAACGTCATCGGTCTTTATGGTAGCCATCGGATCGCGTTCCTTTAAGATGGGCAAAGCTTCTGCCCGCGATAAATTGGATGGATCTTATATAAGGCATCTCGTTGTGCATTGCAACATTATTGTGCGACGCACAATACGTTAACCTTTCCGGCCGAAAGCTCCCGGCTCTTCTGGACCGGTCGCAGACCTGCAGTTATTAATAAGCAGTTAATTTGAAGAGGCCGAAAGCGACAGGTTCGATCATGCCCGCAGTCCAGTATCCGTTCATCGATATTGCCGTTCATGCGCGGGTTCGTGAACGATTTTCGCGTGGCGAGGCCATGGTCCTGTTCTCGTCCGACCTTTCCCGTCTGTTGTGGGCAAACGGTGCGGGAGCCGAGCTTTTTAGCCATATTGCGGTCTATGATCTGCTCGACCAAGGTATCAGCCACGCCGATATCACCTTTCGCCAGCTCGAAGCGACTGCCCGCCAGCTCAACGAAGTCGGCGACCAGAAAACCTTTGTCATCCGCATCGCCAAGGGCTTCCAGCGCGTTCAGGCTCCGGCCTCATCGGAGCTCATCCGTCTCGCCTCGGGCGAGAAGGCAATCCTGTTTTCCGTCCCGGTCTCCACTCGTCCACTGACAGCGGGCGCAAGCGCTGCGCAGATGTTGCAGGGACTCGATGATCCGGACACGCATATGGCGGTGATCGGGGCCGAAGGTGACGTCATAGCCGCTTCGCCAGGTTTCGCCTCGCTCGGCATCACTCAGCAGGCGGCAAGGACACTCGTCACGCTTGCCGGAGCCCATCCGGACCGGCTGGTGAAGCGACCGGTCGCAACCGGTCGTGGTTATCTGCCGGCTGCCGTCGGCAAACTCAACGACGAGCCCGCACTCCATCTTCTCTTCGCCGTCGAGACGGCAATCGGTCATCTCGACCCGATCGAGCCCTCAGCCAATGTCGAAGAGCCTGCGCCGCAGGAAATTGCACCTGCGGAAACCGCAGTGGCTGATATCGCTGGTGTCGCGGCGCCCGCAGCCGGCTTCACCGAAGCCGAGGCGATCGATGCGGTTTCCGGCATCGAAGAAGTCGAGGAAACGCTGGAAGACATTACCGGCGAGACCGAAGATCCAGTCGAGGTCAGCGAACCGGCAGCAGTCGAAGCCCAATCCGAGCCGCAGCTGGATGAAGGCGTTTCCGGTCCTGAAGTCGACGTCGAGAATACCGACGGGCAGATGGAGCAGCCGATCGAGGCGTCTGCTGCAACGGAAGCAACCGTGGAGACAGGTGCAGAAGCTCCGGTTGCCGAACAGATCGAGCAGTCCGCTTCCGTCGCCGAAAACTTCGCGGCAGCACCCGTGGTTCCGGATGAGCCTGACAGCGCCCCGAAAAGCAGCTTCGTCTTCAAGCCGAACAGCCGCGCCACGCGCTTCGTCTGGAAGATCGATGCGGAAGGCCGTTTCAGCGAAGTTTCGCATGAATTCGCCGAAGCTGTCGGCCCGCACGCGAGCAACATCATCGGCAGCGCTTTCTCGGACATCGCGGCCCTCTTCAACCTCGATCCGGAATCAAAGCTCTCCGAGGCCCTGGCACGACGCGACACCTGGTCCGGCAAGACCATCTACTGGCCGATAGAGGGCACGAGCCTCGTCGTACCGGTCGATCTCGCCGCCCTGCCGACCTACACACGCAACCGCGACTTCGATGGTTTCCGCGGCTTCGGGGTGGTGCGCCTGTCGGACGCGCAGGAAGATCCTCTGGCGCTCGGACTAACGCTGGGGCCAGACGGCATAGGCCATGATGCCTCCTATCTTGGCCCGGCCAACGAAACGGTGCCGGAAGAGGCTGAACTGCCGCAAGAGCAATCTGACGAGGCTGCCGAGGCTGCGCCGCAGGGCGAAGACGCAGTAGCTGCCGTCGACGAAAACACCGGCTCGGACGTGGAAACAGCGGCAGAAGCAACCGTCCCGGAAGCGACGGTTGCTTCGGAACCTGTCGCCGAGGAGCAATCTGTCGCCGAGCATCGTCACGAGCCGCGCGACGGGCAGGACGAGCCGCCGGCGCTGCGCCTTTCCGAGACGCCAAGCCGCCGCTTCACCGACAAGATCGTGCAATTGCACAGTGCTGGCAGCGGCCTGACGGCTGCCGAACAGGCAAATTTCCGTGAAATCGCCAAGCGTCTCGAGGCCTTTGGCGCGCGCCACGACGAGCCGGTCGCGCCGCCGCAGCCGGAGCCTGATGTCGAACAGGCATCCGCTCCAGAAGAGACAGTTAACGAGCCTTCCGCCTTCGAGCCGACAGTAGCTCAGGAAGCAATCTACGAAGCCGCGGCAGAACCGCTGGCGGAAGAGACTGCTGCCGAAGCGGAAGAAATTCCTGCAGCTGAAGCGGAAGACGAGGTGACGGAAGGTCTGCAGGAGACGGTCAGCCAGATCGAGGTCTTGACCAGCTTCATTCCGCCGCGCGTGAAGATGACGGACGGGCTTTCGGCTGCGACCGTCGATCTGCTGCCTGTTGCGGTGCTGATCCATGCCGGCGACCAGTTGATCCATGGCAATCCCGAATTCATGCGGCTGACGGGCTATAATTCCGTCGAAGCCCTCTCCGAAGTAGGCGGCATCGACGCGCTGCTGCAGCGCCACGACCTCGAAAACGGCACGGGTACGATGATGCTCGTCAAAGCAGATGACAGGCTGGTACCGGTCACGGCCCGCCTGCAATCGGTTCGCTGGGAAGATTCGAACGCCCTGATGCTGGCGCTGATGCCGGTGGAAAGCCGCGAAGAAGGCAAAGGCGAGGTTATCCGCCTCGACCAGCGCACCGACCGGATGGTGGAGAAGGTCGCCAAACTGCAGGTCGAGGTGGAGGAATTGCGCTCGATCCTGGAGACGGCGACCGATGGCGTCGTGGTCATCGGCACGGAAGGCGATATCCGCTCGATGAACCGTTCGGCAAGCGCCCTCTTCAACTACGACGAACAGGAAACGCGCGGCAAACCCTTCGTCATGCTGTTTGCCCATGAGAGCCAGAAAGCGGTGCTCGACTATCTGCACGGGCTTTCCGGCCACGGTGTCGCAAGCGTGCTGAATGATGGGCGCGAGGTGATCGGCCGCGAGGCTGCAGGCGGCTTCGTGCCGCTGTTCATGACCATGGGGCAATTGACCTCTTCCAACGGTTATTGCGCCGTCATTCGCGATATCACCCAGTGGAAGCGCACCGAGGACGAGTTGCGCAATGCCAAGGGCGCAGCCGAAACCGCCAATGCCCACAAGACGGATTTCCTTGCCCGCGTCAGCCATGAAATCCGCACGCCGCTCAACGCCATCATCGGCTTTTCCGACATGATGGCGAGCGAGCGCTTCGGGCCGATCGGCCATCCGCGCTACATCGAATATGCAAACGACATCGGCCGTTCCGGCCGGCATGTTCTCGATATCGTCAACGACCTGCTCGATATTTCCAAGATCGAGGCGGGTGAGATGGATCTCGACTTCGCCTCCGTCGGCCTCAACGAAGCGATCTCGGAAGCAGTGGCACTGGTGCAGCCGCAGGCAAACAGCCAGCGGGTCATCATTCGCACAGCCCTGTCGCAGTCGGTTCCCGACGTCGTCGCCGACCTGCGCTCGATCAAGCAGATCGCACTGAACATCCTGTCGAACGCCATCCGCTTCACGCCATCAGGCGGGCAGATCGTCGTTTCCACATCCTATGAGACGAACGGCAGCGTGGCGGTGCGGGTGCGCGATACCGGCATCGGCATGACGCGCAGCGAACTCGACCAGGCAATGAAGCCATTCCGGCAGGTGTCCTCCACGCAGTCGCGTCATCGCGGCGACGGCACCGGTCTCGGCCTGCCGCTCACGAAGGCAATGGTCGATGCCAACAGGGCGATTTTCTCGATCAATTCTGCGCCGAATGAGGGTACGCTGGTGGAGATCACTTTTCCGTCACAACGCGTGCTGGCGGGTTAAAGCCTCATTCTCCGCGCAATTTCAAACGCAGACCCGCTCTGCGTTTCTTCTGGGAACGCTCGCCAAAGAAAAGGCAGCCGATGGCTGCCTTTTGGAGTTAGTGCTGGTAAAACAAGAGCTTAGTCTGAGAACGTCATGTTTCGGGAACCGCGGTTCCAGACCATCTCTTCATGTATGGTCTCCAAGTTGGCTTCACCTTTGACAAACCTTTCTTAATGAAAGGTTTCCAGTACGCGGAATTGATCAACGGCAAAAGCTTGTAGTTTAGCCGCCGCTATCAGACCTTCAGTTCGTCCAGTCCAGCAAAAAGCTTGAGTGCCTCGGGGTTGGCGAGTGCCTCCTGATTTTTCACCGGCCGGCCGTGGACAACCTCGCGCACGGCAAGTTCGACGATCTTGCCGGACTTGGTGCGCGGGATATCTGCCACCGCAATGATCTTGGCGGGCACATGGCGGGGAGAAGCGCCGACACGGATGCGGGTCTTGATCGCCTTGATCAGATCTTCACCCAAGGCGACGCCGGAGGCGAGGCGGACGAAGAGGATGACGCGCACATCGTCATCCCAGTCCTGGCCGATGCAGAGCGCCTCGGCCACTTCTTCCATCTGCTCGACCTGATTGTAGATTTCCGCCGTGCCGATGCGCACGCCGCCGGGATTGAGCGTCGCATCCGAACGGCCATGGATGATGAGGCCTCCATGTTCGGTCCATTCGGCGAAATCGCCGTGGCACCAGACATTGTCGAAGCGCTCGAAGTAGGCGGCGCGGTACTTGGCGCCATCTGGGTCGTTCCAGAACATGACCGGCATTGACGGAAAGGCCTTGGTGCAGACCAGTTCGCCCTTTTCCCGGCGGACCGGCTTGCCTTCGTCATTCCAGACGTCGACGGCAAGGCCGAGGCCCGCCCCCTGGATCTCACCGCGCCAGACGGGCTGGAGCGGATTGCCGAGCACGAAGCAGGACACGATGTCCGTGCCACCGGAAATCGAGGCAAGCTGGACGTCTTCCTTGATCCCTTCATAGACAAAGGTGAAACCTTCAGGCGACAGTGGCGAACCTGTTGAAGTAATCAACCGCAGGCTCGACAGATCATGGCTCACACGCGGCGTCAGTCCGCTCTTGCGTACTGCGTCGATATATTTGGCCGAGGTGCCGAAGATCGCGAATTTCTCCTTGGCGGCGTAGTCGAAGAGCACGTTGCCATCAGGCGCAAAAGGCGACCCGTCGAAGAGGCAGAGCGTGGCGCCGGAGGCTAGCCCGCTCGCCAGCCAGTTCCACATCATCCAGCCGCAGGTGGTGAAATAGAAAAGCTTGTCCCCGGGCTGCAATCCGCAATGCAGGCGATGTTCTTTCAGATGCTGGAGCAGTGTGCCACCGGCCGAGTGCACGATGCATTTCGGTACGCCTGTCGTGCCCGAAGAAAACAGAATATAGGCCGGATGAGCGAAGGGGAGTTGCACGAAGTCGATCGGCTTCGGTTCGTAGGGAGCGATGAACTCCGAAAGCGTCACGCCGCCGGCGGTTTCACGCGCAACGTCTTGCGCGTTACCAGCATAGTGGACGACCAGCGTCGGCACGTCGAGGCTCTTTGCGACACTTGCCACCTTCGACTTCACGTCCTGCAGCTTGCCATTGTACCAATAGGCGTCGCAGGCGATGAACAGCTTCGGCTCGATCTGGCCGAAACGGTCCAGGACACCCTGCTCGCCGAAATCCGGAGAACAGGACGACCAGATGGCGCCGATCGAGGTTGCCGCCAGCATGGCAGCTATCGTTTCCGGCATATTCGGCATCATGGCGGCAACACGGTCGCCCTCGCCGATGCCGAGCACGCGAAAGCCCTGCTGGAGCTGTGATACAAGCGCGCGCAACCGATCCCATGACCAGCGGTCTTCGACCTTGTCCTCGCCGCGGAAAATGATGGCATCGCCCTGCCCGCTTCCGCTCAGCAGGTTTTCGGCGAAGTTCAGGCGCGCCCCAGGAAAGAAGCGCGCTTCCAGCATGCGGTCGCCGTGAACGAGAATATCCGCGCCGCGCTCTCCCTTCACGCCGCAGAAATCCCACAATGCCGACCAGAAATTTTCCCGATCGGCAATTGACCAGGCATGCAGATCCTCAAAGCCTTTCAGGCCGAGACCGAAGTCTGCGTCACAGCGCTGCATGAAGGCATGGATCGGGCTATTTTCGATCCCATCTTCCGTGGGTTGCCAAAGCGGCTGATTCTCCTGCATTCAATCCTCCTCCCCAATGCAGAACTTATATCATGCTGCATTGCATTATAAAGTGTGCAACGGCGCGATCCGCTGCGCGTTGGATTTGCATATGCCCGGTATTTCATATATCCGGCAAAATCAGAAAATAACCGGTAACCGACTGAAATTCCGGCGGAGCTCATGGGTACGTCAAGAGAAGGCAGATGGCGAAAAAGGATTGGCCCCGCCTCGCGCTGGCTGCCGGCCTTTGCCCGTGTCTCCACGATCGTATTGCTAGCCGGCCTTGCCTTCTTCCTCGCGCTCAGGATCGCCGCGCCCTATCTTATTTCCACCGGCTTCGTGCGTTCCGGCATCGAGGACGCCCTGTCGAAATGGACGGGCTATCACGCCGAGATCAAGGGCAATCCGGTTCTCGAATTCTGGCCGACGCCGCGCATCACGCTAAATGACGTCACCATCCGGCAACCGCGTGAAAGCGGCGACAAGCTGCTCGGCCGCATCGAAAGCCTTTCGGCCGATTTCAGCCTTATCGATGCGCTGCGTGGCCGAACACGCTTCCACCAATTTCACCTGCTGCGACCCAGCCTCGCGCTGACGCGTGATGAGAACGGTCTGATCGACTGGAGTTACGCCGGCCTCCTGGCGCGGGCCATCGGTGGGGTGCTGGACGACAGCGGCACCGAGGTTCTCGATCCAAAGCTCGACGCCGATATCGGCGCCGTGACGGTCGAGGACGGCATGCTGACCTTGACCGACACACAGACGGGCAATGTCTACCGCTTCGACGACGTCGCGGCCGATATCGCCTGGCCGAAGCTGTCGAGAGCAATTTCGGCCGTGCTCATTGCACGGCTCAACGGTCAGGACCTGAAGGTCGATTTTTCCTCGGCTGCGCCACTGCTCGTCTTTGCCGGCAAGAATGCAGAGATGAAAGCCTCGATCGCTTCGAACCTGATGACCGCGCGCTTCCAGGGCGTCGGCAGCATGGTGAGCCTCTCTTCGGTCTCAGGCAATATCAACGCCAGCTTTCCGGACGTACCGGCCCTCTTGCAATGGTCAGGCCGGTCGATCCCCGGCATCGAGTCGCTCAAGAGCGCATCGGTGACCTCGGACGTGGCGTCGGTATCCAACGGTTTCCGCTTCAACAATGTCAGCATGACGCTGAACGATGCGAGCGCCACCGGAGTGATGGATCTCACCGTCGCACCCGGCAAACGGCCGAAGATCGGCGGGACGCTTGCCTTCGATCAGATGAACCTCAAGCCGTTCCTCGATGCCTTCGCGCTCAGACTTGCGGCCGGCGGCCTGGGCGACATGCTGCTACCGAGCCCTCTTGGACCGCTGCAACTTCTCGATCTGGACGTCCGGCTTTCCGCGCGACAGGCGCAGATGGGGATCTTTTCGCTCGCGGATGTCGGGGCCAGCGTGATCGTCGCCGGCGAGGAAGCGAAATTCGATATCGGCGACAGCCAGTTCGAGGGCGGCGAAATGACTGCCCATCTGGAGGCGACCCGCCGCGATTTCGACGGTGGCGGCAAATTGCAGCTTTCGATCCGCAATGCGGATTTCAATGCTCTTGCCGAAAAATTGCAGCTCAAGGGGCCGCTACCGCATGCGACCGGCTCTCTCGACCTTTCACTGCAGACGCCGAAAGCGATCTGGACGACGGGACTTGCCGATGTCACGGGCAAGCTGAAATTCTCGGCGGGAGCAGGATCCATTCCCGGCGTGGATATTACAGCATTTCGGACGCAGGCTGCGCAGAAGCCTTTCTTCGCCTTGAGCTCTGCCGCAAACGGATCTTTTGCCTTCAACAAGCTCGATCTCCAGGCCGACTTTACCAACGGCACAGCAGAAATCCACGACGCGCGTTTTGCCGGTTTGGATCAATCGCTGACGCTGTCGGGTCTCATCACCTATGAGTCCAATGGGCTTGCGCTCTCCGGCTCGCTGGAAGCGACCGACCCGGCGAAGGTGGCCGATCTGCCGCTGCTGCCCTTCTTCATCGGCGGCTCATGGCCAAACCCGGTCATTTCGCCGGTGCCGCTGTTCAACACACCGACGAAAACCCAGCCCTAGCGTCCTTCAGCTTTAAGCAGTCGCCGCCGCAGCCCTCTCATCGCGCTCGCGCTGAACCTCGCGACGCTTGGTAACGACCGACGCGCAGATGACGCCAACCGCCACGATGGCAATCAGGATGGTGCAGACCGCGTTGATCTCCGGCGTCACGCCGAGGCGTACCTGGCTGTAGATCTTCATCGGCAGCGTGGTCGCGCCCGGCCCGGACGTGAAGCTTGCAATCACGAGATCGTCCAGCGACAGGGTGAAAGCCAGGATCCAGCCTGAAAAAACTGCCGGCGATATGATCGGCAGCGTGATTTCGAAAAAGGTGCGCACCGGCGGTGCACCGAGATCCTGGGCCGCTTCCTCGATCGACTGGTCGAAGCTCAGAAGCCGCGACTGCACGACGACGGCGACGAAGCACATGGTCAGTGTCGTATGCGCCAGCGTAATGGTCCAGAAGCCGCGGTCAAAGCCGATCGCGACGAAGAGCAGCAGCAGCGACAGGCCGGTGATGACTTCCGGCATGACGAGGGGCGCGTAGACCAGCCCTGAAAAAAGGATGCGGCCGCGGAAGCGCGTGAAACGAACCAGGGTGATCGCCGCCATGGTGCCGAGGATCGTCGCGAATGTGGCCGACAGCAGGCCGACACGGATCGTCACCCAGGCCGCATCGAGCAGGGCCTGATTGGAGAGCAGCGAGACATACCATTTGGTCGAGAAGCCGCCCCAGACGGTGACGAGCTTCGATTCATTGAAGGAGAAGATCACCAGAAGCACGATCGGCAGGTAGAGAAAGGCAAAGCCGAGCACGACGGAGATGATGTTGAAACGGGTCCATCTGAGCACGGCTTATCTCCCTGCCTCATCGGCTTTCGCCTGCACATTCTGGAAGAAGACGATCGGGATCACGAGAATAAGAAGCAGGATCGTCGCCACGGCCGAGGAAACGGGCCAATCGCGATTGGAATTGAACTCGTTCCAGATCGTCTTGCCGATCATCAGCGTCTGCGAGCCGCCCAACAGGTCCGGGATAACGAATTCGCCGACGGCCGGAATGAAGACCAGCATGCAGCCGGCGATGACGCCTGGGATCGACAGCGGGAAGGTGACCCGCCAGAAGGCCCGGATCGGCGTGCAGCCGAGATCCTGCGCCGCCTCGATCAGCGTGCCGTCCATCTTTTCCAGCGCCGAATAGAGCGGCAGCACCATGAAGGGCAGATAGGAATAGACGATGCCGATATAGACGGCGGTGTTGGTGTTGAGGACGATCAGCGGGTTGTCGATGAGATGCAGCGACAACAGAAGCTGGTTCAGCAGCCCCTCCGGTTTCAGGATGGCAATCCAGGCATAGACGCGGATCAGGAAGCTCGTCCAGAAGGGAAGGATCACCAGCATCAAGAGCGTCGGGCGCACGTTGCGAGGGGCCTGCGCCATGCCATAGGCGATCGGATAGGCGATCAGAAGCGTCAGCAAGGTGGAGATGCCGGCGATGACGACGCTCGAGATATAGGCGTTGAAATAGAGCGGATCGTCCGTCAGGTAGCCGTAGTTGTCGAGCGAGAAGGTCGAAATCTTGTCCCAGAAACCGGCCCAGCCATCAGCGAGCGCGAAGACCGGCTCATAGGGCGGCATCGCGATCGCCGTCGCCGACAGCGAAATGCGGAACACGATGAAGAACGGCGCCAGGAAGAAGAGCAGCAGCCAGGCATAGGGAATGATGATGACGAGGCGGTTGTAGAAGCGTGTGGCAAGCGTTCCCATGGTCTCAATCCTTCAGCAGCACGCCGCCGTCCTCATCGAAGGAGACCCAGACTTCCTGATCGTAGGTGAAGGGGTCATCGACAGAGCGCTGTGCGTTGAGAGAGGAGGCCTTGACCACATTGCCGTTCGACAATCTGACGTGGAAGACCGTCATGTCGCCGAGATAACCGATGTCCCAGAGCTCGCCCTTGGCGGCATTGATCGAGGCATTGGCGGGCGCCGTGCGCGTGACGCGAAGCTTTTCCGGGCGGATCGCGAAGCCGAGCGCGGCACCGATGGCCGGCGCATCGGTCGAGGCAGTGCGGACCGTGAAGCCGCTGTCGACGGCAATCTCGACAGCACCGTTTGCGGCCGTCGTCACCTTGCCGTCGAAAATGTTTACGTCGCCGATGAAATCCGCAACGAAGCGGCAGTTCGGCGCTTCGTAGATTTCCGCCGGCGTGGCGACCTGCACGACCTTGCCATGGCTCATGACGGCAATGCGGTCGGCCATTGTCATCGCTTCTTCCTGGTCGTGGGTGACGACCACGAAGGTGAGGCCGAGGCTCTGCTGCAGGTCCATCAGTTCGAACTGGGTTTCCTCGCGCAGCTTCTTGTCGAGCGCGCCAAGCGGTTCATCGAGCAGCAACACCTTCGGGCGCTTGGCAAGAGAACGGGCAAGGGCGACGCGCTGGCGCTGGCCGCCGGAAAGCTGGTTGGGTTTGCGGGAAGCGAACTGCTCGAGCTTCACGAGCTTCAGCATCTGCGAGACACGCTCGGCCATTTCGTCCTTCGGCATGCCGTCCTGCTTGAGCCCGAAGGCGATGTTCTTCTCGACCGTCATGTGCGGGAAAAGTGCGTAGGACTGGAACATCATATTGACCGGCCGCTTGTAGGGCGGCGTACCTGAAAGATCGGTGCCATCGAGAATGATCTCGCCCGATGTCGGCTGTTCGAAACCGGCCAGCATGCGCAGCAGTGTAGACTTGCCGCAGCCGGAGGCGCCGAGCAGCGCGAAGAACTCTCGGTGATATATATTCAGCGACAGATCGTTGACGGCGGTAAAATCGCCGAAGCGCTTGGTGACATTCTTGAAGGCAATGAACGGTTTTGCTGATGGATCGGACCAGGGTGCGAATGCGCGGCGAATATTGCCAAGAGACTTCATATTATTCCCCGAAAATACAAGGTTTCAGCCGGCCTCGACCCGGGCCGGGAATGGAAAGGCCCGGACGTTTCCGTCCGGGCCGAAATCTCGATTACTGGCCGGTGACGACCTTGGTCCAGATTCGTGTCACCAGTCGCTGCGTTTTCGGATCGAGCGGCGGCACCGTGAAGAGCTTGGCCATGATCTCCGGCGTCGGATAGATCGCGGTATCGTCGATCACTTCCTTGTCGAGGAATTGCTGCGAGGCCTTGTTGCCGTTTGCGTAGAAGACGAAGTTGGATGCCTTGGCGGCGACTTCGGGCTTCATCATGTAGTTGATGAATTCATGCGCCTCTTCGACATGCGGCGCATCCTTCGGAATGCCGAAGACATCGAAGAAAATCTGCGCACCCTGGTTCGGAACCGAATAGTCGACATTCACGCCGGCCTTTGCCTCGGCTGCACGATCCCGCGCCTGGAAGACGTCGCCCGAAAAGCCGAGCGCAATGCAAATATCGCCGTTGGCGAGCGCGCTGATATATTCGGAGGAGTGGAACTTGCGAACGAAGGGACGAACGGCGAGCAGGGCCTCCTGCGCCTTGTTCAGGTCCTCCTGCTTCTTGCTGTTCGGATCGAGGCCGAGATAGGCCAGAACGGACGGAATGACGTCCGTCGGCGAGTCCAGCATGTAGATGCCGCAATCCTTAAGCTTGGCGGCCTTTGCCGGATCGAACAGCGCATCCCAGTTCGGCTTTTCGTCCGTGCCGAGTGCGGCCTTTACCTTGTCGACGTTATAGCCGATGCCGGTCGTGCCCCACATATAGTCGACGGAATATTCATTGCCCGGATCGAAGGTGGCGACGCCCTTCGTCACGACGTCCCACATGTTCGACAGGTTCGGCAGTTTCGACTTGTCGAGTTTCTGGTAAACGCCGGCAGCGATCTGGCGCTGCATGAAGGAAACTGTGGGAACGACGACGTCATAACCGGTGCCGCCGGCCAGGAGCTTGGTTTCCAGCGTCTCGTTGGAATCGAAGGTGTCGTAGACGACCTTGATACCGGTTTCCTTGGTGAAGTCTTCGAGGATCGAGCTGTCGATATAATCGGACCAGTTGTAGACGTTGACGACACGCTCCTGGGCGAAGGCCGGCGCAGCGGCAAGAAGAGCGACAACGGCAACTGCCGTCAGGTTAGTTATTCTTGACCTCATGATATCTCCTGTTTTTTTAAAGGTATCGCGCCCCCGGACACCTCTTATTCCCTCTGGTTTGGCTGCAGACTAGAAAGGAATTTCTACGCCTACAAGCTCAAAATCCTGCGGCGTCAATGATTTCACAATCACTGGAAATCAAAGCTTCCGAGACCGGCAGAGGTCTCGTCCAGAGCGAGTGGACGTGTCAGTGGCGGCTCGGCCCGGAAAAGGCATCCGCGCCTTTCACAAAGACGGCAGGCGGGCCCGACCGCAATTGGTAGAGCATCGCTTCTGCCATAGACCAGACTGTCGCGCAGGGCGGCATCGCAGCCGATCAGCAGAGCCGTGCGCCGCGCCCGTTCGCCGTACTCCACAACCGGCCCTTCGAGCGTGCGCGCGATCGTCAGGAAAGCCGACCCGTCAGGCATGGTGACCGTCTCGGACAACACCCTGCCCGGCTCAAGAAAGGCGGTGTGGACATTGAGCTTCGGACAGTTGCCGCCAAAGCGGGCCTGCGGAAAACCCTGGGCGCCCGTTCTGCGAATGACATGGCCCGCAGCATCGGTTTCCATCAGGAAGAAGGGAATGCCGGCAGATCCGGGACGCTGCAGCATGGCGAGGCGCGACGCGGCCTGGCCGAAGGAGACAGCGAAACGGGCGCGGATGAGATCGATGTCGTATCGGGTATTCTGGGCGGCAAGAAGAAAGGCCCCGTAGGGCATCAGTAGCGCGAGCGCCGCAGTCCGCGTCAGCTCGAAACGGGCAATGCGCCGCGCCTCGTCGGATGACAACGGCAATTCGTCAAGCGCGGCTTCGATTTGAGATCTTAGCGCGAGCCTTGCGACTTCGATGGCTATTTCCTGCGCCTGGTCCGCCCCCGATAGACGCTCGGACAGAAAAAGACGCATCGAATGACGATCGAAACGCCGGCGCAGGTCCGGCATGACATGGACAGGCAGAATCCGGACGCTGATCCCCCGTTCGCTCTTCAGCCAATCCTTCAGACCGGGGCCACCGGCGAGTCCGTTGGCAAAGCCTTCCGCCGCCGCGTCTATCTCGCCGAAATAGGCGGGGCGGCGCTCCAGCACTTCCCTGACTTCATCCAGAGGCAGGCGGCCGGAGGCGACGGGCGCAGGGCCTTCGCCCGCCATCAAGGTCGTCAAATCGGAAAGCCGGGCAGCCTGCTCGCGATAGGCCCGGTAGAGCTTGATCATACCGCCAGCCGCATTGGGCGCGGCATCAGCCACTTCGACAAGCTCGTGCTCACCCGGCAGTTCACCCGACAGCAACGGATCGGCGAACACTTCCTTCAACTGGCCAAGGCCGCCGCCGGTTTCGCCCTGTAACTCCTCAAGATCGATGCGGTAGACGGAAGAGAGCTTGAGCAGCAGTTGCACCGTCAATGGGCGCTGATTGCGTTCGATCAGATTCAGGTAGGAGGGGGAGATTTCCAGCGCCTCGGCCATGGCCGTCTGCGTCAGTGCCAGCGCATTGCGGATGCGCCTGACTTTCGGTCCCGCAAATATCTTCCGCTCCGCCATGTCACATCCTTTACATGCCGAAATTTACAATCTTTTACAAAGTTACAAATTCATCCTGTAAATCCTTCTCATCCTAACCTCTTTCTGCGTCTGAAATCAAAGGTTTTTCTGGCCATTTTGTCCATTTCTGTAAAATCTGTCATCAGCGCTCAAGCGTTGAAAGCCAAAGAGGAGATTGCCATGACAGATTTTTACAAACTCATCCGTAATGCCCCCGAGGGACGTTTTGCCGGTATCGAGCGGCCCTATTCCGTTTCCGATGTCGAACGCCTGCGCGGCTCGGTGGCACTCCGCTACACGCTGGCCGAAATGGGAGCTCAGCGCCTGTGGCAACTTCTGCATGAGGAGGACTTCGTCAACGCGCTTGGCGCGCTTTCCGGCAACCAGGCCATGCAGATGGTGCGCGCCGGGCTGAAAGCGATCTATCTTTCCGGCTGGCAGGTCGCCGCCGACGCCAATACCGCGTCATCGATGTATCCGGATCAATCGCTCTATCCCGCCAATGCCGGGCCGGAACTTGCCAAACGCATCAACCGCACGCTCCAGCGCGCCGACCAGATCGAGACATCCGAAGGCGACGGGCTTTCGGTCGAAACGTGGTTTGCACCGATCGTCGCCGATGCCGAAGCCGGTTTCGGTGGGCCGCTCAACGCTTTCGAGATCATGAAAGCCTATATCGAGGCGGGAGCAGCCGGTGTTCATTTCGAGGATCAGCTTGCCTCGGAAAAGAAATGCGGCCATCTCGGCGGGAAGGTGCTGATCCCGACCGCCGCCCATATCCGCAATCTCGACGCGGCGCGGCTTGCGGCCGATGTCATGGGTGTGCCGACGCTCATCATCGCCCGCACCGACGCAGAAGCCGCCAAGCTTCTGACCTCAGATATCGACGAGCGCGACCAGCCTTTCGTCGACTATGATGCCGGGCGAACGGTCGAGGGCTTCTATCAGGTGCGCAATGGGCTGGAACCCTGCATTGCGCGCGCCGTCGCCTATGCATCGCATTGCGACCTCATCTGGTGTGAAACGTCGAAGCCGGATCTGGAGCAGGCGCGCCGCTTTGCCGAAGGCGTCCACAAGGTGCATCCCGGCAAGCTACTTGCCTACAATTGCTCGCCGTCCTTCAACTGGAAGAAAAACCTCGACGATGCGACGATCGCCAGGTTCCAGCGCGAACTCGGGGCCATGGGATACAAGTTCCAGTTCATCACGCTCGCGGGGTTCCACCAGTTGAACTACGGCATGTATGAGCTGGCCAGCGGCTATCGCGAGCGGCAGATGGAAGCCTATTGCGAGCTGCAGCAGGCGGAATTCGCAGCGGAACCACGCGGCTATACCGCCACCAAACATCAGCGCGAAGTCGGCACCGGCTATTTCGACGCCGTGTCGCTGGCGATATCCGGTGGCCGCGCCTCGACGACGGCCATGGGAGAATCAACCGAACACGCCCAGTTCAAACCGGCTGCCGAGTAGAGGAGGAAACGACATGGCATCCATTGCGCGCGTCCGCGAACGGACGGAAGAGCAGGCAAGCAGCATGACGGACGATCAGCAAACGGTGATCCGTATGCTCGCCAACGATCTGCACAGGCTGAATCTATCGGTGATGAAGGCGGTTGAGGCCGGTGTTTCGGTGGAGCTGGTGCGCTCCGCCCGGCATCATGGCGGTGACGGAAACTGGGGAGATCTGCTAATCCCCGTCATCGTCGCCAACAGAAATTAGGCTTAAGGTCCGGTGACAAAGACCACCGGACCTACGCTATTTGACGCAATTGTCAGCAGAACGGAGTCGCGGCATAATTGAGCATATCTTCGAACGGAACTGCATATGCCCGGTTCGCCGCACGCAAAACTCGAAGTTCTGACCGATCTGATCTATGGCGCTCTCTTCGGCGAGACGTCGTGGCAAGCCTTTCTCGATGCCTTGGCCGCGACGATGCCGGATGCCAAGTCGACGTTGTTTTTCCACGATGCCATCGCGCGAACCGGCGGCCTCTCGCTTTCCTCCGGTCTCGCGGAAAAGGAAAGCGAGGCCTATAATCGCTATTACGCGGCCATCAATCCCTGGATGCCGCGCGCCGCCACCCGGCCGATCGGCCTTGGCGTGATCGCCGACCAGATGCTGCCGCGCGAGCAGCTCCTCAAGACGGAATTCTACAGCGATTACCTTCGCTGGATCGGCTGCGAAAGCAGTGTCGGCGTGACGATCATGCGTGAACGTGGACGCTCCTTCAATCTTTCGACGCTGACCTCGTCTTCCGATCCGGATTTCAATCGCAGCAATGCGGAACTGCTCAGCGACCTGGCGCCGCATCTGCGCCGAACCTTCGATTTCATTCGCCGTGAGCACCGCGACCCTCATAATAATGAAAACGGATTGGCGCTCTTCGATGCGATCGGTGTCGGCATCGTCTATATCGGCGAGGATCAGAATATCCGCTCCATCAACAGTGCGGCGGAGCGGATGATCGCCGAGGGCGAGGCGATCGGCGTCACCTCGACCGGGCGGATCATGATCAATGACGGCGAGCTTGCTTCGCGTCTGTCGGTGCTGCTTCGCCACCGCCTGCAGGCAGTTTCACCGGCGAGCACGCTGATCAGGATGAAGAACACCAGCTTCAAATGCACGCTGGTGAAGATGCAATCGGATTTCATCACCCAATTTCTCGAAGGACCGACGGTGGCAATGATCATCGAGCGGACGAGCGTGCCTCTGCGGCCCGATCTCAACGACGCCCTGCCGCGCATCGATCAGCTAACGGCAGCCGAAATGCGGATCGCAGCCGGCATCGCTGCGGGCCTGTCGCTGCGCGAGGTCGCACGGACGAACGATGTCAGCTACGAGACGGCGCGCTCGCATCTCAAGAACATCTATTCGAAGCTCGGGGTGAACAGCCAGGTGGGGCTCGTGCGGCGGCTGATGCCGTAACCCAATTCCGGCTAGCTGCGGCTGGCACGCTTGCCGGCGAAGAGGTCGGTGTAGCTTTTCAAAAGCTTCGTCATGCGGTCGGCGACCGTGCGGATTTCCGGGCGGTGACGATCCTCGGCATTCATGACGATCCATTGGCGATGACGCAGTTCCGGCAGTTCACCGCCGCACCGTTCCAGTTCGGGATCGAGATCGCCGACGAAACAGGGCAATACCGCCTTTCCCGCCCCCGCCCGCACCAGATCCGGCAGGGACCGCGGACGGTTAACGGTCGCGACGATGGCGGATCCTGCATTCTGATAGGGCCAGCGCAGGTAGGAGGAGATTGCATCCTCCGCGCCGACTGCAATCCATCTGGCATCGTCCCGGCTGGCATTGCGCCTCACATAGACCGCATAGGCGACTTCGCCGAGCAGGCGGGCGGCGAGATTGCTTTCGTCCGGCTCGAAGGCGCGGATGCCGATATCGCTTTCCCGGTAATTCAGGTTCGCCCGCGCTTCGCCGATGGTCAGCGAGATGCCGAACGCGTCCGCCGGCATGCGGATTGCCGAAAAATTCTCCGTCAGCAGCCAGGCGATCCATGTGCCGGCCGTGATCCTGACAGTGCCCCCGCCCTCGGACGATTGCCGCCAGGCGTCAACCTTGCGGGCGGCGGCCTCCATCTCCTGCAGATGATCGACGAGGATCTGGCCATCTGATGTCAGGCGGTAGCCTGTCTGGCTGCGGTGAAAGAGTGCGCGCCCGAGCTCCTGCTCCAGATCGAGCATACGCCGGCCGATCGTCGCCGGGCTCAAAGCAGTGGCGGCGCTTGCGCCCGTCAGGCCGCCAGTGCGGGCGACGTGCAGGAAGAGCTGATAGGAATCCCAGTTACTGTTTTTCATGAGTGAAAAACATAATGGGATTTTGCCTGTTTAAGAAGCGAATTTTGATGTGTAGATCAATTGATGTCCACAAACGAAAGGACATCACGATGATTGAATGTTTCCTGATCGCCGACATTGCCGGCCGGATGCAGCGGGCAAGATTGCTGCAGCGAACGAGACGCGACCGGATAAAGGAAGAAGACGCCTTTTACGACAACGCTGGAAGCAGCCCCCTGGTGCGATTTGCAGCCTGGCTGACGCTGCCGGCGGAGGCCGCCGGTCGCACGAAGGTGCGGCCCGGCAAAGCCGAATGTGGGCGTCAGGCCGCCTGTCTCACACGGCCATGAGCGGCAGCGCCCTCGGCCAGCCGGAACTGCTCGATCAGCGCCATCAGCATGTCGGCCTCTTCCGCCAGCTGGCGGCTCGCCTGCGTGGCTTCGGCAACCATCGAGGCATTCTTCTGCGTCATCTGGTCCATCGCATTGACGGAACTGTTGACGTCCTGAAGGGCGGCGGACTGGTCGCGGCTTGCCGTGGCGATAGTCTCGACATGACCGCTGATTGCGATGATCTCGTGGCTGATCGAGGCGAGCACGCTGCCGGTCTTCTGCACCAGTTCCGAACCTGCATTCACCTCGCGGGTCGACTGGTCGATCAGCGTCTTGATCTCCTTGGCGGCATTGGCCGAGCGCTGGGCAAGTTCACGCACTTCCTGCGCGACGACGGCAAAGCCCTTGCCGGCCTCACCGGCACGCGCTGCCTCGACACCGGCGTTCAATGCCAGAAGGTTGGTCTGGAAGGCGATGTCGTCGATAACGACGATGATCTGTTCGATGCGCTGCGAGGCATCTTCGATGCGGCCCATGGCAGCGACCGCGTCGCTCACGACAGCACCGGAACTGTCGGCCGTCCGTTTGGTCGCGGCAACCACATTGTTTGCCTCATGGGCGCGTTCGGCCGATGAGCGGACCGTGACGGTGATCTCTTCGACGGCAGCAGCCGTTTCTTCAAGGCTTGCGGCCTGCGATTCCGTGCGTTTGGAGAGTTCGTCCGCCGAGGCCGAAACCGAACCGCTGTTGCGCTGGATGGAAGCGGCACTGGCGCGAATGCGTGTCAGCGTATCCTGAAGGCGCTCAAGCGACGTGTTGAAGTCCATGCGAAGCTGTTCGAGCCGGCCGACGAAAGGGGTTTCGATCATCTGCGAGACATCGCCCTGTGACAGGCGTCCCAGACCCGCGGCAAGCTGATTGACGGCAAAATCGATCTGGCCGTCGAGCGTGCGCTTCTCTGCATCGTTGCGGCTGCGTTCGGCATCGTTCAGGGCTCGCTGTTCTGCGGCCTGCGTTTCCAGTTGCTGGCGAGCGACTGCGCTGTCGCGGAAGAGAGCAAGCGCGCGGCCGATCGCGCCGAATTCGTTCTTCTTTTCGACACAGGGAATAGCACTGGCAAGATCGCCCGAGGAAATGGCATGCACGCTCGATGTCAGCGCCTGCATCGGCTTTACGGAGCGACTGATCGCATAGAAGGCGAGCACACCAACGAGCAGCATCACCACCGCACCGACACTGAGAACCAGCATCTGCAATTGGTTCATCCGCTCATAGTAGACTTCCATGGGTATGCCGATGAAGAGGATGCCGATCGTGGCACCGGAGGGATTCTTGACCGGGAAATAACCGGTCATGAACTTGCGGCCGAAGAGGTCCGCCGGCCCGTAGTAGGCATTGCCCTGAGCAAGCACGGGCTGGGCCGGATGATCGGCTGCGAGCTTCGTGCCGACAGCACGGTCGCCATTTTCCTTCTTCACATTGGTGGAGACGCGAACGTAATCGCCTCCCTGTTTTTCGAAAATGGTGGCGACGCCGGCAATCGACTGCGCCGTGCGGTCAACCAGTGAATAGTCGCCGAAGGCCGGGATCTTGTCTTCGGTTACGCCTGCCAGTGCGTTGTTCATCACATCGACGCGGACATCAGCGTCGCTTGCGCCATAAAGAACCGCCATCGAACGGCTCGCATCCTTCGCATCGGAGACCGCACTCTCCATGACATAGGTGCCGAGATTGTAATAGGTCACGCCGACAATGGCCGCAGTACTGATCGCAAGCAGGAACAGCGTGATCGCAACGATCTGACGCACGATGGACGTTGAGAAGAAGAGCGGCATCTGGAACCCCTGGCAAACACAACTGGTATCGGGTTCATAAGAATGCGTTAGGGAAAATTTTCCCTTAACGCAGGGGTGCCGGAGGCTCTTTACTTGGCTTTTTTCAAATTTAGGATGACTTGATGAGCACACAAGTGGCCGGAAGGGAAGAAAAATTTCAATCTTCCGATTTTTTGCGCAATCTATGCGCGATTTTATCGAGAAACAAAAACGGCCCCGAAACCGGGGCCGTTGGTCTTACAGGCTGAATGTCGGATCAGGCGGCGCGATACATATGCATGTCGCTGTCGCCGTCGATCTTGAACTGCTGCACGAGGTGCAGCAACGCGTCTGCCTCGTTTGCGAGCTCGCGGCTTGCTGCAGTGGTTTCTTCCACCATTGCAGCGTTCTGCTGGGTCATCTGATCCATCTGGTTGACAGTGGAGTTGACTTCCTGCAGCGCGCTCGACTGGTCGTGGCTTGCGCGGGCGATCATTTCGACGTGCTGGCTGATCGTGACGATCTGGGCGCTGATCTTCGCAAGAACCGTGCCCGTTTCCTGTACGAACTGCGAACCGGAATTGACCTCGTTCGTCGATTTGTTGATGAGACCCTTGATCTCCTGCGCGGCAGCGGCAGAGCGCTGGGCGAGTTCGCGCACTTCCATGGCGACGACGGCAAAACCCTTGCCGGCTTCACCGGCGCGAGCCGCCTCGATACCGGCATTGAGTGCGAGCAGGTTGGTCTGGAAGGCGATCTCGTCGATGACGCCAATGATCTGCTCGATCTGGCGCGATGCGTCTTCGATGCGGCCCATCGCATCGATCGCATTGTTGACGACGACGGCGGAGTCGTCGGCGCTGCGCTTGGCCTGGCGGACGATCTGATCGGCATCCTTGGCGCGTTCGGCGGAGGAGCGGACCGTTACGGTGATCTGGTCGACGGCGGCGGCGGTTTCTTCCAGTGATGCAGCCTGCTGCTCGGTACGCTTGGCTAGATCCTCGGAGGACTGGGCCATCTGGTTGCCGTTGCCCTGGATCATCTGCACGTTGTCGCGGATCTGGCTCATCGTGGCCTGCAGGCGCATCATCGAGCCGTTGAAATCCTGACGGAGCTGTTCGAGACGGCCGATGAAGGGCGTGTCGATCGTCGTCGAGATATCGCCCTGCGACATGCGCTCGAGACCGGCGGCAAGGGCGTTGACGGCATACTCGATCTGACGGTCCATCTCGCGCTTTTCGGCATCGTTGCGCTGACGCTCATGCTCGGCGGCCTGACGCTCTTCGTCGCTCTGCTCCTCGATGCGGATCTTGGAGATGGCATTTTCCTTGAAGATGCCGAGTGCGCGGGCCATGTCGCCGATTTCGTCGTAACGCTTCTCACCTGAGATGCTGGTGTCGAGCGCTCCTTCGGCGATGCGGCGCATGGCGGCGGTGATCTGGGCGATCGGCCGCTGCAGCGTCAGCACCAGCGCAATGCCGCCGACGATGGAAACCAGGATGCCGAGTGCGGTCGTGCCGACGGAGATGCTGTTGGCCTGATCACGCTCGGTACCGGCCGACTGTTTCTGCTCTTCCGCGAAGCTTGTCAGCTGACCCCAGACACCATCGAGCTGCTGGCGTGCGGCGACGTAGTCGCTCGTCCGCTGATTGATCACGTCGACAAGGCTCTGTGCGCCCTTGTCCATCGAGGCGAGAGCGGGCGTGATCGCGTCGACGATATCACCGGCGAAATTCATGCCCTTGGCGCTGGCCTGAAGGGTATTCAGCATGGTGTTGAGCGTGGCGATTTCCTGGTTCAGGCGAACGCGATTTTCCTTGCTCGGCTTGGCATTGAAATCGGCAAGCACCAGCTGCAGCGAATAGATGGAGCTTTCAAGGCGCCGTGTATCTTCCAAAACCGAGTTGGTCTGGGCGATGCGGCTGTCGAGCTCCACGAACGTCGTCGTCGCTTCACGCATCATCTGCGTGGCGGTGAGCTGAGTGTAGGTCGACATCTGGCGGAAGCGGGAAACAAGACGGCCGAGATTTGCAACGCCGTCGTCCGTGCCAGCCTCGGGCGCCGCCGCCTGAGCCTTCAGGTCGCTAACGGTCTGCGCCATGGACTGCGTCATGCTCTTCTGGTTCTGCGGGACGGAGATTTCGATCATGCGCTGCGCCTTGATGATCTGAGGCAGCGCATCGGTTACGACCTTGAGCTTGTCAGGCGAAGTCTGGGCCTTGTTGAAATCATTCATGGCGGCTGCGAGCGCATCGCCGCCCTTCAGCAGACGATCGGCAGCGCGCAGCGTTGCCGTCGCGTTGCCTTCATCGGTACGGATGTTTTCTTCCAGCTGCTTGGCATCGTAGCTGACGTTGAAGCGGTTGGTGATCATCACCTTCTGGGCGTCATCGATCTGCTTGCGAAGAGCCATTTCCTGTTCGTGCAGGGTCCAGAGCTTGCCGACGGTATCCGAAATGCCGTTGGTTCCCTCGATCGCCGCCTGCAGGTTATCATGGCCGGAATTGTCGCCGATCTGCGCCATGGTGGCGTCCAGCGTCTGTCCCTGCGCCTTGATGTCGGCATAGAGCTTGTCGCGCGCTTGTTCGTTTGTGGTCTGCAGGAAGTCGTCCATCGAGGCGTAGAGATCCTTGAACCCACTCAGCGACTGGAGAACGCTGTTGGAAATCTCCATCCGGCCCTGCAGCAGACCGGATGCATAAAGGCCGGTCAGACCGACGGCGGATATGGTGACGACGAAAGGCAGAACAAAAATCAGAACCTTTGTCTGAATCTTGAAACGAGAAAGAATCTTGTCAATGAACATGGCGCGCCGTGCCTTTCATACACCACTCCTCCCGCCGGCAGCCTTCTGGCGCCAGCCGGGTGCATATCGAGCTGATCTACTAACAGTTGGGAAGACCCTGGAACGGGCGGCAATCATTGCCAGTTCATTTCCGGCCGGGCCGGAAATACCCAAATATTCGTCTACAATGTGTCAGATTAGATATTAATTTTCGGATAAGCGGTGAGAGCGCGTTAGCCGTGATCGCACAATAGTTGCAAATTGCACGCTGCGGGATCGCGATATATCAGTCGCGACACCGAACATTTCCATTTCAAGCTGCGGAAAGATCAGATGAAGTGGGAAAGAAGAACTGCAACGCTGGCGGCGGTTGCGCCGGCGGCGAGCATCAGATAGCGCAGAGTTACGAGCTTCGTATCAGGCTTTGCCTGGGCAATTGCAATGGCGCGGGCGCGTCGAGTGTTTCTGTTCATTGCGAAACCTCACTTCTGTCTAAACACAACAATCCAACAAAACGGCTTGTCGGTAAAGCTTAATTTAGGAACGACTTTGCCAACCTGCCATTGAGACAGGATGGCGCAGGCAATCTTAAGAAGTCTTGAATCGGCAAAAAGGTTTCACGCCTACAAATATTGGCATTTACAATGTCTCACCGGCGGCAAATCCGGAGGCCCAGGCCCACTGGAAATTATAGCCGCCGAGCCAGCCGGTCACATCGACACATTCGCCAATGAAATAAAGGCCGGGAACATCTTTCACCTGCAGGCTGCGTGAATCCAGGGCGGCCGTATCGATGCCGCCGAGCGTGACTTCCGCGGTGCGGTAGCCTTCGGAGCCGGAAGGCTTCAAGGACCAGTTCTGTGCCGCATCTGCCAGCCTGGTCAGCAGCTTGTCGGAGAGGTCGGCCATGTTGCCGGTGACGCCCTCGCGCTCGACGATATGTTGCGCGAGGCGCTTCGGCAGAATCTCGCCGAGCGCGGTCTGCGCGGACTGACGTCCGTTTACCTGTTTCGCCTTTTTCAGGTGCGCGGCGATATCGATATCCGGTTCGATATCGACGGTGATCGCATCGCCCTCCCGCCAGTAGGAAGAAATCTGCAGGATGGCTGGACCACTGAGGCCGCGGTGAGTGAAGAGCAGGGCTTCGCGAAAGGCGGTCTTGCCATGACGGATTTCGGCTGGCGCGGAAATACCTGAAAGCGGCGCGATGCTCTCGAGCAGGATTGAATCAAGCGTGAGAGGCACAAGGGCGGGGCGGGTCTCGGTAATAGGCAAGCCGAACTGCTCGGCAATGCGATAGGCAAAACCGGTCGCTCCCATCTTCGGAATGGATTTTCCGCCGGTCGCGATGACGAGCGAGGAGGCTTCGAACAGGCCTTCCGATGTCGCGACGCGGAAGCCGCCGTCAGTCTTTTCAACGCCCGATATTTCGACGCCGAGATGCCAGGTAGCGCCCGCTGCGCGCATCTCGTCGAGAAGCATGAAGATGATGTCCTTGGCGCTGTTGTCGCAGAAAAGCTGGCCAAGCGTCTTTTCATGCCAGGCAATGCCGTGACGATCCACCATGGCAACGAAATCGGCCGGGGTGAAACGGGCAAGCGCCGACTTGCAGAAATGCGGATTGGCGGAGAGGAAGTTCTTCGGGCCGGCATTGATATTGGTGAAATTGCATCGGCCGCCGCCGGAAATGCGGATCTTCTCGCCCGGCGCGCGGGCGTGGTCCAGCACGGTGACGGATCGACCACGCTGTCCGGCGCGGATGGCGCACATCATGCCCGCGGCACCCGCCCCGATGACGATCACATCGCTCCTCTGCCGCACAATCCGTTTTCCCTGCTGAAATCGCGTCTTCTTTTTCCATCAGAGGGCGAAAGTCAACGCCTTTGCCCCCCTCGCCAATTGCCAAACTCCGGTTATGATGGCGTCACGATCAACGCAAACCGGTGTGTCATGTCCCCAAAAAAGACGACGCTGAAGCCTGCCAGAAACGTACCCGCCTCGAAGAAATCCCCTCCCGATCCCGGATCTCTGCGCGGCGTTGCGAACTGGAAGGAAGCGGCGCAGTGGCTGAGGGCACGCGGTATCGAAGACATTGAATGCATCACGCCGGACCTTGCCGGCGTGCCGCGCGGCAAGATGATGCCGTCCTCCAAGTTCACCTCAAACACATCGCTCGCACTGCCTTCGGCGATTTACCGTCACACGATATCGGGCGAATATCCCGAGGAGACCGAAAGCTTCCGCTATGAGCCGCGCGACAGCGACCTGAAGCTCGTCCCCGACCTTTCCACCCTGTCCGTGGTTCCCTGGGAAACCGACCCGACCGCGCAGGTCATCTGCGACATCGTCAATTCCGACGGCCAGGAAGTTCCCTACACGCCGCGCAACGTATTGAAGCGCATTCTCAGCCTCTATGCCGAGCGCGGCTGGAAGCCGATCGTAGCGCCGGAAATCGAATTCTACCTGGTCGCCACGAATGACGACCCGGACTATCCGCTGCATCCGCCCAAGGGACGTTCAGGTCGTTCAATTCTCGGCGGCCAGGGTTATTCGATCGCCGGCATCAACGAGTTCGACGAACTGATCGACGACATCTACCACTTCTCGGAGAAGCAGGGCCTCGAGATCGATACGCTGATCCACGAGGAGGGACCGGCGCAGCTCGAAATCAATCTCCGTCACGGCAATCCGATCGAACTTGCCGACCAGGTGTTTCTCTTCAAGCGCACGATCCGCGAGGCAGCGCTGAAGCACAATATCTACGCCACCTTCATGGCAAAACCGATGCAGGGCCAGCCGGGTTCGGCGATGCATATCCACCAGTCTGTCGTCGACATGGCGAGCGGCAAGAACGTCTTCTCGAACAATGATGGCTCAGCCTCGAAGGAATTCTTCCACTTCATCGGCGGCATGCAGAAATACGTGCCGAGCGCGCTTGCCATGCTGGCGCCTTACGTGAATTCCTACCGGCGCCTGCAGCCGGATATGTCCTGCCCGGTCAATAATGCCTGGGGTTACGACAACCGCACGACGGCCTTCCGTGTGCCGGTCTCCGATCCGCAGGCGCGGCGCGTGGAAAACCGCCTGCCGAGCTCGGATGCCAATCCGTATCTGGCGCTCGCTGCCTCGCTTGCATCCGGTCTGCTCGGCATCATGAAGGAAATCGAGCCCACGGCTCCGACCGAGGATGCCGCCAACGAAGGCTCGATCGACCTGCCGCGCGGCCTTCTGGAAGCCGTGGCGCTGCTGGAAGACGAACCGGCCTTCGAGGAAGTTTTCGGCGCAGAGTTCATCGGGCTTTATGCCGGCGTGAAGCGCGGCGAGTTCGAAACCTTCATGCAGGTGATCAGCCCCTGGGAACGGGAGTTCCTCCTCCTGAACGTGTGAGGTTTTGCCATGACGCAAGAGACCTGGCAAAGCCCCATTGCCCCAGGCGTCTCCTGGTATCAGGCAACAGTCGGCGAGCGGCCGGATTATCCGGCACTCGACGGCTCCAGGCAGTGTGACGTCGCCATTATCGGCGGCGGCTATACGGGCCTTCAGGCCGCCTATAATCTCGCCAGGGCTGGCGTTTCGGTGACGCTCATCGAGGGCAGCAGACTCGGCGACGGCGCCTCCGGGCGCAATGGCGGCCAGCTCGGCACCGGCCAGCGTTGGTGGCCGGAAGAGATGGAGGAGAAGATTGGCTACGAGCGCTCCAAGGCGCTCTTCGATCTCGCGGAAGATGCCAAGCGGCACCTCATGGATTTTGCGACCGAGCACCAGATCGATATGGACTATGTGTCCGGTCAGCTCAGCGTCGCCCACAAGGAAAGCTACAAGCGGTACTATTACGAGAATGCGGAAATCGCGGCCTTCCGCTACGACTATCCGCATCTGCGTTTCATGGACCGCGAAGAGACGCAGGAGCGACTTGGCTCCAAACGCTTCTATTGCGGGGTACGCGATACCGGCACCGGCCATATCCATCCGCTGAAGCTGCTGATCGGCCTTGGCAAGGTGGCGGCCAATGCCGGGGCGGATATCTTCGAAATGACCAAGGCAAAGTCGATCAGTCAGGCCAGCGGCAAGGTCGTTATCGAAACCGAACGCGGCACGATCACTGCCAACAGGGCGCTGATTGCCTGTAACGGCCATATCGGCAATCTGGAGCCGATCACGGCCAGCCATGTCATGCCGATCCGCTCCTTCATCGGCGCGACTGTGCCGCTTGACCGGTTCCCTGATGTGATACCGGGCGGCGAGGCGGTGGCGGATTCGCGGTTCGTCGTGCGCTATTTCCGCAAATTGAAGGACGGACGGCTGCTGTTTGGCGGGCGGGAGGCCTACACGGCCGACAATCCGCGCGACATTTCGCAGCATATCCGCCGGCAGATCGCCGAAATCTACCCCGCGCTCAAGGATATCGAGATCACCCATGCCTGGGGCGGCTCGGTCGGCATCACCATGCCGCGCCAGCCCTTCGTGCGCGAAGTCATGCCGGGCGTCACCTCGATCGGCGGTTATTCCGGCCACGGCGTCATGCTGTCAAATTACTGTGGCAAGCTTTACGCAGAAATGGTGCTGGGGAAATCGGCCGATCTCGAGCTGTTCAAGGCGCTCGATATCCCTGCCTTTCCGGGCGGCGCGCGCATGCGGGCGCCGCTGCTTTTCCTTGCCTTGTCGTGGTTTGCCCTCCGCGACAAGTTTTAGTTCGATTGCGGATTTCCTCACCGGACAATTCGCTCTAAAACCGATGTCCGACAGATTCATTGCACCGCACACTGGCTTTTTTAAATCGATTAGATTAAAACGGCCACCAACCAAGCCTGATTGAGAGACAAGCTCATGAGCAGCCAGATCATTCCCGTTGAGCCTTTTGATTACGTCGTCTTTGGCGGCAGCGGCGACCTTGCCGAACGCAAGCTTCTGCCGGCGCTTTATCATCGCCAGATCGAGGGCCAGTTCTCGGAGCCGACCCGTGTCATCGGCGCTTCGCGCAGCCCGCTTTCGCATGAAGAATACCGCAAGTTCGCCAAGGATGCGCTCAAGGAGCACCTGAAGAAGGGCGAATATGACGAGGCCGAAGTCGAGAAGTTCTGCTCCCGTCTCTTCTATGTTTCCGTCGATGCCCGTACCGATACCGGCTGGGACGTGCTGAAGAAGCTGCTCGACGAGGGCAAGGACCGCGTGCGCGCCTTCTACCTCGCTGTTGCTCCGGGCATTTTCGGCGACATTTCGCAGAAGATCCACGACCACAAGCTGATTACCAAGTCGACCCGTATCGTCGTCGAAAAGCCGATCGGTCGCGATCTGGCTTCGGCCCTGCAGCTCAACGACAATATCGGCCGCGTCTTCAAGGAAGAGCAGATCTTCCGCATCGACCACTATCTCGGCAAGGAGACGGTGCAGAACCTGATGGCGCTGCGCTTCGCCAACGCGCTCTATGAGCCGCTCTGGAACGCCAATTATATCGACCATGTGCAGATCACCGTTGCCGAAGCCGTCGGCCTCGAGGGCCGCGCCGGTTATTACGACACCGCCGGCGCGCTGCGCGACATGGTACAGAACCACATCCTGCAGCTTCTCTGCCTGACCGCGATGGAAGTCCCCTCCTCGATGGATTCGGAAGCCGTTCGCGATGAGAAGCTCAAGGTTCTGCGCGCGCTGAAGCCGATCAACGCGTCCAATGTCGAGCAGGCGACGGTTCGCGGCCAGTACCGCGCCGGCGCTTCCGGCAGTGGCCCGGTCAAGGGCTATCTGGAAGAGCTGGAAGGCGGCGTTTCCAACACGGAAACCTTCGTCGCCATCAAGGCCGAGATCAACAACTGGCGCTGGGCGGGCGTTCCCTTCTACATCCGCACCGGAAAGCGCCTCGCCGGCCGCGTTTCGGAAATCGTCATCACCTTCAAGTCGATCCCGCACTCGGTCTTCGACCAGGCCGCCGGCCGCATCAGCCAGAACCAGCTGATCATCCGCCTGCAGCCGGATGAAGGCGTCAAGCAGTCGCTGATGATCAAGGATCCGGGCCCGGGCGGCATGCGCCTGCGGAATGTCTCGCTCGACATGAGCTTCGCCCAGGCCTTCAACGTGCGCAATCCAGACGCCTACGAGCGTCTGCTGATGGACGTCATCCGCTCCAACCAGACGCTGTTCATGCGCCGTGACGAAGTCGAAGCGGCATGGCAGTGGGTCGATCCGATCCTCAAGGGTTGGGAATCCACCGGCCAGCAGGTGCAGGGCTATACGGCCGGCACCTGGGGTCCAAGCCAGGCCATCGCGCTGATCGAGCGTGACGGCCGCACCTGGCACGACGACATCTAAGTCCAAGGGTCCGAAGATATGGCATCGACACTGCATTCCTTCGCTAACGCCGCCGAACTTGCCGCCAGCCTTGCAGACAAGGTCTCCAGCGTCCTTTCGGCAGCCATCGCAGCGCGCGGAGCGGCAAGCATCGCCGTTTCCGGCGGCTCCACGCCGAAAGCCTTCTTCCAGGCGCTTTCGACGCGCGATATCGACTGGGCCAAGGTGACGATCACGCTTGTCGACGAACGTTTCGTTCCCGCCGACAATCCGCGTTCGAACCACCTGCTGGTCGATGCCAATCTTCTTCAAAACAAGGCGAAAGCGGCACGTTTCGTGCCGCTTTACCAGCCCGCCGCCTCCGTCGAGGAGGCTGCGAAGCTTGCAACGGTAAAGAGTGCGGAGATCGGCATCCCCTTCGATGTCGTCATTCTCGGCATGGGCGGCGACGGCCACACGGCCTCGTTCTTCCCCGGTGGCAACAATCTGAGCGTTGCGCTCGATGCCAGGACACCGCGCGGCATCATCACCATGGACGCGGAAGGGGCTGGCGAACCGCGCCTGACCTTCACGTTCTCCGCACTGCAAGATGCCAAACTGCTCATTCTCCACATTGAGGGCGAAGGCAAAAAAGACGTTCTCGCCAAGGCAGAAGGCACAGGCGAAGAGGCAGACATGCCGATCCGCGCCATTCTGCGCCGGGCCACTTCCCCGGTCGAGATCTACTGGGCTCCCTGATAGGGCCTTACAGCCGCCGAAGCCGGCGAACAGAACATTGACGAACCAGAACAAGGCAGGGATTTTCCATGTCCGCTCACGCACGCATTGCTGCGATCACGAATCGCATTGTCGAACGCTCGAAGCCGACCCGCGAGCGCTACCTGGAACGCCTGCGCGCTGCCGCCTCAAAGGGCGTCAACCGCTCGGTTCTCGGCTGCGCCAACCTCGCCCATGGCTTTGCCATCTGTTCCCCCGCCGAGAAGGATGCGCTTGCGGGCGACCGTGTGCCCAATCTCGGCATCATCACCGCCTATAATGACATGCTCTCGGCCCACCAGCCGTTCGAGACATATCCGACAATCATCCGCGAAGCCGCTGCCCAGGCCGGCGGCATCGCTCAGGTCGCAGGCGGCGTGCCGGCAATGTGTGACGGCGTCACCCAGGGCCAACCGGGCATGGAGCTCTCGCTCTTCTCGCGTGACCTTATCGCCATGGCAGCGGGTGTCGGCCTGTCGCACAACATGTTCGATGCCGCCCTCTTTCTCGGCGTCTGCGACAAGATCGTCCCCGGTCTGATGATCGCCGCCCTCTCCTTTGGCCACCTGCCGTCGATCTTCATTCCAGCCGGCCCGATGACGACGGGCCTGGCGAACGACGAGAAGTCGCGCGTGCGCCAGCTCTTCGCCGAGGGCAAGGTCGGCCGTGCCGAACTGCTGGAAGCCGAATCCAAGTCCTACCACGGCCCGGGCACCTGCACCTTCTACGGCACGGCCAATTCAAACCAGATGCTTATGGAGATCATGGGCTTCCATATGCCCGGCTCCTCCTTCATCAACCCAGGCACTCCATTGCGCGAAGCGCTGACCCGAGAGGCCACCAAGCGGGCGCTCGCCATTACCGCTCTCGGCAACGAATTCACGCCGGCCGGCGAGATGATCGACGAACGATCGATCGTCAACGGCGTGGTCGGCCTGCATGCGACGGGCGGCTCGACGAACCACACGATGCACCTCGTCGCCATGGCCCGCGCCGGCGGTATCGTGCTGACCTGGCAGGACATTGCCGAGCTTTCGGAACTGGTGCCGCTGCTTGCCCGCGTCTATCCGAACGGGCTTGCAGACGTGAACCATTTCCAGGCAGCCGGCGGCATGGGCTTCCTCATCAAGGAACTGTTGAAGCAGGGTCTCGTGCACGACGATGTACGCACCGTCTTCGGTCACGGGCTGCAGGCCTATACGGTCGATGCGCAGCTCGGCGAAAACGGCTCCGTCGTGCGCCAGCCCTCGCCGGAGAAGAGCCACGATCCGAAGGTGCTCGCCAGCATCGAAACGCCTTTCCAGGCGAATGGCGGGTTGAAGATGCTGCGCGGCAATCTCGGCAAGGCGGTCATCAAGATCTCCGCCGTCAAGGCGGAGCGCCATATCATCGAGGCGCCGGCAATCGTGTTCCATAGCCAGCAGGAACTGCAGGACGCCTTCAAGGAGGGCAAGCTCAACCGCGATTTCGTCGCTGTCGTGCGCTTTCAGGGACCGAAGGCCAACGGCATGCCGGAACTGCACAAGCTGACCCCACCACTCGGCGTGCTGCAGGATCGCGGTTTCCGCGTGGCGTTGCTGACCGACGGGCGCATGTCCGGTGCATCCGGCAAGGTTCCGGCGGCAATCCATGTCACACCCGAAGCTGTCGATGGTGGCCCGATCGCCCGCATCAAGGACGGCGACATCATCCGTCTCGATGCGATCAGGGGCACGCTCGAAGTTCTCGTCGATGCTGCTGATATGGCCGAGCGCGAACCTGTTACGATCGATCTTTCGGACAATGAATTTGGCATGGGCCGCGAGCTTTTCGCGCCGTTCCGCCACGCGGTCGGACCGTCCGACCAGGGTGCCAGCGTGCTCTTCCACGGGCACTGACATCCCTCATCGATGCAAAAGAAAAACCCGCGGCCGAAACCGCGGGTTTTTCATATCCAGCGAGACGCGAGACTGTTACGCGCGGATATCGAGGACGTAGTCCTTGTGAGCCGGGTGCGTGCTGTAGACGAAGATCTTGTTCAGCTCTTTCTGCGTCAGCAGGCGCAGGAAGCGAACCTCGATCGTGTTGTTCGGGAAAGTCTTCATCAAGAGGCAGCCAACCTTGGTGATGCGGGCATCCGGAATATCCAGATAGAACTGCTTCGGCAGCGTATACTGCGTGAGGATCGCCAGGATCGCGCTGCTCATGGATATACGGACGATATCGCAGCGGCGCGAGGCGGCATGCATGACGCCCTTTTCCGTATATTCGATGCGCGCGGCGTTCATCGTGTCTTCCATCTTGAACCGCGATTCGCGGTCGTACATGAAAGATTCTTCCTTCGCCAGGAAGTGCGATTTCGCAGGTGTTGGATTCGATGCGGCCATGGCCTTAGTCCCCTCAGTCTTGATGAGAAAAAGGCTAGCACCGCATGTTTAACAGAAAGTGAGAATCCTTCCCCTTGGCAGTCTCAGGAGGAAGGATTCCACCAAAAATGGATGATCATTTCCTATAGGTGTGACCGGCCGCATCGAAGAGGTGCAGTTTCTGCCGGTCGGCCACGAAATGCATCTTCTGGCCGCGCTTTACATCGAAGATTCCGGGCAGCTTGACGATGATCGGCTCACCCTGGACCAAGCCTTCGATGTAGAGAAGCGTCACTTCGCCGAGCTGCTCGACGATCGAGACTTCGCCCTCGAACAGATAGTCTTCACTGGGATCGGCGATGCGCAGGTCTTCCGGGCGAACGCCGAAGCTTGCCTGCTTGCCCTTTTCCGATGCCGCAGTGGCGATATCGAGCGTCACGGACTTGCCGCCGGTCAGCGTCACCGTCGTCGTGGCACCGGCATCGGTGATCGTTGCCGGGATGATATTCATGGCCGGCGAGCCGATGAACTTTGCGACGAACAGGTTTGCCGGTCGCTCGTAAAGCTCCAGCGGTGCGCCCACCTGCTCGATATTGCCGGCCGAGAGGACGACGATTCGGTCCGCCAGCGTCATCGCCTCGACCTGGTCGTGCGTGACATAGATCATCGTCGTATCGGCCATCTGCTCGTTGAGCCGCGCGATCTCGATACGGGTCGCGACGCGCAGCGCCGCATCGAGGTTCGACAGCGGCTCGTCGAAGAGGAAGACCTTCGGATTGCGGCAGATGGCGCGGCCGATCGCCACGCGCTGGCGCTGGCCGCCCGAGAGCGCCTTCGGCAGGCGGTCGAGATATTTGGTCAACTGCAGGCTTTCGGCGGCAGCCCGCACGCGGCGGTCGATCTCCTGCTTGCTCTCGCCTGCGATCTTCATGCCAAAAGCCATGTTGTCGAAAACAGTCATATGCGGGTAGAGCGCGTAGGACTGGAACACCATGGCAATGCCGCGCTTGGAGGGCGGCACGTCGTTGACCAGCATGCCATCGATATACATCTCCCCGCCGGTGATGTTTTCCAGGCCGGCGATCATCCGCAGCAAGGTGGACTTGCCGCAGCCGGAGGGGCCGACGAAAACGATGAATTCGCCCTGGTTGATTTCCAGATCGATGCCGTGGAGCACGTCCACGGAGCCGTAGGATTTGCGGATATCCTTAAGCGTCAGTCCAGTCATTTTCCTCTCCCCTCCTGATCCTTAAGCGAGGCGGGCGAAATACGCCCCCCAGGCCGGAATATCGATCTTGTCGCCGTAGTTGTTGCTGTTAAAGCCGTGCCCCGTCAAAGCTTGCCACTCGCCTGCCGGCAGGGTGACATTGCTTTCTGCCGGCCCCATGTTGAAGATGCAGAGCAGCGTCTCATTGCCGTATTCGCGTGTGAAGACCAGGGCGTCGCCCTGCGGATCCTCGAACTCGATTTCGCCCTTGGCGAAAGCCGGATGCTGCTTGCGAAAGGCGAGGAAGCGGCGGTAGTGCTCGAGCACGGAATTCTCGTCGCCCTGCTGCACGCTGACGGCGCGCAGGATGTGCTCGACCGGGACCGGCAGCCAGGGTTTCACCGTCGAGAAGCCGCCCTGTGCGACCTGGCTGTCCCAGACCATGGGCGTGCGGCAACCGTCACGCCCCTTGAACTCCGGCCAGAACTGGATGCCGTAGGGATCCTGCAGATCGTGATAGGCGAGATCGGCTTCGGTGAGAGCGAGTTCCTCACCCTGATAAAGGCACACCGAACCACGCAGTGTCATCAACAGCGAAGCATAGAGCTTGGCAAAGGCATCGTGGTCGGCAACCAGCGCGCCCCAGCGGCTGACATGGCGCATGACGTCATGGTTCGAGAAAGCCCAGCAGGCCCAGCCATCGGGAGCGGCGGCGTCGAAATCCTTCATGACTTCCTCGACGCGCTCCGGCGTCAGCGGATCGGGCGCCAGGAATTCGAAGGCGTAGCACATGTGCATCTTGTCATTGCCGGAGGTATATTCGCCGACGATTTCGAGGCCACGCTGGCTGTCGCCCACTTCGCCGACGGCGGCAATGGCGGGAAACTCTTCCAGCACCGCGCGGAAGCGCTTCAGGAATTCGAGGTTCTCAGGGCGGTTCTTGTCGTAGAGATGCTCCTGGAAATTATAGGGGTTCACGGCAGGCGCGGTGGACGCATTGCGGCGTTCCGGGGCAAGCGCCGGATTGTCGCGCAGAAGCTTGTCGTGGAAATAGAAGTTGATCGTGTCGAGGCGGAAGCCGTCGACGCCGCGCTTCAGCCAGAAACGGACGACATCAAGCAGGCGGTCCTGAACCTCGGGATTATGCAGGTTCATATCCGGCTGCGAGGTCAGGAAGTTGTGCATGTAATATTGCATGCGCGTCGGATCCCACGCCCATGCGGAACCGCCGAAGATCGACAGCCAGTTGTTCGGCGGCGTGCCGTCCGGCTTGGCATCGGCCCAGACATACCAGTCGGCCTTGGCATTGGTCTTGCTCGTGCGGCTTTCGACGAACCAGGGATGCTGGTCGGAAGAATGCGAGATGACGAGGTCGATCATCACCTTGATGCCGAGACGGTGGGCTTCCGCTATCAGCGTGTCGAAATCGATCAATGTACCGAAGATGGCGTCGACGTTTTCGTAGTCCGAGACGTCGTAACCGAAGTCGCGCATCGGCGAGGTAAAGAAGGGCGAAATCCAGATGGCGTCGGCACCGAGGCTTGCCACATGCGGCAAGCGGGCGGTGATGCCCTTCAGGTCGCCGATGCCGTCGCCGTTCGAATCCTGGTAGGAGCGCGGATAGATCTGATAGATCACCGCGCCGCGCCACCAGTCCTTGTCGGCGGTCAGATTGGATTGGGAAGCCACACTCATGGAATATCCTGTCTAAGCTTAAGTCTTGGGATGGATCAGCCTCCCTTGACCGACCCCGCAAGCAGGCCGCGCACCAGATAACGCTGCAGCGAGAAGAAGACGAGCAGCGGTATGATGATGGTGACGAAGGCGGACGCCGTCAGGATTTCCCAATTGCCGCCGCGCGAGCCAAGCAGCGCATTCAGCGCTCCTGTCAGCACGAGGTGATCCTTGTCGGTGCCGAGGAAGACCATGGCGACAAGCAGGTCGTTCCACACCCACAGGAACTGGAAAATCGCGAAGGAGGCGAGCGCGGGGAAGGAGAGAGGCAAAACGATGCGGGTGAAGATCTCGAAATCGCTCGCGCCATCGACGCGGGCGGATTCGATGATCTCCTTGGGCAGGCCGGCAATATAGGCCCGCAAGAGATAGATGGCGAGCGGCATGCCGAAGGCGGTGTGCGCCAGCCAGATGCCTGGATAGGTCTTCGACGGCTGGCCGATCGCGGTGCCGATCTCGTTATAGAGACGCAAGAGCGGGATGAGCGACATCTGCAGCGGCACGACGATGAGGCCGACGACGAGTGCAATGAGAAGCGCGCGGCCGGGGAATTCCATCCAGCTCAGCGCGTAGGCGGCGAAAGCGGCGATCAGGATCGGGATGATGGTGGCCGGAATGGTCACTGTCAGAGAGTTGATGAAGGACTGGCCGATACCCTCGCTCGTCAGAACGGTCTTGTAGTTCGCGAGCGTGAATTCCGGCGGAGCCGATGCCGCGACATAGATGCGGCGCGGACGTTCATCAGGCGAAAAGGCGACATTCTTCATGTAGCGGTAGCTGCCGTCGCTGTTGATGACCAAGCTTTCGCCCTCGCCGAGGTCGGCGGTCTGACCAGCCTCGAAAGCCGAAGGCTGCTGAACACGTACGCCGAAGGCCTTGACCGAGCGGCCAGGCTGATCGGCCAGCACGTTGCCCGTGATCACATAGATATCGCCTTCCTGCTTTGCCTGATCTGCGGTGCCGAGGCGCGCGGCCACAGTCTGCGTGGAACCGGCAAAGGCGGTCCACCAGCCGGAAACGGTGATCTGGTCCTTGTCGCGCAGCGCACTGACGAAGATGCCGAGGGTCGGCACCAGCCAGATGATGACGATCACGAGAACGCAGAAGTGGACGAAAAGACGGGCCGGGCCGATCTTGAAGTAGCTTGCAGCTCTCGTCATCTCAGCGTCCCTTCAGTTCGGCATTGGCGCGGCGCACGTTCCACACCATGATCGGCGTGACGGCGAGCATGATGATGATGGCGATGACAGCGCTTCGGCCGGAATCGCCGCCGCCACGGAACAGCCAGTTGAACATCAGGTTCGCCAGCACCATGGTCTGCCACTGGCCGTTGGTCATGGTGAGCACGATGTCGAAAACCTTGAGGACGAGGATGGTGATCGTCGTCCAGACGACGGCGATCGTGCCCCAGATCTGCGGCACCATGATGCGCCAGAAGATCTGCCAGCCATTGGCGCCATCGATGACAGCTGCCTCGATCGTCTCCTCCGGGATACCGCGCAATGCGGCCGAGAGGATCACCATGGCAAAGCCGGTCTGGATCCAGACCAGGATCACCATCAGGAAGAAATTGTTCCAGAAGGGAACGGAAATCCAGACCTCAGGCGTGCCGCCGAATGTCTGCACGATGGCGTTCAAAAGGCCGATCTGCACATCGTTGCCGCCGCGGTATTCATAGATGAACTTCCAGATGACGGAAGCGCCGACGAAGGAGATCGCCATCGGCATGAAAACGATGCTCTTGGCGATATTGCCCCACCAGATGCGGTCGGTCATGACGGCGATGACAAGGCCGAAGAAGGTGCAGCAGGCGGGCACGACGGCCAGCCAGAGAATGTTGTTGAAGATCGACTGGCGGAATTCGCGGTCGTTCAGGGCCCAAAGGTAGTTCTGCGCACCGACGAACTCGTTGCCCGACCGGTCGTAGAAGGACAGGATGAAGGTCGCGACCACAGGATAGACGAGGTAGACGACCAGCAGAAAAAGCGCTGGGAAGAGAAACAGCCAGGGCCGGATCATCGCGCGCCGGTTCAGGTTGCGTGAAGCCTGACGGATATCACCGTCCTTCACCGGCAAGGCGAGATCGAGGATCTTGTTCGAGAAAAAGAAATAGGCCGAACATGCGAAAACGGCGACGACCACGACGCCCAAAGCGGACACTATCTGCGACAGCATTTCGTCCCTCCCCTGCTTCCCTGTCTTATTTTGAAGGGTTAATGCCGGACACCGTCAATATTGCTTGTGGGTTTGACCACAGGATCCGGCACAACCGGGCTCCCCCTCTGGAGCCCGGCCGTTCATTCCGGTGATGCCGCCGGTCGCCCGGCGGCACGAAATGGCAGGAAATTACTTGATGCCGTCCCAGGCGCTCTGGATTTCGGCTGCGGAGTCCTGAGCGGACTTGCCGCCGACGAAATCAACCATGCCGGTCCAGAAGGCGCCAGCGCCGATCTTGCCAGGCATCAGGTCGGAACCGTCGAAGCGGAAGGTCGTGGCCGAGGTCAGGATCTCGCCTTCCTTCTTCATCTGCGGGTTGGCGTAAGCATCGACATTGACGCCCTTGTACGGGGTCAGGAAGCTCGACTGCGCCATCCAGAGTTCATGGGCGACCGGCGTCTTCAGGAAGTCGACGAAAGCGCGAGCGGTCGGGGAGTCCTTGGCGATGGAGACGAGCGTACCGGCACCCAGAACCGGCTTGCCGAGATCGGCATGCGCGGCATAGGTCGGCATATAGAAGAAGTCGGCATCGGTACCGAGCTTCGTTCCCTCGGGGAAGAAGGACGGGATGAACGAGGCCTGGTGGTGCAGGTAGCACTTCGGCGGAACGGCGAAGAGGCCCTTCGGGCTGTCGCGGAAGTCCGTCGAAGCAACGGCTGCAACGCCGCCGTCGACATATTTTTCGTTCTTGGCGAACTTGCCGAATTCGTCGATGGCAGCAACGACGGCCGGATCGGTGAACTTCACTTCATTGGTAGTCCACTTGTCGTAGATCTCGGGCTTCTGGGTGCGCAGCATGATGTCTTCGACCCAGTCGGTTGCCGGCCAGCCGGTTGCGCCGCCGGAACCGAGACCGATGCACCACGGAACGCCGCCGTCCTTGACGATCTGGTCAGTCAGGGCGTGCAGCTCTTCCATGGTCGTCGGGACCTTGTAGCCTGCCTCTTCGAAGTTCTCAGGAACATACCAGACGAGCGACTTCACGTCGGCCTTGTAAGGGAAGGCGAAGTAGGCGTCCTTGCCGTCCTTACCCTTGTAGGTGCCGTAACCGACCCAGCTGTCGCCGGCGCCGTAATTGTCCTTGACCCACTTGGAAGTATCGTCGCCGAGCGGCGTCAGGTAACCCTTACTCGCGAGATCGGCTAGCAGGCCCGGCTGCGGCAGAATGGCGATATTCGGCGGGGAGCCTGCCTGCGTATCGATAACGATCTGCTGCTCGTAGTTTTCAGAGGAGGAATATTTGGCGTCAATGCCGGTCGCTTCGACGAAATAGGCGAGGATGCTCTGGAAAAAGGCTTCGTCTTCGCCGCGCCAGGGGCCGAAGATCGTCAGCTGCTGACCCTTCAGGTCGGCATGGGCAGCCTTGAAGTCGTCATAGCTCTTCCAGTTGAACTTGGAGTCCTGACCCGGTGCGAATTTCAGATCCGCTGCCGATGCAGCGCCCGCAAAAAGCGCCGCAAGTGCAACGCCCATCAAGAATGACTTTTTCATGTGATCAACCTCCCATCACAATCGGATAGCGCAGAATTTCATCCAAAGGAAATCTCAAAGCGCTTTGACAACGCAACTCATTCCCTTTTGGTCGAATGAAGTCAAGCCATTTTGCGAAAACGGCAGGAATACCGCCACTGTATCGCGTCGCAGCAAGGCTTAATGGGGAATATGGAGCGATTTTTCTTGAGTCAAGCGCAGCAGATGCTACATATTTGAAAGCGCTTTGGATGCCATTGGGAGGCGGCGGCCACTATTTTACGGCCACAGGGCAGGCCGGGAGGAAGCATAGCAGGTGAATCTCAAACAGCTATCGGAATTGCTGGGGCTTTCGCAGACAACTGTTAGCCGCGCACTCAACGGCTATCCGGAGGTTAACGAGGCAACCCGGGAACGCGTGCTCCGGGCGGTCAAGGAAACCGGATACCGGCCAAACAAGGCCGCCCAGCGGCTCGCGACCGGCAAGGCCGGCTCGATCGGTCTCGTCATGCCGACAGCGCCCGGCCATCAATCGGACGTGCATTTCGGCGAGTTCCTGACCGGTCTCGGCGAGGAAGCGGTGCGTCATGACTTTCACTTCGTCATCATGCCGGCCGACCCGGACGACGAGGTCGCAGCGCTGCGGCGTCTCGCGATCAGCGGCAATGTGGACGCGCTCTTCGTAGCCTATATGCGCGGCCACGACCCGCGGCTTGCCATGTTGAAGTCGCTTTCCATGCCCTTCGTGGTGCATGGCCGCTCCTTCGGCTCGGAACCGGACTATCCCTATCTCGACATCGACAATGAGGCGGCTTTCTACGATGCAGCGAGGCTTCTCCTGCAGCTCGGCCACACGCGCTTTGCGCTGATGAACGGGCCGCTGCATCTCGATTTCGCCATTCGCCGCAGGAACGGGCTCATTGCCGCGCTGGCCGAACGCGGGTTGGAGCTCGAGGAAGACTGCACGAGCCATACGGTCATGACGGACGAGGAAGGACTGATCGCCATGGAGCGCTTCCTGCAGCTTCCGGATCGGCCAACCGCCATTTTATGCTCCAGTACGGTGCTTGCGCTCGGTGCAATCCGCGCCGTCAATCAAGCCGGATTGAAACTCGGCGAGGACATTTCGCTGATCGCCCATGACGATGTTCTGCCGCTCCTGAAGCCGGAGAATTTCTCCGTGCCGCTGACGACGACACGCTCGTCGCTGCGGGCGGCCGGCGTGCGCATCGCGCAGCGGCTCATCGGTACGGTCAAGCAGGCGGGCCCCTTCCCCGAACAGGAACTCTGGAAGACCGAGTTGATCGTCAGGGCCTCGACAGGCGCCGCGCCCCAGAGTTGATTAAAGGGGGATGATCAGAATACCGGCGGCGTCAGTCCTGCCGAACGATGGGCGGCAATCACCGTATTGGCCATCAGCATGGCGATCGTCATCGGGCCGACGCCACCCGGAACCGGGGTGATGACGGCAGCAACCGGAGAAACCTCGGCAAAAGCGACATCGCCGACGAGGCGGGTCTTCCCCTCGCCGCGTTCGGGGGCGGCAATGCGGTTGATGCCGACATCGATGACGGTGGCACCGGGCTTGACCCAATCGGCTTTGACCATTTCCGGACGACCGACGGCGGCCACCAGAATATCGGCATTGCGGCAGATGCCGGCGAGATCCTTGGTGCGCGAATGGGCAATGGTGACCGTCGCGTTGGCATTCAGCAGAAGCTGCGCCATCGGCTTGCCGAACAGGTTGGAGCGGCCGATGACGGTGGCATTGAGGCCGGAAAGATCCTCACCATGGGTGCGACGGACGAAAACCATGGCGCCGGCCGGCGTGCAGGAGACGAGGCCGGTCTTCAGGTCACCGGTCGCAAGCTTGCCGGCATTGACGACACTCAGGCCATCGACATCCTTCTCCGGCAGGATCGACTGGATGATCGCCTCGCTGTCGAGATGTTTGGGCAGCGGCAGCTGCACGAGAATGCCGTGGATCGACGGATCGGCATTGAGCGTGGCGACGAGGGCGGCAAGCTCCTCCTGGCTCGTCTCGACCGGCAGCGTGTGCTGGACGGATTTGAAGCCGCATTCCTTGGCCATTCGGCTCTTGGAGCTGACATAGGTGTGGCTCGCCGGATCGTCGCCGACGATGATGACCGCAAGGCCCGTCCGTACGCCCTTGGCAGCCTCAAGCGCAGCATTTGCCGATTTCACGGTTTCGATTACGGATGCGGCAACCTGCTTGCCGTCGATTACTGTCGTCACGCGTCTTCTCCGCCCAGTTTCGCGCCAGTCTATTCGCCCGCGGCGGGAATGATTTCCCGATAACGCCCTATCCCGTTTAAAAACGGCAATTGCAAGAGCAATCTGCCGTCGGGCGTTCGCCTATCGGGAAGCCTGGTGGGCGTGTAGGCGATCGCGCAGGCTGGCGATCTGCGAGCGCAATGCATCGACCTCGTCCGCCGTCTGCGGGACCAACTCCGGTTCGGGGACCTGCACAAGTTCGGCCACAGGGGCGAGAATTTGAGCCTGGACGGGAATTTCAACCGGCAGGACCGGCACCTGTTCAGACTGCCAGCGGAAGCGACGCGGCAGAAAAACGAAGCCGAGGCCTACGACCAGACCTGCAAGGCCGCCCAGCAAGGCATTGAAAGCGAAACTGCTGCCACCGGGAACCGGCAGCACAAGAGCGGGTTTGCGAACCGTAACCCTGCCGTCGCCGATGGCACCTGTCGTGGAAACCTCTTCTTCCAGGCGCGAGCGGGCCGCAGAGGCCTTTTCCCGCAACTCGGTCAGCTTGGCGAGATCGACGCCGGTATCGCGGCTCTGGGCAATGAGCGCGTTGCGACGGTCGCTCAGTTGCCTGCGCGCATCGACGGCAGCCTTGGCTGTCCCACTTGCGTTCTGGGCGAGGCGCACAAGTTCCTTGCCGATGCTGTCCTTCAGACCGTCGACCTCGGACTGCTGCTGGAGCAGGCGCGGATGGCGCGGCCCAAGGTCTGCCGAAAGCTGCGCGAGCGCCGTCTTGGCAATCGCATATCTGTCGCGCAGATCCTGCAGGGCGGGTGAGATCATATCCGAAGTGAGCGAGCCTTCCAGCACGTCCGCGAGCTTGGCGGCCCTCAGCTTGTCGGCCTGTTCCTTGGCGGTCAGGATATTGTCGTCGGCATTCTTGAGATCGGCATCGAGGCCGGCGATCTGACGCTGCAATTGCGTCGCAACCTTGACATTGCCCTCGCCGTTCTTCTGGCCAAAAGCCATGAGCTCTGCCTGAGCCTGATCATTTTCTTTTTTCAAGGCAGTGGCCGTCTCGGCCGCCTTGCTCGCGGCACTGCCGCCGGTCACCGCATCGGACAACCGCATGGCGATTCGTGTCGATTTGTCGCCATCGGCCGTCGTTACCATCAGGCGGATCGTGCCAGTGCGGTCATCGGGAATAATCGCGAGGGCAGATTTCAGCGCGGCCTCGGCGCGCGATGCCGGATCAGCCGCCGCGCCGCTGCCGGAGAGAAGCTCGAGGGCAACACCAAGTGCATTGGCATTGCTGCCGGCAAATTCCGGATCGCGGTCCAGCTTCAGTGCTGCAACAGCTGAGGTGATGACAGGTACCGAGAACAGCCTTCTGACGGTTTCCCCGACAAGCGCAGCCCGGTCGCCTGCGCCCGCATCCACGGCAAGCGTCGTTTCTGCTGTGTAACGCACGGGTGCGGATGGCATCAGGACGGGGGTGGCGGCACCAACGAACGAGAGGGCAACAATGACGAGGGCGCTCCTGCCCCATTTCGTGCGCCCTATTTTGCGTGAGACCGGCAAAACGGGTGCTTTTTCGACGGGAGCGACGTGATGAACCTGGAGGTATTGCGTCGCTGGCTCCGCTGCGGGAGAAGAGGGCTCAAAAGCGGGAGCGGAAACGGAAGAGATATCGTTAGCAGCCTGAAGGCGCGAACCGAGGATCGTTTCGATCCGATCGACCAGCGGTTCAGTCTGCCGCGCTTTCGCGCGCTGCTCATCGAGCAGCCGGCTTATGGCGTGCAGCAGTTCGGCTTCCGAAGGGCGGATCTCCGGTGCACCGGTACTCTCTTCCGCGTGACTTTGCCGCTGGCCGCGCGAGAAGCTGGTTGCGCGATCATGGAAACTGCTTTTCGCCCTGGAATCGTGCATTGGCGTCACATCTCATGCGCATGATAGCCGAGTTCGCTCAACCGCGCCGACGCGGATGATTAAGCTACTCTAAATATATATGGCAAAGAAATGGTTAACCGCAGCCTGCAGAAATCTGTAATCAGCCGGCTTTCTTCATCTGCTCGATTCTCTTCTGTTCGCCCGCAGCGTGCGTCGGTTCAACCGGCTGGCTGAGAATACGCGCGCGCCGGCTGAAGCGATACTGGAAGACCCGGAAGAGGAAAATCGGGATACCGATAATATAACGGCGCCAGAGGCGCGCCGGCTCCTGCACCAGGCGATAGGCCCATTCGAGACGCATCATGCGCACGGTCTTCGGCGCGCGGGGGACGGTGCCGGAAACGAAATCGAAAAGTGCACCGACCGTCAGGACGAGACGCGCGTGATCGGCGCGGATATTCTGGTGAACCCATTTTTCCTGCAGCGGCGTGCCCATGCCGACAATCAGGATATCGAGCTTCTGACGCTCCACTTCGGCGGTAACAGCTTCCGGATTTGCCTTGTCGAAAAAGCCGTCGGAGATGACGAAGAATTCGTGCCAGGGCGTATGCCGGGAAAAGTTCTCGGCCGCCTTCTCGACAACCGCACGCGCGCCGCCGATCAGACCGATACGGCGCGGCGTTTCCATGAAGGTCAGGAATGCCGGCACGAAATCGGTACCGTTCAGATTGGCGGGAAATGGCGAACCATGCGTGACCTGGGATGCGATGTTGAGGCCGATGCCATCGGGCAGGACCAGATTATGCGACATGATCTGATAGTATTCGTCGTCGCCCAGGGCGGTCAGCATGTTGTGAGCGTTGACGAAGCAAACCACGGTCTGCCCGACAGGGATGGAAGCCAGTTCGTTGATGAAAACCAGCGCGTCGTCCCAGCCGAGATCGCAGACCGGCAGATCGAAAATCGTCCGCCGCGATGCAAGCACCGCGAAGTTTGCAATCAAATTCATTCCAACCTCCTGCCGAGGGTGCGTCATGCGCCCGACATCCTGGAAAACAAGCCCACATTTCCGCAGCGGAGGTCTTGTGAGGACCAGCGGCGTCCCGCCTGAAGCGATTTCCCCCAACCCGTGGCGGCATCATCCCAAGCTTGTGCCGCGTTTATATCAACTCCGCTTCAAACAACCCTTAGGAAAAACCTTTGGATTTTCATGCGCGCATAAGTAGTTCATTAACCAAGACGAGAACGCAAAAAACGGCGCCTTTCGGCGCCGTTTTGAATTGACCGATCAATGGTGATCAGTGACTGGCCGAGGGAGCCGGCGTTTCGGACGCGGGCGCGGTCTCGACGATCTTGACTGGCGCTCCAACCTTCTGCGGCTTGCCGCCGGAGGTTTCCTTCACGTCTTCCTTCGACAGATAGTCGAGCTGCTCCAGCATGACATCGGCCACATATTCGCCGCCGAGACGCTCGTTCATGCCCTTCTTGATCTGTTCGCGGAAAGCCCCGGGATCGAAGGCCTTGATATTGGAGACGTCGATCATCTTGTTACCGACGAGCAGGCTGAAGAGTTCGTCGGTCGTCATTTCCGTGATCGGCAGGTTGAGGCCAGCGATCATATCCTTGTGCATCATGAAGGAGATGCGGCCGAGGAAATAGCCGTTGACCGCACCGTTGCCGATAACGGGCACGGTGATCGTCTCGCCCTTCACCAGCTCGAGCGCGCTTTGCTTGGTATCCGCTTCAACCGGCGCCGGCGCAGTCGCCATGTTCACCGAGAAATAGACCGATGCCAACGTGACGGCGCAGACCCAGACGCCTGTGAGGACGAGCTTGATCATCAGGCATCCCGCGCGGCGAACTGTTCCTGGGAATAGGTGCCGTCAGCATCGGCATCCTGCACGGCGTTCTTCAAGAGATCGGCAACGGCGCGAACCGCCTCCAGATGCGCTTCGACGCGGCGGGCGTTTAGCGTAAGCTTCTTCTTGAGGCCATGAAGCTGGTCCAGATGCGAAGCGGCAAGCTCGGCCGGATCGGTGTCGCGGAAGAGCATCGAGAGCTCGTACAGGCACCGGCTCTTGTGCGCATTGGAGACCTTCAGATCGAACTGCGGATCGCTGCCGATCCGAGTGTTCTCATTGTCGATTATCATTTCGAGGCGCCCGAGAACGGATTTGATCCTGTATTCGTTCGAAACTATTTCCATTTTATCCTCGATTATGCGTCGCTTGTTGCGGACTTATTGTCGGCAGTCGGAGTGCCGAAGGTCTTGCGTTGAAAGTCGTCGATCATGCTCATTGCAGTCTTGCGGTCGTCTTCATCCGTGGAGGCGTTGACGATCTTGCCTTCCTGGCGGCGCAACTGCTCGGAATACATCTGCTTGGCAATTCCGATGCCGTCGCCCTGAGCCATGACGTTGCCGAGCTGCTCGGCCATCATGCCTTTCCAGATATCGCCCGTTGCGCCCTTGCCGAAGACATTCTCGGCATCGCTCGGCAGCATGGACTTCACGAAATTCTGCAGAACCATAGCCTCGAACTTCCGGTAGGTTTCCGGCACGTCCTCGGTCTTTTCGCGGTTCTGGATATTGTGCAGGCCGGTCTTCTGCTTGACGTTGTCGAGAATGTCGACTGCGGAAGAAAAACCGTTACCGCTGTCGGCCAGGCTTGTCGCAGCAAAAGCGGCGCGGCTGGCTTTCAGCTTTTCCTGGGCAGCCTGAACCTCCATGGGGTCGGCCGCCTTGACGACGTCCATCACCAGATCGCTGGGGGGTGAAATAGCCACGTTACAATCCTCTAATGTAAGATCGTGGCGATTATTATTTTTGAAGCTTGCTGGAGGCTGGCGTTGCGAACTGCTGATCGATTACATCGTAGACGGCATTGTCATCCGCCTCACGACGCTCGGCCTGAAGGGCATCGAGCATGCTTTCCTCCAGCCGGTCGCCCTTGGCGCGCTCACGCGTCAGGCGCATTTCATGGACCTGCTGCATGCCGGTCAATTGTTGATCCTTGATGCTCAGCCTGCCGAAACGATCGGCATAACTCTGCGAGAAAGCACGATGGACAGGGTCCAGCGAGCCGAGCGCTAGAATGGCGACATCCATGGCTGCATTGACTTCGGCGCGCTGGCGGCTGGTTTCCGCCAGATCGTACTCCGCCATTTTTTCGAGATGCCGCTGAACCGTGACCAGACGCTTGAGCTTGTCGGAGCGCTTCTTCTCCATCATCGCCCCTCACTTTCCCACGAATATGCTGCCGAAGGATTGGGCGAACTGGCTGATCAATGCAGCGATCGAGAAATAGAGCAGGAAGAGGCCGCCCATGAGCAGATAGGGCGTGGAGATGAAGTAGACCGGGATCTGCGGCGCGAGCTTGTTGATGAAGCCGATCGAGATGTTGAAGATCAGTCCGTAAATCAAATAGGGGCTCGAAAGCCGCAGCATGATGTAGGTGGTCTGCTCCAGCGTATCCGTGAAGGTGATGAGCGTAGAGCGCAACTGCATCAACCCGCCGAAAGGCATGGTCGTGTAGGAATCGATCAGCGCGCGGAAAACGATGTGATGGAAATCCATGATGAAGAGAACCATCAGGCCGGTCATCGTGATAAAGGCCGTCAGACTGATTTCGGGCGAATCTTCGACGATGTCAGACGTGCTCGGCTGCGTGTAGCCGACCATCATCGAGACGATCGTGGCCGCGAACTGCAGACCGAGCGTATAGAGCCGGGCGAGCATGCCATACATCACACCGATCAGTGATTCGCTGAAAATCAGGCCGATATAGGTACCGGAACTGGTGTGGACCGACGGATAGACCGTGTCCCAGAGCACCGGCAGAACGGCAAGCGAAAGCGCACCGGCAATGAAGACGCGCAATTGCTCCGGCACGCGGCCCGACGAAAAACCCGGAAGGGTCAGCACACAGCCGCCGATCCGGCAGAAAACCAGAAACAGCGCCAGAACTGTCCCTTGCGGGTCTGAAATCATGAAATCGAGCCCAGAATCTTGATTTCGATGCCCTTGGCCAGTTCCACATGCGAGAGAACGGGAAGCGTTGCGAAGAGTCGCTCGATGATCATGCGGACATAGGAGCGCGTTTCGGGTGAGGTGACAAGGGCGAAAGGCAGGCCTCTGTCCATGAATTCACGGATAACTTTCGTCGCCTGTTCGCTGAACTCTTCGAGCGTGCGCGGATCAATGTCGAATTCGACGACTTCGCCCTTGGCATCACGCTTGAGCGCCTGGTGGAAGGCGAGGTCCCATTTGCTGCCGAGCCGCAGCACGCGCAGCACGCCGTTGTCGGCAAGGTCGCCGCAAAGCTGCTGGGCCATGCGGATGCGGACGTGCTCGACGATCTGCTCCGTCTTCCTGACATGCGGAGCAAGTTCTGCGACCGCTTCCAGAATGAGGTGCAGGTTGCGGATCGAGACACGTTCGGCAAGAAGCAGCTTCAGCACCGCCTGCAGGCCCGAATAGGACATGTGGGACGAGCAGATCTCATCAGCGAGCTTCTTGTATTCAGGGTCGAGACGATCGATCAGAATCTTCACGTCCTTATAGGACAGAAGCTGCGGCAGGTTGTTTCTGATAACCTCGCTCATATGCGTCAGCACAACCGAGACGTTGTCGATCGGCTGGAAACCTTCACGTTTCAGATCTTCGGCGAAGTTTTCGAGGATCGAAACCGCCGGCATGCCGAAAGCGGGTTCGCGGATTTCGTCGCCGGGAATGCTCGGCTTGCGACCGGCGCCGGTGACGACGAGAACTTCGCCGACACGCAGCAGGTTCGAGGCGACAGTCGTGCCATGGATGCGGATCTGATACGACTTCTCGGGGATGCCGATATCGTCGGTAACCTTGATTTCCGGCACGACGAAACCGTATTGGGTGGCGAACTTCTTGCGCATCTTGCCGACGCGGAAGGCGAGTTCCTGATGGGCGCCGAGCAGGCGGGTCGAGACCATCTTGCCGAGAGCGAGCTCGATTTCGGACGTGCGCAGAACCGCCTTGACCGAGTCCTTTTCGAGCTCCTTGGTCTGGACGACCTTCTTTTCCTCGGCTTCACGGCGAAGCAGATTTTCGGCTTCGGCCTGACGCGGAATGAACCAGGCGCCGAAGGCGAGAAGACTGCCGAGGATCACGAAGGGTACAAACGGCAGGCCCGGCATCAGAGCGAGGACGAACATCAGCACGGCCGAGACGGAGAGTGCGCGGGGATAGCCGCTCAGCTGATTGACGACCGCCTGGTCGGTGGAGCCGGTGGTGCCGCCGCGCGAGACGAGCAGGCCGGCGGCGAGCGAGACGATGAGGGCCGGCATCTGCGAGACGAGGCCGTCACCGACCGACAACTTGACGAAGACGTCAGCTGCTTCGCCGATCGGCATGCCATGGCGGAAATAGCCGATGATGATGCCGCCGAAGACGTTGATGGCGGTAATCAGAAGACCGGCGACAGCGTCACCGCGAACGAATTTCGAGGCACCGTCCATCGCACCGAAGAAAGAGCTTTCCTCTTCCAGTTCCTTGCGGCGGCGCTGGGCTTCCTTCTCGTCGATGATGCCGGCCGAAAGGTCGGCGTCGATCGACATCTGCTTGCCGGGGATGGCGTCCAGGGTGAAACGCGCGCCGACTTCCGCGATACGCGTCGCACCCTTGGTGATGACGATGAAGTTGATGGTGATGAGGATCAGGAAGACGATCAGACCGATGACGAAGTCGCCGGACATGACCAGGCTTGCAAAGCCGGCGATGACGCCGCCCGCCGCGTCATGTCCCTCGTTGCCGTGCGAAAGGATGACGCGCGTCGTGGCAATGTTCAACGCCAGTCGCGTCATTGTCGCGATCAGAAGGATGGTCGGGAAGGACGAGAATTCGAGAGGTTTCTGGATCCACAGCGCGACCATGAGGATCAGCACCGAGAAGGCGATCGAGAAGGCCAGGCCCATGTCGATCAAAAACGGCGGGATCGGCAGGAAGAGGATGCAGATAATACCGATGATGCCCAAGGCAAAACCGATATCACGCAGACTTGGGGCAGCTTTCGGAAGGGGTAGTGCAGGTGGTTGCGCCATGGCGATTCCGTCTCTTCATGAGAGGAGGCGAACCTCAGAGTCCGCCCAATTCGGATCGACAGTTAAATGGCGAAGCTTGCGCGAAGTTGGCTCAGAAGCCTGACTGGATGCGCGAGAAGACCAGATTGGTGAAAATGGAAATCTGGGAGCCCACGAAGGGGGCCGAAATGCCGACCGTGACCAGAACGGCTACGATCTTCGGAACGAAGGTGAGTGTCGCTTCCTGCACCTGCGTGAGCGCCTGGATCAGCGCGATGACGAGACCAACGACCATTGCCGCAATGACCGCAGGACCAGCGGCAATGAGGACGGTCCAGATAGCAGCCTGGAACAGGTCGAGTGCATCAGCTTCATTCATCGTCAGGCAACCTCATATCGCCTTGAAAGCAGCCAGCCCGGCTTTAACCGGACTGGTATTTTTGGCGTCATCCAAACGGACGAGCGTCAGGCCCTTTCGGCGCCGCCGTCGTCACTTCAGGTATTATCCGAACTGCTATCGTCGCCCGATGGATTGGTCGGCGCCGAATCAGAAATGGAGATGCCAGCCTGAATGAGGATTTTACCGCCATTGTCCAGCGTTGCAATGAGGCCGTCGGAATAAACCTTGACGGATTCAACCGTACCCTTGGTCTTGCCGTCAGCGCTTTCCATGTACTTGCCGACATAGCTGCTTGCCTGGGTCAGGCTGGAGCTCGTCAGAAGCGTATCGAGCTTCGTGTTCGTCTGGATCGTCTGCTCGACCTGCGAGAAGCTTGCAAGCTGAGACATCTGCTCGCTGGCATCCATCGGATCGGTCGGATCCTGATTCTTCATCTGCGCGACCAGAAGCTGAAGGAAGTTATCGTAGTTCAGCGTGGCCTTCTGCTGCGCAGCATTGGACGAGCCATATGTGCTGCTGCCGCCGCCTACGCTCTGGGTTCCGTCTACCGCCATGGTGCGATCTCCCTGCGAATCTGCTCGACCATTGTCGGGGGCAGCTCGTGATTGTTGAGAATGCCGTCTTCGATCGCGTAGAGACCGCGGATCGCCTTCAGCGCGTCGAAGGCGCGGCCGGTCGAAACGAGTGCATCGATACGCTTCAGTTCGGCGAGAATTTCCTCGTTCTTGAAGCATGTGAGCAGCATCGTGATCGACTTGCGGAACATCGCCGTCGAATGTTCCTTGCCCTCGGGATTGATGAGGATCATCTGGGCAATGAAGTAGAGCTGGCGAAGCGGCGTGGTCGCGCCTTCCGGCTGTAGCACGTGGTTTTCGAGAAGGAACGTCACATCGTTCAGGAATTCCAGTGCCACCTTACGGTCGACACGCAGGACAGCGCCGTTGATGAAGATTCTTTCTCCGGCTTTCAGAGAAATGCGAAGTGTACTTTTCATTTAAGTCCATCCCTGATGATGGTGGTAACGTCGATGATGCCCTGGTAGTTATTCGACTGACGTTTTCTAATTCTGTCGCATTCCTTCAATATCCAGATCGCAATCGAAATAAGGTTCGCCCTGAGCTCGATCTCCAGCTGGTTGTCTGGATGCTTCAAATCCTCAACGAAGCTGATCCAGACCCTGCGGGTGTAGAAGAGAGCTTCAATAGCCTCCCGGCTGTACTTCTCTTTATCGCGCGCCGCCGAAAGCAGTTCGATCGAACGTTCGAGAACCTGCCATTCCCGCTCCTTCGCGTCGGCAACCGAGTCTTGCATGACCTCGGCATAAGAGAACTGATACATTCATGCATCCTTCTTTATATTGCGCGCCTTTGATCATCAAAGGTAGTTCACGAGACTCAACTGCTGAATCTTCGATACGATCGTGTAAGCGGTTTCGAGCTGTGTTTCCAAAGTCTTGACAAGGGTCGAGGCCTCGTAGGGATCAACACCCTGGATATCGACGAGCTTGGTCTGCATGATGTTCGCCTGGGCATCGAGGGCGTCATTCGCCTTTTCGACGCGCTCCTGCGAGAGGCCGAGCTGACTGGCCTGGGTAACGAGACCCGTGGTCGCCCTCGTCGTGTATGTGATCGCCTTGGAGGAGACTGCGCTCATCGCATCGGTGCTGAGATTCTGGCCGAATAGCGCGGCCGTCGTCACAGTTGCCAGAGCGAAGTAACGCATGCCCTCGGAATTGGCGCTGGTCGAGGATTCAACGACTTCCGAATTGCTGATGCGGCTCGTCATGTTCTGACTGGACGCCTTCGACCAGCCGGTTGTCGGATCCGTCCAGGCGGCTTCGCTGAACATTGGCTCGACCTGGGTCTCGATGAATGTCTTCATCTCGTCGCCGGTGAGCTCGTTAACCGGCTTCGGCGTCGGCAGGCCTGCCGCGTAAGCATTCAAGGCTGTAACGATCGCCGCCGAAGTCGCCGCCGTCTTGTCCGTCAGCGGCTGAATGTCGGTATTGATGCCGGCGAAGAGGTATTCGCCGTTCACCATCGAGTTGGACGTGTCCATCATCGTCGAAAGCGCGCTCGTGGCCGACTGGATAGCGACCGTGACGCTGCCCGGATCGTGGCTGCTCTGCAACGCGGTCAGCTTGGACAGGAAGCCGTCCCCGGCCGTCTTCATTTTGGTGAGCCCGGTCTGGGCCGATTCCATGCGGGCATCTACAAGCGCATTGCTGAGCTTGATCGATTTGATGCGGTCGACTTCGCGGGTGAAGTCGATGCTCTTGGCTGCGTAACCGCCCAGCGACACACCAATATCGGCGTAGGTGCCGGTGGTCGCTTCCATCGTCGCCTTCGTCATCTGGTTCTGCGCCTGGCGGATCGTCAACCGCATGGCGTTCTGAATGGCCGAACTTGAAATAAATGAGCTCTTCATGGCTTAACTCGCAATATCCAGCAATGCTTTCAACATTTCATCAACGGCGTTCAAAATCTTGGTCGCCGCCTTGTAGGACTGCTCTATGTCGAGAAGGAGCGTCAGTTCCTCGTCGAGGTTGACGCCGGTTTCATTGGAATAAGCTTCATCGGTTCGTGCTGCGGCAGCTTGAGTATTTTCCGCCGCCGTCGTCGCGTTGCTGCGGTTCTGTTCGAGCCAGCCGATCGAATTGGTGGCAAAGGTCAGGATGCTGACATTGGTGTCCAGACCGGTACTCGGATCGAATGCAATCCCCGAATCCATCGACGTATAGAGACGGTCGAGTTCCGCGGTATAACCGCTCGAACCCGTCGGGTTCGCAGCCGTGCTGCTTGCATTGATGTTGCCGTCACGCAACCGCATCGGATCGCCGCCCTTGGAGGTGACGACACGGTCATTGATCGCGATCGTTCCGGCGATGCCCTTGATGACGGTGCCAGCCGGCGGAACCCCGCCTGCGGTGCCGGTGGTCGGGTTTGTCCAGACGAAGAGGCCAGGATTGCCGTCTTCCTGGTAAAGGTTCACGAGGCCGCGAGCGACTTCGTCGAGCTGGCTCTGGAACGTCGGTGCGATATCGTCGCGGATCTGCAGAAGCGAGGCGAGGCTACCCTTGGCATTGGTCGTCGAGCCCGAGCCCATGTTGACGGCAACGCCATCGACATAGACCTTGTTGCCGACTGTGTCGGCCGCATAGGACTGCGTCGGCTCGAAGCTGACTGCGCGCGGGATCGTCTCGAACAGCGTCGTGCCGTCGGCTGTGTAGAGCACCATGTCGTTGTTGGCGCGTGTCGCCGTAGACACGCCAACGATCTGGTTGATCTGCTTGAGGACCTTTTCGCGCTCATCGAGCGCGCTCGACGGATCTTCGTTCGATGATGTCGCCTTCTTGACGGCATTGTTGGCCGTTTCGAACTGCTTCAGCAGGCTGTTGAGCGAGTCGACCTGATTCTTGATCTGCTTGTCGGCATCGGAACGCTGCTGCTGCACTGCCTTGGAGGCATTGTTCAGCGAGGTTACGACGTCCTGCGCCGCCGTAATCGCACCCTGGGCAGCAATAAGGTCACCGGGGGTGGCGCGGAACGTGCCGAGCTTGTCACGGAAGGTGCGCAGGGCCGTTTCGGGCGACGTTTCGTTGTCGTTGCCGCCCATGATCGATTTCAGATCTTCAAGGCCGCTCAACAGGGTCTGTTGAGCGCTGTCCTGCGAGGACGCCTTGAGATACTGTTTCAGCAGCGCATCTTCCTGTGCGCGGCTGATCTTGACCACCTGGGCGCCGTTAAGCGAGGTGGTGAGCATCGCCTGCCGGCGCACATAGTCCTTGTTGCCGGCGTTCGAGATATTGTTCGATACGATGCTGCTCTGCGCGCCCGTATTGTTGAATATGCTCTGCGCGGTGTTAAGTGCTGAAGTGAGCGACATGGCTTACCCGTTACCCTGAATTAACGCTTGAGGTTGACGAGGACGTCCATGAGATCGGAACCCGTCTGGAACACCTTTGAGTTGGCGGTGTAGCTGCGCTGGGATTCGATCATTTCGGTCAGTTCGCCGGCGAGGTCGACGTTCGAGCCTTCGAGGGCGCCCGACTGGATCTTGCCGAAACCACTGGTCTGCGGGAAACCGGTGACGGTCACGCCCGACTTGCCGTTGGCCGAATAGACGTTGCCAGACATCAGCGTCAGCAGGTCCGGGCTCGGCACATTGGCGAGCGGGATCTGGAAGACGGGCTTGGTGCTGCCGTCATCGTACTTCGAGTAGACGATACCGTCGGAGTCGATGGTGATATCGACCGGCGAATTCGCGCCCTGACCGTCGACGTTACCTGTACCCGAGAAATTGTCGCCGACCTGGGAAAGATCGAGCTTCATATTGATGGTGAGGCCGGTTATCGGATCGACGATATTGGTCGTCGACGGGGCCGCCGGGACAGTCATCTGACCCTTGTCGTCGAACTGGATGGAGGTGACATTCACCGCCGCCGAGGAATAGGGGAACGAGCTGGTGCCCGTCGTCGCCTTGTCGGCATTGCGGTAGACCGCCATTTCCCACTGGGTCGTACCAGCCGCGGCCGGCGGCGATGCGGGATTGGGAACCTTCGTGTAGTAGATGTCGTACATCACCTTACTACCGAGCTTGTCGTAGGTGACCATCGAGTATTTCTGTGTGTCGGACGTCACCGTAGCGGAGTTTGCGCTTGGCAGGTTGGCCGGGACCGACACAATCTTTGCGCCGGGCTTGAGGTTGCCGGTCCATGAGCCGTTTGAGGTCGGAACGGCCGCCAACTTCTGGTCGCCGAGGACGTTGATCGGAACGAGGCCGTCAAAGCCGTTGACGACGACTGCCGGAGCCGAGGAACCCCACGGATAGCCCATGAGCGTGAAGCCGGCCGAATTGACGAGGTTGCCGCTGTCGTCCTTCGTAAAGTCGCCAGCACGCGTCAGGACGGGAACACCATCGCCGCCCTGGACGATGAAGAAGCCGTCGCCGGAAATTGCGAGGTCGTAACCAGAGGTCGTGTAGGAAATGTCGCCCTGGTCGGAGACAGCCTGGCGAACCGTCGTCGTCACGCCGCCCGAGTTGTAGTTACCGGAGCCCGACGGCAGGACCAGCGACGAAAACGCGGTCGAAACTGCCTTGTAGCCGCTGGTGTTCACGTTCGCGATGTTATCGGAGACGGTGCTGAGGCGGTTGGCCTGAGCGTTCATCCCCGATACTGCCGTCTTCATGCTGCCGAAAATGCTCATCTGAAAACCTCGTTTTACCTGTTAAGTGCAACAGTATTTGGCGGGCCTTGCGTGAAGCTGTCTGTTGTGCCGGGTCGCCGACCGAAATATTCCGGCTTTCCCGCGCGGCACGACCCGCGCCGAAAAATCAATTCCAATCAATGCAGTAGCCAAGGAAGCGCTTGGAATCGACCGGGTCGACGCCGAGCTTCTTGCGCAGCTTCTTGCGCAGCTTGGAGATGTGGCTTTCGACGACGTTTTCTTCGACTTCCTCATCGAAAATGCCGTAAATCGCATTGAAGATCTGGGTCTTGGTGACGCGACGGCCGCGATTGGCAATCAAGTATTCGAGGATGCGGCGCTCGCGGCGCGGCAAGGCGAAGGTTTCGCCGTTGATTTCCGGATCGCGCCCGTCGGAGAAGACGCGGATGGCGCCGATGTCGGTGTGGTTTGCGATCGCCTTCAGGCGACGACGGATTGCAGCGGCACGCGCGAGAATCTCACGCGGATGCACCGGCTTGCGTACAACGTCGTCCACGCCGCAGTCAAAAAGGGCCAGCGTGTTTTCGAGTGACGGTTGATCGCTGACCGCAATCACCGGCGCCATCGAGCGATCCCTGATCGCACGCGGCAATTCCATGGCCCGCTGCCCCTGGCCGATCAGAAATGCCTCGACCGCGGCGATGTCAGAATCAGCCGCCGTTTGCACCCATTCGCCGAATTCACCGGGATCAAAGCCGGTTGAGGGAATGCCCTCACGACCAAAGAGAGAAGTGTAACCATCCTTCACGAGCTCACGCTCATCAACCACTACGATCATTCGTCCGCCTCCGAATCAGTGTGGCACATCGATGATCTATGGGTACGAATCGCGCGAATCTGCAGCAATTCGTGAAAGTTAATGGCGGAAATTAATAATTGATTAAGATTTGGGTACCGATTTGATCTACATATAGTAGGTCGACGAGGTTATGCACACAAAAATTTCGTGGAAAAGTTAACGTCCACTTAATTACGCCTTGCAAGCGGGTTTTGTGCCGAATTCTTGCCACACTGTGACACAGTTCGGTCATAATTGGTGAATTCAATTATTAATTGAATTAATTTCCGCAGAAATTGCTCGCATTGGGAGTCCACTTGCCATAGCCGGTGGCAACCAGATTTGCGATGACGCGGCAGACATATTGCTTCTGCGCCGGATTGTTGTTCGGCCCTGCGTGGTATCTGGCTACCGCCATCGTCCAAGTCTCATGACGATCGTGAAGATTGCGCAGGAACTTCGCTGCATACTCCACGTTGCGGTGGGGATCGAACATATCCTCCACGGAGCTGAAGTTTTCACCGTGGAAATAGTGATTGATTTGCATACATCCGATATCGATTAGCTTCGCGCCGTCCCTGCTGGCAGTGTCGAATTGACGCAACGCGGCTTGCTCGGAGGCAGGAAACAGCGCCTTGCCTTCGACGTTCATCGCATAGGGATAGAGCGAACCCTTGCGCCCAGTTTCCGTCAAGCCGACCGAATAGAGAATCCCCTCGGGGATCCCGTATTTGGCTGCCGCAGACTGGATCTCGCGCTCGCAGGCGCCTGTGGAGGCGGATGCGCTAGAGGTAAACGCTACCAGGGCGGCTGCCGCCAGCGTCGATAGCAGAAGCGTTCTCAACACCGTTGCCGCCCGCACCATTGAAGCCTCCATCCGTCTGCCGCGCTGTCTGGTTCTGGCGCTCGCGCGCCTCGCCGCCCTGGCCTTGCTGGGCGAGCGACTGTTGCTGCTGCTGGGAAGTCTGTCCCTGGCTGTTTGCCTGGTTGCCGGCATCGGACCGATCCACTGGCGCCATGCTGATGGTCACGTTATCGACCGCATAGCCCTGGCTGCGCAGCGCCTCGAGAATCTTGCCGTGGTCTTCCTTGAGCTGGCGATAGGCCGCGCCGGTCTCGACCTTGAGGTCGACATTCAGCGTATCGCCTGACAGCCGCATCGTCGCCGTGACGAGGCCAAGATCGATCGGGCTCATCTGGATCTTGAGGGTGTTCACCACCTTGCCGGTGCTTGTCCATTCAGCGGCGTTCGACAGAGCAGAGCTCGGCTGCATAGCCTGTGCCCATTCCTTGTCACCTGAAAGTGCTGCTGTCACGTTTGCGGAATTCTGGTTCTGAACCAGGCCGAGATAACGACGCGATTCCAGGACGGAAACATTTTCGACGCTCGACTTTCCCGACTTCTCGCCGGGTTGCTCGGTACCGATATGCATGTCCATCGACTGGCCACGGCCATCGGCACGGCTGATCCTGAACGTCTTGCCTTCGGTGCCTTCGGCATTCTCCGTTCCCGGCACACGCGCGTCATTGCCATGCGGGGCGACGGCTGCCAATGCATCCGACACGTGCGCACCAGCCTTCGCACCGTTTACGCCTTCGGCGTTGGCGTCCTTCTTGCCGGCCGTTGCGTCGTCCGCCTTCGCGGCCGCATGATGAGCCGAAGCCTGCAGGACAGCCGCGGCGTCCCCGGGCTCCTTCTTCAGCAGGCCGAGAACGTCGGTGATATCGCCATCGCCGGGCTCTACGTCAGCGCCTGTATCGACAGCGGTATCGCCGCCGAGCGCACCGATCTTGACCTGTTTGGCAGGCTTGCCCCCCGCCTGAGCAACGGTCTCGGCTGCCTCATCCTTGGCGCCCGGCTTGCCCAGTCCAAAGACAGCTGCGTCCTTCTCCCTTACAGACTTCGCAGGCATCTTGCCGGCGTTTGCGATGGTTTCGGACTGCACGTCCACCTGTCCCTGGAGCGAGGCGTCATTCAGATCGATCAGCGGCTTCGGATTGCGTCCGCGCAAGTTCCGCGCCGCGGCCTCGGCGCTATCGCTGGCGTCCTGCTGGCCGGACTTATCGACGCCATCCGCATCCTGATCGCTGTTGCCGGCCTTGGAGAGGACATCGGAGAAGCCGCCGTTCTGATCCGCGGCGTCGCCTCTGCCGGCCCCCCGACCGGATCTTACGGACGCAGACGCATCCGTGCCGGGCGCTCCGCCCGAGACGCTGATATCCATCATCATCTTACTTGCCTTCTTGGGCCAGGAGACCGTCGATTTCGTCGAGCTTGGATCGATTGGTCGTCACGAAAGAGGTAAATGAAGGGTCGACATCCTGGCCCCCCGTGCCAGCAGAAGCCTCGCCTTCGACAACAGGTTCCGGGGAGACGCTATGCGCTCCTTCCGGTTGCGCAGCCGTGGCGGCTGCAGCCTGTTCAGAAGTAATTTCTTGATTAGTATTATTAGGGGTGGAGCCTTGCGTCAGGCTTGCCGGATCCGGAGCCCTCAATATCTGCTCGGCAACGGAGCGAGCAGCTGCCTGCAGTGCCTGATCCTGCGGCGAGAGAGATGCGCCGGAGATATTGGCGATATATTTGGCCGCCTGGTCAATATCGTCGGTCGGGACGTTTGCCATGCCGTTGTAGAAATCGGCGAGTGGTCCGAATGGATTGTCGGTCCCCTCGCCCAGCGACTGAACGCGCTGAGCGGCCATACGGGCGAGATCAGGCTTTCCAGCAATCGCGGCAGCGCGCGCGACGCGCAGATAGACCTCGCGCTGGCGTGGGGCATCCATGAAGGAGAGGATATCGACAACCGTCTGTGGCTTCACATCGTGATCGTGGCTGACAATCAGCTTCACGAAGAGATCGGCGAACTGGCTGGCATAGGGCGAATGGAGGAAGCGGCGGATATAGCGCTGCGAATAGGCAAGCCCCCTGTCGACCTGCCCGGTTTCGACGCAGATGGCGACCGAGCGGCGCAATGCCGCCTCTTCCACGATCGTGCCGGGTGCGTTGAGGCGCGCCTTGTCATATAATGCAAGGGCATCCGTCGGCTTCGTGGCGATCATCACATTGCCGCCGATCAACGCCAGATAGGGGCCAATCTTCTTGCCTTCATATTCCTTGGCTGTTTCTTCCAGCGTCTTGGAGACAAGAAGGCCCTTGCCGCTCAGATATTTCCGCAACACATCGGTAACGCGATTGTCGAAGTAACCGTTGACGTCATGGGCAACGAGATATTCGAGCGTCTGAGGATTGCCGCCGCTCATTACATAGATCAGCGCGGCATCGACGTTGCGATCGTCATCATAGACGGACGGATCGACATTGCGCAGGCGCTGATCGATCTTGCCAAGCATGAAGCGCTGCATTTCGCCGGCGGAATGATCGCCCGTTACAACCGAGTCCTGAACGAACTGCAGCGAGCGCAGCATCTTGTACGGCGCGAGATCGTCCGCATCTGCGGCATGGCCGATGGCTGGCGACATCATCGCCAGGCCGAAGACCGCATATCTGAAATAGCGATGCTGCCTGCGCGTCATGCGACTATCCTTGATCTGCCTGAACGAGAATCTCGATCCGGCGGTTTGACGCGTTGTAGGGGTCATCAGGCAGCTTCAGGCGGCGGTCGGCGAAGCCGGAAACCTGGGAAATACGCTTCTCGTCGAGGCCGCCGCGAACGAGCATGTAATAAGCGCTCTGGGCACGGTCCATCGAAAGGCGCCAGTTCTCGTTGAGATCGCCCTTGAACGGCCGCCCGTCCGTATGGCCGCGGATGGCAACCGCTCCGCCCCTCTGCTTCAGGATCGCACCGATCTTCTGCATGGCGAGGACCATCTCCTGGCGCGGCACAGCAGAGCCGATATTGAACATGGAATCGTCGTTCTGGTCGGAAATGCTCACCAGCAGGCCGCCCTCGGACGCCGTCACCGTCAGGCCCTCGGCGAGCTTGCCGGCGACACCGGCGATCTGCTGGGCAATCTCCTGCTGCAGTTCCTCGGCCTGCTGCTTTTCTTCGGCTTGCTTAGCCTCTTCCTTCTTGTCGGCGTCCCTGGTCTTGTCCGCCTGCTTGTCTTTGGTCTTATCGGCCTTCTTGTCGGCCTGCTTCTCTGTCGAAGCGGCGACGGCAGCGCTGTTGGGGTCCTTGCTCAGCAGGGTGGAAGGCTGGGCATTTTCGGCCTTGGCGAGCTCATTCGGTTCGGCCTTAGAATCGAGCGGCGAAGGCTGCTGTGGTTTGCCGGCGGTCGTAACTTCGACCTGCTTGGTCCAGAAATCCGGATCGAAGGGGTCGCGGTAGGCCTCGCCGCCATCGGCGCCGGTCGCCGGACCCGAATCCGCCGCACCGCCATCGCCCTTGGCGCTGACGTTTGCCTGCTGGCCAACTTCCTGGGCAATCTCGGCAAGAACCGAATACGGGTTCTCGAAGAAATCGGCTTCCGAGTAATTGGTCTTGTCGCCGGAGGTCGAGGTCTGATCGTCGCCGTCGGCGGCAGACTTGCCCTGGTTCGGATTCTCTTCCTTTTCCTTCGACTTTTCCTGGTTCTGCTCGCCTTCAGCCTGGTCGACCGGCTTCTTCAGACCCTTTTCCGTCGGCTTTTCATCCGAAAGTTTGATCGGATTGAAATAGGTCGCGATCGAGGCCTTGGTTTCCTCGTTGGCGGCGTTGACGAGCCACATCACCAGGAAGAAGGCCATCATTGCGGTCATGAAGTCGGCATAGGCGATTTTCCACGCACCGCCGTGAGCGCCGTCATGATCTCCACCGCCATGTTTCTTGACGATGATGATCTCGTTCTTTCCGTGGTGATGGTTTTCGCCGTCGCTCATTCGGAAACTTTCTTCAAGCTAGCCGCCCAGGCGGAAATACGGGTCACGAGTACGGTCTCGCCGATCTCGGCAGCAAGGTCGATGTCATCAGCCTCATGATGGCGGACCAAGGCGGCATGTTCTCCGAGTTCGCCCTTGAGGATATCGAAAAGCTTGGCCGGACCGCGCACGACGACCGGCACCGCCGCACCGTCGAGGATCGCCTCGCGCAGCAGAGCGGCAAGATTTTCGGCAGCTTTCTTCGCGAGCGCCTCGGTCATCACAGGTGCGATTGCCGCCGCGGTCACTTCGCTGACGAGCGTAGCAATCTCTTCGGCCATGTCGCGGATGCGGGAAGCGATCACCGCAGCCGCTTCGATTTCGTAGCGAAGCCTCAGTTCCTCGATCTCACCGGCATGCGCCTCGGCGGCGGCCCGGGCCTCGCTTTCGTATTTTTCGGTCAGGTCCGCAGTGGCTGCCGCGAAGCCCTCGGAAAAGGCCTCGCGCCGCTCTGCCTCGACGTCGACCTCGGGCTCCTGCGGCAATTCCGCAAACGCGGAGGCGGTTTCGGTCGCGAAATCATCTACATCGATGATCGGTGCCGAGGGACTCGGCTCACCGAAATCCTTCAAATACCGGGAAAGCATAATGCTCATAAAAAACCGTCCAGTATTCGGGATGCACGCGGCATGCCCCCGCTTGAAAAATGACCATGTCCTTGCCGGCATGCCGTTCCGGTTTGGAAGAGGCCTGGGGCCTGTTGCCGGCATGGATTCGGACGCTGCCTTCATGCCGGAAACTAGAAACCCAAACTTGCGCGAGGATGAATGGTACCGCCCTCGCGCCGATCGTTATTCGAGCAGGATCAGAATTTTGCTGGCGGACGTATTGAGGATGGAGATCGCTTCAACTGCCATCTGCTTCTGAGTTTCAATCGCCTTCTGGCGGGTCGAAGCCTCGTCCATATCGGTGTCGACGAGGGCACCGACACTCTTGTCGATAGCGTCGGACAGGTCGGCGGTGTAGTCGATCTGGTCGTCGATGCGGGCCTTCATGATACCAATCCCTGCCGCCGAATTCGTGAGCTGCTTGAGCATGGAGTCCGTAGCCGTCAGCATATCCATGAGCTGCGAGTCGGTGGTCGACTTGCTGATCGAGATTGCCGTGCCCGTCGCCGGCGTCCCGGAGTTCGCATTCAGGAGATAGTAGTTGCGCACCGGCGTGCCATCGACATTGCCGTTGACATCCTTGGTAAACAGGCCGCCACTGGCATTAGTCTTGTCGATCAGGATGGTCTGGGATGACGGAAAGTCGACGGTCTGGGCCTGATACTCGCCGGTCGGGGCGCGTACGAAGCTGCCGATGATCTTCCATTGCGGGGGCGCCGCAGGCTCGCCGTTCAAAAGCCAGTTTTCGCCGGCGAAGGCCGTTCCCTCCACCATCGTCTGAAGCTGGTTCTTGTATTCCGTGATTTCCGCATTGATCTTGTCCTTGTCGGCGCCTGGCTCACGCGCGGCAACCAGCTTGGCTCTGAGATCGCCGAGAAGATCGATGGCGGAGTTCATCGCCGTATAGGTCGAATCGACCTTCGCCGCGCCGAGGCCGAGCGCATCGCCGATGGTACCGAGATTGGTGCTGTCGCCGCGCATGACGCTCGCGATCGACCAATAGGTCGCATCGTCGGACGCGGTCGCGACCCGTTTTGCCGTGGAAATCTGCTGCTGTACGTCGCTTGATTCTTTATTGATGCTGCGCAGCACTGCAAGCGCACTCACCGCGGCCGCGTTGGTAATCTTGACGGTCATCGACATGGTCTCGGAAAGGTGAAGGGATCAGGCCGGTTTGCCGGCAGCGACTGAAATGGCATCATGCCGCCGGCGGGTCCCCCACGCCGGTGTGTCGCAAAACAAATCAACTCCCGGCAACGTTAACCTGATATCAACCGCTTCCGCAAGAGCGGAAACGGGAATAAAGCAGCGTCGCCGAAGATCCAACAAGCCATTGAAATAAAACGAAAACCGCGCCGTTTTGGCGCGGTTTCCAGGCTGCCGCGAAATGGCGGCACAAGGTTTGGTCCAGCTTCAGCCGCCGCCTTAGCTGCGGAAGAGCGTGAGAACGTTCTGAGCGCTGGAATTTGCGATCGAAAGTGACTGGATCGCCAGCTGTTGTTGCGTCTGCAGCGCCGTCAGCCTGCTCGATTCCTCTTCCATGTCGGCGTCGACGAGGCGGCCGACACCCGAGTCGATCGAGTCGCCGAGGGCCGCGACGAAGTTCTCCTGCAGCTCGATACGGTTGGAGATGGAGCCAAGCTGAGAGGCTGCCTTCGTCATTGCCTCCAGGCCTGCTTCGATTGCCGTCAGCGCCATGGCGATTTCCGGCTGACCGAAGGAGGTGATGTTCATGGTGTAGATCGAGCCGATCGTACCGTTGGAGGTACCGATAATGCCGGTGCTCGAGTCGATTGTGCCCGTCGTGGTCATGCCGAACAGGACGTTGCCGTTGGAAGACGAGTCCAGGACATAATCGGTCGTCTTGACCGAGACATTGCCGTTGCCGTCGCGGACGAAGGTGGAAACGACGCTTTTGGTCGTGTTGCCGGCAACCCAGTTTTCACCGGAGAAGGAAGCCGACTGGGAGATGCTCATGAGCTGAGCCTGGAGCTGGCTGATTTCTTCCTGGATCTTGGTCTTGTCGACACCCTTTTCAGTTGCCGCGACGATCTTGGACTTGATTTCGCTGACGACGTCGATGGCGTTGTCCATGGCCGTGTAGGCCGTGTCGACCTTTGCAGCGCCGAGACCGAGAGCGTCGGAGACTGCGGAAAGAGCCTTGTTGTCCGAACGCATGGTCGTTGCGATGGACCAATAAGCTGCGTTGTCTGCTGCCTTTTCAACGCGATAGCCGGAAGATACGCGATTTTGAGTATCCTGAAGATTATTGCTGATGCCGCGGAGTGTCTGGAGAGCGGCCATGGCCGCGACGTTGGTCAAAATGCTGGTCATGAAATGATTGCCCCTTGTTGGCAGACATTAATAAAAGGGACATTCGGGAATAGCGCCCGGGAACGACGATCAGCCTTCATGCCTGTTAACCCGTTCTTAAATTTGGTTAACTCGTCGTCTCGTTGAGACGCAGAAAATAGCAATATGGTTAATCAATCGTTAACGGAAATTAAAAAAAGCCGCGCTCCATCGAAGCGCGGCTCGATTTCGATAGGACCCGCCGGTTACCCGGCGGGTTATATTTCGAGATCCTATTAGCCGCGGAAGAGCGACAGGATGTTCTGCGAAGAAGAGTTGGCGATCGAGAGAGACTGGATCGCGAGCTGCTGCTGCGTCTGGAGAGCAGAGAGCTTGGAGGACTCTTCTTCCATGTTGGCGTCGACGAGGCGGCCAACACCGGAGTCGATCGAGTCGGAGAGCGAGTTGACGAAATCGTCCTGCATGGTGATGCGGGTGGAGATCGAACCGAGCTTTGCACCGGCAGAGGTCATGGCCTTCAGAGCGTTTTCAACGGTCGTCAGAGCCGTGCCGAGGTCGCCGAGGGTCATGCTGGTGATGTCGAGGCCGTAGACCGAGCCGGTCGGGCCGTAGGACGAGCCGAGGATACCCGTGGAGGTTTCGACCTGACCGTTGGTCATGCCGAACATGACGTTGCCGACCGAGCTGTTGTCCAGGACGTAATCGGTCATCTTGACGGAGACGCCGTTCGAGCCATCGCGAACGAAGGAAGAAACAACGCTCTTCGTGCCGTTGGCGCCAGCAACCCAGTTTTCACCGGAGAAGGAAGCCGACTGAGCGATGCTTACCAGCTGGTCCTGCAGCTGGTCGATTTCTTCCTGAACCTTCTTCTTGTCGACGCCGTTTTCGGTAGCGGCAACGATCTTGGCCTTGATTTCGCCGACGACGTCGATAGCGCTGTCCATGGCGGTGTAGGCAGTGTCAACCTTTGCAGCGCCGAGGCCGAGGGCGTCGGAAACAGCCGAGAGAGCCTTGTTGTCCGAACGCATGGTCGTTGCGATCGACCAGTAAGCAGCGTTGTCGGAAGCCTTGGCGATACGGTAACCAGAGGAAACGTGGTTCTGCGTCGTGTTGAGGCCCTGGTTGATGCCGCGTAGCGTCTGGAGAGCAGCCATTGCTGCGTTATTGGTGTTGATGCTGGTCATAGTTTTCTTGCCCCTTTTGGCAGATTTGAAGAAGGGACATTCCGGATTTGGGCCGGCCCACAGCGATCAGCTTCATGCCTGTTAACCATTCTCGTCAGGGTTAACTCGCCGTTTCGATGGGCTTAGAAAACACCAAGATGGTTAAAGAAAACTAAATTCAAAAATGGAATTTCGTAAAAATATCTGATACTTAGAAAGGTTTTCATTAACTGAAAATTAAAACATTCGAGGCCGGGGTTACCCGGCCTCGACGTTTTTGGCGATGTTGCTGGACCGCTCTTAGCGGAAGAGCGACAGGATGTTCTGCGAAGAAGAGTTGGCGATCGAGAGAGACTGGATCGCGAGCTGCTGCTGCGTCTGGAGAGCAGAGAGCCTGGAGGACTCTTCTTCCATGTTGGCGTCGACGAGGCGACCGATACCGGAGTCGAGCGACTTGCTGAGCGAGTTGACGAAATCGTCCTGCATGTTGATGCGGGTGGAGATCGAACCGAGCTTTGCACCGGCAGAGGTCATGGCCTTCAGAGCGTTTTCAACGGTCGTCAGAGCGTTGCCGAGGTCGCCGAGGGTCATGCTGGTGATGTCGAGGCCGTAGACCGAGCCGGTCGGGCCGTAGGAGGTGCCGAGGATACCCGTGGAGGTTTCGACCTGGCCACCGCTCATGCCGAACATGACGTTGCCGACCGAGCTGCTGTCCAGGACGTAATCGGTCATCTTGACGGAGACGCCGTTCGAGCCATCGCGAACGAAGGAAGAAACAACGCTCTTCGTGCCGCTGGCGCCAGCAACCCAGTTTTCACCGGAGAAGGAAGCCGACTGAGCGATGCTTACCAGCTGGTCCTGCAGCTGGTCGATTTCTTCCTGAACCTTCTTCTTGTCGACGCCGTTTTCGGTAGCGGCAACGATCTTGGACTTGATTTCGCCGACGACGTCGATAGCACTGTCCATGGCGGTGTAGGCAGTGTCAACCTTTGCAGCGCCGAGGCCGAGTGCGTCCGAAACAGCGCCGAGAGCCTTGTTGTCCGAACGCATGGTCGTTGCGATCGACCAGTAAGCAGCGTTGTCGGAAGCCTTGCCAACGCGGTAACCCGTCGAAACGTGGTTCTGCGTGGTGTTGAGGCCCTGGTTGACGTTACGCAGCGTCTGGAGAGCGGCCTGGGCGGAAGTGTTCGTGTTAATGCTCGTCATAAGTGTGTCCCCTAGAAAAACTAGATACAAAAAGGAGGACATACCGGACTATAAATACCGGCGATGACGGACCAGCTTCATGCCACTCGGTGCCTTTATCTCTTGGCCCAAACCCGTCATGTCGAGGGCAATCTCGCAGCCAATACTTGCCAACTTCTTAAAAGCTGAGGGGTCGGCCAAGTCGCTTCAATTCCATGGTTAATGTTACTTGAATTTGTCTTCCAAGAAGCGTCTTTCCCGGAAAGCGGGTATGCGACTGCACCGGTTTCAAGCAAGCTTCGAATGCCAGTATGGCAGAAGCCGGGATAGTATCGTCGGGCAACCTGCTTTTAGCGGGACGGTCCGATTGCGCGCCCGTCGATCACCATTTCATGCCGGAACATTTCCTCACGGAGTTAGGTTTTGAACAGCAAAGTTTCGTTCTCGGCGGCATCCCGCGACTATCAGGCGGGCCGCTATACACAATCTCTGGCGACGCTCAACCAGCTCATCGACACTCAGAAGGACGCCAAGACCTACGCCCTCCTGGCCAAGAACCTGTTGCAACTGGGCTTCAAGTCCGATGCAGCCAAGGCCTATGGCCTCGCAGCCGACTGCGCCGGGCAAGGCGGGTTCGAATTCCTGAAGACTGCCGCCAAACTCCACCTGGAAGCCGGCAACGACGACGACGCCCTGCTGATCGCGATGCGCAATCTCGGCAAGGCTCAGGAAGATGCCGAACTCGCATTCATTATCTCGACAATCTATGTACGCCGGCAGCGGCGGGATCTGCTGCGCCCGTTCAAGAAAATCCTGTCCGAGAGCATGAACCCGGATCATATGCGCCTTGCCGCGCTGCTGCTCAACGACGACCTCATGGACGAGACGAACCAGCAGCTCGCCCGCAACCTCTTCCGGCGCTTCCCGGGCAACCTCGCCTTCCGTTTTCTGTATCTCGTCTGCGTGCGCGAGTTCAACGAATTCGATGAGGCGAACAAACATCAGGCGCCTATCGACGCCGCCCTTGCAAAGGGCGACATCGACACGCTGAGGAAGGACAATCCGTTCTATCATCTGCATTGGTGCGGCGACGAGGATTTCAATCGCTACGCGACGATCGGCACGCAGCCGCTCGACCCGGTGCGCGTGGATTATCGACGCGGTCTGCCGCATACCTGGTCCGACAAGATCCGCATCGGCTACATGTCCTCGGACTTGTGGGACGGTCACGCGACGATGAAGCTGCTGCAGCGGGTTCTCGAGCTTCATGATCGCAACCGGTTCGAAATCACGCTCTTCGATCACACCCAGCCCGAGTTTCTGGAGAAGAACGTCGCCGATCGCAGCCGCTGGGGCAAGATCGTCAACACATACGGCCTGTCGGACGCTGCTGTCCTGAATGCCGTTCGCGCCGAGAACATCGACATCATGGTCGACCTCAAGGGCCACACCTCGGGAAGCCGCGCATCGTCCTTCAATCAGCCGCTGGCGCCGATCCAGGTCGCCTGGCTGGGCTTCCCCGGCAGCACGGTCAATATCGACCTCGACTACGTGATTGGCGATCACTCGGTGCTGCCTGACGTCGCCAAGCCTTTCTATCACGAGAAATTCCTGCGCATGCCGGAAAGCTACCAGCCGAACGATCCGGCAAACCGCCCGCGGCCGCAGCCTGTCACGCGGGCAGAGCTCGGCCTCCCGGAAGATGCCTTCATCTTCGCCTCGTTCAACGGCAACCGAAAGATCACCTCCGAGGTCGTCGACAGCTGGTCCAGGATCCTCAAGCGTGCGCCCGACAGCGTGCTCTGGCTGATGGCAAATACGTCCCGCAACAAGGACAATCTGCTGGCGCGCTTCCAGGCCAATGGTATCTCGGCGAAACGGATCATCTTCTGCCCGCGTGCGCCCTATGAAGTGCATATCAGCCGTCAGCAGGCGGCCGATCTCGGCATCGATACATTCCCCGTCAATGGTCACACGACCACCTCGGAACAGCTCTGGGGCGGCCTCCCTGTTTTGACGATGAAGGGCACGAACTTCGCCTCACGCGTCAGCGAAAGCCTGTTGAGGGCAATCGATCTGCCGGAACTCGTCGCCGGCGACCTCGGTGCCTACGAGGATCTCGCCGTCGAACTCGCGCTCAATCCGGAACGTGTCGCGGGCTACAAGAACCATCTGAAGGACAAGCGCTACATCGCGCCGCTCTTCGATGCGGAACGTTTCTGCCATCACCTCGAGCGCGGCTACGAGCTGATCATCGAGCGGCGGAAAAACGGCCTCACCCCCGACCACATCGACGTTCCGGCCCTACCGCCGCGCAACGAGCCTTTCGGCTCGAACGACTGAGGCCATCGTCATTGCAAACACGAAGCCCGCCGGAGCGATCCGGCGGGCTTCGTGTTTGTGAGAAAGGGAATGCGGCAAACTGACGGGGAGCCTGTCCTTGCCCGTCAGCTGAAGGAGCGCACCAGACTTCCGACCAGAAGGTTCCAGCCGTCGATCAGCACGAAGAAGAGAATCTTGAATGGCAGCGAGATCGAGGTCGGCGGCAGCATCATCATACCCATGGCCATGGTTATCGTCGCAACGATCAGATCGATGACGAGGAAGGGCAGGACGATGAGGAAGCCGATTTCGAAACCGCGCCGAATCTCCGAGATCATGAAGGCAGGCAGCAGGATGCGGTAGTCGATCGGATCTGTCGTCTGGATGTTCTGGCCGCGCTCGCGGGCTAGGTCGGCAAACAGCGCGAGATCCTTGTCGCGCGTATTGGCAGACATGAACGTGCGGAACGGTTCGGCGATGCGCTGAACCGCCGTTGATTCATCGATCTGGTTTGCAAGCAGCGGCTGGACGCCGTCCTGCCAGGCCTTATCGAAGGTCGGCGACATGACGTAGAAGGTCATGAACAGCGAGAGCGAGAGAAGGATCATGTTCGACGGGGTCGAAGACAGGCCCATGCCCGTACGCAGGATCGAAAAGGCGATGATGAAGCGCGGGAAGCTCGTTACCATGATGAGGATGCCCGGCGCGACCGAAAGCACGGTCAGAAGGCCAAATGTCCTGATGATCCAGGCGGCGGCGGAGCCGTCGACCGGGATATTCAACAGATCAGTCGGCAGCTGCTGGGCTACCGCCAGTTCCGGCACCGCCATCATGGCGGCAAGGAAAACTATGAGTCGAATCATTCGATGACAAAGGTCCTGAACATGACCTTCGATACGCGCCCTTGAGAGCGAAGGTCAACACGTTCCTGGATGTCATCCTTGAGATATTGAAAGCCCCGCGGCCCTTCGATCTGCTGAAGGGAAATGGTCCTGATATAAGCGAGGATATCCTGGTGAATATCCTCGGCGACCTTGACATCAGGCGGCCCGTTGAACATCAGCGCCACCTCGAGTCGGATCCAGTTTTCGGAGGGGTAAGCCAGGTTCGAGGTGACCGGGTCCAGCACGACGATGTTGTTGGCTTCCGTGGCGATTTTCGGAAGGCCGCCCTCGGCCTTCTTCTTGGCCTCGGCCTCCTTCGCCTGTTCGGCCTCGGTGGCGCTGCGGATGTTCGGCGCTACCATGTTGCCGACCGCCCAGCCGCCGCCGGCGCCGACAAGCGTCAGCACGGCAATGCCGATGATCGTCATCACCGTGCCCGACTTCTTCTTTTTGCCTTCGTCCGTTTCGTTGTCTGCCATTTTGGTTCAGCCTCAAAGCGGCGAGAAGAGATCGACGGCCTGCTGGCCGCGCGGCGGCTGCTGCACTTCCATCAGGCGGCCGCGGCCACCGTAGGAAATGCGGGCTTCGGCGATCTTGTCATAAGAGATCTGGTTGTCGGAATTGACGTCCTGCGGACGTACGATACCGGCGACGTTAAGGATGCGCAGTTCCTGATTCAGGCGCACTTCCTGCGAGCCGCTGATGACCAAGTTGCCGTTTTCGAGGATGCCGGTAACGACCGCCGCCACCAACAGGTTGAGCTTGTCGGTGCGCTCGATCTTGCCCTTGCCGTCCGTGCTCGTGTCGGAACCATAAGTCAGATCCGTCTTGGACTGTGGCGTCCAGCCGAAGACCTGCGCGTTGACGTCCCAGTTCATCCCGCTTGAATTCTTGCGGCTGCGGTTGGTCTCGTTGTCGAAGGAGCCCTTGTCGTTGATCTGGATATCGACCGTCAGGATATCGCCGACGTTGAGCGCGCGCGCATCCTTGAAGAGCGCGGCCTGCGAATCGCTCCACAACGAATAGCCCTGCGCAACCGCGCGCGGTTGCTTCGGATAAAGCGCCATCTGCGGCGTTTGGCCATAGGCAAGACCGCTGCCGATCGGGCTCATGGAAGGCGCGCGGCCGATCTCGTTGACTGCCGTGGATTGGCAGCCAGCAAGGAGGGCAACAGCGGCGATCACAGCCGGTAAACGCTTATTCATGAAGGATCCTTCGAGGTATTGGGATCAGATGCACTTGCGATGATGCTGGCGATGTTGGCAGCCTTGGTGGAATCCATCTCGTTCAGGATCAGGCTGGATTGGCGCGGCCCAAGCCGCATGATGACGGCTGCGGCCAGTTCCGGCTTGACGTCCTGCAGCTGAAGGGCTGCCGCATCCGGCTTCATCTTCTTATAGATGTCCGTCAGGCCGGCCTCGGCCTGCTTGAGGAAATCGTCGCGCCGCTTCAGCCAGTCCTGGTATTCGGCCTTGCGCCTGTCCATTTCGGCAACGCGGCTGTCGATATCGGCGCGCAGCTTTTCGAGTTCCTGCTTCTGCAGGAGATAGCGCTGATCGCGAGCCGGATCGGCGATATTCGTGCAGAACTGCTTGACCTCGTCCGTCGAGGTGATGTCGCCTGCCGGCGCCACTTCCTGAGCGAAGGCGCCGGGAATGGAAAGTAGTACGAGGCCCGCGGCCGGCAAGGACAGCCGGCGCAACAGCTGGACGACCGGATTCTCGCTCTTGATCTTGATCATTGCAGCACAAGCTCCGCTTGCAGGGCGCCTGCAGACTTGATGCCCTGGAGAATGGCGATGATGCCATCCGGTTTGACGCCGATATTGTTGAGACCGGCAACGAGGGTGCGCAGGTCAGGACCGTCGATGATCGCAACCCGGCCGCCCGTTTTCTGGGCCTGGATATCCGTCTGCGGCTGGACGGCCGTCTCGCCGCGAGAAAACGGCTCCGGCTGGATGATCTGCGGCGTTTCGGTCACCTGCACGGTCAAAGTTCCATAGCTGACGGCGACCGGCGAGACGCGGACATCCGAGCCGATGACGATCGTGCCGGTGCGTTCGTTGATGACGACCTTGGCCGGCGTGTCAGTTTCGACCACGAGATTTTCGATATCGGCCATCAAGCGCGTGAGGTCTGCCTCACGCGGCTTCTCGATGACGACTTCCTGTGAATCCTTGGCTTCCGCGACCGGGCCGCCGAAGCGGGCCTTGGCATAACCATTGACGATATCGGCGATGCGGATCGCGGTGGAGAAGTCGGGGTTGCGCAGCTGCAGGACCAGATTGACCGAATCCTTGAAGCGGGATGGCAGCTCGCGTTCGATGATGGCACCGCCTGGCACGCGGCCGGCCGTCGTCACACCTTCGGTCACGGTCGCCGCCTGTCCCTGGGCCTGGAAGCCGTTGACGATGGCTGCACCCTGAGCGACGGCATAGATCTGGCCGTCGGCGCCTGAGAGCGACGTCATGACGAGCGTACCGCCGCGCAGCGACGTCGCGTCGCCGAGCGAGCTGACCGTCACGTCGATCCGGCTGCCGGGGCTTGCGAAAGGCGGCAGGTTGGCAGTGACCATGACAGCCGCCGTATTCTTGGCATTCGACTGGCTGCCCTGGGTGGAAATGCCGAGGTTCTGTAGCATCGCGCGCATGGACTGCTCGGTAAAGGGCGAAGCACGGAAGCCGTCGCCTGTACCCTGCAGACCAACGATAAGGCCGTAACCGATAAGCTGGTTGTCACGGCCGGCCTGCAGCGAGGCAATATCCTTGATGCGGGACGTCAACGCCCAGGCGGGCGCGACATCGGTCAGGCTCATCGCCAGAACCGCAACCAGGCTCAGAATACGAAAGAAGAAACTCATTTTGCCCTCACATGGACCGTACCATCGGCGAGCACGGTGCCGCTGACGATGACGCCGGAGTCCATATTGCGTGCACGGATCATCTGGCCGGTCGCACCATCTTCAAGGGGCGAACCGGCAGCGGAAATGGTCATCTGGCCGAGCTGGAAGACCAGGCGGATGTTGGAACCGCGCGTCACGGTATAGGGTTCGCGCAGGGCGGAGATCGAAATCGTCCGGCCCGGCAGGAGCGTCCGCTTGGAAACGAACCCCTCGACCTGGGAAATGGACTTTGCGTAGTCTCCGGCGAGGTTGGGATTGGTGACCTCGACTTCCTGAAGCTGAGAGTTCGAAATCGTGTCGCCGGGGTAAATGATCGTCGTCGGGACGACGGCATAACCCATGCCGGCATCCGCTGCGACCGGCACGAACATGCCGGCGATTGCGATCGTGGCCGCAGCCACCCATCCCTGGACGTATCCTGCCCGGCGAAACATCATGTTCGGCCCTTCCTCTTACTTCAGGTTCTTGCTGACGATGGATGCCATTTCGTCAGCGGTGGTGATCACCTTGGAGTTCATTTCATAGGCGCGCTGGGCCGAGATCAGTTCGGTGATTTCTTTCACCGGGTCGACGTTCGACGATTCGAGGTAGCCCTGCTTGAGGTAGCCCATGTTGTCTTCATCGGGATTGCCGATGACGGCATCGCCGGATGCCGGGGTTTCCTGGAAGAGGTTGTCTCCGATCGGCTTCAGGCCGGCCTCGTTGACGAAGTCGGCAAGCGTGATCTGACCGAGCGTCGTCGGATCGGTCTGGCCGGGCAGCTTGGCGGTCACTTCGCCAGAGCGGCTGATCGTCAGTTCGGTGGAACCCTGCGGGATGGTGATGCCCGGGATGACCTCATAACCGTCGATGTTGACCAACTGGCCCTGGTCGTTCTTGTTCAGCGCACCGGCGCGGGAATAAAGCGTCGTGCCATCGGTCGACTGGATCTGGAAGAAACCCTTACCGACGATTGCGACGTCGAGGTCGTTACCGGTCTGGGTCAGCTCACCCTGGAGATGCAGATTGCGAACGGCAGAGGTCTGAACGCCGAGGCCGATATTGGCACCTTCCGGCACGATGGCCTGGTTGGCTCGGTTGGCGACACCCTTGGCGCGCTCCGTCTGGTAGAGAAGGTCGGTGAATTCTGCGCGGGCGCGCTTGAAACCGGTCGTATTGATGTTCGCGATGTTGTTCGCGATGACTTCCAGGTTGGTCTGCTGGGCATCCATGCCCGTTGCTGCGATGGCGAGCGCTCTCATGTGTTCGTCCTCAAATCAGTTACATCTGCATCTTGGTGACTTCGAGGAAGGCCGAAACGACCTTGTCGCGAATGGCGATTGCAGTCTGAAGGGTCTGCTCCGCCTGCAGCATCGAATCGACGACTTCGCGCGTGGAAGCCGTGCCCTTGATGCCGGCGAAGGACATGTTTTCCGCACCCTTCAGGCTGCTGACGGCTTGGGTCGCCATGTTGCCCATAACGGAAGCAAAGCTCAGGCCGCCGGATGCACCAGCCGCAGCAGACGAGGCCGCAGTCGTGGAGGAGGCAGAATTTTCGGTATCGATGGCGCCGAGGGCGCGGGTCATCGAAAGATTGCTGACATTCTGTACGCTGCTGATCATTATTGTCCGCTCTTCAGGAGATCGATCGTCGAGGAGATAAGGTCGCGAGTCTGCTTGATCGTCTGCAGATTGGCGTCATACGAGCGGTTGGCTTCACGCATGTCGGCCATCTCGATGAGGATATTGACGTTCGGCATCTTGACGATGCCCTTGTCATCCGCAGCAGGGTTGCTCGGGTCGTATTCCTTGGTGAAATCGCCTTCGTCGGTCCCGATCTTCTTGACGTTGACAGTCTCGACGCCGCTGGTGCGATCGAGCTGCTGGCCGAAGGTGATCGTCTTGCGGCGATAGGGATCGGCACCCGGCGTGTCGCCGGTCGAACGGGCGTTGGCGATGTTTTCCGAGACGATACGCAGACGTGTCGACTGCGATTCGAGCCCGGAGCCTGCGATTTTCATTGCTGCTGAAAGCGGATCCATCCGTCTACTTCCTTACCGTCATCAACATCATTCGATGAAAGGAACTGACGAGCGAGGTGTTCAGGTCATACTGACGCTTGATCTCGCCCGACTTGGAGAGTTCTTCGGCGATACCAACGGTGTTGCCGGATTCCTGGACACCGATTTCCTGATCGAGCGCGGCGTCCTTGACGTCGATATCGCCGCTCGTGCTGAAATCGTTGCCGCTCAGATGCATCGGATTGGTGCGCGCCATGGTCACGTCCGACTGGTCGAGCACGGCCTGGAAAGGCGTCACATCCTTTGCACGAAACTTCGGCGTGTTTGCATTCGCGATGTTGCCGGCAACAACCTCCTGACGGATCGTCAGCCATTCCGCCTGCTTTGAAGCCAAGTCGAAAAGTTGAATCGGTTGCATGAGAACTCTCCGTTTTTACTAGGCCGAACCTAGGGCGGTAATCTTGCGTGGGACTTACGGTAAATGCAGGATTTGCAGGCCATTGCTCGAGGTTACTTGCAGACATCGACCAACCGTCGCCCGACCGTTTCTCCGACACGGGCCTGCAGCGTTTCACCTTTTGTCTGAACTGAAGCGTGTCACGATCCTCAGGGTTCGCCACCAACACTTCAGGCCTTGATTTCGCACGTCTTTGTCGCAGAACCGCTGCCCGGTTTTGCGCGGCATGCTTTAGTTGTTCTGGTAGATCTCACCCTTGGAGGTAACGATCACCCACTTGCCATCGCGCTGTTCCAATGTGGCAAGGCGGCTTTCGTCAGGCAGGATCGAGCCGACGCGCACGACATACATGCCGGAGGAATCCTCGATGAGGGCCCGGCCGTTGGCCACGTGCAGCAAACGGAAAGAACCCTTGCCGGGGAAAGGCTGGTCCTCCATCAAGGCGTCGCCGTTGCGCTCCTTGCCGAGCTCGGAAACGGTTGCCGTCGTCAAATTGTCGATTGGCGGGACTTTCTTGCCCTCATCGTTCTTGTTGACCATGGCGAGCGGCGACACGCTGAAGACGTTGCGCGCCGGCCAGTCCGGCAAATCGCGGGAGGCATTGCTGTCGGCGACGTTGATGCCGAACTTGTCCTCGTTGAAGAAGACGTACCAAGGGAAGAAGGCGGACGCACCGGCAAGTGCCAGACCCAAAAAGGTCAGCGCGCGATCGAGCAGCACGCCTTTGTTGCGCTCTTTCAGTGCGGCTATCCGTTCGTCTTCGAAATCGGCCATGATCAGGCCCTCCTTTGAATAGGCGCACTCGGAGTGGGCACGCCGGCGGCGGCCTTCAGAGCACCGGCAAGATCCGCAAAGGCATCGAGCGATTCTCGGTCTCCGGGAGACTGTTTCAGGACGTCATAGATGATCGGCACCTGCCTGACCGCCATGTCGAGATCGGCATCAGCGCCCGGGCGGTAGCCGCCGATAAGGCGCAGGTCGCGCGTTTCCTCAAAGCGGTGGATCAGCACCTTGAGGCGCGAAACCAGCTTCTCCTGATCCGGGGTCCAGGCCTTGCGGGCAAGACGCGAGATGGATGCAAGCGGATCGATCGGCGGGTAGCGCCCCTCCTCCGCCAGGCTTCGCTGCAGAACGATATGACCATCCAGAATACCGCGCGTGGAGTCGGCGATCGGATCGTTATGATTGTCGCCATCGACAAGGATGGAAATGATCGCGGTGATGGTGCCCGCACCTTCCGCACCGGGACCGGCGCGCTCCAGAAGGCGCGGCAGCTCGGTAAAGACGGAGGCCGGATAGCCGCGCGCAATCGGCGGCTCACCGGAGGCGGTCGCGACTTCGCGGATTGCATGGGCAAAACGCGTAACACTGTCGACGATGAAGAGGACGTTTTCACCCTTGTCTCGGAAGTGCTCGGCGATGGTTACGGCCGTCAGCGGCGCCATCTTGCGCAGCATCGGGCTCTCGTCACTGGTGGCAACGACCGCAATCGCCTTCTTCATGTCGCTGCCGAGCGTATCCTCGATGAATTCGCGGACTTCACGACCACGTTCGCCGACCAGCGCGATCACCACCTTGTCGAAAGCGTCGGCACGAGCCAGCATCGACAGCAGTGTCGATTTGCCGACGCCGGAGCCGGCGAAGATGCCGAGACGCTGGCCGAGGCAGAGCGGCGAGAAAATATCGATCGCGCGCACGCCGGTCTTGAACCCTTTTTCGACGCGCTGGCGCGTCATCGAAGGCGGCGCAGTATTCGAGATCGACCGGCGGTCCAGGCCTTCGGTGATCGGGCCGAGCCCGTCGATCGGCTCGCAGAGGGAATTGATGGTGCGACCACACCAGCTGTCCGACGGGGAGATGCGGAAGGCACCCTTGCGGATGACAACGTCATGGATGCCGATCGGCTCGCCCGGTTCGATCGGGCAGACATAGATCAGATCCGGCTCTACCCGGACAACTTCGCCGAGATGTATGCCCGTCGCGGATTTATGGGCGACGAACTCCCCAAGACGCACATATCTCGAAAGGCCGCGCACGGTATAATGACCGGCTGCGATCGTATGAACGCGGCCACCATGCGTCACCGAGAATTCTGGCGAGGCATAGCGTTCTGCAAGGGCGCCGAGATGCGTCAGCTTCGGCGAGAGTGCGTCTTCGGTCAACAGCGTGGTGTTCATGCTTCACGCCCTGCCTTAGCGGCTGCCGCCCAGCGTCTGAACCGCTTCCTTGAAGGAATCTTCGCTGTCGCGCATCAGGGACGAGACGCTTTCAAAAGCGCGGTTCACTTCGATCAACTGCGTCATCTCATGCATCGCATTGACGTTGGAATTCTCGAGGTAGCCCTGCTCGACACCGACATCGAAGCGATCGACGACGGCACGCGGCTGCTCTGTTGTCATGACGCCGCTATTTTCGTAGCGCAGGAAACCCTTGTTGAGATCCGCTTCGAAGAGGCCAAGCGAACCGACCTGGCGGTCGTTCTGGTAGATGATGCCGTCGGTGCCGACCTTCGGTTCGCCGCCGGCTGTGTTGAGGACGATGGGCGCACCACCCGCATCGAGAACCGGGTAGCCGCGGGTGGAAACCAGTTCGCCGGTATCGCGCATCGTGAAGCGGCCGTCCCTTGTCAGAACGCGGCCCGCCGGTGTGTCGAGAGAGAACCAGGCATCGCCCTTGATGGCGAAATCGAGCATGTTGCCGGTGTGCTGCATCTCACCATGGGAAGTGTCCATGTAGTCGTTGCCCTGGGAGACGAAGGCGACCTTGGTGTTCGTCTTGTTCTCGTTGTTCGCCATCATTTCGTCGAACTTTACCTCGGTGCCGCGAAAACCGGTCGTGTTCACGTTGGCCATATTGTCGGCGATCGTCGTCAGGCGTTTTTCGAGAGCCATCTGCGACGACAGGGAAACGTAAAGACCGGATTGCATGTCGGTAAGCTCCACATTGGCGATAAACGGGACGAAACACCTGGCTCCTTTTCGTTCGGCCACGGGTTCCGCTGAGCGGCATCTCAGACATGGGCGCGCATAGGCCCACTCGTCACGTTCAATATGAAGGCAAATCCTTGCGCGAAACTGGCAGCGCAAATGCATACGCCAAAACGGCATTCATCAGCCTCACGCAAGGCACAAATCCTATCCGTCGCAAAGAAAAGCAACGTTCAGATTGGGCTGACGATGAATATTATTATCGGATTTGTAGTTGTCTGCGGCTGTATCGTCGGTAGCTTCATGGCCATGGGTGGCGAAGTCGATGCTCTTTTTCAGCCCTTCGAATTCCTGATCATCGGCGGCGCCGGCCTCGGCAGCTTCATCATGGCGAACCCCATGAAGGTGGTGAAGGACTCCGGCAAGGCGCTCGGCGAAGCCTTCAAGCACTCCGTTCCCAAGGAGCGCAACTATCTCGACACGCTCGGTGTGCTCTATTCGCTGATGCGCGACCTGCGTACGAAATCGCGCAACGAAATCGAAGCGCATATCGACAATCCGGCTGAATCGACGATCTTCCAGCAGGCTCCGACAGTTCTGAAGAACAAGGAACTGACGGCCTTCATCTGCGACTACGTGCGCCTGATCATCATCGGCAATGCCCGCTCCCACGAGATCGAGGCGCTGATGGACGAAGAAATCAACACCATCCTTCATGACAAGATGAAGCCTTACCACGCGATCCAGATCATGGGCGATTCGTTCCCCGCCATCGGTATCGTCGCGGCGGTTCTCGGCGTCATCAAGGCCATGGCGCATATCAATGACTCGCCGGAAGTGCTCGGTCACCTCATCGGTTCGGCACTCGTCGGCACATTCCTCGGCATTCTGCTTTCCTACTGCGTCTGCTCCCCGCTGGTCTCCCAGATCAAGGTCGTCCGCTCCAAGCAGCACCGCCTCTACGTTGTCGTCAAGCAGACCCTGCTTGCCTACATGAACGGCTCGGTGCCGCAGGTCGCCCTCGAATACGGCCGCAAGACGATCTCGGCGTATGAACGCCCGTCGATCGACGCAGTGGAACAGGAAATGATGAACCCAGGTGGCGAAAACAAGGCAGCTTAAATGACTATGAGCAATGCTTCGCATGACAACCAGACAATGGATCCCGCCCTTCTTGCCAAATTGACCGGCGGTCTCGGCGACAGGGGCAGGGTTGCCAAGCTCTGCAGTTCCTTCGGCGACATATACAGCGAATTCTTTCCCGACGTGCTGAAAAGCGAAACCGGTCTCGATGTGACAGTCGGCTATCTTGGCTGCGAGATCGGCTACAAGAATCACCTGATCGACGATCTCAGCACCAACATGACGCTCGTCGATGCGACGCTGCGCAATTGGTCGCAGAACATCACCATCGGCTGCGGCAACGGTTTCATCATCACCCTGATGGAGCATCTGCTTGGGGCCACTGCCGAAACGATCGAGGAGCCGGCCGACCGGCTTCTCTCCATTATCGAACTCGATCTCGCCGGCATGGTGTTCGACAAGATCTCCAAGGTGCTGCGTTCGGCCGTGAATGCGCCGGGCGGATTCGAGCCCAGCCTCTCGGCGCCCTTCGCGCATGAGGCCCGTGTGCGTCCGCCGGAAGATCGCACCGACGAATTTGCCGCTGCGATCAACATGTCGATCACGCTTGCCGGCATCGTTTCCGAAATCAGCCTGATCGTACCGCAGACGGCGCTGCTCAAGACGACGGTTTCGGCCCCGAAGCCGAAGAAGCAGCCCAGCAAATCGCCCGAGTTCACCGAGCAGATCGGCGACCAGGTTCGCCGCTCGCAGGTCACCCTCGAAGCGAAGATCCATCTCCAGGATCTGACATTGCGGACGATTTCCAAGCTGATGGCGGGCGATGTCATTCCTTTCCGGGACAGCGGCGACGTGCGCGTTGAAGTCAGCGCCAACAGCCGGGAATTGTATGTGTGCGAGTTCGGGCGTTCAGGCGACAACTACATGGTGCGCGTGAAAGACACCATGAATTCGGATGACGAGCTGATCCGGCACTTAATGAATTAATCGGTTCTCTCGCTCTCAGTGCCACAAAGGCAGTTTGAGGCAAGTTTCAACTGGAATAGTGATTTCATGGCTACGAAGAAGACACAGCAGAATAGTGACCTCTCCCTGGACATGCCGGGCAATGAAGCCGATCTGGATCAGGCTATCGACGATCTGCGCGGCGTGTTGAAGAAAGATACGGACGGCGACTTTCCGCAGTTCGGCGACGACCTGCAGAACGATGCTTTCGCAGCAGGAACGGACCTCTCGCCATTCGGCGGTGATGCCGGCGAAACATCCTTCGGCGGTGCCGATTTCGCAGGAAGCGATTTCGGGGGCGGCGATTTCGGCGACGATGCTGCCGGCACCGGTGCAGCAGGCTTTCCCAGCCTCGACGCTGCGCCGAGCTTCGGCGGCAATTCCTTCCAGTCCGCTCCGGCACCGCTCGGCAGCGCGCTGAACTCGAACTTCGACCTGATCATGGACATTCCTATCGATGTCCAGATCGTGCTCGGGACGAGCCGCATGCAGGTTTCCGGCCTGATGAACCTCACCGAGGGTGCCACTATCGCGCTCGACAAGAAGATCGGCGAGCCGGTCGAAATAATGGTGAACGGCCGCAGGATTGCACGCGGCGAGATTACGGTTCTTGATAACGACGACACGCGATTCGGTGTAAAACTGATAGAAGTTTTGAGCACGAAAAAAGCCTGATCCCTGTGTGGGACGGAGAGGTTAGACCATGATGGACTTTGACGATTTCGGCGGCGCACTTGCCGGGAAACCGTTGACCCAGGCTGAAAAGGCGGCGGCAGTTCTTCTCGCTATGGGGAAGGGGGTCGCCGGCCGGCTGCTGAAATATTTTACGCAGGCCGAGTTGCAGACCATTATCGGATCTGCCCAGGCGCTTCGTGCCATCCCGCCTGACGAGCTCCTCCAGCTCGTCAGCGAATTCGAAGATCTCTTCACCGAAGGCGCGGGTCTGATGGACAACGCCAAGGCGATCGAAGCCATCCTCGAGGAAGGGCTGACCCCTGACGAAGTCGACAGCCTTCTCGGCCGCCGCACCGCTTTCCAGGCCTACGAAACCTCCATCTGGGATCGTCTGGCCGAGGCGGAACCTGCTTTCGTCGCCCAGTTCCTGTTGCGCGAACACCCCCAGACCGTTGCGTATATCCTGTCCATGATGCCCTCGTCCTTCGGCGCGAAGGTATTGCTGCAGCTTCCCGACAACCGTCGTGCCGACATCATGAACCGCACGGTCAACATGAAGAGTGTCAGCCCGAAGGCTGCACAAATCATCGAAAACCAGGTGATGACGCTGCTTGCCGAGATCGACGCAGAACGCAACGCATCGGGCTCCACCAAGGTCGCCGACCTGATGAACGAGATGGACAAGCCGCAGGTCGATACGCTGCTCACCTCGCTCGAATCGATCAATCGCGAAGCGGTCAACAAGGTTCGTCCGAAGATCTTCCTTTTCGAAGATCTCATGTTCATGCCGCAGCGCAGCCGCGTCATGCTGCTCAACGACATCTCGACCGACGTCCTCACAGTCGCCTTGCGTGGTGCATCGGCGGAAATCCGCGAATCGGTTCTTTCCTCCATCAGTCCGCGCCAGCGCCGCATGATCGAATCGGATCTTCAAAGCGGCATGGCCGGCGTCAATCCGCGCGAGATCGCGATTGCACGGCGCGCCGTGGCGCAGGAAGCGATTCGCCTGGCCAATGCCGGCCAGATCGAACTCAAGGAAAAGGAAGGCGGTCCGGCGGCGGCCTAAACCATCGCAGCTGTTGACAATTCGACTGGCCGGCAAGGCGGCGGTTGATCGCCAAGACGCACACGTCTACCCTTCCTGGAAACGGGCCGCGCTTTAACAGCGGCCTTTTTCTTTGACGGAGGGCCGCAGACTTGGCCGATGAAGACAAGGACAGCAAAACAGAAGCCCCTACCGCGAAAAAGCGGTCTGATGCTGCCGAAAAAGGTAATACCCCCCACTCGCGTGAAATTTCGATCTTCACGACGATTCTCGCGACCTTCATCTACCTCGTCTTCTTCCTTCCTAGCGCAACGTCGCACATGGCCGAGACCCTGCGCGACATCTTCGAGCAGCCAGACCAGTGGAAGATCGAAACCGGACCTGACGTCATCTCGCTCTTTGTGAAGCTCGGCTGGGCCGTTGCGGCGCTTCTTGCCCCGGCCTTCATCATGTTCATAGTGTTCGGTATCGCCTCATCCGTCTTCCAGAACCTGCCAACACCGGTTCTCGAACGCATCCGCCCTCAGGCTTCGCGTATTTCGCCCGTCAAGGGATGGTCGCGGCTCTTCAGCCTCCAGGGGCTCGTCGAATTCGGCAAGTCGCTGTTCAAGGTGGTCGTCGTCGGAGTGATTCTCTTCTTCGTCCTTAGAAGCGAATATTTCGGCTCGATCGATGCGATGTTCTCCGACCCGCAGACGATCATGGTTCGCATGATGACGGCCATGCGCAAGATCATCATCGTGATGCTGATCGCCACCGCCATCGTCGCCATCGCCGACGTGTTCTGGACGCGCTACCACTGGTTCACCGAACTGAAGATGACGAAGCACGAGGTGAAGGAAGAAAACAAGCAGTCGCAGGGCGACCCGTTCGTCAAGAGCAGACAGCGCTCCGTCATGCGTGACCGCGCCCGCCGGCGCATGATCGCCAGCGTTCAGCGCGCCACCCTCGTCATCGCCAACCCGACGCACTATGCCGTGGCGCTGCGCTACGTGCGCGAGGAAAACGATGCACCGGTCGTCCTGGCCAAGGGCCAGGACCTTATTGCGTTGAAAATCAGAGAGATCGCCGAAGAGAACAGCATTCCCGTGTTCGAGGATCCACCTCTCGCACGCTCCATGTTTGCGCAAGTCTCGGTGGATAGTGTCATACCGTCAGTCTTCTATAAGGCCGTCGCGGAACTCATTCACCGGGTTTACGCCGCGGAGGCCAAGAACAAACGGGTAAGATAAGTCGAATGAAAAAATGCCCCTACTCTGCCCAGCGTGAAAAAATCCTTGCAGAAGCAATCAGCCCGGTCGCAACCGAGCTCCGGCTTCTGGACGCATCCGATCTGATTTCTCTGCTGCGTTTCGAGTATTACGGCAATCTCGCCGACCTCGTCGCCTCCGCAGCGGAACTGTTTTTCCATCCCGGCACCGTCAACTTCGGCCTGGGGGGGAATTATACGCTGGAATGGGGCGGCAAGCCCGAAGTCGTGCTCGATCTGGAAATCAAGCCGCGCGGCGTGACCGTCTATGCGCAGCTGACGCTGGCCGAGGACCATGCCGGTATCGAGATCAATCATATTTCCTTCCAGAACGCTTCCAGCGATCCGGACGCAAACACGGCTTTTCTGCAAAGAAGCCTGCACGAAGCGCGCTATATCGTGGCAAAGCCGCAGGCGCTCGCCGGCTAAAGCAGTTTACGCTTGGGAATATCAGGCCCGGCCCGCAAGGCGCCGGGCTTTGCCGTTCTTTAGCTGATGTAGCCGAGCCGGATCGCCTTGGCGATCGCCTGGATACGGTTGACCGAATCCAGCTTGATGGTGGCCGAGCCGAGATAGGCGTTCACCGTGTGGACGGAAAGGCCGAGCTTGTCGGCGATTTCTTCGCTGATACGGCCGTCGCCGGCAAGCTGAAGGCAGGCGATCTCACGCTCGCTCAGCGCTTCCGTTGCCGCCGCACGACGTTCGTCAAGCGACAGCAGGTCCATCATGACATTGCAGCATCGGCCGTGCAGCTCGATGATCGTGTCGCTCAGGGGATCGAGATCGTCGCCCGTGAAGAGCACGAAGCCGTTGCCGATAGCGCCGAGACGCACCGGAAAGGCAAGACCGGAGAAAGGAACCACCCCGTCTTTCAGCCTCACCATGAAAGGTGAGAAGTCGGCAGGACCCGGAGCCGCGCGATCATGGCTGCCCGCCCAGAACAGCGGCAGCAGCGAACGATCGATGTGATCGAGCAAAGCCTCGCCATGGGCATCGACGAAGGCCTTGCCGAAGCCGGCATTCGAAGGACCCCAGTTTTCCAGCTCACAGATCAGTCGCTGCTTTGCCGGCACGCCGGAACCTGTGACACGAAAGACAGCGAAACCTTGCGCATCCGCGAGCTTCTGCATGGCAATCAGGCGCGGAAAAAGGTCAGACCGGCTGGAAATCCTGTTCACGCGCACCATGCGCATCTGGTCCGTATTGCCTATCGCCCTGCCTGGTTGATGCCCCATAATTCCCCTCAAACGAGATTGTTGCGAACGGCGAAGGCTATCGCCTCGGAACGCGTCTTCGTTGCAGTCTTGCGCATCACGCTGGTGATATAGTTATTGATGGTATTCCGGGAGATACCGAGGATCATGGCGATCTCGTCGCTTGTCTTGCCTTCCGCGATCCAGAAGAGACATTCCAGCTCCCGCTCCGTCAGCTCGAAATCGCGATCGACCTTCGTGCCCCCGCACCGAAGGAAGCTTGCGAAATAGCCTGCAAGAAGGCCCACGTCCCGGAGACGTTCCGGCGAAAGCACGAAACCTTCCCTGAACAGGAACATCAATGCCAACCGAGATCGGCCGACATTGAAGGTCAGAGAACAATATTGCCGGCTTGCGCCGTGTGGTACTTCAACGCTGTCGGGCAAAAGCGCGAACCCCGGCTGCAGCACCTGCATGCATTTTTCGAATTCGGTCGAGCGCGCATAGCCGGATACCAGGTCATTGGCGACCTCCTTCACCAGATCGAAAGGCCAGTCGGACGACACGATAAAGTCCAAACCGCTTTCCTGGATGAGGTCACAGCGCGCCATCAGATAATGCATGGCACCGACATATTCGGTCAGCGCCTGCAAGCCGGCTTGCAACTTGCCGGTTTCGGCGATGATGCGCAGACGATTGATCAGCTCGTGGCGCGGCAGAAGATCCGGCACATTGGCGCCGACGAAGTTCGCCATTTGCTTCTCGCCTCTATTCGCCTGAAATGTGTCCATATCCATTAGCAGTGACCTGCGGCTGAGAAACTATCGATTCTCGCAAAGAAGTTCTGTTTTAGGAAAAGGATTCAAACACATGCCCCACGCGAATCCCATTTCGAATCACTTAAGGGTAAGCCAACCACCGCAAATCACCATCTCCGACTTCTGGGGATTTACTTTTGTGGCCTTCCATGCGGTGATTCGACCACCACTCCACTCTCGCGAATATAGATAAAGTAGGATGATTCTGGCTTTGGCGGCAATGTTCCTCGCCTTATGCGCGAGTGGGGCTGTGCGGAATTATCGGTCTGAATGGCGTAATTATCACAGTTCCGGCTAGGGACGCGCCGAAACCGATCGCCCAACGGAAGCAAATATCAAACGCGTGAAAGCAACGACCTGTTGTTCTATTGGAAGCATACTTACGTCGTCCGCCTTATGCAGGGCTTCAGCGTCGCGAAGACGACACCATCCCTTTGCCGCATGATCTCTACATCCGAATTCTTCGTTACAAAGTAATCGGGTCCCTACGGGCCGGCTACCGGTGCCGATAACGTTTCCGTTACTGATCGGCCTATCCACAGCTGAAAAAGAAAAAGGCCGGTTTCCCGGCCTTTGTTATCATGCAGCTTCGTCGATGGCCCATTTTCTGAGGATCTTCGCAGCGCGTTCCTCGTTGATCTCCACCATACGGGCAAGCTTGCGTTCCGGACCTTCCTTGACGCGGCGGTTGAAGTTGCCGTCGTCGTCGCCGAGACTGAGCAGATCCTCGGTGCTGTCGAAGCCGAAGTCGGAGCCGAAGCCATCCATGAGAGCACCGCCCGCCGCAGCACCCGCCGGTGCGAAGTCGGGAAGTTCCAGGCCGGCCGATTCCGGAGTGGCGTCGCCGAAGACTGCGGCGGAGGATGTACCCGAGCCGCTGACGGTGCGGATGAGAGGACGCACGCCCAGCCAGATCACCACGAAGGCTACCGCAACGAAGGCCAGCGAGTTGATGATGCCTGCGAGGTTGCGGCTCAGCATATCCATGACATGGACACCGCCGTTGGCATCGTCGAGCAGCTGGTTTTCGAGGAAATCCATGGGGGTGACGGTGATGACGTCGCCGCGGTTCGGATCGATGCCGGCGGCCGAGGCGACGATCTTCTGCATCTCGGCCACATAGGCGTCAATCTTGGCCTGGTCGGCGGGCTCGCCTACCATCTTGGCGATACGGCCCTTGTTGACGACGACGGCGACCGAGAGCTTTTCGACCCGGTAGCTGTTGCGCGTGGTGGCCGTGGTCTTGCTGTTGATTTCGTAGTTGGTCTGTTCTTCCCGTTTGTCGGACTTGTCCTGCGATTGCGGACCATTTGCGCCGCCGGCCTGTGGAGCCGCCTGCGGAATGTTCTGTTCGACCGTCGTCGCATTGTCGGACTGATTCTGCTGCGACTGCTGTGCTTCCTTCGTGGAGCGAACGGAGCGCTCGACCTTGGATTCCGGATCGTAGGTGGTTTCCTGGATCTGCTGGGCGTCGGTGTTAAGATTGGCCGTGACGCTGGAGCGGAAGTTGTCCATGCCGAGGAAAGGTGCGAGCGCCTTGTCGATGTTGGATTCGACTTCCTGCTGGACATTCTGGACGATGTTGAGCGAGCGGTTCAGCGTGCCGTTGGCGGCATCATCGCCGGAAGCGAGAAGCTGGCCGGCCGAATCGAGGATCGTCACGTCAGCGACATCGAGTCCCGGCACGGCGGAGGCGACGAGATGGCGGATCGAGGTGGCCGCGTTTCGTCCTGTCGCGGCGCTGGCGCGAATCATGACGGAAGCCGTCGGCTTCTGTTCGGCCTTCCGGAAGTTGCCGACCTCGGGCATGACGATGTGGACGCGTGCGGCGGTGATGCCTGAGATCGACTGGATGGTGCGGGCGATTTCACCTTCGAGCGCACGGACGCGGGTCACTTCCTGCATGAAGGAGGTGAGGCCGAGCGAGCCCACATTGTCGAAGAGTTCGTAGCCGGCATTGGCGCTGTTCGGCAGGCCGCGCTCTGCAAGCAGCAGACGGGCCTTGCCGGTCATGCCGGCCGGTACGGTGATGCTGGAGCCATCGGTCCCGACCTGGAAATCGACATTGCTTTCAGCGAGTGCCATGCTGATCTGATTGAGATCAGTCGTCTCCAGGCCGACATAAAGCGTTTCCTGGGCCGGTTTGTTGACGAAAATTGCGGCCGCCAGGATGATTGCGATGGAAGCGGCGCCGACCCCACCAAGGATCATCAAACGCGTCCGCCCAAGGGAACCAAAGTTCTTAATAATCTGAACTAATTGATTTAACAGATTCATTCTGTTCTCGCACGATCCGTCAAAGACAAAGCAGGCTTATTGCCTCATTTGACGAATAGACGCCGAAACTTGTGCGAGCGTTTCGTTCAGCGCATCTAGGAGAATTGCAGTATCAGAAGAAATCGAAGTCGCCGGCAGCCTTGCTGAGCGGCTGGGAGTGGCCGTGGCGCGTACCGCCGCCGAGCGCTTTCTGCATCTCGGCAAGCTTGACGAGGCTGAGTGCGGTCGCGACATCGATCGACCAGTTATGCGGAATTTCACCGGTGATGGTGTCGATGAACTCGGCGAGACCGCGCGATTTCTGCACGGCGAGATCGATACCCTGCATCACCTTCATGCTATCGGGAGAATTGAGGATTTCCGAGCCGCCCAGTTCGATCAGCTGAGGTTCGATCCGTTCGATCAGATAGGCAACATCGTGAAGCTCGGAGACAATGCGCATCAATACGTCGCTGAGCGCCTCAACCGGCGATGGCGGCTCGATCATCGGTGTAAAAGTCATATAAAAATCCTCGCCATTAAAAGAATTCGATACTGGTCTCGGCGGGCTTTTGCGGAGCGGCGGGGCGCTGCTCGAGAGCGACAGTTCTCTGGGTTTCGGCGCCGGTCAGGGGGTATTGCCGGGCACGACCGGACACCGGCCAGTATTCGATCTTGCGTCCATGCTCACCGCCCGTGCTGGAGCTGACCACCGGAATGCCTTCATCTCGAAGGAACTGCATGGCGAAGGCTGCGTTCTGCTCGCCGACATTCGAGAATGTCGAGATCGTCTTCGCTCCTCCGAAGATCTTGGCCTCCAGCCGGTCGCGCCGCGCGCCCTTTTTCAGGAGGCCGTTAATCAGCAGTTCCATGAGATGCACGCCGTAGCGCGTGGCATCGCCGCCGGTCATCGGGGTGTTGCCTGTCCCCGGCAGCAGAAAGTGGTTCATGCCGCCGACACCTGCGACGGGATCTCTGAGGCAGGCTGCCACGCACGAGCCAAGGATGGTCGAAAGCACCGCATCCGGATCACTCAAGACCTTGTATTCACCCTGAATGATGTGCACGCGGCGGGCCGCACCCTCAGTGATCATTTCAGGGCTCCAAACACGGCTTCGATGGCCGCTTTCATCTTTTCGATGGTGAAGGGCTTTGCCAGAACGTTGTTTGCGCCAAGCTGTGCTGCCTTGGTCACCAGCGCACGGTCGCCCTGTGCGGTGAGGATGATGAAGGCCGCCTTCTTGGTGTTCGGGTTGCTGCGCACGGCCTGAAGGAAGCCGATGCCATCCATCTTCGGCATGTTGAAGTCGGAGATGACAAGATGATGGGGCTGCTCCGCCATGATCTTCATGCCCTGCTCGCCGTCGCCGGCAGAGGTGATCTGCTTGAAGCCCAGCTGCGTCAGTGCGTCGCTGAGCAGCAAGCGGCTTGTAACCTGATCGTCAACGATCAGAACTTTGATTTTCTCCGCGATCGACATTATTCTGTCCCTTCCTTTCGGGCGGCTGTCATTTTCAGTATTTCTTCGCCGATAGCAGTCAGCGGTAGCTGCTGCTCAACTGCGCCAAGTTCGTAGGCAACTCTTGGCATTCCGTAAACAACGCAGGTTTTTTCGTTCTGACCGAGCGTTCTTGCCCCTGCGTGGCGCATTTTCAACAGCCCGGCAGCGCCATCGCGCCCCATGCCGGTAAGGATAACGCCAACGGCATTGCGCCCGGCGAGTTCGGCAACCGAATCGAAGAGCACGTCGACCGACGGGCGGTGGCCATTGACCGGCGCCCGTTCCACCAGCCGGCAGCAGGGCGCCGATGCGTTGGAGACCTGCAGATGACGTTCGCCGCCGGGTGCCAGATAGACCTTGCCGATCTCGAGACGGGCGCCATCGGTCGCTTCTTCCACGACCGGCGCACAGAGGCGGTTCAGCCGTTCGGAAAAGCTCTTCGTGAAGGTCGGCGGCATATGCTGGGTGATGACGGTCGGCGGGCAATTCGCCGGGAATTTCTGCAGCACGGCGATCAGGGCTTCCACGCCACCGGTCGAAGAACCGATCGCGACGATCTTGCGACCGACGCGGAAATCGGCCACTGCGGTCGGCGTGACGGCGGCAGGCATGGCCGGCTTGGCGAAATTGCGCTGTGTGCGGGCGGCGGCCTTCACCTTCTCGATAAGGTCGCCGAACGGGCGCGGTTCACCCGGTTGCGGTTTGCCGACGCAATCGAAGGCACCGATTTCGAGGGCGGCGAGTGTCGCCTCCGCGCCGCGATGCGTCATCGTCGAGACCATGATGACGGGCATGGGCCGCAGGCGCATGATTTTCTCGAGGAACTCGAGACCGTTCATGTTCGGCATCTCGATATCGAGCGTCACCACATCCGGGTTCAGCCGTTTGATCGCCTCGCGCGCTTCCAGGGCATCGCCGGCCTGACCGATGACATCGACTTCGGGATCCGAGCTCAAAACGGCCGAGATCAGGCCGCGCATGGTCGGCGAGTCGTCAACGACGAGAACTCTTGCCGGAGCGCTCATGCCTTCCTCCCGATACCCTTGGTCATATAGCGATAGGTGGTGATGCCGATATTGTCGAAGACGTTCTTGGCTTCGCCCGAAACTCGCTCGGAGTGACCGATATAGAGATGACCCCCTTCCGGCAGCAGGCCGGCGAAGCGCTGCCAGATCTTCATCTGCGTCGGCTCATCGAAGTAGATTACGACGTTACGGCAGAAGATGACGTCGAACTTGCCCTTGAACGGCCACTGGGCCATCAGGTTCAGCTCATTGTAGGTGATGAGACGTTTCACGCGGTCGTCGACCTGGTACTTGCGGCGCCCCTGCATCTCCACCTCGGTAAACCATTGCTTGCGCATGGCAGGCGAGACGGTTTCCAGCGCGTTTTCATCGTAGGCACCAGTACGGGCGACCGCGAGGATCTTCGGGTCGATGTCGGTCGCGAGAATCTTGAAGTCGTAGTCGGCGACATTCGGCATCATTGAGAGGACGGTCAGTGCGATCGAATAGGGCTCCTGCCCATCCGAGGACGCAGCCGACCATATCCGCACGCGGCCGCCGGCACGCGCCCGGTTCAGAAGATCGGGCAGCACGTGGTCGCGCAGATGTTCGAAATGATGGTTCTCGCGGAAGAAACGCGTGAAATTTGTCGTCAGGTGCGACAGCATCTCGCGCCGGGCGGCAGCACCGGCCGGCGAGGCGACAAGATCGCAATATTCGCGAAAGCCCGAAAGGCCGAGATTGCGGATGTGCTTCGACAGACGAGAGTAGACCAGCGAAGCCTTCGTCTCATTGAGAAAGATGCCGGCATCCGCATAGATCATGGCGGCGATTTCCGAGAGATCGCGGCGCGTCAGCGGGTATTCGCCGCTCGCCAGAACCTCGTCGGCACCAGGCTGCCTCTGATCTTTTACGCCAAGTGCATTCATGCGGCTTCGCTTTCGGTATCTGGGAACAGGGCTTCGAGTTCGATCAGGCAGATCATTCGCTTTTCGATCGAGAGAATGCCGCGAGCGAACTGACGCTGAAGGTCCGAGGAGATCTCGGGTGTCGGCTGAATGTCATCGTCAGTGACGGTCAGGATGTCGGAAACAGCGTCGACCAGCAGGCCCACCACCTTGTGGTGGACCTGGGCGACGATGATGACGTGACGGGCACTCGGATCGGTCGGCTTCATGCCGAGCCGGGCCGACAGATCGATGATCGGCAGCACTGCACCACGCAGATTGATGACGCCCACCATATAGGATGGCGAGTGTGGCATTCCGGTCGCCGGGGTCCAGCCCCGGATCTCACGGACCGCCATGATGTTCACGCAGAATTCCTGATCGCCGATGCGGAATGCGATAAGCTCGTTTCCGCCGAGGGTCAGATTTTTCGCCGTGTACGACATTGCCTCTTATCCTACTGCCGCCAGAGACATTTCCGCCTTGAGGGACTGTCCGCGCGAGGCGCCGACCACCGCGTCCACGTCCAGGATGAGGGCCACGCGGCCGTCACCGAGGATGGTTGCGGCAGCGATGCCCGGAACGTGGGTGTAGTTCGCCTCGAGGCTCTTGATGACGACCTGACGCTGCCCCTGGATCGCATCGACCATGAGGGCGCGCTGACCGCCGCCTTCGGATTCGACGAGAAGGGCGACACCTTCGACCGGGTTTGCCTGGGTGGCGCGGAAGTTCAGGATGCGACCGACATCGACCAGCGGGCAGAAGGAATTGCGGATCGAGATCAGGCGGTGGTTGGCACCGAAGGAGTGGATCGCGGCGGCTTCCGGCTGCAGGGTTTCGACGATGGCCGTCAGCGGCACGACCAGCGTCTGGCCGGCGACCGTGACCACCATGCCGTCGAGGACGGCGAGCGTCAGCGGCAGGCTCATCGTGAAGACCGAGCCATGGCCCGGCTTCGAGGTGATGTTGATGCGACCGCCGAGCGCCTGGATCGAGCGCTTGACGACGTCCATGCCGACACCGCGACCGGAAATGTCGGAGATCTTGTCGGCCGTAGAGAAGCCCGGCAGGAAGATCAGGTTGTCGATTTCCTCATCCGACAGGTTGGCGTCAGGCGAGATCAGCTCGTTGGCGATCGCCTTCTGGCGGACCTTTTCGCGGTTGATGCCGGCGCCGTCGTCGGCCAGTTCGATCAGGATGCGGCCCGAACGATGTTTTGCCGTCAGGCGGACCGTGCCTTCAGTGTTCTTGCCGGCAGCAGCACGCTTTTCAGGCGTTTCGATACCGTGGTCGACGGCGTTGCGGATCATGTGCGTCAGCGGCTCGGCCAGCTTGTCGATGACCGTCTTGTCCACTTCGGTGTTTTCACCTTCAGTGATCAGGCGGATCGACTTGCCGGTCATGTCGGCGATTTCGCGGACGATACGCGACATGCGCTGGAAGACCGGCTTCACGGGCTGGGCGCGGATCGCCATGACCGAGTCCTGGATCTCGCGGGTGAGCTGCTGCAGCTCTTCGAGGCCCATATTGATCGAGGACGTGCCGGTCGTATCGTTTTCGATGACGCTCTGGGAGAGCATCGCCTGGTTGATGACAAGCTCGCCGACGAGGTTGATCAGGCGGTCGACGCGATCGAGATCGACGCGGATCGTCTGGCCGGCGCTGGCAGCGGCATTGTTCTGGGCGGCAGCACTTGCTGCTGCAGCCGCAGCGGCGGCAGCCGATTCCTTCTTCTCGACACGGGCGGCAGCAGCAGCCATCTGCGTGACGTTGGTCGCCGTTTCGGCAGCAGCAACGGCCGCAGCCGTATCGTCGGCCGTGGTCTCGGCAGCAGCCGGTGCCTCAGAGGTACCGCCATCATCCAGGATCGAGAGATCGAACGGGACCGGGATCATCGGCAGTTCTTCATTGGTGTCGCCGGGCTTGGTGTCCTCTGCCGGCCTCACGGTCAGATCGCAATCCCATTCGGCGAATTCGAAGACCGAGCGGATGGCGTCTTCGCCCTTGTCCGTCTTGATCGTGATGTTCCAGAAGAAATAGGCGCCTTCCGGATCGATCTCATCGAGGCCGGGCAGAGCATCGGTGTTGCAATAGATGCTCATCTCGCCGAGGCGGGAGAGATCACGCAGCAGAAGGGTGGCGTCATTACCCTTTGAATAGAGTTCGAAGCGCGGCTTGAAGATGATTTCATAGGCCGGCAGATCGATCGGCTTCTCTTCACCGCCGAAATCGTCGAAGGAGAAGGGGATCGGCTGGAAGCCGCTATCGTCGGTCGGCTTCGGAGTCGGGGCTGCGGCAGCCGGAGCAGCAGCGGCCTTGGGAACCGGCTTCGGTGCGGGCGCCTCGGAAACTGCCGAAGGAGACGGCAGCTCGCCGTGGGCAAGCGCTTCCAGTTCCTTGACGAGGCCGCGGCTTCTGCTTTCATCGACGCTGCCGCCATCGCGAGCAGCATTGGTCAGGTCGGCGAGCACGTCGGCCGACTTCAGCATGACCTTCAGGACGTCCTGGTTCGGCTCAAGCTTGTTGGAACGAACGCAATCAAGTGTGGTCTCGAAGACGTGGGCGAAGGCGACGAGGTCATCCAGACCGAAGGCACCGGCACCGCCCTTGATCGAATGTACCGCGCGGAAAACCGCATTGACGGTTTCCGGGTCGCGATCGCCATCATTCATTTTCAGGAGACCGGATTCCAGTTCGGCGAGCTGTTCCTCGCACTCCTGGAAAAAGATCTCTTTGATTTCGTTCATATCCATAGGAGCAAATCCTGGGCTTTTTAGGCGGTTACACGCTCGATGGCATCGATCAGCTTGGCGGGGTCGAAGGGCTTGACGATCCAGCCGGTGGCACCAGCCTGGCGGGCACGGTTCTTCTTTTCCGCGTCGCTTTCAGTGGTCAGCACCAGGATCGGGATCGCACGGTACTTCTCGTTGCGACGGACACCTTCGATGAAGCCGAAGCCGTCGAGGCGCGGCATGTTGATGTCGGTAACGATGACGTCAGGATTGGACTCTTCGAGAACCTCGAGGCCTTCAACGCCGTCTTCAGCCTGGATCGTCTCGAAACCCGCGTTGTTCAGGGTTACGAGAAGCATGTTCCGGATGGTACGGGAATCGTCCACCGTCAATACTTTCTTCTTCATTGCCGGATCTCCTTGGCAAGCAGATGGTCGATGTCGACGCCAACCAACTGCATGGTTTTCGTGAATGCGTCGGACACCTTCGAGAAGGTGATCGACTGCTTGTCCTGGTCCCAGGTCTTCTCGGCGGCCATCAGAACCTGGGCGCAAAGAGCGCCGATGCGTTCGACTGCCGAAGCATCGATCGCCAGAGGGTTTCCGCGCATGGAAAGAAGCTTGTCACGCAATGCGGACGCCTCATTGAGATCAAGAACCGCTGGCAACTCCAGCGTCTTGGCACTCTTCTTTGCTGCCATCAGCTTTTCCTTGTCCCCTTGTCCCCAACCCGCGAAAGCGAGCCGGCGTCATAATCCGATAGGTTAGTAAACATTCCGCCCACCTCCCGCTCTCGCGACAGGCAACGGCATGGTAAAATCGTCGTTTTCGTATTCGTCTTCGACCGCTTCCGGACGCGCCGCGATCGCAACCTGCCGGGGCGGGGCGGCACGTGCCGGCTGCGGCCGGGTTGCATAAGTGTTTTCACGGGCAATGCGGAATTCACGGATCGTCTGGCCAAGCTCGAGAATGACCGTGTAGAGGTGATCGGCGCCTTCCGCAGAACGCTCGGCGAAGCTTGCATTGTCTGCCACTTCGCCGCCGAGACCCTTTACATCGGCAGTCGCGGCTTCGAGGCCGGCGGCATGTTCACCGGTCTCGCTGGCGATATTGGCGATCGCGGCGTTGATGTCAGTCACCTGGCGGACGATACTGGCAATCGAATCCTGCGTGCGTCCGACCATCTGCACGCCGGCGTCGACCTGCGTCTTGGTGGTGGTCACCAGCGTCTTGATTTCACGGGCCGCTTCTGCGGAGCGCTGGGCGAGTGCCCGCACTTCCTGCGCCACGACGGCAAAGCCGCGGCCAGATTCGCCGGCGCGTGCGGCTTCGATGCCAGCATTCAGGGCGAGCAGGTTCGTCTGGAAGGCGATCTCGTCGATCGCGCCGATAATCTGGCCGATCTTCTCCGCAGACTGTTCGATATCGGCCATGGCGTTGATTGCCCGGCCGACGACCTCGCCGCTTTCCTCGACGGCGGCACGCGTGGCTGCGGCCGCCTTTTCGGCAGCGCGGCTGCCCGCAGCACCCTCGCGGACCCGCTCGGCAATGCCGGCAAGGGCGGCAGCGGAAAGCTGCAGGCGCCCGGCCTGACCGGACGCATTACCGGCAAAGCTGCGGGATGCGCCGGCAAGCGATTGTGTTGCGGCTTCGGCCTTCGCATTGCGCTCGGCAATCGCAGCAAATTCCGTCTGGAGGTTGTCGAGGGCCGCGTTCAGCGCTGCAGCAATGTCGGCGTGAGCGCCATCGACCGGTGCGCGCTGCGTCAAGTCCCGGGCTGACAGGCTTTCGATGACTTCACTGAAGATACGGGCGATTTCCGTCTCACCTTCGGCACGCTGATCGGCGAGTGTGCGCTGCTGCGTGGCGCGCAGCGCATTGAAACGCAGTGAGACGGCGATTTCGACATCGACCATGACGATGCGGATGATCGATGTCATCAGGTCGGTGATCTCGCGAGCACGACGCTTGGCCGACGGCAGGACCGGGCGGCCCGCCAGTTCATCGGCGAGACCGGAAATCACGTGCTCCAGCATAACGCCATGGCCTGCCACGTGCCAGCGGGGATCCAGGCCGATCTTGCTTTCGGTATCGGAGAGAACCTTGACGCGTTCCGCGTAGAGGCTGTCGAATCGTGCATCCGTCAACACATCCCAGTGTGAGGATTGCAGGTCGTGAAGGCGCTCGATCTGACGCTCGCTTTCGAAATTGCGCGCGGCATCCGGGAAAGACTGGAAACGATGGAAGAGATCGCGCAGGCCGGCCTTCAGATGAGCTTCAAGGGCAGGCCGATTGCGGCGGACCATCTCGCACTGGTCGGTGTCGAGACCTGCAAAGCGCAGGCGGTCACGCAGGCTGCCTGCCTGTGCTCCACGAGCCTGATCTGATGGCATATCCTGCCCCAACGCCTGTCCCCAACCACTTTCCGGGCTAACCCGGCCAAAAACTTTTGACGTTTCCGAAGAACGCTACGCACGGAGACCGTCTTCGCCATCGGTAACGACCGACGGACTGAAGCCTCCTGATCAGCAATTCTGTTTCGGAGCTGCCTGAAGAGATGGATACCGGATCGACCCGGTACGGCGGGGCGGCGTCATGCCTGGTGGGAACGAGTGCATCTTCCCATTCCGACGTGTAACCCAATGTTTATGGTTAATTCCTTGCTTGAAGGTTAATAAGCCCTTCGCGTCGATAGCTTTTGAAACAATTCGCCAGACTTGACCTAGTAAATACTGGCACAGAGTTGCATCGCTGCTACAAGGCACACGCAAGCTCTATGTTATAGAGCCGATTTGAAGAGCCTGACATGATGTCAACAAGGAAAGAGAAATGATAGTTCTCGGAATGGGTTCCTGCCTGATCGCGATTGCGATCGCCGCGGCCATCACCCTCCTCGATGTGATCGCGGCACACCGCGACAGCCGCACTCTTCGCGTCTTCTAAGCCGCCGCCCTCCGACGCTCCTTACCTTTCCCGTTGGCAGCCCGATACCGTTGGTGTATCGACACGCGCTCCTGTGTCAGCGGAAGTAACCAATTAATGTCAGCTCGGACCGGCCTCTTCATCATTCTGGCGTTCACGATTTTCCGCCTCGTGACGCTTCATTTTGATACAACGGATCTGTTCGTCGATGAGGCGCAATACTGGTTCTGGTCTCAGAATCTCGATTTCGGCTATTATTCAAAACCGCCGATGATCGCCTGGGTGCTCAGGATCTTTACCGAGCTTACCGGCTCCAGCGACATTTACTGGCTGCGGTTTCCCGGCCCTCTCTTCCACATGGCAACCGCGCTGGTGCTGATGAAAATGGCGAAGCGCTTCATCGGGCAGGAGATCGAAGGCTGGGTGGGCGCGACCTATATTACGCTGCCGGCGGTTGCGCTTTCCTCTGTCTTCTTTTCCACCGACGTCATCCTGCTCTTCTTCATAGGCATTGCGCTCATAGCCTATTTCGAGTTGATGCGGCGTCGCTCTGTCGGGCTGGCTCTCCTCATGGGTGTCGGCGTGGGGCTGGCGTTCCTGACGAAATATGCCGTGCTCTTCCTTGTGCCGGGCGGCGCGATCGCGATGCTGCTCATTCCGGCGGCGCGCATCTCGGTGCGCGATTTCATCATCGCGGTCGTTACATCGGCAGTCGTCGCCGTCCCGAACCTCTGGTGGAACCTCCAGAACAACAATACGACGGTGCGCCACACGCAGGATATCGCCCACTGGAGCGATCTCGGCATCAATATCCGCGGCGGGCTGGAATTCTTCTCGGCGCAGTTTGGCGTCGTCGGCCCGATCGTCTTCTTTGCCATGCTCTGGGCCGTCTGGAACATGATCCGCGGCCGCAGCGAGCCGCGCGAGAAGATACTCGTCTTGCTGTCGATCCCGGTCGTGCTGCTCATTACCTTGCAGGCGACAATTGCCAAAGCCTATGCCAACTGGGCCGTAACGGCCTATGTGGCAGGCATCGTGCTTGCCGTCTGGGTGCTTTATCGCCTGTGGCCGAAGGGGCTCAGAACATCGCTCACCATCAATGGCATTGCCTGCCTGCTCTTCCCTTTCGCAACGATCTTCTCGCATCAACTGGTGCTGCCCAACGGCAAGGAAGTCATGGAACGCTATCTCGGCCGGTCCGAAGTCAGCCGTGAAGCTGCCGATCTTGCCGCGCAGGCCGGCGCCGGCATCATCGTCACCGACAACAGGGACATGGTCGCCGACCTCTTCCACACTCTGCGGGATACGTCCTACAAGATCTATGCCCGTCCGCCGGCCGATCTGCCGGACAGCTATTACGAGCAGGAATTCGCCCTGCCGGCCGATACCAACGGGCAAGTCCTATTCCTGACTTCCAAGCCGCTGAACTGCGCAAACGAAACGCCGGAAATGCTGAAAAGCTGGCAGCCGGAAAAAGGTAACTACAAAGGCGATACGATCTATGTCTACAAGGTCGGCGCGGCCTGCCTGATGCGGCCCTGAGGAAGTTCAATTCACGGAGCCGGGCAGGCAGAGGCCGGTTCCGCAGCCTTCTATTTCAATAAATTTTACGCCGCCCTCCTCGAAGGCAAGGCGCAACTGTGCCTCCGTCGCGCGATGGATTTCGTGATGACGGCCTTCATAGTCGCGGATCGTGCTGCGGGAGACGGCTGCCTTGTCAGCAAGATCCGTCTGCGTCCAATCAAGCAGCCCACGAGCCGCTCGGCACAAAGCGGGCGTCAGAATTGTTTCTTTTGCACCTTGACCCATAATTCCAAGCCGCCCATATTGGTCGATATAAATCATATATGTCATGTTTTGAACAGGATTTCCAGACCGGGAGAGAGCGATGCCTCACGATACGCCTTTGATTTCGACAATCGTCGGCGGCCTCGTGCTGGCATTTATTCTAGGCGCGATCGCCAATCGCCTGCGCCTTCCTCCACTTGTGGGATATCTTGTCGCGGGCGTTCTCGTCGGCCCCCATACGCCGGGTTTCGTTGCCGATCAAAGCCTTGCGCCGGAGCTTGCGGAAATCGGCGTCATCCTACTGATGTTCGGCGTCGGCCTGCACTTTTCCCTTAAGGACCTGCTCTCCGTGCGAGGCATCGCGGTGCCGGGTGCTGTCGTACAGATCGGCTTTGCCACGCTGCTCGGCTGGGGTCTCGGCGCATTTCTCGGGTGGCCGACGGGGGGCAGCCTCGTCTTCGGCCTTGCGCTTTCCGTCGCCTCGACGGTGGTGCTGCTGAAAGCCCTGCAGGAGCGGCGTCTTGTCGAAACGGAACGCGGTCGTATCGCCGTCGGCTGGCTGATCGTCGAAGACCTAGCCATGGTGCTGGCTCTGGTGCTGATCCCGGCCGCGGCCAGTATCACCGGCGATGGTCATGGCCCGGTCGAACCTCTTTCGGCGGGCCTCAACCGGCTTCTCGGCCTCGATCTCGGCGTCGGCGGCATCATCGCCATGACGCTGGTCAAGGTCGCGCTGTTCGTCGCGCTCATGCTGGTCTTCGGCCGCAAGCTCATTCCCTGGACGATGCATCGCATCGCCCATACGGGCTCGCGCGAGCTTTTCCGCCTCGGCGTGCTGGCCATCGCACTCGGCGTCGCCTTTGGCGCATCCAAGCTTTTCGGCGTGTCGCTGGCACTCGGCGCCTTCTTTGCCGGCATGGTTCTCGCCGAAAGCGAACTCAGCCATCGCGCCGCCCAGGAAAGCCTGCCGCTTCGCGATGCCTTTGCGGTGCTCTTCTTCGTCTCCGTCGGCATGCTGTTCGATCCGAACATCCTGATCGAAAGGCCGCTGCCGGTACTCGCGACCGTCTTCATCATCGTGATCGGCAAATCCGTGGCGGCGTTCCTGATCGTCCTGCTTTTCAGGAAGCCGGTCGGCACGGCGCTGACGATCTCCGCGAGCCTCGGGCAGATCGGCGAATTTTCCTTTATCCTCGCCGCCCTCGGCGTCGATCTCGGCCTACTGCCGGAGGAAGGCCGAGACCTGATCCTTGCCGGCGCGATCATCTCGATCATTCTCAACCCCCTGCTCTTCTTCGTCTGTGACCGCATGCGGCCGCTCCTCGAAGCCAAGCGCGAGGAGCCGGCGGAAGCTCCAGTTCCGGCAACGGATACCGTCACAGCACATGTGGAAGAACACGTTGACGCGGACGACGTTCACCCGACGGCACTGAAAGGCCACTCAATCCTCGTCGGCTATGGCCGCGTCGGCAGCATTGTCGGCCAGAACCTCAAGTCCGCAGGCACTCCTTTCCTTGTCATCGAGGATTCCGACAAGCGCATTGCAGAGCTGCTTGCGCAGGGAATCGAAGTGCTCTCCGGAAATGCCGTCAGCCGCGAAACACTCGGCCTCGCCAATATCGCCGGCGCCCGCAGCCTCGTCATCGCCATTCCGAATGCCTTCGAAGCCTGCAGCATTGCCGAGCAGGGCCGCACCATCAATCCATCGATCCTGATCGTTGCGCGCGCTCATTCCGACGCCGAGGTAGACGAACTGCGGCAATACGGCGCCGATACCGTGATCATGGGTGAGCGGGAAATTGCGCTTGGCATGGTTGACCGGCTCGCTCAAGTGCATCATGACAGTGCACCCTATGAAGACGGACCTTCGGCTGGTACAATCGTGCCGTCGGTGGAGCCTCCGCCGGAAAAAGAATGAGAGATTGGCGCGCCTTTGAGCCGATTCGGGAGTGAAATCGCTGAGACAGGGGAGACGGAGCTGGGTCAGCGCCGTCTGGCAAGTCGTATTGCCGCTTCCGTTGTCGTCGCGTTTCTCGCCTATCTCGGCCTGCTCTTCGGCGGCAATATCGTCATCGGCCCGTCGTCGGCGCCGAACAGCCTGTCGTCTTCCAGCCGGGATTCGCAGCAGACGCAGGTGACTGCGCGCGACGCCATTCGCGGCTTGCTGATCAGCGACCGCAAGATGGCACCGAAACAGCAGGTCCACGATGCCGGCCCGGCATCGCTGAACGCTGCGCCCGCACTGCATATTGCCGACTGGCGCCAGGCCGCCCCGGCACCTGAGTTTGAAGCCCCGCTGCGGCCTGCCACAGCCCGGGCTCACCAGCCTCGCGCACCGCCGCAGGCTGCCTGAATCACGTCACCTTCGGGTGCTTCTGATCAAATAGACATGTAGACATGCCGCAGCGCGGTCGCGCCGGCCAAAGCATTATCCAAGGACTTAAAACATGCGCAATTCACCATGGCTGGTGTTCACCTATACGGTGATCATTGTGCTCGGCCTGTTGATCGCCCTTCCAAACGCGCTGCCGCCAAGCGTGCTCCAGCGCATTCCTGCCTGGCTGCCGCATAGCCAGGTCTCCCTCGGTCTCGACCTTCGCGGCGGTTCGCACCTCGTGCTCGAAGTCGATGAGGCCGATCTCACCAAGGAGCGCCTGAACTCGCTGCTGCAGGACGCGCGCCGCGTGCTGCGCGAAAAGAACATTCAGCCGAAGTCGATCGTCCGCAACAATAACAATATCGTTGTTTCGCTCGCCGATCCCCAGCAGAGCGATGCTGCCGTCACGCAACTTCGCACCCTTGGCAATGTGATCTCTAGCGGCATCAGCGCCGGCCAGTCCGACCTTGCGGTCACGGCCGATGGCGGCAATATCACCATTGGCTTCTCGCCGGCCGGTATTGCAACCAATGTCGACAATGCCGTCGCACAGAGCCTTGAAGTCATCCGCCAGCGCGTCGACCAGGTCGGCGTTGCCGAGCCGACGATCCAGCGCATCGGCTCCAACCGTATTCTCGTCCAGCTTCCGGGCGCACAGGATCCGTCCCGCCTTCGCGAACTTCTTGGCTCCACCGCCAAGATGTCCTTCCATATGCTCGCCCCGAACGGCCAGGCCGGCCCCGGCGTGACGATCATGAAGGACGACGAAGGCAACTCCTATCCGGTTCTCGACCGCGTCGAAATTTCCGGCGACCGCCTCTCGGATGCCCGCGTCAGCTTCGACCAGAACCAGCAGCCGGTCGTTACCTTCCGCTTCGACAGCGCTGGTGCTACCCGCTTTGCCGATATTACCCGTCAGAATGTCGGCAATCCCTTCGCCATCGTGCTTGACGACAAGGTGCTGAGCGCGCCTGTCATCCGCGAGCCGATCACCGGCGGTTCGGGGCAGATCTCCGGCAACTTCACGACTGAGAGCGCCAATACGCTCGCGGCCATGCTGCGCGCCGGCGCCCTGCCCGCCAAGCTGACCGTCATCGAAGAACGCACCGTCGGCGCCGATCTCGGCGCGGACGCGATCAAGATGGGCCTCTATGCCGGTGTCGTCGGCTTCGTGCTCGTCGCCGCCTTCATCTTCGTGCTCTACGGCACCTGGGGCATTCTCGCCAATATCGCGCTTCTTATCCACACGATCCTGACCTTCTCGGCACTGACGCTTGTCGGCGCGACGCTGACCCTGCCCGGCATCGCCGGCGTCGTGCTCGGCATCGGCCTTGCGGTCGACGCGAACGTCCTGATCAACGAGCGCATCCGTGAAGAAACGCGCAAGGGCAAGAGTGCCTTTGCGGCAATCGACACCGGCTTCCGCCGCGCCTACTCGACCATTATCGACGGCAACATGACGGCGCTCATCGCTGCCGCCATCCTGTTCTGGTTCGGCTCCGGCCCAGTTCGCGGCTTTGCCGTGACCATGGCGCTCGGCCTGATCATCTCGATGTTCACCTCGGTCGCCTTCGTGCGTGTCACGATGATCGAGATCGCCCGTCGTCGGAAGTTGAAAGTCCTGAACATCAAGCCGCTGATCCCCTTCAGCCCCTACGACAAGCATATCCAGTTCATGAAGGCACGCTTCTTCGGCGTGACCGTCTCCGCGCTGCTGTCGATCGCTTCAATCGCCCTCTTCATCTATCCGGGCCTCAACTACGGCGTCGACTTCCGTGGCGGTATCCAGATGTCGGTGAAGACGCAAGACGCTGCCGATCTCGGCCGCTTCCGCGAAGGTCTGAACGGCCTTGGCCTCGGCGAAGTCGCGCTGCAGTCCTTCGGCGACAACAAGACCATGCTGGTGCGCGCGCAACGCCAGGACGGTGGTGAGGAAGCACAGACGGCCGCGGTGACCAAACTGAAGGCCGAGATCGTCAAGATCGACCCGTCGGCGACCGTGACCGGTACCGACGTCATCGGTCCGAAGGTTTCCGGCGAGCTTGCCTGGGCCGGTATCCTGTCGGTCGTGGTCGCAAGCCTTGCGATGCTGTTCTACATCTGGTTCCGCTTCGAATGGCCGTTTGCGGTCGGCGCCATCGTCACTCTGGTGCTCGACGTGACCAAGGCGATCGGCTTCTTCGCGTTGACGGGACTGGACTTCAACCTGACGGCCATCGCAGCCATCCTGACGCTGGTCGGCTATTCGGTGAACGACAAGGTCGTCGTCTACGACCGCATGCGTGAAAACATGCGCCTCTACAAGTCGATGCCGCTGCGCGAAATCATCGACAAGTCGATCAACGAGACGCTGGCCCGAAGCCTCTATACCAATGCGACGGCCTTCCTCTCGCTGCTGCCGATGGCAATCTGGGGCGGCAGTGCCGTGGAAAGCTTCGCGATCCCAATGGCCTTCGGCATTCTCGTTGCCGCTGCATCGTCGATCTTCATCGCAGCGCCGATCCTGCTCTTCCTCGGCGACTGGCGCCGCCGCCATGCCAAGGCAGTCGCGGCTTCGAACGATGCAGCCGTGGAAATCATTCCGCCGGATGCAGGCCAGCCGCGCAAAACGGCAGGCTAAACCGCCGATATTTAACGGACGTGGAGAGGGCGCCGGTTGCACAGCCGGCGCCCTCTTTCTATGTTCGGTTCAAAGAGATCGGGAGCACCGCCACATGTCTTCCAACCCGACGGCGAAAAAGCCGGAAACCGGTTCCACTGATAATCAGGAGGAGCGTATCAAACGCTTCCTCGCGACCGCTTCGCACGACCTGCAATCACCGCTCCGCCATATCGCCATGTATGCGGAAATGCTGCTCGACGATCTTGAACCGACGCTCGACAGCGAACAGCTGCAGAGCTTGAGAACGATCATGGACAAGGCCCAGACGGCACAGCGGCTTACCAAGGCATTGATCAGCCTTGCAGGAACGACACCCCAGATCACCATCAGCGACGTGCGCCTCACCGATGTTGCGCAGGAGGCCTGGAAGCAATCGGTGGAGGAATTTCCCGTGAGCGGCGCCGCACTCGATGCCGACAATCTGCCCCTCATCCGCAGCGATGCGGCAGTTCTGACTATTGTTTTGAGACACCTCTTCTCCAATGCGCTGACATACCACGGCGCCGCCGCGCCGCATGTGATCGTGACGGCCGCACGAGAAGCTGCTGACTGGCGCATCATCGTCACCGACAACGGCTGCGGCATCGAGCCTGCCTATCGGGAGAAGATCTTCGATGCCTTCTGGAAGCTGCCGAAAGCAGGCAGCGTGCCCGGCCCGGGGCTTGGCCTCACGACCACGCGGGATCTGCTCGCCGCCTTCGGCGGCGACATCAGGCTCGACCATTCCGATGAGAGCGGCAGCCGCTTTGCGATCCGCCTGCCGGCATAGAGCTTCCTGGTCAGATGCTGTAATCATCCTTCCAGAAATCCGGGACATCATATGTCACGTATTCTCGGATGATGTGCTGCAGCGTCTGGACGTCGATCTCGTCTTTGCCGATACGGAAATCGACACCGTAATCGGGAAATTCCTGGAAATAATTGCCTGATATGTCGGTCGAGATGACGCCAATCGGGCCGGTATAGCCGATACCCCGGAGTTCAGGCACCGTCTCGCGAAAATCAGCGTTCGGCAGCAGGCGGTTGTCGAGAAGGACGAGATCGAAGCGAGCAGCCCTTATCTTGTCCAGCGCATCACCGATCGATTGAGAATATTCGACGTCGACGGGCGGTTCGGAGAGGTCTGCGATCTTCTTTTTGAGCGAACGGAACTCGATGAACTCGTCATCGACGAACAATACCTTCACCGCATTCCTGCGCGTTGCTTCCGCACTCATCGTTTCACCTTTCCCCGACGTGAAACCGGCTCACGAAACCAGACCGTTTCGCAACGCAATCGCCACCATATGAACGCGGTTGACAGCATCAAGCTTCCGGACTGCGGCCGTAATATGGGAATTGACCGTGTGTTCGGAAAGGCCAAGGATGATGGCTATCTCCGCGGAAGTCTTGCCTTCGCTCGTCCACTTGACGATTTCGGTTTCGCGCTGTGTGAGCCGACCGGACATTTCCTGCGTCAGGATTTCCTCATACAGCTTGTCGAAGATGCGCATGGCATCGAGCAGAATATCCGCCACCTCGCCCTGGTCCGGCTCCGGACGCGGGCCGCTGAGCACCAGGCTGTAGCGACGTCCTTCCGGCGTAAACAGCGGGATGAAAAGAAATGTGCTGCCGCTGAATTCGTTGAAGACCAAGTCCGGAGGGTAGCCTTCTATCGCCGCACTTTTCCCATGTACCGGCGTCGTCAGGAACTGCGCCGTCCGCGCCTTGGCAGTTCCCAATGCTTCCTTGAGAGTCTTGACAAAGAGGCTCATGCGCCGTTCGGCGACATTGGTGATGACGACATCGCGTTCGCCGAAAGGCGCTGCAGCCTCCGAGATACGCGCCAGGGTAAAATTGTCGAAATTGTAATGCTGCGCGGCCGCCTTCAGCAGGCGAAAAAAATCCGTGCGATTGATCGCCCGGCTCAGTTCCGGACCCGCATGAAAGGGAACTGCGGCAGCACTGGTCATTCCGACTCTTCCTCCTCCCCAATTCTCATTCCGGCGATCCCGAAATCTTGGGATATACGTCTAAAACGCGAACAGCTACAAAAATTGCGAGACGGTTGATGATCGATAGCGAAATGGGGACTTTCAATATCGCAAGCGGAGACATCTCAACTACAGGTGATGCATAGGGCAGTTTACTCGAATAGTAGCTCTTACCTAGGTATCGCAATCTCTCTGCATTCAACATCCATGGATGCGGAAGACAGTGCCGGAAGTAAGCGCGGGAGAGCCGGTCGGGCCATTCAGCTAAGGGGTTGGCTGACGTTCGTGGCGGCGAACATGGATCGGGCGGCTCTCTCAGTGCTTTTTGATTTTCTTCTCTTGGGTTGCATTTTGAAATGCGCTGCCGGGCTTGTCAATTGTGCTTTGTCGCACACATCGGGCACCTCAGGGATGCGGATCTGCCGCATTTCAGCAATCAACGATTGCCGGTGATCCTGGCAAAGTCCAGCGGTTTCTCAAGGTAGAAATCGGCACCAGCGGCAAGCGCCCGTTCCCGGTCCTCCGCTGCATCAGAACCACTGCAAACGCCGAGCCGCATGGTTGAAAACCGGTCCTCTCCCCGCAGCCGCGCGATCAGCCCGCTGCCGCTGTCAAGAGGCATATAGAGGTCAGCGATGAGTATATCCGGGACGCCTTCGCCTCTTTCCAGCCGCTCCTCGAGCGCCTCGAATGCCGACTGTGCGGTGGAGAAGCAGAATAGATCAACATCCACCTTCTGTTTCTTTCGGATATAGTCGATATAGAAGAGATCATCCCTGCTATCGTCGACGTAAAACAAGATCGGCATCTGGCACCACAATCGGGATATTGTTTCGGCGGCTCTATACTGTCCTTGGCTGAGACTTTAACGCCACTTCGCTAAAATTCGATATCGACCTTTGATGATTTGTTGTCGAAAAAGCATGTTTTGCCCAACAATCTGGCTATTGAGTATTCGTCGATTTCGGAAAAGATGGCTTGCCAACAAGGACATGGCGGAAAGGTGGTGCAGGTGCAGGATGCTGGCAATGCGGGACGAGACGGGACGGAAAGCGGTCACTACCGCATGGTCGCGATCGTCATCGGCTACCTGCTGGTCCTGCTTGGCCTGACGGTGGCAGCCGGGTGGCTGCTCGAGATCGAAATCATCATCTCGATCGTGCCCGGCTTTCCCTCCATGGCATTCAATACCGCCATCTGCTTCGTTCTGTCGGGTATCGGGCTCGCCGCTTCGATGGGAAAACGCAAGCCCGGCCGCATCGTGCCCCTCATCGCTTGCGGCCTTGCCGCTCTGATTTCCGCGGTGCGCCTGACAGAGATCATCACGCTCGGCCGCACGATACACAATGTCGATGTGTTCCTGACGCAATTTCTCGTCTCTCCAAGCTTTTCCGAACAGATCGGCGGCGGCATGGGGCCGAACACCGCGCTGATCTTCCTGATATCAAATCTTTCCATTCTCCTTGCGCTCTATGGGAAGGAGCGGCGCGGCCAGCTCGTACAGGAACTCACCAGCTATATCGTGATCACCCTCGGCATGATCGCGCTTGCCGGATACATCACCAATGCCGAACAGGGATATCGCTGGGGTCCCTATGCCGCGATGGCCCTGCCGACGGCTATCGGTTTGGTGGCTTTGGGTTGCGGGCTTCTCGCCAGATCCTGGTGGATGTTGCCAACCAACCGGGCACAGATCCCCCTCTGGATACCGGCGTCGATCTGCTTTACCGGCCTCATTGTCGATCTCTACACGCCGCTTGGCGTGGCAAGCGGCATTCTCTATGTCCCGCTTGTGCTGACAGCGCTCTGGTTCGGCAATCGTAACGCGCCGATCTTCTTCGCTTTCGTCTGCACTGTGCTGATCCTGCTCGGCTTTTTCGCCGTCAACCATGCTGAGAACGAATTCTGGCGCGAAGCCGCCAATCGGTCGATCACGGCAGCGACGCTCTGGCTGATTGCCATTTTCGTCTTCTATTTCATGCGCAACAACCAGCGTCTGGAAACCGAACGCATCCGGTTCAGCGCGCTCGTGCGCAATACGCCAGACGCGGTGATCGCCATCGACGAGGCGGGGCGGATCATGAGCTTCAATCCAGCCGCCGAGACCATGTTCGGCTATACATCGCAGGAAGCGATCGGCAACAACATCAAGATGCTGATGCCGGAACCCTATCATTCCGAACATGACTCCTATCTCGGCAACTATCGGCGCACCGGCGAGGAACGGATCATCGGCACGACGCGCATGGTCTCCGGCCGGCGCAGGAACGGCGTGGTTTTCCCGATCGACCTCTCGGTTAGCGCCGTCGTCGCCGGTTCGAGCAAGACCTTCGTCGGCATCGTGCGCGATATCAGCGAGCGTGTGCGGCAGGAAGAGCGCATGAAGACGACGCTTGCCCAGCTTGAGGAATACACAGCCGATCTCGAACGTTCCAACCACGATCTCGACGAGTTCGCCTATATCGCCTCGCACGATCTCAAGGAACCGCTGCGCGGCCTGCACAATCACTCGCGTTTCCTGCTGGAAGACTACGAAGAGAAGCTCGACGATGACGGGGTGCGCCGGCTCAACCGGCTGGTTCGGCTCAGTCAGCGCATGGAAAAGCTCGTCAACGATCTTCTCTATTTCTCGCGCCTCGGCCGCCAGCAGCTCGCGGTCAAAAGAACCGATATCGGTTCGATCGTCCGCGACGTCGCCGCCACCATGGAGCTTTTTCTTGAGGAACGGCATGCAAAGGTCGTCATCGACGGCCTGCTGCCGGAAGTCGTCTGCGATGCGCCGCGCCTGACCGAAGTGTTCCGCAATCTCGTCACAAATGCGGTCAAATACAACGACAAGCCCATGCCGCTCATCAGCGTAGGCTATCTGGAACGTTATGTCGGCAGGGACGGGACGACAGCCCGCAACGTCTTCTACGTAAAGGACAACGGCAAGGGCATACCCCAAGAATTCTACGAGGATATTTTCCGCATTTTCAAACGGCTTGAAAAATCGCAGGATTCCGAGGACGGCACCGGCGCAGGGCTCACCTTCGTGCGCAAGATCATCGGGCGTCACAATGGTGAGATATGGCTGGAGTCGGATATCGGCATCGGCACTACATTTTATTTTACCCTGGGAAGGAAGCGAGAGGGCCAGAATGCAGCAGCGTGATACGCAACCGATCCTCATCGTCGAGGATAGCGAGGATGATTTCGAAGCGACGATGCGCGCCTTCAAGCGCACCAATCTGCGCAACTCCATCCGCTGGGCCGCCTCCGGTCAGGAAGCACTCGACGTGCTCGCCACCATGACGCCGAAGCCCGGCCTCATCCTGCTCGACCTCAATATGCCGGGCCTAGACGGGCGCAAGACCCTTGAGGCGATCAAGTCCAATCCGCATTGGCGCAAGATCCCCGTCGTGATCCTCACGACATCGGACGACGAGCGCGACATCGAGGGCTGCTATGCGCTCGGTGCCAACACCTATGTACAGAAGCCGGTCGATCTCGATGGACTATTCGCCGCTATCCAGCGGCTCAAGGAATACTGGTTCGAAATCGCAATCCTGCCTTTAGAGGACTGACGTTTGGCGGAAGACTGCTGCGTTCTCATCATCGATGACAACATAGACGACCGGGAAGTCTATCGCCGCATGCTGGCACGCGTCTCCGGCACGAATTATACCGTGATCGAGGCCGAGACCGGTGACGAGGGTCTGGCCCTCAGCAGCCAGAGGCACCCTCACTGCATCTTGCTCGACTATTCGCTTCCCGGCCGCGACGGTCTTGGCGTGCTCTCGGAAATCCTCGCCCAGGATGCCGCCGCCAATGTGGTCATGCTGACCGGCCAGGGTAACGAGACCGTCGCCGTTGAAGTGATGAAAAGCGGTGCGCGCGACTATCTCACCAAGGATGCGCTATCGCCCGAAACCCTGCATCGCTGCATCCAGAATGCGATGATGCATGGCGCGCTGGAAGCAAAGCTCGAGCAGAAGCGGCAGTCGCTCGAAATCTTCACCCGCGCCATGGCGCATGATCTCAAGGAGCCGCTGCGAACGATCAAGTCCTTCAGCCGCATCCTGCATGGCTCGGCCGAATTGCCGGCCGAAGACCGCGAGCTTCTCGATTATATACTGAGCGCCGCCGATCACATGGAAGACCTGATCGTCAAGGTCTCGGGCTTTACGAGGCTGGAGGTTTCGAGCGAACTCGAGCTCAAGCCCGTCCCGTTGTCGGCAGTGCTCGATCAGGTGGAGCACAATCTGCACCAGCAGATCGAAAGCCGGCAGGCGATCGTCGTCCGCGGCCATCTGCCGGAGGTGATGGGCGACGCAACGCTGCTGATTCAGCTTTTGCAGAACCTCGTCTCCAATGCGATCCGCTATTGTGAGGATACCATTCCGGAAGTGCGCATTTCGGCCATAGCAGACAGGGGAGTCTGCCGCCTGACGATCGGTGACAACGGGCCGGGCATCGACCCCGATCATCGTGAGCTGATCTTCCAACCGTTCAAGCGCCTCGTCGGCCGCGGCATCGAAGGCACGGGGCTCGGGCTTGCCATATGCCGCCGCATCGCGCAGCTGCATGGCGGCTCTATCTGGTGCGAGGCGAAGACCGGCAGAGGTGCGACCTTCCTGCTCGAAGTACCACTCGCGGAGACATCGGGCGGACAGCCGATCACTCGCAAACAGTCCTCGACGGCAAAAGCATCCGACCATACGAGCGAAAGCCGCGGCAGGCTCGCCGAAGTGCTGCTGGTGGAAGACAGCCCGGCCGATATCCAGCTTCTGAAGATCAAGCTGATGCGCCGCGAGAAGGTGAACTTCAACCTGCATGTGGCGACCAATGGTCGTGAGGCGATGCGGCTCCTGGAGCAACGCGCAGGTATCCCGGACGAACCGCAGATCGACCTGATGCTGCTCGACATCAACATGCCGATCATGGACGGTTTCGAAGTGCTGAACGCGCTCTCATCCGATCAACGGCTGAACCGGATTCCAGTCTGCGTGCTGAGTACATCAAGCGACGAAAGCGACATGCAACGGGCAAAGGATCTCGGCGCATTCGCCTACATGGTCAAGCCGCCGACACTGCAGCAACTCGAGGAAGCGTTAGCGGAAGTCGAGACGCTAGAGCTCCTGCCGCGCGGTGACGCACTTGTACTTTTTGCGGAACAAAATTAGAGAGAAGGCCATTGGCAACGGCATGACGCTAGCAACGACCCTCATACTCGCGCTCCTGGCCTCGCCTTTTCAATTCGGGCTTTCATCCATGGCTTCAGGCATACACCATATCACGCTGATCACCCGCAAGGTGCAGGCGAACGTGGATTTCTACGCCGGATTCCTTGGTATGCGGCTCGTCAAACAGACGGCCGGTTTCGAGGACGCCACACAGCTTCATCTCTTCTATGGTGATGCCGAAGGTACTCCGGGCTCGCTCGTGACTTTCCTCGTCTGGGAGGACGGAGCGCCCGGCCGCGCCGGCTACGGCCAGATCAGCGAAATGTCGCTGGCGATCGATCCCTCCAGCATCGGTTACTGGCTGACGCGCGCGATGCGCTTCGGCTTCCGCTCGGAAGGTCCGGCAGATGAATTCGGCGAGCCGGTTCTGCGGCTGAAGGATCCCGACAATGTCATCGTGAAGCTCGCCGGCGCCAAGGATCTGAAATCGCCAACCGTCTGGGATGGCAGCGAGGTGCCGATCGAGCATGCCGTGCAGCGCGTGCGTGGTGCGACCATGCTGACTGAAAAGCCGGCGGAGAGCCGCCATTTCATCGAAAGCCATTTCGGCTACAGGTTCCAGGCAAATCGGGGCACGATCGATCGCCTCGTCTCGCAGTCGGGTGACGTGATCGACGTGCGCGATGCGCGTGGCTTCTGGGGCGGCGCGCCGGGCACCGGCACGTTCGACCATGTGGCCTTCCGCGCGGATGACGACGAAGCCGTGCTTGCCGTTCACACGGCGCTCGAAACGGAAAATGCTTCGGCAACCAACCTGCACGATCGCAAATACTTCCGCTCGCTCTATGCCCGTGAACCCGGCGGCACGCTCATAGAGCTTGCCACCAACCAGCCAGGCATGCTGGTGGATGAGCCGAAGGCTACCCTCGGCAGCAAGCTTTTCATCCCACCGAAGGATTCGATTACCAGTCTCAGCGACCTCAAGGTCGTGCTGCCGCAATTTTCCATGCCCGGCAAGCCGCGTATCAATTACCGCGACCTGCCTTTCGTCCATCGTTTCTATACGCCACCGGATCCGAACGGCAGCGTCTTCGTGCTGCTGCACGGCTCCGGCGGCAATGAGACGACGCTGATGCCGCTCCTGAACAAGGTCGCTCCACGCGCCACACTCCTCGGCGTGCGCGGTCGTGCGACCGAAGAAGGCTTCCCGCGCTGGTACAAGCGCATTACGCCTTTCTCCTTCGACCAGGACGACATCAAGAACGAGGCCGAAGCCTTTGCCGCCTTCATCGAAGGCGCGGTCAAATCCTACGGCCTCGATCCGAAGAAGGTCGTCTATGTCGGCTATTCCAACGGCGCGAACCTTTTGAATTCGCTGCTCTACCTGCACCCGAACCTGGTGCACAAGGCTGTGCTCCTTCGCTCCATGCCGGTGCTCAGCACCTATCCTCATGCCGACCTGAAGGGCACGGACCTGCTCGTCATCAGCGGCAAGATGGATGCCTATGGCAAATATGCGAGCGAACTGGAAACCCGGCTGAAGACATCGGGGGCGACTGTCGATTCCGACGTCATCCCCGGCGGTCACGATCTCGGCGATGCCGACGTGCCGATCATTCAAAAATGGCTGCTACAGGAAAACAAACTGCAGGAAACGCAGTAAGCTACCAGTGGAAACTGTCTGGGCACGATGCCGGCACGGCGTCCAGTGCCGGCGGCGCGTTGCGATCGATCCCGTAAAGCCTCGCAAAGCCAGCGTCTCGCAGAAGGCGGGTGCCTGCCGGCATGACGTCGCCGACATTCTGATCGACGGTATCGGCATTGACGACCATGATGAAATCAAACTTGCTGCGCCAGTCGACGAGATAGGGCGTGAAGCTGGCAGCCTCCGCCATCAGGCCCGGACAGGACAGAACACCGGTTGAAAAGAGATTTCCTTCCGGTACCGAACGGTCCGACCAGGAGGGCAGGACGGCAAGAGGCTGCTTGCCCTGCGCGCTGAAGAGCGTCGGGACAAAAGCATGCGCCAGAGGCACCGCCAATGTCGGCAGATGCCGAAATGTATCCTCGGTGAATGCGTAATGCCGCTGATCGAGTTTTATCGCTGCAAAGGCCGGATCGTGCTGCAGCGGCAAGATCGCTGCGCCGGGAGGAACAGCTTCAAGCACCTTCTCAACGCTGGCAACATCGGCCTGCCCCTGCCACCAGTTGAAGCCGATCCAGGCGGTTCGGCCAAGGACAGCGATATTCAAGGCGATGAACAGGGCGATGGCCTGACGCCGGCCGACTTTTTGGAATGGGCAGATCATCACCATGCCGACAAGGGCAGCCATGATGGGAAAGCGCCAGCTTATCCAGCCGGTACCGAAGGCATGCCGTGGTGAAAGGATGGCTAGAACAAGAAGACCGGCCGCGGTGATCACAAGCCCCGCATGAACGCGCATGTCCTTTGCGGCAACCGCCCTGCTGCAGACGAGCAGAATCGGTACAAGCAAAATGACATCGACGATCGCAACATAGGTCCAGACGGCCGACAGCAGGTTGAAAATCAGCAGTACCGGCCCGTCGTTCCAGGCCGCCAGGATGCCGCCAGCATGACTGCCCGGGAGCTCTGCGGCGGTCAGTGCCAGCACAAGCGGCGGCAACAGGCAGGCAGCCATTGCAGCGGCAAGTCTGCCGGCGAGACGCAACACCGCCGTGCGCGATGTGAGAACGTCAAAGCGCCAGGAAAATTCCAGCCCGCAGACGATCGCCAGGAAGAAGCCTACCGAGAAGATATGCACGACGGTGAGAAACAGCGACGCGGTTACCCGCCAAAGGAAGAGCCTGACCGCGGAACCGGACTGCAGCCGGTGATCCATCGTTGAAAACAGTAACGCAAGGCCGAGGCCGATCTGGAAATTGATGAAACCGCCGATCAACGTGGCGCACCAGGCGAAATACAGCATGCCGATCTGCCAATAGTAGCTGCCGCCGAACAAGCGGCGATGCAGAGCGATTGCGCCAAGCGGCGGCAGAACAATCGCCAGGAACAGCAGGGTGCGGGCGAGCAGCGAGACGCCGATGAAAGGACCGATGAAACGGGCTAGCAGATCGATGCCGACATTGGTGAAGGTGCGGTTCCACTCGATCGCGTAGATCTCGGGGAATGGTGCTTCCCTTATGCCGCCGGCAAGCAGCCACATCCGGGCATAGTGGTTGGCGTAATCGAGCAGTGGCGGAAATTTGAACAGGCCGACAAGAATGGCCACAAAACCCATGAACACGAGCAGAGGCGCCGTCGACGCCTGCCGGACAGTCACGTCCTGCAGCTTTGCCGCGCCGTGGACCTCAGCTGAAAATATGTGATCAAGGTTCGCCATAGCCAATCCTGTCCGAACTCGGGGACAGGTCTAGCAGCCAATGGTCAAGCTTCCTTTAAGCGGGTCACCCTCGCCTGGCGATCATGATGCCGGCAAGCACGATGAGGCCCCCCAGGGCCTGCATTGCCGTGATCGACTCGTTGAGCAGCGCCCAGGCGAGAACGGCCGCCACGACCGGCTGGAGAAGCAGGGTCAGCGAGGAGAAAGCAGCCGGCAGGTAAGCAAGCGCATAGGCGATCGCCACTTGCCCGCCCGCATGGCTGACGAAGGCAAGGCCTGATACCACCGACCAGCCGTAAAGGCTTGCCGGCAGCATGTGGCCTTCGAAGAAGAACGCGAGCGGGAAGACGCCGACCGCGGCAGAGGCTGTGCTCCACAGCATGATGCGGATCGTATCGAAACGACTGCGCAGCGCACCGATTGCCAGGATGTAGCAGGCGTAGAAGAAGGCGGCGATCATGGCGACCCCATCACCCCGCAGGTCGCCGTTTCCAAAGGCAGCAGGCCCGCCCTTCAGCACGATTACGCCAACCAATGCCAGGACCAGACCGAGCACGAAGACTCGGGTAACCTTGGCGCCCAAGAATAGAAATCCGATAGCGGTGACGAAGACCGGAGCAAGGTTTGCAAGCAGTGTCGCATTGGCGACGGAGGTCATGGTGATCGACAGATGCCAGGCCGACAGATCAAGCGCCAGCACGGCGCCCGGCAGGATCAGCATACCGTAATCGGCAAGGCTCTTCGGCTTGGGACCGGTATCCTTGCGCAGAAGCGAGAAGATGAAGATCGGGATCAGTGCTAGCGCCACACGCCAGAAGGCCGTTGCCATCGGGCCGACCTCGGAAAGCCGCACGAAGATTGGCGATCCGCCGATCGCCGCACCGCCGATAATGAGGGCGATGAGCGGGAGGCGGCTGGAAGACGGAGTTTCGGAAACGGGGGAAGCGGCCTGCGACATGATCTCGATGCTTTCTGCACGGCTGATCCCGCAAGCCGCGACTGACGCAGCGACTATCAGAAGTCGCGCCTCGATGACAGTCGGTGAACGACAGATCGATCAGAAATAGATTGTGATTATCCCTCGGCCGCGGCTTTCAGCTTTTCTGCGATCTCGCGGGCGACGAAGACCGCATGCTCTGTGATTTGCGGCAATCCCATCAATTCGCCGAAGGTGCCGCGTGCAAGCGGACCGGAAATGAGCAAGGTGGGGATCACCTGACCATCCGCTCCGAGCGCTTCGGAATGCTCGGAACAAGCAAGCCCGAGACCGGCCGGGTCGAGGACGAGACAGCCTTCGCGCGCGAGTTCTCCCAGCCAGGGCTGTGTCTGCAAGATGCCGCCGTGCGCCGGACCCGTCGTGACGACGACGGCGTCGAACATCCGTTCCAATCTTTCTCGGGCGTGCCGCGGCTGCAGGGTGACACGGATCGTTTCACCCTCGACCTTGGCGTCGGCAACGGATGCCGCAAGTACTTCCAGCCGGCCGGCTTCGATTGCCGAATCGAGCACAGCCTCCACCTGCGGGGCGATGCGGAAACGATGAACATCCCAATATGGTCTGAGATGTCGGACGATGCGCCGCCGCTCGGCGACAGGCAGAGCACGCCAGAGATCGTGACCCTGGGAGCGCACCTGATCGATGACGGCATGCCAGCTCAAGCCCTGCTCAGCCGCCTGGCGAATGGTCAGCCGGATCCTGCGCAACAACGCGACTGCAGAGTATCCCGGATCGGCGATGAAATCGCCGAAGGGCTCCTGCGGAGCCGCAGCATGGCCGCGAGAGCGCAGGCCGCGGCGGGAAATCGCGACGACAGGACCCTCATGGCCGTTGCGTGCAAGCGAGGCGATGACATCTGCAGCCGTCAGACCGTTGCCAATGACGAGAACCCTATCCTGCGGCCGCACGATCTCCAGGGAGCCGGGTTTCGTGGTATCGGCGACGAAACGAGGATGGCTTGAAAGAATAGCCGCGAGCCTGCCCGGTGCAACCGGGGGAGGATGGCTGGTGGCGATGGCAACGATATCGGCTTGCGTCCGACCACCCTTGGCGTCGAGGATCACCCAGCCATCACCCTTGCGGCGGATGGCCGTCACCAGGGCGCGGCGATGCGTGATGGCACCCGACTTCAGGAAGGGTTGCAGAAGCGAGCCGACATAATCACCGAAGACACGCCGGCGCGGGAACAGCTGGCCATTCTGGCGCGCGGCCTCGGGATCGTCGCGCACGGCATTGTTCATCTCGATCCAGCGCTGGAACTCTTCCACATCGTCCGGCTGCAGGCTCATCTTGGCGGCCGGTACATTGATGCGGTGCGCCGGATCGACAGTGTCATAGGCAAGACCGCGGCCCAGCATGGGGCGCGGCTCGAACACCACAATCTCGGGCACATCGTTGCCGGCAAGCTTCAACAGATGATAGGCGACACCCGCTCCTGAAACACCGCCGCCGATAATGGCGACAAGCGGCCGCCGGGATTTCTGTTCGGTCGAAAGTTCTGTCTGAAACTGCATCTCAGCCGGCATCATTTCAATGGATGCGAAAGCATATGTGGAGCACGACGGCCACGCAATGCTCCGGTACCATTGTCTATAATTTTTATGCAGAAATCTGCGGCGACGCGATCATCCGGAAATCGTGGTTGCAAATTCCGGCGTGCCCCGGATGGTGTTGCTGACCGTGCAGATTTCGTCTTCGGCCATATGGGCGATCTTGCGACGCGTTTCCTCGTCAATATCGCCCTTGATGGAGAAAGCGATGTTGAATTTCGCAACGCGGGACAGCCCTTCCACAGCCTTCTCGCCGGTCACATCAGCGGTGATCTCCGTGACCTTGTCAAGGATGCCGAGCTGGCTTGCCGCCATGCGGGCGCTGAGCACGAGACAGGCTGAAAGCGAGGAATAGAGCAGATCGAGCGGATTGAAGCCCGGCTGCGACGGGCTGGTGACGATATCGATCTCGCCGCCGGTAACCGAGGTGACATGCGGGAAACCGACACGGCCGAGAACAGCCTTTGCACCGGTGGGACGGGGACGAGCCTTGAGATCGGCCATTTTGAAATCCTCTATCGAATATAGCTTTCAGATAGTGGTTCCGGTCCAAAGCCGCAATGCGGTGATTTGATTTTCACTCAGCGCTGCCGAAGGGAACTTTTCTACTTCTCAGCAGTTTTTTTCCAAAGCAACCTCATGAAGAGGCACGGTTTCTCCATGCCCAATGCTCGCCACATCGACCGCAAGCACAAAACTATGGATGCTCGCGACCGGCTGATCGTTGCGCTCTACGCCCAACTCAAGGCTGAGCGGGAAACACGCGAGACGTTGGAATGGGCAATCCGCAACGGTGCAGTATCCAAGGAAGTACTGGAGGCGATTGCCGGCGATCCGGTTCCGGTCGTGACCAGCCAGGATATCGCATCGCTCGAAAAGATCGTCGCGCTTGACGAGCGGCGCAGCCGCCCGTCCCGGCAATGAATGACCAGAACGGTTGACAAGGAGGAAAGCATATGGCCGACATCACCTATCAGATCGTTCCCCACGACAATGGTTGGGCTTACAAGCTCGGCGACACATTGTCCGAACCCTACGCTACCGCTGAACAGGCAATGGATCGCGCGAGAAACGCCGCTGCTCGCCAGAAGATCGGCAACGGCGACGCGCTGCTCGCCTATCCAGCGCCAGATGGAAACGGCTGGAAATTCCAGCCACTTGAAACCGACAAAGGCAACGGCAGGCTCTGAACGGAGGGGGCGATGGCAGCACGCGCAAGCTGGAAGGGCCATCTGAAGGTCGGCGATCTTGCTTGCGCCGTCGGCCTTTATACGGCCGTCTCCTCGTCAGATCGCGTCTCCTTCAACATCATCAACCGCAGGACTGGCCACCGCGTCGAGCGGCAGTTCGTCGACAGCGAAACCGGCAAGCCGGTGGAGCGGGACAACCAGGTCAAAGGCTACCGAATGGAGAGCGGCGACTACATTCTCATCGAAGGCGATGAGATTGCCGAGATCATGCCCGAAAGCGACAAAGTGCTGAATGTGCAGGGCTTCATTCCCTGCGATGGGATCGACAAACTCTATTTCGACCGCCCCTACCATCTGGCGCCGGTCGACGCGCACGATGCGGAAGCGCTGGCGCTGATTGCGAGGGTCATGCTTGACGGCAAAATGGCAGCCCTTGCCGAAGCCGTGCTCTTCCGCCGCAATCGCACACTGCTCATCCGCGTACAGGACGACCATGTCATCGCGACCATGCTGAACTTCGACTATGAGGTGCGCTCGGCAAGCTCCGTCTTCAAGGACATTCCCGATATCAAGTTCGACAAGGAGATGCTGGAGCTTGCGGGGCACATCATTGCCACCAAGCAGGGCAGCTTCGACCCGAGCCAATATCACGACCGCTACGAGGCAGCACTCGTCGAGCTGGTGAAAGCCAAGATCGAAGGCCGTGCGCCGCCGAAACGCAAGCGCGAGCCCAAGGTGGTCGATCTCATGGAGGCATTGCGCCAAAGTGCGAAAATGGGCGCGAAGATGGACCGCAAGACACCGACGAAGAAGCCCGCCGCCCGCAAGACCGCCGATAGAAGCAGCAGGAAGGCAAGCTGATCATGGCGCTCGAAACCTATCAGGCCAAACGGGATTTCAAGATCACGCCAGAGCCGCGCGGCAAACAAGGCCAGGCGAAGGGCAACAGCTTCGTGATCCAGAAACATGACGCCACACGGCTGCATTACGACTTTCGGCTCGAGATGGACGGCGTACTGAAAAGCTGGGCCGTTACCAAAGGGCCGAGCCTCAATCCCGAAGACAAGCGCCTGGCCGTTCATGTCGAAGACCATCCGCTCTCCTATGGCGATTTCGAGGGCATCATTCCGAAGGGCCAGTATGGCGGCGGTACCGTGATCGTCTGGGATCGCGGCACGTGGACGCCGCTTGGCGACGCGCGCAAGGCCTATCGCAAGGGCCACATGGAATTCGAGCTCGACGGGGAGAAGCTGAAGGGCCGCTGGCACCTGGTGCGCATGCATGGAAAACCCGGCGAGAAACGTGAGAACTGGCTGCTCATTAAAGGCGACGATGAAGAAGCCCGGCATGAGGGCGGACCCGATATCCTTGAAGAGCGCCCCGAATCCGCCAAAACCGGTCGGCAACTCGAAGAGGTGGCCGAAAATCCAGACGCAACCTGGCACTCCAGACCGGAGGGCGGCAAGGCTGTTGCCGCAAAAGCGAGGGCGCCGGCCAGAAAGACCAAGCCTGCTGTCGCGCAGAAGCGGGATTGGCCGAAGGGAGCGAAAAAGACTGTCATGCCCGGCTTTACCGAGCCGGAGCTTGCCAAACTCAAACCCAAGCCGCCGACCGACGAGGGTTGGATTCATGAGATCAAGTTCGATGGCTACCGGCTGCAGGTTAAGATCGAGCACGGACGTGTGACGATGCTGACACGCAGCGGGCTGGACTGGACGGAAAAATTCGGCAGGGACATTGTCGATGCCTTTGGCTCCGCTGCGGTGGAAACGGCTGTTCTCGACGGCGAACTCGTGGTCGAGCGTGATACCGGCGCATCGGATTTCTCCGCCCTGCAGCACGACCTCAGCGAAGGCCGTTATGATCGCTTCGTCTTTTATGCTTTCGATCTGCTTTATCTCGATGGCTACAGCCTGCTGAACGTAAGCCTCCTCGAACGCAAACATTTGCTCGAAAGCCTGCTGCCCGATGATAGCGGCAAACTGCGCTACAGTGCGCATTTCAACGAGGATGGCGGGCTGGTGCTGAATCACGCCTGCCGGCTCAGCCTCGAAGGTGTCGTATCCAAGCAGCGCGACAGCAAATATGTCTCCGGTCGCAACGGCGAATGGATCAAATCGAAATGCTCACAACGGCAGGAATTCGTCATCGGCGGCTACGTGCCCTCGACCGCGATGAAAAATGCAATCGGCTCGCTCGCCATGGGCTATTACGAGGACGACGCACTGAAACATGTCGGCCGCGTCGGCACCGGCTATACGGTCGCGACGGCACAGATGCTTTACGAGCGGCTGTCGGCCATGGAGATGAAACAGAATTCCTTCGACGACAAGCTGACCGCCGAGGAGCGGCGCGGCCTGCACTACGTCAAGCCGCAGCTTGTTGCCGAAGTGGAGTTCCGCGCGTGGTCGGCCGATGGTAACCTGCGCCACGCAGCCTTCCGGGGATTGCGGGAGGACAAGCCGGCAAAGGATGTTGTGCGCGAGATGGAAAAGACGACCGCAAAAAACCTGCCAACATCGGCAGTGCAGCTCACCCATCCCGACCGTATCTATTGGCCTGATGAGGGTGTCACCAAGGAGGGCCTTGCCAATTATTATGCGCAGGTCTGGCGTTTCATGGCGCCCTATGTCGTCAATCGGCCGCTGGCGCTCCTGCGTCTGCCCGATGGGATATCCGGCCATCAGCGCTTTTTCCAGAAACATGCCTGGAAGGGCATGAATGACCATATCGAGCAGATTACCGACCCCAAGGACAAGGGTGGCGAGAAGCTGCTGCGTATTGGCGATTACGATGGCGTCGTGGCACTGGTGCAATCGGCAGTGCTGGAAATCCATCCGTGGGGCACGACGACGGACAACTGGGAAAAGCCGGACATGATCACCATGGATCTCGACCCCGGCGAGGACGTGCCATGGGAAGATGTGATAGCGGCCGCTTACGAACTAAAGGAGCGCATCGAAGGCGAAGGCCTTGCAGCTTTCGTCAAGACTTCCGGCGGCAAGGGCCTGCATGTCGTGGCGCCGCTTGAGCCGAAGGCCAGCTGGGTGGACGTGAAGGGCTTTGCCAAATGGCTGGCGGACAGCATGTCGAAAGATGATCCCGACCACTACCTTGCGACCGCAACGAAGGCGAAGCGCAACGGCAAGATCTTCATCGACTATCTCCGGAACGGCCGCGGCAACACCGCCGTTGCCGCCTATTCCACGCGTGCCCGGCCGGGTGCCGCCGTCTCCATGCCGCTGGAGTGGAGTGAACTGACCACCGAAATCGGCCCCGCCTATTTTACCGTGGACAATACGCCAGCGCGGCTCGATGCGCTTAACAAGGATCCCTGGGACGGGTTCTTTGCGGCTGCCAAGCCATTGCAGAAGCGGAAAAGATAGGCGCGAGTCTATGCACAGACCGACAGCCCTCCCCTTCCGGGGAACGGAATCCGAGAAGTCCTATCGCGACTTTCCGCGATCGCCCTCAGCGGCGAGGCTCTTCTTCAGCGCATCCATGATGTTGATGACATTGCCCGTCGATTTCACCGGGGCAGGCTTGCGGGGTAGGGCTGCCTTCCTGAGGCTCTTTTCTTTACCGCGGATCAACGCCTTCAGCCGCTTCTGAACCGGATCCTGCACCATCGAAGGGCTCCATTCCTTCGTTTCTTCTTTGACCAGCTTCTTCATCAAGGTCAGCAGCTCGCTGTCGACCTTCGCCTTCATATCGAGTTCGGCTGCCGGTTCGCGCACCTCGTCGCCATAACGCAATGTCCAGAGAACGATGCCCTTGTCCTGCGGCTCCAGCAGCACGGCCCTTTCGCGTCGGTAGAGCACCAGCCGCGCAATGCCGACCACATCATTGGCCCGCATCGCCTCGCGGATCACGCAGAAGGCTTCCATGCCGACCTTGTCTTCCGGCGCCAGGAAATGCGGCTTGTCATACCAGATCCAATCGATCGATCCACGCGGTACGAAACTGTCGATATCGATGGTGCGGGTGCTCTCCAGCCCTACCTCCTCGATCTCCTCGTCTTCGAGCAGGACGTAGTCGTCCTCGCCACGCGGATAGCCCTTCACCTGATCTTTCTCAGAAACGGGCTTATGCGTTACGCTATCGACATAGCGGCTTTCGACGCGATTTTTCGTTGCGCGGTTCAACACATGAAAGCGCACCTTGCTCGACTCCGTCGTCGCCGGCGTCAGTGAAACGGACGCTGTGACAAGCGAGAGCTTGAGGTAGCCTTTCCAGAAGGTTTGACGGGCCATGCGCCATAAACGGAAATCGTGGCGAGAGGTTCCGCCCGGGAGGGCTTTGGACGCGAAAAATTCCCTCCGCCGGCGAAGTTTCGACGTGACAGCCAAGAGTTCACGGCCGCAATCACATATTCGTTTCGACAATTTCCTGACACGATTTTCGTACCAATGGTTCGATGTCGTTATGAGCAGGCAAGCACATGCATAAAGAAGATGTCTCCCGAGCCAAGAAAGTCGCTTTCGTCCTCACGCTGTTCTTTGGTGTGATGATATCCTACGCGAAGTTTGCCGGACTTTTTCCGCCGCCGAATTTCAGCGACGAAAGCAAGTATGGCCCGGCGGGCTGGTTCTCAAGCTTCGACCTCGGACCGCCACCATTCTTTCACCCAAAGGATTTCCGTCCGATTGAAGAACCGCGCGACATTTCCGGCTGAAGTAGGGGCTGACCCGGTTTCTGCCTTCAGGAAAAACCGAGGGCGGTTCGCCACTCTAGCATTTTCTTGGCAATCCATTCATCGTACGGCTGGATATGCTGGTGTAGAGACCTGATGCTCGCCCGCTCCATAACAGCGAGGAAACACCATCATCTCCTTACGGTTCGCCAAGTATCTGCCGCGCATCGAAGTCGCTTCGCGTCAGAAATACGATGAATTCGTCTTTGTAAGCACGCGGGTCGAAATGGGCGAACATGTTACGGTACGTCCGCCGGAGTTCAAGTTCGTCAAGCTTGCTATGAGTATCTGTCAGGGTAGACTTCTCTGAAGGACGGGCCGCAACGCCATTCTTTACAATAGGAATTAGTCGCGTCGCTGACGCTTCATGAATGCTCTTGCCCTTGTCTTTGTCAGGCATGACGGATGCTCGCGCAAATACTTCCATAGACCTTCGAAGATTGAACTCTACGTAGTTGTACAACTGGACATATCGACCGAGTAACAATGGATCCTCGTCCTTGAGCGGCCTCGTTTGGGCGAAGCTATCAAGCGATGAGGCGATCTCACTATGGATTGCGAGAAGTCGCTCGGTGGCGAGTTCTGGTGGGAGCATCTTTGTGAACTCAGGCCGGCTGAGTAGTCAATTACCACCTGACATCGTCGGTCTCATCAAAGGTAAAATCTATGACAACCACCACATCACTGCCCTAGGCAGCGAAACCCTTCCCATTGTCGAAGCCGACTTCGCGGCACAAATCCGCCTTCCTGGGCGTTGGCGCGAGGTTCGGAAGAATTAAATAGCAGCATATGATGACCGTCTGCGGGCATCGTCGATCCATGTTACTGCGATATTTAGCATCCTAGAAATCATTCGGATCAAGATCCAATATTGTTAAATCAGAATACCCTCCGTACATTAATATTTCTGCCGTCAAACTCGGTGGTAACGCTGATGGAGAAGAAGACATCTGTATTTTTTGATGAGATTTTGCTTCAGTCGTTCGATGTTTGGCTGGGCCTTGTCTCTATCGTGTTTTGACTGGCAATTATTCTTCTGTGCGCTATTATTGTTTCCTTGAATGTCAGCTATCGCAACCCGATAGTATTCGCAATAATTGGAATTATAGTTGTTTCTTTTTGGCTATGACATTGTATTTTTCAGGGCGACGGGAACAAGCTTTATTACAAAGAAGTATAGCGAGCTTGCAGACATACTTTGGCTCCGGAGCTTGGGGCGACCTTGCCGATGCGATATCGACTAAATTCAAGGGTTCCCTCTATCCAGTTGGCAATGCTGTTTCAAAGCTAGTTAAGAAGGACGATAAGTACCCATATGCGGTGTCGATCCCGGGAAAGGAGTGCCGCTACATAATAGCGATCGCACAGCCTCCCGCTGATATCCGAATATTGCTTGAGAAGCCCCCAACGGCATCAATAAGGACAGAAGTTGACGAACGTTCGTTTTACCGATGGATGACTGTATGTAATGAAGACGCAGCGCCTACTTCGCTAAGCTATCAGGTAAGTGTGACAGAAGTCGATAGCATGGTTCGCGTCTCGACATTCAGTGACAGACCAGCAACTGCGACACGGATAGGACTGCTGCAACACCCGCGGATCCGCAGACATCAGATATACCACCTCCTGGTCCTCCGCTTACACTCGCAGTTTGGGTCGGAGAACTTTTAGGAAATTGTCCAGGAAGAGTTGATATCTTCCTACTTTGCGGAAGCCAAGTCGACGATGGAGTCGCAAAGAAACAATGCACGATGCGCGGTCTTAAGGATGGCAAAGTGGTCCCACGGATAAACGTCGGTGGTAACCGATGCGGGTATTTTATTGGTGACTTAGTGTGTAGCTGAACGCAATGCAGCGTCCACTTCCGAGGCGCTCAAAAACGGCCGAGTGACACGGGCCATCTATCAGTTCTTTACAGCGGCTTAAGGCCTGGCGACCTTTGCCACAAGGTGAAGGTCAAGAGGGCAAGCCTTCGTCTGTTGACGGTACCGTTGCCGCACCGAGTCCTCGCATCGTGAATGCCGCCAACCAGCAGGTAGTGCCGACTGTCGGCAACTATCAGAACAACGTCGCCAATCGAGACTACCGAAACTGCTGGCGACGTCCGCACAACACCCTCAAAAATCAATCACGGCCCGCCATCGCGCGGGCTTTTCGTTGTGAAGACGGCATGCCTCACCCAACTGAAATGACACCTCGATCGGGAGCTGGATTGCCGGCGTTCGGAGGTATTGCTCCAGATCTAAAGGTTCCGGAGAGCTTTAATCTGGCCGGCGGCACAATGCCGGCGGAACGATCGTTCACAAGCTACATCTATCATGAGAACATGATCGATCGACGATAGCCGTAAGCAAGGCCGATTGTTCGCAAGAGGTGGAAGCGTCGCTTGCTTCGGCGACAGTAATTTCTCGGGCATGAGCTTTGGTGATATCCCTTTCGCTGAAAGCTATGGCATTTCCGGCGACACCCTTGGGGGGTATCTGGAGGCTACGCCGCGGCTATTACTCGTCGCTGGGCCGCGCCAGGGCAATCTTCCTTGGATGCTTTCCGTTCAATGATATCTGCGTACCTTCACCGAGCGTTCCGACCATCCAGATAGTTTATTCGTGGATCCTGGACTACTTCACCGGCCGCTCGCAATTGTTCCCCCAACGAGAACCAATAACGGCACGTGGAATGGGAACATCGCGACTTTCAACACATGGCTTCGATCGACATACTCGGCCCGTCCTCAGTGCGCTATCATCCACCATTCGGACCTTCAGGATGGAAGCGGCGCCGCCTTGCCCGGTTATACAATTGACGGCCAGCACTGGAAGATCCAGGCTGCGTTGCGGAATGTTTAAGCGGACGCGGCTCTTTGATTGAAGGGGGAGCGCCGTTGGCGCTCCGGTTATTGGGTTGAGGCAGCTTTCGCTAAGGCTTCTAGAGATAGCTTCCATACGTCATTATGGAGAAGGCCGGCAATCAGGAAGAGATCACCATTGTGCTCGACCAAGCTCGAAGCATGTCGACGTGGTATCGACCCAATTGGCGCTATCTGCGTCCAGTTTTTTCCGTCTTTCGACGCCCATGTATCGCTTCCGAGATTTGACTGCTTACCGATCGATCCGTCCTGAACGATCAAATATCCGTCATGCCCGATAATGCTGACATGACTCCGTGCCGGCCACTCGGCACGATAAGTCACATTCTCCCAGTTTTTGCCATCTGTGGAGCGCCAAACATCAGCGTAAGCTATGCGAGTATCTGCGAGCGGCCCGTCCGGAGCGAATGGGACGATTTCACGAATTCCCCCGCCCATTATCCACATCGCGTTGTCGTGAACTGCAAAGCCGGAAATAAGTGAGCGGGGCTCCCATGCCGCGTGTTCGGTGACCTTTACCCACGTTTTCCCTTCGTCACTCGACCATACATCATTGAAGGCCCGCGAAAGACAGTACGGCTTGTTGCATGATTCTCCGCTCGTGCCGTCAAATGTCTGACCACCCATAGCCCAGATCTTGTTATCGAAGACGCCGATGTAGGGATTGTAGCGCTTACCCCAGGGAACATCTGGTTCTTGCTGCCAATTGATACCATCTGATGACGACCAGACGTCGGTCCTGAAGTCTCCGCCGATCATGAACAGCCGATCTCTCAGGACAACAAACCCGCCAAGATGGCGTCGAGGCCAAGGGACGGTCTCCAAGGCAACTTCCCATTTCTGACCGTCCTTCGATCTATATAGTCGGTTGGGGATTTCGCCCGGGTTGTATCCGTTTGTCAGCCAAATATAGCCTTTGAACGATGTAACAAATGCTCCATCACGCGGGTCAAAAGGAGCATTGTCGTTGACGATTTCCCAGGCTTTCGTCGAGCTTGGCTGCTGCGCAGGGGAGGAAGGATTGGACTGCGATGCTGCTCCGAAACCCTGTCTTTCATTCAGCAGTTCAATCTCATCGCGTAATGACAATATTGGTTGCCTGATAAAATAATCAGCAAAATTCACTACTGCTGGCTTAACTGCAAAAATGCCTGCGGCAGCCACGATAATGCTAAAAAGCACTACGGCGACGATCTTCATTCCGTGTTCTCCGTCACAAACTGAACACTTATTACTCAGTCAGAGCGGCAACCATGCGGAAATATTCCACATGGGACGCGCTCGCTGTACGTGTATCAGAGTTCCTAGCAAAAATTGGCGATGATGCCAACAGCAGGCGGAATTTACGAGCTTGTAGAGACCGGTCGGGTGGCAGTTGAGTGCAACTGGGCGGGTCGTGAGGGCGGCCTGAAGCTTTCGGCCGAGGCCCGTTCCAACGCAAGCCTCGGCCGGGGATCGGTCCCGCGTCGGGAGTTAACGAACCTCGTCGACGCATCGATAAGGTGTCTCGCCGGGCTTCGAAAGATATCCGCTAAAGTAGGTGGTTTGTGATTTTTGATGGGGGAGAGGCCTGCTGTTTCCCTACCGCGGCGGGGGGATGCTCTCATCGAAATTCAAGTCGCAAGCGTGCGTTGCTGATCGACAAACATGGAGACGACCCATGATTGACCGGACTCGCCATCAGCATCTACAGCCCTCTTGTATTGTATGCGACCACAGAAGGATGTTTCGTGTTTTTCACGAAAGACATCTTGCTACTGGACACGCACAAATATGTACAAAGTATGTGATCCAGCCTTCAAATTCTTGAAGTCGACCTCGGAGAGATTTCGGTTTCGCACCGCTTCTCCAATGGTGGTCTCGCCAGCTGCTATGGACCAAAATTACATGTCTTTGTCTGGCGGGATACCGCCTAGATGCCCGATACCAGCGGGGAGAGGGTCGGGAAGAATATTGAAGCCGGCTGCGTATTTTGCCTTATACACCGGTGACTGCCCAGTATTGCGAATATTGAACTCATGTCACAGTAGCTCGTCAGGGCGCACAATGGGCGTCTCGACGTCGATTGAGATGTGAGCCTTGACCTGCGCATGGCCCACCTCTCGATCATTCGTAATCGCCTGCCGGGTTTGCCGCAGCGACATCCATACCAACAAAAGTCCAAGTGCGCTGATCGCTATGCTGCCTATTGTTAGCCAAACCTGTATCCCCGTCCAGAAAGCCATATCTTGCTGAGCTTCCAGATCTTGATCGGCGCTTGCATTTCCTCGTAGGCTTTAATCTCGCGCGCTAGGCATCTTCCGAGAGTCTCGCCGGGCAGAGCCAAGACTTTACAGCGGGCTGCTATTTCTTTGGCGGCCTTCTCGCGTTCGGCGTCGGCGCGGCCCTTCTCTTCTTGATAGGATCGCCTGTCTTCATAGTAGAGTGAATAAGTTAAAAGCCCGGCATTGATCGCGAACAACACGGCTACGGCCTGCATGGTAACGGCGCCTGCGCGACGAATAGCTTCGTAAAAAGACATGTGAGGCCTCGGTGATGATACCGAATCCTCGGGCCGATCTCGTCTATTGTCTAGGCGTAGGTTGCATTGCCCACAGGGAAATTGAAACCTCCAGTCGCGAATGTGTGCGTGCGTTTTTCCTCGGCACGGCCTTCATCCGTGACGGGCGGCTCCTGCGCAACCTACAAATTTGTCAACGGAACTATGCGGCATCCTTCGGCAAATAGCCCTTAATCTCGAGATCATCGACAATCAGCTTTTCAATGTAGCTGGCGACGGTACGGCGATCTGCCTTTGCTGCAGATTCGAGTGCGCTCTTCACGGCCGGCTCAACGCGTATTCCCAGGCTTGCGGTTCGGGTCACTTCTGTCTCCTCATGTGGTGGCGGGTGCGGTAGCGGTCGAAAGCAAATGTTAGCGCTTTGTCGCACTTGTTAGTTGTCCGATTTTAAGAATCGTTTTACAACAACTAACATTGCTGGACAACGGGGGCTGAGAATGAACGCGAACGCCATCATCACCACAGCGGAGCCTTACAGATTTCAAATCGGCCAAACAGTCGACCACATCGGCGGAAAAATGAGATCGATCATCGTCGATCGCTACATCACCATGATGGGGCGGGAAAACTATCACATCGTCGTGTCTGCTGAGGACGCGGCCGGACGACCACTTCGGATCGTCGCTGGCGCCGTGCCGGTCGCCGCATAGTGGCAAAGCTTCCACCCTCCTTCAGCCTGCGCCCATACGCTCAGCTCTAGGCCGCACCGAAGAGGAGGCTGAAGTGAAGAGACGGAAAACGAAAGACGTCTAAAAAACGCAAAAGCGGCGTCTAGACCGTATATCCTGCAGACCAAAAGAAGGAGCTAAAATCTCAGCAAAACCAAGCCATTAGGAAATGGTGCCCAGGACCGGGAAGCGGAAAGCGTTATAAATCAAGCCACTTAGGTCCGCGCTGGACCCCAACATTTCCCACGTAATCATTAGCCTTTTCGGCGATGTGTCCAGCCGAAAATCTCCAGTAGTATCGAGTTGGAGGGATGCATGACGCATCAGATTGTCCAGACGTTAGCGCCGGCTTCAGCGCCCATCTCCAGTGAAAAGACATTCGTCGAAGCGGCCGCAAGCTATATCGAGCACGGCGGCGACCGCCGCTTCCTCGATCCCATCATCGAGTATTTCGGAAACCGGCCGCTCGCGTCGATCTATCCGTTCGATGTAAAACAGATGGCGCTGACGCTCTTCCCGACGCAGAGCAACGCGACGCGCAATCGCCAGGCGCTGACACCGGCACGCGCCGTCATCAACCATGGCTATGAGCGGGGATGGTGCAACCTCATCCGAGTTAGGAAGATGAAGGAAGATCCGGCAAAGCCGAGGCAGCCCGCCTCGGCGGTTTGGATGCACGCCTTCATCCGGCAATGCGGGAAAGATCGCCTGCCGCATGTCGCGGCACTGGTACTCTTCATGGCGCAGACGGCCGCGAGAGTGAGTGAGGCAATCGAATTAAGGTGGGGAGATGTTGATCTTGCGTCTCGTCGAGCGCTGCTCGTGAAGACGAAAACCGGCCGCAACTCGGTCCGCCATCTGACGGACGAGATGGCTGCACGGCTTCGAGATCTAAGGGGAGAGGCTGGAGATGATGACCGCGCCTTTCGCTTCACGAACCGCCATTCGGTCAATGAGCGGATCAAGGCAGTCTGCCGGCGCGCAGAAATCAGCTACAAATCAAGCCATCTCTGTGGCCGTCATACATTCGCGACGACAGCGATCGAGCTGGGAGCGGATATCAGAACCGCGATGGAGGCCGGCGACTGGAAGAGCGCTTCGGTTTTTCTCGGGACCTATGTGCATCCGAGACTGAATTCCGGCCGTATTGTCGCTGATCGCTTCAATGCTTTCCAGTTCGACGCTACATTGTAGGGATGAGCGAAGAATATCAGCCCAAATACAAATGGCGGGAGACCTGGCCTGGTGAAGGCCGCCAAGACTTCACCGGTCACGACGGCGACGATTTGGTTGGACGAATCCGCCTCGACACCACAACGCACAACCGGATCGGGATGTGGCAATGGAACGGTGGATTTCAGAAATGGGTACGCCAGCGCATCATGCCGCAAGGTGGATGGGAAACAACCCCGCGCGAGGCGTCGCGCAGGGCTGAAGAGCATCATGACAAACTGAAGGCCCTGCATAGCCGGTAGGTCCTGTCAGATGAGGATTGGGTGGTGGGGCCTTAACCTTATCGGTTGACCTTTTCCGGACTTTTTACAACTTCTCGTGCGCCGCACCATTTACGTGCAAATCACAACCTGATACCGCTGCCCCTGGGTTGAGGATTTCGGGGTTGGGTAGAATGAGCATCGAGAAGCTGTTCGAAGAGAAACAGCCATTTCAGAACATTGACGATCTGATACAGAAGGTTGCCGCAAACAAGGGCGAGCTTTCCGGGATCGCGTTTGCAGATGATAAGTTCGTCAAAGAGGCAGAAGCGCTGCGCCTGATCAAAGTTCGCGAGGCTGATGGGTGGTCGATGCATGATACCATCCACCTAACGCCCTATTCACGGATGAAGGCAGGATTGCCGCCGATTATCCGCCAACCTTCTTCAGTCACCACAGCACTGCACATGGTGGCCGCCTTCTTCGGTAGGCTGTTCGGTAAGAAAACCACGCTCAGCTGATGCCGGAAAAGCCTCGGCCGCACGCGGTGTTTCTTCACGCGGCCAAAGCCTCCAGCTGATCGCACCAATTGCGCACCACCACAGCAGCCGCTTCCGCACCAGCTGGTGCAGGATGCGCGCCGTCAATCGGCAGGTTCTGTTTCCAACGGTGATAGAGCACATCGGCTTTATTCGTGCTCAAGCGCCAGACGGAATCGAAATCGATCAGAACGCTCGCACTGTTCGCCGTGCCGATCGCCGCCCTTAGACCGTCCATATAGAGATCGACGTCACCACCAACCTCCCACATCGGGCCGTAGGCAGTCTGGTCACTGCCATCGGCTTGCGCCCATGCGCCTGTCGTGCGGGGACCAAGCGTGGTGCGCGCGAGGATGAACGGTCGCCCTGTAGTCGGCTTGTCGGCTGCAAGGATCGACGCCCAAGCCGACTTGATAGCGTTGACCTGGAACGAGACCGTTCCGGCGTTCGCGCCAGTGGTGAAGAAGTTGGTCCCGTATTCCTCGATCGCCGTGTTGACGTATTTGAGATACGGATTGAGCGAGGCTGCGCCAGCCGTCCAAAGCGGCACGTTGCCACCCGAGAGGCCGAAGTTGATGCAGCCGCGAGCGCCAGAAACGCCAAGGTTCTCCCACATGGCGCGCATGAAATAGCCGGCATAGACAGCGACGAGGCCGCTATTGCCCAAGGCACCAGATCGATCGCCAACGCCTTCCATGATGCTGTTGCCGATACCCGCATAAGTGCGAGGATCGCCAGCAACGAACTTGCCGACCAGTTTTGCTGAAAGGAAGCGGTTGTTGGTTGGCGCCGTGCCTGTAGAGGTAAAGGGACCAGAGCCGTTGACATTCGTGATAGTTGTAACAGCCGGATCGAATGTATGTGAGTACATTCCAAACTGGCCGTAGGCGGGGCTGAAATTGTGCAGACAGGCGTTCTGGCCGCTGCTGGCAACGGATGCCAGATACCGAATGTAGTATTTTTCATCGCGGCTGAACTTCGTTAGCCCGAATGCGGATGGCAGCACAGCGTCTGAAACGACATCGATTTCGCCATTCGTCAACGTCCTGCTCGCCTGCCCGCCGAAGAGAACAGGAACTGCCTGGCCGGTTAGGTCGCTGACGAGGTAGACCTCTTCCCAGGTGATCGAATTGCCGGGAAGCGCGATATTGGCGCCAGCAACGGCGAAGTTCTCGATGAGGACACGAACCTCGCTCATGTTGCCAGAGCCGATCCAGACAGGCCAGTTTCCAACCGTCTTCCGCCGACCGGAACCCAGCGCCAGGACTGCGCCAGCCATCCAGTTCGTCGGGCTTGCCGCACGGAGCAACCCTAACGGCGTCGGCCCACCCCCACCGCCCTGTCCTGGGAGGATGCCGGCACCGATGTAGCTCGCCGTACGGCGCTTTCGTGTAGCTGCAGAAACCATGTCTTTCCCCTCAGGCGTCTTTGAGCGCGTATGCGCCGGTTGCATCGAGCTTGTAGCGAAGCGGCGTACCGCCATCGGTGATGTAAGCCTTGCCGGCCGGCGGTGATCCGCTCGGCGCAATGCGTGTCCAGCCGACAGGGTCGGCGACGCCGGCGCCGATGTAGCTGGCGACGCGGCGTTTCCTCGTGGCGGTTTCAGCCATCGGATTACCTTTCAAGATGTGGAGGTCTTATCGAGCGCGAACGCGCTCTTCCTTGTCCCTGAGACGCTCAAGGATCTCGTCGAGCTTCTCTTCCGTCTCCTCGCGCTTGCGGTCGGCAAGCACTTCGAGGCAGTCTGCGCAGCGCCGCACTTCGGCGATCAGCTGATCGGTCTGGAACCGGTTACCCAGCTCTACGCCCACACCAGCAACAACAGCATCTGCGGTTACGGCTGGGGTGGCGGGCTTACGTGTCCGGTTATAGGTGAATAGGCCGGCAAAGAACGCGCCGATGAGGATACCGACATTCGTTATGATTTCAGCCTGGTCCACCTTCCGGCCCGCCTTTCGCATGTATGTAATCTGTCAGTCGGGCATCCCTCGACGCCCTGATGACGTTCATGAAGTCCAGCGCTGCGACGGTGGCGGAAAAGACGAATACAAAGCCGAAGGTCGCTTTCGCGGATAAGGCAATCTGCGTCCAGAAAAACAGCGACAGAAACGCGCTTCCCGCTCGTAGATGCGGGCTGCGCCGGAGTATTCCGTTGACCAGCAGAATGACCAGCCGGAGGAATGCGAACACCCTCATGATCCATGACCATTGCTCCTGCGTCGCGATCATCAACATCAGATCGAAAGTGGCGGTCTTCGTCGATGTCATCAGAACGGGATTGGCCGACAGCATGGCGCCGAGGGCGAAAAGAAGGATCGCGCAATACCACTCGCTCAGGCGCGGGAAGAGCGCGTCCATGAAGTGCAGGCGAATGGTAGCGAAGGAAGACATCACGGGCGCGCCCCCGTGATCTCGTCATGCGCGCGGCACTCCTGGACCGTCCAGACACGCGCGCCGCAGACGCCGGCAACCGTGTCATCAATCGCGTCCTGATCTTTTTCGGTCTTACCGCGAGCGCCAATGAGCGACGTGCCGATGATCGATCTAGCGGTTGATGACAGGGTCTCTTTCGAGGCACTGACCCGTTGCGTTGATGTACACGCGGCCACGCTCGCGGCACAGGCGACGATTAACACGAGCTTGATCAGCTGCATTGCTCAGTTCTCCGATTGCCTTGTTGGTTGCTGCCGTCAGTTCGGCCGCTTCGAGATCTCGGCCGCGCTGTTCGGCGGCCGGAAGCCATAGGAAGTGATTGATGGCGGTGAAGACGAGAAAGGTGGCGACCACACCGCCAGCTGCACCGAGCGCGATTTTGACACCCGCCGAGATCCCTGAGAACATCAGCGCTGCTCCACAGCCTGGCGGATGTCGCGGATTGCGGCAATAATGTAATGACGCGCCACCAGGCCGCCGATCGCCACGACGAGGATTGCGGCGATGATCACGATCAGTGCCCGGTAGTCGAAGCCGGTCAGTGCCGCGATACCTAAACCGCCACCGCCGCCGAAGGCACTGCCCGCCCAGCCAAGCAGGCTGAATTTCTTCTTCACCTCACCCTCGACGGCGACAGGCACCACGGCCTTTTCTTCGACGACAGGAGCGGAAACGAAGCCGGCCGCCTTGCCGAGCCCTTCAGCATCAAGCAGCGCCTGATGCAGCGCCGCGCGCGTTTTCGGTCCCGGATCACCATCGGCAACCAAACCTTTCGACGCCTGAAACTGCTTCAGGGCACCAGGCGCGTGGCCGAGCGCTACCAGCGACAGGCGCACGAGATGGTCGATGCGGTCGGCAAAACCGTTCTTGCCGCCGTTGATCTTCGTGGTGATCGTCTCGATATCGCCCTGGTCGGCATAGCGGTTCAGGTGACGATCGTCCCAGTACCAGATTGGCGCGAGACCTTCCCACGGATCAGTGTTGAGAAGATCCGGATTGGTGACGAAGTCGGGCGGGTTAAGTCCCTTTTCCTCGCACCACTCGTGGAACTCGATATAGTTCGCCTTACCGGTGATCTGGATGCCGGAGCGGCCCATGTATTTCTTGCCATCGCCATCAGCGGCCAGGGTATTGCCGAGATCGGTGCGAGTGTCGTAACGCTTCTGCGCCGGCGTCGGACCCCAGATCTCGCGATCGAAACGGAAGTCTCCACTTTCATGCATCAGCTGCGCCATAAACTGAACGACCCGGTGAAGGCGGTCTAGGCCGAACATGTCGCCGTAGCGGTCAAGCGCCACGAGAACGGAATTGAGGTTGCTCTCGTTCACGCGGGTTTTCGCGGCCGCGCGAATTTGCTGAGCTGTCAGGCTGCCCATGAAAAAGTCTCCGATGTTGTGCGAGAGATGTCACGCCTATGGCGAGGCAATAGGCTATTTGCTAATGGCTCAGTTGAATCAACGTCATTCGGAGCCAAGATGAAGGTTGAAAGCCGCGTAACTACCGTCGACTTTGCACGAGGGCTGATGGCCTGCGCAGTGATGATCTACCACCTGCTTTATTGGGAAAGCATCGCCGACATCGAGCGTATTGGTTTTTACGCGGTCTACGGTTTTTTCGTTATCAGCGGCTTCTCCCTGCACATAGCCTACCGAGACAAACTCGTAGATTTTTCCCAGCTGCAAGTGTTCGCAATCCGACGTTACGCCCGTATAGCTCCATTGTTTTACACAGCGCTCGCGCTCTACTTGCTTCAGAACGGTCTCCCTGACCGGTGGCCTGTCCTGTTGGCGGCCAACTTCTCATTAACTCTGGGTTTCTTGAACCCTGGCGAGACATCCGTCCTTGTTGGAGGCTGGTCCATTGGCGTGGAGATCGTATTTTATGTCTTGTTCCCGATAGTACTGCTGCTGGTTGCGCGGTCTAAAGGCCGGCTATTTGCCATTGCGACAGTGACTTTGGTCGTCCAGTTAATCTTCGTGAACTACGTCCTAGCCGGCCTGAACAGCACAGGTGAAGGATGGGTGCGATATACCCAACCAGTATCCTTCGCTGGCTATTTCGTGATGGGCATGTTTTTTGCGGAGCTTTATAGAGCAAGACCATACATGAAGGGTGCGCCCGTCATGCCAAAGCTAGCATTCTACTGCCTTATCCCGTTCATTGTGATCCCGGCTTCCGAGCCACTGGATCTCCTACAAGGATGGCGAGGCCTTATTCTGGCGGCATCAACAATTGGCCTCGTCGGCGCCGCGGCATTTATAGAAGAGCCAACAGGTCGCTTGCGCCAAGTTGCAAAGAGATTAGGAGACCTCTCCTATTCGATCTACCTGCTTCACCCGCTCGCGTTTGTATTCATTCGAGATCACGGCGTCCCAACATCATCACTCAGAATCATTGCGACGCTCGTTTTGACTATTGTTGCTGCCCATCTTACCCATAAGTACATAGAGGTCCCAGCTCGCGAGCTTGGCCGTAGATTCGTTCCGTCTCACTAGAGACGGCTCTTCTTATGGGACCGCTGGCGTGGTATCGGTCCCTTTATTGAAAGGGAACTCGCATGGAAGACCTAGAAGACATCCACACCGTTATGGCTAGAAGCCAACAAGAGCGCGCTAAGGATGGGATACCGGCCGCCTCAATCCGGACTATCGACTCAGACGGACACCAGGTGAAATTGGTTCTCAAGTCCAGCCGTGGTGACGTTGAGCTAAAGTTGTCGCGGAACGATCTGACGAGACTGCTGTCTGAGATTTCTTAGGCGACGCCAGTTGCACGATCAAGTAGGGACGCCATCCGGTCAACGAACCCGTATGCGAAGTGATGGTTTGATGTCTCTTCCGGCACTCTCTTGATTTCGCCACTCACAATGCTCACCAGTTCCTCACCAGAGTGTGCGAGATAAACTCCTGGCGTTCCCATCAAATCCGAAACGGACTCGTGTGTTTCAAGCGCTAGGACCACAGTGGGTGTTCCCAGACCCAGAGCGTCGTAGTGGCAGCTCGAAGAAATACTGGCGTGCAAATTAGACGCCGCGATAAGATCGTTGGTGCTGACGCTCTGTTGCCCGTCAAAGATCAGAACTCTCGGATCATGCTGGAACGCAAGCGTCAACTCCGCTTTGTCGCTGTCGTATGCCGGGTGCAGCTTGATTTGCAACAATACAGGCTTGTCTATTTTTTTGAGGAAGTCGGCAAGAACATTTGCCACCTGCCTGGTGGCGATACCTTGCGCCGTAAAGGTCACGACAAACGGGCGGGTCTGGCCCTCATAGGCTCTTGCGCTTGACCTGCGCGCGACGTCCATCACACCAGAGCCGACAGGGGCTACCCTCCCTTCCTTCTCCAATAGCGACCCTTGTAACGCATCTACCACATGCTGCCCGTAAACTGCGAAAAAGTCGGGCATCATGAGATTCTGCCGCTCATCATCGGCTATATCGCCCGGCAAGACGTTAGGATGAGATTTCGTTGTCAGCCCATGCTGCATCTCAATATACGGGATGGATAGCGTCTTTGCCGCAGCCATTAGAGCAAATTGGCCACCATCAGCGCAAAGAACGACTGAAGGGCGCATCTTGCGAAGAATCTGCTGGTAAATGACCGAGCGCCAATGAAAGGCATTATAAACCCGCGATACCCTTTGGGCGCTTATTCTGACGCCTTCCTGCGCCATAATCCGTTCTATCGCTTCGAAGACCGAGTGGTGCTTATGACGAGGAAAAAACCGACCAAAGAGGGCGCTCAAAATTATGACGAAGGTATCATCTAATTCTGGCGGGCGAAGCGCGGCATTGCGGTTTACCTCGAAGCCTGCAGCATCGCAGGAGGACATCTTCGCTCCGCCCTTGATCGCATCGATCATGACATCAAAATAGATGTCTTGGAAATGCCGGCCGGCAGGAATGCGATAAGCCGAGTCAAAGGACTTGCACAGATACCTAACTTTTCGGCGGCGTCTGAATATTTTTCCGACACCCCGAAAAACACTGAACATCAACACAGATCGGCCGATTGGCTTTCGCGCGAGATTAACTCCCTGAGCAAAAACTGACGCTTCAAACTTGACAAGTTGCCAGGGCGAGACACCGTCAATTACCAGTCTGAACAACCCATGCCGGCGCTCTATATCGCGCATGGCATCGTAGACTTCAGCTTCGGTTCTTGTCGTGTTCACGCTATTCCCTTGTCCACTTTACGGCGAATGATGACAATTTCCACAGAACGAAAGTTGCACCTCAGGAATGTCTTTGCCATAACCCTTCGAAGCAAATGCCGATGATCGGAGTGCCAACATGCATGCATCGCCGACCTATAGACGTGCTTGGGAAAAATATAAAGGTGGCGGAGATATCCTTGTATTTCTGGGCATCTGGCTCACATCGACGGTCTTCATTGGTCAAGACCGTGCAGTAGTTAGAGGCGATTTCCATTATTGGCTAGCAGTGATTCCTGCTCTACTTTTTCCAGCCGTTCGGTGGCGGCAAACCATCGAAAACTTGCTCTTCGGCAAGGCAAGACCCATCGGTCTCTTCGGTGCTTTAGGTGTTTTTTGGGCCCTTATAGCTCAGGATTTCCACGCCGTGGCACCACTGGTTCTGATTGTGTGGGTCGCGGGGTGGGCGTGCCGTGACGAAGTCGCCGTTGGAAGACGCGCGTTTTTCGTTCTAATTCTCGCATTTTACCTTCTTGGCATCATCACGTTCTTTCTGCAGCCTCCCTTCGAGCGCTACCCTTGGATGATGATACCATACAACAACATCACCATGTCGGCTGAGGATTTGCCGGAGGGCGCAGACCCCACGCCGATATTGCCAGATCAGATTAAGGAGGGGCTGGACCTAAACCCTTGGGGTATACTCCCTGGACAAACCGCCCCCGCCTTTGGCCGCTGGCGGATCTCGATGACGCCTAAGATCGCGACATCGGGTTTGGTATCACTCTTCGCGCTCCTAATTTTTTTCCAAAGGCCATCGGTTAGGCCATCGAATTTGGGCGGAGCGGCTGCAGCAGGATATTTTGCCTTCCTTTCACTAATTCGAGCGGTGTTTTCAGCAGTGGCACTATTCTTCGCAACCTACGTTTTGCAGAAGATCTTTCACAAGAATGCCACCGCGCGTTTGTTAGTGGCGATCGCAATGACCGTAGGTCTCGTTTTTGCGATGTGGGCCGCGCCGTACATCCTCTACGAGGTTCAAAACTACAAGATCGCTTCGCAGCTACTTCTTCGCGGTCGCAACGACCTTACCCTTGATGAGATCGTCCGCCAGCTCTATAGGTCATGGCTTTGGACGCAGCACTTCCAGATATTCCTAAATAGCGATTATCTTATGGGAGTTGGCAGCGAGCTTGCTAATAGCGCCAAGGAAAACCTTTTGAACGCCAACCAGGTGCGGTCAGACTCTGACTCGTTCTTGACGCGTCTGCTGGCAACTTACGGACTTCCCACGTTCGGACTGCTATTTTTCCTAGCTGAACGATGCTGGTGCCACGCAAAGAAGGACGACGGCTGGGCCGTATCGATGATCGCCGTCCTGATTTGGTTAATGATGACTTGGGGCAGTTCCTTTCACCCGAGTAACGGAATCTTCGTTTTAGCGTTCTTGATCATCGGTAAAGGATCAAAAGCTCTCTCGGACGATTCTAAACCTGCCGAAGGGCGGCCTTGATCTTCTCTATGATAGCCGTCTGCATCACCGATGCCCAATGCTGGCCGTCTAGCGTATAACCAGGCAAAGCCGCTCCGCTACCGTCCTGCAGATCTGAGTGATCTACGATCAAGCAGTCCTCTCGCGCTGCATAAGTCGACCTAAGCCAGATATTAAACGTGGCAATATTGCCATTCCATAGCCCGTTGCTCGTGCGTGTCGGCGGCACGATTACCAGCGGCCCGGTGAAGTAGTTCAGGACCGAGGTATACATTGCCTCTATGGCTGGCAGGTTCGGCGAATCAACGCATATATCGTTGAACGGAAAGCAACCAAGAACGACGGCCCGCGCGCGCCCTAGGGAGGAATAGCTGCCGGTTCGAAGACGATAGATCAGCCCAGGCAGGGAGTCGCCGGAGATCCCGTAATTCTCGGCGAAAGGAATATCGCCAAAGCTGATGCCGGCGAAATTGCTGTCTCCAAAACAAGCAATGCTGCCACCTTGCGCGAACAGTCTGGCCTGCTTTCGCGAGTCGTCGATCGTTCTGTTCTGATGGTAGTTATAGAGATCGAACGGCTGCGCGGCTGGCAAGGTGCCCGCCGCCAAATTATAGCTTTCCGGCCGCTTCAGATGCGGCGCGATGCCGCCAGCTGCGGGAAGGCCAGCTCCCGCGCGCGGTGTCATTTCAGTGGGGTTGAGCATCAGGCGTTTACCTCGCTGCGTAGACCATGCAGATAACAGCGCTTCTGGTTCAGGGTCTTGTAGCGCAAAGAGATGTCATCGCCGGAGGGCTGACCGGAAACACTGACGATGTTCGTCTCGAAGTAGGTCTTAGCCCCGAGCGCTTTAAGCTGCGTCATTGTCGCGGCTGTCCATGTCGTCCCTCCGTCACGGCTGAATTCAATCGTGACATCGGTGTTGAGCGTCAACACATCGAGCGCCTCGATGATCCCAGAGGCCTTTAGCTGCGTGGGCGTAAAATCAGTGAATTCATATGCCGCAGTGACCAGAACTATGTTTGCGGTCGTCGCGGGCTGCTCCACTTCGATTTCCTCAACCCAAAGCAAGTCAGAGAGAGAGGAAGTATATCCCGATCCACTCGTGCCAGACGCGTCCGTACCAGCCTTGAAATAGAACGAGTAGTCCGAGTGCGCCGGCTGCAGTCGCCCGACTGTGCCGCCTGCGGTGCATTGGCCTGACACGAGAAATGCCGTTCCGGCCGTAACGGTGTATGTCATCCAGTCCGACCATTCCTCCTCGTTGGCGGAAAGTGTGAGAGTCGAGGATCCGCCTCCGAAAGTTACTGGGATCTGATTTCCGGTGAACGCCGCACCGCTAGCCGCATGTCCGGCATAAACTGACGAAAACGTCGCGCCAGAAGCGCCACCTTTGAAGCGAATACGGAACTTGGTCCCACCTTGCAGGACCTTTGCTCCGGCAAAACGCTGACGAAGTGTGTTGCCGGCCCATCCGCCATTGCTCACGCTCAACGACACCGCAGGAATTGCGTCGACCTGTTGCAGAGGGTTTCCGCTGTTCATAATGCGGCCGTTCGTAGGATCGAGCACGTACCCCGATGAAGCTCCGGCGTTGACACCGCCGTCACCGCCAAATCCGTCGACGAGGCCGTTTCCCATAAAAACAGGCTGGCCGATCGCCTGCGACGAATGGATTGCACTCAATGTGCCGCCATCGATCGTTATGCGGTTGCGCAGATTGCTCGCAAGCTTCGCGTCATTAATGGCGCCGTCGACGACGCTCCCAAAGGGCAGCGCCTCAAATGCCGTGCCATTCCACGAGAAGAAGGTTTTCGAAACTGTGTTCCAGTAAAGCGCGCCTTCCTCCAACGGATTTCCGTTAGGGTCCTGCGTCGGAGCTGAAGCGTAAGCACCAAGGTACTGCTTTTGAAAGTCTCCGAAAATGGCCTCGATATCGGCCTGCAATGCCGCAGATGTCTGATCGCTTGCCAAACGAAACGTAGACCCTTCCACCTTGCCGATGAGTAGCGGCGGGAGACCGCCGGCAACTGGATTATTTCCGGAATTCGTCTTGATCGTCAGAGGAGCGCCGCCATTGAAGCTGACGGTAACTGGCGAACCCGGATTGGTCGTCAAGATCGTTAGCCAAATCTGCGCACTGGCTGAAATTGGCTGAGAAGAAATAGCGTTATATGCATTTGGTGCGCCAGTTCCATCATCCTCAGCGACAATCACGGAATACGGCAAATCCGCCACGCGGCTCCACGATCCGGTTCCGGCGCCCCCGACCTTGCGATAGATGCCGTTGAAATCTACAGCATCGTCCTGAATGACCCATGCGCTGTCATTCTCCGCATGCTGCAAATCTGCGTAGAGCTGCACACGCGTAAGATAAACGCCACCGCCAGATGTGCCGATCGCTGTCACGAAGCTTTCCAGCCAAGCCGACCATGCTCTGGCTTCCGACTTCTTGACCTGCTTCTTTCCGGACGAGGGATCGCCGGGTGTGTTGTAGTCCGCAAAAACCTGAGCGCCCGTTGGTGCTGTGATCGGCATGGTTTTTCCTTGTCAGGTAACAGTGAAGGGTCCGGTCGGCACTGCGGCAGCTGCCGTACCGGATGCATTGATTGAGACGACGAAGCCGAACTTGGCCCCGGCACTGAGCCCGGTGACCACGCGGCCATCACTCAAGTTTGGGGGGCCGTACTCGGTGGCAACTAGGGTAGCACCCGACATCGAGTTGGCAGTGTTGATATAGATCCGCACCGCCGCATAGTTCGCACTATTGGGAGCAGTCCATGTGAAGCTCGCTTGTCCAGCACCAGGCGTCGTGACGCCAACGCCGCTTACGACGGCCGGAGGATTGGGGTCTGCAACAGCGGTAACGGTCACGTAGTCCGTCCAGTCGGACGACACACCTGCAGCCCAAGCGCGAAGCCTGAAGCGATATTGCACACCATCGGCTAGGTAAGTTGACCTCACCTGATCGACACCGGCGGCCGATGAAATGGCGCTCTGCGGCCCTGTGGACCCGCTAAGCCTCTCCCACTCCATCTCGTAGGTCAGCTCATCCGAGACATGAGCCCACGATCCAAGACCATACGCCGCAGAGGCGCCGCCAGAAACCACCTCCTGCTGGATGATGACGCCGAATCCGGTCGGAATTGGTACCCCGCCTGGCGGGAGCACAACAACCGATGATCCGGGAATACCTTCTTCAGTTGCCGAGTTGAATTCGTAGAGATCCGGCGGAACGACTATTCCGCTTAAGGTGATTGTCATTTCGCGGAGAGATATGACCGGCTTTTCGGTTATCTCGATTACCGCGTCGGCTAGTTTTGGCCCATACTGGACGCGGATGAACCGCTCATAAGACGGATCGTTATCCAGGTCGAAGTGAGCCGTTAGAGCAACGCGCATCCCATTGCGCCTGATGTAGCGCAGCTTCTGGAGCCTTTGGATATGGTTGTGCGACTGCACCGCCACATTGTCGACGGTCACCGTCCGCTGCGTATCCTCGCCGATGTAGGGGTCGCCGTAGATCGCCGCATCGTTGGTGTTGTAAAGGTCAGCCGGATCGGTGTAGCGGCCGCGCACGGCAAGAACCGTTGTCGATGGGTCGACATTGGCATTCAGACTGAACGCAGTGATTTCTGCACGCGTCAGTGTAATCGTCGGCTCATAGTATTCGCCGCCATGAACGCCCACGGTCCCATCCGCGCGCTCATAGACGACAAGTTCACCGGCCTCGTCGATCGTCCTGCCAACATCGGCAGGATCGCTATTGGCGCGAAACCAAAACCCACCATGGTAGAGGCTCTCGACTCCGCCCGAACGGTTTATAATGGATCTGTCCGCAATGTCGGCAGCATGCCCCCAATCAGGGAGATACATTTCCGCCAACGACAGCTTTCCACCATAGGGGCTCGTTAGATGCCAGAGGCGGTGCAGCGCGAGATTGGTCGTGTAGGCATACCCACCGCCGCCGCGCGGATCGTAGATATCAGGATTGCCATCGAGAATAGACGAGTGCTCAGGCATCTGGTTAGGAAAGATCTTGAGGAAATCATCCGCCTTTGCCGTTTTGCAGATCATCTTCACGGAGGCCAGACCGTCGCCTCGGTGATCGACGGTCCAGATCGATGGAAACGCAGCGACGACATCACTATAAGCCGTTTCCGCCGGAAGGCCGTTTCGAACCTCGATCGTCACATAAGGCGTGTTCTTAGGGTAAAAATGCGCAGGCGAGACGACAACGGTTGCCGAAACAGATACCGCCTCGTCATGCAGGTAATGCTGCACAAACCCTTGGATGCGGTGCCCCGCAGGAACAAGTACATGATAGGCATTGCCGTTGATCTCTTCGAGAAAGGCATAGTCGCTTGCCTTTTTCACCCTGCCGAGAACGATAGGCAAAGAAGGCACTGGCTGCTTAAGATTGTAGGTCCCGTCTTCCGGCTTCGGGACCGCCTGCTTTGGCGCCAAGGCCTTAGACAGAGCCGCAGCACCGAATGCGATGCCACCATAGAGGAGCGCGTAGGTACCCACAAAAAGCGCGTTAGCGGCAAGCACCGTCGTTCCGAACGACGATACAATTAGCGGGATAAGCTCAAGGCCTGTCATCGACGTTAGATTTCCCAGATTGCCAGAGCGCCGGCCGCCATAGGTCCAACGCAATCTTTGTAACGAACCATCCAACGGGCGCCGTTGAAGATCGCGCCGAATTGCCGCTGCATGTTGTTGGCGCTGCCGATGACGCCGATCGCGCCGAGCTTGGGCTCGATGAGCTTGCGGCCCCGGATAGTGTCGACGCAATTTTCAACGACAGGCACAACCCCGCCTGCTCGGACGACGAGTTGCTGGAATTCCTCTTCCGTCTCGAATGTCTCACGAAGATGCCGTGCGGGATCTTGATGACCAAGCCAGATAGCCCACGAGGCGAGAAACAGGCAGCAGTTGACGCTCGCAGGTTCCCAGGGCTTGCGCTCGTATGCGCAGAGAAATTCGTCCAGCGTCCTCTGCATCACCAGTTCGGCCACCGTACTGTCTTGTCTTTAAGGGCAGGCATACGCTCGCAAAAGCGATCGTCTGGTGCGGTCGGATTGAGAACACGAGCACGCGCACGCTGATCAACGTCTGACAGGACCGCACCACTGGTGATCGCCAGGAGCGTGAAACGGTTCGCGATATCGATCTTTATCGTCGACCGAATGCCGCCATCTTCGGCCTGGTCGACGAAAGTCAGATTGGCGATCTTGCCGGTAAATTTTACCTTCGGAGATCCGCTTGGCTGCTCAAACTTATCGAGCTTCTGCAGCAGAATTCTAAACCGCGATCCAACAATGTTGCCGGTCTGGTAGTCGGCCCACACCGCATCGCTGGTCTTTCCGTCAATCCCTGACACGATCAATGACAGCGTTGCGGCTTCACCGTTGATCGCTGCCTCGATTTGAGGGAGCGCGTCATCCGTCAACTCACAAGCGCGATACACATTGCCATCGCGATCTATGAACTTGCCACCCGAACCGTCCCACCAGCGCAACACGGTTGACGGCAGATCTACCTGCGCCAGAATTCGAATGCTCGACATCGCTTGTCTCGGGTTATGCCAGGTCGTTCCAATAATCTGTCGCCTCGACGAAACTGACGCTTGGGCGGCTGTTCCGGGCGATGGCGTCTTGTCTGATATCCATTGATCGGTCGTCGGCGAGATGGCACAGGCACGTCGGACGATCGAAATTCATTTCTGCGCCATGGGGGATAAGCTCCCTCACGGTGGGACTGATCGATACAGTGATGAGACTGTCCTCTTCCGCCTGAATAAGGCCAATCTCATAAAGCGCGTGATTGTAGGAAAACCGCGCCCCAGCAAGGTTTTTGTCAGCATTAACGACCCGCAACCGGATAGTCGTCACGCCGACCGGCGTCACGCCGTCGCTGACAATGTCGATCGCATTCTGCTGCCACCCGACTCCGTCGTCGAACATCGTGCCGTCATCATGCGGAAGAACTGCCATAGGCTCGAAAGTACCGTTGACATAAGGAGCACTGAGAGCGGCGCGGACAGGTACGGCAATCAGCCCCGCACGACCGCCGAGGGACTGCCTAACCACCTGCCACGAACGCCACTGGTCTCGAAAGCGGTTCTGGATAATGACGTTACTGTAATCGATGACCCAGTAGCCTAGATCTGTCCTGGTCACCCTCTCCACGCCACCAAGAGATCTCCCGCCACTGCGCGAATAAGCGACAACGTTTGCCGCTATCTCCTGCGGGCGCAGGACCTCGAAAGGCCATTCGATGATATCAGCCATTGCGATAATCTCTGCCGGCCACGTTTGCTTGGTAGTTCGCCACCGTTGGAACAACCTGGCGATTGGCTGCAGTCGCGATGCGAGGTGCGGCATCCGATATGCCGGCGTCGCTGACGGATTTTACAAAGGGCAACAGATTGCCGCTTTCGTCGACATCGACACCCACAGTGACATGCACCTGCTGTCCACCGACCTTCGTTCCCTTTGGCAGCACGACTTCGCCACGTTCCAAAATGGCGGGAACCTCGCCTGCGCGAAGCGCTGGTCCACCAGCACTGGAGGTGCCAGTGTGGTATCGCTTCGCTCCGGCAAAAACCGAAGGAGAGACGGCTCGACCATGACCGTACCCGTCTGCGCCAGCCACGCCACCGGCGTGAAGAATACCGGGGATCAGGAAGCCGCCAAGAAGGCCGCCGCCTTTGCCGCCTATCCCCGCCCCAAACAAGCCCCCGCTGAAGAGGCTATCAAGTGCCGAGTCCAACATCTTGTCCACGACCTTATCGAGCGCGCTTGCAAGGGCATCGGACGCCGACTTTCCTTGCCTTAAATCACTGATAAAGCCACCGAGAACGTTCTTTCCGATGCTCTCTAGCTCACGCATCGCGTCTTTATTTCGCTGGAGCGCATCCTTCTCCGCATCGATTGCCGTCACAAGTTCTGAAATACGCGCCTTCTGCTCGTCAGTCGCCGCAGCACCGGCGCGGCGAAGAGCATTAGAAACGTCTCGCTGCTGGTCTGTCTGCCCAAGTGTCTGCTGCTCGAATTCGAGCTGCTCAATCAGCTTCTTCACCGATTCAGCTTGCCGATCGGCCGCGGATTTTCCACCGCCACCGCTCCTCGATTTCTTGCCAGTGCCATAGATGTCGGCGCTCGTGACACTGAGGTCGCGCGCTGGATTGGCGCCAGGCGTGGGAACATCACCCCCTGGAACAAATTGGTCCTGAGTGAAGATCTTCCCATTTTCCGAGAAGACGGGCGATAAGGAGCCTAGCGCCGGCCCATTCTTACCCGTGGTAAGCGCCTGGATCGCCTGCTGGCGAAAGACGGCGGCTTGAGCAGCAGCGCCGGCGATCGTCTGGGCAAGATTGCCGAAAGCACCTGAGAAGGCGTCGAGCGCAGGAATGCCGGTCTGGCTGATGGCGGACGCAAGGGCATCCTGCACATCCTTCATCGCCTGCGTATTTTCTTCGCCGCTCTGGACGCTGCTGGAAACCGCGTTCCACGCGGTTTGCAGCTTAATTATCGTTTCGTCTTCAGCTCCCGCGAGACGCAGATCCTGGACAAGGGCGGCAAGCTCGACATTGAGGTCGGAAACCTGAGACCGCGCCACATCCCATTGCTGGCTGGCAAGAGTGTCGGATGCCTTTATCAGGTCGGCGCTCGCCTTCGCCCTGTCGAGTTCGTCGACGTAAGCCTTGAGAGCCGGAACTGCGTCGCCCCACTGCTGAGCGACGGCCGCAATGAGATCGGCTTGCTGCTTTAGCGTTTCTTCCGATTTCGCACCATCGGAAAGGACGCTCGCGAAATACTGAACTGCCGTACCGCCCAGGGCGATAATGGCAATCGTCGCGAGGGACACCGGATTGAGCATGGACGTAAAGGCGCCGGCCAGCGCACCAACCGCACCTTTCGCACCGGTCTCGCCGAGAGCCTGCGTGATCTGCGTGCCCTGCTGAAGCGCGATCTGAAACGGCGACTGCCCACCGGCCAGCTGGACGCCAATGTCGTTCAGCTGGGCGGCGAGATTGGCCGTTTGCACCTTTGAGGCAGCTACCGCGGTCGTGACACGCTTCGCGCCTCCCTCGATCACCGTGAAGGCACGGCCACCGGATGCGGCGAGCTTGTTGAAGCCATCCGTTCCAGTTGCCCCGATACCATCAAAGCTCTGCTCGATCTGCTTCGTTCGCTTGGTGGTATCGCCAACCAGCCGATCGAGCGCACGCTGCATCTGACGCACATCGGCGCTGATCGATAAGACCAGATCTTCCGTATCACCCGCCATCAGCTATCCTTGCTTTTCAGCCAATTCCAGAGTTCATCCTCCTCGGCAGAGGAGAGCTTCTTGTCGCCATCAGGGTCTTTCGATTGAACGAAACCGTCGAGCGCCGCCATGAACTGCCAGACCGAGAGCCTATCGACCTCGGTCGGCGACAAGCCCATTACGATCCCGTTTCCGTAGAGGGCGGCAAATCTGAGCTTTCCGTTTGGGAGCGGAGGATCTGATTTTCCGGATTTGCCGCCTCGGGTTTTTTTCCGACGACTTCCTCGCTGGTGCCGACAACGCCGGCGCCAAGAACTCTTTGGGCGATGACGAGGTTTTCGAGCGGCGGCCGTTTCTCGACATAGGATTGCACAAGCTTGCGCGCCGGTATCGGCTCCATGCCGCCGCCAATCAACCCCAGACGGATGACATTCGAGATCTCCTCGACCTTCCAGCGTCCCGTCAGCAACCGATCGAGGATGACATATGGGCCTGCGTCGCAAGCCTCCTGCAGCTTGATCAACTCACCCCAGGCAAGGCGGAAAACGTAGTCTCCGTCCGCGAAAGGAAGTTCGATTGTTGCGTCACGGCTCATGGTCAGCTGATCACGCGGACCATTTCGCCATCGGACTGCATCGAGACGTTATTGGTAGCGCGCTCGCCGTTGTTCGCGCCGACTTCCATGGTCTCGACATGCATGTGCCCGGTCCAGGTGATCGTCTTGTCTGGAAACTCCCATTCGACCTTCACCGGAACGGAATCCACGTCTTCCCAGGCATCAAGCCAGGTCTCGACACTTTCGCCCGCCAGGACGCCTTCACCGCTGATTCCCATTGAGAGCGAAGTGGCGTCGCGGCCGAGCCACGAGACCGCGTCCGGATCGTCGCAGTTGGGCAGCTGGAACTCGTTCAGCCCCTTGGTGAGGGTGATGCTGCGCTGCGTGAACCCGCAGGGATTGGCGTAGACAGGCGGCGTGGCCTTGTTTCCGATAAGCACACGGATTTTGCCGCCCTTGATTGTGGTCGGATCAGTCATTGCAGGCTCCTTGAGGGGGTTACGGCTGCTCGACGATGGCTTCGAACGTCATCGCCGCATGTGAAGTCTTGCCATCCGGATCACGCAGCCAGCGCGTTCCGCGATACTGAAAAAGAACGAGCGCGTTTTCCGTCAGCGATATGCCCTCGTCATCGAGCGCGACGCGCACCGCTTCGCTGACATGCTTGACCTCCGGAAATCCGACCTTCTGCGACCAGCAATCGATCTGCAGGGTGATTTCGAAGGACTTACGGCACCCGATGTCATCGGGCAGTTCATCGGCCGGCCCGAGACTGACGTAGGGAAAGACTGCGTCGGCCGGTACGTTGTCGTAGATCCGCGCACCGACTAGATTTCGCACGGCGGGCGACGCCTTGAGCTTGGTGACGATGGCAACCTGCAATTCGTAAGCGGGAGACGTTGTCACTTCTGCTTTGCCTTTCTGACGGCCTTGTTGACCGCGCCGGCTATCTTGCGGCGAAGTCGCTTCCGGTAAGCGCGATATGTCGGGAAGATGTGCGGCCGGGCGCCCATCTTCACCGTGCCGAATTCGAGGAAACGCCAGATGAAATTGGCGAAAACGCCCGTCGCGTTCTTGTCCTTCGACGGGTTCTTCGTCCCGACCGCCCTTTCGCTCGGCCGATTGGCGATGCGATCGGCCTGTATGCTCGCGAGATACTCACCGGTGACCGGACCAGGCGTTCTAGGCTTGATACGTTTGGCAAGCTCCTGCGCGCCTTCCAGCTGCGCTTCCGCAACCTGCTCCTCGACATTGGGAACGAGCTGCTTGAGGCGTTTGACAACCTCTTCGCGGCCTAGGAATTTCGCTTTCGTCTTCATCCCGCGTCCACGCCGCTTTCGCAGAGCAGATCAAGCCAGGCCCCATCTGGGGACGGGGTGATATCGGCGATATTGTAAATCGTCCCGTCTCGCGCATTTCGAACACGCCATTCGGTCGTGATCTCGCGCGTCTCGCTGTCGCGGCGGATGAAAATCACCTGCGTATGCTTGCCCGCGAGGCGCGACGCCATCACGCTCTCGCCTCCGCGCAGGTGAATGAACCCAGCCCGACGCTGAAACCGTTGCGCCCAGTCGTCGACGACATTTCCGGCGCCATCATCGCCCGGAACACGGGCGTCGAAGGCGACCCGTTCTTTCAGGTCACCCGCGGATCTCGCTTTCGCCACTTGCCAGCTCCTGGCCGTGCTTATCGACGGCGACTGCCTTTTTCTTGATGATCGCCTGAAGCGCGCAATCACGCTTCACGCTAAGCTCCATCCCCGCCCGATAGCCGATCGTGACCATCGGGTGAGGCTTGTAGTCGAAATCCTCGACGAACCGGACACGCACAGCTTACAGCGCAACGTCCGGGAACTGGATGTCGATCGCGAGAACCGTCGTCGATTTCGCAATACCGATCTGGCAGACATACTCACCAGCGCCGACATCGGCGAGCGGGCAGATTGCGCCCGGCGTATCCGACAGGAAGTAGGGCGTGCCGGGCGTCAAGACGGCGTTCATGGTGAGATCGCCACTGCGGATGATCGAGAGCGGCTGATTTGCCGCCGCGTTATTAAGCGCCAGGCCGCGCGCCTTACGCGCCGCTGGCGTCGCCGAGTTGCTGTCTGCCAACATCGACTTGTCATTGACATCCTTGTAAGCCGCCTGTCCGGCGGCGATCGCCTCACCGGCAACACCATGCTCGACGACAGCATTCGACCCGATGACGACCGAGGCCGCCGTAATTGCAATGTTTGCCATGAAAGATCTCCCAGCTATGCCGCGTTAGATGCGCAGCCAGCGGTAAGGGTTGATGAGAAGTTTCGCACCGCTCGGAATGCCTTCGCATTCCAACCCGTTATCGTAGAGCTGGGAAATGACGAGCATTGCGGCGGACTTGAATGTTGCTTCCTTGCCCAAAGGCACAAGCGACAGGTTGCAGTACTGCAGAACCGCCTGTCCGGCGGCGTCCATGTATGTCTCGATAAGCGCGTCGTCATCGCTGTGATCGACGTGCAGCGCGGCTTTTACTTCTTCCAAGCTGTAAAGCGGGCCGGTCTCGGTAATGACGACGTTTTCCATGAAAGCGCTTCCCTTTTACCGACTTGCCTTGTCGGCAACCGGCGGTGCTTTTTTATTTTTGACCGGAGGCGCGGCTTTCGTCTCCGCATCCGCCCGGCGGACAGCACCCAAAGATTCCAGATATTCGAAATCCTTCTGGCTAAACTCACGCTCGGAACCAGCTTCCAGTCCATCGAGCGGCTTTACAAGTATCGACTTGATCATGGTCCTTCTCCTTCGGTTCATGGGACCTGCGCCATAGCGGCGCAGGTCGTGATCAGCCGAACAATCAGGGGACGCGGCCGAGATCGCCGTAGACGATTGCCTGCGGACGATAGATAGCGAGGGCCAGGCGTTCTTCGGCCCGGATCGTGACCTTGTTCTTGATGAAGTTGTCCTGATCTTCGGTCGAAACGTCCACAGTCGCGTCCTGGCGGTCGAAGATTTGAGCGGCGAGGTTGAAAGCGCCGACAAGTGCCTTGTCGACTCCCATTGCCTGCGTCTCCACGACCGGAAGGCCCCACAGCGTCTTCTGGATGGTCCCCTGCGGGTTGCCGATGATGTAATTTCCGCCAGCATCCTTCGCCATCTCGATGGCGGCCATGTCGATCGGGTTCATAACTACGCCGTTCGGCGGGTATTCTGCGAGCGCAGCCTGAAGGATCATCAGGCGAACGACATCGAGCTGTGTGGAGGCCGTCAGACTTCCCGGAGCTGCATAGGCGGTGGCTGCGGTGACCAGGCCAAGAAGGTTCTGACCAGTTCCGGAGCCGTTGAGAAGCTGGGTTTCCTCGACATACGACAGGCCGAAACGGAGGCGCTGATCGATGATCGAACGGAGAGCGGGAGCGTCCGCCAGAATCTGAACCGAAGTACGCATCCAATGAGCAATGGTGCGAACGGTGGCGACTTTGTCCTCGAACTGCAGTTCAGACTGCGGCTTTGCAGCACCTTCAGCGACCGGCGCCGCGTTGTTGGTGAACAGCTTTTCCTGCTCGTATTCGATCGAGTTGCTCGACGTATTGCCCGGCATCAGCAGAGCACGAACTGTCATGCGCCGCTGCGGCAACTCGACTTGCAGACCACGACGATCAGAGTTCACTAGCGCCCCGGCAGAGCCGGGTGCATCGGTCGTCAGAGAGGTAATGTCCTTCACATCAACCAGAACACGTCCGCGAGGGCGCGTCTGGCCCGCGAAGGCTTTGAAGTCTGCGTGCTCGACGAAACGCTCGCCGGCCGTACGATGGTCATTGTCGTCGCCACCACGGTGAGCAATTTTCTGATCGATCTCGTCAAGCCGAGCCTTCGCTTCATTCATGCCCTTGATGGCCTGGTCGGCCAATTCCTTGGCGGTAGCCGCCAATGGCGTGCCTTTTTCCGCCTCGGCAAGGGCCTTTTCGGCGATTTCCTTCACCTTGTCGTGCTTCGTCTCGAAATCACGCTTGAACTCTGCCGCCAGTTCTGCCGCAGTTTTCGTTGCGCCACCGCCGTTGGGGCGGTCCGGCGCATCGAAGACGATACGAGGACCGAATGGCAGTGCCGCCATCGATGCGATGGCAAATGCGATGGAACCGCCACAGACGACGGCCAGCTTATGTCCCGACATGGGAACCTCCAGTTTTCGGTTGAAATTGAGCGTTCAGCTCATCAAGGCGCGCAAAAATGCGACGCCGTCATCAGCCGCGTCGGCAAGTTCCCCTTGCCCCTTCAGGTGAAGACGCGCGGCGCGCTCCGCCTGCGAGTTGGAGAAGCCTAACCCCTTGAGCCAGGTCTCAAACTCTCTTTCTGAAAGCCGGTCCCCGGCTTTGAGCTTTTCGGTGAGATCGTGAGCAGCCTTCGCTGCTTTCACGCTCTGCACAACCGCATTCTCGTTGGCGCCGACAGAAACGATGCTGACCTCAACGAGGTCGAGCTTCTGAAGGGTCCATACGTACGTTTCAGTGTCGACGCTATACTCCTTGATCCTGTACCCGATCGACAAGCCATCGATATCCTTGGCCTTCAAGAGGGCGTAGGCCTCTCTGCCGCGCTGAACGTCCATGTTCAGCTTGCCACGCATGAGTAGGCCGTGATCGTCTTCTTTGGCTTCGAGCCATTTCCCGATCGGTTCATCGGAATTGTGCTGCCAAAACAGCTTCGGCATCGTTCCCTTGGCCTTGTGAAGAGCAAGGCTCTCCGAGTAAGCGCCATCAGCAATAATATCGCCGTAAGCGTCCGGCTCACCGCCGAAGGTCGAGCCATAGCCTTCGAATTCGCCGGTTTCCTTGAGCGATTTGATCTCAAGAACTGGAGCTGTTTTCCTGTCCATTTCCATCTCCGTTGATGGCATTTGCGAGTGGGATGTCCTGCATTTGCACAGTCACGACGTCCCCGCCCTCGATTGGAGGGAGATTTTCGAGCGCTCTGCACTCGTTTCGAGTGGCAATGCCCATCCGGATCGCCTTTTCGTATGCTTCGTAGCGGCTGGCCGTGTCGCCTCGGAGAAGGCCTTCGAAATTGAACTCGATCACGATTCCCTGCGATCTCTGCTCGGACAGGGGAACTAGCTGCTTCAAAACGGACTGCTCGATCCGCTTCAGACGCTTGCGAAGGGTGAATTTCTGAAAGCCGAGCACATCAGCTTCTTTCCCCGTCCCCCAATTTGAGGCCTTGTCACCAAAACCGACCATTGCCGGTGGAACGCCAAAGATCCGGCAGATCTGCTCGCCGCTAAACTTTCGGCTCTCAAGCATCTGGGCGTCTTGCGGGTCGATCGAGATCTGTTCCCATGTCAGCCCATTATCGAGCAGCATGGGTCTCCCGTTCCGGATGGACCCCATGTAACGCTCTTGCAGAAGCCGCTCCAGCTCCTGCCGTTGATCTTTAGAAAGCTGTGTCTCCGGCCTCGTCGACAAAACACCGCTTGGGTTGACGCCATTGGCGAATACGGAGCCCGCAGCTTCCTCCGAGGCCATCGCGTCGCCGAAGACGTTTCGGCAGATCGAAAGCGTCGACGATCCAGAAATGCCATCACCCAGAGGACCGCGGATGTGCAGAACTTCTGCGGCACGCTTGACATAAGAGCGCCCATTGTCCGTCCAAGAGTACTCCAGATCGTTGTTTGCCTTGCGGCGAACCGTCATCCGCTCCGGTTGTATCGGGTAGAGCGAGGTTATGATGCCGCCCGACCGCCGCTCAATTAAAGCGTAGGCGTTGCCGTGCAGCTCCACACTCGCCGCCATCACCTCCCAGAAATCGACAGCAGTCTGATCGAAATTTGGACTGTCGTGCAGCACGAAATACAAGGGATGATCTTTTGCGACAGTGCGAATGCCGTTTTCTGTCCGGTAGATCATCAGTGGTAAGGATGCGATCGTCCCAGCGATAAGCTGCACGCACGCCCATGTCGCGGAAAGGCCAACCGCTGCGCCCGCCTGATTGAGCCGCCAATCGCGCCACTCAGCAAGCGTGACCTGGTTGGTCACGAAGTTATCGCCGTTCTCAGTCGAGGCGGCACCGCCGCGCCATGGCTCGATATCCTTCACACCATCGCGGCCCAAGAGGCGGGTAAACCATTTCATGCGTAGCTCGCTATCCACGCCTCGGCATCAAAAGCCGCAGCAGCTTCAGGGTTTTGGAACATCAGCATCGCGGCATTGAAGAGCGCCATGAGCATGTCGATCTTCGCGGCGCCAGAGACTTCCTTGGTCACGACATAGTTGCTGCCTCGCAATGTCTGCTTGGCGTTCCCAACAGACCACGCCATCATCGGCTGATCGCCGTGAAGGAACCGCCCATCCTCCAGCTTCAGCGGGACTGACGAGATTGCGGTTTGCAACTTCCAGCCCTGGCCAACAGCCTGTACAAGCGGCTGCGCCAATTTTTCAGCCTCTAGCGCGTCAAGCAAAAGAGCGATACCGGCGCTATCGAGGCCAATGCCAGCCTGCTCTGGTAAGAGACCGCTGTCGAAGATGCGACGGCATATCTTGGCTGCAGCTTCGGCTTGATCTTCGCCGGAGGCGGCGATCTCAAGATCGCCAACCTCCTCGAAGTTGCGTAAGCGTGGGGCAATGCTTTTGCGCTGCTCGAACACCGATTGCCGCGCCCACGCCTTGCCCCATCCGAGCCACCGTTTCGTGCGCTTCTCCCGACCGATGACATACAGCGCCGCCAAGTCGTCGGCTCCGCCCCAGTCGATACCGATCGTGCATACTTCAGACCGACGCAGAAGAGCGTCGAGTCCAGTGAGAGTCTCATCTACACACGATGACCAGTGTAATGCGCCAGACCAGCCATCCCCGCCCAGACCGACACCGATCTCGATATTGAGATGTTGGCTTGCCCAGATTTGCTCCGTTTCTTTGCTGACGCGACCGTTGTTTTCATAATCGTCGACCAGCGCTTGAGGATCGATGGATCGACCGAGATTTGGGAGCAGGTGTTTCCAGTTTTCTTGATTGCGCCAATACTCCTGATCAACCTGTTGCTGGCGCGGGAATTCGTACAGCACCGGCAGCATGATAGGCGAGGATCCACCTTTGCCGTCACGAATGGCCCGCGCTTTGTCGAGCTCTGTTCGCCAGATCCCAGCTGGGGGCTCATCGGACTGTGTCGTTATCATCAACACCTGTCCGCGCTGCTTTGTGATGCCGCCGCCTCGTATCTGCTGCATCACCCTTGTTGCCTTGGCGACTTTCCCAAGCTCATGCAGCTCGTCGATAATCGTCAGAACTGGAATTTCGCCGGTGACGATCGACGTATCGAATGTTTTGACGTCAAGCTGCGTGCCGGTTTTGCGCCGCGTGATGCACTTTAGATGCTCCTGCACCTTGAAGATTTCGGCGAGTTTGGCGTCGCCTTGGACCATGAGCTGCGCCTGGCTAAAGCATCTTTCCGATATGTTCTGGCTCGGAGCGACAATCAGCATTTGCCGGTTGGGCGCCTCTTCCATGAAAAGTGCGGTAAGACCGAGAGCGGCGACGTAGGTCGTTTTCGAATTCTTTTTGGGAACCATGCAGAGCAATTCCCAAACAAGCCGGCGCTTGGTATCTGGATCCTCACTCGCCAGGAATGCGCAGAGCAGATCTCGGAACCAGTCGCCGCAGGCCTCGGCCAAATTTGGGTTTCCGGGAACGTCCGGCAGCCTCAGGCGGTTGAAGAACGCCAGGGCCTTTGCCGCCTTTTCCCGATTAATAGGAACATCGGCCATCGGCGTTTGCCCAGCCTGCAGCTTTTCCCACCAATCCGGGCAAGCGAAGCGCGGGAGATCCTCAGTGATGTGCATTCTGCGAGGCTTCCCGCTCAAGCTCGGCCATAAGATCAGCGTCAGCATCAAGTGCGCGCATCTCGTCGATCACCTTCTTGCCAAGACGTTCGGCCGTCTGCGTCTCTGGCTTCTTTTCCTCCGAAGCCAGTTCACGCTCTATCTCCATTCGATCGTTGCGTTCCATCAGTTTGCCGAACTCGCGAAGCGCACCGACATTGCCTCCCTTTGCCAGTTCCCAAGCAAGATCGAGGCGAGCCCCTTCCAGGCGGTCACGAGCAACCTCTCGGCTTCGAAGCTGCTGAAAATAATTCTTCCGCAAAGTGGGCTGCGTGATGCCCAAAGCGTTCGCAATGCGGGAATTGCTCCAGCCCATCGCCAGTAAGAGCATGACTTTGTTGCGGTTTTTCTCTGTGGCGATATGGGGCGGCCGTCCGCGCTTGCCCCACCCTTCTGGGATCGGGTCGCCGAGGAGGTCAAAATTCGTACTCACGAGAAAAAAATCCCTGAATGAGAGGGGCGCGGGTCTAGGGGCGGCTGGGTTTCCAGACTTTTGACC
>UBMI01000024.1 GCA_900466475.1 Hyphomicrobiales bacterium
TCGGAAAGATCGCGCCGCGCTTTTCTTATTCGCCCTTCTTCTCTTCTTCCGTTGCCGGCTTGTCTGCCTCTTCCTCATCATCGGAAGTGACCACTGCCGCCGTCTCCGGCGGTTTCGGATCGAAGGTCCAGATCAGCATATAGAAGGAATAGGCGCCGGCGCCGCCCGCGAGCACGCCCCAGAAGGGGTCGCCGCCGATGAATTCGAAGATCGCCCATCCGAAGCAGACCACCACGATAAGGATACGAACCCAAAGGTGTCGATAGGTCGGGTGGTTGGGATCGATCAGCTGCATCTTTGTCTCATTGTTGTGATAACGCGCCTCACTGCTGTGATGACATCACTTGTCTTTAGGATGGAATTCACAAATGTGAAAGAGCCGCGGGCTTGACGCGGCGAATGGAAAATGGAATGAAAATTCCAAACTTATATCAATTCGGTTTATTTGTTCCGAATATAGGGAGGCAGTAAATGACAGTGAGATTTGGTCTTCTCGGCGCCGGCCGCATCGGCAAGGTCCATGCAAAGGCCGTCAGCGGCGATGCCAATGCAAAGCTCGTAGCCGTCGCCGACGCCTTCCCGCAGGCTGCCGAAGCAATTGCTTCCGCCTATGGCTGCGAAGTGCGCACGATCGAAGCGATCGAAGCCGCCAAGGATATTGACGCCGTCGTCATCTGCACGCCGACCGATACCCATGCCGACCTGATCGAGCGCTTCGCCCGCGCCGGCAAGGCGATCTTCTGCGAAAAGCCCATCGATCTCGATGTTGCCCGCGTCAAGGCCTGCATCAAGGTCGTGGAAGAGACCGGCGCCAAGCTGATGGTCGGCTTCAACCGCCGCTTCGACCCGCATTTCATGGCCGTTCGCAAGGTCATCGACGACGGCAAGATCGGTGACGTCGAGATGGTAACGATCACCTCGCGCGATCCGGGCGCCCCGCCGGTCGATTACATCAAGCGTTCGGGCGGCATCTTCCGCGACATGACGATCCACGATTTCGACATGGCCCGCTTCCTGCTCGGCGAAGAGCCGGTCTCGGTCGTGGCAACCGCCGCAGTCCTCGTCGACAAGGCGATCGGCGAAGCCGGCGACTATGACAGCGTCTCCGTCATCCTGCAGACCGCCTCGGGCAAGCAGGCCATCATCTCCAACTCGCGCCGCGCCACCTATGGCTATGACCAGCGCATCGAGGCGCACGGTTCCAAGGGCGTCGTGTCGGCCGAGAACCAGCGCCCGGTCTCGATCGAAGTCGCAAATGGCGAAGGCTATACCCGCCCGCCGCTGCACGATTTCTTCATGACCCGCTATACCGAAGCCTATGCCAACGAGATCGCAAGCTTCATCTCCGCGATCGAAAAGGGCTCGAAGATCTCTCCATCGGGCGCCGACGGCCTGGCCGCTCTCGCGCTCGCGGATGCCGCCGTCCAGTCCGTCAAGGAAGGCAAGCTCATAAAGATCGGCTGACCGCCCTCTCCCGACGGTCGCCATCATGAGAAATGGCCGGGCACCCGCCCGGCCATTTCTCGTTTGAAGCGTTTGGCTCAAAGCCCCCTCCCCACAAGGAAAAGGGGATTTCCACGGTGCCTGCCCCTTCGCCCCATCGGGGAGAAGGTGGCCCGAAGGGTCGGATGAGGGGGCCGCGAGCATAAAGGCGGGCTGGTCCAACCTAGCGGCGTGCTCTAAGGCCTAAACGGTATTATAACGGATGCTTAAAGAAATATCTGCCGGCGCTTAGGCCCCCTCATCCGCCCTTCGGGCACCTTCTCCCCGATGGGGCGAAGGGGGGAGCGACTAATCTCCGCCCTGCACACCCGCCACGACGATATCCTCATCGACGACGGCCAGCGCGCGATTCAAATGTCCTTCGAAGACGAGAATCTGTTCGTCGGCGACGACCCTGAGGTCAGGCATGCCCTCCATGCGCACCACATGGGATTGGCCGAGCCCCTCCTCGATCCCCTGCCACAGCAGATCGTAATAGCGCGTGCCCGGCCCGGTGATCGCGATCGGCATGCGCTCGGTCAGGCTCAGCATGCGCGACAGGCCGTTTCCGAGGGCAAGCCCCGCCTGCCGGAACGCAAAGCCCGAAATGCGGTGGCCCTGCCGCGCCCTGGCTGCGATCTTGTCGAGCTCGGCAAGCGGCACGAACTTTGCCGGGATCGTATCCAGCGGCACTTCGAAGGCGGTGCGCAGGATGGCGTAGAAACCGGCATAGGCCTCGATGCAGCCGCGCGTGCCGCAGCGGCAAAGCCCGCCATTGGCCATATGCAGCATGTGCCCGAAATTGGGCGCCGAGACGTCATGCCCGCCATGGCTGGTTCGCCTGATAATGCCGAGCCCAATACTGTGGCCGAGCGAAAGGGCCGCCAGCGAGCGGAAATCGCCGCCCTTCACATTCTCCTCATGCGCGCCCAGCGCGGCGGCGACCAGCAGCGTCTCGTTGTCGAGAATGACCTTCGCCTTCCACTCCGGCTTGAGCGCCAGTTCGAAATCGATCTGGTCGCTGCCGAAGATCGGCGACCAGACGAGAACCGGCTCGGAGGAATTGACCAGCCCCTTGCTGCTGATCGAGATGAGCAGCACCTTGTCCCGCTCGATGCGCGAGCGCGACAGGATGCGCTCGAGCCCCTGCCGCACCCCGTTCACGAACCGGCCTGCGCCTGCGGGATCATGCGACCTGTCCTCGCTGAAACGATCGATCAGCTTGCCCGAATAATCGACCAGCGAATATTGCACGGCATCCGAGGAGATGATGACGACGATGAGATAGCCGCAGTCGCGCCGCTGGCGCAAAAGCACGCGCGGGCGCCCTCGCCCGCTGGCCGCCTGCTGCTCGGATTTTTCGATCACATGCGCCTTTTCGAGATCGGCCGTGATCGCAGAAACGGTCGCGGACGAAAGCCGCGTAAAATCGGATATTTCAGTATGAGCAAGCGCCCCGTGGCGGCGGAGAGTGGCGAGCACGAGCACGCTGTTTCTCTGCCGTACGAGCTCCGTGCTCGACTTGGTCAGCATCTATCGCCGCCCTCTTCCCCGTTCGTTCCGCCCCTCATTGCCACAGCATCTCCGGCCGCTTTCGTCAAAGGAAATTAAGCCGGTAGTGCGGTGTTGACAGTTGAAAAAATCTCTGACACTAAATTTCTCGACTGTCGAGAAAAAAATCCGAACCTTTCTGGACAGGCTTTCGCGGTGGCCGGAGGAGCAATGGCTGGGCCGGCTGCAATTCACTCGGGAGGACATTATGAAGTCTATTTATAAGCTGATGGCAGGCGCTGCCATCCTCGTTTCGCTGCAGTCGGCTGCCATGGCTGCCGACCTCGTCGTTGGCGTTTCCTGGTCGAACTTCCAGGAAGAGCGTTGGAAGACGGACGAAGCAGCAATCAAGAAGGCTCTGGAAGCCAAGGGCGCAAAGTACATTTCCGCTGACGCACAGTCTTCGGCTGCAAAGCAGCTCACCGACGTCGAGTCGCTGATCTCCCAGGGCGCAAACGCTCTCATCATTCTCGCTCAGGACTCCGACGCAATCGGCCCGGCTGTTGAAAAAGCCGCCAGCGAAGGTATCCCGGTCGTCGGTTACGACCGCCTGATCGAAAACCCGTCTGCCTTCTACATCACCTTCGACAACAAGGAAGTCGGCCGCCTGCAGGCTCAGGAAGTCTTCAAGGTCAAGCCGGAAGGCAACTACGTCTTCATCAAGGGCTCGTCCTCCGACCCGAACGCTGACTTCCTCTTCGCAGGTCAGCAGGAAGTCCTGAAGGCTGCAATCGACGCCGGCAAGATCAAGAATGTCGGCGAAGCCTATACCGACGGCTGGCTGCCGCAGAACGCTCAGCGCAACATGGAGCAGTTCCTGACCGCCAACAACAACAAGGTTGACGCCGTTGTTGCTTCCAACGACGGTACTGCCGGTGGCGCCGTCGCCGCTCTCGACGCACAGGGCCTCGCCGGCTCCGTTCCGGTTTCCGGCCAGGACGCCGACAAGGCTGCTCTGAACCGCATCGCTCTCGGCACGCAGACGGTTTCGGTCTGGAAGGACAGCCGTGAACTCGGAAAGCGCGCTGCTGAAATCGCTCTCGATCTCGCCGGCGGCACGGCCCTCGACAAGGTTGCAGGCGTGCAGACCTTCGAAGGCGGCCCGAAGAAGGTGAAGATGCAGTCGATCTTCCTGACCCCGCTTGCCATCACCAAGGACAACCTGAACGTCGTCATCGACGCCGGCTGGATCTCCAAGGCTGAAGCCTGCCAGGGCGTCAAGGCCGGTTCCGTCAAGGCTTGCGACTAATCCTCGCCTGACGATCTGAACTATCGGCGCCGCAGCGGCCCTCCGCTGCGGCGCCGGATGCGGATGAAGCCCACTCGATGGTGCTTCTCCGTTCTCGCGCACATCGCGGATGCTTTGATTCCCTGCCAGAATAGTGCCGTTGTGATCGGCTATTTTCGGAAGCGTCCCGGTGGTCACAACAAGAACAGGGCGGTCATCGGCCAGCTATTCCCATCAGGAGCAGGCCTGCGCCCAAACAAATGGGGGAAACGGCAAACCCATGGCAGACATCACCCAATCGACCTCGTCCGGCCCGCGCACGGCAGTTGAAGGCCCCTTCACGCGCTTCCTGCGGGCAACGGAAATAGACACCCGCCTTCTTGGCATGATCGGCGCATTGCTGGTCATCTGGGTCGGCTTCCACTTCTATACCGGCGGCCTGTTCCTCACGCCCCGAAACCTCTGGAACCTCTCTGTCCAGACCACCGAAATCGCGGTTCTCGCGACCGGCATGGTGCTGGTCATCGTCACCAGAAACATCGACCTGTCGATCGGCTCGATCCTTGGCTTCGTCGCCATGATCATGGGTGTGGTCCAGGCGAAGTTCCTGCCGCAATATCTCGGCTTCGACAATTCCTTCACCTGGGTGATCACGCTCATCGCCGGCCTCCTCGTCGGCTCGGCCATCGGCCTGCTCCAGGGCGTCATCATCGCCTTCCTCGGCGTGCCGTCCTTCATCGTCACGCTCGGCGGCTTCCTCGCCTGGCGCGGCCTTGCCTGGTATGTCACGAGCGGCCAGACGGTCGCCCCCCTCGACACCACCTTCCGCATCATGGGCGGCGGTGCCGAAGGCGCGATCGGCGCCACCTGGAGCTGGATCATCGGTGCGGCTGCCTGCGTGCTGATCGTCGTCTCGATCATCGGCTCGCGCCACCAGCGCCGGCGCTTCAACTTCCCGCGCCGCCCGCTCTGGGCAGAATATGTCCTCGGCATCCTCGGCTGTGCAATGGTGCTCGGCGCGATCTGGGTATCCACGATATATTACTGGCCGCCGGCGATCGCCAAGCGCTATGCCGAGGCCAATAACATCACCATGCCGGAAGGCGGGCTGATGATCCCCTACGGCATTGCCGTGCCGGTGCTGATCGCCATCCTCGTCGGCATCGTCATGACCTTCATCGCCACGCGTCTCCGCTTCGGCCGCTATGTCTTCGCGATCGGCGGCAACCCGGAAGCAGCCGAGCTCGCCGGTATCAAGACCCGCTGGGTCACCGTGCGCATCTTCGCGCTGATGGGCTTCCTCGCAGCCGTCGCCGCCGCAATCTCCACGGCACGCCTCAACGCCGCCGCCAACTCGCAGGGCACGACCTACGAACTCTATACGATCGCAGCAGCCGTTATCGGCGGCACGTCGCTCGCAGGCGGCACCGGCACGATTGCCGGCGCCATGCTCGGCGCGCTCGTCATGCAGTCTCTGCAGTCGGGCATGGGTCTCGCCAATGTCGACACGCCCATCCAGAACGTCGTCGTCGGCGCGGTGCTCGTCATTGCCGTCTGGCTCGACACTGTCTATCGCTCCCGTGCGAAGTAAGAGGAGTACGAACCATGGCTGAACAACGCACTCCCCTTGTCGAACTGAAGAATATCTCGATCTCCTTCGGCGGTATCCACGCCGTCGACAATGCCTCCGTCGATCTCTACCCCGGTGAAGTCGTGGCCCTTCTCGGCCATAACGGCGCCGGCAAGTCGACCCTGATCAAGATCCTCTCCGGCGCCTACAAGCGTGATAGCGGCGAGATCCTGATCAATGGCGAACCGGCCGACATCCGCAATCCGCGCGATGCCAAGAAGTTCGGCATCGAGACGATCTACCAGACGCTCGCCGTCGCCGATAACGTCGACGCCGCCGCCAACCTCTATCTCGGCCGCGAGCTGAAGACCCGCTGGGGCACGCTCGACGATGTCGCGATGGAACATTCCGCCCGCGAGGTGATGGGCCGCCTGAACCCGAACTTCAAGCGCTTCAAGGAGCCGGTCAAGGCACTGTCGGGCGGCCAGCGCCAGTCCGTCGCCATTGCCCGCGCCATCCTGTTCAACGCCCGCATCCTGATCATGGACGAGCCGACGGCAGCCCTTGGCCCCCAGGAAACGGCACAGGTCGGCGAACTCATCAAGCAGCTGAAAAAGGAAGGCATCGGCATCTTCCTTATCAGCCACGACATCCACGACGTCTTCGACCTCGCCGACCGCGTCTCTGTCATGAAAAACGGCCAGGTCGTCGGCCACGCCCGCACCGAGGATGTCACCAAGGACGAGGTGCTCGGCATGATCATCCTCGGCAAGGTGCCCCCGAAGGCCATCCCCGGCCCCGGCGCCATGCAGGTCTGACATAAGCAGCATCCAGCAAGCAAACTCCGCCGCCCGAAAGGCCCGGCGGAGTTTTCATTTGCGGCATCAGTCCGCAGCCGCAGCAAGGGTCGCAAGCCGCGCCAGCCTGACAGGCTCATCCCGCACGAAGGACGCATTCTCCGAGAGGATCGCTTGCGCCCGCGCCGCAAAGCGCTGCGCTTCCGCCATCTTGCCCTTCATCGCATAACATTCGGCCAACTCTTCATAGACATAAGGCGCCGCATCATTGGCCGCATCCGCAAGCGCCACGACCCTCTCCCCAAGCGCAATCGCCTCATCCACCCGCGACAATGCCCGGAGCGTACGCACGACCGCATACCGCGCCACCTTCAGCGTCTGTGCGTTGCCGGAGGTCTCCCGGATCGCCTCATCCCGCCGGAAGGCGCCAAGCGCATCCTCGAAGCGCCCCGCCTCGAAATAGGTCCAGCCGAGATTGTGATGCAACATGCCTCGCCAATGCGGGCTTGCGCGTTGCGCCTCGATATAATCGAGCGCCACCGCCACCCACCGTTCGGCCGCCTCGACATCGGACGCGATCGCCAGCATATGCGCCGCATCGACAGCCAGATCATGGTCCCCTGCCCGCTGCGCTAGTTCCCATGCCTCGCCAAAGAACGGCAGCGCCCGCGCCGGCTCCCCCGCACTGTTGAAAAGCCGCCCCCGCTCGATCGCAATCCACGCCCGCGCCCCAGCATCCTCGCCAGCCTGCGCCACGGCTCCATCCAGGATCTCATGCCCCAACACAAAATTCCCGGAAAGCCCCGCAAACCGCGCCCGCCGCGCCAGATCGAAAACCGCTTCGCCCATCTCATCCCCGATGAAAACCTAACCATCTGAGGAAGCTTTTAGCGACGCCCCATCGCCTTGAAAATCCCGGATAACAGCAACGAGCAGAAATTCCGCGAACTTCGCGATTGAAGCAGAGCCAAAGCTAGGCTAAGAACCACATCATCGGACGACGAGTCACATCGTCAGGCATGCACCCGTAGCTCAGCTGGATAGAGTGTTGGATTCCGATTCCAAAGGTCACAGGTTCGAATCCTGTCGGGTGCGCCACCTCCTCCCGTTTTATCAAATAAAAACAAATACTTGGTGGAATGACTAGGATCATATTCCCACATTCGTTCCCACTTTCGATGCTGGAATAGGACGGAGTTCTTAGGAACTTCATAGAATTTTTATCGCGCGGTACGGCGCCTATCTCTCCCTTGCCACAGACGGAGGATTGTGATCAGGCGGCTTGGCCGCGCCTCTTCATCATCCTCGCGATCAAACGCCGCTCTCGGGAGTTGCAAAAATTTTCGCTCCCACCCTCACGATGCCTAGACCCATATCTTACATCATTATGAGGATAGCGCGCGTCCAACGGCCGGCGCCTTGGAGAGTGTTTTGGAAAATCTACCGGCATCTTTGGCGCGCGAACTGTTTCGCTTTATTGTAGTGGAGATTTGGGCGTACTGGCGCAGGCAGCGGCGCGAGTGCAAGTATGAGGCTGACATGGCCGCTTTCAGGGCTGGCAAAGGCAATCTGAAGCGGCCTGTCAGTGACGATGCTCGATAACATCGATCAGCGGCGAACTGCCTCCTTCGCTTCCGGCACCAAGAACCCGTCAATCAGCCATCGCCAATAGGGCAGGCTCGCAAAGGGCGTCAGTCGGCGCACTGTTGCAACGTCACCCTCCGTCATGCCGGGCGCATTGCCCGTCACCGCACCTTTCGCATTGGCAACAGCTAGGCCGGCAAGGCTCGTGGCATCCGATGCAAGCTCGTAGGTCGGGCCAAGTAACCCGCCGACGACCGAGCGGGTGGCGTAGCGGCTCGCCGGCGCCTTCTGGCTGGCATTGGGGAAGAGTGCGGATGCGCCGGCATAGAGGCCGGGAACGCCCAATTTCTCCAGGGCATTATTCAGCTCGAAACCCACGGCGAAAATGCCGGATCGGTCGGGCCCTTCCATTGCCCAGGTGCCGGGATTGTCGGAAAGCTCCCTGCCCGCTTCCAACTGCTTCAGCGCGTAAATGAAAGAGCCGATCGTCGCCATGCCGACGATGCCGCCGACAAGGCGCGTCTTGTCTTCCTGCAGGCCGCGGATCAACACGCGCTGATTGGAGGCAATGGCAAAGGATTTGAATTGCAGCAGAGCGCGGCCGACAGGCGTCGATGCAAAGAGCGGCACGTCGCCCAAGCCCTTTGTCACGATGATGGAATCAACGTCCTTGTTGATCGCGGCGCGGAAGGCTCGGCGCGCAGCGGCCGATATCGCATCGTCGCCCCATGCTTCCGTGTTGGCGACCTTGACGCCATCGAGCGTTTGGCCGTGGGTGGCGAAAAACCGGCCGAGATCTTCAGCGCGCTGTCCGCCGATGCCGAGATAGCCCATATAAGCCCGCTCCCTTGATGGCAGCGAGGCAAAGCCGCTTTGCGCCGCCTTCTCGGCATTCGCCAATATACGGTTCTGGATCATCCGCCAGGCAAGCGTTTTCTGAAAATCATCCCAATGCAGGAGCCCGGTCATGCGGGAAAAGCCGACCGTCATATTGCCAAGGAAAATCGTTGTCCCGGACGGCTGGTGAACTTCGTGCTTGCTCTATAGCATCGAGCCGTTCTGGCTCGTGGCCGAGACTGTCGGCCACGGCTTCCTTTGCAACTGGTCGCCCAGGTTTGGTCAAGACAAGCGGACCAGGGCATTCTCATGAAATAGAGTTTCGTTGCTTGAAGCTGCCGCAAGGGAGGCCTGCTTTTCCTTGTAAAGGCGCTCCCTGCTACGGAACTTCGGCGTAGCGGATGATGCTCTGATTTTGGACGTTGGCGACCAATTCATCAGAGCGAGACAAAAATCGGCGGAGCAAAGGTGAGGAATTTGAATCGTTGTATCCTAAGGTGAGATCAATTGTCGGAGGCACACCCTCCAGTGCTCTGGCAACGACATTCGGTGTAAGCATATTTTGCGCATAGATCGGAATAAGCGTTATTCCACCTGTCGACACGACGAGCGACATTGCTGATGGCAGGCCTTCGCCTTCGTACTCTGCCTTGAGTGTGATCCCGACGTTCGACGCGTAATCCTGGATCACGGATTGCAGTACGGGAGAAATTCTAGCCGAGCTGACGTAAGTTTCGCGGGCAAGGTCCTGCGGCAGGATCTTTTTGCGCGACGTCAAGCGATGGTCCGCCGGCAGCACGGCGATCAGTGGCTCCTTGGCTAGAAACTTGAAGGACACACCAACACTCTGCGTCTCGGGGCGAAGGAAAGCGACGTCCAGCTTGCCTCGCATCAGTGCCAGAGCCAGGTCCGGGGAAGACTGGCTGGACAATATGATTTCAACCTCCGGCGCTTCCTCGCGAATAATGCGCAATGCATGGGGTAGCCACACGACCTCTTGCCCTGCGAGAAAACCGATAGTGAACGACTGCTTTTCCGGCCGCTCTGCCCGCCGGGCCCCTTCCGCAGCCGCCTCGACTTGCAGTAACGCCAGCCGCGCGTGATCAAGAAACACTTTACCGGCGGCGGTGAGCGTCACGCCGCGCGACTGCCGTTCCAACAGTTTGACACCGACTTCGGTTTCCAGATCGCGAATTTGCCTGCTGAGTGAGGGCTGGGACGTGTGAAGCCGCCGGTCTGCTGCGGTGAGTAGGCTTCCCTCCTCCGCAACGGCAACAAAATAGCGCAAATGCCTGAGTTCCATCGGGTCCTCGCTATACCTTTGAGGCATAGCTCGAACGTACAAGGTATTTGTCTTCGATAAAGAGGGAATTTAACTAACGTCGCAATTTTCGGATATGATCGAACACGCCTCACCGGAGGTATTTCGCAATCAACTGTATCCCAAAACGAATGTTCAACAGGGCAGATGGAGCGACACGATGCCTACAATCACGACCACGGACGGCGTAAACATCTTCTACAAGGACTGGGGCTCGGGCCAGCCGATCGTTTTCAGCCACGGCTGGCCGCTGTCGGCGGACGACTGGGACGCCCAGATGACCTTCTTTCTTGGCCACGGCTACCGGGTGATCGCCCACGACCGGCGCGGTCACGGCCGGTCCGACCAGCCCGGCACCGGCAACGACATGGACCACTGGGTTGCCGACCTCGCGGCGCTGACCGAGCACCTCAACCTGCGCGACGCGATCCACATCGGCCACTCCACAGGCGGCGGTGAGGTCGCTCGCTATGTCGCCCGCCACCAGGAGCGCGTCGCGAAGGCGGTACTGGTCGCTTCCCTGACGCCGAACATGTACCGGAGCGAGGAAAACCCGTCTGGTCAGCCGCCGGAGTGGTTCGAAGCGATCCGCGCGGGCGTGCTGGGCAACCGGTCGGAATTCTACCGTTTCGTCCCTGAGAACCCGTTCTACGGGTACAACCTCGATGGCGCCAAGCCTTCGGAGGCGATCATTGCGAACTGGTGGCGCCAGGGCATGGGCGGTGGTGCTCTCGCTCACCACGCGACTGTCGCCTCCTGGCTGGAAGATTATACCGAAGACCTCAAGAAGATCACCGTGCCGGTGCTGGTGATGCATGGCGAGGCCGATCAGGTCGTCCCCTTCGCAAGCTCCGTGCCGCGTGCGGTCAACCTGCTCAAGAACGGGTCGCTGAAGACCTATCCGGGCTACCCCCATGGCATGCTGACCACACATGCGGATGTCCTCAACCCCGACCTGCTCTCGTTCATCAGGTCTTGACGACATTTGACATGCGCATCGCCGATGCAATGCGCCGGCGCAGTCCTGCTGTCTCGCACAGGAAATCGGTCTCCTACCCGCCGATTCCGAACGATAGGCGGAAACGGCAGATTACTCGGGATAGGCCTCAGCGCCCTCCAGCGCCGCCTTGTGGAAGAGGATGAAGACCAGGGGGTTGCCGGGCTCGGACATTGCGTCGCTGCGCTGGCCCGTTATCTCCCCGGCCACGCCGCTTGTATATTCCGCGACCACCTCGCCGAAGCTGTTGCGCTGGATGGCCACCTTCTGTCCGGGTTCGACCTTGTCGTTGAGCTTGACCAGATGCTCGACGATCCCGCCCTGGGTTGCCAGGATCGGGAAGGCGCTGTTGCCGACGAAGACATTCACGTCCTTGCCTGTCCGGCCCATCGGCCCGGCAACGATGCCGTAATGCTTGAGGACGTTCATCGTGCCTTCCACGAAGAGCGCGATCATCTCGAGGTCCAGAACGCGGGCAGCACCGATCTCCGGCGTAAACGAGGGGATACCCACGTCCATGAAGGCGTTGTGCAGGACACCGGGATAGACATGGTTGTCGAAGATCTGGCCGACGGGATAGAGCTCCAACATGGCCTTGACCTCGGGCACATCCATGCCGCCGATATTGAATGCGGTGACTTCGAACCCTGTCGTTCCGGTGTGAAAGTCGATCGCGAAGTCGGCGTTCGGCCGCAGCAGCCGGTTGAACAGCAGCCCGGCATGCCGGCTGGGCGCGGTGAGACCGTTCTCGTTCCCCGGCCATTCCCGGTTCATGTCGACCAGATCGACGCCCCTGCCCTGATTGGGCCACCTGCGCTGCATGCTTTCAAGGGCCGGGCGCGCCACGTCGGTGACCGCCATGACCGTGCCCGACATCTGTGCCGGATCGAGCTGGTTCATCACGGTTTGGACCGTGTGAATGTTGCTCATTTCGTCGCCGTGCACACCGCTGGTCAGGATGCCGCGCTTGCCCGGCCTTGCCCCCTTGGCGACGGTCACGGACACATACCAGTACTGCCCCGTGGGCATCTGCGCACCCCGAAAATACAGGAGATGCTTCTGCCCCGGCTCCAGATCGTCGACGTCGAGCGCGCTGACGACCTTTTTCCCCTGGATGACATCTCCGGTATAGACCGTTCCCGAGGCGGGATTGGCAGCGGGTTTCGCTGCCTCCTCTGCGTCAGCGGCATCCGCGCTGACGGCGAGAGCAGCCGACGCGCCGACCGTTGCCAGTGATGCAATCATGAAATCACGGCGATCGAAGCCGTTCTTCGATTTGTCCGACATGATGGAAGCCCCTCTGTGATTTGAAAAATTCAGTTAGAACAATGGCATGTGCATCGGCCGAAAAGTTCCGTACGTCTTCAACTCAGGGTATGCTGCTGAAAATTAGGGCACGCTGCCGAGTTCACAAGCCCAAGCGGATCGGACGGCGAGCGGGCAGGCAGCATCGTCCGGTCGCTGAATTCATCCAGCGCGAGCATTCCTCGCGCGTCGGGATGGTGCTCCAGCATCACGGTCCAATTGAGCGTGAGGCCAGGAAGGGGATTGCCCTTGTCATTCGTCTTGAGCATGGCGAGCCAGTCGCGCGGCGTGAATGCAGTCATATGTGGCATGAGGTTTCCGTGGCGAATGTGGGCGTCCTCGTCTCCCCGGCGGGGAGAAGGCGAAGCCGCATCCGCCGCAAGCCCGTCCTGCTCTGAACCCTCGGACGGCGGATGATCCTCTTTGCCATTGACCGTTTCCCTGTCTGGAGTGTTTCCGACCTCGCCAGACCTATTTGGAAACACTCGGGAAATAGAAATGAGACCGGGAAAGAAGGGATCGCGGTGGCGCGCAATGATCGATATCAGGCCGCTCGTCCGCCGACATTTCGGCCCCATTGCCCTTTGCCCACCGCGCAGGAGTGGAGCTTCAACACCGTCTGACACCCGGAAATCAGATCGCCGGCTACGGGACAAGCCGGCGGTCTGACCTCAAGTGGTCGCCATGTGTTTTTTCCCTGTGCCGTTTCCGCGGGCATCAGGTGCTTTCGGCGCGGGGTGTCGCCGTCTTGGCTTATTGACCACTCAAATTGGGGTTCATTGCCGAAGTTACGTCTTTGCCAAGGCCTCCAGCGCATCCGCCACGGTGCTGGCTGGATTGCTCTTGCAATAGGCGGCGACCTTTTCCGCGTTCGCGTGCGCCTTGTCACTGTCGACTGTCGGATTGCCCGCCTTGCCGTGAACGTAGCCGTTCACCCACATGGCAACGGCAATCGATTTTGCAGGCGCCATTGCGCCGACCTCTTTACAAGTGAGTTTCGACGCATCCGCTTCGGCGGCCAGTGCTTGGCAAGCCAAGCCGATACCTGCAAATGCGATTGCAATTGAAAGATGGTGTTTCATCGTCCTCTCCCAAAAAAGCGCTCCTGAATCGGAGCAACTGGTTGCGCTTTGCTAAGTATTTTCCGAAAAACCATCGATGCCAGCCAATCAAGATAGACGATACCAGAGCACGATGAGTTTTACGGCAGCAAACCATAACATATTATTTGAGCTAATGCTTATATATTCATCGAAGCAATGCATTATTTTCCGAATTAGATTACGAATCAGCAGCAATACATAAATTTATACACAGTTATACACCGCTCGATTTCGATGAAACGCTGATAGCATCGAATCAAGGTGTGCAATGTTTGCAAATCTATAGGCGCCGTTGCCGGCCTGCTTACCCAGCCAGGCCGCGGCGACTCCCCATTCATCTCTGTCTGTCGCCACTCCAGATTAAGCATCGTGACGTCGAACCGCCCAAACCTTGGCTATCCGCCATCTGGACGAATCCCAGATCTTCCGAATGGCGAATGTCGCGGCCTGGTCGAGGGTCGCTCCGGGCCGAAGGCGATCGGCGGTCGGGAAAGTAGGGCACACGGTCGCAACGCGGCACGGCTGCCCCTCAAGCGCGAGCGTGAACGACTTCGAGCCCGAAGCGGCTATAAATCAGTATTTGAGATCACGAGCTGTCTGGCGGCCGCCTTGCTTGGTCTGTCGCTTGTCCTGTCGGCACCCGGCATTGCTCTTTTCGTTCGACGCGCGACACGCCTGTTTCGTGTCACGTGCGCCTTGCCGCGTATCCTGTCTGACGTCACGCCCGGCGCGCCGTTGCTGGGCCTGTTCTGTGCCCCACGACAAATCCGGCAGAGTTGCAAGAAACATCGTGGCCAACAGAGCGGTAAACAAAAGTTTCAATCTGACCATTGCCTGACTCCTCTGAGCAGCCTCCGAATCCCTTCGGAAGGCTTCGGTTTCAGATGGGGCGCAAGCAAGACATGATCATAGACGCGAGCATCCTTGCTGTGCGGACTCCCGTAGAAGATCTTGATTGAACAAATCGCCTCCCATTCCCGATCCACGAAGATCGGGACGAAGAATTATGCATCAGGCGACGGGATACTGGAGGTATATTACTGTATTATACCCTCCTGCGGGCGACCCGGCCGGAAGGAGTCCAGCTGTGCTTGCGCCCATCCATCCTCAAGCACATCGACGCAGCCCGGGCCGCGACAGGGAAAGCGGTCCGCCCGCCACGGACGCCCGAGAAGGCACGATCAGAAACGATTGTCAGGCGGTAAACGCCGTCGTCAACGGTTTCAATGCCGCCACCGGGCGGGCCTCGGCTTGGAAATGAATTCGTTCCGCGCCCTCCGCAGAGGCCCATCGGGCCGAGAGTGAAGCGGCTTATTGCAAGCCTCCGATATCGTTGAGGCAATTGCGTCGAATAGGTACTCGCCACAGTTGCTTGTGGCGGTGGTTTAGGGAATATTCGTGCTCTGGCCCTGAAGGGCTGCGCGGTGACTGACAAGGGGGACAATGTCATGTCTGCAAGATACCTTTTAGCCGCGGTAGCGATCGCGCTTCTGACCCTTTCAGGGTGCGCGACCACCGGCACCGGCGGCGACAACACGACCTACGCAACGCCACTGGGTATTGGTCCCGTTCGCGGCAATTACGGTGGCTATTAGTCGCTGCTGAATACCATTGAGAGCCGATCCACCGCTGGGTTCGGGAAACCGGCCTGTCGATCACGGTTTTCGAACCCTGCCTGGTCAGAGCAATTCCAGCAAAAATGCATAGCGGTTTTGCGTCCGGAATTGCGTAAAAACAAAGAGATAGAGTGATTCCATACCCACTTCCGGCTGCCTGAGGCTTCGCTTGAGCGGCAGGCCCGACAAATGTCTCGGCATCGGGGCCGTAGTTATCCCGCAGGAAATGATGGATATATGCGGTGAGCGGGAAACATTCGTAAAGCTCTGTCGCCGCGCCAAGGCGAGGAGCCGTTCAGAAGCGGAGCCTGGGATTGCTTTCATGGTAGATGACGTGAGCGCGGTGCGCCGCCAAAACGCCACCGGTCTACGCGGGTTCCTCGATCTCGATCAGCAGCGCGATTGGATGCAGGGTGGGACGATCCCGGCCGACGCCGACGAGCGCCCGGAATCCCTGGAATTGCGTCTCAAATACGTGGCCAGGTTCGAGAAGCTGCTGCGCCGGCCGCAGGCACAGGCGGTTCTCGACATTCTCAGGCGCTACGGGAGCGACTGCATCCCGATCCCGCGCCGGACGGAGCGGCATTATTGGTCGGTTTCCTGTCTGCCGTCGACACCGGGCAAGGCCCTCATTCGCGTCAATGCGAGCTGGATGGAGCTCTTCTCGCTCTATGCCGATGGTGAGGACATCCGCGCGCTCTTCCTGGTGCATCTTTCCGATTTCACCACCGACCACTCACTCGATCACGGCCAGGTGGACGAGGATTTCCTCGGGTCCTGTGTCGTGATGCCTGAAGACGTCAGCCATTTCTTTCCCAGAGGCCAGGACATTTTCGGCGTCAAGGTCCGTGGCATCTCCTCGATCGGCAAATTTCTCGCCACGCCCCGTGCGCTGCAGGCGATCCGGGCGTTCAACCTGACGCACATGAACCGCGGCCGGAACGCCTATCAGGCGAGCCACTGCTACAGGCTGGCGGATTACATGCTGGGTGACGACGGTCGCTGAGCAACGGACCGGAACCGGCATCCCCTCCGATAAATGCCCGCCCATAAACCGTCGCGCGCATTGGCACGCCTCTTGCTCCGTTAAAATTACACTATCCCATCTGGAGTATTGTGTAATGGAATGGGACACCCCGATCGAATTCGCGCCTGTGATCCTGATGTTCAAGGATCCGGAAAGGGTGTTTTCCATCAGGACGGCAATGGGGGCCGCCAATGCGCTCATAAGGGAATTCCCCTGCGATGACGGAGAGGAGTTTCTTCTGGCCATCAAGCTCTGCCTCGATGTCGTCAAGGGCATCGCTGATCCCGAGCAGCTCAGAGCCGCGATCATTCGCGCTGCAGAAGAGGCTGGCGTTACCGCGATCGCCGTCCTGCACTGACCGCCTTTGAGCAGCGGCGGCATTGAAGCGTCGGGAATCCACTATAATTCTGCGCCATGAGCCACTGGCGTGCCAAAGGACGTGCGGTTCACCGAACGGGAGCGAAATGGGCGTCAGGAACTATCTCATCGAAGGCGTGTCCGGCACCGGCAAGACCACGGTTGCGACCGAACTGCAGCAGCGCGGCTACCACGTCATTCATGGCGACCGTGAGTTGGCCTATCGCGGCGATCCCCGCACGGGCGAGCCGCTGATCGGGTTCCGGCACGAGCAGGAGGATGTCGCCTTCGTGCACAGGCAGCACCTATGGCATGTCGGCAAGGTCCGATCGCTCGCGGCCGATAAAAGCCACCCGGTCTCCTTCTTCTGCGGCGGCTCGAGAAATTCCCATCACTTCATCGATCTGTTCGACGCCGTCTTCGTTCTCGAGATCGACCAAGAGACGTTGGAGAACCGGCTTGCAGGCAGGCCCGAAGACGAGTTTGGCGGAAGGCCGGCCGAGCGGGACCTTGTCCTGCACCTGCATGCGACGCGGGAAGACATTCCGGCGAACGCGACCACCATCGACGCAACTCGGCCGCTCGCCGCAGTCGTCGACGATATCCTGTCGAAATGCCGGGGGGCCGGCTGAAGCCGGGCTCGCTGCTCTCTAGAAAACCGCCCGAAACAAGCAAATCCATGCTAGTCTCACAGGCCATCAGACCGATGGTGGATGCAGCGATGCTGGAAACGGACAAGATCTTCGCCGGCTCGATCCCGGAAAACTACGACCGCTATATGGTGCCGCTGATTTTCGAGCCCTTCGCAGCAGACCTTGCCCGAAGAGCAGCGGCCCTGTCGCCGAATGCCGTCCTGGAAATCGCAGCAGGCACCGGGGCTCTCACCCGCGTTCTCGTCCCGAAACTGTCCTCGGGCGCAAGCTATACCGCAACCGACCTCAGCCAGCCGATGCTCGATTATGCCGCTTCGCAGCAGGCTTCCGACCGCCGTATCGAATGGCGCCAGGCGGATGCACTGGCGCTGCCATTTGAAACCGCAGCCTTCGATCTCGTCTGCTGTCAGTTCGGGGCGATGTTCTTTCCCGACCGTATAGCCGCCTATCGCGAGGCAAGACGGGTCCTGAAGCCCGGAGGCCATTTCCTCTTCAATGTCTGGGACCGCATCGAGGAAAACGACTTTGCGAATGATGTCACCAATGCTCTGGCGGAGATGTTTCCGGACGATCCGCCGCGTTTTCTCGCGCGCACGCCGCACGGCTATCACGACAAGGCCGTGATCCGGCGCGATCTCGAGGCAGCGGGTTTTCAAAGCGTGGCGATCGAGACGACGACCGAGCAGAGCCGGGCGCCTTCCCCGCGTCTTCCTGCCGTTGCCTATTGCCAGGGGACCGTTCTTCGCAACGAAATCGAGGCGAGAGAACCCGGAAAGCTACAGGCCGCGACCGATCGCGCCGCCTCCGCAATTGCCGGCAAACACGGCAGCGGCGCGGTAGCCGCCAGGATCCAGGCGCATGTCATCATGGCCGTGGCATAGGCCGGGCAGGCGCTGGCGCCGCTGCGCCTAATGCGCAGTATAGGCGCCGTCCGCCAGGTAGTGCGCGCCGGTGATGAAGCTCGCCTGTTCGGAAAGCAGGAAGCAGACGAGGTTGGCGATCTCGTCAGGCGTCCCGCGCCGGCCCATGGGCTGAAGGGATGCCATCCGGCGCGTGCTCGCTATGTCCAGGTGCTCTGACAGCAGCGGCGTATCGATCCAGCCGGGGCCGACAGCATTTATCCGGATGCCGAACCTCGCATATTCTATCGCGGCAGCCTTCGTCAGACCGACAACCCCGTGCTTGGCCGCCGTATAGGCCGCTGCGGTCGGCAAGCCGACAGCGCCGAGCGCCGAGGACATGTTGACGATTGCGCCCCCGCCCGATCTCAGCATCACGCCGATCTGGCATTTCATGCAGTAGAAAACGCTGTTCAGATTGACGTTCATCAGCTTGTGCCAGTCATCGAGCGGATAGTTCCCAACTGCCGCCCTGACACCATCAATCCCGGCATTGTTGACCGCGAGATGAAGGCCGCCGCATGTCTCGACGGCAAAATCGACAAGGCGCTGCACGCCCTCGAAATCGGTCACATCGACAACGAATGCCCGCGCCCGGCCGCCATCAGCGCAGATTGCCGCCACGGTCCGGTGCGCAGCCTCCTCATTGATATCGGCAATGACGACCTCGGCCCCCTCAAGTGCGAGCTGCCGGGAAACGGCCGCCCCGATACCGGAGCCCGCCCCCGTCACAACTGCGACTTTTCCTTCCAAGCAAAGTTTCATCGCTTCCTTCCATCTAGGTATTCTAATATTCTTGCAAAACGAGTGGCCGAAGCAAGGAGATTCGTGCATGGTCGAAATGCATACTATTGCAAGTTGCGCAGCTTGTCCGCCTGCCAGATAAGCAATTCCACAGAAGCGAATGGGCCGGAAACGAGCCCGCCACTGAACGGAAAACATCGAAGCTGACTGAGGGTAAGTGGAAATGAACGAAAGGGCAGTTGTGACACGCCGGGGTCTGGTCTTGGGTAGCCTGGCTCTGATGCTTCATGGATGCAGTACGACATCGGATGGCCCGCCGCTGGGCTACCGGGTTTTGGGAAGGGATCCGGATGCCGATCCCCGCTATCGGCGGCAGGAAGTGGCTTATGACGGAGGCGAGCCGCCCGGCACCATCGTCGTCGATACGCGTGCACGCTATCTCTACTTCGTCGAGAACGGCGGCTTTGCCACGCGCTACGGCGTTGCCGTCGGCGAGGAAGGCTTGAGCTTCAAGGGCGAAGCCACGATCGGCCGCAAGGCGGAATGGCCCTCCTGGAAGCCGACCGACGACATGATCGCCCGCAAGCCGCGGCTTGCCCAATATGCCGAGGGCGTGCCGGGTGGTCCGGACAACCCGCTGGGGGCTGCCGCGCTTTACCTCTACCAGGGCGGCCAGGACACGCTCTTCCGATTGCACGGAACCAATGCTCCCTGGTCGATCGGCCAGGCGGTATCCAACGGCTGCATCCGCCTGACCAATGCCAATATCGTCGACCTCTACTCCCGCACCCGCATCGGTACGCGGGTACTCGTCATTTGAACCATGTCGCGCAAGACCGGGCCACGGTTTCGCGATACCGAGATCGCGAAATCGACAGCCGGAAGTGTGGCAGGCAAGCCACAACGATCACGGCATGCTTCAATGGCGTTTACCATGTGAAATTGCAGGGTTGGCCACACCGGTAAGTATCTGCTAATGTAGATTCGTTGCACATTGCATCACTGCCGCACTGTCCAAGGTGCCGATTATCGTCAAACTATGAGGTGCAGACTTTCAAGCCTGCACCAGGATGAGGAGAGGACTTAATGAGCAGAATTTTATTCTTGATCCTCGCAACGCTTGCGGTGGCCAATCTGAGTGCCTGCGGGTCGATTGGTAAAGGCAAGGGGAAGGCTCCACCGCCAGCAACAGCCGTCTACAAGTAAAATTCGCATAACGCTTGGGAAGGGCTCGGTAGGCCCTTCCTCTCTCCAAACATCCTAAAACGGCCAGGATTGATCCCGCCTGCCATTCAGGACGCAGGAACGGCGCATCAGCCGGCATCAGGCCCGCATTCGCAGGAGCCTGCACATGGAGCGTGTTGATGGCGCTTGAAAGAAGCCGCTTGTGCGTGGTCGCCATTTTGGCGGTTGTGGTATCATCGTGTCAGTCAGAAGACAAAGCCCCCCAGCCACATTATACATCCGATGCCCGTGACCTTGGGAAACCGGCCGCGGCTCAAGCCCAGGCGGGGCGGCGCTTCATCGAATTCCGCTCGCGTTACGCGCTGACCTACGGTCACACTTATGTCGTCTTCGGCAGTGCCGACAGGAACGGAAGAATGATCAGTCCCGAGGTTGCGGGGCTTGCCCCGGCTTCGCCGGATGCCGCGCCCTATGTGTTGGGCCACTTCATCCCCGTCCCCGCCACGACAGGCGAGACGGACGGCGATCTCGAAGAGCAATACCGCTCGGCGAGCTGGCGCGTGATGTTGACGGACGCCGAATATAACGACACGGTCGCCTATATTCGCAAACTCCAGGCGCGCAGCCGTCTCTGGGAGGCGACCGTCTATAATTGCAACGCTTTCGTGGCCGATATCGCCAAACATATGGGCTATAAGACGCCAGGCATCTGGCTTCGCCCGCAGCAATTCATTACAAATCTGCGGGAGATGAATACAGGTTGATAGAAAAGCAGGGCGATCCCGGAAAGAAGCGGATCGTGGAAAGGTTCTGGTGCCGATTTGAGCTTGTCAGTTCACACCATTGGCGAGATCGTCTGGGTCCTCGGAATTATCGCATGGTACGTCATCCGCTACCCATTTGAGCGCCGCGGCAAGCGCGTGCCCATCGTGAGCAGCCAGCGGAGCGCGGCAGAGAAGATCGCGCTCGCGACGGCCCTTGCCGGGCTTGCGATCGTGCCGGCCTTCTACGTCGCGACAGGCATCCCGAGAGCTGCCGACTATCCTGCCCATATCTGGGCGGTCGTAGTCGGGGCCATCACATTCGCGCTCGCGATGTGGGTCTTTCGGCGAACGCACAAGCAGCTCGGCCGAAACTGGTCCATCACGCTGGAAATCCGCCAGAAGCATGAACTGATATCGTCAGGGCCCTACGCGCTGGTGCGCCACCCCATGTACACGTCCTTCATGCTGATGGGGCTGGCGCAGGCCTTCCTGCTGTCGAACTGGGTGGCGGGCCTTGCGGGCCTCGTCGGCTTTGCCGTGCTTTTCTTCCTGCGGGTGGACAAGGAAGAGCGTATGATGCTCGACGTTTTTGGTCCTGAATACCGCGCCTATATGGACAGGACGAAACGGATCATTCCTTATCTCTACTAGGGCAATTCCGGCAAAACTGTGCAGCGGCTTGCGTCCGGAATTGCATGAAAACAAAGAGATGGATCATTTGCGTGTTTCGAGGGAAAACGGAAGTGATCTAGGGGGAGGACAAGGATGAGGGGACGGACAGTCAGGCTTTCGGCTGCGAGGCGGCTTGTCGGAGATCTCATGCGGTTTTCGATCGGCATACCGCGCGTCACCGTGCAGCGGCAGATGAACCTGCGCGCGCTGGTCGATGCCAGGAGCGCCTGCGACCCGCGCCCGTCATGGACCGTGCTGTTTCTGAAGGGATATGCGCTCCTGTCGAAGGAGACCCCGGACCTGCGGCGCGCCTATATCAAGTTCCCGAAGCACCAGCTCTATGAATATCCCGAAAGCGTTGCCTCGATCGCCCATGAGCGCGAGCACGAGGGCGAGCGAATCGTTCTCCTGAGCACGATCAAGGGTCCCGAACAGCGCCCCATCCCCGAGCTGGAAAAACTGATCCAGGAAGCGCGCTCGCGCCCGATTGCCGAGATCAAGGAATTTCGTCGCTCGCTCAAGCTTGCCCGCGCGCCGGCCTTTCTCCGCTGGTCGCTGATGTGGCTCGGGCTCAACCTGGGGCGAAAGCGGGCGCGCTATTTCGGCACCTTCCAGCTGTCGGTCTATTCCGGCCTCGGCGCCGAATCCCTAAACCCCCTGACGCCGCTCACCACGCTCCTGAACTACGGGCCGATCGACGCGGATGGGACGGTGACGGTCCGCATCCATTACGACCACCGGGTCATGGACGGCGCCAGCATTGCCCGCGCGCTGGAACGGTTCGAGAGAATCCTGAACGGCGATGTCGTCGACGAGGTCAGGGGGCTCAAGCAGGCGGGAAAGCCTGCCGGCATATCGATTGCTGGAAGGGCACCATGAGCGTCGGCGCCGAACTCCGCCTGGCTGTCGTGGTCCTCGGCGCATCCCGGGGCATCGGGCGGGCCATTGCCCGGGTTGCCGCGCGCGATGGCAATATCGTGGTTCTGGTGGCGCGCTCCCCCGAGGACCTTGCGGCGGCGGCGGCCGAAATCGTCGGGGCCGGCGGAGAAGCCTTCACGATCGAACTCGACCTTGCCTCTCAGGATGCATCGTCGCGCCTGGAGGCTTTTCTTGCCGCAAAAGGTCTGGCCTGCGGCGTTCTGGTCAATAGCGCCGGCTATGGCCTGCGCGGCGCCGCAACCTCCCTGCCCGCCGATGAGCAGCTCGGCATCATCGACGTCAACATCCGCGCGCTCGCCGACATGACCCTGCGCTTCCTGCCGGGCATGGTGGCGCGGCGCAGCGGCGGCGTCATCAATCTCGGCTCCGTCGCCGGTTTCGCGCCCGGCCCCTACATGGCCTTCTACTACGCCAGCAAGAATTTCGTGCGCGCCTTCTCGACCGCCCTGCATGAGGAGGTCCGCCGCTTCGGTGTGACGGTCACCTGCGTCGCCCCCGGCCCTGTCTCGACCGACTTTCTGGAAAAATCCGGGGCCGACCGGGCTGCCCTCTTCAAGGTGCTGCCCAAGCTCGATGCCGACTATGTGGCCCATGAGGCATGGCAGGGTTTCAAGTCCGGCCGCCGCCTCGTCGTTCCCGGCATCTCTTCGAAGCTCGCCGCCTTCATTGCGAGAATCTTGCCCTCGGCGATGGCCCTGCGCCTGATCGGTCGCGCTCAGCGCCGCAAGAGGGATCCGAACCCCCGTCGGCCGGAAACCAGCATTGCGGCACCGGCTCGTAAACCGGAATCGGCTTTCGGAAAGCCCGACGCCTAGGCTCCGGGAGTTAGGGCATCCTTCGTGCCTGCGGCCGGACATGCAGCGCTTCAGCTAAGGCTGCAATGCGCGGGATCATCGCTGGTCGGTGCTGCGCGCAAAAACCTGCTTCGAACCCTCAGGCTGATCGGCCTGCGGTGCCTCGCGCCTGATCCGCAGCCACCAGTTCGCGCTTAGCCGCGGGGCCGTCAGCTGTCCATCATGAGGAGATGGTTTGACCACCTCGTTCTGAATGCGATTGCCTTTTCCGGGCGCAATGTCGTCAGCGCAAGCCATGGTCAAGGGAAGAGCAAGAGCCGCGCTCGCAAGGAGCGCTCTCCAGGCATGTCTCGCAGTGCTCGGCATGACGGGCAGGTTTCTCATCCTCCCATTCAGCCAGAATATTAGCCTTTACGGAAGTACGAAACGGTAAATGTACCGGCAGTAGACGTAAATATACTGACGGTTGGCCCCGGCAACGCTCATTCATAGGGAGCGCGGACGCGGCAAGATAAACATTCATTCGATTGACTGAAATGTGCTTTGGAGTTATAAGTCAGTCATGAGCGATGAACAAAACCAACCGAACCGCGCCGAGATCACCCGGGAAAAGCTGCTTGCCGCAGCACTCGACGTCTTCGGCCGCCATGGCTTCGACGGCACCTCGACACGGCAGCTGAGCGAGGCGGCGGGTGTGAACCTGCAGGCCATTCCCTATTATTTCGGCGGCAAGGAAGGGCTCTATATCGCGACGGCGGAATATCTGGTGTCGCGCATCGAGCGTCATATCGGCGCCCTGCGCCAGCAGATCGTCGCGCATATCATGGCGCTCGATGCCACCGGGCAGACGCTGACGGCAGACGATGCCCGCCATTTCCTGACACAGCTCACGGAGACCATGGTCGGCATCTTCGTCAGCAAGGAATCGGAGCCCTGGGCGCGTTTCATCACGCGCGAACAGATGGAGCCGACGGAGGCTTTCACCCGCATCTACAAGGGCCTGATGGGTCCGATGATCGAGATGGCGCGACGGCTGATCGGCACCATTCTGCGCGAGGATCCGGCTTCCGAGCATGTGCGCCTGCGCACGCTGGCCTTTGTCGGCAACATCATGATCTTCCGCCTCGCCCACGCCGCCGTCCTCGCCCAGATGGAATGGCAATCGGTCGGATCAGAACAACTCCAGAGCCTGCGCAAACTTGCCGCAGAACTTGTCGGCCTTTTGGAGCCGGCGAAAGGAAATACCCCATGAAACGGATCGTCCCCCTTGTCATCGTTATTCTCGTAGCCGCCGGCGGTGCCGCCTGGTGGTACGGCCTGCCGCAGAAGTTCGGCTGGCTGCCGGAACGATCAAAGGAATTCGCGCTCTACGGCAATGTCGATATCCGCCAGGTTTCCCTCGGCTTCCGCGTCAATGGACGGCTGGCCTCGCTCGCCGTCGATGAAGGCGATACGATCAGCAGTGGCCAGGTGCTCGGCAAGCTCGACGCGACACCTTACGAGGCTGCCGTTACGTCCGCAGAAGCCAATGTCGCCGCCCTGCAGGCCACGCTCGACAAGCTGAAGGCCGGCCCGCGCCAGACGGAAATCGCCCAGGCCCGCGCTGCCTATGACGAAAGCGTCGCGGCGCTGCACAATGCCAATCTCACCTATGAGCGCGCCCGGCAGCTTCGCCCGCAGGGCAATATCTCGGAAGCGAACCTCGATCTGGCAACCGCCAATCGCGCAATGGCCGCGGCCCGCGCCGATTCCGCCAACGAAGCGCTGAAGCTGCTGCAGGAAGGCAGTCGCGTGGAAGACATCGATGCAGCCGACGCCCAGTTGAAGGCAGCGCAATCCGCTCTGGTCTCCGCCCGCATCTCGTTTGCCGATACGGAACTGCGCGCGCCGAATGACGGCGTCATTCTGTCCCGCGTACGCGAACCCGGCGCCATCGTCGCGCCCGCCGACAGCGTCTATGTCCTGTCGCTAACGCAACCGGTCTGGGTGCGCAGCTATGTGGCGGAAGGCGATCTCGGCCGCCTGCATCCCGGCATGAAGGTCCAGGTGACCTCGGATACGCAAGCCGACAAGCCCTATGACGGCACGATCGGCTTCATTTCGCCGGTCGCCGAGTTCACGCCGAAATCGGTCGAAACGCCGGAACTGCGCACCGATCTCGTCTATCGCCTGCGCATCGTCATCGACAAGCCCGGCCCGGATCTGCGCCAGGGCATGCCGGTCACCGTGCACTTTCCCTCGCTGGCAGCGCGATGAGCCCGGTTCCCTCCAAGGCAGATGAAGCGCTGGTCCGGCTTGCCGATGTCACCAGGCGCTTCGGCGATGCCCCGCCGGCTCTCGACGCCGTCTCCGGCGAGGTCAGGGGCGGCGCCATCACCGGCCTCGTCGGCCCCGACGGCGCCGGCAAGACGACGCTGATCCGGTTGATGACCGGCCTCATGCTGCCCGATAGCGGCACTGTCGAGGTGCTGGGCTTCGACACAGCCCGGAACCCGGCGGCCATCCAGGCCTCGATCGGCTACATGCCGCAGCGCTTCGGCCTCTATGAAGATCTCTCGGTCCAGGAAAACCTCGATCTCTATGCCGATCTGCGCGGCCTGCCGAAGGCCGAGCGCGCCGCCGCCTTCGACGAGCTTCTGACCTTCACCGACCTGAAGCGTTTCACGACCCGGCTCGCCGGCAAGCTCTCGGGCGGCATGAAGCAGAAGCTCGGCCTTGCCTGCGCGCTCCTGAAAAAGCCGCGCCTGCTGCTGCTCGATGAGCCTGGCGTCGGCGTCGACCCGATCTCGCGGCGCGACCTCTGGAAGATGGTCGAAAACCTGACGCAGGAAGGCATCGGCGTGCTCTGGTCCACGGCCTATCTGGATGAGGCCGAGGCCTGCGATCATGTCCTGCTGCTCAACCAGGGAAAGCTGCTCTTTTCCGGCAAGCCGCACGATCTGACCGGCCGCGTCGAAGACCGTGTCTTCAAGGTCTCTGGCGTCAGCGGCCGCAGGCGCCAGGTCCTCGCCGAACTGCTGCAGACGAAAGGCGTGATCGACGGCGTCATCCAGGGCGATGCCATCCGCCTCGTGACATCGAAGGATGAGACGCCTGATATCGGCAAAACCGGCGGGGCAAAGCTGACACCCACCCCTCCCCGCTTCGAGGATGCCTTCATCGATATGCTTGGCGGCGGCCCCGGCGGGCGCTCCAAGCTTGCGGAGGCACAGGGCTCGCCGAGCGAGACCGGCGACCGCCCCGTCATCGAAGCCCATGGCCTGACCAAGCGCTTCGGCGATTTCACCGCCGCCGACAATATCACCTTCGATATCGGCCGCGGCGAGATCTTCGGCCTGCTCGGGCCGAATGGTGCCGGCAAATCCACCACCTTCAAGATGCTCTGCGGCCTGCTGAAACCATCCGGAGGCGAAGGCCGGGTCGCCGGTTTCGACCTGCGCAAGGATGCCGCCGAGGCGCGCAACCAGCTTGGCTACATGGCGCAGAAATTCTCGCTCTACGGCGATCTCACCGTCATGCAGAACCTCGAATTCTTCGCCGGCGTGTACGGCCTCTCCGGCAGCCGCCGCCGCGAGCGAATAGAGCTGATGACCGAGATCTTCGACTTCGGCCGCCACGGGCGCTATTCGGCCAAGGACCTTCCGCTCGGCCTGAAACAGCGCCTGGCGCTTGCCTGCGCCGTCATGCACGAGCCGCGCGCCCTGTTCCTGGACGAACCGACCTCCGGCGTCGATCCGATCACCCGGCGCGAATTCTGGACCCATATCAACGCCCTCGTCGAAAAGGGCGTCACCGTGCTGGTGACGACGCATTTCATGGACGAGGCCGAATATTGCGACCGCATCTCGCTGATCTATCGCGGCCGCTCGATCGCACTCGGCTCGCCCGACGAGTTGAAAGCGCGGGTCGCCACCGAGGAACAGCCGGACCCGACGATGGAGGATGCCTTTATCGCCCTCGTTCAGGACTCCGAAAAGGGGCAGGAAAAGGAGAAAGCCGCATGAGCGCTTCCTCCCGCAGCCGCCGCTTCATCGCCCTCGTCCGCAAGGAGAGCTATCAGGCGATCCGCGACCCCAGCACCATTCTCATCGCCTTCGTACTGCCGCTGATCCTGCTCTTCCTCTTCGGCTACGGCGTGTCGCTCGATACGACCCGCACCCGCATCGGCCTCGTCCTGGAGCAGGCGACGCCGCTGACGCAGGATCTCGCGGCAAGCTTCCAGGCCTCGCGCTACTTCTCCGTCACCGTTGGCCGCGACCGGCGCATGTTCGAAGACGATCTCGTGCTCGGCAATGTGCGCGGCATCGTCGTCATTCCCGCCGATTTCGCCACGGACTACGCCGCCGGCAATCACCCGCAGATCCAGGTCCTCGTCGACGGCTCCGACCCCAACACCGCCAATTTCGTCCAGAACTATGTGCAGGGCGCGGTCGCCAACTGGGAGCGCCAGCGCCAGTCCGAAACGGTCGCCGCCGGTCCGCCCATCTCCATCGAGCAGCGCTTCTGGTTCAATCCCGAGCTGACCAGCCGCAACTTCCTCGTCCCCGGCTCTATCGCGATCGTCATGACGCTTGTCGGCACGCTCTTGACCTCGCTGGTCGTCGCCCGCGAATGGGAGCGCGGCACGATGGAAGCGATGATGGCGACGCCGGTGACATCGGCCGAACTGCTCGCCGGCAAGATCCTCCCCTATTTCCTGCTCGGCCTTGCCTCCATGACGCTCTGCGTGCTGCTCGCCGTCTTCCTGTTCGGCGTGCCGTTTCGCGGTTCCGTCATCGCGCTCTATGCGCTCTCTGCCGCCTTTCTCATCCCGGCGCTCGGCCAGGGCCTGTTGATTTCGACGGCGACCAAGAACCAGTTCCTCGCTTCACAGCTTGCACTGATCTCCGCCTTCCTGCCAGCCTTCCTGCTCTCGGGCTTTCTCTTCGAGATCAATTCCATGCCTGAAATCATCCAGTGGATCACCATCATCGTGCCGGCGCGTTATCTCATCCCCAGCCTGCAGACAGTCTTTCTGGCCGGCGATATCTGGCCGATGTTTGCCCGCGCGATCGCCGTGATGCTCACGATCGGCGGCATCATGTTCCTGCTGGCTGCCCGCAGCACCAGAAAGAGGATCGGCTGAGATGTGGTGGACCCGGCTGAAAGCCCTCATCATCAAGGAACTGCTGGCCGTACTGCGTGATCCCAAGGGTCGCTTCGTGCTCATCGTGCCGCCCGTCATGCAGCTTCTCGTCTTTTCCTATGCGGCGACGCTCGAGGTGCGCAATGTCGATGTCATGGTGCTGAACCGCGACAGCGGCCATTGGGGGCAGGAACTGATAGAGCGCATCCACGGATCGCCGACCTTCCGCCGCATCGACACAGCAGACAATCAGACCGATATCCGCGAAGCCATCGATGGCCAGTCGGTCATTGCCGCAATCGAGATCGGCCCCGATTTCTCCCGCAATATCGAGGCGGGCATTCCGGCCGATCTTCAGATCATCCTCGACGGCCGCCGCTCCAACGCCTCGCAGATCGTTTCCGGCTATCTCACACAGATTGGCATGACGCTCTCGGCCGAGACGCCGGCAGGCCAGCGCGCCATGGCCAAAACAGTGGCGACCGTGCCGCGCAACTGGTTCAATGCCAACCTCACCTATCAATGGTTCATGGTGCCGAACCTGATCGCCAGCATCGCGCTCCTCATCGGTCTCATCGTCACCGCGCTGTCGATTGCCCGCGAGAGGGAACTCGGCACCTTCGATCAGCTGATGGTCTCGCCGCTGCGCGTCCATGAAATCCTGGTCGGCAAGCTCATTCCGCCAATGATGATCGGCCTCTTCCACATGACGCTCTATATCCTGGCGGCGCTATTCATCTTCGGCGTGCCGCTCAGGGGATCGCTCTTGCTGCTCTATGGCAGCTCCATCTTCTATCTGGGTTCGGTCGCCGGCCTCGGCCTCTTCATCTCGGCGCTCTCGATGACGCAGCAGCAGGCAATCCTCGGCGCCTTCCTGTTCATGGTGCCCGCCATGCTGCTGTCGGGTTTCGCAACGCCGATCGAGAACATGCCGGCATGGCTGCAGCCGGTGACGACAATCAATCCGCTGCGTTATTTCCTCATCATCGTCAAAGGCGTCTTCCTCAAGGATCTTCCCGCGGAGGAAGTGCTGAACCAGACGATTCCGCTGGCCCTGATCGCGACCGCAACCCTCGGCGCCGCCGCCTGGCTGTTCCGCCGCAGGCTGGAATAGCCATCTCACGCACTATAACCCGCACGGCCAATCCGTGACTCCTGCGATCAGGAACAACGACTGATCCGGCTCGTTTCCTCAGCGCAAACCAAGGCAATTCCCATAGCGCTTATCTGCCCGGAATTGCTGAAGAAGCAATGAGATAGAGCATTTCCGTCTTTCCCTGAAAAACGCAAATGCTCTCGATCGAAGGAGTATCAAAATGTATAAGATCATTCTCGTTTCCGGCGCGCTGGCGCTTTCGTCGCTCGCCACCAATGCCATGGCCGACGGAGCGGTGACGGGTGCAGCCGGCGGCGCAATCACCGGCGCCATTGTCGGCGGCCCCGTGGGCGCTGCAATTGGCGGCGTGGCAGGTGGTGTAGCCGGTGCCGTCGTCGATCCGCCGCCGCGCGAGGTCGTAACCTACGTCCAGCAGCAGCCGGCCCCGCCGTCGGCAGTGGTGGTGCAGCAGCCGATCGTCGTTGGCAAGCCGCTGCCATCAGATGTCCAGGTGATCCCGGTGCCGGATAATCCGCGCTATGCCTATACCGTCGTCAACGATCGCCATGTGATCGTCGAGCCGCAGACCCACCGCGTGGTTCAGGTGATCGAATAAACGCAAAAGGCCCCGCTTTTCGGCGGGGCCTCTTTCATGTGCGGCTTTCAGAAATGTCAGGGCTTGCGCGGCGTCGTCAGAGCCGCATCAGCGGTATCGACCACAAACACGGCGAGCAGCTTTGCCGGTTTCGTCTTGCTGGCATTCGCGCTGACATCGTGCCGGTCGCCGGGAAGTTCCGTGAAGTTCATTCCCTTGGTGAAGGTCTTCACCTCGCCACCATTCACCCCGCTCAAAATGGCGCCTTCGAGAACGGTCGCATAGATAAGCGCCGATTTGGCATGGGTATGCGCCGGGCTGTAGCCGCCGGGCTCGTACTCGACCAGGACACCTTTCACGCTCTTGCCCGGAACATCCGGAAGCGCGTGCGCGTAAACCTCCGTCACTTTCGCGCCCTTCGACTCGTAGACGAGTTCACCCTTGGTGAGGTCGTGCGCCGAGGCGACGGTGACCGGCAGAACGAGTGCCATCATGGCATAAAGGATCGGTTTCATTATGCTTTCTCCACTTGCGATGCATGATTCTGTTGGCGGAGCCAATCCGCAAGCGCGGTCTGCCCCTGCATGAAGGCGCCCGTCGGAACGAGCGAGGTGGCCGTGACCGGCGCCCCGAAATACCCTAGGGCTGCATCGACGCCGACGCTGCGGCTGTCGCCCTTTGCAGCCAGGTATGTCCGCATAAGTTCGCCAAAGCCGGCGCGGTCCGGGCCGGCAAGGTCGACGATGCCATTGTGCGGCTTGCCAAGCGCAACGCTCACCAATGCCGCCGCGACATCATCGGCCGCGATCGGCTGGAACTGGATATCGGGGACATTTACCGCGCCGTCAGCGGAATAGGCCTCGGCCAGCGTCTCCATGAACTCGTGGAACTGCGTGGCGCGAACGATCGTATAGTCCTGGCCGGAGGCCTGCACCGCATCTTCCTGCGCCTGCTTGCCGCTCACATAGGGATTGCCCGAGAGGTCGCTGGTGCCCACGATGGACAGGACGACATGGTGGCGAACGCTGGCCGATTTCTCGGCTGCGGTCAGGTTGCGGGTGGAGGTCGCAAAGAAATTGCGAATGACCGGCTCGTCATAGGAAACGATGTTGGAGACGTCGATGACGGCATCCGCCCCTGAAAGGGCGGCTTCGAGCCCCTCGCCGGTAAAGGCATTGATCCCGTTTCTGGAGCTGGCGACGACGACCTCGTGCCCGGCATTGCGAAGAATGGTGACTGCCCTGGAGCCGACGAGGCCCGTGCCGCCGATGACGACAACCTTCTTGGACGTGCTCATTGTAGCTTCTCCTATGACGAGGCCCGATTGCCCGTCTTTCTTTCGTTGAGTTCAAGGAAAGCGCAGCCGCGGGCGGCGATACCGCCGTCGTCGTCTGCCATGACATCAGCCGCGATGTCTGCGATGGTCACTTTGGCGAGCTCGGCGCGATACGCTCTTTCCGCCTTCAGCATCGCGGCATTGATCTGGCAGGGCTTGGTGAAGTACCGCCCCGGCAGAGGATTGGGTCCGCGCTGGCGGATCTCGGCACAGCGGAAGGCCGGTGCGGGACCTTCCACCGCCAGCACGACGTCGAGGAGAGTGATCTCCTCCTTCGCCCTCGCCAGCCTGTATCCGCCCTTCGGCCCCGGCGTCGTCACGAGCAGCCCGGCGCCCGACAATGCCTGCAGATGCTTCAGCAGGTAGCTTGGGGAAACCCCGTGAAGCTCCGCAAGTGCTGCCGCCGACAGCACCCCCTCCTCCGACAATCCGGAGAGGAAAGTCACACAATGAATTGCCTGCTCTACGCCGTCGCTGAGTTTCATGTGCCGTCTCCAATCATGGATAAACTTTATCCGCGATTTAGAGCGTCGTCAATATGCCCGGGGTGAACGATGCGTTCAGCGAAGTTTCCACGCGGAACGGGCGCGCAATTCCGGTCAGCGAACAAAAGAAAAAGGCCCCGCATTTGCAGGGCCTTAAGCAGGTGCACGACATCGAAAAGGCGGAAGTCTTTTCTTACCCGCGATTGCGCAGCGCTTCCGCCTGCGCGTAGAACTTCTTTTCCCACTCCTTGTGATTATCGAGCCCTTCGCGGATGAACGGCGTGAAAATCGCAAGATTGAGCAGGGTCCAGTTGATCAGCCGGGCCGGGAATTTCAGCGGCTTGACGAAATCGATGAAGAGAACGACGCGCGTCTTGTCCGTGTGGTTCCACGCTTCATGCTCATAGGCATCATCGAAGATCAGCGCCTTGCCTTCCTGCCAGTGGCAGATCTGGTCCTTGACGCGGATCGCAAGCTTGTCGGCCGGCTCTGGCACGATCATCCCGAGATGCAGGCGCAGCACGCCATTATAGGGGCCGCGATGCGCCGGCAGGTGTTTGCCGGGTTCGAAGATCGAAAACATCGCAGTCTTCAGGCCGGGGATCTTCTGCACCGCCTTCCAGGTTTCCGGGCAGGCCTGGATGTTCTGCTCGGACTTCACTCCGAAACCGACGAGAAAGAAGGTTTTCCAGCGATTGTCCTTGGAGATGGTCTGCACGTCGGTGGAGATTTCCTGGAAGCTCGGCAGCTCGCTCTGGCGCACCAGCACGCGGTCGAGTTCGGCGCGGATCTGCGGCCAGGCCTTCTCGACCTCCTTCGCCCAGGGAAAGGCGGCATTGTCGTAAACCGGCGGATTGCCGAGTTTGGCATATTTGAAATTCAGGCCCTCGGCCCATGCGACGATGCCCATGAAGAAGCGCGTGATAGCGCTCGGCCGGTCCATGGGAGAGATCCCGGCAGTGGCAAAGTCTTGTGTCTCGGGGGCGGTTTTTGCGGGAAGGGATGTATTGGCGATAATGTCAGTCATGTGTTTTCCGTTGCCGACTAGAGCAATTCCAGCAAAAATGCACAGCGGCTTTGCATCCGGAATTGCGTCATAACGAAGAAAAGCGCGCTTCCGTATTTTTGAAGAAAAACGGAAATGCTTTGGGTATGACATGGCCTTCCGCAGGAGCCGTCAGGACGGTTTCCGCGTTGGCCATCGAGTAAATATGGCTAGTGCCGGGCGTCGCTCAAGTACACTTAAGTACAGGTTTTAGCGATCAATTGCCGCATGACACCGCCGCGCTGCGAGCGCGTCGGTGTTCAATCTGCAAGGGAAAATATCAGACTTTAAGCTCGCGGCGTTCGCGCTCGGTTACCATGGCAAGGTCGAGCACCTTCTGCAGGTTCGCCGCATGACGGAAGTTCGGATCGAGCTGCACGCCTGTTGCCACAGCCTCGGCAAAGCGCTGGTAATTGGTTGGAACCGGCGGCACGTCGACCGGCTTCCAGGTCGCCGTTTCGACATCGTCGCCGAGGCAGCCATGCAGCTCGGAACCGCTTGGGCGGTGGATGACTTCCAAGCTGCCTTTCTCGCCATAGATGCGCAGCTTCAGCTCGTTCAGATGCCCGGTCGCCCAGCGGCTGGCATGGATGACGCCGAGGGCGCCATTGGCGAAATCGACCGACATGGTGAAGCTGTCATTGGCATCGAGCATGTATTCGCCGATCTGTCCGCCCGGCGCCTTGTTGAAGGTCTTCAACCGCGCAAAGACGTGATCGATGTCGGTCGCCGCGCCATAGGCGGCAAAATCCAGGATATGGATACCGACATCACCGAGCACACCATTCGAACCGTGACCCGTCGACAAACGCCAGAGCCAGGTCGATTCCGTGCGCCAGTCGCCCCAGGCGCGGGATACCAGCCAGCTCTGCAGGTAGGACGCCTCCACATGCTTGATCGTGCCGAGCTCGCCCGATAGCACCATCTCGCGGGCGCGCTGCAGCGGTGCGACATTGCGATAGGTGAGATTGACCATGTTGATGACGCCCGCGGTTTCAGCCGCTTCCGTCATCTCCAGCGCCTTCGGATAGTTCTCCGCCAGCGGCTTCTCGCACAGCACATGCTTGCCGGCAGCAATCAGCGCCATGGTGGTCGGATGGTGGATCCGGTCAGGCGTGATGTTGGTCGCCGCATCGAACTCGCCCCAGGCGATCGCCTCGTCGAGCGTCAGAAACCGCTTCTCGATGTTGAACTTGTCGGCAAAGGCGGCCAGACGGTCTGAATCCGTATCGACGGCACCGACTACGGTCACGCCGTCGATATTCATGAAGTGGGCGAGCTGGTTCTTCGCCATCACGCCCGTACCAAGAACGAGTAGTCGCATGGATGCTCCTCAGCGGTAACCGGCTTCGCCGGCCTGATGCAGTCTCGGGCCGCGTTCGACGATCGGCTCCAGTGCTTTTTCTACCGGCACATTTGGAGCATCGGTGATGCTCTTCAATGCACCCTCGGGGTTATAGGCCCACTTCACGCCGTTGATCAGCACCTTCTGCACGGTTGCATCGTGATAGGTCGGGTAGGTTTCGTGGCCAGGACGGAAATAGAAGATGTTGCCGGCACCACGCCGCCAGGTCAGGCCCGAGCGGAAGACTTCGCCACCCTGGAACCAGGAGATGAACACTGTCTCCAGCGGCTCCGGAACGGAAAACTGCTCGCCATACATTTCCTCGTTTTCCAGTTCGAAATGCTCGCCGATACCAGCTGCGATCGGATGGCGCTGGTTGATCGTCCACAGGCGCTCGCGCTCACCCGCCTCGCGCCACTTGAGTGCGCAGGGAGTGCCCATCAGCCGCTTGAAGATCTTCGAGAAATGGCCGGAATGCAGCACCAAGAGGCCCATGCCTTCCCAGACCCGCTTGGCGACGCGCTCCACGACGACGTCGGACACAGCACCATGATCCTTGTGACCCCACCAGGTCAGGACATCGGTCTCGGCAAGCCGGGCTTCGGTGAGGCCATGCTCGGGCTCCTGCAGCGTTGCAGTCGTCGCCGAAATCGCCGGATCGGTGTTCAGCGCCTTGGCAATGGTCGTATGCATGCCTTCAGGGTAGATGCCCCGGACGATCTCATTGGTTGTCTCATGGATGTTCTCTCCCCATACGACGGTGCGAATGGCCATGACT
>UBMI01000006.1 GCA_900466475.1 Hyphomicrobiales bacterium
CCTGGCTGAGCTTCAATGCCACGACACGGACATTCTCCGGCACGCCCACGACATCAGGCACTTACGGCGTCAAGGTAACGGCGACCGATCTCGGTGGTCTTTCGGCCAACGAGACCTTCAGTGTCGCAGTGTCGGCAGCACCAACGACCTACAGCCTGTTCTCTGCCTCCAGCACGCCGACCCAGACGAACCTCAACGATGGCCAGCAGCTTGAGTTGGGCGTCAAGTTCCAGTCGAATGTTGGCGGCGACATTACCGGCATCAAGTTCTATCGCAGCGCCAACGACAACGGACAGAACGTCGTCGACCTGTGGAGTTCCACCGGCACCAAGCTCGCGACCGCCACCTTCACCAACACCACGGCAAGCGGCTGGCAGACGGTCAACTTTACAACACCCGTCACCATCACAGCCAATACCACCTATGTCGCCTCCTATCACACAACAGGCGCTTACGTCGCGACGGATGCCTTCTTCAACAATGCCGTCACAAATGGTCCTCTGACGGCTCAGTCCAGTGCTGCAGCCGGCGGCAACGGTGTCTACGCCTATGGCGGATCGGCGACCACGGGGCTCTTCCCGAGCAATACCTATGATTCAGCCAATTACTATGCCGATGTGATCTTCCGCCCGCAGCTTGCCGCATGACCTATCACAAGGAGATTACGAAGGATTCGAATGAGGCTTATACGACGCAAACGCCAATCGCTCCGGGCGGCCATATCCAGGGCATGCCGATGAACAGGATCGAGCGGCTGCCGGTGACCGTGCTTGCCGGCTTTCTGGGTGCTGGCAAGACGACGCTTCTCAGTCACGTCCTGAACAACCGGGAGGGTTTGCGGGTTGCCGTCATCGTCAACGACATGAGTGAAGTGAACATAGACGCAAGCCTCATTCGAGACGGCGGCTGCAACCTTTCGTATACGACGGAGGCATTGGTCGAGCTCAGCAACGGCTGCATATGCTGCACCCTGCGCAACGACCTGCTGACGGAAGTGCGGCGACTGGCCGAAGAGGGGCGGTACGATTATCTGTTGATCGAGGGTACCGGCATCGCCGAGCCACGCCCAATTGCAGCAACATTTTCCTTCCGCGATGAAAACGGTGTTTCGCTTTCCGATTTTGCCAGGCTCGACACGATGGTCACTGTGGTCGACGCCGCGAACCTGTTAGCCGACTACGGTACTGCCGATCTGCTTGCCGACCGCGGCCTGCAACGCGACGGCGAGGACCGCCGCACCCTCATCGACCTGCTGGTCGACCAGATCGAGTTTGCCGATATTGTGGTGATCAACAAGATCTCGGACGCGACTGAAGAGGTCCGCGCGGAGGTCCGCAAGATCGTTGCGTCCCTCAACCCCGATGCACGCCAGGTGGAAACGGATCTCGGCAAGGTCTCCCTGGCAACAGTTCTCAATACCGGCCTTTTCGATGAAGAAAAGGCCGCTGCGCATCCCTTGTGGCACAAGGAATTGTACAGCCCGGGCGAACATGTTCCGGAGACGGAGGAATACGGGGTATCGAGCTTTGTCTACCGCACGCGGCGTCCCTTCGACCCCAAGCGGTTTCGTGCATTCCTCGACGAGCCCTGGCCGGGAGTGCTGCGCGCCAAGGGCCATTTCTGGCTTGCCACACGTCCGCGCCACGTGGGCCTGATGTCGGCTGCCGGGGTGCAACGTCGCTGCGAACCCATGGGTCTCTGGTGGGCGGCCGTTCCGCGACAGGATTGGCCGAACCATCAACAGTTTCAGCAACACCTGCAGAGCCGGTGGGACAGCGCCTGGGGCGACCGCCGGCAGGAACTGGTATTCATCGGCGTTGGCATGGACGAGACGGGCGTGCGGACCGCACTGGACGATTGCCTCGCGAGCGCCGACCCGCGCGACTGGGCGGCCCTCGAAGATCCGTTCCCGGCCTGGTAGGCGAAGGCTCTCAGTCGTCGAGATAGCGTTCGGTCAAGCGCGCCCACATCGCGGCGCCCGCCGTCAGGGATTTGTCGGCAAAGTCGTATTTGGCGCTGTGCAGGATCGCGGATTCCACACCGTTGCCGAGCCGCAGGAAACTGCCGGGTTTGTGCTCGAGGAAATGGGCGAAGTCCTCACTGCCGGGAATGAGGTTGCAGAGGGCTACCTTGTCGGCACCGACCAGCTCTTCTGCAACCTTGCGGGCGAATTCGGTTTCCGTCTCCGAATTGACGACCACGGGGTGTCCGCGCGTGTATTCGATTTCCGCGGTTGCGCCGTAACCGTCTGCAATCGTCTCAGTGAGCCTGCGGATCCTGGCCTCCAAGGTGTCTCGCACCTTCGGATCGAAGGAGCGGATGCTCAGCAGCAGTTTTGCACTTTCTGGGATGACGTTTGCGGCTTCGCCGGCGTGGATTGCACCGACCGTGACGACGGCGGTCTGTGTCGGATCGATGCTGCGGGAGACGACCGATTGCAGGCTGACGACGAGGTTGCAGGCAACGACCACCGGATCGACGGTCAGATGCGGCCGCGAGGCGTGGCCGCCCTTGCCCCTGATGACGATCTCGGCGCTGTCGGCAGCGGCCATCAGCGGGCCCGATCGCATCAGCCAGGTGCCCTCGGGTGCGCCTGGATGATTGTGCAGACCGAAAATGACGTCGAAGGGGAAGCGTTCAAACAGCCCGTCGGCGATCATGGCTGGTGCGCCACTCAACGCGCCTGCCTCTTCGGCGGGCTGGAAAATCAGATTGACGGTGCCGTTGAAGCGGCGCGTGCGCGCCAGATATTCGGCTGCACCGAGAAGGATCGTCGTGTGGCCGTCATGCCCACAGGCATGCATCTTGCCGGCAACCGTGCTGGCATAGGGGCGACCGCTCTCCTCTGTGATCGGCAGGGCGTCCATATCGGCACGGATGGCGATGCTCTTCTTTCCGGCTCCGACCGTCATACGCGCAACCACGCCATGGCCGCCGACATTGCGGGTTACTTCATAGCCCCAGGATTCGAGCTTTTCAGCAACGAAACGGGCTGTTTCGGCTTCCTCGAAGGAGAGCTCGGGGTGGGCGTGGAGATGCCGGCGGATGGCCGTCAGCTCCGCTTCCATCGGTTCGAAATCGGAGAGGCGGGCAAAATCATTGTCGAGGGACATGGCAATTCCAGTTTGATGGGCGCGGTATCGCCGGCCGGCTCACGCTAAAGCCAGCCCGCAAGGCATGGGCAAGGGGAGCCGCCGCGCTAGATGAAGCGCGACAGGAAGCTTCTGGTACGCGGGTGCTGCGGGTTGCCGATCACGTCTTCCGGCTTGCCCTGTTCCACGACCTTGCCGCCATCCATGAAGACGACGCGGTCGGCCGCTTCCCGCGCAAAGCCGATCTCATGGGTGACGACGATCATGGTCAGACCCTGATTTGCCAGATCCCGCATGGTGGCGAGAACCTCGCCGACCAGCTCGGGGTCAAGTGCCGAGGTCGGCTCGTCGAAGAGCATCAGCTTCGGCTTGATGGCCAGCGCTCGGGCAATCGCCACGCGCTGCTGCTGGCCGCCGGAAAGCTGACGCGGATAGCTGTCGGCCTTGGCCGAAAGCCCGACCCGTTCGAGCAGCCTGAGGGCATTTTCGGTTGCGACCTTTCGGCTTTCGCCATGTATGCCGACCGGTGCCTCGATGATGTTCTGCAGCGCCGTCATATGCGGGTAGAGATTGAACTGCTGGAACACCATGCCGATCTTGCGCCGCTGCAGAGCGATCGCATGGTTCGACAGCTGCAGCAGCCGGTCCTTGTGCAGGCGGTAGCCGATCTGTTCGCCGTCCACCTCGATCGAACCCTGATTGATGGATTCGAGGTGGTTGATACAGCGCAGGAACGTCGACTTGCCGGAGCCGGAGGGTCCAAGGACGACGACGACCTCGCCGGGTGCAACGTCGAGATTGATGCCCTTCAGCACTTCCAGATCTGCGAAGGACTTGTGGACATTGCGTGCCTTGACGAGAGGCTCGATCGTGGAGATCTCGTTCATGCGCCTGCCTCCGTTGCCTGTGCCATGATGGCAGATTCCTTTACAGGCTTGGCAGCACCCGTGCGGCGATCGCCGCGGCTGTAATAGCGCTCGATATAGGCCTGACCGACATTGAGGACCGACGTGATGAGCAGGTACCAGAGGACGGCGACCAGCAACATCGGGACGATCTCGAAGGTGCGGTTGTAGATCGACTGCACCGAATAGAGGAGATCGGCCATGGCGATGACGCTGACGAGGGAGGTGGCCTTGATCATGCTGATCAGCTGGTTGCCGGTCGGCGGAACGATCGAGCGCATGGCCTGTGGGATGATGATGCGGCGAAGCGCGCGGATGCGCGTCATGCCGAAGGCTTCCGCCGTCTCGAACTGACCCTTGTCCACCGAAAGCAGGCCACCGCGGATGATTTCCGCCATATAGGCGGACTCGTTAAGGGCGAGCCCCGCGATCGCGGCCGTCATCGGGCTGATCACCGAATTCGTATCCCAGCTCATGAAAGTCGGGCCGAAGGGGATGCCGATCGACAGCGTCGGAAAGAGCGTCGAAAGATTGTACCAGAAGATCAGCTGCACCAGGAGCGGTGTTCCGCGAAAGAACCAGATGAACAGAGAGGCGAGGGTGCTTGCGAGGTGATCCCTGGACATTCTCGCGACGGCCAGCACGAGGCCGAGAGCGATGCCGATGATCATCGCAACAACCGTCAGGCCAAGGGAGACGTAAAGGCCGCTGATGACGGTCGGGTCGAAGAAATAGTGTGCGACGACCGGCCAGCCGAAGTTCTCGTTGTGCGCGACCGACCAGGCGCAGTAGGCGGCGATCGCAAGCGTGATGGCCCAGGCCGCAACGCGGCCTTTGGGGAAAGGCTTGTGGGCATGGGCCACGTCCCGGCTTCTCGCATCGCCAGGGGGCGATGCGAGTGTTTGCGTTTGTGTGCTCATTTCGGAAGCGTCCCACCGAGGTTGATGCCAGGCTCCTTGATCATGTTGTTCTCAAGGCCCCACTTCTTCATGATCGCGGCATAGGTGCCGTTGTCCATCAGCACCTTGACTGCGTCACGCAGGACTGGGCCGAGGGGCGAGCCCTTTGCGACAACCGCGCCCTGGTAGAGGTTCTCGAAGCCGTTCTTCTGTCCGACACCTGTCAGTTCCAGCTGGCCGTTGGCCTGGGACACGAAATAGGTGAGCGGTGCCTGAGAGGAGAAGAAGGCATCCGACCGCTTGGAGCGGACGGCCAGGATCGAGCTCGGCTGGTCGGTGAAGGACTGCACTTCAATCGCGCCCTTGCCATCGGTCTTGCACTTTTCAGCCTGCACCTGGATGACCTTTTCGGCCGAGCCGCCGGCCATGACGGCAATGCGGTTGCCGCAAGCGGTATCGAGGGAGCTGATACCTTTCGGATTGCCCTTCTGCACCGAGAAGACCACGAATTCCTGCACCCAGTCGACGAAGTCGTTAGACTCTTCGCGGCTCTTGAAGTCGCCGACGGGACCGAATGCAAACTGGTAGCGGCCAGAATTCACACCGGCGAGCAGCGCCGGCAGGCCGCCGACGGTCTCATGCTCGATCTTGACCCCGAGAACCTGGCCGAGCGCATCGGTGAGATCGGCGCTTGCGCCGGTCATCTCGGTGCCCGTGACGATTTCATAGGGAGGAAACGAGCCGTTGTTGACGGAGATCATCTTGCCGGACGTGCGGATCGCTTCCGGCAACTGCGCATGGAGCGCATCGTTAACCGAAAGCTTGGGCAGGGCCGCGTCTTCAGCGAAGGCCGTTCCCGAGATCATCACCGCGCTCGTCAGAGCAAGGCATGCAATTTTCCTGATCGACATTGTTCATTCCCCTGTTTGGTTCGAATTATGCGTTTCGTCTTGCGTTCAACCGATGCGGCTACCGTCCACATCGAAGGAGAAGAGATCCTCCGGCGTCATCAGCTGCGGCAGGATGCCCTGGACGTGAAGCTCGTTGGCGAAATCGGCGATCATCTTGCGGTTGACCGCAAAGCCGCTGGCTTCCCAGCCGGCCGGAAGCTCGGCCGCAGACTTCAAAAGCTCGTCCATCATGAAGGGCGAGGTGTCTGCGTATTTGCGGCGTTTGCTCAGCCACATCCGCTGCGATTCATCGATCAGCTTGCTGAGTTCTTCGATCACCCACGGGTTCTGCGCGACGATGCCCGCTTTGATGCCGATCAGATGCATGCCTGGAACATAGCCCACATCGGCGAAATATCGACGTTCGGCACTTCTGAAATCGGAAACGACCTGCCGGAACGGCGATCCGCCGCTGAAGTAGCCGTCAGGCATGAAAGGCGTGAAGATCGCGTCAAGGAAGCCTTCCTCGAGCAGGTCGACCATGGGACGCTCACCGGGAGCCGCTTCGATGCGGCCGGGCCGGCCGAACCCGTCGAGGCGATCGACCACCGGATGCGCTTGCGTCAGGCGGCCCGCATACCACATGGCATCATCGACGCCGACACCCTCGCGGCGCAGCGCCGCTCTGGTCCACGTGTTTCCGGAGTCGCGCCATCCGGTGACGCCGATGCGCTTTCCGGCCAGTTCACCGAGTTCGGTGACGGGGCTGTCCTTGCGGGTGATGATGCAGCGGTGACGAAAGCCGCGCATGATGAAGTTAGGAATGCCGACGACGCTCTCGTCGCCATCGATGCGCAGCTGCGTATAGCGGCTGAAGGACATCTCCGCGACATCGTAGTTGTCGCTCTTGCCGACATGCGAGAGCAATGTGCCGACGCGGTCGACCTTGATATCAAGCTTGGGAGAGGAGACATCGCCGAGAACCAGGGGCGTCATGTAGTCCCAGTCACGCAGGGCAAGTCGCAGGCTAAGAGGCATTGGCATTCACTCGCAAAGACCTTGTTTTCGAGATAATTAAATGTTCAAATTTGTCTGATCAAATGTTATTACGTTATTGAACATTAAAAGTGGTGATTAAATGAGCGATGTTGTCGATGCGGCGTGGTTTGCCCAAAAATTGACCGATCGGACAATTCGAGGAATTGCGATTGAAACCAGTGCCTTGATCCGGGCCGGGGCGCTTCCCGTCGGGACGAAGCTGCCGCCGATCCGCGATCTCGCCTTTGCGCTCGGAATCAGTCCGGCAACGATCTCAGAGGCCTGGAGCGAGCTGAGACGTCAGAAAATCATTAGCGGCAGGGGACGGAACGGCACCTGGGTGAGCGGCGACCGTTTCGTGGCAAAGCCAGAACGGCTCGGCAGTTCCGGCCGTTATGGAGCAGACGTGCTCGACCTGACATCGGCGGTACCGGATGTCCGGCTTTTGCCGCGGCTTACGCAAGCCATGGCCTACGGAGCGTCGGCGGAAAATCTCAACAGCTATGAGCGGAGCCGTATCCTTCCGGAACTCGAAGAGATTGTGCGAAAGACCTGGCCATACGAACCGGAGGCATTCCTGGCGACGAACGGGGGCTATAACGCAGTCTACACGCTCATCCAGGCGCTCGTCATGCCCGGTGCCTCCGTTGCGATCGAGGATCCGACCGCCATGCGGCTTCTTGATATTCTGGAGGATCGGGGCGTGCGGATCCTTCCGGTCCAGTGCGATAGGGAGGGGCCGCAGCCTGCATCTCTCGAAGCCGCGATGAAGCTGCGGCCCGTCGCCTTCATCTTTCAGCCGCGGCTTCACTCAGTGACCGGTCAGAACGTCAGCAGCGAGCGGTTGCAAAGGCTTGGAGACATTCTCGACGGCACCGACACGTTGATCGTCGAGGATGACGGTGTCGCCGACATTTCCACGGCTCCGCGTCATTCACTCGGGGGCCGGTTTGCCGACCGGACAATTCATATTCTCTCTTATTCAAAGACGCATGGTCCGGATCTGAGGCTTGCCGTGCTCTCAAGCTCGCGGGCGATCGTCGAACAGATACAGTCCTACCGCAGCTTCAGCGCTGGCTGGACAAGCCGTATTCTCCAGGCGGCCACGGCTTGGCTTCTGAGGGACCCTCTGACGGAAGCCTCGTTGCAGCGCTCTCGCGACATTTATTTCCGGCGTCGGGCCGATCTGGTCGATGCCCTGGGCGAGCGTGGGATCGAGGCGCAGCATGGTAGCGGATTATGCGCCTGGGTGCCAGTCTCATCTGAACCCTTCGCGATGGTCACGCTGGCGGCGCGGGGTATCGCGGTTCATCCCGGTGCGAAATTCTCCATCCTTCCAAGCGCACATCTTCGCGTGGCAACGGCCATCCTATCGGATCGGGTAGATGCCGTGGCCGACTCGATCGCCCTCGCCGCCAGTCCGGCCTAGTCTTCGGCGTCCTGTGGCTTTCGTATAGTCACTTGCGCATCAGCGGCAGGTCCAATCAGTGCAGCTCGATATTCATGTCCGAAAGCAGAGGCTCCAGACCGGGAAGATCCGCATCGGTTGCCCTGCGCAGCTCGCGCGTGACCGCCGTCAATGCCGCGTCGAGAGATTGAGCGCTCGGTCCGATCTTCAAATCTTCAGCGACCGCTTTTGCATAGGTGATCATCCGAGCCAAAGCCATCAGCTCGTCAAGATTATCCATGGCTGCCGCCGATTCGTACAGGCGCTTTCCCGACCCTATGACCGACATATCGATTCTCCAGATTGCCCAGAGGACAATAAGGACAGTTCGGTACTAAAGTGTGTGAAAAACGCGTGAAACACGTTATGGGTGCAATGGCGCTCGAGCCTTTAAGCGGGTCAGTTGTTCTGACCAAAGCGTGGTTCTTCTGAATTCCCAGTCGCGATTTGTCGACACGCGCTGATCATCCCGGTCGCGAACAGCTTCGAGAAGAGCGAGGGCGTCGATCCGTTTCTGGTCGATCGCGTGCATCCTCAGCATGTCGAGCCAATACTGTTTTCGCGATGCCGGTATTGCCGCACATGCGCGAACGATGAGAGCCCAGGTTCTCTTTTTGAAGAAGAGGTTTAGAGCTGCCTGTTCGAGAGCCAGGCGAAAGGCGTTATCGAAGAGCCGCAGCCTTTCCATCTCGTCCAAAGTGCTTCTCACATTGACCATCGGCACGGTCAGCGCTCTGCAGCCCAATTCTATCGGCTCGTGTAGAAGCGCGACATCGGCATCATCGACGACGGCTCCGCTGACATAGTCGTTGTAAATCCGGCCAATGCCGATCATTCCAAACGCGCGGCATTCGGCTGCGCGCAGCGCCCCCATGCTGGCGGCGCCGAGGACCGTGACATTAAGGGAAAGGGCGAAGAGAATTTCCTTATGCCAAACCGGGGCGGTATTCTCAAAGCCGCCGTCTACCAAGCCAATGATGTTGGCGCCATCTTCCACCGCCCTTAGCACATCTCCCTGCACAGCCGGCGGGCGGAGAGCGATATCCGTGCCGGCGTGCTTGGCCGCGTCAGGCAGGCTCGGGCCAACGAAGACGACTTTCACGCGCGCATAGCCCTTGCAAGGGCCCGCTGGCCGAAACGATGAAGCCTGTTGCCTGCCGGGTTTTCAAGATCGGGTATGAATATCTTCACCACCGAAAATGGAAGGTTCGCTGGCGTCAGGGGGAGTGCGATTACCGAGCCGATCCCGCCGGCGCGAAGTCTCTCCAGCAATTCCTGCAACAGATCCGACACGGTCCCGGCTGGTCTTGCGGTGGCGGCCGCAGAGACCGAAGCGGGGACGGCAAGAAAGGCACTGCGGGTCTGTATCGGAAGCGGTGTCGTGAACAGTTCGGGCCAGACATCGTCGCGGGCGCCGCTGATATAGGTCAGTCTCGACTGAAGCGCTTCCGTTACAGCGCGGATTGCCGCTCGCACGCCCCAGGGATGAGCGCCGCTTCCGCCTGTAACCTCGACGAACCGGAGCGGTATTTTGCCGTTGATTGTTGATGGAGCGACGAGCGCGGTAAAGCAGGGGATACCAATATCGCTCGTGATATCGAAGAGTTTCAAGATGAGCCCCGCGGCCTCGATCCTGTCGATCAGGTCTGAGAGCGCGGCATCGGCAAAACTTCTCGGATCGACGCAGGATGCGTCGCGCTGGTGATCGCTGACGATCTGCCACAGGACGTGGGCATCGCGCTCGATGCGCTCCAGGATGCCATGAAACATTGCCTCTTCAAGTGTATTGCCCGAGGCAAGCCCGTCCGACGACATCCAGAAACGGTTCGGTCGCGTCCGATCGAGGAGGGCGGCATCCTGTGGAACATGGATCGGTCGATCGTGAAGCAATTCGGTTGCCAGGCTCCAGGTCAGCACCTCGTCTTCGCCCACGGTCTGCTCTCCGCTTGCGATCAGGCAATCGAGCGGTTCGGCGCAATCGCCTCGGCGTCGCAGGTCACGCGCCGATGAAACCGTAGTGGTGGTGATTGGCTCACCTGCCACAGCGCGCTCCAAGGCTTCCATCGCCGCCGAGACCTTGGCGTCGATATCCTCAAGTCCTTTGCCTTGAGCGATGACAATGGAGCGGGAGTTTGGCGTATAGGCGCACCAGACCGGAAGACCGACACAATCAAGATCGGTCTGTCGTGACAGGCGCGTGATGCCCATCGCCTCCAAATAGGGCGCGACGCGGGACAACGTGTCCCGCGGCGCAATCGTTCGATCGGAATAAAGGTCGGATTGACCGGTCAGCGTCGCGCGCCTTAGCCGTCCACGTGGCCGGAGAAGACCGTATCAGCCGAGGAGACGGCAATCGCGAAATCGACATTCTTGATGAATACGCCGCCGGCATCGCGCTGCTTGACGGCTGCCGCCAGATCACCGCTGGCAGGCACCTGCACCGGTGTTACGGTGCCCGCGGCGATATCCACGAGCCAGAGTCCCTTTTCGCCTGTTACGCCCAATACAACAACTTTTGCCATAGTATTTCTCCCTTAGGTTTTTGAAAATCCGGCCTTGAAAAGACCGTCCCGGTAAAGCTCTTTTTGCCACCGCTCCTTGAAAGGCACCAAGGCGAGCCATTTCTCGACCTCGAAAGCGGGATTGAGGAGCTCGGCGCGTTGCCGATAAAACTGCGCCCGTTTTCGATCGCCGATCATCGCGCAGCTGGCCGCCGCAATGCGATAGGCTGGTGCCTTGTCCTTCATCCGATCGACAAAGCCGAGCGCGTCTTCGTAGCGTTCAAGGAAGTAGCTCGCCCCTGCCGCGCACCAGAGGTAGGCGTCGGGTGCGATCGGATTGAGCGAGATGGCTTTCTTGATTTTCTCCAGCGCATCTTGCGGCCGTGATGCATGGACCAACGTGTCCGCATGGCTATAGATCACATCGGCGTAATGCGGGCTGAGGCTTTCGGCGAGGTCAAGTGCTGCAACGCTGTCATCGACCGCTCCCCGGTAGAGCTTCGCAACACCCAGTTCCCGATGCCCGGCTGCCGATTCCAGATCCCTCTCTATCGCACGAAGCGCCTGATCTTCCGCAAGCTGCAGCAGGGCGGGATCGCCTTGCGCAGTCACCAGCCACTCGCTGGTGAATGTCCGCGCTAGGCCTGTGAAAGCAGGGGCATAGTCTGGCGAAAAATGCAGTGCGCGCTTGAAGGATTTCCGGGCACGGCGGATGTCCGGCAGGCTGAGCTTGGTGAGCAGGCCTGCGCCGACGAGATAGGAATGATAGGCCTGTGGATCAGCCTCATTACGAAGGCGAATGCTTTCATTTCGTTTCAATTGTCCGGAGACGGCGTCGGCAAGTCTCTGGGCAATCGAGCGCCTCTGCGCCGGCAGCGTTTCTACCGCCATGTCAAATCGTGCCGCCCACAAAATCTCGTCGGTTGGAAAATAGATAAGTTGCGCATACAGGCCCTCTCCGGAAAGCCGCGTATCCAGGAGGTAGGAAATCGAGTGCCGCTGAACGATCGTGGCCTTGTCGGAGTCGCGACGAATCTGCTCGGCCGTATGGGGTGCGACGACGGATATGTTGCGCAGGGCGCAGAGCTCGATCGTGACATCCTCGATGAGGGCGTCAGCAATTGACGCCTCCCGCGACAGCGCCGTTGCACCCGGAGGCAGCAGCACAAGCCGCGGTGTTGATGCTGCGGTTATGATTTGCGGAATTCCGGCGTCTTGTTGCTCGGCGATGCGGCTGCTTGCCATTGCCACGGCACGCGCCGCCTGTGGCCGGTATTGCGAATGATCGTCCGCCGTACCGCGAAGGACCGAGCGGATCTGCTCGTCACCGGGAAAGGCTTCAAGAAGCTGAAGTCCCGAGCGGCGCAGAAGGCGACGTTCCTCGTCATCGCGGATATGATCCGCGGCCTTGACGAAGATATCCCGCAGGGTGAGCAGATGGAGTTGCCGTTCGCGCTCGATCCACCCATCGATTGCTCTGGTTGACGCGTTCAGACCGGGGATGAAGCCACGTTGCACGAGATCGCTGACGGCCGCCAATTGCGCAACCGGCTGTTCTTCCTGGCGCAATATGTCGAGATCAACCGATAGGACATTCTTGTTCAGGGTGACGAAAGGCGGCCCGAAATTCAGGATCTGTTCGTCGGATGTCGTCGTATCGCGAATGCGCGATATCAGCTTCCGCAAATTGAGATCTGCAAGATGATCTCCCGTCTCGTTCCACAAGAACCGCGCAAGCTCTTGTCGGCTGCGCTGCTGGTCCGGTGAGCAATGCAGATAGGCAAGCATCACCAGGGCTTTGACCGGATAGCGGATCGGCGCGCCCAAGCTGTCCGTCAGTCGCAACTCGCCAAAGGTCTGGAGGTGAACCACAAGAGCCCTCAGGCGCCGGTTTCGGGATGGATGATGTCGTCACTGTCAGGCTGTGTGCTCCTGGCCAGGCTCTTGGCAAGGGCAACGAGCTTCTGCCGGATAGCCGGGCTCTCTATCGCCATGAAGGCTCGGTTGAGGGCTTGGGCATCCTTCGACGTCAAGAACGCATTCAGATCATCCTTGCCGTTGCTGACAAGGTTATAGGTGGTCGGCTCGGTGTCATTTTCGAAGAAGAATTGAACGGGTACGCCCAATGTCTCGGCGATCGTTTGCAATCGGCTCGCGCCAATGCGGTTTATGCCTTTTTCGTATTTCTGGATCTGCTGGAAGGTAACGCCGATTCGCTCCGCAAGCCCGACCTGCGACAGCCTGAGCAACTTGCGGCGTGCCCGCACCCTGCTGCCGACATAGGTATCGATCGATGTGGGCGACTTGGCCTTCATGGCTGGAACCTCCGGTCAACGGCGATCATCGCGAGGTTTGCGCCAAAATGCAACCGAAAGTAATATAATAATTTCTGTGACCGACGCTGCAGCACCAGTAACGTTTTGTTGAAAATAGCTTTTCTTTATCGGAATCATTCGGTTGAATAATTCTGACCTGGGCCAGGACAGTAAAAATATTGGCTAGGAACTGTAAATCCTGGAAAAGCTTCCCTTGTCCGTTTTCGCGTGAAATAGGGCAGGCGCTTTCCTCGCAGGATAAAGCGTGGAAGAAAGAGTCCTGAAGTTGGTTTGCGAGAAGGGGTTGCAACGAGCAGTTCCGACGATCGGTCTAAGGTCGTGTAGCCGAACCGACTGCATGAAGTTGTGCATAACAAGGATTGCTCAATGCGCGCCGCGATGGCGCCATTTCGCGGATATAAAGGCCTGATGTCGTCATCCATAAGAGCGTGGACCTCCGTCTCCGTGATCGTCAATTTTGGCTGAGGCAGATTGATCAGAGTCCTTGCCGGATTTGGGTGGGGCACTGTAGGGAAGGTCCTCCACGGAGAACGTTATGGGCAGGACCATCAAACGAGACGCAGATCTACTTATCACCGACGAGAAAGAGCCGGTGAAACACAGGCTGCGCGAGCGAGGTGCTGCCGAACGGCCGGTGGAGCTCGAGAATTTCCTGAACCTGCTGGCCCGCGCGATGCTGCATCCTTCGGCCTCGACGATGGCGAGTTTTGTCGCGGGAAAAGTCTTTCAAAAGCTGGAACGCACGGGAACGCTACGCGACAAGCGGCCCCCGGATACGGGAATTCCTTCAGGCCTCGAAGCGGCTCTTCAAAATGCAATCGCTGCTCGAGACATCTACGCCGAAGTGGCGCAAAGTGTTTGGCGTCTTGCGGAATCGCTCGTTTGGATCAGAGGCAGAAGCGGACCATTTGCCAGCCTGAATTTTGAAAGGGCCCATGCGCATAGCGTGATTGTTGGCCCGGGTGGCCTAGAAGACCGGGCGGATATCCGGGTCGGCCTGACCTACATGGAACCCTATAGCCGTTTTCCGGATCACGTGCAGCGGTTTTCAAGGGCCTTCCTGCTGCTTTCTCCCTGCGAGCTTTCGATCGCCGGGGAGAGCTGGTTTTCGACCGGAATAGGCGGCGTCTTTGCCGCTGAAGCGGGCCAGTCATTTGCCATGCGTTGCACCACCACCCCGCTTCTGGCGGTCTGGTGTCACGTTGAAGAGATCGGAAGGTGAATGGCAAATTTGCCGAGCTGGTCGTGAGGGGTGTTTCTCTGTTGCTACAGCGCTCCAGATATTAGAAAGGCGCAGGCACGTTGTTGATGCCGGAAAGCCGCTAATTGAGGGAGACGTTCCATGACTGCACCGCATCCTCCAAGAACCCATATCGGCAATCATCCCCTGCATCCGGAAACCCAGATGCTCAACTATGGCTATGATCCGGAACTCTCCGAAGGTGCGGTCAAGCCGCCCGTCTTCCTGACGTCCACCTTCGTTTTCAACTCCGCCGAAGACGGTCGCGATTTCTTCGACTATGTCTCCGGCCGGAAAGAGCCGCCGGAAGGCAAGGGTGCAGGTCTCGTCTATTCGCGCTTCAATCATCCCAACAGCGAGATCGTGGAAGATCGTCTGGCGGTCTACGAGCGAGCCGAGAGCGGCGCGGTGTTTTCATCGGGAATGTCGGCCATCGCGACGGTACTGCTCGCCTTCGTTCGTCCGGGAGATGCGCTCCTCCACTCGCAACCGCTTTATGGCGGGACGGAAACATTGCTTGCGAAGACCTTCCTCAATCTTGGCGTTGCCGCCGTCGGCTTTGCAGATGGCGTCAGCGAGGCCTCGGTAAAGGCTGCGGCCGAGGAGGCAATGGCCAAGGGCCGTGTTTCGATTATCCTCATCGAGACGCCGGCAAACCCGACCAATAGTCTTGTCGACGTCGCGATGATCCGACGGGTTGCCGATGTGATTGGTCAGAAGCAGGGCCATACACCTATCGTCGCCTGCGATAACACGCTGCTCGGCCCGGTCTTCCAGCGCCCGATAGAGCATGGCGCAGACATTTCCCTCTATTCCCTGACCAAATATGTCGGCGGCCATTCGGATCTGATCGCCGGAGCAGCACTCGGCAGCCGGGCGTTGATCAAGCAGGTGAAGGCGCTTCGCGGTGCCATCGGCACGCAGCTCGATCCGCATTCATGCTGGATGCTCGGGCGCTCGCTCGAAACGCTGCAGATCCGCATGGAGCGGGCCGACAGCAATGCGAAGGCGGTGGCGGATTTCCTGAGGCAGCACCCCAAGGTCGAGACGATCCATTACTTGCCTTACAGCGATCCCGGCTCTGCTGTCGGCAGGACATTCGCTGCCCAGTGCAGCGGCGCCGGTTCGACATTCTCCTTCGATATCCAGGGCGGCCAGCCGGCCTCGTTCCGGTTTCTCAACACGTTGAAAATCTTCAAGCTTGCCGTCAGCCTCGGCGGGACGGAATCCCTGGCATCGCATCCGGCGACCATGACCCATTCAGGCGTACCGGCCGAGGTACGTCAGCGCATCGGTGTTCTCGATGCAACGATCAGACTGTCGATCGGCATCGAACATCCAGACGACCTCATTGCCGACCTCACCCTGGCACTCGACGCAGCGTAGGTCGCAACCTTCAGCGTCGCTGCCAACAGCGCACCGGATGACGCTGGGAAATGCGCGCGTAGCCATTGCCGTTGGAGCGCGGCGCGCCATCTGATTGCTCCTGGCAACAGCTTGACGGGAGGGTCAGATGGCATCGAATGAGGATCGTATCAGACAGCGCGCCTACGAAATCTGGGAACGGGAAGGTCGGCCACACGGCGAAGATCTGAAGCATTGGCTCCGGGCGTTTCAGGAAATCGCGGCGAGCGGCGAGGCTAACCGTCAGCCCGCCAAGAAGTCTCGCCCAAAAAAGGCCACCACTGCTGGCACTCCTGCGAAGCCGAAAAGCACAGCGAAGGCTAAAAGCGTTGGGAAGACCAAGAGCGATGCCCAGAGTGTTTCTACGACACCTCCGCCTGCGAAGCCCGCCAGGGCATCCGGGGGCGTCACAAAGCACTGAGTCAATCGGGCCGATATCGCGCGCCGACCTTTAGCTCGTGTCCTGTGCTGTCTTCTTGCGTCCGATAGGTCGTGCCTGTCGGATACGACGAACCCAGGTCTCGAAATGCGGCTGCGCGGCCAGAGACGTCGGCGAGTTCTCGACGAACCATATCCATCTTTCGAGCCTCCGGCTGGACGATCTCCGTCACCGACGGCGGTCGGCCAAGCGACAGCCTTTCGTCGGTAATGTGAGGGCGGCACGTGGCGGCCATGGCGAGAAGGCAGAACTTGCCCTGGGCGGAAGTCCCCATCTTTCAACATTGACATTGAACCTACTAGAAGGTAGGCATTGATACGCTTCCGCATCCATATCTTCACGCAAAAAACCATCGCTTAAACAAACTACCGACTAGTAGGTAATTATTGTCGGTATCACACGCTTCCAACTGACCCAAACAACCGAGATCGATTATGACGACAAGTTCTCTCACGGGCCTCGGCTCTTCCATGCCGGGCAACCCGACCACTGCGCAGCAGAAGGCGATGGTGAACTATGACGACTTCCTGCAGCTCCTCATAGCGCAGTTGAAGAACCAGGATCCGACCGACCCCGTGGATGCCAGTGAACAACTGGCCCAGCTCGCCAGCTTCTCGCAGGTCGAACAGACGATCCAGACGAATCAGAAGCTGGATGCCCTGCTGGCTGGTTCCAGCCTCGCTCAGGCCGAAGGCTATATCGGCAAATATATCGAGAGTGCGGATGGCACGGTCAAAGGTACGATTGCTTCCGTCAAGATCTATAGCGACGGAATCATAGCCACAACGACGGAGGGCGGGAAGATTCTTATCCAGCCTGGTGTCAGCCTCTCGTAACCGGACGGTGGCAGCGCAGCGAACGAAGGATCCTGACCTTCACCGAGGCACTTTTGCGCCGCGGAAAGATCTTTCGGGCAAAGATCTTCGGCGAGTGCGCGACACATCTGCGAAACCAATCGTTGATCGGCTGTCTCCGTCCAAAGACCCGCAGTGCCCTTCCCATCTGATGCGCTCCAGCGCAGCCAGGGTTACGGGAGTTCACCGGGCCGGCCACGCTTGCTTCCATGATCGATGTGGCCACAGCAGGCATCCTGCCGCCTGGAAGAAAATATGATCATTGAGATTCTTTTACCGCTGTTTCTATTCGTTTTTGCGGCGACCATCACACCCGGCCCCAACAACATTATGGTCATGACATCAGGGGCAAATTTTGGACTTAAACGCTCGCTGCCGCATCTCCTCGGAATTTCGGGAGGAGTTTCGGGAATAGTCCTCGTGATGGGCCTGGGTCTTATAACGTTTCTGGACGCCGCTCCGTTTCTGGTTGGATTATTTGAAATCGCGTCAGTCCTCTATCTTCTGTGGCTTGCATACAGGATCGCAACTGCGCAGGCGGCGAGAAACAGCGCCGCGGGAGCAAGGCCCCTATCGTTTGTCGGTGCCGCGGCCTTTCAGGTGATCAATCCCAAAGTCTGGGCAACCGGGGTGTCGGCGATAACCCTGTTTGATCCGGATCGTTCGATCGGTTCGGCAATGATAATTGCTGCTGCCTACGGAGTGATCGGTCTCCTATCCAACGTGATCTGGACCTGGACCGGCACAGTTCTCAGGGGATGGTTGTCGATCGGGCGCAGGTTGAGGTTCTTCAACGTTACGGCTTCTGTCCTGCTCGTTGCGTCCCTCTACCCCGCCATTCATCATGTTCGGGATATTTTCCAAAAATAAAAGGGGAAGTGGGGTTGATTATCTACCTACTAGAAGGTAGAAATTATTGATGAGCAATCTTTCGACTACCTATGACGAAATCCTGGACAGTGCAGAAAAGCTGATCGTATCGGGCGGCTATAACGGGTTCAGTTATGCCGACATCGCTGCCGTTGTCGGAATCCGCAAAGCCAGCATCCATCATCATTTTCCAAGCAAGGTCGATCTGGTGCGCACGCTTGTCGCCCGCTATCGCGCAAGGGCCGAGACTGGTTTGGCCGAGGTTGAAAGCAGGTTCAGCGATCCGCTCGAGTTGCTGAAGACCTATGCCGGTTTTTGGGCGCAATGTATCGAGGATGCGAGCCGTCCATTTTGTGTCTGCGCGCTTCTTGCAAGCGAGCTGCCCGCCCTTCCTTTGGAGGTGGCGATCGAAGTGCGGGCCTATTTTCAGCATCTCTCCGGATGGCTGACATCGGTCATCGAGCGCGGTGACCAGCAAGGATCCCTGGTAATCTCGTGTCCGGCGCGCATAGAGGCGGAGGCTTTCATGGCCACTGTCCATGGCGCAATGCTATCGGCACGAGCCTATGGGACGCCCGCTGTCTTTGAACTCATTCTCGAGCCTAGTCTTCAACGGCTCCGGCCGCGATGATCTCATTCCTGTCGGCGGGGCGGTGCGTCGACGGAAATATCTGTCAAAATAGCGCCGTCTAAACTACCAACTAGTAGGTAAGGAATCTCACATGTTGCGCAGACTTCTTCCAGTCATCATGGTCGCCGGCTTGGCCGGCATTCCGGCAACCCTTGTTTCGCCAGCCTCTGTCCAGGCCGAAGAGAAAAAGGCCGAACTCCACATCCGAGGTAGTGTCGTCGACTTTGCAGGTTCTAACTTGAAAGTGAAGACGCGCGAGGGAGAAACCGTCGATGTCGCTCTCGCGGACGGCTGGCAGGTTGCCAGCGTCGCCAACGCAAAGGTCAGCGACATCCAGCCCGGAGACTACGTAGGCATCGCCTCCCTGCCGAAGGATCAGGGTGAAGATGGCGCTCTCGAAGTTCTGATCTTTCCGCCCGCGCTCAAGGGAGCCGGCGAGGGAAGCTTTGGATGGGACCTCAAGCCGAACAGCAGCATGACCAATGCCACCGTCGCCGATGCGGTCAAGGATGTCGACGGACGGACCGTTACCGTGTCCTACCACGGCAAGGAAAAGAAGATTTCCATTCCTGACGGCACTCCGGTGGTGACCATCGCCCCTGCAACCAAAGACGACCTGGTTGCAGGGGCGATGGTCTTCATATCGGCCGAGAAGGCCTCGAGCGGCACAGTCGCGCATCGCGTTATCGTCGGCAAGAATGGCGTGGTGCCTCCCATGTGAGCCACGTCGCCGCCGGTCGGCTTCCGCCCCCATTGGCCGACCGGCGGCATCCAGCATTGCAATACACCCAACAAATCAACTCGACCGGAAGGCCGCATCCGTGAGCGACAGTCCCGACAACGACAATATGCGATACTCCCGGATCCTGATGATCCATCGTCATTCCCTAGTCACGCGGCTGACGCATTGGCTGAACGTCATCTGCCTGAGTGTCCTGCTCTTGAGCGGATTGCAGATTTTCAACGCTCATCCCGAACTTTACTGGGGGCACTATGGGGCAGACGGGGATCCAGCTGTCCTGACGATCGGCTCGAGCGGACAGGGCGACGATATCAGTGGTTTCGTCCGGATCGCCGGCGTCGAGGTGCCGACATCAGGTGTTCTGGGCGTCTCGACCTTCGAGGGGAGCCCGACGCCGCGGGCATTTCCGGCCTGGGCGACCATTCCATCGTTTCAGGATCTCGCAACCGGCCGCCGCTGGCACTTCTTCTTTGCCTGGGTGTTTCTAGTCAACGGCATTTTCTATCTTGGCTTCGGCATCCTGAGCGGCCATTTTCGGCGTGACCTCGCACCGGCGCGCAGAGACCTTTCCCCGCGTCATCTGTGGCGCGAAATCCTCGACCACGCACGTCTGCGCTTCCCGCGAGGGCAAGAAGCGAAGCACTACAATGCGCTCCAAAAGCTCACTTACCTTGCCGTGATCGTCATTCTGCTGCCGACCATGTTGCTGACCGGCCTGACGATGTCTCCCGGCTTTAATGCCATCGTGCCGGCCCTGGTGGATATTTTCGGCGGGCGCCAGTCGGCGCGCACGATCCACTTCATGACCGCAACGCTTCTCGTCCTCTTCGTGCTCGTCCATGTGGCGATGGTCGTGCTGTCGGGAACCTGGAACAACATGCGCTCGATGATCACGGGTCGCTATGCCATCAGAGAAAAAGGTCCACATTCATGACACGCGACTTTCTGACCCGCAGGCGCTTTCTTATCCGCAGCACGCTCGGCGCCTCGGCACTCACGCTCTCAGGCTGCGACATACTGGAACAGAACGCCGGCGTGGCAAGCGTTATCCGCTCGGCCGAAAATCTGACGATGAAGGCGCAAAGGCTACTGCAGGGACGCGATGCTCTCGCCCGCGAATTTGCCGAGACGGACATTTCTCCCTCTTTCCGCGTGAACGGCACGAGCGCGCCTGACAGCGAAGACTATGCCGAACTCGTCGAAGGCAAATTCGCAAACTGGCGATTGAAGATCGACGGTCTCGTCGATCGGCCTCAGGAACTCTCCCTCATTGATCTCAAGAGGCTTCCGGCTCGCACCCAGATCACCCGCCATGACTGCGTCGAGGGGTGGAGCGCAATCGGGAAATGGACGGGAGTTCCGCTTGGGGCCGTCCTGAGCTCGGCAGGACTGAAGCCGAACGCTCGATTTGCGGTCTTTCACTGTGCCGACGAGCTGGAGAAGACACTCGATGGAAGTGGCCGCTACTATGAGAGCATTGACCTCATCGACGCGTTCCATCCGCAGACCATCCTAGCCTATCAGATGAACGGGAAGGATCTGTCCGTCGGTCATGGCGCGCCTCTCCGGCTGCGGGTCGAACGGCAACTCGGCTACAAGCAGGCCAAATACATCATGCGCATCGAGATCGTCGACAGCTTTGCCGGCCTGTGGGGCGGCAATGGCGGTTTCTGGGAAGACCGCGGCTACGAGTGGTACGCAGGGATCTGAGCGATCCCGTGCCCTCGTGCGATAATCGTCTTGTATTGAAATCATCAGGAAAGGCAGTTCGGGATCTCTGCCCTTGGCTGCTCATAGCCAGTTGATCCGTTTGAGGACCATCAGCGTTGCAACGGACGTGACCGCAACAAAGCCAACGATGATGATGAAAGCCCAAGTATCGTTGACGCCAGGGATACCGCCAACATTCATGCCGAAAAGACCGGCGACCACGCTCGGCGGTAGCAGCAGGGCGGCGAGCGCGGCGAGGCGATTGGAATTGCGGGCAATCCTTTCGCTGATGACCGTGGACAGGTCGTCATGAAGAATGCCGGTACGGTCACGGATGGCGTCGAGATATTCGATGAAGCGCATCAGCTTGTCGATGACCTCGCGGAAACGCAGCTTGTCGCGCTCCTTCAGCCACGGTGCGTCGTCATGCTCGATGCGGTTCAGGGCGTCGCGCTGGGGGGCGAGATAGCGCCGAAGCTGCACGGACCGGCGGCGAAGCTGCTTCAGCCGCTCGCGGACTTCGCTGGCTTCGCCGTGAAAGATCAATTCATCCAGCTCGTCGACCTCTTCGTCCATCGTGTCGAGCACGGGTTCGAGGTCGCGGACCAGCTTTTCGCTGACAAGGGCGAGCAGTTCCCCCGTCTGCTTCGGGCCCTTGCCCTTGTCGAGCGCAAGGCGGATATCGCGCAAGGCGGTTATATAGTGGCCGCTGTCGCGCAGGGTCACCAGCCGGCGCTGATCGGCCCATACGTGAAGGGGAACGAGATCGATTTCCGCCGACCTGACCTCCGCCTCTTCCGGCGGAGCGGCACAGACGCCGCGAAGAATGATCAGCAGCCCGTCATCGATGGCTTCGACGCGCGGCCGCGTTTCCTCTTCCAGCAAGGCGTCGGCGACGAGCGGGTCGAAGCCGCCTCTGGTCGTCACCCATTCGGCAGCGGCTGGATGATCGCGTTCGAAATGCAGCCAGATGACGCCGTCATCCGGCGTCCATCGGCGCACTGCTTCCATGTCGAGGGTGCGACAGCCGCCATTGCCGTCAAGAAGCACGGCGAAACGCAAACCCGGCTCGACGCCGTAACTTGCGATGCTCACCACCTGCTCGCCCATGAATAACCTCCAGCAGCCAAAGCCCACCTCCCGTAAGCACAGATCAACAGCTTAGCGAGTCGCTGTCAGGCGGCAAGATGGTCTGTGCCCGGAGAACAAGGCTGCAGGCATTCGTCTGAACTTGAGGTGCTAGATCGAATTCCATAAATCCTGGTCGCGCCGGCGATTTTGTCGCGGGATACATTCTGTCTTCAATTGATCGCCTACCGGCCGCGGCCGATGCTCGCATACATGCCGGTCGTGCGAAACTCCGTCGGCGTGATGCCGTAAACGCGCCGGAAGACCTTGGCGAAGTAATTGGCGTCTTCGAAGCCGCACATGATCGAGACTTCCTTGACCGGCAGGAAATCCGCCTTGGTCAGCAGCTTTGCTGCACGCTGCAGGCGCTGCTGCAGGACATATTCGGCTGGCGGCACGCCCTCGCTTTCGGCGAAGCTGCGAGAAAAGTGGGCGCGGCTCAAGCCGACGATCGCTGCAAGCTCGCTGACCGGAAGCGGCTTTTCCAGATTTGCGTTGATATGGTCGGTCACCGCCTGCATGGCGCGTTGTTCGGCCATCGAGGCGGAGGCGCCGAAGATGTCATCATAGAGCGCCATGGCGGCTTCATAGGCGACCGCCGAGGCCGAGCCCGGCGTGTTTGCGCCTTTGACGAGCCGCAGGCTGCAGTCCGCCAGATGATCGATGGTCGATTGCTGCAGCTTGAAGACCGGCCCGGCGAGTGCCAGCACCATCTTGTGGATGCGCAGCGTTTCTTCACCGTTCATCGAGATCCAGAAATATTCCCAGCGGTCGCCCTTTTCCAGCCAGTAGCGGTGATTGTGCGGCACGAGCACCATCATCGTGTCGCCGCTCTGGAGCTTGTAATTGCGATTCTGGTAGCGCAGGCGGCCGGTGCCGCTGATCGTATGCTGCAGCACCGTGAAGGGTGTCAGGCCGCGCTTTCTGCCGTCCCAATCATAGGTCTCGTTTTCACGCACCTCGTAGCCGGCGCTTGTGGGCATGGCATGCAAACGCTGGCGTCCGCGCGGCAGCGAAACGGTTCTCATCGACTGGCCGTTGGCGATCAAATCATGCAGCACAAAATTACCCTCGAAAGCATAATCCTTCTCTGGCCGCTCCTGCGAATATGCGCATAATCCCCTCTCACAAGAGGAAGAGATCGCGGTCGAAAGAACGGCCGGGAGGAATACAGGCGCTATTTCCCGGTATTTTCAGACGATGTGCGAGAGCATGCCGCCTGATCCTCCTTTGCCGTCTTTTTACCTAGCATTTGATCGGATCGAGGTGAAGGATATGAGTTTCAAAATCGCTATTATCGGGGCAGGCAGTGTCGGTTTCACCAAGAAGCTGTTCACGGACATTCTCTGCGTGCCGGAATTCAAGGACATCGAATTCGCGCTGACCGACCTCAGCGAGCATAACCTCCAGATGATCAAGGCGATCCTCGACAAGATCGTCGAGTCGAACAAGCTGCCGACGAAGGTGACGGCCACGACAGATCGCCGCAAGGCGTTGGAAGGCGCGCGTTATGTCATCAGCTGCGTGCGCGTCGGCGGGCTGGAAGCCTATGCCGACGACATCAGAATTCCGCTGAAATACGGTATCGACCAGTGCGTTGGCGATACGATCTGCGCCGGCGGCATTCTCTATGGCCAGCGCAATATTCCCGTCATCCTCGATTTCTGCAAGGATATCCGCGAGGTTGCAGCACCGGGCGCGAAGTTCCTGAACTATGCCAATCCGATGGCGATGAACACCTGGGCGGCCATCGAATATGGCAAGGTCGATACGGTCGGCCTCTGCCACGGTGTCCAACATGGCGCCGAACAGATTGCCGAAGTGCTGGGCGCCAAGTCGCAGAGCGAGCTTGACTACATCTGCTCCGGCATCAATCACCAGACTTGGTTCGTCGATCTGCGTCTCAACGGCCGCAAGATCGGCAAGGATGAGCTGGTCGCCGCTTTCGAGGCGCACCCTGTCTATTCGCAGCAGGAGAAGCTGCGTATCGACGTCTTGAAGCGCTTCGGCGTCTATTCGACGGAAAGCAACGGTCACCTCTCCGAATACCTGCCCTGGTATCGCAAGCGGCCGGACGAAATCACCCGCTGGATCGATATGTCGGACTGGATCCATGGCGAGACCGGCGGCTATCTGCGTCACTCGACAGAGACCCGCAACTGGTTCGAGACGGAGTTCCCGCAATTCCTCGCTTCGGCCGAAAAGCCGATCGATCCGGCCAAGCGCTCCAACGAGCATGCGAGCCATATCCTGGAGGCGCTGGAGACCGGTCGGGTCTATCGCGGTCACTTCAACGTCAAGAATACCGGCGTCATCACCAACCTGCCATCCGACGCCATCATCGAGTCGCCCGGCTTCGTCGATCGCTTCGGCATCAACATGGTCTCCGGCATCACCATTCCGGAAGCCTGTGCTGCGACTTGCATCTCGTCGATCAATGTCCAGCGCATGTCGGTGCATGCGGCGATTTCCGGCGATATCGATCTCCTGAAGCTCGCCGTACTGCACGATCCGCTGGTTGGTGCCGTCTCGACCCCGGAAGAGGTTTGGCAGATGGTCGATGAAATGGTGGTCGCCCAGGCGCGCTGGCTGCCGCAATATGCTGATGCCGTTCCGGCTGCCAAGGAGCGGCTGGCAAATTCCAAGGTGAAGACGAGGGAGTGGGAAGGCGCTGCGCGCCGCCATGTCCGCTCCATCGAGGAACTTCGCGTTGAAAAGGCCGCGCTGAAGCAAGCCGTTTAAGTCAGGTGAGGGAGGCTGCGGCGGTTCTTCGGGAGGAAGGCCGTCGCGCTGGAGCTTCCTTCATTACCGTTTGAGGAGAAGCGGAGACGCGTACAAGCGCTCCGGAACAAGAGGGAGAGACGATGACGAATTTCCGTAAGATCGGCATCCTGGCAGGACTGGCGCTCAGCGTTTCAGTCGCGGCCCTGAATGCCTATGCGTCCGAGCCTACAGTGCCGCCAGCCCCGCCGGCTTTCCCGGCGGAAGGCAAGATCAAATATGTGTCCCGCGACTCCATCCTGGAGTTCAAGGCGCTGCCCGAATATCATGAGCCGGACTGGGTAACGAAGAATTTCGTCGACACCGGCAAGCTGCCGGCGGTCAAGGATCGCCTGCCCAAGGAACCGATGGTCTTCAAGACCGAGAACATGCCTGACGGTCCCGGCGTCTATGGCGACGTGATGCGCCATGTCATCGGCGGTCGGCCGGAAGGCTGGAACTACGGTGCCGGTCAGACGCAGGGCTGGGGCGGTATCGATATCGGCCTCTCCGAATGCCTGACACGCACAGCACCGCTATTCCAGGTGGAAGCCAAGGATACCGAGCCGTTGCCGAACCTCGCCAAGGGCTGGGAGTGGTCGCAGGACGGTCACAAGCTCACCATGCACCTGATCGAAGGCGCCAAGTGGTCCGACGGCGCGCCCTTCAACGCCGATGACCTCATGTTCTATTGGGAAGACGAAGTCATCGACCCGAACGTTTCGCCGCTCGGTGGCGGTGCGTCGCCGGAGGCCTTCGGTGAGGGAACGACGCTCACGAAGATCGACGACTACACAGTCGAATGGACCTTCAAGGAAGCCTTCCCGAAGCAGTATCTCTATACGATGGCCTACCCCAACTTCTGCCCGGGTCCATCGCATATTCTCAAACTCCAGCATCCAAAATATTCGAAGAACACTTACGACCAGTTCAAGAACGCCTTCCCGCCGGAATTCATGAACATGCCGGTGATGGGCGCCTGGGTGCCGGTTGAATATCGGCCTGACGATATCATCGTCATGCGCCGCAATCCCTATTACTGGAAGGTCGACGAGAAGGGCAATCAGCTGCCTTATCTCAACGAGCTGCACTACAAGCTCTCGACCTGGGCCGACCGTGACGTGCAGGCTGTAGCCGGTTCTGCCGACTTCTCGAACCTCGAGCAGCCGGAAAACTTCGTTGCCTCGCTCAAGCGCGCTGCCGAAAAGACCGCTCCGGCGCGTCTCGCCTTCGGTCCGCGCCTCATCGGCTATAACTTGCGTATGAACCTGTCGGGCAATGGCTGGGGTGATCCCGACGCTCGCAGTCAGGCGATCCGCGAACTCGACCGCAACGAGGACTTCCGCAAGGCCATAACCATGGCGGTCGACCGCAAGGCAATCGGCGACTCCCTCGTCAAGGGACCGTTCACGGCAATTTATGCAGGCGGCCTTTCCTCAGGCACGAGCTTCTATGATCGCAACTCGACAGTCTACTATCCCTTCGATCTGAAGGGTGCGAAGGCACTGCTCGCCAAGGTCGGCCTGAAGGATACCGACGGCGATGGCTTCGTGAACTTCCCGGCCGGAACAGCTGACGGCAAGAACGTCGAGATCGTGCTTCTCGTCAACAACGACTACACCACCGACAAGAGCCTTGCCGAAGGTGTCGTCGGCCAGATGGAAAAGCTCGGCATCAAGATCATCATCAATGCTCTTGATGGCCCGAAGCGGGACAATGCGCATTATGCCGGCCAGTTCGACTGGCTGATCCAGCGCAACACAACCGAGCTCGCCTCCGTGGTGCAGAACACCGAGCAGCTTGCCGCTGTCGGCCCGCGTACCAGCTGGCACCATCGCGCCGGCAAGGACAATCAGCTCGACCTCCTGCCTTACGAAAAGGAGCTTGCCGACATCGTCAACAAGTTCCGCACGAGCCAGGACAATGACGAACGCGTCGCGCTCATGAAGCAGTACCAGAAGACTGCGACCGAACACGTCGATACCGTCGGCCTGACCGAATATCCGGGCGCGCTGATCATCAACAAGCGTTTCTCGAATATTCCCGAGGGCACGCCGATCATGATGTTCAACTGGGCCGAGGACTCCGTCATCCGCGAGCGTGTGTGGGTGGCCGCCGACAAGCAGGGCAAGTACGAACTCTTCCCTCAACAGCTTCCCGGTAAGCCCGGGGACAAGGGTCCGATAAACTAAGAGCTCCCTCCCGAATGACAAGAGCTTCCGGTCGCGCGTGCTGCGCGCGGCCGGTCAGAATCAACAAGCCGGCCGCGCTGAGACGAGCGACTGGCGGCAAGGAGAAGCGAACCGTCTGATGTTACGATTCCTGCTCATGCGCATCGCCTCGGCGATCCCCGTCCTCTTCATCCTGAGTGTGGTGACCTTCGCGATTATCCAGGCACCCCCCGGAGATTATGCCGATTACATCCGTTCGCAGTTGATCAATCAGGGCGGCGCTTCCTTCGCGCAAGCCGATGCCCAGGCTCAGGCCTATCGTGTCGAACATGGCCTCGATCAGCCGCTGGTCGTCCAGTACGTCAACTGGATCACGGGCATAGTGACCAGAGGCGATTTCGGCTACAGCATGTTCTACAACAAGCCGGTTGCCGACGTTGTCGGCGAGCGCCTGCCGCGCACGCTGGCCCTGGCGCTGGTCTGCCACATTTTCGCGTCGATCCTCGGCATCACTTTCGGCATCTGGGCGGCGACCCGCCAATATAGCTGGATCGACAGCCTGCTCTCCGGCATCTCTTTCCTCGGCATGACGGTGCCGCGCTTTCTGATGGCGCTGATCATCGTCTACCTGCTCGTCTTCCAGTTCAATGTGACGGAAATCGGCAGCTTCTTCTCACCGCAATATGGCGGAGCGCCGTGGTCCTGGGCGAAATTCATGGATCTCGTAAGCCACGTCTGGCCGGTCGTCGCGATCGCCACCTTCGGCGGGCTCGCCTACAATATGCGCGTCATGCGCGGCAATCTGCTCGATACGCTGAACGCCCAATATGTCGAGACAGCGCGCGCCAAGGGGCTTTCGGGCGGCGCGGTCGTCATGCGCCACGCCGTTCCAAACGCGCTCCATCCGCTCGTCATGTATCAGGGTGTCGTGCTTCCCTACATGCTGACCGGCGAGATCGAGACCGCGATCATCTTCGCTCTACCAACCGTCGGTCCGGCAATCGTCGGCTCCATGGCGATCGGTGACGTCTATGTCACCGCGACTTTCATGCTGGTGCTGTCGGCGACACTGATCGTCGGCAACATCATCGCCGACATGCTGCTTGCCATGCTCGATCCGCGGGTCCGTCAATATGGAGGAGCCTGATATGTTTGCCTTCGACTCTTCCACACCGCCGCCGCCACACGAGGAAACGGTCAAGAATACCAGCCATGGCAATGAGAGCTACATGGCTCTGGTCTGGCGCCGGCTGCGGCGCTCCTGGACCGGCATGATCGGCCTCATCCTCGTCGGGCTCCTGATCATCATGGCGATCTTTGCCGATTTCTTCGCGCCGATGGATCCGAAGGCGACCGATGTCGGCTTTGCGCCGCCGCAGCTCATCAGCATCCACGACAAGGAGGGCAGTCTCGTCTGGCCGCGCGTCTATGCGCTTGCGGATTCCGAAGAGCTCGATCCGGTCACTTTCCAGCCGGTCGTCGGCCTGGATTATGACAATCCGCGTCTGCTCGGCTTCTTCGTGAAGGGTGCTGACTATAATCTACTCGGTCTCATCCCGGCCAATCGCCATTTCTTTGGCACGGTCGATGGCGAACCGGTGCATTTCCTCGGCACCGACAAGTTCGGCCGAGACGTGCTGTCGCGCGCCATTATCGGCTCACGCATCTCGCTGATGATCGCGCTGACGGTGGTCTTCATCGTCACCGTCGTCGGCACCACTGTCGGGATGGTGTCAGGCTACTATGGCGGTGCCTTCGATATCTGGGTGCAGCGCTTCGTCGAGCTGGTGCTCGCCTTCCCGCAGCTGCCGCTTTATCTGGCGCTGACATCGCTGATCCCGATCACAGCGCCGACCAACATCTTCCTCGCCTTCGTGATCTTCGTCATGTCGGCGCTTGGCTGGGCGCAGATGTCGCGCGAGGTGCGCGGCAAGACTCTGGCCCTTGCGCGTATCGAATATGTGCGGGCAGCAATGGCCGTTGGTGCCACCGACCGTCGCATCATCTTCCAGCATATTTTCCCGAATGTGATGAGCCACGTGATCGTCGCCGTCACCATCCACATTCCGAGCGTCGTGCTGCTCGAATCCTTCCTCGGCTTCCTCGGCTTTGCCGTGAAGCCGCCGCTGATCTCCTGGGGGCTAATGCTGCAGGATACCGCGAATTATTCCGTCATCGGAACCTATCCCTGGATTCTCTCGCCCGTCGCCTTCGTGCTGGTCACCGTCTTCGCCTTCAATGCTTTGGGCGACGGTCTGCGCGATGCGGTCGATCCCTATTGAGGTGATGAAGATGGCTCTTGCTCTAGTCAGTTCCTTTGCCCCGCCCGTCCGTCACGATCACGACGGCCGCAAGGAAAGCCCAGTTATCGATGCGCGCAATATCGGCGTGAATTTCAAGGTCGAGCATGGCACCGTCGAAGCCGTGAAGGATATTTCCTTCCAGCTCTATCGCGGTGAAACGATCGCCATCGTCGGTGAATCCGGCTCCGGCAAGTCGGTAACTGCACGCACCGTCATGGGGCTTCTTTCCAAGCGCGCGGTGATCTCGCCGCGTTCGAGCGTCGAATATGACGGCAACAATATCCTGAAATTCTCCGAGAAAGCCCGCCGCAGGCTGCGCGGCGACCGCATCTCGATGATTTTCCAGGAGCCGATGAGTTCGCTGAACCCGATCTACACGATCGGCAGCCAGATCGTCGAAGCGATCCGCGTTCATCGCAAGATGAGCCGCAAACAGGCCAATGCCAAAGCGCTGGAGCTTTTGAAGCAGGTACAGATCCCCGATCCGGAAGCGCGCCTGCTGCAATATCCGCACCAGCTTTCCGGTGGTCAGCGCCAGCGCGTGATGATCGCGATGGCGCTTGCCAATGATCCCGATGTCCTGATTGCCGACGAGCCGACGACGGCACTCGACGTGACCGTCCAGGCGCAGATCCTCAACCTTATCCGCAATCTGCAGACGGAATTGCGGATGGCAGTGATCCTGATCACCCATGACCTGACGGTCGTGCGAAAGTTCTCCGACTATGTCTATGTGATGCAGCATGGCGAAATGCGCGAGCACAATGTGACCGAGCAGCTTTTCGCCAATCCGCAGCATCCTTATACCAAGCATCTTCTGGGATCCGAGCCGCGCGGCCAGGCCAACCCGCTGCCGGAGGGATCGGACATCATTCTCGACGCCCGCGGCGTACGTGTCTCCTTCATGCTGCGCCATGGCGGCTTCTTCAGGCCGGAACTGCGCGAACTGGTTGCCGTCGACAGTCTCAATCTGACGCTGCGGCGGCACGAGACGCTGGGCCTCGTCGGTGAATCCGGTTCGGGCAAGACGACCTTCGGCCAGGCTATTCTCAGGCTTAACGACACCGACAATGGCGAGATCTATTTCGACCGACAGCCGATCCACGGCAGGTCACGGGCGGAAATGCGCCCCTTGCGCTCACGCATGCAGATCGTCTTTCAGGATCCGTTCTCCTCCCTCAATCCGCGCATGACGATCGGTCAGATCATCGAGGAGGGGCTGGTGGTCAACAGGCTTGGTGCCACCAAGAGTGAGCGGCTGGACCGCGTACGCGAAGCGCTGACTGCCGCCGGCATGCCGGGCAATATCCTGTCGCGCTTCCCGCATGAATTTTCAGGTGGCCAGCGCCAGCGCATCGCCATTGCGCGGGCGATCGCACTGGAGCCGGAATTCATCCTGCTCGACGAGCCGACCTCGGCGCTCGATCTGTCCGTCCAGGCGCAGATCATCGAACTCCTGCGCAAGCTGCAGGATGAGCGAGGCCTGAGCTACCTGTTCATTTCGCATGACCTGAAGGTCGTGCGCGCCCTCTGCCACCGTGTCATCGTCATGCAGCACGGCAAGATCATGGAAGAGGGACCCGTCAACGAAGTCCTTTCCAATCCCAAGACACCCTACACCGAACGGCTCGTCAAAGCCGCTTTCGAGGTAGCGTAATTTCAGAATGCCGGAGGTTCATATGGCAAATCCCAGAATAACGTTCATCGGAGCTGGCTCCACCGTTTTCATGAAGAATATCGTCGGCGATATCCTGCAGCGTCCGGCGCTGTCAGGCGCCACGATCGCGCTCATGGATATCAATCCGCAGCGACTGGAAGAAAGCGCCATCGTCGTCAACAAGCTGATTTCGACGCTTGGCGTGAAGGCGAAGGCGGAAACCTATTCCGATCAACGCAAGGCGCTCTCGGGCGCTGATTTCGTCGTCGTCGCCTTCCAGATCGGCGGTTACGAGCCCTGCACGGTGACCGACTTCGAAGTGCCGAAGAAATACGGGCTGCGTCAAACGATTGCCGATACGCTCGGCGTCGGCGGCATCATGCGCGGTCTTCGGACCGTGCCGCATCTCTGGAAGATCTGCGAGGACATCCGCGCAGTCTGCCCCAACGCCATCATGCTGCAATATGTAAACCCGATGGCGATCAACACCTGGGCGATTTCCGAAAAATATCCCGATATCAAGCAGGTCGGCCTCTGCCATTCCGTACAGGGCACGGCAATGGAGCTCGCCCACGATCTCGACATTCCCTATGACGAGATCCGCTACCGCTCGGCCGGCATCAACCACATGGCCTTCTATTTGAAGTTCGAGCATCGCCAGCCGGATGGTTCCTATAGGAACCTCTATCCGGATCTGGTTCGCGCCTATCGCGAAGGCCGCGCGCCGAAGCCCGGCTGGAACCCGCGCTGCCCCAACAAGGTGCGCTACGAGATGCTGACGCGGCTCGGCTATTTCGTGACCGAAAGCTCGGAGCATTTTGCCGAATACACGCCTTACTTCATCAAGGAAGGCCGTGAGGATCTGATCGAGAAATTCGGCATTCCGCTCGACGAATATCCGAAGCGCTGCATCGAGCAGATCGCCCGCTGGAAGGGGCAGGCGGAAGCCTATCGTTCGGCCGACAAGATCGAGGTCAAGGAATCGAAGGAATATGCTTCCTCGATCATCAATTCGGTCTGGACGGGTGAGCCCTCTGTTATCTACGGCAATGTGCGCAACAATGGCTGCATCACGTCGCTGCCGTCCAATTGCGCGGCCGAAGTGCCCTGCCTGGTCGATGCCTCCGGGATTCAGCCGACCTTTATCGGCGACCTGCCGCCGCAGCTGACGGCGCTAATCCGCACCAATATCAATGTCCAGGAGCTGACGGTTCAGGCATTGATGACAGAAAATCCGGAGCATATCTATCATGCCGCGATGATGGACCCGCATACGGCCGCCGAACTTGATCTCGACCAGATCTGGTCGCTGGTGGACGAGCTGCTTGCCGCTCATGGCGACTGGCTGCCCGAATGGGCCCGACCGAACAAGGCCCGCGCGGCCTGAGGGGCCGGAAGTCAATCGGCGCCGGTTTCAAGTCGGCGCCGATCACACCAATCGGTCAGGACAGCCTGCCTTCGTCGTCGATCAAGGTCAGGCGGCAAGGAGCTTTAGCGCTCCATTGCCAGAGCACGAGATTGAGGTCGTCGGCTCTCGCCGCCGGCGCAAAGCTTCTGACCAGCAGCCCGTGATAGCCGTCGGACAGGAGTTCGCGCGCAAACATTTGCGTCCTTGCTTCGCCCTTGGCCTTCATCTCGTCGCGCCAGCTTACTGTGGCGAGCGCTGCAGCATCGATACCGAGCTCTTGAAGGGCGGTCGCGTCCCTCGTGTCGAAGATCCGTTCGATATCGGCCTCGTAGGAGACGAGTGTCGTCGGCTGCAGGCTGCCGACCTGATTGGCCTCACGCAGTGCCGTCAGCACAGAGAGCGAGGTATAAATCGCTGGCGTTCCCTTGGGGTTGAAGCGGCCGCCATAAAGTTCTGCGCCCCGGCCGGAGAGCGGCTGGCGTGCATAGATCGGGTTCAGTGCGCGATATAGCTTTCCTTCGTAGCGCATCGGCCGGGATCAGGCGTGGATACCGGCATCAATCGCATCGATATAGTCGAGGACTTCCTCCGCCCGCCCGTCGCGAACGAGCTGCATAGCCGTCTGGCCGGAAAAGCCTGACAGGGGCTCGGAACGATACCAGGCATAGGCCATCAGCGCCGAGCCGAAGCGGGGCTCGACCTTGTTGACGACCTCGATCATCTCGCGCAGGCGTCGTTGCGTCTTGTCAGAGCGCAGGCGGTCCTTGCGCTGGATCGCATCCTTGCCGAGACCTGCCGTGCGGGCAATTTCCTCGCTCGTCGTGCGAAAGGCATCGGCGATCTTGCGCGGGGCAAACAGCCCGTCATCTACATATTGTGCCAAGCCCATGATCCATCTCCATGCCAGTATTACTGACACTATATAGCGTCAAAATGAGCGGCATTCAATAATCGCGGCGTTTTATCGATGTCGCCGGCCGACCACGTCGGCCGCCTTGGAGCCGATCGCCATGGCTGGCGCGTTCGTGTTGCCCGAGGGAATGAAGGGAATGATCGAACAATCGATCACCCGCAGGCCATCGACCCCCCGAACCTTGAGCGCGCCATCGACCACTGCCATCGGATCGTTATCCGGCCCCATGCGCAGGCTGCCGGAGGGATGATAGTTGGTCTTGACCGTCTGGCCAGCGAATTTCGTGAGCGCCTCCTCATCTTGCAGCGCCTTGCCGGGCAGGATTTCCATGGCGATCTTGGAACGGAAAGGCTCGGTTTCCAGAAGCCGCCGCGCCGTTTTCAAAGACGCCAGGGTGAGGCGCAGGTCATCGGGGTCGCCGAAGAAATTGCAGTCGACTAGCGGCTGCTCGGCCGGGTTTGCGGAGCGCAGCTTTACGCTGCCGCGCGCCTTCGGGCGAAGCAGGCAGGAGGTGAAGGTCACGCCCCAGGTCGGCTTGGCGGAGGAGACATCACGGTCGAGGTAGACGATCGGCGCGCAATACAGCTGGATCGTCGGCCGCTCACCGCCATCGGGATCGTAGAAGAGGCAGGACTCGATGCCTGTCGTCGTCACCGGCCCGGAATCGAAGAGCAGATACTGAAGCCCGTTGCGGATCATCGGCCAGCCCTTGTCCTCGCCGAAATAGCCTGATTTGCCTTTCGTGGTGGCGATGACGGGAACCTCATGATGATCCTGCAGATTGGCACCGACACCTGGAAGGTCCGCTACCACCTCGATGCCGTGTTCGCGCAGGTGGTCGGCAGGCCCGATGCCCGAGAGCATCAGCAGCTTGGCGCTGTTATAGGTTCCCGACGCGACGAGCACTTCGCGTTCGGCCATGGTCTCATGCGTCTGGCCAGCCCGCGTATAGGAGACGCCGACGGCGCGGCCGTTCCTGATGATCAGGCGATCGACGCGGGCTTCGGTGATGATCTCCAGCCTGCTGTCGCCTGAGAGTGGATCGAGGAAGGCTTTCTTCGCATCCGAGCGTTGCGTGCGCCGGTCCCATTTGGCGAATGTATGTTGCATGATGCCCACGCCATTCTGCCTGACGCCGTTGAAATCGGGGTTGTAGGGATGGCCGAGCCCCTGGGCCGCAAGGATGAAATCCTCGGTCGTATCCGAGATATGGCGCGGCTCGGAGACGCGCAGATTGCCGGAAATGCCGTGGAATTCGTTATTGAAACGGCTGTTTGCCTCGATGCCTTTGAAATGCGGCAGCATATCCGCATAGGACCACTCTGCCCCGTTGCCGAGATAGGCGGCCCAACTGTCGTAGTCCTCCTTCTGGCCGCGCATATACACCATGGCATTCACCGCGCTGCCGCCACCAAGCGCCTTTGCGACCGGCACGATCGGGCCACGGCCGCCGAGTTGAGGCTGCGCCACCGTGTGGTGCATCTCGAGGAAATCGTCGCGAGCAAGGTATTTCATGTAACCGGCAGGAAAGGACATAAGCCTCGCCGTATCGCGCGGTCCGCGTTCGATGATGAGCACCGAAAATCCAAAATCCCGCACCAGCCGCATCGCGGCAACCGAGGCCGCGGATCCGCCACCAGCAATGATGAAGTCATAGCTCTTGCTCACATTTCCTCCGAACCGGGATGATGGTATCCGCCGACTCGCAATTGACTGACAAAGCGAGTGACAACAATGACATAGATGCCACTGGCGATCGTCAAGGCGCTTTGCGCTCAGCGCTCAAAGAATAGCGCTTCGGCATTCTCGATGAAGATTTTACGGGCAAGCGCGGGGTCGCCGATTGCATCCTGCATTCCATCGATCAGGTCGGCATCATCTGGCATATCGCTCCAGAGTTCGGTGTGCGGCCAATCGCTGCCCCAGAGCAGTTTTTCCGGATGGCTGGCCGCAAGCGCGCGGACCACTTCGGCAAAGCCGGGATAGCCACGGTCGCGCGTCAGCCGATAGGGCGCCGTCAGCTTGATATATCCGCCGGCATGATCGGCTAACCGCTGCAGCGCCGGAAGATGCTGGCGCCATGCGCTGTCGGTGAGCGGTATGAAGCCCAGATGATCGATGACGAAGCGGACACCGAGAGGCGGCAACCGCCCGGCAAGATCATCGATCTGGTCCGGATTGATCTGAAACTGCAGCGACCAGCCGAACTCACGGACGGCTGCAGCAAGCTTTTCGGTGGCTGCCAGCGGCAGGCCGCCCTTGTTGCGGGTGTTGATGCGCACACCGCGGACGCCGAGCCTGTCGAGGCGGGCGATCTCTTCGGCACTGGTCTCGGGATCGATGACGACAATGCCGCGAAGGCGTTTCGGAAAGGCAGCCAGCGCCTCGGCAAGCACCCGGTTGTCGAGGCCGTAGACGCTCGGCTGCACGAGAATGCCCCTGCCGATACCGAGCCGGTCGGCAAAGGCGATCCAGTCGGCCGTCGTCGCGATCTCTGGCGTATAGCTGCGCGGCGTGTTGAGGGGTGCGTCCGACCGGAAGACATGGAAATGCGTGTCGATCGTGCCCTGAGGCAGCGGCTTGTTCGGAAGACGGGTCAATGGCAGACGTGGCAGGCAGAATGGCGCTTCACTGTCCGACTGGCTCATTTCCGATCCAGTTCCTCATGCTGGAGGAAGTCGAAATCGACGCCTTCATCGGCCTGCAACACGCGCGTATGGTAGAGTTTCGCATAACCGCGCACGGGCTCAGCAGCCGATATCTCTCCGAGTTCCGCCATCCGCCGGTCGAATTCGGCCTGGTCGATGGAAAGGTCAATGCGTCTCTCCTTGACGTCGAGCCGGATGCGGTCACCCGTTTTGACGATCGCCAAGGGTCCGCCGGCGGCAGCCTCGGGGGCGATGTGGAGTACGATGGTCCCGAAGGCGGTACCGCTCATGCGGGCATCGGAGATCCGCACCATGTCCTTGACGCCTTGCCGGGCGAGCTTGCGCGGGATCGGCAGGTATCCGGCTTCGGGCATGCCGGGCGCGCCCTTCGGACCGGCATTGCGCAGAACAAGAATATCGTCGGCACTGACGTCAAGGTCGTCGCTGTCGATCCGCAGGGTCATGTCCTCGACGGAATCGAACACGACCGCTCGCCCCTCGTGCTGCAGCAGATCCTTCGATGCGGCAGATTGTTTGATGACTGCGCCGCGAGGCGCGAGATTGCCATGGAGTACGGCAATGGTGCCGATCGGCTTCAGCGGCTTTTCGACGGTACGAATGATTGTCTGCCCAGGCTCGTCGGGGGCGGCGTCGATCACCTCGCCAATGGTCTTTCCGTAGACCGTCTGCTGGCTGCCGTCGATCTCGTGACGAACGGCTTTCAGCAGCGTCTGCACACCGCCGGCCTCGTGGAACTGTTCCATATAGTGCTGGCCGGAAGGCTGCAGATCGACGAGAAGTGGTATGACCTTGCCCAGCCTGTCGAGCTCGGCCATGTCGAGGCGAATGCCCAGCCGCCCGGTAATGGCGGCAAGGTGGACGACGGCATTGGTCGAGCCGCCCATCGCCTGCAGGGCGACAAGACCGTTGCGGATGGCCGCTGGGGTCAGGATATCGCGGACAGTCGGCGCGTCCGGGTTGGCTGCAAGCGCGGCGGCGACGCGGCCCGTCTCTTCGGCAAGCCGTACCCGCTCGGATTCGGCCGCGGGTGCCGACCCCGCCCGCGGCAGGCAGAGACCCATCACCTCGGTCAGGTTGGCCATGGTGCTCGCCGTTCCCATGACCGTGCAGGTGCCGATCGAGCTTGCGAGCTTGTTATTGACATCGGTAATCTCCGCCTCGTCGATTTCGCCTGCGCGGAAGCGGCCCCAGAAACGGCGGCAATCGGTGCAGGCGCCGAGCCTTTCGCCCTTGTGATGGCCGACGGCCATCGGCCCTGTCGGCAGGAAGATTGCCGGGATCTCGCTGCTGGCGGCGGCCATGATCTGCGCCGGCAGGGTCTTGTCGCAGCCACCGATCAGGATCACTGAATCCATCGGCTGGGCGCGGATCATCTCCTCGGTTTCCATCGCCATCAGATTGCGCAGATACATCGAGGTCGGCGAGGCGAAGCTCTCGTGGATGGAAATTGTCGGGAAGACCATCGGCATGGCGCCGGCCAGCATGACGCCGCGTTTGGCCGCTTCGATGAGCTGCGGGACATTGCCGTGGCAGGGGTTGAAATCGCTGTAAGTATTGGCAATCCCCACGATCGGGCGATCGAGGGCATCGTCCGAATAGCCCATTGCCTTGATAAAGGCCTTTCGGAGGAAAAGGGAAAAACCCTGATCGCCGTAACTCGTCAGCTTGCGACGAAGACCGCTCGACATTGTTCCTCCCTCGTCCCTTAAATCGATCTCAAGCCTAGTGGGATATGCAGGATTGTCAATAAATAAGATATGGTGACACACATGCGGATTAGCTTGGTCGGCGATTTTTATAAAGAAAACTCAATATAATTCACGATATTTTCCGGCTTTTATCTGCATTACGCATTGGCTTTCCGGCCGGCGACGCTTAGATTATCGATAAAACAGGATTTGGTGATTTATGAAAGAGATCAGGCGAAGGCGCGTAGGGATTATTGGAGCCGGCTGGGTGAGTGAATATCATCTGCCGGCATGGGCAAAACAGTCGGCACGCGCCGAGATCGTCGCGATCGCCGATCCCTCCACCGAGGCGCGCGAGGCCAAAAGCCAGCACTTTGGCATTCCACGCGCTTACGCGACTGCGGAGACGATGCTGGCGAATGAAGCGCTCGATGCGGTCGATATCTGCGCGCCGCGCGAAGCCCATGTTGCGCTTGTGCGGCTTGCCGCGGCAAGGGGCCTCGATATCATCTGCCAGAAGCCGCTCGCGCCTGACTACGATCAGGCCGCTGCTCTCGTTGCCGGTCTGCCGCCGTCGATCCGGTTGATGGTGCATGAGAACTGGCGGTTTCGCGCTTACTATCGCCGGCTGAAGACATGGCTGGAAGAGGGCATCGCGGGCGCCGTCAGGCAGGTCCAATTCGAATTCCTGTCGAGTGGGATGATTGCAGACGGTGAGGGCAGAAGGCCGGCGCTCGTCCGCCAGCCGTTTTTCCGCACACAGGAACGCCTTCTTGTCATGGAGGTGATGATCCATCACCTGGATACGCTGCGCTACCTGTTCGGCGAGATGGAGGTTGTTGCCGCACATCTCGAGCGCAGCAATGACGACATTGTCGCCGAAGATGTTGCGTCCGTCGTCCTGCGCCGTCTGGACGACGGGGTGATGGTCACTGTAAACGCCAATCTCGCGGTGCATGGCGCTCCGCCGGCGCCGCGTGACCATCTGCGGGTTTTTGGTACACAGGCGACGCTGGAACTGGACGGCATCAGTCTTTCGGCGAAGGGGCAAATCCAGCGCCTGGAGGAATTTGATGCGGATGCGGTCTATCAGGGCGCCTATGATGCAACGATCGCGCATTTCCTCGACGGGCTGGAGGGGCGTGCGGCGATGGAGACTGTTCCCGACGATAACATGAAGACGCTGGCGCTGGTTGAAGATATCTATCGGCTGAGCCGGTTCGACGCTCGAGGCAAACCGCGATAATATGGCCAGCCGCCGGAGGATTATGGATGCAGATGCTTGACGATATCAGTGAAGGCGAGATCGAACACGACGACCTGAGCATCGCGCGCGCCCTTGAGGAAGACATCATCTTCGGACGGCTGGCGCCAGGCACGCGGCTGACTGAAGACACGCTGCTGGCGCGCTTCCATGTCACCCGCCATTTCGCCCGCCAGGCGATTGTCCAATTGGAGGCGATGGGCATTGTCGTGCGCGAGCGCAACAAGGGTGCCACTGTCCGTTCGCTGACCCCTCGACAGGTGCAGGAGATCTATGACGTGCGCGAGCTGCTGCAGCGGCAGGCCGCGCTCTGGATTCCATTGCCGGCACCCGACGAGCTGATCGCTGAACTGACGGTTCTGCATGAAGAGCACGGCCGGCATGTGGAATCCGGCTATCTGCGCGGCGTGCACGAGACGAACGACCGGTTCCACCTGACGCTCTTCGGGGCCTGTGGCAATTCCCATCTCGTCCAGTCGATCGAACTCTATATGCGCCTCAGCCTGCCGGTGCGCGCCAATTCCATGTCCAGCAAGGAATCGCTGCAGATCTCACACGAACATCATCGGCTGATGATCGAGATGCTGAAAGGCAGGGACAACTGGGTCTTGGCGCAGCTCTGTGTCGATCACCTGCAGCCGAGCAAGAAGCGCTACCTCGCCTATGTGAGCGAAAACTGAGGTCCTAGATGGATTGGCCGGCAATCATATCGGCTGCCGCCGTTGGCGTGCGATCGCCTTCCCCCAGCAAAGCCGAAACCTCGGCACGCTGCGGTGCGCCGAGCCGCCCGCCAAAGGTGCTGCATTTCAACGCTGCGGCGGCAGAGGCCATCCGGATAGCCGCATTTGTCGTCAATCCCTCCGTGACCGCCAACGCATAGGCGCCATGGAAAATATCCCCGGCCGCCAGTGTGTCGACCGTCTTGACCCGAAATGCAGGCACATGTGCGACGTCAGCTGTTTCCTCGTTCCACCAATAGCTGCCGCGCTCCCCGGCGGTGACCACGATCAAGGCCTGCGGATATTGCGTCTTGAGATGCGGTACCATGCGGGCCGGATCGTCGATCTGCGAAAGGCTACCGGCTGCCGGCTCTGAAAAGATGATGTGGTCGGCGTGTTTCGCCAGCATGTCGATGATGCGAGGCGCAGCGACATCGCCATCGAGGATTGCGGGCTTTCCGGCTGCCCTTGCTGCTTGCAGGACCTTCAGGGCAAGAGCGGGCCAGCGCACATCCACCATGACGGCATTGAACGCCGCGAGATCGTCGGCCGTGACCTCCTTAACGTGTTCGTGCAGTCGCGGATCGTAGAAGGGAACGATCAGCCTTTCGCCATCGTCGTCGATGAGGATCGTCGAAACGGCCGAACGGGCGCCGGCAACCCGGGCGCTGCCGCTGACATCAATTCCCGCTTGTTCGAGCTCTGACAGGATCTGCTGGCCGGCCGGATCGTCGCCGACTGCGCCCCACAGGCTTGCAAGACCACCGAGGCGCACGATCGCATAGGCCGCACTGGAAGCCATGCCCTCGGCCACTTGCAGCATTTCGTAGGGCAGAACCTTACCCGGCGTCTGCGGGATCGTGCGGACACGAAACAGTGTATCGAGCACGGCAGCGCCGACGCAGAGCACGTGGCGCGGCTTGCTGCCCGCATCGGAGAAGGTCGGGCTCAAATGCGTCGGCCAGTTGACTTGTCGAAGAGATGAACACTTGCCGGATCGATCGCGATCGAAACTGTATCGCCGTACGCGATTGCCAGCCGTTCACGGAAGAGGCAGGAAATCTGTTCGCCATTGCAATCCAGCTTGGCGAAGATTTCCGATCCCGTTCCCTCGACGATTTCGGCACGGCCGCCAATGCCGCCTTGGCTGGCGCGAATATGTTCGGGACGGATACCGTAGACAAGCTGACCAGCGGGTGGTGCGCTCTTGATGTTTTCCGGCAGTGGCAAGATGAGGCCCATTTCGGTGCGGAAGACACCTTCTTCAATCCTGCCGTCGATGAAATTCATCGAGGGCGAGCCGATAAAGCCGGCGACGAAGAGATTGGCGGGGCGGTCATAGAGTTCCAGGGCAGCGCCGACCTGCTCGATGACGCCATCATGCAGAACAACGATCTTGTCAGCCATCGTCATCGCCTCGATCTGGTCGTGGGTGACATAGATCGTCGTCGTCTTGATACGCTGATGCAGCGATTTGATTTCGGCGCGCATCTGCACGCGCAGCTTCGCATCGAGATTGGAAAGCGGCTCGTCGAACAGGAAGACTTGCGGATCGCGCACCAATGCGCGGCCCATAGCGACACGCTGACGCTGGCCCCCTGAGAGCTGTTTGGGATAACGGTCGAGCAGCTTTTCAAGGCCAAGGATGTTAGCCGCCTTAGTGACCCGTTCGGAAATCTCCGACGTATCGGCCTTTTTCAGCTTCAGGGCAAAGCCCATATTGTCGGCGACGCTCATATGCGGATAGAGCGCATAGTTCTGGAAGACCATTGCGATATCGCGGTCGCGGGCCCTCAGGTTGCTGACGTCACGAGCACCGATGCGGATTTCGCCGTCGCTCATTTCCTCCAGGCCGGCAATCATGCGCAGCAGGGTGGATTTGCCGCAGCCGGACGGACCGACGAGCACAACGAATTCTCCGTCGGCGATATCAACGCTGATGTCCCTGATGACATTGACGGCGCCAAAGCGTTTCTGGACGTTTCGAATATTCACATTTGCCATGTTGATGGTCCTTTGAATGCCTGGGTCAGCCGCCCTTGACGGCACCAGCCGTCAGGCCCGCAACGATCTGCTTTTGCGCAAACATGGTGAGTACCAGCACGGGCAGGGTTACGATGAGTGCGGCTGCAGCAAGCGGCCCCCAACTGACCTGCTCGAACGAGAGCATGTTATAGACGGCCACAGGCAGGGTTCTGGTCTCGCGGCTGGCAAGCACGATGCCGAAGACGAAGTTGTTCCAGGAGAAGATGACCGAGAGGATGAAAGCCACGACGATGCCGGGTTTGGCGATCGGCAGCGCCACCAGACGGAAGACCTGCCAGGAGGTCGCACCGTCGATGCTGGCCGCCTCTTCAAGCTCCATCGGCGTCGTTTCGAAATAGCCGATCATGATCCAGACGACGATCGGCACCGTTACCACCAGATGGATGATGATCTGCGGCCAGAGCGTGCCGAGAAGGTTCAGCCACTGGAACAGCAGGAACAGCGGAATGAGGAAGGACAGGCCTGGCGTCATGCGGGCGATCATGATGACCATGGCGGAACGCTCCGCCTTGAGCCGCGCGATGCCGTAGCCGGCGGGTACGCCGATCAGCAGTGCGAGCAAGGTTGCGCCGCCGGTTACAAGGATCGAATTCCAGAAATAGAGGAAGAAATTATTTTCCTCGAAGACCTTCATGTAATTCGACCAGGCGAAACGCTCGGGGATGAAGATCGGCGGATAGGCGCCATTGTCGATTTCATATTTCAGCGACAGCGAGATCATCCAGAGAAAGAACAGGATGACAGGGGAGACCATGACGAGGGCGACAAACAGCAGCCCGATGCGATCGATCGTCTTGCGTTTCATCAGCGTGTCTCCGTGTCGGACCAGTTGGCGCGCTGCCGGATCATCATCAGGACGAAGGAAAGCGCGACAATCATGATGAAGAAGACGACCGCCATCGCCGACCCGTAGCCGATGTCATAGTAAGAGAAGGCCGTATTATAGAGATAGATGTTGATCGTCTCCGATGCGGTGCCTGGCCCGCCCTGTGTCATCGCATAGATGATATCGAAGCTCTTGACAGCATCGATGCTTCTGATCATCACGCCGATCATCAGGAAGGGTGCGATCATCGGCAGGGTCAGGTAGCGGAACTTCTGCCAGGCGTTGGCGCCGTCGATTTCGGCACTCTCATAGGGTTCGCGCGGAACGGCCGCCAGGCCCCCGAGAACGATCAGCATGATCAGCGGTGTCCATTGCCAGGTCTCGACCAGCACGAGCGAGGGAATGACGCTGTTCTGATTGTAGATCCATTCCTGCGGCCCGATGCCCACGAGCGACAGCAGGTAATTGAGCACGCCGAGCTGCGGATGGAACATCATCGTCCAGACGAGCGCTATGGCGACCGGTGTCGCCATCATCGGCATGACGAAAACGCCCCGCAGCAATCCGCGGAACGGAAACTGTGCGTCGAAAATCAAAGCGGCGAGCGTGCCCAGGATGAGCGGGGCGACGACGGCAAGCAGCGTGTAGAGCGCCGTGTGCCAAAGCGATTCCCAAAAGCGCATGTCCACCAGCAGCCGGGTGTAATTGTCCAGGCCGGCAAAAACCACCGGCTGGCCCAGGGTCCAGCTGTTCACGCTCATCCAGAGCGTAAACACCCAAGGAAACACGATGACCGCGGCGATGACGAGCAGCGCCGGGACAACGAAGGGCCAGTAGTTCGGAGCAAGCCGACCTGGCTTGCTCCTCCCGTTTGCGATGCTATTCGATCGCGTGGTGTCCATGCTCACGGATGCCATTATCCCTCGCTTCGGGCCAGTACCGGTTCGAACTGCGCCGTGGCGCTCTTCAGTTCCGCTGCCGGATCGGCGCCGCCGATCATGTTGGTCAAGCCGACGCCATAGATGTCGCGGAACTCGGTGACCGGAATGATGACCGGCAGCGCGAGCTGCGAGACCTTTGCCGAGCCCGCAACGGCATCGACCCAGGTGCTCGGCATGGTGACGCCCTCGCGAACCTTGGCGTCTTCGAGAATCGAATTGCGGAAGGGCACGCCGGCACCCGCCTGCAGAAGGCGCGCGCCCATGTCGTGGGAAATGACCCACTGGCAGAAGAGATAGGCCGCTTCCTTGTTCTTGCTGGCGGCGGTGACGCCGATGCCGTCACCGGTCGTGGCGGCCGCCTGTGCCTTTGGTCCCTTCGGCATGATGCCGTAGCCGACCTTTCCGACGACGCGGGACTTTTCCGGATTCTCGATCGGCGGCGCGAAGCCGACGCCATCGAGCCACATGCCGACCTTGCCCTGCAGGAAGGCAGACTGTGCCTCCGCCCAGTTGAAGCCGGACACGCCAACAGGCGCAGACTTCGTCATCAGGCGCTGATACATCTTGGCCGCCTCGACGGCTTCGTCAGAGGTCGTGCGCAGCTTTCCATCCGGGCCGAGCGGCGTCGAGCCATAGCCGAGAAGCAGGGTGGTCCAAACCGGAACGTTGGCATTCTTGAGGCCACGAGCCACGAAACCGTAGGTATTGGAGGACTTATCGGTCAGGGCTTCAGCGGCACTAGCCATCTCATCGAATGTCGACGGATAGGACAGGCCCTTCTTCTCGAACAGTTCCTTGTTCCAGTAGACGATCCAGTAGTCCACCGAGAAGGGAAGCGAGCGCAGCACGCCTTGCGAGTCCTTGGCAAACTGCAGGCCGGCTTCTGCAAAGTCGCTTTCGACCAGAGATGGGTCGGTCAGCGACGGATCCTTGATGAAGCCGCTGATGTCAGCAAGCCAGCCGCCCTTTTCGAACTGGCGCTTCTGGACGTGATAGCTGAGGTGCACGACGTCGAAGCTGGGCTTGCCGGAGCTGAGTTCGATCGTCGTCTTCTGGCGCTGCTGCTGTTCCGGCGTTGCCTCGGCATTGACCTTGATGCCGGTCAGCGCTTCGAACTCGCTCAGATATTTGAGGATCGTTTCGCTACGCGGGCTCTTGACGAGATTGACCTCGAGGGTCGTCCCGGCAAAGCGCTTCCAGTCGACGGCCGCCGAAGCAGGCTTGATGCCGAGAAGCCCGGCAGCGCCGACGGCTGCTGAACCGGCCAGAAAGTTTCGACGCGTCGGACGAATGAATGATGATGACATGCTGCTCTCCTCCTCTTGTGTGGCCTGCGATCTCCTCACCGCAGGCGTCAGTCTAAATTCTCAGCGCGCGACTTCGCGCGTGATTGATATGTGCGGCAAGCGCATCGATGGCCCCTTGCGCATTCCTTTGCTCAATGGCCTCCAGTACGCGAAGATGCTCACCCATGACGGGGCCGACGCGCCCGTCGATGCGGAAGCGTTCCTGGCTGATCAGGCGCATCTTGATGGAGTTGACGCGGTAGGCGTTGGAAATGATCGTGTTGCCTAGCGCATCGATGAAGGCGTCATGCATGCCCCAGTCGACAGCCTGGGCATGGATTTCCAGTTCATGGGAATGATTGCCGGCCTCGATTGCCGCGACGATCTCACGATGCTGATTCAGGAGCGCCGCGATCGCCGCGTCGCTTGCCGTCTCTGTGAAGATCCCGACGGCTTCCTTTTCGAGAAAAAGCCGGAGCTGGAAGGCTTCGCGAATGAGGTTCAGGTCGATATGGGCAATCTGAAGCCCGCGCTGCGGCACCGTCTTGATCAGGCCCTCGGCTTCTAGCCGCGGTATAAGTTCGCGAATAGCTCCGAGCGTCAGGCCGGTCAGTTCGACAAGCCTGCGCTGCGAGACGAATTGCCCGGGACGGACGTCACGCGCCAGCAGATGCCTGGTAAAGCTTTCATAAGCTTTCTCTCTCAGCGTCGGCTGCTCGTCCGCTCCATCCATCGGGCTCTCCTCGTACATGACCGCTATGCTGCCTTTGTGCGAAAAAGTCCGTCAAAAGCAAGGGCAAGCTCGCGTCTGCCCTCGGCGGAGATTGACGTCAAAGGAGGGCGAACCGCAAGCCATCTATCATCGCCAGTCATTTTTGCCACCATGACTTTCACAGCCGGCGTCACGGGATGCTTGAGAAGTTCGCCAACGAACTGTTCGACGCGCGGATCGTCATTGCCGTCGACGGCCATGGCGCGGACTTCGTGCGGCGCAAAATTGGCCATGCCCGAAATCGCACCCTGACCGCCCATGCGCACACCCTTGGCGAGGTGCCGCTCGTCGCCGATCAGGATGATCAGGTCGCCATGCTGGCGCAGCAGGGTTTCGGTGTAGGGCCAGTCGCCGGAGGAGTCCTTGACGCCGGTGACGATGGAGGGGAAAGCCTTTCGCAACCGGCTGATCAGGTCGATGCTCAACGCGACCATCGTGACCGAGGGAATATTGTAGGCCAGTACATCACGCGCTGCCTCGCCGACACGCGCAAACACATCGGCAAACCAGGCAAAGATACCATCATCGCTGACGTTTTTGAAATAGGAGGGCGGGGCGAGAAGGATACTGCGCACGCCCTTCGACAGGGCCTGTGACATCTGCTGCGCCGCATCCTCCGCCGCATCGACGAGCACACCGACGACGATCTGCCCGGGCTGAACGCCGGCGGCAATAAATGCGTCGAGGATCCGTTCGCGTTCCTGGCTGCCGATCGATGCGCCTTCGCCTGTTGTTCCGAACAGAGTGACGCTGGCGCAGCCCGAATCAAGGCTTCGCTTTGCCTGGGCGAGCATGACCTCGGCGGCGATGGCGCCGCTGCGGTCAAAAGGTGTCGCCAATGCGACCGACAAACCAAACCCCGTCATCAATATGTCTCCTTCATGTCAGTACTGTATGGCTAACATGTCAGTTATTAGCTGTAAACCTGTTTGTGGTAAATTGGTCTCTTGATGGCAAAGGGCTGTGGAATGTTGGAGCGTCGCGGTCTCGGGGACAGGCGGCTCGTTGTTGCCCGCGGTGCTACGCGGGATGGTCTCGACGGCGCCAATTGTGGCGCAGTGAAACGACACGCGGTCAATGACGTGACGATGACCGCGCGCCGGATTGCTCTGAGGTGGTTACGGAGCGCAACTTGGAGGGTTGCGCTCCCACTTTTCCCGCCGTCTCACCAGTCCAGGCGTAGGAGAGAAACGCCCTGACGCGGCAGGGAGAAGGTGAGATTGATCTTGCCGTCGCGGACCGAAACAGACGCCTTGTCGTCGATCTCGGCGAGCTTTCCCGAGGCCTCGAGCCTGGCGTAATCGGCGCCCGCGATATCCTGCGGTTTGCCCATTTCCTTCCAGATGCGGAAGGAGTTGGAATGCTGCTCGTCCATGCGGAAATGCTTGAGCGCGGCCGGACGATTGCCCCAGCCGTCAATCGCCAGGCTGATATCGGCAGCGGGGCCTGCCTCATCGTCATCATGATAGTGCCAGACGAGAACGGAGACGCCCTTGTCGTCGCGGGTCGCAACGACGTTGACGTCGGGCTTGTCGCGAACGCCGTGGCTCATGATATCCTCGATATCGCGGCGATAGTCGCTTTCGGATTCCAGCCACTCGCCGCCAAGCTTGCCGAGCATCCGGAAGCCGTTCAGCACCGCCTTGTCGACGCCGTTAGTCGCGAGATCCCGGAAGCCGTCGAAATAGGGCTGGTCGTCGAAAAGGAAGGCCCAGGTCACCGCACCTTCGATCTCGATATTGGCTCGGCGTGACAGCTCATAAGTGCGGATCATACTCTCGACGACATAGACGCCGTAGAGCGGTCCGTTGCGGTAGCCGTTCTGCGGGTGGACGCGGGCCGAGCAGGCCGCACAGCCTTCCGGGTCGGATTCGCCGATGACGACGGGCAGATGCCGAAGCTCAGGGAATTCGTTGATAATGGCGAGATTGGTTTCGATGTCGCGCAGCTGCTTGTGCAGACCCATGCGCACATGGCCGTCGAAGATGACCGGATTGCCCTTGGCGTGGAAGGCGATGAAATCGATCGGCGGCTTGTTCTCGACAACATGGCGCAGAAAGGCGCGCAGGAAAGTCTGCGCCTTCTCATTGGCAAAGCCGCCGCACGTGTGCGGACCGCCGACGCGTGCTTTCGGCAGGGCGCGTTTTACGGCACGTGCGCTCGCATCATACATGGCGCAGAATTCCGGAATCGTACCCGTCCAGTAATGGCCGTCGGGTTCATTCCAGACTTCCCAAGGCCAGGAGGAGACGACATCTTCGCCGTAGCGATCGGCGAGATGCCGGGCCCAGGCCTCGATGAGGTCTCCCCATTTTTTCAGGTCCTTCGGCGGCGCGGTCCAGCCGGTGGTGATCGTTGCGTATTTATCCGCCGGCTCCCAATGATGCTTGTAGGGACCGTCGAAATCGGAAAGCGCCTCCGGCGTGAAGCCGATCTGGATCAGCGGAATGTTGCCGGCCTCGACATAGGCGTCGAAGATCTGGTCGATGATCGTCCAGTCATAGACGGGATTGCCGTTCGCATCCTCCGTATAGGCATTGGTCGAGCCCCATTTCAGGGCCGGCTTGCCGTCGCCGCTCGTCAACAGATTGTGGGTACGAATGCGCGGAGCGACGGGGCTGAGTTCTGTCAGCTCCTTGAGAAGCTTCTTGCCATGGGGGGAATAGGTGTAGTTCGGCTCGTCATAGCCGAACCAGTTCCACAGCGGTTTATAGGCCCCTGTCGGCCTGCCGGCGTGAACGTTGATGGTCACGTCATAGGAACTCGTCATCGTCTTTCCTCTTGAACGGCCAAGCCTCTGCCTCCTCCCGAAGGCTAACCGACCAATATTGTGATGAGTTGCGGCTGTCTTGGGAGGGCGCCGCGCTCGCCGCAAAAGCTAAGCGAAATGACCATTTTGTCAATAATATAAAAAATGACGATTAAATGGGTGATGAAAAATGCCGGTATTTACGAGAGTTTTTGGCATTTAAAAAATTACCTGTTGCCGTTTGGCGAAAAATTGTCGATAAATGTTGAGGCGAAACTTGTCGTCTGGAGGAGCCATATGGACTATCAGGTCCCTATGAAGACGCTTTCGCCGGAACGCGATCGATAACGGATTACGGGAAGCGCCCGCCTCTGCGGGCCAAGGAGGAGGAGCGTCCGATGAAGTTCCCAAGATTTGCAGCCATTGCCTTATTGTCTCTAGCCGCTCTGCCTGCTTATGCGCAGGACTTCATTGCCGGTATTCCGCGCAATGAAACTCTGATCATCCAGGGCACGCCGCAGCAGAATGCCGACTGGTTTAATGTCTGGGCTCCGGGCGGTGGCGGGTCTGCCAATGTCAACGGCTTGCAGCAGCTGACGACCGATACGTTCTGGTTCATCAATCCGGAGGGTGGTCCGGATGCCTGGCAGAATGCGCTCGCTGCCGAGCCTCCGGCCTATAATGCCGATTTCACGCAAATGACCGTGAAGCTGCGCAAGGGCATCTATTGGAGCGACGGTGTCGAATTCACCAGCGACGACGTGGCCTATACGGTCAAGACTCAGATCGACCATCCCGGCATGTCCTGGAGCGCGCCTTTTTCCGTCAACGTTGCCAGCGTGGAAAACCCAGATCCGCAGACGGTGATCTTCCATCTCAAGAAGCCGAATTCGCGCTTCCACACAGTGTTCACCGTGCGCTGGAACGCTGCCTGGATCATGCCGAAGCATGTCTTCGAAAAGGCCGGCGATCCCTTGGCATTCAAGAACAATCCGCCGGTCTCGCTCAGCGCCTATGTGCTGCAGAGCTATGACAAGGCTGGCAACTGGACCATCTGGAAACTGCGCGACGACTGGCAGCGCACTTCGATCGGCATGGCTGCCAAGGAGCCGCCGCAGGTGAAATATGTCGTCTATCGAGCCGCCGGCAACCCGGAAGCCCGCGTCATCGAGCAGCGCAATCATAATCTCGACGTGATCAACGACATGGCACCCGAGGGCATGTTTGCGATGATGCGCGACAGCAAGAGCGTCGCCTCCTGGCTGAAGGGCTTCCCCTTCGCCCATCCCGATCCGACCCTGCCTTCCGTGCTGCTCAACACCAAGAAGCCGCCTTTCGATAACAAGGATGTGCGCTGGGCGCTGGCATTGATGATCGATATCCGCGCCGTGGCCCTCGGCTCCTATCGCGGCGCCGCCAATCTGGCTGCTCTCGCCACGCCGCCGACCGGCTCGGCTCCGGACGATTATTACGCACCGATGCAGGACTGGCTCACCAGTTTCGAGCTCGATACCGGTAGCCGCAAGATCAAGCCCTATGATCCCAATATCTCCGCCCAGATCGCCACCATGGTGCGTGGCCAGTGGGGTGACCAGATCCCGACCGATCCGAAACAGCTGCAGCGTACCTTCGGCTTCGGCTGGTGGAAGCAGGATGTTCAAGCTGCAACCGAGCTCCTGCAGAAGGCCGGTTTCAAGAAGAGCGGCAATCAATGGATGAAGCCTGACGGCACGCCGTTCACGATCCGCCTTCAGGTCGAGGGCGACGCCATTCCAACCCTCGCGCGTGCCGGCACCGTTATCGCCCAGCAATGGAGCCAGAACGGCATCGCTACAAAGGTGGATGTTGCCGGCCCGACCAACGGTCAGCGCCTTAGTGCCGGCGATTACGAAGCCGCAATCTACTGGAGCATTGAAACCTGGGGCGGCCATCCGGACCTGTCCTTTTTCCTGGACAGCTACCATTCGGAATTCATCAAGCCGCTCGGCCAGATCCAGCCGCCGCGCAACCTGCAACGCTGGCAGGATCCGCGCCTCGATCAGATCATCGCGAAGAATCGGTCCATCGCCTTCGACTCGCCCGACGTCACCAAGGTCGGTCAGGATTTCCTGAAGCTCGCGGTCGAAGAGATGCCGATGATTCCGCTGATGGCCTACAACAAGTTCGCCCCGTTCGACACGACCTACTGGACGAACTATCCGAGCGCTGAAAACCCCTATTCCGCTTCGGGTCCGAACTGGTCGAACATTCGTTATATGGTGACCGGCCTGAAGGCCAATCCGGACGCTCCGAAGAACTGATCGCGTCGACACGGGAGTGGCCGATTGCCGGCCGCTCCCCTTCTGCTACTGGAGGATGGATGCCATGAATGGCTTTCTGATCTATGCGGGTAAACGTTTCCTGCAGTTCCTTTTCGTGGTCGTCACCGGCATCACGCTCGCATTCCTGATCGCGCATTTCTCGCCTGTTGATCCGGTGGAGCAGACCGTGTCGCTCTTGACGAGTTTCGGCTCGACCGATCCACAATCGGTTGAAATTCTGCGCGAATCGCTGCGGGAGCTCTATGGAACCGGCGGCCCGCTTATCGATCAGTATTTCACTTTCTGGGGACGGGTGCTGACCGGCGATTTTGGTCCGTCGCTGTCGTCCTTCCCGACACCGGTCATGACCGTCATCGGACGCGCCTTGCCTTGGACCGTCGGCCTTCTGACGCTTGCTACGATCGTCGCATGGATCATCGGCAACCTGCTCGGCGCGCTTGCCGGCTATTTCCGCAACAGTCGTCTGCTCAAGCTTGCCGGTATCGTCATCATGGCACTGCAGCCGATCCCGACCTACATTATCGGCCTCAGCCTCGTTATTCTCTTTGGTTTCGTCTGGCCGATCCTGCCGATCAGTGGCGGCGCGCAGGTCAATCTCACGCCCGCATTCAGCTGGGCCTTCATCAGCTCGGTTATCGAACACGGCATTCTGCCGGCGCTGACGCTCGTGCTCGTCGGCATCGGTGGCTGGTTCATCTCCATGCGTTCGCTCGTCTCCAACATCATCACCGACGATCATGTCGTTTATGCCGAGCTCGGCGGCGTGCGCTCGAGCAGCATCTTTTCATATTATGTGGCCCGCAACGCCATGTTGCCGCAGGTCACGGGTCTCGCGCTCAGCCTCGGCAATGTCTTCGGCGGTGCCGTCATCGTCGAGTTCGTCTTCAACTATCCGGGCATCGGCAAGCTGTTGATCTCGGGCATCTATTCCGGCGATTACAGCCTGGTCCTGGGTGTCACGACCATCGCCATCATTGCCGTCGCTGCGGCCGTCTTCGTGATCGATATCATCTATCCGCTGATCGATCCGCGCGTGAAACTGGGATAATAGCGATGTTCAAGATCCTCAGAGACCTGCTTCGTTACAACCGCGAATTCTTGCTCGGGACGATCCTGATCCTGATCATTGTCGGGTTGATCGTCTCTTCCTTCTTCTCGCCTTATGACGAGAACGCCATCTATGTTGTGATCCCCGACATGCCGCCATCCGCCGAATTCTGGTTCGGCACGACCTCGCGCGGCCAGGATGTTTTCTGGCAGATCGGCGCGTCGCTGCGCAACACGCTGCTCTTCGGCATTATCGTCGCTGTTATCAGCCGCCTCATCGCGCTCGTCGTCGGCCTCGTTTCCGGTTACATCGGCGGCCGCACCGACCAGATCATCATGGGCATCAACGATACGCTGGGCGCATTGCCAAATATCCCGATCCTGCTTCTTCTGGTCTTTGTCCTGCGTGACCAGATGACATGGTCGATGCTGGCGGTTGTCGCAGCCCTGCTCGGCTGGACGCATGACAGCCGGCTCATCCGCTCCGTCGCGCTCTCGCTACGGCAACGGGAATTTACCCGGCACGCCGTCTTTTCGGGCATGCGCACGTCGCAAATCCTCGTTCGCGAACATCTTCCCTATGTCATGCCGATCGTCTTCTTCACGACGATGAACAATCTCATCTGGGCGATCGGCCTGGAAGTGACGCTCTCCATTCTCGGCTTTTCCGACATCAACCGGCCGACGATCGGTGGCATGATCTACTGGGCCAATGCGCATTCGGCCATGGTTGCCGGCATCTGGTGGTGGGTGGCCTTCCCGATGCTCTTCGTGGTCATCCTCTTCCTCGGCCTCTTCATGCTCGCCATGTCGGTCAACGAATATATCGATCCGCGCTCGCGGCTGGCCCGGATGGGAGCCTGAGACGATGCAGAATTCTTTGAGGAAAGCACCTTTGACCCTCGTCGAAAACTCCCGGGACGCGCTGACGATCGACGGGCTCAAATGCTACTATGTCAACGATTATTTCGGAGTCCGGCGCGAGATCAGGGCCGTCGACGATATCAGCCTGACTGTACGCAAGAATGAAATCTACGGCATTGCCGGAGAATCCTCGAGCGGCAAGACCTCGCTCATCAAGACGCTTGCCGGCGCCATTCGCCCGCCGATGCGGGTCGTCGGCGGTACGGTCAATTTCAATTTCGATGGCAAGCCGATCGATGTCTATGGCGAACCGCAAAAGATGCGGGCCGCGCGCTGGCGACATCTTTCCTACATCATGCAGGGCTCGATGAACGTGCTCAACCCGGTCCGGCGGGTGAAGCATGCTTTCAACGATTTCGCCTCCCGCCACATGGGTCTGGATCAAGCAGCCTTCCGCCAGCGGGTCGAGGCGCATCTTGCCCGCCTGCATCTCGACCCGCACGTCCTTGAAGCCTTTCCGCACCAGCTCTCCGGCGGCATGCGCCAGCGGCTGACCATTGCGCTTGCGACCGTCTGCGAACCGGAATTCATCATCGCCGACGAGCCGACGACGGCGCTCGACGTTTTGGTGCAGCAGGATGTTCTTGCGTTGATCAAGGAAGTGCAGACACGTATGCAAGCCTCGGTCATCTTCGTGACGCACGATATGTCCGTCCATGCTGCCATCACCGATCGCCTTGCGATCATGTATGCGGGGCGGCTCGCCGAAGAAGGGCCGACGCAGGCGATCTTCGACAATCCGCAACATCCCTATACGGCTCATCTGATCGGCAGCCTCCCACGCATCGGCGATACGAGGACGCGGAAGAGCCTGCAGGGCAAACCTCCGGCGCTCTCGAACCCGCCGTCGGGATGTCGCTTCCATCCACGGTGTCCGATTGCGATCGACAGGTGCTCGAAGGAGGTTCCTGTCATGCAGCCGAGCGCGACCGGCGGGCGCGTGGCATGTTTCAGGGCAGGGGAGTACAAGATCCAATGAGTGGCGAACACCTTCTCCAGCTTGAAAATGTCAGCAAGTTCTTTCCGATCGGCGGGTTCTTTTCACGCGCCAGGATGACGGCAGTCGATGACGTGAGCTTTGCGCTTGCGGCTGACAGCCCAGAGATTTTCACGATCGTCGGCGAATCCGGCTCCGGCAAATCCACGCTCGCCAAGATGATCCTCGGCAGCGAGGCTGCAGATCGCGGCACCATCCGCTTCGACGGCGCCGACATTGGCGATATCAGCAGCCGTAGCGCCCGCGAAGCCTTCATGACCACGGTTCAGCCGGTTTTCCAGAATCCCTTCGAAGCCTTCAATCCGCTGACGCGCATCGACGAGTATCTGTATGCCACGGCGCATCGCTTTAAGGGTGCGAAGAGCCGCGCCGAAAGGGAGGCCTTGGCAGATACGGCGCTGCAGCGGGTCGGCCTGTCCATTGCGGAGGTTCGAGGACGTTATTCGCACGAATTGTCCGGTGGCCAGCTCCAGCGCATCGCGGTGGCACGCGCGCTCATTCCCGAACCGAAGCTCATCGTCGCCGACGAGCCGGTTTCCATGGTGGATGCGTCACTGCGCATGTCGATCGTCAATCTCTTTCGCGAATTGCGCGATACGTTGAAGGTATCGATCATCTACATCACTCATGATCTCGCGACCGCCTATTACATAGCCGACCGTGTCATCATCATGCGCAAGGGCGTGGTCGTCGAAAGCGGTGACGCGCGTACCGTGCTGGACAATCCGCAGCACGAATATTCGTTCGCCTTGAAGAATGCCGTGCTGCCGCCCGATCCCCGCGAGGCGTCAACGATCATTCGCCAGCGCCGGCAGGATGTCGGTGCACCTGCGCCCCGTGAGATCGTCGGAGCCTGATAAAGTTCGCACCGTGATATGGGGCGCGGTGCTCCGTCTCAGGAGGTGCGGAAACGCAGGTTGCCGGCCGACAGCTCGCTGACGGAAGCGGCGCCCATCAGCTTCATGCCACGCTCGATTTCCGTCCGTATTTGCAGGAGCGCCCGCTCGACCCCGGCTTGGCCGGCGGCTGCAAGCGGGAAGAGATAATAACGCCCGATCCCGACCGCCTTGGCGCCGAGCGAGAGAGCCTTGAGCACATGGGTGCCGCGCTGGATGCCGCCGTCGACCATCACATCGATCCTGTCGCCAACGGCATTGACGATTTCCGCCAGCTGGTCGAAGCCGCTGCGTGAACCGTCGAGCTGGCGGCCGCCGTGGTTGGAAAGCACGATGCCGGTGCAGCCGATATCGATAGCGCGCTTGGCATCCTCGACCGTCATGATGCCCTTCAGGCAGAATTGCCCGCCCCAGATCTTCACCATGTCGGCGACATCGTCCCAGTTCATGGCGGGGTCGAGCATCTCGGTAAAGTAGCGGCTGATCGACATGGTGCCGCTGCCCATGTCCACATGGCTGTCGAGTTGCGGCAGGCGGAATTTCTCATGGGTGAAATAGTTGATTGCCCAGGCCGGTTTGACGGCAAACTGCGCCATGCCCGACAGGTTGAGCTTGAACGGGATGGCAAATCCGGTGCGCTTGTCGCGCTCGCGATTGCCGCCGGTGATGCTATCGACGGTCAGCATCATCACCTGCACGCCCGCCTGCTTCGCCCGCGCCATCATTTCACGATTGAGGCCGCGATCCCGATGGAAGTAGAACTGATAGACCTGTGGCCCGCTGCTGATCTTGCGCGCCTCTTCCAGGCTGATCGTGCCGAGCGAGGAAACCCCGAACATCGTGCCAAACTTGCCGGCCGCATGGGCGACCGCACGCTCGCCCTCGTGATGGAAGAGCCGCTGCAACGCCGTCGGCGAGCAATAGACCGGCATGGCGAGCTTCTGGCCCATGACGGTGACCGACATATCGACATCGCTGACGCCCCGCAGCACGCTCGGCAGAAGATCGCAGGTTTCGAAAGATGAGGTATTGCGCCTGTAAGTCACCTCGTCATCCGCGGCGCCGTCGATATAGTTGAAGATCGGCCCCGGAAGGCGCTGCTTGGCGAGACGGCGGAAATCGTGGAAGTTATGGCAGTCTGAAAGGCGCATACCCGTATCCAATCGAGGGCCGGCGCGTCATGCCTCCGCATGCGGCTCGGCCGATGAATGGCCGCGAGACCTCCTCGTCGTCGCGATCCGTGGTCTATGGGATACGATTATTACCGCACCAATCTCAAGCTCTCTTGCGCACGCATCCGTCGCCTTTGCTGATAAGTATGCATTTTATTGCCGGGGGTTCGGTCAGCGACCGGGCTTGACTGCGAGCCAGATGACGTGGCGCGCGCCACCGCGCTTGCCGTTGGCCCGCGTATTGACCGCATCGACGGCAAAGCCGCAGTCCTTCAGGCGCCGCGTGAAGGACGCATCCGGCCCGGAGGACCAGACGGCCAGCACGCCGCCGGGACGCAGGGCCTCTCGGGCGGATTTAAGCCCGGCATAATCGTAGAGCCGGTCATTGGACTTGCGGGTCAGGCCGTCGGGGCCGTTATCAACATCAAGAAGGATCGCGTCACAACCCGCCTTTTCAGCGCGGATCGCCTCGCCGACATCGCCCTGGTGGATCGAAACGCGCGGATCGTCGAGGCAGCCCTTGAAGACCTCCGCCATCGGACCGCGTGCCCAAGCAACGACTCCCGGAATCAGTTCGGCAACGACGATAGTGGCATCCTCGGGCACGACCGCAAGAGCGGCCCGCAGGGTAAAGCCCATGCCGAGCCCGCCGATCAGGATCTTCGGCTTCGGATGCGATTTGATCCGTTCAAATGACAGAGTAGCGAGTGCTTCTTCCGAACCGCTGAGGCGGCTGTTCATCAGCTCGTTGGTGCCGAGCATGATGGAAAATTCGGTGCCGCGCTGCTTCAGCCGCAGCTCACCGCCTTCGCCGGGGATGGTCGCGGAATCGAGCTGGATCCAGGGAAGCATGGCGGTTTCGTCTCGCTGAAAGGGACCGTCCCCTAGCATAGGGCGACGGTCGAAGCCAGCAAGCCTTGCTCAGACCAAACGCACGAAATGATCCGGCTCATGCTGCACCACCTGTTCCTGCGGGGCGGCGGAACGGCGGCGGATATCGTCCACTTCCTGCGGCTGCAGGCGCGTGCGCGGATCGTCGAAGCGCACGTCCGGGTCCGGTACAGCCGAGAGCAGCAACCGGGTGTAGGGATGCAGCGGATTGTCGATTACCTTCGCCGTATTGCCCCATTCGACGATCTGGCCAGAATACATGACGGCGATATCTTCGGCCACATAGCGGGCGGTGGCGATATCGTGGGTAATGTAGAGCAGGCCGAGATTCATCTCCTTCTTCATCTCGTTCAGGAGATTGAGAACGCCGAGGCGCACCGAGACATCGAGCATCGAGGTCGGTTCGTCGGCAACGATCACCTCGGGCTGGGCAGCAAGCGCGCGAGCGATATTGACGCGCTGGCGCTGGCCACCCGAAAGCTCATGCGGATATTTTGGCGCGACGATATCGGGATCGAGTTTCACGCGCTCAAGCAGTTCGCGCACTGTCGTATCGATCTGTTTGCCGCGGATCTCCGGCCGATGCAGCTTCAGCGGTCGCTGCAGGTGGTGGGCGATGGTGTGCGCCGGGTTCAGCGAGGCGAAAGGGTCCTGAAAGATCATCTGCACGGAACGGCGATAGCGGGCAATCTCGTCCGCCTTGGCGTTTTCGACTGGGCGGCCCTTGTAGAGGATCCGGCCTGTCGTCGGCTGATATTCGCGCATCGCCATGCGCGCGCAGGTCGTCTTGCCGCTGCCGGATTCGCCGACAATCGCCAGCGCACGGCCGGCGTGTAGCGAAAAGGAGATGGCGCGTGCAGCATGAACGGCGGAATCACCGTGGCCGAAGGTCTTGGTGACCTTGTCGAGTGCGAGGATGGCATCGCTCATAGCAGCACGCCTCCGTGAAGCGACGGGAAGGAGGCCCAGAGTTTCCGGGTGTATTCGTGCTGCGGTGTCTTGTAGATCGCCTCGGCTTCGTTCTGCTCGACAAGCTTGCCCTGGAGCATGATGCCGATGCGGTCGCAGAACTGCACCATCAGCCCGAGATCGTGGGTGATGAAGAGCACCGAGAAGCCGAACTGCTTTCGGAGTTCGTTGATGCGCTGCAGAATTTCGCGCTGCACGACCACATCAAGCGCTGTCGTCGGCTCGTCCATGACGACGAGCTTGGGATCGAGCGCCATGCAGATGGCGATGACGATGCGCTGGCGCATGCCGCCGGAGAATTGATGCGGATAGTTGCGCATACGTTCCGGCGCGATATCGACGAGCCGCAGCATCTCGGCCGTGCGCTCGCGCGCCTCTGCCTTCGTCATGCCCTTGTGGGTACGCAGCACATCATAGAACTGGTCCTCGATGCGCAACACCGGGTTCAGCGAGTTCATGGCACTCTGGAAGACCATAGCGACTTCTCGCCAGCGGAAGGCGGCAAGCGCGTTCGGGTCCAGGTCCAGAACGTCACGGCCGGCAAGCATGATTCGGCTCTCCTTGCGGATCAGCGCGGGTGGCTTGTGCAGGCGGCTGATGGCAAAGGCGATCGTGCTCTTGCCGCAGCCAGATTCGCCGGCAAGGCCGAAGACTTCACCAGGAGCGACGTCAAAACTGACGTTATCGACGGCGCGGAAATCCTTCTCTTCGCCGATATAGTCGATCGTGAGGTTTTTGACCGTAAGTAGCGGCTCGTTCACAGGCGGCCCTCCCCGGAGCGGATGAGCAGGGACCAGCGCTTCAGATGATTGCCGGTGCGCAGCCGCGGATTGGCGATCTCATCGACGGCGAAGTTGAGCAGTGACATGCCGATGCCGAGGAAGGCGAGCGCAAAGCAAGGGGTGAGGATATCCCACCATGCACCGACAGAGAGGGCCGAAGCCTTCTGCGCGTTGTAAAGCATGGTGCCCCAGGAGACGACCCTGGGGTCGCCAAGACCAAGGAATTCCAGTGTCGCTTCGGTGATGATCGCGAAGATGACGCTGCCGATGAAATTGATGCCGACGATGGAAATCACGTTGGGGAAGATCTCGAACGTCATGATGCGCCATTGCGGCTCGCCCATCATTTCCGCCGATTTGACATAGTCTTTCTGCTTGACGGAGAGCGTTTCGGCGCGGGTCACGCGTGCGCCCCAGGCCCAGGATGTACCGCCCAGGATCAGAGCGATGACAAGTGGGCTCGCCTGGCCGATGAAGGCTGCGAGGACGAGCAGCAACGGCAGGTTGGGCACGACGAGCACCATATTGGTGAAGAAACTGATGACCTCGTCCGTCTTGCCGCCGCGATAGCCGGAGATGATGCCGAGCGCGGTGCCAACAGCGGTGATGAGGAGGCCAGCGCCGAAACCGACGGCGAGCGAGGTGCGCGCACCATAGATCATTCGGGCAAAGACATCCTGGCCGATACGCGTCGTACCGAGAATATGTTCGGCAGACGGCGCCTGGTGCGGACGACCGGTGCGGGCGGCGGGATCGTAATGCGTCAGCAACGGTGCTGCGATCGCCACGACGATGATGAAGGCGATGATGGCGAGGCCGATCAGCGCCTTGCGATTGCGGAGAAGGCTCTTCATCTCACGCTCCCTTCAGTCGCGGATCGAGCAGTACGTAGCTGACATCGACGATGAAATTGGCGATCAGCATGGTCGCGGTCATGATGAGAAGCTGGCCCTGGATGACGGGATAGTCGCGGGCGAGGATCGCCTGGTAGAGGATGTTGCCGAGGCCCGGATAGTTATAGACGACCTCGGTGACCAAAGAGCCGCCGAGAATGGTGCCGATGGCGATCGCGAGGCTGGACACAGTCGGCAGCAGTGCGTTGCGCGCCGCATACCAGAGCATCACATGCCGGTCGGACAAGCCCTTGGCGCGGGCCATGACGATATAGTCTTCGCCGAGCAGGTTGATCATGTTGTTGCGCATGGTGACGGTAAAGCCGCCGACCAGCACGGTGCAGAGCGTGATCATCGGCAGGATGCCGTGATAGGCGACGCTGCCGATATATTGAAAGCTGAAGGCCGGATCGAGCGCGGGATCGGCCGCATAGCCGTTCGGGAACCAGCCGAGCGTGAAGCCAAAGAAGAACAGCACGATCAGCGATGTGACGACGGCGGGTACCGATGTCGCGAAGATCGCGCCAATCGAGACGATGACGTCGAATTTGCTGCCGCGCCGCCAGGCGGCGACGATGCCGAGGAAGGTGCCGAGCGCGAAGCTGATGATCGTCGCCGTGCCCATCAGGCCGACCGTCCAGACCAGCGCATGGCCGAGAACCGAGGTGACCGGCAGCGGGAAATACTTGATCGAACGGCCGAGATCGCCGGTGAAGATACTGCCGAGATAGGTGAGATATTGCTGCCAGAGCGGTCCGTCGACGAAGCCGAACGTGAGCTTCAGCGCCTGAAGGCTTTCCGGCGGCAATTCGGCGCCTGCGCTCGAAAACATGATGCGCACCGGATCGCCGGGCATCAGCCGGGGCAGGAAGAAATTGATCGTCGCTGCTGCGATGAAGGCCGCCAGGTAAAAGGCGAGGCGGCGAAGCAGAAAGGCCATGGGGACTCCGTCAAAACAGAAGCGGCGCTTGGCGCGCCGCTTCCGCTGATTTGAATGGCTTACTTGACCGGCTCAAGCGCCAGCAGGTTCAGGAGACGTGCCGGGTTGGTGCGCGAGATGGACGGATTGACGAAGGGGTTTTCCTTGGTCGACCAGCCGGTGAAGCGCTTGGTATTGTACTGATACCAGTTCGGATTGTTGAAGACCGGGATCATCGGCATGTTTTCGGCAACGATGCGCTGAGCCTTGTTCATCGTTTCCTTCTGCTTGTCGAGATCGGCCGTGTGGGTGAACTGGGTAACCAGATCTTCCACTTCCGGGCTGAACCAGCGCTGCGCGGTGAAGCGGGTCTTGCCCTTGTCCGAAGCGCTGAAGGCGCGCTTGTAGGGGTAGTAGGGCGAGGCGGAGGCCGGCAGGCTGTTGATCGCCGCATCGAACTTGCCGTCGATGAGGTCGGAAGTCCAGACTGCTTCTTCCGGCGTTTCGATCTTGGCGTCGATGCCGACGGCCTGCATGCCTTCGATGGCGATATTGACAGTGTCGATCCAGTCCGTCCAGGCGTTCGGCACGATGATCGAGAACGAGATCTTCGAGCCGTCAGGATTGTCGCGCAGGCCATCGCCGTCCTTGTCGACATAGCCGGCTTCATCGAGTGCCGCCTTGGCCGCATCGGCGTCATAGGTAGCGAACTTGCCGAAGTCGGCCTTGACCGATGGGTCCGCCCAGCTCTTGTAAAGCTCGCCCATCAGGCCCGGATCTTCGTTCAGCGTCGGATAGCCGTAGCCGGCGACGTCGATCATCGTCTTGCGATCCAGCGCCATGGAGACCGCGCGACGGAATTTCACGTCGTTGAAGGCCTTCTTGTTGGCCTCGTTGGCGGTCTCCAGGTTGAACAGGAAGGCAACCATGCTGCTCGGCGAGTACCAGTAGTGGTAGTGATCCGGATCCTTCGAGACATAGACGTTGTCGATATCAGGAATGAAGGAAACGCCCCAGTCGAGCGTGCCGTCGGCCGTTGCCGTCAGGATCTGGTTGTTGTCGGCAAGCTGCGGGAAGCGCATGCAATCGATCTTCAGGTGCTCGGCATCCCAGTAATTCGGGTTGCGGCACTGGTCATAGGTCTGGCCGGTGAAGCGCGGCACTTCGGTCAGCGGACCGCTGCCGACGGGATTTTCGTTGGCGTAGGTGACCGGATCGGCAACATCCTTCCAGACATGCTCGGGCACGATCGGCAGCTGCGACAGCTGTTCGGCGGCAAGCGAGCTTGGATTGGCGAGCGTGAAGCGGACTGTCTGGCCATCGACCGCCTGTACATCGGTGATGAAGGTCCAGATGCTGACGAAGTCGAGGGCCGGGAACTTCTTCAGGTAGTCGTAGGTAAACTTCACGTCGGCCGAGGTCAGCGGCTGGCCGTCCGACCACTTCAGGTTCGGACGCAGCTTGAAATCGATGCTCTTCAGGTCGTCGGAGAGCTTGAAGCTTTCGGCCAGGCGATAGACCGGCTTGTTGCTGTCGAAGCGGTTGAAGATGACCAGCGGCTCATAGATGAAGTCAAGGGTCGATTGACGCGACGAAGTCTGATTGAACGGGTTAAAGTTGCGCACCCAGGTGGTTGCCGGCTCGATATTGGCCGTGAGGACGGTCTGCGCGACGGCCGAGCCCGATAGCATCGTCAGGGCCGCAGCCGCTAAAAGATATTTCTTCATTACAAATTCCCCTTTTCTTATGAGGTGAAGAATACGCGCGCTGGTCAGGAGACCAGTGCGCTTGCAAACATCGATTCGACTTCCGCATGGGCAGCGCGATAGTCGATCTTGAGAGTGCCGAGGCGGGCCTTGCCGGCGGCGATACGCTTCTGAGCGGCTTCCGTCAGCGGGCGCGCGGCCTTGGCCGCAGCCTCGCTCTCCTTGACGTCGCCATGGCTGTGAAGCGCAATGTCGAAACCGGCATCGAGAACCTGAGCGACGCGCTCTGGCAGAGTGCCCTGCAGCGATTCCATGAAGATGCAGTCGGAGATCAGAACGCCGTCGTAACCCATGTCCTTGCGGATCACGTCATGCATGATCGGCGAGATGGAAGCCGGCAGCTCGGCATCGTAAGCGGAGTAGACGACATGGGCGACCATCGCCCAAGGCGTGTCCTTCAGCGCCACGAAGGGTTTGAAGTCGGTTGCGGTCAGTGTTTCGCGCGAGGTGTCGACGACCGGGCGTTCCTTGTGGGAATCGAGCGTGGCGCGGCCGTGGCCCGGAATGTGCTTCATGACCGGCATGTTACCGGTTTCGAGCAGGCCATCGACCACTTCGCGGCCCAGTGCAGCGATGAAATCCGGATCGGGGCCGAAGGAGCGGGCGCCGATCACCGCGCTCGTTGTTTCGAAAACGAGATCGAGAACCGGCGAGCAGCCGCTCGACAGGCCGAGTTCGGTCATCATCACACCCATGGCCTGGGTGGACAGACGCAGCGCCTTCTTGCCGAGCTCGAAGTCATGGCGCGCAAGCTCGGCGAACTGGCCGAAGCTGCGGAAAAGCGGCCAGGGGCCGGCATCCATATGCTGCACACGGCCGCCTTCCTGGTCGGTAAAGACGGGCGCATCGTCGCGGCCGACGGCCTCGCGGAAACGGTCGATCAGGATCTTTGCCTGCTCCGGATTGCGCAGGTTGCGACGGCCGACGAAGAGGCCAAGCGGATTGGTCTCGCGGAAGAGGGCGAATTCGTCGTCCAAAAGCGTCGGATTGGGAAGGCCGACGAAGAGAGCAAGCGGGGTCGAGGACACTATTTCAAAACTCCGATATCAAATGGTCATTTCGGCGGGCTTCGCAGCATGCCTTCGTAAATGCCCTTGTCGGGGGCGGGAATTTCGACCGCGCCGGCGGTCTTGACGTAGAAATCGACGGGGCCGGCATCGCCGATGAACGCATAGGCGTGGCCCAGCGTCTTCATGGTCTGCAGGCAGGCGGAAAAGAGGGCGAGGCCAATGCCCTTGCCGCGTGCGGCCGGATCGACGCCAGTCGGGCCGAAGAAGCCGCGGGCGGTCGTGTCATAGCAGGCAAAGCCGAGCAGCTTGCCATCCTCGACGGCGATCAGACAGGCGACAGGCTGGCGGGAAAAGGAGACGCTCACTTCGCTTGCCCAGTTCTCGCTGAAATGTTCGCGCACCCAGGTAACGACGACATGAAGTTCCGGCGGCAGGGCTGGACGGATCACGATGCCGATGGAGCCGGCCTTCTCTTTCAGTTCGGCGAGCTTCGTGGAATATAAGCTCACAAGCAGGTCCGACACCCGAATTCCTCCAATTATTCCGTTATTACGGAATGTATACCTTTTTAATGACATAACTTTCGATATCCGAGCGGCCATGTCAACAGGCTTTTTGGCAGGCAATCCTGGTTCAACTGGGGGTAGGCAAAACAAAACGGCCCGGTTTAACCGGGCCGTTGGACATTATCGGGTCTGTGATCCGGCTCAGAGCCCGGCGTCTTTCCACAGGGCATGGAAATGATGAACCGGTCCATGGCCAGAGCCGACCGCCAGCTCGCCCGCGGCAGCGACTGCTAGCGCAAGATAGGTTTTCGCAGTCGAAACAGCCGCTTGCGGCGAAGCACCCTTTGCGAGCTCGGCGGCGAGTGCGCTGGAAAGTGTGCAGCCGGTCCCGTGTGTATTCTTCGTGGGGACGCGTTTCGCCTCGAACCAATGCCGGCCGGAGTCGGTTGCCAATATGTCGGGACTTTCATTGCTCTCGAGATGACCGCCCTTGACCAACACAGCGGCAGGGCCGAGCGCTCGCAGGCGCTCGGCTTGCGAGGCCATCTGCTCGCGGCTTTCGGCAACCTCTTCGTGCAGCAGCGCTGCGGCTTCCGGCAGGTTGGGGGTGAGCAGCGTCGCAAGCGGCAGCAGGTGCTTCGTCAGCGCATCGACAGCCTGCGGGTCGAGGAGTGCCGCTCCACCCTTGGCGATCATGACAGGATCGACGACGATGGGAATGCCGCGATGAGGCGCCAGCGCCTCGGCAACGGCTTCGGCAATGCCGGCATTGGCAATCATGCCGATCTTGACGGCGTCGACACGCACATCGGCAAAGACGGCCTTAATCTGCTGGGCGACGAAGTGAGGCGGGACAAGATGCACGCCCGTCACCCCTTGCGTATTCTGCGCCGTCAGGGCCGTCAGCGCCGCCATGCCATAGACGCCGCGAGCAGAGAAAGCCTTGAGATCGGCCTGGATGCCGGCGCCACCGGATGGATCGGAGCCGGCGATAGACAGGACGTTGCGGATCATCGGCTTTGGGTTTCCTCGGTTTCAAACATAAACTCTCTTTGTGTCCATAAGACACCAGTCGGTGATCCGGAAGACACTGTTCTTATTGATCCACCGGATGACTCTGGCGAGGCTGCTGGAGTCGAAAGCGGCATTCTAGAATATCTGGTTCGTCGATCTGCACACTCTCAAAATCTGTGACTGGCGTAGCAATGATTCATCAATCAACCTAAAGTAACAAATACTGGGAATATTGGATGACGGGTTGAAAATCGCTTTGCTGGCCAAGGCTTTGGAAAATATTAAGGACTGACTAGATGATGATGACGTTCGCCCGTTTCTCGCAACTCGCTTCCATGGCGCTGATCATAAATAGCGGGTTGATCGCTACTGCTGTAGGTCAAGGCCCTGCGGGTATCGGTTCGGTCAACACGTCCGATTACAATCTTAATGAGTTGGCCTACAAGCAGGCCGCGGGCGTATACGGCTACACTTATAGCCAGCGTGTAAGCTTAAACGCCATGAAGGAACAGTATCCTCAATTTGCCTCAGAGTTGACGCGCTTGGAAGTGTTATTTGACGCTCAATACGCATGGCCCCAGGCAAGAGCCGAAGCAGTTCTCGATACTATGGGTGTGGGCATTCTCCAGAAATTGCGGAACGAGTTTCTCAAGCCGCACGAAAGTGAGTGGGCGCGACAATATTCATCTGAAGAGGTGACGGATTTCTCCAAGGAAATGAAAAGGCGCATCAAAGGCGACATCACCTCGCCGGGCATTCTCAGCAATATGCTTTGGCTGCGCTACGCTACGAGGCCGATCAATGAAATGGTTGATGGCAACGAAAGGAAATTTGAGTCCGCCGGCGAACCGAAGGCGCAAGGTGTAGATTTCAGCCTAAGAATCCCATCCTCCTGGAAAGAGGAGGATGGGGACCGTCCGCATGTCGTGCGTATGTGGACCAGTCAGAATGGCTCCGGAGATATGACGATAATTGCCCTCGTTGTCAAAAATGAGGAACTGCGTGGTATCACCAAGTACGACCTTGATGCGCTCTATGCGGCAGATGCTGGCCGATCTTTCGTTCCCACCGGTGGAACACTCCTGACTTCCAAAGTCGTCACCATCGATGCCGCGCCCGCACTTTTGCTGGACTTCTCAACGGAGCAAGAAAATCTTGGTGCCAGCGTGTCGATGAGGATACGCAACTACCAGTTGTTCGTCGATGATGCCATCGTTCAGTTGCAATGCGCGGTGGGCAGGGCAGCCGATGACCGAGATACCGTCAAAGATCGATTCATCAGCGTCAGCGAACTATGTGATCGTGTCGCATCGACCCTCGTCATAGCCAAGCATTGGAGATGAAATCTCTCGAGAGAGCGGCTGGTGAACTGGAGGAAGCTGATGCTGGACATAATGCCAGGCTGGGGACACTGCTTTCAATACTCGACAGTGGCTCGATAACTCCCTCTGGGCGTTCGAAAACTCGTCGCGAAGTCAATTTAGGAGATAGCCTTAGACACCGCGCGCTGAGGCTATCTCCTTTGTCTAGTCGCTTGTCAAACGCAATTCTCTTAGCGCGTCAGTAATGAGGAGCGTTGCCGTCTTCGGGTCCGGCGTGCCGCAGATCGCGGAGACGACTGCAAGCCCGTCGGCGCCCGCCACAAAGACGGAAGCGACATGTTCGCTTTTCAACCCGCCGATCGCAACTGTCGGAACCGGCGCAGCCTTGACGAGTTTCGACAGCCCGTCAAAGCCGATCGGCTGCTTGTGATCGGTCTTGGTAGGGGTCGCAAAAACCGGCCCTATGCCGGCATAGTCGACAATGGTGGCGTCGATTGCCGCGGCCAACGCTTCGGTCTCGACCGACAGGCCAAGGATCATGTCCGGGCCGATCATTGCGCGTGCCGCGGCAGGGCCAATATCGTCCTGGCCAATATGAAGCCCGTCGGCGCCGATCGCGATGGCGGCCTCGACATCGTCATTGACGATCAGCAGAGCGCCTGTGCCTTTCAGCACCTTCTTTAGGGCGAGGCCGGTTTCGATCATTTTTGCAGTTCCGCCATGTTTGTCGCGAAGCTGCACCATGGTCGCGCCGCCGGCCACAGCAAGCCGCGCCGTCTCGACCATGCCGATGCTGGCGCAGAGATCGGGGTCGAGGACCAGGTAAAGAGAAAGATCGAAGCGTTTCATGCCGCGCTGATCCTCGCCTTTTTGTCCAATGTGGCGCCGTCGAGCGCTGCCAGCGCATCGAGGAAACGCCAGGAGAAGGAGCCGGGGCCATCCGCTTGCTTTGTCGCCTCTTCACCGGCGACCGCGAAAGTACCGAGCGCCGCGACGGTGGCTGCGAAAGGATCTGCGGGAATGGTTGCGGCAAAGGCGCCGGTCAGGCAGGTCAGCGAGCAGCCGAGCGCGGTCACCTGCGGCATCAGCGTCGAGCCGCCTTCGATGCGCAGCGCCTGGGCTCCATCGGTCACGAAATCCACCACACCCGTGACGGCGACGACCACCCCATGCCGTTCGGCAAGCAGCCGCGCGGACGCTTCGGCCTGCTCAACCGGGTCACGGCTGTCGACGCCTTGGCCGCGGCTCTCGCCACCGGCAAGCGCGATGATTTCAGAAGCATTGCCGCGGATGATCGTCGGGCGAAGCGCCAGCAGATCGGAAACCGTCTTGCGGCGGAAGGACGTCGCATAATGGGCAACCGGATCAAGGACCCAAGGTTTGCCGCTCGCGTTTGCAGCCTTTGCCGCAGCATGCATGCCGTCGATCCACTGGGTGGAGAGCGTGCCGATATTGACGGTCAAAGCGCCAGCGATTGCGGCAAACTCGCCGGCTTCTTCGGCGGCGTGGACCATGGCAGGCGATGCTCCCGCCGCAAGGACCACATTGGCGGCGATGTTCATGGCCACGTAATTGGTGATGCACTGCACGAGCGGTGGCTTCGCCCGCATCGCCGTCAACAGTGCTCCGGGTGTCTTGTTCTCCATAGTACCCCTTTCAGGCGGGGCAGGCGCGGGAACGATCATGCGATGAAGCAGATGGCGACCCGAGCGACTCCCTCCGCCGGCATTATCCGGTTCAGGTTCGAAGGGTGCTTCTCAGCCCGCTTTCGCAAACGGGCGCCCCTGTCTCTCAACAGCACTCTTTCTTGCAGAGAATGGCGTCGCTGTCATCGGCAAAATGACGATTTTGAGACTGAGGTTTTGCCAATGCGTACCACGGGCCGCCTGAGCGCCCGTGGTGCAATTTTCAGATGCCGGTTCTTTGGGTTTAAGGTCCGGCTGCTCTGCTCGATCAACGCAGCGGCGCTGGAAGCAGGTTCGTCGTAAAGTCCTGATACGAAACCGGACGCAGGAACCTGTAGATGGCGAGCGTTCCGACGGAGGTCGATCTGCCATCGGCCGTTGCCGGGTAGGGGCCGCCGTGCACCATGGCGGGTGATACTTCCACCCCGGTTCCGAAGCCGTTCACCAGCAGGCGTCCCGCAAGCATTTCCAGCTTGGGAACGAGGCGCTTGGCGTCCTGTTCGTCTTCGCTCGTAATGTGCAGGGCAACGGTCAGCTGGCCTTCAAGGCCGTCGAGGACGCGCTCGAGTTCGGCGAGATCACGGCAGCGCACGATAAGGCCGGCTGCTCCGAAGACCTCGTCCTGCAGCTCGTGATGCGCAAGGAATGCTGCAGCCGTCGTCTCGAAGAGAGCGGCCGTGCCTTCGAATTCGCTGCCGGGCTTGCCATTGGCAACGAGCCTGACTTCGGGATGTTTTTCCAGCCGGGCAACGCCATCGCAGAACGCCTTGGCGATGGAACCTGTCAGCATCGTCTGGGCGCCGACATCGGGCAGAAGCTCCCGCGCCTTGGCAATGAAAGTGTCCAGGCCTTCGCTGTCGACGGCGAGAATGAGGCCGGGATTGGTGCAGAACTGCCCGGCACCGAGGACAAGCGAGCCTACGAAAGCCGTTGCGATCTCCGCCGCGCGGGTTTTCAGCGCGTTGGGGAAGAAGATGACCGGGTTGATGCTGCTCATTTCGGCATAGACCGGGATCGGCTGCTTGCGCTCGGAAGAGATCTTCATCAGCGCAGTGCCGCCGCGGCGCGAGCCCGTGAAGCCGACGGCGCGGATTCTGGCATCGGCCACCAGTTTCTGACCGACTTCGAAGCCGGTATCGAAGAGGAGCGCAAACGTGCCGGCATGCAGACCAGCCTTGGCAACGGCGCGCTGAACGGCGCGGCCGACCAGTTCCGATGTGCCCGGGTGAGCGGAATGCGCCTTGACGACGACCGGGCATCCCGCTGCGAGCGCAGATGCCGTGTCACCGCCGGCGACGGAGAAGGCGAGCGGAAAGTTCGATGCGCCGAAAACCGCGACGGGCCCCAGGGGAACGTTACGCAGGCGCAGGTCAGGCTTCGGAACCGGCTTGCGGGAGGGATCCGCGCCGTCGAAGCGAAGCTCCTGGAAGCGGCCTTCGCGCACCTCTTTCGCAAATAGTCGAAGCTGTCCCATCGTGCGAGCGCGCTCGCCCTCGAGACGTCCACGCGGAAGTCCGGTTTCCGCCATTGCCCGCACGATCAGCTCGTCGCCGATGGCCTCGATCTCGCTGGCGATGGTTTCAAGAAAGGCAGCCCGTGTTTCGAGATCGGTTTCCCGGTAGGAAGCGAAGGCCTCCCATGCAAGCCTGGTCGCCTCTTCGACGTCTTCGGCGGAGGCGCCACCGAAAGAGACGGGCAGCGCCGTCCCCGTGGCTGCTTCGACACCGTAGAGCTCGCCGCGCGTGCCGCGCTTCTCCGATCCCGCGACGAGCAGGCTTCCATTGATAGTCATGACGGATTTCCTTTCAAACAGATTCGAGCGACGTATATAGGCGTTCGTCTTCTCAATTTCACGACATCTTTCCCGATATCGCATCGAAGATGGAGATCTCCGGCAGAGACTTGGTCGCGTCTCGACAAGGGCTGGGCGCGAGCTTGCGGAAAAGCAATCGTATGCCGAAATGCCGCCCCTTTTTTACGCTCATTCTCGCTCGGGATTAATCGAGGGGGCTCCATGAAATACGCATCCGTTGTCTGTGCGGCACTTACCGCAGTACTGCTCTCCACAACCGCATTTGCACAAACCGGGACGATCAAGTCGATCCGGCTGTCGTCAGGCGGCGTTGCCGAATATGTGCGCAGTCTCAATGTCGGAGAGGACGGCAATGCTGTCATCGACGTGCCGACAGATCAGATGGATGACTTTCTCAAGACCCTCGTCGTATCGGGGCCCGCGCCCGTAAAGGGCCTTTCGACCACCGGCCCAGACATGGTGGACGAAACATTCAAGGTGCTCCCGATCAAGCCGCAGGATCTGGATTCGGCGGCGGGTGTGTTACGGTCTCTCAGAGGAGCGCCTGTCTCTGCGAACGGAGTGAAGGGCCGCATCGTTGGAGTAGAGCCTGCGAGCGAGAAGCAACGCGCACGGCTGATCGTGATGCTGGACAGCGGTGCCTTTGACGTTGCCGAGATCGTTGGCGCTATGGCCTACAAGCTCGACGATCCCAAAGACGCCGAGATGATTTCCCGAGCCGCAGAACTGTTGTCGAGTGACGGCGTGCAGGGAAGCCGGGCCGTCACCATCGCGCTCGAAGGCAAGGCGTCGGCGGCCGTAGATATCTCCTATGTCGTGGCAGCCCCGCTCTGGAAGCCGTCCTACAGGATCATTGTTGACGCCAAGGGCAAAGCGCGGTTGCAAGCCTGGGCAGTCCTTGAGAATGCGTCCGGCGAGGATTGGCACGGGGTTTCCATTTCTCTGACGTCCGGCAAGCCCGTGACGCTTCGCCAGAGACTGTATGCCAGAGCATGGCCATCACGCCCGGAAGTGGATTTCGCCTATCTGGACCTTGGAGGCGCCAAACGTAGCAAGTTTGGAGGCGCGCTGGCGAACAAGCCGCTGGCCGAGGCTCCTGCTCCAGTTGAGGCTGCTCCAGCCGCTACCATCGGTGCGACTGCCGACGAGGGCGACGTGGTCGCAAACTTCGATCTTCCCGGCGTATACGACCTGAAGAACGGTGAGACGATTTCCGTGCCGATCTTGGATCGCGAGATCAAGGCAGAGTTCGTCGCTCTCTATCGCGATGGAGCACAGCATCCGGATGCAGCCCTCGTGCTCACCAACGACACGGGGACTTCGCTACCGCCGGCTGTGGCGGCAGTCTATGATGACAAAGGGCGTTATGTCGGCGACGCACGCATAGGCAATGTGAAGCCGGGCGGCGTGGAAAAGGCGACGTTTGCCGCCGATCAGAAGATCGAGCAGGAAGTGGCAAGCGCCATATCCAGTTCCTTTCGAACTGTCATCGTAAAAGACGGTTATCTCGAGGCCACACTGGAGCGACGGCTGCGAAAGACCTTCTCCGTCTGGGGCGCTGATGCCGACAGGACGTTTGTCGCGGAAGACCCGGGCATGGCAGGATGGGAACTGGTTAAGTCCGAAGGCGTGGAAGAGACACCGCAAGGTGCGCGGGCAACTATGATCGTCCCCGCAGGCAAGAAGGTTTCGACGACCATCGAATTGCGCATGGCCGAGAGCGAGACGCAGGCGATTGCCGATATCGATGACACTGTGATCCTGCAATGGCTCGATGAAGGGCCGTCTCCGGAAATCGCCTCGAAACTTCAGGGCCTTGTGACGGCAAGGAAGGCACAAAAGGAAGCGGAGAGGGACCTGGCTACGGTCATGCAGGCAATTGAAGACGCAACGTCGGAATCCTCACGGATTTCAGGCTTGCTTTCCTCTGTCGGCGACACACCGCTCAAGCAGCAGTTCCTTCAGGACCTGACGGAACAGGAGAAGTCGATCAAGGCGTTGCGGGCGCAAAGGGACGAGGCGCGAGATCGGCTTGAAAAGCTTCGCAAGGAGCTCGGGGAAGCAGTAGCTCGTCTGTAGATAGGCTGGGCACAAGTTGGGCGCCAATTCCTGCTGCCGCCGATGGCACTATCAACGTCGGTGAGGATTGCTTGCGGATCTCAGACCTCGACTTTGCCGTTTTCTTCACCGTCCCAATATTGGATCGAACGCGCCGCAACCTTGATCAAGGCAAGCCCAGGTGTCTGGGTGCCCTCGGGAAACCATCGTTCCAGTCCCTTGACCCAGTGTTGCTCGAATTCCGAGACGTCCTCGATGAGCGAAGCGTTACCATCGATCGCGATGAATATGCCCGGTTTGCCGAGCAGATGCGGTGGCGCAGTGAAGGTGAGCTGCACCGCGTTGTCTTTCCGAATGTCGGATATCTTGCGCGTATCCGCATAGGAAAAGAACCAGGAATCTCCGTCATATTCGACGTCGCCATTGTTGCTCATCGGCCGAGTGCTGATCCGGTTCGAGGCTCCACGTGTCGAAAACATGCAGAAATCCAGCTTCTTCAGATGCTTCGACAGCTCTTCTTTTGTCATTGATGCCATGGTGGTTCTCCAATCCAGGTGAAAACAACCGGCGATGATCGAAGTTCCATGGAATATGCGGCCCGCTTGAACGCCCGATGCCATGGGTCTGTACGGCGCCTCTGGCGCCGATACACCGAGTGAAACAGCCGATTCTCGGGATCCAGGAAAACTAAGCTTGCTCACGGAGGCGAGGCCTTGGAGCCAGCATCGCGAAATACTCGCCTTACTTAATCGGGCTGCACAGGCCTGATCGTATCAACCGAGATTTCGCCTTCAATCACACCTCGTACGACATCCGTGCGATTTCGATCGATCTCGACGACCGTGTAAAGCTTGTCGTCGCGAAATGCGCTCGCATGCGTCGTGGTGACATCGTCAGCAGGTGCCGCATCGACTTCCATGAAGTCGAGCTCGCGCCCGGCCGCCACGATCCGGGCATCACCCGCCGTTCTCGCTGCGACCACCACGACGCCGTGGCCCGGCGAATTTTCCCATCTCGGATCATCTGCCGCCGCGATCGGTTCAAGTCGATAGATACCAAGGGGCTCGCCTGCCGGGAGGGTTGAACTTTCCGCCGCCGCGTCCGCGATCTGCGCCTTGCTTTCGACCGAACGCCCAAACGTGTTCGGATTTGTGGCGTTGTTGATCTCGTCGTTTCCTGTTCGTGACACGTTAGACATGTCGTCCTCCATCCGTTGCGAACATAACGATGGTGCGATCCGACTGTTCCGCGATTGACGAAAGGAACTTGTGCCGTCACGAGTTTCTCATTTCATGATCGACCGACAGGCGGACCAATTTGCAAAAACTGCCGCCTGCAGGTTTCACCAGGAGAGTGATTTGTTTCGGGGGCTCATCGGGCCTGCGTGGGCTCCGATGCGATGAGCTGTTCAGCCGGGCGAGTATGGGATGGCTGCGGATCCGCAATGCACAGCCATCCCATTTGAGCAAGCGCTCCCTCGTCGAACGCTTGCAGCCGGCCCCCGCCAGTCACCGAAATGTTAGCAACGCCTAAAGCGTCCCCGCTAGTGCGTGAATGCAACACTTCATGAAAGGTTTCCGGCGAAGTGACGGCGGACCACCGTCACCATTGATCGGCTAGTGGACTCTTTCGCCTCCGGCGGCTCAGAGCGCGGAAAAATGCGCCTTGATCAGTTCGTGATCGGAGATTGCTGCTCCGTCTGCGTCGACGGCAGCAACAGTCACGGCGTCGCTTGCCGAAAGGCCGCGGGTAAACAGCCAGTCGAGGCGAGCAAAAGGCGGCTGTGGCGTTCCGTCGGGGCGCGTGCGCTGCGTGACCGTGAAGTCGTTGGCAGTCTCCCAATTGTAGCCGGCCTCTGCGAGGAGACCGAAAAGCGGTTCGTGCGCTTCGGGTTCACGCGACCCCGCGGGAAGGATATTGGTGTTGAAATCGCCACCCAAAACCACGGGTAAGCCGTCGGCGAGCTTTTCAACGGCGGCGATCAGCCTCTTTGTCTGCATTGCCCGATCCGCGATGTCAGTCTTGCTTTCCAGATGCACGCTGACTGCAAGGATCGGCCCGAATGCGGTTTCGATTTTGGCCGCGATTGCCATGCGGCCGCCGATCCGACCCTGCCCGTCCTTTGCATCCGTCCACCATGTGCCGCAGTCATCGAGATGGATCAATACCGCATCAAGCAACGGCAAACGGGAGAGCAGCGCATTGCCGTGGAAGCCGACGGCATTCGTCTCGTCCTTATGCCATTCGCGCTCACGGGAATCTCCGAGACCAAGTTCCACGAACTCCACGCCAAAAGCATAGGACATGCCGAGATCGCGGGCGAGGTCGGCAACAGTGTGCCGGTTGCCGGCGCGCGCCATGCCGAGATCAGCCTCCGTGAGCAACAGGATATCGGCGACGCTCTGGCGGACGAGTTCCACCGAAGGGGCATGATATTTCAGCCGTTCGGCGTTCCAAGCGGCGACGACGAGACCGTTTCCGATGCTGGCTTCGCTGGCAGTCCGTACGACTTCGATCGTCGAAAGCGCCGGCAGGGTCGCTGCAAGCCGGTCATGCTCGGCCTGTGTCAGTTCGGCGGAACGCGCCTCATCGAAGAATGTGGCTGGGGGTACGGCAAGCGCCTCTACGGCGGCCGCAACCAGGTTGCGGTCACCGCTGGCGAGATCAAGAAAGCTCTTCATCTGCATCAGCTCAGGCGTTAACGGTCACGGCGTTGCTTCTTGCCGGCGCGACGAGCACTTTGCCGGTCTCAGCCGAGTAGAGATGGATCGAATCCTGATCGATCGCAATGCCGATCCGATCGCCGGTCTTCAGCGAGACCGAACCGGTCATGGCGACAGCAAAGGGCAGGCCATCGAAATCGGCATGGACAATCCGGCTGGCGCCCAGTTCTTCGATGAAGTCGGCGGTCGCAACGAGCGCACCCGGCGCATCCGGGGAGACGAGGCGAGCGGCTTCGGCGCGCACGCCGAGAACGACGCGCTGGCCGGCAAGCTGCTTGCCGCGCTCAGCGGGAAGCGTCACGGTGCGGCCTTCGTCATAGATGAACACGCCGGTTTCGTTGACGCGGCCTTCCAGCAGGTTCATTGCCGGCGTGCCGACGAAGCCGGCGACGAACCGGCTTGCGGGATAGTGATAGACCTCTTCCGGCGTGCCGACCTGTTCGACATTGCCGGCATTCATGACGATGATGCGGTCGGCAAGTGTCATGGCCTCGTTCTGGTCGTGTGTCACGAAGATCGAGGTTGCGCCGAGGCGGCGATGCAGGCGGCGGATTTCCGCACGCATGGCGATACGCAGCTTGGCATCGAGGTTCGACAGCGGCTCGTCGAAGAGAAAGACCTTCGGCTCGCGGATCATGGCGCGGCCCATGGCGACGCGCTGGCGCTGACCGCCCGAGAGAGCGGCCGGGCGGCGCTCGAGGAAGGGCTCGAGGCTGAGTGCCTTGGCAACATCGGCGATCCGGCGGTCACGCTCGGCCTTCGGCACGCCGGCAACCTTGAGTGCATAACCGATGTTTTCGGCGACGCTCATGTGCGGATAAAGCGCATAATTCTGGAAGACCATCGCGCAGCCGCGTTCACGTGGCTCGAGTTGGTTGACCACGCGTCCGTCGATGGCGATTTCGCCACCGGTAATTTCTTCCAGGCCGGCGACCATGCGCAGCAGCGTGGACTTGCCGCAGCCGGATGGACCGAGGATGACGATGAATTCGCCCGACTGGATTTCGAGATCGACGCCATGAACGACGGCGTGCTTGCCATAGTTCTTTTTCACGCCACGGATGGAGATCGGTGCCAAGGGTCTGTTCCTTTCACTTCTCGGTGGAGATAAGGCCGCGCACGAACCAACGCTGCATCAGGATGACGAGGATCAGCGGCGGCGACATGATGATCAATGTTCCGGCCATCGCGACGTTCCAGTCGGGCAGGCCGAATTCGGAGGGAATGAGCGTCTTGAGCTGGGTCACGGCGATGCCGAACTTCGGGTCGGTCGTGATCAGGAGCGGCCAGAGATACTGGTTCCAGGCCCAGACGAACATGATGGTGAAGAGCGCGATCATGTTCGGGCGCGACAGCGGTAGCAACACGTCCCAGAAGAAGCGGACCGGACCGGAGCCGTCCATCTTCGATGCCTCGGCAAGCTCGTCCGGCACCGTCAGGTAGAACTGGCGGTAGAGGAAGGTGCCGGTTGCGGTGGCGACCATCGGCAGCACGAGGCCCGGATAGGAGTTCAGCAGACCCCATTCGAGCTTGATCTGGATGCCGGTGATCTGGGCGACCAGCCAGCTGATGCCGGTTACGTCGAGGATCGTCTGGAACGGCTGAAGCGCGTTGGCGGCGATCGAATAGGTCGGCACGATACGCACTTCGAGCGGGAGCATCAGCGTGATGAAGATGATCCAGAAGATCAGATGGCGGCCGGGGAAGCGGAAATACACGATCGAGAAGGCGGCCATGGCCGAAAGGATGACCTTGCCGGCGCCGACGGTGGCAGCAAAGATGACGCTGTGGAAAAGCTTGTTGCCGAGATCGGCGCGAACCCAAGCGGTCTGCACGTTATCCCAGAAATGGCTGCTCGGAACCAGCGGCAGCGGTACCCGGTTGACGGTTTCCAGATCAAGCGTCGATGCGACGATGACGATCAGGAAGGGCAGGAGGGCGATCACCATGCCCAATGCCAGCAGCGTGTAGCAGATAAAATTGAAGATTGGCGTGCGTTCGATCATGTTCGCGACCTCACTTGTAGTGCACGCGCCGCTCGATGAAGCGGAACTGGACGATGGTAAGGAGCATGACCAGACCCATCAGGATCATGGACTGAGCTGCGGCACCTGAATAATCGAGGCCCTTGAAGCCGTCGAAAAAGATCTTGTAGACCATGAGTTCGGTGGCACGCGCCGGACCACCCTGGGTCATCACGTCGACGATACCGAAGGAATCCTGGAAGCTTTCGGTGATGTTGATGACCAGAAGGAAGAACAGCGTCGGGGTGAGGAGCGGCAGCTGGATATCCCAGATCCGGCGCATCGGTCCGGAACCGTCCATTGCGGCAGCTTCGATCAGCGAGCGTGGAATGCCCTGCAGCGCCGATAGGAAGAAGATGAAGTTGTAGCCGATATATTTCCAAGAAAAGGCGACGATGACGGCGATCATCGCATCCTTGCCGTCGAAGGCAGGGTTCCAGAGGCCGGGCCAGACGTGGTTGATGGCCGACAGGAGGCCGGCTTCCGGTGCCAGGATGAAGCGGAAGGCAAGGCCGAGAGCGGGAGCGGCAATCGCATAGGGCCAGATGAAGACCGAGCGATAGATCTTGTGGCCGCGCAGTTCACGATCGGTCAGAAGCGCCAGTATGAGCGCCAGGCCCATGGCGATGGCGGTCGAGGCGAAGCCGAAGATCATGCTGCGGGTGATGGAGTCCCAATAGATCGGGTCCGAAAGCAGCTGCTTGAAATTGTCGAAACCGACCCAGGCATTGCCGCCGCCCCATGGCTGCTCGAGCGTGAACGCCCAATACAGCGCCTGCGCACTCGGCCAGTAGAAGAAGACGAAGATCAGCAACAGCATCGGAAATACGAAGAGAATGCCGGTCGTCGTCGAGGAGAAAGTGACGCGCTTTTCCATGAGTGGTCGTTTTCGCCCTGGTTAGGTTCTGGCGCGGACGGCGATCTTGCTGCCGCAGCCGGTAAAATTTACAAAGCCGCACCCGGCGCGCCAGAAGCGGGCCGGGTGCGGCTCATATCAGTCGATTAAGGGAGCTGAACGCCCTTGTAGGTCTGCTGGAAGCGACGCAGCAGCTGGTTGCCGCGGTCGGCAGCAGAGTCGAGCGAAGCCTGTACGTCGGCATTGTTGACGAAGATTGCCTGCAGGCCGTTCGCGATTTCGGTACGGACCTGGAGCAGGCCACCGAGACGGATGCCCTTGGCAGCCGTGTCGCCAGCCGGCGAAGCGGTCAGGCTCTGAATGGCAAGTTCGCGACCGGCATAAGGAGCCTTGTCGTAGAAGCCCTGCTTCTTCAGGTACTCGAAGCCCGAGTTACGAACCGGGATGTAGCCGGTAACGGTCGACCAGGTGAGGGCTTCTTCCGGCTTTGCGATAAAGTTGAAGAAGGAAGCGGCAGCCTTGTATTCGGCGTCCGAATGACCCTTCAGAACCCAGAGCGAAGCACCACCAACGTAGGAGCTGTGACGGGTTGCATCGCCATAGGTCGGGAGCATGGAAACGCCCCAGTTCATGCCCTGCTTGGCAGTACGGCCGATGTTGCCGTGGTCGCCGACGGAGGTCAGGATGACCTGGCAATCGCCAGCAGCGAAAGCTTCAACGAAGGTCTGGCCAACGGCCTTGTTCTTGATGACAGCTTCCTTGGCGTCGTACCAGCCCTTCAGGTCCTTGACGAAATTGACAAGCATCGGGTTCTTGTTGAACACCAGCTCGCCGTCGAGGCCTTCGAAGCCGTTCTTCTTCGTAGCAATCGGTTCGCCGTTGACGGCTTCGAACTGCTCGATGAACTGCCAGACTTCGTTGTTGGAGATGTCAAAGCCGAGCGGGCAAGCATAACCTGCGTCCTTCAGAGCCTTGAAGTCTTCGCCAGCTTCCTTCCAGGTGGCCGGAGCATGGTCCTTGCCGATCTTGGCGAAGGCGTCCTTATTCCAGTACAGCAGAGCCGTCGAGGAGTTGAAGGGGAACGAGTACATCTCGCCCTTCGACGTTGCATAGTAGCCGGCGATGCCGGAGAAGTAGTCGTTCCAGTCAACATTGTAGCCCATGTCCTTCATGAGCTTGTTGGCCGGGTAGTAGGCGCCCGAAAGCATGATGTCGAGCGTGCCGGCATCCGAAACCTGAGCGATGGTCGGCTGCTTGCCGGCGCGGAAAGCGGCGATCGTGTTCTGCAGCGAGGCGTCGTAAGAGCCCTGGCTGGTGCAGACGACTTCGAAGTCGTTCTGCGACTTGTTGAAACGGTCGCACTGTTCCTGAACGCGCGTAGCGATATCGCCAGAGTTGCCGAACCAGAAGTCGATCTTGGTCTTTTCGGCAGCAGCGGCGGGACCAGCAGCAACGAAAGCTGAAGCGAGTAGGGCGCCTACGGCGCCGAGAAGCTTGGCTTGCATGAGAACCCTCGAAAAATAGGACGCGCCCCCTCTTGAGCGCACGCCCTATTAACTGGTTCAATTTGCGGTAACCAATGAAGTTTCTATGACATGAATAGAGTAGAAAGTTTCTGTCACAAAATATTCATGTCCGAATTTTGTGAACTTCTCATCGAACATCGATGGCTTTCGTTTGCTGATTTCATCGAAGTGATTGTCTATATTTCATTTATATATGAAATATAGCGCAAGAATCGAAGGCTCACTTGTCTATTCAATTCTATTGGCGGTCATTATTATTAGGCCGTTATCAAAAATGCGAGAAAGCTCGATCGGAAAGAACCTGCTATCAGGAGGATTCGACCTCGGAAATAGCTTTGCACAGCTGTGCGTTGAGCTATAAAAATACGACATTTAATATTCTATTTGCGACTTCTTGGGCATTTTGCCTATTTATTGGGCGTTTCCATTGCCGGCCAACCACGTTTCCAAGTCCCGGTGGCTGAAGGTTTCTCGCCGCCCTCGACCGGATTGCGGCCCAGTTATCCGTCATTGGATAGCTTTCCGGCCTCTAGAATGCGTTTTGCGAGTTTCAGATGCGGCAGGTCGAGCATGCGCCCGTCGATCTGGATGACGCCGGTGTCCGGCGAGGAGGCGAAGGCGGCTACGACTTTTTCCGCCCAACTGATCTCAGATGCGTCCGGCGTGAAGGCTCGGTTGATCGGTTCGACCTGGCTTGGATGGATCGCCATCATTCCCGAGAAACCGTCGCGCCGGGCGCGGGCAGCATATGTCGCAAGACCGCTAAGATCACGGAAATCGGGATAGACGGTTTCGATGGCGGGAACCGCGGCGGCGTGCGCGCCAAACAGCACCAGAGAGCGGGCGAGCTCATAGGGGGTGGTGTAGCGTCCATCTGCCTCGCGGGCGATAACAGCGCCGATTGCGGCCGGCAGATCTTCCGCGCCCCAGGTCAGCCCGCAGAGATGAGAGGTGACGTCCCGGTAACTGCCGATCTCGAAAATGGCAGCCGGCGTTTCAGTCGCGATCGGCAGGATAGACACCGCGGATGATGACAGGTGGCTTGCGAGCTGGCGCACCGAAGCTGCGCCTTCAGCCTTCGGCAACATGATCGCGAAGGGGCTGATCTCAGCGAGTGCAGCCAGATCGTCTTGGCAGGCAGACGTTGCAAGGGGGTTTATGCGGATCACAAGCGTCGCATCGGCCGCTCGGCGCGTGACGAAGTCGTGCACGGCGTCTCGCGCCCGCGGCTTGTTCTGCGCGGAGACGGAATCTTCCAGATCGAGGATGACGGCATCGGCGCCTGATGCGAGCGCCTTGTCGAAACGCTCCGGCCTGTCGCCGGGCACGAAAAGCAGCGAGCGCAGCCTCATGACGGCTTCACCTGCAGCATGGCCGTCCGCAGGCACTGGCAAACGATCTCGTTTCGCTGATTCAGAGTGATGTGCTTGAACGTGACAATCCCGGCATCGGGCCGGGAATTGGAGCGCCGGAGCTCCGTCACCTCCGTTTCCACCCGAAGCGAGTCACCGATGAACACCGGCTTCGGCATCGTCACCTTGTCGTAGCCGAGATTGGCGACCAGCGTGCCGAGCGTCGTGTCGCCGACCGAGAGGCCGACGGTGAGCGCGAAGGTGAAGGTGCCATTGACGACGATGCGGCCGAATTCAGTCCCCGCCGCATAATCTGCGTCGAGATGCAGCGGCTGCGGATTATGCGAGAGCGTGGTGAAGAGCAGGTTGTCGGTTTCCGTGACGGTGCGGCGGATCTCGTGGGCGATCCGGTCGCCGACCATCCATTCGTCGAAGTAGCGGCCGGCCATCAGTGCTCTTCCTTCATGACGCTGGCGATGAGCTGGTTTTCCGAGACCCGCGTGCCCACGGAGACCGGCAGTTTGCCGACAATGCCGTCAAAGGGCGCGCGCAGCGTATGTTCCATCTTCATCGCCTCCACCGTCAGCAGCCTGTCGCCCTTGGCAACGCGATCGCCTTCCGCGACATCGACGGAAATGACGAGACCCGGCATCGGCGAAAGGATCGCGCCATCGCCGGCGCCCTGATGCGCTTCAACTTCGCTGGCGACGGGAAGGCCGATCGGCCAGGCATTGCCGCTATCGAAGAGAACGACGGTATCGCCGAACCTGACGGTATTGGTGTCGAGGCCGGAGCGGACATGCCCCCAATAGAGATGGTCGCCGATGCGGACGCGCGCGCGGCTATCGCCTGTTCCCGCAACACGCAGGCCGGCGAGGGCCGACCAGGGATCGGTGGCTACTTTCGCTGCCAATGCCGTCGCTGCCCTGTCGATAGCCATCTCGTCTGGCTCCTTCGGCAGCAGGGTTTCTCCGTGACGGTCGAGAAAGCCCGTATCGATCTTTGCCGCTTGGAAATCCGTGTCGATGGCGACGCGCGCGAGCAGACCGGCATTGGATTTTACCGGCCAGATTTCGATGCTTTCGCAGGCCCTGGTGAGTCTCGCGAGGGCTGCCTCACGATTTGGGCCGTGGGCTATGATCTTGGCAATCATCGGATCGTAGAAGGCGGTGATTTCGTTACCCTCCTCGACGCCGCTGTCGACGCGGACATTTTTGGGCAAGCGCAGATGATCGAGATGGCCGATCGAGGGCAGGTAGCCGGCAGCAGGGTTTTCGGCGTAAAGGCGAGCCTCGAAGGCCCAGCCGTTCATCAAGATATCGTCTTGTCCCTTCGGCAGCGGCTCGCCGGCGGCGACCTTCAATTGCCAGAGCACCAGATCCTCGCCGGTGATGGCTTCGGTGACAGGGTGCTCCACCTGTAGCCTCGTGTTCATCTCCATGAACCAGATGCGATCCGGGCGCAGGCCCCCCGAGGCATCGGCAATGAATTCGATGGTCCCGGCACCCACATAATTTACCGCCTTCGCCGCCTTGACCGCTGCTTCGCAAATTGAGGCTCGGGTTCCGGCGTCGAGGCCCGGGGCGGGTGCTTCCTCAATCACTTTCTGGTGCCTGCGTTGAAGCGAGCAGTCACGTTCGAAGAGATGGACGCAATTGCCGAAGCGGTCTGCAAAGACCTGTACCTCGATATGGCGCGGATTGGCGATATAGCGCTCGATCAGCACGCGGTCGTCGCCGAAGGATGAGGCAGCCTCGCGGCGGCAGGAGGCAAGCAGTTCTGTGAAATCTTCCGGTCGGTCGACGCGGCGCATGCCCTTGCCGCCGCCGCCGGCGACAGCTTTGATAAGCACGGGATAGCCCGTTGCCATAGCTTCTGCGGCTAGCCGCTCGTCGCTCTGGTCTGCGCCCATATAGCCCGGTGTGACGGGCACGCCGGCGGCCTGCATCAGCTGTTTCGCGGCATCCTTGAGACCCATGGCACGAATTGCGGCGGGTGCGGCACCGACCCAGATGATGCCGGCATTCTCAACGGCTTCCGCAAATTCGGCATTTTCCGACAGGAAGCCGTAGCCGGGATGGATTGCAGTCGCACCCGTTCTGCGGGCGGCCTCCAGTATCCGCTCCTGTGAAAGATAACTCTCACGAGCGGGCGCGGGGCCGATGGAAACGGCCTCGTCCGCTTCTGTCACGAAGGGCAGGTCGGCATCGGCCTCTGAATAAACGGCAATTGTGCGGATGCCGAGTGCCTTTGCCGTACGGATGATCCGGCGGGCGATCTCGCCCCTGTTGGCTATGAGCAGGCTTTCCATCATCGCCACCTCACATCCGAAAGAGGCCGAAACGCGGCCCTTTGGGGATAGGTGCATTCAGGCAGGCGGAAAAGGCAAGGCCAAGCACATCGCGCGTCTGGCGCGGATCGATGATGCCGTCGTCCCAGAGACGTGCGGTGGCGTAATATGGATTGCCCTCAGCCTCGTAGCCGGCGCGGATCGGCGCCTTGAAGGCTTCTTCATCTTCGACTGGCCATGTCTCCCCGCGTGCTTCCATCGCATCACGGCGGATGGTGGCAAGTACGGAAGCCGCCTGCTCGCCGCCCATCACGCTGATGCGGCTGTTCGGCCAGGTAAAAAGGAAGCGTGGGCGATAGGCTCGGCCGCACATGCCGTAATTGCCAGCCCCGAAACTGCCGCCGATGATGACGGTGACCTTGGGCACCGTGGCTGTGGCAACTGCGGTGACGAGCTTCGCCCCATCCTTCGCGATGCCGCCCGCCTCATAACGTCCGCCGACCATGAAACCTGATATGTTCTGCAAAAACAGCAGCGGCACGCGGCGCTGGCAGGCAAGCTCGATGAAATGTGCGCCCTTCAGCGCGCTCTCGGAAAACAGCACGCCATTGTTGGCGATGACGGCGACAGGCAGGCCCCAGATACGGGCAAAACCGCAGATGAGCGTCGTGCCATAGAGCGGCTTGAACTCATGGAACTCGGACCCATCGACGACCCGGCCTATGACCTCGCGCACGTCATAGGGCGAGCGGACGTCCTCGGGGATGATGCCGTTGAGATCTTCGGGATCGAGTTTGGGTGGGCGAGGGGCCCGGATGTCGATATCGACCGATTTCACGCTGTTGAGACTGGCGACGATATCGCGCACGAGAAGCAGCGCATGCTCGTCGTTTTCGGCGACATGATCGACGACGCCGGAGCGGCGGCCATGGGTCTCGGCGCCGCCGAGCTCCTCGGCCGAAATGATCTCGCCGGTCGCGGCTTTCACCAATGGCGGGCCGGCAAGGAAGATCGTGCCCTGGTTGCGCACGATGACCGTCTCATCGGACATGGCTGGCACATAGGCGCCGCCGGCCGTGCAGCTTCCCATCACGCAGGCAATCTGCGGAATGCCTTCCGCCGACATTTGCGCCTGATTGTAGAAAATCGCCCCGAAATGATCGCGGTCGGGAAAGACCTCGGCCTGATGCGGAAGATTGGCGCCGCCACTGTCGACGAGATAGATGCAGGGCAGCCGGTTCTGCATGGCAATTTCCTGAGCCCGCAGATGTTTCCTTACCGTCATCGGAAAATAGGCGCCGCCCTTCACCGTCGCATCATTGGCGACGATCATCACCTCGCGGCCGGAGACGCGGCCTATCCCGGTGATGATGCCGGCACCCGGGGCTTCATCGCCATACATGCCGTTTGCTGTCAGTGTGCCGATCTCCAGGAACGGGCTGCCGCCGTCGAGCAGCAGCTGGATGCGGTCGCGCGGCAGTAGCTTGCCCTTGCTCGCGTGGCGTTCACGGGCCGCTTGCGAGCCGCCCTCGCGGGTCTTGGCCGAGCGATCGTAGAGTTCGGCGATCAGTCCCTTGTTCTTGATGCTGTTGGCTTTGAAGGTTTCGCTGTCGCGATCGATCACTGAGGAAATCGCCGTCATGATGCGATGAGCTCCCGACCGATCAGATAGCGTCGAATCTCGTTGGTCCCGGCGCCGATATCGTAAAGCTTGGCGTCGCGCAGAAAGCGCTCGACCGGCCACTCCTTGGTATATCCCGCGCCGCCAAGCGCCTGGATTGCCTCCAGCGAGACCTTTACGGCATTTTCGCTGGCAAAGAGGATGGCGGCTGCCGCATCCGCGCGTGTCGTGCGGCCGGCATCACAGGCACGAGCGACGGAATAGACATAGGCGCGAGACGAATTCAGCGCGACATACATATCGGCGATTTTGCCCTGCATGAGCTGGAAGTCACCGATTGCCTTGCCGAACTGTTTGCGCTCGCGCACATAGGGCAGCACCACGTCGAGGCAGGCCTGCATGATCCCGAGCGGGCCGGCAGCCAGCACGGCACGCTCATAATCGAGGCCGGACATCAGGATTTTCACGCCGTCGCCTTCCCGGCCCATCACCGCCTCCGCCGGCACTTCGCAATCCTGAAAGACCAACTCTGCCGTATCGCTGCCGCGCATGCCGAGTTTGGAGAGCTTCTTCGAAACGCTGAAGCCTGGCAAACCCTTCTCGATGATGAAAGCTGAAATGCCCTTCGGTCCGGCGGCCGGATCGGTCTTGGCGTAGACGACAAGTACGTCGGCATGAGGTGCGTTGGTGATCCAGAACTTCGTCCCGTTGAGTAGGTAGCGATCACCCTTGCGCTCGGCCCTGAGCCGCATGGAAACGACGTCCGAGCCGGAACCGGCTTCGGACATGGCAAGCGAGCCGACATGCTCGCCCGAAATCAGCCTAGGCAGATAGCGGTGTTTCTGCTCCGGTGCCGCCCAGCGGCGGATCTGGTTGATACAGAGATTGGAATGAGCGCCGTAACTCAGCCCCACGGAGGCCGATGCACGCGATACTTCCTCCATGGCTACGACATGCTCGAGGTAACCCAGACCAGCGCCGCCGAACTCCTCCTCGACAGTGATGCCATGCAGACCGAGCTCCCCCATCTTCGGCCAGAGCTGGCGGGGAAACGTGTTGCTTTCGTCGATCTCCGTGGCGAGCGGAGCAATATTGTCAGCGGCAAAGCGCGCCGTCGCATCACGGATTGCATCCGCGGTTTCGCCCAACGAAAAATCAAACATGGCATTCCTCCCGCTAAAATATGTAGCGCGGGTTGCGACTGGTTCAAAGCTCCCCTTCAACGAAGCCTATTCCCATTGCGCCGATTTTGCCTCTTCACGGCGGAAGGCCTCGGGACTCTTGCCTATCCATTTCTTGAAGGCGCGAAAGAAGGCACTGGGCTCGGAATAGCCGAGCTGCACGGCGATTTCGCCGATCGTCTTCTGGGTGTTCATCAGCATGTCGACGGCGAGATCGCGGCGGATATCGTCCTTGATGCCGGCATAGCTCTGGCCCTCGTCGTGCAGGCGATGTCGCAGTGTCGAGGAGGGCATGTGCATGTCTTTTGCCAGTGTTTGAAAACTCGTCCAGGCGGCGGGAGAGGTCTGGGAGAGACGGCGGCGCACCGCAGCGGCGATGCCGGCATCATAGCGGTAGCGCACGAGGATGTTGGCCGGGGCTCCACGCAGGAACTGCTTCAGGGATTGTTCGCTGCGCGAAATCGGCAGATCGAGCATTGAGCTATCGAAGCCGAGCCGGCTGATCGGCTGCGAGAAGCGTACCGGGGCGCCGAAGAAGAGCCGGTAGTCGGCACCCTGGCCAGGTTCTGCGCAGCGAAAATCGACGAGCCGGATCGGGATGCGTCGGCCGACCAGCCAGCAGATGATGCCGTGAAGGAGTATCCAGTAAGTGCGGTAGGCGAAGGCCGAGCGCGGTTCGCCGGCGTCGCGCAGCTCGATCTGAGCCAGCCCGTCGCGGACGACGAGCGTGCCGCGCGGATCGTCCAGCACCACATCGAGGAAACGCAAGGCCCGCCGCAGGGCATGGCCGAGGGTGGGCGCGTGCAGCACGCAATGGCAAAGCAGCGTGAAACTGCCGCTGCGCATCGGCCGGGCGCCCATGCCGAAGAATTCGTCGTCGAGTTCGGCGGCGATTGCTAGCCAGAGCGCACCATAGACTTCGGCCGAAACCGGATGATTGATCTGCTCGGGCAGGCCGAGTCTGGCCAGGATCGGCGCTGTCGGCCTCCCCAACCTTCGCAGGCTGTCGAGGGCTTCGTCGACAAAGCCTGGCGCAATCATGCGTCGCTCGATTTCAGCCATTGCCGCTCCGCCGCCTGTGGCAAAATTGGCCGCGATAATGCGGCAATTCTGTCATCGCTTGCAATAGGGTGAGGGATTAGAATTCCATTTCAGGTAGACTCTGGAGGGAATGTCTGCTGGGCAAGGAGGAGCGGTCCGTGCAGATCAGCGGCGCAAATTTCATCGTTACCGGCGGCGGCTCCGGGCTTGGGGCGGCAACGGCGCGTATGCTCGTCGAAGCTGGCGGTCGCGTGATGATCGCCGATCTCAATCTTGATGCAGGCGAGGCGATTGCCCGCGAACTGGGGCAGGGCGCCCGCTTCATCAGGGCCGATGTGACGGACGAACAAGACGGCGCTGCCGTCATCGCCGCAGCTGTCGATGCCTTCGGTCCGCTTCGCGGGCTTATCAATTGTGCCGGCGTGGCACCGGCCGAGAAGGTCGTCGGCGGCGATGGGCCGCACCGGCTGGAAAGCTTTGTCCGAACGATCAGCATCAATCTCATCGGCACTTTCAACATGATCAGGCTCGCGGCCGCTGCCATCCAAAACGCAGAGCCGGATGCCGAAGGCGAGCGCGGCGTGATCGTCAACACGGCTTCGGCTGCGGCCTTCGACGGACAGATCGGGCAGGCGGCCTATGCCGCGTCCAAGGGCGGCGTCGCTGCAATGACGCTGCCGATTGCCCGCGAACTTGCCCGCCATGGTATTCGTACCGTGTCGATTGCGCCCGGCATTTTCGAAACGCCGATGATGGCCGGCATGCCGGCCGAGGTGCGCGAAGCGCTCGGCAAGAGCGTGCCGTTCCCGCCGCGGCTTGGGCATCCAGCCGAATTTGCCGCGCTGGTGCGCCATATCCTGGAAAACAGCATGCTGAACGGCGAGGTCATTCGCCTCGACGGCGCATTGCGCATGGGCGCGCGCTGAGCGTCAGCCCGAAGGAGGAAACATGACGCTGCAGGATCCCATCGTCATCGTCGGCGCGGCCCGCACGCCGATTGGCAGCTTTCAGGGTGAACTCAAGGACGCCGCCGCCCCCGAACTGGGCGCAGCGGTGATCCGCGCAGCGCTTGAACGCAGCGGTGTTGAGGCTGACGCAATCGAGGAGGTCGTTTTCGGCTGTGTTTTGCCGGCCGGTCAAGGCCAGGCGCCGGCTCGCCAGGCGGCGATCTATGCTGGATTGCCCTTTGCCACGGGCGCCAGCACGGTCAACAAGATGTGCGGCTCCGGCATGAAGGCCGTCATGATGGCGCATGACCTGATTGCCGCCGGCAGCGGTTCTATCGCGGTCGCCGGCGGCATGGAAAGCATGACGAATGCGCCCTATCTTCTTGATCGCGCCCGAGCGGGTTACAGGCTGGGCCATGGGCGGGTCGTGGACCATATGTTCCTCGACGGGCTGGAGGACGCGTATGACAAGGGGCGCTTGATGGGCAGCTTCGCGGAGGATTGCGCCGAAGCCTATCAGTTTACGCGCGAGGCGCAGGACGCCTACGCGGTCACGTCGCTGACACGAGCGCAGAAAGCGATCGCCGAGGGCCGCTTCGATAAGGAGATCGTGCCGGTAACGGTGAAATCCGGCAGGACCGAGCAGGTGGCGAGCGTTGATGAGCAGCCCGGCAAGGCAAAGCCGGACAAGATCCCCACTCTGAAACCTGCCTTCCGCGATGGCGGCACGGTGACGGCCGCCAATTCCAGTTCGATTTCCGATGGTGCCGCCGCGCTTGTTCTGATGCGCCGTTCGGAGGCGGAGCGCCGCGGCCTCAAGCCGCTGGCCACCGTCCTCGGCCACGCCACACATTCGCAAGCGCCCAATCTCTTTGCCACGGCGCCGATCGGTGCCCTGCAGAAGCTCTCGGACCGCACCGGCCTGCCGCTTTCCGGGGTGGACCTCTTCGAGATCAACGAAGCCTTTGCCGTCGTTGCCATGGCTGCAATGCGTGATCTCGACCTGCCGCATGACAAGGTGAATGTGCATGGCGGCGCCTGCGCGCTCGGCCATCCGATCGGCGCGTCCGGTGCACGCATTCTGGTGACGCTGCTGTCGGCGCTCGAGCGTTACGACCTGAAGCGCGGCATGGCTGCACTTTGCATCGGTGGCGGTGAAGCGACCGCTGTCGCTCTCGAGCGGCATTAAGGGAGGGGCGCGCTGATGATCCTTTCCGAACTTCAGCAGCAGATCCGCGATCTAGCCCGCGACTTCGCTCGGGAAAGGCTGGCGCCGGGAGCGGCGAAGCGCGACCGGGAATCTCTTTTCCCGCGTGAAGAATTGAAGGAAATGGGCGAACTCGGTCTGCTCGGCATGCTGGTGCCGGAAGCCTATGGCGGATCCGACACCGGTGTCATCGCCTATGCCGCAGCGCTCGAAGAAATCGCCGCCGGTGACGGACCATGCTCGACCATCATGAGTGTGCATAGCTCGGTCGGCTGCGTGCCGATCCTGAAATTCGGCAATGATGACCAGCGGCAGCGCTTCCTGCCGAAGCTTGCGAGTGGCGAATGGATCGGTGGTTTTGCGCTGACGGAGCCGCAGGCAGGTTCGGATGCTTCGAACCTCAAGACGCGGGCGCGCCGCGATGGCGATCACTATGTGCTCGACGGCGCCAAGCAATTCATCACCTCAGGCAAGAACGGCCAGGTCATCATCGTCTTTGCCGTCACCGATCCCGATGCCGGTAAGAAGGGTATCACCGCTTTCATCGTGCCGACCGATACGCCGGGTTACGAGGTGATCCGTGTCGAGGAAAAACTCGGCCTGCATTCTTCCGACACATGCCAGATTGCCTTCAGCGGGATGCGTATTCCCGTCGAGCTTCGGCTTGGCGAAGAGGGCGAGGGCTATCGCATCGCCCTTGCCAATCTCGAGGGTGGACGGATCGGTATTGCGGCGCAGGCCGTCGGCATGGCGAAGGCTGCCTTCGAGGCGGCGCGCGATTATGCCCGCGAACGCAGCGCCTTCGGCAAGCCGATCGTCGAGCATCAGGCCGTCGGATTCCGGCTCGCCGATATGGCAACGCGGATCGAGGCGGCGCGGCAGCTGGTCTTTCACGCGGCCTCACTCCGCGAAGCAGGACTGCCATGCCTGTCGGAAGCATCGATGGCCAAGCTCTTTGCCTCCGAGCTGGCCGAGCGCGTCTGCTCAGATGCGATCCAGATCCACGGCGGCTACGGCTATATGGCCGATTATCCGGTGGAGCGCATCTATCGCGACGTGCGCATCTGCCAGATCTATGAGGGTACGAGTGACGTGCAGCGCATGGTGATTGCCCGCAACCTATAAAAATAAGGTCCGGCTTCTGGAGGAGAGGAGCGGGGCTGCTAAAGGGAGGAAAAAGACCAGATGGTGGAATCCGCTCGTTTGAGCCTGCATGTCCCCGAACCCGCCGTCCGTCCGGGCGGTCATCCCGATTTTTCCAACGTCAACATCGCAAAGGCCGGCTCCGTGCCGCGGCCGGAGGTCGATGTCGCGTCTGAAGACATCCGCGATCTCGCCTATTCTATCATCCGCGTGCTGAATCGCGACGGTGAAGCTGTCGGTCCCTGGGCCGGCTCATCGACCGATGAGGAGTTGCTGACGGGGCTTCGCAATATGATGAAGCTGCGCGCTTTCGATTCCCGCATGCTGATGGCGCAACGGCAGGGCAAGACATCCTTCTATATGCAGCATCTCGGCGAAGAGGCGGTCAGCTGCGCCTTCCGCAAGGCGCTGCAGAAGGGCGACATGAATTTCCCGACCTATCGTCAGGCCGGCCTCTTGATTGCCGACGACTATCCGATGGTCGAGATGATGAACCAGATCTACTCGAATGAGAGCGATCCGCTGCGCGGGCGCCAGCTTCCCATCATGTATTCCTCCAAGGAGCACGGCTTCTTCACCATTTCAGGCAATCTTGCCACGCAATATGTGCAGGCGGTCGGCTGGGCGATGGCCTCGGCGATCAAGAATGACAGCCGCATCGCAGCCGCCTGGATCGGCGATGGCTCGACGGCGGAATCGGATTTCCATTCGGCTTTGGTTTTTGCCTCCACCTACAAGGCGCCTGTCATTCTCAATATCGTCAACAATCAGTGGGCGATCTCCACCTTCCAGGGCATTGCGCGCGGCGGTTCCGGCACTTTTGCGGCTCGCGGTCTCGGCTTCGGCATTCCGGCGCTGCGCGTCGATGGCAATGACTATCTCGCCGTCCATGCCGTCGCTCGCTGGGCGGCGGAGCGGGCGCGTCGCAATCTCGGCCCGACGCTGATCGAATATGTCACCTATCGCGTCGGCGCCCATTCCACGTCCGACGATCCAAGTGCTTATCGCCCGAAGACGGAATCGGAAGCCTGGCCGCTCGGCGACCCCGTCCTGCGCCTGAAGAAGCACCTGATCGTCAGAGGCGTCTGGTCGGAGGAACGCCATACCCAGGCCGAAGCGGAGATCATGGACGAGGTGATCGAGGCGCAGCGCCAAGCCGAGGCGCACGGCACGCTGCATGATGGCGGCAAACCATCGGTGCGCGACATTTTCGAAGGCGTTTATGCCGAGATGCCGCCGCATATCCGCCGTCAGCGGCAGAAGGCGGGGTACTGACATGGCCCGGATGACGATGATCGAGGCGGTGCGCAGCGCCATGGATGTCTCGATGGCACGTGACGACAATGTCGTGGTTTTCGGCGAGGACGTCGGTTATTTCGGCGGCGTCTTCCGCTGCACGCAAGGCCTGCAGGCGAAATACGGCAAGACGCGCTGCTTCGACACGCCGATCAGCGAATCCGGCATTGTCGGCACGGCGATCGGTATGGCCGCCTATGGGCTGAAGCCCTGCGTCGAGATCCAGTTCGCCGATTATATGTATCCGGCATACGACCAGCTTACGCAGGAGGCCGCGCGCATCCGCTATCGCTCCAACGGCGATTTCACCTGCCCCATCGTCGTGCGCATGCCGACCGGCGGCGGCATCTTCGGCGGCCAGACGCATAGTCAAAGTCCCGAGGCACTGTTTACCCATGTCTGCGGCCTGAAGGTCGTCGTGCCCTCCAACCCCTATGATGCCAAGGGCCTTTTGATTGCCGCGATCGAGGATCCTGATCCCGTCATGTTCCTGGAGCCGAAGCGGCTCTACAATGGGCCTTTCGACGGTCATCATGAGCGGCCTGTTACACCCTGGTCGAAACATGATCTCGGCGAAGTGCCGGAGGATCATTATACGATCCCGATCGGCAAGGCCGAGGTGCGACGCACGGGCTCGGCCGTGACCGTCATCGCCTATGGCACGATGGTGCATGTGGCGCTTGCCGCTGCCGAGGATGCGGGCATTGATGCGGAAGTAATCGATCTCCGGAGCCTTCTGCCGCTCGATCTCGATACGATCGTCAAATCCGTCACCAAGACCGGCCGCTGCGTCGTCGTGCATGAGGCCACATTGACCTCGGGCTTCGGTGCCGAAATCGTGTCTTTGGTGCAGGAATATTGCTTCTATCAGCTCGAAGCCCCCGTCGTGCGTGTCGCCGGCTGGGATACGCCCTATCCGCATGCACAGGAATGGGATTATTTCCCTGGACCCGGCCGCGTCGGGCGCGCGCTTGCCGAAGTGATGGAGGCCTGAGCCATGGGCGAATTCATCATCAAGATGCCCGATGTCGGCGAAGGTGTCGCCGAGGCGGAACTTGTCGAATGGCATGTGAAGACCGGCGATCCGGTGCGCGAGGATATGGTGATTGCCGCCGTCATGACCGACAAGGCGACCGTCGAAATTCCCTCGCCTGTCAGCGGCATCGTAACCTGGCTTGCCGGCGAGGTGGGCGACCGTATCGCGGTGAAGGCGCCGCTCGTGCGGATCGAGACGGCAGCGTCGACCGCAGACGCAGAGCCCGCAGCCGTTGCTCAGCCAAAAGCGGCCGAGCCGGTCAAAGTTGAAACTCCGAAGCCCGTGCCAAAAGCACCAACGCCGGCAACTCCGCCGGACGAAAAGCCGCTAGCAGCTCCGTCGGTCCGGCTCTTCGCCCGAGAAAGCGGTGTAGATCTCCGGCAGGTGCAGGGCACCGGCCCCGCGGGGCGCATCCTGCGCGAGGATGTCGAGCAGTTCCTGAATCAGGGTGCGGCGCCCGCTCCGGCGCGCGCTGGTCTCGCGAGGAAAACGGCGACCGAGGAGGTCAAATTGACCGGTCTTCGCCGCCGTATTGCCGAAAAGATGGTACTTTCCACCTCGCGCATTCCCCACATCACCTATGTGGAAGAGGTGGATATGACCGCCCTTGAAGAGCTGCGCGCCACGATGAATTCCGACCGCAAGGCGGAGCATCCCAAGCTGACGGTTTTGCCCTTCCTCATGCGGGCGCTCGTCAAGGCGATTTCCGATCAGCCCGATGTCAACGCCACTTTCGATGACGATGCCGGCATCATCACGCGCCATGGCGCCGTGCATATCGGCATTGCCACACAGACGCCGGCAGGGCTTACCGTGCCTGTCGTGCGCCATGCCGAAGCGCGCGGCATTTTCGATTGCGCCCTCGAAATGAACCGGCTGGCGGAAGCGGCGCGCTCGGGTATGGCGACGCGAGACGAGTTGTCGGGTTCGACCATCACCATCAGCTCGCTCGGGGCACTCGGCGGTATCGTCTCCACGCCTGTCATCAACCACCCGGAAGTGGCCATCATTGGCGTCAACAAGATCGCGACACGGCCGGTCTGGGATGGCACGCAATTCGTGCCGCGCAAGATGATGAACCTTTCCTCCAGCTTCGACCACCGCATTATCGACGGCTGGGATGCGGCGACCTTCGTGCAGCGCATCCGCACGCTGCTCGAAACGCCGGCGCTCATTTTCATCGAAGGCTGAGCCATGAAAGAGATTGTTTGCAAGCTCCTCGTCATCGGCGCCGGTCCCGGTGGTTATGTCTGCGCCATCCGCGCTGGCCAGTTGGGAGTCGATACAGTCATCGTCGAGGCCGGCAAGCTGGGCGGCACCTGCCTGACGGTCGGCTGCATTCCCTCCAAGGCGCTAATCCACGCGGCCGAGGAATTCGACGCCACCCAGCGCATGCTGGCGGGCAAGAACGCGATGGGCATCCGCGTCGAAGGCGCTTCCATCGATCTGACGAAGACGATCGGCTGGAAAGACGGTATCGTCGGTCGGTTGACGAGCGGCGTTTCCGGCCTGTTGCAGAAGGCGCGCGTGAAGATCGTCCACGGTCGCGCGCATTTTCGCGATGGTAAGACGGTCGAGGTGGAAACGGAGACCGGCCAGCAGATCATCCGCGCCGAGACCGTCGTCATCGCGACCGGCTCCGATCCGGTAGAGCTTCCGAACTTGCCTTTCGGCAGTCGGGTCATCTCTTCCACCGAGGCATTGTCGCTGAGGGAGTTGCCGAAGAACCTTGTCGTCGTCGGCGGCGGTTACATTGGGCTGGAACTCGGAATTGCATTCCAGAAAATGGGATCGCAGGTAACCGTAGTCGAGGCAACCCAGCAGGTCCTGCCGCAATATGATGCCGAACTCGTGCGGCCCGTCATGCGCAAGATGACTGAACGCGGCATTCTTCTATTGACCGGTGCAAAGGCGATCGGCCTTTCCGATGCCGGCGAAGGGCTTGTCGTCGAAACGCCCGACAGCCGACAGCAGACGCTTGCCGCGGACCGCATTCTTGTCACTGTCGGTCGCCGTCCGAGAACGGCGGGATCGGGGCTCGAAGAACTCGATCTCGACCGCGCCGGCCCCTTCCTCAGGATCGACGATCGCTGCCGCACCTCCATGCGCGGCATCTATGCCATCGGCGATGTCACAGGTGAACCGATGCTCGCGCATCGGGCGATGGCCCAAGGGGAGATGGTCGCCGAGATCGTTGCCGGAAAGAAGCGGGCCTGGGACAAGCGCTGCATCCCCGCAATCTGCTTCACCGATCCGGAAATCGTCAGCGCCGGCCTGTCGCCGGCAGAGGCGCGTAGCCAGGGATATGAGATCAAAACCGGCCAGTTTCCCTTCAGTGCCAACGGCCGCGCTATGACCATGCTCTCCGAAGACGGCTTCGTGCGGGTGGTGGCGCGGGCCGATACCAACCTCGTTCTCGGCCTACAGGCGGTTGGCGCAGGTGTATCCGAACTCTCGGCCGCCTTCGCGCTCGCCATCGAAATGGGCGCACGGTTGGAGGATATTGCTGGCACCATCCATGCGCACCCGACCCGCAGCGAGGCCGTGATGGAGGCAGCGCTGAAGGCACTTGGCAACGCGCTTCATATATAGGCTATAGGCGGACTTACCGGGCCTTCTGCTCGACGCCAGTCGAGCGCCGCTCGACAAGCTCTCCGGAAAGGCGGATCGTCGTCGCGGCCCTGAGAAGCGCCGACGTATCACCCTCGATCATTTCGACGACGACGCGTACGATTTCGTCGACGGGTTGACGGAAAGTGGTGAGATTGTAGTGCGGCCAGCCGGCCATCGGGATGTCGTCGAAACCGGCAACGAAGATATCGTCGGGAACACGGCAGCCGGCCTCCTCCCGGAGTGCATCGATGCCGCCGATCGCCAGAATGTCGTTGGCGAAGAAAATGGCGTCGGTGCTTTTCTTCGCGGCGATTTCAAGGGCGGCCGTGCGGCCGGCATGATAGCTGTATTCCCGCCCCTCGATCTGTGCGCTCAGCGTCATGCCGAGCTCGGCAATGCGCGTGACGAAGCCGCTCTGCCGTTCCCGGTTGGTGGTCGTGTGGCTAAGGCCGGCGACATAGGCAACCCTGCGAGCGCCTTGCTTGTGAAAATGATCTGCAATGGCGCGCGCGCCTTCGACATTGTTGCAGGCAACACAGCTGAGGTTCGTCTCATCGATGACGCGGTTGATCAGGATGGCCGGCCTGCCTTCCGTCGCCCAGCTTAGCGTCGCGCCCGACAGGATCGTCGCGGAAATGACGATAACCGCATCAACATTGTAGCGTCGCAATGCTGAAAGCTGCTCCTCGAGATTGGACCCTTTGGCGATGTTGAAGAGCAGGCTCTGCAGGCCGATGCGCTGCAGTGCGCGGGAGAGTTTTTCGATCAGGCCCGGGTAGAAGGGGTTCTGCATATCGGAGACGACGATGCCGATAATGTTCGTGCGGCTCTTCGAGAGCATGCTGGCGATCGCATTCGGCTGATAGTCGACTTCTGCCGCATATTTCAGAATTCGCTCGCGCAGATCGGCTGCGATGCTTGCGCCTGGTGTGAAGGCACGCGAGACTGCCGATTGGCTGACGCCAAGCATACGCGCGAGCTCTCGGGCCGTAATCGGCTTTGACGGTTCCCCGTGCAAGGATGGCAATCCTTGTTTGCGCATGATCCAATTCCCCGATCGCCGCTCTCTACCTTCTCTTTTCTTTTTGCATTCGGATGCAAGAATTTCAACTACTTCTTATACGCTGCGGCTCGCTCGTTCCTCATGAGCTCTTTTGGCTTCCGAATATCGGGGTCGGGATGCGTTGCAGCGTCAAGAATCCAGCGAAATAAGGCGTCGTTTCATCTTTGATCGTCTGATATCCAGCAGAGAGCACTTTTTCTGATTCCGACATAAAACCTATTCCAATTTCAGCCCAATCCCCGTGTTGCATACGGATGCAAACTGGAAGATGCTTTTGGTAACGACAACACCGGCGCTGAAAACGTCCGTTCTTCGAGGGAATGCCAGTGGGTACGATTATCAAGTCCGTTGAAGCTTTTCAGGTGAAGTGGGAGCCCAACGAGCCGCCGGGCCGCCGCACGGCTTTCGTGCGCGTAACCACGGAAGATGGCATCGTCGGCCATGGTGAAGCTTCGCCGATGATGGGCGGCGAGCACTCGCTTGGCGTCGTCAGGGATTTCGCAGCCTCGCTCGTCGGCGCGGATGCGCTCGACCAGGCGGTCCTCTACGATCGGCTGCTGCACAGATATGTAAAGCTTGGACCTGAAGGCGCTGTCACCGGCGCGCTTGCCGCACTTGATATTGCCCTCTGGGACATCAAGGGCAAGCACTTCAACCAGCCCGTCTACAAGCTGCTTGGCGGCGCCTGGCGCACCGAACTGCCCTTCTATTCGTCGGTCGGCAATAATGCGGGGCGCACCGTCGATGAAACCGTTCGCGTGGTCGAACAGCGTTGGAAGGCCGAAAAGCCGGCCGCCATCAAGATCCGCTGGGACGGTGACCGCACCCGTCAGGACTATGATATTCCCGGTGACATCGCCAAGGCGAAGGCCGTGCGCAAGCTGGTGGGGGATGATTTCCCGCTCGCCTTCGACGCCAACAACCAATATTCGGTCGGTGGCGCCATCCGCGTCGGCCGCGCGCTCGAAGAGCTTGGTTATGTCTGGTTCGAGGAGCCGGTTCAGCACTATAACGTGCGCGCCATGGGCGAGGTCGCCCAGCGTCTCGACATCACGGTTTCGGCCGCCGAACAGTCCTACACGACCCAGGCCGTTGTCGACATGATCAATGCCGGCGTGCGCATGGTACAGCCTGACATCGTCAAGATGGGCGGCATTACCGGTCTCATGCAGTGCGCCGCGATCTGCTTTGCCCACGGCGTCGAACTCGTTCCGCACCAGACCCAGCCGACGATCGCCCATGTGGCGAACCTGCATGTGCTGGCAACGCTGATGCACAACACCAAGCCCGCCGAATTCTCCGATCCGTCGACACGCATGCATGTCGGCTTTGCCAATCCGCCGATCCCGGAAGACGGCAAGTTCAAGGTGCCGTCCGGCCCGGGCCTCGGCCTGATCGTCAACGACGCCGAGCTCGACAAGCGGCGAAGCTGAATATTCTGACACATGGGAGGAAATGACATGAACCTGAGAAGACGCCAGTTTCTGGAATTGAGTGCGGCCACGGCTGCGATGAGCATGCTCGGACCCGCTCTCGCCCGTGCGGCGAACGATCCCGACACTATTCGCATCGGCATTGCCGCCAACGGCCCGCGCACCAGCGATCCGAACTACACAACACAGGGCGGCGATAACTGGGCGACCGAGCAGATGTACGAACAGCTCGTTCGCCCGGATGACGGCACGTTCGCGACGACGCCGGATCAGTACCGGCCCACGCTCGCCACCGAATGGTCGGCCTCGTCGGATGCCAAGACCTGGACCTTCAAACTCCGTCAGGGCGTGCAGTTCCACAAGGGTTTTGGTGAAATGACGTCCGAAGACGTCGTCTTCTCCTTCAAGCGCGCCATGGCCGACGGCACGAACAAGCCGATCCTGTCCAACATCGCCGACGTCGTCGCCACCGGACCCTATGAAGTCGTGATTACGCTGAAGAATTCCGACGTGAACCTGCTGGGCACGTCGATCTTCCTCAACAATACGGCGATCGTTTCCAAGAAGGCCGTCGACCAGATGGGTGCGGAGAAGTTCAAGACCGATGCAGTCGGCACCGGTCCCTACGAACTTACGCGTTTCGACAGCAAGTGGGGCACGGCGCTGAAGCGTCATGAAACCTATTGGGGGGAGAAAGCGAAGGTCGCCAATGTCGAGTCCGTCTACATCGCTGACACCACGGCGCGCACGCTTGCGCTGCTGGCGGGCGATGTCGATATGATCGAGGCCGTGCGCGCACCGGGCTGGGTCGATTCCATGTTGCAGCGTGACTCTACGCTGCAGTTCGACATGACGTCGCCGGGTTCGTTCAACACGCTGCATATCAACCTGAAGCGCAAGCCTTTCGACAATATCAAGGTGCGTCAGGCGATCATGTACGCTGTCGATCGCCATGCGGTTGCCGAGGCCATGAAGCCGATGGGAGGCTTTACCGCCGACCTGCAGCCGGAATCCTTCCCGGGCGGTTTCAAGACAGAAGAGCTGCCTCCGGAACTTCAGTACAATTACGATCCTGACAAGGCCAAGGCTTTGCTCGCCGAAGCCGGCTTCCCCGATGGTTTCGACTTCGAAAGCAATGTCAGCCAGCGCGAAGACTATGCGTCGATCATGCTGATCGTGCAGGAACAGCTGCGTGCCGTCGGCATGCGCATGAACCTGCATATCGGCGACCATACCGCCTATCATGCTGACAACCAGCACGACAAGAACACGCTGGCCCTGCATTCGTCGAGCTATCCGCCGATCCCGACGCAGCTCTATACGCAGCAGCTTTCGACCAAGGCGGAAGTCAAGCCGGATGGTTCCGGCGGCATCAACTACAGCCACTATGGCGTGGTCATCCCGGGGATCGACGATCTGCTCGCCAAAGCGCTGCAGGCGACCGACTACAAGTCCTACGTCGATTACTGCAAGCAGATCGAGCTTCAGGTCCTGCGCGACCTGCCGCTGATCGGCATGTCGACGCTCTCCTTCACGGTTGCCCGCAATGCCCGCCTCGACCTCGGCTACAAGGTGCAGAGCGGTTACGCACGCTGGCGCTTCCACCACGCAACCAAGAAGGCCTGATTTCCAGGTCACAATGAATGCGGGTGAATGACCATGGCTAGATATTTTCTCCTCCGGCTGGCGGATGCCATTCCGACAATCTGGCTGGTGCTCACGCTCGTGTTCATCGCGATGCGGATCCTGCCGGGCGATCCGGCGATTGCGGCTCTGGGAGACATGGCTCTCCCGGAGCAGCTTGCAGCCTTCCGCCACCAAATGGGGCTCGATGTGCCGCTCTGGCAGCAGTACATCAACTTCCTTCGCGGCGTGCTCAGCCTCGATTTCGGCCAGTCCTACATGAATGGCGAACCGGTGCTGAACCTGATCGCCGCCAATCTGCCCTATACGATCGAACTAACCGTTGTGGCGATGATAATTGGCGTCGGTGCCGGCGTGCCCTTCGGCGTAGTGGCGGCAACCCATCGTGACAGGTTGCCGGATTCCGGCATGCGCGTCTTTGCCCTTCTCGGTTATGCCATTCCGGATTTCTATCTCGGCGCGCTTCTCTTGATCGGCTTTGCATTGAACCTCGGTTGGTTCCCGATCAATGGCGGAGGCGATGGCTTCATGGATCGCATGTACCATATCGTGCTGCCGGCCCTGACGCTCGCACTTGTCAAGGCGGCCTTCATCGGCCGGCTGTCGCGGACTGCGCTTCTGGAAACGCTCGGCAAAGACTATGTCCGCACCGCCCGCGCCAAGGGTGCCCGCGAACCGCGCGTCATCTATCGTCACGGGCTGCGCAATGCGCTTCTGCCGCTCTCGACCGGCATGGGCCTCAGCCTGCTTGCCACGTTGTCCGGTTCGGTCGCCGTAGAGCTGGTCTTCAACAGGCCCGGCCTCGGGCGCATGCTCATCCAGGCGATCAACGAGCGTGACTATGGCGTCATCCAGGGCGGCGTCGTTGTCTTCGCGCTTCTCGTCCTTTTGATCAATCTGGTGATGGATCTCCTCTACATCGTCATCGATCCTCGCATCCGGGTGAAATAATGAGCATCATCACTCAAACACCTGCGTCTGCTCTACAGACCTCCGAGCAGCCTCTGCTGGCACCTGCACCTGGTTTGCTGTCGCTCTTCTCGAAAACGCTGTTGCACCGGCCCTCGACCCTCTTCGCACTGGCGATTGCACTCGTCTTCTTCGTGATCGCAGTCTTCGCACCGGTGCTTGCGCCCTATGATCCGCTCGCCCAGAGCATCCTCTCGATCAACAAGGCGCCCTCGGCCGCACACTGGCTCGGCACCGACCAGTTTGGGCGCGACGTTCTCTCGCGCATGATCCACGGTTCACGCAATTCGCTGCTCTTCGGCCTGATCTCGCCGGCGCTCGCCGCGCTGCTCGGTACCGCACTTGGCGTAACAGCCGGTTATTTCGGGGGCCTGATCGATCGTATCATCAGCCGGTTCATCGATTTGCTGCTCGCCTTCCCGGAACTGCTGCTCGCGATCATCATCGCAGCCGTGCTCGGTGGCGCCTTCTGGAACATCATCGCCGTCATTACGGTCGCGTTCATTCCCGGCTTTGCCCGTGTCGCTCGTGCCTCGACCCTGTCGGTCAAGCAGGAGCCGTATGTGGAAGCGGCAATCGCCGTCGGCGTGCGCACGCCCGTTATCATCTTCCGCCATATCATCCCGAATATCGCAGCCCCCATCGTCGTACTGATGACGCTTTGGGTCGCGTCTGCCATCCGCCTTGAGGCCTCGCTCAGCTTCCTCGGCATCGGTACCCGCGCCCCCAATCCAAGCTGGGGCAATATCATCCGTGATGGTCTCAACAATCTCTTCGGCTCGCCCTGGCCGATCATTGCCGCCGGTTTTGCCATCACCTGCGTCGTGCTGTCCTTCAACCTGATCGGCGACGCGGTGCGTGACATGCTGGATCCGGAGACGAGCCAATGACATTAAAAACGCAGTCTCCGTTGCTCAGGGTCGATAATCTCGCCGTCGAATTCGGCCCGAAGGATTCCCCGATCCGCGTCGTGAGTGGCGTCTCCTTCGAGGTCGAGGCCGGGGGGTCGGTCGGTATCGTCGGCGAGTCTGGTTCCGGTAAGTCGATCACGTCGCTGTCGATTATGGGGCTGATCCCGAACCCGCCAGGCCGTATTGCACAGGGTCGTATCGAGCTTGACGGCGTCAACCTTCTCGATCTGCCGAAGACGAAATTGCCGGAGATCCGCGGTCGCGATATCGCGATGATCTTTCAGGAGCCGATGAGTTCTCTGAACCCGGTCATGACGATCGGCGACCAGATCGGCGAGGCGATCAAGCTGCATGAGAGGATGAGCCGTCAACAGCGCCGCGCCCGCATCATCGAGCTTCTGAAACTGGTCGGTATCCCCAATCCGGAAGGCCGCCTCGATGCCTATCCGCACCAGTTCTCCGGCGGCATGCGCCAGCGCGTGATGATCGCCATGGCGGTTGCCTGCAATCCGAAACTCTTGATCGCCGACGAGCCGACAACGGCACTCGACGTTACCATCCAGGCCCAGGTGCTCGACCTGATGGCGAAGGTGCGCAAGACGCTGAACACCGCCGTGCTCTTGATCTCGCACGATCTCGGCGTCATCGCCGAAGTCTGCGATCGCGTCATCGTCATGTATGCCGGCCGAGTGGTCGAGGACGCTGATGTCCGCTCGATCTTCAGGAACCCGAGCCATCCCTATACGCGCGGCCTGCTTCAGTCCATTCCGCGCCTCGACGACGAGCGCTCGCGCCTCTACCAGATCCCCGGCTCCGTACCGCTCGCCGGCACCGTCAAGCAGGGCTGCCCCTTCTATGCTCGTTGTGGGGACCGGACCGACAGATGCGCGGCCGAAATGCCGCCCATGTTCACCATTTCAGAAAGCCACAAGGCGGCCTGCTGGGTCACCGCCGGAGCAACAGCATGACAGAGATGAACAGCACCGACGACCTGTTGATCGTCCGCAACCTCGGCAAGACCTTTTCCGATGCTGGCGGCCTGTCTTTCACGAGTTCCTCCTCGGGCGGCGTACGCGCCGTCGACGGAGCCTCCTTTTCCGTCAAGCCGGGCGAGACGCTGGCGCTGGTCGGTGAATCCGGCTGCGGCAAGTCCACGCTTGGCCGCCTTCTGCTGCGGCTGATCCAGCCGAGCGATGGTGAAGTGCTGTTCGAAGGGCGCGATATCACATCGCTGAGTGCGGCCGAGATGCGCATGATGCGCGCCAGGATGCAGATGGTCTTCCAGGATCCCTACGGCTCGCTCAGCCCGCGTCGTTCGATCGCTCAGATCATCTCCGAGCCGTTGGAAGTCTTCGGTTTGGCGAAATCCTCGAGGGAACGGCGTGACCGCGTCGCCGAACTGCTGACGCAGGTCGGCCTGTCCCCGAGCTTCATGGACCGTTATCCGCGCCAGTTCTCCGGCGGCCAGCGCCAGCGCATCGGCATCGCGCGTGCCATATCGGTCAATCCGAAATTCATCGTCGCCGACGAGCCGGTCTCTGCGCTTGATGTCTCCGTGCAGGCGCAGATCGTCAATCTGCTGCAGGATTTGCAGGTCGAACGAAAGCTCTCCTATCTCTTCATCGCCCATGACCTGGCGGTCGTACGCCACATCGCCGATCGCGTGGCGGTGATGTATCTCGGCAGGATCGTGGAGATCGGGCCGAAGAAGTCGATCTATTCCATGCCGCAGCATCCCTATACGCAGGCATTGCTGTCGGCCGCGCCCGAGCCAGATCCGGATCGCAAGGCAAACCGTATCGTGCTGCAGGGCGACGTGCCGAGCCCGTCCCGCGTCCCGTCGGGATGCAGCTTCCACACGCGCTGTCCTATCGCAAGGGACATCTGCAAGGTCGAGCGTCCGGGCTTGCGCGAAGTATCGCCGAACCAGTTCTCAGCCTGCCATTTCGCCGCGCCCAATCCACTGACGCAGGCAGGGTGAAGTTATCGGCCTTCAGTGCACCAGGCCCGCCGGTGCATCTTCGATTGTTGCTTCGACTGGCAGGTTTATGCCGCTCTCGGAGAGATCCTGAAGCAACGCGCCAAGCGCGAGATCGAGGCAATAGACGGAGAACTCGGCATTGAGTTCTCGGGCGCTCTGCCGGGCGTAGGAAACGAGCCGTGCAAGCGATGCGATATCCCGAAGCCTTTGATCCTTCTCGGCACTCCCGATTTCGATGATGTCTTCCATTGCCGCTAATCTCCCCAGCCGTGTTGGAGGGAGTTCTAGCGGATGTGGTCAAGGAAAGCGCGTGACACGGGCGTGACACCATTCTGGATGGCGTATCGGGAGGCGGCAACTCGGTCGAGTCAGACCGGCGGAGCTAGAAGCCTGCCTTCAGCAAAGCCTCACGATACTGTTCCTTCTGCCACGCCTCCTTGAAGGGCACGAGGCTCAGCCACCTGTCGACGTCGAAATCGGGATTGGTCTCGCGTGCCTTGCGCATGTAGAGGCGCGCATTTTTCATGTCGCCCAGCATTGCCCAGCAGGCTGCAGCGAGCCGGTCGGCCGGTGTGCGATCATCCATTCTGCCGATCGCATCCAGCGCTTCCTTATAGCGGAAGAGGGCAAAATTCGCGCCGGCCTCAGTCCAGAGATAATCTGTGGGGCTTAGCGGATTGAGCGAGATCGCCCGCTCGATCTTGGCGAGCCCATCGGCAGGGCGCGAGGCATGCACCAGCGTATCGGCATAACTCGCGATGCCGTCGGCATAATGGGGGCTCAGCTCTTCGGCGACTTTCAGCGCCACCACGCTTTCATCGAGATCGTTCAGATAAAGTTTGGCGATTCCGAGCTGGCGGAAGCCGGACGCGAGCGACGGGTCGGCGACGATCGCCCTGTTCGCATAATCTTCCGCAAGCCGGATCAACTCGCCATCGCCGCGCGCCGTCAGCAGCCATTCCATCAGGAAGGTATGCGCAAGGCCTGCGAGCGCCGGCGAGAAATGCGCGCTGTGCTGGACGGCGTCGCGGAACGCTTTGCGGGCGCGCCGGACATCCGGCAGGGAAAACCGCTTCATGTCCCGGAAACCCAGGAGATAGCTGTGATAGGCGGCCGGATTGTCTTCGAAAGCGCCGCGCACGGTCTCGTTCTGGCGGATCTGGCGGGAGAGCTCCTTGGCGATGCGCCGTGCGATCTCCCGCCGGTCAGCCATAAGGTCGTATTTCTCGAGGCTGAAGCGCTCGGCCCAGATGACCTCGTCGTTGGCGGCATAGACGAGCTGGACGAACAGCGACGGCGTGCCGCCGCCCGCTGTCAACCGGGTGTCGAGAACATAGGAGATCGAATGGCGCAGGATCATGCCCGCCCGGTCGGCATGGCGGGCGATTTGTGCGGCGGTATGGGGCGCGACGACCGAGACGTTGCTGAGGGCGCAAAGGCCGATGGTCACGTCCTCGATCAGCGCTTCAGAAAGCATCGGCCCAGGCCCGGTTTCAGCGGCCTCGACCGGCGGCAACAGGGCGAGCCGGGGCAGGGGCGCGGGTTTCAGGATGATGCCGCTCTCCACCGACGGCGCAGCCGCCAGCGTCGCCGGCCTGCTGGCGTCGAAAATCTTGCGCACTTCCTTCAGGGCCTGCAGATCAAGGCCGATGTCGAGCGAATGTTGTAGATCGTGGCTGCGGCTCTCAAATAGCTGCCTGGCGTTTTCCAGATGTCCCTCGGCCTCGTAGGCTTGCAGGAGGATATGGCGGATGTTTTCGTCATCAGGCGCATCGCGGAAGATCCTGAGCGCAGCCTCCTTGATGAGGCCGATATCGGCTCGCGAGCGCGCTTCCGGCAAGGCTCGCTTCACTGCGTCGACGAGGATTGCCATATGCCGGTTGCGCTCGCTTGATACCCATTCTCTTATGCTGGCGCTTTGATCTGCGAGTTCGGCGAGGAAATCCGTTTGCAACAGGGATACGAGCCTTCGCAGCACATCGAGCGGGCCGGCCGAGGATTGGGTATCAAGTTCGGAGCGATCTGCGACGAAGACCTCCCGTCTGATCCGGACACCGGTCGCGGTAAAGATCAGCAGCTCCGCGCCGATTTCTGCCTGCCTCGCCTGGACGCGCGAGATCATCTTGCGCAAATTCGCCATGATATCGGGATTGTCGGTGCTATCCCACAGGAAGCGGGCGAGTGTGCCGCGCGGACATTCTCTGTCAGGTCTGTCGAGCAGGTAACAAAGCGTCAACAGGCCTTTTTCGGGGAAGAATACAGGCTCTCCCGCCGCGTCCAGCAGTCGTAATGTACCGAATGACTCAAGCCGGAAGGACATGGGACGGTATCGTCTGCTTTCACTCTCTGCGGGTATCCGGCTCGTCCATTCGCGGCGCGTTCAGCGAAATGTCGCTGTTTTCGGACTGCGCCATCGCTTTGACCAGCGAGATGATCGTCTCGCGGATACGCCGGTCCTCGATCTTCATGAACGCCCTGTTGAGGACGAGACCTTCCTTCGACCGCAGAAATTCTGTGACCGGATCGACAGGAGCAGACAAATCGAGGCCGGCAAGGCTCGGCGCTTCCAAATCATCCTGCTCGAAAAAGAAAGCGGGCGAGGTGCGCAGCACTTCCGCGATCCTCTGCAGGCGGCTGGCGCCGATGCGATTGATGCCTTTCTCGTATTTCTGCACCTGTTGGAAGGTAACGCCGATCTGTTCGGCAAGCCGTTCCTGGCTCATGCCGAGAAGCTGCCTGCGCCTGCGCATGCGCATGCCGACATAGGTATCAATCGCGTTCGGTGTCTTGACGTTCATGGCCTACCTTCTGTCTCTTTCGTATTTTAATCCATTGACTTGTAGACGGCATCGCTGCGCTTTTCCACGGTTTGTTTTTGACAGCATATGATGGCCGATCTTAGTCGGCGCTGCTTTCTCCGGCTCTTCGATGATCAAGGGTCCTCCGGGGAGATCAATTTTCATCTAAATCGCTAGAAAATTGGTATTCCATTCCGCGCTTGCCTTATCGGAAACCTTTATCACCTCTCCTGAACAACTCGAATTTCAAATGAGGGAACGCAATGCTTTCGAAATCTTTCGCCGGCCTCTTCGCCGGTGCGATCCTGGCAGCCTTCATCGGAGCACCGGCGCAGGCCGATGCTGTAAAGGTTGGCAGCAAGAATTTCACCGAACAGTTCGTCGTCGCCGAGATCTATGCCCAGGCGCTTGAAAAGGCCGGCGTCGAGGTCGAGCGCCACCTCAACCTTGGTGCCACGCTTGTCGCCCACACGGCATTGACGAACGGCGACATCGATCTCTACCCGGAATATACCGGCACGGCGCTTGCCGCGGTCGTGAAGGGTGACCTGTCGGGCTCCGCCGACAAGATCTATTCGGACGTCAAGGATTACTACGAAAAGAACCTCAAGCTCACGCTCCTTCAGCCGACGCAGATCAACAACGGCTATGCGATCATCACGCTTCCGGAAACGGCCGAGAAGTACAAGCTGAAGACGCTGAGCGACCTCGGTCCGGTCTCCAAGAACTTGACCTTTGGCGCTGAGGGCGGCTTTGGCGAGCGCAAGGATGGCTTGCCGGGGCTGAAGCAGACCTACGGCATCGAGTTCAAGGAATTCAAGATCTTCGCCAAGCTCGGCATCCGCTACAGCGCGCTGACGAGCAAGGATCTCGACGTCTCCTACGGCTTTGCGACGGATTGGCAGATTTCCGACAACAAGCTGGTGGTGCTTGACGACGACAAGCATCTCTTCCCGCCCTATTACCTCGTCCCGGTCGTGCGACAGGATGCTCTCGCCAAGAACCCGAAGATCGCCGAGGTTCTGAACAAGGTCAGCCCGCTCCTCAACAACGAGACCATGCGCGAACTCAACGCCAAGGTCGATCGCGACAAGGAAGAGCCGGCCGATGTCGCCGCTGAATTCCTGAAGGCCAAGGGCATCTGATCGAGAGCGGCTCCAAGGTTTCGCTTTCCCTGAAGAAAAAATGCGGCGAAGCTTGCAGCTTCGCCGCCTTGTCGTGACCGTGCGGACAGGATTTCTCGCCTTTGAACTGGGCACCCAAACATATTCCGGAAATCGCGCTTGCCGTCTGGCAGCACCTGGTGCTGTCGATTTCATCCGTGCTGATCGGCCTTGCGATCGCGCTCGTACTCGGCATCGTCTGCGCCCGCCGGCCGAGACTCTATGCCTTTGCGCTGACGGTGACGAATATCATCTTCGTCATTCCGAGCCTGGCGCTCTTTGCGCTTTTGATCCCTTTCGTCGGTCTCGGCATGGAACCAGCGCTGATCGGGCTTTCCTCCTATTGCCTGCTGATCCTCTTGCGCAATGTCGTCACCGGCATCCGCGGCGTCCCGGCTGACATACTCGATGCCGCCGACGGGATGGGCTATGGGCCTTGGCAGCGCCTCTTTCGCATCGAACTGCCGCTTGCCCTGCCGCTTATCGTTTCCGGGGCCCGGATCGCGCTCGTCACTGTCATCGGCATCGCGACGGTTGCTGCCTTCATCGACGGCGGAGGTCTCGGCACCATCATCCTGATAGGCATCGATCAGGAATACGCGGAAAAGATCCTCGTCGGCGGCATTCTGACTGCACTGCTGGCCATCATCTTCGATTTCATTCTCACCCGGGCCGAGCAGGCCCTGGTGCGCTGGCAGTGAGGGCCTGCCGATGCTGAGCACCGCCTTTTTCTGGATCGTCGATCATCAGGACGAATTCTTCCGCGCGCTCGGCCAGCATCTCCTGATGTCCGGCGTGTCGCTTGCGCTTGCGCTTGCCATTGGGCTGCCGCTTTCGATCCTCATCGTCAATTACGGTCGCTTTGCCTTTGGCGTCATCAACATCGTCAATGGCCTCAGAACCATCCCTAGCCTTGCGATCCTGGCGATCATGCTGCCACTTCTCGGTATCGGCATCCTGCCATCGATCGTGGCGCTGACCGTGCTTGCCCTGCCGCCGATCCTGCTCAATGCCTATGTCGGGTTGCGCGATGTCGATGCCGATGCGGTAGAGGCGGCGATCGGCATGGGCATGAACAGAGGCCAGGTCCTGCGCAAGATCCGCATTCCACTCGCAGCCCCTGCGATGTTTGCCGGCGCGCGCACCGCAGCTGTCCAGGTGCTGGCCGGAGCGACACTCGCCCCTTTCATCGGTGGCGGCGGGCTCGGCGATTTTATCGCCACCGGCATCGGCATGATGGACATGTCGCGGCTCATCGTCGGCGCCGTGCCGATCGCGATCCTGGCACTCGCCACCGAATTCATCCTCGGCCGCGCCGAGAAGCACCTGTTTGCAGAAAGAACCGCCGCATGATCCGCATGGAAAATGTCACCAAGCGTTACGGTGAAAGTGCAGCACCTTCGGTGGATCACCTGACGCTCGATGTGCCCGAGGGCTCGACGGTTGCGCTGATCGGCCCATCTGGCTGCGGCAAGACAACGACGATGCGCATGATCAACCGGCTGATCGAACCGACGGAAGGGCGCATCTTCGTCAATGGCGAAGACGTGACAAAAGCCGATCCCGTCAAACTTCGCCGCCATATCGGTTATGTCATCCAGAATGTCGGCCTCTTTCCGCACATGACGATCGCCGAAAATATCGCTGCGGTGCCGAACCTGCTCGGCTGGGACCAGCCGCGGATCGCCAGGCGCACGGATGAACTTCTCGATCTCGTCGGTCTCGATCCGAAGGAAATGCTGAAGCGCTATCCGCGCCAGCTTTCCGGCGGCCAGCGCCAGCGCATCGGCGTGGCGCGCGCCCTTGCCGCCGATCCCTCGGTCCTGTTGATGGACGAGCCCTTCGGCGCCATCGACCCGATCGCCAGAACACGCCTGCAGGACGAATTCAGGCAAATTTTGAAACGCGTGCGCAAGACGGTGGTGCTGGTCACTCACGATCTCGATGAGGCAATTCGCCTCGGCGACCGGATCGCCATCATGCGTGCCGGCAAGATCGTGCAATATGATGCGCCGGATGCGATCCTTTCCCATCCTGCCGACGATTTTGTTGCGAATTTCGTGGGTATCGATCGCGCCATCAAGCGGCTCAGCCTGTTTTCTGTTGCCGACGCGATGCGCCCTGGTGTTCCCTCTTCACCCGCGGCCAGTGTTGCCGCGAGTGCCAATCTGCGCGATGCGCTGTCGCTGATGGTCGCCGCCAACAGTGACGTGCTGTCGGTGGTCGATGGCGGTGGCATCGTTACCGGGCAACTGACGCGCGACGCGATCTTCTCGATCTGAGTGCAGGAGTTTCTGATGCATCTCGGTTTTTCCCTCACACCCTTCGGCCATCATCCCGCAGCCTGGCGCGATGCCGGAACGCTCGAACATCTCGGTTTTGATGCGCTGCTTTCCCAGGCTGTCAAAGCGGAGGAGGCTGGTTTCGATTTCGTCCTGCTCTCGGACCGGCTCGGCACCAGGCCGATCGAGGACCTCTCGCCGGTCGCCACGCCCTTCGAGCCGACGACACTGGTCGCAGCCCTTGCGACCCGGGCGCGCCGGATCGGTTTTCTGGCAGCTGCCGCAACCAGTCAGCATGAGCCCTATAATCTCGCCCGGCGCTTCGCCTCGCTGGACCAGATCAGCGGCGGACGGACAGGCTGGGTAGCCCTTCCCGTATCCGGTGAACTCGAACGCGACCAGGAATATCTCGGCCTTGTGAACGCGCTTTGGGACAGCTGGGATGACGATGCCTTCATCTACGACAAGGCTGAGGGTCGGTTTTTCGAGCCAGCCAAGATGCATGTGCTCAACCACAGGGGCGAGCATTTTGCGGTGCGCGGTCCCCTCAACGTCAATCGCTCACCGCAGGGCAAACCGATCATCGCCCAGCTTCTGAGTCGAGATAACAAAGCATTGGCGGCGCAAAGTGCTGAAGTCCTCCTGCTTCAAGATCGGACGCCGGAAAGTACAAACGAGACGGCGGTCGACTTCGTGCGCCTGCTTGAAAAGGCGGGCCGCCGACGGCAGGACGTGCGGATACTGGCCAATGTTGTGCCAGTCGTTGCCGAAACTTCCGAAGCGGCGCAGGCGGCAAGCGATGCGCTCCGATTTGGTGAGGCCGACCGGGTGAGCCAACCGCTTTCCGCGTCGCGTCTGGTGGGGACGCCGGCGGAGATCGCCGATTCCCTAAGGGGATGGCTCGCCCTCGGGCAGATCGACGGTTTCACGATACTGCCCCCGACCGTCGCGATCGGGGATCTGTTCCTGACCAAAGTGGTTCCGGAGTTGCGCCACCTCGGATTGATCAAGGCGAATGCAGGTAAGACCTTGCGCGATCGTCTTGGTCTTGCCCGTCCGGCTCATCCGGCGGCAGCATTGGAGCAAGCACAATGAGCAGCGATCGCAAGATGAGACTTGGCGCCTTCCTGATGGCGGGCGGGCATCACATCGCGGCATGGCGACATCCTCAAGCCCATGCTCAAGCCGGTGTCGATATCGATCATTTCATCGAGCTGGCCCGCATCGCCGAGCGGGGCAAATTCGACATGCTCTTTGTCGAGGATGCCGCCGCCATCCGAGAGCGCAATCCGGAAATGGCAAGCCAGGCAGCGCGCTCGACGGCATTCGAGCCGCTGAGCCTGCTTGCAGCTCTTGCCGTCAACACCAGTCATATCGGCCTCGTGGCAACGGCGTCGACAACCTACAACGAGCCCTACGGCCTTGCCCGCACCTTCGCCTCGCTCGATCAGCTAAGCGGCGGCAGGGTAGGCTGGAACCTCGTCACCTCGGCAAGCGAACTCGAGGCGGAGAATTTTGCGAGCAGTGGCCTTCGCCCGCATTCCGAGCGCTACGAGCGGGCCGAGGAATTTGCCGATGCAGCACTCGCGCTTTGGGATGGCGTCGATGACGGAGTCTATTTTCCTGAGGGCGGGGCTCAGTTTGCCGATCGTGCGAGGCTTCATCCGGTGCATCGCCGCGGCAAACATTTCACCGTCGAAGGCCTGCTCGAAAGCCCACGCTCGGCCCAGGGCCGGCCGATCATGGTGCAGGCGGGCGCATCCGATGTCGGCAAGGAACTTGCGGCCCGAACCGCAGATGTCGTGTTTGCCGCCTCGCAGACGCTTGCCGAAGCACAGACCTATTATGCCGATGTGAAGTCGCGGCTCGCCAAATACGGGCGCAAGCCCGACGATATCAAGATCATGCCCGGCATATCGCCGATCGTCGGCGCCACCGAAGACGAGGCGAAGGCGAAATACCAGGCCCTGCAGGAACTCATCCCCGACGCCGTTGGTGTCGCCCTTCTTGCAAGCTACCTCAGCATCCAGGATCTATCGGCCTATCCGCTCGATGGGCCGCTGCCCGCCATGCCGCAGACCAACCTCATCCAGAGCCGCCAGCAGCTGATCATTGATCTCGGAAGGCGCGAAAACCTGTCGATCCGCGAACTTGCCCGCCATTTCGCCGGCGCGCGCGGCCATTGGCAGGTTGCAGGAACACCGGCGCAGATCGCCGATGCGATGGAAGAACGCTTCAGCGAAGGCGCCGCCGACGGCTTCAATGTCATGGCCCCGCTCTTCCCCTCGGGGCTTGAGGAATTCGTAGCCCATGTCGTGCCGGAACTGCGTCGCCGCGGCCTTTTCCGCGAAGACTACGAGGGCCGCACGCTTCGCCAGAACCTCGGCCTCGACGCGCTGATCAAACGATAAACGAGATGACAATGGATCCGATCTATATCGACTATCTGAATGCCTTCGACATCGAGGCGCTCGACCTGTCCAATGATGAAATCCTGGCGGCGATCGAAACTTCGCTCGCCGCTCAGGGCAGGGGCCAGACGGTGATCGAGCCGCGTGTCCATCTCGAGCCGGATGCAAGCTTTCACGGCCATTTCAACGTGTTGCGTGGCTATGTGGCGCCGCTCGGCCTTGCCGGAGTGAAAGTGGTCGGTGACTATGTCGACAACTACAAGCTCGGTTATCCCTCCGAATTCGGCGTGCTCAACCTCTTCGACCCGCGCACCGGCGTGCCGAAGGCGATCCTTGATGCAACCGTCATCACCGACATGCGCACCGGCGCCGTCACCGCGCTCGGCGCCCGGCATCTCGCCCGAAAGGGTTCGAAGGTCCTCGGTCACATCGGCGCGCGCGGCACGGCTTACTGGAATGTCCGCCTGCTCGATCATCTCTTCGATTTCGACGAGATCCGCGTACATTCGCGTCGGCCCGAAAGTCGTGATGCCTTCGGCGCGAAGCTGGAGGCCGATCTCGGCAAGAAAATCACCGTAGTCGACAACTGGCGCGACTGCGTCGAGGGGGCAGATATCGTCGTCGAGGCATCGCGGCTATCGCAGCCCGAGCCCCTCCTGAAGACGGAGTGGATCAAGAAAGGTGCCTTCGTCGTGCCTTATGGCACGATGAGCGCCGTGGAGCTGTCGCTGACCGACATCATGGCCAAGCTCGTCGTCGACGACTGGGGTCAGTGCAAGACCGGCAAATTCGGCTCGCTGCGCGCCCATGTCGAGACCGGCCGGCTTTCCGAGCAGACGTTGCATGCCGAACTGGGACAGGTCGTCGCCGGCCTGAAGCCGGGCCGCGAGAGTGAGGACGAGACTATCCTGCTGTGGCATCGCGGCCTGTCGCTCAGCGACATTGCTCTTGGCCACGCGCTGCTTTCCAAGGCGCGCTCGGCCGGTATCGGTCAAAGGCTGCGTTTCGCATGACCGGGATCCTGCTGACCGGCTCCGGCATCACTATTGCCGACATAGAGGCGATCGCCCGTCGCGATGCCACCGTCGAGGTTTCCGGCGCGGTCCGTGACCAGTTGATAGCCGCGCGGCGCATCCTGGAAGGTGCTGCAGCTTCCGGCCAGCAGATCTACGGCATGAACACCGGGCTCGGTGCCAATCTGAAGACAGCTGTGACCGGCGATTTCGAGGCCTTTCAACTGCAGCTGATCCGCGGCCGCGGCATGGCGGTCGGTGAAGCTCTGCCGCGCGATGCGACCCGTGCCGTGATCGCCGCCAGGCTCTCGATGCTGGCAGTCGGAGGATCCGGCATTTCACTGCCCGTGTTCGAGGCGCTGCTTGCCATGCTGAACGCCCGTGTTCATCCGGTCATGCCCTCGATTGGTTCGATCGGTGCGGGTGATCTCGTGTTGCTCTCTGCCATGGCCCGCGCCCTGATCGGCGAAGGGAAAGCCGAGTATCGCGGCATCGTCTACCCGGCGATTGAAGCGCTTGAGCTTGCGGGCCTTGCCCCAGCAAGCCTGCAACCGAAGGACGGGATATCGCTTCTCAATGCTTCAGCCGTGTCTGCTGGCCGTGGCGCGCTCGTCCTGTATGATGCCAAAGAGTTGCTCGATGCCCAGCGCCGGGCGGCTGCCTTGAGTTTTGAGGGCCTTGCCGGCAATCCGCTCATCCTGTCACCGGCGATCCAACGCGCCCGGCCGGCAGCGGGCCAGGCAGACGAGGCCAACCGGCTGCTGCAGATGCTTGAGGGCTCGACGCTTTTCGAGGCGAACGCCGCCATCCAGGATCCGCTGAGCCTGCGTTGCGTTGCACCCATCCACGGCGCACTTGTCGATGCGCTCTTGAGGGCGGTCGAAGCCGTCGAGATCGAGCTCAATGCCGCGGCCGATAATCCCGTCGTTCTCTTGGAAGAGCAACAGGTGCTGTCATCAGGCAATTTCCAGACGCCCGCACTTTCGCTTGCCTTCGAGACACTGGGCCTTGCGATCGCTCAGGCGGCTGCGGCATCGGCTGCGCGCTTCATTCAGCTGACGGGCTCGGGTCGCAATGGCCTGCCGCGCTATCTGTCGCCGATTGGCGGTCCATCGGCCGGGTTCGTGCCGATGCAGAAGACGGTCGCGGCGTTGATGGCCGATATCAGGCACAAGGCCAATCCTGTCATGCTCGACTTCCTTGCGGTATCGGAAGGCGTCGAGGATCATGCAACGCAATCCTCCCTTGCCGTGCGCAAACTCGGCGAGATGCTGGAACTGTGGCGCGTGCTCATCGCCTGCGAAATGCTCGCAGCCGCTCAGGCGGTCGACCAGCGCCCCGGACACCGTTGCGGCGTGGGGACGGCAGGAACGCATGCGTTCGTTCGAGGCATCGCACCGGTCATGACGGAGGATCGTTCGCTCGGCGAAGATGTGGCCATCCTTGCTTCCCGTCTGCTCGACGAGCACCACGGCGGGTGAAAAGCATGCGTCTCGCCAGTCTTGCAATGTACGCTACGCCGCAGCCGCTTGCGGATGCAAAAGCTGAACTCTGGTCGTTCCTGCGCTACTATCTTGGGCAGGCCGGGCTTTCGGATCCGCCGGAAAACCTCGATGCGACGATCCCCTACGACGAGGCCTGGCTGCATGAGGACCTGCTCTTTTCCCAGACCTGTGGTTATCCCTATGTGAAGCGATTGCGCGGCAGGGTGCGTCTCGTGGCTACACCGGTTTATTCCCATCCCGGCTGCGACGGACCTTTGATGCGCAGCTTCATTGTCGTGCGCCGAGCTTCCACCTTCGTTTCAGTGCAGGACCTGCGCGGTGCGACGGCCGCGATCAATAGTCCCGACAGCAATTCCGGGGCAAATCTGCTTCGCGCCGCCGTCGCCCCTCTTGCCCGCAATGGCCGCTTCTTCGGTGGCACGGTCGAGACCGGCAGCCATGGCGGCAGTATCGATGCTGTGTCGAGTGGGCAGGCGGAATGCGCTGCAATCGACTGCATCACCTTTGCCAATCTCCTGCGTTTTACGCCTGCTCGCGTCGCAGGCATCCGCGTTCTTGCCGAGACGCCCGCAACGCCCGGCTTACCCTTCATTACAGGAGCAAAGGGTTCAGATGCGGATGTGGCACTGCTACGCGAAGCGCTGGTCGCTGCAATCGCGGAGCCATCGCTTTCCGGTGCACGCGATACCCTCGGTCTTGTTGATGTCGCGATGCTCACAGATGCCGACTACGAACCGATTGTGTCTCTTGCCCGAGGTGCGCTTGATACCGGCTACAGGGACTGGGTCGATTGAAGCCTCCGGAGGCGTCAATTCATAAGATCATTCTCGCTTCCGCCTTCGCGAAATGCTCTGCGGTCGGCGCGCGTTCTGCTCTTTTCCTGGATCTCATCTGCTGACGGGACGAGCACTTTTTTCCGGCTCGATATCCGGGGTGCCTGCTGCCAGCGTCTGGCCGTGAAATTCCTTGAGCAGGGAAACAACGTCATCAATCTCATGCGCGACACGCGCAGCGTCCCAACCGAGCGCTTTCGCGGCGATGCCGGCAATGTCCGTCAAACCTGCATAGGTCACATGACCTTCGATCGCGATCGTCGTGCGCCGCAACACGATATCGGAGAGATGGACCACAAGCTCGTTGCGCGCGATCCAGTCGATCTCGCGAAAACTGTAGTGTGTAGCTCCCGATAACCGCCGGTCGTCAGGATGATCGGAAGGGAACATCGCTACCGCCTCGGCCGTCGTTCCATAGCGGTTCAGAAGTTGTTCCGCGCGCGCGGCCGGGATGCTTGCAGCTGTGGCGATCCTGTCGATAAAGCCCCGTCTCGCCTGCGCATCGACCGGGAAAGCCTTTCCGCCGCCGATCGCAAGGTAGCGGGTCGATTGCTTGCGCGAACGCCCGAGCCGGGTCAGGACACTGTCGGCAATCTCCTCGGCAAAACCGCGAAATGTCGTCCACTTGCCGCCGACCAGCGACATGATGGCAAAAGGCCGCTTGCCATCCGCTTCGATGATCGGTGCCGAATGGTCTCGGCTGATCAGGCCGGGCGCTGTTCCGTCGGAGGCGGGAAGAGGCCGGATGCCGCTATAGGTGTAGACGATCTGGTCGCGATCGAAGCGCAGCGTCGGCAGCAGCGATCTGAGGCTCTGCAGGAAGTAATCGATCTCGGGTTCTTCGCAGCGTACGGCGTCTGGGTCGCGGCTCGGGATATCCGTCGAGCCGACGAGCGCAAGCCCGAGATAGCCGTAGACCAGGCAGATACGGCCGTCATCGGCTTCGAAATAGATCATATGACCGTTGAGACTGCGCACCAGTTCGGGATGATCAATCAGGATATGCGAGCCCTTGGTGCCGCCGATCAGCCGCGAAGGCGCGCCGAGCGCCTCGTTGACATGATCGATCCACGGGCCTGCCGCGTTCACGACGAGCTTCGGCCGCACCATGAATTCAGTACCATCCTCCCGTTGAAAGCTCAGACGGCCTTCCGAGGAAGCAGTCAGCGTCACGAAATTTGCAGCGACACATTGCGGGTTGGCTTCCAGCCCATCCTTGACGAGTTCGTAGACGAGACGTTCCGGCCGGCTGATTTTTGCGTCGTAGTAAATGCCGCCGGCGACAATCGCCGGCGTCACATGCGGCATTTCCCGTCTGGCCTTGTTTTTCAGGATCAGCCGGTGGCGTGGCATCACGCGATCGCGTGAGCCGAAAAAATCGTAAAGGGAAAGCCCGATCTTGATGAGCACGGCACCGCGGCTGCGCGGCGCCGTCTTAGAGCCGGCCAATGTCCGCAGTGCGGCCCAGATGCCGCGCGTCCAAGAGAAGACCGGAATAAATGTTGGAAGCGGTTCGACGCAATGCGGAGCATTTTTCAAAAGCAGATTGCGCTCCAGAGTGGATTGGGCAACCAGGCCGAACTCACCGGTTTCCAGATATTTCAATCCGCCGTGGATGAGGCGGGATGGCGCTGCGCTGGTCCCGGAACCGAAGTCCGATTTGTCGACGATCATGCAGTTGATGCCCTGAGCCGCGAGATCGCGAAACAGACCGGCGCCATTGACGCCCGCTCCAAGGATCACGACGTCGACATCGTGCTCGTGAATATCCAGGCTGCGTCCAAGCGTATTGGGGGTCATGATACTGCCGTCCTAAACTGCGGCCGCTGCCGCACTATCCTGCGCAAGGCCGGCGATCTTCGGCCAAAGCGGCGTCATTGTTTCTGCAATTTCGAGGAAAAGCCGGTAGCGCTTCTCATACTCGGCGCTGCGGGCGGCGTCCGGCTCGCAGGTCTTGCCCTGCTTGTCCGTTTTTGGAGCTCTCTGTGGGGCCGGGTAGAGACCTGCGGCTGCGCCGGCACAGATGGCGGCGCCCCAGGCCGCGGCTTCATCGGTGCCGGTCACGGTCACCGGCATCGCAAGCACATCGGCAAACATCTGCGCGACTGCGGGGTTGCGTGACACGCCGCCGGCAAGCCGTGCTTCCTTGAAGGCGAAACCGTCGCGCAGCGCGTCGACATGGATGCGATGGTTGAATGCGATGCCTTCCATGACGGCCCGCAGCATGTCACCGCGGTCATGCCAGCCGCCGAGCCCGAAGAAGCTTGCGCTTGCCGATGCACCGTAGGGCGAGCCGAAGAGATAGGGATGGAAAAGCACCGGCGATGGCCGGTCAAAGGCCGCGTCGATCTCGGATGCCAGCAAAGCGTGAATGGACGTGCCCTTGGCTTCGCAGTCTGTCCATTCGCGGCTGCAGAGTTTTTCGATGAACCACTCGTAGTTCGCGCTCGATGCAGGCGAAATCGACATGCTGTTCCAGACGCCCGGTGCAATTCCATTACGGCAGAACCAGCGTCGATCGACGCGCGGTTCAAAAGACAGCGTCTCGTTGATCGAATAGGTGCCGGCAATGACGGCAACGACGCCGTCGGCATAACCGCCCGCGCCGAGCGCCGAGGCGGTGACATCGTGCAATCCGGCCGCGACGGGCGTGCCTTCCGCGAGGCCGGTCAAGCGCGCTGCATCGGCCGTAATTCGTCCAACGATCTCGTCCGAGCGCGAGGCCGGCGGCAGAGCACCGGCAAGCGCCTGCAGGCCGAACAAGCGCAGGGCGTCCTCGCTATAGTCTTGCGTCCCGACATCGGTGAATGAGGTGCTTGCTTCGGTGCGATCGGTGCCAACGGTGCCGGTGAGGCAAAATCGCAGCCAGTCCTTGCAGCTCATGATATGGCCGATACGTGCAAACCGTTCCGGCTCATGGTCCCGGATCCAGGCGAGCAGCGCCGAGGGGGCGGAGACGTGCGGTACCTGACCCGTGAGAGCAATCGCCTCGTCGGAGACCTCATTCTTCGTCCATCGATCGATGATATCGCCCGCCCGGCTATCCAGCGACACGATGCCGTTGCCAAGCGGCTCACGCGTCTGATCCAGCACATAAATGCCATCGCCATGCGCCGTTGCCGCCACAGCCTGGATATCGCTTGCAGGACGACCGCTGAGGGCGAGCGCCTCACGGATCGCCTCAGCCGTTGCGGTCCACAACTCGCGCATGTCCCGCTCCACGAAACGCGGCCTCGGAATGAGCTGGCTGACGCGCCGCCGAGCGACTGCGATCGGCGTGCCGTCGATATCGAAAATGACAGCCTTCGTGACGGTCAGTCCACTATCGATCCCGAGAAGGCTCGGCATGCACATTCACCTTTCTGTCGTGACCGGGCGGTCCGGTCACATGCGCTCGTGGCCGGTCCTGGCAACGACGACGTTGATATCCCTGGACCGCATCCGATCGATGTGAACGGGGAGGGTCTTGTCGTCGACGATGACGACGTCGAATTCATCGAGCGACGCGAAGCTGTGAAGCGCGCGCCGCTCGAATTTGGTGTGGTCGGCAAGCAGGATGCGTTTGACGGAACAGTCGAACATGGCGCGTTTGGTGTCGACGGTTTCGGGTGACTGATGCAGCACGATGCCGTCGTTGATGGCCGACATGGAAATGAATGCGATATCCGCCCGCAAGCCCTTGATCTCGGTGATCGTCATGCGTCCCATAAAGGCATTGCACCAGTTGTAGTACTGGCCGCCAAGCGCCAGCAGGGTAACGTCGTGCATGCCGGTCAGCGCATTCATCAGGGTCAGCGAATTGGTGATCGCGGTGATCGGCACCTTAGAGGAGAGATGCGATGCCATCTGCAGGACGGTGGTTGAGTCGTCGAAGAAGATGGCCTGTCCCGGTTCGACGAACTGCATGGCAGCTTCGGCAATCACTTTCTTTTCCGCCGACTGCCGGCTCGAACGGTAGACATCGCTGGATTCAATAAGGTTGGTGGCTGCCGCCGTAACGATGCCGCGTGTTTTTCGGAAGATCCCGCGGCTCACGAGTTCATCCACATCGCGATGCGCCGTCATCAGGCTGATGCCGAAGCGATCCGTCAGATCTTCGATGCGCATCGAACCTTCGCTCATCACGGCCTCCGCGATCATGCGCCGGCGCGCGACCTGACGCGTCTGACGGCTGTCGCTGGTCAGCTGGTCCAACAGCTCATCGCCCTGATTGGTCTTCTGTGTCACGGGTCACCCTTGTCGCTGAATTCCATATCCCAGCTTCGTATAGTGATTGCCATGCCAAGGCAAAGAAGGCGAAAGCGGCTTTATGTGGTTGAAAGGGTCGAAGGAGGGCGCCCGGATGGGCGCCCTCCGTCCTGATTATTGGGCCAGAACGAACGGTCCGGTGTACTTGTCGATATTGTCCTTGGTGATCAGCAGGCAATCGAACAGCTGCTTTTCACTCTTGGCGCCGGTGCTGCCCGTCTTGATGAAGTTGTCAGCCTGCTTGACGGCCTCTTCGGAGAAGACGGCGACGGGCTGAAGGACGGTGTATTGCAATTCGCCGGCCTTGATCGCAGCGACCGCATCCGGCGAACCGTCGAAGCCACCGACCTTGACATTGGCGAGCTTGCCAGCTTCCTTCAGGGCCGAAATGGCACCGAGCGCCATTTCGTCATTGCCGGAGATCACGCCGATGATGTCGGGATTGGCCTGCAATATGGACTGCATCTTGTTGTGACCCTGGGTGCGGTCCCAATTGGCGACTTCCTGGGCGACCTTCTTGAGGTCGGGATATTGGGTCAGGACGGTTTCGTAGCCGTTCGAGCGGGTGGCAGCGTTGTTGTCGGACGGCGCGCCAAGGAGTTCGGCATAGTTGCCCTTGTCGCCGACTGCTTCGACCCATTGCTGCGCGCCGATCGCAGCACCCTGGGCATTGTTCGAAACGAGCTGTGCCTTGGCAAGGCCTTCCTGGTTGATCTCGGCATTGACGAGAATGACCGGGATGCCTGCAGCAACCGCCTTCTTCACTGCTCCGACCGAGCCGTCGGCATTGGCGGGGTCGAGGATGATGGCGACCGACTTGTTGGTGATAGCGGTGTCGATCAGGTTGCTTTCCGTGTTGGTGTCACCCCTATGCGCGCTGACCGTGGCCGTGTAGCCGAGCTTTTCGGCTGTTGCCTTGGCGACATTGCCTTCCGTCAGCCAGTAGGGGTTGGACGGATCATTGACGATGATCGTCATCTGGCCTGCCGCCCAGGCGGAGCTGACGAGAATCGGGGCGACAGCCGCGGCTGCCAGAAGAATGCGCATGCCTTTCTTAAACATAGTCTCTCTCCCATTTGTGAGTTCGGGTGCTGCCGGAAACCGGCGGTGCTTTCCGCGATCGGCCCTCTGGAAATCCAGTTGCCGTCGCGGATAAGTTCTGCTGACGTCAGGACGATTTTGTCCGGCGTCCGTATTGGATGCTGTTCATGAGGACGGCGAGAACGATGACCGCGCCGGTAAAGACGGTCTGCCAGTAGGCCGAGACGCCGATGATCACGAGCCCGTCCGACAGGAAGCCGATCACGAAGGCGCCGAGCATCGTGCCGCGAACGGTGCCGCGCCCGCCGGTCAGGGCCGCTCCGCCGATGACGACGGCTGCGATCGCCGTCAATTCGTAGGTCGTGCCGGCGGTCGGGCCGGCGGAGGTCAGCTGCGACGACAGGACCAGACCGGCAATTGCCGCGCAGACGCCAGAAAGCACATAGACGATGATCTTGACACGCTTGACCGGCACGCCCGAGAGATCGGCAGCGCGTTCGTTGCCGCCAGAGGCGTAAAGCCAGCGGCCGAACGCCGTTCGGCTGAGGACAATGCCGAAGATGATCGCAAGCACGGCGAGCACGATGACACCGATCGGAATGCCCGCGAGGCGGTTGAAGCCGAGCCAGTCGAAGCCGGTATTGCCGAGTTCGGGGCTGCCGTCGAGATCGTTGTAGGTCAGGCCATTGGTCATCAGCAGCGCGACACCGCGGGCGACATAAAGCACGCCGAGCGAGGCGACGAAGGCGGGTACCTTCAGATAGGCAATCAGCACGCCATTGACCGCGCCGACGACGCCACCGAGGACGCAGGTGATAACCACGACGGCCCACACCGGCGGATAGAGAATGACGCCGAAGGCGTCCAGCGTCACACCCTTCATCATAAAGCCGGCAATGCAACCCGCGAGCCCGAGCGTCGAGCCGACCGAAAGATCGATGCCCCCATTCAGGATCACCAGAAGCATGCCGATCGCCAGGATGCCGAAGATCGCGACATGCGAGGCCATGGTCAGGAAGTTACTCAGGCTGAAGTAATAGGGTGACAGGAACGAGAAGACCGCAATGATGACGATCAGCGCGAAGAAGGCGCGGCCTTCCAGGATCAGGCGCACGAGGTTGATGTTGCGCTTTTGCCCATGCGACACTGACTGCTTTTCTGTGATGTTCGTGACTGACATGATCAGTGCTCCATAATTCCGGGCTAGTGCGCGACCACGGCTTCGCCGGAAGCGGCCATAATCTTTTCCTTGGTGACGTCAGCACCGAATTCAGCCGAGATGCGGCCGCGATGCATGACGATGATGCGGTGCGCTATGCTCAGGCACTCGTTGACCTCGGAAGTCGAATAGATGACGGCTAGACCCTGCCGGGCGCGTTCGGCAAGAAGCTTGAAGACTTCCGCCTTGGCACCGATGTCGATGCCGCGGCTCGGCTCGTCGAGAAGAATGACCTTCGGGTCTGTCGCCAGCATCTTGCCGATGACCACCTTTTGTTGATTGCCACCCGACAGCGAACCGATGGCCGCCTCACCACCATCGGTCTTGACGTGGACTTTGCGAATGGAGGCATCGACAAGCTCGCGCTCGCGACGGCCGGATGTGAACAGTCCTTTGGTAAAGGCGCCGATGCTGGCGAGCGAGAGATTGGAGCCGACGGTCATCGTCTGGACGAGGCCGTCGCGCTGGCGATCCTCCGGCACCAGCACAAGGCCGCTTGCGATGCGTCCGGCGATGCTCAGATGCCCGACATCCTGGCCTTCAAGCCTGACGGTGCCGCCACTGGCGCGCAACCGTCCGGCGACACATTCCAGAAGCTCGGTGCGGCCGGCGCCCATCAGACCGTAGATGCAGACGACCTCCCCGGCGCGCACGTCCAGCGACAAGCGGTCGACGGAATTCAAGGCTGATCCGGCGGGACCCGGGACGGTGAGGTTGTCGATCGAAAGTGCAGGCTTACCGAAGGTATAACCTTCAGGCGGGCTGCCGAGATCGAAGTTGTCGCCCACCATGTTTCGCACGATCCATTCGAGATCGATGTCCTTGCGTTGCGCATAGGCGGTCATGGTACCGTCGCGCAGCACGACGGCGTGGTTGGTGATCTGCAGCGCCTCCTCGAGATGATGCGAGATATAGACGATCGACACGCCGCGATTGGTCAGGTCGTGGATAACCCTGAAAAGCACCTCCACTTCCGTGGCGCTCAGCGCCGACGTCGGCTCGTCCATGATCAGGATACGCGAATTGACGGATAGCGCCCGGGCAATTTCGACGATCTGCTGCTGGCCGAGACGAAGATCCTCCACCTTGGTCAGCGGATCGATCTCCTCTTCCAATGCCTCCATCAAAAGGCGCGTCTGGCGTTCCTCTTCCGCGAAGTCGACCACGCCGCTCTTGATGACCTCACGGCCCATGAAGATGTTGTCGCGCACGCTGAGATTGGGCGCCAGGCTGAGTTCCTGGTGAATGATCGAGATGCCGCAGTCGCGCGCGTGGGTCGAAGAGTTGAAGCTGATCGGCGCACCATCGAGAATGATCTCGCCCGACGTAGGCTGGACGACGCCCGAAAGGATTTTCATCAGCGTCGATTTGCCCGCGCCGTTCTCGCCGAACAGCGTGGTGACCTGACCGCGGCGGATATCGAAATTGACACCCTTGAGGGCATGCACGCTACCGTAGGTTTTGGCGATGTTGCGGGCGGCCAGGACCACCTCGCCAAGGCCTTTTGATGTGGGGATCGGCTGGCTCATTTGACGTCGACCTTGACCGGGGTAACGAGCCAGTTTTTGGGGTTGATGAGTCTGAAGACGCCGACGACGGTTGCCGTCTTGCCATTGAGCTGGTCCGGATCAAGGCCGGCGAATACGGCCTTCTTCATCTCGTTGTTGATGGCCGACCCGGCGTCCTGATACTGGATCTGATTGGTGAACTGGCCGAAGTGAATTGTGCCCGTGGCATCGCGGAGGTCCGTGCCATTGACCGCAGGGCCGGTCTGGACACGGACCACCGTCTCGGGGGGAAGTCCGTCGATCTTCATTTCGTTGGTATTGGATTTGCGTTCACCGAAGGTGCCGGTCAGTGTCACCGGGATGACCGGGCCTGTGCTTGTGGCAACGCCGTATTTCTCGCCGGCCGCCTTCTTGTCGGCAGCGATCGCCGTCGCCAGGTCAATCGCAGCCACCGCTCGCTTTTCGACATCCGCCTGGATTTTCGGGAACTGCTCCGCCCCAAAGGCTTCCGGAGAAAATGCCTGCTGCCTGACGTCGTCTTCCGAGCCGATCTTCACAACCGTGGTATCGAGCGCGATGGCGCCGATGACCACGATAGCCGCAACGGCGGTGACGATCATCTTCAAGTTGCCTTTGCCTGGCGCGGAGGCTGCGTGGGCGGGCTGAGTATTCATTGCTGGCGACCTTTGCGGCTGGTCGGATTTACGGCGAAGGCGGGAGGAAGTTGGCAAAGCCTATGGCTGCTTCATCGAAGACGGCATGCTCCGAGAAGCACGCGAGTAGTCGGGACCCTGTCTCGCCGGTCGCTGCCTGTGGCGTGATGATAGCCGGAAAGATTGTGCATCCGTACCTCCTACGTGTCGGGACAGGCGCTTGTCTCCTTCAATCGCCCGGACCGCAAATCCCTCAGCAGCAATGCCTGCATGATAGGTAAATGGTAATTCTGTCAAAAATCATGTTATCAAATTGTTCGTCTGTCAACAGGAGTTTTGCGAACTGACGCTGACAACATAACATTCAAAGCGTGATCGGCGTCCGGAAAAAGCGTCTTTCCCCCGGGGTTCGTGTCGACTGCGAAGGCGCTCGTCCGGCAGGCTGTGTTATTCTATATACTTGATATTAGAAGATAAATTATTCTGACGCCCGTGCCCGCACCGTGACGCCAGTGTGGCCGATAGTCGAGGCGGCTCTCGATGCTCATCGAACAGATTGATATTATTTTATCTGAAAAAAATTTCATTGCGAGAAAAAACTTACTGTACCAATGATATCTTTGTGTTATCTTTTTGATGAAGCGCGCGGGCGCTCCGAAAAGTATCAAATATCAAAGGCGGGACTGCGCGCCGGCCGACTTGCTCGTGAATTCGAAATGTGGTCGCCTGCAACCTTTGCTGGTTGTGCCGACCAGGAGGATGAGAGATGAATTCGACGCGTATTTTACTCCTCGCAATGTTCGACGTTTTTGCCGGATAATCCGTGATGGACGTTAGCCGCCAAGTCATCATTGGTATCGATGCGGGAACTTCGGTCATCAAGGCGGTTGCCTTCGACCTTTCCGGCCGCCAGATCGCCGCAGCATCGGTTCGCAACAAATATTCAAGCGGCAGTGATGGTTCGGCCACGCAGTCGCTCGCGCAGACATGGCAGGATTGTGTCGGCGCGCTTCGCGGCCTTGGCGAGAAGGTTGAGGGTCTTGCGTCGCGCACCGCGGCGATCGCGGTGACGGGGCAGGGGGACGGAACATGGCTGGTCGGTTCTGGAAATCAGCCTGTCGCCGATGCCTGGCTCTGGCTCGACGCGCGTGCCGCGCCGACTGTGATATCCCTTGCCGGCCAGGAAACGAACAGGGCGCGTTTCGAGCAGACGGGCACGGGACTGAATACCTGCCAGCAGGGCGCGCAGCTCGCGCATATGGATCGGGTGGCGCCAGAGCTTCTGGACGGAGCGGAAACGGCGCTGCACTGCAAGGACTGGCTCTACCTCAATTTTACCGGTGTGCGGGCGACCGACCCTTCCGAGGCAAGCTTTACCTTTGGTGATTTCAGAACCCGGCAGTATTCGCCCGTTGCCATTGACGCCCTCGGGTTGACGCATCGCCGCACGCTTCTGCCGGAGATTGTCGATGGAACCGAGATCAGCCATCCGCTGACGGCGGAAGCGGCGCGGGCCTGCGGCCTGCTGGCCGGCACGCCTGTCAGTCTTGGTTACGTCGACATGGTGATGACCGCGCTCGGTGCCGGTGTTCGCAGCGGCGGGCGCAATGCAGCCTGTTCGACGATTGGTTCGACCGGCGTGCATCTGCGCGCAAAGCCAGTGGCTGACGTCCATCTCAACCGAGAGGGCACGGGCTACGTCATTGCCCTGCCGATCCCTGATACCGTTACCCAGGTGCAGACCAATATGGGTGCGACGATCAATATCGACTGGCTGCTTGAGATGGCTGCCTATCTGATGGCGGAGGCCGGAAAACCCGCCACTCACACAGAGCTCGTCGCCAGGATCGACCGCTGGTTTTTCGAAAGCCAGCCCGGATCGATCGTCTATCACCCCTATATTTCCGAGGCCGGGGAGCGTGGACCTTTCGTCAATGCCCAGGCCAGGGCAGGCTTTTCCGGTCTTTCGGTCCGTCATGGATTTCCGGACCTCGTTCGCGCGGTTGTCGAAGGTCTGGCATTGGCGACGCGCGATTGTTACGCGGCCATGGGCGAGATGCCCGAAGAACTGCGCGTCACCGGCGGCGCCGTGCGTTCGAGCGCGCTGCGCCGTTCGCTCACCGCTTCGCTCAAGGCACCTATCCGCCTGTCGCGTCGCGAAGAGACCGGAGCTGCAGGTGCTGCGATGATGGCTGCTGTGGCGACAGGCGCCTACAGGACCATGGACGATTGCATCGCCGATTGGGTCACGCCACTGCTCGGCGAAGCCGAAGAGCCGGTCAGTGAGGAAGCTGCACGCTTCGATCTCCTTTTTTCCGCCTATGCCGATATCCGAAAGGCCATGCCCACTGCCTGGGAGGCATTGGCCAGAGCCGCGTCGGCGCCGTCCGCAAAATGAATCGCTGATGCAAAAGGCATCCGAGGGAGCATGACATGACAGAACCCGAAATCCTGGATCTTTTCGTCATCGGCGGTGGCATCAACGGCGCGGGAATTGCCCGCGATGCTGCCGGGCGCGGCTTGAAAGTCGCCTTATGTGAAAAGGACGACCTGGCTCAGGGCACCTCCTCCCGCTCTGGCAAGCTCGTGCATGGCGGCCTTCGTTATCTGGAATACTACGAATTCCGACTGGTACGGGAGGCGCTGATCGAGCGCGAGGTGCTGCTCAACGCGGCTCCGCACATCATCTGGCCGATGCGTTTCGTGCTGCCGCACAGTCCCGAGGATCGCCCCGCCTGGCTCGTCCGGCTCGGCCTTTTCCTCTACGATCATCTCGGCGGCCGCAAGAAGCTGCCGGGCACCCGCACGCTCAATCTGCTGCGCGATCCCGAAGGCACGCCCATACTCGATCAATATACGCGCGGCTTCGAATATTCGGATTGCTGGGTGGACGATGCCCGCCTCGTCACGTTGAATGCGGTGAGCGCTGCCGAGAAGGGCGCCCTGGTGCTGACCCGCTCGCCGGCTGTGTCGGCACGCCGGGAAAACGGCCAATGGACGATCACGACGAAAAGCAGCACCAGCGGCGAGATGCGGACGTTCCGCGCCAGATGTCTCGTCAATTGCGCCGGCCCGTGGGTCACCGACATCATCAACCGCGTCGCCGGCTCCAATTCCAGCCGCAATGTGCGTCTCGTCAAGGGCAGCCACATCATCGTGCCGAAATTCTGGGCCGGTTCCAATGCCTACCTGGTTCAGAATCACGACAAACGCGTCATTTTCATCAACCCCTACGAAGGCGACAAGGCGCTGATCGGAACGACCGATATCGCCTATGAGGGCCGGGCCGAGGATGTTGCAGCCGATGAGGCGGAAATCGACTATCTGCTGAAGGCGGTGAACCGCTATTTCAAGGAGAAGCTGCACCGCCGGGACGTATTGCACAGCTTCTCGGGCGTGCGCCCGTTGTTTGATGACGGCAAGGGCAATCCATCAGCGGTGACCCGCGACTATGTGTTCGATCTTGATGAGACCGGGGGAGCGCCGCTTCTCAATGTCTTTGGCGGCAAGATCACGACTTTTCGGGAGCTTGCCGAACGCGGCATGCAGCGCCTCAGGCACATCTTCCCGAACATGGGCGGCGACTGGACGGAAAAGGCACCGCTGCCGGGCGGGGACATGCCCAACGCCGACTACGAGACCTTCGCCAACGGCCTGCGTGACAGCTATCCGTGGATGCCGCGCAAGCTCGTCCATCACTATGGCCGTCTCTATGGCACGCGCACGAAGAACCTGATTGCGGGGGCAACGGACCTGCAAGGACTTGGCCGCCATTTCGGCGGGCAGCTCTATGAGGCGGAGGCCCGTTATCTCGCCGCCAACGAATGGGCGGAGACCGCCGAGGACGTCCTCTATCGCCGCACCAAGCACTACCTGCATCTGAGCGAGGCAGAACGGGCAGCCTTTGCCGACTGGTTTGCTTCATCCCATCTTGCCGCCGCCTGAGGAGGTCTTGATGCCGCTTTCGCTTTCGCTGAATACCAACCCGCTTGTGAACCGTTTTGCCGACCCCGACGACTTGATCGAGACGGTGGCGCGAGACCTGCGCATCCGCGATCTCCAGCTGACGCATGAATTCATAAATCCAAGCTGGCAAGCCCCTGTCATCCGCCGCCTGACCCGCCAGATGAAAGCCGCGTTGGCACGTACCGGCGTTCGCGTTACCTCGGGCATGACCGGACCTTATGGACGGCTGAACCATTTCGGGCATCCGGATGCCGAGGTCCGCCGCTATTACGTGGACTGGTTCAAGACCTTTGCCGACATTACTGCCGATCTCGGCGGACATTCCGTCGGAACGCAATTTGCGATCTTCACCTACAAGGATTTCGACGACGCAAGCCGGCGCGAGGAGCTGACCAAGATCGCCATCGACTGCTGGTGCGAAGTCGCAGAGCATGCCAGTGCCGCCGGTCTTTCCTACATCTTCTGGGAGCCGATGAGCATCGGCCGTGAATTCGGTGACACAATCAAATCCTGCCTCTCGCTGCAGGCGCGACTGAGCGCTGCCGATATGGCGGTGCCGATGTGGATGATGGCCGATATCGACCACGGCGATGTCACCTCCGACAATCCCGACGACTATGACCCCTATGCCTGGGCGCGGGCCGTGCCGAAGCTGTCGCCGATCATCCATATCAAGCAGAGCCTGATGGACAAGGGCGGCCACCGGCCGTTCACGGCGGAATTCAATGCCAAAGGGCGGATACAACCCGCCCCGCTGCTGAAGGCTTTCGCGGCAGGCGGTGCCCATGACAACGAGATTTGTCTCGAGCTTTCCTTCAAGGAACGCGAGCCGAATGATCGCGAGGTTATCGCGCAGATTGCCGAAAGCGTCGCCTTCTGGGCGCCGCATATCGACACCGGCGCCGTGGACTTGAAGATATGAGACGGCGATTTACAAGGGCTGCTTGTTGTCAGGCGGTATAGCCGTCGAAGAAATGGGAAGGGTGCGGCGATGACGGATGCCGATGATACACTTGCCGTGCGGGCCGCCTGGCTTCATTACGCCGGCGGATTGACACAGTCCGACGTTGCCCGGCGCCTCGGCATACCCTCGGTCAAGGCGCATCGGCTCATCGCGCGGGCCGTTGCCGATGGTGTCGTCAAGGTCACGATCGACGGCGATATCGTCGAATGCGTCGAACTGGAGGCGCAGCTCGCCGAACGCTTCGGACTGCAATATTGCGAGGTAGCACCCGATCTTGGCGAAGAGGGCTTGCCGCTGCGCGCGCTCGGTCACGCGGGAGCCGGCTATCTGAAGCGCGAGATCGAACACGGTGATCACGCAGTCATTGGCCTTGGCCACGGCCGCACGCTTTCGGCTGCCGTTCAGTATATGCCGCGGACAAATGCCAAGGACATACGCTTCGTTTCCCTGCTTGGCGGTCTCACGCGAAATTACGGTGCCAATCCCTACGACGTCATGCACCGTATCGCGGAAAAGACCGGCACGCATGCCTATGTCATGCCGGTTCCCTTCTTCGCCAATACCGCCGAGGACCGAGAAGTGCTGACGGCACAGCGTGGCGTCAAGGAAGTATTCGATCTCGCCAATGACGCCGACCTGAAGCTCGTCGGCCTGGGTACGGTGGACGCCGAGGCCCAGCTGGTGCTCTCTGGCCTGGTCGAGCCGGGCGAGATCGAAGATATCGCTGCCGCGGGCGGCGTCGGTGAAATACTCGGTCACTTTTTCAATGCGGACGGTCAAATCCTCGATACAGAACTGACCGGGCGTACCCTTTCGGCATCTTTTCCGACAACGACGAAGGAGCGCCTCGTGGCCCTGGCAGGCGGACAGGCCAAGGTGGCGGCGATACGGGCGATCCTGCGCAGCCGACGCCTGCATGGGTTGATTACGGACGAACGGACCGCGCGAACCCTTCTTGCCTGACGTTTGGTAACGAACATTTGTCACATAATAACATTGTGATTTGTTGATTTTCACGATTTTTGTGTTACTTTGTTGTTGATCAGGATTGAGAAGAATGAAACGGGAAGAACGCCAGCAGCTGATCGTCAATCTGCTTGTCGAGGGTAAGACCGTCGAAGTGGATGATCTTGCCGAACGTTTTTCCGTTTCGAAGATGACCATTCACCGCGATCTCGACGACCTCGAGCAGGCGGGTGTCCTGCGTAAGGTACGCGGTGGCGCGACGATCGATGCCGGAACGCAATTCGAGAGTGATTTTCGCATTCGCGAGCGTCAGGGCGGGGAAGCCAAGGTTGCGATGGCGCAGGAAGCGCTGGCCATTGTCGAACCGGGCATGACGGTCATGGTCAATGACGGATCGATGGCTGCGGTTCTCGGCGAGATGCTGTTGCGTAAGCGACCGCTGACGGTGATCACCAACAATGCGGCGATCATGGAACGGCTGAAGGGCGAGAACGGTATCACCCTGATTGCGCTCGGAGGCATCTATTCCGCGAAGTTCAACGCCTATCTCGGCGTCGTTACGGAGGAATCGCTGTCACGTCTGAGGGCTGATATCGCATTCATTTCGACGCCCGCGGTCAGCGGCAGGCTCGCCTATCATATGGACGACAATGTCGTTCGCGCCAAGCGGGCGATGATCGCGTCTTCGACCAGGAGCTGCCTCCTGGTCAACCACCAGCGGATCGGCCATACGGCGTTGCATGTCATGGCGGATCTGACTGATTTCGACACTGTTATCACCGACAGCGCGCCATCTGCCGCTGTTATCGACGAATTCGATCGGGCGGGTATCAAGCTCACCATCGCACCAGCGCAGGATCAGGCATGACGGAGAAACCACGCTTCTGGATTGGCACCAGCTGGAAGATGAACAAGACGCTCGGCGAGGCCGAGCATTTTGCCCGCGGCCTCGAGGCGGCCGATGCTATGCGCGATCCTAACATCCAGCGCTTCGTGATCCCGCCGTTCACAGCTGTGCGGGAGGTCAAGCGCATGCTTGCGAAGACCTCCGTCAAGGTCGGTGCGCAGAACATGCATTGGGCGGACCAGGGCGCCTGGACGGGCGAAATCTCCCCCTTGATGCTGAAGGATTGCGATCTCGATATCGTCGAGCTCGGGCATTCGGAGCGGCGGGAGTTTTTCGGAGAGACGAACGAAACCGTCGGGCTGAAGACCGAGGCGGCGGTTCGCCACGGCCTGATCCCACTGATCTGTATCGGCGAAACACTTGCCGACCGGGAGAGCGGAAAAGCCGCGGAAATTCTCGCAGTCCAAGTTCGCGGCGCCTTGTCGAAGCTGTCCGACGAACAGAAATCGGCGGAAATCCTGCTTGCCTACGAGCCTGTCTGGGCGATCGGCGAAAGAGGCATTCCTGCAACGGCCGACTATGCCGATGCCCGCCAGGCCGAGATCATTGCGGTTGCTGAAGCCGTACTCGGGCGAAAAATCCCCTGCCTCTACGGCGGGTCGGTCAATCCGCAGAACTGCGAGGAACTGATTTCGAGCCCGCATATCGACGGACTCTTCATCGGCCGTTCCGCCTGGAACGTCGAGGGCTATCTCGACATCCTCGCGAAATGTGCCACCAAACTCCAAGGAGAAAAAAGATGAAGCTTGCAATTGCTGGAGACAGTGCCGGCGAAGGTCTCGCCAAGGTGCTTGCCGAACACCTCAAGGATCGGTTCGACGTCCATGAAGTGTCGCGCATCAACGACGGGCTCGATCCGTTCTATGCCAACCTTTCGGATCGCGTTGCCTCGGGCGTGATCGACGGCACCTATGACAAGGCAATCCTGATCTGCGGCACCGGCATCGGCGTCTGCATTTCGGCCAACAAGGTGCCCGGCATCCGCGCTGCATTGACGCACGACACCTATTCGGCCGAGCGTGCCGCCCTTTCCAACAACGCGCAGATCATCACGATGGGCGCGCGTGTCATTGGGCCTGAGCTCGCGAAGTCGATCGCCGACGCGTTCCTCGCCCAGACATTCGACCAGAACGGCCGTTCGGCCGGCAATGTCTCCGCGATCGATGAGCTCGACGCAAAATACAGCGCGCGTTGAAAGCGTGGGGCAAGCGACCGGCTTCCCGCCGGTCGCTGTGAGCCCCTCTCCTGTTGGATCTCCACCTCAGGCGAACCCTTCGCCGAGCTCCGCGGTGTCGCCCGACCCAAAGTCGCTCGGCGATAAGCGCGGCTAAACCGGTTTCTCATGAATGATGGCATGTCTAAACGCGTCGCAGATGACGCGATGACCGGCATCATTGGGGTGCGTTAGATCGGGCGACGCCAGTGCGCCATCGCCGCATGCTTTCATCCGTTCGTAGACAGGCGCATAGAAGATGCGAAAAGCCCGCGCCAGCTCGCGCACGGCGCGGACATAGACTTCAAAGCCCTGGCGTGTCTGGCCGGTAAAGCCGGCACTTCCAACTGAGAAACCGCTGCCGGGAATATAGGGCGGACTGCCGATCGCAAGTCTTTCCGCATGGCCCGCTTCGATCAGTCTCTCGAGCATATTCGCATAGTCACGACTGAAGCTCTTCGCGTTCATGCTGTCAGGCGCAGCCATGTAGCGGGCGTCGTTATAGCCGTAGAGGATGAGGATCGCGTCGCGATGCGGGGCATCGAGCAGGGCGCCGGCAAACCTGCTGACGCCGTTGTCTGCTCGCGCTTTTCCATCGGCAAGCGGTGATGCCTGCAGCACCGTCCCTGGGATCGCATGATTGCGGAGCGTCAATGCGCTTAGCTCGGCCGCAAACAGCGCCGGCCAGGCCAGATGCGGATGGCTGGCATTGAACCCGGCGCTGATGCTGTCGCCGAACACGCGGATTCCGGAAAATCCAAGCGATTTCAAATGCTCTGCAAACGTCATCGATCGACTCACATTTTCGCGCTTGACAGCAATCGGTCAAATCCTGTTTATACGTATTAGCTGCTAATACGCATTAGCAGTCAAGAGGAGATATGGAGGATGCAGCGTGGCGGGCACTAAGCGCTTGACTCAGCACGATATTGCGAAGCTGGCGGGCGTTAGCCAGGCAACCGTTTCGCTTGTGCTGAACGGTGCGCCTACGGCCCTGGCTCGCATTCCCCAGGAGACCCGTGAGCGCGTCCAGCAGGTCATCCGCACGACAGGCTATGTGGCCGATCCGATCGCACGGCGGATGGCCAAGGGTCTCAATCGCATTCTCGGCGTCTTCACCTACGAGCCGGCCTTTCCGAGCGAGCAGGCGGACTTTTTTGCGCCCTTCCTGCTCGGTATCGAGGAAGAGGCGCAGGCGCAGAATTATGACCTGCTGCTGTTGACCGGCGCCGGCGTCGGCCGTGAGCGCAAGATGTTTGCCGATGGCAATCGGCTGCGGATCGCTGACGGCTGCCTTGTTCTCGGTCGTGAATTTGATCGGGCCGAACTGAAACGGCTTGTAACCGGCGATTATCCATTCGTGGCGATCGGCCGACGTGAGGACGCAGGCGGACCCGTTCCTTACGTCGGCGGCGATTATGCCAGCGCCACGCGGGAACTGGTCGAAAAGGCACGCTCTCTCGGCCATGGCCGACTGGCCTTCATCGGTCCGAGCGGATCGGCTGAGTCCGTCGTCGACCGCTGGCGCGGTTTTTCGGACGCGACCACCGGAAATGCGGAAATGGCTTTGCATGTGGATGAGGTCGGCGGCTCTGCTGCCGAAACGCTTGATGCGATCGTTGAAAGCGGCGCGAGCGCGGTCTTTTTCGTCGAATTGGCCGATGCGGTACGTGTCGAAGCAGCCGCCCGCGAACGCGGCCTGTCCATTCCGGACGACTTCTCGGTCGTGGTGCTCGGCAGTCATGTGCGGGCCGAGCGCAGCCATGTGCAGTTCACCTCCTTCAACATTCCTCGCGAGGAAATGGGGCGTCAGGCGACCGCGATGCTGGTGCGCCGCATCGAGGATGCCGCGCCCGTCGAACAAATTCTTCTGACCTGCGAACCGGTCGAGGGGCAAACCCTCGGACCAGCCAAGAAACGGACCTGAGAGCGTGACAGACATGGCGGCAAAAGAGATGCGAGCGGATATTCTGGTGGTGGGCGGCGGCCTCGGCGGCGTGGCGGCAGCAATTGGCGCCTGCCGGGCCGGCAAGAGCGTCATCATGACCGAGGAATTCGATTGGATCGGTGGCCAGCTGACCAGTCAGGCTGTGCCATCAGACGAACATACCTGGGTCGAACAATTCGGTATAACCCGCTCCTACCGCAAGCTGCGCAACGGCGTGCGGCAATATTATCGCGACAATTATCCGCTGACCGAGGGCGCCCGCGCCTGGGGTGATCTCAATCCCGGCGGCGGCTGGGTGAGCCGCATCTGTGCTGAGCCACGCGTCAGCCTTGCAGTCATGGAAGCGATGCTGATGCCCTATCGCGGCGCCGGTCGTCTCCGGGTGCTGCAGCCCTACCGTCCCGTCGCCGCCGATGTCGAGGGTGACAGCGTGCGCTCGATTACCGTTCGCCACCGCGATAGCGAACGCGAGATCGTCATCTCGGCCGACTATATCCTTGACGCTACCGAGCTCGGCGACCTGTTGCCAATGACCGGTACGGACTATGTCAAAGGCTTCGAGGCGCAATCCGACACCGGCGAGCCAAGTGCGCCTTCGCAGACGCAGCCGGACAACGTCCAGGCCGTGTCGATCTGCTTTGCAGTCGATTGCGTCGACGGTGACCAGACGATCGACAAGCCGGAGAATTACGACTACTGGCGCAAGTACCAGCCGCATTTCTGGGGCGGCCCGCTGCTCGGCTTTACCGCGCCGCATCCGCGTACGCTGGAATTCACTACCCGCGGCTTCACGCCCAATGTCGACGACAATCCGCTGCTGGTTGATGCCGATCAGCGCAAGGGCGGCGGCGATGAAAATCTCTGGCTCTTTCGCCGCATTGCTGCACGGCGCAATTTTGAGCCCGGTTTCTACCAGTCCGACATCTGCTTCGTGAACTGGCCGATGATCGATTACATGGACGGCACGATCATCGACGTGTCCGAAGAGGATAAGGCACGGCATCTGAAATCTGCGGCCGATCTTTCCTATTCGGTCTTCTATTGGCTGCAGACGGAGGCGCCGCGTATCGATGGCGGCCAGGGCTATCGGGGCCTGCGGCTGCGTGGGGACATCACCGGTACCGAACATGGCCTTGCGATGGCCCCCTATATCCGCGAGAGCCGCCGCATCAAGCCGGTCACCCGTATCACCGAGCAGGACCTCTCCTATGCAGTGCGTGGTGACAAGGGCGCGGTCAATTATCGCGACAGCGTCGGCATTGGCATGTACCGCATCGACCTTCACCCCTCGACCGGCGGCGACAACTATATCGACGTGCCGTCCTGCCCCTTCGAGATTCCGCTCGGCGCCCTGCTGCCACAGCGCATGACGAACCTGATCGCGGCCGGCAAGAATATCGGCACGACCCATATCACCAACGGCTGTTACCGCCTGCATCCCGTCGAATGGAACATAGGCGAAGCGGCCGGCATGCTCGCGGCTCACTGCCTCGACAAGGGGCTGAAGCCTCACCAGGTCCAGGAAAATGACGCACATCTCCACGACTTCCAGAGGGAAATCGTCCGGGAAGGTATCGAGATTCGCTGGCCGGTCGTCGCAGCCTACTGAGCAGCCGTCAGTGCAACCCATCTTTGGAGGAGGAACGGGAATGAACAAGAACAGGACATTGAAATCCGCGCTGGCGGCGCTTGCGCTCACTGTGCCGCTCGCCTGCAGCGGCATCGCCAGAGCCGAGGACGCAGTCAACCTGCGCATGACCATCTGGAGCGCGGCGGAAGCACATCTGAAGCTTTTCAACAAGATCGCAGCCGACTTCAAGAAGGACCACCCCAACGTCACAGTGACCTTCGAGTCGCTGCCATTCGACACCTATACGACGGCGCTGACCACCCAGATCGCCGGCGGCAATGCGCCTGACATGGCCTGGATCTTCGAGACGGCCGCCTATGACTTCGTTAATTCCGGTGCGCTTTATCCGCTTACCGATACACTGAAGGCGACGGCTGGATACAATCTCGACGAAGTGAGCACGAGCGCCACGGAGCGCTGGCAGAAGGACGGTACGCTCTATGCCTACCCATTCTCCACTTCACCCTTTGCGGTCTTCGTCAACAACGACCTGATCAAGGCGGCCGGTGCCAAAACACCCGCCGAGCTGATCGCCGCCGGCGAATGGACCTGGGACAACGCGATCGCCACGGCTTCGGCAGTCGGCCAGAAGGGCAAGGGTGGCCTGATCGTGCGCGACTTCAACTATCAGATCTGGCAGAACCTCACATCGATCTGGAACGGTTTTGGTGCGGCCCCCTGGAGTGCCGACGGCAAGACCTGCACGATGACCGAAAAGCCGATGGTCGATGCGCTCACCTTCATCCATGACGCGATCTTCAACAAGAAAGCGATCCCCGGTCCTGGCGAAAATGTCGATTTCTTCGCCGGCAATGCGGCCATGACTATCACCCAGATCAGCCGTGCATCGCTGCTTCCGAAGGACAAGCCCTTCTCCTGGGATCTCGTACCGCTGCCCAAGGGACCTGCCGGCGATTATGCGCTGATCGGCCAGGCCGGTATCGGCGTCATGCAGTCGGGCAAAAATGCCAAGACGGCCGCTGAATTCGTCGCCTATATGACGAACCCGGAAAACTCGGCAAAGCTCAGCCAGTTCTTCCCCTCGGCCCGCAAGTCGCTGCTCAACGCGGAAGTGCTGAAAAAGACCAATCCGCTGCTCAGCCAGGAGCAGATCGATAAGGTCGTCATTGCCGGCATTGCGACCGGCAAGGTCATCCCCGGCCATACGGGCTTTGCCCAGATCCAGCAGACCGTGCGCTCCGGCCTCGACGCCGTCTGGCGCCCGGATGCCGATGTTCCCGGCACGCTCCAGACGATCTGCGGCCAGATCCGCCCGCTGCTCAAGCGCTAAGGAGACAAGGAATGGCTGTCGCACAGGACAACGCAACACTGGAAGGCCGCTCCTCGTCGCCGTTCTGGACGGTTGCGCGGCGCGACAGCCTCGCCGGCTTCCTCTTCATCGCGCCGCAACTGATCGGGATCACCATCTTCGTGCTGATCCCGCTTGGTCTGGTCTTCTGGTATTCGCTGCATGAGTGGAACGTGCTCGCCAATACCTTCACCTATACAGGCACGCAGAACTACCAGATGCTGATGGAAGACCCGAACCTGCTGCAGGTGCTGGGTTCGACCGCCATCTTCTCTGCAGGGCTTGTGGTTCTCAACCTGTCGCTGGCCTTGTTGCTGGCGGTACTGTTGAACCAGAAACTCGCGGGCATAACGATCTTCCGGACGCTGTTCTTTTCGCCTGTTGTCGTGTCGCTCGTGGCCTGGACAATCGTCTGGGGCTTTCTCCTGCAGAAGAATGGCGGCATCAACGGCATGCTGCTGCTGTTTGGCCTCGAGGGTCCGAACTGGCTGCGCGGCGAGACCACCGCGATGATCTCGGTGATCGTCGTCCAGGTATTCAAGAATGTCGGCCTCAACATGATCCTGTTCCTGGCAGCCCTCCAGGGCGTGCCGAACGAGCTCTACGAGGCAGCCCGCATCGATGGCGCTCCGCGCTTCAAGCAGTTCCGCCGCATTACCCTGCCGTTGATTAGCCCGACCATCCTGCTGACCTCGATCATCACCATCGTCGGATCGCTGCAGGTCTTTGCCCAGATCGCGGTCCTGACGCAGGGCGGGCCGGGCCTTTCGACGACCGTGCTCGTCTATTACCTCTACCAGCAGGCCTTCCAGTTCCATTTCTTCGGTTACGGGTCGACGCTGTCGATCCTGCTCTTCCTGATCGTCGCCGTTCTGACCTTCGCCCAGTGGCAATTGCGCAAGAGGATCGTGTTCTATGAAAGCTGAGATCTCCCCGCGCATGAAGGTCATTCTATACGGGCTGATGTGCGTGCTTCTCATCCCGTTCGTTTTCCCGACCTGGTGGATGGTCACGTCTTCGGTGAAGCCGATCAGCGATATCTTTGCCTTTCCGCCGCAATTTTTTCCGCAGAGCTATGACTGGACGACCTATAGCAAGGTCTTCGAGCTGCAGCCTTTCGTGAAGCAATACTGGAACTCAGCCTATATTGCTGCGGTCGTGACTGTTGGCACGATGATCGTTTCGTCGATGGCCGGCTATGCCTTCGCGCGCATCAAATTCCCCTTCGCCAACACGATCTTCATGGTCGTGCTGCTCGGCCTGTTGATCCCTTCGGAAGTGACGATCGTGCCGCTCTTCCAGATGTTCCTGAAGGCCGGCATGGTCAACACCCACTGGCCGCTGGTACTGGTCCCGATCTTCGGCGCGCCCAGCGTCTTTGCCACCTTCGTCATGCGGCAGTTTTTCGTGACGCTACCGGTCGAGCTGGAAGAGGCCGCCCGCGTCGATGGCCTCGGGCGTTTCAAGATTTTTCGCAAGATCGCCCTGCCGCTTGCAAGGCCGGCGCTCGCCTCGGTGGCGATCTTTACCTTCCTGCATTCCTGGAATCTCTATCTCGAACCGATCGTGTTCCTGTCGAGCGCGGACAAATTCACGCTGCCTCAGGCGCTCACCCAATATACCGACGCCTATGGCGGGCCGATGTGGAACATCCAGCTCGCTGCGGCAACGCTCACGGCATTGCCCGTGCTCATCGTCTTCATCATCGCGCAGAAGCAATTCGTCGAAGGGCTCGCGCATACCGGCCTCAAGGGCTGAAGAACCGGATTTCTCCTATGGCTGACGTTACCCTTTCCCGTGTCCGCAAGAGCTATGGCGCTCTCGACATCATTCATGGTGCCGACCTCGGCATCCGAGACGGCGAATTCGTCGTGCTGGTCGGGCCATCCGGCTGCGGCAAGTCCACGCTGCTTCGGATGATCGCCGGGCTCGAGACGATTACCGGCGGGGATATCAGGATCGGCGGGCGGGTGGTCAACGATCTCGACCCCAAGGATCGCGACATTGCCATGGTTTTTCAGAATTATGCGCTCTATCCGCATATGACGGTCGCGACCAATATGGGCTTCTCGCTGGAACATCGTGGTACCGGCAAAGCGCAGATCGCCGAGCGGGTGAAATGGGCGGCCGATATACTCGGCCTGTCTCACCTTCTCGATCGCTATCCGCGCCAGCTCTCCGGCGGCCAGCGCCAGCGCGTTGCCATGGGCCGGGCGATTGTTCGCGACCCTCAGGTCTTCCTGTTCGACGAGCCATTGTCGAACCTCGACGCCAAACTGCGCGTCGTCATGCGTGGCGAAATCAAGAGCCTGCACCAGAGGCTGAAGACGACCACCATTTATGTCACCCATGACCAGGTCGAAGCGATGACCATGGCCGACAAGATCGTCGTGCTGAATGCGGGAAGGGTGGAACAGATCGGTGCACCGCTCGACCTTTACGATCGGCCCGCCAACCAGTTCGTAGCCGGGTTCATCGGATCACCGTCCATGAACTTCCTCACGGGCACAATCACCGATAAGGGGTTCGCAGCACCTGGCATTGTCTTGCCACTTCCGCAAACTGCCCCTGCACTGAGCGACCGCAGGCTTGTCTATGGCATCCGGCCCGAGCATTTCTCACTCGATGACGCTGGCGTGCCGGCTGAGATCGTTCTGGTCGAGCCGATGGGTTCGGAAACCCAGGTGACGATGAAACTCGGTGAAACGCAGGTCACCGGTGTCTTTCGTGAGCGCGTATCGATGGCTCCAGGAGCGACAATTCACGTGCGCCCGGAGCTTTCCAACATCCATCTCTTCGCTGCCGATGGCGGCGAACGTCTGAACTAAGGCAGCTCCATGCCGACCTATCCGGAAACCAGGCTCACAAAGGCGCTGCGCGAAGGCGAATTCCCTGTCATCGTCTCGCTCGCGCGTCACGATCTCGACCTCGCGAAGGCTGCCATCGAGGCAGGCGCGTTCGCGATCAAGGTCCATCTCAACGCCTATCACCGCGCGACCGGCACGACCTTCGGCAGCTTTGCCGAGGAGCGGCGGTTTTTCGAGGACCTTGCAACGCTTGGCGTGCCGCTTCTTGTCATGGCAGGACAAGAAAAGGTTCCGAACCCGCAGGAGATGGAGGCGCTCGCTGATCTCGGCTTCGAGGGTTTCAATGTCTATGTCAGCGATATGCAGCCGCATCTGCTGCAATCGAAGCTACGGCCCATTCCGGCGCTTGGCGAGGCGAGCACTGACGAGGATCTGCAGGGGATTCTCGACATTCCCGGTGCGATGATGGAAGCCTCGGTCGCGTCCTTTGCCGACTACGGAAAGCCGCTCGACGAGAGCGATCTTGATCGCTACCGGACCATCGCGGGCAAGGCGGGCATTCCGGTCATCGCGCCAAGCCAGAAGATGTTTGTGCCCGACGATATGCCGAAGCTGAGGGACGCGGGCATTGCTGCCCCTCTGCTCGGCGTTATCGTCACCGGCACGACGCCGGAGAGCATGAGAGCGGCGGTACAGCCGATCGTCGCGGCAATACGGCGATGAGGCTGAGCGCCGGTGGCCGCGGTTTTACTCCGCGGCCAGCCTCGTCTGGTCATTAGCCTCGACAATCGACCGCAGCACGGAGAGTTCCTCGTCCGTCAGGTTCGTGAGCGGCGCGCGCACGGTGCCCGGATCGCGGCCGATGACTTTCAGTCCCGCCTTGATGATGGAGACGGCGTATCCCTTCTTCCGGTTGCGCAGCGCGACGAAGGGGAAGAAGAAATCCTTCAGGATCTGGTCGACGGTCTTCTGGTCGCCCGCCCTGAGCGCTTTGTAGAACCGTTGCGAAAGAGCCGGAACGAAGTTGAAGACAGCCGAGGAATAGGTGGTTACACCAGCGGCGAAATAGGCCTGAGCATAGACTTCGTGGGTCGGCATGCCGCCGACATAGACCAGCCGGTCGCCGATCTTGGTGGTGATCTCGATGACCCGGTCGACATCACCGACGCCGTCCTTGAAACCGATGAGATTGGGGCATGCATCACAAAGCTGAGCGATGCTGTCGGCCGACAGGATCGCATTGTCCCTGTTATAGACGATCACGCCGATGCCGACCGCCTGGCAGATGGCCTTCACATGGGCGACAAGTCCGGCCTGCTCGGCAAACATCAGGTAGGGCGGAAGAAGGAGCAGACCATCGGCACCGGCTTTTTCGGCAGCACGCGCAATATCGATCGCAAGTGAGGTGCCATAACCGGTACCGGAAATGATGGGCGTTTTGCCTGCGGCAGCCTTGGCGGCGCGGATGACGGCAGGGATTTCGGCCGGATTGAGGGAGAAGAATTCGCCCGTACCGCCCGCGGCAAAAAGTGCGCTTGCGTCAAAACCGGCAAGCCAGCTCACGTGCTCGCGGTATGCTGCTTCGTTGAACCTGTTCTCGCTGTCGAAATGTGTCACCGGGAAGGAGAGGAGGCCGTCGCCCACGGCTTTCTTGATGGCGTTGGGATCCATGTTGAATTCCTTGAATAATTGCTGATTGAAGGTGAGCGCGTCGCTCACATATGACCGGCTTCCATCGCCTCGAGCACTGCGGCGATGTAACCGTAGCAGAAGCTGAAGGCGACGCCCGTCGCGTCGCGACCGCTGATGCGCGGCACGTGGTCCGGCATGACCATGTATTTGTAGCCGACCTCGCGGTAGACCTTGAGCGACCGCACCATGTCCATGTCGCCTTCATCGGGAAAGGTTTCCATGAAGGAGAGCTTGCCGCCGCTGATGTTGCGGAAGTGCAGGTTGAAGATCTTTCCGCGCGTGCCGAACCAGCGGATGATGTCGTCGATCTCCTCACGCGGACTGTCGAGCATTTCGCCGATCGAGCCCTGGCAGAAATTCAGGCCGTGGTAGGGGCTTTCGCGCATCTGCACGAATCTCTTCAAGCCGTCGACAGTGCCAAGCACGCGGGTGACGCCGCGGTAGCCCGGCGGCGTATAGGGATCGTGCGGATGGCAGGCAAGGCGCACCCTGTTGCTCTCCGCAACGGGAACCACCCGCTCGAGAAAATAGTCGATACGCTCCCAATTCTCATCTTCCGAGAGGACGCCGGCAAGACCGGGTGCCGCCTGATGATCGGCCTTGTCCCAGCGAAAAGCCTCGTTGAGCGAACCGCCGCGGCCCTTTTCGAGCTCCGTTCGCGGAATGCCTATCAGGTTGAGATTGTATTTCGTGGCAGGGATTCCGGCCTTTGCACAGTTCTCGATCATCCGGCAGACGGCATCGATCTGCCGGTCGCGTTCGGGACCGGCCAGCAGGATGTCGGGGTAGGACGCGTTTTCGATCGGCCTGGAGGGCAGGGGGAGCTGGATCATGTCCAGCACGAGACCGAAGCTCTCCACGTGATCGCGGTGGCGCTCCAGATCATCAAGTGTCCAGCTGGACGGCGCCCCGGGCGGGTCAGCGGAAATGTGTTTTACGCCCAGTTGGGCAAAAACACGAAAATCATCGTCGTCCCGTGCGGCGACCTGGGTTCCCAAATACACAACTAACCTCCCGATCATTCAAATCATGTCGTATGACATAATATGAATTTTTAAGGTTGTCGAGCCTCATTGCTGCTCTGCAAGCATTCGGTATCGTCGCTGGCTCGCCATCATGTGCGCGCGCATGGCCTGTCTGGCGCGATCCGGATCCTGCTCCGCAATGGCGGCCAGGATCTCACCATGCTCTGCATGAACCTTTTCGAGATAAGTGCGATCATTTGCTTCGGGTAAGGTCGGAAACTGTCCGCGCGGGATTGCGCGCGGTCCGAAATGGCGCAGGGCATCGATATAGAATCTGTTGTTCGAAGCATTGGCTATGGCGGTGTGGAATTCATAATCGGCCTCGACCGTGGGCTCGCCGCTCTCGATGAGTTGGGCCATTTTTCGGTTGGCAAGTCGAATCGCAGCTTCCTGTTCGGCCGTCCTTCGATAGGCTGCGATAGCGGCGGCCTCTCCTTCGACTGCCATGCGAAATTCCAGCAATTCCAGTGTTTCCGGAATGCTTTTGACCTCGACCGGCGTCAGGACAAGCCTGGCATGCACGTTGGGATCCGATACGAAGACGCCCTTGCCTTGGACAGGTCGGACAAATCCGGCCGCGCGCAGGTCGGCAATCGCTTCCCGCACCACTGTGCGACTCACGCCGAAGGCCGCCTCAAGCTGGGGCTCGGTTGGAAGCTGATCTCCCTCACGGAGCTTTCCCGTCTCGATCTGCATTCGCAACTGATCGATCATCTGCTGCGCCAAGCGCTGCCTGCCACGCGTGCCCGCCACCATCTTCATTGTTCCCCATTTTCGCGTCCTCTTCCGCATGGCACTTGCAAACGTCTTGGAAAAATCATAGTACGACATACGGACGACATATTATGTCTTGTATAGTAACTCAGGGAGGAGTTGCAATGAAGCATTTTTCCAGAAGCCTGTTTGTTGGTGTCGCTCTCTGCGCGCTGACCTTGGCAGCACCCGCGCTTCGGGCGGCGACGCCTGCCGATCAGCTCGTGATCGGCACCTCGCTCGCCCAGGTTCTTTCGCTGGATCCGCAGCAGGCGACGGAAGCCAAGGCCAACGAGATCATGTCGAACCTCTATGATCGCCTGGTTGCGTCGACGCCTGACGGCAAGATCGTGCCGCAGCTTGCCGAAAGCTGGCAGGTTGATGACAAGGGGATCACCTTCAAGCTGCGCGACGCGACTTTTGCCTCGGGAAACCCGGTCACGTCCAAGGACGTCGTCTATTCACTCGGCCGCTTGCTGAAGCTCGATCAGGCCGCAGCCGCCAACCTGAAGCGCGTCGGCTATACGAAGGACAATATCGATCAACTGGTCAAAGCCGTCGATGACAAGACGGTGCGCATCGATCTTTCGGGCGAAGTGACATCGGAGCTTCTGCTTTACCGTCTGGCCATGGTCATTGCGAGCGTCGTCGACAGCGTTGAAGTCCAGAAGCATGTCGCCAATGATGACTATGGCAACGCCTGGCTTAGAACCCATTCGGCGGGCTCCGGACCGTTCACGTTGAACCGCTGGGCGCCCAATGAACTTGTCATTCTCGAAGCCAACAAGAACTATGTTGCGGGTGCTCCGAAGATGCGCCGCGTCATCGTCCGCCATGTTCCCGAAAGCCAGGTGGAGCGCCTGATGCTGGAACGCGGCGACATCGACATAGCAAGCGCAATGACCGCGTCGGATCTCGCCACCTTCGACAACAAGAAGGGCTTCGAAATCCAGCGCGTACCGACCGGTGGCTTCTACGTGCTGTCGATGAATGCCGGCAACAAATATCTGTCGAACCCGAAAGTGCGCGAAGCAATCGCCTACGGTATCGATTACAAGGGGATCGAGAAGACTATCATGGGTCCTTACGGGCGTGCCCGTACCGTGCCGGTTCCCGAAAACTTCGAATATGCAATCCCGAGCCCCGACTGGCACCTCGATGTCGCCAAGGCAAAGGAGCTTCTTGCGGAAGCGGGCTTCAAGGACGGCTTTACGCTCAGCCTGAAAACCATCGCACAGACGCCCCGCATCGATCTTGCCACCGCGATCCAGGCTTCGCTCGGCCAGATCGGCATCAAGGTCGACATCCAGCAGGGCAACGGATCGGACATTATCGCGGCGCACCGTGCGCGAAATTTCGATCTGCTCATTCCACAGACTGGTGCCTATATGCCGAACGTGCTCGGAGCGATGGAGCAGTTCGCGTCCAATCCCGACAATTCCCTCGAAGCAAACAATGCCGGCAACTTCGTCTGGCGCTCGGCATGGGACATTCCGGAACTGACGGCGCTGACGGCGAAGGCTTCACTTGAGGCGGACCCGAAGAAACGCGGCGAAATCTATGTCGATATGCAGAAGATGTTCGTGGATCAGAAGCCGGCCGTCCTGCCGATGTTCGAGCGCTTCGAGCCGATCGTGCTGAACGACAAGGTTCAGGGTTATGTCGGCCATCCGAACCAGACGACGCGCCTTGAGGGCGTCACGAAAGCTGAGGCCGATTAAGCAAGGTCGCCGATCATGAAGGAACTCTCCGTGAAGGAACTGGCGCGCCGGGTGGGACACCTGGCCGTCAGCCTGTTCATCCTGCTGTGCGTCACTTTCGTGATCGGCCGTATTCTTCCGGCCGACCCGGTCGGAGCGATCGTCGGCGAACTGGCAGACCCTGCCGCTTATGCCGCCATGCGTCAGAAGCTTGGTCTTGACCTGCCGATCTATCAGCAGTTCCTGATCTACCTGAATGGCCTGGCGCATGGCGATTTCGGAACGGCGGTGCTGACGGGCAATCCCGTCTCCTCGGATCTTGCTCAGGCATTTCCCGCGACATTCGAACTCGCCACCCTGGCGATCCTGATCTCGACCTTCGTCGGCGTCCCGCTTGGGCTGACGGCGGCACTTTTTCGAGACACGTTTATCGACAAGATCGCCCGGATCGTGGCGCTTGTCGGTCATTCGATCCCGGTCTTCTGGTTCGGCATCGTCGGCCTGGTCATCTTTTATGCAGGGCTGAACTGGGTTGGAGGTCCTGGACGTGTCGATGTCTTCTACGAGGGCATGGTGACGCCACAGACGGGGCTGCTGCTCGTTGATAGCCTGCTGCAGGGAGAAACAGAGATCTTCTGGAATGCGCTTGGGCATATCATCCTGCCTGCCGTGATCCTTGCCTATGCCGCCATGGCCTATATCACCCGCATGACCCGCAGCTTCACGCTCGAGCAACTGAGCCAGGACTACGTGATCGCCGCGCGCGCAAAGGGTGTCGGCCCGGCCCGCACCGTCATCGGCCACGTCCTGCCGAATATCGCGGTACAGCTCATCACCATCCTGGCTATTTCCTATGGCGGGTTGCTGGAAGGTGCCGTCGTGACCGAGATCGTCTTTTCCTGGCCGGGTATCGGCCAATACATGACGAATGCGCTGATGATCGGCGACATGAATGCCGTCGTTGCCGCCACCATCATTATCGGCTTCATCTTCATGTTCCTCAATTTCCTGGCGGACATCGCCTACGCGATATTCGATCCGCGGACGCGGGAGGCTGCGCTATGAGCGATGCAATCCAAACCGACCTCACCGTGCGCCCACCGAGCCTGCCGGCACGGATCTCAGGCTCAACGATGAGGATCGTCTCAAGACTGGGGCAGGAACCGCTCGGCATGGCCGGCTTTATTATTCTGGCGGTGCTCTGCGTCGTCGCGATCCTTGCGCCTTGGCTCGCGCCCTATGATCCCAACATCCAGGTTCTGTCCGATGCGCTGCAGCCGCCGAGCGCCGCGCATTGGGCCGGCACCGACGAGTTCGGCCGGGATATTCTGAGCCGCCTGATCTATGGGACGCGGATCACGGTCCAGACTGTGCTTTCGATTTCTCTCATCGTTGGCCCGATCGGCCTGCTTATCGGAGTCGTCGCCGGTTTCTTTGGCGGGCGCACCGATGCACTCCTGATGCGGGCAACGGATATCGTCCTGTCCTTTCCCTCACTGATTCTGGCGCTGGCATTCGCCGCCGCCCTCGGAGCCGGCCTGACGACGGCAATCATCGCCATTTCACTCACCGCATGGCCACCCATTGCGCGTCTGGCGCGCGCCGAGGCGCTGGTCGTCAGAAATGCAGACTATGTGGCCGCCGCCCGTCTCTACGGCGCCTCGCCCCTGCGCATCCTGTTTGTCTACATCGCTCCCATGTGCATTCCGTCGGTGATCGTACGTCTGACCCTCAACATGGCGGGCATCATTCTGACGGCCGCTTCGTTGGGCTTTCTCGGATTGGGCGCGCAGCCGCCGGCGCCAGAATGGGGGGCGATGATCTCGAGCGGGCGAAAGTTCATGCTCGATTATTGGTGGGTTGCCGTGATGCCGGGTGTTGCCATCCTCGTTACCAGCCTTGCCTTCAACGTGGCAGGTGACGCGCTTCGCGACATTCTGGATCCCCGTCATGCGAGGTCCTGATATGAAGCCAGTTCTCTCCATCGAAGACCTCAATGTCAGCTTCGGCAAGAACGCGGTGCCTGCCGTCTCCCATGTCAGCTTCGATGTCGGGCGCGAGCGCGTCGGCATCGTCGGCGAGTCCGGCTCTGGAAAATCGACGACAGGTCGCGCGATCATGCGACTCCTGTCGGCAGGTGCCACCGTCTCCGCAAAGCGCCTCGACCTTGACGGCAGTCCGCTTCTGTCGCTCTCCGAGAGGCAGATGGGAAAGATACGCGGCAAGGATATTGCGCTCATCATGCAGGACCCCCGCTATTCGCTCAATCCGGTGCTGACAGTCGGCAAGCAGATCGCTGAAGCGGCTCGCCTGCATCTCAATCTGCGTGGCGCAGCAGCGACTGCTGCGACCAAAGCGATGCTCGAGCGCGTTCGCATCCGGGACGCCGAGCGCGTCATGGCACAGTATCCGCATCAGATATCCGGCGGCATGGGCCAGCGTGTAATGATTGCAATGATGCTTCTCGCCAAGCCGAAGCTCGTCATCGCCGACGAGCCAACTTCGGCGCTCGATGTCAGCGTGCGCAAAGACGTGCTGACGTTGCTTGACGAACTCGTCCGGGAGAACGATTCCGGCCTGCTGCTGATCAGTCACGATATCCGCATGGTCTCCGCCTTCTGTGAGCGAATCATCGTCATGTATGCAGGGCGCATCGTCGAAACGCTGACACGGCTGGAAGATGCCAGCCATCCCTATACGAAGGGCCTGATCGCCGCGATGCCGGATCCGCGACACCCCGTCCGGCGGCTTGCGGTTCTCGACCGCTCGAAGATCGACCTGGAGAGAGCATGATGATAGAAGTCCGCGACCTCAACGTCACGTTCACATCCGGCAAACGGCAAAACCATGTCGTCAAGGATATCAGCTTCAGCGTCGCGCGTGGGGAAACTCTGGGTATCGTCGGTGAGTCCGGCTGCGGCAAGTCCACCGTCTTGCGATGCCTGTCGGGCATGGAAAAAGGCTGGTCGGGAGAAATCGCGCTCGCTGGTCGCATGGTCGGCAAGTCGAGAAACCTTGACGACCTCAAATGCGCTCAGATGGTGTTCCAGGATCCTTACGGTTCGCTGCACCCGCGCCACCGGATCGGCACGGCCCTCGCCGAACCTTTGAGGGCTATGGGCAGGCAGGAGATCTGGCAAACCGTGGAACGTTCTCTGCGCCAGGTCGGTCTGCCGGCCGCATTTGCAAACCGGTTTCCCCACGAACTTTCCGGCGGCCAGCGCCAGCGCGTGGCCATTGCAAGAGCGCTGATCCTGTCGCCGCCGATCCTGCTCCTCGACGAACCGACTTCCGCGCTCGATGTGTCGATACAGGCCGAAATCCTGAACCTGCTGGCGGACCAGCGCGACGAGATGGGACTGACCTACGTGCTCGTCAGTCACGATCTGGCGGTGATCGCCCATATGTGCGATCGCGTGCTGATCATGAAGGATGGCCGGTTCATCGATGAGCTCTCGAAAGACGATTTGCAGGACGGGAAAACGCATGACGAATATGCGCGTGAGCTATTCGAAGCGACTTTCATCTGACACTCGTATTTCGGGATGACGCGACCGGGGCACTGTCGCGCCTCGCAGATCTTCGCGGATGGCTCAGTAACTGATCAGCGAATAGGGCGCATCATTCGATCCGAAGCGAGGCTGGACCCCGAGCAGCGGGGCTGCCCGACCAATGATTTCCTTCACCATCGGCGCGGCTGTGGAGGCTGCCGTCCGTCCGCCATGCTCACCGGTTTTCGGGGCGTCGATGATCGCAAGGACCATATATTTCGGCTTGTCCATTGGAAAAGCCGCAACGAAGGCGTTGAAGTTCAGGTCGCTGGCATAACGCCCATTGACGACCTTGTCGGCAGTCCCGGTTTTGCCGCCGACATTGAAGCCCTCGACCTGGGCGGCACGGCCTGAACCCTTCAGCCCGTTCCAGCTGAAGAGATAGCGCATATCGGCACTTGTGCTTTGCTTGACCACGGTTTTCGCCAGAGTTGCAGCTTGTTCGGGCGACCGTGGCAGGAAAGTTGGCGGAATGAGATTGCCGCCATTGATGAGAGATGCGGCGGCGGAGGCCGTCTGCAGCGGGGTCGTGGCGACGCCGTGACCGAAGGAGATCGTGACCGAATTGATCTTCTTCCATGTGCGTGGCTGCGTGGGCGTTGCGACGCCCGGCATCTCCGTCTCCACCTTCGACAAAAGTCCGAGCTTGGTCAGGAACTGTTGATGTCCCTCAATGCCGACCATGTCCGCGACCGCCGCGGTGCCGATATTGGACGAATACTGAAAGACCTCCGGGATCGACAGTGGCCTGTGCTTGCCTTTGAAGTCCTTGATCGTGAAGCCGCCCATCCGGATCGGACGCGATGCATCGACGACGGAGTTGAGAGCGATCTTTTCCGCATCGAGGCCCATCGCCAAGGTGAAGCTCTTGAAGGTCGAGCCCATCTCGAATGTCGCATTGCTGATCCGATTGAACCAGCCTTTCTCGTAATCCTTGTCCACGCTGCCGTCCGCCAATGTGCGTGATGGCTCGTTCGGATCATAATCCGGCACCGAGGCCATCGCCAGGACCTCGCCCGTCTCGACGTCGAGAACGAGTGCGCCGGCGGCTTCAGCCTGATAGGCGTTCATCGCTTTGGCGGCGACTTCCCGGGCGAGGTTCTGGACGCGGATGTCGATCGATAGGCTGACGGGTTCAAGCGGAACTCCGGATGTCAGTCCTACAGCCCTCAGATCGGCCAGACCCTGCTGGTCGAGATACCGCTCCATGCCGGCCAGTCCTTGATTGTCGACATTGACGTGACCAAGGATATGCGACGCAGCGCGCCCGCCGGGATAGAAGCGACGTTTTTCCGGTCTGAACCCTATGCCGGGAAGTCCAAGGGCAAGGATATCAGCTTGCTGCCTCGGCGTGAGCTGGCGCCGCAGCCACTGGAAGCCGCTGTCCATCTTGAGCTTCTTGTGGGTCTCCCTCCAATCGAGGCTCGGAATGACGACGGCGAGTTTCTCCACCACTTCGTCGGCGTCGATGATGCGACGGGGGTCTGCGTAGAGGGAAACCATGTTCAGGTCGGTAGCCAGAAGCTGGCCATTGCGATCGACGATGTCGGGCCGGGAGGCGACGCCGTTGGGATTGCCAAGCGAACTGGTGGTGGGCTCCTCGGCAAGTCCGTATTGGACAAGACGGCCGCCGATCAGAATAAACCCGCAGACGAAGGCGCCGATCAGAATGCCTAACCGTTGTCGCGTCTTGCCACTCCGCATCTTTCTCGTGCCCGGGATCCTTTCGTCAACGCCGATCCTCTGACGTTCGACGAGGATATGGGATCGACTTTTAATCTTCAGAATTCGGGAGATGATGGTCATTGAGCTGATCCAGAACAGGCGGCGGAAGTCGAAGAAGCACTTCCGAAAACGCGGTGCGTTTTCCGGCCTGTTTCTCCTGGGGCAACTGCTGACTAGATTTGCGTGGAATTATTTAACAGTTCGTTAACCGTCGCTTCCAGATGTGCCACGGGCATGGCCGACGGCCACGTCAAGCCGTTGTATCGATCAATCGCTGCGCGGTGAATTTGTCGGTCACCAGCATGTCGATGACGCCAACACGCAGCGCGCCCGAGATCGCCGCCGTCTTCTTCGCGCCGCCGGCCAGCGCGATGACGCGATCCACCCGCGCAAGATCCTCCAGCGGAAGGCCGATGACCCGGTCATCCAGCGGCGTCTTCACCGGTTTGCCGTCCTTGTCGAAAAAGCGCAGTGAAATGTCACCAACGGCGCCGGCCTCGGCGAGATCGGCAAGCTCCCGTGACGAAAAGATGTTGCCCGAACGAGCAAGCAATTCGGACGGCTCCACGGCGCCGATGCCGACAATGGCGAGCGTGATACTGCCGAACAAATCCATGGTCTCGCGGACGAAGGGATCTGACTGCATCAGGAGCCTGGCTTCCCTCGATGTCGTCACGCCCTGTACGGGAAGCAGCTTGGGTTCGGCTCCGGTGAGGCGTGCAAGGCGCGTCGTAAGCTGAGTGGCATGTGTCTGCACCGAAGGGTCGCCCATGCCGCCGAGGGTTTGCACGACGTATTTTACCTGGGCGCTTTTCTGCGGATGGATGTTTTCGACCATCTTGAAGATGGTCTGGCTCCAGCTCGACACTCCAACGATTTCGCCAGGTGCAAGTGTGATCTCCAGAAGATGGGCTGCGGCTTCACCGATCCGGGCCATGATGGCGCCGTCCCGGTCCTCGCTGCACTCGACGACAATTGCTTCGGGAAGGTCGAACTTTTGACGCAGGGCTCCTTCGAGCTCACTGTAGGTGCCGACCGGCGGGATGACGCTGGTGCGAACAATGTCCTCGGCCTCGGCCCTCTTCAGCATTCGCGAGACCGTCGCCTGGGAAAGCCGCAGATGCTGCGCGATCTCCGCCTGCCGCCGCCCTTCGATGTGGTACATCTGGGCAACCCTGGAGATCAGGCGGAGTTCGTTGAGACGGGACATGGGCGATACCGGCTTGAATTTTTATTCACATTTAACCGGTGTCGGTCGCGACGTCGAGCGGGCCAGCGCATCATTCCATGTATTGAGAAGTCCGGTGCGATCGATCTCTTCGGGGCGGATCACTGTGGTGCTGCTCGGGAGTGCTTCGATCGCGTCGAGATCCTTCCACAGGCCGAGCGAAAGCCCGGCGAGATAGGCGGCACCGAGAGCGGAAGCCTCCGGCGCCTCGCACTGGATGACGGCATGTTCGATCAGGTTCGACACGCATTGCATCAGGAAGCGGTTCTGGCTCGGGCCGCCGTCGACATAGAGAGCGCCGAGCTTGCCACCGCTCTGGGCGCGCATGGCGGCGATCACGTCATGCACCTGGCAGGCGATCGAATCCGTCACTGAGCGGGCCATCTGGGCGCGGGTCGTGGAAAAGTTGATCTGGGCGAAGAGCGCACGGGCGTCGGAATTCCAGTAGGGGGCGCCGAGGCCGACGAAGGCCGGCACGAATCCCGGTCCGCCCGGCTCAGCCGTCGCCGCAAGGTCGACGAGGGCTGCGACATCGGGAAGGCCCAGAATGTCGGCCATCCACGGAAGGCTTGCTGCCGACACGAGAATGTTGCCCTCGAAGGCGAAGGTCGGCACGCCGGCGATCCGCCATGCGACCGTCGTGGTTATCCCGTTTTGCGGCGCGATGAAGCGCGGCAATGTCGTCATGACGGAGGAGCCGGTTCCGAACGTTACCTTGCCATCGCCCGGCTTGAAGGCCCCATGACCGAAGAGCGCCGCATGGCTGTCGCCAATAGCAGATCGGATCGGCGTGCCGTCCGGGATGCCGGGAAGGCCGCGCGTCGTGCCGAAATCGGCAGAACTGTCGAGCACTTCCGGCAACAGGGCGATATCGACGCCGAAAATCTGGCCGAGTTCCTCACTCCAGACCTGCCAATTGAGGTCGAACAACTGGCTGCGGGCGGCATTGGAGGCATCGCAGACGTGGCGGCGCCCACCCGTCAGGCAATGGATCAGCCAACTGTCGACCGTGCCGAGGCGCACACGGCGCCCGGCTGGTACGCGATCGAGCAGCCAGCGGAATTTCGATCCGGGAAACATCGGGTCGAGTGGAAGGCCGGTCAGCGTTTCCACGCGGTCGAGATGACCTTCGGCGATCAGGCGCTCGCAGTCCGGCGCTGTGCGGCGGCACTGCCAGCTCACCACCGGACCCAGTGCCTCGCCGCTCTCTGCATCCCACATCGTGACGGATTCACGCTGATTGGAAACTGCCACCGCCTCGACAGTAACGTCGGAAACTGTCTTCAGGCAGGCCTCGATCGCTTCGCAAACGGAGGCAAAGATGCGGCGGGGATCTTGCTCGACCCAGCCCGGCTGCGGATAGGAGATGCCGACGGCGGCCGAGCCTCTGGCAAGTACCGCTCCGGTTTCGGAAACCAACACTGCCTTCGAATTGGTTGTGCCCTGGTCGATCGCCAGAATAGCCCGCATCATCTTCTCCTCAAACGAACGGCCGGGGCAGATGCGCGCCCCGGTGCAATAGACCTGCTATCAGATTATTTGCGCTTGATCAGCGTCTGGGCCGCATCGGCGATCGCCGCTGGCGCCATGCCGAATTCGTCGAGGAGGAATTCGGCCGAACCTGTCGGCGCATAGATGCCGGGAACACCAAGACGCTTCATCGGTACGGGCGCGTTGTCGACGACCACTTCGGCGATGGCGGAACCGAGGCCGCCGAAGATCGAATGCTCTTCCGCCGTCACGATCGCGCCAGTCTCGTTGGCCGCCGCAATGATGGCGGCCTCGTCGATCGGGCGAACGGTCGCCATGTTGAGCACGCGCGCCTTTATGCCGCGTCCGGCCAGGATTTCGGCGGCCTTCATCATGCGGTGGGTCAGCGTGCCGTTGGCAATCAGCGTGACATCAGAGCCTTCGCGCAGCAGGTTCGCCTTGCCGACTTCGAACTTGTGACCTTCGGGCAGCAGATCCGGAACGCCGACGCGCGAGAGGCGCAGGAAGCAGGGACCATTATAGCCTGCGGCCCACTCAACCGCGGCGGCAGTCTCGATGCGGTCGCAAGGGGCGATCACGGGCAGATTCGGCAGCACGCGTGTCCAGGCGAAATCCTCGATCGAATGATGGGTCGGGCCGAGTTCGCCGTAAGCCATGCCCGAGGAAATGCCGACGAGCTTGACGTTGGCATTGGAGTAGGAAATGTCGGCCTTGATCTGCTCGAGTGATCGGCCGGTCAGGAACGGGGAGGCGCCGCAGACATAGGGCAAGCGTCCGCCATTGGCGAGACCGGCGCCGACGCCAACCATGTTCTGTTCGGCGATGCCGACATTGACGAGGCGATCAGGGAATTTCGACTTGAAGCCGCCAAGTTTGGAGGAGCCGACCGAGTCGTTGCAGACGGCGACGATGGTTTCATTCTCGGCGGCCAGGCGCTCGAGCGTCGCCGCAAAGGCATCGCGGCAGTCATAGAGCTTCGGTGGGTTTACGGGCGCGTTCATTAGAGTGCCTCCGACAGTTCTGCCAATGCGGTTTCATACTGTTCCTTGCTCGGAACCTTGTGATGCCAGTCGACGCGATCCTGCATGAAAGAGATGCCATGGCCCTTGTTGGTGTGCGCCACGATGCAATGGGGACGGTCGGAGCGATGCTCGAGGGCGGGCACGATCGCGTGCATGTCGTTGCCGTTGATTTCGCTGACTTCCCAGCCGAAGGCCTCGAGCTTGGGGCGAAGCGGTGCGACATCGTTGGTGTCCGAGAGCGAAGCGCCCTGCTGGAACCTGTTGTGGTCGATGATCAAGGTCAGGTTGTCCAGGCGGAACTGGTATGCTGCCATGATGGCTTCCCAGTTCGAGCCTTCCTGCATCTCGCCGTCACCGGTGATGACATAGGTGTGGTATTGCGCACCTGAGAGTTTTGCCGCCTTGGCCATGCCGACAGCAACCGGCAGCCCGTGTCCGAGCGGGCCGGTATTCGTTTCGACGCCCGGCACCTTATTACAGTTCGGGTGGCCGTTCAGACGGGAATGCGGCTTCAGGAAAGTCGAGATTTCCTCTTCCGGAATGAAACCGCGCTTGGCGAGCGTGACATAGAGCGCGCAGGCCGTATGGCCCTTTGAAAGCACGAACCTGTCGCGATCGGGATGTCTGGGCTGATCGGGCCAGACGCGCAGCACCCGAAAATACAACGCGGTGAGGAGATCGATCACCGACATCTCGCCACCGATATGGCCAGCGCCCGCCTCGTATACGGCCTGGAGGTCGCGCAGACGTATCTGGCGAGCAACACGTTCAAGTTCGGAAGGCTCCATCGTTTCCTCTCGTGCATAAATATTCACTATGTTATAGTTTTGCATATGAGCGAGCTTAGTCAAGCCCCTTGTTGATTGTCCAGCCTCCAGTATCCGCAGAAAAGCTGGTTGACAGCATCTAAGCAAGTTGTTAATGAATTTTCCAGCAGGCATGAATAAATATTCTTGCTTGAGGAAATAGTGGCCGCCGGCCTTGATCTTTAGGGAGGAACGATGGTGGCGATCGACGTGAATGAACAGAGCCGGCCGTCCGGTACGTGGGTCAGCAAGCTCACGGGAGCAACCGGTCCGCTCATCGGACTGCTTTTGCTCTGCCTGTTCCTGACCTTCAGCACTGATACATTTCTCTCCGTCCGCAATGGTCTGAACATTCTCGACCAGATCACCGTGCTCGGGATCATGGCAGTCGGCATGACCTTCGTGATCCTGATCGGCGGCATCGACCTTTCGGTAGGTTCGGTCCTGGCTCTCGCGATGATGGTGATGGGCTGGACGGCGAATGTCGCCGGTCTGCCGCTCGGCCTCGGCATCGTGGCGGCGCTTATTGCCTCGATGATCAGCGGCCTTATCGTCGGCATCATGGTCACCTGGTTCAGGGTCCCCGCCTTTATCGCGACGCTCGCGATGATGTCGGCTGCGCGCGGCGTGGCAAACATGATCACCGACGGCCAGCAGATCGTGGGCTTTCCTGACTGGTTCATGATGCTGGCCATTGACCGCCATTTCGGCATCCTGACTGCAACCGTCTTCCTGATGCTGGCAGTCGTCGCAGCTGCCTGGATTTTCCTGCACTTCCGCGCAGAAGGACGCATGCTCTATGCGGTCGGCGGCAATCCCGAAGTTGCCCGTCTTGCCGGCATCAATGTCCAGCTTGTGACTATTCTTGTGTACGTGGCGAGTGCCGTACTTGCAGGTCTTGCCGGTATCGTTCTTGCTGCCCGTCTCGACTCTGCCCAGCCGTCCAGCGGCTTCGGCTACGAACTCGACACGATCGCAGCGGTCGTTATCGGCGGAACGTCACTGTCGGGCGGTGCCGGCGGCATCGGTGGCACGCTGATCGGCGTCCTGATCATCGGTGTGCTGCGCAACGGCCTCAACCTGCTCAACGTCTCACCCTTCCTGCAGCAGGTCATCATCGGTGTCGTGATCGTTCTCGCGGTCGGCGCCGAGACAATCCGCAAGCGGCGCGCTGTCTGAACATCAGGCCCGCAGGTGATGCGGGCCGCGTGAAATTCCTCTCCGAAAGGTTTGGAGCGGATCTATTGCCCGAGGGGGAGGATACCCAAGGGTTCACTAACAACGGAGGAACTGACATGAAATTTGCGCGCACTCTGCTCGCGTCTGCTGCCCTGCTTGGTCTCAGCCTCGGATCCGTTCACGCGGCCGAAGTCAAGAAGCTTGGCCTTGCCGTCGCAAACCTGCAGGCAAACTTCTTCAACCAGATCAAGCAGTCGGTTGAAGACGAAGCCAAGAAGCGGGGCATCGAGGTCGTTACCGTCGACGCCAAGGGCGACGGCCCGACGCAGGTCAACCAGATCCAGGACCTTCTGACCCAGAACATCGACGCTCTCATCTATATCCCGGCTGGTGCAGCCGCGGCTACCGTTCCGGTGAAGCTTGCAAAGCAGGCAGGCATCCCGGTCGTCAACGTCGACCGCAATGCCGAAGGTGCTCCGGGCGACACGTTCCTGGCGACGGACTCCGTTGCCTCCGCCAAGGCGGTTTGCGACTACATCCTCAAGGAAGCCGGCGGCAAGGGCAAGATGGTCATCATCCACGGCCAGAAGGGCACCACGCCCGAGCTTGATCGTTCCAAGGGTTGCGCGGAATCCCTGAAGGCCAATCCGGACGTCAAGGTTGTTGCCGAGCAGTATTCCAACAACTGGTTCCAGGACGAAGGCTTCCAGATCATGCAGAACATGCTGCAGGCCAATCCGGATGTCACGATCGTCTTCGCTCAGGCAGACGCGCTGGCGCTTGGTGCCGCCCAGGCAATCAAGGTTGCAAACCCTTCGCAGAAGATCGTCGTTGGCGGTTTCGATGGTGATACTGCCGCCCTCGAAGCTCTCAGCAAGGGTGTCTTCGATGTGACGGCCACGCAGCAGACCCAGAAGATGGGCCGCGAAGCCGTCGCTAACGCCATCAAGCTTGTCGCTGGCGAGAAGGTTCCGCCGGTTCAGCTTCTCGATGCGACGCTGACGACCAAGGAAAACGTAGCAGGCTTCATCGCCAACCATCCTTAATCAGCCGAAATCTCGAGGAGGTGTGCTGTGACCGAGCCGGTTCTTTCCCTGAGGGGCATATCCAAGCGCTACGGACCGCTCCAGGTTCTGAAAAATGTGGACCTGGACGTCTATCCCGGCGAGGTGGTGGCACTTCTCGGTGAAAACGGCGCCGGCAAGTCGACGCTGTCAGGCATCATTGCCGGATCACGCACACCTTCCGAGGGCTCGATGACATGGCTTGGGCAGCCTTATGCCCCGGCCGCTCCGCGCGAGGCGATCGACAAGGGCGTCGTGCTGATCCATCAGGAACTGCAGCTTCTGCCGCATCTTTCCATCGCCGAAAATGTCTTTATCGGCCGATGGCCCATGAAGAATGGCGTCGTCGACCGCACCCAGATGGTCCGCCGTGCTCAGGAGCAACTTGCCCGGCTGAACCTGCACATTCCCGCGACCCGAAAGGTTGCCGGCCTTTCGACCGCCAATCAGCAGCTGATCGAGATTGCCAAGGCGCTGGCGCTCAACGCAAAACTCCTGATCCTCGACGAGCCGACCGCAGCCCTTGGCGGCGCGGAGACGGAGGCCTTGTTCGAGCAGGTCCGCAAGCTCCGCTCCGAGGGTGTCGGGATCATCTACATATCCCACCGCATGGAAGAGATCAAAAAGATCACCGACCGTATCGTCGTGCTTCGCGATGGAGAGCGCGTCCATGAATTTGCCGACAGCGCGACGCCGGTGCGGACGATCGTCGAAAGCATGGTCGGCCGCTCGCTCGATCGCATGTTTCCGACCCTTCCCAAGCCGACGAGCAGGCCCGTGCTTGAGGTATCAGGCCTGACGTCGCCGGACGATTCCTTCCGCGATGTGAGTTTCGACGTTCATGCCGGCGAGATCCTCGGCATCGCCGGCCTCGTCGGCGCCGGTCGCACCGAGCTCGTGCGAGCGATTTCCGGTGCCGACCCAATCAGCGCCGGCTCGATCAGGCTGGAAGGCGAAGCGCTGAAGCTGCGCAGCCCTGCGGATGCGATCGCCAAGGGCATCGTGATGGTGCCCGAGGACCGCAAGGACCAGGGCCTCGTGGTTGCACATAAGATCAGCGAGAACATCATCTACGCCAATCTCGACAAGCTTGGCGGGCGCTGGCTCACCTCGGGCGTCAAACGCGTTTTCGCCGAAAAGGCGGTAACGAAATTCGGCGTGAAGGGGCGCGCGGAGCAATTCGCTTCCGATCTCTCGGGCGGCAACCAGCAGAAGGTCGTCATCGCCAAATGGCTGATGCGTGATCCCAAGGTCGTGGTGCTGGACGAGCCGACACGCGGCATCGATGTCGGCGCCCGCGCCGGCATCTACGACATCATCGTCAACCTCGCCAAACAGGGTGTTGCGGTCATCGTCGTGAGCTCCGACCTCGAGGAGGTTCTCGGCGTGTCGAACCGCATTCTCGTGCTGGCGCAGGGCAAGCAGGCAGGCATTCTGAAGCGTGACGAGGCAAACGACGTCTCGGTCATGGAACTCGCGACAATCTAGGCAAAGACAGAAAGGAAGAGCGGTGTCCGACATCTCTCTGAACGCACCAAAACTATTCGATCTCAGCGGCCAGGTCGCCATCGTGACGGGCGCCGGCAGCGGCATCGGGCAAAGGATCGCGATTGGTCTTGCCCAGTGCGGCGCCGATGTAGCGCTTCTCGATCGCCGCACCGATGACGGCCTTGCCACCACTGCCAGCCATATCCGGGCTGCCGGCCGCCGCTCGATCGAGATTGCCGCCGATGTCACCAGCAAGTCGTCTCTGGCGGATGCGGTCGCCCGCACTGAAGCCGATCTCGGGGCTCTCTCGCTTGCCGTCAATGCGGCCGGAATCGCCAACGCCAATCCCGCCGAGGAGATGGAAGAGGACCAGTATCAGACGCTGATGGACATCAACCTGAAGGGCATCTTCCTGTCTTGCCAGGCCGAAGCGCGGGCCATGTTGAAGAATGGCCGCGGGTCGATCGTCAACATCGCCTCCATGTCGGGCGTTATAGTCAATCGCGGTTTGAGCCAGGCCCATTACAATGCCTCGAAAGCGGGCGTGATCCATATGTCGAAGTCGTTCGCCATGGAGTGGGTCGGGCGCGGCATCCGCGTCAACACGATTTCGCCGGGCTATACGGCAACGCCGATGAACACCCGGCCGGAGATGGTACATCAGACCAAGCTCTTCGAAGAGCAGACGCCGATGCAGCGCATGGCCGGTGTCGATGAGATGGTCGGTCCGGCGGTCTTCCTGCTTTCGAATGCCGCAAGTTTCGTGACGGGCGTCGATCTGCTCGTCGACGGCGGCTTCTGCTGCTGGTGATACGATGCGCAAGCTGATCGCAGGCAACTGGAAAATGAACGGTCTCATCTCCTCCCAAGCTGAGATCGAGGCGCTGAAGGGACTAACGGGCGGTGCGACGTGCGATATCGTCGTCTGCCCGCCCCTCACGCTGATCGATCGCGCGGTGGAGCGGGTCAGGGATTCGAACCTGGCTATCGGCGCACAGGATTGCCATGCGCAGCAGTCAGGTGCGCATACCGGTGATGTCTCTGCCGAAATGCTTGCGGACATCGGCGCGCGCTATGTCATCCTCGGGCATTCCGAGCGTCGCGTGTCTCATGGCGAAGATGATGAAATCGTCCTTGCAAAAGCGGTTGCCGCTCATCGGGCGGGCTTGATCGCGATCGTCTGTGTCGGTGAAACGCGGCACGAGCGTGATGAGGGGCGGGCGATCGAAGTTGTCGGCGGGCAGCTGAGAGAATCCGTTCCCGAGGGAGCAACGAGCGCCAATCTCGTCATCGCCTACGAACCTGTATGGGCGATAGGAACCGGGCTGGTGCCGACCAACGAACAGATTGAGGAGGTCCATGCCGCGATCCGGCAGATGCTCGAAGAGCGGCTGGGCGATGACGGCCATTCGGTCAGGATCCTCTATGGCGGTTCGGTCAAGGCATCCAATGCCGAGGCGATTTTCGGGCTTCGCAATGTGGATGGAGCGCTGGTCGGCGGTGCTTCGCTGAAGGCATCGGAATTTGCCGGGATCATTTCTGCAGCCGTTTGAAGTCTGGTGAGGAGGCAAGTGTCGCCGGTTTGCAAAACGGCGCTCACGCGGGCCCCAGTGAAAGGATAAAGAGAATGCAACGCTTCGAAAACAAGACCGTGGTCATTACGGGTGCAAGCCGCGGTATCGGTGCGGCGATTGCCAAACGCTTCGCGCGCGAGGGCGCCAATCTCGTGGTCTCCGCCAACGAGGAAAGTGTGCATGGCGTTGCCGAGCAGATCAGGGCCGACGGCGGAAAGGCGATCTCCTTTGTTGGCGACGTCACCGACAAGGCAAGCGTCAAAGCTCTCTATGACGCCGCTGAGGAGGCCTTCGGCGCTGTCGACGTCTCAATCCAGAATGCCGGTGTCATCACCATTGCTCGCATCGAGGACATGACCGAGGGCGAGTGGGACAAGGTCATGGCGGTCAATACCAAGGGCGTGTTCCTCTGTGCCCAGGAAGCGATCGCCCGCATGCGCAAACATGGTCGCGGCGGACGTATCATCAATACGGCTTCCGGCCAGGCACGCGACGGCTTCATCTATACGCCGCATTATGCTGCCTCGAAGATGGGCGTCGTCGGCATCACCCAAAGCCTTGCCAAGGAAGTCGCGACCGATGGCATCACCGTCAACGCCTTCTGCCCGGGCATCATCGAAACCGACATGTGGGCCTATAACGACCAGGCATGGGGCAAGCTGCTCGGCAACTACGCACCCGGCGAGCTCATGAAAGAATGGGTCGAAGGCATCCCGATGAAGCGCGCCGGATCGGGCGAAGACGTCGCCGGCCTAGTCACTTTTCTTGCAAGCGATGACGCGGCCTATATCACCGGCCAGACCATCAATGTCGATGGCGGGCTGATCATGTCCTAGCGCTGTTCGACAATAGGAAACGGTGCTTTCATCACGGAGAAGCAATTCTCGCGACGTGATCTGTACCCAACCTCTTGCAGAACAAGCCATTCGTCATTTACATAAGCAGTGTTCTCAGGGCGGGGTGCAATTCCCCACCGGCGGTATCGAGGCAACTCGGAGCCCGCGAGCGCCTTCGTGAAAGCGAAGGGTCAGCAGATCCGGTGAGATGCCGGAGCCGACGGTCACAGTCCGGATGGAAGAGAGCAACGCAGAGGACGCCGCTCGGCATGCGGCGTTTCATATGCTTGTTCGCCCAAGGGATAATGGTGGCTTTTGAAAGGCCATGAATGCTGCTCACGCGGCTAACCCTTGAAAGGCAGAGAAATGGCAATTTCCAAGATAGAAGATGCGATCGCCGCGATTGCGCGGGGCGAGATCGTGGTTGTCGTCGACGACCGCGATCGGGAAAACGAGGGCGACCTCGTCATTGCATCCGAAGCGATCACCCCGCAGGCAATCGCCTTCATGATGAATTATGCCCGTGGCCTCATCTGCGTGGCCATGGAAGGTGAGCGGTTGGACGAACTGCAGATCCCGCAGATGGTCCCCAACAATACCGAACTCCTGAAGACGGCGTTCACCGTCTCGGTTGACTATATCCCTGAAACGACAACCGGTATTTCAGCCGCTGACCGTGCCGCAACCGTTCGCGCGCTCATCGGCGAGGATTCCCGCCCCGAGGATTTTGCGCGGCCCGGTCATATCTTCCCGCTGCGTGCGCATCCGAACGGCGTGCTTTCGCGTCCGGGCCATACGGAGGCGGCTGTCGATCTCGCAAGGCTGGCTGGCCTGTCGCCCTCGGGTGTCATCTGTGAAGTGGCCAATGATGATGGCACGATGGCGCGTCTGCCGGAGCTTGAGCAGTTCGCCGAGCGGCACGGCCTTCACCTGATCACCATCGAGGATCTCATCGCCTATCGGGGCGTGAGCGCGGCTGGTAGGGCTGCCTAGCTGCCGGTTGAGCAGTAAGCAGAGCGAGTTCTGTCGGCTCAAGGAAGGCCCGAACATTCGGGCCTTCGATATTTTCCAAGCCGTCAGACGACGAGTGCCAGAACCGGCCCCTGATCGTCCGCCTTGCCTTCCGGTTCCTGGTGAGCCGTGGCTTCCGGGGTGTCAGAGGCCAGCAGATTGAGCTCCCGGCGTTCTTTCTCCGATACGATCGCGAGATCGATGACCTTCTGCAGATTGGCGGCGTGGCGGAAGGTGGGATCGTCCTGCTTGCCGGTCCTGACGGCTTCTGCAAAGCGCTGATAATTGGTCAGCACTGCCGGCACCTCGATATCACGCCAGGTGGCGCTTTCAATGTCGTCGCCGAAGCAGCCGCGAAGATCCGAACCATCCGGGCGGTGGATGACTTCGAGGCTGCCTTTTTCGCCATAGATGCGCAGCTTCAGCTCGTTCAGATGCCCGGTCGCCCAGCGGGTCGCATGAATGACGCCGAGCGCGCCATTGGTGAAATCGACCGACATGGTGAAGCTGTCATTGGCATCGAGCATGTACTCGCCAATCTGCCCGCCGGGTGCCTTGTTGAAGGTCTTCAGCCGCGCAAAGACGTGATCGATGTCAGTCGCCGCACCATAGGCGGCAAAATCCAGGATATGGATGCCGACATCCCCGAGCACGCCGTTCGATCCGTGGCCGGTAGACAAACGCCAGAGCCAGCGCGATTCCGTGCGCCAGTCGCCCCAGGCGCGCGATACCAGCCAGCTCTGCAGATAGGACGCTTCCACATGACGAATAGTGCCGAGTTCGCCGGCCAGTACCATCTCGCGGGCGCGCTGCAGCGGTGCGACATTGCGATAGGTAAGGTTCACCATGTTGATGACGCCGGCCCCTTCCGCGGCTTCCGTCATTTCCAAGGCATGCGCATAGTTTTCCGCCAGCGGCTTCTCGCAAAAGACGTGCTTGCCGGCGGCGATCAGCGCGAGGCTTGTCGCGTGGTGGATGCGGTCGGGTGTTACATTTGTGGCTGCATCGAATTCGCCCCAGGCGATCGCCTCGTCGAGCGTGCTGAAGCGTTTTTCGATGTTGAAATGATCGGCGAACTCATCGAGCCGCGCCCGATCCGTATCGACGGCGCCGACCACCTCGACACCGTCGATGGCGAGAAAGTTGGCAACCTGGTTTTTGGCCATCGTGCCAGTACCAAGAACGAGTAGACGCATTTCTATTCTCCTCAGCGGTAACCGGCT
>UBMI01000045.1 GCA_900466475.1 Hyphomicrobiales bacterium
AAATGGCAAAGAGTAAGTTTGAGCGCAACAAGCCGCACGTCAACATTGGCACGATCGGCCACGTTGACCACGGCAAGACGTCTCTGACGGCAGCGATCACGAAGTACTTCGGTGAGTTCAAGGCGTATGACCAGATCGACGCTGCCCCGGAAGAAAAGGCACGCGGCATCACCATTTCGACGGCTCACGTCGAGTATGAGACGCCGAACCGTCACTATGCGCACGTCGACTGCCCCGGCCACGCCGACTATGTCAAGAACATGATCACGGGTGCTGCGCAGATGGACGGCGCGATCCTGGTCTGCTCTGCAGCTGACGGCCCGATGCCGCAGACGCGCGAGCACATCCTGCTCGCCCGCCAGGTTGGCGTTCCGGCGATCGTCGTGTTCCTGAACAAGGTCGACCAGGTTGACGACGCCGAGCTTCTCGAGCTCGTCGAGCTTGAAGTTCGCGAACTCCTGTCGTCTTACGACTTCCCGGGCGACGACATCCCGGTCGTCAAGGGTTCGGCTCTTGCTGCTCTTGAAGATTCTGACAAGAAGATCGGTGAAGACGCGATCCGCGAGCTGATGGCTGCGGTTGACGCCTACATCCCGACGCCTGAGCGTCCGATCGACCAGCCGTTCCTGATGCCGATCGAAGACGTGTTCTCGATCTCTGGCCGTGGTACGGTTGTGACCGGCCGCGTCGAGCGTGGTATCGTCAAGGTTGGTGAGGAAGTCGAGATCGTCGGCATTCGCCCGACCTCGAAGACGACGGTTACCGGCGTTGAAATGTTCCGCAAGCTGCTCGACCAGGGCCAGGCTGGCGACAACATCGGCGCTCTGGTTCGCGGTGTGAACCGTGACGGCGTCGAGCGTGGTCAGATCCTGTGCAAGCCGGGCTCTGTCAAGCCGCACAAGAAGTTCAAGGCAGAAGCCTACATCCTGACGAAGGAAGAAGGCGGCCGTCATACGCCGTTCTTCACGAACTACCGTCCGCAGTTCTACTTCCGCACGACGGACGTGACGGGCATCGTGACGCTTCCGGAAGGCACGGAAATGGTTATGCCTGGCGACAACGTCACCGTTGACGTCGAGCTGATCGTTCCGATCGCGATGGAAGAAAAGCTTCGCTTCGCTATCCGCGAAGGCGGCCGCACCGTCGGTGCAGGCATCGT
>UBMI01000005.1 GCA_900466475.1 Hyphomicrobiales bacterium
CAGCCGGAGCTGTTTACCGACGAGCTGCGCGCCTCCTTCAAGTCGCTGCGCGACCAGATCTGAAAACGATCAAAACGACACCTGTCCGCTTTGTTGGCAGTGTCCAAACCGGGTTGCCGCTTTTGGCGGCTGCCCGCTCTCTCGCGGAAATTCGAATCGCGTCGTGCACGTGATGCTACTGGAGGGCACCAGGCTTCACCGGCGCCCGTCCAACAATCAGTAGAAGCCTAAAAGTCCACCGACCCTGGGGTTGATCGTCAAAAAGAATGCCACGACGTTTGCGTTCTTTTGCCTTTCTAACATCCACGATCACTTGCAGATCCTAAGCTTTTTGAGAGCTTTGCCCGGACAACTCCGCGCGGATATCCTCCAGCCGACGCAATTGCCTTCCTTCTGCTCCAAAATTGTCAGGAGAGAGCCAATCCTCGAATGCAGCCTTGAGCGTAGGCCACTCATTGTCGAGCATCGAAAACCAGGCAGTATCGCGATTGCGCTGCTTCGAGATCATATGCTGGCGGAAAACGCCTTCGAAACTGAAGCCATAGCGCGCGGCCGTCGTTTTGCTCGGCTCGTTTTTGTTGTCACACTTCCACTCGTAACGGCGGTATCCAAGGACTTCAAATACGTGCTTTGCCAGAAGATAGTGCACTTCGGTGGAAAGCGGGGAGCGCTTCATTCCAGCTCCATGGGCGACGCCCCCTATTTCGACCACGCCGTTTGACGGGTCAGCGCGCATGAAACTCGCCATCCCCACGATTTCACCTGTAATGTTGCTGCGGAAGATATGTGTCAGCCAGCCATTATTCTTGACCTCATTCAGCCACCTGCCGAAATCGTCGACTCCGCCAAAATCGTCCTGGACAAAATACAGGAGCAGAGGGTTTATCCCCATCCCTCCCAGTCCATTCCACAACTTCTGGAGATGCAGGTCGTGAACATACGGTTCGACCGTGCCGTGGCGACCCTTCAGTGTCACATAGTCTGGCGGGGCAACTTTATAATCGTGGAGATTCCGCATCGAGATTACTCCTGAAAGCTATATTGGCGAGCCGCCTTTGCGCGGCAAGCTGGCCTCGCATCGGTCCGTCGCCGAATTGATTGTGAGCAGCGCGCGTGCTGCAAACTCGCCGCCATCTTGCGGGAAATTGTCGTCTCGTAAATAGAAGACTCGGCGTCAAAATATCGACCGGGCACTAGACGTCACCGGCTATCAATGCCTTCGCGCGCAACAGTCGCGGTGCGGTAAGGCCTTCCGTGAAACGTTCGTAAATGGGCAGGAGGATCTTCCGGGCCGAGCGACGTTCGCCGAGACCGGCAAGGTGTTCGACTAGACTGATACCGGCCGTCAGCTCCCAATATAAACCGCCCTGGGCGGAAGCTTTCTGGCTGGCCTCTTCAAATAAATCCGTCTGCAGACCTGCACCGGCTCGTTGTGTCACGACAATCTCGGCTTTTCTGCGCAGCAATTCGGGGACCATCCAGTGATAACCCTTCTCGGATGAAAACTTCAATGCCTCATGAATCTGATTGAAGCCCTCATCCGAACGCCCTGATCCGTGTAACGCGGCTGCGAGTTCAGACATGAAAAAGGGGTAGAAGAGCAAGTATGTCGTCTCACGCATTTCGCGAAGTCCCGCACACAAGTCGGCGATACCGTCCGCGGGCGAACCCGAACGTGACGCCAGAGTGCCACGCACGCACACACCAACAGCGTGAAATGGTCTGAGATTGTGCTGCACCGCATGCTCGATCAGTTCTTCGCTCCATTCTTTGGCTTGAACAAAATTTTCGATGTTCAGGGATAGGAAAGCGGAAGCCCAGGCCAAAGCGACACAAGAGACAAAGGGTTGTCTCGTCGAGCGCGCTTCAAGGATTGAATCCTGCGCTGTTCTCAAGGCAGTGTCGAGTTGACCCCGCGATATCATGTTGACCGTGTTGTGGGCCATGGAAGACGTTCGAATGTCTGCACCGAGCCTCAGCATGTCTCGGCGACGATTGTTGGAAGACGAATGTCGGGCAGCCCAATCGAGCCTGGCCTGCGCCTCCAAGTGCTCGGCTTGATAGGTTTGAGGGATGCCTATCAACCAAGCTGCTGTTGCCCTTTCGTCCTGGCCACTGGCTCCCCGCTCATATTCGCGCGCATAGAAAAGGGCATCGTCTAACTCCATCGAACGGGCGCAAAAAAGCCAGAGGGCACAAGTTGCGCGTTGCAGGTAGTCGCGATCATCCAGCGCTCTCGCAATCGACAACGCCCGGATCAGCACATCCTTTCCTCGTTCGCTCATCCCTTCTGTATAAATCAGCGCAAATCCAAGGGCGCATTGAAGGACCATTTCTGATCGGCTGCCTTCTGTGCGTTCAAGGTAAGGGAGAGCCTTCTGTGCCCATTCACCGGATTCGGACACAAGACCGAGGGCGATCCAGAAATCCGATGCAACGGCTGCTAGCTTGGCTCCCAACGTCCCGTCGCCACCGGGCGAAAATGCCCAGTTCAAAGTTGCCCGCAGGTTGTCGATCTCCCGTCTAAAGGGGCCAAGATGTTCGATCGCTGCGTGTAGCGAACTCTCGTTTGAAAATGGCTGGAAGAACGATGCGAAAAACGCCACACATCGCCGCATCGTCACGTGATAGTCCGCACCCGTTCCCAGCTTCTCGAGGGAGTAGACCCTTACGGTCTCTAGCAAACGCCATCGAGGCGCAGCGCCCGTTCCTTCGAAGGTGACCAGCGATTTTGAGACGAGATTTGAAAGCCCCGAAGCGGCTTCACCTTCTTGCTGCCCGCTCGCCGCTGTGGCAGCTTCCAACGTGAAACCTGAGGGAAAGACGGCGAGCTGGCGAAGGAGGAAACGTTCACCTTCCGGCAACAGCTCATAACTCCAGTCGAGTGCGGCTCGCAGGGTACGATGTCGGGGCAGCGCCGTTCGTCGTCCGCCGGTCAGGAGGACGAAACGATCATCCAGACGACCGGCAATCTGTTGAAGGCCCAAAGTGGCCGCACGTGCAGCTGCAAACTCTATGGCCAAGGGAATTCCATCGAGATGCCGGCAAATACCCGCAATCACCGAGATCTTTTCCCTGGTCACGTTAAAATCAGATTGCAGCGCCCGGGTTCGAGCGATGAATAACTGGATTGCGCTGTGTTGAAGCAGATCGGCTTCTTGTTCCTTGGCCGGCACTTCAAGCGGCGGCACTCTATATGCGAATTCGCCTTCGATGCGAAGAATTTCTCGGCTGGTCGCGAGCACGGATACGTTCTGACAAGCACGCAGGATCGCCTCCACCATCTCGGCGGCGGCGTCGACGACGTGTTCGCAATTGTCGATCACGAGCAACATCCTCCGGCTGCCTATGGCTCTTGCCACGATCTCGGTCGAGATGTCGTCGCCTTGGAGGCGCAGGTCGAGGGCCTGGGCGAGAGTTGTCGGAACCAGATGGGGATCGGACAGAGACACGAGCTCGACAAAATACGCATCACCGCCGATCGACTGCTGGAGATGGCGGGCAACCTCGGACGCCAGCACGGTCTTACCAATTCCACCCGGTCCCGTCAGGGTTACAACACGATAGGCCGACATGAGTGTGTGAATTTGCGAAACCGAGGCCTGACGACCTATAAGTTCAGATGCTGCTGAAGGGATGTTTGAGACAAAATCGCCTCGTTCGCCCACCTGCTTTCGAGGCGCAGGCACCGGTTCGGCATATTGCGACTCGGGCTCGACCCATTCCCCGAGCAACCGATAACCCCGACCGGAGACGGTGCGCAGCAATTCGCGATCCTTTCCCAGCGCCCGCCGGATCGCTGAGATATGGACCTGCAGGGTATTGTCCTCAACCGCAAGTCCTGGCCAGACGCGCTTCATCAGGTCGACTTTAGTGACCATCCCACCCGAGGACAGCGCAAGGGTTTCCAAGATATCGAAAGCTCTACTGCCGAGCGGAACCGGAGCGCCCATGGCGCGCAACTCCCGTTTCTCGAGATCAAGCTCCCATCCGGAGTACTCGAAGCGGCCAATCTCAATCTGTCCCAATGCCAGCCAATTCTATCCGTTTCAAATCGTAGTGATAAAACCATAGAGGGGGAGATTGAGCCAACCATTGTTCCGCAACCCGCGGGAGAATATTTCAGTTTTTTTCAGGTTCTATCACGCCACTTAAGTCGCAGCAGGCGGGCTGTTCGTCTAAAACGACTACAGAAGCTCTTTTATCAAAACGTCTACCTCAAGTCTTGCATCGCAACAGCGCGAACATAATCGGCGTGGGAGAATGACATGTACTATACTCGACAACTTACCTCCTCCGTAAAGCATCCGAACAGACCGACCAGCGACCCGCTGGTGGCGATCCTGAGCAATGCCTCCGACGTCTGTACGGCCTTGCTCGGAGATTTTTCTCAGTCTGGGTGGCAGCCAGAATTCTATCACTCGGCGGATAGCTTTCTCAGATTGGTGCAGGTCGGCACGCATGCCTGCATCGTCGTTGATACGACAACCGCAGAACTGACAGTTTCAGATCTCACGGATCTTATCTGTTCGCGTGCTTCGTATTGCCCCGTCATCGTGCTGACTGCAGGGGCCAGTGGGGCGATGACTGTTGCAACCAACAAATTCCGTGTGACGTTCATGGCCAAGTCTATTGATCGCCTCAATCTTCTGGAGGAGATCGAGGCAGCCGTAAGTGCGGTGAAAGACGCCAGCCGTCTGGAAGCGTATTTTCTGTCGCTTACGCCTCGGGAACGTCAGGTAATGAAATTTGTGGCTGAGGGCCTGTTGAACAAGCAGGTGGCGTTCAAGCTAAATATCAGCGAGATAACTGTAAAGGCGCATCGAGGACAAGTCATGAGGAAAATGAGAGCAAGGTCTCTCCCCGACCTGGTCCACATGGCAGCGAAGCTGGGACCGAACACCGAACCTCTACCCGACTGTGCTGCAGCACTCTGAAAAACGGAATGGGCTGGCGGACGACGACAGCCGGTTGCTTTGCCCTAACGCGTTCGGCTCGGCGCCGACTGACGGCGCGGCTCGAGGCTGCTCAGCGACGCTCTAGCGCTTTCAGACAAGTATAGAAGCTGCCAGCTGTCTCTCCATCCGGCTTCTCGCGTGCTGACAGCGACGAATCACCACCTTCTCGTCGTCGCCGTTGATCAGTGGCGTCTTGGGGCGATCAAGGCCGGGTCCGTCTCCCGGCTTCGGCGTTCAAAAGATTTGAAGGACCGCGTCCGAGTTCGTCTGGCTGTTTTAGCGTTGCCGGCATTCATTTTCGCGCCGGTTTATGAGCTTTCTGCCCATGCGCCCAGGCCGTCCGTAGAGCGTTGTTGAGGTCGTCTTCGCTAAGGCCTGACAGAATACCTACAGTCCATCCCTTCTTGCCCCAGGCATTAGGAATGGGAGAAAAAACCTCCGGCAGTAGCATGCATTTCAACGCCTGCTCATCCGGTGTGAAGTGGAAGTTGGCCGTCAAGCGATCGGCCGCAATTGTCGCGAAGATTCGCGCCACTTTGAAAGCGGCTCGATCAAAATGTGGCATCTCGGTCGTGCCTTCCAGCAACAAAGCCAAGCGCCGTAAATCCTTCTCGCTCGCCATTGCGTCCTCTTGTGGCTGAACGGACCGAGAGCACTTTATAGCAGCTCCTCGGTGCCGTGACACATCGAGACGGTTGGCTTGGTCAACATCAAGAAGATAAAATTGAAGCATGGAGGATCAGGTTGGCGAGGTACGTTGCCCGACGGTAGAACAGTGGTTGTTAGACATTATAGTAGTGAAAACCTCAGATGGATCTGACCTGCCCGAGAAGGTCGCCTATCTCCGACCTAGCCAACGTTTCGCCCAATAGTCCTCTGTATCAACGAGGAAGGCTCAGCGGTGCCGCAGCCGTCAATGCGCATGAAAAATCGCGCTTATGGCCATGTGCGTGGGGCCGAGGAGGTTTAAGTCTCTCCGTTGCTGCTTTGTTTTCTTGCAGCAACGTCGTCGATCTGTTTTGGCGGCGCCCTTTCATCATTCTCGACACGATCACGGTAAAGAGCAGCGCGCGCAAGCATCATCAGAGTAACCGGCGTCGTCGCCGTTACAAAAATCCCGATGAGGATCTCGTGAATCTCAAGTCGTCCTGAACCGACTGAGAAGAAGATCATCGAGGCGAGCATGATCCCGCCGATCCCCCAACTGGTCGCGAGCGTTGGCGCGTGAATACGTTCATAAAATGTTGGGAGGCGCAGGAAGCCTATCGCGCCGATCAATGCCAGGGAAGCGCCACCGAGAAGAAAGAAGGCGACAAGGATGGCCGCCCACAACGGGATATCTGCAGCCGCAGTCATTCTATCACCTCACCCCGCATCAAAAACTTGGCCAGTGCGACGGAGGACACAAATCCCAAAATCCCGATCACCAATGCCGCTTCGAAATAGAGGACGCGACCCGTGCCGACGCCAAAAGTCACAAGCAACAGCATGGCGTTGATGTAAAAGGTGTCGAGACCGACAATCCGATCTTGAGCGCGAGGCCCGATGACCATGCGCACCGAAACAATCGCCATCGACGCAACCAGCATCAACTGAGCGATCGAAACAGCGCTGAACAAGATAATTGCGCTCACGCGAAGATCTCCATCAGCAGTTTCTCATATCGATTTTTGATCGTGTCTCGCCACACGGTCTCGTTCTGCAGATCGAGGATGTGGAGAAGGACGGAATTCTCGTTGGAATCGTATTCAAGCCAGGCAGATCCGGGCGTGCTTGTCAGGATCACTGCAAGAACGGCCAACGCGAACGGGCTTCTCATTTCGAGATGAATGGTCAGAAATCCCGGATCGTGCCGGCGCGAACCGCTCCTTATAATAATGCCCGCGACCGCAATGTTGGATTTGAGGATGTCGTAGAGTACGACGAAAAAAAGTTTGGGCAGCAGGTACCACTTCACCAATCGCGGCTTTTGCGGACGCAACGACGCCATCGCCCAACTGGCGAACACGGCGACGAAGATACCCAGAATAAAATGACCGACCGTGAAGCCGTTGAGCAACAGCCACATCACGAGCAGCGACAGCGAAAGAACGGGATAAGGCAGCATCAGTTGCTCTCCGTTCCGGGCGCGGCCGCGCCCTGATAGCCCGGGACCCGAACCGCATTGTGGACCGCATCGATATGGTTTGCAGGCTTGCTCAGCGTGCGAATGGTTAGGTCCATATATTGCAGGACCGGCCCTGCTTGCACGGTCAAGGCAAGGGTGAGCACCAGCAAGAACAGCACGGGGACGATCTCGATCACAAGGACACGCGGAACTGTGCCTTCGATCGAGCTCCAGAAGGTACGAATGCCGGCGCGCGTCATGGAAATCAGCGCCGCGATACCAGAGAGGATGACGAGCACGATCAATGTCCAGATTGCGGCCGTCGGCGGCACCCCGATCGCACCCGTGCCCATCATTGCCGACAGCATTGCAAATTTGGCTATGAAACCGGAAAGCGGCGGCAGACCGGACAGCAGGATCCCGCAGGCAGCAAAGCAAATGCCCAGTATCGCCATCGTCCCGGGCATGGTGACACCCTCTTCTTCATCGGCGGTTTGCTCGTCGGCGTCCCCGTAGGCTTCCATCGTTACCGCAAGGACGTTGGCGCCGGCGTCCTGTCCGCGCTCGACAAGTTCGATCAGCATGAAGAAGGCACTGATCGTCAATGTTGAACTGACGAGATAAAGGAGCGCACCGGATGATACGGCACCATCATTGATGCCGAGGACCATCAACAGGGTGCCTGACGAGACGAGTACGGAAAATCCTGCGAGCCGGCCGAGCGCCTGGGATGCCAGCACACCGATCGTCCCGAAGACAAGCGTCGCCACACCACCGTATAAGAGCACGTTGGCGCCAAATCCGGCCAACGGCCCCTCTCCGAACAGAAGCATCGTCAGGCGCAGGATTATGTAAATCCCGAGCTTGCTCATGATGGCAAACATTCCAGCCACTGGAGCTGATGCCGCACTATATGCTGTCGGCAGCCAGAAGCAGAGCGGCCACATCCCCGCCTTGATGAGGAAGACTACGCCCAAGATCGCCGCTCCTGCCTCCATGAGCATACGGCGATCGCGCTCCATTTCGGGAATGCGCGCTGCAAGGTCCGCCATATTGAGGGTCCCGGCCGTGCCGTAAATCAGGCTCACACCGATGAGGAACAACAGGGCTGCCACAAGGTTGACGGCGATGTAGTGCAGGCCCGCCTTGACGCGAAGCGGACCAGAACCATGCAGGAGCAGACCATAGGACGCCGCCAGCATGATCTCGAAGAACACGAATAAATTGAACAGATCACCGGTGAGAAAGGCACCGTTAACGCCGACCAACAGGATCTGGAACATGCTGTGGAAATGCGCGCCGACCGCGTGCCAACGAGCGAGCGAGAAGATCAGCGCAGGAACGGCCAGCAACGCCGTCAACAGCAGCATCAGCGCCGACAGTCCGTCAAGTACCAGGACGATACCGAAAGGGGCCGCCCAGTTACCGAGCAGATAGATGCCATCAAAGGCGTTTGGGCCGCTTTCAATGCGAAACAGGCAGATGGCAATGGCCGTCAGAACCAAGGTCGATGCAAGACTGATCATCGCCTTGGCCAATCGTTGACGCTCGTCCACGAGCAGCAACAATGCGCTGGCGACCAGTGGTACGAGTACCGGAGCAATGATCAGATGGTGGGCCCAGGCATTCATCGCGGCTCATTTCTCCCGTCGACATGGTCGCTGCCCGTCAGACCGCGCGACGCGAGGAGCACGACCAGAAACAAGGCGGTCGTCGCAAAGCCGATGACGATGGCGGTCAGAACCAGAGCCTGCGGAACCGGATCGGCCAGAGGACCCGCCGCATCGTCAGCAAGAATAGGCGGGACGTTTGCCTTGACGCCACCGACCCCGAAGATGAACAGGTTGACCGCGTACGAGAGCAGCGAAAGGCCGACGATCACCTGGTAGGTTCGCGGGCGCAGGATAAGCCAGACACCACAACTGGTCATCACCCCTATGGCAATCGACAGGACCAGTTCCATCACGCCTCCTCCGATTTTGCCGCGTCGATCATCCGCAGACGGTTGATGCGCAAGGATTGGTGTGCGAGTGCGACAAGAATGAGCACCGTCGATCCGACGACAAGACAGAAGACTCCCAGATCAAAGAGCAGCGCAGTGGCCGCGGGCACTTTTCCGATCAGCGGCAGATCGAGGTAGCGGGAGTGCGAAGTCAGGAACGGATAACCAAGGAACCAAGCCCCGACCCCGGTTGCAACGGCGGTCAGCAGTCCCGCGCCCATCCAGCGGAGCGGCAGGATGCGGATGCGATCCTCTGCCCAGCGTGTTCCTCCCGCCAGATACTGCAGCAGGAAGGCGATCGACAGCGTCAGGCCAGCCGAAAAGCCGCCGCCCGGCAAATCGTGTCCGCGGATGAAGAGATAGACTGAGAAGGTGATGATGACTGGAAAAAGCCACTGCATGATGACCGATGGCACGAGCAGATAGTCGCGCACGGTATCGCCGGCAGACCGCTCTGGCCGCTCCTCGTCAAAGCGGTTTTGCGCTTGCTGCTGCTCTGGCGCCCTCATGCTGTCTTCGGCAGGGCGGAAACGGCGCAACAGGCCGTAGACGGTGAGCGCAACAACACCGAGAACGGCGATCTCTCCCAACGTATCGAAACCGCGGAAATCCACCAGAATGACATTGACGACGTTGCGGCCACCGCCCTCGGAATAAGCATTTTCCAAAAAGTAGTTGGCAATCGCGTCCGGCACCGGCGTCGTCATCACGGCATAGGCGACGAAGGACATGGCGACGCCGCAGAGAGCGGCCAGTGCAAGGTCGCGAAACCGGCGAAACCGTGCTCTCAACGTCATCGCCTCGCCAAAACCCTCAGACCGTTTGGGCAGCCAGCGCAGGCCGAGAAGGATCAGGACGGTCGTGACGATTTCGACGAGCAACTGGGTGATTGCGAGATCGGGCGCCGAAAGCCATATGAATGTGATGCAGACGACGAGACCGACACCGCCGAGCATCACCAGTGCGGCCAGGCGGTGGTATTTCGCCGTATACGCTGTGCCAAGCGCAAGGCACACGCCGATGATCCAGATCGCCGTAAAGGCGGGATCGACGCTCGCGTAGGTAACCGGCCGGCTTTCGAAGCCATTCAGATAAAGCGGCAACGTGCCTGCGGCAAAACCAGTCACGATCAGCCAGCGCAGCTGGGGTTGCAGCTTGCGTGTGCCCAGGCGCCCCTCGGCGAGGCGCGCCCATCGCCAGGATAGTTCGACAATTACGCGCTCGAAGACCCGTTGCCCCTTGAGCCTGCGAAACAGCGGCGGACCGTCATCGCAATGACTGAGGTAATCCTTCAGCAAAAAATAGATGAGCGCGCCACCGACAAGAGCGATCGCGCTCATTACGAGCGGAAGGTTGACGCCATGCCAGATCGCCAGGCTGTATTCGGGAGTAGCACTCCCGAGCACACTGACCACGGCGCTGTGAAGAAACGGACCAATCGATATAGCCGGAATGACGCCAACGATCAGGCAGACGATGACGAGGAACTCGACCGGAAACCGCATCCATCTGGGTGGCTCGTGTGGACGGTTGACCGGCAGATCGGTCGGCGGCGGACCAAAGAAAACCGTGTGAATGAACCGCAGCGAATAGGCCACGCTGAAGGCGCCGGCGAGGGTCGCGACATAGGGAAGAATACGGTCGAGGATCGAGTCGGCATGGGTCTCCACCGCCTCGGCAAAGAACATTTCCTTGGACAGGAACCCGTTGAGGAGTGGCACGCCAGCCATCGCGGCACTTGCCACGATCGCCAAGGTCGCTGTGAACGGCATGAAGCGGAAGAGACCGCTGAGCTTGCGCATGTCGCGTGTGCCAGTCTCGTGATCTATGATGCCCGCTGCCATGAAGAGCGACGCCTTGAAGGTCGCGTGATTGAGCATATGGAAGATGGCGGCCACGGTCGCCAATGGGCTGCCAAGGCTCAGCAGTGTCACGATCAATCCAAGATGGCTGATGGTCGAATAGGCCAGGAGGCCCTTCAAGTCGCGCTGGAACAGCGCAAAATATGCGCCCAGCAGCAGGGTTGAGATCCCGGCGACGCCGACGATCCAGAACCATTCGTACGTCCCCGAAAGCACCGGCCAGAAACGCACCAACAGGAACACACCGGCTTTGACCATGGTCGCCGAGTGAAGGAAGGCCGAAACCGGCGTCGGGGCAGCCATGGCGTTGGGAAGCCAAAAATGGAATGGAAACTGCGCGCTCTTTGTCAAAGCGCCTAGCAATATGAAAATCAGCGTTGGCAGATAGAGAGGATGACTGCGAACGATGTCGCCGGAATCGAGGATCTTGTCGACGTCATAGCTGCCGACCACGTTGCCGAGCAGAATGAAGCCGATCAACAAGCAAAAGCCGCCAATCCCGGTAATCGTGAGTGCCATTCTGGCGCCATCGCGCGCATTGGCATTGTTATGCCAATAGCTGATGAGCAAGAACGAGAAGATGCTGGTCAGTTCCCAGAACACGGACAGCAGGATCACATTGCCTGAGACGACAATGCCGAGCATGGCCCCCATGAAAGCAAGAAGGAACGAGAAGAACCGTGGAACCGGATCCTCCTCGGACATGTAGTAGCGCGCATAAAGCACGACGAGAAGGCCGATTGCGGTGACAAGCATGGTGAAAATCCATGCAAAACCATCCATGCGCAACGCGAAGTCCAGGCCAAACTGCGGCAGCCATTCCGCCCGAAACCGCACCACCCCGCCGTCCGCCACCGCCGGATAAAAGCTACCCGTAAGCAGCAACAAAGCGGTGACGATGATAGCTGCCAGACCTGCAGGCAGGCGTGGCGAAGTCGTCTTGAGCAAGAGAATGGAGAGGAGGCTTCCGACGAAAGGCAGAAGCAGCAGAACGAGAAGCAAATATGGTTCGGCTGTTATCCCAACGCCTCAATCCTCCAAAAAATCGGTACCCATCGCTTGGGGCAACAGTTCAACTGCCGTCTAGCAATCGTGGCTTTGTTGCTCTATATGGCTTATATCAACCAATATGGGCGACTCTAAGCGATGGGTCAAGCAAGCGGGACAACGATTTTGACACCGGAGCTGTGCCGCGCTGCACGCGGTCTCCTGGACTGGACACAAACGGACCTTGCCGAACGCGCGGGCGTATCGCGCAGCACCATCAGAGACTTTGAAGGTGGCCGGCATGATGTCCATCGTGCCACCGCAGCGCAGTTGCGCCTTGCGCTCGAAGTTGGAGGAGCGGTTTTCATTCCCGTCGAGGGCGGCAAGATAGGGTTGTGCACCGGCTGACCTTGCTGGGGAAGTGCAGACCGGACATTTCCTTTGTCTATTGGGCAGGAGTTGCAACGGAAGGCCCAACAGCTTGGCAAGCCTGCTAGCCTTGATGTTTTTGAGGGCGGCGCACACGACTTTTTCCTGAAATCAGGGACGCGGAACGCTGACAAAGCTCACCAGAGTGCCGCCGAATTTCTGTCGTCGACTTTATTGCGGCGATGACCGCATCGGGCCAAAAGCGGACAAAAGCTGCGGCTCTTGAAAGGACGCGAACCTGCGATCTAGGTCATCCATGAATATCAATGAGAATTCACGGCTCAGCGCTCAGTGTATCATCGGATCGCCAAAGGCGTTCGGAGGAAGTATCCTCATAACCGAGTCTAGTGAAACTCGCGACCTCCAGAATGAGGCCCCATGGAGCACGGAAGTAGATCCAGTTGAACCCGGCCAACGGCCCTGCATCTACCAGGTTGGGACCATCGAGCAGCTCCACGCCCTGATCACGCAGCCTGTCAGCGGCCGCGTCGACATCATCGACTTCGAAGCAGAGATGCATGCCGCCCACTTCAGATGATCGTTTGGGCGGCGACACGCTCTCCCCTTCGTATTCGAAAAGCTCAACGCTGGTCCCATTGCCGCAGCGGAGGAACACGAGGTCACGGATTTTGGAATGCCTCGCGGCTCCGAGCTTGTTTTCCATGAAGTCCTGATCGACATCGAAGGGTCCAGTGCGAAACACCTCGACGGCGCCAAACACTGCTTTGAAAAACGAAATGCCTTCCTCGATGTCCGGCACGGTGATCCCGATGTGGTGCATGCCGCGAACTTTGTTTGTCATTTCATTTCTCCCGAGACAAACGAGTGGTTCCGACCCGTGCCCGTCCGGCGAACACGAAGACGATCGCATTGGTGCTTCCTGCGTTATGCGGACCGGCGGCGGGCGGCAGTGTAGATGAGAGCCGCGATCACGATGAGCGCCCCTTGAAAGAGGTACTGGTAGGTCTGCGTGAGGCTAAGAAACGTCACCGCACTGAGAACCTCAGTCAGCAATACCGCGCCCATGATGGTGCCTACGAACGTCCCTCGCCCGCCTGCCAGGCTGGTTCCTCCGAGAACGACGGCGGTGATGCTGGACAACGTGTAGGCCACACCTTGTCGCGGATCTCCGACGCCAATCTGCGTCATCAGCATGACCGCACCCAGGCACGTGAGCATGGAGCACAGGATGTAGCCTCCGACATAGGTCAGGTCGACCCGGATGCCTACCCTGCGTGCGGAGTCTTCGTTGGAACCCACAGCGCGGAGGCGCCTGCCGGCTCTGGACCGACGCAATGCGTATTCCCCGAGCAACGTGATGCCCACCAACACGAGGAAAGCCACCGGGAACGGGCCAATCTGCCAATTCACCCAATCAGTGACGGTCGAGTTGATGTAACCGTCAGGGTTCTCGCGGAGTAGGAAGCTCAGGCCTTGGATCGCTATATACATCGCAAGGGTTGCCGCGATCGGCGTGAAGTTGGCAAACCGGATGAGAATACCGTTGATCGCTCCCGTTACGAATGCACCGACGGCCATCAACAGGAACCCTGAGGCCATCACCCCCGCAGACATGTCTTCATTCACGAAGAATGAGGCGATCACAACAAGGAAGCCGGCAAGCGGCCCGACGGACAGATCTATCCCACCCATCAGAAGCGCTATCGTCTGGCCCATGGCTATGAAACCCAGAGCGGTCGCGAGCAGAAGTATGTTCGAAATGTTGTAGGCCGACAAGAAGTTGTCGTTCTGGCTGTTGACGAAGAGGCCGAGCAAAATCGTCACGAGGGCCAGTGGAACGACAGGCGCGATGTCCGATTCCATGAAATGCCTCAGGCGCGACATGCTCTGCGGGCTCCCAGAGCTTCCATGGCCGATGTCATGCGCCTCGGACCGGACGGCTGCGGCAACGATCCGCTCCTCGGTGATCTCCTCCCCTACAAGAGTTTCGACCACCTGCCCTCGCGACATTACGATGACCTTGTCGCAAATGCCTTCTAACTCGACCGCGTCAGAAGAATTGACGATAACGGGCGTTCCTGCCTTGGAGACGCTCCTGAGAATACGATAGATCTCGAAACGTGCCCCGACATCCACGCCCTGCGTGGGCTCATCGGCGATCACGATGCCGGGCTCGGACAAAAGGGCGCGCGCCATCACGACCTTCTGCTGATTGCCGCCAGACAATGCTTGGATCGACGCTTCAAGGCCCGGCGTCTTGACCGCGAGATCACCGAAGATCGACCTGACCTTCTGATGTTCAGCAGTCTTGCTCAAAATCCCGCCGGTCGCGAATTTTTCGAGGGCCGAGAACGTTGCGTTCTCACGAACTGTCAGTCCGTTTGCCACACCTTCAAGATGGCGATCGGAGGGCATGAAGGCTGCTTCGTCCAGAAGCTCCTTCTGACCGAGTTGACGCCCATGCAAGATTGCGGCGCCCCGCGTCTGATGCAGGCCTGCCAGAGCGCGCATCAGCTCAGATTGGCCGTTCCCCGAAACACCAGCAACACCGAGGATTTGTCCGCGCGCTACGCTGAAGCTGACATTGCTGAACCCATCGCCGCTCAGTTCCTCGACCTTGAAAACAGGCGAAAGATCGCCAGCTTCAGACTTCGGTGGGAAAGCCGCTTCGAGGGTGCGGCCGACGATCATATTGACCAGCTCGCCGTCGGTGATCTCGCTGACTCTGGCTGCACCGCGGATGCGTCCGTCGCGCATAACCGTGACGCGGTCAGCGATCTGCCGGATCTCTGCCAGTCGATGAGTGATGTAGATGACAGCAGTGCCGTTCTTGGCCGCGGTCCGAATGAGACCGAACAGCATCTCAGTTGCCTCCTGATCCAACGAGGCAGTAGGCTCGTCGAGGATCAAGAGCTTGGGGTTCACGGCAATTGCTTTACCGATCTCAAGCAGATGCTTCTGGGCCACCGTCATATGACCAGATCGCATGTTCAAAGGCAGGTCGAGACAAACCGATCTCAAGGTCTGCTGAGCCAAATCTCGCGTCGATCGATTTCGCAGCACCGAAGCGGGCAGAGCTACACTCAGGTTCTCCAAGATCGAGAGATCGTTCAGGATGGCCGGATGCTGGAAGCATATGGCAATTCCAAGAGAAGCCGCCATGTCGGGCGACATCTGCGGGACCTTCTGTCCCTCGAAGATGATCTCGCCTTCGGTGGGTTGCAGCGTACCAGCGATGATGTTCATCAGCGTGGATTTACCTGCACCGTTTTCACCCAGGATGGCGTGGACCTCGCCCGGCTTGAAGTCGACATTGATGTCGCGCAGCGCCGGGATCGCAGCGAAGTACTTCGAGATCCCGGCCAGCCGGATCGTCTCTTCGGTAGTCGCCGGTGAAAGTGTCTCGTATGCGTTCATTTCAACTGCTGCCATGGTCCACGATCCAATTCCAAAGGATGACCTGCTCAAAGTACTCGCTCCGAGCAGGTCTCAAGACGATTGGCTATTTTCCAACAGCCTTGGCTTGCTCTTCCGCTGGAAGCTCAGACGATAGGTAAATCGCGCCGGGCAATTCCTTCCGGCACTGGACTGGGTTCGGCTTCCCCGAAACGGAGTCCTCGAAACCCGGCGCCTTGAACACCTCGTCCTTCGGTGGCGTTCCGCCGGTCGCCAAAGCCACGGCCCACTGGACCGCCAACCTGACATTGTCGTTGCCAGTGGCAACGGTGAACAACTTGAAGTCGGGGTTCTTGTCCTTGTTCTCCTGCCAGAAGCAGCCCAAGGAGTTGCCGTCAGACGTAGCAAGGGCCGGTACCGACTTGCCCTGCTTTTCGAACAGCGGAAGCGCACCAACCAGCGAAGGTCCGAAGTCGGAAATGATAACGTCGATCTTCGGGTTCTTCGCGATTTCTGCCGTGAGCACCTTCTGCGTCAGCGCCGGATCCCAGTTCGTGACTGCGAAAGGCGCCTGGTTCACGAAAACATATTCGGGACCGAGCACCTTCTTCAGACCCTTCAGCTCGTCGAGGCCTTGGCTGTTTCCGGCTGGACCGCTCAAGAACAGCAGATTGCCTCCCTTGGGCAAAATCGTCTTGATCCAGTTGCCCCAGCTCTCGCCATCGTTCTCGAACGATGCGCCAACGAACTTCGAGTAGTTCTTTCCATCGGCGCCACCAACGGCCACGCGATAGGGAACGACGACCTTTCCGGATTTGAAGACGCTCGTGAGGGCTGGCAGAACGGCAGGTCCTGCATCACCGAAAACGACCAGGGCATCCAAGCCCTTTGCGGCCATGCTCTTGATATCCGAAATGGACTTCATGGTATCGCCTTGGCCGTCGGCGTATTCGTACTTGGTTATGCTGGGGCACAGCTCAACCGTTTGCTTGCCGGAAGCGGTCGTGACCTGGCGCCAACTGTTGCCGCCATAGCCGTCGAGCAAAGCAAGTGTCGCTTTCTTTGGCCCGCACCAGGACGGCGTTTCGGCCTGAGCCGCCCCCGCAATCGCAATCCCGCTGAGCGCGGTCGTCACTGCCAGTCCGAGATAAGTCGCAAATTCCCTATACTTCATTTTGCTTCCTCCACTTTTGTTGCTGATGTTTTCCCACCTTGGTTCATCGACCAACGGATCGAATAAACCGCGATACCGAAGCCCAGAGCGAGTGCCTGGATGATTGTCTGAGCTGAAAAAGGCACGCCGATCGTCAGCGCGAACAGGCTCAGGTGATTTAGGAAAAATGCTGCGATAACCGTCGAGATTGGGAAGCCCCGTCCCCCGAGCAGGGATGTTCCGCCTAACACCACGACGGCAACCGACGGCAGTAGCAGGCTATCGCCCTGAAAAGCGGTCGGCTCACGTGTTATTCCCGCGATGAGCGTCCCGGCCAGGCAGTAGAGAAGCTGAGCATAGATGTAGGCCATCATCTGATGGAGGCGCACGTTCAAGCCAGCGGCCTTGCCAGCCAGGGGATTGGCACCGATCGCCTCGAACCTGCGACCGGCCACGGTCTTCTTGAGCGCGAACGAGACGACGACCATAGCGCCAAGTGCGAAGAGCACCGAGTTCGGCAATCCCAACGTCTCGCCGCCTGCGATCTCGGCTAGAAGATTGGCGGTGATCGATGGCACGCCGCCCGACACCGCGAAAACTGCACTGTATAAAAGGGCGTTGGTGCCGATCGTCGCAATGATTGCATTCAGCCTGAAGAAGCTCACCAAGGCGCCGTTGAGAATGCCCGCCGCGACACACAGTCCCGCAGAAAGAAGCACGGCCTGGAAAAGCAACCCGTCGTCCTGCTGGGGATAGTGCGTGGCCATGACCACGGATAGTGACACGGCGCCGGGGAGAGACAGGTCGAAACCACCCTGCTGCACTACGAGGAGTTGGCCCAGGCCCACGATGGCTATGATTGCAGCAAACGGAAGGCTTCCCGAGAGAGCGCCGCTCGAAAGACTGCTCGGAGCAAACAAAGCACACAGGACTACGAGCACGAGCGTCGAGAAAACGACCGTGACGAAATTTCGCGTAAAGGGAATCCTCAAAGTTGGCTCCTTGGGAAGTCCGATGTCGGCGATGGGCGAAGCGTTTGGCATCAAGCTTTCTTTCGCTCAAAAGGGCACTGTCTTCCCGGCGGGCTCGCGGCATAAATCCGGGCCTGGTCGGTTGGGTTTGGAAAAAGAAGGAGCGTTCAGATCAGAGCGCGGTCAGTTCGCGCGAGACTGCAAAAACCTGTCCCGATCATGGAGTCGATTTCGTAAACGGTAGGCATTAGCCTCCCCGTCGCGCAGTTCGCGATACTCTACGAGGATGCCGCTACAGATGCTTCCCGCTTCTGCGATCCAATCGAGAATGTCATTCAAGGTGATAGCTGTCACCGCTTTCATTTTCTCTCCTCCTTAGAAAATCAGCAGATCAATCCCGTTCGCGAGCGAGCCTAGCCACGACCTCCAATCGTGGGGCGCCACTCGTAGATCGCAACATCGCGGTAGATGCCGTGGACAACAAAGGGGTCCGCCGAGCTGAAACGACGCATTTCTTCGAGAGATCCGACGTCGGCAACGACTACCCCGCCCTCGCCTGATCCGCCCTCGTTCAATATCGGCCCGGATTGGATGATCGAAACTTCTTTCGATCGCAGGTGCCGCTTGTGTTCCTCAAGGTAGATTTCGCGCAGGGAGTCCTTGTTCGGATCCGATATCGCGAAACGGACTGCGAGCATTTCTCCACCTCCCAAATTATCGGCGATTCCTCACAATACCGACGATATTTGATTTCGTATTATCGATGGTAGCCTGATGGTGCAGGAAGAAAACAAGGGAATTATCCATTTCGGATGTTCCAGTATTATCCCGCCTCCGCGTTGCCTTCTCGCATCATCCGACCTTCGGCTCATCTCCGCGGAAGGCGCGTTCCAGTAGTTGAACGAGGGCTCCGCGATCCAGTTCTCTTGGATTCCAATAGGCGTTATTAAGAGCCTGATCTGCCGCCGCTTCGATACTGCCATCGGGCATACCTAGATCTCGTAACGACATCTCGGCACCCAGACCTTTTGCAAGTTTATAAAGTGCCATCGCGGGATCAGGCGCGGCCAGTGCGCGGCTTAGCCTCTCCATCGCAGCCGATGTAGCAGACGCATTGTAGGCCACAGCATGAGGCAAGACTGCTGTATGCAACTGCGCATGCGGTAGATTGAACATGCCACCGAGCGTATGGCAGAGCTTGTGATGCAGAGCCATTCCTACGGATCCGAGGCACACGCCGCAGAGCCAAGCGCCGTACAAAGCTGAAGAGCGTCCTTCGACGTCCCCTTTGTTGGCATGTATGCGAGGAAGCGCGCGCACGATGGCACCGATCCCTTCCTCCGCCATCAGAGAGACGACGGGATTTGCCTCCTTGGCGTAGAGCGCCTCGACCGCATGGGCGACGGCATTGATCCCGCTCGTCACCGACAACGGCACGGGCAAGGTCAGGGTAAGATCGACATCATAGACGATGACCTCTGGGAGTATCCGCGGATCTGACCTGGTGACCTTGCGCCCGCCATCGGTCTCGCCGAGGATGGGCGTCGCCTCAGAGCCAGCATACGTAGTCGGGACGACGATCTGTGGGAGGTCGGTTCGCAAGGCAATGGCCTTGCCCAGTCCAGTTGTCGACCCGCCACCAACTGAAAGGAGCGCGTCGATATCGTGGCGTTCCACAGTCTTCATCGCGTCGGCCGTTACCTCGACAGGCGTATGCATCTGCGCTTTGGAAAAGGTCGCAACGACGCGCGCTCCCAGGCTCTTGGCAATGTCTGCCGCCTGCGACGCCTGCTCTGGCGTCGAGAGCACTAGGATGCGGCGGGCCTTCAGCCTGTCTGCTTCCTCAGGAAGGCTAGCGATCGTGCCTTGGCCAAAAACCACCCTGGCGGGATTTCCCGTATAAAGGAACCGTTCCACCCTCATCTCCTATCGGTCTGCCGTGCGAGCACGAAGTCGAAGTCGGACCGCCAGAGCGTCTCGCCATCCTCCACCTTCGTGAAGGGCGCGACGAGCGTCTGCTTCACGCCGAAAACCGTGTCGGATTCCAAATACGGATCGCCGCCAACGAACGTGTGGGTGACCAGCTTCTGAAAGCCATCCGCTCGCACCATGTAATGCATGTGCGCGGGACGAAACGGGTGGCGGCCGAGGCTTGAGAGCATCTGTCCGACAGGACCATCGTCCGGGATAGGATATGAAACCGGCTTGATCCCAACGAAGCTGTACTGGCCGTCGGCAGCGGTGATGAATACACCCCGGTTATTCCACTTCGGCTGGATGTCGGGCTGCTGGACGTCGTAGTAGCCGTCCGCGTTGTCCGACCATACGTCGATCCGGGCACCCGAAACCGGATTGCCTTCCAGATCGACCACCCGTCCAATGAAGAGGCAGCTTTCGCCCTTGCCGTCGAGGCAAATCTGTTCACCCATCTTTCGGATCGGGCACCCCTCCACATGGAAGGGTCCGAAGACCGTGTTTTCCGTCGCACCAACTGGGCGTCTATTGTTGATCGCATCGACCAGCATGGACATTCCAAGCGTATCGGAAAGAAGGATGAACTCCTGTCGTTCCCGCGTGCACATCTGCCCGGTGCGGGTCAGGAAATCGATCCCGAACTCCCATTCCGCTTGCGTCAGCTCGATTTCACGGGCGAAGCTGTGAAGGTGCTTCACAAGGCAGGACATGACCTCCTTAAGCCGGGGACTTATATCTTCGCCCATTCGGGCGTTCACTGCCTCGACGGAATTATCTTCGGAAAAAAAACCAGCCGTCGAGGTGATCGCGGTTTTGCTTTTGGCCATGTCCAGTCCTCGAGACATCTAGGGAATGATGCGGTCCAGCCGCAAACGATCGAAGGCATCCGTGAAAGATCGGGTTGTGTCTTGATATTCAAGGAAGCCCAGTTCTCGGCTGCGGCCCATATCGTTGAACGTCTCGATCTGGCGCCCGAGATCTGCGTCCGAGTGCCAGAACGATGCCACGCGGGTTAGAGCATTTGGTTCCAGCGCGTATTTCGCCACCATCCCGTCCCAGATCGGACCCGCCTCACGCATCTGCTCTTCGAGCGGGGTCGGGCTCCCCGGATAGGCGCCGGTTTCAAGACCAAAATAGGCAGCAAGACGTGGCCATAGCCACTTCCATCGAAACACCTCGCCATTGACGACGTTGAAGGCGAGATTAGCCGCCGCGCTGGTGGTTGCCGCCCATTTGAGGTGCTTTGCCAGGAGCCGGGCATCAGTGACGTCTGTCGCCGCTTCCCATTGCTCCGGTGATCCTGGGAAGATGAAAGGTCTACCGGTTTCACGGCAGATGGAAGCGTAGACGGCGAGTGTCGCCGCCATGTTCATGGCATTGCCGACCGCATAGCCGATAAGGGTGTGAGGACGATGCACGGACCAGGTGAAACCGTCCCTCGCGGACGCAGTGAAAATCTCGTCTTCCTGGACATAGTAGAAATTCTCTCCAGGAAGGCGCTCCTGCTCCTCTCTGAACGGGGTTTCCGGCTTGGTCTTCGCGTAGGATTCGAACGGTCCGAGATAATGTTTGGTGCCCGTGGTAAGCGCAACGTGTTCAACGCCTCGGCCGGAAACGGCATCGAGCACGTTGCGAACGATAGCGCCGTTCACTCTGCAGTTCTCCACTTCGGTATCCTGGCGTGACCAGGCCGTGATGAATACGTGGCTGGGGCGTTCTTCCGCGAGAGCAGCTTTTACCGATTGACCGTCAACGAGATCGCAACTCAGCGTCCGCACGCCGGGAAGCTTGCTTTGCGAACGTGACAGGCCTGCCACGGTCCAGTCACCGCTCGCCAGGAGGTTTTCCGCAAGATTGCTTCCGGTGATGCCGGTCGCGCCTACGATGAGTGCCTTCTTGGTCATCTCTTATCCGTTCACCAGTGTGATCTTGATGCTCTTCGTCGGATCCTGTCCGAATGAAAACGCCTCCACGGCGTCGGTGAGAGCGTAGTCGTGGGTTTGGATGGGCGACAAGTCGATCCCCGTGCGCTCAAGGAAGCGAATTGCAGCAGGCCACACACCGGGAGAACCGATGCAGCCGCGCACCGTCAGGTTCTTCATCTGGATCTGACCGATCGTCACCGGCACCTTGCGTCCGATGTTGATGCCAACCATGGACATCCTTCCTTCCTCGCGGGCGTAATCGAAGGCCGCAGCGAGAGATGCATCATGACCTGACGCCTCGATCACGAGGTCTGCGCCGTGCCCCCCGGTCAGCTCACGAATCCTGTCTGCGGCGCCTCCGTCAGAAGGATCGATAGCTTCGTCGGCGCCGAGGCGCTTGGCGACCTCGCGGCGTGTTGCCAGAGGATCGACCACGATGACCCTCGCCCCCATACCGATCGCTGCTGCGGCCGAAACCAAGCCAATGGTGCCACCGCCCGACACGACGACCGTCTCGCTTGCGTTCGTGCCACCAGACCTCATCACCGCATAGTAGCCACATGTGAAGGGCTCGATCAGCGCCGCCTTCTTGTTGTCGACGGCATCAGGAAGCTTGTGGAGCCATTCAGGATTGACGGCGAAATACTCACGGTCGGCTCCGCTCATGGAGAAACCGAAATGATGGAGACGATCGGGCGTGCGGACGACGCATTCGCCCACGACGCGCTCGCCTTTCTTGAATCCCTTCACGTTTCGGCCGACTTCCACGATCTCCCCGCTCCATTCATGTCCGGGCGTCACCGGGTAGGAGATCGGGATGATGTAGCGGCCAGCGAGGAGCTCGTAATCCGAATGGCAGATCCCAACCGCCTTGGTGTGGACGAGTACCTCGTTGGGCGACAGATCCGGCATCCCGACATCGGCGATAACCGGCCGTTCCGGAGCTTCGAAAATCAGAGCTTTCATCATCCTCCTCCTTAAATCTGTTCCAACAAGCCAGTGTTGGCGGCACGTACGATTGCTTCCAGCAGGGCAATGTTGTTCATCAGGTCTTCCCCGGTGATCGGATATGAGCCCTCACCTCTCACAGCGGTAGCGAAGGCCCGTAGATTGTCACGAACTGGTTCAGCGGGCGGCAGCTCCTGAACCGTGATCGGCTTGTTCTTCCACCCCTCGGTGACGACCCACCCATCCGGCGCCTCGACGTGAGCCTTGTCGCGGACCTCGATCCATCCCTCGGTGCCGAATACCGCGAAGCGGGAAATGAACGGCGTCGCGAGCGTTGCCGATATGTAGGCGGTACCACCGCCGGAGAAACGAATATGAGCACTCATCGTGTCGCCTTGCGGGATCGAGGAGGCAAGGTTCTCGCACACGACGCGCACGTCCTTGGCAGGCCCCATCAGCTTCACGGCCAGGTCTGTAAGATGAATACCAGTCGCCGTCATGCCTCCGGCGGGAGCCTGGTCTGCCTTCAAGCGCCAGTTCGAAGGGTCGAGACCGAGAAACTTGTCATGGCTGAAGTTAGCTTCGATCTGCAGAAGGCGCCCCAGCTTGCCGGAGCTTGCTGCGTCGAGGATTCTGGCAATCGGCGTTTCAAACCGGCGCTCGTGCCCCATCCCAAGCACCAGGCCAGCCTCTTTGCAAAGCGCCACCGACGCTTCCGCACCCGCCTTGGTAAGGTCGAGGGGCTTCTCGCAGAAGACATGCTTGCCTGCAGCAACGACGCGAGCGATCTGTTCACGATGCAGCGAGTGCGGCGTTGCCAGCACGACAGCCTCGACCGACGAATCTGCAAGCGCGTCCGCCATGTCCTGAGAATACTGCAACCCCATCTCAGCAGCGAAAGCGGATGCATCGGGATTCGGATCGACGCCATGGGTGAAGTGCATTCCGGCCCCGCCGGCGCTGACGAGGGCGGCTATCTTCCGCCCCCACCAGCCAAGACCAACGAGCGCTGCGATAACGGGTTTTTCCTCGCGAATGGTCATCGATTATCCACCCGCTTGTTGAAAGGATGGATATTGACCGTTTTCCATACGCCGGCCTTGGTGAACGGGTCGGCGCTGTTGAAATCGACGATCTCTTCCTTGGTGTCCGCCTCGAAAACGAACAGGGAGCCGATCATGGTTTCGTTGTCGTCGGCCAGCAGCGGCCCGGAGATCACGGTCTTGGTTTTGCCCGTCGAAAGATACGCCTTGTGGGCATCATAGTTCGCCAGTCGTTTTTCGACGGCGCCCTCATGGTCTAGGCAATGAACAACGAAATGCATTCGATAATTCCTTTCAATTCAGCGGTAGCGTCGCGGCAGCGACAGCTCGCAAGCGATCAGGCCTTCATGTCGACAAGGATTTTGAGATGGGTCCCCGCGGGGTCGAGAAGTGCTTCGAAGCCCTTTTCGACGACTTGCTCGGGAGCAATCTGAGCGGTGACGATCTTTTCGACCGGGAAGATGCCAGCCCCGATCATCTGAGCGATCCTCGGCCAGATTTGAACAGGGTAGCACCAGGTGGCTTCGACGGTTATGTCCTTCAGCGCCCACAACATGGCGTCAATGGATGCTGGCCGGACATGAAGTCCAACCTGGACTACGGTTCCTTGGCGGCGGACCGCCTTGGCGCACAGATTGAGCGAAGCTTCGGCGCCGACACACTCCAAGGCAACGTCTAGGCCCACCCCCTCCTCCGTATGATCGCGAAATAGCTGGTCGGTATCGGTCTCGCGCGGATCGAAGACGATCGCCTCGGGAACAAGTGCCTTGGCAAGTTCCCGTCGATTGGGGTTCAGCTCGGAAACGAAGATCTTGGTCGCGCCTGCAGCCCTGGTCGCGAGCAACACGAGCGCGCCGATCGGTCCTACTCCGGAGACGAGGACCGAGCTTCCCGACGTAACGCCTCCACGATCGACGCCGTAGACGGCCACGGCTGCAGGTTCGATCATCGCCGCCTGAACGTCCGAGACCGTGTCAGGAACCGGAAAAACGTTGTAACCGTTCACGACTGCGCGCTCGCCCATTCCACCCCAGTCCCATGAGAGACCGACACAGGCCATCTTTTCACTGAGATGGAACAGCCCACGACGTCCATAGTAGTCGTCGCGAGGCGAAATCAGGGGCTGGATGGAGACGCGGGATCCGGGAACGACGTGTGTCACGTTCTTGCCGACCTCGATCACACGAGCAGAAAACTCATGCCCCAGGATCTGCGGCAACGTCGCCCCGGAATAGACGTGGGGTGTCGCCGGCGTGACGATCGGGCCCGCGATATATTCATGGATATCGGTGCCACAAATACCGCACACAAGGGGCTCGACGAGCACCATGTCGTCGCCAAGCGGTCCCTCGGGGGCTTTCACGTCCTCGACCCGAATATCCTTCTTGGAGTAGTATCTAACAGCCTTCATTGCTCTGTCCTTTGCATGTTCTGCTCCGCCATCTCCTGACGGTCGAATAATTCTCGCCCCTACGCGCGCCGTCAGATCAGGACCATCCCGCCATCGACCATGATCGTCTGCCCGGTGATGTAGTCGGACGCCGCTGAGGCGAGGAACGTGGTCACGCCGCTGATGTCTGCGGGGAGAGACACCCTTCCCAAGAGGATCGACTGCGAAAACTCATTGATCGCTTGTTCAGGCTTTGCGGTGAGGCCGTGATCCATGAACTCACGGTCAAGCTGCTCCCAGAGCTCGGTCTTCACGACACCGGGGCCAAAGCAATTGACGGTGATCTTGTGTTCTGCAAGCGAACGGGCGGCAGCCTGCGTGAGGGCCACGACTGCAAACTTCGAAGCGCAATAATGCGCGAACAAGGGATAGCCCTGCTTTCCGGCGATGGATGCCGTATTTACGATCTTCCCGCCGGTGCCTTGTGCGATCATCTGCTTGGCGGCTTCCTGGGTACCTATCAGCACGCCTCGGCCATTAATCCGCATGATCCGGTCGAAGTCGTCATCAGTGACCTCGAGGAACGGGCAGGTCTGGCTGATTCCGGCATTGTTGAACATCACGTCGAGGCGGCCGAAATGCTCGACGGTCCTTGCGATCAGCTCCTGCACGCTCTGTCGATCGGAAACGTCGACCCCAATCGCCATGGCATCTCCGTCGCCGGTTGAAATCTTCGCCGCAGTCTGTCTCGCCGTATCCTCATTCAGGTCTGCGATGACAACTTTAGCGCCGTTCTCGACCAAGTTGGCTGCGATGCCCGCACCGATGCCTCGCGCTGCACCAGTCACGATGACGACCTTGTTTTCAACTGATCGCGCCACGACACACCTCCCTGATTTCCATATTCCACCACCCGTTAGCCGGCGCATCGAGGATGCAGATCGTGGGCTTCGCCAGTGCGAGAAAGCCATCAGCTGCAGAACTCCTTCGCGCAAACCGGTGGCTTGCACGTGTTCTCATTCGACTGACGGCTTTGTTCCTCCCACAGGAAACGCCGTGCGATCCTAGACGAACGCTAGAGGATGGACCGGCGGCTCGACAAATCTTTAATTATCCGAAACGGATATTTTGAATGCAGCAATCCTTCTCGGGCTGAAGCTACTATTTCTGTGGGAGGAGATGGCGCTTGCGCCGAACGGACGCATGCAGCCGATTGTCAGGCTCTCCTTCGACATAGCGGCAAGAAGTATCTGGACGGCAGACGCCGCCAGGGAAGGAAGGTTTTGCAATGAGCGAGACATTGAGAGTGGGCTGGGCTGGCATTGGCAAGATGGGCGCCCCGATGAGCAGACGTGTGCTCGAGAACGGATACCCCGTTTCCGTTTATGAACCGCTCCCCGAAAATCGCGCCTCAGTGGTGGCTCTTGGTGCAAACGTAGCTCATAGCCTTGAAGACCTGGTGGAAACATCGGACGTGGTGATGCTCACCATTCCAAACGACGTCATTCTGCGCACTCTCATACTGGCACCAGCCACCCTCGCCGAGCTATTGAGGCCCGGTCAGATAGTAGTCGAGATGAGCACCGTATCTCCCGAGCTCTCAGCCGAGGTTGCGGACGCACTATCCCGAGCCGGTGTCGCATATCTTAGAGCTCCGGTATCAGGCAGCACGGTTACCGCGTCTTCCGGAATGCTTTCTGTCATGGTCTCCGGCCCAGAGGATGCCTACCGCAAGGTCGAGCCGATTCTCGCCAGTTTCTCCACAAAGCAGTTTTACCTGGGAGATGGCGAGGAGGCCCGATACCTGAAGCTCGTCCTGAACGCGCTCGTTGGTGCGACTGCCGCTCTCCTTGGCGAAGCTCTCACACTCGGACTGAAGGGCAATCTGTCGGTTGAAACAATGCTGAATGTCATTTGCGAGAGCGCTGTTGCCTCACCGCTGATCGCATACAAGCGCGACCTACTGGTAAATCGGAACTTTGACCCCGCCTTCTCGGTCTCTCAAATGATGAAGGATTTTGACCTGATCCTTGGCGCAGCGAAGTCTGATCATGTGCCCATGTACCTCGCCTCCGTGATCCGCCAGCAGTACGAAGCCGCATTCGCCGATGGCTTGGCGGAAAAGGACTTTTTCGTTCTCTTCGAGCAATCCGAGCGCCTAGCCGGTCTCAGCCGAGAGAAGAAAGCCTCCTGAGCAAGAGCGTCCGCGTCATGGCTGGTGCAAGCATGGGCGGCACGCTAGTCTGACTGCCAATAGCGACGGTTGGGAGGCCGACGTGAACGAATACGAAATGCTGCGCATCATCGACTTCATTGAAAAGACGCGCCGACCGTTCAGGGAGGTAATCGATGCTGCCAACGAAGATGCGGTCTGGCTGATCGTCATGTTTTTGATCAAGTCGCATATCTTGAGCCAGCCTGTATCGATCTCCACTCTTGGCCAGGAGTCGGGTCTCCCCTATGCAACATCAATGAGATTGATCAATCGTCTCATTGACGCCGGCCACATAGTCAAGATTTCCAAGGGCCCCTCTGGCCAGCGCTTCGCTTTGCAGCCAAGCGACCAGCTCATTCGCTCGTTCGAGTCTTACGCTCGCAAGACGAAATCGCTACTTGCACAAACCTTGGGACTGCGAACCGGAGAAGAGGAAGACGAGTACTATTTCGGAGGGACACCGCTCGGCTCGCAGATCATCCCACCAATGCGCCTTGTCCAGCGTCGGGCCGAGTCCCAGATCGAGCTCCGTTTTCTCCTGAACAACGACAACTACTTCTCCGCCATGCGGAACATGTGGGCCGACTTCCGCAGCAATCTTGCCTCGCGAAAGAACTTCGACCTGTTACCGCTTCCCGAGCTTTATAAACACGCAAGGGATAACGCGGCCAAGAAGCTCTCCGACTACGACGTAATTGCCATCAATATGCCGTGGCTCGGAGAGTTCGCCGAAAGCGGGATCGTTCGTCCGATTGACCAGTACATTCAAAAAACAGGCATTAACCCTCTCGACTTCCATCCAACCATTTGGTCATCGGCGACATGGGATGGCAGAGACTATGGCGTCCCCGGATACTGCACGGTAGAATTCCTGGCCGCCCGCAAGGACCTTCTCTCCGAAGCCGGCGTACCCTTCCCGAAAACCTTCGACGAAGTAATCAAGGCCGGCCGCAAATTCCACCAACCCGATGACGGCATGTACGGTGCGGTTTGGGATGGCGCTCGCGGCATGCCGATAGCATCAAGTTTCCTCTTCTTCATGGGCGCGTGCGGACAACCAGCAATATCGCTCCGCAGGACGCGATCCGGTTTTACGCTCGATGGTCTCGATCCGGATGAGCTCGCATGCACTATCCTCTCAGACGCAGGATTTGCCGCCCTGGACTATATGCGCCGACTCATGGAGATCTCACCGCCCAAGATCTTGGAGATGGCCTGGGACAAGACGCTCGACGTCTTCCTTCGCGGTAGAGCGAGTCTTGGCTATTTCTGGACGATGCGCGCCGCGCGGTTCGAGTACGATGTTCAATCGGTGGTGAAGCGCAGGGTCGAGTATCTCCCACAGCCCTCGGGACCCGGCGGCACACGCGCTTCGCCGATCGGCGGCTTTCTCTTCTGCATCCCCACAAACCTTCCTGAAGAACGTGTCGAAATGGCCGCTGATGCGATCGCGTGGATGGCCTCGAGGGAAGCTATGAAAGCACATGTGAAGAACGGCTTTCCTGTAGCACCGCGTTTCTCCGTGAGCGCGGATCCGGAAGCTGCCGCGAGCTCCCCGATCGTCAGGTTCGTTGATCAGCTTGCGAAGAAGAGCCTGCTACACACGTGGCAGCGTCCAAAAATTCCGCAGTACACAACGATCGAGAAAGTCCTGGGTGAGGAAATTCACGACGCATTGCTAGGCAACAAGACACCTCGCGCGGCACTCGAGACGGCTGCTTGTCAAATAGAGGCAAGCCTAAGAGCGGGAAGTCATCACCGTCGAGAAGTTCGGAGCGTTTGAGCACCTCCACCTGCGCTTGCTCAGAAGAACAGCCGCCTCAAGGCGGCTGCGATCGTCGGGGTCCAAACACTAGGCCGGAATGGCCTGGTCCGTTCGGATCAACAGACCGGAGTTATCCGGTTGGGCCAGAAGCCCCCCCTTCTCGATATCCAAAGCGACCTGGACAACGCGTTCGTTCACGGGCGCCTTCCTTCCGTGGCGCGCGAGTATGTCCACAACCAGACCATTTACCTCCTGCACCTCTGCCCGACGGCCCTTTCGCCAATCCTGGAGAGACGTAGTGAGCGTGTCGGCTTGGGAAAACGTCTTTAGGACTTCTTCGAAAATTTGGTCCACGTACCGTTCCGGATGGTTGGTTGTGACGGCAGACATGCCGATGATCGGGATGATCTGAGCTCCGTCGGCCAGCGCTGCCTGCATCGCTTCGTATCCCGCCTCCCGCATTACTTCCAGCATTCCCGGATGCCGCGCGGCGTCAGCCAGTGGAAGGTCGACGATCGCGGAGGGGATAAGCTCCGCTGCGTTCACGACCAGCTTCATCCACTTCGCCGAATGAATGTCGTCCAGCACTTCGACGCGCCCAGAGTGTCTTAGAAGCTCCGCAACATGTTCCACCCGGTCCTGGTTTGCCGGATCCAAGGCGCCAAGAGCAAACCACGAGGTGTCATGATCGTTCTGGCGATTTGTAATGCCGGGGACGAACATGTTGGACGCTATCTCGATGACGGCACCAACGGTCCGGTGTCGACCTACGACATCGGCGATGTCCTCATGCGTCATGCCATTCTGGAGACCGATGACCAGACCATCGGGAGCGAGGCACGGCTTGATCAACTGACATGCCCATTTCGTGTCATAAGCTTTGACGACCAGGAAAACCAAATCGAATGGCTCCCTGATCTCCGCTACCTGGCACAGGTGCAACGCTGGGACTCGAACATTTATCGTACGAGACGGCAGATTAACCGTGATGCCGTCGCGACGAATTGCTTCGACGTGTTCCGGCCACTGCTCAATGAACGTGACGTCAAGTCCCGCAAGAGCGAAATCTGCACCAATGGAGGCCCCTTGCGCGCCCGTTCCCAAGAACGCGATCCTTGGTCTCTTATCAGCTCCGGTCATCCTATGTTCTCCCAACGTTTTCGCGCCGCTCAACAGCTTCGCGCGATCAGATAGGACGATCGTAATGCCGATCGTAGAAACTTAAACGACGGTTTTATCCAATCTGGATGTAGCTGACCTCGGGCTGTCTACAGGAACAGCGGAGCTCTCTAGATGGGGAATCCAAATCCCTTCATACAACGACAGTCTGTGGCTGCGAAACGAGACGCAATTTGAAAGGCTGTCCAGACTGACCCTCTTGACGAGATTCGGACCGCAGTGTCGTGAAATGAATCAAGATCTGTTCGAACACCGAGATATTCGTTCACGTGCGTGCCTGATCGCCTCGATTTGCGTTCACTATCGCGGTGGGTCAATCCCGACGGATTGATCGTAGGTCATCTGGTCATCGACGGTCGGCTGGATCCCTCCCCTTCCCATATCGAGTAGGCGGAGCCGTATGCGCTCGCTACGTCGAGACTAGGCAGGCGGTTGGAACGCTTCGTTGTCGGCTTTCCGCGACGTGTTCCCTTGCGTGCCCGTGTGTCGTGGCCATTGCGATGTACTCCCTTCCGCTTTTCTGTCGAGGAGATGATCATATGCTCGCGATTACCAGCCCGATTTCGGAAAAGCCGATTCCGATCGGTGGCCCAAAGTCGTTGAACGAGGACACGCAAGACGACGAGCTTCCCGAAACCAACGTGGACGACCGACGCGCCCCGCCCGTTAATGAACAACAGCCGGAAACCGGCGACAGCGTCGCGGAGGCCGACCCGAACCGGCAGGGCCGACCGAAGGATCACATCCCGGCCCCGCAACCTTGCGACACGTGACAGGAAGGCCGGCAGCACGTCGATCACGGCGGGATCGACCTCCCCGTTAAACGCGGCTCATTTCGAGATTGGTAGTCGCTCGCCCGCTCTCACCGCGCCCTTCAGTCGATTGCCCGACGGCGCTAATGGACAAACATAACGGGGCGAGTAGGCGCAAGAAGGAAAATAGGAAAAGTTGAAATCGAGTACCAGCACGGCGCCTGCTCGGACAACTCCGAGGTCCGCTCCTTTAATGGTGTCGAGGAGATATCGGCCACCACCATACGTCTCTGTCCCCGAGGTCCCGTCTACAAACGGCAGGAACACGCCACCACCGTATCCTTCAATCCAGTAAAGGGTCAATTCGCCGCCTAATCTGTCTTCCAGCCCTGCGGTGCGGGCGAACGCATGCATCGACAGATCACCGTCCACGCCTGTTGCGATGGTTATCCGTTCCGATGTTTCGGGTACAAGCTGAACCGTCAGGCGCAACAAAGGATCATAAGGAAATAGGGTCGGCCCTCCGAACCCCTTGCGATCCGCCTGTTCGATAGGTGACTGAGGATGGTCGCGAAACAGGGTCGAACGGGTGTCGCACCAAAGCCTCCAGGCAGCAACTGCGTCCGCACTGGAACGTATCTCGTAATAGAGATTTGAGATCCTTTCCCGCCATTCCCACAGTTGTAGATCCTCGTTCACACCATACCCTTCCATGTCAGAAATTAAGCCGGCTTTCATCATCGTGATGCTCGCGCATTCATTGCGGCGCACCACGGCGTGACAATATGCAGTCCACGTTTGGGTGCATGTCAACAATAACCAGACAGAAGCATATCGGAGCCTTCAGCATAGCGGCCGCGCCAACAGCGCGGGAAAGCGGGAATCCGCGTCACAGGCGGGCGTGAAGAAAAGCAGCCGCAGGAGCGCCAGCGTCGGCGATCCGAAGAAGAAGCGGGACCGACTGCCTCACGACCGCGTGTTCCGGAATCGATTTCCGAACCGACACCCCAGGCACAGCCTAGCGGGTTCGGAGGCTGCAACCAAAAATGTCAGCGTGCCAACGCATCCCTCGGAAACCCGGCAGCCAGGCTGTCGATGAACTTGCGCACCGCCGGCGGAAGACCCCGGCGTGTCGTGAACACGAGGTGGACGAGCCCTTTCATGCCACGCCAGGTCGGCAGCACATGAACGAGCTTTCCCTCGTCGATGGCCTGGCGGCAGGTATGGTCGGGCAGGAGTGCGACCCCAAGCCCGGCAATCGCTGCGGCCCTGACGGCAGTGAAGTCCGCGCAGCCCATGCGCGGTTCGTGGCGTAGCGTATGGGTATGCCCGTCATCGGTTTCGAGAAACCAGTTGACCTCTCCCTGGTCATCAGTCGTTGAGAGCGTCGATTGATCGACGAGCCCGGCGATGTCGCCGATGCGGCTTGCTATCTGTGGGCTTGCGACAAGAATGCGAACCGAATTTCCCAGCGAGCGCATCGTCAGTGATGCGTCGCCATCGAGCGACGTTCGCACACGCAGCGCAACATCTATGCGTTCTTCGATCAGATCCACCGGACGGTCGATCGCGACAAGCTGAAGGCGTACCCTCGGATGTTGCGCCAGAAACTGCGTGACCAGACCAGAGATCGGTTCGACGAGGCCGGTCGGACAACTCATCCGGATCAGGCCATGCGGCTCTGACTGCGCCTCTGCAACCAGGGCTTCGGCGCGCTCTGCCTCTGCCAGCATCGCCTTGCAGCGCTCGTAAAAGGACTGCCCGACATCGGTTACGCGAAAGCGCCGGCTCGAGCGCTCGATCAATCGGACACCAAGGCGTGCCTCAAGGCCCGCGATCCGCCGGCTGAGCTTCGATTTCGGCTCGCGCAACGCCCGGCCCGCCGCGGCAAAACCGCCATGCGCCACGACTTCGGCAAAATAAACCAGATCGTTCAGGTCGGTCCGCATCATCGTTCTCCATTCAGAACGCTGGGTAACACATTTGCTGGCTACTGGCACCAGCGTTCTACTGGCATGTTCCTTCTCAACGGCAACCGGCCGCAAACAAGGAGCAAGGCAATGACCAAGAAGTTCGAGAACAAAGTCGTAATCGTCACCGGCGGCACAAGCGGCATCGGGCTGGCGACAGCAAAGGCCTTCTCTCAGGAAGGTGCATCGGTCTTCATCACGGGCCGCCGGAAAGAAGCGCTTGACGCTGCCGTCAAAGACATCGGGGGCAGGGTGACTGGCGTGCAGGCCGACATGAGCAAGCTCGTCGATATCGACCGTCTTTATGACGCAGTCCAGCAGAAACACGCTCAGATCGATATCCTCTTCGCCAATGCCGGCGGTGGCGAGATGGCGCTGCTCGGGGCGATCACTGAAGAACACTACGAGAAGACATTTGCGACGAACGTGAAGGGTACGCTCTTCACCGTCCAGAAGGCGCTGCCGCTGCTACGCGATGGTGCGTCGATCATTCTCACTTCCTCGACAACGAGCATTTCCGGCACGCCTGCCTTCAGCGTCTACTCGGCAACGAAGGCGGCCATCCGCAACTTTGCGCGCAACTGGATCCTCGACCTCAAGGACCGCCATATCCGCGTCAACGCGGTCAGCCCTGGCGTTACCGATACGGCAGGCCTCAATGAGCTGTTCGGCAATGGCGACCAAGCGGAGAATACGAAGAACTACCTTGCGAGCCTCATCCCTGCCGGTCGCATCGGCAAGCCGGAAGAGATCGCCAAGGCTGTCCTCTTCCTCGCATCCGACGATGCCTCCTTCGTCAACGGCGTCGAACTGTTCGTCGATGGCGGCCAGGCTCAGATCTGACACGATGACATGAAGGAGAGCCGTCATGGTAGATATCGCAACGTTGCTTGAACGCAATCTGCAGGGCATCTTCGGGGAGGGCGACGAGGCCCTCCGCCGGACGGTGGCCGAGGAGATTTTTCATGAAGACGCCGTATTCGTCGAGCCGCACGGAACCTACCGCGGCCGCGACGAGATCGTCCGCATTGCCGGCGTCATCCGTGCCATGCATCCGGAGTTCAAATATACGCCGATCGCGCCGGCCGAAGTGCTTCACGAGGCTGCAGGACGGATGAGGTGGGTGTCGGGCATCCCCGGCAAGGCGCCGTCCTACGCGGGAACGGATTTCATCGTGGCAAGGGATGGAAGAATTGCTGCCATCTATCTGTTCTTCGACGGTCAACCTGATCCCACCAGTCCGCCGATACCGGCATGATTCTGAACAAGTGGCGTGGCGCCTAGTACCCTGCCCTATTCGCGGCCTGCCCAGGAAAGCAGGTCGCGCCACCGCTTCACATATCCCACGACGATGAGGTGATGCATGCCGGACATGACAAGTCGCTCCGACAGTATTTCAGGATCGAAAGTGGCTATGGGCGTATCTTTGCTATAGTGGCGAAGCGTATAGGTAAACATCTCCTCCCAGCTGCGGCGTACACCCACGGTCTCGTCAGCCAGACACGGCCGGTATCGATCGATCAGCTCTCCCAGCGTCACGTGGCCTCCTTCCTTCCATCCACGGCATCAAAGCACCTGGCCGATGGCAAACCTTTCGCACAGCGCTGTTTCGCCGGCAATTTTACTCCCCTCTCCTATTCCCAGCCTGAACAGATCACTCGGCGGAAGATTGCGTGACGGGGTCGGCGCCTTTCACGGAAGGCCGGAACGCTCATCCTCAGTTATACCTTCCCCCAAAAAAGGTATAATAAGGCTGGCGCATAGGTGAAACCGATCGATCTCATGTATCAGACGATGCTCGCCGAACTCGGCCAGCGCTCGCTTGATGCCGCATGGACTGCCGACTTTCCCCCCGAAGGGCGGTTCACGCCCGTCACCGTCAAAGGTCGCAAATACTGGTATTTCGATATCGCGGACGGCAAGGGCGGTCGGACACGCCGCTATGTCGGGCCTGCGGACGACCCGGACATTGCAGAGCGTGTTGCAGCCCATAAGAGCGACAAGGACGATCTCAGAGCCCGCCGGCGCATCGTGTCGTCGCTGACAGCGAAGGCGGAATGATCGCAGCAGACACTATGACGGGAGACGTTGTCGAAGCCCTGGCCGCAGGCGGCTTCTTCCGGTTGCGCGGCGTGTTGGTCGGCACGGTGGCATTCCAGACTTACAGCGGCCTGCTTGGCGTTCGCCTGCCTATGGCCGCCATCCTGACGGGCGATGCGAATATCGCCCAGGATCATGCCGTCTCTTGCGAGGTCGAGGACAGCCTTCCACCAATCCTTGATCTTCTGCAGGGCATTGACCCCTCATTCAGGGCGGTCCCACACCGTTCAGACGCCGCCGCCTCGTCTACGTTTCAGACCAGGGCGGCTACAGGGTAGAATTCTTGACATCGAACCGCGGAACAGACGACTATCTTGATCAGCCCGCAACGATGTCGGCGCTCGGAGGCACCAGCGCCGCTCCGCTTCGCTTCCTCGATTTCCTGATCCGTGATCCTCTCCGGACGATGCTCCTGCACAAGAGCGGTGTCCCGGTGACCGTCCCCGACCCATCGCGCTTTGCTGTCCACAAGCTGATTGTTGCAAGCCGCAGGCACACCGACGGCCAATCGGCAGTCAAACGGGCTAAGGATATCCGCCAAGCGGCACTCCTGTTCGAAGCCCTCCTGCAAACAAGTCGAGCCTCTGAGCTTGCTCTTGTTTACAACGAGGCCTGGGAACGTGGCTCGTCATGGCAAAGCGCCATTCGCGCAGGCGCTGCCATGCTGGATGCGCGCGGTAGAGGCAATTTCGCGACCTGTCTCACGACGGGTTCGAAGGAGATTGCAGAGAACGTCGTCCTGCCCTTCGAAGCGAGCCCTTGAGACAAGATCCCTTTGTCGAAGAAAGGCAGGCCCGGTCGGCGTCGAACGATTGCTTCGATCCCTGGTTGCCGTGGCAAATGTCGGTCGCTAGATTGCACGCGCGATCAACTGCAAACATACGAGGGTTTCATGCCGACCGGTAAGGTAAAGTTTTTCAACGCGGACAAGGGTTTTGGCTTCATCACGCCGGAAACGGGCGGTGCGGACGTGTTCGTCCACGTATCTGCCCTGGAATACGGCAATGTCTTGAAGGAAGGCCAAGACGTATCCTTCGACATCGGTCAGGATCGAAAGACCGGCAAGTCGAAGGCCGAAAACGTCAGGCCGCTCTGAGCCAAACTCTTTCGAGAGCCTGTTCCAGCGGGGCGCGGTCGATCGCGCCCCGTTTCTTCCGATACCCAAACCGCTCGCCAGTGTTTTCCGCAGTGTTTGGTGACGCCGGTGGTGATCTTCGCAGCCGACGGCGATGGCGTGGTCGTCGGAGCGATCTGAGCGCCGCCTTTGGCTTTGCCGGCAGGCTCGGACTTCGCGAGCAGTTTCGGCCCTGCGGGCCACGCTTCTTTGCCCGGCTGTTCTTGACCGCGCCGCCATCCGCCTCGGCGCTTGCGGCAATTTCCTGGACGCCTGCGGCCAGTATTGCATGTCTTCCCCGAGCGGCCGGCGCTCCTGCTCCCAGATCTCGTAGACGCGCTTTCCAACACGGTCTTCGTTTGCTGCCATCGGGGGCTGGCCTTGACGCTTTCAGTTTATCTCGTTCGGAAGCTCAGCCCGATTTTCCAGGTAAAGCCTGTTTGTAGTGACGGAATGAGATCGAGAGATCATGGATATTCCAAACAATACATTCCGCGATAGCAGGTACGTTCCCGTGAACAAAGGGTTTGTCATCTGCCAAGAACAATCTTGCCGCGGCCCTCAGTACGGCCATATAAGGCGCGATGACTGATTCAAAGATTTTCGTCGGCCTGAGACCGATCCGAAACAAGCCGGCTGAACGTCGCGATCCAGGCGGTCCGACATGCCAATGGGATGGATGCGACAAACAAGGCCTGCACCGCGCGCCCGTCGGAGCGGATGCCGAGGGCCTGTATCTTCTCTTCTGTCGTGGCCACGCAAAAGAATACAGCGAAGGCTACAATTACGTGACGAAGCTCTCGAACCCTGTCACTGCCCGTTATCAGAGGGAAGCGGCAAGCGGCAGCCGGCCGACCTGGGGCGTCAGGGTCAATCACGCTTCTGCCGCACCCCTCCCTTCCTCAGTTCGCTCCGGGACCGCTAAGGCGATCAATGCAAGGAAAAACGCTGCGCGCAGCCACGCGGCTTTGCAGTCCCGAAAGCTTAAAGTTCTTAGAGCGAAAGCATTCGAAACGCTCGATCTTTCCGCGGATGCCACGCCGGAAGAAATCAGAAGTCGTTACAAGCAGAGGCTCAAGATGCACCATCCCGACGCAAACGATGGAGACCGCGCGTCAGAGGAGGCACTTCGGGCGACGATCGAGGCCTATAAAATCCTGAAGCTCAACGATTTCTGCTAGGTCGGTGGGCATTGGGCGTATCGACCGGATTCGAGCCGACCTCCAGCTATTATGAAGGCTTTTGGTCTGAACGCGCCAACAGGCTCGTCGTAGACCTGCCCGCTCAGGATCTTGGCGTCGCTCGTACACGGATGCGATTCTGATTTCTCTGAAGGCGAGGCTTTCACCACGACCATGTGGGTGGCCTCTTCCCTTCCGAGAACTCGGCGACTGCTTTCCGCACGCGTCGAGACCGACAAGCTTCGATAAGACTGCTGGCGCAGGGCGCCCTTGTAAGATTGTTGGTTGCGGTCGGTCGAGTTTGCGCTGGCGAGATGTCCGCAGATTGCTAGGATCGTGACGCATCCGCCGCTGACTCGGTTTCAGTTCAGGTTTTGATTTCAAGGCGAGAACGAAATGAGGCTTGTTTTATTCAATTCGGCGGATGCATTCGGAACGTGCTGGAGGAGCGCTTGATGAATTCGATTGACTTGAAAGACAGAGTGACCGTCATCACCGGCGGCGCACAGGGGATCGGTTATGCCATCGCCGAACGGGTGATCCAGTCCGGCGGGAAAGTTGCTCTCTGGGATTCGAATGGCAATCGCTCGGCCGATAGTGCCAGCACACTCGGACCGAATGCCCACGCATTCCAGGTCGACGTGACGGATTTCGATCTCGTCGGCAGGGCGGCTTCGGCGACAGAGGAGGTTTTCGGAAGGATCGATTGCCTGGTGAATTCGGCAGGGATTACGGGGAAGGTCAAACCGACGATCGAATACGATGTCTTGGAGTGGCGAAGTGTCGTAGACGTCTGCCTGACGGGCACATTCAACTGCTGCCGCCATGTCGTGCCGGTCATGTTGAAACGAGATTACGGGCGGATCGTCAACATCTCATCGGTGGCGGGAAAAGAAGGCAACCCGAATATCGCGGCCTATAGTGCTGCCAAAGCAGGCGTGCTTGGTTTCACCAAGTCTTTGGGCAAAGAACTTGCGAAAACCGGAATCGCCGTCAACGCCATTACGCCCGCCACAGCGAAGACGCCGATCCTCGATGGCCTCACACCCGAATTCATCGAATACATGTTGGTCAGGATTCCGCGAGATCGCTTCGCCGAACTTACGGAGATCGCGGCGATGACGGTATGGCTCCTGTCGGAGGAAAACTCGTTCACGACGGCGTCCACATTCGATCTTAGTGGCGGAAGAACGACTTACTAAGTGCATCAATCGCCCCTTGCGGCACCGCATTGGCTGAAGGCGCCTTCTCCCCCGCACGTGCCCGGACGGCGTGAAGCCCTTGGCCAAGCCGGTGGCCGATAACATAATCGGCAAATGACGATTCGAGGGCGACTGTCGGTCTTGCCGGCGACCGAGCGGACGATATCGGCCGACAGGTCCACCTCACTCGAGATCCGAACAGATCGCCCGTAGAATGTCGTCGAGGGTATTGATGTAGACGCGGACAGCCCCGCAGGATCGTAGACCGCCCCACTGACCGCGCCGTGATTGATACCCCTTATTACCTGAAAGACACTTCGACGTTTTGACGGTCCTGCGCGATTACGCGGCAACGGGTTTCGAAGCCTTCGCCGCGGATTACCAGATCAAACTCCGGCGGTATGCCTGAGGTGTTTGAAAGGACTAGCCCTGCGCCGTCGCTTCCAAGCGACTTAACCGTGCAGTCGATTACTGAACGCCGCTCGTTGAACAGGATGGAGGCGCTTTTCAGTACCCTGCGGCGCTCTCCCCCGTTTGCACCCTTCAGATCATGCCATGAGACGCACCGATTTCGTCCTCCGCTTTTGGCGGCATACATTGCCGCGTCCGCCTGGGCTATGAGCGTATCGGTGTCACGGCTGACAATTGAAAGGTTGGTCGATCCGATACTGGCTGTCACACTCACGGTACCGAAGTCGCCATTCACAAGGGACCCCGCGATAGCGTTCCGCAATTTCTCCGCAACAGCTGCGGCCGCGGCCTTGTCGACATGGGGAAGTAAGAAGGCGAATTCCTCGCCCCCTAGACGTCCAATTAGATCTCCTGCCCGCAGGCTGCTCCTACATGCACCACTAACAGCTTTGAGAACCTCATCGCCGGCAGAATGGCCGTAAGTGTCATTTACCTTCTTAAAGTGATCCACATCCAGTACAAGGCATGCAAGATCATGCTGATGCCTCAGTGCCTGGGCGATTAATTTCTCGCTCTCGGACTTGAAGGCTTTTCGTGTGAGAACGCCCGTCAGACCATCTGTCGCAGCAGATTGAAGCAGCTCAATGCGTTCCATTGCAAGTCCAGCGAGCTCCTGAAGAATAGCAAGGTCCCTCGCCCCAAATGACTTGGGCTGACGGTCAATGGCGCACACCGTTCCCAAGATAAACCCCTCGCGCGTTTGGAGCGGCACGCCAGCGTAGAAACGGACATGAGCTTCGCCAGTTACCGATGGATTGTTTGCGAACCTGGCGTCCTTTGACGCGTCCTGAATAATCATCGGCACTCCCGAGTCGACGATCAACGTGCAGAAGCTTTCTTCTCGTGGGACCTCCGAATTCGGCAAGCCGACACAGGCTTGATAACTTTGACGATGTGCGTCGATGACAGACACAATCCCGATATCGACTGAAAATATTTCTTTGATAAGGCGAACGATCCGTTCGAAGCTCGCATCCCTTGGCGCGTCCAACAAGTCAAACTGGTCCAGTGCTTCGAGCCGCGCGCGTTCGCGCTGAGCTCGTTCCGCCGTCAATTTTCCGAATGTCCGTAAAGTGTTCATGTAGCCCACCATATCAAGCAGGTGGATCATGGGAGCGATAAATTAAATTTCGATTAGACGGCTAGCTGCGCATACTCTGGACAGCGCTTGCTTGAAACTTCGCACTGGCTCGCAAGCTTTCCTCTAAGGAATACCAGCGCATCGCCCAGAAGCGCGAACAGAACGGAGATAGTCCTATGCGCATCAAAGCAATGCACACGGCTTAGAACCACTTCACCAGAAAATGTTCGCTGGTGGGACGCATATCGCCTCGCCGTCGATATCGAACCGCAGGAGTTCACCTAATCCTCTAATTCGGCCTGGAGTAGCACGAAGCGAGACGCCTTCAGGGCGCGGCAGTCAGTTCGTCCAAGACCCCCATTTTCTTCAACGAACTCACGACGCCGGTGAGCGCAACGACTGCCACGAAGAGCGCGACAAGAACCATCGCGTAAGAAAGCTCCTCAGGCGATATTGAATCTGCCGCCAGTCGATAGAATTCAGTTGCCAACAGGGCGATCAATGTGGACGACATCGTCGAGTAATCCTTGGCAATGACGCGCTTCGCATTGAAAGCCATACCTTCCGTTGACGACGAAAACGCGCTCAGCTTCAGCCCCCATCTGGATACGTCCCGGCAATAAGCGCCATATGCCTCGCCGAACTTGTTCGCGAGGAATTCCTCTTCGGCGTAAATGATGCACTGGTAGATAAGGCCGAACAGTAGGCATCCGGCAACGACGACCACCGGATTGCCGTGGAACAGAAAGAGCCCGGAGTAAATCAACATGTTCCCGACATACAGGGGGTTGCGGCAAACGCCAAACATGCCTTCCGTCACCAAATCGCTGGCATAAACCCGCTTATTGAGGCCACCGCGCTTGATGTAGGCATATCCGATCACGGTTGCGCGCAGTACCAAACCAGCCATGACGACGAGCAACGCGATAATGTTTTTCCATCCTTCGAGCGCAGCACTACCGAAAAACGTTGTGGCCGGCGGGCTAGAAACAAACAGTGCGACGATTATGAGCGGGAAAGCCTGGTTTCGGTATTTGAAAAAGAAGCTGCCGATCGCGAGGGAGACTCTGTTCATGGCTTTTCGACTCACTTGACCGCGACGATGCCGCAGAAATTGTACCAGCGGAAGAAGACCTCGGTGCTCTTGAAGCCTACCTCCTTGAGCAACTGGATGTTCTCCTCGAGGCGGTAGGGAATGAGGACATTTTCCAGTGCCTCTCGCTTCTTCGAGATTTCGATCGAGGAATATCCGTTGCGCCGCTTGAAGTCATAATAGTGGTCGATGAACAGTCTGTTGAACGTCGTGTCCTCGCTGGTCAACTTCTCGATCAGCAGCAGGCATCCGTGAGCCTTGAGCCCGTTAAAGATAGTCTTCATCACTCTTTCGCGAAACAGTGGACGCACGAACTGAAGCGTCAGAAGCATCGTCACGACACTAGCATTTTCGATCGTAAAGCCGCGATGGAGGTCGCTTGTGACCAGATCGATTGATCGGTTTGTTCCCGATTCCTCAATCTTTTCCGCCGCCTTCTTGAGCATGTCCGGCGCGTTGTCGATTCCGACGAAATCAAGTTGATTGTCGACGACGTGGTCCAATGCCAACAGCGTGGTGGCCGTCGAGCAGCCGATATCATAGAGGGTCGAATGAGGTTGGGCGAAGTCCCGGGCCAACTCGCAAACCATCCGCTGCATCTCCCCATAGAATGGGACTGAACGGCTGACCATGTCATCGAAAACGCTTGCGACGGTGGAATTGAAAGAAAAGTCCGCAACCGAATTGCGTTCGTCGGCAAACACCTCGTCGCGCGAATTCATATGCAAGACAAGACGGCTAGACTGGTCGGTCATACCCGCTCCTAATTTATAGCAATTTCAGGTGGGAGTACTTTCCCCGAGCACACCCGGCGCGGTGCGATGTGAGCACAGGAGTCTGACAATAACCTGAAAGACGATCTGCACTCACAACAATGGCGGGAGAAACGGCCAGAAGTGATCCTGCCTGCGTCAGGCCGGCTCGCCACCAGTCGCTGTTATTACAATCAACGCCGCCCCTTCCCTCACCTCCCTGCCCGGCCGCACCAGCGACCGTGCGATATCGATGATGTCGTCACGCGAGGCGGTCGGACGCACCGCCTCAGGCAGAAGCAGCCGCACCATTCGGGGCATGGCCATAACGCTTGCGGAATGCGTTGGAGAAATACTGGCTGGAGTTGAAGCCGCAGGAGAAGGCAATCTCCGTGATGCTGCTACGGCCCGGCGTCTTCAAAAGGCGCGAGGCCTCTTCCAGCCGCAGATGCTGCAGATATTGCCGCGGCGTCATGTTGGTCAGCCGCTTGCAATATTCCGAAAAACGGGTGCGCGACAGACCGCATTCTTCGGCCATGGAATCGAGCGTCCAGTCTTCGGCAAGCGCGAAGGCCAGCCGGCGCAGGAAGATCGCCACCGTATGCTGCGACGTCGAAAGATCGGGATCGAGCTTCGGCGCCTGCTCCGTCATCCGGTCGATCAGGCTCAGCATGATCGTATTGATCGCCACCTTCAGCCGAGTTTCGCCATCTTCGGGCGTTCGTCCGAGCAGGATCGAGGGCACGGCCTCGAAGGCGCGGCACAGATCAGCGCCACCATCCCAGACCGGCTGGTTGTTCTGCGTCAGCAATTCGCCGAGCGTGCGGGCTTCCTCGCTTGAAAACACCATCCAACTCGGCCATTCCCAGGCTTCGCTCGGACGCCTCAGCCCCGCATCGAGAATGATCCACAGCAGGCGGCTCGCATCGACGCCGGGATTGCCGATCGAATGCAGCTGCCAGGGACGGATGACGATGAACTGGCCCTGCTCGAAATTGTAGGTCCGATCATCCACGACGAGATTGAGGTTGCCGCGCGCCAGATAGGCGATTTTGAACCCTTCATTGCAGTGGCGGCCGAGTCCCCAGCTTTGCGCATAACGCGCATCCCAGAAGCCGACCGTACGGATCCCCGGCAGTCGGTCTCCGAGCGACTGGCCGGGATAGCTGCCGCGGGTCCACGCGTGCAACTCGACTTCGCCACGCGCAGCGGCGGCCTGCAACTCGCGGCAATTGTCGGCATACATCATCGAATCCGGCTGGCGAAAGACCGAAGGACGACGAATGTCGGCTGGCTTGATGATTGTGTGCTTATTCATTTCGCGCGCCTCCCAACGCAGAAAATGACTTAAGAAATTTACCACTGTTGTGGGGCGCAAGTTTTACCGAGTCAAGTCTGCCAAGTATCCACCCCGAGGATGGGCAACCATGCCGCGGGACGACGACGTTACTGCCGCATGGGAAGGAGAACACGTGAAGATCGCATTCAACTTACTTGTGCTCGGAGCGGAGATCACCACGGCGCATGGCCGTCAACTCGAGCGACTGAAGGCGCTGGGATATGACGCCGTCGAGATCCCTGTCTTTTTTGGAAAGCCGGATCACTATGCCGCCCTCGGCAAGATGCTGCGCGATATCGGTCTCTCCGCCGGCGCCGCGGCAGTCGCGACCCAGGAGGCCAATCCCGTGAGTACAGATCCTACGATCCGTCGACGCGCCCGCGACCATCACAAGTGGATCGTCGACTGCACGCAGGCGATGGGCGGCGAAGTGATCGCCGGTCCGCTCCATTCCCCCGTCGGTGTCTTCACCGGCTTCGGTCCAACGTCGAATGAGCGCGGCCGCTGCGTCGAGGCGATGCGGGCGCTGGCCGAATATGCCGCATCGGCAGGCATTCGCATCTCCGCCGAAGCCGTCAACCGTTTCGAATGCTACCTGATGTCGACGATCGCTGCGGCCTCGGAGATCTACGGCGAGGTTGGTCACCCGAACTACGGCTACATGTTCGACACCTTCCACGCCAATATCGAAGAAAAAGATCCGCCGGCAACTTACGAACGTTACCACAAGGAAATCAATCACTACCATGTTTCGGAAAACGATCGCGGCATTCCGGGGACGGGTCACGTGCCCTTCGCAGCCCATTTTGAAGCGTTGCGCCGTTGCGGATATGACGGCTGGCTCACGGTCGAATCCTTCAGCCGTGCCCTGCCCGAGCTTGCGGGAGCCACGCGCGTCTGGCGGGATCTTTTCGACGACCTAGACACGCTCTTTGCCGAGAGCATCGCCTTCATCCGCAGGGAATGGGACATTGCCGGAGAACACGCCCCATCGGGCTCGAAGAGGCCGGCACAATGACGCTACCCGCACTTGAAATGGCCGGCATCACCAAGACGTTCCCCGGCGTGCTCGCACTTGACGAGGTGGATTTCGACTGCCGTCCCGGAGAGGTGCACGCAATCTGTGGCGAGAACGGCGCCGGAAAGTCGACACTCATGAAGATCCTCGGTGGCAGCTATCGACCGGATGGCGGAGAGATTCGCATTCGCGGCCAATCCGCAGATTTCGCCCACCCGCAACAGGCCAAGGCGGCCGGCATATCCATCGTCCATCAGGAACTTAGCCTGTTGCCCTATCGCAGCGTCGCGGAAAATATCTTCGTGGGCCGCGAGCCCTCGCGGCGCGGCGTTCTCGACCGGCGCGAGATGCGTCGCCGCAGCATGGAGTTATTGCAGCGTCTCGGCGCCGGTATCGATCCGGACCGGCAGGTTTCGACGCTTTCGATTGCGGGCCAGCAATTGGTGGAAATTGCCAAGGCGTTGCTGCTCGATGCGCAGATTCTCGTCATGGACGAGCCGACGGCGGCCCTTGACGAACGTGACGCCCAGGCCCTGCTGCAACTCGTGCGCGGCCTGCGGAGTGAGGGCGTCTCGATCATCTACATCTCGCACAGAATGCCGGAAATCATGGCTCTTGCCGATCGCATCACGGTGCTGAAGGACGGCCGCAGGATCTGGACGAAATCGCGGGAAGACGCCGATATTGGCGCGATCATCAGGGCGATGGTCGGTCGTGATCTCAAGGACTTCTATCCATCGCCGCCGGCCGGCAAGCCCGGTCATTCGTTGCTCTCGGTGGAACAGGGCGGAAATACCTTCCTGCGCGGCATCGATCTCGATCTCCGGGCCGGCGAAATCATCGGCGTCGCCGGGCTGGAAGATTCCGGAAAGGCATCGCTCGCACAGGCAATTATCGGCGATGAGCCGCTGACAGCAGGTACGATACGACTTGGCGGCGGTCCGCAGGCAATCACCTCGCCGCGCCGCGCGACGAGCCGCGGCATCGGCTATCTGCCGGGCGATCGCAAGCGCGAGGGACTGTTGCTGCGGCAGTCCGTTCGCGACAACGCACTGTTGACGCTCCGATCCATGTCGAATTTCTTCACCCGCCCCGAAAGCGGGGCCTTCTCAAGAGACCGCATCGACGAGGTGCTGCGGGTGACGGACGTGCGGGCTGCCGATTTCGGCCAGGCGGTCGATTCGCTTTCCGGCGGCAATCAGCAGAAGGTCATCATTGCCCGCTGGCTTGCGCGGCAATCGAATATCCTCGTTTTCGTCGAGCCGACCCGGGGCATCGACATCGCCGCCAAGGCGGCGATCTACGAGGCGATGCGAAGCTTCGCCAATTCCGGCCGCGGCATCATCGTCGTTTCTTCTGACATGCCCGAACTTATCGGCATTTCCGACCGGATTCTCGTGATGCATCAGGGCCGGATCGCCGGCGAGTTGCCGCGCGGGGCAAGCGAGGAAGCAGTGATGGCGATGTCGCTCGGCATCGATATACGCCAGAAGCAGGAGGCCCTCACTTGAGTGACGAGACCCTTCCGGCGACAAGCCGTACCCGTCACCCGATGCGCCTTTCCGTGGCCGCCGTGCTCGTGCTGGTTTCGGCCTGCATCTTTGTCATTACGGCGATAGCGACGGGGGAGACAAGCCAGCTGAATCTTGAAGGGCTGGCCGGCCTGTTTCAACGGATGGTCGCTCTCGGCCTTGTCGGACTCGGCCAGACCTTCGTCATTCTCGTCGGCTCGATCGATCTTTCGGTGGCGGCGCTAATCAGCGCGGTCGCGGTCCTTGCCTCGTTCATCATGCAGGCAAATCCGGCAATGATCCTGCCGGCGATCCTTGCGTGCCTCGTCCTCTGCCTGATCGTCGGCGCCATCAACGGGCTGCTCGTCGCCTACTGCGGCATAAACCCGCTGATCGCAACGCTTGGGACAGGCCTGACAATCCAGGGATTATTGTCGGCATCCTTCACTTACCTCCAAGGTTCGGTCGCGCCGTCCTTCCAGGCCTTCGCCTATACCAGTCTTCTTGGCATCCCCCACCCGGTCCTGCTGTTCGTCGCACTTGCCGCCGCGGCAAGCCTGCTGCTGACGCGCACCGTATTCGGCGCGCGCATCTACGCCGTCGGCGGAAATCCGCAAGGCGCCCGTCTGGCCGGCATCCGCACCGAGCGCGTGGTGCTCGCTGCCCATGTCATCGCAAGCTTCTTTGCCGGCGTTGCGGGGCTCTATCTGGCGGCCCGGCTGCAGTCAGGTACGCCCTGGATCGGCCGCGACGGCATCTATGACCTGGAATCGATCGCGGTAACCGTCATCGGCGGGACCATACTGGCCGGTGGCAAGGGGGGAGTGGCGGGCACGGTCGCTGGCGTCCTGCTCTTTGCCACGCTTGACGCCAGTTTCAATATGCTCGGTGTCGATGCATTTCTCAAGCAGGTGATGCGCGGTGCGATCGTGATCGCCGCTGTTGCCATCCACGCCATACGTCACAAGGGGCATGTCGCATGACCCCGCTTTCAGAAACGACACCGATGCGTCGCCCGGTCATTTCGCTTGCAAAGATCAACTTCGGCCTGATCGTCTTTATTATCCTCTATGCCGCTATCGCGAGCCTTCAGCCGAACTACCTCGAAACCGGCCTCTTCATGAACTTCCTGCGCCGGGCAGCGCCGCTGATCATCCTCGCCGTCGGGCAGCTCTATGTCGTTCTGACCGGTGGTTTCGATCTCTCCGTGGGGGCCATCGTCACCCTCGTCGTTCTGGCAGCTTCCATCCTGATCAATGGCGACCCCGAGATGACCTGGCCGATGATCGGCGTCCTCTACCTCATGGGTCTCGCTGTTGGCCTGGTGAATGGTCTCATCGTCACTTTTCTGAAGGTGCCTTCGATTATTGCCACGCTTGGCACCATGCTGCTCGTCAACGGCATAGCGCTGGCCTGGTCGGGTGGTGCGGCGCGCGGCGATCTGCCGGACAATTTCCGCGATCTCGGCCGTTTCCTGATGCGCGATGTCTGGCTGATCGGCAGCCTGCCGCTCGCAGTCATCATCCTCTTGCTTTTTCTCATGTTTGCCTGGTGGGGACTGCACGGCACTGTCTACGGCAAACGCGCGTTGGCGATCGGCGACAATCCGAGGGCTGCGGAACTTGCAGGCTTGCCGGTCGCCGCCACCCGCATCGCCGCTTTCGTTGTGTCGGCACTGGCGGCGGTAACCGCCGGCATCCTCGTCGGTGGCTTTTCCGGCGTGTCCGTCAACGCCGGCCGCGGCATGGAACTGCAGGCGATTGCCGCCTGCGTCATCGGCGGTGCCCAGCTGCTCGGCGGCCGCGGCTCGCTATGGAGTGCGTTATTTGGCGCTCTTAGCCTTTTCGCGCTCTTCACCCTACTCAATCTCGCCGGCCTGCCCCAGGCGCTGCGCGACAGCATCCAGGGGGTGATTCTGATTGCCGCCGTCGGCGCCAGCGCCTGGCGAGATCGGAGAAAGACCTGATTGCTTGCAGGGAGAGACAAGCGATGAACCGCCGGTACGCCGGCATAATGGAGGAGGAAGAAGATGCAATACAAAGCAGTTGTTGCAGCACTGATAGCGATGGCATTTGCCGGCGTTAGCTATGCGCAGGAATTCAACGATCCGGCTGAATTCAAGAAGCAGCGCGAGCAGCTTTCGATGACGCCGCAAGGCCCGGAGGGCAAGCCGTGGGCGCAGCATCTCGGGGACGGAATGGTCGATGCCGCCAAATACAAGAAGGACGGCCCGGTCACGATCTGCTTTTCCAATGCCGGGATATTCAACCCCTGGCGCGTCGTTGGCATGCACAATCTGCAGGCCGAGGCCGAACTGCACAAGGATCGCATCAAGGAACTGGTGGTCGTCGATGCCGAAGGCAAGGACGATAAGCAAATCTCCGATATCGAAGCCCTGGTCAGCGGCGGCAAGTGCGATGCGCTGATCGTATCGCCGAACACGACGGCGGCGCTAACGCCGGCTGTGGAGGCAGCCTGCGCGAAATTGCCGGTCATCGTCTTTGACCGCGGCGTCGCTACCAAGTGCCCGGTCACCTACATCCACCCGGTCGGTGGGTACGGCTTCGGCATCACCTCGGGCGAGTTCATCGCCAGCAAGCTGCCGAAGGGCGCCAATGTTCTGGCACTGCGCATCATGCCGGGTGTCGACGTACTTGAGACCCGCTATTCGGCGGCGAAGAACATCTTCGACGAAGCCGGCCTTAAGGTCATCGGCTCCGAATTCACCGCCAGCGACCGAGCCAAGACCAAGGCGGTCGTCGAGGACTACATCAATCGCGGCGAAAAGATCGATGCCGTCTGGATGGATGCCGGCGATACGTCCACCGCAGCACTCGAAGCATTCGAAGATGCCGGACTGCCCTATCCTGTCATCAGCGGCGAAGACCAGCAGGACTTCCTGCGCAAATGGCAGAAGGACAAGCTGACGGCAATCGGCCCATCCTATCCGACCTACCAGTGGCGGACAGCGATCCTCGGCGCTCTTGATGTGCTCGACGGCAAACAGGTGCCTGGTCCGGAATGGATCCTGCCTCAGCCGGCGATCACGCAGGATACGCTGGCAAGCTATATCGACGAGCGCATGCCGCCGCTACACTACAGCCTTTGCGGCTGCCAGGATCTGCCTGGCTATCCGGAGCTTTGGGGTGGCAAGAAATAGGTTTTGAACGACAGCAGCCCCGGCGGAAACGCCGGGGTATCCATAGCAATCAGAAATAGATCGACATCACCAGATCCTGGTCGAAATCGCCAAAACCCTTGCCGAAAAGGTTCATGCCTCCAGGGTTGTCGGCCTTTTCGTCGATTCCGATACGGAAGCGGATCGAGTGACGGTCGGCTATGCCGAGCGAGGCGATAGTCTGGGTCGAGACCATAGCGCCGTCGATCCAGGTGCCTGTCTCATCGATCGTCCAGGTCTTGAGCTTGCCGTATTGGGAGCCCGATAGCTTCCACCAGGACGGTGAATACATGCCGCGGCGATCGCCGAAATCGCCAGGCGAAGTCCAGTGTCCGGCCTTGATGCCGTTGACCCAGATGGAAATGTCGGATGGCCAGTTCGCGTTCGTGGCCGGGGTCTCGGAGCTCAGCTCGGCCGAGAATTCCACCTTGCGGATCTTCTTGCCCGAGACCTTGGCATTGTTCGGGAATTTATACTCGACATAACCACGGGTGAACCACAGCAGCGCCGCCTGCATGCGTTGCGGATCGAGGAAGACTTCCTGCACATCGAGCATGCCGATGACGTTATTGACCGAACAGAGGCCGCAGGGGGCGCCGACGTCGAATTCCGTGAAGAGGCCGATCGGCATGCTGACGGTCACCACATCCTGACTTGCCTTCGTGCCGTTGGTATCGAAGCGGATCAGGATTTCGTCATAGATGCTGGAGCAGATCTTCTGATTTCCCTTCGTCGCCTTCATCGTCTGGGTCTGGATGAGACCCGCCTGCTCCAACGACTTCAGATTGGTTGCCGTCGTCGATTGCGGCAGGCGCATCTGTGCCGCGATGTCGTTGACATTCAGCGGCCCTTTCTGGCGCAAGAGGTTGAGGATTTCGATGCGCGTCGGAGAACCGAGTGCCTGCACGACGTCAACGTCCCGCATCGGATCGACGGTTAGAAGTTTCGTCTCCATGCCCTGATACTGGTTCTCCAGTCTTTCTGGTTGGTTTGAGCTAATATCACGGCGTCATATCCGATGTCGCCGCTCTTTTTTAATCGCCGGCCCGCGCCTCGGGAGAGCTCTCGCGGACCGGCTGGGGCCTTCTCACCTCGGCCCGGAAACAACCCCTGATGCATTATCCCTTGATGCCGGATGACAGCATCAGGGCCTGTGTCACGCGTTTCTGGAACAGCAGATAGGCAAGAGCGACCGGCATCGCGGCAAGGATGGCGACAGCCATATCGCGCGCATATTTGACGCCGAACGCATCCCGCGTCTGGGTGATGCCGACGGTGATCGTCATCATGTCGTCGGAACTGGTGACGAGGAACGGCCACAGGAAGGCGTTCCAGGCCATGATGTAGGTGATGATCGCGAGCGCGGTTGTGATACCCCAGTTCAGCGGCAAATAGAGCTTGAACAGGATCTGGAACTCGCCGCAGCCATCAAGCTTTGCGGCCTCGCGCAGCTCCTTCGGCACGGAATCGAAGAACTGCTTGTAGACGATGACGACAACGGGAACGATCAGCTGCGGCAGGATGATGCCGCCCCAGGTATTGATCAGGTTCAGCTTGTGCATCAGCACGAATTGGGAGATCACGAGCGCCTGCGAGGGCACCATGAAGCTCGCCAGGATGATGCCGTAGAGAAGCCGGCGGCCGGGAAAGACGATCTGCGACAGCGCGTAGGCGCACATCACGCTGATCAGGATGACGACGACGGTTACCGTCACCGAGGTGACGATGGAATTCAGGTACCAGGTCGACAGCTTCGTCTCGAAGAGTGCGTAATAATAGCCTGAGAAATTCAGGACGTCGGGAATGAGGGTGGTCTTGTTGACGACGTCCTGTTCCGGCTTGATGGATGTGACGATCGCCCAATAGATCGGGAAGGCCCAGGTGCAGGCGATCACCACCGTGAGGAGGAGCAGCAGCGCGTTGCCAATTGTCTTGCCGGGCATCTCAGCGCTCCCTCACTCGCAACAGCTGGTATTGCAGCACCGAGACGACGACGATGATCAGAAACAGGATCACTGCGACTGCGGAGCCGAGACCACCATGGTTCGATCGGAAGGCTTCGCGATAGACGAGCTGCAGGAGCACATAGGTGGAATTGAACGGTCCGCCCTCGGTCAGAAGGTAGACCTGGTCGAAGATCTTGAGCTGCAGGATCAGCTGCAATGTCAGCACCAGCGCGGTCACCGGCCAGATCAGCGGCCAGGTAATACGTTTGAAGCATTGCCAGCGCGTCGCGCCATCAAGCATGGCCGCCTCGTAATAGTCATTGGGAATGTTGCGCAGGCCTGCGATGAAGAGCAGCAGGTTGAAACCGTTGGTCCACCAGACGGTCACAAGCGCCACCATCGGCATGGCCCAGATCGGATCGCGGAAGACGCTGACGCGCGAGCCGGTGACGGCCTCGATGACGAATTGGGCGATGCCGAACTGCTGATCGAGCACCCATTTCCAGATCTGGGTCACGACGGAAACCGGAAGAATATAGGGAATGAAGAAAAGCACGAGCACCAGGCTCTGCATCCAGCCCTTCAGACGCACGACCATCAGTGCCAGTCCGAGGCCGATCAGCGTATTCGGGATGACGGTCAGAACGACGAAATAGCCGGTGTTCCACACCGAGGTATAGAAGAGCTTCTGATGGAAGAGCTTCACGTAATTGTCGAAGCCCACCCATTGGCCTTCGCCGACGAGCGGCGCGTCGGTAAAGCTCAAGGCGAACATCTTGTAGACCGGATAGGCAAAGACGGTCGCATAGGCGATCAGGAACGGCGCGATCATGACGATCGCCGTCAGCGTCTTGCGTCGCTTTTCAGTGTTGACCACAGATCATCTCCCTGGACGAAGGACTGGCCGGAGGCTGGCTCCGGCCAGTCTCTTCCTACTTCTGGCTTTCCAGCTCTTCGCGCATCTGGTCGATCGCATCTTCCGGATCGAGCTGACCGTTGAGTGCGGGAACCACGAAGTTCTGGGTTGCTTCGTAAATCGGACCGGCAACACCTGCGAGCTTGGAAACCGGGTCGAAGACGGCGGTATCGGCCAGCTTCGCATAGGTGGCGTTCGGCTGCATTTCCTTGAATTCCTTGCTGTCCGTGACCGGCTTGAAAGCAGGAATGTGGCCGGCACTTGCCCAGGAGATCGAGTGCTCATTCATCCAGGCAATGATCTGCAGCACGGCCTTCAGTTTTTCAGGGGTGATCGGCTTGCTGTCGCTGTTCGGGACAGCGAAGGAATGCGAGTCCGCCCAGGTGGCCTGCGTACCCATCAGGTTCGGAATTTCGATGGCGCCCCATTCGAAACCGAGTTCGCCCTTCTTGGCAAGATCGGCCATCGTCGGCACTTCCCAGACGCCGTTGACGTGGAGAGCTGCCTTGCCGGAGGTGAAGAGCGCGATCGAGGCTTCATAGGAGATCAGCTTCGGCGAATAGCCCCCGGAGACCCAGTTCGCCATGGTCTTCAGCGCTTTCACGCCGGCATCGCCCGGCAGGATCTGGTCCCCGTCGATGAACTTTGCCCCCTGCTGGGAGAGCAGCGTATAGAAGACGCGCCACATGGAGCCGCCTTCATCCGTGTGCAGCGACAGCGGATATTCGACCTTGCCCGTCGCCTTGATCTTATCGAGGGCGGCGTTGAAATTGTCGAGACCGTCGAAACCTTTCGGCAGGCCGTCGTCACCGAGCAGGCCGGCTTCCTTCAGGATGTTCTTGTTGTAATAGAGAACGATCGAATGCACGTCGAAAGGAATGCCGTAGACCTTGTTGTCGAAGGTCGCCTGCTTCCAGGCCGCGTCCACGTAATTTTCCTTCTTGATGCCGGCCGATGCCAGCTCTTCGTCGGTAAAGGGACGCAGGATGCCGGTCGGCACCGCCAGCGGATAGCGCGACATGTGATAGGTCATGATATCCGGCTGCTGGCCGACGGCGGCCGACGTCTGCACCTTGGTATAGAAGGGCACGCCCCATTCGAGCGTCGTGGCATTGATCTTGATGTCAGGATGGGTGTCGTTGAATTCCTTGATCAGCGCCTTCATGCGAACGCCGTCGCCGCCGCTCAAGAAATCCCACCAGGTAATGTCCGTCTGCGCAAATGCCGCCGCCGAGGGCAGCAATGCGATGGCTGCCGAGACGGCGAGTTTTATAATCTTTCTCACGTTTGTTCCTCCTCTAAAGCATGGGTTAAGGTCACCCCGCGGCACGGGGCGTCTCTCGCCGCGAACCTCCTCCAAAGGCGCGCGATCAGATGTCCTGCATTTCTTTCGGTCGCCGGATCCGATCCGGATTCCGTTTCAATCAACTGAGCCTTCTGCCTTCGGCGTCGAAAGCCAGCATTTCAGGCACTCTCAGGGAGAGGCTGATCTTCTCCTTCGGCTGAGGCCTGCTTTCGCGGCACTCGACCGTCATTTCCGCATTGGTTGCGGTCAACACGTGAAGATATCCGGTGCCACCGAGCTCCTCGGTGAACTCGGCAGTGGCAGGCAGCGTCAGGCCGCCATTTGAGGCGCCAAGGCCGATATGCTCGGGCCGCACGCCGACATTAATGGCTGCGCCCTCGGCGACTGGACTGCGTGTCGGCAGATCGAAGGCCTGGCCCGGCGCGTCGTCGAGCTCGACACGGGCAGAGCTTTGGCCAGCAGCCACGACCCTGCCCTTCAGGAAATTCATGCCCGGCGAACCGATAAAGCCGGCGACGAACATGTTCTGCGGATTGCGGTAAAGCTCCAGGGGTGCACCGATCTGCTGGACGACACCCTCCTTCAGCACGACGATCTTGTCGGCGAGCGTCATCGCCTCGACCTGATCATGCGTCACATAGACCATCGTCGCGCCAATCTGGCGGTGCAGGCGGGCGATTTCCATGCGCATCTTCACGCGCAATTCGGCATCGAGGTTGGAGAGCGGTTCGTCGAACAGGAAAACCCTCGGTTCGCGCACGATGGCGCGGCCGATCGCCACGCGCTGGCGCTGACCACCGGAAAGCTGGCTGGGTTTGTGCTGGAGATAGTCGGTCAGGCGAAGAATATCGGCGGCGGCCTTCACCTTCGCTTGAATCTCGGCCTTCGGCCGTTTGGCGATCGACAGGCTGAAGGCCATGTTTTCGAACACCGAAAGATGCGGATAAAGCGCATAGGACTGGAAGACCATGGCAACGCCGCGCTTCGACGCTTCCCTGTGGGTGACGTCCTCATCCTCAATCCTGATCTGGCCGCCGCTCGTTTCCTCAAGCCCGGCGATCATTCGCAGCAGCGTCGACTTTCCGCAGCCGGAGGGGCCGACGAAAACCGCGAACTCGCCCTGCTCGATCTCGATATCGACGCCGTGAATGACGGCGTAGGAGCCGAACGACTTCCTGACATCAGTCAGTTTTATCCCAGACATACATCCTCCCGATTGGCAGTCCGAACGGGGCAGCCTCCTCCGCTGCCCCGATAGCGATCAGCTCATGCCGAAGCGACTGACAGCAGGATGAAATGATAGGATTTCGCCGGCAGCGACCCGGTGAGCCTGCCTTCATCGGTGACCTGCAGGCCGGATCCTGCCTTCGGCACGATGCGGTTTTGATCCTCGACGGAGTTGCGGGCCTTCAGGTCATCGCCGACCATCGCATGGTGCTGGACCACCTTGACGCCCTTGAAGCCCTGCAGGTCGACATCGAGGTCGATAGCCTCATCGAGGCTGCGGTTGATCGCAAAGAGCGCGATGCTCTTGCCATCCTCATGCAGCACGGCCGAAAGATCGAGATAGGGAACGTCTTGTGCGACTTCGCAATCGTAAGTCGGGCCGGATGAAGACACCGCCAGTGCAGTGCCGCGGCCGTACTTCGAAGCAAACTGCAGCGGATAGTAGATCGATTGGCGCCAGGCCGGGCCGCCCGCCTTGGTCAGGATCGGCGCGATGACGTTGACGAGCTGTGCCATGCAGGCGATCTTGACGCGGTCGGAACGACGGATGAAGACGTTGATCAGCGAGGCGACGAAGATCGCGTCCTCGAGATTGTAGAGCTCTTCCAGGAGTGGCGGCGCCTCCGGCCAGTCCCAGTTCTTGTAGCGCTGATCGTCTTCCTTGCGGTCGTGATACCAGACGTTCCATTCGTCGAAGCAGATCTTCACGTCGCGCTTGGAACGCTTCTTCGCCTTGATATAGTCGATGACGCCGCCGATCGTGACGATGTAGCGGTCGAGTTCGATCGCCTTGGCGTAGTAATTCAGCGTGTCGTTTTCCTCGTTGCCGAAATACTTGTGCAGCGAGATGTAGTCGACGCTGTCATAGCTTGCGTCCAGAACCTGCGCCTCCCACTCGGGATAGGTCTTCATCTTGTCATTCGACGAGCCGCAGACGACGGTTTCGAGCGTCTTGTCGAAATATTTGAACGCCTTGCTGACGTCGTTGGCGAGCAGGCCATATTCGGTCGCGGTCTTATGGCCGACCTGCCAGGGGCCGTCCATCTCGTTGCCGAGGCACCAGATCCGGACATTGTGCGGGTCCTTGTAGCCGTGTTTGGCGCGCAGGTCGCTCCAATATGTACCGCCAGGATGGTTGCAATATTCGAGGAAATTGCGGGCATCGTTCAGGCCGCGCGAACCGAGGTTCATGGCCAGCATCATCTCGGTCTTCGCGAGCTTCGACCAGTCAGCGAATTCATTGATGCCCATCTGGTTGGTCTCGCGGGTCCGCCAGGCAAGGTCGAGACGCGTGGGGCGCTGGTCGCGCGGACCGATGCCGTCTTCCCAATGATAGGCCGAGACGAAGTTGCCGCCCGGATAGCGCACGATCGGCATATCCAGGTCGCGCACCATATCAAGAACATCGGTACGGAATCCGTCCTTATCAGCTTTTTCGTGACCCGGCTCATAAATCCCGGTGTAAACGGCGCGGCCCATGTGCTCCAGAAAGGAGCCGTAGACACGTTTATCGACGTTCGAAATGGTGAATTCCCTGTTCAGGGTCGCCTTAGCTCGCATGAATGTTCCTCGTTTATTGAATTTGATTTTTGAAGAAGCTATTCTGACAAGTTTTTTTTATCAAGTATTTTGTTTTGTATCCATAAATCGGTTTTGATATCTCACACGAGATGCGAAGCCCATGAAAAATCTGGGAAAACCATTCATGTGGTGGGCGGTGGGAGCAACGGCGCCCCTTAAAAAAAGATGGGAAACGGAATTCTGGTGGCCACCGCGCCGCAGCGGCATATCCAAGCGCGAAATTGGGGCGTTCTCGACGCAAAATGAGAGCTCTCTCACAATACCGATCTCACGCGCCGCTCGCGGGCTGCGGTTTTGACATGAACCTAAGCTGAAGAGCGTCTTCAGAAGGAGTTCATGGCGCAGGGGCCAGCCTTGGTCACAACTACCAAGGAGAGAAACTATGAAAATCACTCATTTTGCCGTGGCAGCCGTTCTCTCGCTCGGCTCGGCCTTGGTCGCGGTAGAGCCTGCAGCGGCGATGCCTCGATCGGCGGCGCCGTCCGCATCGGTGGAAAAGAGCGCGGTCGTTCAGGTCCGGCACCGCCACTACCGCCATCATCGTGATTACGACCGGTATGGCTGGCATCACCGCCGCTACTATCGAGATCGCGACTATCGGGATTGGCGCGCAGAGCGGCGCTGGCGGGACGATCGCGGCTGGCGATACCGTGACCGTTACTACGGTGATCGCTACTATCGCCCACATCGCAACGGCGTGTATTTCCGCCTGGATCTCTAAAGCAGGACCGCCCCAGGATTGCCAACGGATCGCGGCCGGTCGCCGCGTCCCTGCAGTAAGTCGCTAATAGAGATATCCTCGTTCAGGTCAGTCCAGTGGAGGCCCATTGGACTGACCTGAACTTTGCGCAGCTGATCCGATGTCGCGTTCAAGAACTGTGGAATGCAAGCCAAAGGCACACTGAGAGTGCGCCCATCATCTATTGAAATCCACATTGAACCGCTCCTTCCAAGATGACGCGAAAGGGACGCCGGCCCGCAGGACGCGTGGACCCTCCATTGGGCGTCAGCGGAACCGTTTGCCGAGAGCATCCGTTTTCCGTCGCCTGCTTCCCGTTGAAGCCCTAAACCTCGCCTCTCTCGGAGCCTTCGATGCCCGCATCGCTCGCCAAGGATCGCTCACTTCTGGCGCTTGCCGTCCTGAACTTCTTCCTGGCTGACGCCCGCGACGGTCTCGGACCTTTTCTCGACGGCTTCCTCGCCACCCGAGGGTGGTCACCTATGGCGCTTGGCCTCGTCGCCACGATCGGTGGCGTGCTTGGCATAGTCGCCACGCCATTCTTCGGTGCCTGGGTCGACGCGACGCACCGCAAACGCACGCTGATCATCCTGCCGGTTCTGTTGGTGACGGCTGCCGCTCTCTGGACGCTTGCAAGCCCCGGCAACGCCGCCGTCTTCGGCGGCCAATCGGCAACCGCAATCGTCGGGGCGGTCGTCGGCCCCGCTCTCATGGGGCTGACGCTCGGGCTTGTCGGCGAACGCCGCTTTTCCGGGCAGGTCTCGCGCAACGAATTCTGGAACCACGCCGGCAACGTCGCATCGCTTGCTGGGGTCTATCTCGCGTCGCTCGCTTTCGGGCTGAAGGGCGTCATTGCCATGATGGTAATGACGGCCACAGCGACCATTCTGGCTGTTCTTGCGGTCGATCCGCGCGGCATCGACCATGAGGCCGCCCGCGGTCTTGCGCACGACGACGGAGCGCCCGGTCCCTCCGGCTTCTCCGTTCTGTTTGCCAAGAAGGGTCTCGTCCTGCTCGCCGTCGTGCTGATGGTCTTCCATTTCGGCAATGCCCCGATCAGCCGCCTGATCGCCCAGGATTTCTCAATCCAGCTCGGCACACCCTTCCGCACCACCGCGGTTACGACAGGCGTGTCACAACTGTCCATGATCGCGATGGCGCTGACCGCCCCCTTGATGATCCGTCGCTTCGGCCTTGGCGCGGTCTTTATCATCGCGCTTTCCGCCTTGCCTGTTCGAGGCCTGATCGCCGGCACCTTCACGAGCTTTGCCGCCATCTTTCCAGTCCAGATCCTCGACGGCGTCGGTGCAGGCCTCATCGGCATCGCGACACCGATCGCCGCAGAGCGTATTCTGTCAGGCACCGGGCGCTTCAATGTCGGTCTGGCCGCCGTCATGACGGTTCAGGGCATCGGCGCGTCCCTCAGCAATATTGTCGCCGGCTGGCTGACGGATCTTGGCGGCTACGGCCTTGCCTATTTCGTTCATGGGGGAGTGGCACTCTTCGCCGTTGCGATCTTCTGCACCGCTTTGGGCTCCATCGCGCCATCGCCGGCAGATGAGGATGACACGTCGGTCAACGGTTCAAACCGGGTTGATCTCGCGGAAGGCGAGGGCTAGGTTGCCGCCCCGCAACACGTACAAACACATGAGGACGTCATGCCGACTGGCAAGGTTAAGTTTTTCAACATGGATAAGGGCTTTGGCTTCATCACGCCGGAGACGGGCGGACCCGATATCTTCGTCCACGTCACCGCGCTTCAATATGGCGATGGGTTGAAGGAAGGGCAGAGCGTTTCCTACGATGTAGGCCAGGACCGCAAGACCGGCAAGGCAAAGGCGGAAAACGTCAGGCCGCTCTGAGCTGCGACACTCGCTTAAAAATCACAAGCACTAGCTGGGCGCCCATGAGGCGCCCTTCTCATTTAGAAGTTTATCTCTGTCGGCTGCCTGGAAGCGCCATAAGGATGGGACCGAGCACAAACTCCCCGTGTTCGGCTCGTCTCGCCAGGTCGCGCAGACAACCGCCGACCGAATTGACCTGGCCTCTCCGCTCCAGGATGCAGGCGATCACGGTCGCCCGCATTTTCCGCGGGCGATGAGATCTTGCTGCCCGCCGCACAGGAAAGGATTTCGGGTCGCTGCCCGTCCCCCTTTCTGCCGTCATACCCTTGCTGCAGCGGGTGCTGCCATGCTTCGGCAACACCCGCCGCACCAGCAATTAACGAGAATAGAACGTCATGCCGCCGTCCGCAGCCTGTTCTGCGTCGACGATATTGGAGACCTTCACGCCATCTCTTTCGAGCCTTGCGACAAGCGGGCCATTTGCTTCAATGGCAGCCTGAATTCCCTGAATGGCGTTCTCCGAGCGATCCGAAACGGAAGACCCACGTGTGGTGTGCTCGGGCGACTGGTCCCAGTTACCAAGTACGTGGACGTCGAAATCGGACGAGAAGGTGCGAAGGGTGTTTTCGAGAGGGCCCGGGGCATTCATGTCAAGGCTCTCTGCGTGGCTGACAGTTGCGAAGCCGAACGAGGAAACGAGGACGACGGCGGCGAGGTTAAGAACGCGGTTCATCGGAAAATCTCCGTAGGGGGTTACGATAGGTCTTCTCGTCGGTCGCTTCGAAAGTGCTTGGCGCTCCGGTGTGAAGACATATTTGAGGTAGGGCCTCACACCAGGGATCGACACTAGACGGCAATTCACTTGTCACTAGACTTTGGTCTAGGTTGTCGCAACGGGTTGATTGTTGGTGGCCCGATACTTTGCTGCCGCAAGAATTCTGCGGCGTACTTCATTACAGACGAAACATATTTCCGGAGAACTGAAACGATGCTGCGGTTTTGCAGCAGCACTTCTCCCTACGACTTGGCCTCTGCTTCTACGTCTGGAGATGGACAAGCCTTTCATCCGTTTGCCAACAAGCGCATTGAAGAGAAACCGATGACCGGGCGATTTCGTTCTTCTGTGACCACAATTTCCACCGACGCCGCATGGCGCGTACCGCCAAGAACCTTGCGCGGGCGGCTGCTGATCATCCTGTCCGTCGGTCTCGTTTTTGCTCATGGCGGTCTGGCCGTCGGCCTCTACAATGAGGTGCGGCACCCAGCCCAGCCGAACGGGGCCGAACAACAAGTGTTTGCCGTACCGACCGAACTTGCAGCGCTCGACGATCGGCGGACGCCGCTGCAGGTCATGCGGGAAGAGGCAAGCGCTGATGGGACGGGGATGCTGGAGAGCAGCGGCTCAGATGCTGTTTCGCCTCCCCCGCCCGAGATTTTGCCCCCTCTGAAGATTCTCGTAGCCGGTGAGACAGAACGCCAGACCATGGGACCGGCGATGGCAATGATTGGAAGTCATGTTGTCTTCCTGCTGGTGTCTGCAGGCATGTTTGCCTACGCCGTCAGAAAGTCGATTCTGCCGCTGACCCAAATCACCGCGGCAGTGGAGGCGCTCGATCCAAATCGCCCGGGCGAACCGTTGAAAGAGGGCGGCCCTCTTGAGGTTGCCGCCGTGGCGAAAGCCTTCAACGCCATGCGACACCGAATCTCGCAACAGTTGGACGAGCGCATACAGGTTCTGTCGGCATTCTCCCACGACATGCAGACCCCGATTACCCGCATGCGACTGCGCGCTGAACTGGCAAGCGATTTTCCGGAAAAGGAAAAGCTCCTGAGAGATCTGGATGAGACTGAGCGGCTGGTCCGCGAAGGCATTGCCTATGCCAGGAATGCGCATGCGAATGAAGAGGGCTTCGCACTTGTCGATTTCCGCTCATTCATCGAGTGCCTCGTGCTTGATTATCAGGACACTGGCCGGACTGTTTCCATCGCCAATTCCGTTACCGGTCCGATCGTGACCAAGCCGCGGGCCTTGAGACGAAGCCTTTCGAACTTCATTGATAACGCGCTAAAATTCGCGGGAGCCGCCGAGGTCAGCGCCATCCGCTCACATCGCGATGAGATCATAATTGCCGTATTGGACCGGGGGCCGGGGATCGCCGACGAACTGCTGGAGGCTGTCAAGAAGCCTTTCGTGCGGGGTGGCCAGATCGCCAGCGAGGGAATTCCCGGCAGCGGTCTCGGTCTGGCGATCGCCCAACAGTTGGCCGCGACGTTCGGAGCAAGCCTCAATTTGCGAAACAGGCCGGACGGCGGCCTGATCGCAGAACTGGTGATAGCGCCAGCTGTCGACTGTTAGGAGCCCCAAACGGCTGGCAATGCGAAGGGCTGTCTTGAGAGCGCGACGCGTGTTTTCGTCGGTTTGATTGTTCGGGTCGAGCCGTGAAATCTCATTTCATCATGCATTGCCGGCGATGGGCGCAAGCAATGTTCTTCCGAGCGTGAGGGAGCATCGGCCAGAGAGGCGACGCTACCCAGCGCGGCACAGCCGACAACAAACAGCGTCCTCAATGCTCTCTCAGAACCGCTAGGCGATCGATCTAAAGGCTCTGTGCCAGGCGCCGGTAGGACCGCGCGTAGAGCGCGTTTCCGAAGTTGCGAAGCACCAGATTTCGGACAATATCTGCCGCGCCTCTCAGCTTGTCGCGCGCATGACATTGCTGCTGGACCCATTCGACACGCCCCTTTCGCCGCTTGTAGAATTCCTCCAGGGCTTGCGCGACTTGACCATTCTGAGCCAGGCAGGCGGCAAGCACGATCGCATCCTCAAGGGCCATCGCCGCGCCTTGAGCCATGCTCGGCGAAGAGGCATGCGCAGCGTCGCCGACCAGCACAAGCCCCTGGTCAATGAAACGACCGGCTGGAATCTCTTCAAGTCTTGCAGTGTGGGCTGTGACCTTATCGTCGAGAGCAGCGATGATCGAGCCCAGCGGATCGCCAAAGTCGGCAAAGCGTGCCCGGAGAACGCCAATCGATCCATCGCCGAACTGTTCCACCGGACAGTCGGCATAGATATAGAGCTCGGAGCGGCTCAAAGGTATGGCAAGGAGCGTCCGTCCTTTTCCCAGCATAGCCGTCCAGGCGTCCACCTGATTGTGGTTTTCGACCACCAAACGCCAGCAAGACATGCTGAGGGGGCGCGGTGTCCTCCCGCCAAAACCGAATTCCCGCACGGCCGAGCGAATTCCGTCAGCGCCAATGACGAGGTCGTATTTGTCGATGCTGCCATCGCTGAAGTGCACTTCTCTGATGCCATCCCGCAACCGGGCCGCGGTGACGGAGATACCGTAGGACACTTTCGTCGTGCTGATCGACGCCTGGAGCGCATCGATCAGCTTGTGCCGCGGCAGTGCGAGGCAGGGACCGCAGTCGCCCCACACCGTCTGGGTGGCGACATCATTGATGACCACACCGCGTGACGTCAAAATTCTCTGTGCCTCGATTGGAAAGGCGACATCAAAGACGTCCCCCAGTACCCCAAGCATTGCCAGGGCGCGTGATGCATTGCCCAAGAGGAAGATGCCCTGACCGGTCGTGGGGGAGATACTGCGCCGCTCGACGATGTCGACCTCAAATCCTTTCAGCTCGAGCGCTCTTGCCGTAGCAAGTCCGGCAATACCGGCCCCGACGATCAGAATCTTCATGACTGGGTTCCCATTGTCGCGCGGCCAGAATGACCACTTTGCAATACGCCTAGGTTAGGATGAAATGTTGCGCCGTCGCTTCAAAAACCTGCCTTGGTATTTCATCTGTAGCAAACTGCCGCGTTCAGCACAGATTCGAGGGGAATTGGCCCTCGGATAGTGCGGTTCTTTCATCTGTAACCGAATTTCACTTTTCCCGCAGGTACCATCGACGTTAGGAGCCTATACGCTCCATCAAGGCCCAATTGGCGTCGCATCGAAATTGACCCGCTCAGAACAAACCGAAGCCGACATGCAATGGAATCGGCATTCGACCCGTCCTTCAAGACGCCGAGACGTGTTTCGGATGCTTTGTCTTGCGTCCGCTGGCGGGGCTTTGGAATTCTATGACTTTGTAATTTTCGTCTTCCTTGCCGAGGCGATCAGCGTGCTGTTCTTCCCGCCTGATATGCCGACATGGCTGGCGATGATACAAACCTACGGCATATTCGCCTCCGGCTACATTTTCCGGCCTCTCGGAGGAATAGTGCTTGCCCATTTCGGCGACATGTTTGGCCGCAAGCGCGTCTTTGCATTCTCAATTCTGTTGATGGCCGGCGCAACGCTCGCGGTCGGGCTTTTGCCGACCTATCAGAGCGCCGGGATTGCCGCACCCTTATTGCTCGTCGTCCTGCGCATATTTCAGGGTATTGCAATCGGCGGGGAAGTGCCCGGCGCCTGGACATTTGCGGCCGAACACGTTTCCTCGCGTCGTGTGGGCTTTGCATGTGGCCTGGTGTGCGCCGGGCTTGGTGTTGGGATTTTCCTGGGCGCATCCCTTACGGCACTGACGACGATGATTCTGCCGCCCGCCGACATGTTGAGTTACGGATGGCGGTTGCCTTTCATTCTCGGTGGTGTCTTCGGCCTCATCGGGATGCGGCTTCGCCGCATGTTGCATGAAACGCCGGTGTTTGTGGCTCTAAGAGCAAAAAAACAACTCGTTCCCGAACTGCCTCTGGCCGTGGTCGTGAAGACCTATCGGCGGAGCATCGTTATTTCTGTCCTTTGCACCTGGATCCTGTCGGCTAGTGTCGTGATGCTGACGCTGATGGTCCCAACAATCCTGGAGGGATCTCACCATGTCGACCATCAAGTTGCGCTGATCGCGACAACGATAAGCGCGATGTCCCTCGTGGTCGGGGTGGTTTCAGGCGGACTGCTTTTCGATCGGATCGGCGCGGCGCGGTTCTTCATGGTCGGAGGCCTTTTTTTGGCCATCGGCGGCTTTGCTTTTTACACTATTTCTACGCCAGCCCCGGCCCAGGTCTTTCTTTCGAGCGCCATAATCGGCTTTTCCGGCCTTAGTGCCGTTGGAGCAGCCGTTGTCATGGTCTCATGCTTTCCGCCCCCGGTCCGTTTTTCGGGCGTATCCCTCTCCTACAATGTTTCCTACGCATTTTTTGGTGGCCTGACACCGGTAACGCTCGCCGCGTTCTTGACGATCTCGTCGCTTTCGCATGTGTTTTACCTGCTCTTCGTCAGCGCGCTCACGATGGGCCTGGGTGTTTACTTCTTGGTTCGGCCCGAGGCCTTGACCGACCGGGAGCAAGTCTCGACCGCTCAAAGGTAAAATACCTTACCGGAAACCTGGCCGGCTATCGGGGGACCTCGGGGCGCGGTTGCTTGTTCCCAATCAATTCGAACAGCGTAGCAGCGAGGCGGTTGGAGCTGATGGGCTTTCGCAACATTGATATGTCGGCAAAGACGCGATGATCGGCACCGGCATGCTCCGGCTCAACGATAAACACCGTGGTGGTCTGCCCGAATTCGCCGGCGATATGTCGCAGGTCCGGCATGACTTGCCATAAATCGAGATCGAGAAGGATCAGGTCGGGCGCGCGCGCGCTTTCCGACACCCAGTCCTTGAGCGCTGAGAGGCTCTCAAAGCCGACAGGTTCATATCCGAGCGCGGCAATCTTTTCCTCGTACATCAGACGCAGATTGTGATCGCGCTGGCCAAGCAGAACCATTTCGCCATTGCCAAGCGGAACCGTCCTCTCATTGAAAAATTGTTCCAAAGGAACGGGTGCTGCAGCGCTCACCGGGAAATAAAGATTGAAGGTCGTGCCTTCGCCCTGCCGACTTTCCACGTCGATCCTGCCGTCCATCGCAGTGACAAGGCCGTGAACAGCGGCCAGACCGAGGCCGGTTCCGCCTCGATTCACTCGGGTCGTGAAGAAAGGCTCGAAGATGTACGGGAAAAGGCCGGGTGCGATACCGGTTCCATTGTCTGTCAAGCCGAGAAGGACATAGCGCCCGGCGGTAATATTGCCGTGCGAAAGGGCAATGTCGGCAGAAAACTCTACCATCTGCGCCGAAATTTGAATTCTTCCATTTTCGCCCGTCGCCTGCGCGGCGTTCGTGCAGAGGTTCATGATGACCTGCTGAAGCTCGATCGGATTGCCGGCGACCGCCGGCATGTTCGGCGCGATAGTGCTCGCTAGCTGGATAGTGTCCGGAATCGACATTTTCACGAGCGGTACGATGTCGTCGATAGCCTCCTTGACGTCGAAGGGCCTGCTTACCCTCTCGCGCTTTCGGCTGAAAGTGAGAATTTGATCGACAACATGTTTGGCACGCAGGCCGCTCGAGACAATCTCCTGAATATATTGGCGCGTACGTGATGGTGTCTGGTTGAGCTCCAGCGCCATTTCCCCGTAGCCCATTATCGCGCTAAGCGCGTTGTTGAATTCGTGCGCAATGCCGCCCGCGAGCGTTCCGACTGCTTCCAACCTTTGCGCATGCTCAAGGCGCCCCTCCAGCTCCTGCCTTTCCTTGCGCTCGCGCTTTCCCCTCAAACTATGTGAGAGTGCGACGATTGCTTGCCCGAGCAATCTTATTTCGTCGCTACCCGGTTTCTTGCGAATTTCGGCATGTTCGAGGAAGAGCAATCCGACTTTTCCGGCGTCTATGCTCGTCGCAACGACTGAACCGGCACTCAGCGAACCTTCGGGAAGTGCCTGCATCTCCGAGCGCTGCAGATTTTGGTAAAAGAAGCGATCCCAGTGAAGCTTCTCCGCCATGGTCGAAGCCGATATCTGGTCCGAAAATCGGGCGGTAAGACCGGCCAAGGTCGGCGCCTCCACATTTCCGAAACTCTCAACAACCGATCGAGAACTCGTGTCGACGACGACGAAAGCATATCGGCTTGCATCAAAAAACTCCGCCACGATGACAAGCGAGTCCATGACAGCATTCGCGACCGAGTCGAAATCATCGCTGAAACGCTGCTTGATATCCGCTATCAGATTTTCGAGATCGAGTTGCTGGGTCAAACGATTGGTCTGACTGCGCAATCGGTACACGAGGATCGCGACGTAAATGCACAGCAGAACGGAGATCGAGCCCAGCAAGATCCTGCTCCAGGCCGAGCGAACGCTGATGACGCCGAAGGCATCGAGATAATGCTTCTGCAGGAGTTGCGCCTCGACGGGCGTTTGCGATGCCTGGATCGAGGCGATCGTGCCATCGACCGCCGGCAGCGTCGCGAGGATCATGCGGGCATGCGCGACATAGGTTCTGACTTCGGCGACGTTTGCGGCATCGGAGCGAAGTATGGCGCCAAGTTGGTCCTGGATCGAACGAGCCAGCCGCTCGCCGGGATCGGCTTCAAAGCGCATCATCATATTGCCGAGATCGTTCGACCGCCCCAGCGCCTGTTGGATTGCCGGATCAGTGCTGGCATGCAGTTCGCTGAGCAACTGGTTTGCTATCGTAAGAGAGTTCTGCAGGATCGCGTTGTCCGTTTTGAAACGCTCGACCAATGCCTCGTCCCGGTCGATCGACTGGGCGAGCGCGGTCAGTTCCCGATCGAGGTCGGAGACGTTCTCGACACCGCTTTCCGGGAACGTCGCCCTTAGCCTGCTGAGCGCAGCATGAAGGTTGACGATCGATTCGACCAACGGATCATAATTCCTGAGCAGCCCTGCTCTTGCCCGCAGCACGTCGCGCTGCAACGAAGCATGATTGACATCGATAGCCCTCAATGCCGTCAGTATCGCCTCGTGCGTGTCTCGTGACGGAACGCGTCCGATTGCCAGCAGAGCGAAGCAGAATGCACCGATGACGAGTACGGCGATACGCCATAGTTCAATCGTTGCTCGACGCTGGGGCCGGCTGGAGCTTGTGTCCATTGTACTCGCCCGTAAGAGTGTTCAGGAACGCCACCAGGGACTCCACATCGCGCTGACTGAGCGTGCGCCCAAGCTGGCTGCGAGCCATGATTTCAACTGCATCCGACAGTGAAGAGACGCTGCCATTATGGAAATAAGGTGCCGTGACGGCAACGTTGCGCAGGCTGGGGACGCGGAACACGCCTTTATCTGCATCAACTCCAGTCAGTGTGTAGCGCCCGAGATCTCCATCGTTGTCGGGATCAATTGAAGGCGGAGGAGCAAAGATCCCAAACTTCTGAAACATGTTTCCACCGACGTTCGACCCCTGGTGGCAGGATGCGCAACCAAGGTCCTTGAAGAGACGGTATCCTTCCAGCTCCTTCTCCGACAGAGCGTCGAGATCACCGGCAAGGTATCTGTCAAACGGCGCGTTGGGCGTTGTCAAGGACCGCTGAAAGGTCGCGATGGCATCAAGCAGGTCCTCGCGCTGCACCGGACGGCCATAAAGGCTCTGAAACTTGGCCGAATACGCCGGATTCTGGCGTAGCCGCGCGAGCAGATCCGGCCACGTCGCGGCCATGAGGTTGTCGTCGAGCAATATTCGTTCGTTCTGATCCTCGAGCGACGTGAAATCTCCTCTCCAGCCGAGCCGATAATTATTGCCGACGTTGAAAATCGTCGGCGCGTTAAACCGGTGAACGCGACCCTTGTAGCCGACCGTTCGCCTGACGTTGACGGTTCCGCCGGCGGTCAGGTCGTGGCAACTCACGCAGGCAAGCTTGTTCATGCCCGACAAGATAGGGTCAGAAAACAACAACCCGCCAAGTGCAACCTTCTCGGCATCAAGCCCTTCAGGCACAGTCAGTGGGGCAAGCGGCTCACGAGGATTGGGATTGCGATCGATCGCGTGAACCGCTTCAACGCCAAAGGAAAGACCCAGGGCAATCACCGCAAGAACAGCCTGACGGTTTCGCCAGGTCGCCCACATGCGGAACCTGGCGCCCCGTCGAGAACCGATCACTTGGCTCGCCTGCGCGCTTCAACAACAACGTCGGCATCGAATATGTAGCCGGCGCCGCGCTCGGTACGTATCAACTTCGGCGCCGAGGCGTCGGCTTCCAGCTTGCGTCTGAGCCGCAGGATGAGAACGTCGATACTGCGATCGAAAATCTCCTCGTCATGCACCCTGCTTGCCGACAGAAGCTGCTCGCGCGACAGCACTTGGCGGGGCATATCGAGGAACGCCGTGAGCAGATTGAATTCACCGGCGGTCAGCTTGACCTCGCTTTCTTCGTTCGAGATCAATTGCCGTCTTTTGACGTTCAGGATCCACTTGTCGAAGTAATAGATCTTGCGATCCTTGCGATCGCTCGCCACCGGGTGAACGCGCAATGCTGCTCGCACACGGGCCAGAAATTCCCGAAGGCCGAAAGGTTTGGTGATGTAATCGCAGGCGCCGAGCTCCAGCCCGACCACCTTGTCGGTTTCGTCGAGCCGGTCTCCGCTGATAATGATGATCGGCGCGTCCGACTTGCCCGATAATGTCCGAACGATTTCCAGCCCATCCTCGTGGCCGAGGTTGAGATCGACAATAACGAGATCCACCGGTTCGGCCTGTAGCACCTGGCCGAGCTGATGACTGTCCTTCACGCCGGTGACACGAAAGGCGTGTTGCGAGAAATAGTCTATCAGAAGGCCACGAAGCTTACTGTCATCATCGACGACCAGAATGTGTTTCACGTTGTAACCCCCAGACACCACTCGAATGAATTCGGCCTAGCTTCGCGTATTGCTGCACGAGATTTCAAATGCATTACAGCCGGCGCGGCTTTGTTACAATTGAAACGCCGGCTGTCTGCAAGCGCCAGTGAGACTCAATTTGCACCGCCTTGACGCCAAAACCTGGAGCATCCGACGGAATCGCGGTCAACAGTGGCTCTCCATTTCCTCACAGGCGCAAGCAAAATCCGACCGGAATTGGTGCCAAAGCAAACTCTTCCTGGCGCGCCCTATTGGCCGGCTGAACGTCGAAGAATTGTGGCCCGCGCTATCGACCCCGGCAATTCCGATCGGCGGCGCCGCCGACGGAATTGCCGGTCCCATGACCCTTCAGAGCCGGGTTTCGAAGGCGGTCGGGGTCGCGACGCTGCCTGATATTTCCTTCAGCAATATCTGCGCGGCCCGCTCACCGACGACGACACAGGGTGCCATTGTGTTTCCCGTCGGAATCCGGGGGAATACCGATCCGTCGGCGATCATAAGATTGTCGATGCCGTAGACTTTGAGCTTTGCATCCACGACGGACCATTCGTCCCGCCCCATCTTTGCCGTGCAGGTCTGGTGCCAAAAGGGAACGGCGCTCTGCCTTATGAATAGGTCGAGGTCGTTCTTGTAAGCGCCTCCGGGAAAGGCCTCACATTTTGTCAGCTCCTTTAAGTGCGCCTGGGCACCGATTTCCCGGCTGAGTTCGACCGCTGCCCGTGCAGTCGCCAAGTCTCGCGGATCCGACAAAGCGTTGAGTTGCAGCACGACGTCATCGCGTGGATCGGCGCTGCGTAGTCTGACCCTGCCTCGGCTGCGCGGCTGCGCCAATCCTGCGACCAGTGACCAGGCATTTTGGGGAACGGAATGCTGTTTTGCAAGTTCGGGGCTGCAGACCGGGAATTCGCCCTGGCACATCAGCACATCCGGTGAAGCGCTGCCGGAATGAACCGATGTGTAGATTGTCGCTTCGCTGCCATTGCCCCGTGCTGGCTGCGGCTCGTGATACTCAAAAATGCTCGGGAAACAAAGGTGATCCTGCAGGTTCTCGCCGACTCCGGGAAGATGCTGAACGATCGGAATTCCGAGCCGCTTCAGTTCGATCTCGTTGCCGATGCCGGATTGCATCAAAATGCGCGGCGTGTTGATCGATCCGGTGGACAGCACGATCTGCTGCGAGGCAGCGAAGCGTTGCGGTACGCCGTCGAGCAGAACATCGACGCCGACTGCCCGTCCGGATTCTGTGACGACGCGCTGCACGACTGCGCCGGTGACCAAGGTCAGATTGTCGCGACCGAACACCGGACGCAGATAGGAATCGAAGATGGTTACCCGCTCCAGCCCATCGGCTCTAACGTCCGAGATGGCACAACCACTCTTTGCCTCCATCATGTATCCGTTGGGATTTCGGAATTCGGGGATCCCGACAGACTTTGCGGCAGCTACCAAAGCTGGCGCAATCGGATGAGGTCGCGCCGGCTGAAAAACCGCGACGGGACCGCCTTTCCCACGCGCCATGTCCGGGCTGCCGCGGTAATCCTCGATCGTGCCGTAAAGCTTCAAAATCGCTTCGTAACCCCATCCGGCATCCCCCGTTTCGCTAGCGAAGAAATCCCAATCGTGGCGATGACCTCGCGCCCAGATCATCGCGTTGATGCTGGAGCTGCCACCCACGACCTTGCCCATCGACATCAGCAGCGATCTACCGCCCAGACCCGCCTGCGGTTCGGAATGGAACGCCCAATCGTGAGGGCCGCCGATATTTTCGGGCCATCGCGTGGCGGTTTCGATCGTGTCTGAATAAGTTATCCATCCGCATTCAAGCAGTAGGACGTTGAGATCTGGATTGTCGGACAGACGACGAGCAACGATCGAACCAGATGTCCCGGAACCACAAACGATGACATCGAAGGAATTGGCCAGCGTTTTCGGGATAGATGCGTCAGGCATTGTGTGTTGTCTCCGTGGAAATGGCATTTGCACCCGGCACCATGGAGGCTCCCAGCGCGAATATTGCGCTGGTTACCTCTTGGCGCCGGTGACGGATATTGCGAAACCAGGTGTCTGCCCGGTTATCGATCGGGGGATTGCGGTTACCTCTGCAAGGATATGATTGCCGGCTAAAGCCTGCGCAGCTTGCCCAACGTCACGTAGTCATCGACGAGCCGCCGTTCGGCGGCGAATGGGTGATATTCCCATCCTTCATGTCCAAATCCGACAATGGTAATCGTTGCATTGGGATATCTGTCCAGCACGCTGGCGATCACGATGATGCCGCTGCTTGGGACGACATAGGGCGCCGGGTGGTAGGACTGCAGCACGTCATCGACCCAATCGTGCGTTCGTTCGTCGATGACGAAGCAGCGCTTGCCGCTTTCCAGGCAGAACGCATTGAATGCCTGCGTGCCGTCGTCGCAGAAATCGTCTAGTTCCGGGTGAAGCACCGCAATGAGGGGTTTCATCGCGGCAAATTTCCTGGGATCACGTACACACCAGATCTCCTCCGCTTGAGCGACAGCTGGATGTGATCGCCAGACGTCTGAGCCCAGCATCGATTTGGCTGGTCGGCCGGTGTTGCAAACCGCAACGACGTCGGTGCGTAGGCCACTGGCGCCACTGGAACGGCAATCATTGAACCGGACAACCAGGTCCGCGGACTCGATAATCGGCGCGTAGCGGCAATCTACGGCGCCATTTCCTACGATCATAATGCGGGTCATGTAAATTCCTCGATTGGATGGCTCCGTCCGCGAAGAAGCCGCAGCCCAATGAGGCAGCAGATCGTCGGGGCGAAGCGGGCAATGGACGGCAAACCGGTCCGTGCCGGCCTCCTGGAGAGGTCGCAAAGCTCGGTTCGGGTCATGAACGCTTCATTGCAAAATCAGAGGAAATCATTGTGTTCGTAACATCGCCGTGAGCAGACCCGGAGCACGGAAATCAATTATTACGATCGTAAGACGATTGGCCTGAGAAGAAGCGTCCCTGCCCTATTCAGTTCGCTTGTCCGGAGATAGTCTGCGAGTCGGCTCCAACGCGGATCCACCCTGGAGCCGCCCCATCGCAACGAGACTGTTCGCTAGATGCCCGCCTCTCTTCGAAGCCCAGTTGGTTTTTCACGGCGACGGAAAAGACGTGGTGACATCCGCACAGACCGCTCGGCCTTGGAGATCACGTCCCTGCCTCCACTCTGGATTGCCACAGTCATTGCCCTGGTAATCGACCGGAAGGAGTGCTCGTTGTGAACAGTGCCTTGTGGCTGATTTGCGCAGTCGTAGCGGCGATTTTGATCCTGGCTGCTTGGGGCCGTAATCATCGCCGCGTCAGTCTCGAGCAGTGGGCGCTGGGCGGGCGGCGATTTGGGCCCGTCCTGGTCTTCCTGCTGATGGCGGGGGAAATCTACACCACCTTTACATTCCTTGGTGCAAGTGGATTTGCCTATGGCAAGGGCGGCACAGTATTTTACATCCTGACTTACACCTGCCTGGCTTTTGTCACATCCTACTGGCTGCTTCCGCCCATTTGGCGTTTTGCCAACGAGATGCGACTGGTCACGCAACCGGATTTCTTCGAGCAGAAATACGACAGCCCCGGTCTCGGTTTTCTGGTCACTGTCGTCGGCCTCGTGGCCCTCATTCCCTATCTCATCCTGCAACTCAAGGGCCTTGGTATCATCGCCGAAACCTTGTCCGGGGGCGAGATTTCGAAGTCCAGGGCAGTGATTTTAGGCGCGGTGCTGATGGCCCTGTATGTCATCGCTTCAGGCATGCGCGGTTCTGCGTGGGCAGCAGCGGTCAAGGACGTCACGATCTGGATCATCTGTGCATTTCTCGGGCTCTATCTTCCCTATCACTATTATGGGGGGATTGGACCGATGTTCGATCAGATCGAGATGGCAAGGCCCGGCTTCTTGGCGCTTCCGAATACCGGCGAGACGATCGTTTGGTATTGCAGCACCGTCGCGCTTTCGGCCCTCGGCCTTTATATGTGGCCGCACACATTTTCCTCCGTCTACACGTCCAGATCGGAGGGTGCATTTCGGCGGAACGCTGTGCTCATGCCGCTCTATTCGCTGGTTATGCTGTTTGCAATGCTCGTCGGCTTTGCGGCCGTCCTCAAGATCCCCGGATTGCAGGGCGACGAAATCGACCTGGCGCTCTTGAAGCTGTCCATTGCCACATTTGATCCCTGGTTCGTCGGCGTGATCGGGGCCGCAGGCGTGCTTACGGCACTTGTGCCGGGTTCGACCATCGTCATCGTCGGATCCACTCTGATCTCGACGAATATTCTGAGAAAGCTGGCACCCTCGATTTCTGACAGGCTGGTCACCGGTTTTACGAAGTGCTCGGTTCTACTCATGACCGCTATTGCAGTGCTTTTCACCTTGATGGGGGGAGAAAGCATCGTTGCCATCTTGATTATGGGTTACAGCATCGTGACCCAGCTCTTTCCGGCTCTTCTTGCGAGCCTCCTGCCGAAAAACCCCTTCACGAAGGAGGGGGCAGCCGCGGGAATAATCGTCGGCGTCGGCACAGTCGGCATCGTCGTCACGACTGGCTTGACGATCGCCAGCTTCTTTCCAAATGCTCCGGCGACGATAAAGCAGATCAACACCGGTTTCATCGCACTGACTCTGAACGTGCTCGTCGCACTGCTGGTCAGCGTTGCGACTGCCCAACGACAAACGTCTTCGGCGCGCTTCAATCCATAGCTGCGAACATAGGTGTCTCGCGATGCGCTTCGGTGCAGTTTCCCCGAGGCTTCGCGTGTCTTCAATCACCTTGCGATTGCCTCCCCATTACCGGACAGAATTGGGCGATAGCACCATGCTCGCCGCAATCGCGGCCGGTATCACCTCGTGCTGTCAGGCTGATATAGACGTCGATTCAAGGTCCTTTGAGCCCGCCCGTACACAATTTGATACATATCGGCGCCTCCCTGAAATTATGCGGATACAATCGCCAGCAATCGTGGCTTCAGATCATCGGTCCGAAAGGAGTCCAAATTGAAGCCCGCACTCCCTGGCATATTTGTCATTTCCGCACTTGCATTTGGCGCCGCCGCTTCCTTTTGCGCGGCGACACAGTCAGCTCCTGAAAATGCTTCACCGATCTACGGGGTTACCATTCCGGAAGGCTACAGAGACTGGAAGTTCATAGCGCCGGCTCAGGAAGCGCCGCCGCTTGATGAACTGCGCTCGGTGCTTGGCAACGACATCGCGGTCGACGCGTACAAGAAGGGTACGCTGCCCTTTCCGGATGGTTCGATTCTGGTCAAGCTCGCCTACAAGCGCAAGCAGTCGACGGAGTTCGCGCCTGCGACCGTTCCGGGCGCCGCGACGACTGTGCAGGTCATGGTGAAGGACTCGAAGAAATACCCTGACAGTCATGGCTGGGGTTTCGGAAGGTTCGTAGACGGCAAGCCGGTCGATATTGCCCAGCACGAAACCTGTCTTTCCTGTCATGTCAGCAACGTCGTGGACCACGATTACGTGTTCACACGATATGCGCCTTGAGCTTCCGGCCAGACAGGCGAGGCGACGCGGCGATCGCCCGCGTGATCATTGACACGGCCCGATACGACAGGATTGCGTCGGGCGAGGCGATCATCCCGTGACGGGACCGGTTCTTCAAAAGCGACGATTTGATGTCATCACTCAGGTTGATTGACTAAGTCTGTAACGGTTTGGACGATTGCTGTAATAGCGCGGAAACGAGGTTCACCGATCCTGCCGATAGATATCAGCAGGAGGGCATATGCCCGGATTTTTCGACAAAGCCGGTTTAGGCTTACCGATATGTATAGCCGGTGCTGGCGCGATAGGGATTACGGTTGCAGCGCGCCTATCGATCGCAGGCTTTCATGTCCGGCTGGTCGCTCGGGGCGACAGCCTCGCCGCGATCAACAAGCAGGGTATCCGCTTACTGGACAGCGAAGGCGACCATCGCGCGCACGTCGAGGTCGGCCAGGCGACGGACTTTGGCCCGCAGCGGATTTTATTTCTCTGCTCCAAGTCTCATGATTTGGCTGACCTGGCGGCCGTTCTACAGCCGCTCATTTCCGCCGAGACCATCATTGTTCCAGTCGTCAACGGCATACCCTGGTGGTATTTCGACGGCGATGAGGGTGATTGGACCGGTCAAGTCGTGAAATCGGTCGATCCCGATGGGAGACTGAAGAGATTGATACCCTCACGACAGATAATCGGCACGACCACGCTGATCACTGCCGAGCGCACGTGCCCGGGAACAGCGCGAACCGCCAACCCGCTGCAGATGACGATCGGGGAACTTGATGACCGATCCTCTGAGCGCACAAATGTCCTGGCAAGCATGCTGAACGCCGCCGGGATCAGCGCCAGGATCGCGCCTCGTATTCGAGATGCAGTTTGGACCAAGGTCGTTCGCAATCTCATTTCCAACCCGGTAACCGCCATCACGGGAGCCACATTGCGCGAAAACTTCGGCAATCACTACCTTGCAGACATCAGCCGACAGATGTTGCGGGAAGTCATTCCTGTGATCGATGCCTATGGCGCCAAGCTTGAAGTCGACCCGGATATCATCCTCGAATCCGGACGAAAGCTTGGAGATGTGAAGACCTCGATGCTGCAGGACTTTGAGAAAGGGAACCAGCTGGAACTTGCATCGATTTGCGATGCCGTCATCGAACTCGCCAACCAGCGCGGGATCCGAATGCCGGTTACAGAGGCAATCACCGGCCTCGCACATTTCAGAGACACCGCTGAACGGTCACATGCCGCCTAGTCGCGGATTACATTCATCCGCTTGAACGCCCGACATGCGTAGCCAACAGACCGATCCTCCGTCCGCAAGTGCTTTCCCATCCCAGAGCATTCCGGCCATTTCTCACATCTGAAACAAACGAGGCCAGCTGTGAAACATTCCTGCATTCGCACGGCGCGATAGCTCAGCCTCTTCTTTTGTCTCAGACATCGAGGTGACTTTGATGCGTATTGTGTTTTCCGGACATACATTCCCGGACATGCCCGATTATCTAAAACGATCGCTTGCAGGCGAGCACGAAATACTTCTGTGGGACGGTGAACTCACAACTATGCCTTCCAAGATCGATGTCCTGATCCCGCGCGCTCAACGGATCGGAGCGGTCGAAATGGACCGCGGTAATGTGAAGTTCATACAACAATTCGGTGTTGGCCTTGATGGCGTTGACCTCGCCGCCGCGCGTTGCAGAAGAATCCCCGTCGCGAACGTTCCGGGAACCGGGGGGAACGCCGATTCCGTTGCTGAGCACGCAATTCTTCTGCTGCTGATGCTCTTGCGCCAATGCAATAAAGTTCGAGAAAATATCCGAGACGGAATTCTTGGAGCTCCCATCGGGACCGCGCTGGCAGGTCGTAGCGTCTGCTTATACGGTCTTGGCGCTGTTGCGAAATCGCTTGCGAAACGTCTCAAGGCGTTTGACGTTCGATTGCTCGGCTTGACGAGAGCGCCCAGCGCGGGAAAAGCATCCGAATATCACCTCGATCGGTGCTACTCTGCTGAAAATGCAGAAGCTTGCCTTTCACAGTCGGATATCCTGATCGTTTGCGTAAAACATACATCCGAAACGACAGGGCTTGTTCAAGAGCAGCATTTGCGATGGCTGCGTCCCGGTGCCGTCCTCATCAATATTGCACGCGCCGGGCTAATCGACAGGAAGGGGCTTGAGGCCTGTATCGCAGACGGCCAACTGGGAGGAGTGGGCCTGGATGTATTCTGGACGGAACCCGCCGACGCGCTCGACCCTCTTCTTGCGCATCCAAATGTCATTATGACCCCCCATGTTGCCGGCATTACCGACAGGTCCCTGGCCGACATCGCACGAGCGGTTGCGGAAAACATCGAACGTTTTGCCGTGATGCGGCCCTTGCTGAACACAGTGGAGTAACCCGGATCCCCGGCTTTCACCCGTTGGTTTCAGTTGAAACCAACGAGCCTCGCTTAGAAACCGGCCAGAAGTCCCGATAAGACAACGCTGCAATGCTCGGACCCGGCCCATGCCCATCGGACGAATATATTCGAGAATTGCGCCATCAGGCAAAGGACGAAGGTAGATGTCCAAACTTTCAAAAACCGAAGTAGTCACCTCTCACGGGGTCATTGCTGTAGAGGAGAACTCCGCACACGGCCCGAAAGTACTTTTTCTTCACGGTAACTCGACCTGTCGCGCGGTCTTTCGGAAGCAATTCATGGACGACATCCTCGGATCATACCATCTCATCGCGCTTGACTTGCCGGGCCACGGAGAATCCGGCGATGCGGTGGATCCGAAACGGACCTATTCGCGGCCAGGATTGGCGGATGCGTGTCTGGAGGTGATGGCGGCGATGGGCATCAGAAGCGCCGTTATCGTCGGTTGGTCACTCGGTGGTCATATAGCCATCGAGATGCTATCCCGCTCGGCAGGAATCGACGGCATCATGGTGACCGGTACCCCGCCCGTCGGGGACAACATCGCCGAAGGATTTCGCCGTAGGCCGCTCGGCGGACTGGCCGGCGAGGCAGAGCTTACGTCGGAAGAGGCGGTCGAATTTGCACACGCCATCATGGGCCCACATCTGGAGCCTTTCATCCCAAACACAATCAGGCGAACGGACAAACATTTTCGGCCCTTGCTCGTGAGCGGAGCCATGAAAGGCCAGGGCGCAAACCAGCGGGACGTGCTTTCTGCAACCAGCGTACCGACAGCAATCGTTAACGGCGCGTTGGATGACATTGTCAACCTGGACTACGTCAAATCCGTCCCCTACGGAAATCTGTGGAACGACACATGCGTCCGGATCCCACGCGCCTCGCATGCTCCCTTTTGGGAAGTTCCCGCTAGTTTCAACGCCCTGCTCAGGAACTTTCTCGATGATGTTCATCAATGACCGATGATGACAGCGGCCTTCATCCTGATGCTCGCGTACGGGCCGAAAGTGCCGCAATCTGGCCAACACGGTCAGGAAACGGTCTCGAAGCTCCGCCGATGAGATGAAGCAATTTTGGCCAGACTGCTTCTGCTTTCGACGAACGCGCTGACGATATACCCCTTGATCACATTGCATCGCACGGAGATGAGGTCGCCGACATAAGGTATGCCGGGAAAGGCATTAGCCGCTCCTTGGAAAGGCTTCCACTTCGGCGTGGCCATGTTAAAGTAGCGCTCTCCGACGAATTGCGGATATGGGGGAGCGATGCGATTTCTGATTGCGGTCATTGTCGTTGCCTCTGTTTTTGCCGGAAATGTGGCCTTCAACGACAGCACCACCTTTCTCGGCTATCCTTTGTTCTTCGTTTGGAACATTTTTAGCGTGGTGCTCATCACCTGCGGAATGGGGCTCATTTTCGTTTTGGACCCCAAAAATAGGCGGAGCGCAAATCCGGACGCCTGAAGTTTCGCTCCCTGACAGGCCGACGCGGCTCATGGCATGCGTCTCGCAACGATTGGCTTGCCCTAAATGGCCTCGAATGCATCGGGGTTGCATGCGGTACTGGCAAAAGCGTGGAACCAATCTTCACGCTGCATGTTCGAACACCTGATGGGTTGCGGAATGAGCAATAGGGAGGTCACATGCCGGCAAGCGAACTGGACGAAGTCCTGACGAAGCTACCGCTACGCATCGGCGTATACGTTCCCGACGACCTGCTGGAGGATTGGTTTGCGCCTGGCACCGGAATGAACCCCGTGGGAAGCAAGGCGCTCGATGCAGCGGCCGCCTATGGCAGAGCATTCGAATGCGAGTTCAAGCACTACCCCGACCGCAAGGAAGGCGTCTTCTGGAAATGGGTGCCTGCGATCTGACGGTGATCGGTGGGAGTGAGCAAATCATGACCCGTTGGGCTGCTTGAGGCGTCGTTCGCGCGACCGAGCGCTTTTCCTTGCCTCACGCAGTTCGTCGAGCGTCGGCTGCCACCAGCCGCGCGATCTCTCATAGTCTCCGGTCCGGTTTCTTGACGGCCAGGTATGTACAAGTTCGTCCAGGGTCGGGCTTCTCCATAATGCCCAGACCTGCTCCCCCGAGCAAGGATAGAACTCCTGCGCAATTTCGGGGTCGACAATTTCGCCCGTGACCTCGACGATCAGGACGATTCCGTATGCATTTGTGGCGACAGGTCTCCCGAGCGGCGGCGGATCGTTGCCTGCAACCGGCAACCTGTGTCGACGTCGCTCGGCCGCACGCCGTCGTCTATCTGCTTCCTCCTGCGTCCCTTTTCGCGCAGCCGCGCGTTTTCGTCTTTCGTCCGGCTCATTGCGCAGCGCGGCCTCTTCGATGGTCTTCCAACGTCGCAGAAGTTCGTCATAGGACGAAAGGGGACAAGCCAGGCGCGCTTCGCACTCTCCCATCTTGCAAACGGGACCTGCCGGAGTTCCTCCACCGCCGTCCGAGAATAAGGCGTGCGTATCCAAAAACCAATGTCGCCCACGTTCAGGTAGGGACTGAGAATAGGCTCGAAATTATATGCGTCGCGCCCCCTCTCATCCGCGAAGGGCTCGGTTCGGGATGCTTCGCGCGCAAGCCACCGGTCGATACGGCGCCGCGCCGTACTTCCGGGCACGAACCAGGCCTTTTTCTCCTCGCTCCAGCGCGCACGCGGGAAAGTCTCCCGGAACCGTTGCGCTGTCATCCTGTCGAAGGGAAAGGACACTGCCTCGCCCGCCGTCGCATCGTCCATCCTTCGATCTTCATCATTGCTCATCAGAAGTCTTCCCGCTCCAAGCAAAACGCAGAAGGGACCCGTGAGGTTCGCGATGACCGCTATCGTGTGAATCTGGGGGTTCGGAGACCTCGCCACGATTGCAGCGATCCATTTTTCAAGCTGCCGCTGGATCGAGAAAAAAGCGCTGGCGAAAAGGACTTACCGTCGTTTCTACCTTCCCCCTTCCCGTCGAGAGGTGGGGCAACGGAGAGATGGACCGCCTGTTCGGCGATTATTCCCAAAACTGTTGCATCGAGCGGAGGCCGAACTGAGTCGTCAAGAAAATGAGAACTCCGACGGCCCCGATATAGTAAAGGCCGGAGAGCTGGAACATCTCCACGACCTCTACGGACACGAGCCCTGAAACGGCTCCGATCACAACCGTCGCCAGCAGGGGCATTTCTCGCGATTGATCCACAGCGAGCACCTCCGTCATTTGATGGGAACGACTGGGCGGAGAATTGGTTCGCGCACCAACCAGAGTATGGCTACCAAATGGTTTCCAGAAGGATTGGGTAGGTCTTGTCCAGATAACTCGCCGTCGTCTCGGCTGCTCAGCGAGGCCAACCTCCTGTCTGGCTGCCACGACGTGAAATAACAACTGCCCAAAAGCGTTGTCACGATGTCGGCAAACTGCTCCTGGAATGGATCTGCTACGCCGCACCAATTGAACTTTTCGTTGATGAGATCGGTTCTCTGGAGGTGGACTGAAAACGGTGATGGAGGAAAGCATGGCTCGTCACGGCGGCTGCTTGTGTGGCGCAGTTCGATATCAGGTGGAGGGAGAGCCCGCATCGGCCTTTGTCACTGCGCTGATTGTCGAAAGGAAAGCGGATCCTCCTTCACAACCTTCGCCCACTGGCCGCGTGACGCATTCTCTTTTTCTGGCGTTACCAGGATTTATAAGGGCCGCAGCTTCTGCCCTCTGTGCGGAGGCAGGCTGTTCTGCCTGAATGAACAGGATGTCGAGATCCGCCTGGGCTCACTCGACGATGCGCCTGCCCGGCTCTTCCCTGATATCGAGGTCTGGACGAAGAGGCGCGAACCCTGGCTGCACGCAATAGAGGGAGCGACCCAGCATGTGGAAGACACGCCTAGCAGGGAGAGCGACCGAACGGGTTCCTAGTTCGACGCGTCTGGTCCGGGCGCAGTGTTCGCTCTGCTTGCGTTGGGCCGGCCCGCCGCGACACCTGGAAATTGCCTGCCAAAAGGAACCAAACACACCTTGGTGTGATAGCCTGTACAATACGCGAATGGTATATTTCCGCGGATAAATTCGTCCAGCTTGATACCGAGTAAGATCATGACGCGCGATCTGACCGATAAAGCCTTGGTTCACATTGTCGATGACGACGAATCTGTAAGATACACGCTCTGTCAACTTCTGCGGTCGGTTGGTTTACATGCCCGCACCTACGGATCCGTCACCGAATTCACGAGTGAACCTTTGCCCGACAAACCGGGTTGCCTGGTGCTGGATGTTCGCCTCCCCGGAGTGAGTGGCTTGGAATTCCAAGGGCAACTGAATGATCTTGGCATCTTCCTCCCTGTCATCTTCATGACCGGCCACGGCGATATTCCGATGTCGGTACGTGCCATGAAAGCGGGAGCCGTCGACTTCCTGCCCAAGCCTTTTCGAGATCAGGACATGCTGGACGCCATAAGCTCGGCAATTGACCGTGACCATGACCGACGCGCCAACACGGATCAGGCTGCGGATATCTACGATCGGTTCACGCGCCTTACGCCGCGCGAGCAGGAAGTGATGATGTTCGCAACGTCTGGAAAGATGAACAAGCAAACAGCTGGTTACCTGGGTATCAGCATAGTCACGGTCAAAATCCATCGCCGCGCTGCGATGACGAAGATGGAGGCTCGAACACTCCCGGATCTCGTGCGGATGGCCGACATGGTCAGGCCAATGCTCGGCGTAGGCTACAGGCAATAAACGCGCAGGACGGGCGCCCATAAATCGAAACAGAAAAAGGATTTCACGAGTGGTAGCGGTAACGTTGGTCGGAATTGTTGACGACGATCGATCACTGTGCTCGTCACTCGTCCGTCTTGTTCGCTCGATGGGATACGAGGCTCGTGGCTTCGAATCAGCCGAGGAATTCATGAGATCCAGCACGCTCGACGAGTGCTCCTGTCTCATCACAGATGTCCAGATGCCTGGCATCAGCGGCATCGAGTTGACGAAATTCATGACTGTTCAACGCTCGACCGTGCCCGTCATCGTCGTTACCGCTCATGCGGCGCCTGGCCTGGAAGACAGCGCGCTTGCAAACGGGGCGTGCTATTTCCTGAGAAAACCCATCGATGGCGACCTTTTGGCCGCCAACCTCTCGAAGGTGATAACCTCTCAGGTGGCCTGCGGTTGATCGGACGCGAACGCTGCTCTCAAGCTGGTACGATAGGCAAATTGACCGAGAAGCAGGCGCCGCCGATACTGCTGACGGTATCTGCGGTTATTTCCCCTCCGTGAGCTTCCACGATGGACTTGCATATTCGCAGGCCCATTCCCATTCCGCTTTCCTTCGTGGTGAAAAAGCTCTCAAAAAGCCGATTGGCCTGACCGGGATTGATCCCTGCTCCATTGTCCTCGACGGTGAATACCGCCCTATTGCGAGCGGAGGTCCCGGACCGCACGACGATGTGTGGGTTGCTCCGTTGGGGACGTGGGGCTTGAAGTGCGTTTATCGCCAGGTTCACGATGACCTGGTGCACCTGTGTGCGGTCCCCAGCTATGACGAGCGGCTGCCGCGATTTCTCATGGGTCACGATTGCGGAACGTGCCTGGATCTCGTGGCGTAAGAACTGCAGCGCTTCCTGTATGACTTCGTCCAAGTCGAGTTGCGTCCGCTCCGGAGGCTTCCCGTTCGCCATTGCTCGAATTCGGCCGATGAGTTCGGCTGCCCGCTTGGCATCATCCAACATCGAGCTCAGAGAATCTCGCACTTCGTCGAGGTCAGGCTTCGGACGGTTTATCCATCGCAATCCGGCTGCCCCGGCGTTGGCGATTGCGGCCAGCGGCTGATTGATTTCGTGAGCTATCGACGCCGTCAACTCGCCAAGGACAGACAAACGGGCGGCATGCGCGAATTCCGCCTGAACCTGCTGCAGGCGTCGTTCAGCCTCGACCCGGGCGGAGATGTCAAGGACACCGACAAGGCTGGTATCAGGGTCTTTGGAGAGACCAACGCGCGCTGTTGTGAACAGCACGTCTACGATACGTCCGTCGAGCGTCACCATCTTGGTTTCTTCTTCGAAGTTGGTATTCCCTCGATAACGGGACACCATTGCGCGTCGGAAGGTCGCCGAGCTCTCTTCAAAGGTGCCGACCACCGACTTGCCTTTGAACTCGTCCGCCCCACGGCCACCGAACATCTGGACGCCACGTTCATTTGCTTCCTCGAAAATCATAGCTTCCATGCATGACCTCAGGAATGCGGGGTTCTCGTCGAAATAGGCGTCCAGATCCGTCACGCCCTCGGATCTGAGCTGCTTGAACTGGGCAACCAGATTGCTGGCGTTAAGCTGCCATAGCGCGATGGGCATCCGGTCGAACAAATAGCGGTACCGCTGCTCGCTCTTTTCCAGCTTCGCATAGGCCTCTTTCTGAGCGGTGATATCCATGACTGCGCCGACGAATTGGGGGCTGTTCTTGCTGCCGAAGTCACATCGGGCAACGACGCGAACATGTTTCACATCCCCATTTGGCATCAGAAGACGATGCTCATGTCGAAAGTCGCACCGGTCGGCATGGGCTTTGACAAGAAGATCTCGAATAACAGGCAGATCGTCCGGATGCGTCCGCTCCAGGACAAGAGCCATTGATGGCGTTGCTCCTTCTTCCACGCCAAATATTCGAAAGGTCTCGCGCGACCAAAAAAGCTCGCCGGTCGAGAGGTTCCACCCAAAACTTCCTGTGTTGCTCAGCTTCTGCGCCTCTGCAAGATAGGCCGCCTGGCTCCTGTTCAACTCGTCTTCAGTGCGTTTGCGTTCACTGATATCGGTATTGCATTCCAGCGTCCCGACACTGTTCCTGTGATCTTCGAGCCGGTGTGACCACCGACTGGAAACTGAGATCCGCCTGCCGGTGCGGGTCGTGCGGATCAACTCGCCTTCCCAACGTCCTGAACGACGTAACGCATCGTTTATCTCGAGAAGCGATACCTGAAACCTGGTTTTCAGGAGTTCGTGGGCGACCTTTCCTATGGCCTCGTTACGGGACCATCCATAGAGCTCTTCCGCGCCACGGTTCCAATACGTGATGATGTCGTCGGCATCGCGGACAAACACGGCGTCACTTGTCAGATCGAGTAAGCTTGCCTGTTCACGCTCCGACACGCCCAAGCTGTGAACCAGTCTGATAAGGCATGCGGCAAAAAGCGAAGACAGGAGAAAAACAATCAATGTCGCGAGGTCGTGCCTGCTGCCGATGATGAACGTGTGCAGCGGGCCAACAAACCAGAAGTTCAAGCACCCGACAGCAAGAACCGAAAAGAAGACCGATGAAATGCAGCTGTCGAATAGCGCGAGGAATATAACGACCAGCAGGAGTACAAGCGCAGCAGGCGTCAAGTTGAAGCCAAGAGCTGCGCAAGCCAGGCTGAACAGGCCTATAGCCGCACCTCCTAATAGCCAGAACGCAAGAAGCCAGCGATGGCGCTCAATCCGTCCGGCTGCCAGCAGCGGCACTGCGCGGCGTCGAAACAGTTCAAGAGTGCTCACGACACCACCATCGTTGCGCACCAACGCATTGCCGCTACCGGTACGAAAGCCAACCACTGCCCTGTGAACATGTCGCTCTCCCTCGATAAACTGCTCCCGTCGCATGACGGTATCGAACGAAGTCAATGACATCAGGGGATGTCGTATACGAGTTTAGTATTGTGAATCGTTGTGAACGCCCTTCGCTGTGTTAACCCCGGGCTCGATTACTCGACAGATGCAGGAGCGAGCTAAAGGCTTGTGATGGTTGCTCCGTCAACGATCGCTAGCGCCTTTTCGTTAGTCGCACCGCGCAAAAGGTAACCCCGATGAGATATTTTGAGTGCGGCGGAGGTGTGCTGTTCCACCATGAGCACGGCGACCCCTGATCGGTTAATCGCCTGGATCTGATCAAGAATGCGCTCGACAAACCGGGGGGCCAGGCCCGCCGTGGGTTCGTCCAGCAGCAAAATCCTCGGCCTTGGCATCAAGGCCCGCGCCAGTGCGAGTATTTGACGTTCACCCCCGGAGAGACTTCCCGCCTTTTGGCGACGCCGTTCTGCGAGTGCAGGGAAACGAGAGTATAATTCTTCGCGGCGAGGACGAAGGGCTATGTCGGATCGCGACCTGAGGCCAATCTCGAGGTTCTCGTCCACGGAAAGCGATTCAAACACATTGTCGCTCTGGGGGACATAACCCATTCCGCGCTTCACGAACTCGCTTGGCGCCATGCCTTCCATAAAAGTCGAATCTAGCCTGATGCTGCCACTACGCAGCCGAACCAACCCTATCAATGCCTTTAGAAGAGTTGATTTGCCGGCACCGTTGGATCCGACTACTGCCACGATCTCATCATGGGAAACAGTCAGGCTGATATTGTTCAAGATGTCAGGATCGGCCTCATAGCCGACCGCCAATTTCTCCGCGACGAGGAGCTCTGTCATCAAAGCGACCCGAATTGCAGGTCGCCCATGTAGGCGTCGATGACCCTTGGGTCCGAGGAGACGGCTTCCGGGGTGCCTGAGGCAATCACACAGGCTTCAACCATCACCAAGACATGATGAGCGTAGGTCATGACCGCCTCGAGATCATGCTCGATAAATAAAAACGTGGTCTTCGACCGGCCCTGTAGGGAAATTATCGTTTCGAAAATCGTTGATCGTAAGCCTTCGTTCATTCCGCTCATTGGTTCGTCAAGCAGAACCATAGACGGCTCGGTCATCAACACCTGAGCGAGGTTGAGAAGCTTTTTTTGACCGGCTGACAACGTGCCGGCATAGTGATCCGCCTTCTTTTCAAGCCTCAGTTTCTCCAGCATTTCTTCGCCGGCAGCGCGTCCGGTCGCTTCCCGATCACGGACGGATCGCGGCGCGATGAAGAGTGACGCCAAATGCTCTCCCGGTTGTCCCGGACATGCCACCATCAAATTCTCCAGCACGGTCATTCCGGAGAAAACTCTCGGAAACTGAAAGGACCGTGCCAAGCCGAGACGCGCGATACGATGAGGCGGCAGGCCGACGATGCTCTGGTGGTTGAAAAGAATTTTGCCCTCATCTGCCCGGGAATGACCGGTGATCAAATCGAACAGCGTGGTCTTCCCCGCGCCATTCGGGCCGATGAGCGCTGTCACAGATCCACGCTGAATGTCGAAGTTTACATTCGAGACGGCCCACCGTCCGCTGAAAGCTTTGGAGATACCTGCTACTCGCAAGATGGGCATATCAGTAGTCATGGGCGCGTCCCCGTCCCCCCCTGTTGCCCAAGAAACCATGGGGGTAAACGCGACTGAGGACGATCAGCAAGAATCCAACCACCAAGAAGCGGAGAGACGCCTGTTCGGTCGCGGAGAGCGACGTCTCGATGAGCCGTGACCCCTCCATCAGCGTCCAAAACACCACGCTTCCCAACATTATTCCCCAGTAGTTTCCGAGGCCCCCAATAAGCAGGATGACAAACCCGAAAAACGTAAAGGTCGGGTCAAAGATGCCTGGATATAAATATGTCACATCGAGAGCGATGAAGAATCCGGCCACCGCGGCGACTGCTGCGCCTATTGCCAACGATTGCATCCTGAACCACAGCGTGTTTTTTCCCAACGCGGCGATCGCTGTCTCGTCATCGCGAATGCCACGGAGGACCCTGGACCATGGCGTCCGTTCGAGCATCTTCATCAGTCCCGTTAGTGCCGCGAACGTGATCCACACAAGCAGCAAGAGAGGGATTTGCTTGTATTCACCAAGACCGATCCCTGAGAATAATGAAGTGATCCACTCACTGGCCGATCGCCATTCCACATCGAAACCGATCAGGCCCTGGTTGCCGCCGCTGAAGTCAGTGTTTTGCAGTATGTGCCGAACGATCTCGGCAAATGCGATCGTCACGATTGCGAACTGATCCGGCCCGAGCCTGCTCGTTGACCATCCAATTACTATCGCGACCGCAGCAGATAAAACCAGAGACGTCGAAAATGCCAACCACAGGGAAAACCCGGCTTCGGCGACCAGTATCCCTGCCCCGTAGGCACCGATTGCCATAAACCCTGCCTGGCCGAAATTCAGCAGACCCGTGAATCCGGTGTTAAGCTGGAGCCCGAGCGTGAGTATTCCGTAGATGCCCGCGATCACCCCGACATTGATCCAGAAATCCACGCTCATGGGCGGCGCGGCGCGCGAGCGAAGATGCCGCGAGGTACAGCAAGGAGCATGAGAACCAGGAAAACCAGGGCCACGAGGGGCTTCCATTTTGCGCCGAGCAACAAAGCAGACCACTCCTGCGAGAGGCCAATCACCAAGCCCCCGAGCATTGCGCCGTAGATATTGCCAATTCCGCCAAGCGTGGCCGCAGCAAACAAGCTGAGCAACAAGGTCAGACCGAAATTTGGATTGAAACTTCCGACAGCTGTCGCATAGACAATGCCGGCGGCGCCAGCCAGCAGGCCCGACAAGAGCGATGTGAGATCTATGGTGTGCCCGACACCGATACCGCAAACTTCGGCAAGCAGACGATTGTCAGAAACCGCCCGCATCGTCTTCATCGCACCACTGATCCACAGGCCTATTGCAAGCATCGACAAAGCTGCCAGGGCCATGACGAAACCGAGCGCCTGTTGGGTCCCCACGCGAAAAGGCCCTAAAACCATCGTCGACAGGACGTCAATATCGAACGATCGTGACTCGCTGCCGCCAAAGAACTGAATCGTGAAGCGAATGAGAAAGCTTAATCCTATTGCGGACAAGAAGCATTGAAGTGTGCTTGCGCCAGCATTCCGTAATGGGCGCCAAACGAGTTTTTCGGCCAGAATCGAGAGAAGCGCTGTCCCCAAGATGGCCAGCAGCACCGACAGCGGCAGTGGCGTACCCAGCGCGGTGAACATCAACGTGAAGTATGCCCCAGCCACGAGAAAATCACCGTATGCGAGGTTCACGAGTTTCATGACGCCCATTATGAGCGTCAGCCCCATTGCACCGAGGCCGAGGTAGCTACCAGTTACAAATCCGTTGATCGTCGCTTGCGAGACTTTCACGGTTCCAAAAAATGCAATCAGGCAGAGGAAGATAAAGAAGAGAGATACCAGCAGTTTCGCCGGTTTCGGCACTCCCGTAAAGTAGGCTTGCGCGGTAGCTGACACTCTCAAGCCTCGGCCACTCCTCCGGTTCGTCAAAGCTTACCTCACGTCGATTTGCCTGACCGTCACCTGCTCGCCGTTCCGATACTGGAATATATCATAAAGACCGCTCGTGGGATCTCCGTTCGGCGCAAAGCGAAATGCTCCCGACACCCCGATATAATCAATCGGTCTTCCCGCCGCGGCATCCTTCACGGCCTCCGCCAATGTCTCAAGGGTGAATTGCCTCGCCCCTTCCCTTGTCACCTCTCGGACCTTTTGGCGAATGAGCTCTGGATCGGTTGCACCAGCCTCAATGGCCGAAAGAACACAGAGAATGCCCGCATCGAACACGTTCGCCGCATAGGAACCGGCTTCCGCCCCTCCCGCCTGCCGCCAAAGTTCGTTGAACAGTCGGTATGCCGGGGTTCCACGGGGGGATCCGCCGGCAACGCCGTAAGCCCCGTTGATGGCCCGCGCCGGAATGCTCTTGGGCACTCTGGCGAAAGACAATGCATCCGCAACAAACAGTTTGTTTGGGTCGAATTTACCACTGCGGACGAGTGCTGCCCCGAGCCTCGCGTAAGTGTCGGGATAATCGATGACGACGTAGGCGTCGGGATTTTCGTCGAAAAGTTGAGCAGCCTCGGAATCGAAGGCTTGCTGCGTGGGATCGAATGCGATGCTCGAGACAATCGTTCCACCGCTTGCCTCCCAATCCGATCTGAACGTGCGAGACAGAGCGTCGCCGTATGGCTCGTTTCGAAAGAGGATCGCAACCCTCTTGCGGGCACCGACATAGGTCTCGATTGCCCGGACCAACGCCTTCGACTGGAGGTCATCCGGTGCGAGTGTGCGGAAAATCGTTCCGCCGTCTTCGACAGCGCGCAGCCGCGTGCTGGATGCCTGCGGCCACAACGTAATCCTTCGCTGTAATGTCACGCCGTTGAGGACGGCGATTGACTCGGGCGTGGTTGCCGGTCCGAGAATGCACGAGACGCCCTTGTCCACGAGCGTCCGCGCAGCAGAGACGGCCGCCTGAGGGTTTCCTTGAGAATCCGCGCTGACCAGATAGACCGAAAGATCAAGTCCGGCCTCCTTCGCAGCGATGTTACTCACCGACACCGCAAGTTTCGCCGCTTTTTCAACGGACGGCCCCATTTCCGACATCGGCCCCGATGCTTCAATCAACGCACCGATGAACATGTCTTTCGCATTGGCGATGCCCGCATCAACGGACACTAGGGCGATGCCCACCAGACAGCCTATGAAAATCGCGGCTTTGGGAAACAAACTCATCGGGAGAGCCCATTTTGTGTCCGAAACGCGATTAAAATCCAACGCTTTCAAAATATCAATGCAGGTCAAGTCCTGCGGAACTGCCTGGCATGTCCCATGGACAAACGGCAGCATTCGGTTTCTAATCGCTGCCAATCAAGCTCGTGACCCAACAGGCCCGATGAGACGAGCACCTGGGTTAAGCGATCGGCAAAAGCGATGTCTGCCGGCGTCTGACAGACGGGGCCGACGAATGCAGGCCTCTAAGTGGACTTTGAGCGGAGACGCTCCTCTCATTCATTTATTGTGACCACATCGCAGCATTGAGATGCGGGCCTCAAAGAAAGGCCGCGGCAAGCTTTCTTTTACAGCTGTATTGCCGACCTCACCCGGTCGGGATGATCGCCGGCAACAGGATGTAATGGGGCCAACGAAATTGAAGCAGCTACAAAACGGATTTTTTATTCTTGTGATCGGTTGCGCTATAGCGGACGGTGACTCAGACACGCTGGGTAGAGACTTCCAGGACGGTTGTCATGTGGAATGAGAGCGATCCGGACACCGGCAAGGGTCTCTATTTCGGTCCGTTTCAACTAATCGCCTCCGAACGTTTGCTGGCTAAGAACGGCAAACAGGTTGCAATTGGCGGCCGTGCGCTTGATATCCTCATCGCGCTGACCCAGCGCCCCGGCGAGATCTTGACGGGTGACGAGCTGACAAAGCTCGTCTGGAGGGGCCTCACGGTCGAAGAGTCGAACCTCAGGGTTCACATCGCCTCCCTGAGAAAGGCCTTGGCAGACGGCGAGGACGACACACGCTATGTATTGAACGTAGCAGGGCGCGGATATACTTTCGCAGCACCAATCCGTCGAGGGCCGGTCACACCTGAGAGATCGCCGACTGCTGAGACGAGCGAGCTGCGTTCTCAGAGCCTTCCCCATGCATTGCCATCTCTTTTTGGTCGAACAGAGACCGTGAATGTCCTGTCGCTGTTGGTTTTGTCACGCCGCTTTGTCACAGTCGTAGGTCCAGGAGGCATCGGAAAAACCACCGTCGCTGTGGCGGTCGCTCATTCGCTTCGCCAGGAATTCGAAGGGAGCGCGATTTATTTCGTTGATCTCACTCTGGTCCAAGATGCCCAGCAGGTTCCAAATGCAGTCGCCTCAGCTCTCGGCTGTTTTGTCCAAGGCCCTGAGGTAGAACCGTTCATCCTGGCGTTTGTATCCGGGAAGAAGATCCTCGTGGTGTTAGACAATTGTGAACATGTCATTTCGGCCGCCGCAGCCCTTGCCGAACGCCTTTTCCATGCTGCGCCATCGCTCCATTTATTGGCCACCAGTCGTGAGGCTTTGCGCGTAGACGGTGAAAACGTGCACTTGCTTCTGCCTCTTGATACGCCGCGCGGCGAGGTGACAACGGCATCCCAGGCCCTTGGCTCTCCTGCTGTCAAACTTTTCATGGAGAAAGCTGCATCTTCTGGGCATAGGTTGAGCCTTACTGACGCAGAGGCACCGACGGTCGCCAATATCTGCCGCCGCCTCGACGGCATCGCCCTGGCGATCGAGCTTGTCGCAAGCCGTGTCGGCACTTTCGGCATCCAAGGTACATTCGATCTCATGGGCAACGACGCCGAGCTCCAGTTGCAGGGGCGCCGCAATGCCGTGCCTCGTCACCAAACGCTTCAGGGTATGCTCGACTGGAGCTACAATCTCCTGTCCAACATTGAGCAGGAGGTGCTGAGCAGGCTTTCGATTTTTGTCGGACAATTTACCTTTGAGGCTGCTATCGAAGTCGCCGGGTCCTCGGAAGACACAACCCGGACCACCAATGCCATTGCGAGCTTGGTGGACAAGTCTCTTATCTGGATATCGCCCGCCAACGGGATCGTCACGTATCGGCTTCTCGACACGACACGCGTTTATGCCGCCGCCAAACTCGCGGCCAGCGGCGAAACGGACGCGGTGGCGATGCGACACGCACAATATTTCGCCGACTTTTTGAAAATGCATGAAACCGATGATCTCGTTTCACATGGGCACAATGTCGAGGCATACGCGCCGCATATCGGCAATATCCGCCAGGCGTTAGGCTGGTGTTTTTCCAGTTCTGGAAGTGTCTGCATCGGCATTGAGCTCACGTCCCATGCCGCTCCCCTGTTCCTTGCATCTTTCCCGCTGCTCGCCGAATGCAGTAACTGGTGCAGCAAAGCGATGGCGACACTTCTGCCGAGCGATCGGGGCCAACGAAGAGAACTCTACCTGCAGAAAGCACTCGCGCTTTCATCGATGTACCTGTGGGATGACAGCGAAAAAGTCAAAGCAGCTCTCGAACGTGGCCTGGAGCTTTCTGAAAAGCTTGGCGAGGATCGGCTTCAGCATTACCTGCTTCTCGGCTTGAATGTCTTCTTTACCCGTCGTGGCGAGTTTACGAGGGCCCTGGACGTCGCAAAGCGTGCTGCAGCCCTGTCGGAAAAATTTGGGGGGGTGGCGGAGAACGCAATGAGCGAATGGGCCCTGGCGGCGTCCCACCACATTGCGGGAAATCAGTCCGCTGCTGTCATGCACGGTGAGCGCGGGTTTAGACTTGCTGTTAACACCGCCCCGTCAGAATTTGTGTACTTTGGGTACGACTACCATGTCCGGGCGCTCGGCACATATGCTCGCTCGCTCTGGATCAGCGGCGCACAGACGAAGGGTATCGCAAAGGCACGCGAGGCGATCTCGCGCGTGATTAATTCATCGCACCCGGTGCTGTTTTGCGCGGTCCTCCTGGATTCCATTCCGGTTCTGCACTGGGGTGGCCAATCTGAAGAGGCGTTTTCGTTTTGCGAACAGGTTATTGCTCACGCCCTCAGATACTCGCTCCATGCGCAAAAAGCTGTCGGCCTTGCGCTACGTGGTGAGCTCATGATTGCGCGCGGTGAGGTCGAACCAGGCGTCAACATGCTACGCGATGCGCTGAAGACAATGGGCGATAATCAATATCACGTGCAAACACTGGCGACACGGCGCGCGCTCGCCGAAGGCCTGAGACGGCTAGGTGATTACGACGAGGCATTGTTCATGATCAACGACGCCCTAAACCAGGCCGATCAGGCAAGCGCCACACTTTGGCTGCCAGCCCTACTGCACGCAAAAGGCGAAGTGCTAATGGCAATTTCGACACCTTCCGCCGAAGCAGAAGCTTGCCTCACCCGTTCCATCGAGATTGCTCGCCGGCAGAATGCTTTGAGCTGGGAACTAGGAGCAGCGACCTCGCTCGCTCGCATCTGGGCCCAAAAAGGAAAATCCGTGGAGGCAAAGTCTCTTATTCTAGCTGTGCATTCCCGGTTCACCGGCGACGTTGAGGCTTGGGAAGTCAGCTCGGCACGCCAGCTGCTCGACGAACTCCGGTAACATCCGTGCGCCTCGATTTGGGATCGCTTCGCCACAGCGCTTCGGACCTTCACAACGATTCACAAATCTAAACTCGTATTTCCCGGTATAGGTGTGTTCCATGCGAGAGAACGGGAGATCTCGTGCTTCCGACCGGCCATTTGATGGAGGCGCGACGAATGCTCTCGGGATATACAGTTCCGCTGACGCCGGACGGTAAGTCCTCACTGACCCCGCCGCCACCTTGGCACTATTCCGGCGATTGCATCGCCGTCGAATACTGGGCGGATCCCGCCGCTGTCGCGGCCCTACTTCCTATGGGTCTGACGCCGGACGACGAATCGGAGGGGCGCACGTTCTTCTGGTTTCTCGACTGGCAGTTCACAGGCTCGAACGACGAGCACACGGACCCGGCCCGCTATCAGTACCGCGAGGCGTTCATTCTGGTGGAAGCACGTCTCGAAGGCCGCCCAGTCAATTTTTGTCCTTTCATCTTTGTCGATAACGATGCGGCGATCGCACGCGGCTGGATTCAGGGTTATCCCAAGAAACTTGGCAGCATCTATCAAACAAGGAGCTTTTCTGCGCCGGGTGCCGCCGCCTGCCCGCTTGAACCGGGAAGCCGTTTCGGCGCGAGTGTTTCATCTCACGGAGAGCGAATGGCAACAGCTCGGATCGAACTCCGGGAAAAGGTGATGGACCCGGCAAAGGTGTTCAATCGGCCGACCACGATACGGAGATATTTCCCATCGCTGAGCGCCAGCCAGCAGGGCAGGCCCGCGGTCGATGAATTGACGCTGTCGCTGATGGACAATCTTACCTTTTCAGATTTCTGGACGGGGTCCGCAGAACTTTCGATACCCCATGTCGAGGGTGAGGATATGGATGCCCTGGCGCCGCGAGAGGTGGGGCGAGGATTTCGCTTCGGCATGTCGTACTCGGTCTCCGATCTTCCCATACTCAAGGACTATCTGGCCTAGAGGGCTCGCTGCACCTGCTGGTGGTGCGGTGCGACCATGTCGTCGCACGGCACCTGGCGAATTCTGCACACAAGCGGACGCCCCCCATGAATGTCTGGTCCGAAACCGGTTCCCAGGGCGGCCGAAAGGCTATGTCCGTCCTCCTTGTCCTTTCCATGCAATGGTCGTGCCCGTCCTACACCTAGGTGTGATTCTCGAACGGGACCATCGAAGCTAGTTTTTATGCGGAGAAAACAGCCTACCCAATCACATGCCCATTTCACGACCAGGTAGCGACGCGGTTTGATGCCGTTGTCGGTGACTGCAGCAAGGCGTGATCGGATTTCTGCAACAGAATTCCAGTTCAGTCGCATGACTTACTTTTTGTGCTCGCAAGATGCCGAGCCCTGTCTCAATGCAACCACACAGGAAGCCATAGCCATGAAACAGCTCAAGACCTATGTCACCCTTGCAGCCACCCTTCCATTCATCGCGCTGGCGGCGCCCGCGAGCGCTGAACCGCTCAAGAATATCGTTCTGGTGCACGGCGCCTGGGTGGATGGCTCTGGTTGGAAACCCGTCTACGAAATCCTGACCAAGGAGGGTTTCAAAGTCACGATGGCCCAGGAGCCCGAGACGTCCTTCGCGGACGACGTGGCTGCAACCAAGCGCGTTCTCGACCTTCAGGACGGCCCGACACTTCTCGTCGGTCACAGCTACGGCGGCTCGATCATCACCGAGGCGGGCGTCCACCCGAACGTGACAGCGCTGGTTTACGTCGCCGCACACGCACCCGATGTCGGCGAAGACGAAGGCACCCTTGGAAAGAAAACTCCAAGCGTCCTGGCCAAGACCGAAGGCGCAATCAAGAAGACGCCTGACGGCTATACGTACCTGAACCCGGTCGACTTCCCGAAGCTCTTCGCTCCGGACATGCCAAGAGGGCAGGCAGAATTCGAGGCCCGGTCGCAGGTGCTTGCGGCAGCCGAAGTGTTCACCACACCGCTGACTGCAGCGGCATGGAAAACGAAGCCGAGTTGGGCAATCGTCGCCGGGAATGACCAGATCATCAACCCGGATCTGGAGCGCTGGTACTACACGAGAGCGAAGAGCCGCACGATCGAGATCAAGGGAGCAAGCCACTCCGTATACGAATCCCATCCCCGGCAAGTGGCAGAAGTGATCATCCGAGCTGCCCGCGAGGCTGAGCAAGACGCCTCGACCGCCAAGAAGTAACGCGCCTTACCATATAGCCGCAACCGCTCGCCCACAGATGCGGAGACATTCCTCCGGACGCAGATCCCAATCGGTCAAATCGAAACCACGCGGTTGTCGACCAACTGACAAGCAGGAGCCCAGAAGACGATGAACTGGCAACGACACCGCGAAGAGCACCTTGCCCGCATCAAGGCGGGAAGTGCTCTGGCCAAGGGAAAAATCGTCGAGGCACGTGACGCGACCCGACTGTTGGAGGCGGTGGTCCGCCCCGGCGATCGCGTGTGCCTTGAGGGTGACAATCAGAAGCAGGCTGATTTGCTCAGCAGCGCATTGCTGGCCGTCGACCGAACAAAGGTCAACAACCTTCACATGGTACAGTCCGGCGTGGTTCTTCCCAGCCATCTCGATCTGTTCGACAACGGCATCGCCAAGCGGCTCGATTACGCCTACTCAGGCCCCCAATCGGCACGCATTGCGAAAATGTTGTTCGGCGGCAAGATCGAACTGGGCGCGGTTCACACCTATCTCGAGCTTTTTGCCAGGTATTTTATCGATCTCACGCCCAATGTCGCGTTGATCGCCGCAGTCAGCGCTGATCGCGACGGCAACCTTTATACGGGACCGAACACGGAAGACACGCCTACCGTCGTCGAAGCGACCGCGTTCAAGGACGGGGTCGTAATCGCCCAGGTCAACGAGATTGTCGATCGGATCCCCCGTGTCGATATCCCCGGAGATCGCATTGATTTCGTCGTCGAAGCCGACAAGCCGTTTTTTGTGGAACCATTGTTCACGCGCGATCCGGGCGCTATCACGGAAACGCAGATTCTGACGGCCATGATGGCCATTAAAGGGATCTATGCGCCATACGGCGTGAAACGTCTCAACCACGGGATCGGGTTCAGTACTGCCGCGATCGAACTCCTTCTTCCCACATTCGCAGACAAGCTCGGCCTTAAGGGCAAGATCGCATCCCACTTTGCTTTGAACCCCCATCCCGCGTTGATTCCGGCGATTGAATCAGGCTGGGTCCAACAGATTCACTCGTTCGGTTCGGAAGTGGGGATGGACGACTACATCCGCGCCCGACCCGATGTCTACTTCACCGGTGCGGACGGTTCCCTGCGTTCGAACAGGGCTTTTAGCCAGGTAGCTGGTCTCTATGCCTGCGATATGTTCATCGGCTCGACACTTCAGATCGACCTCGACGGCAACTCATCCACGATTACGACCCAGCGTATCGCAGGCTTCGGCGGTGCGCCGAACATGGGTTCCGACCCGCGTGGTCGGCGTCATCCGAGCGAGCCATGGCTCCAAGCTGGCAAGGAGGCGGATCCCGACGGACCTGCACCATTGCGCCGAGGTCGCAAGCTCGTCGTCCAGATCGGTGAAACGTTTGGAGAAAAAAACGTCCCCCTCTTCGTCGAGAAGCTGGACGCTTTAGCCCTCGCTGAAAAACTCAAGCTCGATCTGGCTCCGGTCATGATCTACGGCGATGACGTGACGCATATTGTTACGGAGGAAGGCATAGCAAACCTCCTCCTGTGCCGGGATGGCCGGGAGCGTGAACAGGCCATCCGCGGAGTGGCAGGCTATACCGACGTCGGCCGCGCGCGCGACAAGAAGATGGTCCAGCACCTGAGGGAACGAGGCGTGATCCGACGCCCGGAAGATCTCGGCATCGACCTCCTCGACGTGGATCGAAATCTCCTGGCAGCTCGCTCCATCAAGGATCTCGTCCGATGGTCGGGCGGTCTTTATTCCCCTCCCTCGAAGTTTCGCAACTGGTGAAAGGAACACGTGATGGAAGATCTTATCTTTCACCACACGACCAACAGGCGGGCTTCCGGCGACAGAAGCCTCGCAATCGTTGGCGTAGTGGCCTCCGGAAATCTCGAAGTCCTCGCCGAGCGTGTCCTGCCCGACAACCACTGCCAGGTCGAAATCAGGACGGCAGCCGAAGGGTTCAGAGAAGTCTGGACCGCTGTCATCGATGACTTTGTCGAGCGATACGCGCCCGGTGGGCTAAAGTTGTCCATCAACGATGGGGGCGCACGGCCGGATACGGTGATGCTGCGATTGGCGCAGGCGGTCAGCGTGATGGAGGAACAACAATGAGCTCTGGAGAAAAAACGCGGCCTGCAAAACCGCAGGATATGTCTTCGAGCTGGTATGAGGCTTCGGCGCGCCAGCGTGTCGACTTTGTGCTGGATGCAGGAAGCTTCCAGGAATTCCTCGGACCGGAAATGCGGGAGGTCAGCCCCCACCTTCGCGTCTTCGATCTCCCCGAGCAATTCGACGACGGCATAGTCATCGGACGTGGCCTGCTCGCAGGATCGCCTGTGTTCATTGCGGCCCAGGAAGGCCGTTTCATGGGCGGCGCGTTCGGTGAGGTCCATGGGGCCAAACTGACAGGCCTCCTGCGCGCTGCCCGGGATGCGAAGTCGATACCCTTGTTGATCCTTTTCGATACTGGCGGCGTGCGGCTTCAGGAGGCAAATGCCGGAGAGCTGGCGATTGCCGAAATAATGCGGGCCGTTGTCGAAGCAAGGACCGCCGGCGTGAAGATCATCGGACTTATCGGCGGCCGCGCGGGCTGCTACGGCGGAGGCGGTTTGACAGCCGGCTGCTGCTCCGCTCTCGTCGTCTCCGAACAAGGACGCATTGCCGTTTCCGGACCGGAAGTCATCGAGACGAACCGAGGGATCGAAGAATTCGATTCCCGCGATCGCGCTTTGGTGTGGCGAACGATGGGCGGAAAACACAGATATCTGATCGGCGCAGCCGATGTCTTTGTCGACGACACGGCAGAAGCGTTTCGAGAGGCGGCGTCGACACTCGTAGAAACCGTAGCGGGTCTCACCCTCGAGACCCTTTTGAACGAGCAGCTTCGCCTCGAGAAGCGCTTGCAAAGCTTTGGCGCGTCTGGCGACGCGCTCGATATCTGGAAGGCGATCGGTGTGCCCGAGGCCGCTTCGGTGCCCGGAATGCCAACCGAAAAATTCATATCCCTCGCCGAAAAACTGCGGAGCACCCCCCATGACGCTCGATGAAATCTTGGCCTCGCTTTTTCCCGACGGCTGCAAGGTGGAGAACGACAACAGTATCCTTACCGGATACGGCTCCCTCCAAGCCGGAGGCCAGGGCCTGGTGATCGGCGTTTCGGACCGGACCGCATTGGGCGTAGACGAGGCGATCCGCCTTTCAAGCTTCATCCTCGGCGCCCTGAAAACGGGCAGCGGCCCGATTCTTGTTATCGTCGACAGCGATAGTCAGCGGATGAGCAAGCGCGACGAGCTGCTGGGCCTGAATGAATTCCTGGCGCACCTCGCCAAATGCCTGATTTATGCCGACATGCACGGTCGGCCGACCATCGGCATCCTCTACGGCCATTCCGCGGCCGGGGCGTTCCTCGCGACGGCATTGGCAACACGGGTATTGGTCGGACTACCGGGGGCATCTCCTGCGGTCATGGACCTGCCTTCGATGTCGAAGGTGACAAAACTTTCTGTCGAGGTTCTCGAAGAAAAAGCGAAATCGACGCCGGTTTTCGCGCCCGGCCTCGAAAACCTGGCACAGACAGGGGCGGTTCACCGAATATGGAGTGAGACCGACTCTCTTGCGGCACAGCTCAATGCACTGTTGGCCGATCTGCCGGACATTCGTGATATTCGCGATTCATTGGGCAAGGAACGCAAGGGCCGTATAAAGGCTGCAGAAATTGCGGAGCGGGTTCATGCGCTCGCACTCGCACGGTAACATCGTGCCGCCGAGGCGGCACGATTTGGTTTCGTTGGATCCGCAGTCATGGACCTCGATAATCGAGGACAATCCTTGCCTTTCTTCCGAGCCGCTGATTGCTGAATGGCGCAGACGCGGTTGGCCCGTGGTCGCTCGTAGGCCGGAGGCGGGAGGGCCGGCAGGCATTTCCGTCGGCCTGCCCTTGCCTCCATCTGCCGGAAAGAAACGGCTCTCCCTGGTAGTTCAAGAACATCAGATCCTGTCAGTTGATCGCCCTCCTGTTCTGGAAGCGGTCCACCCCAAATCACCCAGTGAATGGATTCCGACGCTGCGGGAAATCGGCGAATTGGCGTCCCGGCACGCGATCGAAGTCAGGGTCTTTGGCAGTCTTGGATGGAGTGTCATTACGGGTCTGGATTATCTGACCTCCAGCTCCGATCTCGATTTTCTGTTTTATCTCCACCGAAATACGAACGCCGTCTCCTTGGCCAACGATCTGGCGGGCATCCAGTCGATGGCTCCGATGCGATTGGATGGAGAGTTCATCCGCGATGACGGCGCCGGAGTTCACTGGCAGGAGTTTCTTGGCTCAACTGGCGACATTCTCGTCAAATCGATCTCGGGAACGATGCTGTGTCACCCGACGGCATTTCTGAACGGGGGTACGCACCTATGAGAAATTTCCTGATGCCCCCTCCCGCCACGCACGAACGATCACATGCCAGAGATAGGCGGCCAGCAAACCTCAACTACATCGCGTCCACAGCGACGGTCTGCCTTTTGTTGGAGCTCGAAACCTGGCCGAAACCGGGGCTCGTCAGTCACATTGACTGCGGCAGCCACGACGACATGAATTGCGAGACGTTTCGTGAAAGCGCCGCAGCAATAAGCCCCTTCCTCGGAGCGCTGGCGGAAGCCGGGGCCCAGGACTGTGAAATGGGGCGCCTGCGGGTCATCGGCATCGAGGCGGAAGCCGCGATGCGTGCCGCCACCTCCGGCATCAATACCCATAGGGGTGCGATATTCGGGATGGGACTTTTGTGCGCGGCAGCGGGTGCGAGAGCAAGCGGCGTTGTCGCCGACGACCTTTCGCTTGGTGCAATCGTTGCAGAACGCTGGGGGCATGACATTCTCGACGGTCCTATCCTGTTGCACAGCCATGGCGACAGGGCGAGACGTCGCTTTGGCGCCGGCGGTGCGCGCCTCGAAGCGGCGGAGGGTTTTCCAACCGTCTATCGGGTTGGTTTGCCCGCCCTACGAGATGCCATCAAGGCGCGTCCGGATGATGCGGAGGCTGCTCGCGTCCAAACTTGTTTCGCGCTGATTGCGGCTCTCGACGACACCAACCTGCTTCATCGGGGCGGCCCGGATGGCCTTCTCTACGCGAAGCAACTCGCGCAGGAGTTTCTGGACGACGGCGGGATCCGTGCTCCGCAGTGGAAACGTCATGCCGCTTTGATCCATCGACAATTTCGCGATCGCTGGCTCAGCCCCGGCGGTTCGGCAGATCTCCTTGCGATGACGTTGTTTGTCGACGTGCATGAGAGACGGGAAATCTGATGGCCCATACGATCTTACTCGCGCTGCTTCCTATTTTCTTTGTCATGGCGCTTGGCTACCTTGCTGGGCGCTTGGCTATCGTCGACAATCATCACGTTGAGGGACTGAACGTCCTCGTCATGACCTTTGCCTTGCCCGCGTCGCTGTTTGCAGCGACAGCGACCGCCCCGCGTAGCGAAATGCTCGCGCAAGCACCGCTTTTCCTCATCAGCAGCGGCGTCATGCTCGTCGTGTTTGCCGCCTGGTATCTACTTCAAGTACGCTACATGAAGGTCGGCAAGGCGGACGCCTCGCTGCAGGCACTCACGATCGCGTTTCCGAATCTGGCAGGTGTAGGTCTTCCTATTCTTAGTGACGTGCTGGGCCCCAGTGGGACTGTGCCGCTCGCGATCGTACTCGCAAGTGGCTCGATCATCATTAGCCCGCTGTCATTGCTTCTCGTCGAGATGCATGTCGACAAGCCCGGCGCGAATAACGCGCAGCGGCCCAAGATCTCGCACAGTCTGTGGCATGCCCTGACGAAGCCTGTCGTGGTCGCCCCCTTGCTTGGAATACTATTTTCACTCAGTGGGCTGAAAACGGGTGATGTCGTCGATGCCAGTCTGCTTCTTATTGGTCACGCAGCCCCCGGCGTAGCGCTGTTCCTGACAGGTGTGGTCCTTTCCGCGGAGGCTTTCAAACTCGACAGGAAGGTCATAAGCGCGACCATCATGTCGAACCTGGTGCGCCCCATCCTGACGACTGGCGTCGTACTGGTGTTGTCGATCCCGTGGGACGCAGCCAAAGTCGCCATCTTGCTGGCGGCTGTACCTTCCGGCTTTTTCGGGATCCTGTTTGCTGTCAACTATCGCCTTGACTCGCGTGCGACGGGATCGATGGTGATCGCAAGTACGGTCTCGAGCATCGTCACATTGGCCATCGCTGTGGCCATCCTCTTTCCGAGGTGAAAGCCCGCCATGCCAGTCGCCATCCTGTGTTCCGGACAAGGACACCAGAATTCTGCGATGTTTTCTCTCACGGAAAGTGCACCGGAAGCCGATGAGCTTTTTGCGTATTGCGCGAACTTGCTTGGCGGCGTCGACCCTCGCGAACTCGTCAAACGAGAATCGATTGAGACGCTTCACGGCAATCGAACCGGCCAGATACTTTGCACGCTGCAGGCGCTGGCGACATTCGAGACTTTCAAGCCGTACCTGCCTTCGCAAATGATCGTTGCCGGATATAGCGTCGGAGAAGTTGCGGCTTGGGGCATAGCAGGGATGTTCTCACCCAAGGAGACCCTGAACCTCGTTGCGCGCCGGGCAGAGTTCATGGACGCCGAAAGTACTCCGGGTGACGGCCTTCTGTTCATACGTGGCCTTTCACGGAATGCGGTCGACATTCTCTGCGCTCGTTACGGAGCGGCAATCTCGATTATCAATCCCGGTGACGCTTTTATCGTCGGAGGTGGCCGACCTGCCCTGGACGCCATTGCAGAGGCAGCTCGTGCCGCAAATGCTCAAAGAGTTGCATTCATACAGGTCATGGTCGCGTCTCATACAAACTTGCTGCGCAAGGCTGCGGATGATTTCCGCGATGTCCTGCTTGCGGCGGTCTGCTCTCCGCAATCTCCGGGAGTTCGCCTGTTAAGCGGGATCGATGGCACGACTGTCGTCGATGCCCGGACAGGTCTTGCCAAACTCGCGCGACAGGTGTCGCAGACTGTCCTGTGGTCAGAGTGTCTCAGCAGCTGTGTGGAAGCCGGGGCAACATCGTTTCTCGAGTTCGGTCCCGGGAGAGCGCTAAGCGAAATGGTGGCTTCGTCTTACGCCGACCTCCCGAGCCGAAGTGTCGACGAATTCAGCTCCATTGCGGGCGTCGTAAATTGGATCGGTTCGCATAGGGTGGCTTAAGGCCATGCTCGCCACGACGGCTGCCACGGCCCCGATGTGGTCTAAACGCGGCAACAACAGCTACAATCGTGATCGGAGTGTGCATGAATTCGCCCATTCACCTGCTTCTGTCTCTACAATCGAATGAAGGAGGCCCGGAATTGTGATCTTCCAGGCCTTCAGGGTTAGCGAACCCAGAATGTCATGCTGCCGTCGGCTGCCTGCTCGGCATTGACGACGTCGTCGATCTTGACACCGCGCTCGCCGAGACGCCTGACCAGATCCTTGTTTCCCTTGATGGAAGCCTGGATGTGCTGAACCCCAGCATCGGTGCGCGGTTGAGCGGCGTCAGAACCTTCCGGCTGATCCCTATAGTTTGCGTAATCATCGATATCCCGGACGTCAAAGTTGCTGCTGAACGTCTGCAGCGCTTTTTCGATTTTGGCGCCATCGTTCATATCCAGGCTGTCGGCCCGGCTCACGCCTGCGAAGGCGAGCGAGGAAACGACAGCAACCACTGCAAATTGCCCAAAGCGGCTCATTGTATATCCTTCCGATGAGTGTCACGAGCCGCAACTTGGGACTGCGGCCGATCTTGTTTCCCGTTCATCGCCGGACTTTCGGCGACCCGGGAAGCTTATTGGCGGGAAGGCCTACGAGAAATCATACGCTGGTCCGCGAAGACTAGACTTAGGGTTTGACCGGAAGGTCCAGACGAGAAAGCAGTTTCGGTTGGCCCACACCTAAGTGTAGTTCCGACATCCGTTACAAAGATCTAAATTAAGCTGGTCTCTCGGGTCCTCCCACCGAGGGCACACTGGACCCGATCTCGCTCCGGCAACTTGGTTCTCCGCCCGCCGAGGCCGACGAAATCGGACCATCGGCAGGTCGCCTGCCCAGCCGGCGACCTGCCCGACGTGATGTCTATCCTAAGGAGGGCCACCCGACGGTCCTTGCGTCGCCAATTGGATTTGGCGCTGCGGCCAAAGAGCTCACGCTTACCCCGGAGCAAGCTACATTGAGGCTTCTCCAATAGGATTGATATTCGATGATCATCAGGCTCAACACTAACAAACGCTTGATCAAAACGAGACCCCGCTGGCTGGAAGCAGGCTTGGCTTGCGTTTTGGCAGTTGCATTTGGCGCATTGGTATGGGCTTCATTATGGCTCGACCAGAGGACCGATAATGCAGACGCTCAAACTGTCGGGACCTTTTCTCCTTCGGTACAGATCGCAAAGCCGTTCGCAAATGACTCGGCTGGTTCGAAAGCGGACGCTCGTCGAACTCTGTGACCATTCGACCTGATCAAGCCAACGGGCTGCCCAAACGGAGGCCTTTTCCTCGCCAGCCCGGTGGGCCACCGCGTGCAGATCACGCTCTGATGCCACACGGAACCCTGAAGTGGACCCCGATTTCCACCGAGCATCATCGGATACGTGTCGAGGCGGCTTGCAGCCAATGTACGCTATCGCACCAACCGACGATTGTTGTCATGCATCGGACTTTAGTCCGGTTGATGAACGCACCTGTGCCCCTACCTCACCCCTCCCGACCGATATCAGGTTAGGGTGCAACCAGCTCGTGAAGCGTCATGCAAATCAAGGACTCAGACCGAATTCTGTTCGACCGCGTATGGGCTCTCGGCGCCAAGGCGGTGAAGGACAATCGCGTCACAGCGCTGACCTATGTCATACTGAGCACGCCCACCTTGGAAGAGTATCAGAACAGCCATGGCCAGCGGATGACCGATCTGATCAAAGTCGTCCAGCTTGGGATCTCGCAACTTCGCGAACGCGGTGAACTGGAAGCCGAACTCGCGCAGCTGCCCTCGGTCCCGCGCCGCGCGTCCTAACCTGGATTACCTTCGGAATATTCATTGTCGGCCTCACGTCTCGCCCAAGCACGACCCTGAAACGCGGCCGTTGAATCGGAAGGAGAGCTGCATGCCCATCCCGAATTGCCTTCGCGGGTCAATTCCCCGCTACAAATCGATAACGAGCTCGCCGTCCGGCTGCGAGCAGCATGGGAGAAAGTTGCCAGCGGCAGGAGCGTCGATGGGATCAGGACGATAGCGCACTGCCCCGGAAATCAAGCCTGTCTCGCAAGTGTGGCAAACACCTGTCCTGCAAGACCAGCGCACAGGCACGTCGCATGCCTCAGCAAGCTCGAGCAGATTGTCGAACTTCGGGTTCCAAGCAACGCGCACACCACTGCGGGCGAACGAGATCACGGCACCTGCGCCTGGAGGTCCGGCCGGTTGGTGCGGCTGCCGGCCCGACGAAGCCGCGATCCCCGGAGTGATGGAGCGGCCCGATCCGAACGTTTCGGTGTGAATGCGGCTGCGCTCCACTCCGAGCTTCTCAATCCCCGCGGCAAGATCGTCCATGAAGCTTGGCGGCCCGCAGAGATAGAAGTCGCCGTCAAGCGGGAGCCGCAGCGACTGGACCGCTGCAAGGTCGAGGCGAGATCGCCTGTCGTAATCAATTCCTCTCTTATCGGCCGGATCGGGTGCGCTGTAGCAGACAAGACGTTGGGCATTTGGAAGGAGTTGCAAAAGCCCTGTCACTTCATCCGCAAACGGGTGTTCTCGTTTGTTGCGCGCACCATGGAGCCACCAGACTTCCCGACTCGAACGGTCGATTGCCAGGGCATGAAGCATGGCAAGAAGGGGCGTCGCGCCAATCCCCGCACTGAGCAAGACGAGCGGCGTCGCGCCCTCTGCCAGGGTAAAGCTGCCCCGCGGAGCGCTTGCCTGCACGGTCTCGCCGATGCCCAGCTCGTCCTTGACGTAAGCGCCGGCGACGCCGTGATCCTGCCGCTTGATACTTACTCTGTAAGACCTGTCATTTGACGAGCCTGACAGGGAATAGCTCCGCAGGAGGAGCGAAGCCTTTCTGGGTTGGAAGCCGAGCACAATGAATTGGCCTGGAAGAAAGGCCGGCAGCCGCTTTCCGTCGGCTGGCTCAAGCTCCAGAGACGTGACGCTTTCACTCTCTGATGTCATGCTCGACACTTTGAACGAACGAAGTCCGTCCCACGCAGGCGCGATGAATTCCGCTCCCGTAAGGCCGGCGTTTCCAGGCGAAGATCCGTTCTCCGGGGATTGCGCCAGCAAGCTCTGGAACGAGCGCCGCCAACCGGGGCTGAGCGCCGGTATCCGCAAGGCACGTTCCAATTGTTCGCGAGGGTGGCCAGGCTTGTAGAGAAGATCGTTGATATCGGCGACCGTCATGCGCTCCTCTGCCGATGACACCTGCTCGACCTCGTCGCCCGCCTGAACCTTCCCTTCCTTCAGGACACGGAGGTAGAATCCCGGCCTTCGGTGCGAGACGAGAAGAGCAGGCATTTCCGGAAATTCCATCCGGATACCGAGCCGATAGCAGGTGACGCGCGGCTGGCTCACCTCGAAGAGGGCTTCGCCGATACGGTATCGGTCGCCGATGAAGACTTCAGCGTCCGGAAGACCGTCGAGCGTGAAATTCTCGCCGAACTGGCCATGGACGAAGTCATGTCGGCCCAGTTGCTCCTGCCAATACCGATAGGAATCGGTCTGGTAGACATAAACCGCACGGTGCTCACCGCCATGGCCGGCGCGATCCGCCTGGCCGTCGCCGTCGATGTTCAGGCGGCGCACCATGCAAGGCTCCTTGACGGGCATCTTCCAGATCGCGGTATTCACGAGCCGCCCCTGCCACTCGACATCACGCGGCAGGCCAACGTTGACCGAAAGCAAATGTACCATGACGCTCTCTTTCGACGACTATGACGAAAGTATTGGGGGCCGCCGTCGGTCCGGTGTCAAGCCACGCGGCCTTCGCTTTGCCGGCGCGGGTCGGAGCACAATGCGACGGCCAATCACAGCGATAGCCGCCTGAAGACTTGCGAAAAACGAGGCGATATCGCGGCGGCACAGCCGCCTTCAAAGCGCCGCTGAAGTAGCGGGAACCCATACCCGGGTCGCTGGCGTGTGACCGGCCGTCATCGCCAAGCCGCCGATCATCGCCGCCATGGCGACCAGAACAAGGATAAGTGGAAACGCGAATCCGGAAGGCTTGGGTTCATTGTGGATCATGGAAATCCTCCTGCGGCCCCGGCGGTGTCGAGGACACCGCCGGGTGCTGCCTGCTAGGCCGAGACGATGTAGACGATCGTGAGTGCATCGGGATCGACGATAACGATCCGGCCGTCCGCAAGGAGAAAGAAGCGGTAGCCTTCGTATGCCGGCACGATCTTCACGATACGCGGCGGTAGCCGTTCGAGGCGGACCTTCTTCGGAATCCTGGTTCCGACGGACACCGTGAAGTCGGCTTCCTTCACAGGCTGGACATGAACTTCCTTCACGACCTGTCTGATTTCAGTCTGTTGCTCGACTGTGACGTTGACGTTGGTCTTGGTATTGCTCGTGGTAGTATTGTTGACGTTCGTTTCGGTGGAGCTTTTGTTGGACGTCGACGTGTTCTGATCGCTCGACTGCTTCGACGTATCACCGCTCTTCGTCATAGTGCCGGACGAATTGGTGTCCTGCGTGCCGCTCTTCGAGCCTGTCGTGGCGGATCCGCCGCTCTCGTTCGTTCCCCCCTTGGACTTCTGCTCGGTCGTGGCGGCGCCAGAAGCGTCCTGCGAACCGGACTTGGATTTCGTTTCCGTGGAAGACTTCTGTGTATCGGAACCTCCACTCCCCTTCTGTTCCGACGACTGGCCCTTGCCCTTCGGGCACGCACCCGAAGCGTCCGGGGTACAGTCGCTACCTGTGGCTGCTGCCCCGGATTTCGACTGTTCCGTCTGCGAACCTGACATGGTGTCGGTCTTCGAACCGGAACCCGATTGCGTTTCGGCCTGCGAGCCGGACTGGCTCGGACCGCTGCCCTGTGCTGCAGCAGGCAGGGTGGCAAGTGGTGATACGCTGAGCGACAACGCCGCCACGACCAAGGCGAGATGATTGGTTCTCATGATTGATCTCCGGGTAATGGGCACGACATCTCGTCTCCGCGTCCTTGCGAAGTGCATGCGTGTCCTTGTTTTTATGAATGGACGGCAGGCGCCGCCTGGGCTCAGTTTGGTGACATGGAGGTCACTGGATGACCTGGATCACCTTTCGCGAAGAAGGCTCGACGATGACGCGCTCATCGTTGACGATCGCATAAGAGTATTTGGGTTCATCGGGGATAGGCGTTACGACGACAGTCTCTGGGAGCGGCTGCCCGACGACGACCTTTTCCTTCACGACGACGTGCGTCTCGGGCGCGGGCGCCTGCTGCACGTAAGTGACCACCTTCTGCGGTGGCGGATCGATGACGCTGCCTGCTACACCGCCGACAATGCCACCGACAGCGGCACCGACCGGACCACCAACGATAGCGCCGGTGGCGGCACCACCGGCAGCGCCCGTGACGGTCGATGATTGAGCAAACGCCGAGCCGGACACCATCAGAAGGGCGGCCGCAATTCCTACTGCTTTGATATTCATTTGTTTCCTCCTTTAGAGCGGTCTTTTTCCGCTGTGGGATCAAACCGAAAGAGGAGGTGAGTGTTCCAGACCAGGGACTTCAGTCCGTGCGGATTAGGACCTTGGTCTGATCGTCCCGGACGCCCTTATTGGCTCGGGAAGCGGCTCAGCATCCGGTCCTGGACATTGTGAAAGCCAACGATGATGGCAGCGATCGAAATCGCTTTATCCCGGTCAGCCGCATTCGTGATGTAGCCCTCGAGGAGGGCGACCGGTCCCAGCATTCGGATCGTGATGGCACTGCTGTCAATATCCGGCTCCGCTGATAGGGCGGCCTGGATCGCAGCGATGGTCGACGCAGAACTATGGCCTTGCGAGCAGCACTGTTCGTGGCCGAAAATGTCAGAACCAAATTTCATAGTACCTCCCGGTTCCTCCCCTCAAAGGAACATCGTATCTATCGTGATACTAATATGAGTGACCCCGCCAAATCGTGCCAGACGGACTTAGGTCCCATTGGACCATCGAACGCGTGGAAAGGCTCCTCAGCACAATTGGCTCGGGTCACTCCATGGTGGCTCGGCATGACGGCGCTTCGCTCCGACTGGCGTGCCGATACTCTTCGGTTGCATCGCCATGGCCGTACATGGCGTGAAGTGGATTATCTCGACCTGGATCCGGGCTACAGCGTCAATCCCGGCTCGGAACCGGCTTTCCTTCATAGCGGACCCGAAAATTCCGCCTGTGAAAATCCTGCTCGAAGCAGACGAAGACGAGTTCAAGGTCATTGTCGCTGTCGCGCTTGCCGAGCAGGCTTAGCGTGACGACGATGACGCCGCTGTAGCCGCGCGTGAGATGGAAGGCGGCGTTTCGGATGTCGGTGGCTTTGGCATCCTTCCGCTCCTCGCGGCGCTCGTAGATAACCCAGAAGCGGGCTGCATCCCATGTCGCTCTCAAGATCTCGCTGACTTCGCTCTTGAACTCTTCGGCGTGCATTGCCGGCCCCCAGGACGTTGCGGTCTCCCCCGCATCGCTGGCGACATTGAGGTAGCCGTCATATTGACTGGCGCCGGAGAGCGCCTGTTCGATCATCTCGAAAGCCGAATTTTCAGTGATTACAGTCTTGAAGAGGATTGCCATCGAATCGCTGCCGTCGTCATGCCAGAATGGACATTACGAAGCTCGTCGAAAAACGCGAGCCCTTCGTAGCCGACCGCATTCTTCATATCGTTCATCCTGTAGAGTTTCAGTCCCCCCAATCCGAGGACAGACTGAGGATGGACGAGTCCAGTTTCGCTTTCGATCGTTCGGGAGATCTCGTCGTCCGCCCCACCTGTCGTCCGCATTCTGATCAACACCCCCTGCCCGTTCTGCGATTCGATGATGGTCTATGTTTTGCATAAGGAATTACGGCGCCAAGCCATTCGTGGAAGGGGTTTTTTAAAGGTGATCGACAGGAAGCGCCGGCTTCCGTAACCACAAGCATGACATCGCTTGATTCCAGTGAAGTCAGGGGTAAATTCCAGCCTGAGAACGAATTGACCAAGTCGCTCGCGGGTGCCATCTTCCGCGATGGAAACAACGATACAAGCGGCGGATCTCGATTGCTTACACGCTGGATCAATGCCGCTCTTGCACTGAAATTTATTTCCTAGCATCGCAGATACTGACAAGAACGGAGAGTCTTGGATGCCAAGCCCGCAGCGTTCCGCTCTAGGATCGATTGTCTTGATCGCTGCCGTTGTCGCCTTCGGCGTCGGCGCGTTTGCTTATACTGCAGGGTGGCTTTCGCCCGGCCGCCTTACTTCCACAAAGCTCGTTGACGCCTTGGCGCCTCCAGACGGGGCCGCTCTGGGGCATCGGCGCAATCACGCGAAGGGCATCTGTTTCACGGGCGTATTCGAAGCGAACGGGAACGGCGTTGAACTCTCGCGGGCAATGGTGTTCGCCGCCGGACAATATCCGGTCCTCGGTCGTTTCAATCTGGCAACTCCCGACCCGGATGCGGCGGATCCGACAGTGCGGGTGCGCGGGCTCGGTGTGCAGATCTCGACACCGGACAGGGACGTCTGGCGCATGGCCCTGATCGATCCCCCCGTCTTCGCGGTCTCCACTCCTCAAGGTTTCTACGAACTGCTCGAAGCGTCAAAGAGCAAGGATCCCGAAGCGATGAAGGGCTTCGTGACGGCCCATCCAGAGTTCGCAGCGTTCGGCGCATGGGCGACGACGGCTCCCTGGACTGCGAGCTACGCCGAAGAGACGTTCAACAGCCTAAACGCCTTCATTTTCGCGAATCGTGACGGCGCCGAGCATGCAGTGCGCTGGTCGCTGCGTGCGCAAGCCCAGGCGATACCGATTACGAGTGAGGATTTTGCAAAGCTCGGCCCCAACCATCTCGAAGACGAAATTGCCGAACGCGTCTCGAAGTCGCCGCAGCGCTGGACGCTCGTTTTGACGGTGGCCGAGCCGTCCGATCCCACAGCGGATCCGACCAAAGCGTGGCCGCCTGAGCGGCGAACCGTGGATGCCGGTACACTGATTGTCCAGAAAATCGAGCCGGAGGCCGACGGCCCGTGCCGGGACATCAATTTCGATCCGACTATTCTGCCTGACGGCATAAAGGTTTCCGATGATCCGTTCCCGGCAGCCCGTTCGGCCGCCTATGCCAGATCCTACGATCTGCGTACCTCGGAAGCGAGCCATTATCCCCGAACGACAGCGAGCGCAAAGCCATGACAGGCACCAACACGCACTTCACCATCGTCCAGCGTCTGTTGCATTGGCTGATGGCGATCGCCATCCTAGCAATGCTGTTCATCGGCGTCGGAATGGTGTCCACTGTCGGACGCCAATATCTGCCGCTGCTGGTGACACACAAGACACTGGGCATTGCCATTCTCGTTCTTGCCTTGGTTCGTCTTGTGGTCCGCTTCATATCAGGCGCACCTGCTTTGCCCGCCGATCTGCCTGAGCCGATGAAACTTGCCGCGTATCTGTCTCACCTCGCCTTGTACGCGCTGATGATCGGCATGCCTCTGATCGGGTGGGCCATGATGTCCGCGGCCGCTTATCCTATCGTGCTGTATGGCGGAATACGGCTTCCCGCCATCCTGCCGCAGAGCGACAGCCTGCACACACTCCTTTGGACCGCGCACCAGTATCTTGCCTTCGCCTTCTTCGCTCTCGTGTTGTTGCATCTCGCCGCAGCCCTTTTTCACGGACTCGTCCGCCGCGATGGAGTCCTTGGTACAATGTTGCTGGGCAAGTAGCGGCGTGTACCGGCTGAACTGTGGTCAAGGCTAAGAACGAAGTTGATGAGACGTCGAGATCCTGGCCATCGACAGAGCCACGGCATTTGACATGACCGACACCGTTGTTCTCCTTCACGGCATCAGGAGGACTAGCGCTTCCATGCGCAAGTTCGAAAATTACCTGCAGACCCAAGGCTACATTACTCGAAACGTTGACTACCCTTCGTCCCGCTACCCCATTGAACGGCTGGCAGAGATCATTGCCGAGGAAGTCGAAGATGCGTCTGAGAGCAACGCAGAAGGCCGTCTTCACCTGGCGGGACATTCCATGGGCGGATTGGTCATCAGGGCCATGTTGAAGAACTATCGACCATCAAATCTCGGGCGGGTGGTGATGATCGGGACTCCAAATAATGGCAGTCAGGTCGCAGATTTCTTGAAAAATGTGCCGCTGTATAAATCAGCCTACGGCCCTGCCGGCCAGCAGCTCGCTACCGATCAGAGTACATTCGCCCATATTTTCGGTCCGGTCGATTTCGAACTGGGTATCATCGCGGGTACCCGAACCATCGATCCCGTCTCGTCCTTGATCATTGGCCATCGAAACGCCAACGACGGTAAGGTGACTGTAGAAAGCACGCGACTTATCGGAGCTGCCGACCATATCGCAATCGTGGCCAATCACACTTTCATTCCATCGAGTAAAATCATGTGGGCGCAAGCCCTGTCGTTTCTTCGAGATGGCAAGTTCCACCGATGAGCCCTTGACGGAACCTGCCTCCCATTTGGTTAGCGGGGGCCGGATTGATCGCGATCGCAACTTGGCTAGCCGGCGCGCTGCTTTTGGGATGGTTTGCCTTAAAATACCTTAATTGAGTCGGATAGGTCCGCCCTCGATCTCAGCCGACACCACCGAGGATGTATAATGTTCAGCAGGGGAGAAAACCCCATTCGATCTTCTCTTCGGAACGGTGAAAATCATCTACCCTATCGGGCCGATATTGACGGATTGCGCGCTATCGCCATCCTGCCGGTCGTCCTCTTTCACGCTGGCGTACCCGGTCTTGGTGGCGGTTTTGTCGGCGTCGATGTGTTTTTCGTCATCTCGGGATACCTGATGTGCAGCCTGATCACAGGCGAGATGGCACTCGGCAAGTTCAGTCTCGCGGGCTTTTATCAGCGGCGCATCCGTCGCATCTTTCCCGCCCTTTTTGCCATGATGCTGACGTGCGCTGTCGTGGCATGGTTCGCCTTCATGCCACAGGAGCTTCTGTATTTCGCCCGAAGCATGACCGCCGCCTCCCTCTTCGCGTCGAATATTCAGTTTGCCAAGGAGGCGGGATATTTCGACATCGGTGCCCAGATGAAGCCGTTGCTGCACACTTGGTCACTTGCGGTTGAAGAGCAGTTTTACATCGGCTTTCCTCTTCTCATGATCCTGTTGCAGAGGCTGGCGCCGCGGCAGATCATGCCGGTCATGCTCGTCGCGCTGGCCGCATCCTTCGCTGCCAGTATCGGGGTGTTGAACCAAAATCCGACGGCGGGCTTCTACCTTTCGCAATATCGCGTCTGGGAGCTTCTGATCGGCGTCATCCTGGGCCTGGGGGCCATTCCCCAGCTGCGCAGCGAAACAGGCCGACAAGTTCTGGCGGCGATCGGCCTCGTGCTGATCGGCATTGCGGTCTTCGTTTTTACGGAGAAAACGGCCTTCCCGGGATTTGCCGCATTGCTGCCCTGTCTCGGCGCGGCCTGCATCATCCATGCGCGCGCCGGCAACGGCATCGTCGGCCGGCTTCTGGCGCTACGGCCGATGGTTTTCGTGGGGCTGATTTCCTATTCGCTTTATCTCTGGCACTGGCCCATCATCGTCTTTACGCGGTATTTCACGGATCATGAACTCACGCCCGCGCTGCGTCTCGTCGTTATATTGGCCTCGCTCGTTGTCGCCGTCGCTTCGTGGCACTTCGTCGAAAGGCCGTTCCGCAAGGGCCGTGTCCTGCTTACGGGCAGGCTTCTTCCGGCAATGGCGGTTCTGCTCGTCGGGGTAACGGCGGGTGCCGGGGCACTGGTGGTCATGAGCGGCGGAGCGCCCGGCCGATTGCCGGCCGATGTCCGCGCCATCTATGCGGCAACCTATGACCGCAGCCATTTCTATCAGGCGGGCTGTTTCAGCGAATCCGATCACAAGGGGCCATCCGATGCCGATGTCGAAAGCGGCAGGGTCTGCGCCCTGGGTGACCTCAGCGATCTCGGTCCTGACTTCCTCGTCTGGGGCGATTCACATGCCGCCGCGATGGCGCCGGCAATCGATGCCGCCGCGGCCGCCGGAGGCTTCGGCGGCATGTTTGCTGCCCACGCCTCCTGCCCGCCGCTTAACGACGTACCACTTGCGACCAAGGGCGACACGCGCCGTTGCGCCGCTTTTAATGACGCGGTGCGTGACCTGATCCGCGAGAAGCATATCCCGCTCGTGTTCATGCTGGCCTATTGGCCCAAATACGTTCACCAGTCCGAATTGCCGAACCAGGGCGATTATTTCGACGCTTCCATTCCCCCGAACCTCGCTGATTATTCAAAGCCCGTCGCAACGGCGCTTGACAACACCCTGGCGCAGTTGAAGCAGGAAGGCGTCAAGGTCGTCCTGGTCATGGACGTGCCGGAGATGGGGCATTTTGTGCCAGAAGCACTTGCCAAGGCCAAGCTTGAAGGCACCTCACCGGACATTGCCCCGCCTCTGTCTTACATCGCAGAACGGCAGGCGCTTGCTCGCTCCGTTCTGGAGAAATCTGCCGCCGAATACGACGCGATGATCGTCGATCCGCTGCCTTCCTTCTGCGATAACGCCCGCTGTCATGCGTCGCGCGCCGGCGTTCCGCTCTATATGGATGCCGATCACATCACCGCCTCTGCTGCCAAAAGCCTCGGCTACCTTTTCACATCCGTGTTCAAGGTGGCGCAAAACATCTGAACGAGCGCCAGGCGAAGCTGAGAATCCGGATCATTTTGCCGGAGGATCCCACCAATGTGCTCAGCTATCTCCCCCGCCGCCGGAACTACGGATAACGTCGGACAGAGACGACAATCGCCGCGATACGGACATTCGACCGGCATGGCAGTCGCGCCATTCGGTTTGCACATGAATTTTCTCCTAGCGTTGCGGGCAAGCAGCGGGCGATCTGTCGACTGCCCGCCGCCCGCCTCTCAGGCTGCCAGCTTCAGTGCATCGGCAAGCTTGGCGAAATCGCCGGCCGAAAGCCCCGGACGGACGGCGAAGTCGATGACGGCCTGGAAGATTTCCGGGGGCGCATCCTTTTTCATGGCGCCCAAAAGTGCAGCGCGCTCGGCCGGATTGATCGCCGGGATCATGATGCGCATGAAGGCCATGCTCTTTTCCGGCGGCAGGGAGCCGATGATGCGCATCTCGATGCCGAATATTTCCTGGTCGTTGAAGTGACGCCACAGCAGAGGGCCGGTCACCGCCTCTTCCTCGTGCATATGCGCGAAATCGTCTGCGAGATACGCGGCAAAGGCGAGATAGAGCTTGCGGCCGCAGGCGGACTTGTGCAGCGGCCAGGCCTTTTCCCAGGCGACAACGAGTTCTTCCAGCTCCCGGAAGGCGGTGCGGTGGTCGTCGTGCTGCTCATCCAGCGTGACGGTCGAGACACCCTTTTCGGCGAGTGCCACGTGGATGTTGTCGTCCTCGTGCATGACGTGGGAAGCGGCAAGCATCAGGTAATGGCGCAGGTCGCCGATCAGGAAGACCGTCTCCTCGACGTTCTGGAAATCGGCCGTGCCGAGGCGGGCGAGCAGGTCGCAGCCGGCCTTGCGCAGGCCTTTGTGTATCGCGCCGTAAATATCGTAACGACCGTTGAGATCCGGGATGCTGGTAAGCGAGAATTCATGGCTCATGTTGGTCTTCCTCTCGTTGGCCGGCGCCTCTTTCTCTGCGCCGGGCTGATAAGCGGGAGATAGCCGAGGCCACTGCGAGGCGCTTCCTAAAACCATCCTAAGCAATTGGAACGATTGCTAAGAATATCCTAACTAACTATCATCGCCTGGTCTCAGGGAGGGAAGCATTGCTCGGGCCGGAACTGGTGGAATTCATAGAAAGTCCCGTCATGATACTGTTTGCGACGCGCGACGAGGCCGGCCGGCCGATGATCGGCCGCGGTTCCGGCGTGCGTGTCGACCGGCAGAGCGGGAATCTGCATTTTCTCGCCTCCCGCAGCCAATGGCCAAGAGCCGTGGGGGAGGCGCTGGTGGGCCGGCCGATTGCCACGACCTATGTGCGGGCCACCGACTACAAGGCCTGCCAGATCAAGGGCCGGGTCGTGGAGGCGGGGCCGGCAGATGAGGCCCATCGGGCACGGGGCGAGGCCTATGTCGCAGAGCAGCTCGCGCGCATGATGGCGCTCGGTGTCACCCGGATGCAGCTCTCCAGCACGCTCTCGGATCAGGAACTCGTCTGCCTGACGATCGCACCGCAGGCGATCTTCGAGCAGACGCCGGGGCCGGGCGCCGGACGCAGGCTGACGCCGGAAGCTGCCGCATGATCCCGCTCGATAGGCTGCGGGACAGTTTTGAAGGCGTCATCCCCTCCGTCATCGCCACCACCGATGACGACGGAATGCCCAATATTTCCTACCTCTCGCACGTGCATTACGTCGACGAGACGCATGTCGCGCTCTCCAACCAGTTCTTCTCCAAGACCGCCATCAATGTGGCGCGCAACGGGCTTGCGACCGTGATGGTGGTCGATGGCTATAGCGGCCAGCAGCACGTGCTCGACCTGGTATTCACGCGCTCCGAAACAGAGGGCGAGACATTCGAGCGGGTAGCGATCCATCTGGCGATCCTGGAAAGCCGGATGAGCGGGATCATGAAGCTGCGCGCTGTCGACATCTACCGGGTAGAGGACTGTCGGGCCGTGCCTGCGGCCCATCCGCTGGTCGAGCCGGAGCCACTGTTTTTGCCCGACCTGATGGGCAAGGTGGCGCGGCTGACGGCGCGGATGTCGGATTGCATCGATCCGGAAACCCTGTTCGACGCCACGCTCGAGGGCCTGGGCGAGCTCTTCGGCTATCACCATTCCATGGTGCTGGTGCCGGACGGCGAACGCGGCGGCCTGACGACGATCGCCAGCCGCGGCTACGACCAGTTCGGCTTCGGTGCCGAGGTGCCGCTCGGGCGCGGCATTATCGGGGCCGCAGCCGAACAGCAGCGCAACGTGCGGATCACCGACCTCAGCCGCGGCCTGCGCTATATCCAGGCGGTGCGGGCCATGGCGGGCGTCGACGATGCGACGCCGATCCCGCTTCCGGCTCTCGACAAGCCGCTCAGCCAGATCGCGCTGCCGCTCGCCGCACGGGGAACGCTCGTGGGCGTGCTCTTCCTGGAATCGACAGAACGCTTCACCTTTCGGCACCGAGACGAAGAAGCGCTGACGGTGGTGGCAGCACACCTCGCCACCGCCCTCTCCTTCCTGTCTGATGGACCAGAGCGGCCCGAGACGAGCCGGGGCGCCGAGGGCGGTTCGCCGGTGGAGCACGTGCCGGCCGGTCGGCGGATCGCAGTGCGCTTCTATCAGCGCGACGGCTCGTTATTCGTTGACGATGAATACCTGATCCGCGGCGTGCCGGGCCGGTTATTACTGCACTTTCTTGAAGATTACCGGCGTAGCGGCAAGCAGGACTTCCTGAACCGCGAGCTCCGCCGCGACCGGCGCCTACAGTTGCCGGATTTCAAGGACAACCTTGAGACCCGGCTCATCCTTCTTCGCCGGCGGCTGGAGGAGAAGGCCGGGCCTATCGTGCTGGAACGTGCCGAGCGCGGCCGCCTACGCCTGTCGCTCGCCGGCCTACCAGAGATCGAGGTCATCGAGGACTAAGCCATCCTGGCATATCAGCTGCAGACAGCCTGCTCCTCACCCCGAGAAAGCCGATTTGACCGCCAGAGCACAAGGCGCCGTGGACGAGTTTCTCGATATGAAGAGGCTTTGGTGACAGGCATTTCCGGAGGCGCGCCCGGTTCAGACGAAGTTTTTGCAGCGCAACGCTCTCCCGATCAACGACGTTTCCGTCGGTGAGTGTGATGTGTGGTTTCGGATACACTACTTGCGCTCGACCTGTCATAAACTGTCACATTGTTGCGTGAGCTCATAGTCCATGCGATCCGATCTCGTTATCGTGACGCCTCGTTTTCCCAAGGATCGGCGCCTCAACGAAAAGGGATCATCATGAACATCAAGAGTATCCTCCTTGCCGCTGCAGCCGCTATGGCAGTGGTTTCCGGCGCTCAGGCTGCTGACGCGATCGTCGCTGCAGAACCGGAACCGGTTGAATACGTCCGCGTCTGCGACGCCTACGGCACCGGCTACTTCTACATCCCGGGTACGGAAACCTGCTTGAAGATCAACGGTTACATCCGTCTTCAGGTTGACGTTGCTCCGAACGCAAGCTCCATCAGCGCGAGCGGCGGCGGTTCTGTTCCGAATGATTCCGACTGGGACGCCCGCACGCGAGGCCAGGTTCAGTTCACGGCCAAGAGCGATACCGAATACGGCCCGCTCACCGGTCTCGTCGTCATCCAGACGAATGCCGACAACGCGACAGACCAGAAGGCCCAGCTCGACTCCGCCTATATCGATATCGCCGGCTTCCGCGCTGGTCTCTTCTACTCCTGGTGGGACGATGGTCTCACCGGCGAAACCGACGACATCGGCTCCCCGGTCACCCTGCATAACTCCATCCGTTACCAGTATGAGACGAGCGACTTCTACGCCGGCATCAGCGTCGACGAACTGGAAGATAGCCCGTTCTACCATGGTGAAGCCGCCAACAACTGGGGCGTAGGAGTCGCCGTCGCTGGCAGGGCAGGTGTGTTCACGTATCAGGTCACGGCTGGTTACGACACCGACAACGAAGAAGGCGCCGTTCGCGCCATGGGTACGGTTCCTATCGGCCCCGGCATTCTCAGCCTTGCCGGTATCTACTCCAGCAACCCGAATGCCTATTACAACAAGGCTGAGTGGGTTGTCGCTGGCGAGTATGCTGTCAAGGCGACCGACAAGCTGAAGTTCACTCCGGCGTTCCAGTATTATGGCCACTACGGCATCGTCGGTGACAAATTCAACGACGACAACGATGCCTGGAAGGTCGGGTTGACGGTCGACTACCAGTTCGTCGACAATTTTGCTGCGAAGATCTCCCTTCAGTATCTCGATCCGGATGGTGCCGAAGACGTCACGTCGGGCTTCCTGCGCCTACAGCGCACGTTCTGATCCGAAATCCGGGCTCTCGGTTGCGACGAGGCGCGGATGATAAAGATCGAAGGCCTCACCAGCAGCGGGGCCTTCTTCGTCGAGCATTTTCGCGGTGGTAGACAACCGCCCATGCACGCGCGTTCTATATCACCTGCCCGGTTGCGCAAGCGAGCGACATCGATGATGTCTTCGCGGCCAATGGTCGGATCTTCCCTGCTCCAGGTGGCACCGAGCCTAGATCAACACTCTTGGCCCCCTCCAGGTCGAACCCGCACGAAGCCGATGCGAGTTGAATCAACGCCTGAATCGGCTGCCTTATCTATTGCCGAGATGCCAGGCCTCGAACAACGGGCCAGAGGCGCCTTGCACCGGATCGGTTTCGGGCAACGCGACCTCGGCGATCGTTTTGAGGAATTCTGCGGTCGCAGCGCTTGTCTGAACGTCAGCGTGTTGGCCTGGCGGGTAGGCGCCAACCACTCGAAAGTCGCTGCTTGCGCCCAGGTTTTGATGTCCCGTCCCCGCTGGAAGGACGAGACAATCTCCCGCGTGTACCTCGAACACTTTACCGGTAGGGCCGCCGATCAGAAGTTTCGCCGTTCCTTTTCCGATACCCAGCACTTCGTGCGCACCCGCGTGATAGTGTTGATAATCGAAAACACCATCGCGCCAGACACCTTCCCATCCGTGCGAGGTGAATAGACGCGCGAATTCCTCACACCCGTCATCGCAGATGAAGATTTCACGATAGACGATAACCGGAAGCGTCTGGTTGTTGGGCACCCAGTCGCTTTTATCAAAAAAGATCGTTTGCGCTTCCATGTCTTCCCCCATCACACGAACAATGCGGAATAATACACCCGCGGAGCGGAAAGCCCGGCACCTGGGCCGGGCTTCGCTTCAATCCCGATGCTCGGGCATGTCTTTGAGCTGATCCTTGGTCCAGCCAGTCACGACGTGAATGACGCCGTCCTCATCTCTCATCCAGTCGAAATCCTTGAATGAGACGGCAACTGGCTTGGCTCCAATACCGAGGAACCCGCCTACGTCGATAACGGCGAGGCTGGTCCCGTGGATGTGATCTATCGTTCCAACCTTCTGGTCATTGGCTCCGTAGACGGTCGCGCCTTCGAGGTTTGTCGGGGTGAGTTCATCCGGTGTCAGCCGAACATGATTGCTATGGTCCATGAGATTCCTCCTTTGTTGTGTGAGGCATGAACCGCACAAGCTCTCATTTGTTCCTCTTCGTCTCGGCAGGCGGCGCTCTCCGTTCGCCGCAATGCTTGACGTCACCGCCGCGTCAAGTAGCTTTCATGCTAAATTAGCTTTGCAGAAATCCACCACGTCGAGCGAAACAGCCATGGCAGCAGGAAACAAACCGTCCCAGGCGGCAGCACCACAGAAACGTCGCCACAAATTCAATCCCAAGCGAGACCCGAAGCCACAGGTACTCGCCCAAGCCAATCGCACTGTTTTACGGATGGCTTCAGTGGTCGTGGTTGCATTTATCGTCGTCGTCGCCGTTCAGGCATTCTGGTAGCCGCCCACGCGGTTCCGAGGCCATGAGTTCGAATGTGATAGGCCATGCCGATTCCGGGTCGTAGGACCGGCAGCCAATGGCAATGCGGAATTGGCCTTTTGCCACCTAGCATGCAGGAATGTCCCTGTGGCGCTCGTTCCCTCGAAGTCGGCGGCGATCCTCTGCCATAATCACATCTGTAGCTGCACGCGGTGTCAGCGCGCATCCGGCAGCGCACTTCGCACGATCTAGAACGACCATGAAAATGTTCATGGATCATACCTCGTTGATTTGGCCATGGATTGTCTCCTTTCCGCGCATCCGGTCCCGCCAATTCCGCACACCCATCGGCACGATGCCGAATTCGGCCATCAGCTCTGCGGCCCGCCGGCTGCGGAAGAACTCATATTCTCCCGTCCGGAACGCCGCATCGCTCGCCATGTGCTCAATCTCGCCGGGTGCATTGAAATGCAGCGCAAGCCAGCTCACGCCTTCTGGCACACGTGAGAACAGGTCGCGATAGGCCGCCTCGATGCCCTGCGGCCATGCCCAGGGCGTTTCCAGTTGTAGGTCGACAATCGGATTCCCGCGCTGGCGCGCCCTTCCCGATGCTGCGTCGAATTCCGCAGTCGTCACCGGACCGACATAGTCCATGACGGAGAACGTCATGTAGTCCTTCATAAGCAGGTTCGGCAGGCGGTAATCGGCACCCAGCCGCTCGTAGACGGTAACGAACTCGGGCATCATCGCGGTACCCATGTGGCAATCGAGGTGGGTCACGTCGATGCCTGCAGCAAGCGCCGCCTCGATCTGGGCGCGCAGCTCGCGCTCCACCGCCGCCGGATCGGCGTTGCGGCGCACGTCGGGCACGTCGGCCCAGAAATAACCGTCGGGATCGGTGAGGCCCTTATCCGAAACACCGGTCAGCGGACGCCAGCGATAGGGCTTCATGTCCGAGTTGAGGGTCAGGTGCACGCCGAGATCGAGTTCCGGATTGTCGCGGGCGATGGCAGCGATTTCGGCAAACCACGGGCACGGCACCATCACCGAGCCGGCGGTGCACAGCCCCAGGCGGGTGAGCTCGAGGAAAGCAGTATTGGCGCCGTGGCTGATGCCGACGTCGTCTTCGTGAACGACAACGAAACGGGAATTGGATTGCGAGGACATTCTGGTCACCCTTTCTCGCGGCCGCCGCGACATGCGCCGGCTTCATCGAGTTCGGGGGACCAGGCGCCGTAACGCCGGATTCCAGGACGCTTCTGCGACGTCCCTTTTTCGCTCCGGACCGAGTTTGCACCCTCAGGTCCGGGCTTGCAAGTCGAACGGGCTCCGCCCAGGTCTGCAGGGTCGGACACGAGGGGATATTTCGTCTTGTCACTCCCTGCGGCAGGGCGATCGAATAAGGAATTATTCCTCGCGGAATGCCCGGCTGAACTGATCAGTGAGCGGTTTGGCGAGAAACGACATCGCTGTCCGTTCTTTGGTCGAGACGAAGACTTCAACAGGCATGCCGGGAAGAAGCTTCTTGTTTCCAAGTCTTGCGAGCTCTGTTGCGGTCACGGCTACGTCGGCAAGGTAGAATATCTGGCCAGTCGCTGGATCTGTGCTGGTGGCTGCGGAGACGTAGGCGATGCTGCCGTCAAGTTCCGGCGTTGCACGCTGGTTGAAGGCGGAGAAACGCAGCCTGGCGTCCTGGCCGATGAAAACCTGGTCGATATCGGTGGGGGAGAGCCTCGCCTCTATCTTCAGCGAAGCGTCAGCCGGCACCAATGTCACCAGCTTTTCAGCCGGTGTAATGACGCCGCCGATCGTATGCACGAAAAGCTCGTTCACTGTCCCGGTCAGTGGCGCCCGAATATCTGTCCGTGACAGCCGGTCTTCGACAGCGATCCGTCGTTCCCGCAATTCGGATAGCTTCGGTTCGACGACACTCAGCTCTCGTTGCGCCTCGGTGCGCGCAGCTTCATCGATGGCAATGATCTGGACCTGGATCTCACTCATCCGCGCTCGCGATCGTGCGATATTGGCCTGAATCTCCCCGCTCTCTCCCGTCAACTTGGCGAGTTCGCGGTCGATCACGTATTTGCGGGACGTGTCGACGAGTTTCTTGTCCGCCAGGCCTTTGATCTTGCTATGTTCGACCCTCACGAGATCGAGTTCATCGGCCTTTGCTTGATGCTGCGCGACGAGGCCTTTCAGTTCCTCCTCAAGTTGGGATATTCCGTACTGGAGCTGCTGTTTCTGGTTTTGCCGGTTGCGACGATTGCCATCGAACAATCGCAGCTCGCCGGATGAGATCAGGGGAAACTCGGCGCTGAACGCAGGCTCGAAAGCGAGTTCCTCCTGATTGTCTCGTTCGGCGATCAGGCGCGCCTGGCGTGCCGCGAGCTCGACGAGTTGCGTCTTGACGATCGACAATTCGGCGCGCGTCTGGGCGTCGTCGAGGCGCAGCATGACCTGCCCCTTGCTCACGACGTCCCCTTCCTTGACTGCGATCTCACTGACGATCCCGCCATCGCGATGCTGGATCGACTTCAGGTTTCGATCGACCTTGATGACGCCTGACGCGATGATCGCGCCTTGCAGCTGGGTCGTCGCTGCCCAGCCGCCTGCTCCTGCAAAGAGCAGGAGGCCGAGCGCTATGCCGGCAAGAACTCGCGATGTGACAGGGAAAGTGTTGTTTACCTCGGGTGAGGGAGTAGATTGAGTTTTCGGTTGCTTTGCAGACACGTCTTGTCTCCCCCTCAGGTATTCTCGACGATCACGAGGAGATGGTGCCCCGTCAGATTGATCGTCATTTCGTAATGTTGATCCTTGTCCATATCGACTTCGATGAAGGTGCGGCTCATGTCATCCGTTCCCTCATGACGTACACGTATCGGCAGGGGCTCGGAGTCGGCCTTCTCGCCGTAAATATCCTCGAAGCGATCCTCCAGCCCGTCCATGACCTCCTCGAAGATCTTGTACTTGGACACGTCGATACGGTCCCCGACCATGAAGTCCAGAATCTGATGGACGACCTCGGCACTTTGGCTTGCAGGAACGCTGAACTCGAACGTGTCGCTGCCCGCCCCGCCCTCGACGACAATAGCCACCGGTCCGGCCCGGACGACGTCATCGCCCGAACCACCGATAATTTTTTCAAATCCCTCGATGCTGTCATGACCGACATCGAAACCGGTGGCCTTGCCGGTCGTCAGGTCGATAATCACGCCGTGGGCGGCCTGGGAATAGTCGATCGTGTCGAAACCGTCCTCACCCCGGAAGTCGTCATCCGCCGCATCGGCAGCCGCGGCGACCGTGTCATCGCCCTTGCCGGCGAGGAAACAATCGGCATCGTCGCCGTCGCGCAGGAGGTCGTCACCTTCGCCGGTGCTGATGATCTCGAAGTTGCTAATTCCATCGGTGCCGATCTCCTGACCGGATGCGCTACCAGCAGCGAGATCAACGACGACGGACATGAGTGCGGCTGAGTAATCGAGCGTGTCCGTTCCGCTTCCGCCATCGTAGCTATCTGCCACGCAATCGAGGTCGCCTGTGACGACATCATCGCCATCGCCGCCGTTGACGACATCCGAAGCGCCTCCGCCGCTCAGATGGTCATTGCCGCCGTTGCCATGAATTTCTTCGGCCCCGGCACTGCCAGTAACCATGTCATCGTTTGCGCCAGCGCGTACGATTTCGAAGTTCGAAATCGAGTCGGTGCCGATCTCGGCTCCGGAAGCGATGCCATCTGCCAGATTGATCTCGGCTACCTCCACAAGCGCAGAATAATCGAGGCTGTCGGTCCCGGCTCCGCCGTCGTAAGTATCGTTCACCCGGTCGGCATCACCGGCAACCGTGTCGTTGCCATCCTCGCCGTTGACCGTGTCCTCGCCGCTGCCGCCGCGCAGCACATCGTTGCCGGTGCCGCCGGCTAGGCTGTCGTTTCCATCTCCCCCCTCGAGAACGTCGTTGCCGTCATCGCCTTTCAAAGCGTCATTGCCGGCGCCGCCGTGCAGGATGTCGCCATCGGCACCGCCACTCAGCAGATCGTCGCCGGCGTCTCCGAAGATACTGTCGCGACCCTCCTCGCCATACAGGCGGTCATTGCCGGCGCCTCCGAAGATGTGGTCGTCGCCGAGACCGGCGAGAACGATGTCATTGCCTCTGCCCGCAAAGATCGTATCGTCTCCGCTGCCGCCAACGATATTGTCGTTTCCATCGCCGGCATCCACGGTATCGCTTCCGTCTCTGGCGTCGATATTGTCATCGCCGGCCAATCCGTCGATATCATCGATGCAACTGGTACCGACCAGCAGGTCGTCTCCGTCAGTGCCGGTTATTGGTGCAGTCTCGACGACGGAGAAATGGGCAGTCTGCTGCACCGAGGCGGTGCCGTCGGTAATCTGGTAGTGGATGGTCACGGGACCAAGCCCTTCGGCCTGATAAGACCATCCACCGTCTGCCTGCACCAGCTTGCCGGATGAGACTTTGATGTCCTTGACCGACAGTGCGTCCCCATCGGGGTCCGATGTGCCGCGCAAAAAATCGGCCAAGCCGATCAAGGCAATCGTGCAGCCGGAAACATCGGCGAGTGTCACCGGGTTGCCGACCCGTGGCGCACGGTTGTGTGCCTTCTCCTGCTGAACCGGCTTGTCCTCTTTCGCCTGCGGTGTCGCTGAAGCGGCTCCGTCGGAACCTGTCCAGGCCTGATCCTTGGACATGCGCACCGGAACGATCGATGCTGGCTTGGCGACGGTCCAGGCATTATCGTTGGATGCGTGGAAGGAAACGGAGATCCCGCCTGACGTTTTCAGGAGAGCAAGGCTCGGCAGGTTCAGCCTGCCGAATTCGATCGGCGGCGAGTCCGATTGCAGGTAGCTCACAGCGTTCTTGTGGTTGGACAGATGCACTCCTCCCGCCTTTCTTGGAGGCGGTGCCGCTTCCTCCTCGATCGCTGTTCCTGCCAAGGAGCCAGCGGTGGCGGGATCGGTCGCAGGCAGGCCCTCGTCGGCATCCGTGGACGGGCGCTGAGCCGTCTCTCCTGCCGGCAGACCTTCGTGCTGCGCTGACAGCGCGCTCTTCAGATAGAGCGCGAATCCCGTGAGAAAGAGCGTCAGGAACATCGGCACTTTGCTGTTTTTGTCCTCATTCTTGAGAACATAGCGATCGTGCGCGTCGTGATCTTCCTTGACGGGTTTGGTTGCCTTGACCTCGATCATTCTGACATCCTCGCTGTCATACGCGAGCCGACCTGTGTTGCGGCCGCAGGTTTGCTGCCAGTGTCCGCAGCCGATGGTTTGAGGATGTCGTCCTTGGGTCCGAACGCTATCATCTTTCCATTCTGGATGACGGCAACCATATCAACGGCGGCGAGTGCGCTCGGCCGGTGAGCGATGACGATTGCGATGCCACCGCGGGCGCGCACTGCCCTGATCGTCTGGGTGAGTGCCATCTCGCCCTCGCCATCAAGGTTCGAATTGGGCTCATCCATGATGACGATGAAGGGATTGCGGTAGAGCGCCCTTGCAAGACCGATGCGCTGGCGCTGCCCGGCAGAAAGCGAGATGCCCTGAGGCCCGAGGGCTGTGCGGTAGCCATCGGGCATGCGCACGACCATCTCATGAATACCCGTGGTTTGAGCGGCTTCGACGATCGCGCGCGGATCGACCTGCGGCTCCAGGCGCGAGATGTTTTCCTCGATCGTCGCGTCTAGGAGCGCCACATCCTGCGGCAGGTATCCGACGTGCTGGCCGAGATCCGCATCCGACCATTGCGTGAGTTCCGCATCGTCGAGCCTGACGCTGCCGCGAAGGGTCGGCCAGACACCGGTCAAGGCGCGTGCGAGCGTCGTCTTGCCGCCACCGCTTGGACCGATGATGCCGAGCGCCTGGCCTGCGGCGATCTCGAAGCTGACTTCACTGAGAAGGACCCTTCCCGAGCCAGGCGCAGCGACTGTTATCTTCTCGACCTTCAGCGAGTGGGCAGGCGCTGGCAGCGCCATCGGCGCAACTGTGCCCGAAAGCGCGATGACCGTCTCCTTCAGCCTGTTGAAGGCCGTACGGGCGGCGACAAAACCCTTCCAGTTGCCAATTGCGAGATCCACGGGCGCAAGCGCGCGTGCGGAGGCAACCGAAGCGGCGATGATTGCACCCGCCGACAGCTCTCCCTTGATCGTCAACCAGGCGCCGAGGCCAAGCACGGCAGACTGCAGGATCATGCGAAGCACACGCGAAATCGCTCCGAAGGTACCGCTGATATCGTTGGTGCGGGTCTGCAGCTCGAGATGGTCCTGATTGGCGCGGTTGAAGCGATCGACCGCGCGCCCTGCAAAGCCCATCGCCTTGAGGATATCGGCGTTGCGAGCATTGGAATCGGCAATGGCGTTGCGCTCTATCCCCGATTTATGCGTGGCGCTCGCCAAACGGCGCGTCATGAGTTCCGCCACGATCGTCAGTATCGAGAGGATGAACGCGCCGGCGAATGTGAGTGCTCCGAGATAGGGATGGAGCATGTAGACGAAGATCAGATAGAGCGGCACCCATGGCAGGTCGAATAGGGCAACCGGGCCTTGACTGCCGAGGAAGGCACGAACCGTATCGACATCGCGTCCACGTTCCAGCGATTCAGCTGTCGAAAAGCCGAACCGCGGCATGTCGATCGCGACCTGATGCGCCATGGGAGCGATCCGACTGTCGAGCCGCGCACCCATGCGCACCAGAATTTGCGATCGGATGATGTCGAAGAATCCCTGGAACAGATAGAGGCCGATTGCCAGTGCCGAAAGTCCAAGGAGGGTTGGGACACTGCCGCTGGTCAGCGCACGGTCATAGATTTGCAGCATGTAGAAGGAACCGGTCAGCGCCAGAACGTTGATAACCCCTGACGTGATGACCAGGAACACCAATATGCCCCTTAATCCATGGGTCAGTTTCCCGATCTGTTTGCGCTTGCTGCCGGTGAGCGGAGTTTTCGGACGCATATCGTTCACCACTTCCTGCTTATATTGAGCTAAGCGGCGCGCCGGTCTGACCGGCGCGCCGCGTTTGGCGCATTACAGATTGAAGTCCGAAGTGGTGAGGTTGTGGTTCCCCTTTACGCTGAGGCGAAGCTCGGCACTGCTGTCGCCGTCAACGCTTGCCTGGACGACGGTGTAATCGCCATCGTCACGGGTCTCGTGGGTGACGATCAGTTGCGCAGCGCCGCTGAGGGTGGATCCTGCGACGAGCGTGAACGTCTGATTTCCGGAGACACCGTTGTTGGCGTCCGTGGCGCTGAGGTCGATCTTGTCTCCAGGCTGGAAGCCGATGATTGTATCGCCATCGGCATCCTTTTCGGACTGGAACACGAACCTGTCGTTTCCGGCCCCGCCATCCATGATGTTGGCGGAAGCATTGGCCGTGATCGTGTCGTTGCCTGAGCCCGTGACGACGTTCTCTACGCTCCAGAGCGTGTCGTTGCCGGATTGGCTGCTCGATACACTTCCTCTGCCCTTGAAGCCGCTTCCGAGATCGACCGTCAGGTTGGCGGTTATCGCTGCCATGTCCAGTGTGTCGCTGCCGGCATCGCCATAATAAATGTCGTCGCCGTCGCTTGCCTCGGCGATGAACGTATCGTCGCCGTCGCCGCCATGGGCCGTGTCGTTGCCGGCGCCACCGAAGACCATGTCGGCGCCCTCGTCGCTGAAGATGCGGTCGGATCCCGCATCACCATAGAGCATGTCGTTTCCACCGCCGCCCATAAGGTCGTCGTTTCCGGCGCCGCCGAAGACCATGTCGTTGCCTGCCTCTCCACTGAGGAGGTCGTCACCGTCATCGCCCCGCATGATGTCGCTGCCGGCGCCGCCGGTCGCCACATCATTGCCGGCGAATGCTATGATCATTTCCCCACTTGCCGTGCCGACAAGCACATCGGCGGCGACAGTGCCGACGATCGTGGTTCCCGTTGCTGCTTCGGGAACGGGTGGTGTCGGCGTTTCTGGCGTCGGCACCTCTTCTTCTGCATCGACCTCGCCGTTGAATTGCGGCAGGCCACCTTCGCTGGTGAAGCGAATGCTGTGCTGGCTGCTTGTCATTGTGGTCACGCCGTTTTCATCCGTCGTGATTTCGTAATCATCGGCACTCGTGCCCGCGGGCAGGTCGATGACGTCCTGCGGTCGCAAGGTGCCGACGATCGTGTCATTGCCACCGTTCGAGCGGAACACGATACGGTGCGCAGAGGTGAGTGCCGAGATGTCGATCGTGTCATCACCGGCGCCACCATCAATTGTGATCGTGTTCAGCCGCAGGCTTGTTGCCGAGAAGTCGCCGATCACCTGGAACGTATCGCCTCCGGCAGAGCCGGGTCCGGACGGATCGACACCGTTGATCCGGATCTCTTCGATCTCACGCAACTCGGCGATAACAGAGGTGGCAAAATCGGTATTGGCGCCCCGCGTGATGACGATCTCTGTAGCGGCATTCAGGCTTGCGCCATTGTTGCCGGCCAATGCGTCCCATGCAGCGCGGGTATAGATGCGGTAGGTTTCTGCGACCGCGCTGTTGCCTGTGATCACGAAAGTGTCCCCGGCCTGCCCTTCCGTGCCGCCATTGACGATGTCGCGCCCGTCGGAATTCGCCAGCGACGTCGCTGTCGCGTTGTTGGCGTTCCAGTTGAACGTATCGTCACCGGCATCGCCGTTGAGGGTGTCGTTGCCTGTGCCGCCGTTGACGACGTCGTTGCCGGCTCCGGCATTGACGGTGTCGTTGCCGCCAAGCGCATTGATCGTGTCCGCACCAGCGGTGCCATTATGCGTCTGGCCGGCTGCAGCGCCGTTGATCACGTTTCCGGCAGTTGCGAGCGTGAAGTCGGAGATGTCGATACCGGCATTGTTGACCCCGTTGATCTGGATCGTGCCCTGGATGGTCGAGGCCGGCCCGTTCTCGCGGATGGTAATGATCGTGTTGCCGCCGCTGGCGGATTCGAACACCCGATTGGCGAAGTTCACCGCCGTTATCCCCAGCCCGCTGAGGTCGATGCGATCCTGGTTCGCCGGCGTGCCGCCGGTGGCATCGAAGCTGTTGATGACATCGGCTCCGAAGCCGGTCGAATTGTAGATGATGGTGTTGACGCCGCCGCCTACATCGATCGTGTCGTTGCCGGCACCGCCGATGATGGTGTCGTTGTCGTCACCGCCATTCAGCGTGTCGTTGCCGTCGCCGCCGTCGAGCAGGTCAGCTCCGGCGGCACCATTGAGCGTATCGTTGTTGCCGCCGCCGAAGAGCTGGTTGGCGGCGCCATTGCCGTTGATCGTGTTGGCGAGCGTGTTGCCGCGTCCGGTGACCGCGGCGCCGATGAGATTGAGGTTCTCCACCTCGGCCCCGAGCGTGTAGTCGACGCTGGAGTCGACACGGTCCGTGCCGCCTGCCGCCAGTTCCGTCACCACGTCGCCGGCATCGTCGACAGAATAGATGTCGTCCCCGACACCGCCCAGCATGGCGTCGGCACCAAGGCCGCCGTTCAGCGTGTCATTGCCGCCAAGCCCCGTCAGCGTATCGGCGAGATCGCCACCGGTGATGACGTTATTGCCATCGTTGCCGGTGCCGACGAACTGGTCGGCGTCGACACCCGTATAGGTCAGGTTCTCGACATTGGCGAAAGTGGCCAGTGTGTAGAGTGCCGCTGTCGTCTCGACCGTGTCGGTACCGCCAGCCGCGGCCTCGACGATCAGATCCTCGCCGGTATCGTCGACATAGGTGTCGTTGCCGGCGCCACCGACCAGTGTGTCGATATCGTCGCCGCCGTCGAGCGTGTCGTTACCGGCGCCGCCGACGAGCAGATCCTCACCAAGTCCGCCATTGAGCGTATCGTTGCCCTCATGGCCGAACAGCAGGTCGAAGCCGGTATTGCCGGTCAGGGTATCGTTAGCCGTCGTGCCTGCGAGTGCCGTGTTGATGCCGACAGCCGCCGTCCGCTCGCCGTTGTCATCCGTGCTAAGCGCATAGTCGCCGGTCAGAACATAGCCTTCGAAGGTACTGCCGTTGAAGTTGATGAACTCCACCGCTTCGCCGGCGGTGTCGAAGTGATCGGTGACGGTTGCCTGCTGGCCGTTGAACTGGATGACCAGGTCGTCGTTGCCGCCGCCGGCGGTCACTTCGAACATGTTGAGCCCGGTAAGAGCGGCCGGTAGTGCCGGCGGCACGGTGCCTCCGACAGTGATGCGGTCGGTACCGGCTGTTTCGTTGATGACGTCGATGCCGTCGCCGAGATTGATGACATAGGTGTCGTTGCCAGCGCCGCCGTTCAGTGTCTCGGTGGCGCTGGAGAAGGCGATCGACAGGTTATTGATCCCGACAAAATCGCCGCTGTTATTCGTGCCGGCCACTACGAACCTGATTGCCGAATTGGCACCGAACGGTCCGTTCAATGGCAAGTTGATTATCGATCCTGTGTTGGATGCGCCGGTTATGGTCTGGATCGTCTGATTGAAGTTGACGCCATCGGCGGCAAACAGAACCGTGACCGTTTCTCCCGCGTCGAAGCCGCTCTCATTGTAGGTGTAGCTGATGGTGGCGCTCGATGCACCCGACAGATTGACGGATCGCGTGATCGTCGCCGTGCCGTTGCCCGGATCGTTGTCATCATCGCGCAGGCGCAACTCGTTGGTACCGTCGTCAATGCGGATCTGGCCTGCGGCTGCGCTATTCGTATTGCCGTTGTCTCCTGTTTCAACCCAAGACGTGGCCCATACTGCCGTCCCAGTCGATCCATTCAGCACGGTGTTGTCGAAATTATCGGCATAAGTGCCTGAGGCGCCCGCCGTGCTCGGCCCACCAACGAGGATGTCGTTGCCGTCGCCGCCGTTGAGGACGTCGTTGCCGCCGAGGCCTAGCATCAGGTCGTCGCCGGTTGTGCCATTGAGAACGTTGTTGCCTTCGGTACCGACGATTATGCCGACGCTGCCATCGGTAAATTGCAGGCGCTCTACATTTCGCAGCCGGTCGGAGCCATCGAGGTTGAGCTCGGTAACGTCTGTGACGGTGACCTGCCCATCGGCAGTCGCGCCGAACGTATAGTCGCCCCTCGCACCCTGGAACACTGCCGTATCGACATCACCAGCCGTCGTATCGGTCCGGATGGTCCGCACGATCGCCAGTTGGCCAGGGTTTATCGAACCGTTGAACATCGCGGCAGCCAGCGTCGTCATGCTGTTGTGCAGCGCGATCGGCTGACCGGTATGTTGCGTGTCGCCTGGTGCAAAGACACCGATCTGGACGTCGAGCCATTTGTCGCCGTCGATGATGTCGTCTCCGGCAAGGCCTTTCATGATGTCACTGCCGTCGCCACCAAGGATGATGTCGCCGGCGCTGAATTCCGTCACTCCCGCGCCAAGGATTTCCTGGAGGCCCTGGATGAGAGCGATGCCCTCGGCCGTCAGCGCACTGCCCTGATAGCCCTCGGTGCCGCCCTGAGTAGCGGGGAGCCGCTCTGCCGCGAGCGTGTTCGTGCCAGTCAGGACATCGCCGAATTTCGTGCCCGACAGACCTTCGACCGACTCGTATTCGTCGAGCGCAGCATTCTGGGGCAGCGTTGGTGCCTCGTCGAAGACGATCGGGATCGACAGATCGGCGTTCACGAAGTTCGGGTTGTCCTTGTAGGTCGCCCAGTCAAAACCGGACATGCCCACCATCTTGCCGCGACCGGCGCTGCCGACGAAGATATCGTCGCCGCCCTCGCCGATGAACTCGTCAAAGCCGCCATCGCCGAGGAACACATCGTGGCCATCGATCTCGTCATGCGAGAAGATTTCGTCGAAGTTATCCCCGGGTGCACCGTCGAATGTGCCGGTTTCGATCCAGTCATTGCCCTCATTGCCAAGGATGCGTTCGGCATTCTTGTTGCCGTAGATGAAGTCGTTGCCGGTGCCGGCAAAGACTTCCGATCCCATGTCCGTGCCCAGGAAGATGAAGTCCTGGCCGTCATTGCCCATGACGAGGTCGAGACCAGGCCCGGCATGCACGACGTCATTGCCCTTGCCGGCCTTGATATTGTCGTCGCCGCCGCTGTCGACGATGATGTCGTCGCCGTCGCCACCGTTGATGATGTCGTTGCCGAAGCCACCTTCGAGCCGGTCGTTGCCGCCATCGCCGAATAGCGTGTCGTCACCGATACCTGCGATTATGGTGTCATTGGCTTCAGTGCCACCCATGACCACATGGTCGCCGCCGGTGTAGCGCAGGTAGTTGGTGTCTGCGCCCGGTGTTGCCGGATTGTTGCGGATGACAAGCTGCGTCAGGATGCCGTCGCCGACCGGATCGGTGCTCTCCAGAGTTCCGTCGCCGTCGAGATCGTTGAACTGCCGGGTCTGGTTGACCTCGAGAATGAGACCGGGGGTCGAGAAGACATCGGATGGCAGGTGGGTCGCATCGGTATTGCGCATGATCATCGCGGCGAAGGAGTTGTTCTCCATCTCGCCGAAGAGATGCAAGCCATCGAGGCGCTGCAGATAGTAGAAACGGTCGCCGTTCTGCAGCTTTTCCATCTGCATTTCGAAGACGAAATTGAAGGTCGAGCCAAGCATGCCGCCGAAGGGCATGATCGCTTCGGCCAAGCCGCCGATCCAGAGATCGACATCGTTGAGGCCGCCAAGCGAACCGCCGGCATAGGCCCCGGTTGCGTTGAGGAAGTCGAGCCGATCGAGCGGAACCTCCATTCCACCGACCGACACGCCGGTGATTAGGGTAAGTGCCGCGTTACGTTTACCTTCAAGTGTCGTCTCGTCGGTGATCAGGGAATGCGTGCCGTAAGCCGCGACGAAGTTGATAATCGAGGCCTCGTGCTTCAGATGGCCGGCGAAATCGACCCAGCTCTCATAGGGCTTGAGCAAGACATCCTGATTGGTGGCGTTGTAGAACTGCGTACGGGCCGCATTCAGCGACGGTACGCCGGTGTCACGGCCGCGGGCCAGGTTGATGGTGGCAAGATCGAGCGGTAGGCCGAGCAGGTTGTTGCGCAGGGCGCTGGTGACGAACTCGTCGATCTCGTTGCCCGCCTGCCGCGTCATGCCGCGAACGATGGCGCCTGCCGAAATATCGGCATCGACAGTTTCCGTGCCGCCGTTGTTCTCGAACTGCAGGGGATTGAGGAAACCTTCGATCAGGCCGATATGGTCTGGGTTGAAGTTCGGATCGAAGCGGTCGATCGATTCCGTCAGCATCGAGTGGCCGAAACGATAGACCACATGCGCGAATTCGGCGACGATCGACGGATCGATGGTGACGTCGTAGCCGTCGGGAACCAGGAAGACGTTGATGTTCGGCTGGATCTTGCGGGCGAATTCTTCGAATACGAGATGCTGATACTGCATCTCGGTGCCGAACTTGGCAGCCTGGAAGAGGCGCTCGCCGTCCCAGACGAGACCAGCCGCCGTGGCTGGAACCTCGGCAACGTCGTCAATGAGCCATTCGTTCAGAAAGGCCACAGCCTCTGCCTGTGACGCGCCGCCGCCCAGCATGGCAACGGCATCCGTGAACACAACATCCTTGGTGTGTTCCACCAGCCGGTTGTGCTCCGAGTGGAACACGTGGTGCACCGCAGTCAGGCCGATATTCTCGTTGGCTCGGCCATCGCCGGCGACATAGTGCGCATCGAGCAATTCGTTGTCGTAGACTCCAGGCTCGTTGCCCGGGTTATCAAGTCCGATCTCGATGTCGCCGTCGGCCAGTCCACCCGGCACCGCATTATGCGCGATATCGGCAAGGAAGGCGTGGCCGGTCAGGATCGCATTTGCCGGCACGGCAACGCCCAATCCTCCATTGGCCAGAGGATTTCCTTCGACAAGGCCTGTGGTGGTCACCATCTGCGGGAAACCATTCGGTCCGCGGATGAATTCGCCATAGGGGTCCGTGGCGAGCAACGGAACGTTGCCGACATTGGCGTCGGCAAGCTGGATGCCCAGCATGGAAGCGGCCTGCGCCTTCAGGTCCGCCCATGTCGCCATGCCGCCATTGCCGCCCTCGATGAGCTTGCCGGTCGAGACCGGGTCGCCGGCAGCGTTAAATACATAGGCCCTGAGGAAGACTTGATGAGACGGATGGGACGTATAGGTCTGATTCTGATCGACGAATGAGGTCGTCGTGTTTACCGGACGATCGGTATTGTCGGCAGCTTCGTTGACGGCCGTTGCCGGGTCGTCATTCATGATGCCGTCGGCGCCGGGGCCGGCAAGGGTGGCGCGTGTGAGCACCATAAAATTGGTGTCGCTTCCTTCGACATAGAGAGGATCGTCGGGCATCAACGGGATGAAGACCGTGCCATTGCCGCCCTTGGCGACGAGGTCGAGACCGTGATCGAAGAATTGGCCGAAGAGGGTGAACCAGGAATTGAACGGCGCCGACAGGCCCTCGTCAGGCGCGGCATTGGTGATGACAACATTGACGCCTTCGAGTTCGACGCCGTTTGCTTCGAGCAGAGCCATCAAAGCGTCATCTTGCGCATCAAGCGCCGCTTGCGCGGTCGCCAGATTGGCCGCGGTCGCGGTGGCGGCGTCCTGCAGGGCCTGATTACCGGGGCTTGCGGACGCGGCGGCCTGTGCCTCGGCGTTTAGCCGCTCGGCCGTGCCCACGTCGTTGAACAACGGACGCAGCGGCTCGTAGGCCGCCGTGATCTGGGCGGTCACCGTCATCTGCTGCGCTGCCGGGACAATACCGGCGCGCTGAAGGGCCGTCAGGATCGCCGAAGGATTGCCGAGCGTCTGATCGACGATCAGGTTGGAGATCGTGCGGACCGTCGGGTCGAAGACGTCGCTGGGGGCCGCCGTGCCGGGTCCGTCATTGTCGACACCAGGCTGGTAGGTCACGGGAACCAGAGCGCCTCCCGGCCCGCCCGGCACCATGACCGTCTTGAACTGCGTGCCGAGGTTTTCGGGAAACTCGTTGTCGGCCGCGCCCCATTCCGGATGCAGCGGATTGTTGTATGTGCCGTCGACAGTGCGCAGGCCCCAGGCGAGATTATAGGTCGGGATCGAGCCGCCAACTCCGAAAAGCGGCTTTGCCACGTTGTTCGGATCGCCGGTCGATGTGCCTTGCCGGAAAGCGGCATCGGCTTCCGCAATTTTGATCTGCTTCAAGATGAAATCGAGATCCGATCGAATATAGGTGACCATTTTACTCCCCCCTTTGGATTGCTCAGGAAACGGTTCGTTCCGGCAATGCTTCTTTCCGGCCTGCGATGGCAGACAGAGGCAGCTCTGCTGCAGATCTTCTACCGGCGTTTCGGAGATGAATTTGCGAAAGCCGATAGAAAATCTTCAGGATTGTCTGCGACGATCAAATATTGTCTTTTGGCAAGGCGAAGAGATAGTTCCAAAGGTCCGCAGACATTTACGGACTTTGGTCTTCAGGAGGCCGGGACGTTAGGCCCGGAAGAAAAAGTGACTTTCGTCCCGTTCACGAAGATCTGCGGCGGCTTGAGTTCCAAGATCCTGGCAACTTGGCACAGCCTTGATTTGACGAAGCAATTTTTGATTGTGGCGGGACTCGTCATCTGCAGTTCGATGGCAATCCTGGGAGAGTGGCTGAACGGCCAGATTGCGGCAAATCAGCTGAGAAGTCGGGCCGAATCCGGCGCCCTTTACATGGAGGGCTTTCTTGCTCGTCACATCGAGGGCACGTCGAGCGACCCCCAGGTGGCCGAAGCCCGCCGCAAGGAACTCGACGATCTGTTGATCGGCACCGATCTCGCGCGCCGTGTCGAAGGCTTCAGGATCTGGCGCAGTGATGGGGCAGTGATCTACAGCACCGACAAGTCTCTCATCGGGAAAACTTTCCCGTCGTCGGATATCGACCTGGCCTTTTCGGGCCAGGTCGTCGCCCAGCTTGAAGACGGCCATAACGACGGTGAGGAAGGAGAGGCGACCACCGGCCGGCCGTTGATCGAAATCTACGCGCCGATCTATCGCTCCGGCACGCGCGACATCATTGCCGTAGGAGAACTCTACGAGGATGCCGCCGAATTCGTGGTCCAGCGAGCCCGGGTCCAACGTCAGACCTGGGCAATCGTTGGCGCAACAACACTGGCCATCATGGCGTTGCTGTTCCTTATCGTTCGACGGGCGAGCAATATCATTGCCAATCAAAGGATGACGCTGAAATCACAACTGACCGAGGCACAGACGCTGGCCAAGCAGAACACCGAGCTCCGCAAGGCCGCCGATCGGGCGCGCATGGATGCCTCTAAGTCCAACGAGCAGCTTCTCAACCGCATTGGTGCGGATCTTCACGATGGTCCCGTTCAGCTGCTCAGCCTGCTGATCCTCAAGCTTGGGGAAAATACAGAGGCACCGGTTTCATCGACCCCCGCGACCGTCGAGAGCGCATCCGGGGTGCAAGAGGCCGATCTTGCTCCCTCACGTATTGCAAGCCAGGTGCTTACAGAGTTGCGTGAACTGTCGACAGGGCTGGTCTTGCCGGAGATAGAACATTTGCCGCTGAAGGCGGCCCTGCGCATGGCGATCGACCGGCACGAATATGCAACCGGTTCGAAAGTTACATCGGAGTGCGACGAGTTGCCCGATCGTGTCGCGCATCCTTTGAAGATCTGTCTTTATCGGGTTGTCCAGGAGGGGCTCAGCAACGCATTTCGGCATGGCGGCGGGCGTGACCAGCGGGTCTTTGCTTCGGCAGACCTGTCGGCCATCACTGTCGTTATTGCAGACAGCGGCCCGGGCTTTGGAAAGAGCAACCCGAGAGGGAACCACAGACCGCTCGGCCTGCAGGGCATCCGCAATCGCGTTGAGGCCTTCGGCGGCCGTGTTCAGATTCGCCACGGCCCGCGCTCGGGAACCGAGCTTGAGGTCGTCGTGCCGATGGAAGGCAACAGTATCTAGTGGCGCTGAATGGTGTCTGTTCCACTCTCAAGCTTTTGAGCGGCGAGTAGGACTTCCAGCCGATTTCGCGCGTTCAGCTTCTGCATGAGTATCGTCATGTAGTTTTTCACAGTCTTCTCGCCGATCTGCAGGTCGGCTGCGATCTGACGGTTCGTGAATCCCCGCAACAGCATGCGGATGATCTGGCCCTCGCGGATGCTGAGCTTCACTTCCGTACCCGTCACTTTTCGCAGCGAGGCTATCTTGAGCTCTTCTATGACCTTGCAGGCAAAGGCGGGAGTGATGAACATATCGCCTCGGTGGACGGTTGCGATGGCCTGGATGAGCTCCTTGGCGCTGCTGCCTTTGAGCACATAGCCGCTAGCGCCGGCATTGAGTGCTCGCACAGCGTAATCGCTGCCCGTCATGGCTGTGAAGACAAGGATCTTTGTTCGTATTTTTTCGACAAGTTTCGAGATCGTGTCGAACATGTTTCCCGGCATTATCAGATCGACGATGAAAACGTCGGGCGCCAGGCGCAGGCCAATCTCCAATGCCTCCTCAGCGCTCGACCCGGTCGCTGCGACAGCAAATGCCGGCTGCTTCCTAAGGATCTCCGTCAATCCTGCCAGCATTAGCGGATGGTCGTCGACCAACGCTACTGAGATTGGACTCATGTTATGCACCCTGTACCCAGTAATTGCTTAATTTGTATTCGCAATTTAATTTCCTGTCTATGTAGCCATTTATGGCTATTACTCTCATGGGTGGAGTATAATTCCAATCGCATACCACCCTCGCCCGAGCTGCGTTCAGTCCAGGCGCAATTCCAAGTCTGCCTCGGGTATGGCGGATCGTGTCATCGCCGGTGCGCGCATTCCGCGAAAGCAACGCTGACAGCGCGAACTTTCCGCGCCGGTCAAAACGCTTGCCTATTTCGGGCTCGACCGCGACGAACTGAAGCAATGGAAATCTGGTGGAGACGATGAGGGCACGTCTTGCAACGTCGAGAGCCGTCACCTTCAGGCGGACGGCACCTTCTCGGCACCGGTGGAGGATGCCGCAAATCGGCAGGCTTGGAACGATAAGGCTGTTCTAAAATACGTTCGAAGGCGCGACAGCCGACAGTCAATCTTCTATCGGAAATGAAAAGCCAGCTTTCACCCGATCCATCACCACCATGGTCTTGAAACCCTTGATATCGTGGTTCTCATAGAAGAACCTGCGGGTGAAGGCTTCGTAGTCCTCCATGTCCTTCGCGGTAATCACCAGGATGAAATCGGCATCACCCGTCACGTAGTAGCCGATCATCACTTCCTTGGTGGCGCGGATCGCCGCCTTGAAGCGATCGACGATGTCTGCCCGTTCGCGCTCCAGAGAGACAAGAACAATCATGGTGATACCGCGCCCGGCAGCCTTTGGCGAGACGATGGACACGTCTGCCTCGATCACTCCTTCCTCACGCAGCCGCTTCAGTCGTCGCTGACAGGCAGTTGGCGAGAGATTGACGATCTGTGCCAATTCTTCCGAGGTCAGACGGTTGTTCTTCTGGACGGCGTCAAGCAGCGCGCGATCGGCCCTATCGAGAGTGGTCATGCAGAAATCCTGCGTTAACTGTGCAAATTAAGCCCAATTCCTGCACAGAACGTCAATTCAATGCAGCCTATCGATCATGATGCACGGCTAGTCTCCTTGTAAACCCACCTGGAGCTCCGCATGAAGGGTATCGCCAGCACTGCGCTGAAAAACCTGCAACGACCCGATCTGATCGAGCGCCGCGCGTTTCTCGACGGCAACTGGGCACACCGGCGAGAGACGCTCAGCGTCATCGATCCGGCAACCGGCGAGCACCTAGCCGATGTCGCGGCCTGCTCGCTCGAAGATGCCGATGCCGCCGTCGACGCCGCGAAAAATGCCTTTCTCGATTGGCGTGACAGGCTCCCGGTCGAACGGGGCCAGATCCTGCGTTCCTGGAGCAAATTGATGCGCGGCAACGCGCAGGACCTTGCTGTCATCATGACCGCTGAACAGGGAAAGCCGCTGGCAGAATCGCTTGGCGAGATTTCCTATGCCGCGAACTTTCTCGACTGGTTCGCGGCTGAAGGCGAGCGTGCCTATGGCGAAACGATACCGAGCCACCTGCCGGGCAGCCGCCTTTCCGTGCAGATGCAGCCGCTTGGCGTAACGGTTGCGATCACGCCGTGGAATTTTCCCTCTGCGATGATTACCCGCAAGGCGGGTGCCGCGCTCGCAGCCGGCTGCACGATGATCGTCAAGCCCGCCCCGGAAACACCTTTGTCTGCTCTTGCTCTGGCAAAGCTTGCTCAAGAGGCTGGGATGCCCGCCGGCGTATTCCAGGTTCTCACCGGGGAGGCGGCCCCGCTTGCGCGCCGCCTGCTCGAACACACGGATGTGCGTGCCTTTTCCTTCACCGGCTCGACGGAAGTCGGGCGGATCCTGCTGACACAATCGGCGGCGACTGTGAAGAAGGCCTCGCTGGAACTTGGCGGCCACGCACCTTTCATCCTGTTCGACGATGCCGAGCTTTCCAAGGCTGTGAGAGGCTGTGTGGGCGCAAAATTCGCGACGTCGGGACAGGATTGCCTCGCCGCCAACAGGATTTACGTCCAGCGTGGGCACTATGATCGTTTCGTCGACGCCTTCGCCAGGGCGACCATGGAGCTCAACGTCGGTCATGGCCTTGCAGCCGGCACCGATATCGGGCCGATGACGCGCGCTTCGGTTGCCGAAAAATGCCGCCAGCAGATTGCGCAAGCGCTTTCAGCCGGTGCGCGTCTCGTCTGCGGCGGACAGGACAGCCCGCTGGGCGGCAATTTCGTGACACCGACCGTGCTCGCCGATGTCACTGACGACATGCTGATTGCCCGCGATGAGACCTTCGGCCCGGTCGCAGCGATACTGCCCTTCGATGACGAGCAGGAAGTGCTCGCGCGCGCCAATGCCACGGAAATGGGGCTGGCTGCCTACGTCTACACCAACGATCTCAGCCGCGCGATGCGTCTGACCGACCGGCTCGAATACGGCATGATCGCCGTCAACACACCGAAATTCACCGGCGCCCCGATACCATTCGGCGGCTGGAAACAATCGGGCCTTGGTCGCGAAGGTTCGCGCCACGGCCTCCTGGAATATCTCGAAGCAAAATATGTCTGCTTCGGCAACCTCGCTGCATGAAAGGATCCGCGCCATGACCGTCAATCCCAATCAGATCGCCGAGATGGACCGTAATTCGGTCCTGCATCCTTTCACGCAACTCAAGGATTTCGCCAGCGGCAAGATGGGCGATCCGACCATCGTCGAAACGGGCAAGGGCATCCGCATTCAGGATGCGCACGGCAAGCAGCTGATCGACGGTTTCGCCGGCCTCTACTGCGTCAATATCGGCTATGGCCGTACCGAGGTCGCCGAGGCCATTTCGCGCCAAGCCTATCGCCTCGCCTACTACCACACCTATGCCGCCCACACGACGGATGAGCTCGCGATCCTTTCCGATCGGCTGGTGAAAATGGCGCCCGGCAAGATGAGCAAGATCTTCTACGGCATGTCGGGCTCCGACGCCAACGAAACGCAAGCCAAGCTCGTCTGGTATTACAGCAACCTGCGCGGCAAGCCGAACAAGAAGAAGATTATCTCCCGCGAACGCGGTTATCATGGTTGCAGCGTCGTCTCCGGCTCCATGACCGGCATGAGTTTCTACCATGACCATATGGATCTGCCGCGTGCGGGCATTGTCCACACGGGTGCACCGCATTTCTACTGGGGCGCCGAAGCCGGCGAAACGGAACGTGAATTTTCCAAACGCCGTGCTGACGAGCTCGAAGCCCTGATCCTGCGTGAAGACCCGGACACGATCGGTGCCTTCATCGCCGAACCCGTGCTCGGCACCGGCGGCATCACGCCGCCGCCACAGGGCTATTGGGAGGAGGTGCAGAAGATCCTCAAGAAATACGATATCCTGCTCATCGCCGACGAAGTCATTACCGGTTTCGGACGCACCGGCTCGATGTTCGGATCGCAGCATTACGGCATCGAACCCGACCTGATCACCGTCGCCAAGGGTCTGACCTCCGCCTATTTTCCGCTGTCGGGCGCAATCGTTGGCGAAAAGGTCTACAAAGTGATGGAGGAAGGGGCTGATCGGGTCGGCTCTTTCTCGCATGGCTACACTTATTCCGGTCACCCGATCGGCGCCGCAGCGGCGAACGCCGTTCTCGACATCGTCGAGAAGGAGGATCTGCCGGGGAATGCCCGCGCCGTCGGCAGCTATTTCCAGGAGCAGCTGAAGGCCAAGTTTGCTCAGCTCCCGATCGTTGGTGAAGTGCGAGGCGTCGGCCTGATGGGCGCAATCGAATTCGTGGCCGATCGGGAGAGGAAGACGCGCTTTGCACCCGGCATGACTGTCGGTGCACGGATCTCGAAGGCGGCGCGCAACCGGGGGCTGATTGCCCGTGCCATGCCGCATGGCGATATCCTGGGTTTTGCCCCGCCGCTCGTCACGACGAAGGACGAAGTCGACGAAATCATCGCCATTGCCGAATCCGCCGTCCGCTCCGTGATGGACGAATTGATCAAGGCTGGCGAGAAGATCTGATGGAAGCATGGCCGGCGGGCGAGAAACTCTCGCCCGCAACTGCCGATTTGCGAGCAAAGTCGAGATGATTGTGATTATTTCTGAAGCAATCACGGCTCGACATGCAAAGCGCTTCATCTTTTCAGAAGAAGCGTGCATAATGTCATGAAATGATCGTCCTCAAAACGAGACAATTTCATGCGCCGTCAAGCCAATCCGCTAAACACTTCTCCGACTACGGCGACGAAGCCGGTGGTCTGGCGACCAAGCCTCGCCAAGCAAAAAGGCGAGACGAAGCATGCAGTACTCACCGAGCGCATCATCGCCGATATCGATGCCGGTGTGCTCAAGCCAATGGATCGCATGCCGACGCATCGCGATCTTGCGCGTGAACTTGGCCTTTCCGTCCAGACCGTCAGCCTCTCCTACAAGGAGGCTGAACGGCTCGGCTATCTGAGCGGTGAGATTGGTCGCGGCACTTTCGTGAAGACACGGGTTACGGACCGGGCCGGGCGCATGATGCTTGATCATAGCGCCAACGAGGTGCTCGATCTTTCCATTATCCGCGGCGTCTATCTCGATGCACATGAGACCGCATCGCGCGAGATTCTTCGTGAGCTCGCCGATGGCGACAATGCGAGCTTCATGCGCCCGTGCCGCCCCGTCGCAGGCCTTGATCGCCACCGGGAAACGGCGCGCGCCTGGTTGCGCATGCTCGGTGTCACTGCCGGGGTAGAGCGCATCCTCGTCACCAATGGTGCTGCCCATGCCATTTTTCTCGCCTTAAGCTGCATTGTCCGCTCCGGCGATATCGTCTTGTGTGAGAATCTCACCGATCACGGCATCATCGGGCTTTCGAACGTCCTTGGCTTCAGCCTGAAGGGTTTGCCGACAGACAATAAGGGCATTTTACCCGATGCGTTGGAGGCCGTTTGTGCTGCAGGCGGTGTCCGAGCCCTCGTGCTGATCCCGACCCTCAATAATCCGACGGGTCATATCACGGGCGCGGCCCGCAGGAGCGAGATAGCCGCGATTGCGGCGCGATATGGCCTCTTCGTCATCGAAGATGAGGTCTATCGCCCATTGATCGAGGAAGACCTGCCGTCGATCACTGAGATGCTGCCCGACCTCGGCTTCTTCGTCACGAGCTTCACCAAAGCGGTGCTGACCGGGTTGCGCGTTGGCTATCTCGTTGTTCCACCCGCCTATTCCATTCGCGCCGCCTCGATCCTACGTGTGTCGAGCTGGAGCGGCACCTATCTGACCGGCGAAATCGCCACGCGTTGGGTCGAGAACGGCACGGCTCAGCGGTTGGTCGAAATCCAGCGTGACGAAGCGCGAGCGCGCCAAGCTATCGCCAGTGAAATCCTCGGAGACCATATCGCCTCCAGTCATCCGCTCTCGCTCTGCGCCTGGCTCAAGGTTCCGCCGTACTGGACCGAGGACGGGCTGGTCCGTTCACTGACCAACCAGAATGTCGCGGTCACGCCGTCCGAACCCTTCATTGCCGGACCCGGCCATGGCGGTGGCATTCGCATCTGTCTGGGCGGACGCATGAACCATGCAAGCCTGGCCAGGGCACTGACGATCGTACGGCAGGCCTTCGAGCAATTGCCGCCGGTCTATGACATCGGTGCCATCGGATAGAGTCCGCCCAAGACAATCATTGAATCATTACAATAAAATAATTGACATGATTTTACTTCGCTCTCAACATGACAATCATGAAGAGCGAATTCCTGTCCAGATCGACCGAAGAAAAGGTGCTGCCAGTCACACTGGCGGACATCAAGCGGGCTGCCGCCCGCATCTTCGGCCGGGTGACGCGCACGCCGCTCGTCTACTCCGGTTCTCTGTCTGAGCGCACCGGCCAGCCCGTCCATCTCAAGCTCGAGACACGCCAGCCGATCGGCGCGTTCAAGCTGCGCGGCGCGATGAACGCGATCCTCTCGCTGGATGACGCGGCACGCAAGCGTGGTCTCGTCACTGCCTCGACAGGCAATCACGGTCGCGCCGTCGCCTATGCCGCACGCGAACTCGGCGTTCCCGCCACCATCTGCATGTCATCGCTCGTTCCAGCCAACAAAGTCGAAGCGATCCGCGCGGTGGGCGCCGAGATCCGCATCATCGGCACATCTCAGGACGATGCCCAGGTGGAAGCCGAGCGCCTGACCGAGAGCCGTGGCCTCACGCCGATCCCGCCCTTCGACGATGCGGACGTCGTTGCCGGTCAAGGCACGATCGGCCTCGAAATTGTCGAGGTTCTTCCCGATCTCGCGACCGTGCTCGTGCCTCTTTCCGGCGGTGGTCTGGCTGGCGGCATTGCTGTTGCCATCAAGACCTTGAAGCCCCAAGCCCGCGTCATCGGTATATCGATGGAGCGTGGGGCGGCTATGCATGCGGCGATCGCCGCCGGCAAGCCTGTCGCGGTCCGCGAGGAGGAAACGCTGGCGGATTCGCTGGGCGGCGGCATCGGTCTTTCAAACCATGTGACCTTCACACTTTGCCGCGATCTGCTCGATGACATCGTCCTTCTCACCGAAGACGAGATCGCCGAGGGCATCCGCCATGCGGCGCGACAGGAGGACATGACCGTTGAGGGTGCCGGCGCGGTCGGTATTGCCGCCATACTCGCAAACAAGATCGCAGTTTCCGGCCCTGCCGCTCTCATCATCTCAGGCGGCAACATTGACCCGGCCCTGCACCAGAGAATCCTCGCGGAGGCTGCCACATGAGCCGCATCAGCATTCTGATGGAAAAAGACCTTCGCGCTGTCGTCAAGCTCGATGTCTCCGCGGTCGATTGTGTCGAACAGGCCTTCGCTGCGCTCGCGACCAAAGCCGTTGCCATGCCGCCGATCCTGCGCCTCGACATTCCGGAGTTTCGTGGCGAGGTGGACGTCAAGACGGCCTATGTGCCGGGTTTCGACGGTTTCGCCATCAAGGTCAGCCCCGGATTCTTCGATAATCCCAAGATCGGCCTGCCAAGCCTCAACGGACTGATGATCCTGTTGAGCGCGAAGACCGGGCTGGTCGAAGCCCTTCTTCTCGACAATGGCTATCTGACGGATGTGCGCACGGCAGCGGCCGGTGCGGTCGCCGCACGCCATCTGTCGCGTGAAGACGCCCGCGTTGCCACGATCTTCGGTGCAGGCATGCAGGCGCGACTGCAGCTTGAAGCTCTCATGCTTGTACGACCGATCAAATCGGCCCGGATCTGGGCACGCGACCGCGCAAAGGCCAAGACGCTTGCTTCAGACTTCGCTCGCGACCACGCGATCGAAGTCGCGGCCATTGCCGATCCGCGTGAAGCCATCCGAGGCGCGAATATCGTTGTCACGACGACACCGGCAGAAAAACCGATCCTGATGGCCGAATGGCTTGAACCCGGTCAGCATCTGACAGCAATGGGGTCGGACGCAGAGCACAAGAACGAGATCGACCCCGCCGTCTTTGCTCGCGCGACTTACGTTGCAGATCGGCTCTCGCAGACCCGCATTCTCGGCGAACTGCACCATGCCATCAAGGCCGGCGCAGTGACGCTGGACCAGCAGTTTGCCGAACTCGGAACCGTGATCGCCGGCACGGCGGTCGGTCGGTCGAGCGCAGACGAAATCACCTTCGCAGACCTCACAGGCACAGGCGTGCAGGACACTGCCATCGCCAATCTGGCACTTGCCCGCGCAAGAGACGCAGGAAGCGGCCGGACGATCGAAAACGACATCAAAATGGGAGATGCAGCGTGAGCGTGACGCTGAATTTTACGCGCGAGGAATATGCCGCGCGCTTGTCGAAGACCCGTCAGGCGATGGAAAAGGCGGGGATCGATCTCCTGATCGTCACCGATCCGTCCAACATGCACTGGCTCACCGGCTATGATGGCTGGTCCTTCTATGTGCATCAATGCGTTCTGGTGCCGCCGAGCGGGGAGCCGATCTGGTACGGTCGCAAGCAGGATGCCAATGGCGCCAAGCGCACCGCCTATCTGAACCATGACAATATCATCGGCTACCCGGATCACTACGTCCAGTCGACCGAGCGCCACCCGATGGATCTCCTGGCGCAGATCATCGATGAGCGGAAATGGTCGAGCCTGACTGTCGGCGTCGAGATGGACAACTACTACTTCTCGGCCGCCGCCTTCGCGTCTCTGCAAAAGCATCTGCCCAATGCCCGCTTCAAGGATGCGGCGGGTCTCGTCAACTGGCAGCGCGCGGTCAAGAGCTCGACCGAGCTCGACTACATGCGCAAGGCGGGCAAGATCGTCGAGCTGATGCACAAGCGCATTGTCGAGGTCGTCGAGCCCGGCATGCGCAAATGCGATCTCGTCGCCGAAATCTATGACGCAGGCATTCGCGGGACGCACGAATTCGGCGGTGACTATCCGGCGATCGTGCCGCTGCTGCCATCGGGTGCGGACGCTTCCGCGCCACACCTGACCTGGGATGACAAGCCGATGCGCTCGGGCGAAGGGACGTTCTTCGAGATCGCCGGCGCCTATAAACGCTACCACTGCCCGCTATCGCGCACCGTGTTTCTCGGCAAGCCGACCCAAGCCTTTCTCGATGCGGAAAAGGCGACGCTCGAAGGCATGGAAGCGGGCCTGTCCGCAGCAAGGCCGGGCAATAGCTGCGAGGACATTGCCAACGCCTTCTTCACCGTTCTGAAGAAATACGGGATCATCAAGGACAACCGCACCGGCTATCCGATCGGTCTCTCCTATCCGCCGGACTGGGGCGAACGCACCATGAGCCTGCGCCCGGGCGACCGCACGGAACTGAAGCCTGGCATGACCTTCCATTTCATGACCGGTCTCTGGCTCGAGGACATGGGGCTCGAAATCACCGAAAGCATTGCGATCACCGAAACAGGCGTGGAATGCCTGTCGAACGTGCCGCGCCAATTGTTCGTGAAGGGCTGATGGGATGCTGACCGGCACGCCTCGTCCCTCGCCAATCGCCCCTTCCGTCGACTTCGACGCGAAGGGCGTGCAGCACGGGCATTTGCGCCTACCCTACAGCCGCGATGACAGCGCCTGGGGTTCGATCATGATCCCCGTCTGCGTCATCGCCAATGGCGAAGGCCCGACCGCTCTACTGACCGGCGCCAATCATGGCGACGAATACGAAGGACCAGCCGCCCTCTTCGAGTTGGCGCAATCGCTCGATCCTTCGGAGGTCAACGGACGCATCATCATAGTCCCGGCGCTCAATTACCCGGCGTTCCGGGCCGGTACACGCACATCGCCGATCGATCGCGGAAATCTGAACCGCAGCTTTCCAGGTCGCCCGGATGGCACGGTAACGGAAAAGATCGCCGATTACGTGACGCGTCACCTGATCCCGCTAGCCGACATCGTGCTCGACTTCCATTCCGGCGGCAGGACGCTCGACTTCCTGCCCTATGCCGCAGCCCACGAACTGCCCGACAAGGATCAGGAAGCGCGTTGTTTTGAAGCGGTGGCGGCGTTCGCTGCCCCCTATTCAATGAGGATGCTGGAGATCGATGCTGTCGGCATGCTGGATACGACGGTCGAGGAAATGGGAAAGACTTTCGTCACCACCGAGCTTGGCGGGGCGGGCACGGCAAGTGCGCGTACGATCGAGATCGCGCGGAAGGGCAGCCTCAATCTCCTGCGCCATGCCGGAATACTGACGGGCGCGCCAGACGCTCGGCCGACCCGCTGGCTGGATATGCCATCGGCCGACTGCTTCACCTTTGCCGAGGACGACGGACTTATCGCCTTTGCCCTTGATTTGGGCGAGCCGGTCAAAAGGAACGAAATCGTCGCCCGCGTGTATTCCGTAGGGAAGACAGGTGTTGCGCCAATCGAATACCGCGCCGCCATGGATGGCGTGCTCGCGGCCCGCCATGTGCCCGGCCTGATCAAAGCCGGCGACTGCCTTTCCGTCATCGCAACGATCACGGAGAAAACCTGACCAGACGAAAGACGTGAGATCCGAAAACGGACCACAAAACCTTAACCAGAGGAGAATTCGAATGCGCATCTCAAAAACCATTTGCCTTTCCGCGCTTGCGCTCGGCATCGGCGTCACATCGGCCAGCGCACTGACCGTCGAACAGGCCAAGAAGCAAGGATTTATCCGGGCCGCCACAGCCAACGAGGTCCCCTACTCCTATATGCAGCCGGACGGCACCTCTGCCGGCATCGGCCCCGACGTTGCCAATGCCGTCCTGAAATCCATGGGCATCGAGGAAATCAACTGGACGGTGACACCATTCGGCACGCTCATCCCGGGCCTTAAGGCGCGTCGCTTCGATTTTGCCGCCGCAGAGCAGAACATTTCCCCCGAGCGTTGCAAGCAGGTCGCCTTTACCGAACCCAACTCGTCCTACGGCGAGGGACTGCTGGTCAAGAAGGGCAATCCAAAGGGGCTGACAACCTATGCCGACATCGCCAAGGACCCGTCCTTAAAAGTTGCGGTGGTTTCGGGTGCAAACAATGTCGACTTCCTGCGCGCCGTCGGCGTCAAGGACGACCAGATCGTCTTCATTCCGGCGAATGCCGATGCGATCCCAACCGTGCAGAGCCGTGTCGATGCCTATGCGGCCACCGAGCTGACGGTCTCCGCGCTCGCCAAGGATCAGGCCAATGTCGAGCAGGTCGCCCCGTTCAAGGACCCGATCGTCAAGGAGGCACCGGTCCGCAACTATGGCGGCTTTGCCTTCCGTCCGGAAGACAAGGAATTGCGCGACGCGTTCAACACTGCGCTTGTCGCGTTCCGAAAGACGGACGACTACAAGAAGATCCTCATGAAGTACGGTCTGTCGGAACAGAGCATTGCGGCAGCAGCTGAGAAGAACGTCGCCGATCTCTGCGCCGGGAAGTAACGACAAAGGCGCCCGGTCCCGAACTGGGCGCCACCTGCTTTCATTCGGAGAGAATGCCAGATGAGCTGGACAGCCTATCTTCCCATGATTTGGCACGGCGCTATTGTGACGATGACGATCACCGTGGCAGCGATCGTCTGTGGCGCGCTGCTCGCTTTCGTCTTCGGCATCCTGCGTGTCGAGGGAGGACCGGTCCTGTCGGCCGTCGCGCTGTGTTACACGGAAGTATTTCGTGGGACGTCACTGTTCGTTCAGCTGTTCTGGTTCTATTACGCGCTGCCATTGGTCGGCCTGAGTTTCGATCCGATCACCACCGGCATCCTGGTATTGGCCGCCCATGTCGGCGGCTATGGCGCCGAAATCGTCCGCGGGGCGCTCCTGTCGGTCTCCGTGCAGCAGCTGGAAGCCGCCCGGGCCTTGAACTTCAACCGCGTCCAGACCCTCTTTCGCATTTCGCTGCCGCAGGCCGTCGTCGAAATGATGCCGGCCTTCGGCAACCTCGCCATCGAAACGCTGAAGCTGTCCTCGCTGGTGTCATTGATCTCGATTGCCGATCTTACCTTCGCAGCCCAATCCATCCGCAACATCACGCTGGACAGCGCCAGCATCTATTCGGTCACGCTCGTGTGCTACTTCGCCATGTCGCTTGTCCTGATGGCAGCCGTTCGCGTGATCGAGCACTTCGTACGACGCGGCGATGTCTTTCCCCGCGGCGGCCATTCGTAAGGATAGCAACGATGTATGGTTACGAGTGGGACACAACAACCTGGGTCACTTATACGACCTCGATCTTGCCGATCATCCTGATTGGGTTGACGGTCACATTGAAGGCGGCCGCTGCCGGCTTCGGGATTGCGCTGGTGCTTGGCCTGGTGTTCGCTCTGCTGCGTCGCAGCCGCATCATCGCGATCTCCTGGACAACCGCGCTCATCGTCGAGTTCCTGCGCGACACGCCGCTTCTGGTGCAGCTGTTCTTTCTTTACTACGTGCTGCCCGATTTCGGCGTCGTGCTGCCCGCGTTCCTCACCGGCGCATTGGCGCTCGGTCTGCAATATGCGGCCTATACCTCGGAAGTCTATCGCGGCGGCATCGAAGCCATACCACGCGGGCAGTGGGAAGCAGCAACCGCGCTCAACCTGTCGCGCATGCAGACGTATCGCGATGTCGTCATTCCGCAGACTGTTCCGCGCATCGTGCCGGCCATGGGCAACTATCTCGTCGCCATGATCAAGGAAACGCCGGTTCTTTCCGTCGTGACCGTTCTCGAAATGATGGGGCTTGCCAACATGATCGGCGAGCGCACGTTCGAATACCTTGTGCCGCTGACCCTTGTCGGCGTGATCTTCCTTCTCCTGACGCTGATCTGCTCGGCCGGCCTCCACCGCTTGCAGAGAGCTCTTCCCAAAGCAGGAATACCCTTGCGATGACCAATACCTCCGAGCAACCCATTATCGAATTTCGCGACGTCACCAAGCGTTTTGGTATTCTGACCGTACTCGACAACTTCAATTTTAGTGTTGCGAAAGGCGAAAAGGTCACCCTGATCGGCCCATCCGGCTCCGGTAAATCCACGGTTTTGCGCATCCTGATGACGCTCGAGCCGTTCCAGGAGGGCACGCTGACCCTGGCCGGCACGTCCTACCACGAAGCGGGCGGCAAAGGTTCTTTCCAAGCTTCGGAAAAGCACCTGCGCCAGATCCGCAATCACGTCGGCATGGTCTTTCAGAGCTTCAATCTCTTTCCTCATATGACGGTCCTTCGCAACGTTGTCGAAGCGCCGGTGCGGGTGCTGGGAATGGCGCGCGCGGAAGCGGAAGCACGTGCGATTGAACTGCTGCAAATGGTGGGGCTGGCCGATAAGAAGGACCACTATCCGGTACAGCTTTCCGGCGGGCAACAGCAGCGCGTGGCGATTGCCCGGGCGCTTGCCATGCGTCCACGCGTTTTGCTTTTCGATGAGCCGACCTCGGCGCTCGATCCACAACTGGTCGGCGAAGTGCTGTCCGTCATCCGCGGACTGGCGCATGAGCATGATCTGACCATGCTGCTCGTCACCCATGAGATGCGCTTTGCCCGAGAAGTATCGGATCGCGTCTGTTTCTTCGATAAGGGTCGCATTTGCGAACAGGGCGCGCCGGACAAGATATTCGGTTCGCCGCAAGCGGAGAGGACACGCGAATTTCTGTCATCCGTCCTCGGCTGATCAGAAAATCGAGCGGCCGGATATGTAAGCGGAAGGCCGCAACAAAGCGACGGAACGAGCGCCGCCCGCGTCACTCCTCAGCAATTGTTTTTGAGCGCTGGATCAGGCGGCCTGCCCCCTCCGCAAGCCGCCGACATCGGCTTGACGGTGTCGATTGGAGCGTCTGCCAATCCCGCGGCCGTCACGAGGGAGAGGACAATGCCACTCCCTCATCGACGTCGTCACAAAGTGGCAACCGCCCAGCAGATAAGCGGACCGTCTTCGGGGTCGCTCCTTCGCTCCGTCGGTGAAAAGCCGTTGCGCTCCAGCACGCGCTGGGAGGCAACGTTGGCGACGGCCGTTTCTGCAGACACGCTTTTGACTCGAGGGTCGCTGCGCGCCCAGTCCAGCAGTTCCGCGACGGCTGCGGTCGCCATCCCCCGGCCTTCACGCGAGGGCGCAACGCCGTAACCGATATGCAGTTCGCCGTTTTCAGGAGGTCTGATGATCGAGCAGAGGCCGACGACCTCGTCGCCATCGACGATCATCCAGGCAGACGGAGTGAAATCGGCCGCGATGACGCGGTTCAGATCGGAGAGCATGCGCAGGACTTCCCGCGGTGCGATGGCGCTGTCCTGCATGAAACGAAGGCCCGACGGCACAACGCCATCGCCGAGCGCATCGAAGGCGCTCGATGTAAGGGAAATGATCATGAGTTTCTCAGCTTGGAGATGACGCCTTTCGAAGGCGATCATTGGCCGAGACGCGCTTGAGCTTCAGCCTTGGGCTAGGCAGCGGGCTGAAATCTCCGGCGACACGGCCGGCGAATTGCAGGTGAGGCGGGCGGCAAGCATAGGCATCTCCAAGAGTTGAACATCGGTATCAGCGGCACACTGCTCATGCAAGCCTGCTGCAGCAACCTGGAATATCGCGGATGCCGTCGCCGACCTCGAGGACTTTTGTCATCGTTTGCCGGCCTTCTTTTCTTTCATGTCATCCGGAAGGACATGCATTCTCGATGCATGTGCCGCCGCCACGAAGGCTTGGCGTGCAATTTCCGGATCGAGATAGAGCTGCATGGCGTCCATCGAGGTCGCGAGCGCACGGTGGAATGCGGCGGGATCGTTTTCGAGATGCGGCCACTTTTCGCTCAGCAGAAAAGCGGCGAGATCCTCGACGCTATGGGCCTGGCGATATTTCGCCGCACCGTCGATCTCGACGTGAAGCGGGCGGATCGGTGTCGAGCTGTGAAGATTGTCCATGACGCAGTACCTCTCGATGTCTCGACAGACTCACATGGGACGGGAATCAAATGAGTCGAGTCGCAGGTCGCGGAATCAGCGCCTTGGCGCCGCTGGCTCATTCCCAATTGAGCCTTGATCATTTTGCCCGTTTCCGGCCCGGCGCTGGACCTTTGGACTAATCGCCCACAAACGTGACCGTTTCGGCGAGTGGAACTCGACCCGTCCGGGGATAGCTCACGGTGGGGTCTTCGTATCCGATCGACATGCCGCAATAGAGGATCAGCCCATCCGGGGGCGATAGGATCTCCGCGACAGACTCGCGAACCTGCGACCACGCCATCTGCGGGCAACTGTGCAGGCCTTCGGCGCGGAGCAGCAGCATGACTGTCTGAAGATACATGCCGACGTCGGCCCATTGAGGTCGCCCTAGGTCGCGGTCGATGTAGCAGAACAGGGCGGCGGGTGCGCCGAAACAGTTCCAATTGGCAATGGCTGCGCGCTGGCGCGCCTCCCAGTCTTCACGTGCAATGCCGAGCGCGCTGTAGCGTTCTCGTCCGAAAGCTGACCGGCGATCCGCATACGGGGACTTCAGCGAGGACGGGTACATCTCGTACTGTCGCTCGTCCCAGGGATCGCCATGGGCGACGCGCTCGACAGCAGACGTCTTGAGCTCGACCAGGGGCTCGCCGGTAATGACGTAAGTGTTCCACGGCTGGATGTTCGATCCGGATGGCGCCCAAGAAGCCGCGTCGAGCACGCGCTCCAGTATCTCCCTCGACACAGGCTCGTCTTTGAACCCTCGCACAGACCGGCGGCTTGTCACTGCCTCATACACATCCATGACGTCTTCCTCCGTGCTGCCGGCATTCACGTCGCTCAAATGCCGCGGGGTCTAATTGCGCGCCTCCCGGACCAACAGACAACCCAAACTTAGTGTCTATATCCTTCGCACGCGCGGCTTTTGCCGCTTTTGGAAAGTACCCGCAGGACGCAATAGGGTAGGCACGAAGAAGGCTGCGCGAAACCGGCCTTCCTCGACTCGGTTACAGGCGGGTTACTTATCGGCCGCGCCGAATGCGACCTCACCGCCTCATCGAAACAGGACTTCGGCGTCCGTCACGGGGCATGCCGTTGCAATGAGCGGATACGAACGAGCGACCCCATGTGCAGCGGAATCCAGGTTGCAGGTTACAGTCCTAACCGTCTGTACGTCGTTCAACTGTCAGCACCATAGGCATCGCCCAACTTGCACTGCCGAGAGGCCACCGCAGCAGCCGCACCTCGTCGCCTTCGACCTGCGCCTCCCATCGCGCGTAGAACTTTCGCTGAAATCCCGTCAAACGCACGCTTTGGCAAGCGATCGGGCCACCGTCGAAATTCAGAGCAACCTCTAGGTTCAACGGCGAGTCTTTCAGGAAATCGGCAAGGCCGGTAAGCGAGAAGAAGGCCTCCTTTGTGGTGCCGATGATCACGCGCCCATCGTTGTCCTTGGCGACAAAAGTCCGGTTGGCAAGCCACCGGCTTTTGACTGGCACATGCGTCTGACCGTCGGCGCCGAGCAACAGGGGATAGGATACCATTGCGTTGGTCGCCCCTTGAAAAGCCGTTTGCCATGATTGTGCAGACAGACCCTGGATATCCGCAAAGCCTTCGCCGGAGACGAAGGCTCCTGCCTTGGCGTCATACTCCGCCGGTCCCATTGGCACGCCGTCGCTGAGGATCGGCGTGTCAGGTTCGCCCTTGTGATCGTAGTAGCTGCCGTTAACGATCAGCACCGCCTGTGGGACAGCCTTCTCCCATTCGTCGATCCCCCGGTCGCCGGCAGACGCATTCCTCGCCACGAACCGATACAGCCTGGGATCGATCCGATTGAGCAGGATGGTATCGATTTCGTGGCCGCCGACCATGACGGGAAGTTCCGCCACCTCGAAGCCCTTCTCGACTTCGCGCCAAATGACTTGACCGGCTGTTGCGACCGGCTCGGGATTGGTCAGAGACAGCTGCATGGCGGGAGACAAGCGCGGATCGTTGGCTTTAACGCTGATCCAGTAGGTCCCGCCCCTTCGCAATATCACATTGAAGCCGTAAGCGCCGGACCGATCCCATAACCACGCGGAACCTCCCATCACGACGATCGAAACAGCAGCGATGACCGCAATGAAGATCCTGCCTCTCAACGACATACGGGTCCCTTGGCCTCAAAAACCATTGTTAGCTGCTCGGCAAAGCTGCTTCAGCGATGGAACTGCTGTTTCAAGAAAGCTTTTTGGTGGCAAATTCAACTAAAGCGCGGTCCGGCGTGCGATCTCGTTTTTGTCCTCAGCCGCCCGAGATACTCCCGATAGCCGAAGCGCCCCGCTGAAGGCACGAAAATCGAGCCAGCGTCTCACCTGCTAACCCTGAGATTCGATAGTGAGTTGCCAATCTGCTTGAAGGCGGATTGCAACGCTGCGGTGCTAGGCGAGTTGAAGTAAAATGCGTTCTGGCTCGCGCAACCACGCAGGAGATTCTGCGTACTGGTGCCGGGATCGTTGAACGCGATCGTGTAGACGATAACGCCGGCATTCTTCATGGCCGTGCAAACCTTGCTCAGTCGATTGTTGAGTTCGGTCACTGCCGTGCTGGAATTGCTGGTTCCGAGATTTTTGTCGGCAAGCCAGCCATAGGCGCTGTAGACCTGCTCTGACATCGTGTTTGCACCGTCGGTCATGATTACCGCCGCCTTGCTCATATGCGGCGTGTAATAGTCCAGCGGAAGCTTGTATGTCGTCATGTCGCCACCCCAAAGACCGCGCCACTTGGGTGAGAGCATCCGCCATCCCCAGACGGCTCCGAAGTTGACGTGCGTATTGCCGACCGCCTTCATGGCGTTAATCGCGGAAACGACCTTCGCCTTTTCGGGTGTCAGCCGCGTGACTTCGGCCGGGCAGTTCTTGTTCGGACCGTTCGTTTCATCGAGCGTCGCGTCATAAGTCTTCTTGCCCTTGCTGTTGACGCTGATCCAGTCGTTGCCATCGCTGTCTTCCCAGTAGTAGGGCACAATTGGATTGGTGGACGGCACTGTGTCCGAGACATCGTCCACGGTTGCGCTCTGCGCCTCGACACATCCACCCCATGAGGTTGTTCCCCAGTCGAACGCGGCGAGCGATCCCGCCTGCAGCCAATCCGTGTGCGCCTTTCCGACATTGACCGTCTGCGAGAAAGGAACGATTCCGACATAGAGGTTTTCGGCAATGGGCTTGTCGCCATAGAGAATGTCGACGAGCGTATTGGCAGCACTCTTGAGGCTGGTGATACCTGAGCCGGCCATAGAGCCGGTGTTGTCCAGCACCAGCGCCAGTTCAAGGCCACTCGTCGAACGCTCGATCACGCTCTCTGCGCTGGTGCTGATCGTCTGGATACCGAGAATCTTCATGAGCGATGCCGGTGCGCTGGCGCTCGCCTTTACGGTCAGTGTCTTGTTGTCGCTCGAGATCGTCCAGGTGAGACTGTCGAGCGTCGCGCCGATCTGCCCGTCTCCGAAATTAGCCACCGTGAACTTGCGCAGTTGGACATCGATCGTCGCGGTGTCGAGCTTGGCAACGGTAGACAGCGCTCCCGCGTCGATCGAACGCTGCAGCGTCGAATGCAAGAGCATCAGCCGGGCGGCATCGATGCCGAAGCCGGTAGCACCGATCAGTACGAGACTGACGATGCCAACGAATGGCAATACCGCGCCATCTCTGTCCCGGCAAAAACCCGTGATCATGGATCCCAATCCCATTGGATCAATCTTTCTTGCAGCTAGCATCCGGGCGCGCTTGTGAGGCTACCGAGACGGGGACGGAAAACCGCTGTCTCATAGAGTTGCGGTTCGATGGAGATGAAGTTCGAGAATATCGGCGTATGCCGGTAAAAAACCTCGGCGACGATAACGTTGTCGGTAGCGTCTAGCGTGAGGTTACCAGGCAGCGTCGCCGCCTTGTTCACGATGCCGATCTTGCTCGTGCTCGGAAGTGCGCCGCCCTTGCATTGCCAGGCCACGATAGAAGTGGCTCCCCCCGTACGCGATACCGAGGACAGGATGACATAACCGTTCTTGCCGAAGTCGTCGGTTCCCATGATCTCGGACGTGACCGTGAATATCGATGCAACGTCGGAGGCGGTCAGAGTCTCGTAACGGGAAACCGCGTCGGCGACCGTGGACGCCATCTGCGAGGCCTGGAAATGAGATCGCGCATAAAGGGCGATTTCGCCCCCGCCGCAAAAGAGCAGCAGCAACACAGGCATTATGATGGCCATTTCGATTCCGGCAACGCCGTTGTCATCGCGCACAAGGCGGCGGATGAGGAGAGCCCACTCTCTGGCCGCACGGCATGCGATCTCAATAGGGCTCATTCTGAACCACCGCTGTTGCCGTCAGTTCAACGGTGCCGTTGTTGCCGATGAGCCGATTGAGAAAAGGTGTGTGGAACGACCAGGGATAGGTCACCGTGTAGATAACGACCTGTGCCGTGCCACCATAGCCGCTGGCGCCCTGGTCCTTGTCATAGACGCCGTTACCATTGACGTCCGTAAAGTTCTCGCCGTTGTCTCTGACACCATTGCCATTCTTATCGATAAAAGGCTCCGGCTTTTTCAGAGCGTCAAAGCTCTTGTAGGAGAGGCTCGTGATAACGAGCTTGTCGGCATCCATTATGACCCCAGCTTCAGATCTGATTTTCTGCTTCACGGTCGCGTCCTGAGTGGACTTTTCCGAGATGAAGCCCGTCCTGCCCGTTCTTGCAGCGTCATAAGTCGCGTTCTTCAAAAGGATGTCGGCGGCAAACGCGATTCCCGTCTCGATAATGGCGAACATGATGAAGATCAGGACGGGAGCGATGATCGCGAATTCAACGGCAGTGGCGCCCTCTTCAGACGCACGAAATCGTCCGATCGCGAGACCTCTCAAAACACACCTCATCCACCGAATTATTCAACCTGAGGAAGCAGTATCGCCGGAATGTTCACAACGTTCTAAAAGAAACGATCACATTTTATGCAACCAAGGCTTAGCACTATAAAACTGCGTTTCCCGGATAGGCTTTGCTGAACCGATAGGGGAAACTGACCGATGTTTGACGAGTGTGTCGCTGGGTGCCGGCCTCACCGCATACCCGAAAAACGTACGCCGATGACGAAGTCGTTTTTGCAAATGCCACCAGCCATGAACGCTTCGCTGCGATTGAAGCCACAATCAGGGGCTGGAGCAACAGGGAATCCTGCTCCTAACCTAGCTCCTTGACCTAAATCCGTTGGGTTCGCATTGATGATATCTTGGCCAGACTGCGAGCAGCATGGCTTGATGATAGTGCCTAAATGAATGATGTCATCGGTGGCGCTGCTTTCGATATGAGGACGAAAGCTGGCTGTCGACCATTTCGCATGATGTCCAAGCCGACCCGCAGAAAGCGCAGCGCCATGACTGTGTCATTGATCCAGTGGCACAGGTGCCGTTCCCCCGCTAGGGCGAAGAAGCAAAGCCATAGCTCACGCAGCGATGCCGGCACGCAGTTTCAGCGCCAGATCCGGGCTGTCCGAGGTCAAGCTGCCGATGCCGCGTTCCAGCCAGTGGCGGATGCCGGGCTCGTCGTTGAGGGTCCAGACGCAGAGCCGTTCCATTGGCAGCCGGCTGCGGATCAGGTCCCATTCCGCTTCCATCAGCTCGTGATGGATAGCAATGATCTCCACCAGCTCGTCCACGCGGTCGATGAAGGCGGCAAGCCCGCCCTGCTTTTCGGCCCAGGCGGCATTGACGGAAACGAGGCGCGAAACATCAGGCGCATGCAGGCGGCAATCCTTCAGCACCGAAGTATCGAAGGAGGTCAGGTAGGAACGTTTGCCGACACCGAAACGGCCGAGCTCGGCTGCGACGCGTGCTGCAATATCAGGATAGGGCGTGCCGGTCTCGTCGATCTTGATCTCGACATGCAGGTCGATGCCCTCGTTTGCGGCAAGCACGCCGAGCACATCGGCGAGCGTCGGGATCGCCTCGTCCGTACCTTTCAGCAGGGTCGCCTTGCGGGCCTCCCCCGACAGGTCCTGCACCGGGCCTGCGCCTTCGGCAGTGCGCTCCAGTGTGGCGTCGTGGATGACGACGAGCTCGCCCGATCGCGTCAGGTGCACGTCGAATTCGATGGCGTCGACGCCGAGCGTGATCGCATTGCGGAAGCCAGTGAGCGAGTTTTCGGGCCAGAGGTTGCGGGCGCCGCGATGGCCGGTGATGAGCGTCATGGAAATTCCTTCAGTATATTGATTTCACAGCACTAGCGGATCGTCGGGTCGAGCTTGTCGCGCAACCAGTCACCGACGAGCGAGATCGAAAGCGTCGTCAGCATGATCACGGCGGCGGGCGCCAGCATGATCCAGGGCGCTCGCGTCAGATATTCGCGTCCGAAGCCCACCATGTTACCGAGGCTGGTTTCGGGCGGCTGCACGCCGAGGCCGAGGAAGGAGAGCCCGCTTTCCATCAGGATGATTTCCGGGAATGTGAGGGTCATGGAAACGATCAGCGTCGAGGCGACGTTTGGCAGGATATGATGCAGGTAAACGCGCGAAGGCGTCGCACCGAGCTGCACCACCGCCGCCGCATAGCCCTGGGCGCCGGCGGAGATCGCAAGGCCGCGGGCGATGCGCGCATAACGTTCCCAGCCGTAGAAACCCATGAGGCAGACGAGCAGCAGCATGGAGGAACCGAAAAAGGCCAGCACTGCCAGCGACATAATGAGGAAGGGAAGAGCGGCCTGGAAATCGGCGAGCATCAGGACCAGATGCTCCACGAACCCGCGGAACCGCGCCGCGAGGAACCCGAGCAGTGTGCCGAAGAGCGCCGAGAGGATCGTCGCGCCGAAGGCGATGACGAGCGACACCCGGATCGACTGGATGAGGCGCGAAAGTACGTCGCGGCCGAGTTCGTCGGTGCCGAGCAGATGCTTGAGCTCGCCCGGCGCCGAAAGCCGGCTGCCGAGATCCATGGCGGTGATGTTGAACGGGCGGATATAGTCGGCGAACACGGCGGTCAGGACCATGGCCGCAAGCCACAGCAGACCGAAGGCCACCGACAGCGGGACGTTGCGGCGCAGGAAGGAGATGAGCCGGTTGGGCTTTCCGGAAGCCGGCGTTGCGGCGAGATCTACAGTAGCCATCGGTTTCTCCTAATGTCCGGCCGCATGCGAGCGAAGGCGCGGATCGAGCCAGCCGTAGAGCAGGTCGACGACGAGGTTCGATACGACCATGGCGACGGCGATGATCAGCAGGATGCATTGCACGACCGCGAGATCGCGATTGGTGACCGAGACTACCAGCAGGCGGCCGATGCCGGGCCAGGAAAAGATCGATTCCACCACGACTGCACCCGCAATCAGCGAACCGACCATGAAGCCGACGATTGTGACGATCGGCACCGCCGCATTGGGCAATGCATGGTTCCAGACCACGTCGCGCCATGTCAGCCCCTTGGCCGAGGCGGTGCGGATATAGGGCTGGCCCATCACCTCGATCATGGCGCTGCGCGAAAAGCGGGCGAGGATGCCGATGCCGCCAATGCTCATCGTCAGCGTCGGCAATATGCCGTGCATCCAGGTATCCTGCCCGCCCGAGGGCAACCAGCCAAGGATGACCGAGAAGATCAGCACGAGCAGCAGACCCATGACGAAGGAGGGAATGGTAAAGCCAAGGACGGCAAGCAGGATGACGCCACGGTCGGAAAAACTCTGCCGGTGCAGCGCCGCATAGACGCCGGAGGGAATGCCGAAGATGAGCTTGAGGATGAGCGCCGGGATGGTCAATTGCAGCGTCGCCGGCACGCGTTCCAGCACGAGGTTCAGTGCGGACGCCTTGTCGCGCATCGAGACGCCGAAATCGCCGGTAAAGATCGACTTGATATAGGCGAGATATTGAATCCACAGCGGCTGGTCGAGGCCCCATGCCTTGCGGAAGGCATCGACCGCCTCCTTCGGCACATCAGGCCCGAGCATGACAGTTGCGGGATCGCCCGACATGCGCAGCACGACGAAGGCGAAGGTGACGACCGCCATGATGGTCAGGAGAGCACGGAACAGGCGCACGAGAACGAAACGGATCATGGAACCCTCCCCTATGCCGCGACCGGCGTGGTTTCGCCCGCCACGACATGGCAGGCCGCGGTACGGCCCCCGCCGATATCTTTGAGTTCCGGCACGACGGAACGGCAGATCTCCCGCGCCAGCGGACAGCGTGGGTGGAAGGCGCAGCCGGAGGGGCGGCTCGCCGGGTTCGGCGGCTCGCCCTGCAGGACGACACGGCCTTCGAGCGGCTTGCCGGGAACGGGCACGCTGGATACCAGCGCCTTCGTATAGGGATGCTGCGGGGCGCGGAAGATAACGTCGGAAGAAGCCTCCTCGACGATGCGGCCGAGATACATGACCGCGACACGGTCGGCGATGTTGCGCACCACCTTCAGGTCGTGGCTGATGAAGACCATGGCAATGCCGTTTTTCTCTTGCAGATCGCGCATCATGTTGACGACCTGCGCCTGGATGGAGACATCGAGCGCCGACACCGGCTCATCGCAGACGAGCAGCTTCGGCCGCGACGCGAGCGCCCGGGCGATCACGGCGCGCTGGCGCTGGCCGCCCGATAGCTCGTGAGGATAACGATCGGCCTGGTCGGGGCGCAGGCCGACGGCCCTCATCAGTTCCGTCACCCGGTCAGTCTGGTGCTGTCTGGGAATGAGCTTGTGGATATCGAGCGGCTCGGCGATCTGCCTGGCAATCGTCACGCGGCGGTCAAGTGCGGCGAGCGGGTCCTGGAACACGAGCTGCATCTTCGCGCGCAGTGCCCGCCATTCCCCGGAGTTTCGCACCGGCATCGGCTGCTCCTGAAAGCGCACGCTTCCTTGCTGCGCATCATCGATGCCGAGCAGCATACGACCGAGCGTCGATTTGCCGGAGCCGGATTCGCCGACGATGCCGAGCGTTTCTCCCGCCACGACCGACAGCGAAACGCCGTCTACGGCGCGCACCGGCGCCGGCCGGCCGAACAGCCCGTGACGGATCTGATAGATGCGGACGAGATCATGGGCTTCGATGAGCGGCGTCATTGCAGCAGGCCTTCGGCGATACGGGACGACCGGGTCTCGACGGCAGCCGCGACAGGCACCGGCCGTACGCAGGCGAGCTTGCGGCCGCCATCGAACGAAACGAGCGGCGGCTGCTCGCTGCGACAGGCCTCGACGGCGCGCGGACACCGCGGCGAGAAGGAACAGCCCTCCGGCAGATGTTTCGGATTGGGAACGGTTCCGGGAATGGGGATCAGCCGTTCGCGGCCGCCGTCGAGGCGCGGAATGGCATCGAACAGGCCGCGCGTATAGGGGTGGCGCGGCTCGGAGAAGAGCTGTTCGACACTGCCCTCCTCCACGATGCGTCCGGCGTACATGACGCAGACGCGCTCGCAGACCTGGCTGACGGCGCCGAGATCATGGCTGATGAAAACGGTCGCCATGCCTGTTTCGGCACGCAGACGGATCAAGAGATCGAGGATCTGCGCCTGGATCGTCGCATCGAGCGCGGTGGTCGGTTCGTCGGCAATCAGAAGGTCGGGCTGGCCGGCCAGCGCCATCGCAATCATCAGGCGCTGGCACTGGCCGCCGGAAAATTCATGCGGATAGAGATCGAAGCGGCGGCGCGAATCGGGAATGCCGACCATATCGATCAGCCGCAGCGCCTCGGCCTTTGCCGCCTCGCCGCGCAGGCCGCGATGGACCGACAACGCCTCGGAAATCTGCCGCCCGATGCGCAGCACCGGATTGAGCGAGCTGGACGGGTCCTGAAAGATCATGGCGATGCGGCTGCCGCGCACGCTTTCGAGCACCGCGCGCGATCCGCCGATGAGTTCGCGACCTTCGATTTGCACTGAGCCGGAAACGCGGGCCTTGCCGGGCAGCAGGCCGAGGGCCGCGAGCCACGTGACCGACTTGCCGCAGCCGGATTCGCCGACGAGGCCGAGCGCCTCGCCTTTGCCGACATCGAGATCGATGCCGTGGAGAACCTGCACGCCGTCGAAGGCGACCGTCAGGTCACGCAGTTCCACGAGATTGGAGCCGGTCGCGCCCATCTTTCATCCCCGCTTTTCGCTTGCACCAAAAAGACGATCCCCGGCAGCGCTTCAGCCGCCGGAGACCGGAGTGACGGACCGATCAGATCGACCAGTTTGCGGCGCGGAAGTCCATGGCGAAGGCCGGAGCGGCCTTCCACTTCAGCGAGGACTTCATGCCGGTGAAGACGGCATTCTGGTGCAGGACCTGATAGACCGGGTCTTCGCGCTCGCAGATTTCCAGCATGCGGGCGATGGCCTTCTTGCGCTGTGCACGGTCGGTGGAGGTTTCCATGACGACGGCGAGCTTGTTCATCTCCTCGTTCGTCCAGTCCTTCTTCTGCTGCACTTCGCCGTTCGGGCCGAACTGCACGATCATCGGCGTGATCGGATCGTTGATCGTGTTGGAGGCCGACCAGTCGCGCACGCCCTTGACACCTGCCGGGTCGTGGATCTGTGCCCAGTTTTCCTTCATCTCGATCTCGACGTTGAGGCCGACCTGCTTCCACATCTCGACCATGATCTGGCCGTTGGCCGTCTGGTTCGTGTAGTAGTTGTTGAGCAGGCGGTAGGGGATCGCATCGCCCTTGTAGTTGGCCTGCTTGAGGAGGTCCTTGGCGAGATTGGGATCGTAAGCCGGGGGCGCCCAGCCTTCGATGAACATATCACCGTTTCGGAAGGATTCGAACTGCAGGCCGGCCGGGATGACCGTCTTGCCGGCCCAGAGTGCATCGACGATCGCCTGGCGGTCGATGGCATGGGTCATGGCACGGCGAACCAGCGGGTTGGCGAGGATCTCATTCTGGGTGTTGAAGACCGAAATGCGGTGGTTCCAGATTGTCGAGTTCTGGATCTCGTAACCAGGAGCGGCCTGAACGGCGGCGATCTGATCCGGCGGCAGGTCGCAGGCGAAGTCGTATTCGCCGGACAGCAGGCCGTTGACGCGCGAGGCGACCTCAGGAACTTCCACGAAGCGGATCTGCTCGAGCGGCGGGCGGCCGCCCCAATATTCGTCGAAGGCGACGAGCGTCAGCGAAACGTCCGGCTTGTACTCGCCGACCATGTAGGGGCCGGTCGTGATCGGTTTGCGCGACCATTCCGTGAAGGTTGCGGCTTCATCCCAGGCGCGGCGGTTGGTGATCTGGCTACCGCCGGAATAGAGGCGGCCTTCCAGCGTCACGTCAGGCGTGGCGTTGTGCAGGCGCACGGTGTACTTGTCGACGATCTCGATACCGGCGAGCGCCGGCCACAGGCGACGTCCGACGCCGGGAACGGTTGCGGGCAGTTCCTTGGCGGTCGCAGGCTTGTGGTCGGCTTCGAAAATGGTCTTGCCGCCGGCCGGTTCCGTGTTGCCGAATACGCGCTCCTTGGAGAAGGAGAAGGCGACATCCTCGGCGGTCATTTCGTCGCCGTTGTGGAACTTGACGCCCTGGCGCAGCTTCAGTTCGAGCGTCTTGTCGTCGATACGCTTCCATTCGGTCGCAAGACCTGGAACCGGGCCCTGGTTGCCCATCCAATCGCGCAGGATCAGGCCTTCCCAGAGGTTCGGGAAGAAGATGCGCTCGCCGACGTTCGACTGCTCGTGATAGACGTCGAGCGAATTGTTGTTGGTGATCTTCTGCACCGCGATGGTGATGGAAGGACGCTTTGCCTGGCTGAAAGCCATGCGCGGCAGAATGAGCGTGCCGGCGGTGGCGCCGAGCAGACCGAGCGCGCTGCGTCGATTGATCGATATCATCGGAAACTCCTTGTGTCTTGACCGGCGGGCCCCCGGCTCGCGGTCTTGGTTCTTAGGATCAGCTCCATGTCGCCTGATTGACGGCTTCATGAAGTTTCGGTTACAGCCGCCCGTCGCGGACGCCGCGAAGAGCCATTCCAGCGCGCGAAGCATCGGCCTGCGCGAGATTAGCCGGCGGTCTCCACCGCCGGATTCCTTGCAGGCCCGGCGGCATGAGCCGCCTCTTCCTTTGCGGATGATGAAGAGAGCGCTTCGAGAGCAATCGCCAGTTCCGCCGCCCCCTCAACCGTTTGCAGAGCGCCTGCCGCGTTCAGCGCCTCGTGGCGTCCGCTGCGCGGATCGGCCGGATCGACGAAGCCGATCGCCGCCATGCCGGCCGCCACGGCACCCGCGATCCCGAGCGCGCTGTCGTCGATGACAAGGCAGCGATGCGGCGCCACGCCGAGATTTTCGGAGCAGAGAAGGAACAGGTCAGGCGCAGGCTTGGGCCTCGCCACCATCTCGGCGCTGTAGATATGCGGGTCAAATTCCGCCCAGAGATCCAGAAGCCCGAGGCTGCAACGCAGCCTCTCCATGTCGCTGTTGGACGCGACGCATTTGCGCTGCCTCACATTCCGCACCAGCTCTTCGATGCCGGCCATCGGCCGCAGCGAACGGGAAAATTCCGCGTAGAGCGCGCTTTTTGCATCGGCGAAGACATGAGCCGGATCGGCAAGGCCGAGTTCCTCGCGACAGAGGCGGCCGGCCGCCTCGCCCGAAAGACCGGTGAAGCGACGGTGGACTTCGGCATGGCTCAAGGGAACGCCGGCCCGCTGCAGGGCCTGCGCCAGCGCGCCGCTCGCCAGCGGCTCGCTGTCGATCAATACGCCGTCGCAATCGAAGATCAGAAGTTCTATCGTCATGCAGACGGCATTACGTTACATATGTTACACCAGTGTGAAATATGTAACGTCGGGGCATGTAGGGGCACATTTGGGATGGGGATTGATGGAATCGCATGAACTGAAAATCCGGGCGGCCTGGCTCTATCACGTCGAGGGGCTGACGCAGGCACAGATCGCCGAGCGCATGTACCTCACCCGTCGCCGGGTAAACGAGTTCCTGGCCGCAGCCCTTGAGGAAGGCATCGTCAGGGTAAGCTTCACCTCGCCGCTTGCCGCCGGCATGGAGCTGGAATCGCGTCTGCAGGAACGTTTTGGCCTGGAGGCGGTAGTCGTCGTGCCCACCCCTGCCGATCCGCAGCTTCTGCATCAGGCGCTCGGCCGCGGCGCAGCTGCCTATCTCGACCGGCTGATCCAGGCCCGCAAGCCCCGCTCCATCGGGGTCGGCTGGGGCGCGACGCTACGCGAGACCATTACCCACATGACGCCGACAAGCGAGCCCGGGATCGAGCTGCGCTCTATGATGGGCGGGCTGACACGCGGCTCGGAGATCAACACGTTCGAGGTCGTGCGCGCCTTCGCGCAGGTTCTGAAGGCCCAATGCCACTATTTCGCGGCACCGATCTATGCCGAGAGCCCGCAATCGCGCGAGGCGATCATCACGCAATCGGTCTTCGAGCGCATCTTCCGCCAGACCTGCGAAGTGGATATTTCCTATCTGAGCGTCGGCGACGTGACCAGGCAATCCCTGCAGGTGCGCTACGGCCTGCCGGCCGGAACCGACGTCGGTGACCTCATCGCTGTCGGCGCCGTCGGCGACCTGCTCGGCCGCTATATCGATGCCGAGGGCCGCCCCGTCGCCCACCCGCTGAACGCGCAGGTGCTGGCCCCCGACCTCGCCGACTATCGCAAGATCCCCTGCCGCATCGTCGCCTCGGGCGGCCCCCACAAACACGCCATCCTTAGCGCCACCGTGCGCGCCGGACTCGCAACCGTGCTGATCACGGATGAGGAGAGCGCAAGGGCGTTGCTGGCGGGCGGATGAGGTGAGGTGCGGCCTGCGTCTACGAGAGGCGACCGGCGCGCGCAGCCCCGATGCCTGTTCATCGCGAGAAGTGCCTCCACGTACCAGGGCGATACAAGACGGCGGTTTAGGAGGGCGGCACCTCGGCCCACTGCGAGAAGGTCGCTGCCTGGCCGAAATCCTGTCCGTCTGCGGTGCGAAGCTGCCAGACTATTCCATCTTCCATCCAGAACCGGCTCCCCGACTTTGTGACCCGCAATCCCCGATAGCCCGTCATAAATCCGTTGCGTGCCACCGCGTCGAGCAACGCCTGGCGCTCTGACCGCTCGCTTGGGCCAGCGGATAAACGCGACTGCAGCTTCACGAACTCACTCCAGCAGTACCCGAACCGCCTCTGTGCTGCACCATTGGCATAGACGAAGACCGGATCGGGCGCAGTATTATGGGCAAGAACCACAAACGGGGCATCGCCGTAGAGCCATTCAGGCCCCCGATCCCTGGGGAGAAGGTCTCGTCCGAGAAGGCGCCTGAAGCTCCCAGTGAGAAGCTCAAAGAATTCGGGATCGTTCGGGTTCAGTTCGCCGTTCAACTGCATCTCGTTTCCTTCTCAAGTCCGGCCGCTTCACGGGGCTTGTTCCGATCTAGTCACGGGATATGGCACCGATGCGGCAATCAGCATCGGCGGGAAGGACTTAATTCGGCAGGAGATAATTCTTGCGAATATAGGATGGCTTGAAGCCTGCCTTCGTCAGGTTTCCGAAGGATATGTTCGGTTGTCCTTCTTCCGGTTTGGCTGTTTCCACCGCAAACAGCGAGACACCCTGAGCAAGGCCCTCGTTCAATCGCGCATTGATCAGCGCCTTTTGCGCACCGAGATTCCGATATTCGGCAAGCGTCGTTCCGACTCCCAGCCAGGCACATCCATCCTCAACGAACATCGCCCCGGTTCCAATCGGCGTGCCGTCCAGTTCCGCAATGAAGCAGGCCCAGCCTTTCTTGGCGACCAGGGATGACCACAGTGGTTCAAGCGCCGTCGGAAAAGCAAAGCCTGCGCACATCAGCCTGCCGACAATCGGCGCGTCCTCGATACCGGCGAGCCGCGCCCGCACAGGCCCTTCGACGGGAAGCGGAGCGGATGGTGCAGGCCGCGTGAGTTTTGCCCAGGCGCCATCTTCGACCAGTTTCTGCTCCAGGATCCAGTCACGCAATTCGTTGGAGGCGGAGGTTTCGCTGATCTGAACATGCCGCCTACCCGTCCTGGTCTTCATCCATTCGAATGCGACATTGAGTTCGTCTCTGCTATTCAAAGCAAGGATGCGATTGAGCCCAACCGCAGGAGCTGTAGGCAGCGAAATGGCGCAGCCTTGGGCCACCGGCAGGCAGGTAAACTCGACGCTGTCTTTAAAAGGTTGGGGCGTGACCCTCGCAAGATCGATGAAAGCCCTGGCCTCGATGACCTCTTCCCAGGCAATTCTGCCGCTTGAAATGCTCAATTTACTTCCTCTTTTTCATCGACCGGTCGCCAAGAACTGCTGCGTATTTGCCCCGGACCGATCCTCCCGGTCCTTTCGAGAGCAGTATCGCGGGTGTTCAAATAACCTGTATCGCATTCACTGATAAAGTATGCATCCGATCAAGAAAGATAAGGCTGGGATTTAGAAGTCCAGACGGGCTGTTCAAATGCGCCGCAAAACGTGCGGTGCGCAGTCACAACGCACAACCGTCAGAAATGGGTGGACGTGAGAGGATCCAGTGGGAACTGCCATCCCCTGCGGGACAAGGTGGGCTAGTAGCAGCCGATGGCGGGCGTCCAGAAACTCGGCACGGCCGAGAGCTACCGTTTGCACACCTGCGGTAAAGCCGCGATTAACCAACCAATCTCCAGCGCGGGAACAAATTCCCGTTCGCGACGTTGTGGCGCTCGCGACAGGAGGAGGAAAACCGATGCCAAATACCCAATGGAGCGAGCCGGTCGAGATCGAGTTCGTCAACGCCGGATCCCGGACCGTCAGAGGCCCGTTCGATGCGCTCATCTATCTCCACGACATGTGGCCGCGACGCACGGGAGCGAAATTCGTGAAGGCAAGCAATGCCTGCAAGGGTGCCGTCGAAGGGCGCATCAGCGTGGAAACCGCAAGGGACGATTTTCTCGCCGCCGCCGCAGAAGCGAAGCTGAGCACACATTAGGCCCAGGAGGCGCGCACATATGCGCGCGCCCACCTTTATTTCCGAGGAGAAGAGCTGCATGCGCGCCTTGCTGGTATCGTTGTTGACGTTGGCCGTAGCCGCCATTTCGACAGGCCCGGTCAATTCTGCCGACATGATTCAAAGCTATGAACGACCCCATGTCGCCAAGCATCGACCGAAGCCGATCGTTCGTGCGCGGTATGTGCAGCGTCGATGTCTCGATTGCACGGACATGATCGTGGAATACCGCTATATTCCACGCACGAATTTCGTGACCGTCTGCCATCGCCTGTAAGGCGTGCCCGGCTACGAAGTCCTGGCATCAGATTGGATAATGCCCCGGCTGCGATGCCACGGTAAGCCACCGCAGGTCGGTGAATTCGTTGATGCCGGCCTTACCGCCGAAGCGGCCATATCCGGAGGCCTTCACGCCGCCGAACGGCATCTGTGCCTCATCATGAACGGTTGGACCGTTCACATGGCAGATGCCGCTTTCGATCCGTCTTGCGACCTGCATCGCGCGGGTGGCATCCCGGCCGAAGACTGCGGCAGACAGGCCATACTCCGTATCATTGGCAACACGGACCGCCTCATCGACACCACGCACGCGCACCATGCAGGCAACCGGTCCGAAGCTCTCCTCGCCATAGATCCGCATCGACGGCGTCACGTGGTCGAGCACCGTCGCATCCATCAGTGTTCCGACTGCACGGCCACCTGCCAGCAAGCGTGCGCCCTTGGAAACCGCGTCCTCGATCAGGCCGTTGACGCGTTCCACCGCATCAAGACCAATCATCGAGCCGAGGGGCGAATTGCTCTGGCGCGGATCGCCGGCGACGAGCGTCGAGGCCTTGCGGGCGAACATATCGGCGAACTCGTCGGCGACGGTCTCGTCGACGACAATCCTCTCGGTCGACATGCAGATCTGACCCTGGTTCATGAAGGCGCCGAAGGCCGCGGCCTTCACCGCTTCGCCAATATCGGCGTCATCAAGCACCAGGAAGGGGGCCTTGCCGCCGAGTTCCAACAGCACGGGTTTCAGATGGCGCGCGGAAACCTCTGCAATCACCCTTCCAACGCGGGTCGAACCGGTGAAATTGACGCGGCGTACCGCCGGATGGGCGATCATCTTTTCGACAACGGTCGCGGCATCGGCAGGAGCATTGGTCACGACATTGACGACACCGTCACCAAGACCTGCTTCCTGCAATGTCTCGCCGATCAGGTGATGTGTCCTGGGGCAAAGCTCGGACGCCTTGAGGATGACGGTATTGCCGCAGGCAAGCGGCAGGGCGACTGCACGCACGCCGAGGATGACAGGAGCATTCCAGGGAGCGATACCGAGGACGACGCCGGCTGGCTGCCGCACGGCCATTGCCATCAGGCCCGGCTTGTCCGACGGGATGACCTCGCCACTGATCTGGGTGCACATGGCCGCGGCTTCCCTCAGCATGTTGGCGGCGAGATAGACATTGAAGCCTGCCCAGGCGGCAGTCGAGCCGATTTCCTCGGCCATCGCGGCGATGAATTCGCCCGTGCGGGAATCCAGGAGGTCGGCAGCCTTTGAAAGGCGCTTGCGCCGTTCAGTCGGAGCGAGCGCCGACCAGGCCGGAAAGGCTGCAGCTGCTGCAACGACGGCCGCGTGCGCATCGTCCAGCGTTGCCGCAGCGGCCGTGGTTGCCACCTGACCGGTAATCGGGTTCAGCCGTTCGAAAGTCACGCCGTTCGAAGCCGGCATGGTGCGGCCACCAATGAGAAGCATCAGGTCTACCATCTCGTTCCCTTTCCGATATGCGCCTGCTGTCCCTCCCAAGGGATGGCGCGATGATGTTTGCTGGTTTCCGGCATATGCCGGGCTCATGCGAATCCGGCGCTCACGCCCGGCAATCGACGTCTTTCACGGGAAGTTCCTCACCCTGCTGCCTGAATATCAGGTTCTCCTCGCAATCCAGTAGGAACCAATCCGCCGCGAAATAGAATGGATATTTCCGGCAGTCTATTGTACTTTTTCCGAGAATTTGCCGAGCAAGAACGGCAGCACTACCGTTTCAAGTTTCGAGGCAGACATGGCCGAAAGATCGCTTGATACGCCAGCTCTGTCTGTCATCGCGGCGGCGATTGCCGCCGGTCTCGGTAGCCAGACCTGGAGCCTGGGCACCCGTGACAGCCGCGCCTCCTACAGGGCCTTCTTCGTGTCCCGCGGCAAGGCGACATTGTTCATTGACGGGCAGGAGGAACTCGGGCTTGCAGCACCGGCATTGCTCTGGCTGCCCCGACGGGTTGCGGGCAGATTCGTCCTTGCCGCCGGCGGTGAAGGGGCGATGCTGCTGGCCGCCGAAAATGTCGTCCACAGGACGGTCGGCGACAGTCCGGCTGCCGTCCAGCTGCACGACATGATCGAGCGGATCGTCGTCGCTCAAGGCGAAAACCTTGCCGGGCCCGCAGCCGACATCGGTCGCGCCTTCGCGGTGATGACCGAGGAAGGACAGCATCTTCTACCGGGAGGAACTGCCATCGTAAGCGCCTATCTCTCCGTGCTGCTATTGCGGCTCTGGCGAGCCTCCGGAGCTTCCTTGCCGACGACGTCTGGCACCGGGGCAATGACGCTGCAGCGGTTCCGGCAGATCGTCGAACTGCGCTATCGCGAGCAGCCGGCGATTGCCGATATCGCTCGCACCATGGGCATCACCTATGACCATCTGCATCGGGTCTGTATCGCCGGCGTCGGGAAAAGCCCCCTGGAAATGATCCACGAAAGGTTGATCACCGAGGCGAAACTGCGGCTTGGGCAATCGCAGCAGTCGGTCGAGCAGATCGGTTTCGGGCTCGGTTTTCGCGATCCCGGCTATTTCAGCCGCTTTTTCAAGAGCCGTGTCGGCGAGCCGCCAGGCGCCTACCGGCGCAAGATCGCCGCGCAGTCGGAGAAAGACCTCGTCCCGTCCTTTGCCGCCTGGCCGTGAGACACTCGCGACTGGGACGACGGCCGTTCAGAATTTCCGCAACTCACGTGTCAGCGTCTGGAACTGCCTGAAACCCTCATAACGCTTTGCGTGACGATCAGCGATCGCACCTTGCGCCGGCTCATAGGTCTTCTCAACGGCCGAGAGTTTCGTCATCGCCGCGCGCATATCGGAAAACAGACCGCCCGCGACGGCGCCGAGGATCGCCGCGCCCAGAAGGACAGGTTCCTCGGCCTTCGTCGCGATCACCGGCTTGCCGCTCGCATCGGCAAGCATCTGACGGACGAAATCATGCTGGCCGGCGCCGCCGCTGATCACGACGTTCTCGATGGTAACGCCGGCATCGGCCTGGGTGTTGATGATCTGTCTCAGACCATAGCCTATGCCGCAAAGACCGGCGATGTAGAGCGCGACCAGACTGTCGATATCCCTCTCCATGTCGAGGCCGGCGATGACGGCGCGGGCATGCGGATCGGCAAAGGGTGCGCGATTGCCGAGGAATTCAGGAACGACATGCAGGCCTGCGACAAGCTCAACGGCATCGGAGGAGCGCCCTGCCTTCCGCACCGCCATATCCGCCAACAGGGCCGGCAGCGGAACACCCGCACGTTTCGAAAGCTCTCGCGCCTCGCTGGCAGCCGGATGGAAAGAGAGCAGCTGATCGATGGCCGCGCCTGCCGCACTCTGGCCACCTTCGTTCAACCACATGCCTGGCACCATGGCCGAAAAATAGGGACCCCAGACGCCCGGAACGAAGGCCGGCTGCGATGTCGATGTCATGGTGCAGGACGAGGTGCCGAAGACGTAGCCGAGATTGGCCTGCGGGCCGGCGCCGATCCCGACCGTTCCGATACCGCCGGCATGCGCATCGATGAGGCCGGCGGCAACCGCCGTTCCCGGCAGGAGACCAAGTTCACCGGCCGCAGCCGCGGTCAGTCCCTGACCGAGCGCCGAACCCGGCTCGACGATCGATTGCCCAATACGGGTAAAACCTTCGTCGGCCAGTACGCCGAGGCCGATCTGGTGGAAATAGGAGGCATCCCAACGTTTCTCATGGGCGAGATAGGTCCACTTGCACGTGACCGTGCAGGTCGAGCGCGACAGGTCGCCGGTTGCCCGCCAGGTCAGGAAATCAGCGAGATCGAAGAACTGCCAGGCGGCATCGAAAACCTGCGGCCGGTTTTCCTTCAGCCAAAGCAGTTTCGGTGTTTCCATCTCGGGCGAGATACGTCCGCCGACATAACGCAGCACGTCATGACCGAGCGCGTTGATGCGCTCCGCCTGCGGAACGGCGCGATGATCCATCCAGACAATGATGTCACGGTTCGGATCTTCCGAAGGACCGACGGGCAGTGGTCCGCCACCTTTGCCGAGCACGACCAGCGAGCAGGTCGCGTCGAAACCCAGGCCGGCAACCGAAGCCGGATCGACACCGCTTGTCGCCACGATTTCGCGAACGGCGGCGCAGACCGCTGCCCAGATTTCGGTGCTCGATTGCTCGACGATCGAACCGGTCTCGTGGAAGAGCGTGATATCCCGCTTGGCGGATGCAAGCATCCGCCCATCAAGGTCGAACAGGCCCGCACGGGCGCTGCCGGTGCCGACATCGACGCCGATAACATGTTTGGCACCCGCTGGTGGCGTGCGTGAAGTGTCGCTCATGATCTCTCGTTTCAAATCGGCAGTTTCAGGTTCTAGAGCAATCCGGAACCGGACCTGTCAACCTCAGAGGTCGACACTGTTCGGCAGGATCACCAGATCGCGGACGGTGACATTGCGCGGCCGCGATAGCATGAAGAGCACGGCCTCGGCCACTTCCTTCGGCTGCATCAGGCTGCCGTTGGCGAGCGCCTCTTCCATCTTGGCCTTCGGCCAGTCATCCAACAGCGCGGTGACGACCGGTCCCGGCAATACGGCGCCGACGCGCACGCCATGCTGTGCGACCTGGCGGCGGGTCGAATGGACGAAGGCCTGAACGGCAAATTTCGAGGCCGTATAGATCGGCTCCCAGACCACCGGCACGACGCCGGCGATCGAGCTTGTAAACAGGATATCGCCGGACTTCTGCTCGATCATGTGCGGCAGCACGGCGTGGACCGAGCGGAAGGCCGCATTGATATTGAGGTTGAGCATCCGGTCCCAGGCATCCGGATCGCCTTCGGCGACCGGCCCGCCGATATAGGCGCCGGCATTGGCGTGGAAGATATCAAGCCGGCCGGCCAATTCCAGGATGCGCGGCAACATGCCGGAGACCTGCGGGCCGTCGAGAAGATCGACGACGAGCGGCAGGGCGCCCTTACCGATCTCCTTGCAGAGAGACTCGAGCTTGTCCTTGGCACGGTCGATGAGCACGACGGTTGCACCTTCGGCATGAAGCGTGCGGGCGCATTCCAGGCCAATGCCCGATGCCGCGCCGGTAATGGCGGCAACCTTGCCTTTCATGAGATCAGTCACGTGAATACTCCTTGAGAATGCGGGTCAGGCGCGGCCGTGGCTGACACGGGACCGGCGGGCAAGCGAATCGACGATGACGGCGATGGCGAGAACAGCACCTGTTATCATGTAGCGCAGCGACGAGCTGAGATTGAGCAGCGTCAGCCCGTTGGAAATCGCCTGGATGACAATGATGCCGAGCAGAGCCGAATAGGCGCTGCCGCGCCCGCCGAACAGGCTGGTACCGCCGATGACCGCCGCCGCAATGGCGTTCAGGTTCACATCGCCGGTGCCGGCCTGCTGGCTGGAAGAGGCAAGTCGCGAGGCTGACAGGATGCCGCCGATCGTGGCAAGCGTCGAGCAAAGCACGAAAGCGCTGAGATAGATGCGACGCACATTGATGCCGGCGCGGCGTGCCGCTTCGCGATTGCCGCCGACGGCAAACATCGAGCGTCCCCATTTTGTGCGCGTCAGCGCGTAGTTGAGGATGACGGCGATGGCGACGAAGAGACCGAACATCCACGGCACGCCGCGACCAAGATTGAGATAATAGACGGCAAATTCCAGCGCGGCAGTGAGCACGACAGCCTTGATCGCGAGAGCGCCAACCGGTGGCGAGGAGAGATTCGAGGCCTGGCGCTGGCGGCGCTTTCGCATTTCATTGACGACAAGGACCACGCCCGGCAGCAGGGCAAGCACGTAGGACAGCCAGTCCGGCATGACGAGGATCTGGCCGAAACGGACGAGCGGCGAGGCGTAAGGCAGATTGATGCTGCCGGTTGGTCCGAGGATATAAAGCTGCATGCCGAGCAGCGCGAGCAGGCCGGCCAGTGTGGCGACGAAGCTCGGCATGCCGAGCCTGTTGTAGAGAACAGCGTAGAGCGCGCCGACGATAATGCCGGCAACGATCGCGACCAGGATCGCCAGAGGAATCGGCCAGCCCATGTTGACCCAAAGCACGCCGAGGATGGCAGAGGAAAGACCACTCATCGAACCGACGGAGAGATCGATTTCTCCGAGCATCAGCACGCAGACGATGCCGAGCGAGATAACGCCGACGGTGGCGCAGTCGAACAGCAGATTGACGAGGTTGTTCGGTGCCAGAAACACCGGATTGAGCAGCGAGAAGACCGTCGAGATGACGATCAGGCCGACAAAAACCGGCAGCATGCCGAGATCGCCCGAGCGTACGCGGTCGAAGAAGGCCTTGACCATGCCCGTAATGTTGTCGTCGTGGCGGACGCGCTCGTCGCTGCGGTCAAGGGTAGCCGGCTGGCGGATAGTCTCTGACATCTTCTGGCTCATGCGGGCCTCCCGCTGGTTTCATGGGCAGCACCCGTCTTGCGCTCGATGCGCCGGGAGACGGCGTTTTCGGTGGCGCCGGTGATGGCGGCGACGAGTTCCTGATTGGACGAATCCGGCGTGAAGACGCCATTGTTGCGCCCAAGGCGCAGCACGACGATGCGGTCCGCCACGGCGCGCACGTCTTCCATATTGTGGCTGATGATGATGACACCGAGGCCGCGCTCGCGGACGCGCTCGATCAGGTTCAGCACCTCCGCAGTCTGGGCAACGCCGAGCGCTGCGGTCGGTTCGTCCAGCATGATGATCTTCGGATCGAGCAACAGCGAACGCGCGATGGCAACCGTCTGGCGCTGACCGCCGGAAAGCGAGGCGATCGGCTCGCGCACCGAGGGTATGCGGGCAGCAAGTTCCCGGAGCAACGTCCAGGCTCGCACTTCCATGGCCACCTCATCGAGGCCCCACGGAGAGATTTCATGGCCGAGGAAAAGATTGGCGACGACGTCGAGGTTTTCGCAGAGCGCGAGATCCTGGAAGACGGTGGCAATGCCGAGTTCCAGCGCCTTGCCGGGACTGTCGAGCGTGACGTTCTGGCCGCAGAACTCGATCGTTCCGGACGAAGGCTGGTGCACGCCCGCCAGGACCTTGATCAGCGTCGACTTGCCGGCACCATTGTCACCGACCAGCGCCACGACCTCGCCGGCCTTCACGTCCAATTCGATGTCGGTCAGCGCCGACACGGCGCCGAAATTTTTGGAAATATTGCTCAACCGGAGGATCGTCTGACCCTTCTCCGGCATATCCTTCAGATCCCTGCTCATGGGGCAGTCCTTCTTGCCATAGGGGCATCCGGCCGCGACGGGCGCGGCCGAAGTTCACTCAACCGCGTTTAGTTGGTAATGCCAAGCTTCTTGCAGCCTTCGGCATATTCACCGGTGCAGATCTGCTCGGGCGTCTGGATCTTCTTGTCGAAGATTTCTGCCTTGATGTTCTCTGCCGTCACGACGGCAGGGATGAACAGCTGAGACGGCGTATTGTAAAGCGTCGTCTTGGCCTCGGGCTTTTCACCCTTGATCATCTGCACCGCAACATTGGCAGCGGCTGCCGCGACGATTTCCGATGGCTTGGAAATCGTGTTGTACTGGTCTCCAGAAATGACCAGCTGAAGCGCTGCAATCGTCGCGTCATTGCCGGTGACCGGGGGAACCGGCTTGACACCGGCGGCCTTGAACGCGGCAATCGCGCCGCCGGCCGTGCCGTCATTGGCGGCGACCACGCCCTTGATGTCAGCGCCAAAGCGGGTGATCTGGCCGGCAGCCCATTCCTGTGCCTTCGGCGGCGCCCATTCCGGCGTGTCATATTCGGCAAGCGTCTTGTACGCCGATTCCTTCAGACCGCGATGGATACCATCCCGGATCAGGCCTGCGGCCGCATCGGTCGGCGAGCCGTTGATTTCGAGCACGCCCGCGCCATCGGCGACGCCGGCAGCCTTCAGGTGTTCGACAAGCGATTTGGCGATGGCATAGCCGATGCCTTCATTGTCGAAGGAGACGTAATAGTCAGCCGGCTTGTCCGGAATCGGGCGGTCATAAGCGATGACCTTGACGTCCTGCGACTGGGCGATCTCGACGAGACCAGCGGCGGCGGCAGAATCGACGGGGTCGAGCACGACGACCTTGGCGCCCTGGGCTATCACCGAGTTGAACTGCTGCTGCTGCAGCGAGGCGTCGGCGTTGGCGTTCTGATAGATGACCGTGCACTTCGGGCACAGCTTTTCCATCTCAGCCTTGAAGCCGGGGAAATCGTGCTGCTCATAACGTGTGGATGCCTGGTCAGGCATCAGGAAAGCGACGGTCGCAGCTTCCTGAGCTGAAGCCGCACCGGCAAGCCCCATGAAAACTGTCACGGATGCCATGAGCAAATTGCGATAATTCATTTTCTCCTCCTTGGTGTGATCGAAAGACAGGACCAGGCATTGCTGGAAGTCACTGCGGTTTGCCCGCTCGCCGCTCTCGCCGCCATAAAACCGGCGAGCAAAGCGCCCCTGCAAAAGGACAGCCTCTCCGCAGCCCCTTAGAAATACCTCCCTGTACCGGGCGATTAACCGGTTTGTATCATCGATTGCGCAAGCTTGCTCAATCGATGAAGCAAGAATTGCCACTTCCGCAGATTGATGTCAAGTTACCGTCAAACGGAGAAGGCATTTTGAATCAGGTGAAGCAGACGAAGAGGACGACGATCTATGATCTGGCGGAGCTTGCCGGCACATCGGCCAGCGCCGTCAGCGCCGTGCTCAATGGCAACTGGAAGAAGCGCAGGATCAGCAGCCAGCTTGCCGAAAAGATCATCCGGATCGCCGAGGAGCAGGGGTATGCGCTGAACATGCAGGCGAGCCTGCTGAGGCGCGAAAAATCCCATATCATCGGCATGATCGTGCCTAAATACGACAACCGCTATTTCGGATCGATCGTCGAACTCTTCGAAGACATGGCACGTGCGCGCGGCCTTTTTCCGATCATCACTTGTACACGCCGCGACCCGCAGCTGGAAGTCGAGGCGGCGCGCACCATGCTCTCCTACCAGGTCGAATGCCTGATCGCGACGGGCGCGACCGACCCCGACCGGATCACTGAAATGTGCGCGGCGGCCGGCGTGCGCAGCTTCAACCTCGACCTTCCAGGCGCGCTTGCCCCTTCGGTCATCTCGGACAATTTCGCCGGCGCGCGGGAACTGACACGCCGGATCCTGAAAAACAGCGAGCAAAGGCTCGGCAGGATGGAGCCGCTGCTCTTCATTGGCGGGCGCGGCAGCGACCACAACACGGCCGAGCGCATCCGCGGTTTTCGCGCTGCGCATGAGGATCTCGGTGTCGCCGTGCACGAGGAGAATATCCTCGCCTGCGGTTACGCCCCTGAAAAGGCCGAAAAAGCGTTGGACGAGCGCGCGCTGCGCGGCAATGCCCTACCCAAGGGCATGTTCGTCAACTCGACGATCTCGCTCGAAGGTGTCATGCGCTGGATCCGCCGCTCAGGCCATCTCGACGACCGCAGCCTTGTGCTCGGCTGTTTCGACTGGGACCCTTTTGTGACCCTGCTCGGCAACGGCATCGAGATGGTGCGCCAGGACGTGCCGGGCATGTTGAACAAGGTTTTCGAGCTCATCGAATCCGGTGCCGACAAACCTGTCGTCATCCAGGTGCCACCGCTCATTCCGGAAGCGCAGGAAGCCTAGGCAGCGCTGTCCGCTGCGGGCCAGGCGACGATCCTGTCGGCGAGGTGCTGACAGAAATCCCCAACAATCTGTTGCTTTAAGGTAAGCGTCGACTTTCGCAATACCTTTGTTTTAGGGATGTTGACGCCGGGAAAGTCGCTCTCTATGGGAAGCCGTCGACCCAGTGCGGCGGCAAAAACAGGCGTTCGGTCATACGAGGTGACCGGACGCCTTTTCTTCGGGGAAACAGGCCTATTTCACCGCTTCGGGAGTGAAGCGCGCGTAGAGCGCGTGGCGATTTCCGGGATAGACGAAGCGCACATGCGTTACCGGTCCGGACTTGTTCCAGGTACGTCGTTCGATGACGAGGCAAGCAGTTGCCTCGGGGATGGAAAGCATGGCGCCTTCCTCTTGATCGACACCAACTGCAAAAATCTTATGCTCCGCCGCACTCCACGGAACCAGGCTCAGAAGCCACGGGCCCGGGGCCGTTTCCTCGAAATCCTCGTCTGCTGCTTCCGGCACGGTTTGAAGATTAATCAACCGCTTTTCCAGGCAGAAAGGCTTCGATCCGGCATAGTGCGTGCAGATGACTTCGATCAGGCTGGAATTTTGCTGGAGGTCCAGCATCTGGCGATCCTGCGACTGCGCCTTTCTGCGCACGCGTTTCGCGACCTTGTACGAATAGGCGAGATTGAGGGATTGAACCTCCGCCTTGATATCGTGGATCTCGAGCACCGCGGCCTGGGCTTGCGGCTGCATGACGAAGCTGCCAGATTTCTTGCGGCGCTCGATGAGCCCGGCCTTCACCAGCTGGGTCAGGGCCTTGTTTACCGTCATGCGGGAGCAATCGTATTGCTTGGTCAGCTCCACTTCGAAGGGAATGCGGTAGCCCGGCGGCCATTCGCCCGAAACGATACGGCCCTCGATATCACTGAGGATACGCTGGTGTAAGGTCGTTTCCTTGGGTTCATTCATCATTACGCTCCGGCTTCCCTCCCGCTGTAGCGCCTGGGAAGCGCGGAGGAAAGATCGTCATGCTGCCAAGAGCTCGTTCATCGCGGCGATGAAGCGCCGGTCGATCAGGTCGCGGCGCAGATGCCGGCCGTTTTCGACCTGCTTGCGGCCGAGCGCCCAGACGCTGTCGACTGCCACATCACCGGCAAAGATCCACTGATCGAGAATCTGGCCTTCGGAAAGATAGGGAACCGCTCTCTTATCAAGCGATACGATGTCGGCATAGTTGCCTGCAGCAAGACCCGCCGGTGCCTTCAATGCCGCACCACCGCCGGCAAGTGCGTGTTCGAAGAGCGCCTGGCCGGTGGAACCGCCAGTGGCGGCGATGACATTGCGGGCACGCAGCGCCAGACGCTCGGAATATTCGAGCTGGCGAAGTTCCCCAGCAATGGAAATGAGAATGTTGGAATCGGACCCGATGCCGAAGCGCCCGGCTTCGGACAAGAATAGCGGCGCCGAAAATGTCCCGTCGCCGAGATTGGCTTCGGTAATCGGGCAGAGGCCGGCAATGGCGCCGCTCCTTGCCGTCCGCCGGGTTTCGTCCCCTGTCATGTGGGTTGCGTGGATGAGACACCAGCGCTGATCAACCGGCGCATTGTCGAGCAGCCATTGGACAGGCCTTGCACCGGACCAGGCGAGGCAATCCTCAACCTCCCTGACCTGCTCGGCGACATGAATGTGGATGGGGCCGTCATCGGCAAGCGCAATGGCGACAGATAGTTCCTCCGGCGTGACGGCGCGCAGGCTGTGCGGCGCGACACCGATCTCTGAACCGGGAAGCCCTCCAGCGACCTGCCGGCAGCCCTCCATCAGCCGTGCAAAACTCTCGGCGGAATTGATGAAGCGGCGCTGTCCTTCGATGGGGGCCGCACCGCCAAAGCCGGAATGAGCGTAGAGAACCGGCAGCAACGTCAATCCGATGCCGGTTTCGGCACTCGCAGCACCAATCCTTTCGGCCATTTCGGCGATATTCGTATAGGGGCTGCCATCCTTGTCGTGATGCAGATAGTGGAACTCGCCGACGCGGCAGAAGCCGGCTTCCAGCATTTCCATATAGAGTTTCGCCGCTACAGCTTCGACATGGTCTGGCGTCATCGAGAGCGCAAATTTGTACATGACGGTGCGCCAGCTCCAGAAACTGTCATTGGCCGGGCCGCGCACTTCCGCAAGCCCCGCCATCGCCCGCTGAAAGGCATGGCTGTGGAGGTTCGGCATTGCCGGCAGCAGGACAGCATGACGCTCGTTATCCGCGTCAGGCGCGACATCCATTTCGATTGCGGCAATGCGTCCGTCCGCAAGCGTCAGGCGCACATTCTTGCGCCAGCCTTCGGCCAGCAAGGCAGCTGTCGCATGAAGTTTCGTCATGATCGCTCTCCCGTTTCGCAATTGACCGCTTCGCTTGCCTTTATGCGAAAGGCCATAAATTTCTACTTGTCACCCTTTTTATTATGTATATACATATTCAGCCATAAGGAAAGGCGTAAAGCTGATGAGTGGGAACAAATTTTCCGGATCGGGCCGCAATTCCAGCGCTCGCTCGCTATGGCGCAATGCACGCCTTGCGACCCTGCGGGAGGATCTGCCGGGCCTTGGCATTATCGAAAAAGGCGCCTTCGTCTGTGAAGGCGGGCGCATCCTTTACGCAGGGCCGGAAGCCGAACTGCCGTCCTGGCTGATCGAGGCGGCCGACATTACCGATCTCGAAGGCCGCTGGGTCACGCCCGGCCTCGTCGACTGCCATACCCACATCGTCTATGGCGGCAACCGTGCGCGGGAATTCGAGATGCGGCTCGAAGGCGCGACCTATGAAGAAATCGCGCGCGCCGGCGGCGGCATCGTCTCCTCGGTGAAGGCAACCAATGCGCTGTCCGTCGAAGGCCTCGTCGAGGCCGCGCTGCCGCGGCTCGACACGCTGATCTCGGAAGGCGTAGCCACCATCGAGGTCAAGTCCGGCTACGGGCTCAATATCGAGGCGGAACTGAAGATGCTGCGCGCCGCGCGCGCACTGGCAGACCACCGGCCGGTAAGGGTCATCACCTCCTATCTTGGCGCCCATGCAACACCCGTCGAATACAAGGGACGGAACCAGGATTACATTTCCGATGTCGTCCTGCCGGGCCTGGAGCGGGCACGTGCCGAAGGCCTCATCGACGCCGTTGACGGTTTTTGCGAAGGCATCGCCTTCTCAGTCGACGAGATCGCGCGGGTCTTCGACAAGGCCCGTTCGCTCGGTATTCCCGTCAAGCTCCATGCCGAACAGCTCTCCAATCTCGGCGGCGCGAAACTCGCAGCCTCCTATGGTGCGCTTTCGGCCGATCATCTGGAATATCTGGATGAAGATGGCGCGCAGGCAATGGCGGCGGCCGGCACGGTTGCGGTTCTGCTCCCGGGTGCCTTCTACGCCATCAACGAGAAGCAGAAGCCGCCGGTTCAGGCCTTGAGGCAGGCCGGCGTGCACATCGCCATCGCCACGGACAGCAATCCCGGCACTTCGCCTCTCACATCGCTGCTGCTCACCATGAACATGTCGGCGACGCTGTTCAGGCTGACGGTGGAGGAATGCATCGCCGGCGCAACGCGCGAGGGCGCCCGTGCACTCGGCCTGCTTAGCGAGACCGGCACGATCGAGGCCGGCAAGTCTGCTGATCTGGCGATCTGGGATATCGAAAGCCCCGCCGAGCTCGTCTACCGCATCGGCTTCAACCCACTTCACGCACATATTTTCAAGGGCCAGAGGATCGACCGATGACCATTACCCTCCATCCGGGCTCCGTCTCGCTGCAAGATCTCGCAACAATTTACTGGACCTGCGTCCCGGCAAAGCTCGACCCATCCTTCGACGCCGGCATCATCAAGGCGGCAAACCGCATCGCCGAGATCGCCGCCGGCAATGCGCCGGTCTACGGTATCAATACCGGCTTCGGCAAGCTCGCCTCGATCAAGATCGACAGCGCCGATGTGGCGACCCTGCAGCGCAACCTCATCCTGTCGCATTGCTGCGGTGTCGGTGAGCCACTGCCGGAAAATGTCGTGCGCCTGATCATGGCGCTGAAACTCGTTTCGCTCGGCCGCGGCGCTTCCGGCGTGCGGCTGGAACTGGTGCGCCTGATCGAAGCGATGATGGCCCGCGGCGTCATCCCTGTCATTCCGGAAAAGGGCTCCGTCGGCGCCTCCGGCGACCTTGCCCCGCTTGCGCATATGACGGCCGTGATGATGGGGCACGGCGAAGCCTTCTTCGGGGGCGAGAGGCTGCATGGCGCAACTGCGCTGCTCAAGGCCGGGCTGCATCCCGTCGTGCTCGCCGCCAAGGAAGGCCTGGCGCTGATCAACGGCACGCAAACCTCGACGGCGCTCGCGCTCGCCGGTCTCTTCCGCGCCCACCGGGCGGCGCAATCGGCGCTGATTACCGGCGCCATGTCGACGGATGCCGCCATGGGCTCGTCCGCACCGTTCCATCCCGATATCCATACGCTCCGCGGCCATCGCGGCCAGATTGATACCGCAGCGGCCCTGCGCGCGCTGCTCGAAAACTCGCCGATCCGCCAGAGCCATATCGAAGGCGACGAGCGCGTGCAGGATCCCTACTGCATTCGCTGCCAGCCGCAGGTCGATGGCGCCTGCCTGGACCTCCTGCGCTCGGTTGCACGCACGCTGGAAATCGAGGCCAATGCCGTGACGGACAATCCGCTGGTGCTCTCGGACAATTCGGTCGTCTCCGGCGGCAATTTCCATGCCGAGCCTGTTGCCTTCGCTGCCGACCAGATCGCCCTTGCCGTCTGCGAGATCGGGGCGATCGCCCAGCGCCGCATCGCGCTGCTCGTCGATCCTGCGCTTTCCTACGGATTGCCGGCGTTCCTCGCCAAGAAGCCAGGGCTCAATTCCGGCCTAATGATCGCCGAGGTCACGTCCGCCGCACTGATGAGCGAGAACAAGCAGATGTCGCATCCGGCTTCCGTCGATTCGACGCCGACCTCGGCCAATCAGGAAGACCACGTCTCCATGGCCTGTCATGGCGCGCGGCGGCTTCTGCCGATGACCGACAATCTCTTCGCCATCATCGGCATCGAGGCTTTGACCGCCGCTCAAGGCGTCGAGCTTCGCGCGCCGCTTGCGACCAGCCCGGAACTGACCAAGGCGATCGCAGCGATCCGCAACGTCGTGCCCTCGCTCGAGGAGGATCGCTACATGGCAAACGACCTGAAGGCGGCCAGCATTCTCGTTGGCGGCGGTGCTCTCAACGCATCCGTTTCAAGCGGCATCCTGCCGGCTCTGGAGGTCTGACATGGCTGTTTTCGAGGTCAAGCAAGGCACGTCCCCCGTCATCCTCGGCTTTCCGCACACGGGCACCGATGTTCCCGCCGACATCTGGGAGCGTCTGAACGAGACCGGCCGGCTGCTTGCCGATACCGACTGGCACATCCACCATCTCTATGATGGTCTGCTCGACAACCCGACCGTCGTGCGCGCCACCTTCCATCGCTATGTGCTGGACGCCAACCGCGATCCCGCCGGCACGAGCCTCTATCCCGGCCAGAACACGACCGGACTGATCCCCGAGACGGATTTCGACGGCAGGCCGATCTGGAAGACCGGGGCAGAACCAACCGAAGCCGATATCGCCGAACGACTGCGCACATACCATGCGCCCTACCATGCCGCCCTTGCGGCCGAGATCGAGCGGGTGAAAGCCATTCACGGTGTCGTCGTGCTCTACGACTGCCATTCCATCCGCTCGCACATTTCCTTCCTCTTCGATGGGAAGCTGCCGGATTTCAATATCGGCACGGATATGGGCAAGACCTGCGATCCGGCAATCGAACAGGCGACCGTCGCCATTGCCGCGGCTGCGACGGGTTATGACAGCATTCTGAACGGCCGCTTCAAGGGCGGCTGGACGACCCGCCATTACGGCAGGCCGGAAACCGGCGTTCACGCCATCCAGATGGAGCTCGCCCAATCAACGCATCTGACAACCGAAGCATCGCCCTTCGCCTATGACGACGCCAAGGCTGACAAGCTGCGCATCCATCTCAAATCTATCCTGACGCGGATCGAAGAGATCGCGCTCGGTCTGAAACGCTAAAACAAGGGAACATCATCATGACCGTAAACCCGCGCCACAATATCCGCGACGTCCGCGCCCCACGCGGCGATCAGCTCAACGCCAAGAGCTGGATGACCGAAGCGCCGCTGCGCATGCTCATGAACAATCTCGACCCCGACGTCGCCGAAAACCCGCATGAGCTCGTCGTCTATGGCGGCATCGGCCGCGCCGCCCGCACCTGGGACGATTTCGACCGCATCACGGCAACGCTGAAGACGCTGAACGAAGACGAGACACTGCTCGTTCAGTCCGGCAAGCCGGTCGGCGTGTTCCGCACCCACAAGGATGCACCGCGCGTCCTGATCGCCAATTCCAACCTCGTGCCGCACTGGGCGACCTGGGATCATTTCAACGAGCTCGACAAGAAGGGGCTTGCCATGTACGGCCAGATGACGGCCGGCTCGTGGATCTATATCGGCACGCAGGGCATCGTGCAGGGCACCTACGAGACCTTCGTCGAGGCCGGACGCCAGCACTATAATGGCAACCTCAAGGGCAAGTGGATACTGACCGGCGGCCTTGGCGGCATGGGCGGCGCCCAGCCTCTGGCAGCCGTCATGGCCGGTGCCTGCTGCCTCGCCGTCGAATGTGACGAGACACGCATCGATTTCCGCCTGCGCACCCGTTATGTGGACGAAAAGGCCCACACGCTGGACGAGGCGCTGGAAAAGATCGAGCGCTGGACCAAGGCCGGCGAAGCAAAGTCGGTTGGCCTTGTCGGCAATGCCGCCGAGATCTTCCCGGAACTGGTGCGTCGCATGAAGGCCGGGGGTCCGCGCCCGGATATCGTCACCGACCAGACTTCGGCCCATGATCCGCGCAACGGCTACCTGCCGGTCGGCTGGACCGTTGCCGAAGCCAAGGCCAAGCGCGAAAGCGATCCGAAGGCAGTCGAAGCTGCAGCCCGCGCCTCGATGAAGGCCCATGTCGAGGCCATGGTCGCCTTCTGGGATGCTGGCGTGCCGACACTCGACTACGGCAACAACATCCGCCAGGTCGCCAAGGACGAGGGTCTCGAAAACGCCTTCGCGTTCCCGGGCTTCGTGCCGGCCTATATCCGCCCGCTCTTCTGCCGCGGCATCGGCCCGTTCCGCTGGGCGGCCCTCTCGGGTGATCCCGAAGATATCTACAAGACCGACGCCAAGGTGAAGGAACTGCTGCCTGACAACAAGCACCTGCATAACTGGCTCGACATGGCGCGCGAACGCATCGCCTTCCAGGGCTTGCCGGCCCGCATCTGCTGGGTCGGCCTCGGCGACCGCCATCGCCTCGGCCTCGCCTTCAACGAGATGGTCAGGAACGGCGAGCTGAAAGCCCCTGTCGTCATCGGTCGCGACCACCTCGATTCCGGTTCCGTCGCCTCGCCGAACCGCGAAACAGAAGCGATGAAGGACGGCTCGGATGCCGTCTCCGACTGGCCGCTTCTGAACGCGCTGCTCAACACCGCGTCGGGCGCCACCTGGGTATCGCTGCATCACGGCGGCGGCGTCGGCATGGGCTTCTCGCAGCATTCCGGCATGGTCATTTGCGCTGACGGTACTGACGATGCGGCGCGCCGCCTCGGAAATGTTCTCTGGAACGATCCGGCGACCGGTGTCATGCGCCACGCGGATGCCGGCTACGACATCGCCATCGACTGCGCCAAGGAAAAGGGGCTGCGCCTGCCCGGCATCCTCGGGAACTGAGCCATGAAGATCCTGCGCTCTGCCGATCACAAGCGCATGCCGTGGAAGAACGGCGGGGGCGAAACGGTGGAAATCGCCATTTCGCCCCAGGGCGCAGGACTTGCCGATTTCGATTGGCGGGTCAGCATGGCGACGGTCGCCTCCGACGGCCCTTTCTCAATCTTTCCCGGGATCGACCGCACGCTGTCCATCCTGGAAGGGAATGGCATGCGGCTCCTGATCGAGGGGCGTGATCCGGTGGTCCTGACACGGGAAAGCGATCCGCTTGCCTTTGCAGCAGATATTGCGGTCTCGGCAACGCTGCCTGATGGAGCGATCACCGACCTGAATGTCATGACCCGACGCAGCACGCTCCGGCACGCTGTTACGCGGATCGAAATCGATGGTGAGAAACGAGAGGAGTTTACGCGAGGGAGCTTCATGCTCTTCTGCGCCAACGGAACCGTGACTGTGCACGCAGGTCCGGAGAGGATCGAGCTTGGCGCCGGTGATACGTTGTTATTCGAGGAAGGCGGAAGCGATGGGCTCAGCCTCGACGGCCGTGCGCTTTGCTACGCCATTTCAATCGGCTGGGCGTAAAAGCAATGACACCTTCCGGCAATAGGGTCCTTCCGCGACAGGTTCCATATACAACTGGATCACTCCTCGAACATTTTGCCGCTACGCGTTTCCAGCCTGTAGCGATGTCCGGGATAGACGAGACGCGCGGTCGAAACCACCTGACGAGCCGACCAGGTGCGACGGCGAATGGCGAGGCACGGCTCGCTCTGCAGGATTGTCAGCAGCTTGCATTCCCAGGCGCGCGGTATCACAGCCTCGACGATATGCTCCGATGCACTGAGCGGCGCCGCCGCCGTCAGATAGGCATTGGGCGTCAAGGTCGAAAAGTCCTGCGCCAGATAGTCGGGCGCCGCTCCCGGATTGACGAAGCGGTCCTCGATCTGCACGGGCACGCCGTTCTCGCTGTGGACGATCAGCGAGTGAAAAACTGGCGCGCCGATATCGAGTTCGAGCGCATCGGCAACCTCAGGAGAAGCCGTCTCTTCGGCCAAAACGATGACTGTCGCTTCATGTGTGTGGCCACGCTCGGCGATCTCGTCGGCGATATTGCGCACCTCGAAGAGCGCCGAATAGCCCTTGCGTTCCGCAACGAAGGAACCGACGCCCTGGATGCGGAGGAGTTCGCCTTCGTTCGCCAGTTCCCGGAGCGCTCGGTTGGCGGTCATCTTGCTGACGCCGAGCTCCACCACCAGCTCGTTTTCCGAGGGCACGCGGTGTCGCGGCGGCCATTCGCCGCTGCGGATCCGGTCGAGAATGACCTGCTTGACGCCAGCATAAAGCGGGCCACCGTCATTTTCCGCCAGTTCACGCTTCATCTCGCCGGAACGCTTCATTGCCTATTCCCTTTGCACCGGTGGAATCTGCCTTCTAAATCGACTTTCCACTTGCATAACACAAAATATCTCATATGGTACCCTATACAACCTGCCGATCAAAAAATAGCAGGCAAGCCGGCGAAGATCGGCATTCATACCGCAAGGTCTGTCCAATCTCAGAGGAGATCACATCAATGAAGCTCAGCACGATTCTTCTTTCCTGCGCGATGACGGCAGCGGCCTTTGCGGCGCCCGCCTCTGCCAAGGACTGGACGAAGGCGACCATCACGCTCGAAGGCGCCTACGCCCCCTGGAACCTCACCAATGCCGACGGCACGCTCGGCGGCTTCGAACCGGAACTCGCCAAGGTTCTGTGCGAACGCGCCAAGATCGAGTGCACACTGGTCGCATCCGACTGGGATGGCATGATCCCGGCGCTGAATGCCGGCAAGTTCGATGTCATCATGGATGCACTGTCGATTACCGAAGAGCGCAAGCAGGTCATCGATTTCACCGTTCCCTATGCAGCAACGCCAGCAGCCTTTGCGACCGCCAAGGATAGCCCGCTTGCGAATGCTGCCGGCACCGGCGCAATTATCAAGATGACACCTGGCCAGACCGGCGTGAAGGAAATCGACGCGCTCAAGGAAGTCTTCAAGGGCAAGACGATCGGTATTCAGGCTGCGACCGTCTATGCCAAGTTCGTCTATGACAATTTCGGCAGCATCGCCGAGATCCGCGAATACAAGACTGGCGCCGACCGCGACCTCGACCTGCAGAACGGCCGTATCGACCTTGGTTTCGACGACGCTGTCTATTTCGCTAATGCCTTTGCGTCCGCCAACGACACGCTCGCCTTCACCGGCCCTGAAATCGTAGGCTCGATCTGGGGCGAAGGCGAAGGCCTCGGCATCCGCAAGGCCGATACTGACCTGCGCGACAAGTTGAGCGAAGCGATCAAGTCCGCGCTCGCCGATGGCACGGTCAAGAACCTCTCGATGAAATGGTTCAAGGTCGACGTCAGCCCGCAGAACTAAGCTTTCGACGCAAAGCCGCGTTCCGTGGTCTCCGCTTTCTGATCGGGGACCACGTGCTATTCTGACCGCCCGTCATTGCGACGAAGACAGCGCTGGGGAAGGCCCATGGCGACACTCGAACTCATCGGATTCGGTTCAACCGGGTGGGGAGCATTTCTGCTTCTCGGCCTGTTGCTGACATTAAGTGTCACCGCCACGGCGCTGGCCATCGGCGCCGTGCTCGGCGCGATCATCGCCGGGGCGAAGCTCTCCGGAAACTTCATCCTCGTCGCGATCGGCCATATCTACACAACCGTTTTCCGCGGTGTGCCTGAATTGCTAATCATCTACCTGATCTATTTCGGCGGCTCTACGGCGATCACCGCCATCGGCCAGTCCATGGGCTATGAGGGCTTCCTCGGCCTGCCGTCCTTTGCTGCCGGTGCGCTTGCCGTCGGCATCATCTCCGGCGCCTACCAGGCGGAAGTCTATCGCGGCGCCTATCTTGCCATTTCCAAGGGCGAGCTCGAGGCTGCCTCGGCAATCGGCATGCATCGCGGGTTACGCTTCCGCCGCATCGTCATTCCACAAGTCCTACGCTTTGCCATTCCCGGTCTTGGCAATGTCTGGCAGCTCAGCCTGAAGGATTCCGCGCTGATTTCCGTCACCGGCCTTGCCGAGCTGATGCGTTCAAGCCAGGTCGCGGCCGGTTCGACCCGACAATATTTCCTGTTCTACATTGTCGGCGGCGCTCTCTACCTGATCCTCACCAGCCTGTCGGACCGCGTCTTCAACGGCGCCGAGCGCAAGGCCAATCGCAGCATGCCGGCTTCGGCTATGGGCCAGGCTTAGGGGGGACCAAATGGATATCGCCTTCCTTTCCAGCACTATGGTCACGCTCCTCAAGGCTGTGCCGACGACGCTGATCCTGTTCTTCCTGTCGATCTTCTTCGGCGGGCTGCTGGCGCTCGTCATCGTTTCCATGCGTGTCAGCGGCAATCCGATCCTGTCAGGCTTCGCCAAGGGCTATATCTTCGTCTTCCGCGGCTCGCCGCTGTTGATCCAGATGTTCCTGGTCTTCTACGGTCTCGGTCAATTCGGAGTCATCCGCTACTCCTTCCTCTGGCCCTTTCTGCGTGAGCCAATGGTCTGCGCGGTGCTGTCGCTCGCACTCTGCACCGCCGGCTATTCCGCCGAGATCTTCCGTGGCGGCATCCGCGCCGTCTCGCCGAAGGAAATCGAGGCGGCCCGCGCCATCGGCATGTCCGGCTTCCTGATGGTGCGCCGCATCCTGGCGCCGATTGCCTTCCGACATGCGCTGCCGGCCTATTCGACCGAAATCGTCCTGATGATGAAATCGACCGCACTTGCCAGCCTGGTGACGGTCTGGGAAGTGACGGGCGTGGCGCAGCGGCTGATCTCGCAGACCTACCGGACGATGGAAGTGTTCCTCTGCGCGGCCATCATCTACCTTGTTTTGAATTTCATCATCCTGCAGGCCATGGCCCTGCTGGAATATTGGCTTTCCCGTCATCGCCGCGCCATTCCGCCGGCCTTGAAGGTCTGAACCCGACTGAACGTGATTGGAGCTTCCATGCCCGGCGTAACCCGACTTTCGGTCCGCAATATCAGAAAGAGCTTCGGCACCCATGAGGTGCTGCGCGGCATATCGCTCGACGCTCAGGACGGCGACGTGATTTCGCTGCTCGGCGCCTCCGGCTCTGGTAAATCCACCTTCCTGCGCTGCATCAACCTGCTGGAGATCGCATCCGATGGCGAGATCTGGGTCGACGGCGAACATATCGAGATGATCCACAAGAACGGTAAGACGAAGCCGGCGAGCCAGAAGCAGGTCGATCACATCCGCTCCGAACTCGGTATGGTGTTCCAGTCCTTCAATCTGTGGTCCCACATGACCATCCTGCAGAATGTCATCGAAGGGCCGGTCCATGTCTTGAAGCGGCCGCGGGCCGAATGCATTGCAGAAGCCGAAGCGCTGCTCGAAAAGGTCGGCATTGCCGACAAGCGCCATGCCTACCCTGCACATCTTTCCGGCGGTCAGCAGCAGCGTGCAGCAATTGCCCGCTCGCTCGCCATGAAGCCGAAGGTGATGCTTTTCGACGAACCGACCTCGGCGCTCGATCCGGAATTGGTGGGTGAAGTCCTGCGCGTCATGCGCGCGCTCGCTGAAGAGGGCATGACCATGCTCGTCGTCACCCACGAAATGAGCTTTGCCCGCAATGTGTCGAACCGCGTGGTCTTCATGCGCGAAGGGCTGGTCGAAAGCAGCGGCACGCCGGACGAAATGTTCGGCGGTGGCGCATCACCGGCCTTCCGCCAGTTCATCGGCCATTTCGGAAACGGCCAATGATCATCACCATCGATAAAGCTGCCGGCTGGCGCGATATTGCACGCGTGGCCGAAGGGGAAACGCTTGCCCTATCGCAAGCGGCCTGGGATCGTGTCGCGCATGCGAGCCGCATCGTCGAGCGCATCGTCGAGAGCGGCGTCAGGGCCTATGGCATCAATACCGGTGTTGGCGCGCTTTCGGATACTGTGGTTGACCGGGCCTCACAGAGCCGGCTGTCACGCAATATCATTCTCAGCCATGCTGTTGGCGTCGGAGAATTGCTGGCGCCGCGCGAGGTGCGCGCCATCATCGCCGCACAGATTGCCAATTTTGCCCACGGGCATTCCGGCGTGCGCCCCGAAATCGTCCGCCATCTCGCCGCTTTTCTCGAAAAAGGCTGCATTCCCGACGTTCCCTCCAAGGGTTCGGCGGGCTACCTCACCCATAATGCCCACAACGCGCTGGTGCTGATCGGCGAAGGCAGCGCCCGCATCAAGGGAAGCCCTATGAGCGGCCGCGATGCGCTTGTCGCCATCGGCCTCGAGCCGTTGGTGCTCGGCGCCAAGGAGGGCCTGAGCCTCGTCAACGGCACGGCCTGTGCGACCGGTCTCGCAAGCGTTGCGCTCGCACGTGCCGAGCGGCTGCTCGACTGGGCCGATGCGATCTCAGCACTGACGCTTGAAGCGGCCGGCTGCCAGGTGGCGGCCTTCGATGCAACTGTTCTGGCCCTGCGCCCCTCCAGGGGCATCGCCGGCGTTGGCGCTTCGCTGCGCGCCCGACTTGCCGGCAGCGGGCTGATATCAGCTGCTACAGGCAAACGAACGCAGGACGCCCTCAGCCTGCGTTCGATCCCGCATGCCCATGGCGCTGCGCGCGATGTCTTTGATGCCTCGGCCCTCGTTGTCGATCGAGAACTTGCCTCCGTCACCGACAATCCCGCCATATCGGGCACGCCGGAAAAGCCGGTCGTATCCTCCGAGGCACATGCCGTAGCCCCTGCCCTCGCGTTGGCTGCCGATGGCCTTGCTACGGCGCTCGCGCAGATTTCCGCGATGAGCGAGCGGCGTATGGACCGCCTCGTCAATCCGTTGGTGAGCGGCCTGCCGCCCTTCCTCGCAAGCGATGCCGGCAGCAATTCCGGCTTCATGATCGCGCAATATACGGCAGCAGCCCTTGCCAACGAGAACCGGCGGCTCGCCGCACCGGCTTCCACTGATGGCGGCGTCACATCGGGCCTCCAGGAGGATTTCCTGGCGCATCCGACGGCCGCCGCCAATAAGCTTCTCGCGCTGATCGACAACGCCGAATACATTCTGGCGATCGAATTGATGGCGGCTGCACAGGCGCACGAATTCCTTGTCGGCACCGCATCGCGGGCAGGGGGAACGGATGCAATCTATAAAGCGGTGCGCGCCATCGTCCCTGCCTATGCCGATGATCGGCCTCTTTCACGTGACATCGAGGCCCTGCGCGGGTTTCTGCGCGAGGCCGCTGCACCGGCAATTCCCTGAGGAGACTTCATGAACGCCAGCTTCGACGTCGCCGTTATCGGCCTCGGCGCCATGGGGAGTGCTGCGCTCGCCTTTCTTGCGGATCGCGGTGTCAAGGCGATTGGTTTTGACGCGTATTTCCCCGCCCATGCGTTGAGTTCGTCGCATGGTGACAGCCGCCTTATCCGGCTCGGTTATTTCGAAGATCCTTCCTATGTGCCGCTGCTCAAACGCGCCTATCAGAACTGGCGATCGCTGGAAGCGCGGCTGCGCACCGATATCCTGACGATCACGGGCGTGCTGCAGATCGGCGCCCCCGACGGCAAGGTCGTCGGCGGTACGCGTGCCTCCTGCGAGCTGCACGGGCTTGCCCATGAGGCGCTGGACAAGGCGGAAATGGCGCGGCGCTTTCCAGCCTTCCAGCTCGATGACCACGAGATCGGCCTGCTTGATCCGCAGGGCGGCTATCTTCGCCCCGAAGCCGCAGTCATGGGCTATCTGAAGCTCGCCGCAGAGGGTGGCGCGGTTCTGCACTTCGGTGAGAAGATCACGGCAATCGAGCCCGATGACGCCGGCGTGACAATCATCTCCGAGACCGGACAGTATCGGGCAAGAAAGATCGTGGTGGCGACCGGCTCGTGGATTGCCGAACTCGTGCCGCAGCTCAGGCGGGCAGCCGTACCGATCCGTCAGGTGGTCGCCTGGTATCAGCCGCAGGATGGTTTTGCCACTCAGCCGCAGAGGATGCCCTGCTTCCTGCGGGATGAAGGTGCGGAGGGCTCCTATTTCGGTTTCCCGGCCATCGGGGTTGACGGCGTGAAGATCGGCAAACACGCACATTTCCGCGAACCGATCGATCCCGACCAGCCGAACCCGCCCGTCAATGACGCCGACAGGGCCCTGCTTGACGGATTTATCAGAAAGCGTGTTCCGGGCGCAGCCGGCCTTCGCGTGAAGGCAACGACCTGCCGTTATACGATGCTGCCGAGCGAGGATTTTCTTCTAGACCACATGCCCGGCGAAAAGAACGTTGTCGTTGCCTCGCCCTGCTCCGGCCACGGCTTCAAGTTCACAAGCGTCATCGGCGAAATCCTGGCGGATCTTGCCATTGATGGGCAGACCGACCTCCCAATCAACGCCTTTTCCTTTGCAAAGATCTGAACACAGCTCCTGCGACCCTCGGAAGCTGGTGATGATCACGTCAGTTCGGGACAGCGTGTAGGTGCGGCCTATCGGCAATTTCCCGCTTCTCGCGGATGAGGTTGAGGAAAGCCCGCTCATCCAGGTTCTCGGCATCAAGCCCTTCCCAGTCGAGCGCCGTCTGCATGAGCGCCATGTCCATCAGCCGCACGAGATCCATGAGCTCCAACGATGAGGCGCTCTTTCTCGCCGCAGAAATGAGACGGAAAAGTCGCAGAAATCCCACCGGACCATTGCTGTCATTCATATCAGAAATTCCATCGGCCATCGCCTTGATTTGCCTCCGAGCCTGGCGAAAGTTTCGCGATCGAGCAGGTCCGCCTGCATCGATCTCGAAACGGAATGTTGAATCGGATCTTGCCCGCTACGAAAACGCTAACACACCCTATGAGTTGCGTAAACGAAATGCTTTATGCGATTGTGGATAGATAAACGATAGCATTTCCCGATCTCCGAAGTATATCTACACACCCTATAAGTAGCGTCCCGAAAGTTGCGACTAGAATTAGCGATCGCGACCACTAAACGGCGACCGGCGCACCGATAAGCTGCGATTCTTCAACAATTGCCCGTAATCCCAGATTAAGTATATTGTTGCGCCTCCACTAATACGCGAGACGGTCGTGAACAAACCCTTCCCTCCTCTTCCATTCGGCAGCGAACGTGCCGATCTGGATAAATCGCCACTCGAAATCAGGGGTCTGCTTTCGCAGCCAATCTGGCGCGAGCTCAGAACCTTTCTCGCCGTCGCCAAAAGCCCTTCCTTTGCCCAGGCAGCTGAGCTGCTCGGCACGAGTGCGCCGACGGTCAGTCGCGACGTGAAGCGCTTGCAGGACCAGATTGGTTCGCAGCTCGTCATCTCGACCTTTTCCGGCGTCACGCTGACGGAAACCGGGCGCAAACTCGCTATCCAGGTTGCAGAGCTTGATTTCCAGCTGTTTGCCCTTTCCAACGACCTGAAGGACGAGATGGACGCCGTTACCGGACGGGTTGCCGTCAGCGTAACATCCGGCCTCGCCGTCGCCATCGTCGGTCCCGCCGTGCCCCGTCTGAACGACAACTATCCCCGGCTCAACCTCGACATCCGGGAACAGGTGTCGCTCGTCAACTTCGAGAAGAACCAGGCCGATCTGATGATCTCGCTCTCGCCGATATCGCGGGCGGATGTCGATTGCGTCGAGATTGGCACTCTTCATCTCGTTCCGATTGCCAGCCGTGATTATCTGAAGAAATCCGGGGTTCCGCAGCGCCAGTTCGTTTCCCAGCATGTCTACGTGCAGTGCAACTATTATGCTTCCGAACGGGAGATCTGGGATGGCTGGCGCCGCCTTGTCGAAGCCGGCCACCAGACGCACAATTGCGAAAATTCGCTCGCCTATTTTGCTCTCGTCCGTAACGGCGCCGGCGTGGGGTTGCTCGGCAACTACGTGCTTGCAGATCCTGAACTCGTGCCGCTTGACCTCGGCGTGCATGTCGCCCTGCCCATCTATCTGATCTCGGTTGCCAATCGACGGCAATCGAGGCCGGTAGCCGCCGTCTATGACTGGATTGTCGATATCTTCAGGAGCAATCCGTCGTTCAGCACCGGACTGACCTTCCCGTCCGGGCAGCATGAGCAGGAAGAAAGCCTGCGCAAGATGCTCGAAACTATCGCCCCTCCGCCGCCTTCACAATTTGGCTGAGCTCTTCCGAAATCGAAAGATAGGCATTCGCGACGTCCTCCAGGAAGCCGGCCAGCTCAATCGGCTGTACGGTCGGATCATTGACGAGACGACGCACCATTTCGGTGTGGAGTTTCGTGCGCGTCAGGATTTCTTCCTGTAGCGCAGCCGTTGCGGACCTGTCGCCCGCATTGCCAAAACCTGCCATTGTCATGCTGTCTCAAACGAACTTGGGGCGTCCCATTGACCTTCGACGCGCAACAGCAGGGCGCTGCTGCTTTCCATGGTAATCGGATCAGATGATGCAGGGATCGTGCCGACAACGGTCAGATAGGGCTCCGGATGGCCGGCGATTTCCACCGGCGGGCTATCGACGATCTCCAGGTCGAAGAGGATGGTCCATAACCGCGCAAGACGCTGCTCCGCCTGGGTCAGAACCTTCGTATAGCCCTTGCGCGCCACATGATCGAAGGTCATCTGAATGCAACGCTTAACCGTAAAAGGGTGTCGGTACTTCTCGCGGAAGCAGGTTCGTTCATACTTGGCAAAATCAGCGAACCAGCGGATGCGAAGCGAACCAACCGGCTCTTCGCCATCATAAAAGACGAAATGCGTGGCCTGATGATCGTTGCCATCGAAGATGAAGGAGGGCGAGATACCGTGCTCATGGACAAAGCAGATGCTTCTCAAGATCATCGCATCCCGAACGTGATCCGGGGTCGTTGCGACTTGGCATCGAAGATTAGGATATTTGTTCACCATCGGTCCGCCTCTTTGTCTGTACAACCCACTTCAACCGCAGAACGCGTGCTGCGCGAAGGACGAAGATTTCAGGGGGGATTTCAAATATGACGGACCCTGCCAGTCCGATGGCAACCATTATCGCGCTCTGTGCGGAAGGGGCACGCCGGTTTGGCGACGACCCGCGGGCCATTGCGAGCTTCGTCGAAAATGAGATTGCGCGGCTTTCCGAAACAGAACAACGGCAACTCAAAGAACAACTGACGCTTTTGACAGATGGAGGTGGACCTCAAAAGCCGATCATGTAAAGAGAGCCCGAAAGACCTGCAGTCGACGGAAGTATTCTCAGGGACAGGTATGAAAGATCAGGAACTGAATTTGGCGATCGGCCAAAGATTACGCTCGGTGCGCGCCGCTCGCGGCGTCACGCAGAGCGAACTCGCCGCGCATATCGGCGTCGCGTTTCAGCAGATCCAGAAATACGAGAATGGTACAAACCGACTGTCCGTCGCAGTCATGCTGCGGCTATGCGACTTCATGAAGGTGGATGCCGGCTGGTTCGTCAACGGCGTCGAAACGGAGGCGGGCGCTGGCGTCGAGGACGAGGCAGCCCATCTCGTGGAAGAAATCGGACGGATCTCCGATGTGAAGATCCGACGCAATCTGACGATGCTGGTCCACTCCCTGGCCGCCAGCGATGTGGCAAACTGACCGGCATCAAGCGGCCTGACCAAGGTCAATTCATTTGCCGGCGGTGCGACGCCCACCTGATGGGGCGACGCCCGTTTTGGCCTCGCAGGAAGCTGCGAGGCCTCCGGCACTCCCGGCAGGCTCAGGCGGCGTTCGGATAACGTGCGGCGTACCAGCTCTTGAACAGGCGATATTGGTTTTCGAGATGACGGCGCTGCGAGTTGCTCAGCTTGTCGGTCTCGTTGAAGTGCAGCGTGTATTCCTTCTCGCCATTCAGCACCATCAGATACTTGTAGTGCAGCACGAGATCCGGACCTTCGTCATAGGTCGACAGAACCGTCAGCGCCTCTTCGAGCTCGCGGGCGGCGCTGCGAGCCACTGCGTCACCCTTGGCGGCCTTCTCGCAAAGCGAAACGAGGTGCAGGACTTCCTTCGGCAGCGCGTTGCCGATGCCGGTGATGGCGCCGCCTGCGCCGCAATTGACGAAACCATGATAGACGCCGGTATCGACACCGACCATCAGCGTTAGCGCATCATCGCCCGACGTGATGTTTTCGGCCGCATATGTCATGTCGCTTTTGCCGCCGAACTCCTTGAAACCGACGAGGTTCGAGAAGCGCGAGCGCAGATCGAAAAACAGATCGGCGCGCGTTGCAAAGCCGTAATAGGGGCTATTGTAGATGACTGCCGGAAGGCCCTTCGCAGCCTCCAGGATCGCCGAAAAATGATCCCGCTGGGCCGAAACGGACGAGCCGCGCGACAGGACGCGCGGAATGACCATCAGTCCCTTGGCACCGACCGCCGCGGCATGGGCGGCATGGGCTGCGGCAGACTTGGTATTGACGGCACCGGTGCCGACAATGACGGGAACGCCCGCCTCGACGAGGCGCTTGACACCCTCCTGGCGTTGTTCGTCCGTCAGCAGCGGCCAGTCGCCCATCGAGCCGCAATAGACGACGGCGGACATGCCGAGGTCGATCAATTCCTTGCCCTTGCGGGCGAGCGCGTCGAAGTCAGGGGTACGGTCATCCTTGCAGGGCGTCATCAGCGCCGGGATGCAGCCTTGGAATACGGAACCAGTCATCGTCAATCTCTCGTTCTCTGGAAACTCCCCAATGGCGGGGTTGAGAAGGGATTTAACAGTTTGCCGACTTCTTGTCGACAAGAAAAATACAAACAAGAATTTTCATAACCATGACCTGGGTCGGTTCCGGCGGCGGGGAAATAATCGGAAGGGAGCGGCTAGAGCGCCAGGCCGGCATTGTGGCGGGAATCGGCGGTAATGTAGGAGCGAATCTGCCGGACGATCTGGTCGGCATGGGCAGATGCGAGACTATCAGCGAGCGTCAGGTCGCGCTTGATGATCGCTTGGATCATCTCCTCGTGCTCGCCGACATACTGGCGCGGCAGGACATCGTTGAAGGAAGAATAGTAGAGCCTGAGAATGCGACGTCCTTCGTCCAGCAGCCGGGTGAAGAGTTCGACGTAATAGCGGTTGCGGCCGGCCTGCGCGATCGCGATATGGAAGTCGCGATTGGTCGAAATCATGCCGAGGACATCGCGGTCGGTGACCGCAATCTCGAAGGCCTTCTGTTGAACGCGGATGACGGCGATATCACCTTCGGAGTGGTTGGCGGCTGCAAGCCGCGTCGTCACGCGATACATCAGCGTCAGCGCATCGAAAAATTCCGGCAAGCCGAGAAAATCGATGTTCGAGACGATCGTCGCGCGGTTGGTGAGCGTCGTGATCAGGCCTTCGGCGGCAAGCCGTACGAGTGCCTCGCGGATCGGCGTTCGCGATAGCGCAAACCGATCGGACAACTGCTGTTCGTCGATCGGGCTGCCCGGCGGCAGCTTCAACTCGATGATCTCGTTTCGAAGCGTCTCGTAAACCGTCGATACGCCGGAGCCGCGCCGGTGTGTTTGCAGTTTTTCGGTCTCGTCCACGCTTCGGTCTTCCTTTCAAGCAGCCGAGTTTATACCGGTCTACTAGCGAATCCGTCAGGTGACTTCAAACACTATATACTTTCTGTCGGCAGACGGAATTTTGAATGTTCCTTTGCCGGACTGAGGCGTCAGCTCCTATTCCTGCTTGCCCGGCTTGCTGACGCGAAGAGCGTCGCTCAATTCCATGCGGGCCGTGCCGATCAATTGCTCCATCGCAAAGCGCGCCGCATCTGGCCGGCGCATGCGGATCGCATCGAGCACGTCCTGGTGCCGGGCGATGGCGTAGTCGTGGCTCTGGCTTGCCCGGTTCGTCAGGCGGAAGCTTGCAAGCAGGGCGGCGCGGATGGCGGTGGCGAACTGGCGGAAGACCCAGTTGCCGCTCGCATTGATGATGGCGGTATGAAATTCGAGGTCGGCCTGGCTCCAGGCCTCATTGTCGCGGGCGTTGGCCGCCACCATGTCCTCGAAGGCTGCGGCGATCTGGGCGAGCTGCTTGGCTGTGGCGTTCGCAGCCGCCTGTGCGGCAGCCGCAGGCTCCAGCAACTGGCGAGCGTCGAGCAGTGAATCGTAGAAACCGCGGTCATCGCTGAATTCGAGCGTTGCATCGAGGACCAGCGGATCGAGATAGTTCCAGTTCTCGCGCGGCAGCACACTGGTGCCGGCACGGGTGCGCGAGCGCACCATGCCGAGCGCCGAGAGATATTGCATGGCCTCGCGCAGGCTGGTGCGGCTGACACCATAGACCTCGGAGAGCTCAGCTTCATTCGGCAACAACGATCCTTCGGCAATATCGCCCGACACGATCTGGCCGATGAGCTTCTTCAAAAGCTCCTCGCGCACCGTGCGGCGTCCCTGTTCGGGTTTGGCCACCGCACTTCCCGTTCGCAGAAGTCCCGATCGCGTGCTCATAACGTCCCCCATACCGCTGGTCTTGTTGTCACCATGAGCAGCGTCATGCTTTCTCATCAATGGACAACCTCAGGCTCAGCAGGCTTCTCCCAAGAAATCCGATCATCACGCACGGCTACCGCGCCCGGCAGCCGACGAGCGCATATTGTCGAGCAGGACGGCGATCAGCAGAATAAGACCGCGCACCACATATTGATAGAAGGCCTGAATGTTGAGCAGGTTCATGACGTTTTCGGCAATGCCCATGATCAGCACGCCGACGATCACGCCAGTCATCGCCGCCCGTCCGCCGGCAAGCGACACGCCGCCGAGCACGCAGGCCGAGATGACGGAAAGCTCAAGCCCCGTGGCCGCATTCGGCTGGCCGGAGGTGATGCGCGATGCGAGCAGGATGCCGGCGATGGCGCATACGAGGCCCTGCAACGCGAAGATCCAGATACGCATATTGACGACATTGACGCCGGCAAGGCGCGAAGCTTCCGGATTGCCGCCGATCGCCAGCGTGTTCTTGCCGAAGACGGTGCGGTTCAGCACGAAGCCGAAGACGATGAAGAGCAGGATCATGATCCAGATCGGCGTCGGCACCGTCAGGAAACGCGACAGCGCCAGCTGGTAGAAGGCCGGATCGTTGATGCCGACGGCCCGCCCATCGGACGCGATCAGCGCGAGGCCGCGGACGATCTGCATGGTGGCGAGCGTCGTGATCAGCGCGTTGATGCGGAAGCGGGCAATGACCACGCCGTTGACGACACCGACGATGCTGCCGCAGATCAGGGCTGCCAGCAGGCCAAGCGGAATGGAGCCGGTCGAGTTCGACACCATCACGGCGATCATGCCGGAAAAGGCGACAGTGGAGCCGACCGAGAGGTCGAAGTCGCGCGAGGCAAGGCAGAACATCATGGTGCAGGCGACGATGCCAATCGTCACCACGGACTGAAGGAGGCCCAGCATATTGCGTTCGGTCAGGAAGCTCGGCACGGTCAGCGAGACGATCACGAAGGCGATCGCGAAGATCACCACCAGACCCTGTTCGCCGAGAAGGATTTTTTTCAACGCGTTCATGACTGCTCTTCCTGAGATTAAATTGTGCCGGCGGCATTCTTGTCGGGCAGCGCCGCGGTCAGAATGCTGCGTTCGTCGAAATCGGCGCGCGCCACATTGGCGGCGACGCGGCCCTGGCACATGACCATGATGCGATCGGAAATGCCCATGACCTCGGGCAACTCGCTGGAGATGACGACGATCGCCATGCCGCCGGCGGCGAGTTCGTAGAGGATTTCATAGATTTCCGACTTGGCGCCGACATCGATGCCGCGCGTCGGCTCGTCGATAACGAGCACCTTGACGCCCTGTTCGGAGAGCCAGCGGCCGAGGATGACCTTCTGCTGGTTACCGCCGGAGAGATTGATGATGTCCTGCTTGCGCGAGGGTGTGCGCACCCGAAGCTTGGCAATGAACTGCTCGGCGACCGAGGCTTCCTTCTTCGGGTTCAGGACGCCGAAGGGCGAGAAGTGGCGACGCGAGGAGATGGCGATATTTTCCTCGATCGACCGGCCCTGAATGATGCCATCGAATTTGCGATCCTCCGGGCAGAGCACCATGCCGGCGCTGATCGCCGCCTTCGGGTTGTTGGGGGAAACGGCCACGCCGTCGATTGTAACGCTGCCTTGATGGCGATGGTCGGCACCATAGAGCAGCCGCGCCATCTCGCTTCGACCCGCACCGATCAGGCCGAAGAAGCCAAGAATTTCGCCCTTGCGGACGGAGAAGCTGATTGGTGTACGAAGCTTGGAGCCCGAGAGAGCCTTGACCTCGAGGCGCACCTCGCCAAGCGGCCGCTCGCGCCAACCCCAGATGTTGCTGATCTCGCGCCCGACCATTTCGGCAATGATCTGCTCGCGCGTCGTCTCGGCAACCTTGGGATGATGGGCGGCGAGCTTGCCGTCGCGCAACACCGTCAGGCTGTCGCAGAGACGGAAGATCTCGTCGAGGCGATGGGAGACGTAAAGGATGACCGTGCCCTTGGCTTTGAGCTTGCCGATCAAGGTGAAGAGAATTTCGCTTTCGCGCGAGGAGAGCGACGAGGTCGGCTCGTCGAGCGCGATCACCCGCGCATCGAGCATCACGGCCTTGGCAATCTCGACCATCTGGCGGGCGCCAATAGAAAGAGACGACACTTTTGCGGAAGGGTCGACATCGATGCCGATCTCATCCAGCCTGGCGCGCACCGTCTCGATCAGCGTCTTGCCGTTGATCACACCGGCCTTGCCGGGAAAACGGCCGAGCCAGAGGTTTTCGGCAACCGTCAGCTCTGGAACGAGCTGCAGCTCCTGATGGATGACGATGACGCCGGCATGGAAGGCATCGCGGACGGAGCTGTATTTCTGCTCGACGCCATCGATGAGAATGCTGCCTTCATCAGCCGACTGGTCGCCGGAGAGCACGCGGATCAGAGTGGATTTTCCGGCACCGTTTTCGCCCATCAGCCCGTGCACGGCGCCCTTTTCGACACCGAAGGAGACGTTGGACAGAGCCTGGACGCCCGGATAGCCCTTGGAAATGGAATTGAATTCGAGGAAGGCCATCATCGCTCCGTCGAGAATAGGCCCGGCGACGGATAGTGCCGCCGGGATGAAATCATCGGAGGATGATTATTCGATGCCGAGGTCCTTGCGAACCTTTTCGTAGTCGCCACGCAGAGCGAGGGAACCCGAGGTCAGCGTGACCTTTTCCGGCTCCTTGCCGTTGGCGATCCAGTCATACATGTTGAGTGCGGTTTCATAGCCGTGACGCTTCGGCGAGATGATGACAGTGCCGAAGAAGCCCGTTGCGGACGGCTTCTTGAACTCGTTGATCGCCGATTCCGCACCGCCGATGCCGACGCCGATCATGTTGTCGGCGGGAATGCCGACCGATTCCGATGCGCGCACGGCGCCGAGAACGGCTTCATCGTTGAGACCGAAGGCGATCCAGTACTTCACGTCAGCATGCTTGTTGAGAACGGTAGTCGCGGCATTGAGCGCTGCTTCCGTATCCGTCTTTGCCTGCGGCGCGTCGTAGATGTTTTCGGCCGGGAAGCCGGCAGCCTTCAGAACCGAGATCGCGCCTTCGACGCGGTCGACGGCGGTCGGCAGCTGATCGTAGGAAACGCGGATCGCGCCGACATTCTTCATGTCCCAGCCGCGCTTCTTCATTTCATCGACGATCGCCTGGCCCACGCCTTCGCCGATCTTGGTAGCGGAAATGCCCATGTGCGGCACGTCTTCCAGCGGCTTGCCGTCGGCGCCGACCAGACGATCGTCGACGGTCATCAGCTTGAGCTGGTTGGCGGCAGCCTTGGCAACGATGCCGGGGCCGAGCTTGACGTCAGGCGTGCAGATAATGAAGCCCTGGGCGCCCTGCGCACCGAGGTTGTCGATCGCCGACTGGACCTTCTCGCCATCTTCGGCGCCGATCTTGACGACGGTGAAACCCTTTTCCTTCGCGGCCTGGTCAGCGAACTTCCATTCGTCCTGGAACCAGGGCTCTTCCGGCTGCTTTACGATGAACCCGATCTTGACATCCTCCGCCAATACGGAGCCGGCGGCCAGAACGGCAAAGGCGCCAGCGAGGACGGCTGCTTTGAAGAAGCGCATAATCTCTCTCCCTAAATCTTGATCTGCCGCTCACTCGGCAGCGACTACTGAATATGAACAAACATCATACCAGTCAATATTTGTGTATGATTATTTCTGCGATTTCGCGGGTGAAAAGGCAGTTGAAGTCTCCGACGCGGCGCAGTTGATCGACAAATTGGTACGAAACAGGCTCTTGACCGTCTCTGAGTCGGAAAATAAATCCTATATATATTGACATTCGAGTGACCGATAATAGGGTGCCGCCACAGTCCGGATCAGCCTCGATCTCGCGGAGAAGACGTCGCTTCATGGCCATCATCGATTTGCAGGGCGGTGCGCTTTCGGCCCGCATTTCTACGACAGGCGGCCTGCTCCTTCATTATTCCTGGCTGCGGGACGGCCTGACAATCCCGCTTCTGCGGCCGGCGACCGATAATGCCGATGCACTTTCCTCTGCCTGCTATCCGCTCGTGCCCTTTGGCAATCGCGTCAGAGGCAACCGCTTCACATTCAAGGGGCACGACTACAGCCTGCGGCCGAACAGGGACTGGGATCCGCATTACCTGCATGGCGATGGCTGGCTGGCGGAATGGGACCTTCTTTCCAGGGATGGCAGCAACGCGCGGATTGCTTTTCGTCATCGAGCCGACGGCACGCCCTATAGCTACCAGGCAGAGCAGAGCTTCGCACTGACGGCAGACGGGCTGGAACTCTGCATGCGGGTGGAAAATACCGGTGACGAAGCCTTGCCTTTCGGGCTTGGCTGGCATCCCTTCTTTCCGCTGAGCGAGCGCACGACGCTTCTGGCAAAGGCCGATCGCTTCTGGACCGAAGCGGAGGGCTGGCTGCCGGGCGAGCCCGCCGAAATCCCTGCGGATCTCGATTTCTCGCGGGCAGCCGTACTGCCGCAGCGCTGGATCAACAATGGATTCGAGGGCTGGAACGGTACGGCACGCATCACCTGGCCCGAGACGAGCACAGTGCTCGACCTGACGGCCGACCCGATCTTCCGCCACGCCGTCCTCTTCCTGTCGGACGAGCGTTTCGACCCGGGATTTCGCGGGGACTATTTCTGCTTCGAGCCGATGTCGCATCTCGCCAACGGGCACAATCTTCCTGGTCTCGGCGACCTCACCGTCCTGCGGCCAGGCGAAAGCCTTGCGGGCTCGATCCGTCTGCAGCCACAGGAAATCGGCTGATTATCACGCGCATAAGGAGGAAACAGACGATGCCAAACCGCCTTTCCGGAAAACGGGTCTTCATCACGGGTGCCGCCCAGGGGATCGGACAGGCGATCGCCGAGGCATTCGCGGCCGAGGATGCCCGCCTCTTCCTCGTCGACCGCGATGAAAAGCTGCTCGAGGAAACCGCTGCCGCCCTTGCTGCAAAGGGGGCCGTGCTCGGTTACCAGGCAGCCGACATCGCTGATGGCGATGCGATCAAGGCGGCCGTTGTAAAAGCGGCAAGCGACATCGGCAGTATCAACGCCCTCGTCAACAATGCCGGCGTCAATGTCTTTGCCGAACCATTGCAGACGACAGACGACGAGTGGCAGCGATGCTTCGACATCAATCTCAAGGGTGCCTGGCACTGCTGCCGCTCAGTGCTGCCGCAGATGATCGCAGAAGGTGGTGGCGTGATCCTCAATATCGCCTCGACCCACGCCTTCACCATCATTCCCCACACCTTCCCCTACCCTCTCGCCAAACATGCGCTTCTCGGCATGACCAAGTCCCTCGGCATCGAATATGCGCCTCAAAACGTGCGTGTGAACGCGATCGCGCCCGGCTACGTCTCGACCCAGAAGGTCATCGATTACTGGAACGGCTTTGCCGATCCCGAAAAGGCAAAGGCTGAGACCATGAAACTGCATCCGGGCGGTCGCATCGCCACGCCGAAGGAAATCGCCATGGCGGCGGTTTTCATGATCTCGGATGAGTGCACCTTCATGAACGCCACCTGCCTGACGATCGATGGCGGTTTGAGCGTCATGCAGCACCAATAGGAGCGGCCCCTCTCCCTCTCCGTGGCCTCAGAGTGCAGCCGCTCACATCTATTGTCTAGTTTTTGCGCAGCAGCATTACTTGACACAATTTTGGGCGATCCATAGAGTTTTATCCATCTGGTAAAAAAGAGGGGAACTCATGAAAAATCAGATCATTATGTCTCGCCGCACGGTGCTTGCCTCCGGCATGGCACTCGGTGCAACCGCCTTTGCACCCAAGCTCTGGGCGCAGGAAAAACTGAAGGTTGCAGGCATTCACGCCTCGCCTGTAGAAAATGCCTGGAACTCCTGTCTGCACAAGGCCCTTCAGGACGCCGCTTCGGAAGGCGTGATCGAATACGTCTTCTCCGAAGGCGTTTCGGGCACCGACTATCCGCGTGCCATGCGCGAATATGCCGAGCAGGGCAACGCCCTCATCGTGGGCGAGGCCTATGCCGTCGAGCGTGAAGCCCGCCAGGTTGCCGCCGACTATCCGAAGACCGCTTTTATGCTGGGCTCCAGCGGCGAACCGTCGGGCGACAATTTCGGCGTCTTCGGCACCTGGAACCATGACGGCGCCTATCTTGCCGGCATGCTCGCGGGCAAGATGACGAAGTCGGGCATTGTCGGCTCGGTCGGCGCACTGCCGATCCCGGAAGTCAACATGCTGATGAATGCCTTTGCTGCCGGCGTGAAGGAAGTCCGCCCGGATGCCAAGCACCTCGTCGCCTTCATCGGCACCTTCTTCGATCCGCCGAAGGCGCGCGAAGCCGGCCTTGCCCAGATCGATGCCGGCGCCGACATCCTGTTCGGCGAGCGCATCGGCACGGCAGACGCTGCCAAGGAGCGCGGCATCAAGTCGGTCGGCTCGCTGATCGACTATACGCCGCGTTACCCCGACACCGTCTTTGCCAATGCCATCTGGGGCTTCCGCCCGATCCTCAATGCCGCGATCGCCGATGTGAAGGCCGGCAAGCCGACCGGCAACAACTACACCCGCTTCGGCCTGATGAAGGAAGGCGGCAGCGATATCGTCTACGTCAAGGGCGTCGCACCGGCCGACGCCGAAGCGGCGATGGAGGCCAAGCGCGCCGCCATCAAGTCCGGCGCCTTTGAGGTTCCGATCATGCCCGAGGAGCCGAAGTAAGCCGGCATCTGCATGAACGGGATTGAGAAAAGCAAGGGCTCTATACCGGGCGGCGACGCGATTGCGTTCGCCGCCCGGATCGGGACCGGTGCATTTGATTGCACCGAAGCGATGAAGGCTGCGATTTCCGCCGCCAGGGCGAAGGATGCGCTGGGCGCGATCTGTCATCTCGATGAAGATCTGGGTCTCGCGAATGCCGCCGCGCTTGATCGCGAATATCGGGACAATCCCGCCATATTCTCCGTCCGGCCGTTTGCCGGCGTGCCAACGCTTGCCAAGGATCTCGGCGGCCCGTTCAAGGGTCTTCCGGTTCGTGCCGGCTCGCATCTCTTCGACGGTATGCTCGATCCGTCTGCCGATTCCGATCTGGCAGATCGTTTTCGTCAGGCCGGTTTCAGCCTCTTCGGTCTCACCACCAGCCCGGAAGTCGGCCTCTCCCTCGCAAGCGAACCCATGTGCGGACCCGTCTGTCGCAATCCGCTCGATCCGTCCCGTACGGCGGGTGGCTCTTCCGGTGGCGCTGCCGCTGCGGTTGCTGCCGGTATCGTAGCGATCGCCCACGCAACGGATGCCGGCGGTTCTATACGCGTGCCCGCCGCCTGTTGTGGCCTAATCGGCCTGAAGCCCAGCCGCGGCGCCATTCCGGGCGGCCCGGGCTTCGGCAATCATCTTGGCGGCATCGCCAGTGAGCTGGCAGTCTGCCGCTCAGTCCGCGATGCCTGCGCAATATTCGACGCGCTTCATGGAAAACCCGCCGGCCCTTACGCGGAGCCAGCGCTCGACAGGAACGAAAGACCCCGCCTGCGCATCGGCCTGCTAACGGATACCGGCAGCGATTTTCCGACCGAGGCTGCACGACAGCAAGCCGTAGAGGCCGCGGCCCGCGACCTCGAGGGGGACGGACATGAGATCGTCATCGTGGACTGGCAGCGGCTTGAAGCAAGTGTCATCGCGAGTGCCGTCATTTTCGCCGATATCATCGCAATCAATCTGGCATGGCTCGTCGCTAGCTTTCATCTTGACCTCTCGAAGGCCGAACCTCTGACGGCAGCCTTTGCGGTGCGCGGGGCCAGACTTGCGCCGACTGCGCTCTGGCAGAGCCTCAGCACCATGCCGCATGTCAGCTATGACGTCTGGCACCTGTTCGACGATATCGATTGCCTGCTGACGCCGATGCTTGCGACAGCCCCTCTGCCGATCGGCTCCTTCCCGACCGACCATCAGGATACCGACCTGCATCTGAACCGCATGGCGCGCTTTGCGCCACTTGCCTGTCTTGCCAATATTTCCGGCTTTCCGGCGCTGACACTGCCTTTTGGAAGCGATGCGGACGGAATGCCGCTGCCTGTGCAATTGCTGACACCGATGGGCCGCGAACCACTGCTGCTTGCCCTTGCCTCGCGGCTGGAAGCAGAGCAACGTTGGACCCACCCCCATGCCATTGCGGGACTTGCCTCATGACATCAGCTCCCGTGCTCCAGCTCGACAATATCAGCAAGCGTTTCGGCGCGATCCAGGCCAATGACGATATTTCGCTGAGCCTCGCCAAGGGCGAAGTGTTGGCCCTGCTCGGCGAAAACGGTGCCGGCAAGACGACGCTGATGAGCATCCTCTTCGGTCATTATGTGCCGGATGCAGGAACGATCCATATCGAAGGCAGCGAATTGCCGGCCGGCCGGCCGCGTGCGGCGATCCGCGCCGGCATCGGCATGGTGCACCAGCATTTCTCCTTGGCGCCCAACCTGACCGTTCTCGAAAACGTCATGACGGGGACGGAAAAACTCTGGTCCTTCAAATCGGAGAGAACGGCCGGCCGCGCCAGGCTTCTCTCCATCGCCTCCCGCTTCGGCCTCGGCGTCAACCCCGATGCCCGGCTCGGCGACCTCTCGGTCGGCGAGCAGCAGCGCGTCGAAATCCTCAAGGCGCTCTATAACGATGCCCGAATTCTCATCCTCGACGAGCCGACGGCGGTGCTGACCAATATCGAGGCGGAGCGCCTTTTCCAGACGCTTCGGGAAATGGCCCGGCAGGGCCTGTCGCTGATCTTCATTTCACACAAGCTTGACGAGGTGATCAGTGCAGCCGACCGCGTCGTCGTGCTGCGCGGCGGAAAGGTCGTCGCCGAGCGGCGGACCGGCGAGACCAGCAAGGCGGAACTCGCCGAACTCATGGTTGGCCGCCGGGTGACGCGCCCGGTGCGCGAAGCGTCTACGCCCGGCGCGGTCGTTTTCGAGGCTGTCGGTGTCACCGTCACTGACGGCGGCCAGGAGCGGCTGAGAGATATTAGCTTTCAGCTCCATGCCGGCGAGACACTCGGCATTATCGGCGTCTCCGGGAATGGCCAGGCGACACTCAGCCATCTCGTCAGCGGAGTGGTGGGCTGGAGCCGCGGCGATATCATGCTCTTCGGGCGGCCGGTCACCGACGTCAGTGTCGAGAGTCTCATCGATGCCGGCATCGGCCGCATTCCGGAGGATCGCAATAAGGAAGGGGCGATCGGCGAACTCGCGGTCTGGGAAAATGCCGTGCTGGAGCGCATCGCCTCGCCGCGCTTCTCTCGCCATGGGCTGGTCGACCGCAAGGCCGGCATGGCCTTTGCCCAGGAGATCATCGCGGAGTTCGATATTCGCGGCGGCGGACCCTCGACGCGCACGCGGCTTCTGTCTGGCGGCAACATGCAGAAGCTGATCCTTGGGCGCAACCTGCATGACAGGCCGAAGATCCTGATTGCGGCGCAGCCGACACGTGGGCTCGACGAGGGCGCGGTCGCCGCCGTCCATGCCCGGATATTGCAGGCACGCAAGGAGGGCACGGCCGTGCTTCTGATATCTGAGGATCTGGACGAGGTGATCGGCCTTGCCGATCGCATCCAGGCGATCGTCAAGGGGCGTCTGTCGCCCCCCATCGATGCACAAAATGCCGATCCCCGAAAACTCGGCCTGATGATGTCAGGTGAATGGATGTCCGAGGCCCAGCATGCGTCTTGAACGTCGCGATCACCGTCCGCTCTACCTGGTCGTGGCAGCGCCTATCGGTGCCGTCATCGCCGCACTCGCCATTGCCGGGATTCTGATTGCGCTCGCAGGCGCCCCTGTCTTCGAAGCCTATTGGCGCATTCTGACCGGCGCCTTCGGCACGCGGCTTTCGGCGACGGAGACGCTGACGCGAGCGACGCCGTTGATGCTGACCGGCCTTGCCGCAGCTGTCGCCTTCCGCGCCCGGCTCTGGAATATCGGCGCCGAAGGCCAGTTCTATCTTGGCGCCATCACGGTTGCGGCACTCGGCTCCAAGCTCCTGGCAGGCCTGCCGGCGGCACTTCTCATCCCTGCTTTGCTGGTCGCGGGCGCCGTTGCCGGCATGGTGCTGATCCTCGTGCCGCTCTGGCTGCGGCTACGCTTTTCGGTCGATGAAGTGGTCACCAGCCTGCTGTTGAATTTTGTCGCCCTGCTCTTCGTCTCCATGCTGATCGATGGAGTCTTGAAGGATCCGCTCGCCTTCGGCTGGCCGCAATCCATGCCGGTGAGCGATCATGCGCTGCTGCCGAAGCTGGTGGCGCGTTCGCGGCTGCATGTCGGCTTCATCATCGCCATCGTCATTGCATTTGCCGTATATTTTCTCCAGTCGCGCACTGTCTTCGGTCTGCGTTCGCGCGCCGCCGGTCTCAATCCTGCCGGCGCCGTCTTTGCCGGCGTTCCGCTTGGCACGACGCTGGTGAAAGTCGCATGCCTTTCCGGCGGTCTGGCGGGTCTCGCCGGTGCGATCGAGGTGATGGGCGTCAAGGGTTATGTAACGACCGATCTCTCGCCCGGCTTCGGTTATTCCGGCATCATCGTCGCCATGCTCGCGAACCTGCACCCGATCGGCGTGATTGCGGCGGCCCTCTTCACGGCCACGATGTTCGTCGGCGCCGACGGCATGAGCCGGGCGCTCGGCATACCGACCTATATTGCCGACGTGACCGTCGCCGTCTCTCTGCTCACCATGCTGATCGCCCTGTTCTTCACCCAATACAGGATCCGCAGATGATGGCTCTGATCGACATTGTCTCCTCTGCAGGTCTCTGGGCCGCAGTGCTGCGCATCGCCACGCCGCTGATCTTCGGCACGCTTGGCGCGCTGCTCTGCGAAAGGGCGGGCGTGCTCAATCTCGGCATCGAAGGCATCATGACCTTCGGGGCGATGATCGGCTGGCTCGCGGTCTTTCATGGCGCCGATCTCTGGACCGGCCTTCTGGTCGCAGCCTTCGCCGGCGCGGTCTTCGGTCTGCTGCACGCGCTTCTGACCGTCACCCTTGGCCTGTCGCAGCACGTCACGGGCCTCGGTATCACGCTCTTTGCCTCCAGCCTCAGTTATTTCATTTTCCGCCTGGTCGTGCCGCTTGCCGGCACACCGCCGACGATCGTGCCCTTCCAGCCGATCGATATTCCCGTCCTCTCCGGCCTGCCCTTCCTTGGCTCGGCCCTTTTTGCACAGACGGCGCCGACCTATCTGGCGATCTTCCTGGCACTCGCGATGGGCTATCTGATCTTCCGAACGCCGCTCGGCCTGACGATCCGCATGACCGGCGAAAACCCGCATGCCGCCGAGGCGCAGGGCATAGACCCGATCCGGATCCGTTATGGTGCAATCATTGCCGGAAGCGCCTTGATGGCCGTCGGCGGCGCCTTTCTGACGCTCTCGGCCTTCAACAGCTTCTTCCCGACCATGGTCCAGGGGCGCGGCTGGATTTCCATTGCGCTCGTCGTCTTCGCCTCGTGGCGGCCCGGCCGGGCCCTGCTCGGCGCGCTGCTCTTTGCCTTCTTCGACGCCTTCCAGCTGCGGCTGCAGACGGTGTTCGGCGGGGTCGTGCCCTATCAGCTTTTCCTGATGACGCCCTATCTCCTGTCGATCGCAGCTCTTGCCGTGATGGCGCGACGCGCCCGCGTGCCGCAGGCGCTGATGCAGCCCTATCGCCGCGGCGAGCGGTGATCCCATCCTTCAGAACCACAACAGACCGGTGCCGCCATGTTTGACCTGATCATCAGAAACGCAAATCTTCCCGATGGCCGCAACGGCATCGACATCGCCATAGAGAAGGGGAAAATCGTCGAGGTGGCGGCGAGGATCGAGGCCAGTGCCGGCGAGGAAATCGATGCGACTGACCGGCTCGTCAGCCCACCCTTCGTCGATCCGCATTTCCACATGGACGCGACGCTCTCGCTCGGCCTGCCGCGCATGAACCGCTCCGGCACGCTTCTCGAAGGCATCGCACTCTGGGGGGAGCTGCGGCTGATCCTCACCCGCGAAGCCCTAGTGGAGCGCGCGCTTCGCTATTGCGATCTCGCCGTCTCGCAGGGGCTTCTCGCCATCCGCAGCCATGTCGATACCAGCGATCCCAGGCTGGTGACCGCCGAGGCGCTGATTGAAGTGCGCGAGAAGGTCGCTCCGTATCTCGACCTGCAGCTCGTCGCCTTCCCGCAGGATGGTTACTATCGTTCGCCAGGCGGCGTCGACGCCCTGAACCGTGCGCTCGACATGGGTCTCGATATCGTTGGTGGCATTCCGCATTTCGAGCGCACCATGGCCGATGGCGCAGCCTCGGTCGCAGCACTCTGCCGCATCGCCGCCGATCGTGGCCTGCCCGTCGACATGCATTGCGACGAGACCGACGATCCGATGTCGCGCCATATCGAGACGCTTGCCGCCGAGACGGTGCGCTTCGGCCTGCAGGGCCGGGTTGCCGGCTCGCACCTGACCTCCATGCATTCGATGGACAATTATTATGTGTCCAAGCTCATTCCGCTGATGGCGGAGGCTCAGATCAACGTCATCCCCAATCCGCTGATCAACATCATGCTGCAGGGACGCCACGACACCTACCCGAAGCGGCGCGGCATGACACGGGTGCGCGAACTGATGGAAGCCGGTCTCAATGTCTCCTTCGGCCATGATTGCGTGATGGACCCCTGGTATTCCATGGGGTCCGGCGACATGCTGGAGGTCGGCCATATGGCGATCCATGTGGCACAAATGGCCGGCATCGAGGACAAGAAGAAGATCTTCGATGCGTTGACCGTCAATTCGGCAAAAACCATGGGCCTCGAAGGCTACGGCCTGGAAAAGGGTGGGAATGCCGACCTCGTCATCCTGCAGGCGCGCGATCCGGTGGAAGCGCTCAGGCTGAAGGCGAACCGGCTGACCGTCATTCGCCGCGGCAAGATCATTGCCCGCTCGGCGCCGCGTATTGCCGAACTGAATCTTGCCGGCCGCCCGGCAACCGTCGATGGCGCAACCTACGCGCGGATCACCCCGAGCCCATGATGGCGCAAGCGATCAGCGCTCTCCCTTGACCTGGATCAGGTAGGGCGGCGTCAGGCCGGAAGGCATGGCGGGCAGGTGCTGGAGGATCTTCAGGTTGGGATCGAGCGCCCGGCGAAGGTGATCGGAAAGTGCTGAGCAGGCCTTCTCGATATCGTTGGCGAGCAACGCGTCATAGACACGTGTATGCTCCGAAATCATCATCGAAATTTCTTCTTCGGTGCGGAGCTTGGCGAAGGTCGAGTGGGTGGCGATGAGGACACGCTGGCTTCGGCGCACGGCGGAAAGAAGCACCGTGTTGGGGCAGGGCGCAAGCGAGTCCAGATGCAGGTCTGCTTCCGCCTGCTCCAGCTTTTCCGGCGCCTGCGGGTAGGGACCGAGGGCAACAAGCCTTTGCCGGCGTTCCTTCAAGTCCTTCTTCGCGAGCAAGGGATAGGCCTGGCGCAAAGCTTCCGGTTCCAGCAGACGGCGCATGTCGTAATGGTGGCGGAAAACCTTGGCGCTGAGCGGTCCGGCATACCACCGGTTATTGCTGTCCTGCTCGATGACGCCGCTGCGCTCAAGCTGTGTCAGCACTTCATGGGCGATGGTGCGGCTGACGTCATAGTGCTGGGCAAGTGCGGTCTCGTTCAACAGGAAGCGACCATAGGCAAGGCAGACGGCGACCGCATGCTCGACTTCGGGGTAGATCTGTTCCCGGCGATTGACCACCGGCACCGTCAGTGAATGGGGCAGGTCGAGGCCCGCCGCAAAAAGGTCGCCGCGCTGCGGCTCGCCGCCCGGTACGATGTAGCCGCGCCCTTCGAAGGTGTGGATAAGGCCGTCCCCCAGGAGTCGCCCCAGTGCAATACCGGCCGGAATACGACTGACATTGAAGGCGCGCGCGACATTCGCCTGGCCGAGAACGAGGCCCGGCGTCAGAACGCGCCGTTCCAGATGGTCTCGAAGAACCTGATAGATCGTCAGGTAGATGGGCTCCGACCGAACCGCAGCGGCGGCTTCAGTCTCCGCCCCGCTCGGCATCGTCATGTCTCTTCCAGAGGCTCTCTGCCCATTCCCCGATGTGCCCGATCAGTTTGCGGGCGGTCTTGCCTGCGCGATCCATGATGAAGAAACCGTGGATGGTTCCCTGCCACTCCTCGTAACAGACGTCATTTCCGGCGGCAATCAAACGCTGTGCATAAGCACGACCTTCGTCCCGTAGCGGATCATGGTCGGCGGTAATCAGCAGGGTCGGCGCCAGGTTCGAGAGGTCGGCGGCAAGCTGCGGCGAAACACGCGGGTCGGAAGGCTGCGTGCCTCCTGACAGGTAGTTTTCCGCAAACCAGATCATCGTCGACTGCTGCAGCGAAAAACCGTTCGAAAATTCAGCCCGGCTCGCCGTCGTGCCTGCGAGGTCGGTCGCTGGATAGACCAGAACCTGGCCGGCAAGCGGGATTTCGAGATCCCGCGCCCGGATTGCCAGGGATGCGCAGATGCTGGCGCCGGCGCTGTCGCCTGCAAGGATCAGGCTCTCTGCATCAAGCCCGAGTGCCTCCCCCTTAGCTCGAAGCCACAGGAGTGCCACTTCGGCATCCTCCAATGCCGCCGGAAACGGCGCCTCCGGCGCCTTGCGATATTCGACCGAAAGCACGTTGGCCCGCGCCGCATTGCAAAGCGTGCGCACCGGCCCGTCATGGGTTTCGATACTGCCGACCATCCAGCCGCCGCCATGGAAGAAGAGGATGGTCCGCCTGGCGTCGGACCTGCGGTAGAGCCTTGCCTTCAGCTTCATTTCACCGTTTGGGATTTCGAGGTTCTCGATACCCGCAACCTCGTCCTTTGCGCCCCAAAGAAGAGCCAGCCGAACCTCGGAATCGGCACGCGCTTCCTGGGGCGAAAGCGTTTCCAGAGCCGGCCCGCCCAATGCGTCGATCTCCTCCAGCAGGGTTCGATATTCCGGCAGAAGCCTCGATCGATCGACCGGGGCCTGGTTTTCTTGCGGCTTCATCAACTCCTCCCGCCGATTGCCTGCCGAGATGGAACCGGAAGATGACAAAAAAGTCAATGATTGAATATTGCATGCGATATTCGATCATGTTAGCGATTGGGTATGGCAATGCTGGAAGAGGACTGGCTTGCCCAAACGGGAGGATGTCATGACAATTCGCAGTTTCATTGCTGCAGGCCTTGCATGCTCTGTGGCACTTGCGCCGCTCGGCGCTTTCGCCTCGGACAACAAGATCGCCCTGGTTCCCGGCGGTCCGCACCCTTATTTTGCGCCTTGGGAACAGGCCGCCGCCGATGCCGCCAAGGATTTCGGCATTGCCGCGGTCGAATACAAAGTGCCGAGCGAATGGAAGCTGGAGGCCCAGACCGAGCTTCTGGAGAGCCTCGCGGCGCAAGGCACAAACGGCTTCGGCGTGTTTCCGGGTGACGCAGTCGGCGTCAACGCCATACTGTCGGAAATGAAGAGCAACAGCATTCCCTCGGTCGCGCTCGGCGGCTGCGCGCAGGATCCGACCGATGTCGGCCTTTGCCTGGCAACCGACGTGTCGCAATCGGCCTATCTCGGCACCAAGGCGCTGATCGAGGCGATGGGCGGCAAGGGCACGATCGTCCATCTTGCTGGCCTGCTCGTCGATCCGAACACGACGCTGCGCGTCAAGGCGGTCGAAAAGGCCGTCGGCGAAACGAATGGCGCCGTGACCCTGCTGCAGACCGTCGGCGATACCGACAGCCAGGAACAGGGCGACCAGAAGATCAATGCCCTGCTTGCCGCGCAGAAAGACAAGATCAACGGCCTGATAGCGACCGGCTATATTTCCTCGGTCGTGGCTGCGACCGCGCTCAAGAACCTCGGGGACAAGAAGATCAAACTCGTCGGCATCGATGACGACAAGATCATCCTCGATGGAATCCGCGATGGCTTCGTCGCCGGCACCATGGCGCAGAACCCCTATGGTCAGGCCTATATCGGCGCCTATGCGCTGGACCAGATGGCCGGCGGCTGCAGCGTCAAGGCCGATGCCCCGTGGATCGCCACGCCGCAGACGGCGCATTTCGTCGATTCCGGGACGCTGCTGATCTCCACCAAGAACGTCGACAGCTACAAGGACGATCTGAAGGCGCTGACGAAGAAGCTGCAGGCAAGCTTCAAGGACACTTACCTTTCCTGCAAGTAAGAGGAGCGGCGCGGGGACCATCCACCCCGCGCCTGACCATTCCTATTCCACGAGACCGGTCGTCCGAGCGCATGGCACCCATCGACAATGATAGTCCCGTCCCCGATGCAGGTAGACACAGCCTGCTGGGACTGCTGACCAAAGGGCCCGCGCAGCTGGGCCTACTGATCATCCTTCTGATCCTGTGGTTCGTTTTCACGAGCCTGGCGCCCGGCTTCCTGTCGCGTTTCAACCTGAATTCCATGGGCCGCTCGGTCGCGATCGACGTTGTCGTCGGTTTCGCCCAGATGGTGGTGCTGGCGACCGGCGGCATGAACCTTTCCGTCGGTGCGATCGGCGTCTGCTGCGTCATGATTGCCGGCTATCTCATGCAGGCGGCCGGCCTGCCTATCCCTGTCGCGATCCTGCTCACGCTCACCTTCGGCGGTTTGCTCGGCGCGTTGAATGGGTTGGCGATCGTCAAGACCGGCGTCAACAGCTTCATCGTGACGCTTGCGAGCGCCAGCCTGTTTTCCGGCGGCATGCTGATCTTCACCAAGGGCGTGCCACTAAACGGCCTGCCGGCAACCTTCGGCGCCTTCGGGCGCAGCGGCGTCGGCCCGGTGCCATCGCTCGCAATCGTTGCCCTCCTGATCGGCACCCTGCTCTACATTCTCTTCAAGCATACGGTTCTCGGCCGCCAGATCCTCGCCGTCGGCGCCAATGCGCGCACGGCGGAAATGTCCGGTATTCCGGTCGGGCGGATCACGATCTTCGTGCATGTCCTCTCGGGTGTGCTTGCCGGCGCTGCCGCATTGATGCTGACATCGAGGCTTTCGGCCGCCATGCCCGCCGTTGCCGGTGACGACTGGCTGCTGCCCTCCTTCCTCGCCCCCGTCATCGGCGGCACCTCACTTGCCGGCGGCATGGTATCAGTGATCGGCACGATCCTCGGAGCACTGCTGGTTGCGACCATCCGCAGCGGCCTGCTTGTGCTGCAGGTGGGGAATTTCTGGCTGCAGCTCTTCCTTGGCGTCTTCCTGCTCTCGGCCATCCTCTTCGAGCGCTACCGCGCCAAACTCGCCATCCGCGAACAGACGAGGCGCGCATGAAAACGTTGCTTTCCTTCGCGGCGCGCACGCAATGGTCCGGCATCCTTGTCGGCGTCATTGCCGGCGGTATTGCACTTTCCTTCGCCTCGCCTGCCTTCATGACCGAATTCAACTGGTTCGTCATGCTGCGCAGCATCTGCGTTTCGCTGCTCGTTGCCTTCAGCCAGATGGTCATGCTGGGCGTCGGCCAGATGAACCTTTCCGTCGGCGCGCTTGGCGGGCTCGTCGCCGTCGTTACCGGCGGACTGATGGATGTCTGGGGCCTGCCGGCGATCGTCGCCATCGGCATCGGCATCGTCTTCGGCGGCCTTGCCGGCTTTATCAATGGCTGGCTGACGGTGAGGACCGGCATTAACGGCTTCATCGTGACACTTGCGACGGGATCGGCCTTTGCCGGCATCAATCTCGGGATCACCAAGGCCATCCCCTTCTACAATCTGTCGCCTGCCTTCGTCGCCTTCGGCAACGGCCGTTTCGGACCCTTTCCGCTCCTGCTCATCGTGCCGCTGGTAGTGACCGTGCTACTCGTCATCTTCTTTGCCCGCACGGTCGAGGGCCGCTACATGCTGGCGGTCGGCGGCAATGCCCATGCGGCGGAACTTTCGGGCATTTCCGTTGCCCGCGCCACCATCATGGCCCATGTCGTGTCAGGCCTGCTGGCCGCGACCGCCGGTGTGCTGGCCGTCGCCCAGCTCGGCTCTGCCCAGCCGACGATCGGCGCGGACTGGGTGGTCATTTCCTTTGCGACACCGATCATCGGCGGCGCCAGCCTTGCCGGCGGCTCCATCTCCATACTCGGCACATTCATTGCCGTGCTTCTGGTCGGGCTGATCCAGAATGCCATGGTGCTGCTGGCGGTCGATCCCTACTGGGTCACCTTCCTGCTCGGCGCGCTGATCCTTGCCGCCGTCTGGATCAATCGCTACCGGGCGATCCGGGTCGGGGAGGATTGAGATGGCACTCATTCTGGACCGGATCGGCAAATCGTTCCCGGGCGTGCGGGCGCTCAACAATGCATCGCTGACCCTCAACGGCGGCGAGATACACGCGCTGATGGGCGAAAACGGCGCCGGCAAATCGACGCTGATCAAGATCATCACCGGCGTCCACCGGCCAGACAGCGGGACAGTCACTTTCGATGGTACGCCGCTGTCGCTTGCCTCGCCGCGCGACGCGATCGCGCTCGGCATTTCCGCGGTGCACCAGGAACGCAACCTCATTCCGCGCTTCTCGGTGGCGGAAAACATTCTTCTGGAGAGCTTGCCGGTTCGCAACGGCCTCGTCGATTTCCGCCGAGCCAATGAAGAGGCACGCATGCATCTGCGCAAGGTCGGCCTCGACGTCGATCCGGCAACGGAGGTGCGACGCCTCAGCGTCGCCCAGATGCAGATGGTGGAGATCGCCAAGGCGCTCAGCCATCAGGCCAAGGTACTTCTGCTCGACGAGCCGACCGCATCGATTACCGATGCCGAAACTGAAATCCTCTTTCGCCTCGTCCGACAGCTGCGCGATCAGGGAACGGCGATCCTCTTCGTCAGCCACAAGCTGGAGGAAGTCTTGAGCCTTTGCGATCGGGTCACGGTCCTGCGCGACGGCGAAACCACGCTGCGCGGTGCGCCGATGACCGGCATGACCCGGCAGACGCTGATCGAGGCGATGATCGGCCGCGCTGAGCGCCCGGTCATCGCGCGCTCACGCAAGCCGCAGGAAGGGGTGGCGAAACTCGAGCTGCGTGATGTCGCCACCGCCGTCGGCCATGACAATGTCAATTTCTCGCTTCATCGCGGCGAAATCCTCGGCCTCTACGGCCTTGTCGGCGCCGGCCGGACCGAGCTTGTCCGTGCTGTCATCGGCAAGGACAAGCTGACATCGGGAACGGTGGTGATCGATGGCAAACCCGTCCGCATCCGCTCGGTTGAGGAGGCGATCAAGCGCTTCCGCATGGGCTATGTCAGCGAGGATAGGAAGCATGAGGGCGTCATTCTCGCCCATCCGATCCGTTCGAATATCGCCATGACCGTGTGGGGCAGGATTGCCTCGACCTTTGGGCTGATCGGCGCGGGCAAGGAGCGCAAGACTGCTACGCCGCTTGCCCGGCAGCTGGAAATCCGAACACCGAGCCTGGAACAGCTCGTCGGCAACCTCTCGGGCGGTAACCAGCAGAAGGTCTCGCTCGCCAAATGGCTCGCCGCCGACGTCGATATCCTCTTCATCGACGAGCCGACCGTCGGCATCGACATCAAGGCCAAGGCCTATATCCATGAGCTGATCAACGGCCTTGCCGACAAGGGCATGGCGATCCTGCTGATCTCCAGCGATATGCCGGAAATGGTGGCGCTCGCCGACCGCATTCTCGTCATGCACGATTTCAGGATCGTCCACGAACATGAAAACGACCACAAGTATGAAACGGCCAGCCGCGCCATCATGTCGGCGATCCACGCTGCCGAACCCGCTCAGGCCCGTACGGCAAGCTAGGAGGAACCATGGCCCGCATTGAAAAGATCGAACTGCGCATGGTGGACCTGCCGCCGAAGGTGAAGCGCACCGATGCGATCCAGAGCTTCGTCAGCCAGGAAACACCAATCGTCACCATCACCGATTCCGACGGGGCTTCCGGCACCGGTTATTCCTATACGATCGGGACAGGCGGTTCCTCCGTCATGCGGCTTCTGTCGGACCATCTGGTCCCGCTCCTGATCGGCGAGGATGCCGATTGCATCGAGGCGATCTGGCACAGGCTGGAATTTGCCACACATGCCACGACGATCGGTGCAATCACGGCGCTGGCACTCGCCGCCGTCGATACCGCGCTCTGGGATCTCAGGGCAAAAAAGCAGGGTCTGCCGCTCTGGAAACTGGCTGGCGGTGCCAAGGAAAGCTGCCCGCTCTATACGACCGAAGGCGGCTGGCTGCATATCGAGAAGGAAGCGCTTGTCGAAGACGCCCTGCAGGCGAAGGCCAAGGGCTTTTCCGGCTCGAAGGTGAAGATCGGCAAGCCGCACGGCGCCGAGGACTACGCCCGGCTGGCTGCAATGCGTGCGGCGCTCGGCGATGGCTTCGAGATCATGACCGACTGCAACCAAGGCTTTACCGTCGATGAAGTGATCCGCCGCGCGGCGCGGCTGAGAGAACTCGATCTCGCCTGGATCGAAGAGCCGCTGCCGGCCGACGATCTCGACGGCCATATCCGGCTGTCACGCTCGACCCCGACGCCGATCGCCGTCGGTGAATCCCTCTATTCGATCCGGCATTTCCGCGAATATATGCAGAAGGGCGCCTGCTCGATCGTGCAGGTCGACGTCGCCCGCATCGGCGGTATCACGCCCTGGCTGAAGGTGGCGCACGCGGCCGAAGCCTTCGATATCCCCGTCTGCCCGCATTTCCTGATGGAGCTGCATGTCAGTCTGGTCTGCGCCATCCAGAACGGCAAATATGTCGAATACATTCCGCAGCTGGACGACCTGACGGCCAAGGGCATGGAGATCCGAAACGGTCGCGCCGTCGCCCCTTCCGAACCTGGCATCGGCATCGAATGGGATTGGGATGCCGTGAAGGCCCGCAGCGTCGCCGAGTTCACCACGGAAATCACGCAAGGGCGGTAGAATATGCAGCGCATGGGCATGGTGATCGGGTTGGAGCCCGACAAGGTCGCAGACTACAAGGCACTGCATGCCGCCGTCTGGCCGGAGATCCTGGCGCTGCTCTCGGTTTGCAACATCACCAACTATTCAATCTACCTCAAGGAGCCGGAAAACCTGCTTTTCGGCTATTGGGAATATGTCGGCGACGATTTCGATGCCGAAATGGCGAAGATGGCCGCCGACCCGAAAAACCAGGAATGGTGGGCGGCCTGCATGCCTTGCCAGAAGCCGCTTGCTACGCGCAAGGAAGGCGAGTGGTGGGCAATGATGCCGGAGGTGTTTCACCTGGATTGAAGTCCAGACTTGCGCATGCGTTGAAGCTCCGACACCGCTCAATAGGATCTGTCGAAGCCGAGCTCGAACCAGTCAAGCGCATCATCCGACAAGAGTTCCTTCTTCGCCAGGCCATCCAGTATCCATTTGCCATAGGTATCGCCCTTCGGGAGTGGCCCAATCTTCAGGCGCTCGGCGATCTGCAGGGTGATGGCGGTCTGATCCCTTGCTTTCAAGAGCAAGACCAGCCGCCCCGCAAGGTTTGGGCCGCCCTTCCTCCTCCTGTCCAGCGTTCCAGCCACACAGCCTGTGAAATAGCCGGCTCTCTTGGCCCTCGGAAACCAGGCGCTGCCGTCGTCAAAGGTCGGGGCGCCAAGCCTCTCCTGGATGGATTTGTCCCGTTTGCCCCAATGGAGCACAGCATCGAGCTGATCAACCACCTCGGCGGCCCTATCGCTCGCGAACATGAGACGCACATATTGGCAAAGAGCCGGCGCGCCGCTGCTCCTCTCGATCTCATCGCTCACGCCGGCGGGATCGGCGATAATCGCCGCGCCGAGTTCACTAAGAATTTTCTTCCGCTTCTGCTCATTGAGGGCGGTCAGATCGTGCCTGCCCCTGATGAAATCGCTCCAGGTGGCGACGGCCTGGTTGTGCCCCATCGCGGAAATCGCGGATAACATCAGCACAACCGCGACAAGCGCATGCCTGAAAGCGGATTTTACCATTCTGACGGAACTCCGTGGTGTCATTTCGATCTGATGCAGCCTCGACTATTGTCCAGATTCGAAGGCTAGGCGAGAGCGTGGCGGCTTACGATCAGCTCTTATCCACCTCGACAGTCGCCGTCAGGCCGGCAATCAGCCTGACATCGTCAGGAACGTTGTCGATGCTGATGCGCACCGGCACGCGCTGGGCAAGACGCACCCAGCTGAAGGTCGGGTTGATATTGGCAAGCAGGCCGGTGCCGGAAGTGCGTTCGCGATCCTCGATGCCGGTCGCAATGCTTTCGACATGGCCGTCAAGGCTCTGCGAATGCCCCATCAGGTGGATGGAAACCTTATCGCCGGGGTGGATGCGCGGCAGCTTGGTTTCCTCGAAATAGCCCTCGACGCGCAGCGAATCCGTATCGATCAGCGCGATCTTGGCAGTGCCGGCGCTGACGTAGTCGCCCGGTCGCAGGCTGAGATTGGAAACCGTGCCGTTGACCGTCGCCTTGATCTCGGAACGGTCGAGATTGAGCGCAGCGAGATCACGGTTGGCTTTCGCCTGGCGGAAGGCGGCTTCTGCCTGTTCTTCGGCCGTCTGCGCCTGTTCCTTCTGCTGCAGAGAGGCGGCGTCGCCGAGGCGGCCCTGGCGCTCGCGCTCGCGATGCGCCTGGTCGAGGGCTGCCTTGCTGCTTTCAAGCGCTGCCTCAGACTGGGTGAGAGCGATCGCGAACCGTTCGCGATCAATGCGGAAAAGGACATCGCCTTTCCTGACCATCTGGTTGTCGGTAACGAGAACGTCGCTGACAAGGCCGGAAACATCAGGCGCGATCCCGACAACATCGGCACGCAGGCGCGCATCGCGCGTCCAGGGTTCGTCCATGTAGTGGCCCCAGAGACCGCGGCCAACGAAGACGGCGGCGATGACAACGGCAAGGGTGACGATAAGGCGGCCAGTGAATTTCAGGGCGTTCATGCAAAGTACCAGCGTGTGATGGAGGAGACGGCTCCGAGGACGAGCACGTAAAGGGCAAGGTCGAAGAGACCGCGATGCCAGACGAGGGAATAGGCACCGAGCCAGGCAAGCATCCGCCTGACGACGATGATCAGGAGAAGGCTCAGCACCATGAGAACAAGGAGGCGTGGCACATAAACGCCGTAAACATCAAATTCTGCGGGCATAACAATTACTCAGCGGCAAGCGGTAGAAGTTGCGGCGCAGCCTCGGCCGCCTGCCAGCTTGCTGGCGGAGCTGCGTCAGGGAAAAGTGCGCGCCTGACACCGACAAGCGCGTCGATACTCTCGGCGCCGCGCATGTCGTCTTCGAGCGCGATGATCTTCAGGCCGTCGTCGATCGACTGGCGCAGGCCATCCTGCGGATCGAGCGCCCGGCCGGCCTCGATACGGCCGTGGTAGAAATCGGCAATGCCGGAGAGAACAGCGCCGAGCGAAGCCGCACTCGCGCCACGCAGTTTCTTGCGCTCGTTCTGCAGCACTAGCACGTTGAAGCCGATGCGCACTTCGGCAAAGCCATCCACTTTCTTCAGCTCGCGATCCTCGACGACGGCAAGGCGCGGAACGAGCTGGCCGAGGCGATCGAGAATGCGGCCGGAGAGTTTCTCGTGATCGGCGCGGCGCTCGCCGGCAGCCGTCTCGGCAAGATCGCTCCAGCCCGCCCGCACCAGGCGCCAGGCCGCAAGCTCTGCTCCGAAGGGGCGGGCAATCAGAGTCCAGACCAGGGCAAAGCCGATGCCGGCGAGGGCCGCGATGGCCTCATTGGTGAAGGTGGTGAAATCCGAGGCATAGCGATCCTGCAGCGCAATGAAGGAGGCGCTGTTCACCGTGAGCAGCATGGCGAGCATATTGAACTGCGGCTTCGGGATCATCAGGCCGAGCAGCAGGAAGGGCGGAGCGAAGACCAGAACAAGCAGCTCGTAGCTGTTGACCATCGGCAGGATGCCGAAAATGTAGACGAAGGAGATGACGAGGCTGACGCCGCACCAGATGAACATCGAGGTGATGAAGGGGGCCGGCCGATCGAGCGAGGCGAAGAAAGAGCAGGCAACGGCCGCCATGGTGACGAAACCGGCCCCGTTCTGCCAGCCGCTATAGATCCAGAACATGCAGGCGACGAGAATGCCGGCAACAACGGCGCCTGCCTGGAAGGCAAGCAACGCATAATCGAAATGCCTGATACGGCCGACGATCTGGCGATGGCGAAAGGCTGGCCGCCAGGGACCGGAATGTCTGCCGCTGACGATTTCGTCGCGCAGCGTCAGGCAATCCTGCCAGAGATCGACGATCTCCTTCAGACGCGCCAGCGCGCTCGACAAAAGCAGGTCGCTCCAGCGGCGGTCCGGATCGGTCTCGCGCAGGCTTTCGATCTGCCGCACCAGTTTTTCGGCCGTATCGTCAGCCTGCGATTTCGCGCCACGGCCCAGCCAGTCGGCAACCTCGTTCAAGAGGCAGATCAGGTCTTTTGGGAGCGTCTCGCCTTCGGCCCGCAGGGCATGAAGCCGGTCGGCAAGCGAGGAGAAGAGCGGCAGAAGCATCAGGAGACGACCACGCAATTCGCGCGAATGGCGTACGATATCGCGGCTGCCGGCATCATAGCCGAGCTGGCTGATGATGAGATCGAGGCCGGTGACGTCAGCCGCCAGTTTCTGCCGCTTCAGGGGTGTCGCCGGTGTGGCGCCCTCGCCGCGCAGAATATCGTTCGCCCAGCTTCCGGCATCGTCGAGCCAAGTGGAGATGCGCTGGCCGAGCACGCTGCGCACGCTGGTCGGGAAGACGACTGCGCTGACGAGGCTCGCGCAGACGATGCCGATGATGATCTCTTCCGAGCGGGCGAGCGCCGTGTCGAAGATGGTTTCGGGCGAACCGACCGACGGCAGGGCGATCAGCGGCAGGGAATAGCCTGCCAGCATGAAGACATAGCTGCGCGAGGATCGGTCCAGCATCGAAATGAAGAGCAGCGTGCCGGTCCAGAGCGCGATAACAATGCTCAAGAGCTCCGGCGCGTTGACGAAGAGCGGCACGAAGAAGACCGCTGCGCTGGCACCAAGCAGGGTGCCGAGCGCGCGATAAAGGCCCTTGGAGCTGGTCGCACCTGCAAGCGGATTGGCAACGACATAGACGGCCGCCATCGCCCAGTAGGGCCGTGGCAGGTCGAGGGACAGGGCGACGAAAAGGGCAAGCATGGAAGCGAGAAAGGCCTTGGCCGAGAAGAGCCAGTCCCGCCAGGAGGGAAGGGTCACGGCGTCTCCTCGAACTTCTGGGTTACGGCCGCAACCTGCGACGGGCTGATCTCTTCGAAGGCAGCGAGGACGCGCACCGCCGCTTCGAGATCGGCTTCACTGACATTTGCGAGGATCCTGCCGCGCAGGTCGTCGAGAATGGCTTCCATGCGGGTTGCGAGGCTCTGGCCCTCCTCCGTCAGCCAGAGACCTTTTGCCCGCCTGTCGATCGGGTCGTCCTTGCGCACCACGAGCTCGAGCGCCTCCAGCTGGTCGAGCAGCCTCACCAGCGACGGCCCTTCGATACCGACATGATTGGCCAGCACGATCTGACGCACGCCGCCGCCGAGACGTCCGATCCACAACAGCGGCGCCGCGCAGGCTTCCGAAATGCCGTGGGAAGTCAGCGCAAGATCCACCGCCCGGCGCCAGTTGCGGCCGGTCGACAAGAGGTTCGCGGTGAAAACGCGCTGCAGGGAGGTGAGCGATTGCATGGGCTCTTTAATAGCATCAAAATAGTTAGGATTCAAACGATATTCTGACGAATGCAAATTTCACCGGCATGGAGCGTTCATAATGCGGCGTCACGAAGAATGTGATGCGGCGTTTCGCTGTTGCGATGAGGATTGAAGGGCCGCGATGCTCACCCGCAGCCGAGGTGCGGCGAAATCAAGGAAATGACGCATCTTCAGCGGCATCTGCCCACGCGCAAGATGAATGAGGTGAATGGGCGCCGGTTCGGGTTCGAAATCCTCGAGCACCAGCCTCAGTGTGCCTGCGGAAACGTCTTGCGCCACCTGATAATAGAGCAGCCGGGTGACGCCGGCACCGCGGATCGCCGCCTCCGCAGCCGCTTCTGTCGTGGTGACGGAAAGTCGCGGCGTGACCGCCACCTCGATCGGTTTGCCGATGCCGGACTTCCGAAACTGCCAGCCTGCAAACGGGGTCAGCACTTCAACGCCAATGCAGGGCAGATCCAGTAGATCGGCCGGCTCCTTCGGCACGCCACGACTGGCAAAGAGACCAGGACTGCCGCAAACCACCCGGCGAACCGAGCCGACGCGTGTTGCGACCATGGCGCTATCGGGCAGATTGCCGATCCGCACTGCCATGTCGACATGCTCTTCGACGAGATCGATATTCCGGTCGGCCAACATCAGACGCACGTTGATCGCCGGAAAGGCAGCCAGAAAATCGGTCACGACAGGCAGGACGTGAAGGCGGCCGAACTGCACCGGCGCCGTGATCACCAACTCGCCCTTCGGCATCGCAAACTCTCCCGATGCCTGGCGTTCGGCTTCCTCGACCTGTTCAAGAATGCGTTTTGCGGCTTCCACATAGGTAGCCCCTGCATCTGTGAGGGCGATCTTGCGTGTGGTTCGGGTGAGCAGTTTTGTTGAAAGAAGAGCCTCGAGCTCGGTAATCTTGCGGCTCAGCGTCGGCAGCGGAATCTTCAGCGAACGGCTGGCCGCCGACAGGCTCCCCTTGTCCACCACCTCCAGCAGGATCGACATGGCTTCGAACCGGTCCACAGCATTCTTCCAATTTCTGGTAAAATCACTTCCACTTAAAGCATATTCTCTTTGTGGATGGAAAGCGACACATTCGTATCAACAAGCCAATCACGGTTTGCCCTGTTCCGAAGGAGATCTTCCATGTCCCGCATTTCTATTCCCGCCAAAGACGACGCCCCTGATGCGGCGAGGCCGATACTTGACGGCATCCAGAAGGCACTCGGTTTCGTTCCGAACATTTTTCGCCTGGTTGCCAACAGCCCGGCAGCGCTGACGGCTTTCACCGGCTTTCAGGGGGCGTTGTCGAAGACGCTCGACGTCAAGACCCGTGAACGCATTGCGCTCGCCGTCGCACAAGTGAACGGCTGCGACTATTGCCTTTCCGCCCATACCTATCTCGGCCTTAATCTTGCAAAAATCAGCCCGGAAGAAATCGCGCTGAACCGCAAAGGTGCGTCCGCCGATGCCAAGGCGAGTGCTGCCGTCAGCTTTGCGGCCAAGATCGCCGAGGCTCGCGGCCATGTCGCCGACACCGACATTGCCGCCGTGCGCGCTGCCGGCTTTTCAGATCCGCAGATCGTCGAAATCGTCGCTCTGGTCGCGGAGAACACCTTCACCAATTATCTGAACGAAGTTGCAAAGACCGATATCGACTTCCCGGCTGTGCCGGCCGCCAATGCGGCCTGACGGATGAGGAGCGGGGTGAAGCTCCGCTCCGTCCAACCTTGAGGAGATGGATCATGTCCTACGGATTTCTCGACATAGCCTCGACACCCAGTGTGCGCGCCGCCCAGGCAGAAATGGGGCTCCAGGACTTCTGGACCAATCTGCCGACGGACCGGAGCTTCGACCGCTTCACGGAAAACGAAAGAGCCTTTATCGCCTCTCGCGACAGCTTCTACATGGCCACTGTTTCCGAAACGGACTGGCCCTATGTGCAGCATCGGGGCGGTCCGCAAGGTTTTCTGAAAGTGATCGATGACCGCACGCTTGGCTTTGCGGATTATCGCGGCAATCGCCAGTACATCAGCACCGGCAATATTACTGCCAATGACAAGGTCTGCCTGTTTCTGATGGACTATGCCCGCCGCGCCAGGCTGAAGATTTATGCGCATGCCGAAAAGCTCTCGCTCGACGCCGATCCCAAACTGACGGACCTGCTGGCCACGCCGGGCTATCGGGCAAAGCCGGAACGCCTCTTCCGCCTGCGCCTCGAAGCTTTCGACTGGAACTGCCCGCAGCATATCACGCCGCGTTATACCGAGGCGGAAATTGCTGTCGCCGTCGAGCCGCTCCGCCAGCGCCTTGCAGAACTGGAAGCCGAGAATGCCGCCTTGCGGGCGAAGGCCGGCTAACGACGAAACAAGGCGCTGAACAATTCGCCTCGTAGTGATCGCCGCCCGTGGCCTGGCGCCTGTGTCGGCTGGCCGGGCGGACCGTCAGTCGGAAACCGTCACATCGATCCAGCGTCCGGTCCCCTGGCTGCCGTAGATATCGACGTCAATCCAGACATTGCCTTGAACGATCATTGCGGCAGCTTCCCTGGTCATGGTCCCGTTGCGGAGCATGACTTCAAGGGATTGACGATTGGCGGGATCGGCAAAGAAGGAGTCCGACTGGTCATCATTGTCGCGGATACCGTATTGATGGAAATTCGCTCGATCCTGGCGGATGATCTGCCAAGGTTGCGTGAGCCGCGTTCCTTTCGAATTGAAGAGATCAGCCTCGCCGATATAGGCGCGGTAGTGCTCAATGGGGCGGTTCGTATGCGTGGCGGTCACGCTCGACTGCGCAAGCACGGGCGCGCCGACAAAAAGCATGCTGACCGCGATCGAAATAAGTTTCTTCATGGTGATCCCCTCCGGGCATGAATATTGCGAGTTGACGATCTTTGCCAGGGGCAAGGCCGTGGATGGTTAACGCCGCGATTGGACCTTCTCGCCGCGATCGACATGCACCCATGGCAAGTTCCGGGGGCACGGCGGCCATTATTTCTCCCTTTTCATTGCAATGGTAAGGTGGATCGCGCCAGCGCGAAACATCCGGGGAGGCATTGGGCTGACATATGGCAAGCAAGTGCAGGATAACAGACTGCCTTTCGACGGCGATCCTTCTCACCGGCCTTGCCGGCGTTGCGGCCGCCGACCAGCCGGATCCGTATGGTCAATTCAGCGAACGTTGCCTCGGGCGGGGGCCGGATTTCCAGCGCACCGTCGCCGCTGCAAAGGACCGGGACTGGCCAGTTCTCGCAACGGACATGACCACCAGTCTCACGCCGGTGGAAAATCCGGTCGCGTTGGAAGGCTGGAATCTGACCACGGAAGGAGATGGGTCATTCGAGGCCCTCGTCGTCGCGCGGGCGTCTGTAGGCGACAGCAAGGTGGAAAGCTGCACCATGGCCTATGCGGAAGTCGACGCTGCGGCATTTGAGCGTCGCCTCGTCGATGAGACGCGCGCCAAGGCGTCCGGCACGAAGAATGGTCAGGGGCGCATCAGGAAATTCTTCGAGGCATCGTCTTCCGAGCGCAAGCAAGCGATCACGCTCGACCTGCCCCTCTATCCGAACGGGCACGACGAAGTCATCGTCAGCGTCGTCTCGGAGCAGCAGATCGAAAACTGATCGACTGCTCTGGTTCGCTCTCCTGCCGCCCGTGGGACCGTCGCTTGCACGGCGGTCAGGCGATCCGCGCAGGGGCTGAAATCCCGCCAGACTTGTTACTCCCGCGTGTCCATACCTGGGCCTAGGCTCCACGATGACCATCCGGAAACCCCTCCTGATGGCACGACCATTTACAGGAGCAAGCCTTGAACATCGAAAACAAAACGGTCCTGATATCAGGCGCCAATCGCGGCATCGGCCGGGCTCTCATGGACGAAGCGCTGCGGCGCGGCGCAAAACGCATCTATGCAGGATCGCGCGGCGAGCAGCACCATGAGGATGACCGCGTGGTCTTCGTGAACCTCGATATTACCGACGAGTGGGACGTCCAGAAAGCGGCCGCCGCTGTCGAGAACCTCGATATCCTCATCAACAATGCCGGCATCTTCATACCTGACGATCTCGGCGATACGGACATCATCAATCGCCATCTGGCAGTCAATTTCTTCGGGCCGCTAAGGGTGACCCAGGCCTTTCTCCCGGCACTGGTGCGATCGAAAGGCGCCATCATCAACAACCTCTCCCTGTCGGCGCTCGTGCCGGTCGCGTCCACACCGGCCTATTCGATTTCGAAAGCGGCGGCACATAACCTGATGCAAGCCTTCCGAGCGCTCCTGTCGGCGCGTGGCGTGGCGGTGCACAGCTGTTTCACCGGACCTGTTGATACCGACATGACGCGCGGATTCGAGGTGCCGAAGTCGCCGCCCGGCCTGGTGGCGTCAGGAATATTCGACGGCTTCGAAAGAGGCGAGGAGGATATCTTCCCCGATCCCTATTCCGAACGCTTTGCCGATCGCTGGCGCACCGGCGTCATCAAGGCTCTCGAACAGGAATTTGCCGCCTACGTTCCGCCGACGGCCGAGGTGGCTGAGGACTGCTGCCACCACTGACATTCTGTTTGCGCGCGAACGGCATTGGCGCGCCGTTCGCCGCAAGCGACTGTCTACTTCATGTAAAGCGAGCGAGAGCGCTCCAGATGCTTGAGCACCGCGGCTTCGGCGCCGTCGGCATCGTTGGCGGCAAGCTGCTCCAGGATCTCTTCATGTTCGGCGAGCGTATATTTTTCCTTGCCGGTCCAGATCAGCATTTCCGTGTGATATTCCTTCAGCCATGCCAGCATGGCTTCGCTGACGGCCACATAGATCGGATTGCCGGAAATCTGGGCGATGCGCGTATGAAATCGCATGTCGGCGGAGATGAATTCCTCGGCATGGCCGAGGGATGCGCGCTGATGGTCGATGATCTCGCGAAGCGCCTCGACGTCAGCCTGTTTGGCGCGTTGCGCCGCTTCACGCGCCATGCCGCGTTCGAAGAAGATACGGGCGCTCTTCAGGTGCTCCAGAGAATCGGCCGATTGCGCCAGCATGATCTTTGCCGTCAGATCGACCTGCCGGAAGATCGACTGGGCGGTCAGTTTCAGGACCTTCGCACGCTCCCCGTGCGAGATGCTGACGAGACCCTTGTTGGCGAGAGACTGCATCGCCTCGCGGATCGCCGGACGGCCGACGCCGAAACGTTCCATCAGAACGCGCTCGGAGGGCATCTCGTCGCCCGGTTGCAACTCTCCTGACGTGATCAGCCGTTCCAGCCGGTCAAAAACCTCATCGGACAGTTTTCGACGGACTATTGGCTCGATGGCTGAGGTCATGGCGTCTCGCTGGCTCAAATCTTCTCTCCCCTTAGCATTTCCACCGACCGACGACAAAGCGCGCCACGCGAAATTCACACCTGTTGAAAATTTCCGTTGCAGAAAATGGAATACTCATTATACCAGATTACAAGTTGACGCCATGGCTTCTTGACGTGGCGAGAGGAACAACCGGCAATTTCATGATGATAGTCCTGACCTACCGCATCGAGACGCCCGGCAGCGTCGAAGCGATGGCGAACAAGATCGCTTCCGATCAATCGACCGGAACCTTCGTTCCGGTTCCGGGCGAGACCGAGGAATTGAAGTCGCGTGTCGCCGCCCGGGTGCTCGCCATCCGGCCGCTGGAAGATGCAAGTCACCCGTCCTGGCCGGAAGCGCCCGACGGTGTGCGGCTCAATCGCGCCGATGCCGATATCGCCTTCCCCCTCGATGCGATCGGCACCGACCTTTCGGCGCTCATGACGATCGCGATCGGCGGAACCTTCTCGATCAAGGGCATGACGGGCCTGCGTGTCATCGACATGAAACTTCCCGAGGCTTTCAGGGATGCCCATCCCGGCCCGCAATTCGGCATTCCCGGCAGCCGGCGCCTGACCGGCGTCGAGGGACGGCCGATCATCGGCACGATCGTCAAACCGGCGCTTGGTCTGCGTCCATATGAGACGGCCGAGCTCGTCGGCGAACTGATCGAATCCGGCGTCGACTTCATCAAGGACGACGAGAAGCTGATGAGCCCCGCCTATTCGCCGCTGAAAGAGCGCGTGGCGGCCATCATGCCTCGCATTCTCGATCACGAGCAGAAGACCGGAAAGAAGGTCATGTATGCGTTCGGCATCTCGCATGCCGATCCCGACGAGATGATGCGCAACCATGATCTCGTAGTTGAGGCAGGCGGCAACTGCGCCGTTGTCAACATCAATTCCATCGGCTTCGGCGGCATGAGCTTCCTGCGCAAGCGCTCCGGCCTCGTGCTGCATGCACATCGCAATGGCTGGGACGTGCTGACGCGCCATCCCGGCATCGGCCTCGACTTCAAGGTCTATCAGCAGCTCTGGCGGCTGCTTGGCGTCGACCAGTTCCAGATCAACGGCATTCGCGTGAAATATTGGGAGCCGGACGAAAGCTTCGTTGCCTCCTTCAAGGCGATCAGCACGCCGGTCTTTAGCCCCTCCGACTGCCCGCTTCCTGTCGCCGGCTCCGGCCAGTGGGGCGGCCAGGCGCCGGAGACCTATCAGCGCACCGGCAGGACCACCGATCTGCTCTATCTCTGCGGCGGCGGCATCGTCAGCCATCCGCAGGGGCCAGCCGCCGGCGTGCGCGCCGTCCAACAGGCCTGGCAGGCGGCGGTTGCCGATATTCCGCTCGACGACTATGCCAAAGATCATCCGGAACTTGCGGCATCGATCGCCAAGTTCGGCGACGGGAAGGCTGCGTGACGATGCGCAACCTGCTCGTCAGTTACTACGGCGACGACTTCACCGGCTCCACCGATGTGATGGAGGCGCTCGCCAGCAACGGCATTCCGACCGTGCTCTTCCTCGGCATTCCCGATCAGGCCCTGCTCGATCGCTTCCAGGATTGCCGGGCCATCGGCATTGCCGGAACGAGCCGCAGTGAGAGCCCGGCCTGGATGCAGGAACATCTTGCCCCGGCCTTCCAATGGCTGAAGGGGCTGCAGGCGAGCATTTGCCACTACAAGGTCTGCTCGACCTTCGATTCCGCGCCTGAGGTCGGCAATATCGGCAAGGCGATTGAGATCGGCAAAGACATATTCGAGCAAGAGATCGTGCCCGTCATAGTCGGCGCGCCGCAGCTCAAGCGCTATACGGCCTTCGGCAACCTCTTTGCTGCCTATCAGGGACGCGTCTTCCGCATCGACCGGCATCCGGTCATGAGCCGCCATCCGGTTACACCGATGCATGAGGCGGATCTTGCCTTGCATCTCGGTAAGCAGACCGAGCTTGCCGTTTCGCTCGCCGACCTGACAATGCTTGCATCATCCGATGCAGATGCCAGGATCGACCAGCTGACGAACAGGGGCTCGGGCATCCTGCTTCTCGACGTCGACTCTGGCGACAGCCAGTCTTCCGCCGGACGACAATTGCAGCGCATCGCGGCTGCCAAGGGCGGATTCGTCGCCGGTTCCTCCGGCATCGAATATGCACTTCTCAACGCGTGGCGCGAAAAAGGCCTGATCGGACAGAGCGTAGCGTTCCCGTCGCCGGGCAAGGTGGATCGGCTCGCCGTCGTTTCCGGCAGCGTTTCGCCGACGACGGAGCGACAGATTCGCACGGCAATATCCGACGGTTTCCATGACATTCCACTCGATCCTCTGGCACTGGTCGGCGCGAATGCCGAGGCGGTAGTGGACGTCGCGGTCGCCGCGGGCCTCGCCGCTCTGAAAGCCGGCCGCAGTGTCATACTGCATACCGCACTTGGCCCCTCGGCCGATCGCGGCGCCGATATCGATCAGCTGCCAGGCGCCCGTCATCGGCTCGGTCGTGCGCTCGGAACCATCCTGCGCCGTCTTGTCGAAACCGAAGGGCTTTCGCGGGCGGTCATCGCCGGAGGCGACACGTCGAGCCACGCGCTGAAGGAACTGCGCGTCGATGCGCTGACGACCCTGCTGCCGCTGCCGCAGACCCCTGGTTCGCCGCTCTGCACCGCCCATGGCGGCCATGGGCCGACGGACGGACTGCAGATTGCCCTGAAAGGCGGGCAGGTCGGGTCCGATGGTTACTTCGCGCAGATCCGGGACGGACGAACATCCTGATTATCGATCAGGTGTGATCGGCGCCTCGAATGACAATGGAATGGTGATTGACTCATCATACCAGTTACGATACCAATCCCACATACGAAGGTGAGGAAAAATGACTGCAATTGCCCTCTTTGGCGCCGGCGGAAAAATGGGATACCGGCTAGCCAAGAATCTCAAAGGTTCCCGTTTTGATGTGCGCCATGTCGAGGTCAGCGATGTCGGCAAGGCGCGCCTGAAGAACGATCTCGGCATCGACTGCACGCCCGCCGATGCAGCGCTCGACGGCGCAGAGGTCGTGATCCTGGCCGTGCCGGATACAGCGATCGGCAAGGTTGCCGCCGGTATCGTCGACAGGCTGAAGCCCGGCACGATGGTCGTCGCCCTCGACGCCGCCGCTCCGTTCGCCGGTCACCTGCCCAAGCGTGACGATCTCACCTATTTCGTCACCCACCCCTGCCATCCGCCGATCTTCAACGATGAGACGGATATGCAGGCGAAAAAGGATCATTTCGGCGGCCTCTTTGCCAAGCAGCACATCGTCTCGGCGCTGATGCAGGGGCCGGAAAGCGCCTATAGCCTCGGCGAGGAGATTGCCAAGGTAATATGGGCGCCGGTCATGCGCTCGCACCGCGTCACTGTCGATCAGATGGCGATGCTGGAACCCGGGCTTTCGGAAACCGTCTGCGCCTCGCTGCTCGTCATCATGCGCCAGGCGATGGACGAATGCATCGCACGCGGCGTTCCGGCGGAAGCCGCTCGCGACTTCCTGCTCGGCCACATGAACGTGCTCGGCGCCGTCATCTTCAAGGAAGTAGACGGTGTGTTCTCGGATGCCTGCAACAAGGCGATCGAGTTCGGCATTCCAGCCCTCATGCGCGACGACTGGAAGAAGGTCTTCGAACCTCAGGAGATCGCCGACAGCATCCGGCGCATCACCTGACACTGCTGCGGCAGGGCTTAGCCTTGCTGCCTTGCCGGCCCGGGGGGACTTTAAAGACGGGCCGGTTTTCATTTCGCATGGATTCAGCCGAACCGGGGTTGGTTCGGCCATGCGTCAAACCTGGGAGGAAAACCATGAACTTTACGCGTAGACTGACCCTTGCAGCCTTCGCCGGCGCCCTGTCGCTCGGTGTTGCCATGCCGGCATTTTCGGCTGACCTGATCGCCATCATCACGCCGGCCCACGACAACCCGTTCTTCAAGGCGGAAGCCGTCGGCGCCGAAGCCAAGGCCAAGGAACTCGGCTATGAAGCCCTCGTCATGACCCATGACGACGATGCCAACAAGCAGTCGGAAATGATCGATACCGCGATCGGCCGCGGCGCCAAGGCGATCATCCTCGATAATGCCGGCGCAGACGCTTCGGTTGCCGCCGTCAAGAAGGCCAAGGATGCCGGCATCCCCTCCTTCCTGATCGACCGCGAAATCAATGCGACCGGCGTTGCCGTCGCCCAGATCGTTTCCAACAACTATCAGGGTGCCCAGCTCGGCGCGCAGGAATTCGTCAAGCTGATGGGCGAGAAGGGCAATTACGTCGAGCTCGTCGGCAAGGAGTCCGATACCAATGCCGGCATCCGCTCGCAGGGCTATCATGACGTCATCGACGACTATCCGGACCTGAAGTCCGTCGCCAAGCAGTCGGCCAACTGGAGCCAGACGGAAGCCTATGCCAAGATGGAAACCATCCTGCAGGCCAATCCCGATATCAAGGGCGTGATTTCCGGCAACGATACGATGGCCATGGGCGCAATCGCCGCCCTCCAGGCTGCCGGCCGCAAGGACGTGATCGTCGTCGGCTTCGACGGTTCCAACGATGTCCGCGACTCCATCAAGTCGGGCGGCATCAAGGCGACCGTGCTGCAACCGGCCTACGCACAGGCCCAGATGGCTGTCGAACAGGCCGACGCCTATATCAAGAACAAGACGGCACCGAAGGAAGAAAAGCAGCTCATGGACTGCGTTCTCATCAATGCCGACAACGCCGGCAAGCTCGAGACCTTTGCCATCGCAAAGTAAGGCGGACCGACTGTTGCAGGGAGCGTGGGCGACCACGCTCCCTGCAACTTATTTCCATTGATTTCGAGGTTGACAGCATGTTGAGGATCAGGGGCGTCCTGATTGCCGCGATCGTCGTGGCAGCTTTGCCCGGATGCAAGATCATCAAGACACCGACTGCGGAAGAAAAAGCCGCAGCGACGGCCAAGAGCGCTTTCGATCCGAATGCCAAGGTCGAGGCCATTTGGCAGCCTGAGGTCGTTCCCTACTACGAAAAGCGTGCCGGCGGGCTCAAGGACGTCGTGGCACTCGCCGCTTCGAGCCCCGATCAGGCGGGCGAAAAATACGGCAATCCGCACAAACAGGCGAGCTCTCCCTGGACCTATGCCGTCAAGTTCAGCGGCAAGGTCATTGCCGCCGATACGGCGTCACGGGCGGCGACGCTTGATGTCGATGCCGATGGTGACGGCAAGGCCGACGCAAAAGTGCAGATCGGGCCGGCCATTCGTGGCACGGCGCTGCGAGACACGCTGGATTTCGTCAATTTCAACGAGTTCAAGAACCAGATCGAATGGGCGCAGTTCGGCAAGTCCTTCAATGAGAAGGCCAACAGCGCCTTCCTGTCAGCGGTTCCGCGCGACGGGCTGGTCGGCAAGACGGTGACCGTAACAGGCGCTTTCCCGTTGCCACCAGGCAGCGACCTCCCACTCGTGACCCCTTCGGCGCTGACGGTAGCACCATGACGATGGCCGAGGCTCCCAAGGACGATATCATCCTGCGCCTCGACGATGTGTCGAAGGTCTATTCCGGCATCGTCGCCGTCAAGCGCGCCAATCTCGAACTGCGCCGCGGTGCCGTCAACGTGCTGGTCGGTGAAAACGGCGCCGGCAAATCGACACTGATGAAGATTATCGCCGGCGTCGAACGGCCCACACTCGGGAATATCATCCTTGATGGGGAAACCGTTTCATTCGCGAGCCCCGCGGATGCGCAGGCGCACGGCATCGGCATGATCTTCCAGGAGCTCAATCTCTTCGCCAACATGTCGGTTGCCGAAAATATCTTTGCAACGCGCGAACTGACCCGCGGCGTGCTCGGCATCGACCACAAGGAACAGGTCCGCAAGGCCAATGAATTCCTTGCGCGACTCGATGCCGGGATCGATGCCGAGACCATGGTCGAGGACCTGCCGATCGGCCAGCAGCAGCTTGTCGAGATCGCCAAGGCAATGTCGCTGAATGCCCGCATCCTGATCATGGACGAGCCGACATCGGCGCTGTCGGCAGCGGAAGTCGAGATACTCTTCAAGGTGATCGGCGAACTGAAGGCGCAAGGGGTGGCGATCGTCTATATTTCGCATCGCCTGGAAGAGCTGATGCGGATCGGCGACTACATCACCGTGCTGCGCGACGGGCAGATTACCGGCCAGGCGATGGTGAGGGATATAGACACGCGCTGGATCGTACGCTCGATGATCGGTTCGGACGCCAAGGATTTCGCCAAATCCGTCGAACATGCAGTCGGCAAGGAAATGTTTCGGGCCGAGAACATCAGCCTGCCGCGCGCGACCGGCGGACTTGCCGTCGACGATGTTTCGTTGACCGTCAAAGCTGGCGAGATCCTCGGTATTTACGGCCTGATGGGCGCCGGGCGAAGCGAATTCTTCGAATGCGTCATCGGCCGCCATGCGCATTCGACCGGCAAGATCTTCATCGACGGCAAGGAAGTGCGCGCTCGGGACACGACGCGACGCATCCGCCGTGGTCTCGCGCTCATTCCCGAGGACCGGCAGCGTGAGGGCCTGGTGCAGGTTCTCTCCATCGCTTCCAACCTGACGCTAGCGAGCCTCGGCCGGTTCACCCGTCTCTTCCATATCAATGCCAAGGCGGAGAAGAACGCCATCGCGGAGGCGATCCGCGATCTCTCCATCAAAGCACCGAATCCGGACTTCGAGGTGACCTCCATGTCCGGCGGCAACCAGCAGAAGGTGGTCATCGGCAAGGCGCTGATGACCAATCCGAAGGTCCTTTTGATGGACGAACCGAGCCGCGGCATCGATGTCGGCGCCAAGGCGGATGTCTTCCGCACGATGCGCCGGCTTGCTGCCAACGGTCTCGCCATCCTGTTTTCAACCTCCGACCTCGAAGAGGTCATGGCGCTCTCCGATCGCATCGCAGTGCTCAGCAACGGCCATCTCATCGCCGTCTTCGACCGCGCGCAGGCAACAGAAGAAGCCATTATCGCGGCCTCCGCCAAGGGGCACGAACATCAAGGGAAACTCGCGTCATGACGGCGGCTACCGCATCCAATTCCGCGCCGAAGGGCGCGAACGGCTCCTTCCTGCTGACGCTGATGAAGCTTCGAACCTTCATCGCGCTCTTTGCCGTCATCATCTTCTTCTCGATCTTCGCGCCGAACTTCACCTCGACCGCAAACATGATCCTGATGTCGAAGCATGTGGCGCTGAATGCTTTCCTCGCGATGGGCATGACCTTCGTCATCATCACCGGTGGCATCGACCTCTCGGTCGGCTCGATCGTCGGCCTCTGCGGCATGGTCGCCGGCGGCCTGATCCTTTATGGCATCGAACTGCCGATCGGCTATACGGTCTATTTCAACCTCGCCGAGATCGTGCTGATCACGCTGGCCATCGGTCTCTTCATCGGCCTGATCAATGGCTTGCTGATTACCAAGCTCAACGTCGCGCCCTTCATCGCCACACTCGGCACGCTCTATGTCGCCCGCGGCCTGGCGCTGCTTTCCTCCGACGGCCAGACCTTCCCGAACCTCGTCGGCCGACCGGAATATGCGACGACCGGTTTCGATTTCTTCGGTGCCGGCCGGATTCTCGGCCTGCCGGTCTCGATCTGGATCCTGATCGTGCTGGCGCTTCTTGCGGCCTACGTGGCGCGCTCGACGCCGATCGGGCGACATATCTTCGCTGTCGGTGGCAATGAGCGTGCCGCGCGCATGTCGGGTATCCGCGTCGATCTGGTGAAGATCTTCGTCTATATGTTTTCCGGTCTTTGCGCCGCGATCGTCGGCATCGTCATCTCCTCAGAGCTGATGGCCGCGCATCCGGCAACGGGAGAAAGCTTCGAACTCAACGCGATTGCCGCGGCCGTTCTTGGCGGCACCTCGATGTCGGGCGGACGCGGCACGATCGGCGGCACGATCATCGGCGCCTTCGTGATCGGCATTCTCTCCGACGGTCTGGTCATGATGGGGGTTTCCTCCTTCTGGCAGATGGTCATCAAGGGTCTGGTGATCATCATCGCCGTCGTCGTCGATCAGGCGCAGCGTCGACTGCAGCAGCGCGTGACCCTCATGCAGATGGCAAAGGCAGGTTGAAATGGCTGACTTGAAAGGTGCTTTGATTGGTTGCGGCTTCTTTGCCATCAACCAGATGCACGCGTGGAAGGATGTCGACGGCGCCTCGATCGTGGCGATCTGCGACCGCGATCCCGAGCGCCTGAAAATTGTCGGCGAACAGTTCGGCATCAACAGGCGCTACACGGATGCCGCGGCCATGTTTGCCGATGGCGGCTTCGATTTCGTCGACATCGCCACCACGGTCCAAAGCCACCGGGCGCTGGTGGAGATGGCGGCGAGCCACAAGATCCCCGCCATCTGCCAGAAGCCCTTCGCCAAGACGCTTGTCGATGCCAAGGCGATGGTCGAGGCCTGCCGAGGTGCCGGTATCCCGCTGATGGTGCATGAGAATTTCCGCTGGCAAACGCCGATCCAGGCCGTCCGCCGGCTGCTCGACAACAAGGCGATCGGCACGCCCTTCTGGGGCCGTTTCTCCTTCCGCTCAGGGTATGACGTCTTTTCCGGCCAGCCCTATCTTGCCGAAGGCGAACGTTTCATCATCGAGGACCTCGGCATCCACACGCTCGATATCGCCCGCTTCATCCTTGGCGACGTGAAGACGCTGACGGCGCGCACAAAACGCGTCAATCCCAGGATCAAGGGCGAGGACGTGGCAACGATCCTGCTCGACCACGAAAGTGGGGCGACCTCTATCGTCGACGTCAGCTATGCGACGAAGCTTGCCGCCGAGCCTTTCCCGGAAACGCTGATCGAGCTCGACGGCACCGATGGCACGATCCGCCTTTCATCCGGCTACCGGCTCGAGGTCACGAATGCTGCCGGCACGGTCGTTTCCGATGCGTCGCCGCAGCTTCTCTCCTGGGCATCGCGACCCTGGCACAATATTCAGGAAAGCGTCTACGCGATCCAGAAGCATTGGATCGACCGGCTGAAGAACGGCGGCGAGCCGGCAACCTCGGGTGCCGACAATCTCAAGACATTCGCCCTTGTCGAAGCGGCCTATGACAGTGCCGCATCGGGAAAGACGATCGACGTGGGGGCCATGCTGCAATGATGACGGACGCCTTTGCCCTCTACGGCACGCATGAGGCCGAAGAGCATCCGGTCCGCCTGGCTGCCGGGCGTCTCTCGGTCGATCTTGCCAAGGGCAATCTGCGGACGATCCGCTATGACGGCGTAGAAGTATTGCGTGCCGTCTCCTATCTGGTGCGTGACCGCGACTGGGGGACCTATAGTCCGACAATCGACAATCTCTGGGTCGAGCAGGGCAAGGATAGCTTTTCCGTCCGTTATGTCGCCCATTGCAAGGGACCGGAAGACACAAGGCTTGCCATTTCGGTGCATATTGCAGCCACCGAGCGGGAGCTGATCTTCGAGGCGGGAGCCCTTTCGCCAACTGGTTTCGAGACCAATCGCTGCGGCTTCTGCATCCTGCACCCGATCGTCGGCATTGCCGGAAGCCCGGCCAAGGTCGAGCATGTCGACGGCAACGTGAACGAGACGCGCTTTCCCGATCAGATCGAACCCTGGCAACCTTTCAAGGATATGCGGGCGATTACCCATCAGGTGTTGCCGGGTATTTCGGCTGAATGCCGGATGGAAGGCGATACGTTCGAGATGGAGGATCAGCGCAACTGGTCCGACGCTTCCTACAAGACGTATGTGCGCCCGCTGGCGCTGCCCTGGCCGTATCAGATCGCCGCACATGAACCGGTGCGGCAGAGGATCGTCCTTTCCATCCGCGATACCAGAAGCGGGCAATTGACGGCCCTCGGCTCGACCGCTGATGACATCCGGCTCGAACCGGGTGAGAGCAGTGGCACCATGCCAGCGATCGGCCTGCTCGTCACCCCCGATGAAGCGAAAGCGACGCTTGCAGCCCGCAATCTGCTTTCCGAGATCGCTCCGCAGGAACTGCTGTTCCACTTCGATCCGAATGCAGGCCACGGGATGCCGGCTCTAGCGGATTTCGCTGCCGTCGCCGCTATCAACGGCGGCAGATCGACGCTGGAAATCGCCCTGCCCTGCAAGCAGGCGCCAGCCATCGAGACGGCAGAGATCGCACGGCAGATGCGGGATGCAGGCTTCCACCCGGACGCGATCCTGATCTCGCCTTCGGTTGATCGGCAGTCGACGCCTCCGGGCAGCGAATGGCCGGAATGTCCACCACTCGAGGAGGTCTATGCCGCGGCCCACGAAGCCTTTGCCGGCATTCGTATCGGCGGCGGCATGCTGAGCTACTTCACCGAACTCAACCGCAAACGGGTGCCGGCCGACCGCCTCGGTTTCGTCAGCCACTGCACAAATCCCATCGTCCATGCCGCCGATGATCTCAGCGTCATGCAGACACTGGAGGCGCTGCCCTTCATCATCGGCTCGGTGCGCGCCATCTATGGCGACAAACCCTACCGGATCGGCCCCTCGACCATTCCGATGCGGCAGAACCCCTATGGCAGCCGCACAATGGACAATCCCTCCGGCAGGCGCATTCCGATGGCAAACCGCGATCCGCGTCATAATGGCCGCTTCGCGGAGGCGTTTGCGCTCGGTTATGCCATCCGGATACTTGATGCCAATATCGAATGCCTGACGCTCGCGGCACTCACTGGTCCTTTCGGCCTCATTGCCGGCAAGGCAGAGCCAACGGACGAAGGCGGCAATCGGCCGCTCTTCAAAGTCGTCAAGCTACTGTCGAGCCTTGCCGGCTCGCCATGGAGCAACTGCATTTCTTCGCGCCCGTCGGAACTCCTGGCTTTCGTTTCCCGGCAATCGTCAGCTGCGACGCTGCACATCGTCAACCTGACCGCGGAAGAGCAAAGCATCGATATCAGTGCTTTCAGGTCAGCCTCGCAAGGCACGAGCATGGCACTGGCACCTTTTGGTACGGCGTCGATCAAACTTGCCGTTTAGGATTTTCAGGCACATCGCGCAGACCGTTGGGCATCACTATGGGTGCCGTGGATATTCCATGCGACTGGAAAAGCGAGACGACGATGAAGGCGTTGCGAGCTGGCCCCTCGCCCCAGGTTCTGGCATATCCCGCTAGCGCGCAGGCGCACTTCTGTCGGAAACAGCTCGGGGTGGGCAGCCGATCGAGGCGCCCACCTGCATTGACGATGGTCGACGTTATCTTCTCCTGAGATCAATTGTGATCGCGAGGCGGAGAATTCTTCCGCTGCCGCCACGCGCTGTCCGTCAGTTGAGACGGGTTTGCGTTGCGGTGGCGCTGTACCAGTCGAAGGGCTTGTCTGCGGTTGCCACCATGACGCTCTTGACGCTGAAATGATCGTTGAAGCTTTCCAGTCCGAACTCACGGCCGATGCCGCTTTCACCGACACCTCCCCAGGGAGAGGCCGGATCCAGGCGGTGATGGTCGTTGACCCAGACAATTCCGGCCTTGACGCCAGCCGCGACGCGGTGCGCGCGGGCAACATCGCGGGTGCGGATTGCAGCTCCGAGACCGAACGGCGAATCATTGGCGAGGCGCAGCGCCTCTGCTTCATCCTTGAAGGGCGTAACGCTGGTGAATGGCCCGAATACCTCTTCCTGAAAGACGCGCATGTCCGACTTGACGTCGGCAAACACGGTCGGCTGGACGAAATAGCCGCCTTCAAATCCCGGTACGTTTGCGATGTCGCCGCCCGCGACCGCACGGGCTCCGGCCTCCCGGCCGAGCTGGGAATACCTCAGGACACGCTCGCGTTGCTTGGCCGAAATAACGGGGCCAAGCTGGGTCTCAGGATCGAACGGATTTCCGATCCGGAGGGAACGCGCCTTTGCGGCAAGTTTTTCGACAAAGGCATCGTAGATCGATTCCTGGACGAGATGGCGGCTGCCGCACACGCATGTCTGGCCCGCCCCGATGAAGGCGCCAAACGCGGCATAGTTCACTGCCTGATCGACGTCGAAGTCGTCAAAGACCATGACGGGGGTCTTGCCGCCGAGCTCCAGCGTCTGATGCGCGAACACTTTCCCGGCGGCGCTGCCTGCAATCCGGCCGGCTTCCGTGCCGCCGGTCAGCACGAGTTTGTTGATGTCGGGGTGCTCTGCCAGGAATCGGCCAGCTTCGGGGCCGTAGCCAAGGACCACATTGAACACGCCTTTCGGCAGTCCGGCTTCAACGAAGATCTCCGCAAGTTTCAAGGTGGTCAGCGGGGTATATTCCGACGGCTTGACGACGGTCGTGCATCCAGATGCCAAAACCGCGGCAAGGGACTTGCACATGATCATCAGCGGATGGTTGAACGGCGTGCAGTTGGCGACGACGCCGATCGGCGTGCGCAGCGTGTAGTTGAGATAGGACCCTTCGACCGGAATGACATCGTCGCGGCGGGCAATTGCAAGGCCAGCAAAGTAGCGGAAGAAATCCGGAAGCCGGGAAAGTTGCGCCCGAGTCTCATTGAGCGGCCTGCCGTTGTTCAGCGTCTCCAGGCGGTACAGAGTTTCAAGGTTAGCCTCAAAAGCATCCGCCAGTCTGTTGACGAGGCGGGCCCGCGCGCGAATATCCATTCCACCCCATTCGCGGCCTTCGAAAGCCGCACGCGCACTCTTCATCGCGCAATCGATATCGCTAGGCGTCGAGTTCGGAATGCGCGCGATCACCATTCCGGTCGCCGGGTTGCGGACATCGATGAACGCGCCGTTGCCGGCGTCGATTTCCTTGCCATCTACGAAATTACCGTGGGTCTCCACGGCAGGATCACGGGTCGTTTGGTTCATGACTTTTCTCCAATCAAGACCTGACAGCGCTCCGCCCGAGGGCGGATAGGACACGCTTCTGGCCATCAATCACGTGGGCACGGATGAGTTTACGCGCCACGCGGGCATCGCGCCGCTGCACGGCATCGATGATATCGCCGTGTTCATCGACGAGCTTTTGCGGGTCTCGTCCCTTGATGGCGCTGACGGAAAGGCGAACGAGGCGGTCGGCCTGATCAAGAACATCCCGGATGGCGGCCTCCATCCGGCTATTGCCGGAGGCGGCCGCGAGCGCATCATGAAAGGCCCTGTTGTAGTCGATAAATTCCTCTTCGGGTCCGATGGATCGAAAACGATCGAGGGCCGACAGTGTCTGATCGTCGGCGCTCTCGATCGCGGCAGCGACACATGCGGGCTCCAGCGCAAGGCGAAACTGGAAGAGATCCCGGACATCTTTCATCGAAATCGGATTGACCTGATAGCCTTGGCGCGGCTGCACGGTCACCAGGCGATCCTGCTGCAACCGCAGTAACGCTTCGCGGATTGGCTGTCGGCTGACCTCATAACGGGCAGCGAGATCCTGTTCGCGGATTTCCTCGCCCGGCATCAAGCGGCAGGTCAAGATTTCGGCGCGAAGCGCGTCGTAGATATTTTCTCTGAGCAGCAAGTTCGTATCTCGCTTCTAGCATTTCCGTATTTCGTGATATTTCACAATTAGAGTTATACGCCTGAAAAATAACGACTTGCAATACACAAAAATGGGATTTATGAAATATCAAACCCTGCGCAGTTAGGGATTTGTGATGGACAAGAAAATGAACCTTTACGTGGCCGGTCGTGGACAGCCGCTGATCCTGCTTCATTCGTTGCTGTCCGACCGTGAAAGTTTCGATAGAATAATGCCCGCGCTCACTGCGCACTATCGAGTGATCGTCCCCGATCTTCCAGGTTTTGGCGGATCGCCCGCGAGCTTGGAAGGTTTTGACGAAACCGCCGATCGTATCGCAAACCTGATCGAAGGATTTGCGGCGAATGAGGAAGCTGCCCTGCTCGGAAATGGTTTCGGCGCGTTTGTGGCGCTCCAGACTGCGATCAGGCATCCTACGCTAGTATCCCGTCTCGTTCTGATAGGCTGTGGGACAAGATTTTCGGACGAGGGCAGGGAGGCGTTTCGAAAAATGGCGACGGTCGCATCTGCGGCCGGGCTTGCTGCGGTTGCCGAAACCGCGATGAACAGATTGTTTGCCGCCGAATTTCAAGAGAGCCATCCCGATCTAATGCAGGATCGTCGACAGGCGTTTCTCCGCACGAATGTGGGTGTTTTTTGCGAGGCCTGTGACACACTCGCTTCGCTTGATCTGTCGACCGGCGTTTCGGCGGTGCGCTGCCCGACACTGGTCATTGTCGGAGATGAAGATCGGGCAACCCCCTCAGAGATGGCCTATGATCTGGTCGGACGGCTTCGCGATGCCAGATTATCCATACTCAAGGGCTGTGCGCATGTACCGCCATTGCAAGCGCCCGACGAGGTTATCGCCCTGATTGATCAATTTCTCGCAGCCCCTGTTTCTGCCCAGCCACAGACGATCTCACTCGAACGGTAGGAGGGGCTTCTTCGTGTCGCTGCCCAGGCTTTACAAAGTTCGACCACGATCGCATCTAGGAAGAGACGTTTTCCGCTGAGCGGAAAATGACGCGGCTATCTTTTTGCAGTCGAGGTCTAAGGAGCATTGCCTCGTCAAGCTCCGGCCTGCCTGGCGCATCATCGGCCTGATCGTTCACGCGGGTCATACTTCAGAAGCATTTGCCTGGCTTGCAACAGCGGGAGCAGCGCATGGCTCAACGCCAGATCGCTTTCGATCGTGTCGCGGACAGCCGTTTCGAACGCGCTACCGTGCACGCACGAATCTGGACACCGAAGCTAGAAGGCGCCACGTTTTTCCAACCCGAGATAACCATTCCAACAAACGGATCCTCCCGGCCGCTGCCGCCCTCCCCGGGGCCTCAATGAAACTGGCCTCGATCACAAGACGCCTATTCTCATGGTTAGCTCATCATACCAGTTGACATGTCAATGAGCATCCGGCAAGAAAGGCCCCAGCTTACAAGAGGAGGACGTAATGCTGACGCTTTCTGCAAAATTGAAGTCTTCATGCATGGCTGCCATCGCTGTTGCGGCCGTTGCAGTCACCCCCGTCAAGGCTGAAGACATCACGCTCTGGACGCTGAACTTCGACAACAATGCCGCCAACGTGGCCCTGAAGAAGGTTGCCAGCGACTTCGAAGCGGCAAACCCCGGAACCCATATCGAGATCGTCCAGCGCGCTGTCGACGAACACAAGACGGCGCTGCGCGTTGCCGCCGGCTCCAACCGCGGCCCGGACATCTATTTCAGTTGGGCGGGCCTTGGCCTCGGCGGCGAATATGTGAAGGCCGGCCTGTCGCTGCCGCTCGACAAGTACTACACCGAATACAAGTGGAACGATGAACTGCTTCCCTCGGCAGCGGCTTTTGCCGACCTTTATCCGGGCGGCAAGCACGGCACGCCTTTTACCTTCAAAGGTGAGGCCGTCTATTATAACAAGAAACTCTTCCAGCAAGCCGGCATCACCGAGGAGCCGAAGACCTATGAAGAGCTTCTGGCTGCAGCCGACAAGCTGAAGGCAGCCGGCATCCCGGCCTTCACCTTCGGCGGGACGGTCAACTGGCACGTCATGCGCCTAATGGATGTGATCCTCGAAACCAAGTGCGGCGCTGAAAAGCACGACCAGCTGAAGCTGATGAAGCTCGACTGGTCGAAGGAGCCCTGCGCCACCGACAGTTTCGCCGAATTCGCCAAGTGGACGAAGGACTATACGCTGCAGCCCTTCATGGGCATCGACAACAAACAGTCCTATAGCCTCTTCACGGCAGGCCGCGCAGCGATGATGCTGGAAGGCGACTGGCTGGTCGGCCAGCTCTCGGGCAGCGGCGCCAATCTCGACGATTACGGAATCTTCCCCTTCCCGACCAATACGAACCGCCTCTACGGTTTCGCCGAGTACAACTACATCAGCACCAAGACCAAGAACCCGGATATGGCTGCGAAATTCGTCGACTATTTCCTGTCGACGAAGGTGCAGCAGGATCTCGTCGGGCAGATCAGCTCGATCTCGGTCAACAAGAACGTCCAGTACACCAACCAGAAGCCTCTGGAAGCCGAGTGGCTGGACATCTTCAAGACCTACGACAAGATCTACATGAACGGCGACCAGGCCTTCCCGCTTGATGTGACGACGGAATATTTCCGCGTCATCAACGATGTCGCCTCCGGCAGCATCGAACCGGCCGACGCCGCCAAGCAGATGCAGGCCTTCATCGCCGGCAGAACCTGACCCCTCCCGAGACGCCGGCTGGCCGACACCTTGTCGGTCGGCTGGCGCCGCATCCGCAAGACCGGCAGGGTGGATATCCTGCCCCCGGAGGTGAGAATGTCCTTGCGCCAAACAACGCATGATCCACGCGTGCAGGCCTTCATCCTGCTCGTCCCGGCTCTGGCCATCTACGCGATCTTCGCGCTCTACCCGATGCTGAACGTGGTCGTCATCAGCTTCCAGAAATGGAACGGGCTAGACCCGCAGCGGCCCTTCGTCGGCCTCGCGAATTACACGGCGATCTTCACGCGCGATCCGGTCTTCTGGGTCGCCTTCAAGAATACCGTGATCTGGACGCTGATGAGCCTGGTCTTCCCGCCGCTGGTCGGGCTGTTGCTCGCGCTCAGCCTCAACCAGAAGATTTTTGGCCGCAACAGCCTGCGCGCCATCTTCTACCTGCCCGTCATCATCGCGCCGATCGCCGTCGCCACGATGTGGAAATGGATGTACGATCCCTTCTTCGGCCTGTTCAGCCAGATGCTGACTTCCTGGGGCATGCAGACCTGGATCAAGGACTGGCTCGGCAACAAGGATATCGCGCTCTATTCCGTCTTCATCGCCTACCTCTGGCAGACCGTCGGCTTCTCGATGGTGCTGTTCCTGGGAGGCCTTCAGAACGTCTCGCAGACGTTGGTAGAAGCTGCCCGCATCGATGGTGCCGGCCGATGGGCGGTCTTCAAGCATGTCACCCTGCCGGCACTGCGCCCCACCATCACCATCGTTCTGGTTCTGTCGATCATCTCGTCGCTGAAGGCCTTCGACATCGTCTATGGCCTGACCGGTGGCGGCCCGGCTCAATCCACTCAGATGCTGGCACTCTGGGCCTTTACCCAGGCCATGCAGATCTTCGATTTCGGCCGCGGTGCGGCGATCTCGGTGGTGCTGCTCCTGATCACCATGGCGATCGTCATCCCGTATCTGCGCTGGACGCAAAAGCATGAGGAGGTCGAATCGTGACAGTTCTTGGAGCGCAAGCCGATGATATCGACATCGATACCAAGCCGCTTCGCCTGAAGCGGGATCCCATCCTCATCGGCTTGTGGATCGCCCTCATCCTTGTCGCGCTGATCTGGGTGGCACCCTTCGTCTTCATCGTCTTTACCTCGCTGAAGACACCGGCTGCGGTCACCAGCACCGGCGCCTTCATGCCGCCGACGGAACTCGCCTTCCAGAACTATGCTGACGCCTGGAGCCGCGGCAATTTCGCAAGCTCCTTCTTCAACAGCGTGATCATCACCGTCATCAAGGTGCCGCTCGGCCTGGCGCTGTCGGCAATGGCGGCTTATGCGCTTGCCAAGATCAAGCTCAGGATCAGCAAGGCGCTGCTTCTGCTCGTCGTTTTCGGCACGATGATCCCGTTCCAGGTGATGCTGGCGCCGCTCTTCACGCTGGTGAATTCCTTCGGACTGATCGACACCTATCCGGGCGTCATCCTGCCCTATATCGCCTTCGGCGTCCCTTATCAGGTCTTCATCCTGCACGGCTTCTTCAAGGGCATTCCGAAGGAGCTGTCGGAGGCCGCCCTCATCGATGGCGCAACGCATTTCACCATCTTCCGGCGCATCTTCCTGCCGGTTTGCCTGCCGGTTCTTGCCGCCTTGCTGATCCTCGACTTCGTCTCCACCTGGAACGAATTCGCCATGGCGCTCGTCCTTCTGCAGGACCAGCACATGTGGACCCTGCCGCTCGGCCTCATGTCGTTCCAGGGCCAGTTTTCCAGCAATTACGGCCAGCTCAACGCCGCGATCGTGATGACCGTGCTTCCGGCGACGATCGTCTATCTCATGTTCCAGCGCTACTTCGTGTCCGGACTGACCTCCGGCGCCGTGAAGGGCTGATACCGAAATCTGTTCTACGAGGAGAGACATATGTCCGATGCAGCAGTCGAAAAATGGGGTGTGTTCGAAGCGGCCTTCGCCGGCCCATCCGAAGGCAATCCCTATCTCGACGTGGCATTCGATGCCGTGTTCACGCATAAGAGCCGCGAGGTCCGTGTGCCTGGCTTTTATGACGGCAACGGCACCTATCGCATCCGCTTCATGCCCGATGTCGAAGGCGAATGGTCCTTCAGGACGCGTTCGAAGACCGCTGCCCTCGACGGCAAGACGGGCTCGTTTGCAGCAACCGCCCCGTCAGCCGGCAATCACGGCCCGGTGCGCGTGCGCAACAAATTCCATTTCGGCTATGCCGACGGCACGCCCTTCTTCTCCTTCGGCACCACCTGCTATGCCTGGACGCATCAGCCCCTGGAGATGCAGCAACAGACTTTGGAGACGCTGAAGAAGACCCGCTTCAACAAGATCCGCATGGGCGTCTTCCCGAAGGACTATCCCTATAATACCAACGAGCCGCTGCACGCCTGCTTCGAAAAAGGCGCTGACGGCAAGGAGGATTTCGACCGGCCGAACCCGGCCCTCTTCCAGCATTTCGACCGGCAGGTGGCCGCCCTTTGCGCGCTCGGCATCGAGGCCGACATCATCATCTTCCATCCCTATGACCGCTGGGGTTATGCCGACATGTCGGCCGAGCAGGATTTCCGCTATGTCGCCTATCTGGCGGCGCGGCTTTCTGCTTATCGGAACGTCTGGTGGTCGCTCGCCAACGAATATGACTTCCTCATCGACACCAAGCCGATGGAACAATGGGACCGTTACTTCCACATCCTGGAAGAAAACGACCCCTACCAGCACCTGCGCTCGATCCATAATGGCGACGTGACGGCAAATTTCGATCATCGCAAACCGTGGGTCACCCATACCTGCATCCAGAATCCGGACGTCAAGCGCACGCAGGAATGGCGCAACGCCTATGGCAAGCCGGTCGTCAACGACGAGCCGGAATATGAAGGCGACATCGTGCAGTCCTGGGGCAATCTCTCCGCCCAGGAGCTGGTGCATCGCTATTGGATCACCATGGCGCGCGGCGGTTATGCCGGCCACGGCGAGACTTATTCCCATCCCGAGGACCTGATCTGGTGGGCGAAGGGCGGCGAACTGCGCGGCGAGGCCTGGAAGCGCATCGGCTTCCTGCGCGATCTGCTCGAGGCCGACGTCAGGCACGGGCTGGAACCGCTCGGCGTCCTCGGCGAATGGCCCTGGTCACGCGTCTCTGGCGCAAGGGATGGCGACGGCGATTTCCGGCTGATCTATCTCGGCGAGCACCAGCCCGTCATCTGGTCATCAGGCCTGCCGCTCGACGACGACAATTACGAGGTCGATATCATCGACACCTGGGAGATGACGATCACGCCGGCCGAGAAGGTTGCCGCACCCGTCCCGCACCCCACTCGCCACGGCGCGATCGTGCGTGGCGGCAAGCCGGACGCGGCTTTCGGCGTCAAGCTTCCGCGCAAGCCGCATCAGGCGCTGCGTGTGCGCAGAAAGCGCTAGGGATTTAAGGAGGAGCCCATGTCCGGCTTGAACATCCAGAACGTCAAGAAATCCTTCGGCGCGGTCGACATCATCCATGGCATCGATGTCGATATCGCCGATGGCGAGTTCGTCATCCTCGTCGGCCCGTCCGGCTGTGGCAAGTCAACGCTCCTGCGCATGATTGCCGGTCTTGAGGATATCAGCGCCGGCAAGATCAGCATCGATGGGCGCGTCGTCAACAATCTGCAGCCGAAGGACCGTGACATCGCCATGGTCTTTCAGAACTACGCGCTCTATCCGCAGATGACGGTCGCCCAGAATATGGGCTTTGCGCTGGAGCTCGCCGGCGCCAAGCGTCCGGAGATCGACAGGAAAGTCTCCGAAGCTGCCGCCATCCTCGGCCTGCAGCCGTTGTTGGAGCGCAAGCCGGCACAGCTTTCCGGCGGCCAGCGCCAGCGTGTCGCCATGGGTCGCGCCATCGTTCGCGATCCGAAAGTCTTCCTCTTCGACGAGCCGTTGTCGAACCTCGACGCCAAGCTGCGCGTCAAGATGCGGGCCGAAATCAAGGCCCTGCACCAGCGCCTCAAGACGACGATCGTCTATGTCACGCATGACCAGATCGAAGCCATGACAATGGCCGACAAGATCGTCGTGCTGCAGGGCGGCAAGGTAGAGCAGATCGGCAGCCCGCTCGAACTCTACGACCGGCCGCGCAATATCTTCGTCGCCGGTTTCCTCGGCTCGCCGGCGATGAACTTCCTCGAAGGCACGCTCGAGACTGGCGGTAGCCCGAGCCTCGCTCTTCCCGGCGGCGCGCGCGTCAGACTCTCGCAGGCGCCGGAGAATTCCGCCGGCAGGCCACTGACACTCGGCATCCGCCCCGAAGATATTTCGCTCGGCGGCGAGGAAGGTGTCGAAGCGATCGTGAAGGTGATCGAGCCGACCGGGTCGGAAACCCATGTCGCCGTCGAGGTCGAGGGCAAGGAACTGACCTGGGTCCTGCGCGAACGGGTGAACCTGACGCCTGAACAGCGGGTGAGACTGTCTTTTGCGACCCCGAAAGTGCATTTCTTCGACCGGCAGACGCAGAACCGGCTTGACGCCTAGGACGATCATGGATGGAGCGACGAGCCGGGCGGCCTGACACCACCCGGCTCCCTATTTACGGTGGCGGTCCGCCCCAGTCAGGCCACCGTACTAAGTGTTCGCGCAATCGCATTGCGCCAGCCGACAATTCTCGCCTGCCTGTCGATGTCAGCCATATCAGGCTCAAAGCTGCGGTCGCTCGCCCAGGCGCGCGCAAATTCCTGCCGATCCGGCCAGACACCGGCCTTCGATCCAGCAAGCCAGGCTGCGCCGAGCGCCGTCGTTTCAAGGGTCGCTGCCCGATCGACGGGACTTGAGAGAATATTGGCGAGATGCTGCATGGTCCATTCGGATGCCGACATGCCGCCATCGACGCGCAGTACCGTCTCAATAGGGTGGTCGCCCCAGTCGCTTCGCATCGCCACAAGCAGGTCGAGCGTCTGGTAGGCGACCGATTCCAGGACGGCGCGTGCCAGTTCCGCCGGCCCGCTGTTGCGTGTCAGGCCGAAAATCGCGCCGCGGGCCTCCGGATCCCAATAGGGGGCGCCGAGCCCGGTGAAAGCGGGCACGACATAGACCCTTTGCTGCGGGTCGGCTCTGTCGGCCAGCGCGCCGGTTTCCGACGCATTTCCGATAATGCCGAGACCATCACGCAGCCACTGCACGGCAGCACCGGCAATGAAGATCGACCCTTCCAGCGCGTAAGTGCTCTTGCCGTTCAGACGGTAGGCGATGGTGGTGAGCAGCCGGTTCTTCGAATGCACGCGGTCGTCACCCGTATTCAGAAGTGCAAAACAACCAGTGCCGTAGGTCGATTTCACCATGCCCGGTTCGAAACAGGCATTGCCGATTGTCGCCGCCTGCTGGTCGCCGGCGACACCGAGGATCGGGATCGCGGCGCCGAAAATACCGGGATCGACCGTGCCGAAATCGTCGGCGCTGTCCTTAACCTCGGGCAGCAGCGCCCGCGGGATGCGCAGGATCTTGAGAAGCTCGTCATCCCAGCAGTTCTCGGCGATGTTGTAGAGCAGGGTTCGCGAGGCGTTGGTCGCATCGGTGACATGCGCCCGCCCCCCGGTCAGCTTGTAGATGAGCCAGCTGTCGATCGTGCCGAAACAGACCTCGCCGGCCTCGGCCCGGGCACGCAGTCCCTCGACATTGTCAAGCAGCCAGCGCAGTTTCGTTCCGGAGAAATAGGGATCGAGAAGCAGGCCGGTCTTGGCAGTGAAAAGCTTTTCGTAGCCATCCACCTTCAGCCGGTCGCACATTTCCGCCGTGCGCCTGTCCTGCCAGACGATCGCCCTGTGCAGCGGCCGCCCGGTGTCTTTTTCCCAGACGACGGTCGTTTCCCGCTGATTGGTGATGCCGATGGCAGCGATTGCGCCCGGCGCCACACCGCTCTTTGTGAGAGCGTCGCGCGCGGTCGACAGTACCGTGTCCCAGATCTCACTCGCATCATGCTCCACCCAGCCGGTCTGCGGGAAATGCTGGGTGATCTCAGTCTGCGCCGAGGATGCGATCCGCATCTGAGGGTCGAAAATTATGGCCCGCGACGATGTCGTGCCCTGATCGATGGCAAGGATATGGCCGCTCATGACTTTACTTCCTGCGCAACAGCTAACGTTCCGCCGGAACGGCAGCTCTGTCCCCATTATTGTTTTGGAAAATCGGGAATGGCCGGGTGCTATCGCACCCGGCCGATGACGCTTATTTCTTGGCGTCGGCCCAGCTCTTGACGAGCTCGTCGTAGTTGACGGTGATGGGCTTTTCTTTCTCGTTCTCGATCTTCAGCTGCGGAGCGAGGTTGCCCTTCTTCACCGCATCTGCGTTCCAGTAAGCGAGATCATGCTCCTCGGCGAGCTTCGGGCCGATATCGCCCTGCACCTTGGCGCGTTCGAGGCGCTGCAGCACCTTCTCCTGTTCGGCGCACAGCGAGTCCATGGCCTCCTGCGCGGTCTTTGCACCGGAAGCGGCATCACCGATTGCCTGCCACCACAGCTGCGCGAGCTTCGGATAGTCAGGAACGTTGGTGCCGGTCGGCGACCACTGGACGCGGGCCGGCGAGCGGTAGAACTCGATCAGGCCGCCGAGCTTGGGAGCGCGCTCCGTGAAGCTCTTGTCGCGGATTGTGGATTCGCGGATGAAGGTGAGGCCGACATGACTCTTCTTCACGTCCACAGTCTTCGAGGTGACGAACTGCGCATAGAGCCATGCGGCCTTGGCGCGGTCGTCAGGCGTCGACTTCATCAGCGTCCAGGAACCGACGTCCTGATAGCCGAGCTTCATGCCGTCCTTCCAGTAGACGCCATGCGGGCTGGGGGCCATGCGCCACTTCGGGGTACCGTCTTCGTTCATGACCGGCAGGCCGGGCTTGACCATGTCAGCGGTAAAGGCCGTATACCAGAAGATCTGCTGGGCAACCGCACCCTGCGCCGGAACCGGGCCGGATTCGGAGAAGGTCATGCCACCTGCTTCCGGCGGAGCATAGCCCTTGATCCAGTCGAGATACTTCTGGATCGAATAGACGGAAGCCGGGCCGTTTGTGTCACCGCCGCGTGCGACGCAGGAGCCGACCGGACGCGAATTCTCGTCGACCTTGATGCCCCATTCGTCGACCGGAAGACCATTCGGCAGGCCCTTGTCGCCGTTGCCGGCCATGGACAGCCAGGCATCGGTGAAGCGCCAGCCGAGCGACGGGTCCTTCTTGCCATAGTCCATATGGCCGAAGACCTTCTTGCCGTTCACGTCGCGGCCGGTGAAGAATTCGGCAATGTCCTCATAGGCCGACCAGTTGACGGGAACGCCGAGGTCGTAGCCGTATTTCGCCTTGAAATCGGCCTTGTTCTTTTCGTCGTTGAACCAGTCGTAGCGGAACCAGTAGAGGTTCGCGAACTGCTGGTCGGGAAGCTGGTAGAGCTTCTTGTCCGGCGCGGTCGTGAACTTGGTGCCGATGAAGTCGTCGAGATCGAGGCCGGGATTGGTGACATCCTTGCCTTCATTGGCCATCCAGTCCGTCAGCGAACGGGCCTGCTGGTAGCGCCAATGGGTACCGATCAGGTCGCTATCGTTGACATAGGCGTCGTAGATGTTTTCGCCCGACTGCATCTGCGTCTGCAGCTTTTCGACCACGTCGCCTTCGCCGATCAGGTCATGGGTGACCTTGATGCCGGTAATCGCGGTGAAGGCAGGCGCCAGCACCTTCGATTCATACTCATGCGTTGTCAGTGTTTCGGACACGACCTTGATGTCCATGCCGGCGAAAGGCTTGCCCGCATCGACGAACCATTGCATTTCCTTTTCCTGGTCCGCGCGCGTAAGCGTCGAGAGATCGCCGACCTCCTTGTCAAGGAAGGTTTTCGCCTCATCCATGCCGGCATAGGCGGAGCCCGCCATGGCCAGCAAAATGCCTGCTGTCGTCACTAGTAGATGCCGTCGCATAATATCCTCCCAGGTTTAGCGATTGCAGTCCTTACGTCTCAGGCGGCCAGTACCCCCGGCCATCCGTATCAGCTTGGAATCACACGTAACGGAACACGCCGATGGCGTAGATCACGGAGATGCCAAGAGCCCACCACAGGCTGGGTCCGACAAGACCCAACCATGCGAGATGAATGAATGCTGCGCCGAGCAGCGAGATGAAGAGCCGGTCGCCGCGCGTCGTCTCGAACCGAAGCAAGCCAACGCGCGGCGAGCCGCCCGGCGAAAAATATTCCCAGACGCTCATGGCGATGAGCAGGGTCAGGATCGTGAGAAAGAAGAGCGCCGTCGGCAGCGTCCAGGCCATCCACGAAAGGGTCATGTCCGGTCCTCCTCAGACGCGGCCCAGGGCAAAGCCCTTGGCGATGTAGTTGCGAACGAAATAGATGACGAGCGCACCGGGAATGATGGTCAGCACGCCGGCCGCCGCGAGCACCCCCCAGTCCATGCCGGCCGCCGAGACCGTGCGCGTCATGATCGCAGAGATCGGCTTCGCAGCCGTCGTCGTCAGCGTGCGCGCAAGCAGGAGTTCGACCCATGAGAACATGAAGCAGAAGAAGGCGGCGACGCCGACCCCGCTTGCAATCAGCGGCATGAAGATCTTCACGAAGAAGCGCGGGAAGGAATAGCCGTCGATATAGGCCGTCTCGTCGATCTCCTTCGGCACGCCGGACATGAACCCTTCGAGGATCCAGACCGCCAGCGGCACGTTGAAGAGGCAATGGGCGAGTGCCACTGCGATATGCGTGTCGATCAGGCCGAAGGCCGAATAGAGCTGGAAGAAAGGCAGCGCGAAGACGGCCGGCGGCGCCATGCGGTTGGTCAGGAGCCAGAAAAACAGGTGCTTGTCGCCAAGGAAACGGTAGCGCGAGAAGGCGTAAGCGGCCGGCAGCGCGGCAAGCACGGAGATGACCGTATTCATCGCCACATAGATGATCGAGTTGATATAGCCGTTATACCAGGACGGATCGGTGAAGATGACCGCGTAATTCCTGATTGTCGGGTTCTGCGGCCAGAGCGAGAAGGTGCCGGTGATTTCGGCATTCTCCTTGAAGCTCATGTTGACCAGCCAGTAGATCGGCAGCAGCAGGAAGAGGATATAGATCGTCGTGACCACCCAGGAGAGGTTTCCGGCGGGCTTGTATTTCATTTTTGAAACCATGGATCTCTCCTTTCTCAAGCGTTTGCGTCGCTGCTGGTCATGACCGTGTAGAAGATCCACGACAGCAGCAGGATGATCAGGAAGTAGACGATCGACATTGCCGCCGCAGGCCCGAGATCGAATTGGCCAACGGCCATCTTGACGAGATCGATCGACAGGAAGGTCGTCGAATTGCCCGGCCCGCCGCCGGTAACGACGAAAGGCTCGGTGTAGATCATGAAGCTGTCCATGAAGCGCAGCAGCACGGCGATCAGAAGCACCCGCTTCATTTTCGGCAGCTGGATGTAGCGGAAGACGGACCAGCGCGAGGCGCCGTCGATCTTGGCCGCCTGGTAATAGGCGTCGGGGATAGACACGAGGCCGGCATAGCAGAGCAGCACGACGAGGCTCGTCCAGTGCCAGACATCCATGACGATGATGGTGATCCAGGCATCGAGTGGATCGCGGACATAGTTGTAGTCGAGGCCGATCGCTTCCAGCGTATGGCCGAGCAGGCCGATATCGACGCGGCCGAAGACCTGCCAGATCGTGCCGACGACGTTCCACGGGATCAGCAGCGGCAGCGCCATCAGGACGAGGCAGACCGGCACGCCGATACCCTTCTTCGGCATGTTGAGCGCGATGAAGATGCCGAGCGGAATTTCGAGCGCCAGGATGATGATCGAGAAGAGCAGGTTGCGCTGCAGGGCTGCCCAGAAGCGATCCGACTCCAGGGTCTGCACGAACCAGTCCGTGCCGGCCCAGAAGAACTCGTTATTGCCGAATGTATCCTGCACCGAATAGTTGACGACCGTCATCAGCGGAATGGCCGCCGAGAAGGCGACGAGCACCAGGACAGGCAGAACCAGAAACCAGGCCTTGTTGTTCCAGGTCTTTTCCATGATTCAGGCCTCCCTGCCGACACGCCAGGAATCGGCGTAGATGCTGATCGCCGCGGGGTCGAAACTGACCCGCGCATCTTCCGGGATCTCGGCGTCCTCCGATAGGACGATCGCCAGCGGCTGGCCGGCAAAACGGGCGCGTACGATCTTCTGGCGTCCGATATCCTCGACCTTGGAGATCGATACCGGCATGCCGTCACGGCCAAGCCGGATGAATTCGGGACGGATGCCGAGCTCGACCTTGGCGGCCCGCGACGTGTCGGGCGCATAATCGAGATTGATGGTCTCTCCGCCGACACTGACGCTGGAACCGGCGACCTTTGCGGGCATGACGTTCATGCCGGGCGAGCCGATGAAATAGCCGACGAATGTGTGGCTCGGCCGCTCGAAGAGTTCGGCCGGCGTGCCGATCTGGACGATCTCGCCTTCATACATGACCACCACCTTTTCGGCGAAGGTCAGCGCTTCCGTCTGGTCATGCGTGACATAGACCATGGTGAAGCCGAACTGCTTGTGCAGGCGCTTCAGCTGCGAACGCAGCACCCATTTCATATGCGGATCGATGACGGTCAGCGGTTCGTCGAACAGGATGGCGTTGACGTCATTGCGCACGAGGCCGCGGCCGAGCGAGATCTTCTGCTTCTGATCGGCCGTCAGGCGCTGCGCCTTGCGTTTTGCCCAGTCGGTCAGATCGATCATCTCGAGGATTTCGCGGACGCGCCGGTCGACCTCGGGTTCGGCAACGCCCCTGTTGCGCAGCGGAAAGGCCAGATTGTCGTAGACGGTCATCGTGTCGTAGATAACCGGGAACTGGAAGACCTGCGCAATATTGCGCGCCTGCGTCGAAAGATTGGTGACATCGCGGCCATCGAAAAGGATGCGCCCGTGCGAGGGCTGCAACAGGCCGGAAATGATATTGAGCAGCGTGGTCTTGCCGCAGCCGGAGGGACCGAGCAGCGCGTAGGCGCCGCCATCGGTCCATTCGTGATCGACTTCCTTCAGCGCATAATCCTTGTCCGACTTCGGGTCGGGGCCATAGGCGTGGCGGATATGGTCGAGCGTGATGCGTGCCATTGAAACCTCCTATGCCGCCTGGATGCCGGTTGCGATTGCCCGCCCATCAGGCCCAAAGGCCATGAGATGGCGGGTGTCGAGGAAGACGGCGATCTCGGTATCGGGATCGATGTCGTGAATGCCATGCGCCAGCATCACCCAGCGCACACCGTTGAAATCGACATGCACGAAGCTTTCCGAGCCGGTGATTTCGGAAATCTGCGTGCGCGCCGTCAGTCGCGGCGAAGCCGGAGTCTGGGCTTGCAGTGACAGATGATGCGGGTGGAAGGCGATCGTGACGGCGCCATCGGGCGTGGCAGCAAGATGCGCCGGCACGACGATCTCAGCGCCAGCTCCATGGCGGAAGATGCTGCCGTTCTTCTCCACCTCGATGAAGTTCAGCGGCGGGTCGGCGAAGGTCTTGGCGGTGACGAGATCGACCGGGCGGCGATAGACCTCGATCGTCTTGCCGAACTGCGTCACGCGGCCTTCGCTCAGCGTCACCGTATTGCCGCCGAGCAAAAGGGCTTCGGAGGGTTCGGTCGTCGCATAGACGAAGATGGCGCCGGATTGCGCGAAGATACGCGGCAGTTCCTCGCGCAGTTCCTCGCGCAGCTTATAGTCCAGATTGGCGAGTGGCTCGTCGAGCAACACGAGGCTGGCGTTCTTGACGAGCGCGCGGGCAAGGGCGGTACGCTGCTGCTGGCCGCCGGAAAGATTGAGCGGCGTGCGGTCGAGATAGGGCGTCAGCTTCAGAAGCTCTGCGGCCTTGCGCACTTCGATATCGATCGTCTTGGCATCGTGCCCGGCAATGCGCATCGGCGAGGCGATGTTTTCATAGACGCTGAGTGCGGGGTAATTGATGAACTGCTGGTAGACCATCGCGACATTGCGCTTCTGCACCGGCATGCCGGTGACGTCGGCGCCGTCGAAATGCACGGAACCGCTGGTCGGCCGATCGAGACCGGCCATCAGCCGCATCAATGATGTCTTGCCGGAGAGCGTCGGTCCGAGCAGGACGTTCAGCGATCCCCGTTCAAATGTCAGGTCCGTCGGGTGAATATGATATTCACCGCCGACCATCTTTGCGGCATGGCGCAATTCGAGCATTCCGGTTCCCGTGCCTCCTCAAGACGGGGACCACATGCCGGCTTAGCCTGCGAGTTTCGCGGGCAGAGCGGCGATGTACTCCTCCAAAATATCTATCTGTTGTGGTGTCATGTGCAGGCCGGCCTTGGTTCTCCGCCAGAGCACATCGTGGGCAGTGACGGCCCATTCATTGTCGATCAGGTATCGCACCTCGGCCTCGTAGAGGTC
>UBMI01000003.1 GCA_900466475.1 Hyphomicrobiales bacterium
CACCGCCAACCGGGACCAGAGGGTTGGCATCGACATCGTGCGCCGCGCGATTGAGGCGCCTGTTCGTCAGATCGCGGAAAACGCCGGCGCCGAAGGTTCGGTCATCGTTGGCAAGCTGCGGGAGAAGGCCGAGTTCTCCTTCGGCTGGAATGCCCAGACCGGAGAATACGGCGATCTCTACGCTCAAGGCGTTATCGACCCGGCCAAGGTCGTGCGCACGGCACTCCAGGATGCAGCATCGGTCGCCGGCCTTCTTGTGACCACGGAAGCAATGATTGCTGAAAAGCCTAAGAAGGACGCCGCTCCGGCAATACCCGCTGGCGCCGGAATGGACTTCTAAGCGTCACTGTGGCTCGTCCCACAGTATGGGACGAGCCATTATTGAGGAAGGTGAAACACATGGTTCAAGCAAGGCTTAAGCACTCACCCGAGCCACTCCACTCGAAAGACCTCGCGGTCTGCCGGAAAGTCTTCGACAAAATCCAATCGAGCGCCGGTTCGTCAAGAAGTCGGAAGAAGCTGACCGCGTAGCAACCGTCCTCGTGGAACTGTACCGGCAGGGCGTCCACGAGCCCGATCATCTCAAAACTATGGTTCAGGCCGCGCGAGGGATATTCGAAAACGATGTGCTCCGGGCCCCTTGAACAACTCCTAAAATGAGTTCCATAGAACCGATATCAGTGGAGCCAGACGATGAGAAAGGAAAACATAAAGTCCTCTGTCGCAATGGAAGCCGCAACGGCGATCAGCGTTGCGCATCTGCTTCATCCGGCCACGCCGTTCAATCATCCAAGCGATGTGCTTCACAACGAGCATATCAGCAAAGGCGATAAGCGAGCCATTCTCGCTTCATGGGCCTCCGACATCTTTTCGGTCGAATCAATCCCAGCCCTTCGACTTTATCCCGGCACGAACAAAGCCGTGTCCTACGACGACATCATCGACGCTTTGAAGATCCTGGATAAGGACGGTGAAGCAAGCGGCGAACGCGTGTGCACTCGCTCCGCCGTGCCCAGACGCCACTGCCGCAATCCGCGAACGCGCCGATTTGGCGGGCTCGGCCTGTGCAGTTATTGGAAAGGAGAACGTCGCCGACAACCATTCGAGATATAGCCACTTCGCACCTGCCGCGTGCCTCTGGAGGACGCGAACCTGATTTTTGCCGTCGACTCTTTTCTCAAATGAGGAGGTTTTGCCGATGAAGATCGCTCAGATCGCACCGCTCGCCGAAAGCGTTCCGCCCAAGCTTTATGGTGGAACCGAGCGCATTGTTTCCTATCTCACCGACACACTCGTCGCCCAAGGTCATGACGTCACACTTTTTGCCAGCGGAGATTCGATTACCGCAGCGAAGCTCGTGTCGTGCTCGGACGTCGCGCTGCGCCTCAACCCGGCAGTCAAGGATCACCTGCCGCATCAGGTTGTGATGCTGGAGGAATTTCGCCGGCGGGCGCACGAATTCGATGTACTGCACTTCCACATCGATCTCCTGCATTTCCCGCTGATCCGGGAGTTTGCCGACCGGACGGTCACCACGCTCCACGGGCGTCTTGACCTGCCGGACCTCAAGCCCTTCTACTCGGCTTTTCCCGATATCCCACTGGTGTCGATCTCCGATGATCAGCGCCGACCAATGCCGCCGGTCAACTGGTCAGGGACGGTCTATCATGGCTTGCCTCTCGACCTGCTGCCATTCACGGAAAAGCCCAAGGGCAACTATCTCGCGTTCCTCGGGCGAATATCGCCGGAGAAACGGCCTGACCGGGCAATCGAAACCGCGGCGAAAGTTGGCATGCCCTTGAAGATGGCCGCAAAGATCGACAATGCGGACAAGGCCTATTGGGAAACGGTGATCGAGCCGATGGTCAGGAGCCATCCGAACGTCGAATTCATCGGCGAGATCAACGAGCGTCAGAAGGCCGCCTTCCTCGGCAATGCCGGCGCCCTGCTCTTCCCGATCGACTGGCCCGAGCCGTTCGGGCTCGTCATGATCGAAGCGATGGCCTGTGGCACGCCCGTCATCGCATTCAGCTGCGGCTCTACGCCGGAAGTCATCGACAATGGCGCGTCGGGCATTCTCGTCGACAGCGTGACGGAGGCCGCTGAGAACGTCGAATGGGCGCTCAAGATGGATCGAAAGAAGGTTCGTGCGACCTTCGAGAAGCGTTTTAGCGCCGATCGGATGGCACAGGACTATCTCGACATCTATCGCAATCTTCCCGGCGTCCGTACCAAAGCGGCCCCGCTGCGCCGTGCTAACGGTCAGGACCTCGATCTTCAGATCGTGGCATAATCGGAGGCCATCAGCATGCCGATCTCTTCTGCACACGACGGTTCCGCGCCTGCAGGCGGCCAGGCGCCGATCGCGCAATTTTTCATTCCGGCGACCGCCTCGCTTCACGAGCGGCGGCCGCGCACCCTGAAGCACGGCGACACATTCGCCGTCTTCGATCACAATGGTGACGCGCTCTCCGGGCCCGGCAGCCCGGAAGGCATCTTCCATCGGGACACGCGTTACCTCTCGCATCTGCACCTGACGATCAGCGGCAAGCGCCCGATGCTTCTCTCGTCGACGCTGCGCGACGACAATGCCACGCTAACCTGCGATTTGACCAATCCCGACCTTTCTGATGAAAAGGGGAAGCTCACACTTGAGCATGATCTCATTCATATGCGCAGGACACGCTTTCTGTGGAATGCCGGTTGTTATGAGCGCTTGGCGGTAAGGAACTACGACGAGCGACGACAACAAGTGCGCATCGAAATTTCGTTCGGAGCGGACTTTGCCGATCTGTTCGAGGTTCGCGGAACCGTCAGGGCGAAGAAAGGCCGCCAGCTTCCGGCCGTGGTGGAACAGGACCGCGTTCTTCTGTCCTACATCGGCCTCGACGATCAGAAGCGCCTCACGCGGTTGTCCTTCGAGCCGCGCCCAGACGAACTTGGGAGCGGCCATGTCATTTATGATCTTGATCTGGCGCCACATGAAACGCGGTCGCTATTCATCCAGATCTGCTGCGACCAAGCCAAAGATAAAGCTCTAGGCTACCAGTCGTTTTTCCTTGGCCTGCGGAATGCCCGCCGTGCATTGCGCTCATCTTCCTCGCGCGCGGCATCGATCGTCACGTCCAACGATATTTTTAACGAGGTCGCCCGGCGAAGCGTCTCCGACCTTTACATGTTAATGACCGACAAGCCGGAGGGCCCCTATCCCTACGCCGGGATTCCTTGGTTCAGCACGGTTTTCGGACGCGATGCGCTGATCACGGCGCTGGAAACGCTGTGGCTTGATCCGCGCATTGCCTGTGGCGTACTTGGCCATCTTGCGGCGAACCAGGCGACAGAAGTCGATCCGGCAGCAGACGCCGAACCGGGAAAAATCTTGCATGAAGTGCGCTATGGCGAAATGGCCGAACTGGGCGAAGTGCCCTTCCGCCGATATTACGGCAGTATCGACTCCACACCATTGTTCATATTACTGGCAGGCGAGTACCTGAAACGAACCGGCGATTTTGCCACAATCAATCGCCTTCTGCCGAATATCGAGGCCGCTCTTACCTGGATCGATGAACACGGCGATCGCGACGGTGATGGTTTCGTCGAATACGGGCGGTTGACGGAGGAAGGGCTGATCAATCAGGCCTGGAAAGACAGTCACGACTCGGTTTTCCACGCCGATGGTACGCTTGCCAAAGGCCCGATCGCCATTGCCGAGGTTCAGGCCTATGTTTATGGCGCCTGGCAGGCAGCTGCCGCGATTTTCCGCCTGCTCGGCAGACCCGAACGCGCGGCAAAATTTTTGGCAAGGGCGGAAGGTCTTCGTCGTGCCTTCGATACGAGTTTCTTCGACGAGGAACTCGGCACCTTTGTACTAGCGCTCGATGGGAACAAGCAACCTTGCAGGGTCCGGTCCTCGAATGCGGGCCATGCCCTCTTCACCGGCGTCGCGTATCCGGAGCGGGCCACACAGGTTGCCAAAACTCTGATGAGCGCCTCGTCCTTTTGCGGCTGGGGTATTCGCACCATCGCCTCCACCGAGGCGCGCTACAATCCGATGAGCTATCACAATGGCTCTGTCTGGCCGCATGACAATGCAATGATTGCCAGCGGTCTCGCCCGCTACGGCTACCGCACTGAGGCAGCTCGGATCTTCGAGGGTCTTTTTGCGGCCTCGACATATCTGGACTTGCGCCGTCTTCCGGAACTCTTTTGTGGCTTGCCACGCCAGCGGGCTCAGGGGCCGACCTTCTATCCTGTTGCCTGCTCTCCGCAGGCATGGGCGGCCGCAGCCCCCCTCCTTCTGCTGCAATCCTGTCTCGGCCTCGACTTCGAGCCGAATGCCCGGATCATCAGTTTCGGCGAGCCGCAACTGCCTCCGTTCCTGGACGAGGTGATGCTGCGACACCTGCGGGTCGGAAACGGCCGGGCCGACGTCGCAATTCGCCGCTCCGGACGCAGTGTAGTGGTTGACACTGTCGGTCGCCAGGGCGAGGTTCGCGTGCTGACCACCGCATAGGCGAGGCTGCTTCCATGCGGGCGCCACGCCTACTCCAACTCCTCTTGGTCTGAGACGAGAAGGTCGATCAACAAGGCGGTCCTGCCTGTCGGCAGAGGCCGCCGTTCACTCATCAACGCTTCGTCGCTGTTGACCCACGCGAAGGCTTCCGCCAGTTCAGCTTGGTTGGCACCAGTCGCCACCACATCAGCTATCAAAGTTTCGTCGACAGGTCCGAGGATGGCGATGACGTCTTCGGAGGTCATTGTCATACCCATTGCTCCTTTTGTTTCATCACAGAAATCTGGTGGTCCAAACAGAAAAATCAAATTTTTCTACCGGGCAAATCCAAAGTTCTTGAAACCACAAGCTACTGAATTATATCAATATTGTCCGATCGCCCAATGGGGGTCGGCAAGTCCAGGAGGCGCCATGTGCTCTTGGCGTCTTCTTGTATCCATGTTGCTTACAAGGAGGATATGGCTATGAGAGCAAACCTCGATTTCTCTCCCCTGTTCCGGTCGAGCATTGGATTCGACCGAATGCTAAATGCGCTCGAAGCTGCAAGCCGCGTCGAAACGATCGACAACTGGCCGCCGTATGACATCGTCAAGTCCGGTGAGGACGCGTACCACATTGCCATGGCAGTGGCCAGCTTTTCGCAGGACGAACTGACGATCACGCAGGATCAGAGCATGCTCTTCGTATCCGGCCAGAAGGCAAATGCTGACGATGCACAGTATCTGCATCGCGGCATCGCCGCCCGCTCGTTCCAACGCTGGTTCGAACTTGCCGACCACGTCAAGGTCGTGGGTGCTGGCCTCGTCAACGGTCTGCTGACCATCGATCTGAAGCGCGAAATCCCCGAGGAAATGAAACCGCGCCAGATCGCAATCAGCACCGGCGAAGCGCTGCCCATGAGTGAGACGAAGCAGATCGAAGCCCACAAGCAGGCGGCTTAAGCCATCCATCGGCGCAACTGCGCGCCCAAGGCCCCGAGCGACGCCTGGGGCCTGCAGCGAAGCTATGTCAAATGAACCACAAGATAAGGAGAAGAAACATGAGTGTTCGTGATCTGATTCCTTGGGGCCGAAGCAATGGCAATCAGGTTCCAAGTCTTCCGCGCGATGACGACCGTGATCCCTTCCTGTCGCTGCATCGCGAGGTAAACCGCCTGTTCGACGACGTCTTCCGCGGCTTCGGCTCCGGTCTACCGTCGTTCACCAGCACTTCCAGCCTCGGTTCCGGCTGGCCGAGCGTTGAGATCTCCGACACCGACAAGGAGATCAGGATCACGGCCGAAGTCCCCGGCCTGGAGGAGAAGGACATCGAGGTCCTCCTTAATGATGGCGTGCTGACGCTAAAGGGCGAGAAGCGCTCGGAGACCGAAGACAAGGATCGCCAATTCACTGAGCGCTACTATGGCCGCTTCGAGCGCCGTATTCCGCTCGCCGTCGAAGTCAGGGAAGACGAGGTCGATGCGCGCTTCCGAAACGGCGTGCTGACCGTGACCTTGCCCAAGGATGAGAAGGCGCAGTCGCAGGTCAAACGCATCGAGATCAAACATTAAGGAAAGAAGCCGGAGGACGTCCTCCGGCTTCTTTCTGCGTCAGCATGTTCGAAACGAAGGAGGGACCATGTCTGTGTTCATAAGGCTCATCAGGCCATTGATTATCGTCTTCACCGTCTCCCTGCTCATTGGCGGCGCTCCTGCCCAGGCACAGTTCGTGTCCGGGATCGGCGGCAGCGTGCCGACGCTTGCTCCGATGCTGGAAAAAGTCACGCCGGCAGTTGTCAACATCTCGGTTGTCTCGCAGGCGCCCGAAGAGGATAACCCGCTCTACAGCGACCCCTATTTCCGCCGCTACTTCAACCTTCCGGATAAGCCTCAGGCGGAACCTCGTCTAAGCGCCGGATCGGGGGTCATCGTCGATGCGACACGAGGTTACGTGTTGACGAACCATCATGTCGTCGCCAATGCCCGTAAGATCCTCGTGACGCTCAAGGACGGAAGGCGGCTGGATGCGAGGCTTGTCGGCTCCGACAAGGGTACCGACATCGCAGTGCTCCAGATACCGGCACGCAATCTGACAACGTTGCCTTTTGGCGACTCGGATGCATTGCGCGTTGGCGATTATGTTGTGGCAATCGGCAATCCGTTTGGGCTTGGTCAGACCGTCACGTCGGGCATCGTCAGCGCGCTTGGCCGAAGCGGTCTTAGCCGCGATGGTTATGAAGATTTTATCCAGACGGACGCTTCGATCAATCCCGGCAACTCGGGCGGCGCGTTGGTAACCTTTGACGGCAGGCTTGTGGGGATCAACTCCGCGATCCTCAGCCCGGCTGGCGGCAACATCGGTATCGGCTTCGCCGTACCGGCCAAGATCGCAAGATTGGTGATGACCCAGCTGATCCAACATGGCGAGGTCATTCGCGGCAAGCTTGGCGTTGCGATTCAGGATCTTGATTCCGATATCGCGGCTTCGCTCGGATTGGATGACGCGGGCGGCGCGCTGATCGCGGCGGTTGAGCAAGGATCTCCGGCCGCTGGTGCGGGTTTGAAACCGGGTGACGTGGTGGCAGCTGTCGATGGTCGACCGGTTCATGGCGCTGCTGATCTGCGCAATCGCATCGGCCTGACGCCCGTTGGCTCGCAGATCGAGCTGACCGTCAGGAGCAGTGGCTCGGAGCGTACGGTTAAGGCACGCGTGAGCGGATCATAAAAGTTGCCGCTTTTCATGTTTCCGGCCGTGGTTCGTCCACGGCCGGGAATGCTCATCAATATGCAATTCAATGGTAACAGCTTTCGTTGGCTGTTGCGAACGCTAAGAAGCACTCGATGAGCTCTAGCGGAAACCATCGCCTTGAACGGATCAGAACTGGCGAACCCTTTTTTGACCACGCGATACCAACGATTTATCGGTCTTGCGCTCAGGTAATCTCGCCTTCGTCCAATCATCATTCGTTCAGACGTTCAACCAAACGCTTCATGAGATCCATTCGTTCATGAAGAATCGCCACGATGAGGGCGGGCGCATCCTCTCGAGGCAGATAAAAGACGTAGTGATGTTGGCATCGCGCCATTCGTAACGCCGGATAAAGCGCGCTCATATCCTTGAAAGGACCTTTGCCCTCGGCAAGGTTTGCGATACCTCGCTCCAAAGCCGAGACGTAGCGGCGTACCTGGGCGGCACTCCATTGCGCACGTGTGTAGCGGATTACCGAACGTAGATCCGATTCCGCCGCCGCGGTAAGAATGTAGGCCGTCAAGCACGACCCTCGGCAATCTCATCGTCGAGGATCTCACCTACGGTTTTGGTCGACAGTTTTCCGGCAAGCCCCTCATTGACGCGCGTGTTCATCAACGTCTTCAACTCCTCCCAGGCTCGCTCTCCATCTATGTCACCGGGGAAGAGGCGCTCAAGTGCATACTGCTTGATTGTCTTGCCCTGCAAAGCGGCCAGCGCCTTGAGGCTTTGATGTTGTTGGTCCGTTATGTCGATCGTCAATCGGCTCATCTAACGTGCTCCTGGATTGAGAAAACCCACATTAACACATATGTGGGTAGGTGGCCACCGCCGCGATACTCTGATCCGATGCCACTTGGAGGGACATCGGTGATTCTTCAGTTTCAGTCATTTCCAACCCGCACCATTTATCCTGCGCTGCTTATCATGCCGGATGGCGCGGCGCTAAGGGATTCCGATTTTTGGAACGCCATGCCAATCAAGCGGTTCTTTGACCGGCTTTTAGCGCTTCGCGAGCCTCAATTGTTCCAGCTCCGGCCCGCCCGCTTCTCGAGCGTGGACAAGAGAGATGCGCTCGCGTTGCTGATCGTGATAGCTCTACCGCCATCTTTGCAGGCCGGTTCCAGTGAGACGGGACGCCTGAGAGTCCGCAGCCGCGAAGCGTCTGTCGGCGAGCTGCTTTCTGGCGTGTCCCAAATCTTTGGGTGGGCTTGGGTCGTTCGGCAAGCAGCGCGGATGTTGCAGACATCTGCTCGGCTCGCTCCCTGGGCATAGTCAGAGCAAGGCCGCAGATCCCAGCCCGATCTGGATGCGTGCAAGCGGCGCTGTCAGCTTCCAGACGATCAGTCCGTCCGTGAAACTCCATTGCGCTTGGCCGGACAAGGCGGATGGCACCAGCTTACCAAGAACAAGGGCGCCGAACCCGTCCTCATGCGCCAGTAGATCGGCGTAAGCCACCGCCGGCTCAGACCAGACGAGCTCGAATATGTCGCCGCCCTCTCCGCTCGTCAGCCCCCCAAGTGACGGATATTCCGCCAACATCCGTAACCCCGAAGCGCATCGCATTCATGATCAGTTCGTGGAAGGCCATGCCAAGATTGAGGACAGCGTTGGCGTCAAGTACGATTTCCGGGCCCAGAATTTGGACCGGCTGTAGAGCCTCGAAGGGTTGGAGTTGATGCGCCACGAGATCGGCGAGCCTCACCCCCGCCCAATCGACCTGTGACAGCAGATCATGTGAATGAGACAGGGCCATAATACGTTCGCGGACCCACTTCTCAAATTCTTCGATTGAGCGGGAGCGTGTCGACGTCTGCCGGATAACGGCAAGGACGACGGCGTACTGATTTTTAACGCGATGATTGATTTCTAGCATCAACAGGCGAAGCCAGCGATCGCTTTCGCGTGTCTCCGAGATGTCCCGGGCGATGCTCGATGCACCCACGAGTTTCCCGGCCCGACTTTTGATTGGAGAAATGGTGATCGAGATCGGGACTATCCGTCCGTCTCGGTGGCGGCGCGTCGTCTGAAACGGCTCGATCGGCTCCCCCAGTTTCAGCAGGCGCAGGATGTCCGCCTCCTCATCCCGTTTGTCGTCGGGTATGATCAAATAGATCGATTTTCCGACCACCTCGGTTTCCGGATAGCCGAACATGCGTTCGGCCGCCCTGTTCCAGCTAACGATCGTGCCTGAAAGATCCTTACTGATGATCGCGTCGAAGGAAGACTCGACGATGGCTGCGAGCCGTTCTGCACTATGCTCTTCCATGCCCAACCGCTTGGCTTATTGCTGCCTACTGGGAGTGATTTAGGCGGTCGCCTTGCAGATCAACCTCGAAGACCACAAGAAAGTTCAGGTACGCTACCGCTTTCCCAGAAATTCGTGACTCGGACGACCGCGAACCCTGGTCAGGCACGGTCATAGGTAAAGGACGTCAAGAGCGTCGTCACGAAATTGCTGGCCCGTTCCTTGACCAACATCTCGGTCCACTCGTTAGTGCCGCGAAGCCTCAAGTCCGTCTGGATGCTGTCGACGGCCGCTTCTTCGATCCGCTTGATGTGGGAGCCGAAGGCCGCTTCGCCAGCACCATGGTACATGTCACGTATCACCATGCGCAGGATTTCCTGGATCGCTATCTGCCAAGCTGTATTGATTGCCTGTAGCTCGTTCGTGTCCGGTGCCATAAAAGGCTCCTAAGGAATGAGTAAGTTCGAGCGTGACCGTATATCACGCCCTGATCTATTCCACGGCCCTAACCATCAAAATGTGGGGGCCCGGACGCTAAGCCCGACGGGCCTTGCGGGCAGCATAGCGTCTGTCCCGCTCAGCCTTGCGAGCGGCCTCGTCTTCCACGACGAGCGATATCCGGGCGTTTTCGGCGGACTTTTGCGCCTCAATCTCGGCCGCCTCCATGGCTGCCTGCTCTTGCGCCGCAAGAGTTTCTAGGCGCCTACGCTCCTCGGCTTTCAGTCGTTCCCGTTCCGCACGGCGTGCCTCGCGGGCTTCAACAAGCGAGATGCGCTCCGTCTGTCTGGCGGCTTGTAATGGCTCTGCCGCTGTCTTTGCTGCTCGATATGCTTTGAGAAGGGCTGCTTTGGCGTCCGCAGCAGCGGCGCGTCGGTCGGTGTGTTCGTTGTTTCTGGCGTGTCTCAATCTATATCCTGACTCTTTGCGTTTGGGATGATCTCAGCTGGACTTCGATCGTTTGGCAAGGAGCGCGGATGTTGCGGAGATCCGGTCAGCTTGCTCCTTGGCGAGCCGCGCTTCGCGCAGCCTGATGGTCTTGGCATCGCGCGCCTGAGCGATCGATGCGAGCTCTTCCGCCGCATTGTTCTTGGCGAAAAACTCGGCCTGGAGATTTCCGAAGGCCGCCTCGGCCTGCCTGCGAGATTTGCTATACGTTTCTGTCATCGTATTTCCTCGATCTGGGCTGTGAGGCCAAAACGAAAGAGGCCAGGCGAGCCCGCCTGGCCTCAAACTGATACATTGCTCCCGGCAGTGCCAGTACATCCGTGGTCAAGGGGAAGCAGGATATCGATTAAGCGGACTGCAGATTGCAGGCCGACATCTTGCCCGACTTACGATCGCGCTCGAGTTCGAAGCCGATCTTCTGGCCTTCGACGAGTTCACGCATTCCGGCGCGCTCGACAGCCGAGATGTGAACGAAGGCGTCAGCGCCGCCGTCGTCAGGCTGGATGAAGCCAAAGCCCTTGGTGGAATTGAACCATTTTACTGTGCCAGTGGTCATGATGAACCCTTTCAAGCATAAAGTTGAGAAACCGCGAAGCTGATGCCACGCGGACGAAAACCGACTATTTTTGAAAGGGAAGTTCGCTTAAAGCGCGGTGCCAATCGCGCGGTAGACAAAGCTCGGCAAGCAAAAGATCGATGCGCCTTGTATACGGCAGGCGGGCGGGTTCGTCAACGGTTAGTTTTCTAAGGTAGTGCTATTCTCCTTATGGTTGCTCCTTCGCGAAGGACCCGCAGCCGGCAGCGGACTAGAGCGGTCCTCACCGGACTGCCTCCAGCGCTCCTCTCAGATCATCGATACCGCCTGCAAGGGAGGTCTTTTATCAGTCGAAGCCGCGGACCAACCCTGTAAGGTCGCCCTTATGGGCAAGAAATCGAGATTGGCCTGCTGCCGGTTTCGTGGACACCGAGTTAAGGTGTTTCCAATGAAACTGGAGCGCATGAATGCAACGAAGGAAATTCGGCCGCGAGTACAAGCTTGAGGCAGTGAAGTTGGTGCGAGAGCGCGGGGTCAGTGTTGCGCAAGCCGCCCGCGACCTGGATATTCATGAGAATGTGCTGCGCAAGTGGGTCAGGGAATACGGTTCAGACCCGGCGCAGGCGTTTCCTGGTCCCGGGCAGATGAAGCCCGAGCAGCTTGAGATCGGGAAGGAAGGGTTGATATGACTGGACATCGCTCCTTTAACGACTGCGTAACAAAATGTCGCCTGGACGTCGGGCTCGCAACGATGACGCGACGAGGGCGCCTCTCAAGGGAATGGCACTGTACGAACTGCGTGTGGCGCGTGAACGCGCACTCCATGTGAAGCAAACTATGTCGCAGGTTGAAGACAGGCTCTGTCCGAGTGCCACAGCGCTCTGGTGACGAGGAGCCCCATGCACCACGCTAAAAAACTTTAGCATTCACGAAAATAAAAAAATATTTTTAGAAGAACGGTGATACGATACGTTTGTAGAATAAATTTTTAAACAGGAAAACCATGCGATATTATTTTCCAGACTTTACGGGACGGCAAATCACTCTCTTTCTGATCGAGACGTCAGTGCTCACAGCCGCGCTCATTGGCATCCTCGTTGTTACCATACCTATGATCTGAGCCAGGCGTCGATAAAGACCGTTAAGGTGTATCGGCATGAGCAAATGCCCAGCCAGTTAACTCGGCCAAACTTGCTCTTAGCTGTTAGTCACCGTTCGTGTCGCCCGACTACTTCCCCGATCGGACAGATAATGTGGACCATATGCCAGACAAAGAACTAGACCGGTTACTCTTTGACCGGATTTGGGCTCTCGGCGCCAAGGCTGTGCAAGACAATCGCATTTCTGCGCTCGCTGATGCCACCCTCACTACCCCTACCTTGGAAGAATATCAGAATAGCCGCGGCGAGCGGATGAGCGATTTTATCAAGGTCATCAAACTCGGAATCGCGCAACTACGCTAACGCCCATTGCTGATCTGTCTGTTCAGAAATCACCATTCGGCAACTCACACCTCAGAAAGTCTTTAGATGAATGACCGCAGTCGGATGGCTTTCATGCCAATCAAGCAGCAGAAAAGTCGCAGTTCCCGAAAGAAAGAACTGAGGTTCGCCGAAAACAGGGTCGACAAGATAACAGAGCTTCTTGTCAGTCAAACGGCGATTGTCAGAGCGCGCAGGGCCAGCCGCGCTTCAGCGGAAACGGACAACGCGCTTCTGGTAAGGATTTGTGATAGCAGGCGTCGCGCTATGGATTATCTGTTGCGTGTTCAGGCTTTTTGCTAAGCCACCATTGGATCTATGTCCGAATGGTGATGGAGCTGGTGATTTCCCTTGCTGTTTGTCTTGAATATACGCACGGGGAGACGTCATGTCGAAACTCAATCGGGTATTGTTGGTCGTAGTAGTCGCCGCCCAGCCCATCAGCGCGCGCGCCGAGCCACTCGAAACGCTTCACCTCAAGGAAAGTATCGATGTGGTCGGGCAATCGTTGGGAACCAGTCGCTCCTACAAAATCACCACTGGTAGATCGCGGACAATACTGTTCTCCGTCGTTATCGATGCTTCCTGTCACTACACGCTGCAGAAGGGAGGACATAGAAACATCCAGCCACGCGCCGAAAACATTCCCATCGAATTTTCGGACAGAGCTTCGATTGCGGAATTTTATATTCTCTCCTTTTCTCAAACTCGCCCCGCCTGGCAGGCAAGCAGACCTTGCGGGTATTCATTTTCGCTTAAATGAGGGGCGGCCTTCGAGGATCAGCCGAATTGATTCGCTAATACACGTGCCCTGTGAGCCTACTGTCTCGCTTGGCCGTTTGGTACCTGTTCCGGCATCTAAGCTTTTTGGAGCCCCCCACACCCCTGGGAGGGCTCCTTTTGATGGGGCCCGGGGTGCGGCGAGGTATTAAAATCCAACTGCTTGCAACGAGTAGCGAACGCCCTACTTGGATAACAAGCTCGCCCGGAGAATGGTTGTCGCCACTTCTCGGTCATCTTTCGGACAGCCCCCTTGAAGGAGCGTGCGATGTCCACCAGATCGACCTTAGGGAGTATGAGCGCTAAACGGCGGGAGTCGGTCCTGCGCTCGCTCGTATCGATGCTGCAACACTCCGCGGGAGTAGCTAAGCTTCGACAGTATCCGAGTTGGAACGAGATGGAAGTGTTGGCCGCAGAACTATCGCAAAACGCGGCCGCCATTGCTCAGGAAACTTCGGAAGCCGCCGAAACGTCTGTCGCACAGGCCATAAGGCTTCTGAGTGAGTTCGAATTGCATTATCCCTCCACTGATTTTAGCTATCATTGAACTCGTTTCCATGATCCGTTGATGATGGGTTGGTGTGGTCCGAAAGCAGAAAACCACATCCTTTAGCGGATATCTTTCCAAGTCCGACAAGGCACTTTGTCGAATGCGTTGAGCATGGTTGGTAACCACAAGGTGGGTAACGCGCCTCAGCCAGCGTAACGCGGAGGGTAGCGATGGCCGAAAAGGAATAGGGTGGCTAGGGCTGAGCGTTTCTGATGTAGCGGCACGAAGAGATTTCTGACTGCTGAAAATACCAGGAGGAAACGTCGCAAGCCGCCCACGGAACGGAAGCGCTCATCATCCACTCTTGTTTTCGTAGCGGCACGTGAGAATTCTCCGCGCGATTGTTCAGGCCGTTGTGTGGTCGATGTTCGATGCTGCGCGGTACGTACCGCTCTGCTGCTCCGTAATTTTCAGAACTACAGCGAGGGATGTTCTGTGATAGCCACTCGCCGCACCGTTCGGGCGGTGCGACATTCTCTCCGTCGCCGCCTATCAGGTACGCTGGTCGGTCTATCGCTTGAAGACTTTCCCGCGAAAAACCCAAGACAGAGCGGCCCGGAGCAATGGCGAAGACAGCGCGGATTCGGGGATCGGAAAAATCACTTCGCCGCCGATCCCAGGACATCCGAAAAACCGGGTTCTCATAGAGTTTTGGCAGTTCATCGGCGAGGTCTGGAAATTCTCTGGGTCCCCGAACAGGACTCAATTCCGGATTGTCTAGCTCGAACTGCGAAAATGCAACACGGGCTCCAGCCAGTAAAAGGGTCGTGTATGCGCCTGCAGAGAAACCCGCCGCGAAAATCTGTTCTGTAAGCAGTGTGCCGATCACACTTGACCACCAAGACGGGGGTTCGTTTTGAAGATCGGCCGGACCCAAGGCGAGTGTGTGTTGATCGCGGTCACGCCGCAAATTCACATGCTGTCGATAAAGGGGCGTTGGGTGAGAACCCATTCGTCAGGATATGGCTCGTGATCCTGCCGGTGCTCCGTCTGGTACTCGCCCCAGCCCTGAAGCTTCCAGTATTTCGTCATGACATCGAAATGGCTATGCCCGGTTATCTCGCCAGCCTTAACAGCCCCCTTATTAAGGAGCGCTCTGAAGCCGTCTCCCATTGGGCCAGCAAGACAAAGGCCGGGGAGCAGTTGACCGTCTGGCTCGGGATCGAGCCAGATTTCGTGGACGAGTTCGTTTTTCATTGAAGTGTTTTACTTCACGAACCATCCTTCCGAAAGAGGCGGTCGGACGCAAAGGGGGAGCTACTACGTGTGGAAATTGCTTGCCATGCCCGGATAATTCCCCGGTAAAAGCTTATCGATGCGGGACTGCCTGTGGCCGTTGATGATGGCGGTGAGCGTGGCGGTGAAATAGGTGAGCGGATCAACGGCGTCCCGCTTCAGTGCCGCAAGACAGGGGCTCGATCCCTCCTGGTGGAAAAAACGAGGCTTTCTTGTATCGCGAGGAATGGCCGCAGATCCGGCGTCCCCACATGCCCCGTCATGTGGGGTGGGCGTGGCCAGCGGAAGAAAACGAGCAGGCCGTTTGCGGGAAGACGATCAAGCCGAGCTTGCGAGGCGGTTTTTGGTCAGACAAGCCGCATCGAGACCGCGGTGGGTTGCTTGGGGAAGGGTCGGACAATGGCTCTAAGGGCGGGCGTGGATCCGGACGGTGTTTTCGGAACATCCCTGCTATCGCTCCCCGAAGGCCTGTCCTAACGCTGGAGTGATCTACGACATTGGAATTCAGAGCGTGGCGGATGAGATCGGTTGGGTTGAGGGAAGATCCGACCGTTCCGGCGGCTAGGTACGGTTGACTGCCGCCAGCCTGCGGCTCGCCGCCGCTTGCTTGACGATGCCGGCGATCTTTTTCAGGAAGGCCGGGCTGAAGCTGCCAAGCGGCCTGCCCGTTTCGAAGTCGAAAGCCTTGTCGAGCTCGACGCGGTTGTATTCGTCGAGAATGATCCAGCAGGGAAAATCAAGGCCGGCGCGGCGGCACTCGATCTCGCGGATCGGCAGGAACAGGCGACCCTCAGGCGGAATCTGCGAGGTAATGGCGAACAGGAAAACGGCGCCCGGGACGGCGGGTGTTCGCACGACGACGCAAACCGGACGAGCCTTGCGGCCGCTCTCCTCGCCGGCGTCCGACTGTCGCTTCCAGAGGTAATGGAAGCGGACGACGTCGCCTGCATTAAACATGATCGTCCTCAAGCAACGCGTCGAGGCCGGTCATCAGCTCCGCATGGATTGCGTCGGGAGCATCGTCGAGGCCATAGGCCACCGTATGCGAGCCGCCGATAAGCTTTCGGTACTGTTCCGCCGTCAGGATGACGAGCTTTTCCTTGCCACGCTTGGTGAGTGCCACCGGCTCGATCAAGGCCGCCTCCAGGATCTCTCCCGAGGCCCGGTTCATATCGGAAAAAGAAAACTGCTTCATAGGCACCTCCAGGCAGTTACGTAAAATACGTATTTTATGCGGTTCGCGCAAGCCGGCTGCTTGCTGCAACCAGTCGGCTTTCATCAGTGAGCTAGAAGAGCGGATCGAGGAATGTTCTAAGCACACAGCGCAGCCGACAAGGATAAGGAAATATTTGTCGCCAATGCGGGAAATCGATCAAGGCGCAGCCGCTCTTTTGTCAGACCTGTCTCATCGATGTGGCCATAAAGATCGTTCCCTTGTCGCGCAATCAAAGGAATTCGCGAATGGCAGCGCCGCAAACATTGAATGCACGCGAAAACCCGGTACTCCGCATTGACTTTAAATGGCGACGAAACAAATGCTTCGCCCGCCTAACAGAGGAGAACACTGATGGCTGACGAAACCACGATCGAGACCACTGCCACGACCGAAGCGCCGGCCGTAGCCGCCGCTGAAAAGAAAACCCGCAAGTCGCGCACGCCGAAAGCCGCCGCCGAACCCGGCACCGTCGATCTTACCTCTGCGCCGGTAGAGAAGCCCGCCAAGAAGACGCGCGCGAAGCGCGGCTCCAAGACGGCTCCTGTCAAGGCTGTAACGGCTCCTGCCGCACCGAGGGCGCCCGCGGCTCGCGCGCCCCGCGTTGCTTCCACCGCTTCCGCTCCGGTCGCTACCGCTGTTGACGTTCTCGATGATATCGCGGACCTCATCAAGCTTGAGGAAGAGAACAAGCAGCTTCGAAGGGAGCTCTCGGAAAAGCTGCGCGCCGAAAATGCGGATCTGCGCAAGCGCCTTGGCAAGGGCTGAATTCTGGTCTGAGCGGCGCCACGTATTTCAATCCGATGGCGCCGTGGACCTTTCGCCTGGTTCGACCAGGATCAATGCGGTCCTCTTGGTAACAATGAATGACCGCGGCAATGTCCCGCCATCATGCTTTGAAGGTTGAATGCAATGAGAACGCCATGGAGATTTGTAGCTGACCTGGTGTTGCCTAAGCCGAAAACACATGGTCGTGACGAGAGCGCAGCAGTCGCACCGAAAACCATTGCTCTCGAACACAAGCCTGTGCCCGAGGCGGAACAACCTAGCCTCGATGTAACGGCACTCGACCGCTCCGCTCAGGTCGAGGCAAGCCGATCCCTATCAGATACCCATCCGCCTGAGACCGGAATACCGGCATCAATTGAAGACGCTCCTGCGGTCGCAGTCGCTGACGACAGGCCCGCAAACCTCGCCAGCAAAGACAAAGCCGAAGAAACTTCACCTGCGTACTCGGAAACCGCGGCTGCCAAAGCAACGACTAAGGCAGCGCCCACGCGCCGGAAGAAGGTTTCTTCGCTCGCGGCACCGGCGACCGGCCCAGCTTTAGACGAAGCTCCTTCTATCCCCACCGGCCCGAGATCCTACATGGATGAAATGGCCGACCTTGATGCTGAGGTCGACGCGTTGCGGCGTCAGCTTGCAAAGAAGCTCAGCGAGCAGAACGCTCAATTGCGCAAGATGCTCGCCAGGTTCGATCCGCGCTAATCGCGGACTACCAATTCCGCTAAACGGAAGGCTCCGCCGGAGACGGAGCCCATGGTCTTCATTATTCCCGGTTGGGGTGATGACAGCGGACGATCTCCTTCGACAGCTCCAGCTCGCTGATCATCCTGACCGAGCGCTCGTAGAAGGAAGCCCCGCCCTCGTCAGTTCCACCCGCCGCGCCGTGCGCAGCAAAAGTTTCACAAACTCACTCGACGACGGGAACCAAACCGATTGCATGTAAGTCCTTGCGTTAGGATCGCGTAGCGGCATATCTTGCCCTCCCCTCTGTTAGCCCTGAGGCCGCGTGATCCCACCTCCAGCTTGATTTCGCCCGGAAGGGTTATTGACGGAACGGATCACCGCCGCACCTGTTGAGTCGCGAATCAGTCATGCGTGAGGTGATGAAATGGCCGAGCTCGAACTGTCGCCCGTCCGTATCAAGAAAATATCAGTGCAGATCGATGGACAAGGATATCGAGACTTTCATACTGTCTCGGGCCTCTCCGGACTGCTGATGTCCGAGAAATGGCCTAAGAAGGCTGGGAACACCATGTTCCAGCGCGCCTTAGCCCAGTGCTTTAGAGCATTGGCAACGCATGGCGGCGGGGCACGGGCGAGGAAAGCCTTCGTCGACGCGGCTCGGGATGCCAGAATCACTGTGCTGCCGGACGACGCGCCGAAGGCCCGTAGCGCTCCCGCACCTCGTCGTAAAACCCAGCGCAGCGACCGTTCTTCTGATCTTCGGCATCAGAGATGAACTCCCAGCGGAGCTTGCCGAGGATCCCGATCATCGGCGATCTAACGGCGGCCCGCGTCCATACCTATGCGGCCAGCAGCTCTCGTCACTAGCGGCGTGGAAGCAACCAGTCTTCCGCATCGCGATCGCGCATTGCTCGGGGCTCAATTCTTCTCCCAGTTCGCGCCAATACATTGGAGCGACCTTCTCGCAGTAGATATCAGGGTCCATTCCAAACGGTCTCCGCCCCGCGAGGCAATGGAGCCTAACCCGCTCAACGAACCGCTTACAGAATTCCTCTCTCGTCACGGCGACAGCTTACGACAGACCGTAAACCTCGGAAATTGCGGAAACTACGGATGTCCCCCACGCCCTCACCGGAGGAGGCGATGCCCTTTGACCTCATATCGCGTTCGCAAAACGTTCAAGTTGCGCTGCAATCCCGCGGAATATGTGTTGGCGGCCTCCGGAAAGACCGGATCGTGATGCCGATGTGGCTAGATCTAAAACGCTGCCAAAACAGCAGGAGCCGGAGAGTGGATCACTTTCCGGCTCCATGGTGCGAAATCGGGTTCAGTTAGCGGCAGACATTGGTCGTCCGCGTAACGCGCTCACCATACCGATACGTCGTTACCCTTTTGGTGAAGCAAGACGGGTGGCGCCGGTAATCTTCATGGACCATTCGAGCTCTCCACCCACGGTGACCGTTATACCAGCCACGATGCTCGCCACGTTCCCAGCCGCGATGCGGCCCCGGACCGTCATCAGTACGAATGATGACGCTGTCCGCATAGGACGCGGCCGGGACGGCGATGACGGACGAAAAAGCCAGAGCTACAGCCAGGATGATTTTTTTCATGGGGCTTTACCTGAATTTATTGGACCGCGGTTAAATGATTGCCCGGTCTTTGCGTTCCACCAAAAAACTCACTTCGGACTTCAGTCTGAGGTGACGTCAGACCATTGGCGCACCAGTGGAAGCCCCCTGTGGGAACCGGGGAGAGAATGACTAAGCACGCTGAAATACCCATTGATTGCTGGCCTGCTGTCCTCAGGGACGAGCATGCTGCCGCCTATGCCGGCGAGATGACGGTTGACGCCTTCCTGAGCCGTGTGTGGGTACGATATGGCCGAAGCCGTTCTCGACACCGGTACAGGCAAAGGCAAGTTCAGAGCGTGGGGGAAGATCGATCTGGACAGGGCGATCGACCAGGAAGCGTAAGCGGCGTGCCGGAGGCATACTGATGGTGCCTGTGGAACCCTAGCCTGTACCGAAGAGCCGGCTGCCCCTATCTGAGCGCCGCGCTCGGCGAGAATTTTCCGCAAACTAGTTGATCGCGGCCGCTAAAGTTTGGAATGACCGCCTCGACGCTTGGAAAGCCGAGCGACCCCGCCATGCAGCCGGTCGAGACGCTATCAAAATACGGCGACGCCCCTCATCTTCTTCAGTTCGAACCCGCGGTTTGGCAGATCCTGTGTCCATTCCGGCACGAAGCCGATGCCAAGACCGGCTGAGACCAGCGACACCAGCGAGAAGGTGTCGTCGCAGGTATAGGCGACATTGTCGGTCAGATCGTACTCCTCGAACTTCTCGGTAAAGTACCGCTCGCTGTAAAAGCGGTTCTGGCGGGAAAAGGAGATGATCTTTTCAGAGCGCAGATCCTCGAGATCAATCTCGCATTCCAGCGTGCTCGACAGCCGAGATATGAACGAAGGCGTCAGCGCCGCCGTTGTCAGGCTGGATGAAGCCGAAGCCCTTGGTGGAATTGAACCATTTTACTGTGCCAGTGGTCATGATGAACCCTTTCAAGCATCGCGTTGGAGGAGCGCGGAAGGAAGCTCCGGCAGTAATAAGGCGCAACATCATCTGAGAGGCTAGACCATCTTTTCGACTTGGGGTGTCGACGCCCAGTGACACCTAATTTGAATGGCGGCTGATAGTTGGTCCACCGCATTTTGCTGGTCGTTTTTTACCTATCCGCCTGATACATGGAAGCTTCTGTGGGTATACGCCACCATTTCGGCAATCGAGATGGTGGCCCGACTGAAGGGCTTCCGATGGGCTGGAAAACGCCAAAGTTCGAATACGTAAACGGATACAAGATCGTCGAGCTCGAAGGGCCAACCTTCAAAGTCTTCGACGGTGATCGCCAGATCGGTGACGAGTTTCCGTATTCTGGGGAAGCCGCCGCCTACGCGAACTCATTGCCAAAACGCATCGCGCAAAAGTAGGCGAGACAAAACTTTTAACTCCTTCTTCCCTGGAACAGCTCGGATGATCCCTGTTTTTTGCGGATCAAGTCCGACCCTGAGCGGGCCACGAGGGAACAAGGTCGTGAGGAAAAAGAAATGCTGACCTCCGACTGCAGCGCGCGGCTTTCGCCTGGTCTCACACTACTATCCTAGCCAGATCCAATCAAAAGCCTGAGGATGAAAGCGAACGGTCGCTGACTATGATGAAGAGGGCGCCGGCGCGGCGACCTGCCGCATAACCGCTCGACGCCCGACCCGCCGTAGATATCGGATGCCTATATCAGTGCAGCGTGCCACTGATGACCATATTCGAGACGAATGCCGACAAGAGCTTCTGGTCGAAATGACCGGGAGAGTTCATCATCATATTGATGGCCTCGGCCTGTGAGAAAGCCGGCTTGTAGGGGCGGACGGTTGTCAGTACCTCGTAGACGTCGCAAATGGCAGCAACGCGCGCAACGTAAGGGATCTTCCTTCCAGAAAGGCGATCGGGATAACCGCCGCCATCATATCGCTCATGGTGAAAACGACAGATGTCGAGTACTTCAGGCGGCGCCGAGCCTGCTTTCGCCACCATCTCGTAGCCCTTTTGCGGATGGGTGCGGACGAGATCCATTTCCTCGGCAGTCAGTTTGCCCGGTTTGTTCAGAACGTCATCAGGAATGGCCATCTTTCCGAGATCGTGCACAAGACCGCCAAGACCCAGAACGCGGACCTCGTTTTGCCCGTGACCGAGGCAGCGCCCGAATGCGATCATCAGAGCGCTGACCGCGAGCGAGTGGAGGAATGTGGTCTCATCCTTCTCCTTCAGCTTGGCAACAGCAACCAGCGCGCCGGTGTTGTCGAGCGTCTCCAGCATGATGCGCTCCACCGCACTGGTTGCTGCCTCATCTGCAAAATAACCGTTTACGCGAGCATCCTGTAGCATATGACGAAGATGCGGTCCGACCTCCTGAATGGATTGTCTGGCGCGATTGATCTCTCCACGTGAAAATACGTTCAGCAACTGGGCCTCGAAGCTCGCCGAAACCTCCCGGGTCGGAGCTCCTACGACATCTATGCCTTTCGTAATGTCGATGACCACGCTTCTGACATGGCTGCCAGCAAGCCTTCTGACATCATCTCCCTTCGAGACCAAGAAAGGCCTGAAGCGGGCAGCATCGATCTCGGTTGCGAATTCCATGTCGTTGATGAACATGCCGACCCGGAGCTGATTCAGTGGGATGCGTTTGAGCATGTATGATCTTCCTGAAAGTCTCGCACTATTAATGAAATGAACAGGAATATGTCTTAGCTGGAGTACAGAAGGGGCTCCGAAAAGGGCCCACCTCGTATCGGCCGCTGGCCGTGCGCATTCAGGAACTGTCCCGCCTTCAAGCCGTCCATCGCTCCTGCGAATAAGTAGCCCTGACCGAGCTTGCAACCAGATGTTTCAAGACGGTATGCTTGATCTTCATCCTCGATACCTTCCGCCACCACGCGAATACCAAGCTCGGCTGCGATCGAAAGCAACCCCCTGACAATCACCATCCCGGCGTCACCCAGTCTCGTTCGGTCGATGAAGGATTTGTCGATCTTGATGATGTCGACAGGGACGGTCAGCAGATGGGTCAGGGAGGCGTAACCGGTCCCGAAATCATCAAGTGCGACTTTCAGGCCCTCGGATCGCAGGGCGTTGATTTGATCCGCCACCACGTGGTCTCGCTGTCCGAGATAAACGGATTCCGTCACCTCCAGAATCAAGTGATCAAGAGGGACACCCGCCTCTTCGAAGATCCGGCATATCTTCTCTCGTAGTCCTCCCTTGCGGAAGTCGGCGGCTGAGAGGTTGACACCGACATGCTGTAGAGGAAGCGACTCGTCGAGCCATGCGCGCATATCCGCGGCAACCCTGCTCAACATCCGGTCTGTCAGCGCCGATGCGACTTGGGCGTCTTTGGTCGCCTCATGAAAATGAGCGGCCGCGATGACGTCGCCGGACGGGGTCCTCATCCGGCACAAGGCCTCCAGGCCGACGGCCTCTCGCGTGTCGAGCCGCACGATCGGTTGATAGTAGGTCTCGATGCGGTTTTCCGACAGCGCAAGGCTAACGTCCCTTACTGCGCGGAAGCGGCGCGTCAACGCTGTTCCGAGACCTGAATGGAACGCGATAAATTGTCCGCGGGCATGCTCTTTGGCGTGGTAAAGCGCGATATCGGCATTTTGCCGGACCTGCTCGGGATCCACGCCACCTGTCGCCAAGGCACCGCCGAGTGTCACGGCCGGAAAGACGACGTGGCCCGCGCACTCCGTGGGAGGTTCAAGTACGCTCAGGATCTCAGCAGCTTTACGCTGCAGATCGAGTTCCACTTCACCGACAAGGATGACAGCGAATTCGTCGCCACCGAGCCGATAGGTCTGTTCCCTTCCTGCGGCTGCAGCGATCCGTTCTGCCACGACGCGGATCAGAGCATCGCCGGCGGCGTGACCAAAGGTATCGTTGGCCAGCTTCAGATTGTCGACGTCGGCTACAAGGAGTCCCCAGCCGTTATTAGGAGGCAGCGGCGAGGTTCGAAGAGCAAGATCGAAGGCAGTTCTGTTCCGCAGCCCCGTAAGTCCGTCCGTATAGGTCAGACGCTGACGCTCCGCCACCCGTTCCTCACGCTCGATTGCAATGGAGCAGAGATGCACACAAGCGTCCACGATCGTTTGCTCAAGCTTGCTTGGGCCACGGTTCTCCCGGTAGTAGAAGGCGAATGTGCCGACGACGCGGTCGCCGCTCTTGATAGGGCTTGACCAACAAGCCTTCAGGCCGAGCGCGAGGGCGAGTGCCGTGTGATCGGTCCACCTGGGATCGGTTTTTATGTCGGTGACGACGACCGGCGATCCAAGGTAGGCGGCGGCCCCGCAAGACCCCGACGAGAGTCCGACTTTGAGGTTATCGACCGCGTCCGAATACGATTTTGGGAGAGACGGAGCCGCAAGTGTCGACAAGCTAGCGCCATTTGATCTGAGGACAGTGACTGTGATACCGGGAATCGCGGCTTCGACCTTTGTACACAGCACCGAAAGCGTGGTCGGCAGCGGTTCGCCTTTGGCAATCATTTCAAGAATGGCATTCTGCAATTCTAGGATCATCATGGGGCATCTCGAAAATGTAGCCCTCCTTAACAGCTGCAATTTCAGATCAAGTTACCGTATCGATTAAATGTTGATCGATACTGTTGAATGTAGCCTCGAGCGGCTCCTCGCCCCGCGCCTCGATGACGTCCACGTTCGGAGTTCTGACCGCTCGGCATTGTGGGGTCACCCCGCCTGGAACCGACGCACCGAGTACCGAGACTGCGACAGGGGCCGCTCTGCGTGGCAGCCTGCGTCATCCCATGGGTTTGTAGCTGGTAGGTACAGCCAGATCCTCATATTATGCCGCGGCAACCATTCTCCGGGTCGTGTCTATGATTATGGAGTGATCATTGGACTTGCCAAAAACCTCCCATCCACCCGCAACATCTCATCCGTCATGTGCCTGTGACCCGACGTGACACTGACTGGCGCCCATCAATCCCTCACCGCAGCTGCGAGTTTCAGGCCGTCGATGCTGCCGGGCAGGTCGATGTCCGTGAACATGATGCGAATATCAGAATGGGCATTCAAAAAATCGACGGCTTCATCAGCATTGCCCGCTTCAACAACATCGAAGCCTTGTTCCTCAAGCGACATGGCGATATCCATGCGTACAATGACTTCATCTTCAATCACGAGGTTTGATAGTAATCTGCGGCGTCACGATCCTTTCCCGCTCCACACAAGACATTGGCTCTTCGCAACAAATCGCGTGACGCGCGTACAGGCAGTTCGATCCAGTAATCAGCCAACATGTCGGGGGTGATAAGTCTTGTCACGTCCGAGCACCTGCCGGAGTCATCCGTGAAAGCAGGCCTGCCGCCTGGCAACGAAATCCCGCAGGTGCATAAGTCATTTCAGGCGTTGAGCCGAAAAGCGATCCGAGAGCCGAGCGGATGTATCGCGTGCCGTAGCCTTGCCGCGTCGGCTCGCGCACGCTCGGCCCCCCGGTTTCGACCCAGCTCATAAAAAAACGGCCGCCTGTCTCGGTTTCGTGGATGGTCCACGTGAGGTCGACGGTCCCGGCGGGCTGAGAGAGCGCACCATACTTGATCGCGTTGGTGATCAGTTCGTGCAGACAAAGAGCGATCGTTGTCGCGGCATCGCGAGTGACGACAAGTTCCGGGCCACGCGCTACGATCCGGCTGGTTCCACCGCTTATATATGGCGAGACCGTTAGCTCGACGACGGCCGAAAACGAAACCTCTTCCCCGCCTGCCTCGAAAACTGCTGAGTGCACGTCGGCTAAAGCCTGCAGGCGGCTTGAAAAGTCGGCTGAGAGGTCTTCCACGGTCGCGGCACCACGTTTGGTCATCTGGAAGATCGAGGTCACGCTGGCGAGAATGTTCTTGACGCGGTGATTGAGTTCCAGGCGAATCTCCCGCTCACGTTCGATATTATCGCGAACCTGACGCTGCCGAAGCCGTACCAAAAGGTTTGATTGGATGGCGTTGACCAGCTCCAGCGGCGCGATCGGGCGGGTGTGGAACAAGAGCCGGGCGCCCGGCCATTCGCGCTCGAGGTGACCGCGGATCCGCGAAACCGATGCTGCCCGTTCGAGCAGGACAATAATCGGGACCTCCGACCAATCAGGTTGTTCGACGAGGTGATTGCCAATCCGGTCTATGACGCCCGCGTTCAGAGCCTCGTGCGTGATGGCGATGATGCCCGGTGATTGGCCGAGAAGGAGATCCAGGTCGTCGTCAAGTTTGGCGGCTTTGACAGCAACCCTCTGCTCGCGAAGAAACGCAGCGATGTAGTCGGAATCCTTGCGAAAGGGAGCAAGGACCAGCACCCAGTCCAGTTCGCTTTCGGGAGCATGGGTCATTTAGGATCAGGGAGAGGGTTATAGGGAACAACCGTGACGCTCCCACTCTGGATCAGCAGTTCCTGGACATTCAGGTCGTGGGGTCCGTGACGCTTTTTGACAACGGTGATGTTGCGGCGGAGACGCCCCTCATGCTCGACGATCCGCAGAAGCAGGACGGTATCGCCAAGGAAACTCACGTCAACATCGATGCCGACATTTTGGCCAATCAATCCATGCTGAGCGACGATCAGCATAGTGAGAACACCGGAGCGGGCCAGATATTTGAGAAGAGACTGGATGTCTCGGACAGCTTTTTCGCGGTGGGGAAGCGAATTGAGATAGCCCGTCAAGCTATCGATCACCACGACCCGCACTTTGTTCTGGGTAACCGCGTCCTGGACGATCTGGCCAAATTCCCCGGGAGAGATCTCATTGGGGTTGAAGTCGCGCAGGATGAGCTTGCCGTCCTTATGGAACTGTCGCAGCTCCATGCCCAGCCCCTCGGACCGGCGGAAGAACGTTTCCAGACGTTCTTCGAAGAGGAACAGCGCAACACTCTCCCCACGTTCAAGCGCTGCGGTCGCATAAAGCGACGACATCGTCGACTTTCCGGTGCCGGACTGACCAATGACCAAAGTCGTGGTTCCGGCCTCTTGACCACCACCAAACATGTCGTCGAGTTCGGCGACACCGGATTTGATGAGTTGTGGCTTTGATCCTTCCGAATCCGTGCTCGGCATGATCCGCGGAAAAACGACGACCCCCTCGCCTTCGCGAATTGCCATGTCGTGGTACCCGTCAGCGACCGGTACCCCGCGCATTTTTGAAACCTCGACGCGGCGGCGGACGCCACCATATTCCTCGAGGGATTTGTCGAAGCGGATTACGCCGTGGGCAAGCCCCTCGACTTCCTCGCCGCTGCGGTCATTGGCCGAGTTCTGGGTGTCGAGGAGAAGCGCGACGACGTCCTGTTTGGCCAGGAACGATTTAAAGCCGATCAACTCGCGGCGGAACCTCGGCGAATCGCCCGTGATCAGCCGGATCTCGAGAAGCGAGTCATAGACAAGCCGGCGAGGCTTGTGCTCCTCGATTGCGGCTTCAATAGCCTTCCGCGTTTCATCAAGCCTCAGATCCGCCGTCAGAAAGATACTCTGATCGTCCGCTTCGTTAACCGCCCCAGATGTTGATAGTTCTTCAATGCGGATACCGTCCAGCGTCCAGCCGTGGGACAAAGCAATGGCTTCAAGCTCAGCGGCAGACTGGGAAAGTGTGACGTAGATGCAGCTTTCGCCGGCTTCCACACCAGCACGCAAGAATTGCAGTGCGGCCGTAGTTTTGCCCGAGCCGGGCGCACCCTGGAGCATATAGAGGTTCGATGCGGGCAAGCCGCCACGCAGGACCTCGTTCAGACCCTCGATTCCGGTGCTGACAATGGACGGCATTTTTCGTTTTGGCATCTCGGTCTTCCGTTGCAATGATGGGTGCGTGTCGATGTCGATGGCGCGCATCGTCCTTGGAAGAAGCCGCGCAGTTGTTATATTTTGCTTTTCCAAAACATCAATGACATCACTCTGAAAGCTGCGCTACGAGATGAACCAATTGCGATTTAGGGGGTGTTAGGTTGCGCTCTGATCGGCCGCCACAGAATCCTTGAGGGAATGCGGGGACCTGACCGGTGCTGTTGCAATTTTGTGCAAAATTCCACCATGGGTGGCTGGCGGCGACTGCTTGTGATTACGCCATTTATATACTGAACCCGACGGCTATGTCAGCATTTCCCGGTTTGAAGCGAGGATTGGCATCGCCGGGAGAACGCCCCCCGCCCCGCGCGGCACCTCCTTGGAGATTAAGCGTACCTTTTTCGCCTACGATCTCAAATCGAAACGGCGCTTCGGGAGTGCGCCCCCCTGCGACCTCTATGCATACGGAAACGCCTTTAACCGTGGCGCCTTGAAACAGGAGATGGTCATACGTTGTCCGCCGGTGGATTTCCTTCTGCTCGCCGAGCGCGATTGAAGGATACTGGCGCGACACCATGCTGTTGGAGGCAACGGGCTCGCCCAGAAGGTTGAATGCCAGATCGAGCGTATGGGCGCCCTGTATGGTGATGAGGTTGGCGAAGTTTTGCGGGTCCTCGAGATAAACGTATGGGTCAGGAACCTCTGGTCCAAAGCCGGCGGTCGATGAATAGATGTTTGCGCTCAGCAGGCGGCCGATGGCGCCGCCTTGCAGCAGCTCGCGGGCGCGTTTGACCGTCGGGCTGCCTCGTAATTGCAAACCGATCGCCGTGTGAACGTTGGCGGCGTCTGCAGCCATGCAAAGCTCTTCCGTTGACGCTGTCCGACCAAGCCTTATCGGCTCCGGTGTGAGCGTCGGCAGCGGGGCGGACGCCGTCGGCGAGAACCCGAACGAACGGTCAGCACCGGTCGCCTTCTTGGCGTCCTCGACGAGAATGTCGAAGCGAGCATCGATATAGGCGTGTGCTTTATCGGCCACGGCGGCATCGCCGAGCTTGGCGGCGACGACAGCCTTGCGGATCGCGGCGTCGGAGAGACCAGTGGTCTTGACGTCCTTGGCGATGACCGCAGCGGCTGCGATGAGATCGCCACGCTGCTGGACACGCTTGTCGAGATCGGCGTCGGAAAGCACCTTGGCCTTCAGGCTGTCGATTTCGGCATCCTTCTTGGCGAGCTCGCTGTCTTTTGCAGCGATTACGGCGACGTGCGCGGCGTCTGCCGTGCCCAGCTTGGAGCGGGCATCCGCAAGCAGCTGCTGCAGCGTTGCGATAACCGTGGCACCCTGATCGGTTACTTCAACCGGGATGGCATCGACGGTAACCGTCTTCAGGGGCATGATCGTTTCCTTTGTCGGGTTGTGATCAGGGGTGACGGGGCTGATGCCCCAATTCGCACCGTCACCGATGCGAGCCTTTGAACAAGCCCGCGCGCGATCGACGACGGCCAGGTGGTTGATTTTGATATTGGTCTGCTGTGCGTCGAATTGCTGGCCGTCCGGCGTGACACCGTCGCCCCATACGAGCTCGCAGACATAGCCGGCGGAGAGCCCGCGCTTGCCACCCTCGACGCCTTTGATTGCCGCTGCGTCCTTAAGGATGAGCGGGAGATAGACCCACTCCCCGTCGCGCTTGGCGGCGGTGCTGACCTCGCCGACGGCCAGATCCTTCCAGTTCTCCGCGGTGACCGCGTCCTTCGGGTGATCCATGGTCACGGGCGCGCGTGAGTGAAGCTCTGCAGGCTGGCGTCAGCCAAGACCGATTCCGGCGGACGATAGACACGCACGACGGACAATTCCGGCTTGCCGACCTCATCACCCGTATAGAGCTGGATGCCGGTCCGAACTGCCTTCGCTTCGGCGGCAAGGTAGCCGTCGTCGGTCCGCCGCGTTCCCGCGATGGTGACAGCATCAGTAAAGTTCATGGCTTCGCTCCCCGCTCTGTCTAGAGCCGGTTAGGTGGGCGTTCAGATTTCAGGCGGGGAACCCATATCCGGACCAAATTGATGGCCGAGGGAACCTTCTGCTTCGTCGGAAGTAGGGTGTACGGGACGTTCGATGGACTCCAGACCTGCGTTCGAGCGTTCCTGTTTCCAAGTCCCTTAAATTAGCCCGCTTCGGCGGGCTCTTTTTCGATCGCATAATGGCCCTTATTCCAGGCCGACCTTCGGTCACGAAGCCGAGAAAACTCCTTTAAATTGCATTATATTCATGATACACCTCTGATATCGACCGAATTTGTGCACTTCCCCAAGTGCAAGTTCGGAAGAGCAATGCACGGCCCGTAGTCGCGCCTGCGTGATTGGTCGGTACCCGACTGCAGGAGGGCGTCACCCCTCGTCCTCCTGCTCCTCTCAGCGCGGCGCTTAGCGCTGGCCGAAAGCTTGACTGTCACGCAAATTTACAAAACCTCCGGTAGACTTCCAAAATCTGGCCAGTAGACTTCCGCGCGCGCTGATGCTGCACTATCAGCGGGAGAAGGGCTCTTTATTCCTAACTCAGAGACCCTTCTCCGTTTTTCTCCAAACGCACAATCGGCGCTAGCTCGTCTCCACCTTTTTCCTACGGTCACTTCCCCTTGTCGATAGATCGTCACCGACCTATCTGATCGAACCCGTTCGGACTTGTTCAAGTGAGGATGGATGAGCCATGCTGTGGTGGATCTTGTACATTTACCTCTCCTTGCAGGTTTTTATTGCTGCAGGGATTTTGCTCTTGCTGGTGAGGGCCAAACTCAAGGCATCAGAAAGTGTGGGCAACGCTCGGTCAGCGCCGATGCAGCGCGAGGATCAGCAGCAAGCCTACCAGTGATCAGTGCTCGATTTCGGCGCCCGGCCACGGGAGATGAGGTTACTTGCACGACTTTTTCTTCCAAGGACGCTGGAAAAACTCTGATCTTTTCTTAAGTCTCACTCTGCTGAAGTGCCCTCAGCTTTCAGCTGGAGAGCAGTTGCTCGCGAAGCTGCTCTCCTGAAACCCGCCGTGACCTCCGGCGGGTTTCGCATTTCAAGCCGCCAACTGCCACGCCGCGCGCGGGCTCGCGATCTTCCGAATGACCGGCGCCCCGATCGTGGCAACGCCAGTCCCGCCCGTATTGCACAGGTGCCTCAAGATCAGCAGGTTATCGAGCCGGATGTTCGTCATCGTTAGCCCCGTCGGCAGCCAGAGTTTCGAGCCGCAGACGAGCGATCTTCCACGCCCGCCGATATAGTTGTCCCGTCGTCCAGCCGCCGCCGGTTACGGTGACCGTGTTGCCGATCTGGACTGGTCCGCGAATTGAACCATCCAGGTAATCCCAGCCTGCCCAGTCGTTGAGCTCGACCGGGATCTGGATCTCGAGCCAGTCGCCGGCGACGAGGCCGAGCGTTGCGAGACTGAGGTTGGCCGGCAGCCCGTACGTCACGGTATGAACGGCGGCCGCGTCGTTGACAGGTGTGATCGTGATGACCTGCTTCTCGTTGCCGGCCGCCACCACTTCTTGCTGGCGACATAGGTCGAGGTGCCGGTGCCGCGCACCAGGCGCATGCCGGTGGCAACATCGCCGGTGACGTTGGTCTTGGCGCCAGCAATTCCGGGCGTGCCCTTCGGCGGGAAGATGTTGTAGGCGGCAAGCAGGTCGAGCCACCTCGTCTCACCTGCAGAAACCATCCCCTGCAAGATGGGAAGGAGAATATCGGAGCGCTTCGCCATCAAATCGGGCTTCGGGTGAAGCCCGTCGACGAACATTGACGCGGCGATGCCGGAAGCCGGGCCATCGAGGGCAAGTGTGTTGCAGAGCACGACGCCATTACGGCCGGCTTGGGCGAGAATCCACCTATTGATGCCATCAAGGATGCCAGGCCAGGCTGGATCGTCAACGCCTGGCTGATCGTCGAGCGTGCTGGTCCAGCTCAGCGTCTGCAGGATCACGTAGACCCCAGCATCAACGATGCGCTGCACCTGCGTATCGAAGTCGGCAATGATCGCCGCCAAGCTACGACCGCGGACGATATCGTTATAGCCGATATCGACATAGACGATGTCCGGCTTCTGGCTCAGAGAGTGGGCCGTCCGCGCGAGCGTGCCCGGGAACTGCGCCCCAAGCCCGGGGACAGGAAAGAGGCAGTCGCCTGACTTGCCGGCCATTGCCCCCGAGAAGGCCGCGAATGAGCCAGGCGCGAAAAACGGACTGTTCAGCTCGGCGAACATGTCGAGGTTGAAGCGGCCATCAGCTGCCTTGATCCAAGAAAGGACGGTGCGTTGGTTCTCGTAGAAGCCGGTATGGCCGTTGGTCGCCGTCTGGCCGGCCGTATAGGTCTGCGCTGCTCCGAGGCCGATGAAGCTATGGCCGAGGCCCACGACTTTGGAGCCCGTCGCGAGCGGCAGGGTCCGCAAGGGCACAATGCCCCGTTGCTAAATTGCTTGATGGACAATTCCTGGACATACTCGACTATTAGTTGTCGAGTAAGATCGGCATACTCGTCACCAAGGGGGAACTCATGGCACTCTACAAAGACGGAAATCTGGTGCGTAAGGCTGACGCCGGGTTAGGAGCCTTCGACAAAGAGTGGAAGCCGGGCGAAACTCCAGATCATGCTGGGATATAAGTTGATCCTTGACCAGAACGTCAAGATTGAAGCCCTGTCACTGGAAGTCCGGCGCCTAACGCAGGCGGTTGAGACTACCGAGGTCGTCATGGTCGACCACCAGCGCCTTACGAGCGCCGAGATCGAGCATCGTGTCAAAACTCCACTACCCCGCGGGCCACACAACGACAATTGATAGGCTGACCTGGCGGAAGACCTTCTTCGGCTCCCGTCGGCTCTCCCCATTTGTACGTGTTGCCGTCCAGCTTCTTGTGCAGCGGCCGAACACGCTCATCGTGCGCCGTCAATCAGACGTATGAAGTAACGCCGGCCTGCTGCTGCCTGATCTTGTTCAGATCCGAATTGAACTTGCCCGTCTGGTCCCGAGCGATGAGCCGAGCCCGCCGATCGGTGATCCCGAACTGTGCTTGAAGCGACTTCCGGAGCGTCGTCACCGAATTGCCGGCGATGCCGCTGGTATAGACCGTCTGCTCTATCCGCTTCACGATGTCGTCGGATAGGCTCTGGATCAGCGATGTGTTGCGGGCGACTGCCGCCTGCAGGTAATCGGCCAGATCCTCGTCCCGCACGACCGCAGAGAGGTTGATGCCAAGTGCCCGTTTGGCCGTTGCCATGAACGCTTCGGTGTGCCAGTGTCGGCCGGTGTCTTTGCCGTCTTAGCATTCATCTTGCCGATCTCGGCCTGCTCCTTCTCGGTCATCTGCTTGAGCGGTGACCCGATGATGAGACCGATGAGCCGGACGATCAACAGCAGACGCTCCATTCGTAGAAGACTTCGGCCGGCCGCCAGTTCAGCGAGGACGCGCTCTTTCGTGATGGCGAGCTTGTCGATCGCCTTTTCAGTGGCTTTCCGGTCTATCGTCTGCTCCCACTCAAGAAGCTCGGCAACGCGTTGTACGATGTTGTCTTTATGCTGTAGGCGGGACGCATTTCCCCGGTCAGGTTTGAAGCCGGCCTCCGCATATGCGTCATCTGCTGTCTTGCCTTTGAAGAGAGCCTGAGCAAATTTCTCATGCCGTGGATTCTTTAGGACTGGCATGCATCACCAATTGGAGGAAAAGTGAAGAACATAGTCGAGGACTTCAAAGAGCAGCTATGGCGCATCGTCGAAATGAATGGCGCCGAGATAATTTCTGAAGAGTTCATCCCGCTATCGAACGCGACTGAAGCCCAAATCATTGCAAGGATCGAGAGAATGGCCAAGAGGCACTTGTCGGAGCGAGAAATCGCTGAGTCACCGTCTCTCTACAAGGCCGATCGCGATGAAGGCAAAGGCGATCGCCTTATCTACATGGCGGGAGAGAACCCGTACATCATCGCCAGCCTATGGCGCGCTGACGAGCTCTCCTAAAGCGCCCGCCATATCCCCTCACCCGGAGGCTGACAAGATTGGCATGCGGTGAGGAAAGCGGTAGCCATGCAGGCGACGGCTATGCCGAACAGGACAGCAATCACGGTGCGTCTCATATCGCTCTCCAAATAGCCTGCATTCTCTCACGCGCTGCTCGGTAATGCGCTGTTAGCTCAACCAGAAAGAATCGATGGCTAAGGGTCAAGCTAGAAGCAATTATAAAAGGTACGAGGCCGCCCCTGCCGCAGCGCCGGCTACTCAGGGGCCAAGGCCGTGGAGTTCAGTAAGCACAAGAAACCCTGAGCTATTTCATCCTCCCCGATCTGCTCGTCGGGGAGGCTTAAGCCTCACACGCAGACGCGCTCCCGAGCGATGGTGGGCTCGATGGAGTCGGAGGGTAATCCGCGCTTCGGCTCCTGCCATTTTGGCGGTTCTTCCCTATAGACATTGTGGGCCGCATCGAGGTCGACCAAACCAGGTCAGGTAACGAAAATCAGTGGCGCTGGAACGGCGGCTTTGCCTCGTGAATACGCAGGCGCATCATGCCGCAGCAGGGCTGGGAGGCGACGGCGAGAGAGGCGTTGCGCAATGCCGAAGAGCACTCCGATAAGCTTAAAGAGATGCAAGGCTTGGAACGCATCGTGAGCAACGGGGTAATTCATCGGCGCCAGCGCGCACGTGATGTCGAGCACCTATGCTCCGTCCCGGGCTGCGGGAAATGGGGAGGCTTTGGTTTTTCCGCCGGCAAGGCCGTGGAGACGCGCTGGTGGTGCTCGCGCACAATCCGCACTGGGAATCGGGCCAAAGAAGCGGCAGAGAATGTTCAGGCGGTTTGAGGTGCACTTTTGGACTATGGTGGCCTTTCTGGCAGGATACGGCTTGTACGGACTGGGCAAGCTGATCGTGGTGTGTTGGGTCAATTGATCTTCAGCCAATGATGGCAATTTCGGGAATTGGAACTTTCAGCGTGGTTCTGTGTTTCACGCGCAGATTGCGCGGAGACCTCGATTGTATGGATCCCTTCTAAGCCCTGGGGGTTCGTTTGCGCGGTCCACCCACGCGCTTTTTGAGTGGCCGATCAATTAATCTTCAGCCAGTGGCGAATAGCAGAGACGGTGCCATCACCAGTATAGGCAACGATACCGCCGATCGTCAGGCCGGCGTTCGTGGCCCGCCTCGGGTTTCTAGTCGATCAGTGTGGAACATCTTAACGTGCCCCCAATAAATTAGGCCATTTGGAACTGAAATTTTCCACTTATGCTCCCTGATGGGAAGAAGAGGAGAATTCGATGAAGCTCTCGAAGTTTTCGGAAGCGCAGATCGCGTTTGTGTGAAGCAGGCAGAGGATGGGACGCCGATCGGTGAGGTCTGCCGCAAGGCAGGAATTTCGGACGCGACCTTTTACAACTGGCGCAAAAAATACGCCGCCTGATGCCCTCGGAGATGAAGCGTCTTCGCCAGCTCACAGGAGCTGATAGTCCTGATGGTCTGCCAGCAGCGACTGAGCGCTTTGCTCAGTGCGATTGCGTTCACGGATCAAGCCTCGTCCCTGGCCAATAATCATGCGGAACATGCTGATCGTGACGGCGTCTTCGGCTATAGGCAGAGCTACCGATGAGCAGGCTGTCTCGAAGATATCATTGATTCATCGTGCTTTTGAGACTTTACGGCCAACGAGCGACCACGCTTCCGCAACAAACGCCTCGCGTCCGAGCGAAGTGATGCTAACGGGTGTCGGGAAGCGTTCGATCAACGCCAAAACCAGTCCGACCGGCTATTGCCAGCATGGGCGAGCTCGGGAAAATAGAGTGCCAGGTGGTTCAGGATCCGGTGCCAGGTCTCACGACAGAATGTTGCCTACCGCTCGTCGGCCCTTGTCTCGGGGGCCTCGCTCTCGTTCGCTCTTCGATCTGCGAGCAATAAGTCTAAAGCCTGATGTTCCGGACCAAACGGCCGTTGGTTCAAGAATGAACTCACGGGGATAATCGTTTCGTGCCCGCCCGACGATGAGTTCCCACGATGAACGACGACTTCTCTATTGGTGGCAGGATTGATGCCGAGAAACCATCGATCGCCATTCGTGCTTGAAGCAAATTCTTTCAGATTTTCCAAGTTAGCGCTCCTTCTAAAGGGGAAGTAGCGCGAGGACCCGAAATTGCGAGTTGCCTCAAAGTCGCAGGTGCCGGCGGAAGAACTTAGATCCGTCCCATGTTGTAGATCCAATGAACAACAGTGATCAGAAAGCCCTTCCGGACCATTTCTACCGGTAGCCCGAGGACGCCCAAATGCGATACTATGTCCGTGCGATACATACGGACGATACGCGCAACCGGCTGACTGACAGTAGAACCGAAGCCACAGCCATGGAGGAAGAACTTCAGAACCACACACGCCCCGGAGACAACTACTTCATCAAAATGTCTCCGGCGTAGAATGTTGTTGAAGCAAGGGTTAACGCCGACTGTATGCGCTCAGCCCCCCTGATGCTCAACTGACTGGAGCATATCGAAGGCCTTGTTGATCGGGATAGACATCGAGCCTGAAGCGTACAATTGGAGTAATTGAAATGAGCAAACACTTTAGCGCTAAGGAGACTTTCGCAATTTGCGGCGAGAGCGACGATGGCTACGGTTGTACTGGACGACTTTTCTACCGAGGAAAAGACCTTTCCCACCACGCGAGATGCCGTCGATTACCTGAAGGCGTCGGCCCCGATCTCGCCAAAAATGTTATTGCATATCCAAGCTTTCGGACACGATGTATCTTTCGAACGTGAGGATATTGCGAAGCTTCAGGAACTTGGCGACGTGGACCAGCATTTCTTCCATCGGGCCGAGTTGGGTCGTCGATCTCCACTTCCGGCGCCCCACCCCGGGGGATAGTTGGGTGACAACATGGATCGCCGGAATGTGATATAGTTTTCTGCCTCCCATGAATACTCAGATTTTCATGGACTCTGACCACCCGTTATTCAATTCTGGTATCACAAACAAGGGAGTACGGAGATGGCATTTGTTAAGCTGACGTGGACGACTACCAAAGCTCCGATTCATATCAACGTCGATCATGTCGCCGCTGTGTACCAAGATGGAGAAGGAACGGGAACAATCCTTGCGCTAGCTATTCCTCAGGGCAACGGCGTCGTGACGAGAGCCGTGAGCGAATCTGTTGAGGACGTGATCGGCCGGTTTAATACCGTGCAGTTTCTCACGCGATAGGAAAAGGGCGACGGGCTCGCCGGGTTGGGATCTTAATTCCGGCCCTCGTGCCAGGCCCTGTTCTGTAAATGACGTTGAAAATATCCTAGAAGTTGAAACGACGCTTGCCGGCTCACCGCGTGCATGACCAGTTTCTTATGCAACTAGTTCGGAGACCATCATGGCAGCCCCCTATTTGATAAGTTACGACCTTCGCAAGGTTCGAAACTATAATCAGCTTCTAAATACCTTGCGCGATTGGGGTTGCATCTCACCGCTTGAATCAGTCTGGGTCGGACATATGAATGGTGCCGCAACGACCATTCGAGATCTGCTTGCGCAACACATGGACGCCGACGATGGGCTCCTCGTAGTCCAGATCCAATCACCCGGACAGTGGGCAACAATGCAGGTTAAAAATAACGCTGCTGATTGGTTCCGCAAACATGTGGCCGCGTGATTTGGTCCCGGTCCAGAACAAGGAAACCGCCGTGATCACCTTGGCCCAAACCCAACGACCGCGCCCTCCGCAAGCCGCGTAAATTTATGTGCCACGGTCCTTCTATTATTTTCGAAAAGGGGAGCGTCCATTCGCCTCTCACTGCGAACGAAGACCCCCGGACGGTGGCGACCCCTTGGCTCCAGACATTCGAACGCCTCAGGGGTGGCGATCGACGATCGCACCAGATTTCCAGCACCTCCGTTGGTGCTGTGCCTGCCCTCGATACTATCTCATAGCCAAGCTGCGGATGCCTTCGAACAAGCTCCACACGCGGCTCGTGGACGGCCATCCGTCCGAGGATCCCTTTGCCGCGGCTTTCAAGGCGACACGCATGCCGATGATCATCACGGATCCTCGACAGCACGACAATCCGATCATCTTCTGCAACAAGGCGTTCAATGACCTCTCGGGCTATTCGAATGATGAACTCATCGGCAGGAATTGCCGAATGCTTCAAGGGAAGGAGACCGATCCGGCAACGATTTCCAAAATCCGCCAAGCGATAGCGTCGGAGGAAAGTGTCGCCGTCGACATCCTCAATTATCGGAAAGATGGCACGACGTTCTGGAATGCGTTGTTCGTCAGTCCGGTGAGGGATGCATCCGGCGAGGTCATCTACTTTTTTGCTTCACAGCTTGATTTCACCAATATCAAGAGCAAGGAGGCGGAGCTGGCCAGCGCCCGCCATTCGGCGGAACAGGAAGTCGAAAACCGCACACGCGATCTGACCGAAGCGCTTGAGGCCAAGACAATGCTGGTTCACGAAGTCGATCACAGGGTGAAGAACAACCTCTTGACGATTGCCTCCATCGTCAAGCTCCAGGCGAAGATGACGACGGATGAGACGGTGCGAAAGACGCTGCGATCCGTTCTCGACCGTGTCGAGGCGCTCAGCACCGTTCAGCGCAAGCTGTTTACCGCCGAAGACGTTGGCCGCTTTGACGTCTCAGAGTTCGCGAACGAACTGGTGGTCGACCTCGTCGGATCGCTGAAGCGTGACGACATCAGGTTCACCACGGACCTAAGTCCAGTGCTGGTCCCCGCTTCCAAGGCGTCGGCCCTCGCCTTGATCGTCAACGAGGTTGTCGGAGATGCCGTCCGGCGCGGACTGAGCGACGGCGGCGGCGAAATCCATCTCGAGGTGAGACGACTAAACGGACACTTCCTGTTCAGGATCACCGACACTGTGACGCCGGTCCCCGTCGATTCCGAGGACGATGCCTTTGGGAAACTGATGCTTGAGACCTGCGCGCGGCAGCTCGACGCCAAAATCGAACGACAGGTCGAGGGCCACAGCACAGACGTGAGGGTGACGATGATGGTCGACGAAAAGGAGCATGCATGAGGGTGCTGATCGTTGAGGACGAGGCTCTTCTAGCCCTTGAACTCGAAAGCGAGATCGAGATCGCCGGCCACCACGTCGTGGGTCAGGCTGCCTCCAGTGTCGAGGCCAAAGATATTGCTGAGCGTGAACGCCCGGATTTTGCCTTCGTCGATATCTCGCTCGTCGATGGCCCGACGGGGATCGACGTCGGCCGTTTCCTCGCCACGCGGCACATCCCCTTCGTTTTCGTCTCCGGCAACATCAAGCGTCTTCCCGAGGACTTTGCAGGCGCGCTCGGCGCGATCGAAAAGCCCTACACCATGCACGGCCTGCAGAACGCGCTGGCCTACCTGGCTAAAGTTATTGATGGCGAGGCTGCTGTTGTTGCACCGCCGAGTATCGTTATGGCCACTAGAGCTGCGTGATCAGGCCCGCGGCTCGACCGAGACAGGCCCCAGTCCGAACAAGTCAACTAGGGGCCTGTTGCATCCGCTCGTTTGAAAATGATCGTCACAGCCATACCCTGACCGGGTCCGAATTGCACGTCGATCTCGGCCTTGGCATTGTGCCTCACCGACTGAACAATCATCGCGCTTAGGTTGCCCCGGCGGGGCCACTCGCTTTTGTCCGAAAGGCCGACACCATCGTCAGCAACGAGGACCTTACACCCTTCGTCATCGACCGTGCAGCGGACTCGCCTCCGTCACGGCCGATAAAGGCGTATTTGAGGGCGTTTGTCATCAACTCATTGATCACGAGACCGACGGGCATGGCGACGTTGACAGAGACTGGCCAGGTGTCGACCTTCATATCCAGGCGTATGCCTTCGACCGCATGAGCGGCCATGACAGACGACGCGATTTGGCTGACATAGGTCCCAAGATCGACCGTCTCGGCCTCGCTCCCGGAATAGAGCGAGCGGTACAGGATCGATAGAGCTTCGATACGTCCGGCGAGCCGGTTGAAGCTGGCATTCTCTTTCGTTCGCTCCGCATTGCGTGCCTCCATCCGGATCAGAGCGGTAATCATCTGAAGGTTGTTTTTGACCCGGTGCTGCAGTTCCTTCAGCAAAGTGTGCTTTTCTATCAACGCGTCTGTCAAGGCGGCCAAATCATTGCCGCCATTGCGAACGGATATTGCCAAAAGACGAAACAGCGGCTCGCCAGCGTCGTCGACAATGGTGTTCGACCAGGCGTCGACCACGTGCTTATCGCCGACTGCGAGTGTGAAAGTTCCGAGATATTCTTCATTTTGCAACAAAGCCTGGGCTAATTCCGGCCCGCCCGCCAAAGGCAAGGCTGGGGGAAGCACGGACCACTCCTGCCCCTGGAGATCGTTTCCGGAAAGGCCAGTCAGCCGCTCGAATTCGATATTGCCGTAAACCGGGCGTTCATTGCGGCCCAGTTCAGAGACCGCGACCGCGAAGGGCACATGATCGAGGAACTGGCGAAATCGATCATCGTCCAGCGCTTCCGCCAGGTGCGGGAGGTCGCAGGGTCGCCGGAGTGGTATCGTCTGGGGTGGTCATCGAACTTCCATGGTTTGGCAACGGGGAGTCCATATCATGGCAATCGACGCATCCACCAGAACATTCGGCCGAAGGAGGACGCCACCATCTGCATGATTTTGGCCGCTTGACAGTATCGATTATTGTCGGCCTGCGCAGTCTGCGCGCCACCAACACACGTCGTGACTTGATTAAAGCCGCGACGTGACAATATTAAGCCAAGATCAGAATTGCGGCTCAAGGTCGCGCGCAAGCCGATCGCTTGCCAGACCAGGAGCATTCTATGTCAGTCGTTAATCGGAACAACGTCAAGGTCATCGGCAATGGCTCGCAAACGATGTTGTTCGCGCACGGTTTCGGTTGCGACCAGAATATGTGGCGGTACGTCGCGCCGAGATTTGCGGACCGTTTTCGGGTGGTGACTTTTGACCATGTCGGCGCCGGAGGCTCCGATCTGTCTGCCTACGATTTTAAAAAATATAGCAGCCTGGATGGATATGCAGCCGACATCGTCGAGATCGGAAAGGAGCTCGGGATCGAAAATGGCATATTCGTCGGTCATTCCGTCAGCGCCATGATGGGCGTGCTCGCTTCTGCAGAGGCGCCGACGATGTTTTCCAGGCTTGTGCTCGTCGGCCCGTCGCCCAGATATATCGACGATCTCGATTACCATGGCGGGTTCAGCCGGCAACAAGTCGATGAACTGCTGGAATTTCTTGACAGCAACCATATGGGCTGGTCGCAGGCAATGGCGCCCGTAATCATGGGCAACACCGACCGGCCCGAACTCTCGGAGGAATTGACCAACAGTTTCTGCCAGACCGACCCGGAAATTGCCAAGCATTTCGCGCGCGCGACGTTCATGGCCGACAATCGGGCGGACCTCGACAACGTGAGGGTTCCGTCATTGATCCTTCAATGTGCGGAGGACGTGATCGCTCCGGTCTCGGTCGGCCATTATCTTCACGCCAAGATCCCCGGCAGCACTCTCGTCCTGATGAGGGCGACGGGCCATTGTCCGAACCTCAGTCACCCCCAAGAGACCGTTGCCGCCATCGAGACATTCGTGGCCGCCGCCTGATGAACTCCAGCTTGGACATTCCCCAAAATGTAGACGACCTGCTGGATCTATTCGAGAATGCGCCCTGCGGCTACATCTCGGCTGGATCGGACGGGCGCATCATCCTTGCCAACAAAACGCTATGCTCCTGGCTTGGCATGTCCGGCGGCAAGATCGTCGGCCGCAAGTTCATCGACTTCCTGACCATGCCTGGGAAAATCTTTTTCGAGACGCATTTTGCACCGCTGCTGACGATGCAGGGTGCTTTCAACGAAGTCGCGCTCGACATGGTGAAGGCGGATGGCACCCGTCTGCCGGTCCTCGTTAATGCGGTCGCGAGGCTGGCCGACGACGGCGCGGTCAAATTCGTCCGGATTACTATCTTCAACGCCACCGACCGGCGCCGTTATGAAAAAGAACTCCTCGAAGCGCGCGCGGCGGCCGAGCGTTCGGCCGCCGCGCTGAAAGATCTCAATACTACGCTGGAAGAGCGCATCGCCATCGCCGTTCAGGAAAAAAGCGCTGCGGAGAGTGCTCTACACCAGGCGCAAAAGATCGAAGCACTCGGTCATCTCACCGGCGGCGTTGCGCATGATTTCAACAACATGCTTGCCGTGGTCATAGGCGGCCTGAATATGGCGCAACGCCGGATCGCACGCGGGGCGCTCGACGACCTCCCGAAACTCCTCGAGGCGGCATTGGACGGAGCGCATCGTGCAGCCACCCTGACCCAGAGGTTGCTCGCCTTCTCACGGCAACAACCTTTGTCGCCGCAATCCGTCGATGCCAACAAGCTGGTCGCGAATATGGCCGAAATTCTAGCCTCGACACTCGGCGAGCCCATTCAGAAAGAGACGGTACTGGCGGCTGGACTGTGGCGAACCAAGGCCGACCCGAACCAGCTCGAAAACGCGGTTCTCAACCTCGCCGTCAACGCGCGAGACGCCATGCCGGACGGCGGCAAGCTGACGATCGAGACAGCAAACGCGCATATCGACGAAGCATATGCGGCAGAGCATGATATCCGCCCTGGGCAGTATGTAATGATCTCCGTCACTGACACAGGGTGCGGTATGGCGCCTGAGATTATAAAAAAGGCGATCGACCCATTCTTTACGACAAAGCCGGTCGGCAAGGGAACAGGGCTGGGCCTCAGTCAGGTCTTCGGCTTCGCAAGACAGTCCGGTGGGCACATGAAGATCTATTCAGAGGTTGGCCTCGGCACCACAATGAAGATGTATTTGCCGCGGGATTACGGACCGACCGAGACAGCGCAGCTGCGGAAAGACGAAAGCGTGCCGCGAGGCTCCGCGACCGAACTCGTTCTCTTGGTGGAGGATGACGCCAGTGTCCGCGAAGTGCATACCAAGATGCTGGAGGAGCTGGGATACCCCGTCGTGGCGGTCGACGGTCCCGTTGCAGCCCTGAAACTCATCGACGAGCGTCCGGACGTGAAGCTCCTGTTCACGGACATTGTCATGGCACCGATGAACGGCCGAAAACTGGCGGACGAGATCTGGAGCAAGCGTCCAGGACTGCCAGTCGTGTTCACGACCGGGTATAGCCGCAATGCGGTCATCCACAATGGCGTGCTCGACGAGGGTGTTATTTTTCTGCAGAAGCCGGCAGCGCTTGGAGACTTGGCGCGCAAGGTACGTATGGCTCTCGACCATAGACCAAGATAAGGTCGTGACACCATCCGCCACGCCAGCGTTTTCGCGATGAAAAAGCTACAGAGTTGTCGAAGCCGCTCGCAGTGGCGGGGCTGAATCTGGGACCTCTAGTCCATGCTTCAGCGGCCGCCATCGAATGATCGCCGCACTTGGCGCACACCGTGCCGCCTTCGAGCAGCGACGTTACTGCACGCCAAGACTGGCGAGTGTTACGCCCTGGATCTGCACGTGGAAATGCGCTTTGCGTGTCTGGCCGGAGCTTCCAAGGTTTTCCAACCAGATGCTGGGTTATCAGCGCAGGCCCTGTAGGCCTGATCCACGAGATCGGCCTGCCCGCCCATCGGGCCATGCCCGATGCCTATGTCACGGCCCATCATCTGCGTGACGAGCTAAACGCCGCTTCGTTGGATAAGCTCCTGTTTCGGAGTTCTGAGCCGGGCATATTACCGGGGGTTCGGGCGGGTCCTGATCGCGGCAAAAGCTGGGAACGCCTCTCTGTGGAGACACTCACTGCCTTCACAAGGGACCGCGACGCGGACATTGGCTTTAGCGCCGATACGGAGTCTGCGGCGAGGAGAAACGCAAGCACCGACAATGTCCGTTCGCCCAGCAGACGCTTTTGTGACTGATTTGACTTTACAAGATGAGTCGGGACCGCCGATTTGAAGACACGCCATCCCATGATCCTGACCGCCCGAATTGCCGAGCATGATCTCATCCCGTCCGATCTGCTACGTCAGAAACATTTTTCCCCAAGACCGGAATTTCCTGGGGGCTCATCTGACGATGTTTCACCGGCTGCCGGGCGAATAGGTTGGAAGGATCGTCGAAAGCCTTCAATTTGTTAAGAAGGAGACGCGCTGGCGTGGTAATGCAATTGAATGACAGCCCCTGGAAAAAGTTTCAAAGCGACATTGTCGGCATACGGCTCTGTAGGCTCTTGAGATCCAATTCAGTGTCTCAATTTCTCTCTCGGTAATGGGGTAGGATTTTCGGACACCTGACAGGGACAGGATCATGAGAGGCTCCCGATGCGGCTTAGTAAGGAAGGAAGTAGGGGGTACAGCGGAGGCGTTGAAAACGAAGCTGGCTGCTTTATGTAGGCGCGGTACCGTTGGCAGTCTGTTGAGCACCCGCATCGAGATCAGCCCTGCCGCTTCGGTTTAAAGAACCTATCGGCTTCTTCCATCGCACTCCGCGCGGAGCCGTACAGCATGCCAACTGCGTTGCGCATCTCTGCAAACGCCTGCACGGTTCGTGGTGAAATATAGTCGCCTTTGGCTTCAACGTTTAGCCGCAAAGCTCTCTCGCAATCGGCGGCAATCTTGTCCAACTCCGGGGAAACCTTGTAGAGCCGCTCCAAGATGGCGTCGATATCGCGCTTGGCGCGTTCGGACATTCGTTCCGACATCAAAACCTCACCAGTGTGGCACGGCCATTAGGGCAACGTTCCCTGCGCGTCTTTGTCAGTCACTATCAATTTGGCGTTCACCGGCCATATCATAGCGTATTTTGAATGATCGATAACCGTAAGAATGGGCATTTGTAGGCCCAAAGCCCTGGCTGCGGGAGCAGTTCCTGGAATGCGTCTGTGATCGTTGTGCTGAGGGGTCGGCACCTCACGCCAACTTGAAAGCCCCGACCATAAGGACTTTCCTGAACGCCTGTTGAAGCAACTACTTGAGGAAACCAGCGATAAAACGCGGAGGCGTGGAGCGCGGCCCTCAACCACGGTCAAAACTCTTCCTCGAGTGAATTATCCGCTCCGCGACCTCTATTACCGCTTGCCTTCATGTCGCGCCCACCGGGAAAGATGACGGTACTCGCGATGGCGGGCGATGGCTTGCCGGCTCACCGCGTGCATGACCAGTTTCTTATGCAACTAGTTCGGAGACCATCATGGCAGCAGCCCCCTATTTGATAAGTTACGACCTTCGCAAGATTCGAAACTATAATCAGCTTCTAAATACCTTGCGCGATTGGGGTTGCATCTCACCGCTTGAATCAGTCTGGGTCGGACATATGAATGGTGCCGCAACGACTATTCGAGATCTGCTTGCGCAACAACGTGGTGTAGCTGGATTTCATAGCCATCGGTGATTTCCGGTAGGGTCGGGTTGCTTATGACCAACCTGAGGGACACCACCGATGACCGACGACATGATGAACCTGCGCTCAGACAAGCAGAAGGCCTGACTCGCAAGGGCGTCGCTGCGTATAGGCCAGGCTCGTGACCTCATAATAAAATAAAGGGAACCTAAATGTCGAAGCATAGCAACTCCAGGCGCTTTACTGCCCGCGATCGCCACGACTTCGGCGCCAACGGCCAACGCCCGGACGGCAATCCCTCGGCCAAGGAGTTGATCGCCCATGCCGTCGCCGCACGCACCGACACCGTCTTTCCAGCTGAGGGAACCCGCGTAGCTTACGAACGCGCAAAGAAGCCGCGGCATGGGTTCACAAAGCGTGGAAACGCCGCGGCCGGTAAAAAGACTCTGGCTGGGGATCTACCTACAATGAGGGAACTTGAGCAGGCGCGGACCGATCACAGCCGGAAGATCGCCAGCCGAAAAGCTGAGAGACGTGCCGAGGAGCCTGACGAGAAGGCTGCGGAGTGAAAAAGACGGAAAACCCGTCAACCGGCCCGAATGCGCAGGCTCAGCGTTCCAATCGGACCCACGCCTGAATTAGATCCTGATGGAAGCAATGGTTTCGTAGATCCTCTGTCAACCTGGCCAGCCTTTCGCGGGCTAGCCCGGCGGGCTCACCGCGGGTCAGCATTCCGTCGATCAGGCTCTGCTGAGAGCAAATCATCTGCCGGTCGATAATCACTTGCCGGCGCGCGAGTTCCAAGTCATTCCGGGAATAGGTCATGAGAGACTATATCATACAAGGGGACGAAAGTAGATTCTAATTCGGGGCCGGTACTATCGCGGCCGCCAGGTTAGTTGTCATCGCTGAATGAGCCGGGAAGAGCCCGCGCCTCGCGCCTTTGCCTCAGCAACTCCGCACGAAAGCTCAAATTGTCCCCCGCGCTGCGTTCGTTGCGTTTGCCTTGGGCAAGCGGAATATAGGCGCCTGTTTTACGTCTCGACAGACGGCGAGACGGGCGCTGCCGATCAAGGGGTGGCTCCCTTCGGCCCAATCAAAGGAGGACAAGATGTAATGACCGCAGCTTGGGGCTACTCCCGTCGACATGCGTTTCATGGACCGTCGACAAGCTAGCTGCGAAAGGGGCCGGCGTTGTTCAATGTTGTACGGTGCCGGACAGGTTAGATGCGTCCAAGGGAAGGAACTAGATCCGTTGCCGGTCGAGCTTCTGCCAGCCGCTGTGGGCGAGACGACGTTAGGCTCTGGCCGAGCGGTGCATGGCGGAAGCGCTCGTCAGCAACAAGGGAGTGACCACCGAGTATTTGCGTATCCGTCCACTTACTTACGGTCGACGAACTCCACTAGCATTGCCGATGAAAGATTTCGACGTCGATCGAGCGCAGGTCGCCCACATCAAGCGCTCATTTTGGCTGCCGTTCATCGTTGTTCTTTGACATACGGACGTCCTCGATGATGACTGGGCTAACAGGGCGGCTCTTTGAAGTTCCGGCAAGGGCACGGCTCTGACGCCTTGAAGCATGGCGGACTACCGGACGTGGCTGCTCGTTTCGATCGCACGGACAATGGCTATCCGCGGGTTTCTCAATGCGAACGATGGTGCTGAACCTGGCGGGGATCCCGCCCTGAGCCGTAACCGGTCACGAAGGCAAAGGGCACGTTGCTTTCCACCAGCCTAAGGCGATTTCAGCCGTCTCGATCGCTGCCAGGACCCGGCTCATGTCCGGCGCCGGCCCAATCACATCGTGCCGAGATCGGGCAATACGCTTTCCGACGAAACGGTCTGCCATAACGGAATAGTGCGGCCTCGGCGGCCCCGTCCCCCCCACTTGAGTCGGCGTGCGTCTGGTCGTGCGGACCCGACTACTCAAGCCTCGTCCTCGCACGATGCAGGCTATGTCAAGAGATCCGGACCAAACGCCTGGATTATAGGCGAAGCGATTTTTACAGGCATATTATAGATGAGGATTCTGCTGGGATTGTTTCCCGGTCGTAACCGGCCGCGAAAACAAACGAGATCTTGCGCTTCGACAGCACTGCGGCAACCCGGAAGTCCGCACCTTCGCCGAGATTGATATCCAGAGGCACCTCCGATGGTGTTTCTTCGGCCAGGAAATCAAGGCCGCCTCGACAATGGCCGTGGATGACACGATCAACTTCCTGGAGGGGCGACAGTCCGAGTCTGCCAGCGACGGCAGGGTGACCGCAGAACTCGGTGACATCGTCTAGTTGCTCAAGGGTCAATCCGTCACGATAAGGAGCGAGGGAGAAGGCGACAACGGCTTTCGTAACGTATTCGCATTGGGCCGAAGCTCGCAACAAATGGGACGGCAGAAGATTACGCCGCGTATAGGTTCAGCTTATCGCTCTTCCCCTCGATTGGAGTTGAATTTCTGGCTCGCTGTCTCTTCGCTCTGTCACGGCAGAACTTTCTTCACCTTCGGATTGTCCAGCAAAGCAGTAACCAGTCCTGGAAAATGCCCCGCACCTTTTTGTCCCTTGTAATCCAAGATTTCAGCACGACTTAAGGTGTTAGTGACGGCTCGTCTCTAGGGCGCTGTCATCAAGGGTGCAAAACCTTGCCCCAACAAAGGAGGATGTAATGTCTTCCAATCCAGCAGCACCGCATGTCGAATCCGCCGGCTTCAAGCTGGTCAGGGAAGTCTTAAGGTCCGCCGGCCTCCGGGGATCTCAGTCGGACGCGAGTTCCGACATGAAACGTGACGCTTCGCTCTTCCTCTCAGCCGCGTTCCGCAACGGTGTGAGGACCGAATCGGCTCTCCTGCATTCTCTCGCCAACCGCAAACAGTCGTCGACACGAGTAAGCCTTGATCCCCAATCGAAGGATAGCGCTGTTGATCGGTGGCAAGATGAGGGTGGGCGCTGATGGGAATCTCCTTCCCAAACCAAGCTCGTAGTTTTGACGATAGAAATCGCTGTGTCCGTTTCACCGGATACGACGGGATGTTCGAGATCAAATTCTATGTGGCGACCGAAGTCTTGGCCTGCGAGAAATCGCATCGAAACGCCAGCGAGGCAGATTACCTGACGGCGTTCGATGCGTTGCGGCCGCGAATTCTGAAAGCTGCGACCTCTGCTTATTCGAAGGTTCGATCCAGCACAATCACGCTGGATCTCGCGCATTTTCGTTGAGCATACCGTGATCCTGAAAGGATACGATCGTGCGTCATCATAGCAAATCTGCTCAAACCAGGGGCAGCGATGACCGTGCTTGTGAGCGAATTTGCGAAAAGGTTTCGTCTCGGTCAGGTTGAGGAGAAACGGCAGCTTCTCAGGATGGCCCAACCTCATCCACCAGGCATCTTCGACCTACAGATTGACGAGGAGCCTGTTGATGTCACATGGCAGGCTTATCATACGACGATGACTCTGCTCCTAGGCTCCAACGGGCGCACCGAGGCTTGGCCTGTGTCGCGGGAGGAATTTGAAAGGACACTGGCGCCGTCTATTGCCCCTTGAGCGATCTCGCCTTCCGACCCGACGTACCGACAACGCAGGAGCGACAGCAAAAGACAATCCGATCTCAGGTCACCCCGATCTTAGCGGCAAGATCAAGGAGACCACTATGACACTCGACCGTGCCAGTGTGAGAACAACGCTCAAGCCATGGGGTCGTCTTGATCTCGGGCCATGGGCATCGGAAAACCATCAGGATAGCCCCGTCGGCGAAATCTCGTTTGCCTATGACGAAGCGGGGGAGCGGGATCGTCTGCTCCTCCTGAAGCTTCTCTTCACACGGGAAACTCTGTCGATACAGGTTCATCCAGATGATGCCGCCGCCAAGTCGATGGGGATGGAAAGCGGCAAGAGCGAAGCCTGGTATGTGTTGGCAGCGGAAGACGGGGCGCAGGTCGCCGTGGGCCTCAAGCGACCATTGACACAGCTCGAATTCAGGAAGGCCGCGATCGACGGATCAATCGAGGGCCTTCTCGACTGGCAGGAGGCCGCGGCCGGTGACGTGTTTTATGTTCCGGCTGGCACCGTGCATGCCATCGGTGCTGGTCTGGTCATTGCTGAAATCCAGCAGCGCAACGACACGACGTTTCGCATCTGGGATCATGGACGCTCGCGAGAACTTCACATCGAACAAGCCACAGCCGTGGCACGGCTGGAACCAGCGAGCAGCAGAAAGCTGCCACGCCATATCACCGTCGAGCGCTCCGAGCTCATGTCCTGCCCATTCTTCACCCTCGAACGGTTGGACCTCCCTGCGGACACCGTTTGGGAATTGATCGCGAGCCGAGAGAGCTGGGCGCTGGTCGTCGCGGGAGACGGAACGATAGGAACTTTGACGGCCACAATCGGCGAAGGGTTTTTCGCAGAAGCTGATCGTGCCGACATCCGTGTCGGGCCTGACGGAATTGTCTTGCTCATTGCCACCGCAGCGAGTGCGCCCGCGATCGGGCTCCTGAAGCAGCTCCCGGCCAAAGACCGAGCGCAACCCCGTCCCGCGGGAGTGAACAGTGGTAGTGAGGAGCGAAGCGTCACTCCATTCCGCTCGCCAGGAGCTTCGCTATGAACCAGCTCAAAAATGTAGCTTTAATCGGCAATTCTCTGCCGCGCCGCTGTGGTATCGCCACTTTTACGACCGACCTGCAACAGGCCGTTTCGAAATCTGCCGCCCGCGTTGGCACGGCTGTTTTTGCCATGACGGACCATGGTCATGTCTACGATTACCCGCCGGAGGTCCGCCTCTCGATAGCCGACGACAATCGCGATGATTATGCTCGCGCTGCAGATGTCCTGAACGCCGGCAATTTCGACGTCGCCTGCTTGCAGCACGAATTCGGAATTTTTGGCGGAGAGGACGGAGATCATATCCTTGCGCTGCTGTCGCGGTTGAAGATGCCGATCGTCACCACGCTGCACACGGTTCTCGCGGAGCCAAGTCCCGGCCAGCGCCGCGTCCTGAACGAAATCATCGACCTGTCTGCCAAAGTAGTGGTCATGGCGGAAAAGGGCAGGACTTTGTTGTCGGAGGTCTATCGCGTAGCGGCCGAAAAGATAGAGGTCGTTCCTCACGGAATTCCCGACATGCCGTTTTTGGAACCGGCAGTCTCGAAAGCTGGCCTCGGGTTCGACAGACGCTCGGTGATCCTGACTTTCGGCCTTCTCTCGCCAAACAAAGGCATCGAGGTCATGATTGATGCCATGCCCTTGATCTTGAAAAGTCGGCCCGATGCTGTCTACGTGATCCTCGGAGCAACTCATCCCAATCTCGTACGCGACGAAGGTGAGACCTATCGCGAGAGCCTGGTGACGCGGGTGAACGACCTGGGCATCGAGGACAGCGTGGTGTTTCTCGATCGCTTCGTCGACAAGGCAACGCTGCTGGAGTTTATTTCCATGTCCGATGTCTATGCCACGCCTTATCTCAACGAAGCCCAGATGACATCGGGCACCCTGGCTTACAGCTTCGGTCTCGGGAAGGCCGTCGTCTCCACACCTTACTGGCATGCTCAAGAGCTGCTGGCAGACGGCCGTGGTGTGCTCGTTCCCTTCGGTGACCCGACGGCCATCGGGCGCGAGATCGCGTCGCTTCTCACCGATGACACAAGACGCGACGCGATGCGCCGGCGGGCATACCAAACCAGCCGACCGATGACATGGCAAAAGACCGCGGAGTGCTATCTCGCATTATTCTTACAGGTGGCAATTCAAAATCCCGCACGCCAGCCCGCAGCATCAACGAATGTCGTGATGCAAAAGGCCCCGCCCCTCCCCGAGCCACAGCTCGGCTACTTCATGTCGATGTGCGACGATACAGGACTATTCCAGCATGCCGTCTATTCGGTGCCTGATCGCGCGCACGGCTACTGTGTCGACGACAATGCCCGCGCGCTTCTCTTGTCGGTTGCTCTCGGCGAGCCCGGCGAACGGCTTCTTCCGGAGGCGCTCCCCTCGCGCTTCGCTTCCTTCGTGCAGCACGCCTGGAACCCCGACGAGAAACATTTTAGAAACTTTATGGGCTTCGACCGACGCTGGCTGGAAGACAAGGGATCACAGGACAGCCACGGCCGAACGCTCTGGGCTCTCGGGGAATGCGCCCGTGGCGACACTAGCCCCTCCCGGCGCGCGTGGGCTGCGGCCCTGTTCGCGCAGGCATTGCCGACCGTTGAAGGTTTCGGCTCGCCACGTGCCTGGGCCTCTGCGCTCTTGGGACTGGACGGCTATTGCGCGGCCTTCCCTCGAGACGTGCTCACCCATCAGATCCGTTCGACACTGGCCGACAGGCTGATGGATATTTTCCATCGTGTCGAGAGACCGGGCTGGATCTGGTTCGAGGAGAACCTCTCCTACGACAATGCCCGACTGTGTCAGGCCCTGATCGCCACGGGATTGAGTGCTGAACGATCCGATTACGTGGTAGCAGGGCTCAAATCCTTGCGATGGCTGATGACGATACAGACGAACCCTGAAGGACTATTCAGGCCTATCGGCACGGATAGCTTTACGGATCGGACGGGAGAGCTGAAGCTCTTCGATCAACAGCCTCTGGAAGCGACGGCGACGATCGCTGCATGTCATGCCGCATGGCGGGTCAGCCACGACATCACATGGAAAGAAGAGGCTGCAAAGGCTTTCGCCTGGTTCCTCGGCAGCAACGATCTCTCATTGCCGGTCGTGGATCTCGAAACAGGCAGTTGCCGCGACGGTCTGCATCCGACCCGTCCCAATGAGAATAGAGGCGGCGAATCCGTAGTCTGCTATCTCCTCGGCCTTGTGGAATTTCGCAAGCTTTCGCGCGCCAGTGGTCGTCCGTCGACATTGGTCCCGCTTCGTGCGCTGACGGCGTGAATCACGGCCTCAAATCAGAGCGAGATCATGGTGTCGCAGATAGCATTTCTCAACCGCCAAGCACTTTTCCTACGACCGGATCCCACACGCGTCGTGGTGCGGCCCTTCAAGCCGGCCACGGAACCGCGAGATCTCAAACCGACCGACAAGACGCGTGCCAATCATATCGTGGATCGTGTGCTCGGCCTAGACGTCGAGGTCGCGAAGCAGCAACTTGCAGAGGTCCTCGAAAACTTCGAGGGCCGACACCGCAATCTGCTGGCGACGTTCGAAAAGCGCGCTTATGAAATGGAAGAGGCGTTCGCACCCCATATTACTTTCACCAAGGAGCAACGCCAACTCGTCGGTGCCTACTTCATGCACGAATATTCCTTCGAGGCATCCGCTCTTTTCAACCCGAGCATTGTCGCCCATGCGGATCAATCAGGGGTCCCCAGCGGCAGCAAGCGCTTTGTCTTGAGCCTGCGTGCGGTCGGCGAAGGACATGTTTCGTCTCTCACCTTTCGATCGGGAATTGTCGACCAGAATGGCACCGTGGACATTGAACCCACGGCGCGACTTGCGTCCATTCCCGTTGTTGAAAATCCCCTATCCATATCTCCCGACGAGCCTTTGGAACTGACGTTTTTCTCCGAGCACCCAATCAGTGAGAGGGTGATTTTTCCGATTACCGCCGCGCAGTCGAACGGCATCGAAGATGCTCGCTTCGTTGAGTTCGAAGAGGCTGGGCACAAAACCTATTACGCCACCTACACGGCCTATAATGGCAGAGACATTCGCTCTGAACTCCTCGAGACCAGAGATTTTCTGTCGTTCCGGATGACTCCTCTCATGGGGACAGCTGCCAAGAACAAGGGGATGGCTTTATTCCCGCGGAAAATCGACGGCCAGTTTGCAATGATCGGTCGTCAGGACAACGAAAACCTTTATCTCATCCGTTCCGATGACCTCCACGTCTGGAATGGCGGCAAGATCATTCTTGGGCCGAAATTTCCGTGGGAATTCGTGCAAATGGGCAATTGCGGATCGCCGATCGAACTGGACGAGGGTTGGTTGCTTCTGACCCATGGGGTAGGTCCCGTGCGAAAATACGCCATCGGCGCAGCCCTTCTCGACAAGAGCGATCCGTCCAAGGTGCTCGCCCGCTCGAAAGAGCCGCTCGTTCACCCGGAGCCTTCGGAACGCGAGGGATATGTTCCGAACGTCGTCTACACGTGCGGCGCGATGCGCCACAACGATCAGATCGTACTACCTTACGCCATCTGTGACACGTTCTCGAACTTCTCGACGATCAAGATCGCCGACCTACTGGACACGCTGACCGGCTGACTCTCTGCATTGGGTTATCATCGTTTGGTGCCGACACGGGAGCCAGGCAACATCAAACGGCCGCAATGCCGCGGTACACGACAGCTGCACTGCGATGCCGCCCCAAGGGGCGATACCATTGGCGAGTTTGCCAGAGGTAGTCGCCGTCAATCAATCCCGAAATCACGACCTTTATGGAGCAAGCCTCAAGACGGCTTGAATTGTTCTTTTGAAATCTCCACGCCGAAATTCTACTCCGTCTGCCAGCAGCCGTGCTCGAGCCACCGCGGATACAGCAGTAGTTTCGAGCTCGCAGAACCTAATGAGACGATATGAACAATATATGGTTTCAGCCCGAGAAGCCGCCCAAGCCGGTGACCGGGTCGAGGCGGAGAACCTTTATCAGCACGCTGAACACTTCTATCGCACGGCAGCCCTGGAGAAAGCCGGCACGTAACGATGATCGCGGAAACAAAGTCATCCATGGATCGAGGCTCGGACGAAAAAGCCTGGCTAACCCTCGAAGACGTCGTGACCGAAGCGGGCTTCGAGCATATTTCATTACCGAACGCGGACGAGGCTATCCGTGCTTTGGAAAAAGACTCGGCTCGCTTTTGTGCCCTGATAACCGACGTAAGGATGCCAGGAGAAACGGACGGTTGGGATTTGGCGCGACGGGCGCGGGAATTGAAACCGATCATGCCAGTGATCTATATGACCGGGGACAGCGCCAAGGGATGGGCAGCTTAAGGCGTTCCGAGTAGCGTTCTGCTCCAGAAGCCCTTTCGTCCATGCGCAGCTCGTGACGACATTAACCACTCTGCTGAACGATGCTGCCAAGAGCGGGATTGGCCAACAGCGCGTCAGCATGAAAGACGGGGATCGCTCGGGCGCTCAATCTTTTTGCTTGGCCTCCTCGGCGGCGCTGTGCCAACGGCTGCGGTCTGCCTGCCGTCCCGGCCTTTGCCCGGCCGGCGGTCTCCTCACCGCCATTCGCAATCTATCGTCGGGTGGCCACTCGACCGCGTCGTCCTGCTATCGCTGTCGCCGCTTCCTGCAAGCGGTCGTTCATTGCGATCCGTTCATTGAAAGCAGGCGGCCTTCCTCGTCGCGTTTTTAGTACGGATAAATACCTCGTGTTCAGTCGTGGCGGGCGTTTAATTCCTCTCGGCTGGCCGTCACATAAGAATTCTCTAGCACCCTTATCATTAGACTGCTAACGTACACTATCGGGAGCGGCCATTGGGTTTCGCTCCCGTCAAAGGATCCCAAAAATGCTAACTACTGTTTTTCGGCCGTTGCACGACCGGGTTGTCGTGCGTCGTATCGAGGCCGGAGGTAAGACCAAGGGTGGGATTATCATTCCGGACACCGCCAAAGAAAAGCCAGCTGAAGGCGAAATCATTGGCGTTGGCTCTGGTACCCGCGACGAAAGTGGCAACCTTAACCCGCCTGACGTGAAAGTCGGCGACCGCATCTTGTTCGGCAAGTGGTCCGGCACCGAGATCAAGTTCAACGGCGAGGACCTGTTGATCATGAAGGGAAGCCGACGTCATGGGCGTGATCGCATAACTTCCGAGCGCATTGTTTTCTCGTTTTCATGAAGTCCATAGGGCGAGGAGCCCGGGAGTTTTTCAATGTCTGCCAAACAAATCATATTCGGCCGTGATGCACGCGAAAAGCTGCTGCGTGGCGTCGATATTCTCGCTGACGCGGTCAAGGTGACGCTGGGGCCCAAGGGCCGCAACGTGGTGATCGACAAGTCCTACGGCGCGCCGCGCATTACCAAGGACGGCGTCACTGTCGCCAAGGAAATTGAACTCGACGACAAACTGGAGAACATGGGCGCCCAGATGGTGCGCGAAGTGGCATCAAAAACCAACGATGTTGCCGGCGACGGCACGACCACTGCAACTGTTCTTGCTCAAGCTATCGTTCGCGAAGGCGGCAAGGCCGTTGCTGCCGGCATGAACCCGATGGATCTGAAGCGCGGCATCGACCTTGCCGTCGCAGCCGTCGTCAAGGACCTGCTGGCCAAGGCCAAGAAGATCAATACGTCGGAGGAAATCGCCCAGGTTGGTACTATTTCGGCCAATGGCGAAAAGGAAATCGGTCAATATATCGCCGACGCGATGCAGAAGGTCGGCAATGAGGGTGTGATCACCGTCGAGGAAGCCAAAACCGCTGAAACCGAACTCGAGGTCGTCGAAGGCATGCAGTTCGACCGCGGCTACCTGTCACCCTATTTCGTCACTAATGCCGAAAAGATGGTCGCTGAGCTGGAAGATGCCTACGTGTTGCTGCACGAGAAGAAGCTTTCCAATCTTCAAGTTATGCTGCCGATCCTTGAAGCTGTCGTCCAGACCGGCAAACCCTTGCTGATCATTTCCGAAGATGTCGAAGGCGAAGCGCTTGCGACGCTTGTCGTCAACAAGCTGCGTGGCGGCCTGAAGATCGCTGCCGTCAAGGCGCCCGGTTTCGGTGACCGCCGCAAGGCGATGCTCGAAGATCTCGCCATCCTGACCGGCGGCACGGTCATTTCCGAAGACCTCGGCATCAAGCTGGAAACCGTTACGCTTGACATGCTTGGCCGCGCCAAGAAGGTCTCGATCACCAAGGAAGCGACCACAGTTGTCGATGGTGCGGGCACTAAGGCCGATATCGAAGGCCGCGTTGCCCAGATCAAAGCGCAGATCGAGGAAACAACGTCTGATTACGACAAGGAAAAGCTGCAGGAGCGACTTTCCAAGCTTTCCGGCGGTGTCGCCGTGATCCGCGTCGGCGGTTCGACGGAAGTCGAGGTCAAGGAAAAGAAGGACCGCATCGACGACGCGCTGAACGCAACCCGCGCCGCTGTCGAAGAAGGCATCGTTCCCGGCGGTGGGACGGCACTGCTGCGTGCCTCGATCGTCCTCGATATCAGGAGCGAGAACGACGACCAGAATGCCGGCATCACCATCATTCGCAAGGCCCTGCAGTCGCTGGTACGCCAGATTGCCGAAAATGCAGGTGACGAAGGCTCGATCGTGGTCGGCCGTATCCTCGAAAGTAACACCGACAATTTCGGTTACAACGCCCAGACGTCTGAGTACGGCGACATGATCGCCATGGGTATCGTTGATCCGGTCAAGGTTGTTCGGACAGCCCTGCAGAATGCGGCTTCCGTTGCCGGCCTTCTCGTGACGACAGAAGCAATGATTGCGGACCTTCCTAGAAAGGACGGTGCAGGCGTCGGCGTGCCTGATACAGGCGGAAGGATGTAACGCTTATTCTGAAATTTGGATCAGTGACCCCATCTATGAGGAGAGAGAATCCCATGGCCCTGCAGAACAGCAAGAGATCAATATTCCAGCGTTTCAGTTCGTATCAGCCCTCCAAGACCATTCTTGTGTGGGCATGTGTGGCGACGGCGGTCGCGACCATCGTCGTCGGCTTTAACTGGGGTGGCTGGGTGACCGGCGGATCTTCACTCCAGGCAGCGACGGCTGCGGGCAAGACGGCCCGTGGAGAGCTTGCATCAGCCATATGCGTCGAACGCTTCAAGGCTGCACCGGACGCCACCGGAAAACTGACCGAGTTCAAGGCTCTTTCAGATAGCTACAAAAAGCGTCAGTTCATCGAAACGGGGGGGTGGGCATTCATGCCGGGGCAAACATCGGTCGACAGTAGTGTCGCCGAAAGCTGCAGCGCGGCGCTCTCCGTTTAGGGCCGTGCTTGATGCTCCCCTAGCTTGGGCGCTCCTGCGGGAGCGCCTCGTTTGCCTCCCTCACTTCGTACCCCCGGAACGATTGTCATAATCACCTGATGATACCGAAAATCCCACGTATAGATGGCAGACAGCGCGAGGACATAAATCTTCTGGCATCATCACCGGGATATGTCTGGGCACCAAAATGCCGGTCGAATGAGGGACGCCTTTATTCTCTCCGCTCGGCTACATCAGTAGGACCTACAATCAAGCTCTTGAAAGGACTCGATCCATCGACCCTATCTTCAGCCTCCCTGCCAGGGGTGAACAAATGATCCGCATCTGACCTGCCGTCGTGGCTCTCTTTCCTTGATCAAGAACTCACGATCTGAGTGCCTTCTTGACTGCGTCGATGAGTACGGATCCCGCAAAGGGCTTCCGCAAATATGCGATGCACCCGGCCTGCTCTGCCTCAGTCTGCAGGCGCGTGTCTTCCAGTGCGGTGATGAAGATTGTCGGCAGCTTCGCTCCGTCCCCTTTCAACTTGCGCTGCAGTTCGATGCCGGACATGCCTCCGAGATCGATGTCGAGCACGAGACAGTCGATTGGCGTTTTCGGGTCGTGAAGGAGAAAAGCTTCCGCCGATGCATATTCGACAGCCGCAAATCCGTAGGCATTGAGGAGCCGACCGACGCTTCGACGTAGGCTCGCATCATCATCGACTACAGCGACAGTGCGGCGAAGCTTTCCCACCTCATGCCCTCATGCGTGACAGTGCGCGAGATACGCAATTACGCCCATTGTAGGCGTGTCGGCTGTCGCTTGATATTGCCCTAAGGGGAAGATTGTTCGATCACTTCGACAGCGCAGTACGACCGATGTCGGCGGCGAGCGATACCACCTCGGCCAGAGACCTTGCTTGGAGCTTCTCCATGACCTGATGGCGATGCACCTTCACCGTCCGCTCCGATATACCAAGGGCATACGCAATCTGCTTGTTGAGATGGCCACGGATGATCAACCCAAAGACTTCGGCTTCACGCGCGCTCAAGCTCGCAACCAAGGCTCTCAGTGCCTGTAGACGCTCGTGTTCGGCACGGTACTTTTCATATTGTGTCAACGCGCGTTCAATCGTTTCGATCAGGACCGAGACCGAGCCAGGCTTTTCCAGAAAGTCATGAGCCCCCGCCTTCATAGCCTCGACGCTGGCCTTTATGTCTCCTTCGCCCGTGAGGAATATGATTGGCAAAAGCGGCGCCTGCTCGCACAGTTGGCGCTGTATTTGCAGGCCAGACTGGCCGGGCATCTGTAGGTCAAGGAGAACGCAGCCCGGCTCGGAGCCTGGAAGATGGGCGAGAAACTGATCTCCGGACTCATACGCTTCGACCGTTAGGCCATAGGCGGAGAGCAGGCGTGCTGTCGCAGTTCGATAGGATTCGTCGTCATCGACGATATGGACGACCGGTTTCATCACCCTTGCTCCCTTCGAGCAAGAGGTAGGACCACGCGAAAGATGGCCCCGCCTTCAGGTCGGTTTTTAGCCGAGATCGAGCCGCCATAGGTCTCGACAATGGCGCGTGCTATGGAAAGACCCAGTCCGGTGCCCGCCTGCTTGGTCGTGTAGAACGGCTCGAAGATGCTGGACAGCCTCTCTTCGGGAATGCCGTTGCCTGTATCAACGACACAAAGCTCCGCCTTCTCGTTCGCCACTCCTGTCGCAAAGGTGAGCATTCTTTTGGCTGGAACGTCCAACATGGCGTCCATGGCATTGGTGGCGAGATTGAGAACGACCTGCTGTACATGGACCTTGTCCGCCCTTACCGGCAAAACCGCCGTCGGTCGATTTGTACTTAGCGTGATCCCCCTGCGTTCGGCCTCGCAATGAATGATATGGATTGCGCTCGAAGCCACATCGTTCAGGTCGAACTCCTGCCAATCGATCTCGCTTCTCTTCTTGAGCAATCCTCTCATCCGGCCAATGATGTCGCCCGCACGCTGATCGTCCTCCTGGATGTCGAGCAGGATCTGCTGGATCAACTCAAGATCCGGGTTGCCGCTTCGCAGCAGCACCGACGCCGCCTCGGCATTGTTTCGGATGGCCGCAAGGGGCTGGTTCAGTTCGTGGGCGACCGACGAGGACAAGGCGCCGGCCGTTGCGGACTGGTTGAGATGGACAGCTTCGAGCAGGTGAAGGCGTGACCTGCTCTCCGCATCGCGGCGACGGCGTCGCTCGAGCAGCAATGCTGCGATGACGCCCGCCTGTATCAAAACCAGGCCGAACGTCGCCGCTGCCGCCAACCAGTGTTCTTCCCAGAGGCTCTTTTCCTTGTGCATCTGAATGGTGCCCGCGGGCAGATTCACCTCCGAAAGCCCCCAACGCCGGAGCTGCCGGGCATCCACGACATATGTCTGAATTGCTTGAATATCCGAGGCCGCCCGGCCGGCAATGAGATCAAGGACTAGGTCTCCGACGGTGCGGCCCAAAGTGTCAAAGGTGACGGTATTGCCCCCGACCACGCCGTAGCCGATGTAGGTCTGGTAGGGGCCATAGACAGGTGCGTTGGCGGTTGCTGCGATCTGCCTGATCGCCTCACGCGGGACGAAATTTCGCCCTGCCCGATCTTTGAACACCGTCAACGCCAGGATAATGCTGTCGGAGGGGACATGGGAGGCACGTTCGATGAATTCGTCGATCGTCAAATCTTCAAGGTATGTCGTTTCGTATGACTTGGAGAACTCGTCTAGGTCGACGCGCGCCGTCGCCAACCATCCTCGGTCGAACTCCGAGGATCCGCCGATGATGTAGAGGTGACGGGCGCTGGGCTGCAGGTCGCGGGCCATTTGCGCCGTCTTCAGAATGTCGAATGTCGTGAACGCTCCGATCACGTCATCTGGTAGGTCGATGTTCTCGGCGGTGGCGTTGCCGAAGCCTGCCCCGACGATCTTCGCATCGGGAGCGATCGTCCCACGGTTCGTCGATATCAAGCTGGCAGACTCCTTGCCGAGTGCCACGACTACATCCGGACGGCGAGAGGCGTACTTTTCCGCCATATAACGTACCATGCGCGCGACGTGCTCCGCTTCCGGAAACCGCGACAGATCCAGGAATTCCGAAAACAGGTCGATCCTGCCGTCTGTGGCTTCCAGCAATCGGGTTCGCAACGCCTCTCCGGCAACGGTCGTCGCCACGAGCCTCTCGTCATATGGGTAGAGAATGAGAACCCGTGGAACCCGATCAACGATTGCGTGCGACGTCTCCGAGGCGATGGCGCCGCAGTTCGCAGCGATCAGCAAAACCCACGCCAGCAAGACACCAGCGCACCGCAATCCGCCTGCCCCATGGCCCAAAGCCATTGGTCGTCCCCCCAAAACTGTGAGACGATAACACCTTTTTGGTGTGGCGTCATCTGATGCAAGCACCACTGTTGATTGCCGCCGGAGTTCTCGATTCCCCAAAGGGCAATATCGGTGGGGGAACGCATTCGGTAGACTTGGAAAGCGCTGGTGGAATGCAACTCGCCGGGCGCGGACTCTCACTTATGGGGGTACATCTAATGTTTAATGTCCGCCACCTCGTCAACTTGGCACGGAACACAATCTCGATCGTCATCGGAGCACTTTTCCTTGCGGCTTCTGCACAGGCCCAGAGCGATCCGCTGCCCTCGTGGAACGATACCGCGCCCAAGGCAGCTATCGTCTCCTTTGTCGAGAATGTTTCCAAGCAAGGTTCGCCGGACTTCGTCCCGGAACCCGAACGCATTGCGGTGTTCGACAACGACGGCACGCTCTGGGTCGAGCATCCCATGTACACCCAGTTGGCCTTCGTCCTGGACCGCGTGAAGACGCTCGCTCCGCAGCATCCGGAATGGAAAAACGTCCAGCCGTTCAAGGCAGTGCTCGAAGGCGATATGAAAACACTTGCCGCATCAGGCGAAAAGGGCCTTCTCGAGCTCATCATGGTCACCCATGCGGGAATGACAAACGACGATTTCCAGAAGGTCGTCACGGACTGGCTTTCCACGGCACGCGATCCGCGGTTCAAGCGACCCTACACCGAGCTCGTCTACCAGCCGATGGTCGAGCTGCTTTCCTATCTGCGCGCCAACGGCTTCAAGACCTTCATCGTATCCGGGGGCGGCGTGGAGTTCATGCGGCCATGGACGGAGAAGGTTTACGGCGTCCCGCCGGAGCAGATCATCGGTTCCTCGATCAAGACGCAGTTCAAGATGCAGGACGACACGCCGACCCTCTATCGTCTGCCGGAAGTCAACTTCATCGACGACAAGGCTGGCAAGCCAGTCGGGATCAACGAGCAGATCGGCCGCCGGCCGATTGCCGCTTTCGGCAATTCTGATGGCGATCTCGAAATGCTGCAATGGACAACGATGGCGGGAGCGCCTGCGCGTCTCGGCATGCTCGTTCACCATACCGATGCGGAGCGCGAATACGCTTACGACCGCAAGACCGAATTCGGCAGCCTCGACAAGGCGCTCGACGCGGCCGCAATAACTGGCTGGACCGTCATCGACATGAAAGCCGACTGGAAGCAGATGTTCAAGGACTAAGGAGGATGCGCCTCGCGGCTGGGCGTTCCAAAGCCTTGTGACAGCAGATTCCAAATGGGTTCATCAGGCGACGGGCATGCCGCCCGTCCCGACTGGGAGGATATCGCCATGAACATCGATCGTTTCGCTACGTTGGTCTTTGCCGGAGGTTTCGCGATCACGACCTCTGCCCTTGCGCAGGACACCCCGAAGAAGCCGCACGTACCGCTCGAAAAGTCTATTGGGATAGTTACGCCAACCGGTCCGGTGCCGTCGCTGGCGGTCATCAATTCGGCCGGAGCGAAGATCGAAAACGGCAAGCTCGTTCTGACGGGTGTCTCCGCAAACTCGATCGTCTTTGCTGACCGGCCGGTGCGAGCCGCCGGTCATGTGGCAACCGAACAGTTCATCATGCAATGGGACGACGGCAAGGATAATTTCGCCGTCGATCCGCCGAATGCGACTGTGTCGGTGCTGGGCGGCGATGGATCGGACGTCAGCGACGCCGTCGTGACGCTCAAGGCTCCGAAACTCGATGGCACGACGCTGACCTTCGACATCACCATTCTGGAGGGTAGCCTAAGCGGTGTGTCTGGGCCGGCCGCGCTGTTCATCGATCACTTCGGGGGTGGAGGAGGATTTGGCGGCGGGGGCTTCGGTGGCTTCCATGGCGGCGGCTTTGGCGGCGGCAGCTTCGGGGGCGGCGGATTCCACGGCGGAGACTTCGCGGGAGGTAATTTCCGCGGCGACTTCCGTGGAGACGACGTGGATATCGGCGACACGAACATCAATCGTGTCGGGGGCACCTATTGGCACGCACCCGTCTATCACGGCGCGTGGTATCGCGGTGCTCCGGTCGCAGCGGGCGTGGTGGCCGGTGCGGCCATTGGGGCCGCTGCAGTCCGCCCCTACTATCCCTACTACAACGACCAGCAATGCGGCTACTATCCGTACCCGCCTTGCTATTGATCTTCAAAGGGAGACGCCAGTTTGGCCGCGTTTCCCTCTCTTCCCAGCAGGAGACAGGCCTGATGCCGGCGGGCCACACCCTTCGGTATTCCGCCTCGCTCGCAACTCCCAATAGGTGGTTCGTATTGCGGGAATCCACTTGCTGTCACATAGTCTCCCTCGGAAGCAGTGCTGGATTCAAACGAGATCGGGGGATTCTCATGAAGGCCATTCACTTGCATGCGATTGTCCTGCTAGCTGGCATCTCTTTAGCATCGAGCGGCAATGCCACCGATATCACACCGCTCGCGTCGGATGCGAAAACGGTCGAGACCCAAAGCGGCTGGGAGTTCACGGTCGCTCCATATTTTTGGGCTGCCGGAATTTCCGGGGATGTACGGCAATTCGGACTTCCCGAGGTCGGCATCGATGCCGATTTCGGCGACATTTTCGACAATCTCGACTTCGCATTCATGGCGACTGCCGAAGCAAGATATGATCGCTACAGCATCGTCGGCGACATGATCTACGTAAAGCTGGGTGCCGATGCGCACACGCCCCGCGGCATCTTTGCCGACAGCGTCGGCGTGACATCGGAGACCTTTGCAGGGCTTCTCGGCGTGGGTTACGCCGTGCTCGAAGATCAGAATGGTCACCTTGACGTGTTCGGCGGTATGAAAGTGTGGTCAGTCGAGACCGACATCTCTTTTAACGGCGGACTTTTGGCCGGCGTGGAGCGGGATGACAGTGCCACGTGGGTGGACGCCGTTGTCGGCCTGCGCGGGAATTACTTTTTCACCCAGGAAATCTATCTCACAGGATGGGGTCTGGTGGGCGGTGGCGGCGCCGACCTCGACTGGGATGTTGGCCTCGGCCTCGGTTATAAGTTCAACGACACCATCTCGGCTGTCGCCGGATACCGGGCACTAGGCGTCGACTACGAGAACGACGGGTTTGTCTTCGACGTCGTCCAGCAAGGACCCATTATCGGTGTATCCTTCCACTTCTAGCGCTGCTGCAGCCAAGGTACTCGTTTGTCACCGTGCCGCTGAACGTCATGCTCGCTCTGTGAAGCCTAATGTCCTGCAGTAGCCGGAAGAACGACGCCATCAGGAAACAGAGAGTAAGCGGTGCGCCGCTCGCACCTTGGCAGCATAATTCCGAGAATCGACGCTATGGCAACGATGCATCAACAGCAGAGCATGAGCAGCGCGCTAGCGTTTCGCGAGGCGGGTCCATGCCCAGCCGCATGCTACACACCAGACGCCGAGTCCGACGTGCGCCGCGACGACCGGCCAAAAAGCGATACCGGAGATACCGTGGCGAAGCCACCCAAGTGTGAGTGTGGCGGCCACGGCGAAATTGTAGAACAGCATCGCTATGCCCAATCCCCTGGCAGCCTTGCCTTCTAAGTCATCCCGCGCAAACCAGCAAGCGACGGCCAGGCTCAGTACTGCTGCTCCAGCAACACGGGCGGCCGTGGTGCCGACAGGCGTGTCTGGCACGGCCCCGAGGAGCACCTCGATCAACAGCGCGGGAGCCAGCAGCAATGCCACCCCCGTGACCGCTTCAACCACGCCTGTTACCGATAGCAGCAGCCTTACATTTGCACCTATCGTTTCAAACATGCCGCCCCCACTACTGCCCGAGCTTGAAGGTCAGCTTGTCGATCTTGCCGGTGAATTTGAATGGAGCGTCGTACCGATATTCGATCATGGTGACCCCTGTGCGCGTGTCCTGTCCAACGTCGAAGCTTTCGTCCTCCGGAAAGGTAACCGGGGTCGTATGGTCCAGCGAGTTTGTCGCCACCTCCTTGCCGTCCACCGACAGGATGCCGCTACCGCCCTTGCCGAGGCCCGGACCATCGGACTTGAACTCGAAGACGATTTGATGCTTGCCGGGTTCCAGTTCCGGCCCTTCCCACATCGTGCGCTTGAGGTCGAGAAGGTTGTAAAGAAACACAACCTTGCCCCGTCCGACGCCGAAGTCGCCTTTGCTAAGAAACAGACCATAACCGCCGAACCGTCCGCCCTCGGTCACGATCATGCCGTCCGCACCGCCTTCGGGTATCTCGACCTCGGCCGTGATCGTATAGGACTTGTTGAGGACACTCGGTGCAGCGCTGGGCGGCACACCGCTCAGTGCCCCCGAATAGGTGAACTCGGTTCGCCCGGCCGTCAGGTTGGGGCGCGGCGTGTTCCAGCGGGAAAGCGTCGAATTGTCGAGCGGCAGCACGTCGTACTTCTTCGCCTCGGAATAGAAGAGGTCCTGCATCTGCTTGAGCTTGTCGGGCATCTTGGCGGCCAGGTCGCTGAACTGGGTCGGGTCATCGTTGACGTTGTAGAGTTCCCAGTTATAGCCGGTGATGACGTCGGGCGGCGTGGCGGTGCTCAGCTCCCACGGCCGGGTTGCTGGCGTCGTCGCTGCCACCCAGCCATTATCGTAGATGGCGCGATTGCCGAGCATCTCGAAATATTGCGTCGTATGCCGGGTGGGAACATCGGCATTTGCCTTGTCCCATGTGTAGGCCATGCTCACCCCTTCGACCGGCTTCTGAGCAATGCCGTTGATCGTCTCGGGTGCCGGGATGCCGGTGGCTTCGAGGATGGTCGGCACGATGTCGATCACGTGCGAGAACTGGCGGCGGATACCGCCCACATCAGTGATGTGGCCGGGCCAGGACATCGCCACCCCTTGCGAGGTTCCGCCGAAATGCGACGGCACCTGCTTCACCCACTTGAACGGCGTGTCCATCGCCCAGGCCCAGGCCGCGGCAAAGTGCGGGAATGTCCGTTCCGATCCCCAGAACGGATACCAGAGTAACTGGTCCTTCACCGGCACCGGGATGCCGTTGAAAGTGGTAAACTCGTTCGGCGTGCCATTCAGCATGCCCTCCGCGCTCGCGCCATTGTCGCCGCCGATATAGATGATCAGCGTGTTGTCGAGTTCGCCGAGGTCGTCGACGGCCTGAATGACTCGGCCGATCTCATTGTCGGCATAAGCAAGGTAGGCGCCGTAGATATCCGCCTGCTTGATGAAGAGTTTTCTCTCTTCCAGGTCCAGTGTATCCCATTCCGGCAGTTCCTTTGGCCACGGCGTCAGTTGCGCATTCTCGGGCATGATGCCGAGCCGCTTTTGATTGGCGAAGATTGTTTCGCGCAGCTTGTTCCACCCTTCGTCGAAGAGGTGCATATCGCTGATCTTCTTGACCCATTCCGGTGTGGGATGATGCGGCGCATGCGTGGCGCCGGGCACGTAATAGACGAGCCAGGGCTTTTCGGGAGCGATCTCCTTCAATTGCTTCATGTAGTGGATGGCTTCGTCAGCCATCGCCGTTTCCAGGTTCCAGCCTGGATTGCCTTCAAATGGGTAGATGGCCGTCGTGTTGCGGTAGAGGTTAGGCTGCCATTGGCTGGCGTCGCCGCCGACGAAACCGTAGAAATATTCAAAGCCCATTCCCGTCGGCCATTGATTGAACGGCCCTGCCTGGCTCGACTGATAGGACGGGGTATTGTGGTTCTTGCCGAACCACGATGTCGCATAGCCGTTCTCCTTGAGGATCGTGCCTATGGTGCCTTTCTCGACCGGGATGATGGAATCGTAGCCCGGATAGCCGGTCGCAATTTCGCCGACGACACCGGCGCCGACCGAATGGTGGTTCCGCCCGGTGATCAACGCGGCCCGCGTCGGCGAACAGAGCGATGTCGAATGAAAATTGGTGAAACGCAGACCTTGGTTTGCAATGCGGTCCATCGCAGGGGTCGGAATGACGCCGCCGAATGTGCTCGGCGCGCCAAATCCCTGATCATCCGTCATGATCAACAGCACGTTCGGCGCGCCTTTCGGCGGAACGACGCGCGGCGCCCACCAGGGCTGTGACTCGGAGGCCTTCTCCTTGATCACCCCGCCAAATTCCGGCGTGGGCGTCGGAAGCTGCTTGCCGTCGAGAGTGGTCGTCGCTCCCGGCTCTCCCGATACGGCCTGCGCGAATGCCGCCGGACAGCCGAACCCGGTCAAGGCAGTGAAACCCAGCGCGGCAATCAAGCTGCGAGAGATATGCAATACACGATGGCGACGCATGGAACCCCTCCTCTTGGCCAGGCGAAGCAGCGTCTGTGGCGAAGTACAGAACCAGTATTCGCTCGTTCGAGCACAACGGTCGGAAACCATGAAGGCGTCCGGCGAGAATGAACCTGAGCAATCGTTGGCAGCGCTTCTATTCCCGGACACATGCAACCGTATGCCATACCGTGCCTGATTGCCGCCCGACTGTATAGTAGAATACCGTATGATACGGGTGCCCTCGGCGGCAGCCGAGCTCCACTTAGGGACGTCAGGGATCTTGGCGGAACTTGCTTTCTGAGGTTGGATGATGCCACGCAAAGAGCTCGTCGATCCGGCTTTGTTTGTGGCCGTTGACGATGGCGGCGAGCGTGCTGGTCAGGTAGAGGCGATCAAGGACGCCAGGAACTGATAGGTGAACGACAGAGCGGACGCCGCTAGGCGCGTCCGCTCCGAAGTCGTTACGAAACTGCGCGCGTCAATCGCGACCAGTCTTCATTTCCCGGACCTGCTGCATGACCTGCTCCAGATTGTAGCTTGCAGGGCTCTGAAGCGGCGGGAAAGCGATATAGGTCTCGAGATGCTTCAGCCACAACTGCTGACCGATGGGCAGGATGTTCCAGTCGTAGACATAGGCGGTGGACGGCGAAGCGATGGCGCCGCCCATACCGAAGAGTGTCTTGATCTGCTGTCCGACCGAGGTCTCAAACGGATCGCGCTTGATGTTGACGACCTGCGTCCAGGCGTACGGCCTCACCCCGTCAATGAAGCCAGCCGGATCGTCGGAGACCATGGCGAAGTACATCTTCCAGTTCTTGTAGCGGACAGCCGACGGCTCCTTGCCGGAATAATACAAGAAACTGTCGCGCGCGGATGGAGACTTGCCTTCCAGGTAGTCACGTTGATCGATGCCGTCGAGCGTCGTCTTGACAATCCCGGGATACGTACCCGCCTCGATCTCTTTCTTAAGACCATCGCCCTTCGGACCGCCCGCGATGTTGACCAACGTCGGCAGCCAGTCGAGCGCCGAGAACATCTCGTTCTTCACCGTGCCGGGCTCGATGTGCCCCGGCCAGCGAACCACAAGCGGCACCCGCATGCCGCCTTCCCAGGTGCTGAGCTTTCCGCCCTTGAACGGGGTGGTGCCACCGTCCGGGAATGTGATCGTCTCGGCGCCGTTATCGGTGGTGAAGACGATGATCGTGTTGTCGAGTTCGCCAATCTCCTCGAGCTTCTTCAAAACGTAGCCGATGTTGTCGTCCATCTGCTTCATGCCGGCTTCATTGACGCCCCAGTCCTTTCCGCCGACTTCGCCCACCATGTTCAGATACTTGTCGGGCAGCACCGTCGTAATGTGCATGCGGGCCGGGTTGTACCAGACGAAGAAGGGCTTTTTGGTTTTCTCGGGGTCATTCCTGTCAAGGAAATCGATGACTTTGCCTGAAATCTCTTCGTCAATCGTCTTGGAGCGTTCAAGCGTCAGCGGGCCCTCATCCTTGCATGTCTGGTTGGCCGGCGACCCGTCGGAGGATGTGCACGCGAGCATCGGACGCGGCGGCGTAAGGCAGGTCGTGGTCTTGGCGTCCACGGACGCCGGGTCTTCCGTTAGGCCGGGGACCGGTGTGTTTCTGCAAGGGGGGGCGATCCCCTGCTCCGTCGCGGTCTTGTTGATGTCGGGAAAGCTCACGCCCTGCATGGCATCAAGGTGATAGAGGTAGCCCCAGAATTCCTGGAACCCGTGTGCCGTCGGCAGGGATTCGGTGGTATCTCCGAGATGATTCTTGCCGAACTCCCCTGTCGAGTAACCGAGATCATACAGGAACCTGGCGAGGTGAGGCGTGCCGGCCCGCAGGTAGGACGGGCTTCCGGGAATCTCCGGCAGAACCATGCCGACGCGCACAGGCTGCATGCCGGTGATGAACGCGGTCCGCCCGGCCGTGCAGCTCTGCTCGGCATAGTAAGTCATGAACTTCGCCCCTTCCCGGCCGATACGGTCGATATTGGGCGTTTCACCGACTGCGAGACCTTGATGATAGATGCTCGGCTGCATCCAGCCGATGTCGTCACCCATGATGAACAGGATGTTGGGCTTCCTGGTCTCCTGCGCCTGAATTGCCGCCGTGCTCGCCAACAGGCTGCCTGCGACCGCCATTGCTGCTGTTATCAACTTTGTAGTCCGTCTCATTTCGAATGCCTCCCTCAGGGGGTCGCCACACGGACGACCAAGGTTGGTTGAAAGACGAGTAGAATCAGGAGAGGGTGTCGGCGACGTCTAATTTGCCGAATGACAAATCGGACAGATCATTTCGATAAAAACGCGGCTGTCGTCCCTCGCGCGCAGTCACCCTCGACTTGCCGAAGAGGGCATGTCCACTCTTCAATCCATTGTCTACATTGTATTAGCACTATCAGATATTGCCCTTTGGGGAATCCGTCGGGACGAGGCTACGAATTGCCAGTAACAGGGGCCGTTCACGCCGTATTTCTGCTACCGCATCGCGACCTCCCTAAAGGACAATAGGCAGCAGCCGCGACCGCGTGTCATAAGTTGGCTGCAGGGACGTTCTAGCGATGGACAGTGCCGTGAGCGCAGTGGACACAAATGGTACGGGATTTGGGAGCTTTGCCTGGGTGCCTGCCCGAACGTTCACCATGGGATCGGATAGGCACTATCCTGAGGAGGCCCCCGCCCATCCGGTAAAGGTTGACGGCTTCTGGATGGACGTGACGCCCGTGACCAACCGTCAGTTCGCAGCGTTCGTCAAAGCTACCGGTCATGTCACCGTCGCAGAAAAGACCCCAAACGCGTCAGACTATCCCGGCGCCATTCCCAGCATGCTGCGCGCCGGATCGCTGGTGTTCACTCAGCCGAAAACCGTCGTCGGCCCTGACATTAGACAATGGTGGTCGTTCAAGTTCGGCGCCGACTGGCGGCATCCTTATGGCCGCCGCAGCGATATCCGCGGGAAGCTCGACCATCCGGTCGTCCACGTTGCCTATAGCGACGCCCTAGCGTATGCCCACTGGGCCGGGAAGGACCTGCCGACCGAGGCCGAATGGGAGCTGGCCGCTCGCGGCGGTCTCGAGGACGCCGAATTCGCATGGGGTGACGAATTGATCCCCGGCGGAAGACTCATGGCCAACATCTGGCAGGGTGCGTTTCCCACAGTGAGCGCAAAGCCCGCGGGAGGGGATAGAACATCGCCCGTGGGCTCGTTCCCGGCGAATGGCTACGGCATCCACGACATGATCGGCAACGTCTGGGAATGGACGTCGGATTTCTGGTCGACCCGCCACTCGGAGCCTGCGGCGGAATCATGCTGCATTCCCCGGAATCCGCGGGGCGGCGATCGAGACGCGAGCTTCGATCCCCGCGAGCCGGAAATTCGGATTCCGAGGCGGGTGCTGAAGGGCGGATCGCATCTTTGCGCGCAGAACTACTGTCGGCGTTACCGTCCCGCCGCCCGCCATGCGGAACCAGAAGACACGTCGACTAGCCATGTTGGGTTCCGATGCGTCACGCGAGTCCTGAAGGACTAAGCGGGGCGCTCGGGTGGGTATGGTCACGTCGATCTTGGCATGGCATGGGCGCCAAATGGAAGGGCGCTTCTGGACATGATGTCAGAACGCCTCGGTCGGAGGCGGCGGCGTTTCCGAGCGGATTCGGATATGCGGTGCAAGATATCGCCCAGTGCGGCACGTTAGGTGGCGCGAGTGCCTACAGCCCCTTAACTGCCTTCACGGAATTTCTACAGGCTAAGCGCTTGATGCGACGATCTTGGAGGAAAGACGACCGCAATCGAGGCATGCAGAACGCCGCGTGAGTGCAGATAGGGTCAGTAGCCGTTAATGCCGCTGCCACGAACTGGGACAATCCCGGCGCGGGTCGCGTAGGAATTATTCTCTGTGCCGGTAGTTGCGCATCCTGAAAGCGTACAGAGTAATATTGCAGCCGCGACTATATGCTTTGTAGGCATGGCACATCTATCGAGCGTGGCGTAATCTGCTCGCTTCGGAAGCCTGCGCAGCAGCGATTGCTTCAGGTTGGATATGTTCACCAAAGCCAGCCCCCCCCATCAAGAACATGAGAAAAACAAAGCTGATCACGCTGACGGCTACTGGAGCGGCATTGGGAAGCTTGGCAGAATATTTGTAGGAGTGGCAGTCATATCCGGTCCTTCCGATTCATGCGCCCGGGGCGGCATTGACCCGACAAAAGCGTGTTTCCACACCAGCTCCGTTCAACGGTTGCCATCAAGCCGGAATTGCTTCGGCGTCGAGTTGGGCGGACCGGCTTTGGCTCGACCGGCTGCGCCTCGCGCAATTGACGCAAGCGCGCAGTCTTCCGGGTCTGGTCAGCCCTCTCCGTTTCGATGATCTGCCGCGCGATCTCACTCGTGGTCGCGGCCTTGTCTCGTGCCGAGATTTTTTCGGGCTTGAAAAATGCCTGCTTCGTCATGGTCATGACAATCTTCTTTCAGTCTGGCGCTCGGACGCATCCAAGAAGTCGGGTTGGATCAAAGCCGTCAGAGCTCGGTCCAAAAACAAAAAGGCCGGGCGCTAACCCGACCTCGCAGTCACTCCGCTCTGCTGCCGGTACATCCGTGGTCAGCGGGGCGAGTGAAAACTTTAAGCTGCCTGAAGATTTTCGGCGGAGCTTTTGCCGGACTTGCGGTCCTGAACAACCTCGTAAGGAGATCTCCTCGGGCTCTTGGAGGATGCGGTAAGGGCGTCAGCCGCGCGCCACTGGGTTAGCGGGGTTTATTGGCAGCAAGTCATTGCAATACCCGGACCGCGCCCCATATCCCATCATAGAGGTATCCGGAACAAAAGAGCCCTTCATAGGCAAAGACGCGCTGTACCCCGGCACCTTGCAGAGCAGTTTTTTCCAGCGATCCTGAACAGCATGGACGCGTCCGCAAGGGATGACAGCAATGGCTGTCGTCCGCCTGCGGACTTTAAAGAGCGCGCCGAAGATACAGCCTGAAAAGACATCTGACCCAGACCCGATGTGAGCCCGACGTGCCTATCCCGCCGATAACAGGTGTCGTGCCCAAGAGTTTCCGGCAGGAGCCGGAGTAAACGATTTCTGGAGAGACCTCGATGCCCCTGATCTTCCCCAATAAGAGCCGTAGTTTCGACGAGGGCCGCGATGGGGTTCGTTTCTCCGGCTATGACGGCATGTTCGAGGTGCGATTTCTGATCGAGACGAGCGCGCTGCGCTCCATCTCCCAGACGAGCCGAACCGAAGCCGAATGCCTGAGCGCCTTCGACGCGGCGCGCCCCGCCATTCTGGAGGCAGCATCCGGTGTCTACGGCCGCGGCGGTAAGGACCGATACACGCTGACGGAGAAGGATGTCCACCGCTAGGCATGTCCCGCAACAGTTCGCGGCGGTCTCATGCGACATGCATGGAGACAGCGGCCTGAAGAGTGGCAAGCCAGTCTGAAGGCCGTAGCGTGTCTTGCTTTTACACCCGGGATGAACCGGACACGGAGATGAGCAATGTCAGTCGATAGAAAACATCTGAGCGTAGTGGACGATGCCCCGCGAGCTCGGCCCCAGGACGTTGATCTCGAGACGGCGGTTTATGATGCGCTTGCCCATACGGGCGATCTCGACCCCAGCTATATATTCGTGACGGCGCGCGGCGGAGACATCACGCTTGCCGGCTGGGTTTCCATCAGCGAGGAAATCTGGCTCGCCGAAGAAGCCACTTTGCGAACGCGTGGCGTGCGCAGCGTTCATAACGAGCTGACGCGCGATCTCTAGCGCACTCTTTCATCTCGGCGCGGCTGCGCGCCGACTTCCGGCCAAGGTCGAAGCCAGCCGGAGGCGAGGAGCCCGGCCCTGCGCCGGGTTCCACGTTGCCGGGTGCGGGCCGACAGCCAGCCCAGAACCGCCCCCACGCAAGCGACCGATGGATAAGCGATGCGCAAGAGAATAGACGAGACCACCAGACCCGCCCTCTCCACCACAGGCCGGCATGCCAATGCGAATGAGAGCCGTCCTGCCCAAAGCCCCTCCGCCAGGGAAATGATCGCCGAAGCCGAGGCCGCCCGCACAACGTTGGATGCGGACATCGATAAAGCGTCTTCGGCTGACACGCCCGGAAAAGACAAGGACCAGGCGGGCGACAGGACGTCGGCGCGCAGCCCGCTTCCGACCATTGAGGAACTGGAACAGGCCCGTGACGACCACAGCAGAAAGATCGCCGGAAGAGAGGCGGACGCGGCAGGAAGACTGCGCGCAGCGCGCGGCGGTTCGTTGCCCAAGCAGCCGCGGAAGCCACGATCATGATCTCGATACCTTTGTTCGGTGACAGCAGGCCGAACGTAAGGATGACGGAACGGTTCCCGAAGCCGAGTTTAGCTTTTGCCACATCAGGCTCGCTGAAAGCAATATCCGGGATCCCATCAGAGATCACGTCGATCTTCTCCATCTGGACGCCGTAGACCTGACGCAATAGCGACCGGCCCTTTTCCGCCATCACAACGACTTTCGCGGATATCTCGATGATCCGAGTGAGAACACGACGTTGCGCAGGGTTGGGTTTCGCCAGCACCGCGTGAAGAGTTGTCACGACCGGCATTTCGAGGCACACCAGCAGCGCGACGATATGGCTTCCGGCTTCGCCACCGAAAATTCCGAACTCGTGCTGGAAGCAGACGACATCGAAGCGTTCCGCAATCAAAGCTTCCGCCGCGCGTATATAATCCTCACAGTTTTGGTCGGGGATTTGAAGCCAGAAGACCGTGTCCGAGGCTCGCGCTGACATTGGCAGGTATCTGAACTTTTACAACAGCCGACGCCCACATTCATCCCTTGACCGGCAGACCCTGGATCCGGCCTTCTTCAACCCGTTGGCACCAATGATGCTGGCGGCATAATCGACCGGAAATCCACTTAACGAAACGCCCCAAGCTGTTCAAACAAACCGAACCACCTCTACCTCACGCAGCCTTTGTTAACCAATCAAGCGCAAAGTTGGAGAAATGTCGCCGTGGGGGATGGAATGCTGGGTTGGCGTGGACAGAAGAACGTGCGAGATGTGTTGGCGGCGATCTCTGCCTCTCAGGCCGTCATAGAGTTCGATCTCAATGGCAACGTCCTGTCCGCCAACGAGAACTTCTGCAAAGCGCTCGGCTACGCCGCAAGCGAAATAGTTGGCAAGCACCACAGCATGTTCTGCGATCCTGCCGAGGTCTCAAGCGCGGCATATCGGGAGTTCTGGAAGAAGCTCGGCGCCGGGCGTTTTGAATCGGGTGCGTACAAACGCATCGCGAAAGGCGGCCGGGAAATCTGGATCCAGGCGACCTATAATCCGATCTTGCGAAACGGCAGACCTTTCAAGGTCGTCAAGATCGCCTCCGACATCACCGGTGCGAAGGAGCGATCGATTGAAGACGCCGGAAAGCTTGATGCGATTTCCCGTTCGCAAGCGGTCATTGAGTTCAAGCCAGACGGTGAGATTATCACCGCTAACGAGAACTTCTGTTCTACGCTGGGCTATTCGCTCGGCGAGATCGTCGGTCGCCACCACCGCATCTTCTGTCGCGAAGACTATGCGTCCTCGCCTGCCTATGCGGACTTCTGGCGACGCCTTGCTAAGGGGGAATTTTTCTCAAACGAATTTGTGCGCGTCAGCAAAAGCGGGAAAGACGTCTGGATACAGGCCGCCTATAATCCGATCGTCAACAGTGAGGGCAAGGTCGTTAGGGTCGTCAAGTTCGCCACCGATGTGACTGCGCGTATGTCGGCAATTGGACAAGTCAATGCCGGCCTGGAAGCTCTGTCCGAGGGCGATCTGACGTCGTCGCTCGACCAGGAATTCGTGCCCTCGATGGAGGGATTACGCGCTAACTTCAACCGCTCGATCGTCAAGTTGCGCCAGACAATCGTAACGATCGGCGGCAATGGCAGCGCAATTGCCGCAGCGGCTCATGAGATCAGTAATGCCGCCGACAGCTTCTCAAAGAGGACGGAAACACAGGCAGCCTCGCTTGAGGAAACGGCGGCAGCACTCGAGCAAATCACCACCACCGTTAACGATTCCAGCCGGAGGGCTCAAGAGGCGGGCCTCCTCGTCGCCCGAACGAAAGAAGGTGCCGAGGCATCCGGAGAGGTCGTGCGCAATGCAGTCGGAGCAATGGATGCGATCCAACAATCATCGAACGGTATCACAAACATTATCGGTGTGATCGACGACATCGCCTTTCAAACCAACCTTCTCGCGCTGAACGCCGGGGTCGAAGCCGCGCGGGCCGGAGAGGCTGGCAAGGGGTTTGCGGTCGTGGCGCAGGAGGTGCGCGAACTCGCACAAAGATCGGCAATCGCGGCGAAGGAGATCAAGTTTCTGATCTCCACCTCCGGCGAACAGGTCAAGAGAGGCGTCGAATTGGTCGGCAGGACAGGTGAGGCATTGAGCACGATCGTTCTGCAGGTCGGCGAAATCAACGAAAACGTGACCGCGATCGTCGAAGCGGCCCGAGAGCAGGCGCACGGATTGAAAGAGATCAATGTCGCCGTGAATTCCATGGATCAAGCCACGCAGCAGAATGCTGCCATGGCAGAGGAAAGTACGGCCGCGAGCTCAGGTCTTGCCGAACAAGCGGCCGCCATGCGCGATCTGCTGGCGCAGTTCAGACTCGGAGGGGCAACTAGAGAGGTGGCACGCCCTCGCGAGACCTCAATGACCAAAGCGCTTCGCTCGTCCGCTCTACGTTTGCACCTAGCCCATCACTAACCGCACGGGTGCGGTCATCGCGCAGAACGAGTGGCAAGAGTGATGAATTACGTCGCCGGATGACCAGAGTCAGAGCGGACTCGATCGAAAGACGAGTCACCACCGCGAACTCAGCTGCCTGTCACGGAATGCGGCGCCGCTACAGGCTTGGAGTCTGGTGAATCTTTGAACCAGTCACGGTCGTCCCATGGATGCTCGCCAGCGTCTCGCCGAAGACGGTTTTGATTTCGCCCAGCAGTTCACCCGCTGCCACCGACTCTCCCAAATCCTTTTTCGGATACCAGAGGCCCGTCGTGGGTGCCGTCGGCACCCCCATGGTCACGACGTCGAGCCTCGTCAGTCGAGCCTCGTCACGGGTGGCTCACCGGGCAGCAGGCCAATATGCTGCATGACGCGGCGGATGCCATCAGTCATCTGTGTCACCGTCCCTGCGTCCCAAAGCCGTTGCCGCTGACCTCCGGCAGGATGCTCGAGATGGCGAGCTTATGAGACGCATCAACCGTATAACCGGAACCACCGGCTGCCACGGCAACCTTGATACCGAAGACCGCCGCAAGCGCTTGCGATTTTTCGCAGCCTGCCGGAAAGATCGTAAACGTTGCCAGCCCTTCGTCGAGATCGCCGCCGTGGCAATCGATGTAGGCATCCGCTTTCGGGAATACTTCGGTTACCAGCCAGTGTGCCAGTTGCTCACTCGTCGTTCCCTCGGGCTTGCCCGGAAACATGCGGTTCAGGTTTTTGCTGTCCTGCGGCATGATATAGATGTTGCGACGGTGGAAGGCCTCGACATTCAGGATCGGCAGCACGATGAGCGTGCCCTTGATCTCCTCCGGCTTCGTCTTCATCAGCTGGACGGCTGCCTCAATGGAGCAAAACTCCGAACCGTGAACGCCGGCTGTCACGAGCAGGCATGGCCCCTGCTCCTCCCCCTCGATGATCGCGAAGGGGATTTCCAGCTCGTTGGTCGGACGGACATGACCGAATTCCGATCGAGGCTTTCCGGTACGCAGGGCAGGCAAGGATGTCATCGAAATATCCTCCGCCGAAACGCCATCGGCACGCTTCGTTGTCTTGGCGTCGTTCAAGCTGAGGTAGCAAGCCGCCTCAGCAGCATCGTCCATGCCCGCATGCCCAGCTTGAAGTTTCCAAGCCGCAGGAATTCGTTTGGCGCATGGTAGTCCTCGTCAGCCGTCGAGAAGGAGAAGAAGATCGAAGGACTGCCGAGATATTTGCGGAAGGCGCTTCCGATGGGGATCGTCGCACCCATGGCGACCCGCAAGGGCTTTGCACCCAGCAATTCGCCGAGAACCTCTTCGGAAATCTTCAGCGCCGGCAGGTCGGGATCAACGAAATCGGCCTCGCTGCCTGGCCCATGGCGATGGATCTCGAGCTGGAAGCCCTTCGGCAGACGCTCGTGCACATGGCGGCTAATGGCGGCGATCACTGCATCCGGCTTCTGCCCGGCAATGAGGCGGCAGGTGATCTTCGCGCTGGCCGTATTCGGAATGACCGTTTTGGTCCCCTTGCCCTGATAGCCGCCCCAGATGCCGTTGAATTCCAGCGTCGGCTCAAGCCATTGTCGGATCAGCAGCTCGCGGCCGTTGTCGATCGGTTCACCGCCGGCAACACCTATTTCCCGATAGTAGGCGGCGCTGTCAAATTGCGATGCCTCGATTGCCGTGACAATCTTCGGATCGGGCGGCGTGGCTCCATCGAGAAAGCCCTCGACGCTGACACGGCCATCCGGACCGTGCATGGTTGCGAGCAGGCCGGCAAGGGCTGCGATCGGGTTCGGCGCACTGCCACCGTGGCGGCCGGAATGCAGGTCCTTGGCGGCACCGGTGATGGTGATATCGAGAGCAGCCAATCCACGGCTTGCCACCGTGATCGATGGCTTGTCCGGGCGCCACATGGCGCCATCGGCAGAAAGCACAACATCGCAGCGGAGCTTGTCGCGGTATTTTTCGAGCGTCGGCGCGAAATGCGGGCTACCGGATTCCTCCTCGCCCTCGATCAACACTTTCAGATTGACCGGTAACCGACCTTCGACGCGCATGAAGGCTTCAGCAACGATGATCGGGATCAGCAACGGACCCTTGTCGTCGGAGACGCCCCGGGCATAGAGCCTGCCATCGCGTTCGTCCGGTTCAAAAGGCGGCGTCTTCCACTTCTCAAGCGGATCCGGCGGCTGGACATCATAATGACCGTAGACGAGATAGGTCGGCAGGACGGGATCAGAAAGGATCTCGCCATAGACGGCCGGATGGCCACCGCTATCAAGCATCTCGACGGCAGAGAAGCCTGCCTTGCGCAAGCGATCTGCCACAAATGCCGCGGCCTGTCGGATACCTGTTGCAAAGTCGGGGTCGGTGCTGACGCTCGGTATGCGGCAGAAAGCCTTGAGATCGTCGAGAGCGGCTGGATAGTTTTCTTCCAGATAGGTCTCAACGCTCATTTGCCACCGTCCACGCTGATGACCTGACCGGATATCCAGCCGGCATAGTCGGAAGCGAAGAACATCACCATACCGGCGATATCTTCGGGCATGCCGAGGCGCTTCAGCGCGATATTCTGCAGAAGCCGCGCCTGGCCCTCTTCGCCCATCGCTTCCCACTGGCGTTCGGTCGTCGGGTTGGAGCGCACGAAGCCCGGCGCTACATTGTTGACCGTGATGCCCCAGGGCCCGAGCTCATGGGCAAGCTGGCGGGTGAGGCCGATCTGGCCTGCCTTGGCGCTGGCATAGGCCTGGATGCCGGTCAGCGAAATGCCGAGGCCGGCGCCGCTCGAAATGTTGATGATCCGGCCCGCCTTGCGGCGTTTCATGGCGGGGGCCACTGCCTGCGCCATAAAGAAGGCGCCCGAAAGATTGACATCGAAGATCGTCTGCCAGTCGCGTTCGGAAATATCCTCGATCGGGCGGCCCACCTGCCCGCGCACGCCGCCGGCATTGTTGACGAGGATCTCGACCTCGCCGAAGGTCGGCACCAGCCCCTGTACGTCGGTGCGGTTGCCAACGTCGAGCACATGCGCCGTGGTCTTCTCACCACAGAGCTTGACGGTTTCCGCCAATCCGGCCGCATTCACATCGCAGACGTGAACACGCGCACCACGGCTTGCAAAACCCTGAGCGATCGTCCGGCCGAAACCATGAGCAGCCCCTGTGACGACGACCACCTTTCCATCAAAGGAGATATTCATGCGACCCTCGCAAGCTCTTCGATATTGGCCATGGCGAGGGCTCGTTTGCCCTCCTCGATCTCATGGATCATGGAAATGACGCGCGCCGCGAGCGGTGTCGGAACGCGCGATTCCTGGCCGATCGCAACCACCGGCAAAACCTGCGCGTCGACTTCGGTCTTGCGCTTGCGCACAGCCAGGTCACGCCAGATGCCGGAATGCGACTTTACGGATTTTCGATTGTGAACCGACATATCGTCAAAGGATTTGTTGGTCTGCTCCAATGTCGCCAACGGACCGAAGGCTGAGGGGTCGAAGCCGTCGAAGGCTTCCGGCTTGATATTGTTGACTGCCGCGACCGTCGCGACTTCAAGTGCCAGCCTGCGCAGAACCGGTCTGGCGGTCGGATTGTCGAGAACATCGGCAATGCTGTCATTCGTCAGCGCAGTCCCGAAGAGCAGCGCACCATAGATCAGCTTGCCCCAGAGGAAACCCCAGATATTGTTGGTGATCAGGGCTTTCGGTTCGAACTGTTTCATCAGGTCGTAAATGTCTTCGGCACGATCCGTGAAGCGTCCGTCAAGCTCGCCGATGACGACGGCACCATGGCCGCTATACTGCACAACGCCGGGCTCGAGATAATCTGCGCCGAAATTGACGAAGCAGCCAATGACCCTGTGCTCGCCGACGATGCGGGAGATGATGCGCTCGTTGAGACCGTTCTGCGCCGACACTACGTAACCGTCCGAGGCAAGATGCTCGACAAGCATATGCGCTGCGTCTTCTGTGTGATGAGCCTTCACGCAGAGGAAGGTGCGCGTATAGGTGCCTTCCAGCTCCTCCGGCAGATAGGCCTTGGCCTGCACCACATCCTCGAATATGGGGCCGACGATCTTCAGGCCTCTCTCGTTGATGGCATCGACGTGTTCCCTAACGTTGTCGACGAAGATCACCTCGTTGCCGGCGCGGATAAAGGCAGCACCCAACGTGCCGCCGATCGCACCGGCACCCCAGATCAGGATCGGCTCGCTCATGCCCAGCCTCCTTCGAGAAGCGCACGGGTTTCCTGGACAGCCACATCCCAGATCGCCTGCATCTCCTGATCCGGCCGCTCGTAGTAGCCGCCAAAGTTCCCATCGCCGAGATATGCCTTGACGGCATCCGGAGACATGACGCGCATACGGGCGAGATCGATCATCGGCTTCTGCTGCGTCGGCTGCTTTACGCCTTCGAGACGGGTCCAGGGGAAGTTTTCCATCCACGACGCATGCGAAGCGACCGTGTCGATTTCCTGCACCTTGGCAAGGGTTTTCGGCGCATTCCACCAGTTGTGAAACTTCACCGCCGTGTCCGGATTATCGGCCATCCATTCGATCGCCAAACTGCCGGCCGGCTGGTTGCCACCATGGCCGTTGACGATCAGTATACGGCGGAAGCCCTGCCGTCTCAGACCGTCGAGAATATCGCGAACCAGGCTGATATAGGTTTCCTGGCGGATGCTGATCGTGCCGGGATAGGAGAGAAAATAGGGCGTGATGCCATAGGCCACGACCGGGAAGACAGGAATGCCGAAGGGGGCGGCAGCATCGGCCGCCACTTTCTCCGACAGGATTGAATCAACCGAGAGCGACAGGCCGGCATGCTGCTCGGTGCTGCCGAGCGGCAGGATCGCCCGGTCATCGGTTTTCAGATAGGTTTCGATCTGCTGCCAGTTTGACTCAGATACTCTCATCTCGTCCGCCTTTCCTACACCTTTGCATCAATCTCGTTTTGTTTGGGATTTTCCTCGCCTCAGGACGATGCACCGTCGGCCCGGATGATCGGCACGATCACCCGTTCGATATCGCCGGTGTCTGGCGCGTGGCGGTATTCGATTGCCTGAACTCCAGCAGGCACGAGCTCCGTCACGCTTTCCGCACCCGATGCGTAGATCACGACGGAAACATTGGCGAGCAATGTCTCCAGCCCCAGCGCCTCCAGCGTGGTGGCGGCAATTTCGCTGACATGCGGTGCAAAACGCTGCACGCCGCTCTTCATGATCGGTAAGAAATCCGGAAAGCGCGAGACAACGGCGATCGAGGCAAGTGAATCGAGCGAAGCAAGCGCCCTGCGCGTCTCCTCCGATGGCGTGAAGCTGATAGTCACCACCTTGGTATTCGGCACCAGAGTGGCGACCTCGCGATGGCGGTTGGCAAATGTAATGGCAAGATCGGCGGAATTGGCGCGCGCCTTGGCTGCCGGATTGCGTTCGATCGCCGAAACCGTGAGCGGCTCGACCGTGACCTCGCGCCCGAGGCGAGCGGCAATGAAACGGGCATAGCTTGCCGTCGCATCCTGGAAGATGCCGATCATGACGATCCGCAGGCGCGGCCCGATACTGTCGCGATAAAAGGCACGGGAATTGACAAGCGATACAAGATCCGACGAGCGAATGCCGAGCCGCAGGCTTTCATCGATCAGGTGGTCGATCTGGCGGTGCAGCTCCGTGACATCTGCCCGTCCCGCAAGCCGCGCCTGAAGGCTGTCGCTGACGAAAGTGCCAGAACCCGGACGCGTATCGATGAGGCCGGCAGCCTTCAGATCCGCATAGACCTGGCTGACCGTCATCGGCGCAACCCCCACCTTCTCGGCAAGCTCGCGGACGGAAGGAAGTGCCTCTCCCGGAGCCAGCTCACCGCAGGCGATACCATATTCGATGAGGCCATGAAGCTGCGTGCGCAATGGCACAGGCAGATCCCGGTCGATGAAAAAATGCATGGAACCCGTTCGGCGCTATCTGTTATAGAACACCATAACGGTTATCGTGAAATTGACGCCCCTACAAGTCAAGCGTCTTAATGACTTTGCGAGAAATTCAGTTGACAGGCTATTTTCAGCATGAAATCGTTATAGTCAATAAGAACAGTTAATGTCCATAAAAGGGGAATGATATGAGAACGTTCGCTCGTGCGGCCGTAGCGGCTGCAGTTTTGCTCGGCACCAGTGTTTCAGCATTCGCCCTGGAGCGGGGCGGCACGCTGGTCTACGGCCGTTACGCCGACAGCCTTTTTCTGGATCCGGTCCTGAACGACGCCAATGTCGACATCTGGATCCTGTCCAACCTCTATGACACTCTGCTCCTGCCGACTGACGATGGCAAGGGCGTACAGCCGGGCCTCGCCAGCGACTATAAACTCGCCGACGACGGCAAGAGCGTCACGCTCACTCTGCGGGACGGCATCAAGTTTTCTGATGGTTCCCCCATCACACCCGCAGACGTCGCCTGGTCTCTGAAGCGCGCTGCCAAGAAGGACAATGGCATCTGGGGCTTCATGATCGAGTCCATTGATGATGTGACCACCGAGGGCGACAAAACCGTCACCGTCAAGCTCAAGCATCCGGATCCGGCCATCCTCGCAGCACTGACGGTGTTCAACACCGGCATCATGCCGGAGAAGGCCTTTGAGGCTTCGCCAGGTGCGACCGATGACGAAAAAGCCAAGGCCTTCGGCGAGCATCCGATCGGTTCCGGTCCTTTCGTTTTGAAATCCTGGGATCGCGGCTCCAGCATGAAATTGGCGCGCAATGAATATTATTGGGGCAAGGGTGAGGATGGCAAACCGCTACCCTATCTCGACGGCATCGATTTCGAGCTGATCCCCGACGATGCAACCCGTATCCTCAAACTCACCTCCGGTGAGATCGATGGGGCCGAGTTCATTCCCTATGCCCGCGTTGAGGAACTGAAGTCGGCGGACAATCTCAATATGGAACTCTACCCTTCAACCCGCGTCGAATACATCACGCTGAACGTGCGCCCGCAGCTCGGCGGCAAGGACAATCCGCTGTCCAACGCCAAGGTTCGTCAGGCGATGAATTATGCCGTCAACAAGGATGCGATCATCCAGATCGTCACCCATGGCGTCGGCGCGCCACAAACCTCCTATATGTCGACGGCGACGCCACTGCATGTTGGTGACAAGCCGCTCTATCCCTACGACCTTGGAAAGGCGAAGAGCCTGATGAAGGAGGCCGGCTTCGAAAACGGTTTCTCGACCAGCATCCTCGTCCTCGCAGGCAATCAGGACGAAATCGGCATCTCCACCGCTCTGCAGCAGATGTGGGCGCAGATCGGCATCAAGCTGGAGCTGCAGCAGGTCGATAACCCGACCCGCACCCAACAATATCGCGACGGAACCTTCATGATGCGCAATGCCGCCTGGACGGACGACATCGCCGATCCGAACGAAATCACGTCCTACTTCGTCTATTCCAAAACGATCGACGCCCTGCACACCGGCTGGAAGAGTGACGAGACCGACAAGCTCTTCGAAGACTCCCAGAAGGAGATGGATCCGAAGAAGCGCGCCGAGCAGTATGCGAGGATGCAGGAGATCTACAACACCGAGGGACCGACCGTTCCTCTCTATGAGACGCCCTACCCGGTCGCGCTCAGCAAGAAGGTCCATGGCTTCCTTCAGATCCCGCTTGGCAACAACATCTTCGCCAAGACCTGGAAAGACAAGTAATCCCTGATCCAGCCTGTTGCGCGGGCCTCGCGTGAGGCCCGCGGCCTTGTTCGTTTGTGGTTATCGGCCCGGAAATCGGGACCGATTTCGGAAAGCCTGATGCGTAGATTCAAAGAGTTAGTGTGTCCGAATGGACACCCGGCGCTCTAAGAAAGACCGGGAGCGGCTATTGCCCCTTTTCAGTTTCATAATTCGCCGCGTGCTTCAGATGATTCCGACGGTGATCTTCATTCTCATTGTCACATTCGCTCTCGTGCGCCTGCTGCCCGGTGACCCCGCCAGCGCCATGCTCGGGGACCGAGCCATCGACGCGGACGTGGAGCGCATCAACAGGCAACTCGGGCTCGACCAGCCCGTCCCGATACAGTTCTTTTATTACGTCGAACGCATTCTGAGCGGCGACCTTGGCAATTCCATCGGCTTGAAAGTCTCCGTGATGTCGCTGATCCTGCAACGGCTTCCAGTGACGCTGATGCTGACGGTTATGTCGGCCCTGATCGCCCTCGTTCTTGCCGTGCCGCTTGCCTTTGTCGCCGCGCTGAAGCGCGAACGGCTTCCCGACAGCATCATTCGCGGCACATTCCAGGTCGGCCTGTCCATGCCGGTCTTTTATGTCGGCATCGTGCTTCTGACGGTATTTTCGGCACAGCTGAAGATCTTCCCAGTCGGCGGCTACGGCGACACTTTCGGTGATCGCATCTATCACCTCTTCCTGCCGGCTTTGACCCTGGCACTGAGTTTTGCCGCGGTGCTGATGCGCAATCTGCGCTCCTCCATCATCGGCGTCATGAATGCCGAATATGTCGATTTTGCCAGGGCCAAAGGGCTGCGCTCGCGCGTCATCCTCATGCGCCATATTCTGCGCAACGCGCTGATCTCCACGGTGACGCTGTTCGGCCTACAGACGGGTACGCTGTTCGGCGGCGCCGTCATCACGGAAACCGTCTTTGCCGTTCCCGGCGCCGGCCGCCTGCTGATTGAAAGCATCTACGGCCGCGACTATCCGGTCCTGCAGGGCCTGACCATCGCGCTTGCGATCCTCGTCTCGCTGACCTTTCTCGTGACCGATATCGTGCAGGCCTGGCTCGACCCGAGGATTGCCCGATGACAGGGACCGCAGCCAAAGTCGCTCGAACCGCTTCGCGTTGGCGCAGGCCGCCCCGCTCGTTGATTTCGGGTGGTCTCATTCTCGGCCTCAGCCTGATCGTCGCCATCTGGCCTTCACTGTTTGCGCCCTATGATCCGACAACCTTCGACTATAATGCGCTTCTCGCACGCCCGAGCTGGGCGCATCCTTTCGGTACTGACAGTTTCGGCCGCGATGTGCTCTCGCGCGTCATTCACGCCTATACGATCGATATGCAAATCGCGATTTTCGCAACGATTGGCCCCTTCATCTTCGGCACGATTGTCGGCGCCTTCGTCGGCTATGCCGGCGGCTTCTGGGAATCGATCTTTGGCCGCATCGTCGATGCGACGATCACCTTTCCGTTTCTGGTGCTCGTCATCGCCATCGTCTCGGTCCTCGGCCCAGGCCTCGGCAATATGTATGTCGCCGTCGGCGTCGTCGGCTGGGTCTTCTATGCGCGCCTTGTCGCATCCGAGATAAAGGTGCAGAAGCGGCTCGATTATGCCGATGCCGGCAAGGTCATGGGCTATGCGCCGTTGCGCATCATCTTTCGCCACCTGCTGCCCAATGCCATCACTCCGGCGATTGTCTACTGGATGACCGACATGGCGCTCGCCATACTGCTCGGCTCGAGCCTTGGCTATCTGGGACTCGGCGCACAGCCGCCGGCAGCCGAATGGGGCGTGCAGATAGCGGACGGCAAGAATTTCATGAATACGGCCTGGTGGATCTCCGTCTTTCCGGGTGTCGCGATCGTGCTGACCGGCCTCGGTTTCAGCCTGGCTGGCGATGGTGTCGCGGAACTGTTGAGGGTCAAACGATGATGGACATGCCGAACGACAATGGCGGGCTGATCGTACGCGGCCTGACGACGACCTTCGACACGCCGCGCGGACAGGCGATTGCGGCCGCCGACGTGGATTTCGATGTGGCGCCCGGCGAAATCGTCGGCCTCGTCGGCGAATCCGGCTCCGGCAAGAGCGTGACGTTACGCTCCATCATGCGCTTGATCCGCGAACCAGGGCATGTGAGCGGCCGTGTTGAATGGTGCGGCCGCGATCTCGTCGCCCTGCCGGCCGAAGAACTGCGCAAGGTTCGCGGTGGCGAGATCGCGATGATCTTCCAGGAGCCGATGACGGCGCTGAATCCGGTGCTGCCGGTCGGCATGCAGATTGAGGAAAACCTGGTCGCCCACACGACACTGAATGCGAGGGAACGCAAGGCCCGCGCGCTTGAGCTGATGAACATTGTCGGCATCCCCGCCGCAGAACGGCGGCTTCAGGAATATCCGCACCAGTTTTCGGGCGGCATGCGCCAGCGTGCCATGATCGCTATCGCGCTTGCCTGCTCGCCGAAACTGCTGCTTGCCGACGAGCCGACGACAGCGCTCGACGTCACGATCCAGGATCAGATCCTGAAACTGCTGCTCGATCTGCGCGATCGGTTGTCGATGAGCGTCGTTCTCGTCACCCATGACCTCGGCGTGGTCGCCGCGACCTGCGACCGCATGGCGGTCATGTATGCGGGCCGCATCGTCGAGACCGGAACGGTTGCGGATGTCTTCAGCAAGCCGCGCCACCCCTATACGCGCGGCCTGCTCGGCTCGGTGCCGCGCTCCGGCACGTCGCGAACCGTGCTTCAGTCGATCGAGGGTACTCCGCCGAGCCTCACCAATCTGCCGGATGGATGCGCTTTCCATCCGCGCTGCAAATTTGCAACCGAACACTGTCTGAAAGAACGGCCGGTACTGGAGACCGTGACGTCTGGCGGCCGGATGGTGGCCTGTTTCCACCATGACCTCGTGGCGATGGCGGAGGCGATCATTTGAAGACGAACCTACCCATTCTCTCGATCGACGGCATCTCGAAACGTTTTGCCGGTCCCTTTTCGATGACCCGCCGACTGCAAGGAAAGCCGCCGCTCGCCGTCCACGCACTGCGCGACGTCTCGATGCAAATCCATCGCGGCGAAACGCTCGGCATCGTCGGCGAATCCGGTTGCGGAAAGTCGACCCTGGCGCGCTGCCTGGTGCGTCTGCACGAGCCTGATAGCGGAGCAATCCGCTTCGAGGGTAAGGATATCGGCACATTCCGCGGCGGCGAACGGCGCGCCTTCAACCGGCGTGTCCAGATGATCTTTCAGGATCCCTACGGCTCGCTCAACCCGCACATGACCGTCTCCCAGATCCTCGGCGAAGCACTCTCTGTTCACAAGATGCGCCCGAAGGAACAGATAGGCCATCGGATCGCCGAACTCCTCGAACTCGTGCGCCTGCCGCAGGACGCCGCAGTACGCTATCCGCACGAATTCTCCGGCGGCCAGCGCCAGCGCATCGGTATTGCAAGAGCGCTCGCAGTCGAGCCCGACGTCATCGTCGCCGACGAACTGGTTTCCGCGCTCGACGTCTCGGTGCAGGCGCAGGTCGTCAATCTGCTCCTGCAACTGCAGGAGCAGCTACACCTCACCGTCATTTTCGTCGCCCATGATCTGCGGCTTGTGCGCCATATCTCGCATCGCGTCGCCGTCATGTATCTCGGCCAGGTGGTGGAAGTGAACACGTCGGAAGGCCTCTTCACCGCCCCGCGTCACCCCTATTCCAAGGCGCTGCTCGATGCCGCACCGGAACTCGATCCGTCGCGCCGCAACCGCACGGTTGCGGCGCGTGGCGAACTGCCGAGCCCGCTGGAGGTGCCGCCGGGATGCGCCTTCGCCAGCCGCTGTCCGCATGCCTTCAACCGCTGCAGGGTCGAGCGGCCGCTTCTGACGCCGCGCGGCCGCGGCCAGCTTGCCGCCTGCCACCTTGAAGATTTTGGGGCACCCACGCCCTGACAGGATGGAGATAACCATGAGCATCGACGTTTTCGAAACCGAGATCGCCAGGATCAACGATATCCTTTGCGCCGTGAACCTGCTCACCTGGGATGCGCGCACCATGATGCCGCCGGGCGGCGTCGATGCACGCGGCAAGCAGATAGCCACCCTGGTCGGCCTCGCCCGTGACCTTGCCACGGGCGACAAGCTGCAGCGCGCCATCGAAGGCGCGCGTTCGGAATTGTCAGGCGCCGATGCCGCCGACCCGCGCCGCCTCGCAGTTGAGCAGGCAGCCGAAGCCATCGGCACACTTTCGCGTATTTCCGCCTCGCTCGTCAGCGCCGCGGCCGAACTGAAGACCGTCGCGCAATCCTCCTGGAGCAAGGCCCGCGCCGCCAACGATTTTGCCACCTTTGCACCACTTCTTGAGCGCACGATGGAGATGCAGCGCGAGATCGCTGCCGACATCGGCTATAAAGAGCATCCCTACGATGCGCTGGTCGCAACTTACGAGCCGGGCATGAGCTGGTCACGGCTGCGCGGCATTTATGGCGAGTTGCGCGATGGACTGCTGCCCCTGCTCGCCCGGGCGAAAGAGGCTGACGTGCGCTCAGAAATTCTCGACCGCGCCTATCCGGTTGACAAGCAGCGCGCCTTCTCCAGCCTCATTTCCACCCGCTTCGGCTATGATTTCAATCGCGGGCGCCTCGATGATACCGTCCATCCGTTCGAGATTTCCTTCACCCGTTCCGACGTGCGCATCACAGGCCGCTTCCGCGAAGACTGGCTGCCCGGCGGCCTCTTCGCGGTCTGGCACGAAGCAGGTCACGGCATCTACGAGCAGGGCATATCGGAAGCGTTCAGCCGCTCCACCTTCACCACCGATTTCGTCAATCTCTATGCGGTCGGCGGCGCCAGTTTCGGAACGCACGAATCGCAGTCCCGACTCTGGGAAAATCGCGTCGGCCGCTCCCGCCGTTTCTGGGAGCTCAATTTCGCCGATCTGCAGGAAACCTTCTCCGAGCAGCTCGCCGATGTCACGCCGGAGGATTTCTGGCGGGCGGTCAATGCTGCGCGTCCGGGGTTCATCCGTGTCGAGGCCGACGAGTTGACCTACGACTTGCACATCATGCTGCGCTCGGAGATCGAGGCCGGACTGATGGCGGGCGAATTGCGTGTTGCTGACCTGCCCGAGATCTGGCGCGAAAAGATCAAGACCTATCTCGGCCTCGATGTGCCGACCGATACACTCGGCGTGCTGCAGGATGTCCACTGGTCGTCAGGCATGGTCGGCTCCCTCCCCACCTATACGATCGGCAACATCATGTCCTCGCAGTTCTTCGCCGCCGCTTGCAAGCAGACGGCAATCGATCGCGGACTGGAAGACGGCGATTATTTGCCGCTCAAGACCTGGCTGAACGACAATGTCCATCGATACGGAAGGTCGAAAAGCGCAAGCCAGTTGCTGGTGGACGCGACGGGCGAAGACCTTTCAGTCGCGGCCTATCTCAGCGACCTGACCCGCAAGGTCGCAGACCTCACCGCCTGATGGACGCGCGCTTGGCATGTCGCCAAGCGCTTGTTTCGACCGCGCAAGAGCTGCTCGAAGCTCCCTCTGTCACGCAGCTCCCATTATCGTCTGAATGACACTTCCACGTTTTGGCGGTCCCGTGCAATTACGTGGCAACGGGTTTCTAAGTCCCTTGCGTCTACCAGTTTCGCCACGCTCGCGCGCCATACCGATCAACGACTTAGGCGGATTCGTCAAAAAAGCGTTTTGCAAAACATCCTCTCGCGGTTTGCAAATTCTGCTCTCCGGCTTCACAGGGGATTTTTTCGACGCAGCTTGGCTCGTTCAGGATAGCGATCGATGCATGACATCATCGCTCAGATTGACGTGAATCGATCACATGGCCGTCGGCTTTATGCCGAGCGTTCTCATCGGGTCGGCGGTAGCCTTTTACCGGCTGTAGGCGGCGCAACCTTTATCCTTGAAGACTGTTATCCAAAATATAGCCGTCCTTGTTCTGTGGATCAAAAGGTCGTGGCGATGGAATTTGAATCTCAACTGGAGAAGCTTGAAGAACGGATAGCCGCCAACACCGCACGCATAAAAGCATTCAAATTACAAAGGGCAATTTTACGCCCTGGTGCCCTTGGAGAACACAATCGGAGTATCGATCAGCTTGACCGCTGGAAAGCCGTACAAGAACGGCTCTTGTTGCTTATGCGAGAAGACGAAGGCGGATGACCTCGTGCAGTTTCAACGTTTGCTCGATATGAGCGATCGTCGGCCTTGCCGCCGTCGTTCGAGCTGCACCGCGCGGAGGGCTTCGAAAAATGCTCGCGCCTTGCTTCACAGTTGAACGGTAAGGTCGCCCGGCAAGTCTATCAACCCAGACTCTGTTGCCCAGCAGGCGTCGTGCGATCCACTTCTTGTCGATCCCGGAAACTCGCCCGCCTCCGCGGGCATCTTTTCGCGTCGAGCTGCCCGGTCCGCGGATTTGACAGTCACCTCTGCGTGGACTTTTTTGGGGATGGGTCGTAGCATAGGGCCAGTTGTTTGAACCGTTGGCGCTGGTGGCTCAGTGTTTTGACGTGCACCCGCTGACCGAAAAGGAACGGGTGCACAATGCTAGCGCAATCCCACTCGACAACCATTTCCACCCTGAACAGTCTTGCGCGCCGCTACGTCAAGTCAGAAGCTGATGCAGCCCGACTTGCCGACCGTGCGCTTCAGATGGTTTCCGAGGATCCATCCCTACTCGATGACTCCGATATCGATAAGGCACTGTTTCGTCTCGTTCACAGGATCGCTCGACAAGATTTCGAAATACCGAGAGCTTCTCCGTTGAGAAGCTGAGACCTGTCGAGCAATTTAGCGGCTGTGCTTTTAAGGATGTCTACCGTGCTCACCGGCGCGTACCGGCAACAGCAGCTTCCAGGAGCGCTGCGGCTTTTTCGGCAGCTCTGTCGTCCCCCGGTAAGGGATAAACCCTCCGGGCGTCACGAAGTTTCTCAACCACTTCTGTAACGTCGGCTCCGATGCGACCTTGAACCTAGCTACATCACCGATGTTCCCAAGATTGATGACCGTTATAAGACCACTGTGAAGCGCACTGGTCAGCGCAGCTTTCAGGGCTTTCGGCTCCCCGGGTTCGACTCTTAGACGATTTCCCGGGATCGTGCGTTCCTCCGGAAAAATAGGAGGAAGACGTGAAATCGTTCCATACCGCAGTACAGTGCGCGATGGGCAGTCACATTCGTTTGCCAATTCGGCCTGCTATCCGCGACTCGGGTCATGTCTAGTGTCGAGTTCATCAAGATGATTACGGCCGAGGCCAAGTGCGATGGCAAGGACTCAAATCATTCGCCGAAAGGGAACAAACTGGTCATGCGTAAGTCATTATATGGGATCGCGTGGCGGCATATCCTGCCCTTCCCTCTGTTAGCCCTGAGGCCGCGTGATCCCACCAATCAAAGCCGAATGTCATTCCTCGACCTAAACAAGGCAGCCGGCGTCGTTGTCCTATCAGACCATACCTGCTCATGTTGACGGATTGCTTTAGGTCATTATGATAACTGGCTTTAGACGCAGACATTTCGTCACAATTCGTGGCTGGCCGGCCTCGCGCTTTCCGGTCGATTAGTGTGGAACCCCTAAATCCCGCTACTTGAAACGTGGGGTCTGCACCAAGCACCCGCTCTAACCCTGCAAACAGGTCTCGCTAGCGTCGCCTAGAAGGGTTATTGACGGAACGAATCACAGCCGCACCTCTTGAGTCGCTAAACACTAAAGCGTGAGGTGATGAAATGGCCGAGCTCGGAGTCTCGCTCGTCCCTATCAGAAAAACATCGGTCCAGATCGAAGGGCCCGGTACCGAGACGTTTCCACTGTCTCACGCCTTACCGGGCTCCAAATGTCCGACAAATGGCCGAAGAAGGCCGGCAACACCACATTTCAGCGCGCGCCCGCCCTTTGTTTCACCGCTATCGAAAATCAGCGCGGCGGCGCTTTCGCGAGAAAGGCCTTCGTCGATGCGGCTCGAGATGCCAGAATCACCGTGATGCCGGACGACGCGCCGAAGGCCCGAAGCGCTCCCGCACCGCGTCGTGAAACCCGGCGCAGCGATCGTTCTTCAGATCTTCCCCATCCGCGATGAACTCCCATCGCAGTTGAGTATTTCGCGGCTTCTCCGTCAGCAACCGGGGTAGGCCCTCTGCATGCCGGCAGCTCCGGGAGGATTACCGCCGCCTGCCCCTGCCCTTCGTCTCAGCGGCTGCATTGAGGCGCTTTTGAACCGTTCCGACACAGCCATTCAACATCATGGTTGCCCCCAGAGGGCTATCGTCGCTAGTGTCTTCAGCAATGGCCTTCTCCAGCTTTTGTTGCGTTTCCGCTTTGAGCCGCAGGGCGGCATCAGCGCGTTTGCGGTACTCTTCGGTGATCAGCGCCGCTTCCGTCGCGCGACGACGTTCCTCGCCAAGCTGCCAGGCGAGTGTGTCCCGTTCAAACTTTGTCACCAGGTCATCTGTCGCGAGCTTCACTTGCTGGGCCGCATGGGTGTGAACCGGACCGGCGGTGAGATCGCCAAGGATCGGAATGCTCGGCAAGAACGGTATGCGGTTCGCGCCGGGGATGTCTTCCTTGTAGAGCAAGAGGCCGATGAACAAGACGCCGCCGATTCCGATCAGACGGCCTATGTCGCTGATGACGGCGCCAATTATGGCGAGCATCATCGGCTCCCAGTGTCATTTGAATTGAATGGGCGGTCAGGAAGCTCGAAAGGTTCCGGCTCGCTACAGGGAGGCGGCTCCCGGTCCTCTTCGAAGTCCCGATACGGGCGAGCTCTACCGGTGCGCCAGATCGGGGCTATATCTTGGGCCGTGGCGAATCCAGTATACCCGAGCACCAAGGTCACGATCAGCATCATCCACCCGTAGGCGATCGTCTCATTGACGCGGGTAGCCGTGGCATGTTCTGCGAGGTTAGGAGCCCGCCGGCGTCGTATGCCTGTCTGAGCGCTCCTTGATCCGAAAATCGAGCATCCTGACATAGTCATGAATGCACCCCCCAATCACCTACTACTTAAAGAATACCGCAATGGAAGACTGAAGGTATCTGCCCACTATCGCCAATTTGGATAGTGGGTAACGAACACCACAACCACAGTGACTACCCCGCAGATTGCCGTTCCTGTGACGTTGAATAGGGAACTTAAGCGAGCTCGATCGGTTTAAAGTAATAAGCAGGATCGCGTTGGTCTGGAGCAGTCGTATGAAAGCAGACGTTACAATAAAAAAGATTTGAAGTTTGCCGGACGAACTGCCGAAGAAGCCGACAGTAAGTTAGTGATCCAGATGGCGATTGATGAGAAGGCATGGAACGCCGGATATATCAGTGAAGATAACAACGCGCTCTTGAGCCGACGCTATCAGAGAAAATGCTACGCTATGGACCGACTGAAATGGATCTCGGCTTTTGTTCGATAGCGACGGCCTCATTCATTCAAGCCACCGCGTCCAGCTCGCGCGCACTCATCCAATTCCTGGCGCTTCGAGTGCCTACCCAAACTATAGTCTCGACACGGAACTTTTAGCAACGGCGTCAGTTATGGCTGAATGGACCGTGCGGCTGATGCGCACGCCCACTGACCCTTCTAGAGCATCGGTCGTGCGGCCCCTCCTTTCCACTTCGATCTGCCCGCTTCGGCGGGCTTTTTTCTCAAATCTAGTTGAATATGATTGCCCCTCTCCGGCCGACGTTGCCGAAGGCACCGAGACAGGCAAAGGCTCGCCTCCTGTCACAGCGGCGAGCCCTCTACCTTTCGGCCCGTCACGGCGACTGGGAAGGCGCCGAGACACAGTTAGAATGTATTCAACACTCCATCGTTCCAAAAATAGTCGCTTAAGGCGTTGAGATGACAGGCGCAGGACTTTAGTGCGATTGCCAGCGGCAGTCCGTCCGCTCGTGGATCAAGGCGGGAGCACGATGTGACTGGCGTCACATGTCACGCATTTTTCACGCGACAGTCCGCAACCCCGTGATTAGCTCACACTCATATTTGTGTGGACTGGTCGCTGCGGGGTATTGCGTAATGGGATTCGACACATCAACCGAATTTGATCAAGTCATCCTCATCTTCAAGGACCCTGGCCGGCGGCTGATTGTTCGCACCGTCCATGAGGCTGCCACCGCTTTGATCAAAGATTGGCCATCGGACGACGGCGAGGAATTTTTGTCAGCCGTGAAAGCCTGCCTCGACGTGATGACCGGAAAGGCCAACAGCGTGGAACTGAGAAGCGCTATCCTGCGAGCAGCCAATGAAGCCGGTGTCGCGGCGGTTTCCGTGATTCATTAAAATCTCCGCACGTAAACCCGGATATCTATTGCGATAGGACGCTCCCGTCTATTGGCCCGAGATGGGACGAGAATTGAGCCCTGAGCAATGCGCCGATCTGGACGCTGCAGACGTGTAGTCTGCACGCCCCGAAGTGATATGGCGGTCGGGTTAAGCCCGATTAGCAACTTGATATCGAGAGCTCATCCAGATTATATTCCCGCGCCGGCTACGTCCTAACCTGGCAGTCCACCTCCAATCGCTGCTGTCGGACGCGGGCCGGTACCAATGATGGGACGGTTATAATCAGCCCCTATTTCGAGACGGAACGCCTCCCAATCGCCTTTCGAAAAGTCTTTGGTGCGAAATCACTAGAGATCAATCTGAAGATTCCCTTTAGTTCTGGCTCATCGACCAAAGCCGCCGCTTCTGGGCGAAACCCAGACGAGTTTTCGGATACCCGCTTCTTTGAATTCGTCGGCCGCATTTTCGACCTGAAGGGCGAAAACGCTCACTAAAAAAGGAGGCTTGGACGAGTCCTTCAGGGAGGAAAAATAACCGATGGATTTCTTACCTACGCATCCAATGACGCCGGCTTCCTCCAATGCCTCGCGTCGAGCGCATTTGTACAAGGGCTCGTTCTTTTCGATATTTCCTTTTGGAACTACCCACCTGCCGGTGTCTCGGCTGGTGATCAGCAGCACTTCAACTGCCCCAATGTCGTTCATCCGGAAGCAAATCGCACCGCATTGGTCGATCGTCCGCCCTAGCAGGATTTCGACGGACCTCTGAGCCATTTCGGACAAATGTGTTGAACGTCCCATCGACTCAGCTCGTCAGACAGATGATAGGTCAAAACGAGTATTTTTGAAGGATCGACCGGGCATCGGCGTCGCCAACGCAGCAAGCGGGACAGCCAAGGTTTCGCTCGATGCCGTAGAAGATGAACTCCGCTCCGGTCCGCCGGTGGATGATCGTCGTCTTCTGGACGTCGTATGCTGCCTCAAGTCCGAGGTGAGCGATAGCCCACTTCAGCTCGGTATAGACCGAATCCTGAATGCGTGCTGGAAGCGGCGTATGCAGAGAAGGCGCATCCTGACGCCTACGTGGTCGACAAGGCGCACCAACTGGCAGGCCGTGTCTCTGGTCTTTGAGCTTGAACGTCGACCGTGGAGAACCGCGATGTCTGCCTGCCCGAGAAAAACCTGCTCCCAAAAGTCGACCGAAGGCCGTAACGTAAAATTCAAGTAGCAGAACTCTTGATAGCCCCCCAACGACAAGGCCCGACCGCGCGACCTCTTGGTTATGAGCCAAGCGAGCTACTGGGCTGCTCTACTCCGACATGAAGGGCGGGCCGCAGGGTTCTCGCTGGTCACGAGCCATCCCTTTGGCCATCAGAATGTGCTTCGCCAGACCGTATTGTTTCAACGGGAAACCGTCCGATCTAGGAAATTGAGGGGCTGCGTCGGTCTTCTATTTCGACGCTAGCGCGCTACTTAAAAGCGATGACCCATAAATCCCTGCAAGACAAAGCCGAGATCACCACCAAGGAATCTCAAGCACTTACTTCAGCTCGCAACGCCGCCCGCGACGAGAAAACTGCTCGCCTTCGCGAGTTGCGTCTTGCGAGGGATGCTGAGTTAGCGAGCAGCAGGACTGCTATCAAGGCAATAGCACCGCGGAAGCGGAAGAAGCCAGCCGCGAAGATCGATGCCTGAAATTGAAAAGCTGCCCGGAGACGGCTGATTCGGTGACCGCTCTGCGCAAATCACCACACTAGTCACTAAATACCTTGCAAAGTTTACCTTGGCAAAACTACCGATCGCGAATTCGGTGGTGTCTTTCGCTTCCGGAAGATGCACAGCCAAATCGTCCAGAGCGTCCTTCAGGTAATCGGCGAGTGTGTGCCGAGCGCCCTTCGACGCGCTGAGTTCGGCAATGATGCAGCCCTCTCCGGCAACGCGGCTGACGACGTCGTAGTGCCGGCGGCCGAGCAGTTCGCGGCACTCCTGAAGCTCGAACCCGGCGTCAATCTGGCGGTCCGTGATCGGTTCCCGCGCCAGCGACTCTCACAGTCGCCGGAACTTGATCGCGGCCTCGACCTGATGGGGTTCAAGATGCCCTTTGGCCGCCATCACGGCGATCGGGCTCTCGCATGTTCATCGCTGCCGTGGTCTTAGGATTGCCAGAGGCTCTGGCGTGGACCTTGCTGTATCCTTCACCTTCCAGAGAGGGACTTTCCTGGTGATGAATCTTGCCGCCGCCTCGATGACGACCGGCTCAGGCTTCGCCGGCACCCCTGGATTGGAGCAGCGCTGATGCACCGCCGTGTAGTCGGCGCGCATCTCCGCTGCGCTAGTGAACTGTCTGGCTGCTGCGATCATTTGAAACTCCTCTCGGAACGGGCTAACTCTTGGGCGATGTACTGTGCTCGGGACTGCGTCTGCCGCAGGTGAGCCAAGCCGTTTGGCTTTGAAGGCTGCTTGTCGTGAGGCTTGGCCGGCAGGTCTTTCCAGCGATCGGTCGGAGAGCCACTTGACCGGAGGCACCACCGACGGTCGTCGGTCTTTAGGACGTGGCCCTGACGCCGGTCATGATCTCGTGGAGGCTGGCGCGCTTGATGGCTTGGGAGAAAGCTTTCTCAGCCGACGGCCTGCCGATCTTGTTCGGGTAGGCTTCCCAAAATTCTTCGCAATCAGGATTGGTTTCAGGCGCGCTCGCGTCTTCCGAACGAAGTGCGGATCGGCGCTTTTCGATGATCTCGTCCGCCTTCGACAGCTCGGCATCGATGCGCTTGTGGGTCCAGCCTGGGCCGAACAACATTGCGAGCATGTCGCGGCTCTCCTCCCACTGCTCAGGCGAAAGCTTGGCAATGCGGGCGATGATGCGCTCGTTCTCCGGCAGGCACCCGTTCTGCCAATGGTGCATGATCAGCAGCAGATAGGCGCCGTGCTCGGTCGCAGTGACATGGCCGGTGTCTGCAAGATAGTCGCCGACATGGAGCGGCATCCGGGCGCGGTTGCTCATGCTGCCCTCCTGATAAATCCAAGGCCCCGAGCAGCCTGATAGGCTCGTCCCTGCCATAGGCGCGGAATGCCGTGAGCCTCACAGAGGGCTTTGAAGTCGCGCTACGGGCCGGTGAACTTCCCGGTCTCTGTTTTTCAATCGAGATAGCCGTGGAGCTTCGGACCGATGAAGATCAGGTCCTGGAGGCTCTCTGTAAGACCGTGTTGGCCCGTTGCTCCCATGTTCGGAATCGTGCCGATGAACGTTCCAGGCACAGCGAGAGCGCGCCAGTGGGCAACGACAGCCTTATGGATCTGGCTCTCCTTCATACCGGCCTCCGGCTATACTGCGCGCTTCTGGTACCGGCGATCCATGAGATCGTTGATGAGGCGGTCCGCTTCTTGTGGGGTGATGCCAAGGGCTTCGGCGATACCCTCGACGTCAGGCCGGTACTTGGTGAAGGCTTCGAGGAAGGTCATCGCCGCACACCCCGGCCTTTAGTCGCATACGCACCAGGGACCTTGGTCCGATAGCCGGAACGACTGGGCAGGCTGCGTATTTCATTCCCGGGGAATCCTCCTCCTGAGGTGCCAACATGAGCGACGATCTTTGGGACAAGCCAATCGAACTGATGATCGAAAACTCCGATCATTTCCGGAGCGTCACCAGCACGCGTGATGCCATGGCGTGCCTGATGACCTCTTGGCCAATCAAGGGGGGCAAATCCTTTTCCGCTGCTCGGCGAGCCTGTCTCGCCTCTATGGACGGGAAGGTCGCCAGAGAAAAAGCACAGCTCGCCTTCATCCGCGCGGCTGAAGAAGCCGGCATTCTCAGACGTTGATCGAGCTTGAGCGTCGATTGATGCCGCGCTCCCAGCAAAATGATTATTACTCACTTGATCTGGAACGATGCGAGGCAGCGGGGAATTAACGTTCTTTGAGGCCCAGACAGTTGGAGAGCAGCCATGATGGTACACTGCAAATTCCGAGGCAACCCGCCCCCTGATTCCGAAATGATGTCGCCCCCTTTGGCGGGCATCTGGCAAGGGTGGTCTGCCGGTGTGAAGTTCCTTCCGTCGATGGTGACAAGGAAGGAACGGTATGCCTGCGGAGAGACTGGAGATGCGGCGTGTCCGCGAGATACTAAGATATCGATTTGAGCAAGGACTTGGGCACAAGTCGATTGCGATCCGGGTAGGAGGTGCGCCGTCGACGGTGCGCGAGACGCTTCGGCGTGCCGCAGTTACGGAGCTGTTGTGGCCGCTGAACGACGACGTCACCTACGCGGCCCTGGAAGCGGTTCTCTATAAAGCGGCGGGGACGAAGACGGGTCATCGTCGCGCGCCCGCTTGCGCTTCAGCTCGCGATGGACCTGTGCCCAGTCCGGCTAGCCGCACGCCTCCGGTTCGCCAAGTTGCGCCACCAGGCGACCCCGGAAGATGTCGATCATCGCAGCGAGCGTGTCTTTGATCGCGCGCTCTTCATGAAGCTGCTCGGCGGCGACTGGATCAACACTCATGACAATCTGGCCATTTGCGGACCCTCGGGTGTCGGAAAAAGCTGGATGGCCTGCGCTCTCGGTCACAAGGCTTGCCGAGACGATCGTTCCGTTCTCTATCAGCGCGTCCTAAGACTGTTTGCCCAGCTTGTTCTCCCTCGTGGCGACGGCAGGGATGCCCGGCTGCAACGCACACTGGGTCATGTTCAGGTCCTGATCCTCGATGATCGGGGCCTCGAACCGCTCAACGAACAAGCCCGTCACGATCTGCTGGAAATCCTGGGCCGTCCTTCTACGATCATTACCAGCCAGCTCCCCGTAACTGCCTGGCACGGCGTCATCGGGGACCCCCACCTACGCCGATGCAACCCAGGATCGACTTGTCCACAATGCCCACCGCATCGAACTCAGCGGCGAAAGCTTACGACGAAACCTGCCTCGAAAAGATTGACACCGTACTTGAACGAACTGACAACAATTACTGCCTGCAGACCCCACTAAAAAGGAGGGCGCAATCATCTCGGAACAAAGGGGCGGCTTCATCGGAATCGGCAGGTACACCGCTGGAACATTCCCCTGGTCCTGGGAGACAGCCGCATGCGCATTGTAGTCGGCTCCCCTGGGGAGGCTATCAACTGGCTCATCCACGAGCCCAACCAAGACACTCCTAAATGGAAGCGAGCATGGAACGCCTGCCGAGACGTCATCGACGGAAGAATTCGGTCTGAAGACGCAAGGAAGGCAGTCGAGCTGGCCGCTGCTCGCGGATAAAGAGCCGGTCATGCCGCCTGCTCCCTCTTCGCCAATGCCCTCACATACGCCGCCTTGATCGCCTCATAACGAGCGATGTCGTATTCCTTGGTTTCGATCTCGTGGTCTGGGCAGGGCTTGTTGGAGCCCTGCCACGTCAACTTTCCGGACTAGCGCTTCGGAAAGCACATGCGCGGGAAAGGAACGAAGGTAGGAGACAACTGGACACTCCCCCTGCTCCCGAAGAGCACCGCGCCGGCCCGGACGCCCCGCACAAGACCGGCCATGAGCAGGCTTGGTGGGAATCCCACGGCATTGACGCCAACACCCTTGCCGATCGCCTCTGGCGCGCGTCGGGCGACACGGCGGCAGCTATTAAAATCATAATGGAGGCCGAAGGCCGATGACTGCTGTCGCACCAGAAATGATTGCCGCCGCATGGCAGGCTTGGCAGTCTCGGCACGGCGGAAAGCTCGGCCCCGCCTGCCTTTCGAGAGGCGATCGAGGCCGCGCCCGCTGTCGCCGTCACCCCACCGCCCATTTCACATGCGGGATGGCAGCCAAACGTATTTGCAAGGTTGGTCGGTTCAGCGCTCACGGCTGCTATCGCAGTCAATTGAGGCGTCTATCAGTGAGCGCGACGCTCCGGCGGCGTTACTTCCGGCACGGCGTCTCGATGCGGACCCGAAAAATTTATGACGTCCGCGCCCTTCTGCGAGCTACCGAAGTTTCTGCGCAGAGCGTTAGCAAGCTGGACCGGCTCTCTCAGGCCCTGGTGGAAAAGCCGAATGATCAGTCTGGCGGCAACCATGAACTCTCGCCCCGGGTTCGCCGACATTTTGCCCTTATAGCCGCAGCTGACGAGAACCTCCTGAAGCATCTTCACGTCTTTGCTTTTCAGATTGGCGGTGTTGATTTCGGAAGACATGCTGTCCTCCTTCCGGTTGGGGCGAAGCTCACGGGCCTCAATCGGCAGCGCCCGTTCTATGGCTGCCGAGGATCTCAACCTGCGCTCTATTGTGGACGATAGCAAATGCATTCATCGAAGCCACTGCCCATCATTGCCGACACCCCACCACCATCGTCACAAATGTCGAGATGCCGTGAGTTGATCAAAATCACTGGTGCAAGCCAATTAGGGGTCTATCCGGGTCGTGCCCGCCTCGTTAAGAAGCGTTGTCAGCGCTGTAATGAGCTGCGCGTGAACAAAAGGCTTCTGAAGCAACACGCTGTTTGGAACGCCTTGAGCTGCCCAGTCCTTAGCGCTGTCCCCAGTGATATAAATCACTGGCATGTGCGGCTGCAGTTCCCGAGCGCGGCGAGCCAAATCCCAACCGTCCGTTTTTCCCGGCATCCTTATGTCGGTTATGACGGCGCAAAAGCGCGCCGAGTCTTTCTCCAAGGCACGTATAGCTTCATCGGCATTCGAGAATCCGAGGTTTTCAAAGCCGGCTTCCGTCACGACCTCTTCGAGATTGATTTTTATGAGGGCCTCGTCTTCAGCGATAAGCACGAGCAGGCTATCGCGGCCTGCGCTGATGATCTTCTGAGATTGGGCGGTCGGGTCTTTGGCCATGAGGCCCCCCTGCATTGGCAGGCGGGAGCTCTTAGCCCTCAGCCGCCAGCGCCTACGAGCTCGTTTGCTAGCGATGAAAAGAACATAGCGCCTCGCTTTGATCTGTCTATCCCCACTCCCTCGCAGAGTGTGGTTGGCAATGACCTTGATCAAGTAGGCCGCGATACCCGCATCCTGCTCACCCAGATCAATTGGCTCGAAGAGGTAACCGGCGTGAAGCTCGAAGACGAGGATGCGGCGCTCGTCACGCAGATACGTCAGTCGTGGGTCATCGCGACGGATGCACCGCAACTGCAGCATGTTCTTTCAATAACGCAGCATCCTAATGTTGAAGGCCCAAACAGGGAACAATCAGGCATTGAGGGAGACATTCAACAGTTGATGGGTATGCCGCAAGTAGCAAAGGCCCATCGCGGGGCGGCGATGAGCCTCTAGACCCCAACAGGAACAAAGGGTCCGCTCTACAACACGTTGACGCGGGGAATGTTCCACCCGACCATCATGTGGTTCGCAGCGAAGTCCTAACGACTATCAAAGAATTTGCCCACTGGCATCACCTGAACGAGACGACGATCGCCGGAGGCAAGACGCCAAGTGACAGCGAGATTGATTTCGAAGCGACGGTTTGGAACAGGATCTTGCGCGCCTTCGCCCCTACAACGGAGGACCGCGGCGAATGAACAGGCTCTTCCCGAATCACACCAGCGCGTTGCTACGGCGTAAGGGAGGAACCAACGACAACCTCGACGCAAGCTGTAACGCCAACGATCATTACTGTTTTCCCGGTGCTATCTACAACGTTCACGGTCATAGACCCGTTTTCGCCGTGGAAGAGATGTCCCGAGTTGAAAAGATCCTGCGCGGTCCCAACGGCTTCAGCGCGAACCGCTGCGGTGTCCTTGCACTCAGTGCCGTGCTCATGCCGGCGAGATGACGGTTGACGCCTTCCTGAGCCGTGTGTGGGTACGATATGGCCGAAGCCGTTCTCGACACCGGTACAGGCAAAGGGAAGTTCAGAGCGTGGCGGAAGATCGATCTGGACAGGGCAATCGACCCAGGAAGCGTAAGCGGCGTGCCGGAGGCATACTGATGGTGCCCGTGGAAATGCCGCGGTACGTCCTTCAACCGAAAAGCCGGCTGCCGCTATCTGAGCGCCGCGCTCGGCGAGAATCTTCCGCAAGACGAGCTAATCGCGGTCGCGAAAGTTTGGAATGACCGCCTCGACGCTTGGAAAGCCGAGCGACCCCGCCATGGAGCCGGTCGAGACGCTATCGAAATACGGCACTGTCGAATGGCTTTAGAACGCCTACCTGAAGCACGATCGAGGCCCCCAGACTTGGGATCGAGGACGTCTGGCTCCTGGAGGAAGGACTTCTTGCGGCCGACCAGTATAAGATAGAGGTCGGAATGGTGGGCAACGAAGGATTCGTCGGCACCTCAATGCTGAACGGCGTCCGACATTCTCTTACGAAGACCATTGTCCAGATTCCCGGAAGTCTTGGCGGATCAACGCGGATGATTTCCTTTCGATGTTGCGTTCGTTTCCTGAACTGGAGAATTCGTGCCGACGCTTCCACCAAGCTCTTGTCTAGCAGATGGCTGGCACGGTTCCATCGAATGCGCGTGGCCATATCGAACAGCGGCTCGCCCGCTGGCTGCTGATGTGTCAGGATCGGATCGGCGGCCAGCACATCCGGATCACGCACCACGATCTCGCAGCAATGCTCGGAGTTCGCCGACCGGGAGTGACAAACGCAATTCACGTCCTTGAAGGCGAAGGCTTCATCCGTTCCACGCGGGATCCACATTCAGATCGTCGACCGACAGCAGCTTGAAAAGTTCGCCGGCGGCTTTTATGGCGGAGCCGAACGGATCGAGCCAGCTCGCACCGATGACAAAGGATCGGGCAAAATCCAGCCCCAGCGGTTGCACAGCTGATTGGATGTCAAGGCGGGGTGCTTGGCTTTAGCGCCGCTGGAAGGGTGCCGCGCGCTTAGGCTGCCATCTCGATTAGCGTATGCGCCATCTTCCGGATGTCGTAGGGCTTCGCGAAGAACAGGCTGCGTTCCGGCATGTCCGACGCAAGTGGCCGCTGCTTCCCTGACACCACCACGATCTTGATCGGCGGCCATCTGTCCCGGACAGCGGCGGCGAGCTTCAGGCCATCCATGCTCCCGGGCATGTCAATGTCGGTCATCAGAATTCGGATGTCGGGAATATTCTCGAGAGCGACAATGGCCTCGTCCGCGTCCGAGGCCTCTATGGCCTCGAATCCAGCCTCTTCTACGAGATCGACAGCAAGCATGCGGACCAGCGGCTCATCTTCCACGATAAGGATCTTCACTCTGGTCATCACGCTTCCTCGCGATCGATAGAAACTTCGTTCGCCGCCGTAGGTTCCACCGAGAACGAAATTTCGAAGACGAGACCATCGGGCCTGTACTCCGTGTGGCTGTCCGCCTTGGCCTTCGCTGGGAAGGCGCGTCCGATCAGCACGGTACCGAAACCGGTTCTCTCCGGAGCCTTGACCGGTGGACCGTCGACCTCCCTCCACACCAGGCGAAGCCGGCCTTCTGATAAGTTCCAGTCAACGAGTACCCGTCCGTCCTCGGCACCGAGGCTCCCGTACTTTATAGCGTTGGTTGCAAGTTCGTGGATCACGAGAGAAAGCGGGAGAGCCAGGTCCGAAGGGAGAGGAACCTCCGTTCCATTGACGACGATCCTGTTCGGCGACGACAGGTGCGACCGAAGGGCAGCGGACACGACTTCGTGCATCGACGACCCCGCCCCTTCCTTGGACAGTATTAGGTCATATGTGCTCGCCAGCGCCGCCAGCCTGTCCGAGAAGCTATGATAGCGTTCCGGCTCCGCTTTCGCGAAGGTCTGCCGAGCTATCGCCTGCACCAAGGCGAAGCCGTTCTTCACCCGATGAGCAAGTTCCCGTACCAGCAGCTCCCGGGCTTCTTCGGCCTTCTCGTTCTGGTCCCGGCGGGCATCGAGTTCATCGAGCAGATCGTCCAGTGTCGCCCCGACCGCGTGCAACTCGTCGCTCGGACTCATCTGGGTTCTGGCATTTGTCTTGCCGTCCCTCCAATTCCGCATGACCTCCGAGATCCTGGAGATCGGGGCCAGAAGGAAACGCTCGCCGATGAACATGGCGAGCAGGAGAGACACGAGTGCCCCTACGGCGATGCCAATCGAGTTCGTCATCGTGGCCCTGTTTATGGGCGCGAAGGCCTCGCCGGTGGAAAGTCCTGCGCTGACGTAGAGAGGGCTTCCGGGCAGCGAAATCGGCCTGTAGCCGAGTACCCGTTCCGTGCCGTCCTGGCTCATCACCTGCACGATTCCTGGCTCCTCGGCATGCACGAGCTTCAAGTACTCGTCGGGTATGACGGTGCCGACGAACTTCTCCGGTAGCGGCACGCGGGCGACGATCCTGCCATCGCTGTCAGCGAGAGTGACCGCGTTTCCCGGCGTCACACCTCTTTCCGTGATGCGATTCTGGAGCCAGTCGAGGAGCATGCCGCTGACGACCACCGCAGTAACCTTGTCGTTCTCCACCACTGGCATCGCCAGCGGCAGTACCGGGCGACCCGTGATCCGACTTTCGGTGTACGTGCCGACAACGAAAGCGCGTGTTTCGACAGCCTGCTTGAAATAATCCCGGTCTCCAAACGTCGCACCCTCGGGGATCGCGATGCTGCCGCATGCCGGGGTGCCGTCTGGCCGCACAACAAAAATCGTCTGAATGTTTGGGACCTTGCCTGCGAGCGAGCGCAGGGCATCGTTGCAGTTCGCCACGTCGAGGTGCCTGACAGACGGCATCGACGTCACGGCTATGAGCAGCGAGTGAAGCCCTTCAACGATGCGCTCGACCTCCGAGGAAGCCTGACGGGCGGACTGCGCAGCTTGAACTCTCACTTCCTCCCCACGCTGCTGCCGCATGGCGTACTCGTTATATCCCAGCATCGCAACGACGGGCGCAAGGGCCGCGAGTGCGACCGCTACCAGCTTCATTCTCATCATGAGTCCCTCAACCTTTACCATCGCTACCACGCCAGGTTCGGTCTGGCTATCGAGGAGGACTGAACAGCAATTGCTGCAGTGCGGAACATCCTCGGTCTACAGATGTTTTGGAAAGCATCGCAACAAGAGGATCACAGTCATGTCAGACAAGCCCATCGGAATGCCGATACCACTCGGTCAGATCGAAACTGGCCCCGAGGCCGCGCTGGCGCTTCCGACTCAGCAGCCGGACGGTCCAGATGAGGAAATGCTCGAGCACATAGCGCAGATTGTTGACGCGATCATTCTTGGTCCTGTCAAGATCGCGCTCGCGGCATGCCTCGCGACGGCGGCATTCACCGTGAACCCATACTTCCTTATGTCCGGCTACAAGCTCGCGGAAGCTGGAGATCAGCAGGTTGCCTGACCGGGCCTCGCCCGCCATCCTCTGGCGCATTCACGTTTGGATTTACGATTATGTACTTCCTTTAACGTGTGCGCCATCAGTCAATCCTCCCGGGAGTTGCCGAGGAGGATGAACATGATTCGTCTGTCGCGTATCGCATCGATGTCGGGGATGTTGCTTTTCGCATGTCGTCCCGGAGCAAGCGAGGTCGCGTTCGCGCGGTCGTGCTCACCAGGATATGTCTCGGTGAATGGCACCTCGTGCACGGTCACGCCCGGCACGGCGATAACGGTCAGCGCTGCCGCTTCGCCTGGTCTTGACGCTCGGAACAGCGGAGGCAAGATCGTCGCCAACGGCATCACGGTCAACCTTTGCCCCGGGGCCTTGGCGCGCACGTTCATCGGCGCGCGGGCTCTGACGTGAGTTTAACGCAAATGCGTCAATTCGGATTTAGTCTTTGTTTCGCATTCTGAATGGCTAGATCGAAATCCCTAGTGGTCCTTAGTTCGTGGAGCAGAATCTGTCTCGCGTCATCTGAGTTCCCCGCTTCGGCTAGGTATTCCCTCAATTTCATGGCCTGCTCTGCCGCCTGCTCCCAATTAAACACCGCGTCGATTTTCACGGCACCTTCGCTCTATTCATGTGTTCCCTCAACGCCTCGGGATAACTTAGGCGCTGGATCATCGCCCACTCTACATGTAGCTGATGCAGACGAGTGTATTGATGAATACATTAACATGCATCACGGTGCTATAGCGTTAACGTGCGCGAAACATTGACATATTAACATTCTTTAATCGCATTCGACCCATCGCGCTTAGTCTTCCGCAGCTTGTGCGAGACGAAGAACACAACTAACCATACCATGGCTAAAGTCTCAGGGCCCCTCACCTGCCCGGCCGCGCGAGCGATCGTGCGATATCGATGATGTCGTCACGTGCCGCCGTCGGATCCTCCCGGTTCCAGGCGACACCGAGCCCGATCTTGAAATCGACGCCCCTCACCTTCTTCAGCTCGAACCCGCGGTTCGGCAGATCCTGCGTCCATTCCGGCACGAAGCCGATGCCAAGACCGGCTGAGACCAGCGACACCAGCGAGAAGGTGTCGTCGCAGGTATAAGTGACATTGTCGGTCAGATCATGCTCCTCGAACTTCTCCGTGAAATACTGTTCGCTGTAGGAGCGGTTCTGGCGGGAAAATGAGATTATCTTCTCCCCTCTCAGATCCTCAAGATCGATCTCGCTCTTTAAGGACAGCGCGCTCTCCTTGGCCACTGCCAGCAGATAGCGTTCATGAGCAATCGAGAAGAAGCGAAGCGAGCCGATATTCTCCACCGGCCGGATGAAGCCGAGATTGATGCGGCCTGCCTCGATATGGCGGATGATGTCATCGGTGGTACCGCTTTCGATATGCATGCGGATATCGGGATACTTCCTGCCGATGCGCGCAAGGAAGGCCGGCAGAACGCCGATCGTGGCGGGATAGACCGTGCCGATCGCAATCTTGCGGGTCGTCTTGCCGGCGATCGAGCGAACGATCTCTCTCGACAGCTCCAGCTCGCTGATCATCCTGACCGAGCGCTCGTAGAAGGAGGCCCCTGCCCGCGTCAGCTCCACCCGCCTGGTCGTTCGCAGCAACAGCTGCACGCCGAGTTCCTTCTCGAGCGCCAAGATCGCATCCGAGAGGCCCGACTGGGTGATGTTCACCTTGGCTGCCGCACGACCGAAATGCAGCTCCTCGGCCACCGCGACGAAGTAGGATAGCTGGCGTAGTTCCATCATCTGTCTTTCATAAAGGACAAAAGGATTTGCCTCCCGCCACGGACGAGAGCTAGCTATCCTAGTTTTGAGAATCACGCAGGACGTGAAGGATTGTCCAAGACCATGATACGTAGAAAAAATCGCCACGTCAAGGCGATTTCGATAGGAGATGGCGAATTTGTTGCCCGTTCAATGCAAGATGGCTAGGACCGCGCTCGACATGAGTGTAAAGGATCTTGCTATCGCTGCGAGCGTATCGACGAACACACTTGTCCGCTTCGAGCGTGGCGAAGAGCTCAAGCCAAGAACGATCGCTGCGATCCGTTCGGCGCTAGAAAGTGCCGGTATCGTCTTCCTCGACGGTGACTACCAAGGGGCTGGAGGACCAGGAATTCGTTTCAAAGATCCGACTTCACAACACTGATTGTCGCGATCCGGACGAATGTCGATCGCCTTGATGAGGATCGAACTGCCGTAGGTCATTTTGCGGTCGCAGACTTCTGGAGTTCAATGGCATCCCTAAGCCGTTTTCAGCCGTAGCCGATGATGCTTGGCTTAATTCCGCGGGCAATCTCGACCACTCTTACCAATTCACCCGAAGCCCAACCTTGCCCTCAACCGAGTAGTTGTCGCCGTCAAAAGAAGTCGCCCCTGCATCTGGAGGAGCAACCGGTCCGATCAGTCCACTCGCTTGACCCCAGGCAGTCGATATGAGCCATTGAGGATCGCGGTCTGCGATCCATAGAGCCGCATGGTAAGATTGAACGGCCCCTTTGGCGCAGGCAGCCAATTCGACGTGTCGGCCGGGCGCTCGTTTTGGATCAGAATTGTCACGGAACCATCCGGATCGGTCTTGAGGCCCTCTGTCGTGCTGCCAATGCTGTAGCGCTTGAAATCGTTCTCGATGAAGAATTCCTTGTCATCGTACATGCTCATGTTCCAGAACACCGAGACAGGCGGGAGACTGTCCTTATCGAAGTGCAGGACGTATCTATGCTCGCCCATGAGCGGAGCGCCCGTCTCGTCGACGCGGTTGTTGGGGTAGAGAATCTCCTCCGGCACGTTCGCTCCGGTGAGATTGGCGGAGAATGCGGCCCTTACGGCGTAATTAAATCCCGCTCTGCCGCCGCCCATCGTATACCTCCAGCCATTCACGGTTTCGGCAGCATTCGCATAGGTGTTGGCGATGATGGCGTCCGCGGCGACCGCCGCCCTGGCCAGTCCCCGCCTCGTCGGTTCGTCGAGGCCCTGCCATTCGAACCCTTTGGCGACGCTCAGTCCGATTTGCTGAGCCGCTCCGACATCGGGATCGGAGAAGTCGTCGCTGGCCGATAGAAACATGCGCATCCCAAAGCCGATCTGCTCGTAAAGTCGCAACGCCTCGGGAGCGGTCGGCGTGAACACGAAACGCTCATAGTCGACCTTCTCGGGAAGCTTGAAATTCAGACCGCTCTTCTGGAATACCGACAGTGGGAGCAAATTGAACCCTTTCTGAGCGGCGCGTGCGTTGGGCAGATCTGCTTCTCCATTGACGAATACACGGTTGGCGACCACGGCGAGCTTTGTCCTGACCCTGATCTCCTTCATGCCTGCCGGAACCGTACCATGGTAGTCAGGGCCGGTGATGAGAAACAGACCGGGTTCCGGCCCTTTGCTTCCGCCGACATTGTAGACCACCTGGTCGAAGTAGTCGCCGATCTGGACGATGTACCATCGCTTTTCGTCAAGCACGGGTACAGACAACACCATCGGCTCGCTGGTCACATCCGCCGCCGCGTAGGCGTCTATCGAGACGTTGTTCGGGGTATTCACGAACTTGTCGGCTGCCGTCTTGAGATCGGAGAACTTCCTGAAGTAGTTCAGGCCGACGGCATTCGCCTTCAATCCCGCTGCCAACGTATGGGCGTTATCGACAAACGGGCGGCCCCAGAGCGCCGCCTGGATTCCGGCGGCATAGGCTTTTTCTTCCTCGATTTGCTCGACGGACATCTTTTGCGGGACATTCTGCGCCGACGCCATCGGAGCGAATGCCATGAGAGCGGCTACCATCATATGTAGATACTTCATTAGACGGGTCTCCCGTGTGGGCAAAGCGACCCGCCGCCAAGATCTCTCGCTTGGCGGCCGCTAAAATTGCGTTTTACTTTGTCCACCGTTGGGTAAATTGAGAAGTACGTAACAGTAAATGGGCGCTGTTTACGCTGACGCGGTCCCGTCTTTGCCAACCGAGAAAATCCGCTGCTGAACACCGCTGACAATTTCGGGGCTCATGTAGTGGTTTGGACGACGAAAGAGGGGGCGAGGTCGTTGCCGAATGCATTTACCGCTGTCGGTGTGGGGCCAGCAGCTAAAAAGCTTATTTCCTTGAACGGAATCGAACCGCCGTTCAGCGGGCAAGATTCTACTTCACATCAATGACATCGGATACGTAAGAACGGAGGGCGTTTGAGACCGATGCTTCTGCATTTGATGACTTTAGTGTCGACCGCCGGCGGCAATCGGCAACTGGCTCATTCCATCCAGCAGCAGAGATCAGCAACGCAATGAGTCCCATAATGGGCTCAGCACCCGTCCCCATTAGAGTTCGCGAATGAAATCGTGCGAAATCGCGATATGGGTGCTATGGCAAACTATACGATCCTGGCAAAGGAGATGGACCGTATATCGAAACTCTGATTTATGATTTACGGTAATGATTATACCGAGACCCTCCATTGAGACTGGTATTGAACGGGCCTTGGCGCGAGCACCCGTGGTCGGGCGGATGGTGACAGGACCGACGACAATCTCGGCACGGGAAATCTGCCTGGCGGCTCCGGTGCGGGCATCTCGACAACCATGGCCGCGAATTCGATTGGGTCTTCCGGTTCGGGTAAAACCAGCTTGCCCAGCCGCGCCAGTGTTCGCCAGGATGACAGGTGGTTGGCCTTCAGCCCATGACGCTCGGCCACCTCGTTCACCGTCACGCCCGGACGCAAGCTCTCCGACACGATCCGCGCCTTAACCTCATCCGGCCATTGGCGATGAGCCTCTCGTCGGCCCTGCCGCGTCGTGAGAACCTCCAATGTAGTCTCCATGGAGAAACTCCTTCTCGCTCGTCCATGGGAACTCGATCACAGATCAGGAGACGGAGGGCAACGTGGGGCCAGAACATCGGTTACAGCAAGCCGGCAGATGCCGATGAGATTTTGAGATACTCGGAATAGCGCAGCAAAACGGGCAATCCGGTGCGCCTTGTCTGAAGTCGGCCGAGGAGGTGCGCTGGGAGCATATTAACAGGGTGTTCGCTGAAACCGGGAACAACATTTCGATGACAGCACGGCTCCTGAGATTGCACCGGCGGACTTTGCAGCGACTTTTGGCCCGTGGTCAGCAGCGTAATGACTGCGACCCACAAAAATCCTTTCTATTTTGATCCGGGCTTCGAGCACTCCGTAGCAAGTTTGCTCCATGCAGAGCACTACAGCAGTGGAGCCGGCTCCACGCCCCAGGAGCTGACGCGGATCTGCATAGGATCCGAAGGGGTCGGCGGCCACTCCGCCGGCCCTTTATTGGAGGAAGTCATAAATGGACTACGAAGACGGTATGACCGTGTTTTACGATCCGTTATCAAAGACAGTAATCGTTGTTTTCCGCGGGGAAACCACGATGCTGAAAGGGCCTTTCGAAAATGCCCGTAGTGGTGTTGCTGCCGGTGAAGATCTGTGCGTGAAACTCGGCTGGCGTTCGAACGCGCCCAATACCGAACCAAGCAAAGACGGGATTTAGATGGAGACAATGCCGGGCCGATAAGTCGGCCCGGCACTTACAGTTACATCTTGGGAACAAGTACCTTATCGATCACGTGGATCACGCCGTTTGACTGCTTCACATCTGCGATCGTCACTGTCGCCGTGCCACCTGCCTCATCTGTGAGCGTGATCTTGCCCATGCTTTCCTTGGCCTTCAAAATGCAACCACCGACGGTTTTAAGCTCATGCTCGCCGCCATCATCCTTGATCATTTTGTCAACGGTGCTGGCCATTGCGTCCGCGGCGACCACATGGCAAGTCAGAATTTTTGCGAGCTTATCCTTGTTCTCAGGCTTGAGTAGAGTCTCTACGGTTCCTTTCGGAAGCGCCTCGAAGGCTTCGTTGGTCGGAGCGAACACGGTGAATGGCCCCTTCCCTTCGAGTGTGGAAACGAGGCCCGCTGCCTTGACGGCAGCGACAAGCGTCGTGTGATCCTTCGAATTTGCAGCGTTTTCGACGATATTCTTGTCCTCAAACATCGAGGCCCCGCCGACTTTCGGGTTAGCGGCATAAGCAGCCATGCTACCCGTCATGATGCTGGCCAACGCGACTGCCGAAACTAACAGAAATTTCTTCATGATCATCTCCTCTCAATGCCGGCCTCTTGGCTCGGTGAAGATTCTACGGATGACCACCGCTCCGGTTCAAAAATCTGAGAAAGATCGTGCAAAATGATCTGCAGAAGAGGTTGTGAGCAGGTCCGCGACTGTTGGATCGATGATACTCACCACTAAATCCCAAGGATTGGCTGTAGCAACCGCAAAAACCAGCTCTTGAAGCGTAGCGGCGCCTCGGTCACGGCAAGACATATGCAGTCTTTGCCAGCATTAGCCTTCGGCTGATGCATCAAGCTGTCGTCGGCCATCTCGACATCGCCTCGCGCAAATGTCGAAACCTCATCGCTAAAGCTCCCATCAAGTACCAGCGTGAGCTCCACGCCGCGATGGGAGTGCTCCGGAACCGGTTGACCGGCGGGAATCTTTAGCAATCGCATTGTCGTCGTTTCGTCGCCGGTTGGGATCACCATTTGGGCGGCACCGCGCCCGAGCTTGCGCCATTTCAGGCCTCCGGCCGCGTCGATATAGGTCCTCAGCGGCTCCGGGTATGTGTGATCAGACGACGAGCCTTTTTTGATATGCACAACCTTGTCGATCTGGCCCGCATCGATCTTGGCTTTGACACTCTCCCAGCTTTGTGACACCTCGGCTTCATCCGCAGGTTCACTGTCGATAAAATAACCGCCAACGCTTTCCAGCACTGAAAGCTTCGAGCGGCAGGCGGGGCAAAGAGCAAGATGGGTCGCCACAGCAACACTCCAACCCTCGGCCAGTGTCCCGGCAGCATATTGCTGGAGCATGTCGTCATCCAGATGATGTTCGATCATTTGGCTTCGTCCTGAAGCGCTGCGCGCAGTTTCTCGCATGCAAGCCGTATCCTTGATTTCACCGTTCCAATTGGGAGGTTTAGTTTTTCTGCGATTGTCGAATGAGTAAGACCCTCGAAGAACGACATTCGAAGCACTTCCGCATATGTTCCCTTCAAGGTCGTCATTGCCCGGCCCAGCGCCGCCGCACTCTGATGCCGCTCGATTACCAGGTCGGCGGCCTCTAATTCGTCTGGCACGAAAGCCGGATCGTTAGGATCGAAGTCAGGCCTCAAACCTCTGCGAACCGAGTCGATCATCTGATTTCTGGCTATCGTAAATATCCAGGTCGACGCCTGCGCCTTGGAGGGATCAAAAAGTGACGCCTTGTGCCAAACCCGCATCATCGTCTCCTGCGCCAGCTCCTCTGCCAGGATTCGGTTTCCTCTCGTCATCTTCACCATGTAAGAGCGCACGCGGGGATGAAAATGCCGATAAAGGGTCTCGAACGCGCCAACATCGCGCGAGCCTGCGACCGCGGACATCAACACTTTGATCCGTTCGGCGTCTAACCTAACGCTTTCTTCCTCCAATTTACCGACCTTTCGAGCCCCGCCCGGCGTCGGCCACCCTGTTGCCTCAGCACAGGCGGCTCGACGTAATGCGGTTCGGCGCGGCAGTTGCATGTTCATGAGGTAACCTACGCATCAGAATTCCGCTGGATCAAAAATCGATCCCAAAATGCTCGGAGGCCTTAATGGCAGCTCTCACCGACGCCGGCGGCGACGTCATAGGCGCGAGACAGCGCCAAAGATCCGCTGCGTGACCCAAAAGCCGGCGCCCGATGCGACCGCCGACAAGAAGGTTCCCCAGATGAGGTCAGCAATCGTCAAGCCGGTCGACCAGTTTTTCAGCGTGGACTGGTTGGTCAGGTCATAGGTGGCATAAGCCATGAAGCCGACGGCAGCGCCGTAGAGCGCCGCGGTTGCCATCGACCCTGACATTAAACCTGCGCTGACAGCGAAGAACGTCAACCCGGCGGCATAGATCAGATAAAATGCCACTGCCGGCGCCAGTCGGAACTGCGGAGCTAGCATATCGCCTAAGGTTGGCCGGTAGAGACGATCGGCCATAATGCTCAGCCATATAAAATCGATTGCCACGAAGGCGATCAGCGTTGCGCAGTAGGCGGTCAGGTAGGTTTTCATGCGGGCCTTCCCAGTTCGATTTCAAGCTCAGTTTATGCGCGTCCAGTCCACGCCTTTGCAGATCAGACCGGCGATGACACAGCCTTTCGTGGTCATCCTGGCGCCGTCGACCCTGACGGTCAGCTTGTAGCTCAGGTCGCGTTGCGGATCGAAAGCGGTGCCAAAGTAGCTTCCCTCGCTGTCCTCCTTGATCGACATAACCAGTTTGTCACCTTCCTTTTCCTTTGGCGTGCCGGGCTTTATCCATGTGTTGACCGCGCAGATTTCGGCGCCGCAAGGTGCAATACGCACACGCGCATTCCCGTCTCCGCGGGCCCAGCTGCCGTTTATATCGGCGGCTTCAGCAGGGAATGCCGCTCCAACAAGAATAACGGGAATTGCCCAGGCAAACGATTTCGTTCTGTTCCTGTGAAAGAGCGCCTTCTTAGGCATGCTCGATCGTATAAAGTCCGACATTGATGCTTTCCTCCTCAAACCCTGCCTCGCAGTAACAAAGATAGTAGTGCCACATCCGTTTGAACCTTTCGTCGAAGCCGAGAGCGGCGATAGCCAGCCAATTCGCGTCAAAACGTGTGCGCCATTCCCGTAGGGTGCGGGCGTAGGATTTGCCGAAGTGCTCCACTTCGGTCAGTTTAAGCCCGGCGCGTTCGACTGCGCTTCGCAGCGCCTCGTCGGAAGGCAGAAATCCACCTGGAAATATGTACGTCTGGATGAAATCGGTGCTGCCGCGATAAGCATCGAACCGGCTCTTTTCGATCGAGATGACCTGCAGCAAGGTTCGCCCGCCTGATGTCATACACCGTTTGACGATCGTGAAGTAATCCGGCCAATACGCTTCCCCGACCGCTTCGAACATTTCGATGGAAACAATACGGTCAAATTGGCCGCCAACATCCCGGTAGTCTTGAAGCCGCAATTCAACCTGACCTGTTTTCCCTGCTGCCGCCACTAGTCCTCGTGCCCACTCCAGTTGCGAAGGCGAGAGGGTCAGGCCGACCACGTGAGCATTCGCATGGGTCGCGAGATCAAGCGCGAGAGCGCCCCACCCGCAACCGACCTCGAGAACACGGTGACCATCCACAACGTCCAGCTTTTCGCGGATGCGCCTGAGCCGATTTTGCTGCGCCGCTTCAAGTGTCTGCGTGACATCCTCGAAAAGGGCTGAGGAATAAAGCATCGAGCCATCAAGCCATTGCTGGTAGAACTCGTTGCCCAGATCGTAATGGGCCTCAATATTGCGGCGGCTGCCGCGCCTGGTGTTAGCATTGAAGATATGACGCAGGCGGCCAACCAGTCTCATTATCGGGGTCCCGGACAGAGCTGGCGCCAACAAGCTGGCATTTACGGCGGCCAAGCGTATGAGCGCCGTCAGATCCGGCGTGGTCCAATCTCCATGAATATATCCTTCTGCTGCTCCGAGATCGCCCGACACCACGAGCCTGCGAAACGCACCCCATCGACGGATGACGATCGTCGCGTCGGGTCCGCTCTCAATTCCTCGCTTTACGAAGGCTTCCCCGTTCGGCAGGACGACCGTCAACTGACCGTGCTGAAGGCTCTTGATCAGCCGTCCGAACGTAAAACCACCAATGCCAACCCTCGGCCGCTCAGCCGGACCTGCAACCGGTGAGTTGGTAGCTTCGTCAAACTGCGCCATTGGATCCTGCCTCGCGCACTTCGGAGTTTGAACGGCAAGAAACAGACCAGCCTGGATGACGGGGCCACAACGTCCTGCTTGTGATCGTCATGCAAGCACCTCCCGATGAGCAGCCATCATGTCAAAAGATCGCGCCGATGGGGCGCGGACGATGCGCCCACTTTCCTGGCTGACTTCCCACGGGCGTCGAACGCCGCCGAGATCTTCGGCGACCGCGAGCCCCGCCTGCATGCCGTCCTCATGGAAACCCGAGCCGAAGTACGCGCCGCAAAACCATGTCTTGCGTGAGCCCTGAAGTGACCAGATTTCGCGCTGGGCTCTGTCTGTCGCGAGATCGAAAACCGGATGCTCGTAATTCTCTGTTGCGATGATCGACTCGGCGCGCGGTGGACGGCTCGGATTGAGCGTGACGAAGGTGGGAGGCGCGGAACCGAGAGGCTGCAGCTTGTTCATCCAGTAGGTTATCGATGGCTTCGCCTGATCCTGCCGGTCCGAAACTCTTCTGTCGGCGACGTAGTTCCAGCTTGACCAGGCTGCACGGCGCCCTGGCATGAAGCCGGTATCGCCATGCAGAACCGCCTCGTTCCGAGAATAGCGAAAGCTTCCAAGGATCCTGCGCTCCTCTTCGGTGGGGTCGGCTAACATCCGGAGCGCCTGGTCCGCATGCGTCGCAACGACAACGTCATCAAACATATAGATTTTTCCAGATGCGTCGTGCACTTCGACGTGATCGCTTAGGCGGCGGATATTTCTAACTGGCGTCGAGAGCAGTACACAGTCAGCGAAACCAGCAGTCATCCGCGCCACATACTCCCGACTGCCGCCCCGGACCGTGCGCCACGCTGGTCGATTCCAGAGAGCAAGAAGTCCGTGATTGCAGCAGAATTTGACAAAGCTGGCGGCGGGATAGGCGCCAACCTCCATCGCAGGCGTCGACCAGATCGCCGCCGCCATCGGATAGAGGTGGTCCTCGCGAAATGCGCGTCCGTAACCGCTCCGATGAAGATAGTCTTTTAGAGAAATGCCGCCCATTAATGCGAGATCGCGCGGTGCGTTGCGATAAAAGCGCTGAAGATCGCGCATCATCGACCAGAAGCGGGGATTGGCGACGTTTGACCACTGGGCGAACAGGCCAAGTGCAGTGCCGCCGGAATACTCAAATTCCCCGCCGTTGAGGGATACGGCAAAAGACATATCGGAGGTGACGGTCGGGACAGCGAGTTCATCGAACAGCGCCGTGAGATTGGGATAGGTCGCTTCGTTGTAGACGATGAAGCCGGTATCGACCGCGACCTCGCCGCTCTCTGCCTTAAACGTCACTGTATTGCTGTGACCGCCAATGCGATCCGCAGCCTCGAACACGGTCACATCATGATTTTTTGCTAAAAGCCAAGCGGCGGAAAGACCTGAAATGCCGCTGCCGATAATCCCAACCTTGAGGCGGCCCGACCCTGTGCCGCGAGCTCCAAATGCCATAAATGTCCTCTGTCTACAAATTGAAGAATTGACGATCTTTACGGACGGAATTCGCAGCGGTTTTCTCACGCGAAGGTTTTTTTGCATCTTTTTTATTGCGGTCCGCAAACCGAGTTGCCGCAACCGGCGTAGAGGCGCTCGGAGGCAAATCGTTCTCGGGACATCTACCTTTAGTGATGATCGCGATTGGGCTTTCTGTGGCGATGGCCGGCGCGTGGGTGATACAGCGCACGACCGGCCTCAGCGGCTGGATCGACACGACGTGGTCTCTGGCCGTAGGGGCCGGGAGCATCGCGGCAGCAATCTTCGCAGATGGCAGCATCAGTCGTCGGTCCATAGCGCTGCTGCTCGTGGCAGTTTGGTCGCTCAGGCTCGCCAGCCATATCGGCGCGCGCACCAGAGGCGCGAAAGAGGACCCCCGCTATGCAAAATTCATCGAGGAATGGGGCGGTAGCGCGCCATGGCGGCTCTTCGTGTTCTTGCAGGTGCAAGCAGTCGCCGCCTTCGTTCTTGTCCTGGCCGTCTTTATGGCAGCAGCCAATGGCGAAGATCTCGTTCGCACTCTGGATTTCATTGCCATTGCGGTCGGTTTTATTGTCTTGGGGGGCGAGGCGGCTTCGGTTTTATCGGGCTACGATATGCGGGGTTTGGCGCCGCCGATCAGGGACATCAGAAACTCAAGTGCAGATTAACGAACCAGGGAGGACTCAATGATTCATCTCCGAAGCGTACGGCCGCTGCTTCTCGTTCTCGCCGCCGTTGCGTCGGCAACGTGTCTGGCAAGTGCCGAACCCGATGTCGTGAAGGTCGAACCAGACCATTACCGCGGCACCTGGCTGGAGATCGCCAGAAGACCGATGTACCTGACCGACGGCTGTGTCGCTGGCTACTCGACATATCGCCAGGGACCGTCGCGGAGCGAGATCCTCGTCGAGGATGGTTGCAGGGTGGACACGCCGAAAGGCCGCCTAAAGACCGTGAAGGGCGTCGGCACGATCACCGATTTTGAAACAACCAACGCCAAAATGCGCGTTCGCTATCCCTGGTTCATCACATTCAATTACTGGGTGTTGTACAAATCCCCTGATAAATCCTGGTTTATAAGCGCGAACCCCTCGATGACTGACCTTTGGATCTATGCGCGGACGGTACCGTCCAAAAGTAAACTTCAACGCATGGTCAGAAAGGCAAGCGAGCTGGGTTACCGCACGCCGGCTGAAGCGCTCGACGGGTTGCTCAAATCAGATATGATCGAATGTGTTGCGGCGGCCGGTTGAATCTGCCTAGATAGCGCCGATGCACGACCCGGCTTGGTATGATTATGGGCATGACCGGATCCGAGACATGGGCGGCGGCGAACGGTACCGGAGCGTGAGATTACCGTCTGATCATCAGCGTGAAACATGCATGCATCCCCACCCGCCGCAAGACCTCACGATGCGCGAATACTGCTGGCAGTAGAGCGTCGCTTTGCGGCGCCGGCGCAGTCGTGACAATCCAGTCGAACGGTCCATCGACAGTTTCGCCGATACGTATATGCCAGCGACCAGGCTCTCCGCCGATACGAGCCACCTCGCAATTCAACCTAACGTCAAGATCCTCTGACATGGCTTTCGGCAAAGCGTTCATAGATGGAACGGCGACATAGCGCGTACTGCTTAGAACTACACGCCGAACCGGCGCACCCGCCGTCAATGCTACCACGTTGCCTGTCCAGGGCTTGACCAAACCCCTAAGGCAAGCCTCGTCCACCTCCCCGCGGAAATCCTCATCCCTCACCGTAAAATATTGCGCGCCGTGGTCGAACGAAACATCGTCAAGTCGCCGTGTCGCCATCCGCCCGCCGACGCCTTTGCTTTTCTCGAAAATCGTCACGACGGCAATTTTCGAGAGCGACCTCGCAACCGTTAGCCCAGAGATTCCCGCCCCTATAACGCCAACTCTTAGACGTGGTGCCATCAGTATCCCCTTCGCGCGGCCCTGCAGCGCTACCATGTTTACGATTTGCTGGTTGCACAGCAAACGGTCCCGCTTCACAGCCTTCGCAACCGTCCTTGCATGATCAGCCGATCGACGAAGCCGCGTTCGGCGTCGAACGGATGTCCATCCCATCCCTGATGCGAGAAGCCAGAGATCCACACCTGATCGCCAGGGGCGGCAACCTGGCCGATCACATAGGCGATAGCGACTAACCCAGAGCTCGGTACAACGTACGCGCCCGCCATGAGCCCTCGCAGCTCCAAATCCAAAAGATCGTGAAATCGGCGCGGGATCACAGAAAAGCTTTTGCCTGAATTGGCGGCGAAGCTTGCAAACTCCTGAGTGTAGTCGTCGCAGAAATCGTCGAGCTCGGGGTACTGTATCGCGAACACCGGCTTGAGTTCGGCAAACTTTGGAGCGTCGCGAACGCACCAGATCTCGGCAGCACTCTTCAAGGCTGGGCTGTTGCGCCAAGCGGCGTGCCCGATCATCGCTGCCGCAGGACGACCGGTGTTGCACACCGCCACTATATCGGTTCGAACGCCACCCTCGCCGACCGAGCGACAGCCATTGAAGCGAACGACAAGATCACCGTTGTCGATTGCAGCGGCTTCGTCGCGCGAAAATGAGCCGTTGCCAACTATCACGATTCTTCGCGCCATCTCTCTGCACCACAGTAATTGCGTGCTTACGAGGCAATCGCGAAGCAGATCAAAAAAGTTGGAAACTAATGGGCCGGAAATTTGATCCGACCGATGGGTAGCGTCGTACCATCGCGGTTGTCAAAACGAAGGACATTTCTGATGGACGCCATCGTCAACGATACCGAGTTTCTAGCGCCCGCAGACATACCAACCCAGGAGGAAGCCGAAGCCGCCGTGCGGACCTTGATCCGCTGGGCTGGCGACGACCCGACGCGCGAAGGTCTGCTCGATACCCCGAAGCGCGTGGCCAAAGCATATCGTGAGCTTTTCGCCGGCTACGACGCCGCCCCGGAAGACATTCTGGCGAGGACCTTTTCCGATGTCGCCGGTTACAGCGACATGGTGATCGTTAGGGATATCGCATTTCATTCGCATTGTGAGCATCACATGGTCCCGTTTCATGGTGTTGCCCATATCGCCTATCTCCCGGAAAGCGGCGTGCTGGGACTCTCCAAAATGGCTCGACTGGTGGATCTTTATGCCCGTCGGCTGCAGACTCAGGAAACGATGACATCACAGATCGCAAAGGCTCTCGACGAAAGCCTACGCCCTGAAGGTGTGGTGGTCATGATCGAAGCCGAGCACATGTGCATGGCGATGCGCGGCATTCAAAAGCAGGGTGCCAAAACAATAACAACCACGTTTATCGGCCGATTTGAGCGTTCTGCCCAAGATCAGTCGCGCTTTATGATGCTGGCGCGCGGCTGATACTCGGGATCGGCAGTCCTCTGAAACTAAGGGAGCGAATGGTCCGTGGCCAATACGCTTATGAAATCGTTGGGGGCCGGTTACTCGGCCCTAGTTATAGGAGCCAGCGGCGGCATCGGGCAGGCCATATCCGATTGCTTGGCAGCTGATCTCAATTGTTCGAACATGATTCGCCTTTCGCGCCGCGAGGATGGGTTCGACATCACTGACGAGGAAACCGTACATCACGCCGCCGAACGGCTTCGGGAAACTGCATTCGACCTAGTTGTCTGTGCGACCGGCGCTCTGACGATAAACGGCGTCGGGCCGGAGAAGTCGATCCGACAGCTTTCACAAAACGCGATGATGAACCAGTTTGCCGCCAATGCCGTTGGACCTGCACTGATCCTGAAACATTTCGCTCCGCTGCTTGGCAGGAAAAGGCGCGTAATCGTTGCCTTCCTTTCAGCGCGCGTCGGTTCGATTGGCGCCAACCAGCTTGGCGGATGGATTTCCTACCGCTCCTCCAAGGCCGCGCTCAACCAGATCGTCCACACGGCCGCGATCGAGGTTTCAAGAGCGAACCCGGTCTCTGTGGTTGTAACCGTGCATCCGGGAACCGTGGCGACCTCGCTCTCTGATCCGTTTTCGTCTGGCCATCAAAGGTCGGAGCCTAAAAGCGCCGCGCGGGCGGTTCTACAAACGCTTGACTTCCTCCAGCCTGCCAATTCCGGGGGATTCTTCGCATATGATGGCAGTCCAATCCCTTGGTAGGACGCTTCGCTACAGCGGTTGTGCGTACTAGGATTTAATCGAAACCAAACAGGTGGCTTTCTTGAATCGGGGTCGTAGCCTAATTTTCGTACTAGGCGATCAGCTTTCCATGTCGCTTTCCAGCCTCGGCGGTGCCGACCCTGGGCAAGACGTCATCCTCATGTGCGAAGTCTTGGAGGAAGCTTCGTATGTCCAACACCACAAGCTGAAGATCGCGCTCATTTTCTCAGCTATGCGCCACTTCGCGCAAGAGCTTTCGGGATCAAGGGTTTGATGTCCGCTATACGATGCTCGATGACCCAGAAAATTCCGGTTCTTTTACCGGTGAGCTCAGGCGACTTACCGAGACCATGCGACCAGAGCGCATCGTCGTCACCGAGGCCGCCGAGTGGCGGGTCGTCGAAGCAATGGAAAAATGGGAAGAAACCATTGGTATTCCGGTAGAAATCCGATCCGATAGCCGTTTCCTGTGTTCGAAGGCAGAATTTTCAGATTGGGCACGCGGACGTCGATCCCTGACGATGGAATATTTTTACAGGGATATGCGGCGCCGAACCGGGCTCCTGATGAACTGCCGCTTAAAGAAATGTTCGCGCGTTACTGCTGAGATCAAGATCGGGAGAAACGCGTTTGCAACAAATCGCTGCAGGAAATGGATCCGCGCCTGGCATAAAGGCAGTTGAACTTTTCCAGTGTGTCGGCGGTGTTGTTACTGCCGGCTTCACTGAAAAAATTCTAGGAACGTCGCTCGATGAAGCATGATCCGTCTCGTGAAAACTCAATTTGGTGTGCCCCGAAAGGAAGGAGTGGACGATGAAAATGATCCTGGGCTTGACGGTTGTCACCGTACTATCCTGTTTTTGTACTGGATGTTCTCGTCACGACAACGTTCGCCCCGACCCTGCTGCGGCCGACAAAAATCAAGTTAAGAGTAGGCCGCCGTCGACAATATCGTGCCAGAAAAACCCCAACGTCGAGGGGATGCTGCGCACGCTCTGTTATTAAGGATAGTTCAGCAGCGCAGCTCATGCCGGTCGAAGCCGTAAGCAGTCTTTGCGAAAAAACTTGGGGCCTTCACTCAAGCGAACAACCGTAACCCTCGTCTAGGCATTCATTAGCAAGATGGCGCAGACTATATTTCACACGATGAGAATTGACACTGCGATTTTGCAGCCTACGAGCAGAAGAAATATTTTGATATTGAGCGCCATCCGAATTGCGCCAGCTCCGTATCGAACGATAACCCAGGAGCAAAATCATGCATCGTATGCCGCTGAATGCCAACGCCCTGCCAGATGAAGACGGTTTCTTCGGAATATTTGGCGGCCGCTTCGTAGCCGAGACGCTCATGCCGCTTCTGATCTCAGTCGCCGAGAATTGGCGGGCCGCAAAGACCGACAAATCATTCTGGGATCAGCTTGATGAGTTGTCCCGAACATATATCGGCAGGCCTAGTCCACTCTACTTTGCTGAACGATTGACCTCGCGCCTGAATGGCGCGCGCATCTACCTGAAGCGCGATGAGCTCAATCATACCGGTTCCCATAAAATTAACAATTGCCTCGGCCAGATGCTTATCGCCCAACGGATGGGCAAGAGGAGGATCGTAGCCGAGACGGGCGCAGGCCAGCACGGCGTAGCGACTGCAACGATGGCAGCCCGGTTCGGTCTCGACTGTGTCATTTACATGGGAGCAAAAGACCTTGAGCGCCAAGCCCCCAACGTTTTCCGGATGAAGCTCTTGGGTGCTGAGGTGCGATCCGTCAGGTCGGGAAACGGCACACTCAAAGATGCCATGAACGAGGCACTGCGTGACTGGGTATCGAACGTTGATGACACCTATTACCTAATTGGGACCGCCGCTGGCCCCCACCCGTATCCGGAGATGGTGAGAACGCTGCAGTCGGTGATCGGGAACGAGGCGCGCGCGCAAATATTGGAGTGTGAAGGCCGCCTTCCCGATCTCTTGGTCGCAGCGGTTGGTGGCGGCTCGAACGCGATTGGATTGTTCCATCCTTTCCTAGCCGATACTGGCGTCGCCATGGTCGGCGTTGAGCCTGCCGGCAAAGGCCTTGAAACTTCGCAACACTGCGCATCGTTAGCGAAAGGCAAGCCCGGCGTTCTGCACGGAAACCGTACCTATCTTTTGCAAGATGCAGACGGTCAGATCAACGAGGGACACTCGATCTCCGCAGGCCTCGATTACCCCGGGGTCGGTCCGGAGCATTCGTGGCTGAAGGAAATTGGGCGCGTAAGCTACGCGTCCGCAACGGACCTCGAAGCCCTTGAAGCTTTCCAGTTTCTATCAGCCGTGGAAGGCATCATTCCGGCGCTTGAGCCGTCTCACGCAATTGCCGAAGTTATGCAGACAGCTCCGCGCATGGCGTCCGACAAGATCATCGTTGTCAATCTCTGTGGTCGCGGTGACAAGGACATCTTTACGGTATCCAGCCTATTGAATTTCAATAGCCCTTAAGACGGGAGACCGAGGCATCTATGTTCTCAGATTTGGATATCCAAAAAGGGAGGTGTCACGCGATCGAGCTGTGAACAAACTATCTCTGCTGTAGCTAACAATGACGCAGCCGCGCTGGTCACGTCTGAACCGCCCCGGCTTTGCCGGAGACCGTTTGGTTTGAGTTATGCGGCCATGGCTGGTTCGTCCAGCATGGCTTAGTAGCGTTCTTCAGCCTCGGCTGGCGACCGGTTGAATCTGCCTTGCGATCCGCGGTCGGAATGGTGAACCAGTCGAACTTGCTTTACGTCAATGTTCTGGCGGCCCAGCACGTCATCATTCCTGACGAAGTTCAACTGAAGCAAACCTGGAGCGCGTCTCGATCTCTCAAATCGAGCGGAAGCAAATCAACATTGGGATCGACTCGCTCGGAAAAATCGCCGGCGTCCTCGATTGCAAGGTTTACGAACTCCTTGCCGAGCCTACTGAAGGAGAACAGCCTCCTGAAAATCTGCGCCCTGTTCGTCGGGGCTAGCACCGTCCACCGGACAGCTTGGCCCCCTTGAAAGGAGTCGAACCCTCGACCCCTCGCCTGCGGTTGGCTAAACATGTGCAACACAATTCATTCACAGCGGCAGACGCCGGCGTAACTTGGTTTTGCTGGCTAACGGAATGACGCCCATCTAAAGGAATCGACCGAACGGCACCACCAAGTTGCTGAGAAATCAGTGCGGAAACGGACAGGAAGGTGCCGCGGATAACGCTGGCTTATGGTCGCACACCGCTTTCAAAAGCGAGATTGTCGTCGCTTGAGCAGTTTTCGAAATATCCGCATATCCTTCGCTATGCTGAAGCTTCCCCATGACTGTGCTAGCGAGGCCTGCATCCATTCTCTCGGCGACTGCCAATGCAGCGGCAGCCCTGGTCTTGAATGGCAAGAGAGCTTCGAGAACGTATCCATCGCCGAGTGCCTTGGCAATGCACGCGATATCGAACATGTCACGTGGTTGAAGAGAGGATCCTCGATAGTGAACCTTCTTCGCGATGATTTCGCCCGGGGTCTCAAGGTCAACTTCGGTTCCATGTACTGCGATACGGGATGTGGGATCGTTGGTCAGACTTGGAGCGCAAATGAAGTCGATTTCACCGATACCCGCGAACACGATTTTCAAAGCATGCGTCCCGTCCGAAACATATTCATCAGGGTTCACCTGTAGGGTATAGCCCTGTGTTTTCGGGTTCAGATATGGGAGGACCTGCGGATCATCGATGAAAATGTCGATATCGAAGCTTTCACGATGGTTTATCTGGAGCATAAGGGCGGTGCCACCTCCGAAAGTCCAGCTATCGAGGAGCTTAAAAGAAGAGTTCGCCTGATTTATAATTGACACAGCCTGGTCGAAAAGGCTTTCCCAATGGCTCATCAGGACAGCCCTCAGGCGGCCAGGGCGAGGGGATATCCAGCCAGCTGCGAGAATTTCTGGGCAATTTCGAATGCGGTACCGTGATCAATCTCCATCTCATCGAGAAACTGGTGCTGGAGCTCGGCTTTCACTTCGGAATAGAATGAAAATGCGGAAGCATCAAAGTTCTTAACGCTCGCAAAATCCGAAATCTTCGAAGCGAGTTGCTCAGCCGAGAGGTTCGTCCCGTAAGGGGCGTTCACCGTCGACAGTACCTTAATCGCAACGCTAGACATCGTTATCACCACCGTTTTTCAATAAGTTATATAATACATAGCCGCCGAAAACGCAATAAACACAGCAGACGCAGGCATGCAACGGGCGATTGATCCGGCTTATTCCAGTTCTTCTGACAAGAGCAGACGAAGCAGTGGCTTTTTTCTTCCTGGTGCATGTCAACCACACCGGGAATAGGCATTTTGCGGCTCAGAGGCCTGCACGTGCCAGACCATGCTCGACGAGCCTGTCGACCTCGGGCTATTCAGTCGTTCCGTTCACGTTCTGTCCGGCAACTGTTGCGCAAGCCGTTCGCCTTGAAGGGAAACGAACCGTCGACACGGTGATCTTTTCCTCACTCTTCCCTCAACTCTGCAGCGAAGACCGTTCGTTTTAGGGGAGGCTAATTATCAGCAAGCACAGGGGATACGATTAAAAGGATCGAAATAGTTCGCTAGATCATCGGTTTGAGGGGCTGGCACGTTTGTTCATCGGCAAACTCAAGTAGCTCATTGTGCATTCGGCCAGCCCGGATCTTACAACTATTTACCCTTATTTATCCCGGGGCCGAAGGCTGCCGGTGGTAGTCCTTTTCTCCAGAGGCGCAGATTTCCTGCACCCGTTTGAAGAGGAAAAGGTCATGAAAAAACATCTCGCTAGCGCCATTGCACTACTGGTCGCCGCCGCTCCGTTTGCCGCCGAAGCCCGTTGCCTCCCACAAACCGCGATCACCGCCTCCGTCAGGGCAATTCCCGTCATTCACTACAAGAGCACGTCGATCGACGGCGTGAACGTCTTCTACCGCGAGGCCGGCCCCAGGGACGCACCGGTCATCCTGCTCCTGCACGGCTTTCCGACCTCGTCGCACATGTTCCGCAACCTCATACCGCTGCTTGCGGACCGCTACCGCGTGATCGCGCCCGACTATCCCGGCTATGGTCAGAGCGACGCGCCCGACCATACCAGGTTCCAGTACACATTCGCGCATCTGACTGATATCGTCGAGAAACTGACCGACAAGGTCGGCGCCCACCGGTACAGCATGTATGTTATGGATTACGGCGCGCCGATTGGATACCGGCTCGCGCTCAAGCATCCCGAGCGGGTCGAATCCCTGATCGTGCAGAACGGAAATGCTTATACCGAGGGCCTGGCTGCCTTCTGGGATCCGATCAAGGCCTACTGGGCCGAAAAGACACCGCAACGCCGGGAAGCACTCGCCGGCCTGGTGACGCTCGAAACCACGAAGTTCCAATACACCGACGGAATGGGCGATGTCGCGCGGATCAGCCCCGACACCTGGGTCGTCGATCAGGCCCTGCTCGATCGGCCGGGCAACAAGGACATTCAGCTCGATCTCCTGGGCGACTACGGCAGCAATGTTCCGCTCTACCCGGATTTCCAGGCCTTCCTCCGCGAGCGCAAGCCGCCCACGCTGATCGTCTGGGGCAAGAACGACAAGATCTTCCCGGAATCGGGCGCGCATCCCTATCTCCGCGATCTCCCCGACGCCGAAATGCATATTCTCGACAGCGGACATTTCGCCCTCGAGGACAAGCTCGACGTCATGGCGCCGCTGATCCACGACTTCCTCGACCGCAAGGTTTGCAAGTGATGCGTCCCGCAGGGCCGGCGGCCCTGCGGTCTTTCTCCCTCGACAACACCTTAAAAGGAAGAGACATGCCCCATGTCGTTTCGGGCGCCCGGACAGTCGGCGCGCCGTCCCTCTCGATCGTCCTCGTGCACGGCGCCTTCGTCGACGGCTCCGGCTGGCAACCGGTCCATGGCGAGCTTGCCGGCTTCGGTTTCGAAGTCCTCGTCGCTCCGCGCCTGCTGGGCCGACAGCGGCGAACCGCGATGCGATGCTGCCCTTCCTGTCGCTGGAGGGCACGCGCTTCCAATATCTCGCCGGCACGAGGGACGAGGCCCGCATCGATCCCGCCGCATGGCTGTACGATCAGCTCTTCCTCGACCGCCCGCGCGCCAAGGAAATCCAGCTGGACATCATCTACGACTCACGCACCAACGTCGCGCTCTATCCCGCCTTTCTCGCCTATTCCCGCGCGCATCAGCCGGCGGCGTTGATCCTATGGACGAGAATGATCCGATCTTCCTGTTAAAAGGCGCTCACGCCTTCCTTCGCGACCTGCCCGGCGCCGAACCTCATTTCTTCGACACCGGACATTTCGCCCTCGAAGACAAGGCGCACGAGATGATCCCCGTCATGCGCGACTTCCTCGCGCGAACCCTTTTGCCCGCTAACCGGAACTCAGAGATGGACAGCGACCATGTATAACAGCAAATCCAAGTCGAGCGTGCTTGCGACGGGCGGCGGCATGAGCCTCATCGATCCCTCCGACGTGCTGATTCTGCTTCTCGATCACCAGTCGGGCCTGTTCCAGACGGTCAGGGACATATCGGTCTCCGATCTGCGCCGGAATGTGGAGATGATCGCCAGGCTTGCCACGCTTTTGGATATCCCGGTCGTCACGACCGCCTCGGAACCTGCCGGCCCCAACGGCTCGCTGATGCCGGAGATCCACGAATATGCGCCACACGCCGTTTATGTGCCGCGCAATGGCGAGGTAAACGCCTGGGACAATGACGATTTCGTCGCCACTGTCTGCGCGACCGGCCGCAAGACGCTCGTCATGGCGGGCGTCTGGACCAGCGTCTGCGTCATGTTTCCGGCGCTCGACGCCCGCGCCGCCGGCTATGACGTCTACGCCGTACTCGATGCCTCGGGGGACCCGAGCGAAATGGCCTCGCGCATTTCGCTCGCCCGCTTCGTCCAGGGCGGCGTCAAACCCACATCTGCCAACGCCCTTCTGTCCGAGCTTCATCGCAGCTGGGCGCGGCCCGAGGCGGCCGAACTCGCAAAACTCTACGGGCTTGCCGCGCCAAACTATGCGGCGGTCGCCGAAAGTTATGCCCTTGCCCGGCAGGCAGCCAGCGAGGCAAGCCAGGCGCAGAGCCATCCGGTGCCTGCGACATCATAGATGCGCTTAGTTCGGCAACCGGAGATCAGGCGAGGCCCGCCATGAGACGCTCCGTCCGCCGGACCGCGGCGCCCGCACCCGTGGCGCGGGCGCACTTCAGAGACTTCTCGAAACAGCGTGTCGCCCTATCCGGTCGTCCGTTGCGGGCTTCGATCATTCCCGCGACGCGCCACAGATCCGGATGCCACCAGCGCTCCTCGCGGATCCCGATTTCGGTCAGCACGGCGCGCATGCTGTCTTCCGCAAGGCGCATCTCGCCCGCGCCAATATAGGCTTCCGCCAAAAGGCTGCGGTAGAAAGGCACACGATTGCGCCAGCCGCCCCGGAGCAATCCGGCAATGCTGTCCTGCATCCCGGTGAAGCCGGCTGCGTCGCCTCGAGCCGCCTGAATAGCGCCGGCGAAGAACAGGGCGGTGCCCTCGTAGATGCCGACATTCTCGCGTCGTGCGACGTCATCCAGCTGCCGCTGAAGCCGGGACGCGGTTTCGAGCTCGCCCTCCACGAAGGCGATCGGAAGCGCCGCAAGCGAGATCGCATTGCCGAGCGATATCATGTGATCGAGATCCGCGGCCCGATCGATGGCATGGCCGGCCAGACGGGCGGCGCGATCAGGCTCTCCCTGCAACCACGACAGAAGCGCCTGCGACAGGCGAATTCCGGTAGGCAGATCGACCTGGAACCGGGACAATCCGTGCCCGTACTCCAGATCGCCCCATTCGTCCATCAGTGCCTTAAGATGGGTCGATGCCGAATCCAGTTCGCCGGCATAGATCTCGATATGGGCGAGCAGCCGCTTGCCGTCGGGCGCGCTCGACCAGTTGAGCCCCTTTTCCGCGGCGAAATCCCGCATGCGGCGCAAAGCCGTGCGCGGCCGGCCGGAATAGGCGAAGAAGACCGCCTGTCCGCAGACCGAGCGCATTTCAAGTTCGGCATTGCGCGATTTGCTCGCATGAAAGAGGCTCTCGCGCCAGGCTTTGTCGGTTTGCGGATGCATGTGGCGGGCAAGCGTCATCGCCCAGGCCCGCGCCGCGAACAGCTTCGCCCGTCCCAGCGGCGGAAGCTTCAGGAGCGCCGCGCTGTTTTTTCCTGCAAGGTCGATGGCTGCCAGCATTTCCCGGAACGCCGAAAGCTCCTGCCATAGCGGCAGTGCGGCCACGACCAGCTCGATGCCCAGTTCGGCGTCGCCGGCGGGATCGAAGGCCCAGTCGATGCCAGCCCGGACATCGTCGATCGTCCGGCGATATTTCCGCAGCCATTCGCGAGACGTCTGCGAAGACCATTCCCGTTCGGCGATCTGCAGCTTGTCCCGCAGCCGGATCGCAACCTGTCGCCTCGCCTGCTGCCGATGGCCTGAGCCGAAAAGACGCTGCGCCGCATAGGCGCCGGTGCTTTCGGCCAGCCTGTAATGCACTGTCACGCCGTCATAGTCCGTCGAGACGAGCGATTTCGCCACGAGCTGGGACAGCGCGTCGCGTCCCGTCACGGGGTCGAGTGCGCCGGCGGAATAGAGGGCCTCCGCGTCGTCGGCAGTGAACCGGCCCGAAAACACCGAAAGCAGGCCGAGCAGGACGGCCTCGCGGTCGGGAAGAAGCCGGTAGCTCCAGTCGAGCGCGGCTTCGAGCGTCTGGTGGCGCAAAGGCGCGTCCCGTTCTCCCCGGCTCATCGAACCGAATCCGTCCCTGAAGAGATCGTCGAGCGCGGCGGGCGCAAGCGCACGGACCGTGCCGGCGGCAAGCTCGATGGCGAGCGCCAAGCCCTCCAGCCTTGCGCAGATCGAGACGACACTGCGGACAAAGTCCTCCGTCGGTTCGGCCGTGCCGCAGCCTTGAGACCTGGAGATGAAGAGCTGGACAGCCGGAAACTGCAATGCCTCGCTCGCCGGAAGCGCGATCGTCGGGTCCGGATGGGCGAGACCGGAGAGGAAATGGATCTGCTCGTGCCGCGTGCGCAAGGGTTCGCGGCTGGTTGCGAGGATAAAGGCGGCGGGAACCTCGGACGATATCCGCTCGACGACTGTCGCCGCCATAGCGATGACATGCTCGCAATTATCGATGATCAGCAGCGGTGTCTTCTCCCGGAGCACGGCGATCACGCCCCCGACCGGGTCGTCGAGCCCGAGCGAGATGCCGAGAGCGGAGGCGATCGCGGGGACGACGAAGCGCGGATCGCCGATCGTCGAGAGATCGACGAAGGCAATGGCGTCGTCTCCGGCGCGGTAATGCCGGGCCGCCGTGACCGCAAGCGAGGTTTTCCCGGCGCCGCCGGGCCCGACGATGGTGACATAACCGGCTTGATCGAGCTGGCCGCAGATCTGCCGGATCGCCTGATCGCGGCCGAGCAGCTTCGGCACGTCGTGCGGCGCTGCGTAGTGAAGACTTGCGGGGGAAGAAACGGGCCGCACCGGTGCCGGGAGATCGCTCTCCACCGCGCCGACGAACTTGTAGCCGCGGCCGGCTATCGTCGCGATATAGTCCGCGGCCGGATCGCAGTCGGTGAGCGAGCGCCGCAAGTTACCGACATTGACCTTCAGATTATGGTCGTGGACGATATAGCTGGGCCAAACGTGGGCAAACAGGTCGGCCTTGCTGACCACTTCACCGGCCCGCTCTACCAGCAGGGTGAGGATATCGAAACCCCGCCCGCCGAGCGCAACCGGCCTTCCCTTGTGCAGGAGCGACTGGGCCTCCGGCAACAGCCGGAAATCGCCGAATAGATAGGCGTTCTGCTTCGCCAAGGCTTAGGACCCGCCCTCGTTCAACACTTTTTCCCCTTAGAGCCATGGAGGCTAGAGGTTACACCGCACGAGCCGGTTTGCAAGTCATGCAGGATTGCAGCATGCTGGTCGGGCGATGCGAGGTATCCCGCCCTGATTGGAATTCAAGCTGATTACCCAGTAGGCCGAGAACCAGTGGATCTCGCTCACGAGTGGACTGTTGGGAAGCCCGAGCGCGACGAAGATCGATTTCGAGACGAAAAGGCTCGTAACAAGGACGATCAGCATGTTTAGGATCAGCGCCAGATGGAAAGCGACGATCAGTGTCCTGCGGGCACCATAGCGGCCCTTGGTAAGATTCCGAAACCAGTTCCTGTTCGTATGGACATGCCATCCAAGCAGAACGAACATAGCCGTCCCCAATAGCTCATGCGGCAGATTGTCGAGCCACCAGTAGCCGAGAGCGAGAAGGAAAAGCGCCGCCATCACGGCGGCGACTGCCAGTCGGAGCCCGAAAGACCGCCGAGCTTGCACGACGACGCATTTGTTCACGATCCGAACGCCTGCGCTTCGGGCAGCGTGAACATGAACTGACTGTCTGACGGGAGCGATGGCACGAGTAGCACCGCGAGGTATTCTCATCGACCTTGATCGAGCGGTCGGGATGAAACCATTGGAACACCCATTCGTCGGCATCCTCCCCCATCTTTTGAGAGACGAAGTAGCGGAACACCTTTCCTTCGCGGTAGTCCACCAGCACCATATGCGTGCCGACTGGAACCGGTGTACCGCCCCTAAGAGCGGCCAATGCCTCGCGACTGGTCATCATGTGTTCGGTGGAGACGCCGCGCTCGACGGTCGTGTAGTGCTCGAACTCTTCGACCGGAGGAACGTAACGGCGTTCGAGGTCTCTTTTCCAAGAAGGATAAGTGTCGCGAGCAACAGGAAAAGGGCGGCGCCAGCCGATGCGATAGCGGCTTGAACCAGCTTCTTCACACGGAATCCTTTCAATGGCTCAGGCCTCCCGGCAACGGGGTAGCTTCCTGAGCGTCACGTTAACAGTCGGCAGAGGCCGGGATTAGACAGACAGACCGGCATGTTGTCATGAACCTCATTCATGGGTGGGGGATGATCGGACCGTAGGCTTCTAGCTGAAAGCCGCGTTCATGCCAGGAACTGTCGGTCGAAAATTCCGCCCTCCGCCAGCATCTCCTCCGCCGTGTCCACGTCGGCAAGAGCGGCCTCGCCTATTTCAACGTCAAGGACCGGAACGTTTCCCATTTCGATCAGCGAACGAGCGCCGACATCTCCGGTCAGAATTTGAAGATCGTTGTAAAGGTCGTGAGGGAAGATGACGGGATTGCCTGGCGATCCGCTTCCAACGGCGCGCGCGATGACCCTCCCTTGGCCGCTACGGAAGGCCGCGATCAATGTATCAACATGGCCAGTTGAAAGCCTCGGCATGTCGGCGAGCATGATCATGATACCGCCGGGACAGCCCTTCGATGCCGCCTTCACGCCGGTCCGCAATGAACCGGCAATGCCTGATGCATATTCGGCGTTGTGTATGACCTCGCACGGCAGGTCGCGAACCTGCGCGGCAATTTCGGTACTTCGATGACCAGTGACCACGACCACACTTCCGCAATCGGAGGCCAGAGCTGTGCTCACCGACCTCCGAACCAGCGACTGACCATCGAATAGGGCCAGGAGCTTGTGGCGCCGACCTTCGACCATTCGGCTCGAGCGCCCTGCGGCAAGAACCACTATTGCAACGGAAATCCTTGGATCGATCACCTTTCTCCTCATGGGTGAGCGGCAAGCCGCGCGGCTGCGACGTCAGCCAGCACCGACAGGGCGAGCGAGCTAGCGTCCCTCGTCGGGCCGAAGAACCCAATCGGCGCCTTTATCCGGTTAATGTCCGAATTCGCCCAGCCATGCTGTCGCAGGCGCTCTTCGCGGCGGCGGTGCGTGCGGGTGCTGCCGAGGGCGCCCACATAGAATGCAGGCGACGCTAGCGCGCGTTCCAGCACCTTGTCCTCGGCGTCGAGATCATGATGGAGGATCACGACGGCCGTGGCTTCGTCGATGACGCACTTGACGCTCTGATCATCCAACACCACGTCGTAACCGGAGGCCTGCGCAACCGTAGCGACCGCCCGGGCCTCCAGGTTCCTCCCGGAGATCAGAAGCCTTGTGCGTGGCCGGTAGACGCTGATGAATTCCTCGTCGTGCCATGCGGACCTTTCCAAAGCGGCTACTACTGCAAGACGGTGTAGCGTCGGCGAGTAGCGAAGCGCGGCGGAGCGTCGCTGACATAGACTGTCGATGGTCGCTCGTATCGCTCGGCCATCAAGCAGGACATGAATTGCGACCGTGATCCCGCCGCCGCACGGCAGCACGATGTCGAAGAATGGCGATCCGTCGCCATAGCTGACCAGGCGGTCGCGCCCTTCGGCGATGGCGGCTACAGCTTCCGAAGCGACGGCCGCCTCGACGCATCCGCCGGATACGTAGCCGCAGTATCGCCCATCCCTCGAGATCGCAACGTGCGATCCGAGGGCACGGGCGGCACCACCTCTGATTTCGACAAGGGTCGCAAGTGCAGCGCCACCCTTGTCGAAGGCGTCGGCGGCGAAGGTCAGGATCTCGACAGGATCGTCCGTTAAAGCCGAGCGAACCGGGGCCCTAATGACATTGCAAATCTGGTCCATCCAACCTCCTAGGCCACGTCCGGCAGTTCGCCGATCAGCTTGTCGAGCGTGATCGGGTAGTGCCTGACGCGGACGCCGGTCGCGTTGTAGATCGCGTTGGCGATGGCCGCGGACACGCCGCAGAGGCCGAGCTCGCCGACGCCCTTCGCCTTCATCGGCGACGACATCGGATCGGTCTCGTCCAGGAAGATTACTTCTTGATGCGGGATGTCAGCATGAACTGGGACCTCGTAGCCAGCCAGATCGTGATTGACGAAGAAACCTCGACGCGTATCTACGGCCAGTTCCTCGCAGAGCGCGCCGCCCGCTCCCATGGTCATCGCGCCGATGACCTGGCTTCGGGCGGTGATCGGATTGAGGATGCGACCAGCCGCACAGACAGCGAGCATTCGACGGATGCGCGTCTCTCCCGTGAAGGCGTCGACGCCGACTTCGATGAAATGGGCGCCGAAAGTCGACTGCTGGTGGGTCTTGGTCAGGTCGCCCCATTTCATCGTGTCCTCGCCGACAAGGCCCTCATCGCCTGCGGCATCTGCAAGCTGAACTGACCGGTTGCCGGAGCGCACCTGCCCGTTCTCAAACACCGCATCCTCCGAGTTGAAGCCGAGCTTGGCCGCCACTGCCTCCCGGAGCTTTACGCAGGCCGCGTAGACGCCAGAGGTCGAAGAGTTGGCGCCAAACTGCCCGCCGGAACCTGCAGATACAGGAAAGCGAGAGTCACCGAGCTGAACTGCCACCTTGTCGATACCGACGCCCATCATCTCGGCGGCAGTCTGCGCAATGATGGTGTAGCTTCCGGTGCCGATGTCGGTCATGTCTGTCTCGACGGTAATGACGCCATCCTTGCCAAGCTTCACCCGCGCGCCGGAGGGCATCACGAGGTTGTCACGGAAGGCTGCCGCCATCCCCATGCCGATCAGCCAGTCGCCGTCCCTGCGCGACGCCGTCTTCGGTCGCTCGCTCCAGCCAAACTTCTCCGCTCCGAGCTTGAGGCAGCCGATCAGATTGCGCAGCGAGAACGGACGTTCGGGGTTTTCGGGATCGACCTGCGTGTCGTTGAGGATACGGAACTGGATCGGGTCCATCCCGACCTTCTCAGCGATTTCGTCGATGGCTATTTCCAGCGCCATGAGGCCTGGAGCCTCGCCAGGCGCGCGCATGGCATTGCCTTCCGGAAGATCGAGCGTTGCGAGGTGCATCGCCGTCATCCGGTTTGCCCCGGCATACAGAAGCCGGGTTTGGTTGACCGCGGTCTCTGGTCCGCCGCCTTCAAGGTCGCCCGACCAGCTCTCATGACCAATCGCGGTGATCTTGCCATCCGGTTCGGCACCGATCCGGATTCGCTGGATGGTAGCCGGGCGATGCGTGGTGTTGTTTGGCATAAGCGGACGCGGAAGGGCGACCTTTACCGGACGGCCGGCTGCCTTTGAACCGAAGGCGGCAAGCACGGCGTCGGCCCGCAGAAAGAGCTTGCCGCCGAAGCCTCCGCCGATGAAGGGCGACATCAGATGCACCTTCTCCTTGTCGACCCCAAGTGTCGTGGCCAGATCGGTGCGCCACCAGTCGATCATCTGGCTCGACGTCCAGACGGTCACTTCGTCACCGTCCCATACGGCGATTGAGGCGTGCGGCTCCATCATCGAATGAGACTGGTCAGGAGTAGTGTAGGTCTCCTCCAAGGTCACGGCGGCGGACTTGAACGCACCCTCGAAGTCGCCGACCGCGGTTTCAGGCTTGGTCGATTCATCAGGCTTCTTCGCGGATGCCATGGCGGCGCGGAGATCGTAGGTGCCGTCCTCAGCCTCATAGTCCACCTTGATCAGCCCGGCGGCGGCTCGCGCCTGTTCGAAGGTCTCGGCAACGACCACGGCGACGGCTTGATGGTAGTGCTGGATCTCGGACCCGCCGAACAACTTTGCAGTGTTGAACTTGCCTTTCTCGAGGTCGCCGACGTCGAGCGTGGTCACCACGGCGAGAACGCCGGGTGACTCCTTGGCTGCGGCCGTGTCGATCGACTTCACCTGGCCTTTGGCGATCGCCGAGCCTACGGGATAGCCGTAGACGTACGGCAGGTTCTTGTCGTGCCATTCGTAGGCGTATATCGCCCGGCCGGTGGTTTTCAGCTCGCCGTCGATGCGGTGGATGGGCTTGCTCACCACTTTGAGCTGGTCGATGGAGTTTGTAGTCGCTGGCTTGTCGAACTGCATGATTAATCCCTTGCCTCTGCGATCACGGCCCTGAGCGTGCGCTCGACGAGGTCGACCTTGAAACGGTTCTGCTCCGTCGGCCGGGCGTCTGCCATGAGAACGGCTGCCGCAGCTTTTGCGCCATTTTCAAGTTCGGCGTCCGCCTGACCGATACGCCAAGGCTTGTGCGCAACGCCGCCAACCGCGACCCGGCCCTTGCCGTCCGGTTGGATGGCAGCACCGACAGACACGAGTGCAAACGCATAGGACGCGCGGTCCCTCACCTTCTTGTAGATGTGCTTGCCACCGATCGGCGGGGGCAGCACCACTGAGGTGATGAATTCGCCTTGATCGAGGGCAGTCTCGATATGAGGGGTTTTTCCTGGAAGCTGATGGAAGTCCGCGATCGGGATCGATCGTCTGGACCCGTCTGCCTTAACCGTCTCCACGACAGCGTCGAGGACACGCATGGCGATCGCCATGTCACTTGGATGGGTGGCGATACAAGCGTCGCTCACTCCCACGACGCCGAGTTGGCGCGTGACGCCGCCGATGGCCGAGCACCCGCTGCCGGGCTGACGCTTGTTGCACGGCTGGTTTCGATCATAAAAGTACGGACAGCGCGTGCGCTGAAGCAAATTGCCTGCCGTCGTCGCCTTGTTGCGGAGCTGGCCAGAAGCGCCTGCCACCAGTGCTCGCGACAAGAGCCCATAGTCTCGACGCACAGTCTCGTTGGCTGCCAGGGCAGTATTGCGTACGAGGGCGCCAATTCTCAGGCCTCCATCGCTTGTCGCCTCGATCGTGTCCAGGCCGAGACCGTTTACATCGATCAGATGCGCGGGCCGCTCGATCTCGAGCTTCATCAGATCGAGGAGGTTCGTGCCGCCGGCGATGAATTTTGCTTCCGGGTTCGAGGTCGCGGCCTGGGCTGCCGCCTCGATCGATTGCGCACGCTCGTAGGTGAAGGCTCTCATGCTTCGATCCCTCCCGCTTCAGAAATAGCTTCAAGGATGTTCGAATAGGCTCCGCACCGACAGATATTCCCGCTCATGCGTTCGCGCACTTCCGCCGCGGTCAGCTTTGCCGCTTCTGTCAGGTCACCGGTAACGTGGCTCGGAATGTTCGCCCTGATTTCTTCAAGAACCGCGATGGAGGAACAGATCTGGCCGGGGGTGCAGTAGCCGCACTGGAAGCCGTCGTGTTTGACGAAGGCCGCCTGCATCGGATGCAGTTTGCCGGGCTGACCCAGTCCTTCGATCGTCGTGATCTCGCCGTCTTCGTGCATGACGGCGAGCGACAGGCAGGAGTTGATCCGCTGGCCGTCGACCATCACGGTGCATGCACCGCATTGGCCGTGGTCGCAGCCCTTTTTCGTACCGGTCAGATGCAGGTGCTCACGGAGAGCGTCGAGAAGCGTCGTCCTGTTGTCGACATCCAGCTCCCGGCGCTCGCCGTTGACGGTGAACGCCACAGGCGTCGTAAATTTCATATCGTCTCCAGATGACTGGGCGGCCGCGCTCCCTGTGGCGGTCCCCGTGACCACGACCGTGGCGGCTGACGATATAAGGAGCTCCCGTCGAGAAAGTTCCAGTTGATTGAAGTCCGACATTCTTCGCTCTCCTTACGGTGGCGCGTTGCGGAACGAAGACGGAGGAGCCTTCGACCCGTTCGGGCGAGATAGGATTTTTGATAACGCAGATTAGATGCTCTAGTTCGCATGCAGTCATCGCTGCAGTTCATAAATGCTTGCCGCAGGCGCCGCCCGTTCCCGCTCGCATCTATGAACTAGAGATATAAGCGCATGCCATTCATCTCGACTAACCAGATCAATCCGACGGCGTTGTCTTGGTCACGTTGAATGAGGATGGCTTTGATGAGGCAATTGAAGATCCTGGTGATCGGGAACGGAAAGCGCCGGTCGGCCCGTTGTGTCCGAAGCTCTTGCGAAGGGTCATGAGGTTCGAGCGCTTGTTCGCAATGTCGCCCGCGCCAGCCGTCTGCCAGCCGTCGAGACCGCGGTCGGCGACGTGACCAAGCCCGAGACGCTCGCGGCCGCACTCGAAGGGATCGACGCCGTCGTCCTCACCGTCAACGCCGACGGCCAGGGCAGGCAAGCGGCAGAAGCCGTCTACTACCGCGGCGTACGCGACCTCATTGCAGCGATTGGCGGCCGTCCGGTTCGGATCGCCCTGATGACCACGATCGGCGTCACCGAGTGCCGTGGCAGCTACAATCTCACGAACGAATGGCACGACTGGAATCGTCGAAATAGGAGATCTATTTTGTATCAAGTCTTGGAGGCCGCTGCTTAAGCATCAGGAGAACCTCAGGCTGGCGGAAAAGCCATCGTCAGCCTGCTTCTGATATAAGAGACCGTTCGCTCGCGCCTTTATCCTATTGTTTTCATTGATATCGTGTTTCATGGAAGTCGCTATTCTGACAAAACCATGATAAAAATGTAATCAGCCACGCTCCCCGAGAACGCTAAGTTTTTTACGAGGTTGCGGGCAACGGATCAGTGCCTTCACTGAGGATCGCCAGGTACCGACTAGCTGAAGACAGGTCCTCGCTTCCGGCCGGTCAACTTTCGAGTGACGGATGGCCTATGCACCAAACGGAAGTTCAATTTCTTCGCGGTTTCTTTTTGCGCCCTCGAGCAGGACCGTGTTGAGCCGCTCGGCATCTTGTGCCGGCAGCATTCCCGCCCCGGTTCGAATACCTTCCTGCCACGCAGGTCCGCGCTCCCATGCTTCGTTGTAGGCGAGCGCCAAGTCGGCAGATCGCCGTGTCTGCTGCAGGGCTTCAAAGAGCAGCGCAGCTTGACGAACGTCCTTGTCTCGCTTCGCCGGCCCCTGCCCGTCAGTGTTTCGGCGGCTGGCGACTATGAGCTTGTGGAATGCATACCGGGACGGATCAGGGACGACGACTGAAACCCCGCTTCGGTGGAGCAGCATTGTCCTGACGGGTTCCCTTATGAGGAAGTCGAGAAAGCGTAGTGGATCCGCGCTGGCGCCACCAAGTGCGGGCATCTTCGCCGGCTGGTCGATGTAGTCATCCGAACCACGATTCGATGTCAGAAATTCAACCCTGTAACCATCAGCATTCTGAAACGCCGACGAGGCAGCGGATCCCGATCGATGTGGAACTGGCCGGAAGCTGGCGTCGACGCTCTGCAACAGCTCAACAATCGGAGGCAGACTGTCTTCTACCTCCCGACTGATGGCATAGTCCTGAGCGATATCCGCATCGCCGGTCAGGATCGCAGCCATGGGAAGGCGGACGCCTAGAAGTCCGGAATAGCACTGAAAGGCCACCGTGCCGACGAGAACACCTCCGAGACGAAAGAGACCGCCATCGGCAAGAGCCTCGACGATGTCACCCGACATCGCATCAGGGGCGATCATACCGCCTTCGCGGGTCAGGGTATTTACCAAGCGCCTGCGAGCGCGTAGATCGTCCTTGTCCCGCTTGTGATCAGCTACGCGCTGCGCGATAACCGGATCATCAGCAGAACCGACGTAACGACGTTTCGTACCACCATGTCCATCCGGGATGTCGAAATACCAGTATTTGCGCCCCTTGATGTTCGCCGGGGTAAACCGACCCTCTGGAGGGAAATCGGCCGTCCATGCGGCGTCGAGCGTGCGCTGACCTAGCTCGGCGAGCATCGTCTGATACATGAGGTCGATTGACTTCATAGCCTCGACTCCTGCGTTATACTGTTTTTCAAAAACAGTATAACGATCGAGGGGATAGGTCGCAAGGTTAGGGGGATCGAAATCCCCGGCCAGCTCTTATCTTACGAAGATCACCCGCACAGATGTCACTGCTGTCTGCACGGATGCGGCGCTTAAAGCGAAAGCACAATCAAGGTTTGGCCCGAGTAGCAACACGAGCCAAGGAATCGCTAGTAGGCGCAGCAGGCGGATTCGCTCAAAGACCGCTGTTGCGGGCCGTTGAAGAAGTCAGGTACTGCGGCTGGCTTGTCAGTTAAAAATTTACGTCACCCCTGGGGCAGCAGTCGACCTTAGCCTCAAGTCGACGCGACACCCTTTCTCAGAGGGCCTCCTGTTCACCTTACCGTCAAACTGGGATGCCATCAATTTCACGAGCTTTGATCCCACTCCTTCCCCAAGGTCTGGAGGGCAACCCGCGCCGTTGTCCTCGACCGTAACCAGGATGGCGTCTGCTTCGGCCACCAGCGTTATCTCTACGTTTCCGCCGTTGTCATCCGGGAGGGCATATTTGAAGGCGTTCGTGACCAGCTCGTTGACGATCAGACCTATGGACGACGCGTGGTTGGTGGGCAGAAGAAGATGAGGACACCTAACTCTGAGCGCGATCGGCCTGACATCGCGGAGTAGATCAGCCAGACCGTGTGTCTCTCCCAGATAGTCGGCAATGTCGACAGACGCTCCGTTGTCATGGTTCGCTTGAAGATGGCGGTGAACCTGCGCGATAACATTGAGGCGCGAAACGGACGCGTCAAGGGCAGCACGAGCCGGCCCCTGCTCCAAGGTTCGAGCTTGAAGGCGCAGGAGCGAGGCGACGGTGGCCAGATCGTTCTTTGTGCGATGCCCTAGCTCTTCCAGCTGGATGGCCCTCGCCTTTTCCATGCGATCGAGCTTCGTCACCGCCCGCCTAAGGGCCTCGGTGATCATCGTTATTCCGCAACCAATCACAACGAACAGGACGACGGCGAACCATTGGTCGGCACCAACGGACAAGCTCCATTCGGGAGGAATGAAAATCCACGCGGCTATAATGGCGCTCAGGACAGTAGCGAGAAAGCGGCCCTCGGTCGAACAATAGAGCTGCCAAGAAGACGGCGGGAACGAACAACAACAGAGGGTAGTTTTTGAGGGTTTCATCGAGGGCCATCCGCAGCAGAGCCGCCAACAGAACGATCCCAACGGTAATCGAATATCGAACGAGCGTCGACGACGGCCTTCTGGGAGCACTGCAAGGAGGAGGTTTTCCATGGCCACCCAAACTATCGCTCACGGCCAGAGTTCCAACGGGGAAGCCACCAGGGGAACAAGCAACATATCCCATAGAGGCTTCCGATGTCCTTCAGGATGTGGACAAAACTACGCTACGACAGCTGGTTACACCATGTAAGCACGGACTTAGGTCTGGTGCGCTTCCGTACGGACCATGTTCAAACAGTTTTGTCACCGTTTGCCTTGTACGGCTGGAGGTCTGCGAGCAGCGCAGCGCATGCGAGTGCTACGGTCCGGTCCGCGCCATTATTCAGGAAACGGCTGATCGATTGCGGGCTGCGGCCTAAGAGAGCTCCGCATTGGCTCTTATTCAAGCCCTTGGCCGACCGCATGGCCTCGAGCCAGTAAAGGAAATCCTCAGCAGTCATTCTGGCCTCAATACTTCAAGCGCAATAGAGCTCATACCTTGGTCCCCTTGTAGAATTCGATCTCGCCGCAATCACGCCAGCGGACGGCAAGCGGGCCCGATCCATCATCAACCAGATATTGAGCATTGCCCCCGGCTGTGAGCCTTGCAGCCATCACGATAACGTCCTTCCGGGACTTAGGATCGAAGGCAAGACGCGGGGTATCAAAGCGCTGAGGCTCATTGGCCGATCGCATGCGACGCGATGCCACCACCATGTCGACAAAAGTGCATTTACCATATTGGCCGTTTCGTTCGATCACCTTGCCCTCTGACATCCGAAGCAGTTCATCGGGGGTGAAAATCTCGGCCAGTTCATTGCGCTTGTATTCGCGCACGTATTCAACTGCGCCATTCTTTGGCGATGTCTCGGTGCAAAGCAGATGGATGTGTAGAATTGGCATGGGTGCACCGGCATTGTTTCAATGCCGTTATCTCTCATTTTGTGAAGGATTTTGCGAGATAACCGCCGTCAAAACGAGGCCCTACTTTTGACGACCCGGTATTGGATGTCACGCAGGAAGGCTGACGAGGGCGCGCGGACTAGGCGCAACGAACTCAACGCCTTCGGCTCGGCGGATACTGGACCCGCTTCGGGGAAGGAGGCTGGTTTCTTCACGGCACATGGTACCGCGTGACGACCAAATCCGAGCGGGCGACCGAACTCGGTTTTCCCGACCAGGATATCGACGGCTTCAGCTGCCTCCATCGAGAATGGCTACGCTTTCGATGACGGCAGTCATTCAGAATTCTGCTTTCGCTTCCACCCCATCGACCGGGCGATTGCTAGCATGCGAAGGGTGGTGACGGCCAAAGGACCTCTCGCTTCTTTCAGCGCTAAACGATATGCACGATCTAACGGGAGGAGCATCCGATGATCCACGAATTGCGCATCTATACATGTCTGCCGGGGAGGCTGCCGGCACTCCAGCAGCGTTTCGAGACGGCGACGCTGGCGATCTGGGAACGCTTGGGCATTCGCTCACTCGGCTTCTGGACGACGATGATCGGTTCGTCCAGTAACGATCTGACCTACCTGCTCGAGTGGCGCTCGCTGGCGGAGCGCGAGCTGAAATGGACTGAGTTCATAGCCGACCCCGACTGGCAGGACGCGAAGGCGAAGAGCGAGGCGGACGGGCAGATCGTCGCCAACATCGCCAGTTCGCTGCTGCAGCCAACGCGCTTTTACCGCGGCTTCTAGTCGTCGAAAAACGTCCAGAAACTCGCAGATGACCGATTCCCATATTGTGTCTCCCCACGCGTGTTTTGAGTTCACCAGTTCACTCTAAGCCTCAGCTTGCCGTTCCAGGCGTGATTGTCGCCGTCGAAGGTCGTGCTGGAATTGACGTTGCCGTAGAGCCACGTGGTTCCTGAGACTTGCCTCGTTGTCCCGAGACCGAACTCGATCCAGATCTCGTCGAGATCGGAGGTGAAAGGAGCATTGCCGCTCGCGGACGAAATGTCAGTTTGAGCTTCCGCCGTAAGCTCCCGCCACAAATTTACCTTGCCCCACACGGTGACCAATCGTGCCGGCTCGCCCGTGGTCGCTTCCTCAGCCTCCCAGATTCTGGCTAGGCGCGCGCCGATCCGCCCCAAGTTGTCGTAGCGGATGTCGGCAGCTCCGTCATTGAAGTCATCGAAACTGACGGTCTGCCAGACGAGCTGCGCTTGCGGCTCCAGTTGCCATCCCTCGCCGAGGTCCAAGGGGTAGCCGCCCTCGATGGAAGCGGCGAAGCCGAAGCCTAATTCGCCCGTCGTTTGTTCCCGGAGCATCCGCTCCAAAACTTCTTGAAAGCAACCTTTTTCAGAGACCCAAGTTACCTGAGACAGTTTTTTGCAGCCGGTTCCCGATTGATCGACTAGGTTGATGACAATGGCACCAAAATCTGACCTGGAAAAGCTCGCAGAGCGAATAGCCGTAAACAGCGAGAAGATTGCCGCACTTAAAGAACAAAGGGCAACGATCCACCCGATTTCGGTGAAAGAACATGATCAGCAAATCGATCGGCTTGAGCGCTGGAACGCCCTACAGGAACGACTTTTGAGGCTGCTGCGAGAAGACTTCGACGACTGACTTTAAGAAGTTTCCGGCCTAGCGGATGTTGAGCTAACCGATTGCACAAATCTCCGCATGGTCAATCCTGCCTTGGTCCTGGCGGACGCCAGTCCTGATGCAGCGCTCCGAATGGTTCACGCGGGAACACGGACATCAGGTCGTGAGCGGACGTAATGTAATCTTCTTGCCCCGATTTGACCGAGGCGCTCTTGATACCTTTCTCAAGGCTAAATGTTCTGAAGAAGATACTCGGAAAAGTTCGGACACGACGATGCTGAAGATCGACGGCATTGGCGAGTGGGAACACCGCTACAGGTTCTGATTCAGCAATGACGCGTTGACGCCAAACAGGACACCGCCGTCGTCAAACACTTCGGCGACCACTACTACTCGAAACGTTCGTCTCCTGGTGAACCTAGATGGTAGTTTTTTGCGTGAAACAGCTTGGCACCGGCCCATTGATACGGTGTGGGCCGCTCGTTGCTCCCGTTGACGCAAATAATGTCGCGCAATCTCCACCACTAGCCAGCCCATTAAACAGACTTTGCTGCAGCGCAGTCATGCTAAGGGCGTCGACAGGGCCAGGTTGCGTATTCCGCGTCGATGGCCCTCCTGTCCAACCTATGGAACAAAACGACAATCTGTTGGTTTGTGCCTGTTGAGGTCGCGTGCTGTGTCACCTGACGTGACCGAGATGACGAAGGCGATGAGTTTTCCGGATCCTCATCGCATAGTACCGCGCCGGGCAAAGGTGAGTAGGCGATCAGACGTCTGAGCAAGGTGATGAAAACGGCGGCATGACAGACGACCGAGCGCATAGCCAATACACGAATTTCCGCAACGTTGACCGTTTAATCCGCCTTCGCCGCATGCGCGGGTTGGCGCGGCTCATGGACACCGCGCTGCGCGTTCCCGGAACACGCTTTTCGTTTGGAGCAGATTCGATCATCGGGTTGGTCCCGGGTATTGGTGACTTCGCCGGGGCTGCGATCAGTCTCTACATCGTCAATGAGGCCCGGCGGCTTGGCGTGCCGAATGACAAGCTTTTTAGGATGCTGGTCAATATCGGTTTCGATGCGGCGGCCGGGAGCGTTCCGTTGGTCGGGGACCTGTTTGACGTCTACTTCAAATCCAACCGCCGTAATCTCGACCTCGTTTTGGATCACTTCGGTCTTGACCATTCCGATCTCGATCGCAAACGTCCGACAGGTGAGTGAACCGGCCTGTTCGGCCGGTACGCTCACTCAATATCCGTAGCGCCGATCAAGTTCATTGAGGACAGCCTGAACCTCATCGATGGAAACCGGCTCCGGTGCCACTGGCATATGGCGGAACGCCGGCTTCGAGTCGACCGCGTGGAAGTCCGAGGCCATGACGCCAGGATCGTCCGTTTGTCGTCTGCGGAAAGTGCAGGCGCTTTTACCACCTCGAGCGGCCGCTCAATCTCCACGCCCTGAAGGAGGATCTTCGGACCCAGCAGCGGCGCTGCTTGCGGCCTGCCGCAACATCTCGTGCATACCGGCCTCCTTAGCGAACGTGCGGATCTTTGTCATGCCAGCGGCGGGAGGCGGCATGAAGACCCGCCCGAGCCACGAAACCTTGGCCGCGCCAATGATATCGTGGTCGGGCGACGGTATACCGGCACACCCCTCACCTACCCGGCCGCACGAGAGACCGCGCAATATCGATGATGTCGTCTCGTGCCGCCGTCGGATCCTCCCGGTTCCAGGCGACACCGAGCCCGATCTTGAAGTCGACACCCCTCACCTTCTTCAGCTCAAAGCCGCGGTTCGGCAGATCCTGCGTCCATTCCGGCACGAAGCCGATCCCAAGACCGGCTGAAACCAGCGACACCAGCGAGAAGATGTCGTCGCAGGTGTAGGTAACATTGTCGGTCAAATCGTGCTCCTCGAACTTTTCTGCGAAATACCGTTCGCTGTAGGAGAGGTTCTGGCGGGAAAAGGAGATGATCTTCTCCGAGCGCAGATCCTCGAGATCGATCTCGCTCTTTAAGGACAGCGGGCTCTCCTTGGCCACTGCCAGCAGATAGCGCTCATGGGCAATCGAGAAGAAGCGAAGCGAGCCGATATTCTCCACCGGCCGGATGAAGCCGAGATTGATACGACCTGCCTCGATATGGCGGATGATGTCATCGGTAGTGCCGCTTTCGATATGCATGCGGATATCGGGATACTTCCTGCCGATGCGCGACAGGAAGGAGGGCAGCACGCCGATCGTGGCCGGATAGACCGTGCCGATCGCAATCTTGCGGGTCGTCTTGCCGGCGATTGAGCGGACGATCTCCTTCGACAGTTCCAGCTCGCTGATCATCCTGACCGAGCGCTCGTAGAAGGAGGCCCCTGCCCGCGTCAGTTCCACCCGCCTGGTCGTTCGCAGCAACAGCTGCACGCCGAGTTCCTTCTCGAGCGCCAGGATCGCATCCGACAGGCCGGACTGGGTGATGTTCACCTTGACTGCCGCACGACCGAAATGCAGCTCCTCGGCCACCGCGACGAAGTAGGATAGTTGGCGTAGTTCCATCGAATTCACCCACCCTGCCAAAGCAGATCGTGTTCATAACGGCGCGACAACGCAGCCGATGTGATAATATGTCGGTTATATCCCATGGATTAATGCAATGCAAGATGGTGGCCATGCGTCATGGACACTCGAGCGCGCATAGCCTGGAATCTGCGAAATCTCCGCTCATTGCGGAAGATTACGCAGGAGAATCTTGCCGTTGACGCTCAGGTAGACAGGACTGTTATTAGCGACTTGGAGAGAGGGAAGCACAACGCTTCAGTTGATCTGCTGGACCGACTGGCCGTTGCGTTATCTGCGGACATCTCGGTCTTCTTTTCCGAGCCCGAGACAGAGGCGAAACCGAAGCCGATGAGAGCGGGAAGAAAGCCCAAACAGAACTGAAGTATGAAGTTCTTAAGTGTCGCCGCCTTGAGCGGACATGAACCGGCGTGCCCCTCTTCGGCCATACGATCGTCGCCCGTGCGAGGTACCAGCGGCATGTCACGCTAGAACATGATCGCGGCTCACCGCCGTGATACCGATCGTCCCACCGTTGGCAGCTGTCGGTGGCTTACCGTCGATCGGTTCGTGATCATCAGTCGACCGCCCTCGTGGAGGTAGATCAGGCGGCCCCTCGCATCCATCTCGCCGGGCTTGCCTCCCAAGGCAGCGAATGTGGCATCGTAGAAGGTTCCGGCGCTCTCTAGGTCGTTGCTGCCGATCATGACATGGGTGAACATGCTTCTTCTCCAATGGGATGCTTCTGTAACGGCGTCCCCTGACGTTTAACGCTGGAACTTCCGTAAATATTGCGCCGGCGATGTGCCGAGTGCTTTTTTGAACATCGTAATGAACGCAGAAACAGATTCATACCCGAGGTTGCCCGAAACCTGCTGGACCGTCGCCCCGCCCGTAAGGCTTCGGATTGCAATGATCAATTGCAACTGCTGCCGCCAACGGCCGAAGGTCAAGCCGGTTTCTTGCTGAACGAGACGCGCAAGGGAGTTCTCGCTCATTGCCACCCGCTGTGCCCATTGTGCCATAGTACTGCGGTCGGATGGATCCTCCACCATCGCCGACGCGATACGATTTAATCTCCCCTCGGTTGTTAGCGGTAAATGCAGATCCTCCACCGGCATCTGTGACAAAGCCGACAGAAGCAGTTTCGTCATCGTCTCCGTATAAGCACCTGCGACCGTAGATTGGTCAGCCATCTCAATGATGAGCTCTCTGACAAGCGGGGAAAGCGAAAGCGTGCAGCATCGATCCGGCAGATCGGCGGCGCCCGGCTCGATAAAGAGAAAGAACAAACGCGCATTAGCGGTCGCCACGTTGCTGTGCAGCATGCCGCCGGGAACCCATACGCCGCACTGCGGTGGGACTATCCACACGCCGCTCGGAACACGACATGTCACCCCGCCCCGCGACGCCATGACGAGCTGCCCTTTTCTATGCCGGTGCTCGGGCGCTTCGCGTTCATTTTGCGAAACGTCGATCCTTACCGCATGCGCTCGTACGCTCGATTGTTCAGGATCCTCCTCAACGAAAGCGTCAGAAAGGGATAACCGCAACTGGTGGGATTTAGTCATCATTTGAGGATATATCTAAATTCCCCTCGGTGCTTTGTCGATAGAATCTTCCGGAAGAATTCGGAGAATGTCGATGGCAATTAGCGAAACTGACTCCCCTTGGTGGTCTGAAATCTTCCAGACGGAATTCCACCAGCCTCAGAAGCGCTATCGAAGCAATTGCATCTCGCCTCCACTATTTTCGCGCATCGGGCACCGTCGCGTAACCAGTGTGCGAAGGATCACTAAAGCCTTTCTTGTGAGGGCCGGCGGGTTCTTTGCCCCCCAGCCGCCTCCCGCTTCGTCGTTTCCGTGCGTCGATTCACTCGAAGCTTATATGCATGCTTGCATGGCGGCGACGTTCTTCTGCTACGTTTCGCCTGCACTCTACGGCCTCACCGACACCGCGGATGAGCAAGGCGCTTCGCGAAGGAATCACTCGTCCGGGGAGGACTCATGAGCGCTCGACCGGTTGTCACCACCGGGAACGTGCTCTTTTCGTTGAAGACATTCCTGGCGGCCATGCTCGCCTATTTCATCGCCATCAGGTTCGACTTGCCACGACCATTTTGGGCCGTCGCCACCGTTTACATTGTTGCTCATCCGCTGTCCGGCGCGATCTCTTCGAAATCGGTTTACCGACTGCTGGGGACGCTGATCGGTGGAACCGCGACAATTATTCTGGTTCCGAACCTCGTGAACGAACCGATCCTGCTTTCAGTAGCGATCATCGCCTGGGTGTCGGGATGCACGTTCATCAGCCTCCTCGATCGCACGCCACGCAGCTATGTTTCACTCTTGGCCGGCTACACCGTGCTTCTTGCAGGGTTGCCACTGGTCACGGCGCCGGTGAATACGTTCGACACGGTCGTCGCCCGCGTCGAGGAGATCGGCCTTGCGATCCTGTGCGCTTCGATCGTCAGCCACGTCGTTCTTCCAGTTTATGTCGGAACAACCCTGCTGGGGCGGATTGATGCCTGGATGGCAAGGGCGCAAGCGCTCCTTGCGGCAACAGCAACTGCCGAGCAGGATGAAGCCCAAAGCAGAGCGGAACGATATGCCTTGGCGGCGGACGCGGCCGACCTGCGGTCGTTCACGACCCACCTTCAATATGACGGATCGAGATATCGACATGCCGTTTCGCTGGTAAGATCGCTACAGCACCAGATGGTATCCTTCCTTCCTTTGTTGAGCGAACTGGAAGATCTTAGACGAGCACTCGCCAGGCTTAACACCTCCAGCGCGCAGCAGGTCATGTCGGCGATCGCGGCGCTCGGATCGTCTTCAACAAGCGCCTCCGGGAATTTAACGACCAAAACTGATGCGCCTGCCTCTTTCGAATCGCCACGGTCATGGGAAAGTCTGCTTCTTGCCAATGTTGCGCGGAACCTGCGGGATGTTGTTGAGGTTTCTCGCGCGTGTCACTCCCTTCGGGAGGCATTGAAGAAAGAAAACGCAGTAAGAGCCGCTCGCGGCATTTCGTCTCCTGATCATATTCCCGCACCGCATCGTGACATCGGCATGGCATCGCTATCGGCGCTGACGGTCGCAATCTGCCTGGCAACCTCCATGTTCTTCTGGATTGCAAGCGGCTGGACCGACGGGATGACATTTGCGCAGATCTCGGGCGTCTTGTGCTGCCTTCTTGCGACCATGGACGATCCGGTGCCAGCCATGCGCAAGTTCGTCGACGTGACGATCGGCTCCGTCATCGCGGCGTTCGTCTATGGCTTCGCGATCCTTCCGATGATCGACGGTTTTGCGCCTCTTGTCGCCGCGCTTGGCCTGTTCTTGATCCCTGCAGGGATATGCCTTGCCGTGCCTTCGCTCGCGATCGTCGGCATGGGGCTCTGCATAAATTTTCCGCTTCTTCTCACACTCCAGGCACACCAGAGCAGCGACTTCATGACGTTTGCAAACTCAGGTGCCGCGACCGTTGTTGCGATGATCTGGTCGACCGTTGTATGTGGAATCTTCCGATCTGTGACGGCTGAGACGAATGCCAAAAGGCTTTTGTCCGTGGCCCGGAGGCGTGTCCTCGGGATCGCGGCTGGCCAGCACACCGAAGCGCATGTCACGCGAAATCGCGTCATCGATGTTGCAGGCCTGTTCGGCGCCAGGATGGCGAAACTCCCTCTTCGCTCCGACGTCTCCTATGCCGACCTGATAAGGGACTTGCGGGCAGGGCTTCACCTGATAGCTTTGCAGGAGCGCAGGGATGAAGCGTCAAGACCTATTGGCGTCATGGCTGAAGCAATCTTCTGCGGGTTTCAGGTCTTGTATCGGCTTGCGCCCCCGAAGCGTGACGGCGCCGTGGCACATGTGATCGGACTGCTGGACGACCTCATCCTTTCCGCTGCTGACCTGGCGGCAACAGATGCCGACACCGAACTGCTGGTGCACGCGGCCGCCCTTCGTGTGTGCCTCGCCCCTCAGGCGGATCCCCCGGTTTTGACAACGCCCTCAGAGAGGAATGCCGCATGACAGGACAATTCGACCTCTATGGGGTTTTCCTGCCATCGTTTTCGGCAATCGCACTGTGCGCGTACGGTCTCTTCCGCATCCTCACATCGGTTTTCGCAAAGCTCGGGCTTTATCAGGCAGTGTGGCATCGCTCCCTGTTCAATCTCGCACTCTACATCACCCTCCTTGGCGGACTTACCACCATTCTTAACTGGTTGCGGACATGAAGAACCTTACGATCACCTTGGGCAAGACCCTTTTGACCTTATCCATGACGGGCTGTGCGGCGGTTTTAAGCTGGCACTTGTGGGCTTTCTATATGGAGGCGCCGTGGACACGGGATGCTCATGTGCGCGCAGATATTGTCCGACTGGCACCGGATATTTCCGGCCCCGTCACAGAGATCATGGTTACGGACAATGCCAAGGTGGAGAAGGGAATGCCGCTGTTTCGGATCGAAAAAGACCGCTTTGAACTTGCGTTGCGCGAGGCCGAGGCTCAGGCGCAAAGTACGAAGGCTGCGGCGGAGCTAACCAGGATCGACTTCGAACGATATCAGTTGCTCGCCTCCAGAGAAGCGGCAAGCTTAAAAGAGCGGCAACATGCAGAAAGCCAGATGCACCAGGCAGACGCCGCGCATCAATCGGCGCTCGTCGCTCTTGATCTGGCGAAGCTGAACCTTGACCGGACAATCGTGAGGGCCCCCACCTCGGGTAAAATTACGAACTTCGCTCTACGTGCCGGCAACTATGTTTCCGCCGGAAATGCAGTTGGAGTGCTGGTAGAACGGAACGCGATCTACGTCGCCGCGTATTTTGAGGAAACAAAACTGCCACGGATCCACGTCGGCGATCGCGTGAAGATCAACCTCATGGGAGAGCCGCAATCAATTACCGGACGCGTCGCCGGTATCGCCGCCGGAATTGAAGACCGGGAGCGAAGCGATTCTGCGGGCTCGCTTGCAAGCGTGGCTCCGACATTCTCCTGGGTCCGTCTGGCCCAGAGAATTCCAGTGCGGATCGAGATCGATGATGTCTCGAAGTCTGCCACGCTTATTGCGGGGAGGACGGCGACCGTTTCTGTTGAACCGAAGGGCAACTAAGGTGACCCTCATCTTATGCTTTGGAACAGGTAGATCAGGATGATCGCGTCGCCTTCATCACTTTCTATCCTGCTAACGCTGGATTTGAGGGTCCCGTAGCGATGGTGCGTAAACCATGCCGGACTGAGGCACCTGCAACTATGGCTTCTATGACTGTTAGCCCTCAAAGCGAGGCCTTTAACCTTTCGCCTAGAACAGATACGAACCGACGTTCCACCAATACATAACTTACCGTCTCAAAACGCTTTTGCTGCGAGCGCACCGGAGCACGATTTTTTTAAAAGCCCGTGCCAAGGCGAAACCTGAATGCATCTACAAATGTCGAGAATGCCGGGGAGTGATTTCGTTTGTTGGGGTAATAGAGATGGTAGCCTTGGAAGGTCGGGCACCAGTCCTTGATGACCTCTCGCAAACGGCCCTCGTCGACATATCCGCGAATGAGATCGGTCGGTGCGTAAGCAATACCCATTCCGTCAAGAGCGGCATCGATTGCTGAGCCAATATTGCTATAAACCAGCTGGCCATCGACACGGACGCTGAACTCACGCCCGTCCTGCTGGAATTCCCAGGCGTAGAGGCCACCCGATGTAGGAAGCCGCAGGTTGACGCAATTGTGGGCCGTGAGATCCTGAGGGCTCTCCGGCACCGAATATCGATCGAAATATTCTGGCGACCCAACCACGGAATAGCTGACATCAGGACCAATACGGACCGCGACCATGTCTCGGGCGATCGCCTCGCCCAGCCGTACCCCGGCGTCGAACTGGCGCTCAACGATATTGGTGAACCCGTTGTCGACGATGAGTTCAACCTGAATGTCCGCGTATTCGCGCAGGAACGTCTTCAGCTTTTTTCGAAACACCAAATCGATGGCATCATCGGGACAGACGATCCGGACATGGCCAGAAGGCTTGTCACTGAGCGCCTTCAGCGCTGCAACCTCGGCATTGATCCCCTCGAAATGATGCTCGATACTCTGCACCAGCCTCTGCCCCATGGCGGTCGGTGCGACATCGCGGGTCGTGCGCGCCAGCAGACGCACACCGAGCCTCTCCTCCAGCGCTCGGATGGTGTGACTAAGCGCAGATCGCGTCACCCCAAGCTTGACTGCCGCGCGCGTAAAGCTGCGTTCTCTCGCCACCTCAAGAAAGGCCCGCATCTCGGAAAATTCATCTCGACGCATTGTTGAATCTCTCTCATCACGACATGCAGTTTATGCCGTCTAGTGACACGACTTCAACACCGTTATCTAGTCTCGCAACGAGAGCGAGTACGATATGACCGAACTGACCGTAGAAGATGGATTTAAGGGCCTGCACCAGAGGACGCCCTGGAGCGCCGTCACCTGCCTGTCGCTCCTGACATTCCTTCTGGTGAGCCTGGAATTCATGCCTGTCAGCCTTCTGACGCCGATTGCGCAGGACTTGTCGATCACGGAAGGTCAGGCAGGACTGGCAATCGCGGTCTCGGGCTTCTTTGCAGTCGTGACCAGCCTGTTCGGAAACAGGGTTCTGGGCCAACTGGACCGGAAAACGGTCGTCCTTTTCTACACGTCCATCCTGACGCTCTCCAGCCTCACGGTCGCCCTTGCCCCAAGCTACCTCACCTTCCTGGCAGGGAGAGCCATGGTGGGGATGGCGATCGGCGGCTTCTGGTCACTGTCGACCGCCATTCTTGCGCGTCTCGCATCCGGGCCCGATCTTCCCAGGGCGATTGCGCTGCTTCAGGGCGGAACGGCAATGGCAATCGTTGCCGCCGCACCGTTGGGCAGTTTTCTCGGCAGCCTCATTGGGTGGCGCAATACGTTTCTCGTCACTGTCCCTATCGGCCTCGCGGCGCTGGTATGGCAAAAGGCTGCCCTGCCGAACATGCCATCTGCCAAAGCTGCATCCGTTGGGACAATGTTCGGATTGCTCCGCAACCGCACCTTCGCGATCGGCATGGCGGCGACTGCGCTGACGTTCATCGGCATGAATTCGCTCTCGATCTACCTGAGGCCGTTCCTCGATCATGTGACCCGGCTCGATATCAACACACTGTCCATGGTTCTGCTCGGCCTGGGTGCGGGCGGACTGGCCGGACTGTTCGCGATCGGGTTTGTGCTCCGTCGACATCTCGGTGTCGCTCTTGTCGGCATGCCCGTCGTCCTTGCCGTCATCGCCCTCCTCCTGATTGCAGCCGGACCATTCCAGTGGCTGACGGCAGCCCTGCTTGTTCTCTGGGGTATCGTGTCAACACCGGTGCCTGGCGCCTGGAACACCTGGATGGCACGTATCATCCCGGACGATCTCGAAGCCGGCGGCGGCCTGCAGGTCGCCCTGATCCAGCTCGCCATAGCAGGCGGCGCGTCCGCAGGCGGCGTCCTGTTCGATACCGCCGGATGGTGGAGCGCCTTTGTCCTCTCCGCAATCCTGCTCGTCGGGTCGGCGGTTCTGGCCGCCCTCGCCCGGCCTCGCAACTGACTTCTCACACTCGAAGACTGGAGACCGTTATGTCACATGGAATCGAAGACAAGGTCGTCGTCATCACCGGGGCCAGCAGCGGCCTCGGCGAGGCAACCGCACGCCATCTCGCCGAGCGCGGCGCGACCGTGGTTATCGGAGCGCGGCGGGTCGACCGTATCAAGGCTTTGGCTGCAGAGCTTATTGCGACGGGCTCCGAGGTCGTCGCGGTAGAGACCGACGTGACCGACCGGGATCAGGTTAAGACACTCGTCGATACCGCTGTCGAACGGTTCGGACGGATTGACGTCCTGCTCAACAACGCCGGCATCATGCCGCTTGCGCCGCTTGAGCGTTTGAAAATCGACGAATGGGACCGCATGATCGACGTCAACATCAAGGGCGTGCTCTATGGTATCGCTGCGGCCCTCCCTCACATGAAGGGCCGGAAGTCAGGACACATCATCAATGTCTCCTCTGTTTACGGCCATGTCGTCGATCCGGGTGCGACGGTCTATTGCGCCACAAAACATGCCGTCCGCGCCTTATCCGAGGGCCTGCGCAAGGAGGTGAAGCCCTACAACGTCCGGACGACGATCATCTCACCCGGCGCGGTCAGCACCGAACTCCTCGATCATATCAGCGAAAAGGATATCCAGACGGGCACCAGAGATTTCGTCAGCAAGATCGCCATCGGACCAGGTACATTCGCCCGGAGCGTCGCGTTCGCCATCAGCGAGCCTGATGACGTCGATATCAATGAAATCCTCTTCCGGCCCACAGCGCAGCCGGTCTGACGGAACTGCCATGTCTCGTCCGATCAGCCGACGACAAGTCCTGGGCACCGCGCTGGCTGCCGCGGCAATTCCACGTGTCGCCATTGCACAGCAAGGACGCGACCCAAACAACCGGGAGCCGAGCGACGTACGCATCAGATTGACGTTCAATGGCTTGGTGCTGACAGCGACGCTTTACGACACCCCCTCAGCGCGCGACCTTGCGTCGATGCTTCCGCTTGACCTCAAGATCGAGGACTTCGGAGGCAACGAGAAGATCGTTCGCCTACCTCGCAAACTTACCGAGGAAGCGAGCGGCCCCTTCACCAACGAGAGGCCCGGCGACCTCTGCTACTTCAAGCCCTGGGGCAACCTGGCTCTTTTCTATGCGGACTATCGCTGGGACGGGCTGATCCGTCTCGGCCGGTTTGACAACAGTTTCGACGCGCTGCTGGTACGCGGCGAGTATCCCGTTCGTATCGAACGGATTTGACAGATCCTCTACCTCCGGCCACCCAACAAGGAATATTTCGATGAACCGTTTCAAGATCTTGGCTGCAGCAATGACGCTGGCGTTCACCTCCCCGGCGCTCGCCAGCGATGCAAAGTCTCCGATCATCGGCGCCTGGCGCATGACCGCACTGGAGGTCGGCGCTGCAGGCAATCTTCAGGCCATTCCATATTCAGCCCAGCTCGTGTTCACCCAAGGGGGCACCTTGTCGGTGCAGGCGATGAATCCAGATGCGAATGCCGCGGACACGCCCTACACCACGAAAGGATACGAGGCCTATTACGGCCCGGTTGAGATCGACGATGCCAAGAACATATTCGCGATCACCGTGGAGTCCTCTCTGGTCCGCGACCTGATCGGTCAGAGACTTGAGCGCAAGTTCGAGGTCACAGGTGACAAGCTGGTGATTTCCCCGGTCGATGCTGCAGAAGGTTGGCGCGTCAGCTACGACCACTTCTGAAAGCTCGAGCCCTGCAGACGTTCTTCAGGAACCACCGTGTCTCGTCGACTGAATTGCCCCCCTGATGTGGCGGGCAATTCATATTGAAGTCCCGTAACCTTGCAGGCCTAGCTGACCCCGTCGATGATGAAGGAGCGATAGTCTGCGCCCCGACTGGTATTCGGGGCTGTCATAGAAGGCGCGCGCGGCATCCATGGTCGGGAAGCTGGCCATGACGACACCTTCGGGAACGGCGCCCTCGAGGGCATCCAGAGCGCCGTAGGCGGCAAGCATGGTCGCTCCCGATTCACCGAGCAGTGGCGTCACCAGTTCGGCATAAATCTGCAGTTCAGCGGCGTTCCGACTGCGCTCCCGAATAAAGATCGCGTAAGCGGTCATAGCAAAATCTCCTTGAAAGTGAGCGAAATCGTCAGTTGCGAATAACGACCTTGCCGAAGACGTTTCGCTCCCAAGGCGGTCATAAGCTGAATGGGCATCCTCGAACGCAAAAACGCTTTCGATCACCGGACGGATCTGGTGCGCGGCGACGGCGCGATTCATCTCCTCCAGCTCGTTACGATTGCCGACACTGATGATTTTGTAGATAGCTTGGCTGAAGAACAGCTTCATGATATCGATTGCTTCGCCCTCCATTCCTAGCGCGCCGACGATCGAGACCTGGCCGCCTTCGCGGATCGAGCGAACGGACTGGGCAATGGTTGCCGGTCCGCCGACCTCGACGATACGGTCGGCACCCAGGCCACCCGTCAGGTCACGCACCGGCTGGTGCCAGTCCGGGTTCTCGCGGTAGTTAATAAGCGCATCCGCACCGAGTGCCGGAGCTTCTCGAACTTGTCGCTGGACGACGTCGTGGCGATGACGCGCGCGCCGAGCGCCTTTGCGAACTGGATTGCGGAGATGGAAACGCCGCCCGTCCCCAGTGTTAGAACCGTATCACCAGGGCGACACCCGGTACCGCCGACCATGCGGTCAGGGCAGCGCATGGCAGTGTCGAAGCTTCCTCGAAGGTCAGATGATCGGGAACGGAGGTCAAAGCTTCCGCGCTGATCAAAAGGTGTTCCGTCAACCAGCCATCCTGCTCCATCTGGTACTGCTCGCGGTGGGGTGGGATGCGCCCCCCCGAACCAGTTCGTGAAGAAGCTGCTCATCACGCGGTCGCCAACGGCAAACCGCTGGACCCCGTCGCCGACAGCTTCGATGATACCTGCCCCATCCGACAGTGGCACATGGTTCTCGACGTTCCAGATGAATCGTGTCCCTGTATTTCATCGTCTGCCGCCACCTGCCTGGAGCAATGCCTGTTCTGCGCTTAGCGTGGCAGACGGCCGCGGCCGACGGGGCTCGCAGAAGTTCTGGGAGCCCCTTTGATTTACGAAGAGTGCGGCGACCACGCCCGCGATATTTTGGCCTAATGGGCAGGGAGTTGTCAGCGAACCTGTCATAGATGCCGAAAGAAATTCTTTTCCGGCTTCCAAATTCATATGCCTGGACTCGCGTTCACCATCGATCGAATCTTGCTGACATAAACGCCGCCAGAACGCCTGGGGCGATGATGTGCAGAGGCGATATGTCTTTCCATTTTGACGTTCTTGATCCGCTCCTGGAAAAAGCTGCCGAGTTGCGTGCAGTATTTCACCTAGACGCGGTGGATCGCGACAAGCAAGGAGGAAGACCTCTCGAGCAGATCAGGATCCTGAAGGAAAGTGGCCTACCCTCCGCGCAAATTGCCAAAGCATATGGTGGGCAGGGAGCATCGTGGCTGACGATCCTTCGCATCGTGCGGGAATTCGCCAAGACCGACGGGTCGCTCGCACATCTCTTCGGTTACCATCATCTGCCGCTGAACCTTATCCTCTTTCGCGGTTCGAATGCTCAAAAAGAGAAGTGGCTGAGCGGATCAGCTGCCGGCAACTGGATTTGGAGCAATTCCGGCAATGCCATGTCAAAGACGTCGACAGGCGAGAGAATTAAAGGCGGCTGGACAATCAACGGCAGCCGGCCCTTTTCCTCCGGCTCGCATATCGCCGACTATATCCAGATCTCATTCGAAAATTCAGCAGGTGAACGCCTGACCGCTGCGGTTCCAGCCGATCGTCCGGGCATCGTGATTGTGGACGACTGGGATGGCATCGGACAAAGACAGACCGGCAGCGGGACCGTCCATTTTCATGATCTGCGCATCGACGATGATGAGATGATCAGTGCGCCTTCGGTGCCATTGACGCCTTATACGTCCCTCACCTCGCTGCTGCAGCAGAGCGTGCTTCTCAATGTGTTCGTCGGCAGCGCCCAGGGCATTCTGGAAGAAGGCCGCGAATATACGGTGGGCTCGTCCCGACCATGGATCTATTCCGGCGTTGAACGGCATATCGACGACCCCTGGATCAAACGCCAATATGGCGAGCTTTATATTCGTACGCTTGCGACAGCCGAACTTGCCGACAAGGCTGCTCGCAGCCTTGATGCCGCCTATATCCAAGGACCATCCTTGAGCCATGCCGATCGAGGTGCCGCCGCCATCGATATCGCCACGGCCAATCTTTATGCTGGCGAGGTCGGCCTTGCTGTTTCGAGTGAGGTGTTCGAGGTCATGGGCGCGCGCTCCGCCACGCAGGCCAACGGCTTCGACCGTTTCTGGCGCAATGTCCGCACCCACACACTCCACAACCCCGCCGAATACAAGAAGCGCACGGTCGGCGCTTTCGTGCTGACCGGCGAATTTCCCGTGCCGGCCATCTACCGCTGAAAGGATATTCCATGGCAAGACGCAAGGACCAGATCAAGCTCGGCGCCTTCCTGCTCTTCACCGGCCACCATGTCGCCGCCTGGCGCCATCCGCAGGCCTCGGTCGGGATTGACTTCGAAAACTATCTCGAACTCGCCCGTCTTGCCGAGGCCGCAAAATTCGATGCAATCTTCTTTGCCGACGGCGTGGCGGCCAGGTTGAAGGACGTGGAGGCGGCAAGCCGCAAGGCCCATAGTGGCATCTATCCCTTCGAGCCGATCACATTGCTTTCCGCACTTTCCTCGGTCACCCGCAATATCGGCTTGATCGCCACCGCTTCGACGAGTTTTTCCGATCCGTTTAACCTCGCACGGCAGTTCGCCTCCCTCGACCGATTGAGCGGCGGTCGAGCCGGATGGAACCTTGTCACATCCTCCGATCCCGACGCAGCCTATAATTTCGGACACGATGCGCAGATCCTGCATGCCGACCGTTATGAGCGCGCCGAAGAATTCGCCGATGTCGTGCTCGGCCTCTGGGACAGTTTCGAGGACGATACCTTCATCCGCGACAAGTCGTCGGGCCGCTATTTCGATCCCGGCAAGCTCCACAGGCTCGATCACAGCGGCAAGCATTTCAAGGTGCGTGGCCCGCTCAACATTCCCCGCTCACCCCAGGGACGGCCGGTCGTCGTGCAGGCGGGTGCCTCCGAGCCCGGCAAGGAACTGGCGGCCCGCACGGCAGAAGCCATTTTTGCCGCCCAGATGACCCTTGAGGAAGCGGTTGCCTTTTATGCCGACGTCAAAGGACGGCTCGGCAAATTCGGGCGCTCGCATGACGATCTGAAGATCCTGCCCGGTATTTTCCCTGTCGTCGGGAGAACGGAATCGGAGGCACAGGAGAAGTTCGAAGCGCTGCAAGCACTCATTCAGCCCGAAGTTGGACTGAACCTCATCTCGCAGCTGTCGGGCGTCGATCTATCTGCCTATCCGCTGGACGGACCTGTACCCGACAACCCCCCGGCGACCAATGCGGGCAAAAGCCGCCAAGCGCTGGTGCTCGATCTTGCGCGACGTGAAAATCTGACCATCCGTCAGCTCTATTTGCGCATCGCCGGCGCCCGCGGTCACTGGCAGGTGGTCGGAACTCCGGTTCAGATCGCCGATGTGCTCGAAGAACGTTTCGAAAACTATGGAGCCGATGGCTTCAATATCATGGCGCCGCTGATGCCGGGCGGGCTTGCAGACTTCATCGAACTCGTCGTCCCGGAACTGCGCCGCCGCGGCCTCTTCCGGACGGAATATGAAGGCTCGACGCTGCGCGACAATCTGGGGCTCAAGCGCCCGACGAACCGCTTTGTTGACGCGGGCAATGCCGCTGCGGCGGAATAAGGAGAAACCTATGAGCCACGACAAGCTTTATCTCATCGAACCGGGGTTTTCCGATCCCAAGAAACCGGGCGTCAGCTTCGTCTGCCCCTATTGCAACGCCATCGAGGGGCTTTTGGCGTCATACCCCGACCTCGCGCGCAAGATCGAGGTCGAAAGGATCCCCTTTCCCCGACCGCGCGTAAGCGTAATTGGTGCCGTCGGCGAGGATAACCAGTCGTTGCCCGTACTCATTCTGGCCGAAAACGCACCGGCAGATGCCGAAGACTGGAATGGTACGCGTTTCGTCAACAAGACTGACCGCATCCTCGAACTGCTTGCCGAGCGCCATGGCTTCCCCCGGCTCCACAACTGAAAGAGGAGCACGATGAGCGTCAAGCCTGGAATATTCGAGCCGGATCAACCGGAGCCGATCCCAAACCCGCCTGCCCTCTTCGAAACGAATCAAGACAATCCCTATTTCGCCAAGGCCGCCGAGCTCACGGAGATCTTCGCTCGTGATGCTGTCGAACGCGACCAGGTCGGTGGCCGACCGTCCGAGCAGATCAGGCTTCTCCGGGAGAGCGGCCTCGTCAATCTTTTGATCCCGAAGGAATTCGGCGGTGAGGGGCAGCCCTATTCGACCGCGCTCAAGGTTCTGCGTGAATTTTCCAAGGTTGACGGCTCGCTTGGTCACCTCTTCGGCTATCACTTCAGCCCGCTCATGAACGCCACCACGACCGGCGACGCGCGTTCGCAGGAAATCTTGCGGCGGTCGGCTCATGGACGCTGGTTCTGGGGCAACACGACCAACAGCTTTTCGAAGAGCCTGTTCGGCAGAAAGACGGCCAGTGGCGTCGTGCTGAACGGCTTTCGACCCTTCGCCTCCGGTTCGCATGTCGCCGACTACCTTATGGTCGCCTGGGAGGACGAAGACACCAACCAGCGCAGCTTTGCCTATATTCCGGCCGATCGCGCGGGGATTACGATCGCCGACGACTGGGACGGCATCGGCCAACGCCAGACGGGCAGCGGCAGGGTCTTCTACAAGGATGTCTCGATCGACAATGCCGAGATCCTGACCGAACGCCCGTGCGACCCGATCGCACTTCTGGCGCCCCAGCAGCAGCAAAGCGTGCTCCTCAACGTCTTTATCGGCACCGCCCAGGGCGCGCTTGCGGCGGCCCGCGACTATACGGTCAGGAAATCACGGCCCTGGATTTATTCCGGTGTCGAACGACACGTCGACGATCCCTGGATCAAGCGGCAATACGGCGAGCTCTGGACGAAGGTGCAGGCGGCGACCGCGCGATCAGCGGGCTGAATACTCATGTTTGACAGTGCACCGTTACGCTGCACGCAACAGTGGTTGGAACCGCTTCGCGTGGTGAGCTCATTCCGTAACGGAACGCATAGTCGGATAGGCCTGCTCAAACCTCCGGGTTACGGAGTCCTGTCGAGACATTCTTCAGTCCTGAGGCGGTCTCTCAACGTGGCTGCCGCGCCGAACGTCCTTGATGAGATCGACGAACCGCCGCAGTTTGGCGGGGATGTTTCGTCTTCCGGGATAATAGAGGCAGAGCCCCGGATAGGGTGGGGTCCAGTCGGCAAGAACCTGCTCCAGCCGTCCAGCAACGACGTCCTCTGATACCTGCCATTCATTCAGATAGGCGAGTCCGGCTCCGTCGCGGGCCGCCCGGAGCATCAGGTCGCTGTCATCGAGCGTGAGCTTGCCAGGAACGTCGAGCATGAAGCTCTCGCCTCGCTTTTCGAACTCCCAGCGATAGAGCGTGCCGCTCGCCATTCTGGCCCGAATGCACTCGTGGTTCTGAAGATCTGCCGGAACCTGCGGCTTTCCATGCTGCCGGAAATATTCGACCGAACCGATGATGGCCGGACGGACGCTGTCGCCGATCGGAACGACGACCATGTCGGGGGGAACGGCTTCCCGAATCCTGATCCCCACGTCAAAACCCTTGGCATTGACATCGACCAGCGCGCCCTCCGTGACAATCTCCACCGCCATCTGCGGGTTTCTCCGCATGTATTCCAGGATCAGCGGCGTCAGGATCATTCGGGTCGCACCGACCGACGTGTTGATGCGCAGGGTACCGGTGGCTTCCGCACGATGCTCGTCGACATGCTCAACGGCGTTGCGAATGGCCTCCAGCGCCGGGCCAACGCTCGCCACGAACTGCTCGCCCGCGGCGGAAAGGACCACGCTCCGCGTCGATCGGTTGAATAGTCTGACGCCCATGCGCGCTTCCAGCGCGGCGATCTGCTGGCTGAGCGAAGACGACGAGATCCCAAGCTCGCGCGCGGCGGCCCGAAACCCGCCACGGGAAGAGACCGCGAGAACTGCTTCGAGTTCGGCGAGCGAGCCACGCATCATTGTCCGTAACTCCTTATCAGCCTGAGCGCTTTTCGCGAGCTTATCAGGACAATGGAGAAATGCCAGATAAGCCTGACAGTCGAAAGGAGTTAGACATGCGCAACATCGACAAGATCTATATCGACGGTCAGTTCGTCACACCGAAGGGAACCGAAACGGGCGATCTTCATAATCCGTCCACTGAAGAGAAGATCGGTACGGTCCGGCTTGCCGGCGTAGAAGACGCACAGGAAGCCATCGCCGCGGCAAAACGCGCCTTCCCTGCGTTCTCACGCACGTCAAAGGCCGAACGCATCGATATGCTGAAGCGCTTGAACGCCGCGGTCGCCGCGCACGTTACCGATCTCACCGAAGCAATGGCGCTCGAATATGGCGCTCCGCAGACCTTCACGCGCTTTGCTATTCCTCATGCTGCTTCGAGCTTTCTCACCATGGCGTCCGTCCTGGAGGACTACGAATTCGAGCGCCAAATGGGCCGCGCGCGGGTGGTCATGCAGCCGTCTGGTGTTGCCGCGGCCATCACGCCCTGGAACAGCAATATCGGCTTCATCACCTCGAAGCTCGCAACCGCCATCGCCGCTGGTTCGAGCATCGTCATCAAGCCCAGCGAGATGAGCGCGATCCAGACGCAGATCTTGACGGAGTGCCTTCATGAAGCGGGTTTGCCGAAAGGCGTGTTCAACATCATCAATGGCTATGGCAATGTCGTCGGCGCGGAACTCAGCCGGCATCCTGATATCGCAAAAGTGACTTTCACCGGCTCCACCGCGGTCGGCCGGGAAATCCTACGCAACGCGGCTGATACCTTCAAGCGCGTAACCCTGGAACTTGGCGGCAAGGGTCCAAACATCATTCTCGACGATGCAGATCTGAATGTTGTCATTCCCGCCGTTTTGCGGATGGGCTTCATCAACAGTGGCCAGGCCTGCATTGCCGGTACTCGTATTCTGGTTCCGAACCAGTTGCTCGACGACGTCCTGGACAGGCTGAAACAGGAGATCGAGACGTTCAAGGTCGGCGCTCCGAGCGATCCGGACGCGATGATCGGACCGATGGTCAGCCGCAAGCAGTACGATCGCGTCCAGTCCTACATCGAACTGGGAACGCAGGAAGGCGCCCGTCTCCTGACGGGTGGCCTGGGCCGGCCCGCAGGTCTGGATCGTGGCTGGTTTACGAAGCCGACGATCTTTTTCGGCGTGGACAACCAGATGCGGATCGCACGCGAAGAGATCTTCGGACCGGTCCTCTCGGTCATCGCCTACCGCGACGAGGACGAAGCCGTGTCCATCGCAAACGACACCCCATACGGCCTCCAGGCCTATCTGCATGGCACCGACTCCGCACACATGCAGGCGCTTGCGGATCGATTGGACAGCGGGCGGGTGGTCATCAACGGCGCGCCGCATGAGCCGCTCGCGCCCTTTGGCGGCTTCAAGCAGTCAGGGATCGGTCGTGAATACGGCGTGTTCGGCCTCGAGGCGTTTCTGGAGCCGAAAGCCGTCATTGCGTGACGATCGCTAACTTGGACCGGCAATCGAACCGCTCGGGTCAGGCGTCTGAAAGTCGGACCAGGACCTTGCCGACAGCCTTGCCGCTCTCCTGGAACTCGTGCGCATCGGTCACTGCATCGAGGGCATATGTTTTCGCGATCTGCGGAACGTATGCCCCCGACGCGGCGCAGGCCGAAATCTCCTCAGTTGCGTGACGCATCGCCGCTTCCGGCATGGTGTACACGTAGACGAAACGGAATGAGAAACCTCCGAGCAGCGCCGGGAAAAACGGTATTGTAAGCTTAGCATCCGATGATTCCGTCGAATAGGCCGAGACGACGCCGTCGCGGGCCAGACAAAAGATTGCCACTTCGATATTGGCGGAGATATCGACATCCACGATACGGTCGACGCCGTGGCCGCCCGTGGCCGATCGTATGGCCTGCGGCACGTCTTCCTGGTGCCTGTTGATGACAAGATCGACCCCTGCGGCTCGCGCGACCTCCGCCTGCTGCTCGCGGCTCACTGTCGCCGCCACCCACGCGCCCGCCCATTTCGCAAGCAGGATCGCCGCGTTGCCGACCGCACCGGCACCACCCTGCACCAGAACCCGTTTGCCGCGCAGGTCACCATCGGCGAACAGGCAGCGATGCGCCGTCATCGCAGGAACGCCGAGCGATGCTCCGATCTCAAAGGGCACGTTCTCGGCCAGCCTGACGGCCTGCGCGGACGGCACGACGACGAATTCCGCAGCGGTCCCGAAGGCGCGGTTCCATTGCGCCATGTAGATCCACACGCGCTCTCCGATCAGTGTATCAGCAACGCCAGGGCCGACGGCGTCGATCACGCCCGCGCCGTCCTGATGCGGTACGATCCGTCCGAATGGCATGGCCTTGCCGCCGAAGCCGGTTCTCGTCTTGATGTCGGAAGGATTAATACCGGAGGCGATCACCCTCACCCGGACCTCACCGGCGCGGGGCTGTGGATCGGGCAAGTCGGCGACAACAAGCACCTCTCTCGCAGCTCCTTGTTTCTCGTAAAACGCAGCGCGCATGACACACCTCCAATCAACTCGCTCCAACTAGGCGCGCCACGGGCGATCTTGCAAGTAGGCAACAGTTCCGCCTATAGGGATAGAAAGTACACCATTGGAGACCAGGATGAGCCTTGGCCAGAAGTGTCCCGTCGAGACCACCGTCGATGTGACGGGCGGCAAGTGGAAGCCGATGATCATTTACCGGCTGCTGGACGGGCCGCGCCGGTTTGGCGAACTGCGCCGCCTGGTTGGCGATCCGAGCCAGCGATCTCTGACGATGCAGCTCCGGGAGCTTGAGGCCGACGGGATTGTTTTCCGTGAAGTCTTCGCTGAAGTCCCGCCGCGCGTGGAGTATTCGCTTACACCGTTCGGCCAGACACTCGCGCCCGTGTTGATGGCCATGCGCGACTGGGGCGTCGCGTTTCAGGAGCGTCGGCTCTCCGCATGAGGTTAGGACGCATCCCGTGCGGCGCTCGCCGAGAACCGTGCGACAAAGAAATCGATCAGCACCCTGACCTTTCGGGACACGTGCGATCCCGGCGGCCGCACAATATAGACGCCGATCTCCGGCAGGCTGTATTCCGCCATGATCGGCACTAGCGCGCCCGCAGTCACGTAGCTTTGCGCGATCACGACAGGAAGGGCCGCAACGCCCAGCCCGGCCGCCGTCCCTTCGGCGATCCCCACGGCGCTGTCCGCCTTGAACCTTCCCTGCCCGTTGACGACGACCGTTCGGCTGCCGTCTGATACCTTCCAGCTTTCAGTCCCTTGCAGGATGGCCTGGTGTTCAAGCAGGTCCGAGGGCTTTTTCGGGATGCCGTGGGCACTCAGGTAGTCTGGATTGGCGAACAATCCGGCCGCAAAGGCACCGATCTTGCGTGCGGTCAAATTTGAATCCTGAAGATAGCCGACCCGTATCCCGCAATCGAACCCTTCTGCCACCAGATCAACGTACCGGTCGCTGTAATGCGCGTGAAGCTGCAGGAGCGGATGGAGGCGGGCAAGCTCGGCCAGCGCCGGCGCGAAATGTCCGGGACCGAAGGATGAAGGAACCGCCACGCGCAATCGTCCCCGCAACTCCCCGGTCGGCAGCATTTCCTCGCGCGCCACGTCCATTTCCAGGCACATGCGGGCAGCATGCTCGCGGAAGGAAACACCGGCTTCCGTGAGTGATGCGCCTCTCGTCGTGCGCGCCAGAAGCTGAACGCCAAGTTCGCTCTCGAGGCGCACAAGCCGGCGGCTGACGATCGACTTCGGCAGTCCGAGACGCCGGGCCGCGACGGTAATCCCGCCGCCGTCTGCGACCTCGACGAAGGTCTGCATATCCTCGAAGCTGATCATTTTGCGTTCCATTTTCCGTTCTACAGAGTGGCTCAATATAGAGCTACCGTACCATTCATCGCAACGCTAAATTCCAGTCATCGAGCGGATCAAAACGAACTTTACCAACTCGCCGCCGACAAGGAAAAGGAACACGACAATGCACAGCCAAGCATTCACCCCGGAAAATTCCGCCATGCTGCTGATCGACCATCAGATCGGCACGATGGCCTGGACGCACTCGCACGACATAAACCTGGTCAAGCAGAACGCGCTGAAGCTCGCCCGCATCGCCAAGGCTGCCAACATCCCGACCATCCTGACATCAAGCATGGAAGACCAGATCCAGGGGCCGCTGCTGCCCGAACTCAAGGAAATCCTCCCCGAAGCCTTCGAGGCCCGTATCAAGCGCCCCGGCATCGTCAACGCAATGCCCCACGACGGCTTCAACCAGGCGGTCAAGGCAACCGGCCGCAAGAAGCTGTTCGTCGCCGGCGTGACAACGGAAATCTGCGTCACCTTCCCGGTCCTGCAGATGCTCGACGAAGGCTACGAGGTGCAGGTCTCGGCTGACGCTTCCGCCTCCTACACGAAGTACGGCGACGACCTTGCTCTGCGCCGCATGGAAAAGGCGGGAGCGGTCATCACCACCGTCGACCAGATCATCTCCGAGCTTGCCGTCGACTGGACGAGCCCGCTCGGGCAGAAGCTGGTGGGCATCCTCAACTATCATTGACCGCGCATTGGTCCCGTTCGGCGCGGGCCTTGGAGCCCGCGCCCAAAATGGAAGGAAACACTTCAATGACGATCACCAAGATCTCCGCAGGCCGGATGCGCGGGAACTTCGTTCAAAGTTTCGGCGTCGAAATCCTTTATCCCGGTCTCACCCTGACGGCCGATGATAGCGGGATCGGTCCGATCGGCAGGATCGATCGCGCCCAGGTGCAACCCGGTCACCTCATCGGCATGCACCCCCACAAGGACGACGAGATCCTGACCTATATACGCGGCGGCGAGATGCTTCACCGCGATACCGTCGGAAACGAGAAGACGCTCGACAAAACGCATTTCATGATGATGAATGCAGGCCACACCTTCCAGCACGAAGAACTGATGCTCGGGAACAGTCCGGTTCGAGCGCTACAGATCTTCCTGCGGCCCAACGCTCCCGATCTTGAGCCGATGGTGCAGTTTCATGATTTCGTTGACGAAAGCCGTGACAACGAGTGGCGATTGATTGCCGGGCCACAGGAGGCGCCGCTGACCGTGCGATCCGACGTCAGTGTCTTCGATGCGCGCATCACGAGGGGCTTCCGGCTACGCTTGCCTGCCGCGGCCGATTCCGGGACGGCTTTTTTGCTCTATGTCTTCGACGGGGCGATAGATTTCGGCGACGTCACGATCACAACCGGCGAGAGCGCGTTTACTCGCTCATTTGATCACCAGCTCATTGCCAGTGCGGGCTCAGACGTCGTTCTATTCGCGTTCGACCCTGAAGCCGAGGTATTTCGTGGCGGCATGTTCAGCGGCAAAAAGATACGCATCGGTTGAACGGGAGATGCCACATTTAGGACCGTGGCGTGGAGGTGTGAACGTTATGTTCCTCCTCGCCTTGAAAGGAACCCACAACATAGTCGGCAGCTATCAGCTGCCTGCTCATCTGCCATGCATTGATCTTCCTGCTGCGGGGAGCCTCAATTCCAACGCGGCGGTGTTCCGACATGATTCTTGAGCGCCTCGGTGAATGCTTTGATCTTCGCAGATGGCACCTGAAGCGCACGAAGAAGATAGATCCCGGAAGGCCGTTCATTCCATGCTTCGCCCAATAGTGAAAGGCGGACGAGATCACCCGTCTGGACGGACGGCCCCGAGACCCAGCTCGGTAGGAACGCCACCCCCATCCCGGCGATCGCAGCGCCGTTCAGCGCTTCAAAATCGTCAGACCGGAATACAACGCGCTCGCACGCCTCCCCTGTTGGCACGCCGAGAATATTCGACCAACCGAGAAGATCGTTGCCGTGCAGCTTATCGAGGACACGATGTTGGCGAAGCGCATCTGCACTTTCCGGCACGCCGTAGTGCTCAAGATAGGCGGGGCTCGCCACGATGATGTGATCGTGAGGCGCCAGCCTGGTTGCAATCAACGTGCTGTCCTGAAGCTCGCCCATCCTTACCACCAGATCGAGCCGCTCTGCGACCGGGTCGGCCAATCGCTCGGTGAGATCCAGTTCGACGTGCAGGCTTGGATATTCCCGCGCGAGAGATGCCAGGACGGGGATGACGTAGCGCTTTCCGAATGTCGGGAAACAGGCGATCCGCAGCATGCCACTGACCGCGCCATCGAAAGCGGCAACCTCGGCATGGGTATCGGCGAGATCGTCAAGCAAGCGCTGGGCGCGTTCAAAAAGGTGACGTCCCGCATCCGTCAAAGACAGCGCCCGTGTCGAGCGAACAAGGAGAGCAACGCCCAGGTCTTGTTCCAGCGCATCAATCTGTCGAACGACAGCCGAGGGCGTAACGGCCCGGCGCCGAGACGCTGCCGAGAAGCTCCCCGTGCGGACGACATCGACGTAAACCGCGAGATGTTCGGCGAAGCGTGGGTCCCTCATCTTTGCCTACGACGCAAAACCGTTTCGACCATTCAGTTTGTTATCATCTGCAGGCATTCGGGGCACTTTCCTTCTCGTCAACGGGCGGTCGCCCAACAAACAGAAGGAACACTACGATGGTCAAGGTCCTCGATACAATTCTCTCTCAGTCCGCCTATTCCGCGGAGATCGACGTTCCCCTTGAAAAAATCGACATAGCGGACTGGCTCTTCAACCTGCCAGAGGCCGAATATCTTCGCTGCTGTCCGCCCGATCATATCGCCGCCGGCGTCACCTGGACCGATGACGGACGCCGGATGTCGATCAATGTCGAGCAGATCGGTTCGGGCCTGGTCGTGCAGCACTATGTGGCCGAAGTCGCCGAGCCGGCCTATTGCCGCATGAACTCCATCTCGGACGTGTTCACGGCCAATGGGCGGACCCAGGTCAATGTCGTCTGGGAATTGATGGCCGAGAAGATCGACGACGGCAGGACGCGCTACACCAACAAGGTCACAGCCCATCCGACGGATGCGTTCATGCGCTTCATCGAAGAGCACGGTGTCAGTTACGAAGAGGCCGCGGCAGCCCGTCAGTCCGCCGGCGGCGACCACAACAGCCGCGAGACGCCGCTGTTTGCTGCCAGCATCGCCCGTCGGGCACTGTCTAAGTAAGGAGCCGTTGCGATGAAAGCGATCATATTCGATGACTTCGGAAGCGCGGATGTCCTGCGGCTTGGCGAAGCTCCCATGCCCAACGTCCGCCCCGACGACCTTCTGGTCAAGGTCATGGCGGCTGGCGTCAACCGAGCCGACCTCCTTCAACGGGAGGGTGTCTACGGTTCGCAGAGCTACGGCGACAGCACCATCCTCGGGCTTGAGGTCGCTGGAGACGTCGTTGACATAGGGGATGCAGTGACCGGCTTTGCCGTCGGAGACCGTGTCATGGGCATTGTCGGGGGCGGCGCCTATGCGCAATATGCGCGCCTGGACTACGGGATGGCCGCTGCCATCCCGGCCGGCATGTCCTTCACCGACGCAGCCGCGATCATGGAAAGTTTCGTCACGGCCTGGGAGGCGCTTTCAAATCTCGGGAGGGTCGCAAAAGGTGAGACGGTCCTCGTCCACGCTGCGGCAGGCGGAATCGGATCGGCTGCCGTCAAGCTCGCCAAGGCAGCAGGAACGACTGTGCTGGCCACGGCATCTGCGAACAACATCGAAAACGTGCTCTCACTCGGCGCGGATGCGGTCTTCGATTACAGGCAGGCCGACTTCGAGGCGGAGATCGTCGATACGACCGCCTCTCGCGGTGTCGATCTGATCATCGACTTTGTCGGTGGGTCCTACCTCGCCCGCAACATTCGTGGTCTTGCGCCTGGTGGCCGGCTTGTCCAGGTCGGCCTGCTCGGCCGCGATAACAACGCCATCATTCCCCTCGACATCGTTCTTCACAACCACCTGCAATTGATGGGCACGGTGATGAAATCAAGGTCGCGGTCAGAAAAACGAGCGATGATCGGGCGGTTCAGGGAACAGGTACTCCCGAGGGTTAGGCGCGAGCTGAAGCCGGTCATTGGAGCGACGTATTCGCTTGCGGCTGTATCGGATGCACATCGCCGGATGGAGGCCGGCGGGTTGTTCGGCAAGGTCGTTCTAACGGGTTTTCATGAATGACGCGGGTATAGGGTATGGTCGACTACGCCTTGAAGGGATGTGAACCTGGGACCCGTCGGTCAATGGAAGCTAAAATATTGAAATGATAAGACAATGTGACTGTCCGCCCTTGCTGGCGTCTCGTGTGAAATCGCTGTGGGTAAATTTTCGTTCGCTCGACCGACAACGACTTGCCTAGCATTCAACGTGAGGCCCTACATGCGGGAAGGTGTGCCAGCCACGCAAGGCTATCTAGTGCTTATCGGAACTGATATGGTTTATGGTAGACCAACGCATGCCTATCTTGAGGGAAAACATCGGCCGCGGGAGAAACCCAATGGCAGTCAGCGTTAAAGTAGCAGAGGCAAAAACCCATCTTTCCGAGCTACTCGCACAGGTCGAAGCGGGTGAAGAGGTCATCATTTCCCGGGGCAACACACCCATAGCACGGCTCTCTCGCATCCGACGAGAAACCGACGTCGACGCGGTGATCAGCGAGATCAAGGCTCAACGTGCGGGCTTGCCGTTCACCACTCAAGAGGAAATCCGCGCCTGGCGTGACGAAGGTCGTCGCTACTGATGCCATTCATACTCGATGCATCCGTTGCCGCGGCATGGTTTCTGCAGTGGCGAGCGCGGCGCGCAACGAGGGAATTGTCCTTCTGGGTCCGCTGGAAAATGATCACTAAGCCCGAAGGCAGAGATAAGACCGACGTTGCGCATCGCGCCGAAGACCTCGATAGCATTGCCGCTGTCCTGCCAATCGAGCGCCGTGACGAGCTCGCCGAGCTGCTGACCGACCAGGACGTCGAAACCCTGCGGCATCTGGTCAACAAGGGCACGGGCGATAATACGCTGCGGGCTCTGACCTCCGACTTGCCTATCTGCAGGCCTGGTCGCTTTCCGCCACCGGCTCTTCCCTGCCCTGGCCCGCGCCAGAGGCGCTGCTCCTGAAATTCGTCGCCCATCATCTGTGGGACCCGAAAAAGCGAGACACCGATCCGCACCACGGCATGCCAGCCAATGTCCAACAAGGGCTTCGCGACCGGGGCTTTCTCAGATCGACCGGTCCGCATGCACCCGATACCGTTCGCCGGCGTCTCGCCAGTTGGTCGACGCTGACGAAATGGCGTGGTCTGACCGGTGCCTTCGCCTCCCCTGCCCTGAAATCGGCCATTCGTCTCGCCGTGCGCGCCGTGCCGCGGGCGCGAAAGCGCAAGAGCGCCAAGGCAATCACCGGTAACGTGCTGGCGAAGTTGCTGGCGACCTGCGGTGGCGGCGACCTGCGCGACGTCCGCGACCGCGCCATCCTGATGGTCGCCTTCGCCTCCGGCGGCTGCCGGCGCAGCGAAGTCGCCAGCCTGCGCAAGGAGCAGCTGACAATCGAGCCGCCGGTAACAGCCGAGGACGGAAGCCCCCTCCCCTCGCTCTCCATCCGTCTTGGCCGGACGAAGAATTCCGGCGCCAGCCAGGACGAGGTCGTCTATCTGACCGGCCGGCCGGTGGAGGCATTGAACGCCTGGCTGACCGCCGCCAAGATCGACAGCGGCAGCGTGTTTCGGGCGATCGACCGCTGGGGCAATGTGTCCCGCCGAACGCTTGATCCGAAGGCGGTCGATGACATCGTCAAGCGGCGGGTGGCGATGGCTGGGCTCGAGGCGGGGGAGTTTTCGGCGCATGGATTGCGCTCTGGCTATCTGACGGAGGCAGCCAATCGCGGCATCCCGCTCCCCGAAGCAATGGAGCAGTCTCGCCATCGATCCGTCCAGCAGGCGTCGAGCTACTACAACAGTGCGACGACGCGGAGGGGCCGGGCTGCCCGCATGCTATAAACGTCCCACTCGGCTGCGTTCTGTGTCAGAGCGGTGAACGCTCAAGCCAGAAACGTTGTTCAATGTCTCAGGATCCTGCTTCCATCGATCGTCTGAGCAGCGCTCGCAGGGCCTCATGTTCAGGCCCAATGGGTTTTAGATTAAGGAAGGCGTCGACGGATCTGCGTGTCTCGGTCCCGCCCGACGCCAGATTGGCGCGATGCAGGACGAAGGCGGCGTCGCCCTTGCTCTGGCAGCACAGAAACCAGCGGTCGCCGTTGGAGCTCACGGCGAATTCCATCTGCTCTTCCGTATCGAACCCCTCCCGCGTACGGTTCATCTCGTTCTGGGAACTTGCCTGCTCGCCCCCCGCTTGCGCGTCGCCTGTGCTCGTAGACGCGGGATAATCCTCGGGAGCGATCATGCCGGCCCGGATCTGCTCGATGAGAGTGGTCTCCGCCGCGTGGTCCGCTCCCGCCTCGGGCTTCAGGTCAAGCGTTGCATAGTCCGCTCTCTTAAGAAGCCTGCGCAAAAGAGACTGCTTCATGCCGGTTATGTTCACCACATCCAGCCCTCCGTGATCAAGAATAGAACAAAAACAAAGCTGATCACGGCGACGATTGTTGAAGCGGCGCTGGAATAGCTTGGCGAAACAGTTTTGTGAGTGGGAGGCATATCCTCTCCTTCCGTTAACATGTCGGTCCGACTTGCGAGATCATCCCGCTGGCAAGTTCCTCGTCACGCTGCCGCGGATAGTGGTGGCTTTCGGCGTCGTGTCGGACGGACCGGTTTCAGCTCGATCGGCCGGGCTTCGCGCAGCTGGCGCAGGCGCGCGGTTTTGCGGGTCCGGTCAGCCGCTTCCGTTTCAATGATCTGCCGCGCGACGTCACTCGTGGTCGAAGCCTTGTCTCGCGCGGAAACCTTTTCGGGCTTGAAAAATGCCGGCTTGGTCATGGTCATGATGATCGTCTTTCGGTCTGCGGCTTGGATGTATCCAAGCGGTCGACGGTTGATACAGGCCGGAAAAGGCCGACCAGAAAACAAAAGGCCGGGCGCTAGCCCGACCTTCCACAGTCACTCAGCTCTGCTGCCAGTACATCCGTGGTCAGCGCAGCGAATGAAATCCCTAAGCTGCCCGAAGATTTTCGGCCGAGCTTTTGCCGGACTTGCGGTCCTGGACAACCTCGTAGGAGATCTTCTGGCCATCCGAGAGCGAACGCATTCCGGCGCGCTCGACAGCAGACGCATGCACGAAAACGTCCGTGCTACCGTTGTCAGGCTGGATGAAGCCGAAGCCCTTGGTGGAGTTGAACCATTTTACAGTACCAGTATTCATGACGATTTCCTTTCAGAGCAATCGTTATGGTTCCCGCGATGCCTTGCGGGATAAGATCGATGATTTGAGGAAATCCGGCGGGAGCGAAGCTGCGGCCAACATCACAAGCAATGGTCGATAATCCATATATGGGTACAAGTCAGGATTTTACAAGAGACGCGCCGGATTAAACTCAGCTTCACTGCGGAGAACAATGTTTAGACCTGCGTTCACGCTTCATCAGGCAGTGAAGGAGATATCCACGGCAACGTCCATCGACATGAAGGCATCTGCCGAACCGATGAACGTTCCCGACACGGGGAAGAGCTGGATAATATCGCGCGCGACTGCTACGGGAATCAGGTTGGCGCTGCCCATACTCCTGTTTGTCGGATCGAACGCGACCCATCCTGCACCGGGAAGGAACACCTCAACCCACGCATGGGTCGAGCCGCCCGGCGACGAACCGATGAGGGTGAACGCCGGATCATAAAGATATCCGGACACGATCCTCGCCCCGATGCCAAGCACCCGCACGCTTTCGACAAGGACCATCGCAAGATCCCGGCAACTCCCCGACCGTAGGCCAAGGGTCTGCAGCGGAGGTTGTGTTCCCTCTGTATCGCGTGCCTGATAGGCAACGCCGTTCGAAACACCTGCACTGAGATCCTTCAACAGCGAGAGCGTATCGGTCGGCTCCGCCATGACGAAGCCCCTGACCCACTGGTGAAATTCGCCGGAAGGATCGGAATACTGAACGTCCCTTAGGGCGCCCAGGTCCTTCCAATCCTGATCATCGTATCGGAACGGGTAAGTCGCGGCTGACGCAGCGATGTCGAACACCGGCCAGGCTTCCGATGTCAGGTCGACATCCGCACGGCTTGTGATCTCGAGCCGTTGCGTCGCTTCCGAGAACGTCACGGTCGCAATCGCGTTTCCGAAAACATCGGTTGTCCAGGAAACCCTGCCTTCGGGCGAAAAGGCTATGTCGTGACTTAGCAGCAGGATTTCCGGTCCCTCGCGCGGTCGCAGCAATAGTCGGTAAGGAGAGAGCTGAACCGGAGATCGGTAGCTGTAGGTCGTCCGGTGGCATATGGAAAGTTTTGGCATTGCGGCTCCTCGCACAGAACAAACCCAGGGGGATATGGTCAGGTATCGCCAGTTCTTCGCGCCGCCAACAAGCTCAGCCAGGATTGGGAAGGTGCAGATCCGATAAGAACGTGCAGCTCGCGACCGTCCGGCTGGCCGTTAGTCGCCAGGGATGCGTCATTTCATGAGCCCGGCAGACCGCAGCGCACTCTCTATGACGTCCTGGACGTTATTCGTGATCTTGCGATCAGACTTCGCTCCCCCGGTGGGCCTTTCGCGCGCGGCCTCGGGATGCGCATGACGCTCAAAGGATGGTGTGAGACCCCAGTTGCGGGCGATGTGCTCCGTCGACGAGATGCCAACGTCGAGCATGTACGGTGCTTGCGAGCCGTAGCCGCTTGAAGTGTCGATAGGAGTGCCGTGTCCCATGCCGCCGATGCGGTAGAGTTCAATGGCGTCCGAGCCAGTCTTGTCTGTCCAGACGTGGTGTTCGTGCCCGTCGATGACGTCAAACCGCGAAGGTCGATCGATAACCTCGTGTATGGCTTTCCACTGATCAATAATGGCCTGGGCGTTGATCTCGTCAACGGTCTTGTCATTCGTACCATGCCAGACGGATATGCTCGGCCAGGGTCCAGCATGCGCTGACGCCGAACGAAGTTGCTGCTGAAGTCGTTCACGAGGGGGTAGACCGTGGCCGCGCATCCGGTCGAACGCCTCTGGGATGCTTGAGGCAACGCCATAGGGCAGGCCCGCAATGATCGCTCCCCCGGTAAACACTTCCGGATAGGCAGCAAGCATGGCATTCGCCATGGCGCCGCCAGCCGACAGTCCCGTGATGAACACCCTCGTAGGGTCGATGCCGTGGTTGGAGATCATCACGCCGATCATCTCACGGACCGAGCGGACCTCGCCACCGTCGCGCCGGATATCGTCGTCGGAAAACCAGTTGAAACAGAGATTAGGGTTGTTCTGGCGGGTTTGCTCCGGAAACAGGACAGCAAAGCCAAATTCGTCGGCCAGCTTCGACCATCCCGACCCGGCATCGTATCCGGCAGCCGTCTGCGTGCAACCGTGTAAGACGACTACAAGCGGGATTGGTCGTGATGCATCCGCGGATCCGGGAACACGATACCACCCCAGGAGATCGCCGGGATTAGCGGTTTGGTTCTGCAGCTTCTCCAACCGGTTTGAACCCGTGGGCATGGTCGGCGGGGTGCGAAACCGTTGCAGGCGCTGCAAAGTATCCGAAAGACTTCTCATAGGGGCTTCCTCGCTGCTCGCGGAAAGCCAACTGACATCCCGGATTTCCTAGGTAATGCTGCGGTGCACAATTGCAAGACTCGTAGTGATGGAAGCAAGCCATTTGCTCAACGTGGGCAACAGCGACAAGAGCGGCAACCAGGCCAGCAAAAGGCTATCATCATACGCTCATCTCCATCTCTTCGAAGGAAATCAGTCGCTGCCTCTTCTCGTCCCAGAGAACAAATTTGACGCAGGCCAGGCTGTCGCGAATGCTGATGCGGCCGACATCTGCAAGCTCGGGATGGTCTCGAAGCACCTCAGGCAGCCGATAGAACGGCACCCGGCTGGAGAGATGATGAATTTGATGCATGCCGATGTTACCGCTCATCCACCGCAAGGGGCGCGGCAGATCATAGTGTGAGGCTCCATGCATGGCAGCGTAAGGGAAAGCCCAGTCTGGTGGTCTCGACCAGTGCGTATCCTCGAACTGATGCTGGACGTAGAACAGCCAGACGCCTGCGGATCCCGCAATGAGGACGATCGACAGATGGATCAAGAGGAACGGGATAATCCCGACGCTCCAGATTAATAACGCCGTCAACACGGTAACGGCGACGTTCGTTGCCATGGTCGAGACCCAGGGCAGTGCGCCCGAGCGCATCATCCCGAACGGTAGCCTCTGCTTGAGGAGAAACAGAAAGGCGGGGCCGATCCCGAACATTACGAACGGATTGCGATACAAGCGATAGCCAAGCTGTCCCATCGGGGTCAGATTGCGATACTCTGATACCGTGAGGGTCGTTATGTCGCCAACGCCGCGCTCATCCAGGTTCCCGGCAGAGGCATGATGTTCGTTGTGCGCGCGTCGCCAGTAGTCGTAGGGTGTGAGCGTCAGGATTCCGAGCACGCGGCCGGTCCAATCGTCCAGGCGTCGTTTGCCAAAGAACGAACCGTGCCCGCAGTCATGCTGCAGCATGAAGATGCGTAGCAAAAAGCCAGCCGCAGGAATGATCAGGAGTAGGCCAATCCAGTATCCGAACTGCAGCGCGATCGCCGCAGTCGCCCACAGAAGCACGAACGGGATGAGGGTCACGGCAAGCTCGTACAGGCTTCGCGCCAACACGGGCTTGCGGTAGCCGGCGATGATCTTGAGCCAAGCCGATTCGGGATCAGCGCCTGGGCTGGCCGGCGGTTTAATTGAGGTCAAACTATACCTATTGCGTTCTTGGGATAAGCGCCGCATGTAGCAAGAGCCGGCAGACGGGGGATTACTTGATGCGGCGTACCAGCGGATACGCCGGCGCGTCGTAAAATGCCCGGATCTGTCTATGGTCGAACCGCGCCTCATCGACTTCGAGGAGAGAACCCAGTTGCTGTGCGCCGGGCATGTCTTCAATCGCGAAACGCAGAGCCTCGGCGGCTGTCTGAAAACGCCGGTAGCGTGGGCCCCTGCTCCCGCGGAGAGATTTACCCGGATACAGGCCTGCCACGCGGGTGTAGTCGAACTGGGTCAAGGGGTTGCCCTCCACGTTGCAGAAGGAGACTGAGCATTGACCCGGCTGGCTTCCCTGACGGTGCGCTCTGTTTCTCGCAGCTCGCGCTGTCGTAGCTGCATTCCCTTTCGCAGAGTCCTGAGTTTTTCCGCGTTTGAGCCTGCCTCGGCAGCGCGAAAAAGCTTGTCCGCAGATTGGCGGAATGTAGAGTTCATTATGATTCCTTCTTTGGTGAGCAAAAGCTATGGCAACAAATCGCCTAATTGCCGCTCGATTATTTCTGCGGGGGTCCCAGTTACGGCCTTGTCAGCTTGCTGCGCTTTGACTTCGTCTGTTGAGAGGTTGCGCATTCCGACACGATTTATGCCGTCGTCGGCGCTCGGGCTTTCCACTGAGACGTGGAAAAGGGGCTCATGCTCGCCAGAGGCAGCTTTCGCACGACGACCTTCTTTTACATGCAGTCAGCAATCATTGTTTGTTCATGATAGCCGGATGCACTTGTTCGCACGGGGTTTTGCGACACACACGCAGGATACTGATTGGAAGACATCTTGTCCTCCTTCTGTTTGGGGTAAGGCCGCTAATAAAGAAAATGACGCTCACGGGAACGGCTAAACCCGTCGTGTCCCCGGCACTTGCCAGCCAGATCGATAATTTGAAAGGAAATCCGGATGGAGCCATGCTCCAGCTCGAGATGACAATCATTGGTCGATTATAGATATATGGGTACAATTTCCGCTTTAACAAGAGCCTGAGTTACGTCGGCTCTTTTGAAGAGGGCGATGTCAAAGCTCCAACAGGCCGTCGAAGCAATCTTCGAAGCACCGGCAACCATGGCGCCTCCCTAATTGACGCGCCGCCTGCGCGATCGCCCTTCTCTTCAACTTGTTGATGGGCCAATCACTCGCCTGACGCTGCAGCCCTGCGCCGGAGCCCGCAAAAGGGGTGCTTTGCGGGCTCCAAAGAGCTCAGAGGTCGGTCCCCAGGAACGGGCCGCACCGGGCAATCACCACCTGCTCACATATCCAGAACATTAGCGAATAAATTCGGCTGACCGTCCCCGGATCAATCACGAAGCTTACCCTGTCGAAACGCTTGCAAAGGCGGGTAACCCGGGCGGCGCGACCTCGTGCGTTCGCGTACAAGGCGGCTGAGGGTTACCAAGTGCTCCCGCCTGGACGACGGAGGAGCGCCTTGAGGGCTAACGCTTCCAAAACCATTCACGCTTCTACTCGTTCGGATGGGTCGAACGTTTCCGGATTTCGCCGACACGCGCGAACCGGCTCGCAAGGCTCCTGCAACACCTTGATGAAGCAGAATGGCGCAGCACCCCTAGACACGCCGGGCTGAAGACAGCATTCGAGGCTCAGGACCAGGGCTTGATCGAATCCAGGGGCGAGATCGGCTCTCAGACCTACCGTCTGACAGCGGCAGGACGAATGTTTGCGGAACCCCTTCCCGCTGCCCAGCCACCACAGGGCGGAGGAGATCGGCCCGGTTTCCTGTCAAAAAGCATGGTGGTCGTGCCGCTGCCGGCCCTCCACAACGGGACGCTTGCTCGCATTTCTGGTTTGATCGGCGCGACCCAAGCGAAACCGTGATCGCTAGCGCTTTCGCGGTTGGTGATGAACGGCCACGTCCTCTGCGCTTGCCGTTGCCGGCGCCTCTTCTCCTGAGGGAGTGAGCCTTTGTTGGCTACTGGGTCATGATTGGAATGCGGATCACCGTGGTGGCCAGGCCTGCTTGGGTTTATTTAGTACTAAATATGCCCGGTCTCAGCATCAGGAAAGTCCCGACGGTGAGGCCTGCTCCTGAATTTTTGAGCACAGCGTAAAAATATAAAATGCCTCCGCGCCCTTGCGCAACGTAACATTGAGGTTATGTATGGGTTATCGAATTTGCTTTTAGAGCTTTGCTTTGCGCTTGAGCGCAGCTGGCGGGTCTTTTCTTTCAGACATCGATCAAATGACTGTCGGCGGCTCTCGCCGGACAGCGACTAATCGTGCGATTGAAAGGATAATCGTCATGAATACCGGCATCGTAAAGTTTTTCAACACCACCAAGGGCTTCGGCTTTATCCAGCCGACCGACGGCTCCAAGGACATCTTTGTTCATATCTCCGCAGTAGAACGCGCCGGGATGAGCTTCATCTCAGAGGGCCAGAAATTGAGCTACGACATCGTCGCCGATGACCGCTCAGGCAAAAGCGCTGCCGAAAATCTTCAGGCAGCCTGACCGATAGTCGGTCCTTGACCACGGATGTACTGGCATTGACCGCATGTCGAAAGGTCGAGGGATGCCCTCGGCCTTCTTTTTGTTGAAAAGGAATCCCACATGAAAAAGACCAGCGCCGAACAGCAGATTCAAAGGGCAGTACGCCAGGTGAAGAACACCAGTGGCGGCGGCCATCTTGGCGGCACAAACTTTGGCCAGGCTTATGATGCCAAGACATCGTCGGCAAAGGGCAAGGCCGATAGCAGCCGTCGGGGTTCTCGAAAAAGCTGACAGCCCGGAAATCGCAACAGCAAAGGGAGGTCAACATCGAGTGGCTAAGTTCGCATGACCAAATCTGCTGCAGCACTTGCCAAGTTGAGAGCCAGCTACGCCAAGTACGAGGAAGCCTCGCGCCAGCTGCGCAGGCTGCCGGTGTGCGCTGTTCCGCGGGAGGGCAATGATCATCTCATGTCCTTGCTGAAAAAGCTGAATGAGACGGAAGACGCAGCGACAACGACTTCTCGCGCCTGACCTGAGACACTCCGGATTATCCCTTACCTTAAAGCTACTGCTCGAATCGCCTCTCCTGGTAACCGCCAGGTAGTCGGACTGGATCGGATCAAGCCACTTCTCCGTCTTCGTGTATCCGATTGCCGTTGGCGGTATCCCTCCCCGACCGGCGCGACTGCGACAGGACTGCGAAAGCTGGATTTGTTATCGACATCTTCCACTTCGTCGAGAACTTGAAGCCGATCTTCGTCGATGTCGAACAACCGCGAACACGCAGCCCCTCGCCCGGGCGCTCGAGCATCATCGGGCCGTAGAACGAGCCCGCAATATAAAGAGGATACGGTTCGACTGTCTCTACGTCGCCGACGTACCGAGCCCCACCAAGGGCCTTGTCGAAGAGCGGAAAGCCGCGTTTGAGGGTGCCGTAGATGAATACCTTCATCAATGCAGAGCCGGGCCGAGGCGACACTGCGAGTGCCTGCAATGGAACGTCGTCATCAGACTGAGCGCGCGGATCGCGACATCTTCGGCAAGGAGCCTGTCTTTGCTGGACGAGAGTTCGCTCGCGGCAGACAGGAGAGCCCGTCCCATCGAAGCCATGACCAGTTCCAGTGCCTCGTCTCCTTCGTCAGCCGCCCACTTTGCGGTTCGCTCCAGCGTGACAGCAAGGCGTTCCAGAACAGCCTGTCTTTCGTGCTCCCCGAGTTCCCGTAGATTTCGGACTTCAGTGTTCAACTTCATTCTCCGCAATGGGGCGTCACGTGGAATAGTTCGTGTTCAAGGTTTCGATCTTAGGCTAGCGCCGACACGGTTTAGCGCCGGCAGCTCGACAGCGATGTGAAGGCCCCGGTCCCGCCACTCCCGGCTTATTTTCCCGCCAAGCTGCTTCTCCAGCACTGCACTCAGCAGAATGGTACCGAAGCCCTTCCGTGGCTCAGCGTTGCGTTTACTGAGCTCGTCCCACTCGATGATTAGCCCGTCGTCTTCTGCCTGTCGCCAGTTGATCGTAAGGCTGCCTTCAGAATGAGAGAGCGCGCCATGGACCGCCGCATTTGCAGCAAGCTCATGCATTGCCAGTCCAAGGGGCTGGACGGATGGCGCGGGAATCGTGACCGACGGGCCGCTAATCGACGTTCACGTACCCCAGGATGTGAGTCAAAAAGAACTTGAACGAGAGGGTTTCGCGCCCTTCGACAGACCATAGCTTCTAGACGCGGCAAATACAGCGCCGCCGGTCAACAATGTACGGCTGCTGACGGGCCGCCAGCTCCCTTATGCTCGCGACGGCGATAGCTTTGCAGTCGCCTCACCCAGAGTCAACTTCAAAGTCGCAGCGCTGCCAGGGCTCAGCTGTGAGGTTCGACCGCAGCGAGAAGTACAGGTTATCGATAGTGAGGGATTTCGAATAGGAAAACATCGGTTCGGCAGCCCCTCCGTTGCCAGATGGATCTTGAAACCAGCGCATATCAACTGAAATACTGGCATCATTGCCTTATATGCAATCATGATGACTGGAGGCGGTTCAGTATGGCCAGCATGACCATTCGCAACATCGACGATCGGTTGAAACAGAGGCTGCGCATCCGCGCTGCCACCCACGGGAGATCGATGGAAGACGAGGCACGGGACATCCTGAAAACGGCGTTAGCTCAACAGGAAACACCGGCTGGAAACCTCGCCGCGACCATCCGTGCGCGGCTGCAGCCGCTCGGCGGCGTGGAACTGGAACTTCCGGCGCGTGAACCGATCCGTGAGGCTCTGGATTTTTCGGCTTCATGATCGTCCTCGACACCTACATCATATCTGAACTGCTCTCGCCGCTTCCGCAGCCCGCAGTTGTCGACTGGCTCGCGGATCAGTCTCCCGCTGCAATTTTCACGACGACCGTTACCGAAGCGGAGATCCTCTACGGGCTACGCCTGCTCCCAGACGGTCGCCGCCGCGCGAACTTGAGGCGGCTATCCTACCGATCTTCACCCAAGATCTCGCCGGTCGTGTGCTGCCGTTCGATCGGGAGGCCGCAGACGTCTACGGTTCAATTGCAACGGAAAGACGCAAGGCAGGTCGCCCGATCAGCCAATTCGATGCCCAGATTGCGTCCATTACGATTTCTCGCGGCGCCGCGCTGGCAACTCGAAACGTTGCCGACTTCGAGGGCGTAGGCCTGGTGATCATAAACCCATGGCAGTAAGGCCTCAAATCACCTGACGCTAATTTCATCGCCGCGAAGTAGGTCGCGTCCGATCCCATCGCATGAGGCCGCATCGCGGCAGTCGGGCTCAAGGCGATATTGACCGGCTGCTCGCGTGCCGCAGCCACCATCCTCGTTACGCGCAACGTCAAGGACTTTGAAGCGACCGACGCACCTGTGATTAGTCCCTTGGGAGGATGGCAGTTGGAAGCAGAGCTTGCAGCTCGGAAGGAGGCCAAGCAGCAGCAAGCCAGCATTATCGGTAGGCTTCTTGTTTGTTCGGGCCACCACCGTTTCGGGTTCGATCGCGCCACGGCCAACGTCCGTTCTTGGCTAAGCTATCCGCCTGCGGGGTCGCTGCCATCGTGCGCGGCGATGAACATGGTGACGGCAGATCGGCAGTAGGATTCGATTTCGTTGTCGTCCTCTGCTCTCGCCTCATCGAAACGCGCGATAATTAGGAGATCGGATCCTTTGAAAAGGGCGGCAAACAAGCGGGCGGACCAGAGCGGATCGGGCACGTTCAGAAGCGCCTTCGCATGCAACTGACGCAGTAGGGCCTCGACCTGGGCGATGATATGGGCGGGGCCGGCTTCGTATTGGATCTTGCTTAGCGACTTTTGGTTCGGCGTGTCGGCCGTGACCATTGCTTCCACGTTGCGGACGTCTGGGCGCAGCAGCGTGCGAAGCAGCGATGATCCCACCGCCATGAGTTGATCCTCGGCCGAACCGCCGACGCCTTCAAAAAGCGCCTGTGGTATTAACTGCTGGCAGCGGGCCGCAAACGCCGCGCCAAACAGCGCCTCCTTGTTCTCGAAGTGCCTGTAGATGCTAAGCTTGGATATCTTCGCTCGCTGGGCGACCTTGTCCAATGTCGTCGCTTGAAAACCCAATTCCGCAAACAGTTCGCCCGCGGCGTCGACTATGGTTTGGCCAAGCGCCTCATTGGCGGGCCGGCCGCGCCGTGCGCGGACGTTTTCTTCGGGCACGATAATTACAGTCCTTGACAGTATCTTTATTCTCGAATTACGATACTACACAGTTTCATAATTTCCAAGAGTGGATTTTATCATGTCCGCCAAATCAGGTTTCCTTGGCCGCCCATCGAGTGCGCATCGCTGGATGAAATTGCGCCAGACTCAGCCCAACCTCTTGCATACACAACACGGAGCTTATCACCATGGATGACGTCATCATCATCGGCGGCAGCTTTGCCGGCCTCGCCGCCGCCCTGCAGCTCGGCCGCGCCCGACGCAAGGTCACCGTTTTCGATACCGGCCTGCCGCGCAATCGCTTCGCCGGCCACTCGCATGGTCTACTCGGCCACGATCATAAGCCACCGCTGGACATCCTGGCCGAGGCGCGGCGGCAACTGACGCGTTATCCCACGGTCAATTTGGTCAATGCCCGGGCCGACACCATCTCCGGCCCCATCGACAACTTCTCCGTCCGCACTGGCGATGGCGAAAGCTTCGGTGCGCGCCGCGTCATCCTAAGCTACGGCGTCGCCGATCAGATGCCTGATGTTCCCGGCTTTGTCCAAAGCTGGGGCACCTCGATCGTGCCCTGCCCCTACTGCGATGGCTTTGAATTCGCCGACCAGCATTGGGGCCTCGTCTGGTCAGGACCAACGTCGCACAATTACGTCAGGCTGTATCACGACTGGACCGACACATTGACTGTCTTTGCCGATGGTCACGACATTTCACCCGATATCCGTGCCGATCTGGCGCGCCGCAACATACCTGTCGTCGATGGGCGGATCGCCGAAATCGGCCATCACCGGGGCCATATCACCACCGTTAATCTCGAGAGTGGCCGCAATGCCGGCGTAGATATCCTGTTCGCGCATCCGCGCAACAAGCCGTCCTCAAGCCTGCATGAGCCATTGGGCCTCGCCACGGTCAATACGCCCTTCGGCATCGCCCTTAAGGTCGATGAGCGTCGCGAGACCAGCATGCCGGGCATCTACGCCGCCGGCGATCTCGCAAATCCGGCCATGAACTCGGTCACTACGGCAATATCGCAGGGCGCGACGGCAGGGATTTCCGCCCAGCAGTCGATGCTGGCTTGAGAGCGTAGATACCTTTCTCCGGGCGCGGCGGGCTATTGCCGGGAAACCGCAGGCTGCCGAGGCCCATGCGAAAGACGCCCTCGCAGAGCTGCTAACCAACCAAGACGTGGAGACCCTGAAGCCCGTCGAACGAGGCATGGGCGACAATACATCTAGAGCGCTCACGTCCGATCTCGCTCACCTCGAAGCATGAGGACTGGCCGCTCGCACACCATCTGTGCCGGAGAAACGTGCGGCCGATCCGGATCGCGACAAGCGGCAGTGCTGTTTGAAGCCCTCCGGCAAACAAGGCGAGCCTGTGACCTTGCTCTTGGTTAGAAACGAGGCGTGGGAACGTGGAACGGCTTGGCAAGCCGCCATCCGTTCGGGAGCTTCCATGCCTGACGAGGTCGGCAGGGACCATCTGACGTCCTGTCTTACAGTCGGTTCGAAGAGGTCCGCGAGCAAGCCGTCCTGCCGTTCGAAGCGCAGCCTTGTAAAAACGCCCGTTGAGGCACCGGTCTCCGGGATAATCCAATTGCATCAAGGCAGTCCCTGGCCCCTGGCCCCTGGCCCCTGGTAGAAGAGCGCAACGCCATGATCGGCAATCGTCCACTCCCGAACTTGCGAATACGCGATCAAACGGAAGCGGCTGGCAGCAGAGTTGCGTCCCGCGATTGAACAGACATGGGAACCATCAGCTGCCAAAGAACGTTTGCAGAACAAATTGAAGGAGATCGTAATGAGTGGCAACCCGAAAACCGATATGTCGTCCAACACGCAGAAGGACCCGGACGAATGGGTCAGCGGCGACGAGCCGATGACTGGTGCGCAGCGCTCTTATCTGAAGACCCTATCGGAACAGGCGCATCAACCGGACGCTTACGGCGAGGATCTGACGAAAGCGGAAGCCTCTAAGCGCATTGACGAACTCAAGCAGTCGCTAGACCTGGCGTGACGCATCCACAGCGTGGCGCATCATCAGGTGGCAATTGCATCTGCCGACCGATGCGCTGCGCCAGATAGATCCCATCCCTGCTATATTCGTATCCATGAAGCGCCGCGTCTCGGAAAAATCCACGAAGTCGTGGCGTTTCCACCTTCTTTGGCCACCGAAATCAACTAAATGGCTAGACAGGCTAGCTCACTCGGAGAACAACCATGGAATGGCAGCTACAGGACGCGAAAAACCAGTTTTCAAAAGTGGTGCAAAAGGCGCGATTTGAAGGTCCGCAGGAAATCACAGTCCGTGGAGAAAGAACCGCTGTTGTATTGTCTACGCGGGACTATGACACCTTGCGCGCAGGCCGCCCCACACTCGTTGACGATCTACTCGGCGGTCCGGCGTGGGACGACAAGCTCGTTGATGCGGTCGAGGCGCGCGCCAAGAGCCCCAGCCGCGACGTGGCCTTCTGATGTACCTGCTGGAGACCAATATTGTCTCGGAAGCGCGACGCGGCACCCGCAGGCAGTCTCTTGGTTACGATCGGTAGATCCGCTTAGCGTCCACGTAAGCGCCTTGACTCTAGGCGAAATCATGCGCGGCATCGCGCTGAACAAAAGTCTGACCCGAGAGCCGCCTCTCAAGTGGCTGCGCAAGCTACGCCGGAACCACGGCGATCGTATCCTGCCGGTAACTGACCAGATCGCCGTGGAATGGGGTCGGATCGCAGCGATCCGTCCGCGGGGCGATATTGATGGGCTGCTCGCCGCGACCGCGATCATCCACGACCTGATCCTCGTCACACGCAACGTCAAGGACTTCGAGGACATCGACGCAACTGTGATCAATCCCTGGGATATGTCGGCGTAGGACAAGATCGTCCTTCAAAAGCCGCTCGATTACAGCGCGGTTATCAGCGCGCTGCTCCGTCGCCGCAACGACGGCGACGTCAGCCCAGAGGAGGCGTCAAGACATGCGATCCTCCACAACAGCGCAGTGCCGTGATCGGCAATCGTCCACTCCCGAGCTTGCGAACGCGCGATTAAACGGAAGCGGCTGGCAGCAGAGTTGTGCCTCCGATTGAACAGACACGGAACCTATTCGGTCGCCATGTCTGCCCCGTTAAGGCTTGAGAACGACTTTGACGCAGCCATCCTTCTTCTCGAGGAAAGTCTTGTAGAGATCCGGCCCGTCTTCCAGACCCCCCGTATGCGTTATGATGAAGGATGGATCGATCTCGCCCTTCTGGACCCGCTCCATCAGGAGCGGCAGGTAGCGCTGGACAGGGGTCTGGGCCATTTTGAAGGTCAGGCCGCGGTTGATTGCCGATCCCATCGGGATCTTGTCGAGGAAGCCGCCATAAACACCGACGATCGATACCGTGCCGAAGTTGCGGCAACAATGGATGGCCTGGCGCAGCACATGGGGCCGATCGGTGCCCATGAAGGTCGCCACCTTGATACGGTCCAGTCGGGCATCCCAGCTTGCGGAGGGATCGGACTCGGTGCCAACCGCATCGATACAGGCATCGGCGCCGCGACCGTGTGTCAGTTCCATGATGCGGTCATAGATATCTTCCTCGAGATAATCGAGCGTCATGGCGCCGGACTTTTGGGCAAGCGCCAGCCGCTCCGGCACGCTGTCGATTGCAATGACACGCTCAGCTCCGAGGATGAACGCGGACTTGATTGCCATCTGGCCCACCGGCCCGCAACCCCAGATCGCGATCGTATCACCCGGCTGAATGTCGCAGAAATCGGCCGCCATATAGCCGGTTGGAAAAATATCCGACAGGAACAGCACCTGCTCGTCCGTCAGGCCGTCCGGCACCTTGATCGGGCCGACATCGGCATAAGGCACCCGCAGGTATTCCGCCTGCCCGCCGCTGAACCCGCCAAGCAGATGGGTATAGCCGAACAGGCCGGCCGGCGAGTTGCCCCACATCTTGGTGACTTTCTCCGGGTTCGGGTTGGACCGCTCGCAGCCGGAAAAGAAGCCGCGCTTGCAAAAGAAGCATTCGCCGCAGGAAATGGTGAAGGGCACGACGACGCGGTCACCCACCTTCAGCTTGCTGTTGTCCTTGCCGACCTCGACCACCTCGCCCATGGTCTCGTGGCCCATGACGTCGCCGCTATGCATGTCGGGCATCACCCCGTTGTAAAGATGCAGATCCGATCCGCAGATCGCGCAGGCGGTTACCTTGATAATTGCGTCGCGGCCATCCTCGATGACCGGATCGGGAACGCTTTCGCAGCGAATGTCGTGCTTGCCGTGCCAGGTCAAAGCTTTCATGTCATGTCATCCTCTTCCAGGAGTAATATCTCTTGTCCCGCGTCTCTCAGGGCTGGCCACTTCCGCCGGCCGAGCCGTAGACTTGTCCCGTCGCATAGGACGCCGACGGATCTGCCAACTGCACATAGATCGACGCCAGTTCGGCCGGCTGTCCCGGACGGCCCATCGGCGTCTTGCCGCCGAACTGTTCCAGCTTCTCCATGGTCGCCCCACCAGAAACCTGCAGCGGCGTCCAGATCGGCCCCGGCGCCACGCCGTTGACGCGGATGCCCTTCGGACCGAGCTGCTTTGCCATCGATTTGGTGAAGTTCATGCCGGCAGCCTTGGTCATTGCGTAGTCGACCAGATCCTCGGAGGGATCGTAGGCCTGCTCCGACGTCGTGATGATGATGTTCGATCCCGGCTTGAGATGCTTGAGCGCGGCCTTCGTCAGCCAGAACATGGCGTAGATGTTGGTCTTCATGGTGGCATCGAACGCTTCGCTCGTTATGTCGGAGAGCGCGCCGGCCTGTTGCTGTCGTCCCGCATTGCTGACGAGGACGTCGAGACCGCCGAGCGCGGCCGCAGCATCCTCGACAAGCTTGGTGCAGAATGCCTCCTCACGAAGATCGCCGGGCAATGCAACGGCTTTGCGTCCTTCCTTCTCGATCAGGGCGATGACCTCTTTGGCATCGGGCTCCTCGTCGGGAAGGTAATTGATCGCAACATCGGCGCCCTCTCGGGCGTAAGCGATCGCGGCGGCCCGGCCCATGCCGGAATCGCCACCCGTGATCAGCGCCTTGCGACGGGCCAGACGACCCGATCCCTTGTAGGCGTTCTCGCCATGGTCGGGCTTCGGGTTCATCTTGCCCGCCAGGCCCGGGAACGGCTGCTTCTGTTTTTCGAATGGCGGCTTAGGATACTTTGACGTCGGATCCTGCAACATAATCGGCTCCTTTGATCGATTGGCGCTTGATTGGGCGAATGCTGGAAAGACGGATGACGCCAAAGCCGCGGAGGCGGCCGCGAGCACCGAGCGGCGTCTAATCTTCGTGGTCATGGGACATCCTTGGCAGGAAGATGCGTTGATCGAACGAGACGATGGTCGCTGCATTCGTCCCGTGTCGTGACGGTCGGGGAAGTCGGATTGTCATCATCGTCTCCGGTCGATGGGTCTTGCTGAACTTCGCTTCAACGCCAATGTTCCAAGCAACGAGCATTTCAAAGAACCAACCGATGCTGATCGAGTTGGTCGAGCAAAGGAGATCCCGATGCCCCACCTCGACACAGACGACCTGCGCATAACGTTCAAAGAGACGGGCGCTCGGTCCGGAAAACCGGTACTTCTGCTTCACGGCTGGCCTGATGACGCAACGACCTGGGAAGCGATCGTGGATCTTCTGAAGGACCGCCATCTTCGTTTTGTCATTCCATATCTGCGCGGCTTTGGGCCTACGACGTTTCTAAACGACAAAGCGCCGAGAACGGCGAATGGCGGGATCCTCGCCATGGATGCGATCGCCTTGATGGATGGACTGGGCATCGAAAAATTCGCGGTCGTCGGCCACGACTGGGGATCGCATATCGCCGAATGCCTGGCGATCGGATGGCAAGACAGGGTCGATCGCATCGCCCTGCTTTCGTCCACGCCGCGCATGGGCGGATTGCGGACGCCGGCGTTCAGCCAAGCTCAGCTTTATTGGTACCAGTGGTTCATGGCGACCAAGCGCGGTGCTGCGGCCATCGACAATGATCGGAAGGGATATGCCCGTCTGCAGTGGCAGAACTGGGCGCCGGACGGATGGTTCGACGACGCGACGTTCGATCGTGTGGCGAAATCCTTCGAGAACCCGGACTGGCTCGGCGTCACTCTGCACAGTTATCGTGTCCGCTGGGAGGAGGCAGAGCCTGATGCGCGCAGCCTATGGCTCGAGGAAAAGGTGAAGGCGACGAAATCACTGTCGCTTCCCGCCATTTTCATTCATGGGATTGAGGACGGCGTTACGCCACTGTCGACGTCTGAGACCGTGCACGAGAAGTTCACAGGAGCGTTCGAACGGATCCTGCTGCAAAATGTCGGCCACTTCCCTCAGCGGGAGGATCCGGAGGCAGTGGCGCGAGAACTTGCAGTGTTTCTCGCAGCCTGAGGGCAGCCGGTCCGGAACTTCGTCGGTTCCCAGAACTTTAGCTGGAGCCCCCTGGATGTCCAGGCAGCCCGATACCTGCCATACCGAAGGTCCGCCCGATGCAACAAACGCCAGCCGATCTCGAACCCCGCAAAGGAAGCCCGAGCCCGCGCATGGACGAGGACGAGTTCAAGAGGCGCTTTCGCAACCAGTTTCAAGATCCTGCCTTCGAGCCTCTAAAGGCGGAGCTCGAGAAGGTCACGGCGGCAGCCTGGGACGCATACGAGCACTCGCGCAAGAGCCCTCGCACGCAAAAGGCCGGGCCGGAATTTGCAAATCCTTCCTACGAGCTTGCGACAGACTGGCTGGCGGCGCGCGACGCTATTTGCGAAGCGCAGCACCGCCATGACGATGCGAACGGCCCCCGCCGTTTCCTGCTGATAAACGGGTCGTCGCGCAGCGAACATACCTGTCCTGGCGAAATATCGAAAAGCTTTCGCATGGTCGAGATTGCCAAGAAGGTTTTGGAGCAGAACCCGCAAAGCAGTGTCGAGGTGCTCGATCTGAGCCGGATCACATCGGAATACGGTCGCCAGATCCATCCCTGCAAGGCCTGCTTCTCGACGTCGGCCGCACTCTGTCACTGGCCTTGTTCCTGCTATCCCAATTACTCGCTCGGGCAGATCCATGACTGGATGAACGACATCTATCCGATGTGGGTCGAAGCCCATGGCATCATGATCGTCACCCCGGTGAACTGGTACCAGACCTCCTCGCCTCTGAAGCTGATGATCGACCGGCTGGTCTGTGCGGACGGGGGAAACCCTGATCCGACCACGACGCATGGAAAGCATGCAAAAGAAGCCAAGGAGATCGAGATGAAGGGATGGGACTATCCCAGGCATCTCGAAGGGCGTCTCTTTTCCGTGATTGTCCATGGCGACACCGAAGGCGTCGAAAATGTCCGACGCGGCGTCTCGGACTGGCTGAAATCAATGGAAGTAGAACCAGCCGGGACACTGGCGGAAGTCGATCGCTATATCGGCTACTGGGAACCCTACGCGACCAGCCATCCGGCCTTCGATAAGGAGCAGTCGATGCAGGAGGAAGTCCGCAATGCCGCCCGCGCGTTGCAAGAGGCCGTTCTTGCAAAGCAGGACGGCAGGCAGGTTACGGTCGGATCGCGCCTGAAGCAGGCGAGAGAGAAGTAGGATTTGAATACCTATGTCGTCACGCTCTTCATTCTCGGCGCCGTCATCCTCCTGACCGCATGGCTGCCGATGGCGTTGCGGCGTCTGCCATTGTCGCTACCGATCTGCTGTGTCGCGATCGGCGTCCTGTTGGCATGGTCGCCTCTCACGCCCCTTCCGAGGATGAACCCGCTCGACAATGGCGCAATCACCGAGCATCTGACGGAGTTCGTCGTCATCGTGGCCTTGATGGGCGCGGGCCTGAAGATCGATCGGCCGCTCGGCCTCCATCGCTGGGCGACAACCTGGCGGCTGCTTGGAATAGCCATGCCGATCTCCATCGCTGCGATCTCGTTTCTCGGTTGGCAGTTCCTCGGCCTGAACGCGGCGTCGGCCCTGCTTCTGGGTGCCGCTGTCGCGCCGACCGATCCCGTGCTCGCCGCCGATATCCAGGTCGGGCCTCCCAAGACCGGCGAGGAAGACGACATCCGCTTTGCTTTGACATCGGAAGCCGGCCTCAACGATGGTCTCAGTTTTCCCTTCGTGCTGGCGGCGGTCGCACTTGCCTCGGCCGGCGACAGCCCATTCGGGTGGACCGCCCACTGGTTCTTGTTCGACGTCTTGTGGAAGCTTGCATCGGGCATCGCCATGGGCTGGATTGTCGGCAGGGTCCTCGGCTACTTCACGTTCAAATTGCCGAAGGCGGGCCGTATCGCCAAGACGGGTGACGGCCTGGCGGCGCTTGGATTTACCTGCATTGCTTATGGCGCAACTGAGATCGTGCATGGCTACGGCTTTGTCGCCGTCTTCGTAGCGGCGCTGACCCTACGCAACGTCGAGCGCAATAGCGACTTTCACGGCGAACTCCACGACTTCGGTGAACAAATCGAGCGGATGCTGACCATGGTCCTCCTGGTGTGCTTCGGCTCCGTCCTCGCAGAGGGCACGCTCCTTGCCCATGTCGACTGGCGCATCGTCACCGTCGCCGTCGTCGCGCTTGCCATCGTCCGGCCGGTGGCAGCCTGGACGAGCCTTATCGGCTGTGAACGCCCTCAGGCTGAAAAGCTTATCGTGTCAGTGTTCGGCATTCGCGGCATCGGGTCCATCTATTATGTCGCCTACGCGTCCGGGCATGCGTCCTTCGACAAAGCTGAGGTGGTATGGGCGACGGTGTTCGTCATCATCTTGATTTCCATCGTGGTGCACGGCATTGCCGTCACACCGGTCATGGATTGGATCGACCGGCGTCGCGGCGTCGACAGCGATAGACCGATGGAGACGACCGAAGTCGGCGGATCCGGCTGAGATTCTCCCGACGCCGTCAGACGGAGATGGACTGTTGCGCTTGCCAGCGCGACCTGATTTCCGCTCGACCGCTTCGCCTTGATGGTTGCGCCGAAACGGGTGTCTCTCAAGACAGTACCAAACCCGGGAGAAACCAGAAGACGTGTCGATCGATTCAAAATCGTGTTGGTGGTGGTAGGCTTGAGCGGGCCATCAGGAACGATCCAGCTTGCGGATGATTTCAAGAGCCCAATCCATGGATATCACTTCGGCTGTCTGATCCTAGACCCGTCGTTGTTGTTCCTCACATCTCGGGCAAGGTCTTTCACTCTGATCTTTTCCTCGGTTCGACATCAAAGCCCGGAACAATTCGGCGCGAAGGAAATTGATTGGCGGACAGAACGATTTCAGGAAATCCGTCACGCAAACCGTCGTGATTGCGTTGCTGCCTAAACGATCTGTCAAATTTTCTTTGATATAGCGCACGATCGGTTACCTCAGGGTAGGACAACATGAGCATTCATCGAAAACTGTTTGCCGCGTCCGCATTGGCGATCTTGGCCGTATTGGTTGCCATCAATCCGTTCGGCAGGAACCTTGTCGACGTCCGCCCCGTGCCGTCCATGGTCGAAACCGTCCATTAACGGTCACGTATGCGTGCGTTCCCCATCGCATCGTAACGGTCCGTTAAGCGGGGTGGCCTAGCCTTTCGACTTTCTTGGATCTCGGGATGCCGAAATGGCCGCCAATGATAACAGACCTGCTTGCTTGCCCCTGGATGCGAAAGAGGTCGAAGACATTCTGGCGAAAGCGCGAAGCATAAAGGAAATGCTGGAGATCGCCATCGCCACCGCAAAGCAGCATTTTCAGGGGCAGCGTCGCTAACGCCCATTGCTGACTGACGGCCGCTGGCCTCGCACGGGATTGCAACCGAGCCTTTGCCGAGAGCATTCGATAGCCGGGGGGACGAAAGGCTGGGCTTGGCCGTAACGTTGCCTTGATCCGCCGCCTTATTTCAAGTCAAACGACAGAAGGATGATGTGGGCGACGCAGAGGCAATCGATAGGCGGCAACACGTCTTGCTGCTGCCGCCAACCCGTTTTCCCAGACCAACCAGCCTCACTTCGGAGGGGCGAACTTGAACAGCGTGAACGACGTGTCGGTCCAGCCCTCGTTGAACCAGGGCGAATCCTGGATGTGGGAGGCCGTGATGTAGAGCGCACCATCCGAGCCCTGCGCGAATGTATCTGGCCAGCGCAGCCGGCTGTCTTCCAGGAAGGGCGTGACCTTGCCGTCCGGGCCGAGAACCTTCACCCCATTATTCTCCATCGTACTGAGATAAATGCGATTCTGATCGTCGATCCAAAGACCGTCGGTCGGCTCGGTATCTGCGAATTTCTCCGCTTTGACTGCGGCAGGATCGGTTGCTGCCTTCTCAAGGGCATCTGTCGAAACCTTGTACATCGTCTTGCCCGTCAGCGCCTGGAAGTAGAGCGTCCTGTCGTCCTTGGAAAGGGCAATCCCGTCGGCGTTGAACTGTGGCTGGCGTCCATCCGGTCGGCGCAGCGGCTTGCCGTCGGTGTGGATGACGACCTCTTTTTCGAACTGCGTCGAGGGATCGTCGCTGAGTGCCCGCCACGCCTTGCCCGAAATGAGATCGAGAACGACCAGGCCGCCTGGCGAGCCGGAATCGGTAATGTAGGCGAATGCGCCGTCAGAGGCGATGCGGACGTCATTGAGATAGCTTGCCGGCCCGGCGACGTCCGGGGTAAAGGGGTAGACGCGCTTGACTGCGTTCGACCCGAGATCGATCTGCACGAGCTTCGGGCCGTCCTTGACGGTTTTCTCGCTGTTTGGTGCCGCCGGGTCAACGACCCAAAGCGAGCCCCTGTTGTCGGTGACGACGCTTTGGACGGTGACGAAGTGATCTTTCGGCGAGATCTCGTTCATCCTGGCGTTTCGCCAGGCATTCCATTCCTTGTTCGGGTACGGCTTGATAGAACCATCCTTCATGACCTCTGCGACGGAAACGGGCACGTCCTGCGACCAGCGCGGGAAGTTGACGAAGATGCGTCCATCTTGCGAAACGGTGACGCCGGTCACCTGATGGTCGAAGGTTGCAACTGTCTCGAGACGATCATCGGTCTTGCCCGTGATCGGCGCGACGAGCTTCCTCGCCTTGTTGGCGAGATTTTCCATCGTCTGCGTGTGGCCGATGGCGGGCTGCAGGACTGCGATAACGGCAGCGGCCGTCAGGAAGGTGGAATTCTTGCGCGGGTGCGTGTTCATCATGGCCTCTTTGATGTTTAGGCTTTGAACAATGACGTGCCGTCGAAGTTCCTGCGCGAAACCGCGTGGGACCAATATGATGCGCATCAGGTTGCCTTTGCTGATAGCCAGCCTCGATGAGCACGAATGGGCCATTGCAGTCGAAGATCGGACAATGGTGGTCATGCCATGCTGGACGGGTGGCCCGATGACGCATGACCCGAATGCTGCGACATCGCGTCTGAAGGGCCGGGGTCGGCGTCACTGTCGAAACAGGTTCTCTTCTTGATTGTCGCAGGTTTTCGAGGGCCATTCGATCGCACAGGTACGAGACCAGACACGAAACTCCTCGACCTCATGAACTTCAGATCGCTTGGCAGGGACGATTGCTTTGATCGCCGCGAACGGTTCGTGCCGACATTTGGAACCAGCATCGCTTGATCAAGTTATAGTGGCATGACCGTACCCGCTGAAGCACTCGCCAAGTTGATCGCCCATTACGCCACGAACGAGGCGGCCTCGCGTCAAATGCGCAGGTTGCCAGCGTTTGCCGTTCCGCAGGAGGGCAATGATCGTCTCGGTTCCCTGCTGAAAAAGCTGGATGAAAAGCAAGCGGCTCTTACGGCTGCTGCTCAAGCCTGACGGAAAGGGTTAAGCAAAGCCCGTCCGGCAACCACTCCCGATCGATCTCTCCCGCCAGGCTGCGGGCTACCGTCTGCTCCAGCCGAGTGCCGAAGCCGACATGGGTGGGAGCCGGCGACTGCCCCGGCCCATTCTTTTCCAGCCAACGGAGCTTTAATGCTTCGCCGGTAACATCGACTTCGATCTCCAGCCGGCCATAAGGGACCGACAGGGCCCCATATTTTGCGGCATTGGAGGCAAGCTCGTGAAAAAGAAGGGCGAAGTTGGTGACGTCCTTGGCGGCAATCTCGAAGTCGCTCCCTTTCAGCGCCCAACGTCCCTCCCCCACCTCGGAGAACGGCTCGAGGATGGTGGACAGCAGCTGGAGAAGCGTCATTGCGCGCTCTTGGAAAGCATCATCTCCCGTAAAGCTTGGAAGCGTCATCTCGTGAGCACGAGAAAGCGATACCAGCCTGTTCCGCATGTCTGCGGCGAGCGCCGCTGCAGACGTGGCGTTGCGAGCCGCGACCGTAATGATGCTGCTTGTGATCGCAAACAGGTTCTTGACCCTATGATGCATTTCGCGAAGCAGCAGATCCTGGTGCTGCGCCGCCCGTCGCCGTTCGGAAATGTCCCGGGCTATCTTCGAAGCGCCAATGATCTTGCCCTCACGGTTCCTGATCGGTGAGATCGTCAGCGAGATGTCGATCAGGGACCCGTCCTTGTGGCGCCGAACGGTCTCGAAATGCTCAATCCGCTCGCCGGCGCGGATGCGTCCGAGGATACTTGGTTCTTCATCAAGCCGGTCATCCGGGATCAACAGGGTCACGGGTTGTCCAACCGCCTCGGACGCAGGGTAGCCGAACAGTCTTTCCGCAGCCTTGTTCCATGTCGTGATAATGCCTGTCAGGCTCTTGCTGATAATGGCGTCCTCGGACGATTCCACAATGGCGGCCAGGAAAGCTGCCGCATCATGACCGGGGCGCGCATTCCTTACGCTTTCCTCGAGCTCTAGGAAGCGTCCTTCAAAATCTGGATGATGGGATTGGTCGTTGAGAGCTGGCATTCAGTCATTGCCTCATGGCCATGGTTTGGAATTACGAAACAGAGAAACTTTAGCGTCTTATAACAATGATGGTAGCCCTGAGGCGATAACCAGTTGCAAAATTACGTGACGATCCTACGGTGCGCCTTCCACCAAGACAGGGCAGTCGCTTTGACACATACGCTTCCACGACTAACCACCGGAATCACGGGCCTTGACACCATCCTCGGAGGAGGATTGGTGGAAGGTGCTTCCTACATCCTTCAAGGCCATCCGGGCGCCGGCAAGACGATCTTTGCCAACCAGATGGCCTTCGCCAGCGTCACGAACGGCCGTAAAGTACTTTACGTCACCCTTCTGGCCGAAACCCATGATCGCCTTTTCCAGGCGCTCGGCACGCTCGATTTTTTCGACCGGGCCTGCCTCGGGACGAGTATCTCCTATATCAGTGTCTTCCAGACCTTGAAGGAAGAGGGCTTGCCGGCTGTCGTCAAGCTCATCAGGCAGGAGATCAACCGTCAGGGCGCGACCCTTCTCGTTTTCGACGGGCTCCTGAACGCACGAGACCGAGGCGAGACCGACATCGACGTCAAGACATTCATTGCAGAGGTGCAAAGCCAGGCGGCCTTTGTCGGCTGTTCCGTCTTGTTTCTGACAAGCACCAGGGTCGCCGAAGACAGTCCCGAGCATACGATGGTCGACGGCGTGATCGACCTGCATAACGAGCTGGTCGGGGTCCGTTCGGTGCGACGCCTGCAGATACGCAAGTCGAGAGGCACTGCTGCGCTTGGTGGTCACCACCAATTTGAAATCACGTCGGCGGGTATCGTCGTCTATCCGCGAATTGAAGCGGTACTGGCAACGAGCAGTGTCATCGATCAAGGGTCTTCCGATCTCATCGCATCGGGAACCGAAGGGTTGGACGCTGTTATGGGCGGCGGGCTGCAGGATAGCTCGGTGACACTCGTTTTCGGCCCCTCCGGCTGCGGCAAGACTTCGCTTGGCGTTAATTTTCTGGCACGGGCCAGCCAAAGCGAGCCGGCCTTGCATTTCGGGTTCTATGAAACGCCTGCGAGGTTGATGAGCAAGGCTCGCGCGCTCGGCGTCGATCTCAATGGCCCCGTAAGCTCGGGAGCGCTCAAAGTCATCTGGAGCCCAATGACAGAAAACCTGCTCGACAAGCTCGGGCATCGGCTCCTCGGCGAGGTGCGCGCGCAAGGTACAAAGCGCCTTCTCATGGATGGATTGGGTGGTTTCGAGCGAGCTGCCATTTACCCGCCCCGGCTGGTCGAATTTTTTGCCGCGCTCACGAACGAACTGCGCGCGCTTGGCGTTACGACAATTGCGACATGGGAACTGCGCGACCTTTTCGGGCCGACGGTAACGGCTCCGGGGTCGGAAATCTCCAGCCTACTGGATAATCTCGTGATGCTGCGCCATGTAGAGATCAATTCGCGCTTCAAGCGCACCATTTCAGTTCTCAAAGTTAGGGACAGAGCCTACGAGCCGGTCATTCATGAGGTGGGGTTTGGCTCGAACGGGATGCTGATCCAGCAGCCGCTGGAACCAGTTTCCGGCGCGGCGACGGGAGTGGCAGCCCCGGTCGAACGAGAGCATTAAAAGGGAAGCATAAACCGCATGCCACTCATCGTGATCGCAGAGGACGAATACCTCATCGCCGAAGTTCTGGTCATGATGCTGGAAGACGCCGGATATGAGGTTGCGTCGGCTCCGCACGGCAAGGCCGCGCTGGCGCTTGTGCGGGAGAAGAGCCCTTCCCTGGTGGTGACGGACTTCATGATGCCGCTGATGACGGGACTCGAACTGGCGCAGACGATGAGGTCGGACAAAGATCTCGCAGGTATTCCAATCATCCTGGTAAGCGGTGCTCAGGGTAGCATTGGTCGAGCTCATCCCGATGTCTTCGACGCCGTATTGGACAAACCGTACAACGAAAAAAAGCTGATTGAGACGGTCTCTCGCCTGATCCAATAGTTGTAGGGTTTATTGGCGGGAAGGACGGTTCCTAAAATTTCGGCCGCTGCCGAGCTCTTCAAGTTACCAAGGCGGGCTCGGTGGAACCCGGCGATTGACCTTACGGTGCCCCCGAAAGGCCCTCGACAAAACTGCCGGGGCTCCACGCAGAAGGCTTGACCATAAGGCTGCTTCTTCTACGCGTTTGCCGCAATCGTCAGCGCCTTTCCTTGCTGTTCAAGGAGCACGGCTTGGACGAACGGATCTCTAACTGAACCCTGCTTGCGCGAAACGACGGTAGATCAAGTACCGGCTCTCCGAGATTTGGACTCACGGGTTCAATGTGACAATGATCCGCGATCAAGACATCTCGAAGCCGGCCACTATCAGGCAGCCTCAAGGCCCGTTCGGGCGACTGCGGCTGCAGTGTGGGATGGCCGATATCGTCGAACCCCATTGACCGACCCCGAGGTGGCAACCGACCGGCGTCTTGATGGAACAGGCTGTTTCCCAAAAAACTTTAGCATTCACAAAAATAAAAAAATATTTTTCGATAAACGGTGATATGGTGCATCTGTAGAATAATTTTTTAGCGGAAGAAAATCATGCAATATTATTTTCCAGGCCTTACGGGAAGGCAAATCGCGATGTTTCTCATCGAGACATCGGTCCTTACAGCTGCGCTAGCTGCCATCCTTGCCGTTACCATACCTATGATCTGAGCCAAACGTGCACGAGCGCTAAGATGTTTCGGCGTGAGCAAAAAAAGGTCAGGGCAGTTATTCGGCCGAGTTCACTTGCTCGGCTACTCATAGCGGAGCAACTTCACCTTCGATCCAGCAACCGGCGTGGACAATATGCCGGATAACGAGCTAGATCGGCTGCTCTTTGATCGAATTTGGGCTATGGGCGCAAAGGCAGTGCACGACAATCACATATGGACGCTCGCCGGTGCCACCCTCAGCACCCCTACCTTTGAAGAATATCAGAGTAGCGGCGGCGAGCGGTTGAGCGATTTGATCGAGATCGTTAAACTCGGAAGCGCGCAACTCCGCTAACGCCTATTGCTGATCTTGGTATTGAGGATCAGGCCAAGATGCTCCCCAGGAACCGATGGAAGTGATCGCACGTGGGGCCTGGTCCGCGTGTTCAGAAACGCATCGCCAACTCATCCTTTCTTCCAGTCAAAGCAGGAGGTCGTTCAATGAATGAACGCAGTCAGATGGCTTTCTCAGCAATCAAGCAGGCGAAAAATCACCGTCGCCAAAAGAAAGATCTAAGGTTCGCCGAAAACAGGGTCGACAAGATAACCCGGATGCTTGTCACTCAGACGGCGATTGTCAAAGCACGCCAGGCCAACCGCGCTTCAGCGGAAACCGATAACGCGCTTCTCGCGAGCATTTGTGACAGGAGGCGTCGCGCTATGGATCACCTCCTGAGTGTTCAACCTTTTTGCTAAGGCATCAATCTATCAAGGTACTACATAGTGATGGAGCTGACGTTTTCCCTTGCTGTTTGTCTTGAATATACGCACGGGGAGACATTATGTCGAAATGCAATTGGGTATTGCTGGGCGCATTGACCGTCGCCCAGCCGATCAGCGTGCGCGCCGAGCCGCTCGAAACTTTTCACCTCAAAGACCGCATTGATGTGGCGGGGCAATCTTTGGAAACCAGTCGTTCCTACAAAATCATCACAGGTACATCGCGGACTATACTGATCTCCGTTTCTGTCGATGCATTCTGCCACTATACGCTGCAGAAGGGAGGGCTTAGGAACCTCCAGCCTCGCGCCGAAAAATTGCCCCTCGAATTTTCGGACAGAGCTTCAATCGCTGGATTTTATATTCTCTCCTTTTCCCAGACCCGTCCTTCCTGGCAAGCAGGCAGACCTTGCGGGTATTCATTCTCGCTCAAATGATGACAGAGTTTTCAGCGCAGAAGCTTCGCAGCGACGCATATGACCGCTGTGCGCACCGGCGCCCGACCAGAAACAACGGCTTACAAGAGCCTCGCGACCTTTTCGGCAGCCGCGCAGTATCCTGGAATGAAATAAGGCAGCTGGGAGTGACCAGGCAGGCTGATTATGAGATCATCCGCATCTCCCACCACAATGCTCGAACTATGCCATGCCGCCCTAGTTCACATCCGTCCAGCCGGTTGCGGGCCTGCGAGGATCAGCCGAATTGACTCGCGAAGACACGCCCTCTGTGACTCTACTGTCTGCCTTAGCCGTTTGGTACCGGTTCCGGCATCTGAGCTTCTTGGAGCCTGCACCTCACCCTGGCGCGCCTCCTTTTGATGATGTGGCGCGGGTTTTGGGTAAGCGCTGTTCAGCCGCCCGGCTTGAATCTTCCCAGCCCCGGTGAACGAACTGCATGCGCCGAACGTTACAACCACTGCGACCTGCACATCGCGTGATCTGTTCGAACCGACGCGTGAGCTGCGCCCGGAAGTCTCGAGCCTCCTCGACTATCTGGCGAATTCGCGACCGGCCACTCGAAACGGTCATCGACGAGCTCAGCTTCGGGCGAAGGGGATGGAAGTTCGAGCAGCACTTTAACCGGCGAGAGCCGCGACTGGCTTCTCGTGTTATGATAGGGAACATGAACACGAATGCCGCTGATCGCCACAGCCGAGGACGAACACCTGATCGCCGACGTCCTGGCGATGATGCTCGAGGACGCCGGTTACGACGTCGCCTAAGCAGCCCATGGCAAGGCGGCGCTGGCCCTCGCGCGGGAGAATTTGCCAGCCCTTGTCATCACTGACTTCATGATGCCACTGATGACCGGCCTCGAGCTTGCTCAGGCGATGCGCAGGGATGCCGCTCTTTCTTCCATTCCGATCGTGCTCGTGAGTGGCGGGCAGGCGAGCATTGGCCGAGGGCGTCCAGAGCTGTTCGATGCGGTCCTAGATAAGCCATCATGAGAAGATACTCATCGCTACCGCTCCAGGCAATCGGTGGCGCCTGACCACTCACTCAAAGAGCTCCCCTCAGACTTGACGCGACTGCTTGGAAACGCGTGCGAGTGCCTGCCGCAGATCCTCCACGCGGAACGGTTTCCTGAGCAAGGTAGCCGTCGACGGACCTGGAAGATCAGGCGCCTTATCCCTTCCTGTGGCAAAGACGATCGCGACCTGCGGCCATCTCTCGCGCACGCGAGCACCCAACTCTTCGCCGGACATGCCCGGAAGGCCGAGATCCGTCAGCAAGATGTCCACCTTCTCTTTCTCCAAGATCGCCAGAGCCTCCGCGCCGGAGTTCGCTTCCAGAACCTCATGCTGCAGCTCCTCCAGCATATCGACCGTGTTCATACGTATCAGAGCATCGTCCTCAACAGCGAGGACCCGCAGACGCGACGCCTCTTCGGGCGAGGCCGACACAAGCTGAGCCGGGGCGGGATTGACTGTCGAAGTTGAACGCTGCTTCTGGTTACTCAGTACGTGACGCAGCTTTCTGGCAAGCGCATCACGCGTGTAAGGCTTGGACAAAAGTTCGACGCCGGCGTCGAGCTTTCCACCATGGACGATCGAGTTCTCGGTGTATCCGCTGGTAAAGAGCACGGCGAGGTGCGGCTGGCGCACCTTCGCCTGTCTTGCCACGTCCGCGCTCTTTAGCGCGCCAGGCATCACCACGTCGGTGAAGAGAAGATCGATGTGGATGCCGCTTTCGATGATCGTCAGCGCTGCGGCGGCGTCTTTGGCCTTCAGGACGCGGTAACCGAGATCGACCAACATCTCGACAACGGTATCGCGAACCTGTTCGTCGTCTTCGGCGACGAGGATGGTTTCCGACCCGCCGGTCACCGGCCCGGTGTCAGAGCCTGCGAGTTGATCTTCCTGCTGATGGACCCGCGGGAAATAGAGCTTGATCGTCGTTCCGTGCCCGACTTCGCTATAGATCTTGATGTGGCCAGCGGACTGCTTGACGAAGCCGTAGACCATGGACAGTCCGAGCCCGGTTCCCCTTCCAACCGGTTTCGTGGAAAAGAACGGCTCGAAGACCTGGTCTATGATCTCTGCGGGCATGCCGGAGCCGGTATCGGTCACGGCAAGCATGACGTACTGGCCCGCCTTAACGTCGCTCTGGAGGCGTGCGTAGTTGTCGTCCAGGAATGCATTGCCGACCTCGATGGTCAACTTCCCCTGCCCTTCCATGGCATCGCGGGCATTGATCGCGAGATTGAGAATGGCGTTTTCGATCTGGGTCGGATCGACCGAAACATTCCAAAGCCCCCCGCCACGAATGGTCTCGATTTCGATCCCCTCGCCCAGGGTGCGCCTCAACATGTCTTCGATGCCGGAGACAAAATGACCAATATTGACAACCCTCGGCTCGAGCGCCTGTTTTCGGCCGAAGGCCAGGAGCTGGCTGGCGAGCTTTGCGCCCCGCTCGACGCCTGCCAGGGCGTTTGTAATCCGCCGCCTTGCGTGCTCGTGACCCACCAAATCCTTTGACAAGAGCTGGAGATTGCCCGCGATCACCTGCAGGAGGTTATTGAAATCATGGGCAACGCCGCCCGTGAGCTGGCCGATCGCCTCCATCTTCTGAGCCTGGCGAAGAGCCTGCTCGGTTTCGGCGCGCCGCGCGATCTCCTCGGCCACCTGTTCCTCAAGATGCGCATTCAGGAGACTGAGCTTTTCTTCTGCCGCCCGACGCTGATCGATCTCCGTCTGGGCCGTGCGGAACAGCCTTGCATTGTCAAAGGCGATCGCAGCTTGTCCGGCAATGCCGCCCATCAGTGTTTCGTGATGTGCGGTGAACTTGCCCGTATCCGGATGGCCGAAGAACAGTCCTCCAATCACCTCGCCGCTGCCAAGGGTAATCGGCACGGCAAGATAGCTCCTGACCGGCAAATGTCCCTTCGGCATCCCATGGTGCGGCGCGCTTTGTCCGTACCGGGGATCGGCCATGATGTCGTCCGATCGCACGATCCCCTCCCCCCCGAATGTCGGCGCAAAGACCTTCGTGTTTCGCGGCATCGGGAACTTGGAGAATGCCTCGCGGGGCACACCCGACAGGGTATAGAGCATGTAGCTCTCGCCGGCATTATCAACGACGTTGTAGAAGAAGGCGCCAAACTGGGCGCCGGTCAGCTCGACGCCGGCATCCGTGACCGTCTGTACGAGGCGCTCGAGGTCCAGCTCGCCGGCAAGGGCTTCACCGGTCCGGTTGAGGGCCTCAAGCCGTCTCGTCTGCTGTCTGAGCGCCTCCTGCGCGTTGCGCCGCTCGATGATGAGCGCAGCCGATCCCGCGACGAGATCAAGCAGATCGCGGTCCGATGACGGGGCTTCCAGCGCATGGGGGTAGTAGAGCGCGAATGTGCCGAGGACCTCTCCCTCGGTCGACAGGATCGGCGCCGACCAGCAGGCGCGCAGACCGTGTGACAAAGCGAGATCGCGATAGTCGGCCCATAAAGGATCGTTGGCGATATCGTTGACGTAAACCGCCTCTTTACGATAGGCCGCGGCGCCGCATGAACCAACGTTCGGACCGATCTCGATGCCATCGACAGCGTCGTTGAAATCCGCCGGCAAATTTGGCGCCGCGCAGTGGCAAAGCCGGCGTCGATCAGGATCCGTGAGCAGGATTGAGGCGATAACGCCATGGGAAGAAAGACCTTCCACCATGGTGACAAGGCTCTCCAGCAACCCCTGCAACGGCACGTCCTGCATTGCCGCCTCCAGCAACCGTGCCTGCGCGGCCTGCAAACCCTCCGTCCGTTTCCGATCGGTAATGTCGATGACGGATCCGACGAACCCGAGGAAAGACCCGTCCTCGCCAAAGCGGGGGGCGCCGGCATCAAGCGCCCAGCGATATTCGCCATCGGCCCGCCGCAGCCTGTATTCGAACCGAAAGGGCTCGCGTCGCAGGTTAGCGTCCAGGAAAATCCGCTCCGCTTGCGCCACGTCATCGGGATGGGTCGCTCGTAGCCAGCCGAACCCAAGCCCATCTGCCTCCGTCTGACCGGTGAACTCGTACCATATTCGGTTCAGGTAGGTACACGCCGCCTCCTCGTCGGTCACCCACATCATGACGGGCGCATGATCGGCCATGTTTCGAAAGCGCGCCTCGCTTTCGCGAAGGGCTGCAGTGGTCTCCCGACGCAGTCTGGAGAGTTCGAGATTTGACTGGACGGTGGCGACAAGTTCTCTGGCTGAAAATGGTTTGACGAGGTAATCGTCAGCTCCTGCATCGAGGCCCTCCACACGGGCTTCCTCACCTGCCCTCGCGGAGAAGGCGATGACCGGAAGATCACGAAGCGTGGGGTCATTCCTGATCTCCCTGATCAGGCCGAAGCCATCGAGCCGTGGCATCATGATGTCGGTCAGGACGAGATCGGGACGCTCCCGGCGTATGGCCGACAGCGCGGCTTGTCCGTCCTCGACGGCATCGACCTGATATTGTGCAGACAGCAGGCGCCGCACATAGGAGCGCATGTCTGCGTTGTCATCGGCCAGAACGATCCTGATCGACGATGTGCCGGTGGCCGTTGCCGGTTCTGGTTCAGGTTCGTGGGCGGCGACGTCGGGGCCGTTGCTCTCTTCCTCCGGAAGCCACCGCAGCGCCTCCTGCACGTAGGAGTCGGCACGCACCGCCGTCAGCGCGATCGGCCGCTCTTGTAAGGCGTCGGACGCGCTCTGCCGTGGATCGTCGAGCGGAATGGTCACGATGAACTCGGTTCCCTTGCCGAGTTCGCTCTCGGCTCGAACGTCTCCGCCGTGAAAGCGTGCCAGTTCCTGGACAAGAGCAAGCCCGATCCCCGATCCCTCGATCGAACGGCCATGAGCTCCCTCAACCCGATGAAAACGCTCGAAAAGACGCGGAAGCTCCTCCTCGGGTATTCCAGTTCCCGTATCGCGCACGCGCAATATCGCATTGCCACTGGCTTCGGAAAGTTCAACGGCGATTTCGCCTTCAAAGGTGAACTTGAACGCATTTGAAAGGAGATTGAGAACGATCTTTTCCCACATCTCGCGATCGACATTTGCTGCCCGGGAGAGCGGCGCGCAGTTTACGCTGAAGGTCAGACCAGCCTTCTCGATCGCAGAGCGGAAGTTGCTCGCGAGCTCCCGCGTCAGAACGGCCAGATCCGTTGGCTCGACATTTGCCTGGGTCCGGCCGGCTTCGATCCGTGAAAAGTCCAGGAGGGTGTTTACGAGCTTCAGGAGACGCAGCCCGTTCCTGTGGATCACCTCGATCCGTTCGCGCTCGCGCGGGATCAGATTGTCGCGGTCGGCAAGTGCATCCTCTATCGGCCCGAGCATGAGTGTCAGCGGCGTGCGGAATTCATGACTGACGTTCGAAAAGAAGGCCGTCTTGGCTCTGTCGATCTCTGCAAGAGCCTCGGCTTTGCGCCGTTCCTCCTCGTAGGCACGAGCGTTGGCAAGGGCAGTACTCACATGCGCCGCGGCACGCCCCAGGAAAGAGACATATTCGGTATCGAGCTCGCGTCTTGGGCTGATGCCGCAGGTAAGAAAACCGAATGGGGCGTGGGCGCTGGCATTCACGCCGATCGGTATCATCAGAGCCCGCTCGACCGCTTCCGGCCAGGCGCGGCTTGCCGGCTTGTTTCTGAAAAGGTCGTTGACGTTATCGACGATAACAGGGACTTCGCTCGCAACCAGCCTGTCTATCGACCAAAGTGCGGCGTTATCGCCGGCGGCAATAGCCGAGGGCGCGTAGGCTTCGACATCCAGGCCGGCCCTTGCAACCAGTTCCGCTTGCGAGCCGTCCGCCTTCAGCCGGTAAAACAGGCAGAAGGGCACGTCTTCGGGCCGGTTTCCCAGGACTTGCGCCGCGAGCGTCATAACGTCTTCTTCCGATCGGGCCGACGCAATACGCTCGGCAAGCTCGCGCAGGGTCTTTTCCCGGCGCTCCTCGATAACCCTGTAGGTGGTTTCGACAACGGCATTAAAGATACCTTCGACCGTGCCGTTTTCGCCGCGAATAGGACTGAAGGTGAAGTTGAAGTAACATTCCTCGGTGTAACCGTGACGGTTCATCGGCAGGAGCTGGTCTTCCTGCCACACGCCCTCGCCTGTCCGCTGGACCGCCTCGAAGAGCGGCCCGATTGCGTCCCATATTTCCGGCCACACCTCGCGACCCGGGCGTCCCATCGCCCACGGGTGTTTTTCGCCCGGAATGTCGCTCCAGGCATCGTTATAGAGAAGCGCAAGCTCTGGGCCCCAGTAGATGGCGATCGGGAAATTCGTACCGAGACAGATGCTGATGGCTGATCTGAGGCTCTGGGGCCACTCCTGTGGCAGGCCAAACGGCGTATGTTGCCAGTCAATCTGCCTCATCAGGGCGCCTGCAGCACCGCCACCGAAGAACATGTCGAAATCGAGACCCTGGTCTGAAGTGGTATCGGTGTCATTGGTGGTATTGGCGTCAGTCACGGTCACCTCTAACGGCAAAACTCACTGCTTTCCTACCAAGACGGCGGAAAGACATAGCGCCCATAACTAGATGACCGCTCAAACAGGACAAGGGGATATGCCTAACCAAGACTTGCCCGTTGCAGAGCAGATACAGCGCGGTATCCGTCGAGCTGGGCTACTCAACAAAATTCCCGGGCCAAACTCGCTTACGCGCGACGATCCCCCGCCTGCGCAACGACCTCAACGAAGTTTTTTCTCCGCTTTCCGTCTTTGCCAGACTCCCAGGCGGTATTTACCTTGCCCAGTTCGAGAGGCCGGATGACGGCGGTTAACCATGCGGGGGCCCGTTCCGGCCGTCATCTACCTGGAACGCGGAAGGCTGCGCGCATCCGCCCCGCCTTTGTCGCCGGCACTGCGCCCTGCCGCGTTCGAACGATAGAGCGCCATCAGCATCGCAGCGAGCGAAAACTCACCGCGCGCCGCCTTGCCAGTCAGGTCGCGGAGGTAACCGCCGGGCGAAGTGATATGGGCTGCCCGCTCCAGGATACAGGCCATCGCAACGGCTGCATTTTCAGGCCCCATGATCTCGCAGGCACGCTGATAGGCCGACGGGCTGACCCCTAGCATGGAGCGCACGATGATGCCGGCCGCCATAATTTCGCGCCAGCTGCCGATACTTCCCCCTCCTCCTGGAGCGTAGTCGGAAATGGTCGGGCAGGCCTGCAGCACCAATTCAAGCGGGAAGACTTTCATCGGCTTGGCGGATGGCCTCATATCGGTTGGGTTTGGCCCCTCCTCCCTTTCGCAAGCGGGTTCAAGTTCATGGCTGGATTCGGTATCTGAATTCTGTACGTGGCGGTCAAAACGGACAGCATTGCCATCCGGCTTTCCGGAATTTCCTTTCAAATCCAGCTGGTTGAGTATTTCCTCACGCAGCATTTCCATGTTCTCAAGTATCGGTTCGAGATCGGCAAGGAGCGGCGTGCGCGGAATGCGGGCAAGAAGGGCGCGAAACCGGCTCTCGATCAGCGCCCAGTCCCCGTGAACCCCCTCCTGGACCGCCATGCAGATCAGCTTGCGGATGTCGCGCCGGCAAAGCGACAGGTTCTCCCTGGCGATCTGAAACCTCCGCCGCTCGGCGGCGACCGACTGGGCAAGCTCCGCCAGTTCCTCGGCACGCGACAGAAGCGGCGCCAATGAGAAACCAAAGGCCTGTTCGAGCTTGCCTGTCCGGCTGCGTCTTGCGTAGCGTTTGCCGTTCGGGCTGTCCTTGCGCACGATCAGACCGGCCTCGACAAGCGCTGCCAGGTGACGGCGAAGTGTCGTGCCGGCGATCCCGTGGGCCCTGACGCTGAGTTGAAGGTTGGAGGGAAAAACCACGAGCCCGCCCTCTTGCGTCAGTTCGTTGCACGGCAGGAAGGTCAACAATGCATCGAGCACGGTCAGGGCACGGTCGGGAATGCCGATCGTCGACCGCGCCTGGCAGACGTCGCGAAACACCTTCCATTTGTCTATCGATTTGCCCTCTTTGATCGAGGACGTCTCAAGCTGCCCTTTCACCAGGGCAAGCGTCATCGGCCGCCGCCCGAAAGGCGTCGTGATCCTATGCGTCTGCATTTTCCTTCACCTTCTGTCAGGCAAAAGAAAACCGTCCACCAAAACGGTGCCAAACTGTCTTGACTGTGATTCGAGGAAGTGCGATTCTCGGGCTGCTAGACTTCGAGAGAGGCTTCCACGACGGCGACGTTTAGGGGGCCTTTTTCTTTTGCGGTTCAGTCTCCTTTGTTTCCCTCGTCCTCGGCCAGGAATTGCTCATAGAGCGCATCCAGTCGGCTGGAGAGGAATTCACCGAAACGGCTGGCATTCTTTGCCTTCATCGACATCGAAAATACCTTGCCGCTATTCTTGATCTCGGCCTGAACGGCCCGGTCGCGCGGCTGCCAGCTCGCCTTTCCGGCTGCCGGTTCGACTTTGCGGACCGGCCTCGCCGATCTGTTGAGAGCGCCATAAAGACGCGAGAATCGCTCATCCGACGGCAGCTCTTCGAAACCCGCAGAGTTCACGACCTCGGAAACCCTTGCGCCATTCGACGCCTTGCCGACGAGCAGCGACAGCTCGATCCAGCGCTCGCGTCCGACGCCTGGTGCGGCACCCAGTTTCTGAATCGTCACTGCCGGAATGCGTTCGGTCACCGTCATCATCTTTGAGATGGAAGCCGCGTTAGCGGCGAGCGCCGCCGCAATCACGTCGCGGTCGTATCCGAGGTCTTCCAGGCGCCGTGCAAACAGGGCCCGCTCGATGAAGGTGAGATTGGCGCGAGCGGAATTTTCCTGTCCCTGCGCGATCACGTGGGTGCGGTCGTCGATCTGCTTTACGACCGCCTTGATCTTCAACCCGAGATCGCGGGCAGCTCTGAGACGCCGATGGCCGAAAACGACCTGATAACGGCCGTCGACAGACGGGTGAGGACGAACGAGAATGGGGCTGTCCTGTCCGCGGGCGCGGATTGCCTCCTTAAGCTCCTCGAATTCCGCTTCGTCGCCGAGGATACGGTCCTGAACGAAGGAGGCATCGACCTGCTCAGGATCCAGCTCGACGATGACCTGGCCTTCCAGATACTTATTGGCCTGTTGCGCCAGATCGTCGAGCGAGCGGACCATGGACTTGCCGGCGCCACGCATCGGATAGGACGGGCTCGTCGCCGGATCGCTCGGAAGATCGGCCAATCCCGTCAGCAGGCCTTTTCGTGCCATCTCACGGCCTCCACTTGATGGTTAGAGAACTGATTTTCCGATAGAAAAGTCGATTTTTGTCGGCTGACAACTTCAACGCCCCCATGATTGGTGGATCAGAGCGGCGATTTCGCCATTGACGGCGTCGAGCGAGTCGAGCGCGCGGTCATAGGTTGCGCGGTTCATGGTAGCGCGGTCGACCTCGTAAAGCGTCTGCTTGGTGATGCCCGCATCGGAGACTGCCGTCGACTTCAGCATCTCGTTCTTCAGCATGAACTCGTGAAACATGGTCCGCATGAAGGCGACCATCTGCGCCTGCGGCACGTCGCCTGGTTCATAACGCGTGATCAGGTAGCGATACCAGGACAGATTGACCTCTGCGCCGGCGTTGCGGATAGGCTTCAGGATGCCGCCCAGCATCAGGAGGAACTGACCCATCGACATGACGTCGAGCATCTGCGGATGGATGGTGATCAAAACGCTTGTCGCTGCCGTCAGCGCCGTCAGCGTCAGATAACCAAGCTGCGGCGGGCAATCGATGACGACGACATCATAGCGATCGTCTACGTCTGCGAGCGCCCGCGACAGCCGGGTGAAGAAAGTTTTGCCCTCGTTGGACGACTTGTCCGCCATCGCCAGCGGCGTGTCGTATTCATATTCCTGCAAATCGAGATTGGCCGGCACGATGTCGAGGCCTGGAAAATTCGTGGGACGAATAAGATCCGACAGAGGCTTCCTGTCGCCGTCGTAGCGAATGGCCTCATAGAGTGAAGAGGCCTGATCGAACTCCGGCTGGAAGCCGTGCAGGGACGACAGCGAGGCCTGCGGGTCAAGGTCGACGGCAAGGACGCGGTGGCCGGTCAGCGCGAGGTACTGGCCAAGGTGGGCTGCCGTCGTCGTCTTGCCGGAACCGCCCTTGAAATTGACCACAGCGATGACCTGCAGCTTCTCGCCCGGCCGGCGATGGGGAACATACATGCGGCTTTCCGAACGCCCATGCGCATCGAGATGCTGTCGCAGCTCAAGCATCTGCTCGGCGCTATAGGAACGGCGGCCAGAGGACGAGGTCCTGGGGCAGGGGCCTTTGCCCTCCAGGTGCAACTTCTTCAGCGTGCTTTGGGAGACGCCGACATAGGAGGCGACCTCGGCAAGCGAAAAACTGCGCAGGGTCTTCTGGGCGTTCGGCGGAAATCGCTGCACGCTCAAAAGGTGTAGCTTCTGCGAAATCAGATCTCCCTGTTCGAGGATCTGATCCTCGAAACTGACAGGCCGATTCGCGGAAGGCATCGAATTAGCGTTCATGGCGATCGATCTTCCAGATAACGATTTTAGGGCTGAAATCCCCTCACAACCGTTATTATCTCCGATTTCGTTCAGCCAGCAAGGAGTTTAAGGTTAACAGAGTTTTAACCGGGCTGCCGAAACAGCCGGAGGGGTCGATCCGTTTCTGCCTAAATCATGTGATTTCATAGACATTTAGCCTGGGGGCGCAATCAGGCGCGTGGCAATTTTTCGCCCCCCTTATCGGCCGGGCCTTCGAGGCTGAAAATCAGCGTTTGTCGCCGACCGTTTCCGAAAACTGTGCGACTCAGTGCCCCCCGCATCCGGGGGTCTGACAAGTCGCGTGCTTCATGCTCACCATAGCGCATGTGAATTGGGCGCGGAGGACGACATGTTTGTGAAGGCGATTGGACCTGCGGATAGAGCATCGCACGCTTCTCTTCTCGACAGCATGTTCCGTCTGAGGGCGCGCGTTTTCGGCGGCCGTCTCGCATGGCGCGTCTCGGTCGAGGAGGGGAGGGAGCGCGACCGTTTCGATGCGTTCGATCCCCATTACATCATCGTCGTCGGAGACGATGGCGAGGCGATCGCCTCAGCGCGGCTGCTTGCCGCCTCGGGACCGACCATGTTGGCAGATGTCTTTTCGGTGCTGCTTGCTGGCAATCCCTTCATGGCCCATCCCGACATGGTGGAAAGCTCGCGCTTCTGCGTCGACACGCAGGCGGAGGCTGCAAAGCGCGGATCGTCCGGCTTGAACGAGGCGACGCTCTTCCTGTTTGCCGGCATTCTCGAATGGTGCCTGGCAAACGGCAAGACAGAGATCGCAACGGTGACCGACGTCAGGTTCGAACGCATCCTGAAACGCGTGTCCTGGCCGCTGCAGCGCTATGGCGAGCCCCGTTTGATCGGCGAGGTCAGGAGCGTGGCGGGATGCCTGCCGGTCTCGCGGGAACTTTTCCAAGCGATACGCCCGCCCGCCTACCGCTCGAACCTTTCGAACAGGTTTTGCAGTGCCGCCTGAGGGGGACGACATGAACGCCCTTTCTTTACCCCGGCTCGTGCGCAAGCTGGAGGAGGCGCTCGGCCCGCCGCTCATGACGGCGCTCTCAGACCCGTCGGTCATCGAGATCATGCTCAATTCGGATGGTCACCTGTTCATCGAACGCCTCGGGGCCGGCATCGTTCATGCCGGCAGGATGGCCGAAGGGCCGGCCGAGATCGTGATCGGCGCCGTCGCTCACGTCCTCGACACGCAGGTCGATCGCGCTCACCCCATCATTTCCGGGGAGTTGCCGATCGGCGGCCATCGGTTCGAAGGCCTGCTGCCTCCCATCGTTACGGCGCCTTCTTTCTCGATCCGCCGACACGCCGGACGGCTGATTGCGCTCGACGACTATGTGGCCTCCGGCATCATGAAGGAATGTCAGGCGGAGATTCTGCGCCGGGCCGTGCGCGCGCGGCTGAACGTCGTCGTCTCGGGCGGTGCCGGCTCTGGCAAGACGACGCTGTCGAACGCAATCCTGACTGAAATCGCCGCTCAATGCCCGCAGGAGCGGCTCGTCATGCTCGAAGACACACGCGAGCTGCGCTCTTCATCGACCAATGTCCTGTCGTTGCGAACAAGCGATCACGTCGACATGGCGCAACTGCTTAAAAGCACCCTGCGGCTGCGGCCCGACCGCATCATCGTCGGCGAAGTGCGCGACGGCGCGGCACTTACGCTTCTGAAGGCCTGGAATACCGGTCATCCGGGCGGCGTCACCACCGTTCACGCCAACAATGCGCGCTCGGCACTCCAGCGCCTCGAGCAACTGACCGGCGAGGCCAGTCGTCAACCGATGCGGGAGGTTATCGGGCAGGCGGTTGATCTCATCGTCTCGATCGAACGCACGAGCGCCGGACGACGCATTGAAGATCTCCTTCATGTGAAGGGGTTTTCGAACGGCAGCTATCATCTCCAATCCGAAACGGAGGAACCTCATGCAGCCTAGTTATCATGTCGGGCTCGCCGGCCTCGTCGTTCTGGCAGGCATCAGCCTTTGCAACCCGGCCCTTGCAAGCAGCGGCGGCGGTCTTCCATGGGAAGCGCCGCTCGAACAGATCCAGGAATCGATCACCGGCCCGGTTGCAGGGTTCATCGCGCTTGCCGCGGTTGCGGTTGCCGGCGGCATGCTGATCTTCGGCGGCGAACTCAACGATTTCGCGCGACGCCTCATGTATCTGGTTCTCGTCGCCGGCGTCCTGCTTGGCGCCACCCAGATCGTTGCCCTTTTCAACGCTACGGGCGCCTCGGTCGGACTGTCGATGTCGATCGATCAGAAAGCAGCGGAGAGGGGAGGGGAGCGCTCATGACCGCCACAGTCCCTGCACTTGACGTCAATCGCATTCATCGTGCGCTGTCGCGGCCAAACCTGCTGATGGGTGCTGACCGCGAGCTCGTCCTCATGACCGGACTTGCGGCCATTATCCTTATCTTCGTCGTTCTGACGGTCTACTCGGCCATTATCGGCGTTGCGATCTGGGTTACGATCGTCGGTATGCTGCGCCGAATGGCGAAGGCCGATCCCTTGATGCGCAAGGTCTATCTGCGCCATCTTCGCTACCGCGCCTATTACCGCGCAACCTCCACGCCGTGGCGAAGGAGCTGAGGGAAAATGGTAGCGCTTCGCTCTTTCCGCCACGCTGGACCATCCTTTGCCGATCTCGTCCCCTATGCCGGTCTTGTCGCAGACGGCGTCCTCCTGTTGAAGGATGGCTCATTGATGGCCGGCTGGTATTTCGCCGGTCCGGATTGCGAAAGTTCGACCGAGACCGAGCGCAACGAGATTGCGCGTCAGATCAACCAGGTGCTGGCACGGCTCGGCTCCGGATGGATGATCCAGGTCGAGGCCATTCGCTTGCCGACGGACGATTATGCACCCGCCGGCCGCTCGCATTTTCCCGATCGGGTGACGCGGGCGATCGATGAGGAGCGGCGACGCCATTTCGAAGCCGAACGCGGTCATTTCGAAAGCCATCACGCCATCATCCTGACCTACAGGCCGCCCGAGCCCCGCCGCTCGACGCTGAGCCGATACGTCTATTCCGACGCTGCCAGCCGCAAGCAGAGCCATGCCGACATCGCCCTTGCCAGTTTCCAGGCGGCCGCCCGGGAGATCGAGCAATATCTTTCGATCACATTGTCGATCCGCAGGATGAAGACGCAAAGCGCATCGAACGACAGCCGTGATGGCGCCCGATATGACGATCTCCTGCAGTTCATCAGGTTCTGCATCACCGGCGACAATCACCCGGTCCGCCTTCCGGACGTGCCCATGTACCTCGACTGCATCGTGACGGGAGAACTGCAGCACGGTCTGACGCCGAAGATCGACAATCGCTACATCGCGATCGTGGCGATCGACGGGCTGCCTTCGGAAAGTTCGCCGGGCATCCTCAACAGTCTCGACCTGATGGGACTATCCTATCGCTGGTCCTCTCGCTTCATCTTTCTTGACGCCGGCGAGGCGAGGGATCGTCTGGAGCGCACCAGAAAGAAATGGCAGCAGAAGGTCAGGCCGTTCTTCGACCAGCTGTTCCAGACGCAGAGCCGGTCCATCGATCAGGACGCGCTGTCGATGGTGGCGGAGACAGAAGAGGCGATTGCCGAGGCTGCCTCCGAGCTTGTCGCCTACGGATACTACACGCCGGTCATCGTGCTCTTCGACGATCATGTCGAGAGGCTTGAAAACAAGGCCGAGGGCGTTCGCCGCTTGATCCAGGGCGAAGGCTTCGGCGCCCGGATCGAAACGCTGAACGCCACCGACGCCTATCTCGGCAGTCTGCCCGGCAACTGGTATTGCAATGTTCGCGAGCCGCTGATCACGACGCGCAATCTTTCCGACCTCGTGCCGTTGAATTCGGTCTGGACCGGCGATCAGAACGCACCTTGTCCCTTCTACGACAAGAACGCGCCAGCCCTGATGCAGGTTGCCTCCGGCTCGACGCCGTTTCGCCTCAACCTGCATGTCGATGACGTCGGGCACACCCTGATCTTCGGACCGACCGGGTCCGGAAAATCGACATTGCTCGCTCTGATCGGCGCCCAGTTTCTGCGCTACAGGCAGGCGCAGCTCTTCGTCTTCGACAAGGGCGGCTCGATGATGCCGCTCACGCTTGCGGCAGGCGGCGATCATTACGAGATCGGCAGCGATGGGGAGGTCAGGACGCCAGGTTTTTGCCCGCTGGAGACGCTTTCGAGTGAGTCCGACCGCGCCTGGGCCTGCGGCTGGATCGAAATGCTGGTCGGCCTGCAGGGTCTTGCCGTCACCCCGGACCATCGCAACGCCATTGCCCGCCAGGTCGGGCTGATGGCCCGCGCACCCGGCCGGTCGCTGTCGGACTTCGTCAGCGGCGTGCAAATGCGCGACATCAAGGAAGCGCTTTACCACTTCACCGTTGATGGTCCGCTCGGACAGCTTCTCGATGCCGAGAGCGACGGACTGAGGCTCGGGCATTTCCAGACATTCGAGATCGAAGAGCTGATGGCAATGGGCGAACGCACGCTGCTTCCCGTCCTGACCTATCTCTTCCGGCGCATCGAAACGCGGCTGACGGGAGCCCCGAGCCTGATCATTCTCGACGAGGCCTGGCTGATGCTCGGCCACCCGACCTTTCGCGAGAAGATCCGCGAGTGGCTGAAGGTGCTGCGCAAGGCCAATTGCGCCGTCGTGCTTGCGACCCAGTCGATCTCGGACGCAGAAAGATCGGGCATTGTCGACGTCCTGAAGGAAAGCTGCCAGACGAAAATCTGCCTGCCGAACGGTTCGGCCCGCGAGCAGGGAACGCGCCAATTCTACGAGCGGATCGGCTTTAACGAGCGCCAGCTGGAGATCGTCGCAACGGCAATCCCCAAACGCGACTACTACGTCGTCTCGCCCGAGGGCCGGCGCCTCTTTGACATGGCCCTCGGCCCCTTGGCGCTCTCCTTCGTCGGCGCTTCCGGCAAGGACGATCTGAAGCGGATCCGCGCCTTGGCCGAGGAGCATGGCAGCGCCTGGCCGTCGATCTGGCTCAAGGAGAGAGGGATATCAGATGTCACGATCTAGATACCGACTGGCCATCGTCCTTTCAATCCTTCTTGCCGCCGGCAGGCCACTTCCGGTCGCGGCAGGGGCTGCGACCGGAGCTGCGACCGAATTCACGCAGCTTGCCAACAACGGAGAGCTCATCAAGCTGCTCGAAAGCTCAGGCGTTCAGGTCGACAACCAGCTGACGCAGATCACCCAGCTTGCCGAACAGATCGAAAACCAGCTGAGGATCTATCAGAACATGTTGCAGAACACGGCCCTTTTGCCTGCCCATGTCTGGGGCGAGGTCGAGAGCGACCTCAATCAGCTGCGAGGAATCGTTGCGGACGGCCAGGGCGTTGCCTTCTCCATGGCCAATGCCGACGATGTCCTGCGGCAGCGTTTCCCGAGCTTTGCAAGCCTGAAGACGAGGATTGCAGATGAAGACAGCTTCTCGACCAGCTACCAGGCCTGGTCTGACACCAATCGTGACACGATCGCCGCTTCTCTTCGTGCTGCCAGCCTCACGGCCTCGCAGTTCGATAGCGAGGAAGCGACCATGGCAACGCTTCGCGCGCTGTCTGAAAGCGCAGATGGCCAGGTGAAGGCGCTTCAGGTCGGCCACGACATTGCCGCCCAGCAGGTCGCCCAGATGCAGAAGCTGCGCGGGCTCGTCTCCCAGCAGATCACGATGATGGGAACCTGGCTTCAGACCAACCAGACCGACAGGGATCTGGCGCAGGCGCGTCGCGAGCTTTTCTTCCGCGGCACCGTTCCGCCCTTGAGTGGCGGTCGAACCATGGAGCCGCGCTGGTGAGCCGCCCATCTTCTCTCGTAACGCCTGCCATGACGCGACCTGCCGTTGCGGCAATGGTAATCTTGGTGCTTCTCGTCGTTCCGGCTCATGCCCAGGAAGGCGCCCTGATCACCACCTTGCAGGACGAGATCGCCAGGGCGGCGCAGGGTTGGGAGCAGACGGTGCTGAACGCGGCGCGATCGCTCTTCTGGATCCTCGCCTCGATCGAGATCGGCCTTGCGGCGATCTGGCTCGCGCTGCAGGCGCCGTCGCTGCAGGAATGGTTCGCAGAACTCGTGCGGCGCATCATGTTCGTCGGCTTTTTCGCGCTCCTTCTCGATCAGGGGCCGGCCTTTGCCAGAGCCGTCGTCGACAGTCTCTTCCAGATCGGCGCGTCGGGCGGCGATGCCTCGCCGGCCGACATCTTCAATGCAGGGCTCGCCGTCGCAGCCAAGATGGCGGAAAAGATTCGCTTTGGCCTCTTCGAGGACAATGTGTGGGCGATTGCGGCCGCCTTCGCGATGATCGTCGTCGTCATCGCCTTTTCGCTCGTCGCGGCGATCTTCGTATCGATCATGGCGGAGATGTATATCGGGCTACTGGCCGGCATGATCATGCTCGGGCTCGGCGGGTCATCCTTCACCAAGGATTTCGCCATCCGCTATCTGGTCTACGCCTTCAGCGTCGGCATGAAGCTGATGGCGCTGGTGATGATCGCCCGCATCGGATCGGAGGTGCTGATCGGGCTTGCCGGCAGCCCGGAGATCGGTGAGCAGTTCCAGACGCTGCTTGCCATAGCCGGCATTGCCGTCGTTGTCTTCGTCATCGCGATCTATGTGCCGAACATCATCCAGGGCGTCATCCAGGGCGTCTCGGTGGGAAGCGGAATGGAGGTGATGCGTCACGGCGGCCAGGCTGCCTCCTTTGGCCTGGGCGCCTTATTCCTGATGATCGGCGGCGCTGTAAAGGGGGCGGCGGCGGCCCGGTCCGCACGGGCCCAAGGCGCATCGATCAGCGAAGCCGCCATGCGCGGCCTGACGGAAGGCATAGGCGCCGCCGGGTCCGCCACGGCTTCGGCCATGAAGGACAAGGCGATCGGAGCCCCTGGCGCGCATGCAAGTTCCCTGCTTGGTCTGGCCAATGCCAAACTGGACCAGACAAGGCCAGGGGCGGCCCGGCCGTCTTCGTCGTCGCTCCGGTCGGGCCAATCGAAATGAGGATTTCGCCATGACGCCAGGCTCTCCGGAAAATCCTTATCTCGCCGCACGTAACGAGTGGAACGAGCGGTATGGATCATATGTGCGGGCGGCAGCAGCCTGGCGCATCGTCGCAATGCTCGCGCTTCTTCTTGCAATCGTCGGGGTGGGCTATGCCTTGTTCCTCAGCACGCAGGTCAAGCTTGTTCCCTATATTGTCGAGGTCGACAGATTGGGCACGCCGGTTTCGGCGGGCTTTCCCGAACATATCGAATATGCCGACGCCCGTGTGGTGCGCGCCACGCTCGGTGGTTTCGTCACCAGCTTTCGTTCGGTCACGCCCGACGCGGTCGTTCAAAAGCAATATATCGACCGGACCTATGCGCTGCTGCGCACCGCCGATCCGTCGACCGAGAAAGTCAATGCCTGGTTTCGCAGCAACTCCCCTTTCGAGAAGGCGAAGGCCGCCACTATTGCCGTCGAGGTGAACAATATCGTCGCGCTGTCGAACCAGTCCTACCAGATCGACTGGACGGAGTTCGAACGCGACCGGCGCGGCAAGGAAACCGGCACGCGGCGTTTTCGCGCGATCGCCACGGTGACGATCACCGCCCCCCAGGATGAGGCAACGATCAGGCTCAATCCGATCGGGCTTTATATCAAGGATCTCGACTGGACCGCACAGCTATAGAACGAGGACACGCCATGAGACACGTGATATATCGAGCGGTCGCCGGTTGCTGCGCGATGCTCGCAACGCTCGCCTCCGCAAGGATCGCGCCGGCCCAGTCGATGAGCGACAACGAGGCGAAGGCGACGCGCATGTCTTCGCAGTGGCGCGACGGCGCCGGCCTCGTCACCAGGGGGGCCGACGGAAAGGTCATCTTCCTTTACGGCCAAAGCCAGCCCTTTGTCGTCTGCTCGCCTCTGCAGGTGTGCGACATCGAGCTCGAGGCCGGGGAGGTGGTGCGCGACGTGCTTGTCGGCGACACGGTCAGATGGAAGGTCGAGCCGGCAACCTCGGGGCCAGTCGGTGGCCAGGCAATCCATCTGATCGTCAAACCGGCAGAACCCGGCCTGTCGACATCTATGGTGGTGACGACGTCGCGGCGAACCTATCATATCCAGTTGAAGTCCCATTCGAGCCGCTACATGGCCCGCGTCGGCTTTTCTTATTCGCAGGACGTCACCAAAAAACTCGCCGAGGCAAACGCGCGCCTTGACTTCAGGGGAGCGCCCGGCACGGCAACGCCCTCCGACCAGCTCGACTTTTCCTATTCGGTAAGCGGCAGCGCTGCCTGGAAGCCGACACGCGTCTATTCGGACGGCCTGAAAACCTACATCCAGTTTCCTCGCTCTGTGGCCGGAGAGGATGCACCCGTCCTCTTCATCGTGTCGGGGGGCAAGAACCGTATCGTCAACTATCGCATGACAAGGAACATGATGGTGGTCGACTACAATGTCGATCGCGCCGTGCTCGTCTCGGGGGTCGGGTGGCGACGCCAGAAGATCACGATCCGCCGGAGCAGCTGAGATGGGCCGCCTTGTTCTTCTTATCCTTTATTGCGCCTACCTCTGCGGCTGCCAGACGTCGACTGCGGGAGGCAGTGCCGACGCGCCACCTGCATCGCTGCCGGCCGATGTCGCCGCCTTGGTCGCAAGCGACATGGCGAGCCGCCTGAGCGAACAGCTTCCCCAATCGTCCGGCCCGCTGAAGCTTGCAGACGAGACCTCTGATTTTGCCATTGCGCTTGCAACATCTCTCAAGACATCGGGCTATCGGATCGCAAGCGGCACGCAGCCGCAGCCACAGACAATCGCGCTCGCCTATCGTCTTGATCGATCAGGCTCAGAGCTTCTCGCAAGTCTTTCGACGCCGCGGCTGCGGCTTGCCCGGCTCTATCTCGTCTCAGGGTCTCAGGCCACGCCGGCAAGCCCGCTCTCCGTGATGATACTGCAATAGGAGGCCTCGCATGGCCCAGTCGCTGCAACTTGGAAGCCCGCAAAGCCAACAGGCGCAGACCATGCGTCGTCTCAACAGGTTGCCGATCCTGATCGCGATCGGCCTGCTGGTCCTGTTTTCTGCGGTGATCATTTTCGGTCTCTCCGGGCGCGGATTTCCCTTCAGGCAATCCGCGCCGGTCACGGGCGCCGGTCTTCCGGCATCGACCTATGGCGACCAGCTGAAGCGCGGCATTGAAGACGGCATCATCGGTGAGGCTCAGCCGGTCGGTCCGTTCGAGCCGAAGGCCGCCGCCGACCCGGCACCGGCGCGCGAAACCTTGTCCAGCCGGCCTCCCGAGCAGCCAGGCATTGCCAACCCTGCGCCGCAGGCGCTGCCGGAGGTCGATTTCGAAACCCGGCTCGCCAGAGAAGGGCGCGAACGGTATCTGCGTGAACTGCAGCGCCGCAGGATGGCGCGCCTGCAGGCTGCCGACGCCGCATTGGATTCGCCGCTTCAGGTCGACATCAGTCACGCCGAGGCCCGTGACGCGCCAGCCGATAACTCTGCCCCACCAGGCGAAGGCGTCAAGACAGGGCCGCTCGATCTTTATCAGGCCGCGCTGCAGGCCGGGCCCCTCACACAGAACGCCGATCCCAACGGGCAGGTCTTGAAGGAGGATTTTTTCAACAAGGACATTAAGGAGTTCGGCTATCTGCCGAACAGGGTCGTGCCGCAGATATCGCCCTTCGAACTCAAACGCGGTTCGGTCATACCGGCGACCTTGATCTCGGGCATCAATTCCGACCTTCCTGGACGCATCAGCGCTCAGGTCAGCCAGAACGTCTACGATAGCACGACCGGCTACCGGCTCTTGATCCCCCAAGGGGCCAAGCTTTTCGGGCGTTATGATTCAAAGGTAGCCTTCGGCCAGGCCCGCGTGCTGGTCGTCTGGACCGATCTGATCTTACCAAACGGCCAGACGCTGCAGATTGGCGGGATGGCAGGTTCGGATCCGGAGGGCTATGGCGGCTTTCGCGACCGCGTCAACAATCACACGATCCGCACGTTCACCGCGGCCGCTCTCATCGCTCTGATCGGCACCGGCATCGATGCCTCCATGCCGGAAAGCTCGACCAGGGCGACCCAGGACACGGCCTCGGACGCGGCAAGGCGTAATTTTGCCGAAAGCTTCGGACGCGTGGCGGAGCGGACGATCGACAGGAACCTCAGCGTGCAGCCGACCCTAGAAATTCGCCCCGGCTACAGGTTCAATGTCCTGGTCGACCAGGACATCATCTTCCCCGGAGCCTATGTCGAGCGCGACGGAGGGGTGAGCAGATGACTCGATGTCCAGCTCTGACCTCTGGTTTGTCTTCGAGATGAATGGCGTCGACCCAAACCTCATACACGAAAAGCACTGCAAGGCGATCGCAAGCGGCTGGCCGTTTTCTGGTCATACCAACGCGAGAAGGTCGTTGATACCGGCTTCTGGCGATTGGCCGAATGATAAGGCGTCTGGCAGGCGTTTCCCGGCGAACGCAACATCCAGCCGAAATTTCGGCGCGATACCCATGGCCGGCATCACGCTGCCTTCAAGACCGTGGCCAATGGTTCAGATCAATCCATGGCGCGCCGCCAGATAGACTGCGTTCACCGTGTTGTTGGCACGCAGCTTCCGCCTCGCCTTGCCGAGGTAGTAGCGAACGGTATGGTGGTTGATGCCGAGGATGTCCGCCGTCACCGGTATGGTTTTGCCGAGTGCGGCCCAGTTGAGGCATTCCTTCTCCCGTCCCGACAACTGGACCCGTGGCCTGGCCATGACGCTTCGGCCCTTCAATTTGGCATGGACGAGTGTCGTGGCCGTGATCGCCTGTATGTCGTCGATTATTCCCTCCCCTTTGAACGCGGGCAGGTGCGAGGCGAGTGTCAGGATGGCGGTACGACCGAAGCCGATGCGTATCGGGATGGAAAGACCGGACACGATCCCGTACCGACTGGCATGTCTATAAAATTCGCGCTCTTCCGACATGGGCTCGGGGCGCTGGGGCGGGGCTGACCAGTAGAAGGGCTTCAGGGCGCGCCTGGCTGCCGTGACGACCGGATCAATCCGCTGGTAGTCGTTGGCGAGATAGATCTCCTGCCATTCCTGCGGGTAGTTGGAAAACGCTTCCGTATCGCCGTAGCGCAGGTTGACATAGGCGAACTTCTCGAAGCCGCATTGCTGCGCAAATGTCAACAAGGCCAGCCGTATTGAGTGTTCATCGGACGAAAGACTCAAGACATCAATCAGATGATCCAGTCTCTTCTTCAAGACACATCGCTCCCTTAAACGGCCGCGACGTTCAAGCGAGGTCGGCGACCGAAGCTGAAATCCCAACTGACATATGCATGCGGCCCTGAAGTAAACACCTATGAGAAGCAAATTGGAACCCTTACTTATTCAGGGTTGATTGGCGAAACGAGAACATAGCCACCAAGACGCACGGTCTGGATCAGCTCGCCCCCGTTGCCGGCCTCCGTAAGCTTGCGGCGAAGCCGGCAGACGTGGACATCGACGCTGCGTTCGAGCGGCCTGCCGAGACCGATATGGGTTGCCTCCAGCAGCGCCCGGCGAGAGAGTACTGTTCCAGGGCTCCGGCAGAAGGCGACCAGGAGATCGAATTCGGCAGCGAGCAGCCGAACCTTCGATCCGTCGGGCGCCGTGACGGCGCGGCGATGGGTATCAACGCGCCAGCCTTCGAAGGTCAGCACGCGCAGTCTTTGCCGCTCGCCGCGCTCCAGTTCGCGCAAACAGGCGCGAACCTCGGCTATCAGATGGTGAGGATTGGCACCGCCTGACAGTAAACGGTCTGCATCGGTATCGATCCCGGCGAGCTGGCGATCATCCGGGGCAAGGAGAATGATCGGTATCGCGCTCGATTTGCGGATGTCTCGACAGTGATCGATGCTCGGATCGCCAGTCGCAATGACGAGGATAAGAGAGCCGTGATCGGCGCTGACCTGATGCGCTGCAAGAGCGGTTTGAACCACCCTGCTTTGAAGGTTTGCAACCTCCAGCGCATCGACGATCGGCTTGGCGAGCGTGACGTCATCGGTGACGACCAGAATGGCTGGTTCTCGTGTTTCCATCGCGGGATGAAAAACACACTAGACCACCGCTTCAAGTCACAGATCTGGGAGGATGTTCCTCGCGGTGGGGGGAAGCGGAGACCCCACCCGTAAGGAAACGAAATTTAACATTATTGCCTTTGCAGTCCCACGCTCTCCATGGCATCCTGCAGCCATGAGTTGTCGAACTCGAGAGCATGTCGATTTCTCTTGGTTGCGTCGTGAAACCCACCGTCGTCATAAGTTCGCTTGATGCCGACTTCTCGCTGTCGCTTCGACATATACTTGAGGCAGAAGGCTTTGCCACCGACCTTGCCATGAGCCCGGCAGAAACGGCTGCGGCGATTAGGGACAAGATGCCCGTCGGGCTCATCGTCGATGGCAGGAGCGCGTTTGCAATCGACTTGTGCAGAGCGCTGAAGGAGGATGCGGCGACAGACCATGTCCGTATCGTCACGCTTGTCCCGGTCGAGGCCGAACACCGCTTTGAAGCCTTCTTGAGAGCGGGCGTCGACGAGGCCTTTATGCGACCGATAGCGCCCGATCGCTATCTGCGTGCGCTAAACCGTCTTCTCGGCACCGAGGCTCGCCAGATGCCGCAGCAGGAGCGGCGGGAGGTGCTCCACCATGATGGATTGAGTATCGATGCCCGCGCCCATCGCATCATCTATGATGCGCGTGACGTCCATGTGGGTCCGATCGAATTTGCCCTCTTGCACCGGATGATGAGCGAGCCGGGGCGCGTCTTCCGCCGTGACGAGCTTGCTCGCCTTGCCTGGCCGAATGGGGTCTTCGTCGATCCGAAAACAGTCAATGTCCATATCGCCAGACTGCGCAAGGCGCTGGGTCCGGTCATGAAGACGGACATCGTGCGGACGGTTCGCGGCATTGGCTATGGCCTGGAAGCCGGAAAGGATTAGAAGGGGTGAACCTATGAGCCAGATCCGTCCGATCGCCATCATCAATGCAGCCCGTGTCATCACCGGTGACGGTGTCACCTCGCTCGAACGGGCGAGCGTGCTTCTTGCCGCGGGCCGCATCGAGGCTGTCGTCCAGACGGAGAGGCCGTCGCTGTCAGAAGACTACGCGCTGATCGATGCTGCCGGATGTACGGTTCTGCCAGGCCTCATCAATGCCCACGCCCATGGCTGCGTCTGCGGCCCGACGATGCCGAGCGGATCCGCCTCCTTCGACCGTCAGCAAATCGACTATCAGAAAAACCGCCATCTTCAATCCGGGACGACGACCCTTCTCAACGTTTGCGGGCTCGCCCTTGCCGAGGACGTCGACGACATCGCGCAACATCCCCATCCCCTCGACATCCATATCAGCACGGCCCATACGCCGGCGAGCCTTGCGGCGGCGCAGGCGGCCGATGGAAGCGGTCTTTCACCCCGACACCTAGCCGCAAGGATCGACCATCTGCTCGAAGCTGGTGCCAAGGCGCTCGGTGAAGCAGGTGGCGGCCAGACACTCGGCGGCGGCGCCCAGGATTACCGGTTCCTGCCGGAGGCGATCGAGAAAGCCAGTGGTCTCGTCGTCCATCCCAATCTTGCGCGAAAGCTCAAGGAGGCTGCACTCGGACGCAGGCTCGACGCAAACAGCAATCCCGACGGCGCAACCCTGTCGTCGCTGTTGAACGATAACGGGCTTGAAGGGCATTTTACGATCGAGAGCATAACAAGCCTCGTGCGCAAGACCGTGATGACGCCCGTTGCGCTTGCCCGTCAGGGTCTTGCCGAAATCGCCGCGGAAGCTGCGCGCACCGGCATGCCGGCGATCTTTCACAATGCCCCGCCGACGGCAGCCCAGCTCATCGAACTTGCCGGAAGGTTTCCAAGGGCAAGAATGGTCGCCGGCCACAGCAATCATCCGTCGTTCACGCGTGCCGAAGCGGTGGAAACGGCTGCCGCGCTTCGCACCCTCGGCGTGGGCATCGATGTCTCGACACTCGACTGCATCGCGACCCGCTGGCGAAACGGCCCCGACAATCTTGACTGCCTCATCGATGCAGGGCTTGTCGATACGATTTCGACCGACTTCGGCGGCGGCGATTGGGATATGATCCTGGAAGCGATCCACCGGATGATTTGCCGCAAGCTCCTGACGCCGGCCGCTGCTATCGCCAAGGCGACGGGGAACGTCGCAAGGATCTTTCCGGAGCTCGCTGGCGACCGTGGCATGATTGAAAGCGGCAAGCGTGCCGATATCGTTATCAGCCAGTCCCACAATCTTGCCCGCGTCCGTCATGTCATTTGCCGAGGCAGGATCGTTGTCAAGAACGGCAGTATCGTTGTCGCTCCCAGGCCAGAGACCGATCGCTAGCGAGCCCGGACTTGCTCCCAGGGCCTGTGATCTGACGAGCGGCACCCGGCTCTTCAAGCCGGTATGCAATTTTCCTGATCGCCTCGCGCCCTGTTTTCCCGTGCAGATCTTTGTCTCGAATGAGATAAGCGACGCAAGGCCGGGGGTCCAACCCCTCAGATCAAAGAAAAAAGCCCGCCGAAGCGGGCAATTTAAGGGGTGCAACGGGAACTGATCGCGCGATTTCTGCGGGGCCGCAGGATTGAACTGTCGCGCGATCCAGGCCTCCAACCAGGATGCGGAAGAAATGTTCCAGGCTATTTATCGCCGCTTTCGGCGCCGGCGCGCTGCGGTCGAGATTGGTCCAAGGGCAGGGCCGGAGAGGATGCCGAACGACACATGCAAGAAAGATGCGCCTTGTCGCCGACCAGCAAACGAGCCGCAGTGGCGGGCCAGGCGTGGCTCTCCTACTGAGGATGGTGTCTATCGGTGATCCGTGCTGCCAAATTGGGTGGAGAGCACATCACTCGCTTGCGACTGCGCCTGGCAATGCACGTCCTTCAACCTGTCGTAATGTACCTCAGCCATGCGTGAGGCCGCTCGCGCTGTATCCGCCCATCCCTGCTGCGGCGTGACCCTCCGTCTCACAAAGGAGGCAAAACCGCCGTTCCAGCGCCATAAGCCGGTTTTGGTCGCAGTGGTCGTGTCCAACCTGACGCGGCCCACAATTTCCTTTCCGTCATAGCCGACAAAATCCGGCTTGCCCTCGCCCGGCCAGGTTTCGCGCCACTTGTATCGGGGTTGGTCGTTGGTCATGGGCCACGCGATGCGATTGGACGTAGGACAAGGCGGAACTGCACGGCCCACCTGTACGTCGTTCTTATTATGTTCTTGCAAGGATCAGAGTCAAGCGCGCAAAGATTCGCCGATTGCACCTTGTCGCGCACTGATGGCCAGGATGACGCTCGTCCTCAACAGGCCCGTCCGTTGGCCGGCACCGTTTTCGCCGCTTCTCATGCAACCGCGCTTGCGGGCTCAAGTGCGGCGATCAGCGCGGCCGGGCCGCCGCAGGGCAGGGCCGAGACCGCCTCGATGATCCGGCGCTGTTCTTGCTGCCGCAAGCGATGACGCGTCACAATCTCGAACTTGTTGCAGATCGCCTTCCAGTCCATGGGCCGCGTCTTTTCGCCCCGTGGTGTATGAACGGCGGACACAAGCTCGAGTGTCCTAGTGCGAAGGATCACCCGCGCAAGCGTCTGCGCGGGAAAGGACCGGTCGAGGTCAGGTTCGATGCTGATCCTGACCTTGCCCGCCAGCATCTGCAGCTCCCTGCGCCCCAACACGCCTTCATCGACCGGCGCAAGCGCCTGTGGGCCGTCGACCGCAATCAGTGCCATGCAATAGGGCAGGCTGTATTGCACGTCGACCAGGGTCTGCGGATCGGTACGGTTGGCCAGTCTCCCCGCCCAGGCGAAAGTCTGGACCTCGATCTCGACGATGTCATCAGCACCGATCATATCGTCGCCCGCGATTTCACGATAGGCGTCCAATGCCGGATGGAAATAGCGGCAACAGCCGTAGGGCTTGAAATAGGTGTCGGCTATTTCCCAGCGCTGGCCGAGTGAGCCGACGATCCGGCCTCCGTCGTAATAGTGGCCATGGTCGAGGAGGTCGACCGGTCCGGTGAAGCCGCTTTCGGCAAGTCGTGCAGCCGTCAAGCCAAGAACGCTCGCCCAGGCGATCCCTTCCTTCACATCGTTGCCAGTCATCCGCGAATATCCAGAACTGCCGTTGGCAAGTTGGTTTGGCGCAAGCACGCCGGCAATCGCCAGGGCGTGGGCGAGGCGGCCTGGCTCGAGCCGAAGCAGGCGCCCGGCCGTTGCGGCGGAAGCAAAGGCTGCCCATCGCCCCGACTGACGGGTCCGAATGCCCTCAACCGTCTGTGCGGCCGCAATCCTGACGCCGACGTCATAGCCGCAGATGATCGCGCTCATCAGGTCGCAGCCGGTGGCGCCGAGCTCGGCGGCAAGCAGGAGTGCGGTCGGAATGACCGCTGCTCCGGGATGCCCCCTGGCTGCGCGATGCCCGTCGTCGATGTCGAGCGCGGTTGCCGCCATCGCGTTGCACAATAACGCGCCGCCCGGCGCACTCGTTGCGCCGAGCCATATGCGGGCATTACCGGCTCCGAAGACGGGCCCAACCATATTGCATGCGGCAACAGCGCTTGCCCTTTCGCATCCGGCAATTGCCGCGCCGACAAGATCGAGGACGCAGCGCCGAACCATATCGACGAGATCGGCGGAATGATCGCGTGGGCCGGCAAAGACGTGTTCGGCGAGCATTTGGGTCAGTGGAGACATGCGGCGATCCGATCGCGATCGGCGTTGATCCGGCAGTATTTCTCGTAGCTCGCCTCGGCGACGAAGAGATCGAGGACGCCAAGACCAACGCAGGTAATGCAGGTCGGGCCGTCGACAGGCTCGTACCACTCCTTGGGCTCGGACAATGAGCGGATGCCGATCAAGGGGCCAATGCTCTCCAAGGAGAGGCCGTTTCGCGAAAAATGAAGAGCGATGCTTTGCGAGTTGCGGCGCGAAACCGTCGCAAGGTCGTCGCAGACGACGAGGCCGGTCCGCAGACAGCGCTGCAGGTATGCGCCCGGGACTTCGTCGCCACCGAGATGAAGCGTGGTCGCATGTCTTTCCAGCTCCTCGTCGTCAAAGACCGGCTGGCGCGCGTTCGTGGCAGTGATGACGAGCGAGCAGCTGGCCATCATCCGGTTGTCTTCGACGCAGGAAAGCGAGATGCTTGTCTCTTCTGCCAAAGCGATTGCGAGCGCTCGGGCATTTTCGATCCTGCGACTGCGGATGAAGATCTGCTCGATCCTGTCGCCACAGGAGCAGGAAAGCGATCGGATGACGCTGCGGGCGACCGGCCCGGATCCGATCAGGAAGACGCGGGCCATGCCGGCCTTGGCAAGGCATCGATCGGCAACGATCGAGGCATAGGTTCCGGTGCGTGCCGCAGACAGCCCGGTTTCGTCCAGAATGGCGATGGGCCGCAACGTATATTTATCGAGAAGCAGGAAGGTGGAGGTCGACCTCGGCAGACCGAGACGTCGATTGAAGGCATTCGCTCCGATGATCTTCACCCCGCCATGCGTCGAGCTGACGCTGTAGAGGGATGACAATTTCCAGCCGAGCCGTTCGTCGGCAAATTCTTCCCTGAAGGCGGCAAAGTCGGGCGTCGACCAGAACTCCTCTTCGCCAAGGGAAAGCACCGCCTTTCCGCCGCGCGCTTGGCCAGAGCGGATTTCGGTCCAGGCGCGCGATACGGCCTGATGAATTTCCTCCATCGTCAGGGCCTGCTGGGCTGCCTCCAGATCGGCTGCCTTCAAATAGGTTATGTTGGCGGTTGCATCCATCGTCGTCTCCTCCTCTGCTCGACCCTGGTGTAGGAGCGTGCAGTCTATGGATTTAAGCGACTTCTGCGGGTGAATATTCGGAGACATTTGGGCTTGCCGCCCGCTTGTTTGGCAACAAGCGGGAAACAGTTCGATGACGTTTGCGTCCGCAGCCGCAAACAGGTGACACGATATGTCTGCCGCCCGTCACGTGGACAGGAAGCTGGGCCACTCGCTTCGACTGGCTTCAGGTCCGTGCGGCAAAGGCTTCGGCACCCTAATCTTGGCAGTGACATGTGTTGGGCGTCGGCGCCCTATGATAGGAAAGTGGTCGCCGTGAAGACCCGGCCGCCGACATCGCACCGTCCAGCTTTCATCAAGACACTCGCCCTTTGTCAAATCCAAGCACTGGTGGGGGAACATGGGTGGACGTTAGCCCCTTTGGATGAATTGATATCGAGCATTCGTACGCTATCCTGACGCTCGCCCGAGCTCGCTTCAAGGCTTGAGACCCATTTCAAGGGGCTCGCGCATTGAGCCATCCTTTGCTGGCTCGCCATTCGAGAGCCGTGCAATTTGAAACCCGTCGTCATGACCTCGATGAGATCGTGGCGTGGGCTCGAGCAGTATTGCGCTTCGGAGAGAGCCATGACTTGGAACAGGATGACGGAGTTTGCTCCCATCGGCCTGGTTTTCGCAGACCGTCGACGCAGCAGCAGGATCATTCGCACCCTTGGTGATGCGGCAGCCACTCTCCTTCGAGACTGGCCGTCCGACGACGGCGAGGAATATAAGACTGCGGTCAAGGCCTGCGCGGACGCAATCAGCGGCGAGATCGAGCCGGCCGAATTCCGCAAACGTCTTATTCGCGCCGCCGGCGAGCCGGGCATTACGGCATTTTCGATCGTCCATTGATCCGCCGCGTCCGGCGGGTTACTCCCCAAAAGGTTCCGATCCAGCCGCGTCGCCGCGGCTGGATCGGTTCTACGACTTGTCTTGCGTTGCGACCGACAGTTCGCGCTTCGGACTGGCCTTGGCCGTCGCAACCGGAAGGACGTCAAGATCGAGACGGTGTGCCTCCATGGGAATCCACGATCGCACCTGCCGCAAGCGGTCAGGGTCGATTCGGGCGCTGAAGACGCCGGGCGTGTCCTGCGCTCGCACCAGGATCTGTCCCCAGGGATCGCAGATCATTGAATTCCCGAACATGTGCCGTTCCTCGCCCGCAGGCGTCGTGTAGGACCCGCATTGACCGCAGGCGACCATGAAAGCCTGGAACTCGATGGCGCGCGCGCGGCAAAGGACCTCCCAATGAAATTTCCCGGTCTGTGTCGTGAAGGCTGCCGGCAGGATGAAGACGTCTGCTTTCTCGGCTGCCAGACGATCGAACAATCGCGAGAAACGCAGATCATAGCAGATGCAGCAGGCAATCCTGAATCCGCGGAGCTCGTAGATCAGCAGCTGGTTGCCCGGCGCAACCGTCTCCGATTCGGCGTAGCGTTTCCCATCCGGGGCGATGATGTCGAAGAGATGGACCTTCCTGTACGTTCCGATCTGGCTTCCATTGGCATCGAAGATGACGCTCGTATTGAAGATCCGGTCATGGCCCGGCACGCTTTCCAATATGCTGCCGGCATGGATCGCAACCCCATGTTCGGCAGCGAAGCGCTGGATCATCTGGTGGGCCCGCCCGCCGGGCACGAGATCGGCAGCGGCCGTCTTCTCGGCCACCGTTCCCCCTGTCCAGTCGAAATGTTCCGGCAGCACGATCAGATCCGGTTTTTCCTTCTGGACGGCCTTCAGCATCAGGCGCCGGGCCTCGGCGAGATTATAGGCGCGGTCGGGGCGGGCATTCAGCTGGATCATCGAGATTTTCATGCAAGGTCCTCATGCTCGAAGGCAAAGATGGAGCGGCCGGCGGCAAGGTGCTTGCGCAGCACTGCCGACCGCCGCTGGCGAGCAATCGCCAGGTCCGCAAGTTCGCGCATGCGCTTGACCTCGGCGGCGAAGACGCCTTCACTATCGGCGAGAACCGCATAACCGGGCAGAATTGCCGCCGTCCCGCAGGCGATCGGAACATTGATCGAGCCGCCGACCGAGACGGCCCGGTTTGTCGTGCGCGACGATACACCGCGGCACCAGACGGGCAGGCCGAGCGCGGCGATCTCCTCGATATCGGTACAGGGCCCGTCGATGACGATACCGCTGGCGCCTTTCGCCTTTGCGGCCGTCGCCACGCCGCCGCCGACGCAGGCGATTTCGTCGCGATCGACCCGCGAAATGACCAGCATGTCTCCCGGTCTCAGCATGTCGATTGCCCGGTAGATGATGGTGCCGTCGCGGCCTGGCGCCGCGACGGTCAAGGCCGGGCCGAACGCCCGGCAGGGAAAGACGGGACGGACATTGTCACCCACGAAGCCCAGATGCTCCACATGTCCGATCGTGGCGGTTTCGACGGCCGGAAGCATGTCGAGGAGATCAGGGGGTAGGCTTAGCAGGTGTTCATGGGCCCGGTAGAAGGGTGTCATGTCACGGTCTTTCCTGAAACGATGTCAGATGGGGCGTTCGCCGGACGTGGTCGTGCGGTGCATGATGCGGATCGACGCCGGATCGAAGGAATCGCGCCGATGCATCGTGCATCGGTTGTCCCACATCATGATGTCGCCCTCCTCCCATTGCTGAACGAAGACCTCCTGCTCATTGGTGGTGTGATCCCAAAGCTCGGCCAGCAGCGCCTCGCTCTCGTCGAGCGGCATGCCGACGATCCAGGCCTTGTCGGCGGTGCCGCCGAGATAGAGTGCCTTTCTGCCGGTTTCGCCATGGGTGCGCACAAGCGGATGGACCATGCCGCTCCACTCGCGGAAATCCTTGCTCGTCGGCTCGGTCTTTCCAAGCCTGAGCTTGCCGGTCTTGTCATAGACGTTCTGGAAGAAGATCTGCCGGCCGTCGACGAGCTTTTGCAGGGCAGCCGGCAACGTCTCGTAGGCCATGTAGGTCGAGAGGAAATAGGTGTCGCCCCCCGACGGCGGAACCTTGACGGCACGAAGAATTGCCCCGGCAGGTGGCCTTTCGTAAAACCAGGTATCGGTATGCCAGGTCGCCTCGCTGTTGCCCATGGCGCCGGTCGGCTTGCCGTCCTGCGTCGCATTGCTGATGACGAGGATTTCCGGATGGGTCGGGTGGCCGCCTTCCTGGAGCTGCTTCGGGTGAATGACGAACTCGCCGAAATTACGCGAGAAGGCCACCTGGTCGGCATCGGTGATGCGTGTGTTCTTGAAGCGCAGAACACCATATGTCAGCCAGTAGTGGCGCACTTCCTCGATATCATGCGCATCGTAATCGTTGAAATCGAACCCCTCGATGTCGGCGCAGACATTACTTTGCGCCTGCTCCGCCTTCAGTCTTTTCTTCAGCATTTCCATTCTCCTTCTGTTGCCCCCTGTCGAGGTCATCATGACGCTACGTCTGCTCAGTGCGGGGCTCCAACGTCATTGCCCGGTGATTGATGGCGACGACCGATAGATGCCCTCAGACTGCCAGGAGGCGCACATCGGACGGATTGACGGCGAGCGTCACCATCTGACCAGGTGCCAGAGCGTGTTCGGCGGCGATCGGGGGATGCTGCAGGACCAGCCGGTGCCCAAGGCCGATGACGACCTCCAGTTCCTGATGGGCGCCGAAGTCCGTCACCCGCCGCAACGTGGCTTCGAGCCGGTTCATGCCGGGCGGCACGTCGTCGACGCCGACCAGCCTTACATTCTGGGGCCTGACCGAGCAGAAGCCGACAGAGGCGGGACTGTCAGCGCCCGCGCCGGCGAGGATGACGGGACCGCCTTCTATCGAGAGTTTGTAGCCCGCCGCTGAGCGGGAATAGGCCGATACCGGCAGGATGTTCGACTGCCCGATGAATTCGGCAACGAAGCGTGAAGCGGGATGGCGGTAGATGTCGCCCGGTACGCCCTGCTGGGCGATCGTTCCACCCTCCATGACGACGATACGGTCGGACATGGCCATGGCCTCCTCCTGATCGTGCGTCACATACACGAATGTCATGCCGAGCCTTTCGTGGATCTCCTTGAGTTCAGCGCGCATGGCCTCCCTCAGCTTGAGGTCGAGATTGGACAGGGGCTCGTCGAGCAACAGCACCGAGGGCTGGGGCGCGATCGCCCGTGCGAGCGCAACACGTTGCTGCTGGCCGCCGGAGAGCTCCCTGGGATAGCGGTCGGAAAAACCCTCGAGATGGACACTACGAAGCGCGCTCTCGACAATGGCCTTCATCTCGGGACGGGCGACGCCACGCATGCGCAGTCCGAAGCCGACATTTTCGGCGACGGTCATGTGGGGAAAGAGCGCGTAGTTCTGGAACACCAGGCCGAGATTGCGCTTTTCCGGCGGCACGTTCACCTGGCTGCGTCCGCGGATGCGGATATCGCCGCGACTGGGCATGCTGAAGCCGGCGATCATGTTCAGGGTGGTCGTCTTGCCGCAGCCGGAAGGGCCGAGAATACTGACGAATTCGCCTTTGGGGATCTGGAGGTCGATATCCCGGACCACAGAAACCTGACCGAAGGACTTTCTCACCTGCTGCAGTTCGATATCGAATTCGCTCATTTGCTTCCTCCATGAAGTTGCGCCGAAAAGCCGCCAAGTTTTTCGAAAGCCAGGATCACCACGAGGATAAAAACCATCGAAGCGACATTGACGGCCGCCATGATCGGATCGAGGCTGTATTCGAGGTGATTGATAACGGCGATCGGCAGCGTCGTGTCTCCGGGGCGCACCAGGAAGACCGACAGCGGAATGTTGTTGAACGAGATGATGAAGGCGAAGGTCACGCCCGACAGCACACCCGGCTTGATCAGGGGCAGGACGACATAAAACAGCCGCTGGGCCCTGCTTGCACCGAGGATCTGTGCCGCCCGATCGAGATTATCGTCGAAGTTTACGAGCGCGCCAACCGCCATTCGCATCACGAAGGGCAGCGCGAGCACGACATGGGCTGCAATCAGGGCCGGCGTGCCGAGCAGGTTCTGCAGGCCGATGATCGACAGGAACAGGACGATTGCCACCCCCTTGACGATCTGTGGAACCGAAAGGGGCGATAGCAGCGCCGCCATGATGACGCTCGAGCCCGCAACCCGCTCATAGACGAGGGCGAGGGCTGCGAGGGTTCCAAGCACCCCGCTGATGGCTGCGACGAGCACGGCGATCCTGACGCTCAACAGGAAGGGCTGAACCCAGCGCTCGTCGAAAAGGCCGCCATACCAGATCGGCGTCCAATCCCATGGCCGAAAGCTCACGGCCGCGGTCGGGCTCAGCGACGCCGCGACGACGACAACGAGCGGGAGCGTGATGAAGGCCAGCACCAGTGCCAGCGTGAGCCAGAAGCCGAATGCGATTGTCCTGGTCATTTCCCGTCTCCCTCTCGTTGTGACCGGCGCTTTTTGAGACGCGCCTCAAGGCCGAGTCCGGCAAGCGAAACGGTGAGCATCATCGCCAGCAATGCGATCGCCATGACGCTTGCAAACGGCCAGTCGATGTAGAACAGGACCTGTTCCGAGATCATCGTCGCCAGGACCTTGAAACGCGCGCCGCCAAGCAGAGCCGGCGTCGCATAGGCGCTGGCCGCCATGGTGAAGCTGATCAGCAGCGAGCTGACGATGCCGGGCACCGACAGCGGCAGGACGATATGGCGCATAACGGAGGCCCTGGAGGCGCCCAGCATCTGCGCTGCCCGTTCCAGGTTGACGTCGATGCCCTGGATGCTTGTCATCAGCGACAGGATGCCAAAAGGCAGCACGACATGGGTAAGCCCGACGACGACGGCAAACAGGCTTTTCGACAGGGGAAGAGGCGCCGTTATCAGGCCGACATGGATCAGGACATCATTGATGAAGCCGCGATCTTCCAGAATGATCAGCCAGCCATAGGTGCGCAGGACGACGCCTGCGAGTTCGGGCGTCAGCGCCAGGGCAAAAACGAGCGTGCGCCAGCGTGATCGCGAGCGGGCGAGGAAATAGGCCACGGGATAGCCGAGAAGCGTAACGGCGACGGCAACCAGGGCGGACATGACGGCTGTGCGGGCAAATCCGGCGAGAGACAGGCCATCAACGAAGAAGCGCTCGTAGTTTGCAAATGTTGGCGTCAGCGAACGGCTGTCGAGAAAGCTCATGCCGATCATCACGCCCATTGGAAGGGCAAAGAAGACCGTCAGCAGCAGACAGGAGGGGGCCAGCAGCATCGGTGCCGTGGCTCGGACGGAAAGACGCCCGGGTGAGGGCGGGGCGGTTGCGACAAACACTGTCATGACACGTCCTCACCGGGCCTGCGAGACGACGTCCCGCTCCCATCGTTGGCCCCATTCGGCAAGCCTGTCGCCCAGCACCGTCAGATCCGGCAGCCGGAGCGATCTCATGGCCTCGGGGGTTGTGACCTGGCGGCTGCGAAGTGCCTCGGGCACCTCGATATCCATGCGCGCGCTGCCGACCTTGTAGCCTGCTACCCAGGCCTCCTGGCTGGTCTTTTCGAGAAAGAAATCGATGAAGGACCTCGCTGCCGCCTTGTGTTCGGAGCCGGCAGGTATGTTCAATGTCGCCAGAAGCGGGATCGTCCCTTCCTTCGGCCGGACATAGTCGACCGGCAGGCCCTCGTCCACCAGCAGCTGGGCGCGACCATTCCAGAACGGCATTGCCCAGACGGTTGCGTCCTTGATATAGCTTTCGAGAATGGCGGAAGACTGCTCGAAGCCGATCGACTGCCCGGAAAGCTTGGCCATTGCCGCAAAACCGGGATCGATATTGTCGATGAGTCCACCGCCCTCGGTGACGGACATCATCTCCAGGAGGTAGACGGCCATGATGTTCTGGAAGGTCGGCAGAACCACCCTTTTCTTGAGATCGGGCGAAAGCAGATCGGCCCAGGACGTCGGCGCAGCGGCCAATTTGTCGGTCCTGTAGAGCAGCGCCATGTACTGGACTTCATGCACGGCGCCGCAGGGGCCGGCGGCGTTCTGAAGGCTTCGCGTCAGCGACCCGAGGTTGGGGATCTCGGAGACGTCCAGCTTGTCCAGCAAACCGTCGCGGCAGCCCTGCAGCGACTGGGAGGCCGTCATGACGACGACATCGAAACCCGGATGTCCATCGCTCGCCTTGATCTTGGCGTAGTCCTGGGAAGCAGAGCCGACAGCATCGTAGACGACATCGATGCCAGTCTTGCGTTCGAAGGGCTCGATAATGGCCTGCCGGATGATCGCTTCATAGGGGCCGCCATAACTGTTGACGACAAGTGTCTCGGCATTGGCAAGCTCAGGCAGGCAGATCGCCAGGGCTGCATAGAATATGGCTGAGGGCTGGATGGTCGGCACGTCTGTTCTCCCGGTTGGATAAGTTCCCGGAAAAAGAGTGACGGTACGGACTCCACTGGTCTAATCGGAACCGCCAGGAATTAACGGCTGATCTCCATTGATAACAGAGGCTCGAAGCAGCAGGACTGCGGCCGAGCGCCCCATGCGGCGAAGAAGAACGCAGCCCGTGACATCACATGAGCATCCCCGCGTGCTCCTGCCTCGAAACGACAATGGCCGTCGGCGTCGCGCGACGCAGGCGGTGGTGACGGGCCCGTCGAGCTTTCCACGCCGGACTGAGGTCTTCCCCTCTGCATCAGAGGTTGCAATTTTCACGAAAAACATCCTATGCTGTCGCAAGGGGCCCGGGTGCAGCGTCAGCGAGGGACGCGACGATGGAGATCTGGTTCGACAGGTTGACGGAAGGGCTTTCTCTTGCCCGTGACGAAGTCAGTGCCACATCGGTCCTTGCGCGGCTGACCGCCGAGGCGGGCTTTACTTTATATTCCTATCTCGTCCTTCGTGCCGATCACGCGGCGGCGCTTTCCAACTATCCTTCCGAATGGCAAAGGCGATATCTCGAGCGATGTTACGCCCATGTCGATCCGGCGATCCGGGGCGCCAGAGCAGGGATGAAAGCCTTCCGGTGGTCGAGCACGACCTTCGACGGTGCGAAAGAGCAGCGCCGGTTCATGGCCGAAGCGGTCGAGTTCGGGATCCGGTCCGGCCTCACCATCCCGGTGCATACCGGCTATGGCGGTCTTGCATTGTTTACACTGGCCTCGGGCGAAGGCGACGCCGGTCAGCTACCCGGCCTCGATCCCGTTATCGCCGCCGCAACGATCGCGCAGCTCCACGTCCGCCTCAGCATGCTCAAGCTTCACACTACGACCAGGCCCGATATCAGGCTGAAGCTCGAAGAGCTTTGCTGTCTGCGCTGGTCGGCGGAGGGCAAGTCGATGGAAGCAATAGCCGTCATCGAGAACATGGCCTACGCCAATGTGGTCTTCCATCTTCGAAACGCCAAGGCAGCACTCGGGGCGACCACGTTGCCGCAGGCAACAGCGCTCGCCAAGGAATTCGGATTGATCTGAGGCACGAGCCCGAGCCCCAAGACAGGCCCTAGCGTTTTTCGTCAAGCCTGGAGAGGTCCACACGCATGACCGCGCCACCAATGTCGCCCTCACGCATAGGATCATCTGTCGGCGACAGGGCAGGGGCCGGTTGGCGGCTGGCGTCTTCGTCGCGAACAAGTGTTCTTGCCGGCGCCTGCTCGGCTGTTTTGACGCCCTCGAAAACCTTCGAACCCTCGAAATATCCGGATTTCCACGAAAGCACCGCGTCCTCGAAGATCAACCGGGACGCTTCCCTTCCTTGGGGATTTCCATACCAATCCGCAACGACGCGCATCACATGGCTGAAAAGGCCCGAGCCGCGCTTCAGGTTCTGGCACGGGTCGAAAAGATCCGCATCGATCTCTTCGACCTGCCTCGCGCCAAGTCCGGCCGGCATCTGCGTTACGCCCACCCTGACGACGGCGTGACCGGCATACTGGCGCACCAGGGATATCGCCTGGCCGGTATCGGCCGGCTTTGGCAGCACCAGCAGCCGGTCTCCGGACATCACCGTGACCGCGAGCGGATCCGCAGATCCTGCTGCCGCCAGAAAACGCTCGACGACGGCAGGTGTCAAAGTGGGGTCGGCGCATTGCGCAATCAGGCTGGCGTCCATGATGACAGTCCTTGAATCATGTGTTGAAGGAAAAGAGGGCCGGCTTGCCGAAGAGCCTCGCCCAGGCAAGGATGGTGGCGCGCTGGACTGCAGCGATCGACGTGCCCGACGTCCACCAGCCGTTGCCGATCGCCACCACCAGATCGGGGTCGGACCACATGGACTGCAGGATCGGCCAGATCAGCAGCTGTTCGTAGCAGATCAGGATGGTCACGCGTTGACCAGCGACCGTCTGCTCGGCCTTCCCAAGCATATGTGCATTGGCGCCGCCGCTTTCTCCCATCCAGCCTCGCCAGGGTGCCCACATGGCAATCGGCACCGGCATGCGCTGGCGGTAGACGACGCGGCTTTCGGCCTTGCCGATGCTGACGACGACATTGTCGTAGCCGGATGCGTCGGCGAGGGAGGCGCCGGCAAGGACGGTGACGTTCCAATCAGCAAGCGCGTTGCGCCACAGGTGATCGACGGCCGGCGTCCAGAAGCCCAGCGCGCCTTCCGGCAGGACGACAATGCTGCTGCCGCCAGCCTGCGCCTTGCCAACCGTCGCGATGAGATCCCGCTGCAACGGCAGAGATAGGTCGCGGCCGAGGGCAGATCCCAATTGCAGGTCGACGCCCTGCCAGCCCACCGGTACCGGCCTGTCCTTCCAGGTCGAGGCCGACCAGAGCCAGGCACCGGCAAGCACGATCGCGCCGAGCGGGCGAAAACCCGTGGCAAGAACCGCAAGACCGGCAGCGCCGGCCAACAGCCCCGTAAGGCCCCAGCCTGCAAAGAGAACTCCGGCCGCGGTCAACGGGCTCGCGCAGCCGCTGATCCCGAAGGGCGGGACCATCATGAGGGTGGTGGCGAAAAGGTAGCGGCAGGCTCTCCTCCATCCTGACGCCTGCGTCCAGGAGAGCATGTGGACGCCGACGAAGACGATCGAGGCTGCAAGCCACAGGACAAGTCCCGGCCAGAGGTCGGTTGCGTAATAGGTTGCCACGCCTTGCGGCAGGGCGCGCGACGCCGACAGGAAATATAAGCAGGATATGGCCCCGGCCTGCCGGCGGTCGCGGCAGAGCGACCAGATCGCCGGAAACGCCATGGCCGCAGGAAGCATGTCGACGGCACCGCACCAGCCGATCCAGCCCGCCGCGATAGAGGTGACGACGAGTAGGGGAAAGCGCAGCGGTTCCATGCGCGGGCGCAAGCGGCGCTTTCGGTCAGGGCGCATAGGTTGCGACCTCTCTTGCCAGCCCCAGAATGCCTGAGGCCGGGACCGGCCCGAAATAGCGCGAATCAAAGGAGGCTTCGAAAGGCGAGTGGAGGAAGACCTGACCGGCCGGCACCGGCCCTCCCGGCCAGGCCGTCAGGGGCCTGCCGCGTCCATCGGCCGCCATCGGCCGGGATTGTTCGAGCAGGGCGCCGTCGATGACGACGCCGCCGCTGAGCTTGATTGTCTGGCCGGCGGTTGCGACGACAGACTTGATGAGCGGCGCGTAGCCTCCAGGGCACGGGCCTGGCCGCAGGTAACCGCGCCTTCTGGCCTCGCGCATGTCCGCGCGCTGCGGCGGGCAGATGAAGACGCGCGCGCCGGCGAGCGCCTGCCTGTCGAGCGGTGCGATACGCCAAAGGCCGATCGGCTCGCTCGGGGTCAGATTGAGCCGCAGCCCGAACTGATGGAGAAGGGCGAGACCCGCGGCCAATCCGACGAACACCGAAATTGCGTGGGTGCCACGAGCCCATGCGACAGGAAAAATGTGACCGTCAATCGACCTTGCCTCCTGGATCATCGTGAACCTGCCTCGGCACCTCGCAGCACCTCCTGCCCTAAAACGCTGAGGCGGCGATCGGTGCGCGGACTGTCGTCACCGGACACCGCGTCAGGTCGGGCAGATTTCATGATTCCGGCTACCATCGGTTAAGCCTCCTTCTCCGACATGAGTTCGTTCGGGTTGACGGGCTTTCTCGGCGCGATCCCGGCTGCGACAGCCGCAACGGGACGACATTTTCGGTCAGTCTGGCGCGCCCTTCGATCTGTCCCTTCGCTACGGTCCGGATCATGGCCAAAGCGGTCGACTGGGCCAACTCGCATTTCTGTCAGTAGATGGGCGGGCCGATCTGAAGGATCGTCGCAGGGTCGAAACTGCCCGACAGGAGCATCTCGAATGAGGAGGCCATCCTGCACGATCCGCGCCGCGGTTGCCGGCCTGTGGAACGATGTGAAACAAGCCGCGACCGGTAAAGATGAGGGCATCGGCCGTCTTGCGGCGGTAATCGGCGGCAAGGTCGTCTGCGATGGCACATAGGATCATCCTGCCGGTTCTTGCCCTTGGGCTGATGCTGAGCGCAACGCTCCTGACGATGGGCATGGATGTGACGCTTGCCGATTTGGGCAAGACCGGCGCCAGCCGGCGCGCTCTGGCAGGCATCGGCCTGGCTCTGCCCTTTGTCTCTGCCGCGGCGACAGGTCTTGCCCTGCTCTTTGCCTGTGCCGGGTCGGCGGCAATCCGGCACGCCGGCGCGGGTGTCGTTACAGGCGCCATGTCGAGCCTCGCTATCGCAGCGTTCGAGCAGGCCGCGCGACACGCCACAGTCATGCCATCAGCCCGGTCAGTCCCACCCTATCTCGATCCCGCGACGATGATCGGCGCTTGTGCGCTTTTGCTCTCGGCTGCTTTCGGCTTGCGGGTCGTGGTTTCAGGCAACGCAGCTTTTGTCCGCCCGACCCCGAGGCGGACCCGTGGCAAACGTGCAGTTCACGGCGAGGCCGAATGGATGTCATTGTCCCAAGCGCAAGCGCTCTTTACCCCGACCGGTGGCATCGTCATCGGCGAGTGTTACCGCGTGGATCGGACCGACGTTGCCGGCCGGCCATTTCGGGCAATCGACAAGGAGAGCTGGGGTCCCGGCGGCAGGCAGCCACTTCTCTGTTTTGATTGCTCGTTCGGTTCGACCCATGGAATCGTCTTTGCCGGATCCGGCGGTTTCAAGACGACGTCGGTGACAATCCCTACCGCCCTCAAATGGGGCGGCACGCTCGTTCTGCTCGATCCTTCCAACGAGGTAGCCCCGATGGTAGCAACGCACCGGCAGGCGGCAGGTCGCCGGATCAAGATCCTCGATCCGCATCAGCCCGCTGTCGGCTTCAACGCGCTCGACTGGATAGGCCGCTTCGGCGCGTCGAAGGAGGAGGATATAGCAGCGATCGCCTCCTGGATCATGAGCGACAGCGGACGGAGCGGCGGCCTTCGCGACGATTTCTTCCGCGCATCGGGGCAGCAGCTGCTGACCGCAATGATTGCCGATGCCTGCCTGTCGGGGCAGACCGACGGGGACCGGCAGACGCTGCGGCAGGTGCGCGCCAACCTTGCCGAACCCGAACCGCAACTGCGCCGGCGCCTGGAGGGGATCTACGAGAGGTCGGGTTCCGAATTCGTGCGAAGCAACGTCGCCGTCTTCGTCAACATGACGCCGGAAACCTTTTCCGGCGTCTATGCCAATGCCGTCAAGGAAACGCATTGGCTTTCCTATGAAAATTACGCAGCCCTGGTGTCGGGCTCGAGTTTTTCGACCGATGATCTCGCGTCCGGGACAACCGACGTCTTCATCAATATCGACCTTAAGACGCTCGAGACGCATGCCGGACTCGCGCGCCTGATCATCGGCTCCTTCCTGAACGCGATCTACAATCGCGACGGCGTCGTGAGCGAACCTTCGCTTTTCCTCCTCGATGAGGCGGCCCGTCTCGGCTACATGCGCGTCCTGGAAACGGCAAGGGACGCCGGCCGCAAATATGGCATCACGCTGGCGATGATCTACCAGTCGATCGGCCAGATGCGGGAAACCTATGGCGGTCGGGATGCTGCGAGCAAATGGTTCGAGAGCGCGAGCTGGATTTCGTTTGCGGCGATCAACGATCCGGAGACCGCCGACTATATTTCGCGCCGCTGCGGCATGACGACCGTGGAGGTCGACCAGGAAAGCCGCAGCGTGCAGGCGAGGGGATCATCGCGCACGCGCTCGAAACAGCTGGCGCCACGCCCGCTGATCCTGCCTCACGAAGTGCTGCAGATGCGCGCCGACGAGCAGATCATCTTCACAGCGGGCAACCGCCCGCTTCGCTGCGGGCGAGCGATCTGGTTCCGAAGAGCCGACATGCGCGTCTGCGTGCACGAAAACCGCTTCCACAGAAACACGCCGCGATAGTTCGGGGGCCGTTACCTCCGAGGAACTGCCGACGCGATCGCCGCTTCGACATCCTGATGGTGCAGGCAAGGCCCCGCCTTTCGGCGGGGCGCTCGGTCTCAGTCCTGGCTGACGCGGCGCGACCAGATCAGCTGGTATCCCTCTTCCCCCTCCATCTCCGAGAGCGTTGCGTAAATCGGAGCTGAGAAGCTCGGATCGTCGAGCTTGACCGAGAGATAGTCGCGGCCCTGCTCGGAGGTTTTCTTCCAGGCGGCGCCGAGTTCGACGGGACCAGCCAAGACGCGGTAGTGCGGGCCCTTATCCGTGGGATTGTCGATCCGGGCGATGCGGGCCTTGACGTTGAGGGCGAGGGTGCGGATCGAGCCGGAGAAGCCATTTTCGATGCTGGTGAAGGTACCGATGCTTGCCATTTTCCTGTTCCTTTCGCTGTTTCGGGCCGCGCCCATCGCGGCCTCGATGGCTGTCGAAAAGACCGGGAACGAGCGGACCGCACCCATAGGGCCGAAATGCAATGGAGGACGGCAAGTCGCAATTTTGTGAGTGGGCGCGGAATGACGGCGATAGCCGGCAGGGGTCAGAAAATTGCGACTGCCGTTGCGGCTGGACGATCGAGGCGTAGCCGCTTTCCGGTCAGACAGGGGCATCGAGCCCGCGCATGGGGGCGACAAAAAACAATCCGGGAACGGGCATTGGCAAAGCCTGCGCCTGCGCCTGCGCCGAAGCGGCGCGGCGGCCGCACCAGATACGTTCGACACCAGAGAGGCGGCCTCGGCGGACCCTTCCCGTCACAGGCCTACGTTGCCCGCTCCTGGCTGATCGGTGCAGCGGGGCTGCGTCTGACGTTATAGCAAACGACACCCCGGCCAGTTTCGAGGCGCTACGGCTGCCTGTGGATCTCATGCGGCGGACACGGGAACGAAAACTCGGAAAGGCAATGGATGACGCGATCGGGTTCAGATGGCGATTGGCGATCGAATTGCCTAGTCGCAATGCGGTGGATGCTTGACGCAGGGCGGCAGCAGCGGCTGCTGTCGTCTGGAGTGTCTGGGAGGAAACGGTGCCTCTGCCCCGGCATTGCCGCGGGCAGAGGTGGGGCGTTTGCCCCTCAGGCTCGCATCACTTGTTCATCGCATCCTTGAGGGCCTTGGCCGGCTGGAAGCTCAGCTTCTTTGCGGCCGCAACCTTGATCGTGGCGCCGGTCGCGGGATTGCGCGCCTCGCGTTCCGGCGTCGCCTTCACCTTGAACTTGCCAAAGCCAGGCAGCGATGTCTCGTTTCCGGCAAGGGCCGCCTCGGTGATCGATGCCAGGACGGCTTCGACGATCGCTTTGCCCTGGACCTTTGTCAGGCCGTGCGCGCCGGCGATCTTGTCTGCAATTTCATTCGTCGTCGTCATGTCGGTCTCCGCGTTATCTTTGGGACAAAACCCCTGCCATCGGCAAATCGCTTTGTCATGAGGCCGGGGCTGATCCTTAGGCCGGCGGCAGGATTATCCACAGCTTCCGGCCCATGCGTCGTCGCCAGCTGTTCGTGTCGCATGGCCGGAAAATATGGGCGATGCTGTCCGCCCGGCCAAAGCCAAGGAGCGAGCGCCCCCCAAGAGGAGGTTTTTCCCTCGCGAAGGATGCGATCAGGATAATCCGCGTGGTCTCAGTTACGCTCATGCGCCATGGACAGCATGTGGCGCCAGCGTATGACGTATCCAGCCACGATAAGATGATGCAGCCCCGCCAAGATAAGCCGCCTAGACAGGAAATCGGGGTCGAAAGTGAGCATGGGCGTCTCCCGGGTGTAGTGCCGTAGCGTGAAGGTGAACATTTCCTCCCAGCTGCGGCGGACAGCAGAGGTCTCGCAGGCAAGGCCCGGCCGGTATCGATCCATCAATTCTCCAAGCGTCACTTCGCGTCCTCCCGATCCTCGCGGCATCAAAGACACGATACCAATCCAGGTTCGTTGTCCGACGGCGCTCTCTGGCGGGCAACCTTACTCGGTTGGCTTTTCCCAGCCTTGACGATGCGATCGTCATCGCTACCGCCATGCGTGACGACCATTGGATCCGTCACGTGACGCCACGGCCTTTCCATCGCTGCCGCCGCCATCCGTGGCATCTTTGACAAATCCCGGACAGCCAGCGATGCTGGCCTGGCCACATCGGACTGAAGTCCGGGGCGGGGAACGAACCGGCAGCTCTGATGTTGATCACTTGTCACTCAAGGAACCAAAATGCCCGCGTCCGACAAAAACGACCTGGATCTAAGGACGACACCGCACCGGCTGTATGGCAAGCGCGCGGTCTGGTGGTCATTGCTTGCAGTCCTGATATCCGTGCTGATCGTGGCCTGCGCCTATTATGAGCTGCGGCCGATGATCAATGGACAGCCCGTGACGGAACATGTCGATAAGCCGGCGGCAACTCAGTAAGCTGCATGCTCATGGCCTCATTGGTGCTGCAAGGCTTGCATGCGGCAATTCTGCTCCCCTGGCGATAGAATGCAATTTTGAAACAGAAGCATATCGCGTACCCGCGTCCGAGCCGAGGTCCCCAAATTCTGGTTCATTTGTCCTTTTCGTAATTACGAGATTCCTTATTCAACCGTGTTGAAGGCGGCTCAGCGCAAACTGGCGGTCACGCAATCCGTTTTCGTACGCTGGCGTACCCTGGCTCGACAGTGTCGCAGGCGACATTAGCTCTCAACTGCTGATACTGCGTTATCAGTCGGAGAAGGGGCTTATTCCATCCTGTTGCGGCCCCTTCTCCATTCGACCTCCGCCTGTTGCCCGCCTGCGGCGGCTCCGTTACTGCAATCCTGGTCTTAAACGGCGCGGCTAGCACTCGCCGATGGATCCGACGCATTTCCTTCTGGAAACAAGTGCCGGGTTTGCAACAGGTATTTCCGCACACGGAAGTTATCTTACGGTTTACTTCTCTCACGCAGTGGAAGCCGTTGTCCCGGCGTCCTCGGATGGTATGTCTGCAAAGTGCTTCGTTCGTAGATTAGCAGGATAACGCGCGTCTGCCAAAAGGGGCTTGATGAGGCCTCCTCGGACCGTTCTCGGCAATTAGTACCCTCATACTGCCATTGTTCGGCGATTTCCGCCACAGAAGCCCGCGGACAGGCATGGAGTAACTCGAGGCTCAGTTGCTCGCGGCTAGCCGAACTTCGCCTCCGGCGGCCTCGCAGTGTGATAATAAAACACGCTTGCAAATGATTATTTTCTCCTGCAGTTCTTGTTTGTACAAGCGACTGCGAACGGACCGTCCAACATGGTAAAAACATTCGACGACGTACGGCCGCCCCCAAGCCGGCTCATCGGCTACGCCCGCGTCTCGAGCGAGGATCAGGTCCACGACGCACAGATGGAGGAACTGCGCGCCGCAGGCTGTCATCGGATCTACGAGGAACATGGCTCCGGCGCATCGCAGGCGCGACCGGTGCTGACAAGGCTGCTTGGCGAACTCACCGCCGGGGACGTGCTCGTAATTGTTCGTCTTGATCGCCTGGCGCGCTCGATAGGCCATCTGATGACAGTGCTCGAGGATCTAGAGAGCCGCGGCGTCTATTTCCGGTCGATCGGCGATCCGATCGATACCGCAGCGCCTCAGGGCAGGTTTTCCCTCCAGGTGCTCGCCGCGGTGGCGCAGCTCGAACGCGCGCTGGTCTCCGAACGGACCAAAGCCGGCATAAAGGCGGCAAAGTCGCGGGGCAAGCGTCCTGGGAACCCCGGCCTGCGAGAGCGGCGCCCGGAAGCGATCAGGGCCGTCTCGCAGGCGAGACAAAAACTTTACCTCGACGAACTGACGGCATCCGCGCAAACATGGCTGCCAGTCGTGCGGCAACTTCGGCCCCAGCACAGCTGGGACAATGTCGTACAGGTACTCAGTCGCCGCGGCCAGGACTGGAGTGTGGAACGCCTGCGTCGCGCCGTGCATCGCATGGTTGGCGAAAAACTGGCAGAACAGGAACTCCTGGCGCGCGCTCCTCGCCGGTCCGCAGAGGACCGTCTGATGAAGTTGGTCGCGGCGATTGCGATCGCTGACCCGGATCTCTCGCTTCGAAAGATCGCAGCGCAGCTCGATCAGATGGGGGAGCGCCCAGCTCGCGGTGGCCAGAAATGGCAGCCGTCCTCGGTTCGCCATTTGCTAGACGAAGCCCATCGGTTCGGCCTCATGCCGCGCTGAAGGCAGCATCATCGATCGACCTGTTGCACTCGCTTCTCAGGGAACGAGCGCAAGGGCGGGCTCGTGTTGTTTCTCATGTCCCGCAGGCTTGGAACCTGAAGCACGCCTGGCAGTTAGAAACCCTCATCTCGCAGGAGGATCGTCGATGCATGTTCGCGAAATGATCGAAAACCACCCTAATGTCCATGGCCGATCGGCAGACGCTCTGCTCAGGTGCATCCAAGAATGTTACGCCTGCGCTCAGGCTTGCACGAGCTGCGCGGATGCCTGTCTTGCAGAACCATCCCCGGCCGGACTTGCCCAATGCATACGCCTCAACCTCGATTGCGGCGATATCTGCGCGACGACCGGCATGATCGCATCTCGGATGACCGGCTCCAATATGGAGGTCGTCCACATGCTCATCGATACCTGCGCCTTGGCATGTCACGCCTGCGAGAGCGAATGCAATGAACATGGCGAAATGCATCGACACTGCCGGATCTGCGCACAGGCATGCAGGCGCTGCTACGAAGCCTGCTTATCCGCCCTGCCGCTTGCGCATTGAGTTTCGGTCCAGCTGCAATTGAAAACGGAAAATTATAAGCGTTCAGCTGCGCGTCCGATCTTGGGCGCAGGCAGGCCGGATCGAGCTTTTAGGATTTGCATGCCGTTCGAGCCGATCATTGAGAAGCCCCGCGCGTCGCCTGCCTTCAGAGAGCGCCGCCGTCCTCAAGCCTGCAGGATCTTTGCCCTGTCAGCCCGGCGCTCGGTCTCAGTTCGACGCCAATGTGCTTGCCTCATTCCCGTTTGAACCTGCCGTCGAGGCCACGACCTGCCGCGTCGGCGGCACGCAGGCTCTGCGCGGCCCGTCATAGGGCTGGTAGCTGTTGTCCTCGGCGCGATAGGACTGGTAGCGGGCGGCACACCATGCCGCCGCGGCGCTATCTGCACCATTCGATACCGCCCCGGTCGTGGCAACCGTGCCTGAAGAGGCGGCAAAGGGCGACATACAGGTCTTCATCTGTCCGCTATAGGCCCGGTAACTGTTGGTGGCGGCATCAAACGAGCGGTAATGGCCGGCGCACCAGTTGAGATGCTCCGCCGATAGCGTCGGCGCCGTTGCCTCGGGTTCCTGGGGGAGCGTCGCCTTCGCGCGAGACGCCACCGCGACCTTCGGCGCGTCGGTGACATAGCTGGAATAGACGGCGGGGATGCGCTCGTAATTCTGGTGGGCAATGTCGACACGAACCGGTTTGGTCGTCCAGAGATCGGGTTGCGAGAGGCTTTCGAACGTGTGAGCCTCGGATTTGGCCAGCACAACGGAGGCGAGCGAGCCGGCTGCAACGCTTATGCCGATAGAGCTCGCAATGCCGAACGCGGCGGAAGCGATGGCCTTCATGATCCAATATCCTGCTTGTTTGGAAGGAGATGGACGCGGCGCAAGCCGCGTCCTGGCGTCAGATCAGTTGATGACCTGAATGACCTTGCGGGAAGACGGTTCGACGATGACGCGTTCGTCATTCACGATCGCATAGGCGTATTTCGGGTTTTCGGGCACTGGCGTCACGACCACCGTTTCGGGCAGCGCCTGGCCGACAACAACCTTCTCCTTGACGACGACACGCGTGGACGGGGCCGGCGCTTCCTGGACATAGGTGACGACCTTCTGCGGCGGCGGGTCGATCGCGGTACCGACGATTGCACCGGCCACACCGCCGACAGCTGCGCCGACCGGACCGCCGACAATCGCGCCGGTGACGGCGCCGCCTGCTGCCCCATTGACGGTAGACGACTGGGCGAAGGCTGCGCCCGACATGAGGGCAGCCGACACGGCCGCACCGATCATGATCTTATGAAACATCTTATCCTCCTTTGACTGATACCGGTCTGGCGACCGTGGTCAAAGAACGGGTCAATCTTCACCCTGTTCCACGTATCGGACTTTGGTCCGGGGTGAAAATCGCTGCTTTGCCTATCAACCCAAATATCTGCCTTGCCTGCTCTTGCAGTCCCTTGCACTGACGGCCCGCTTCTTCGCCGGCTTTGCGGCCGCACGCAAAGCGGCATACCGAGAAAAGACTGACAAGCCAGAGGCTTGGTCAGGGAAAGGTCTATTTCCGACGACCAGACAAGACGGCGCTGCAAGCGGGCACCTAAGTCAACGCTGCGCACCCCTCTGCGTCCCATGAAGGGTTGAGCCATGGCAACGAACCGCCTGCCCATCCCGCCCCTCCGCTGGTTATGGCTTGCAGACCGGCCCAACCTGCGACAGGTCCGGTTGAACAGGGAGTGTTTGGTTGCTAGGCTGCCTCAAGCAACGAGCAGCCAAGGGTACCGTCATGCCGACTGGCACAGTAAAGTTTTTCAATGCCGACAAGGGGTTTGGCTTCATTACCCCGGAAACGGGCGGACCGGATATCTTCGTCCATGTGACCGCCTTGCTATCGGGAAACCTCCTCAAGGAAGGCCAGAATGTCTCCTATGAGGTTGGGCAGGATCGCAGGACCGGCAAGTCCAAGGCCGAAAACGTCAGATTGCTGTAACGCATCCCTCAAGGACGTTTTCGGAGCGCCCTGTCGTTGGCGCGCTCCGCCCACACAATCGCCGCCAATCGGCCAACCGCTCAAGAGCGGCTTGTCAATGCTTGGTCGCGCCGGTCGTCGTTCGCGTTGTTTTTTCCGGCGGCTTTGTCGTCGTTGCGCTCTGGGCGCCTGCTTTTGACGTTCCCGCCTGTTTGGCCTTGCCGGATACGTTCGGAACCGCTGCCTTCTTCGTCGCTTTCTTCCTGACCGCCTGGCCGCTCGTCGCAGCGCCTGCGGCAATTTCCTCAAACGCCTGCAGCCAATGTTTCATGTCCTCCCCGTGCGGCCGCCCCTCCTGCTCCCAGATTTCATAGGCCCGTTGTCTGATACGATCTTCATTCGCTGCCATGCGTCTTCTCCTCGGCAAACTCTTTTCGAACGACGTAAATGGCGCGATCAGACATGACGACAACGGTATGGTCGTGTTTTTGATGATGGCGCGACTGCCTCCGCAGCCCCGATGCAGCTTCGCACTGGCAGATCCGCCTTTATCTCTCGGGCCCGCCGCCAGCGGCCTGTTTCCTTCACCTCAGGAGGAGCGCAAACGTCATTTGTGTCGGAAGGAATGCGTCTTCTCGAGAGGAAGGCGCAGCTTGGAACCCTAAGCCCCCGGTCCGCATTATCAGCCAACTTCACGGGGATATTTTATGGATCACGAGACACTTCTGGCAACGACCTTCGCCTTCGCCTCCTTTGCTCTCGTCTGGTGGCAGATGAAATTCTGAAACGACTTTCCCAAGAATCGGCCAAAGACGGCGCCCGCGCCAACCCAGGCCCTGACGGGCATGTCGTCTGTTGTCCTCGACCCAGTTGCCGCTTGCCGGCCGTTTGTGCGTAAAAGCGTCGTCCGCCTCGCCTGCGGCTTCATGATCTGGCAGTCATTGAGTTGAAGCGCTGCATCCGGCCTTACGCGGGGCAACAACCGCGCTCATCAGGCGCTGGCGTGAGATGCAAGTGCATTCGTAGAATACGATTGCCGATCTTATCGCGCAAAAAGCTCGCACGCCTGAAAGGTAGGAGAGCCTGCCTCTGGCCTAACCCGCGTCCCGTTCCTGCCGGTATTGTGCGTAGAGGCGCTCCAGTCTCTCCTGCACGAATTCGTCGAAACCGGGCGCCGCCTTGTTGTCGAAGACAAAGGTGGCGGTTGTCGGCGTGCGTTTGAACTTCACTGGAAGATCAGCGATCTGTGCGGCCGAAGTCGCCTTCAGGGCAACTTGCTTTGCCGTTGCGAAGGCAAATGCTCGCTGAAACCGGTCATCGCTCGACAATTGGCCAATGTTGTCCGCGGACAACATCTCGATAAGCGCATCGATGTCGACCTTTTCCAGATGCTCACCAAACTCCATCCATCGGCGGCGACCGATCGCCGGCGCAGAGCCGATCGCGGTGATCAGAGCAATCGGGACCTGGCGTGTGACAGCGCGCATTTTGGCCAGCGCCGCCCTGTCTATATTGAGAGCTGCGGTGATCACGGCCCCGCCGAAGTTCTTTTCTTCCAGCCGATGGGCGAAAAGAGCGCGCTCGATATAGGACAGATCGGCGCGCGCATTGTTCTCCTGGCCCTGGCTGACGACGAGCTGCTCGTCGGTCAAGGCGCGCACGACTGCCTTGATCTTGATCTTGAGCGCCTTGGCCGCTGCCAGGCGCCGGTGACCGAAGGCGACCTGATAGCGACCCTTGGCCTGCGGGTGCGGCCGCACCAGGATCGGAACCTGCTGTCCGTGTTCCCGGATCTGCTCCGTCAGCTGCGCAAGCTCCGCCGCGTCGATATCGAGACGGTCGGCGACAAAGGAGGCATCAATCAAGGCCGTATCGATTTCGACGATTGTGCGACCCTCGGCGAGCTGGCGCTCCAGATCGTTGGCCCGCTCGACCTTTTCGGTGATGCTGCCAAGCGTCTTGGTAATCCCCCCGACGAGGCCCGCACTCCTTGTCTGCGGGATGAAGCCGGCGATCGGCCGGCTGTCGCGCGCTGGCGACACTGACGGATCGGGCCGGGCTTCGTTCGCGTTCGAGATTTCGATGAGATTTTTGCGCGCCATTGAGCTATCTCCTGCCCCAGGTAGAACGGATATGCGCCTCGACCTCGCCGTTGACGAGGTTCATCGATTCCAGGGCGCGGTCGTAGGTTCCTCGAATAAACTGTGCCCGATCGACCTCATAAAGCGTTTGCTTGGTGACGCCGGCGTCCGAGATTGCGGTGGATTTCAACATCGCGTTCTGCAGCATGCGGTTGCCGAAGATCGCCCGCATGAAACCGGTCATCTGGCTCTGCGGTCCGTCATTGGGTTCAAAGCGCGTCACGAGGTAACGCATCCAGTCATAGCTCGTGCGCCCGCCCGCCCGCTCGACGACCGACATCAGTTCGCTTGTCATCGTCAGGAACTGCGACATCGACATGACGTCAAGCATCTGCGGGTGCACGGTGATCAGCACGGAGGTCGCAGCACAGAGCGCCGACATCGTGAGAAAGCCGAGCTGCGGCGGGCAATCGATGACGACGATATCGTAAAGACTTTCGATATCGGTCAGCGCCTGACCGATCCGGGCAAAGAACAGGGATTCGGCAGTACCACCCGCCATGGCCTTCGGTGTCTCATGTTCGAACTCCATGAGTTCGAGATTGCCGGGAATGATGTGAAGGTTCGGCGTATAGGTCGAGCGCACCACTTCCGAGATCGATACCGGGCTCTCGTAGCGGATGGCACCGTAAATCGTTTCTCCCTCGCCGACGTCGAGTTCCGGCTGGTGGCCGAAGAGCGCCGATAGCGACGCCTGCGGGTCGAGATCGATGGCAAGCACGCGGTAGCCGCGCAGTGCCAGATATTGGGCGAGATGCGCTGAGGTCGTCGTCTTGCCGGATCCGCCCTTGAAATTCATGACGGAGACGACCTGCAGTTTTTCAGCGCCACGTCGCACCGGTACATATTTCGGCGTACCGTTGCGTTCGTCGAGTGCCTGACGGATGCGGTTCATGTCTTCGGCACCATACTGACGCCGGCCGTTGGCAAGGGGGTCCGGTCCGTGGCCCTCCTTGGCGATCTGGCGGAGATAACCCTCGCCGATGCCGATGAAGCCGGCGGCTTCCGTCGGGGAAAACAGCCGCATCGTCTTTCGAGACAGCGGCGGGAAAATTTTTGCCTGGTGCTGCTGGAGCTGATAGGCGAGCTCCTGAGCATCCGCTGCCAAAAGCGACGGAAGGTGCTCTTGATCGTCTTTCAGAACTGGATTCGCTAGCATCGTGGTTTCCAATCGAACTGCGCAATTTTCGATAATAAGAGGCCAACTGCGCAGTTATATTATCGCCCGATTCGTTACAGTTTCACAAACCCTTAACCACGCGCCTATCCACAGGGACCTGTGACAGGCACCTCGCCTAACCGCTGCAGCTGCGTTTAGCGCAGCTGCAGCGGTTAGCGGCGGGCGTCGTCCAGCCCATGCCAGGATTCGAACAGTGTCGGACGCGTTGTCCGCGCTGGATCGACGGCATGTGGATGCGCATGGGCGATCATCCTCACCAACAAGGGGCGGCGGAAATCTTCGATCAGCGGTACAATGTTGTCCGCGGACAACGTTGCGAGCGTCATTTTCCAGCCAGGGTCAGAGCAGCGGAGAGGATCGACTAAGACTTCCGATCCGATCCGGCGGAGGTGAAGCCGGGAAAATGGGTTCCGCAACGGTCGACGCCGTCCGGTTCGTGCATCTTTGCACATCCCATCGCCACCCGCCGGCGCAATGCGTGAAAGGTCAGGCCCGCACCATGCCGCCTGATCAGCGCCTGTCGGTCGAAAGCGCCGTGACGATTGCAGATGAGACAGGCGACCGTGATGGAAGGCTGCCGGACGAGGCGCAGCGTCAGCTCATCGGTGGCATATGTCGATATTTTTTTTCGGTCCATCCATTGTCCGTATTTGGCTGCGTTCGTTGATTTTTTATCCTTCCGGCAATGTGGACAGCGCATCCTGTCGAAATCCCGTTCGAGACCATGCGCGTTGACTCACATTCCAATCAGGAACAAATAAAGAACATATCTGCTTTTCTGCACTCTGCAAACCTTCATGAAGACCGGACATGGCTCGCCCAAATGCAAACCCTGTGATTTCTGAGCTTCGGGCGCGCATTCAGCACCTTGATGGAATGGCTGCCCGTCCCAAGAACGTCCTTCCCTTCGGCGTCAGCGAGATCGACGAAACGCTACCAGGTGGCGGACTTGCCTATGGTGCAATCCATGAATTTGCCGGCGGTGGGGCCGGCGCCGTCAATGGGGCGGCAGCCGCGCTTTTTGCCGCCGGCATCGCTGCCCGCACGCGCGGCAGCGTCGTCTGGTGTCTGGCGCGAGCGGACCTTTTTGCTCCTGCGCTGGCGCAGACCGGTCTGCATCCGGACCGGGTCATCTATGTCGAGGCAATCCGCGAAGACTATGTGCTTGAAGCCTGCGAGGAGGCCCTGCGCTTCGGCGGGCTTGGCGCCGTCGTCGCCGAGACGGCGCGCCTGCCTATGGTCGCGTCGCGGCGCCTTCAGCTGGCGGCCGAAGCCTCCGGTGCGCTCGGCCTCATCATCCGGCGCTGGCGTCGTCCGGCCGAGGCCGGCGAGTTCGGGCGCCCGACGGCTGCCGTCTCGCGCTGGCGCATATGCGTCCTGCCGTCGGAGCCGCTTCCGGTTCCCGGCATCGGCAGGACGCGCTGGCATGTCGAGCTGATCCGGATCAAGGCCGGCGAAAGTGCAGAATTCATCCTCGAGGCATGTGATGGTCAGGGTCGTCTCCGTATTTCTTCCGACGCTGCCGACGGATCGCATCAGACGCGCCGATCCGTCCATTCCAGCTGAGGCGCCGCTCGTCGTCGTCGCCCGCAGCGGTTCGAAGCGGTGGCTGTCGGCCGTCGATGCCAACGCCGCAAGGCTCGGCCTGCGAAGCGGCATGCCGGCGGCCAGGGCCCAGGCGCTGGTGCAGGGTCTCGTCATGGTCGATGCCGATCCTTGCGCTGATCGAGCTGCTCTGGAGCGCATCACCCGTTGGGCGCTCTCTCAATATTCGCCAATCGTTGCGGTCGACCCGCCTGACGGCATCGTCATGGATACCGAAGGGGCCGACCACCTGCAGGGCGGGGAAGGGCCGATGCTGTCACGCCTCGTCAACAGCTTCCGCGCCAAGGGCCTGCCCGCGCGCGCCGTCGTTGCCGACAGCTGGGGAGCGGCCCACGCATTGGCGCGCACGATCGCGCAAGAGACACGGGTGGTCGCCAAAGGCCAGACGGCTGACGCCGTCATCGATCTGCCGATCTCATCGCTTCGTCTCGACAGGGAGATCATCACCGGCCTGCGCGTCCTTGGGTTTGGCACCGTCGGCGAGCTTGCCGCAACGCCAAGGGCACCGCTGACGCAGCGCTTCGGGCCGGAAATCGTCCGCAGGCTCGACCAGATGTTTGGCCGGTTGGCAGAACCTATCGACCCGCTTCGCGCGCCCGAATGGGTCGAAGTCTCCAGGTCCTTCGCAGAACCGATCGGTGCGCCGGAGACGATCGCCAAATATATCGCCGTTCTGGTGCGCAGGCTCTGTCATGGTCTTCAGGAAAAGGGTCTTGGCGTACGCCGCGCCGATCTCATCGTCCATCGGGTCGACAATAGCGTCCAGGCGCTGCGAGCCGGTACAGCCAAGCCAGTGCGCGACGTTGCCTGGCTGACGAAGCTTCTTCACGACCGGATTGAGCGCATCGAGCCGGGCTTCGGCATCGAAAAGCTCTCGCTTGCCGCGACGCTCGTCGAGCCGCTGGAAGACCGGCAGATCGCCTCCAACCTGATCGATGATGACAAGGTCGACATCGCCGCCTTCGTCGATATTCTCGCCAATCGCGGAAAATTTCGGATCTACCGGGTGGCACCGGTAGCAAGCGATGTTGCCGAACGATCGCTGAAAGCCATCTCGGCGGTCGCAGAAGAGCAGGGGCAGAACTGGCCGCTGATCTGGCCGCGTCCGGTCCGGTTGCTCGATCGCCCGGAAATGATCGAGGTCATGGCCCTCATGCCGGATCATCCTCCCGTCTGGTTTACCTGGCGTGGCAAGCGCTACCGTGTCAAACAGGCCGACGGGCCTGAGCGCATCTTCGGAGAATGGTGGCAGCGATCGTCCGAATGGCTCGCCGTGCGCGACTATTTCACGGTCGCCGACGAAAATGGCGAACGCTACTGGATCTATCGCGCCGGCGACGGTGTCGACCCCGAGACCGGATCGCATCGCTGGTTCCTGCATGGAACCTTCTCATGACCTATTCCGAGCTGCAGGTCACCACGCATTTTTCCTTCCTGCGAGGCGCCTCCTCGCCCGACGAACTGTTTGCGCGGGCCAAGGCGATGGGCATGGCGGCGCTTGGCATAACCGACCGAAATTCGCTGGCAGGGATCGTTCGGGCGCTGGAGGCATCGCGCGCCACAGGACTTCGCCTCGTCGTCGGCTGCCGTCTCGATCTGAGCGAGGGCATGTCGATCCTGGCCTATCCGACAGACCGCGCTGCCTATCAGCGGCTGACGCGATTGCTGACGCTGGGAAAGAGCAGGGGCGGGAAAGCCAAGTGCATCCTGAGCCTCGACGACGTGTCCCTCTACGCAGAAGGGCTGATCGGCATTCTGGTGCCGGATCTTGCCGACGAGACCTGCGCCGTCCGGCTGAGAAAAATGGCCGAGATATTCCAGGACCGGGCCTATGTGTCTCTCAGTCTCCGCCGCCGGCCGAACGACCAGTTGCGCCTGCACGAGATTTCCGCCATGGCGGCCCGCTACAAGGTCCGCACCGTCGTCACCAATGACGTGCTGTTCCATGAACCGTCCCGCCGTCAGCTGCAGGACGTGGTAACCTGCATCCGCAATCGCACGACGATCGACGATGTCGGCTTCGAGCGCGAGCGCCATGCCGACCGTTACCTGAAGCCGCCGGAGGAAATGCAGCGACTATTCGGGCGTTACCCTCACGCACTTGCCCGCACCGCGGAGATCGTCGCGCGCTGCACCTTCTCGATGGAGGAACTGACCTATCAATACCCGCAGGAGGCAATCGTTGCCGGTATGGATGCCCAGCAATCGCTGGAGCATTATGTCCGGCAATATATTCCGACACGCTATCCCGAAGGATTGCCGCAAAAGGTGCTGCGGTCGATCCGCCACGAGCTCGATCTCATCAGGGAGATGCGCTACGCGCCGTATTTCCTGACGGTCTTTTCGATCGTGCGCTACGCCCGCAGCCAGAATATCCTCTGCCAGGGGAGGGGGTCGGCCGCCAACAGCGCCATCTGCTACATCCTCGGCATCACCAGCATCGATCCCGATACAAACGATCTGTTGTTCGAGCGCTTTGTCAGCAAGGAGCGTGACGAGCCGCCCGACATAGACGTCGACTTCGAGCACGAGCGGCGCGAGGAGGTCATCCAGTGGATCTTCAAGACCTATGGGCATCACAAGGCGGCACTCTGCGCTACGGTCACGCGCTACCGCACGAAGGGCGCCATCCGCGACGTCGGCAAGGCGCTCGGTCTGCCTGAAGACCTGATCAAGGCGCTGTCGTCGGGCGTCTGGGCCTGGAGCGAGATGGTCGGCGAAAAGCAGGTCAGGGAGCTCAACCTCAATCCGGAGGATCGCCGCCTTGCCTTGACCCTCCAGCTTGCACAGCAGCTGATGGGCGCGCCACGCCATCTCGGCCAGCATCCCGGTGGCTTCGTGCTCACCCATGACCGGCTCGACGATCTCGTCCCGATCGAACCGGCCTCGATGGTCGACCGGCAGGTAATCGAATGGGACAAGGACGATGTCGAGGCGTTGAAATTCATGAAGGTCGATGTTCTGGCACTCGGCATGCTGACCTGCATGGCCAAGAGCTTCGCCTTCCTGCGCGAGGCAAAGAACATCGACCTTGACCTTGCCGATATCCCTCAGGAAGATCCGGCGACCTATGCCATGATCCAGAAGGCGGACACGCTTGGAACCTTCCAGATCGAGAGCCGGGCGCAGATGTCGATGCTGCCGCGCCTCAAGCCGGAAACCTTCTACGATCTCGTCATCCAGGTGGCGATCGTCCGCCCCGGTCCGATCCAGGGCGACATGGTCCATCCCTATCTGAGACGGCGGGAGGGCAAGGAAAAACCGGACTACCCGACACCGGAACTCGAAACGGTCCTGCGCAAGACGCTTGGCGTGCCGCTCTTCCAGGAAAGCGCCATGAAGGTCGCCATGGTCTGCGCCGGCTTTACCGGCGGTGAGGCCGACCAGCTCAGAAAAAGCATGGCGACCTTCAAGTTCACCGGCGGCGTCAGCCGCTTCAAGGACAAGCTGATATCCGGCATGATCGGCAACGGCTATACGCCCGAATTTGCCGAAAAGACCTTTGGCCAGCTCGAAGGCTTCGGTTCCTATGGCTTTCCGGAAAGCCATGCCGCCAGTTTTGCATTGATCGCATATGCCTCGAACTGGATGAAATGCCATCATCCCGATATCTTCTGCGCCGCACTGCTGAACAGCCAGCCGATGGGCTTTTACGCGCCGGCGCAGATCGTGCGCGATGCGCGCCAGCACGGCGTTAGCGTGATGCCCGTCTGCGTCAACCGCTCGCGATGGGATTGCACGCTGGAACCGATCGATGGGCGAAACGATCGGTTTGCGGTTCGGCTCGGCATGCGCATGGTCCGCGGCCTGGCGACGGCGGATGCGGCCCGGATCGTGGCCGCGCGTGCCGATCAGCCCTTCGAGAGCGTCGACGACATGTGGCTGCGCGCCGGCATCCCGGCTGCCTCGCTGGTCGAGCTCGCCGAGGCGGACGCCTTCGGGCCGTCGCTCGGACTGGAGCGCCGTGACGCGCTCTGGGCGATCAAGGCGCTGAGAGACCAACCGCTGCCGCTGTTTGCCGCTGCAGGAATTCGCGAGACGAGGACCGTTGCCGAGCAACAGGAGCCGGATGTCGAACTGCGGCAGATGACGCAGGGCCATAATGTGGTCCTGGACTACGGGCATACCGGACTGACGCTTCGCGCTCATCCCGTCACATTCCTTCGCCAGGACCTTGCGAAGCGTCGCATCGTCACCTGCGCAGAGGCAATGTCGGCACGGGACGGTCGCTGGCTGATGGCGGCGGGACTGGTGCTGGTGCGCCAGCGGCCCGGATCGGCAAAGGGCGTCATCTTCCTGACGATCGAGGATGAGACGGGCGTTGCCAATGTCGTCATCTGGCCGACGCTCTTCGAGCGGACGCGGCCGATTGCGCTCAGCGCCTCGATGATGGCGATCAACGGACGTATCCAGCGGGAGGGCGACGTCGTCCATCTCGTCGCCCAGCAGCTTTTTGACCTCTCTGCCGGTTTGAACGGCCTTGCCGATCGGGATATCGAATTCCGAGCGGCAACGGGCAGGGGAGACGAATTTGCGCATGGTTCGCCCGGACGACCCGATACGCGCGAACCGCCGGCAACTGCAATCAAGGCACGCGACATCTTCATCCCGGATCTGCATATCGACAGCCTGAAGGTCAAAAGCCGAAACTTCCACTGAGGTCGGGATTTGTCGCCCGGTTGCGCGCAAGGGCAGGAACATGCGCCGGCCCCACGCTATTGACGCCGTCACGATCCGGGACATGTCCACAATCTCGTCCCAACGGAGCTACAACCATGACCGATCCGCATAGCGAACTGATCGACCACCTTCATCTGCGCGTGGCCGACCTTGAGGCCAGTCGTCGTTTCTATCGTGCGGCGCTTGCTGCCCTTGGCCGGACGTTCACCTCGCACAGCGACAGGCATTTTGCCTGCGATCCATTGTGGGTTGACACGGCCGACGGACAGGTCTCCAGGGTCCATTTTGCGTTTCGGGCCGCCGACCAGCAGGAGGTGGACCGGTTTTACGCAGCAGCCCTCGATGCGGGTGGAACAGACCATGGCGCGCCCGGCTATCGCGACTACCATCCCGGCTATTATGCAGCCTTCGTGCTCGACCCGGACGGCAACAATATCGAAGCCGTCTTCCATCGGCGCTAGATCCTTTCCGGCACCGGGCCTCTCGTTCTCTGAAGCCAAATCTCCTCGGCTGCCCTTTGCGGGAACAAAGAGACCGGCTTGATGTTTTCGGGCAAGGAGGTGCAAATGCCGAAATTCTTCTTTCAGGTCATCGACCGTACGAGCCCGGAACCGACCGAACTTGCCCATGAGTTTCCAAGCCTCGAAGAAGCCAAGAAGGAGGCACGGCTGGCGCTTGCCGAAATGGCGTGCGAGGGCCTGCCGGAAGCTCCGCTCAACATGATCTCGGTCGAGCTTTTCGACGAAGACAGGGTTCCGATCGCGGAATTCCGGCTGCTGCTCGAGGAAATTCCCAAGATGGCGCAGGCGAGATCGGCTGACGGGCCTTGATCTGGCAGTGCCGGTCGCCCCCCATTGCGACGGACAAGCCGCCCCGCCAGGACCCGTTGTCGGACAGGAGTTCCCGTGAATACAGCAAATCTTCAATTGGAAGGCATGGTGATGGCTCTTGCAGCGCTCAGGCTGACGTGATGTTTGACGGCTTCACGCTGGATTTCGTACAAACGCAATACGGGTCGATCCGCGTCAGGCACGGGGGATCGGGTGATACGGTGCTGTTGCTGCTGCATGGTCATCCGCGCACCCACATGACATGGGGCGGAGTGGCGGACCTGCTTGCTCCCTCCGTCAGGCTCGTCTGCCCGGACCTGCCGGGTTTTGGGCGCTCCTACCTGCCTGCCGATGCACCTGACAGCCGTTTCTCCTCAAAGAAAGCCAAGGCCGAAGCGCTTGTCGACATGATGAACAGGCTTGGCCACGAACGCTTCGTGGTCGCCGGCCATGACCGCGGCAGCCTGACGGCCTTCCGGATGGCACTCGATCATCCAGACGCCGTCAGCAAGCTCATCATCATCGACGGGCTGCCGGTGCTCGAACATCTGGAGCGTGCCGACTGGTGCTTTGCCAGGGATTGGTATCACTGGTTCTTCTTTGCGCAGCCCGACAAGCCGGAACGCGCCATCAACGCTGATCCACTTGCATGGTACGATCAGGTCGTTCCCGATCGCATGGGACCCGCCGCATACCAAGATCTGGTCGCCGCCCTGTGCGACCCGGCGGTCGTCCATGGCATGATTGAGGATTATCGAGCCGGTCTTCGCATCGACCACGTGCATGAGCGCCAGGACCGCGACAGTAGCCGTCTCGTGGAAGCACCGACCTTATGTCTGTGGTCGCTCAGGGACGACCTTGAACAGATCTACGGAAATCCGGTTGCCATCTGGCGCCGTTGGGCACGCCACGTGCATGGATTTGGAATCGACAGCGGCCATCATGTCGCCGAGGAAAATCCGGCAGCTTTGGCACGCGCGATTGCCGATTTCATCGCCTGAGATCGCCGCGACGCGACCCAGGTCGCCGGTCTCAACCGGATCCCGGCATGACGGATTTGTCGTCATTTTCGGGCAGTGCTCCACTTCCCGGCGTCTTCGCCTCGTCTGTCAGAGCCTTCTTCGCATGCGGCCCGGCAGCGGGCAGCGCGCCTTCAGATGGCTTGTCGAGGTCCGACCGAGCCTGTTCCACCGCCTCGCGCGCTTGCCTGTCTTGACCCATCGCCTGTCTCCGTTTGCGTCGATCTTTGGACCTGCATAACCTTCCTCCAGCCCGAATGGTTCCGGCAATCGGCACGTCCGGGTGACGGATCGACAGCCGCGCATCAAGGTCAGGGCAGCCATGCAGACAAGCGCCATGGAAAGTGGTGACTTCGGCGCCATGTCCTGTTCAACTGCAGGGAGGCGATATGCACGAGCAACGCGTTGTCGTCCTGATCGTCGATGACGAGATCATGGTGCGCATGGCATTGTCGACAGAGCTTCAGGACGCAGGTTTTACAACGATCGAGGCGATGAATGGCGCAGATGCACTCAAGCACCTGAACGAAGACAAAGATATCGATGTCGTGGTCTCCGACATCAGAATGCCGGGAGCGATCGACGGTTTTGCTCTTTCCAGAGCAGTTGTCCGGACGTGGCCAGACAAGAAAGTCGTGCTGATGTCGGGAGACCGCCCCTTACGGCCCGGCGATTTGCCCGGGGCCGTTCGTTACATCGCAAAGCCTTATGAGATCCGCCAGCTTGTCGCTCTGATCCGGACGCTCGTCTATGGCTACTCTGATTGACGAAGGCTCTATGCTCCTCATAGCGAAGAGGAGGGGACCAGGCCGATCGGCCTTGGCTGCTGACCAAGCTCTGGCGCAAAACCCAAAGACGACCCCTGCAGGAGATCCCTGACTTCGTTTTCCTCCCACCCGGCAGAAACGGCGGAGGCGACAAGCGCGGCGTTCTTTTCGGTCTCGCTCGCCCCGCAGGTCTCGTCGAGACGCCGGCGGGCAACATCAAGACATTGCTTCAAGTTTGTTTTGCGCGAAGCTGCGTCGGGGCAAAAGGTCGGCGATGCAACATAGGTCGTGAATGTCATGGTCAATCCTCCTGATCAGTTGATCGATGAACGCGGCTTGGCGCGCACCGTTCCACACATTCTCCTCAAGGCGTCGGCAAAGCAGGCATCGCCGTGCCAGTGGCCTTGTCGCCTGTATCCACCGAGCCGCCGGCCGACGAAGGCTCTCCATGACGTCCGGAACTTCGACGGATTGCCGGCGTTAAGCGGCCAACAGATGGAGAAAGACATGAGCCAATCCAAATCACCCGCCGTTCAAGCTTATGAACTCGACAAGGCCAAAAGGCAGGAGCGCGAAGCCGAGGGCGAGCTCGACCAGGCGCTGGAGGATACGTTTCCAGCCTCCGATCCGGTATCGCACTCGATTACGTCGGTGGCCGGCGCGCCGCAAACAAGCGACGCGGCCGAGCGTGAAACCTTTGTCGAGGGCGCGCGCGGCTTCATCAAGAAGAACCCAATCGCAGCTGTCGCCATGACTGCCGCGGTGGCATGGATCCTCGGCGCCACGCGCTGAAGACCAAGCGCTGCCTCCGGCTGTTAACCCTCTCTTCACCATAAAAGGAGAGGAACAGCCGGCGGCTGTATCGATTTGGGACAACAGGCGTTCCCTTCCTGACTGAACAGAAAGGTGCGGGAATGGCAAAGGTCCTGATCGTCGAAGATGAAACACTGATCCGTTTTTCACTTGCCGACGCGTTGATCGACGCGGGTCACGTGGTGGTCGACTGTGGGAATGTGCTCGAGGCCGTGGCGGCACTCGCCAGGCATGACGATATCGCCGCGGTCGTGACCGATGTCGACATGCCGGGGGGCCTGAGCGGCCTCGATCTTGCCGCCCTCGTCAGAAAAACCAGGCCTTCTGTCCCGCTCATCGTGACCTCTGGACGCGTGATCGACGTCTCCGCCCTCGAAGGCGCCGCCTTTCTTGCAAAGCCTTATGATTTTGCAGCGCTTGCTCGAAGGCTAAGCGAACGTCTTGAACAAGGCGGGCAAAAGACAGGCTTGCGGCCTGCTCTTTCGTCGGCGCGCTGCCGCGCCCTTTGACGCGCCAGCGCGTGGCGCCGCCTTTCATTCCGGCCCGGGTGCTTGGTCCCCACGCGCATCATCTGAGGCGGCGCCAGGGAACAAGTAAAGCGCTTGAAGGTTCATCTCCGCAACCTTCAAACATCGTTCATGGACCGGACGCGCGGAGACAGACCGAGTGATGACGACAGCATCCCCTTCGACCGCTTCCCTTCACGTTTCGCGGATCTACTATGTCAACCCGCTTTTATTGTCTGGCCGGGATCGCTGGCTGGAGGTCTTCGATCACGCGGCCTTCCTCGGCTTCGACACCGTCCTGACGGCCCCTCCTTTTCGAAGGATGGCAGAGAGCCTGTTCTCAACCGTTGATTATGACGCTCTCGACCCGGCGCTCGGCCTTGAGGGGGGAGCTGAAGAGGCGCTTGCCGGGTTGGCCACAGAGGCTGAAAGCCGTGGGATCAGCTTCATGCTCGACCTTGCGATCGGCGCAGGCGTCGCAAACGACGATGCCCGCCTGCTATCTCTTGATCCGAGACGGTCGCCTCTTATGCCGCTCGTTGGGTCGCCCCCATCCGGCGATGTCGAGGCATCGCAGGCGCGGCTTTTACGTCTGGCTGCTGCTGGAATCAGCGGCTACCGGGTTATCGGCCTCGACAGGCTCGCGGCCGGTCAATGGCAGCAGCTGATCGCAGGAGCAAGGGCCGCAAATGCGGCAACGCGTTTTCTTGCCTATACGCCCGGGACCGACTTTGGGCTGCGAAATGGCTTGCGGGCGTGCGGGTTCGACGCCACCTTCACCTCGCTTGCCTGGTGGGACTTGCGCGAAAGCTGGTTTATCGAGGAGTACCGGCTGCAGCATGGGCTCGCACCGCAGATCGCCTTTCCCGAGGCCCCCTTTGCCAGACGGCTTGCGCATGGCACCGAGAGCAGGGAGATCCGCGAGCGTCGCTCGCGCCGGGCGCTGCGACTGGCGGCGGAAATCGGCGATGGTCTCCTCGTGCCGATGGGATTCGAATTCGGTGCCGGGCTGCCGCTCGATCCAACGCATGGGCACGGCGAGGGGCTGCGCAGGCTAAGAGCCGAAGGCGCCTTCGATCTGACGAGCGCACTGCGTGAACTGATGGCGGTCCGTAGCAGCCAGGCGATGCAGCTCGTCAATTGCGATACCACGAGCCAGGTGAGCATCCTGTCGCAGGCCGATGCGGCTGATCTTCGCACCGCCGCCACGGTGAGACTGATCGCCGTCAACAGGGACCTTCGTCGGTCGGCATTGCTTCCCGAAACGATCCTCAATCGCGCCGTTTCTCCATTCGTGCCGGTTGACCCTGGCGCCTCCGGCCAGCGCCTGGAGCCGGGCGAGGTACGCCTGATACCAACGCGGGCGCGCGCCTCCGTCACGGCAGAGCAGGGAGATCTGCCGCTTGCGGAGGCGACGAGGTCAGCGCGCATCGCCATCGAAAAGATTGCCCCGCAGGTCGACGAGGGTCGCTTCCCTGTCAAGCGCATCGTCGGCGATACGATGGTCGTCGAAGCCGACATCTTTGCAGATGGGCATGACCTTCTGGCGGCAGCCCTTCTCCACCGTCCGCGTGGCGAGGTCGAATGGCGCCAGGAACGCATGACGCTTGCCGAAAACGATCGATGGCAGGCAAGCTTCGTGCTCGATCGGGTCGGCCGCTTCGAGTTCTGCGTCGAGGCGTGGAAAAATCCTTTCGCGATATTTCGCTACGAACTGGTCAAGAAACATGAAGCCAGGCTCGACCTGCGTCTGGAATTGATCGAAGGCGAGGCACTGATCCGCGCTGGCGCAGCCGATCCGGCCGCCGCGATGGTTGCTGAGGAGCGCGCGGAGCTCGACGCGCTTGTTGCCGAACTGGAGCGCCGGGAAGGCATGTCCAAGCTCGACATCCTGCTGGCGCCGCGCACCGCCGAACTCATGGCCCGCGCCGACCGGCGCCCGTTTGCCACGCGCAGCGGCACCTATGGCGTCGAATCGGAGCGGCGCGAGGCAGGATTTGCGAGCTGGTACCAGATCTTCCCGCGTTCACAGAGCGGAGACCCCAATCGTCACGGCACGTTCGAGGATGTGATCGCACGTCTGCCGGCCATTCGCGACATGGGGTTCGACGTCCTCTATTTCCCGCCCATCCATCCGATCGGCCGCACCAACCGCAAGGGCCGCAACAATTCGCTGAGCGCGGCACCGGGCGATCCGGGCAGTCCCTACGCCATCGGTTCGGAAGCCGGCGGCCATGACGCCATTCATCCCGAGCTCGGTGAGTTCGACGATTTCGAGCATCTGGTCGAGGAGGCGCGAAAGGCAGGTCTGGAGATCGCGCTCGATCTGGCAATCCAGGCCTCTCCCGATCATCCCTGGCTGAAAGAACATCCCGGCTGGTTCGACTGGCGGCCGGACGGCACCATCCGCTATGCCGAAAACCCGCCGAAGAAATACGAAGACATCGTCAATGTCGACTTCTACGCCAAGGATGCGATACCGGACCTATGGGTCGAACTGCGCGATATCGTCGAGATGTGGGTCGAAGAGGGCGTGCGGCTGTTTCGTGTCGACAATCCTCACACCAAACCTTTTCCATTCTGGGAGTGGCTGATCGGCGACATTCGCGCGCGCCATCCCGACGTCGTTTTCCTGTCGGAGGCCTTCACGCGGCCCAAGGTCATGTACCGGCTTGCCAAGATCGGCTTTTCGCAATCCTACACGTATTTTACCTGGCGCAACGAGCGCTGGGAGCTCGAACAGTATATGAGCGAACTCACCACGAGCGAGGCGCGCGAATTCTTCCGGCCGCATTTCTTCGTCAACACCCATGACATAAACCCGGATTTCCTGCAGAACGCGCCGCGCCCGGCCTATCTCATCCGCGCCGCGCTCGCAGCCACCCTGTCGGGCCTCTGGGGCGTCTATAACGGTTTCGAGCTTTGCGAGGGACGGCCTGACGCCAAGCGCAAGGAATATGCCGACAGCGAAAAATACGAGATCCGCGCCTGGGACTACGATCGCCCGGGCAATATCAAAGCGGAAATCGCCATGCTCAACCGCATCCGCAGGGACAACGCCGCCTTGCATTCGCATCTCGGGCTGACGCTTCTGCCCTCGTCGAACAGGAACGTCATGTTCTTCGAAAAAGCCGACAGCGGGCGTCACAACGTCTTGCTGATCGCCGTCAATCTCAATCCGCACGGGATCGAGGAAAGCAACGTCGAGTTTCCGCTCTGGCGGTTCGGCCTCGGCGACGGCGCGACGCTCGCCTTCGAAGACCTCGTCAGCGGCCAGAATTTCAAGCGCAGCGGAAAGTGGCAGACGATCAGGCTGGACCCGGCCTCTTTGCCATTCGCCATATGGCGGGTCAGGGCAGGAGAGACCTGAAATGGACATAGCCTTCATCGAAGACAAGAAGACGATCGCCGAGGACCTGCTCTGGTACAAGGACGCGATCATCTATCAACTGCACATCAAGTCCTTCTATGACGCCAATGGCGACGGCATCGGCGATTTCGAAGGCCTCTACCAGAAGCTCGACCATATTGCCGCGCTCGGCGTCACCGCAATCTGGCTTCTGCCCTTCTTTCCATCGCCGCGCCGCGACGACGGCTACGACATTGCCGACTATCGCAGCGTCAGCCCGGATTACGGCACCATCGAGGATTTCCGCAGGTTCGTCGCAGCCGCCCACGAGCGCAATATCAAGGTGATCATCGAGCTCGTCATCAACCACACGTCCGACCAGCATCCCTGGTTCCAGCGCGCCCGCCAGGCCCCTGCCGGTAGCCCCGAGCGCGATTTCTACGTCTGGTCCGACAATGACCAGAAGTTCCCGGAGACCCGTATCATCTTCCTCGACACCGAAAAGTCGAACTGGACCTTCGATGCCGTCGCCGGCGCCTATTACTGGCACCGCTTCTATTCCCACCAGCCCGATCTCAACTTCGACAATCCGAAGGTGATGGAGGAGCTCATCGACATCATGCGCTTCTGGCTGGAAACCGGCATTGACGGCTTCAGGCTCGATGCGATTCCCTATCTCGTCGAACGTGAGGGCACCAACAACGAGAACCTGCCGGAGACCCACGCGATCCTCAAGCAGATCCGTGCTGCCCTCGATGCCACCCATCCGGGCGTCATGCTGCTTGCCGAGGCCAATCAATGGCCGGAGGATACGCGCGAATATTTCGGTGACGGCGACGAATGCCACATGGCCTTCCACTTCCCGCTGATGCCGCGCATGTACATGGCCATCGCCAAGGAGGACCGTTTCCCGATCACCGACATCATGCGTCAGACGCCAGACATTCCCGACACCTGCCAATGGGCGATCTTCCTGAGAAACCATGACGAGCTGACGCTCGAAATGGTGACTGACGCCGAGCGCGACTATCTCTGGGAAACCTACGCCTCCGACAAGCGGGCGCGGATCAATCTCGGCATCCGCCGGCGCCTGGCGCCACTGATGGAGCGCGACCGGCGGCGCATCGAACTGATGAACGGCCTGCTCCTGTCGATGCCCGGCACGCCTGTCGTCTATTACGGCGACGAGATCGGCATGGGCGACAACATCTATCTTGGCGACCGGGACGGGGTGCGCACGCCCATGCAATGGTCGCCCGACCGCAATGGCGGCTTTTCGCGGGCAGACCCGGCCCGCCTCGTCCTGCCGCCGGTCGCCGATCCGCTCTACGGTTTCGAAGCGCTCAACGTCGAGGCCCAGGTCGCCGATGCCCATTCGCTGTTGAACTGGACACGGCGCATGCTGGCGCTTCGCGGCCGGCACAGCGCCTTCGGGCGCGGTTCGCTGCGCTTCCTGGCGCCAAGCAACCGCCGCATCCTTGCTTACCTGCGCGAGCACGGCGACGAGGTCCTATTGTGCGTTGCCAACCTGTCGCGCCTTCCCCAGGCCGTCGAACTCGATCTGTCGGCCTTCGAAGGCCGCATTCCGATCGAACTCACCGGCATGTCGCCCTTTCCGCCGATCGGCCAGCTCACTTATCTCCTGACCCTGCCGCCCTATGGCTTCTTCTGGTTCCAGCTCAACAAGGAAGCCGACGGTCCGGCGTGGCGCACGGCGCCGCCCGAGCAGCTGGCCGACTTCGTGACGGTCGTCGTGCGGCGCAGCCTGAGCGAACTCGTCGAACAGCCCCAGCATGCTTCCATGCTCAGCCGCGACATCCTGCCGGCCTACCTGTCGAAGCGGCGCTGGTACGGCGCCAAGGATCAGCCGCTTCAGGAAGCCCGCCTGATATCTGCGACACCCATACCCTTTGCCGAAGGGGTCGTTCTTGGCGAGCTCGAGGCGGTCCTTCCCGACCATGTCGAAAGCTACCAGCTGCCGCTTGCCGCCGAATGGGACGACACGCCGCCGAACGTGCTCGGCCAGCAGCTGTCGCTTGCGCGCATCAGGCAGGGGCGCCGCGTCGGCTTCCTCACCGATGGTTTTGCCGTCGAGACAATGGCGCGCGGCATCCTGCGCGGCCTGCGCGACCGCTCGGTCGTCAGCGGCCGCACGGGCCAGATCGAGTTCATCGGCACCGACCAGCTCGACGGCCTGGCTCTATCCGACGACATGCCGATCCACTGGCTCTCGGCAGAGCAATCCAACAGCTCGCTGATCGTCGGCGACGCGGCGATGATCAAGCTTATCCGGCACATATTCATCGGCATTCATCCCGAAGTCGAAATGACCCGCTATCTGACGCAGCACGGCTATCAGCATACCGCGCCATTGCTGGGCGAGGTGGTACGCACCGATGGCGAGGGCCGGCGTTCGACCCTGATCATCGTCCAGGGCGCCATCCGCAACCAGGGGGACGCCTGGAACTGGATGCTTTCCAATCTCAGGCGTGTCGCCGATGAGATCGTCATGACGGAAGCCCCCGTCGAGGCCGCTGACGAGGAGCTGCAACCGCTGCTCAATTTCGTTTCCATGGTCGGGGAGCGTCTGGGCGAACTCCATGTCCTGCTTGCCCAGCCATCAGAAGACGAGGCCTTTTCACCGCGCCGGGCAGGTGCGGCAGATGTCGAAACCATTCGCAAATCCGTTACCGGCGAAATCGCCTATGCCTTCTCCAAGCTTGCCGATCTTGGCGCGGAGGTGGACGAGGGCATGGCGGCAAGGGTCGCATCGCTTCTTGAACAACAGGAGGCAATCGTCGCGCAGGCAGGCACGCTTGCCGAGGGAGCGAGGGGAACCTTGCTCACCCGCGCGCACGGCGATTTCCATCTCGGCCAGATCCTGGTGACGGAAGGCGACGCCGTCATCATCGATTTCGAAGGAGAACCTGCCCGCAATCTTGCCGAACGGCGGGCCAAGACCAGTCCGCTGCGCGATGCGGCCGGGCTCTTGCGTTCGCTCGATTACCTGACGGCGACCGCCATGCTCGAAAATGACGCGATCTCCGATCATCACGACACCCGCCGGCGCGAAGTCATCACCCGCTTCGGCGCGACAGCCGAAGAGGTCTTTCTCAAGGCCTATAGCGAGGCACTGTCGCTGTCTGCGGACCTGCCCAGCTCGGCCGGCGACATCAGGAAGGTCCTCGACATTTTCCTGCTTGAGAAGGCTGCCTACGAGATCGCCTACGAAGCGCGCAATCGTCCCAAATGGCTGCCGATCCCGCTGAACGGTTTTGCCAATATCCTGACCCGCCTCTCGGAGAGCCGCTCATGACGACAGACTTCGCCGACATCTTCTTCGGTGTGGAGCCGGATGCGGTCCAGGCCCTCATCGAGGGACGCCATGGCGATCCGTTTTCAATCCTTGGCCCGCATCGGTGCGCGGACGGCCGCTATAGTGTCCGGCTGTTCCTGCCCGGCGCGTCCTCCGTCGAGCTCGTTGCGCGCGAGACCGGTCTGCATCTGGCGTCTGCCGAGCTCGTCCATCCGGCCGGCCTGTTTGGCGCAATCGTCCCGGAGCCTTCTTCCTACGGTCTGCGGGTGCGCTGGCCCGACGCGGTCCAGCTGACCGACGACCCCTACAGGTTCGGCCCCTTGCTCGGCGACCTCGATCTCCACCTCGTCGGCGAAGGCACGCATTACAACCTGACACGCGCGCTCGGCGCCAATCCGATGACGATCGACGATATTGCAGGCGTGCGTTTTGCCGTATGGGCGCCGAATGCCAAGCGCGTCTCCGTGGTCGGCGACTTCAACAGCTGGGATGGTCGGCGCAATCCGATGCGATTGCGGCCCCAGGCCGGGGTCTGGGAAATCTTCATCCCGCATTTGACCGTCGGCGAGCGCTACAAGTTCGAAATCCTCGATCAGCACGGCAATCTTCTGCCTCAGAAGGCCGATCCGGTGGCAAGGGCGGCCGAGCCGGCACCATCGACGGCCTCCGTGGTCGCCTCCACCGATCCCTTCGACTGGTCCGACGCGGCCTGGATGGAGGGACGGCGCGCCGTCGACAAACAAGCCGAGGCGATCAGCGTCTACGAGGTGCATGCCGGCTCTTGGCTGCGTGACATGGGCGATGGCGCGCGCATGCTGAACTGGGTCGAGCTGTCGCAGCGGCTCGTTCCCTATGTGCGCGACATGGGCTTCACCCATATTGAGCTCCTGCCGATCATGGAGCACCCCTTCGGCGGGTCCTGGGGCTATCAACCACTTGGCCTGTTTGCGCCGACCGGCCGCCACGGCACCCCGGAAGATTTTGCCTATTTTGTCGACCGCTGCCATGGCGCCGGGATCGGCGTCATTCTCGACTGGGTCCCGGCGCATTTTCCGACCGACGCTTGGGGACTGGCACGGTTCGACGGAACCGCCCTTTACGAGCATGAAGATCCGCGCGAAGGTTTCCACCAGGACTGGAACACGCTGATCTACAATCTCGGCCGCAACGAGGTCAAAGGCTTCCTGATCGCGAGCGCCCTGGAGTGGCTCGAGCACTATCACATCGACGGACTGCGCGTGGATGCGGTCGCCTCCATGCTCTACCGCGACTATAGCCGGGCCGAGGGTCAATGGATTCCCAATCGTTACGGCGGGCGCGAAAACCTCGAGGCGATCGAGTTCTTCAAGCATCTCAACAGCATCGTGCACGAACGATTTCCGCATGCGCTGATGATAGCGGAGGAATCGACGGCCTTTCCAAACATTACCCGCTCGCCGGAGGAAGGCGGGCTCGGCTTCGACATGAAATGGAACATGGGCTGGATGCATGACACGCTTCATTACATGTCTGACGATCCCGTCTATCGCCAATATCACCATGGCTCGATGACATTCGGGATGATCTATGCCTATAGCGAGCATTTCATCCTTCCATTTTCCCACGACGAGGTCGTTCACGGCAAAGGATCGCTGCTCGCCAAGATGCCGGGCGACGCCTGGCAGAAAATGGCCAATCTGCGCGCGCTCTTCGGTTTCATGTGGGGCCATCCCGGCAAGAAGCTCATCTTCATGGGATGTGAGCTCGGCCAGATATCGGAATGGAGCCACGACGCGTCGGTAGAATGGGATCTGATCGATGACCCGATCCATGCCGGCCTGCAACGGCTGGTGCGCGACCTCAACCGCATCTACGGCCATTTCGCCTGCCTGCACTATGGCGACAGCGAGCCCTCCGGTTTCGAATGGGCCGTCGCCGACGACGCCCATAATTCGGTTCTTGCCATGCTGCGCTATGACCGCGAGCGCCGCCAGACAGCCCTCGTCGTGTCGAACTTCACGCCGGTTGCCCGCATGGATTACCGGCTCGGCGTCCCCTTTGCCGGCCATTGGCGAAAGATCCTCGATACGGATGCATCGATCTATGCGGGCACCGGCACGGGCAGCGGCGACCGCCACAGCGAAGAGATCGGCGCACACGGGCGCAACCAGTCGGTCCGCCTTGATCTACCGGGACTGTCGACGATGATCTTTCTGCATGAGGAGACCCCCGGGGGCCAGGCGCCTGGTTGAACAGGCCCGGGAACACCGTCGTTGCGGCTGCGGGCCGCCTGAGGCATCGGGTTTTCCAGCGTTGACGCTTCAGCCTTGATGGGAAAGCCGATGCTGGATCTCTTCGGCATGCGGAACCAGAAGCTGCAACGATAGTTCAATGGGTACAATTGCCGAAGCTCGTCAGGCAGTGTGGGAGAGGCATATGGCGCCAAGTCAGACACAGATTTCGAACCGCATGTTGACCGCGCTCGAGCCGCAGGACTTCGCGCTCCTGGCCCCGCACCTGGAGCGGGTCGATCTGCCGGCGCAATTCTGCATCGCCGAGCCGCGCAAGAAGCTCGATCACGTCTATTTTCTCGAAACGGGTATCGGTGCGGTGATGACGGTCTCCGCCAACGGCCAGACCGCCGAAGCAGGAATGTTCGGCTGGGAGGGCTTCGTACCGACGGCCACCATCGTCGGTGACGACGAAGTTCCCTACAGGGTCGAGATCAACGTCGCCGGCTCCGGGTACCGGGTGCCGATCGAGGCGATGCGTCAGGCGACCATGCAGAGTACCTCTTTCCAGGTTCCGCTCATCAAATACATGCATGTCTTTGCCACGCAGGTTGCCTATACCGCACTCGCCAATATCCGCTATCTGCTCGATCAGCGCCTCGCGCGCTGGATCCTGATGTGTCACGATCGCCTTCGCAGCGACGAGATGGCGATCACCCATGACTATATTGCCTTGATGCTCGGAGCCCGCAGACCCGGCGTCACCACCTCGCTTCACGTCCTGGAAGGACATCGTCTGATCCGTTCGGTGCGCGGATCGATCGTCGTCCTCAACCGCGCCGGCCTCGAAAAATTCGCAGCCGGCTCCTACGGGGTTCCGGAGGAGGAATTCGAACGGCTCATCGGAGGCCGCTGAAGCAAGCAGACGACGGCATGAGCGCGCAGGAAGCAACAGACAGTATTTGATGGTGACGCATGCGATATTATTTCAACATTCGTGACGGCAAGGACCTGATCCTGGATCCCGACGGGAGTGATTGCGCCAGTCTGGCGATCGCCATCGAGGAGGCCAAGGCCCATGCGCGAGAACTCATGGCGGAACGCCTGAGGTCCGGCCAGGAGCTCGACGGGCAGGCTTTCGAGATCGTCGATGTCGCCGGCGCGCTGGCTGCCGTCGTTCGTTTCAAGGATGCCCTGCCGTCATGAGCTGCTATGCTGCCGCACGCGCAGCCGGCCCGAGCCAAATTGGATCATCCTGGCCTGCTTGCAATCCTTCGCGCACTGGCAAAGCAACAGCGACCTCCTAATTTCAGGCCGATGATGGACCAGCGCGCGCAGCAGACCAGGAATTTTGACTTCGACGGTTGGCGATTTGCCGCCGGCCTTGGCCGCGGCTTTGCCGGGGCATTGATCTTTGCCTTGCCGATGTTCATGACGATGGAAATGTGGGAGCTTGGCTTTTCCATGGATCGCGGCCGGCTGCTGCTCTTGCTGATCGTCAACATCCCGCTTCTGGTCCTCCTGTCGAACGAGGTAGGCTTCGAAGCCACCTACACATGGGGCGACGCTTTGCGCGATGCGGCAATCGCCTACGCGATCGGCATCGTCTCTTCTGCAACCATCCTTGCTGCAGTCGGCGTCCTGCAATTTGATCAACCCTTCATCGAGATCGTCGGAAAGATCGCCGTGCAGGCCGTCCCGGCCAGCATCGGCGCGCTGCTTGCCCGCAGCCAGCTGAACGGCGACAGCGACGAGGACGACGAGGACGACGAGGATCCGGTGCAAAATGGTCCGCGCGACTACGCGCGCGAGATGTTCCTGATGGCGATCGGGGCGCTGTTTCTCGGGCTGAATGTCGCCCCGACGGAGGAGATGATCCTGCTCTCCTACAAGATGACGCCATCGCATGTCCTTGCAGTCCTGGTCATGTCTCTGATCGTGATGCATGGCTTCGTCTATGCCGTCTCGTTCAAGGGCGGGCACGAGATCGGCGAGGATGTCGCCGCCTGGCATATGGTCATCCGTTTCACGTTGCCCGGATATGTCATCGCCCTTCTCGTCAGCGCCTACGCGCTGTGGACCTTCCAGCAGTTCGGCGATTCTTCCCCCTGGCCGGTGCTTGCGACCGTCATCGTCCTCGGCCTGCCCTGTTCCATTGGCGCGGCTGCCGCGCGGCTGATATTGTGAGGGTGCGTGTGAGCGATAAACCGAACAAGGCCAGAAACAGATCCCATCCCGTCGAATGGGTTGTCGGGTTGATGAGCACGGTGCTCGTCGCTGCCCTGATTGCGTCTGTGGCCTATCAGGCAGCCAGCTATTCAAGCCTGCCGCCCCGCCTGACCGTCAAAAGGATCGATGCTCCCACGGCAGACCACCAGGTGCGCTTCGAGATCAGGAACCATGCCGACAGGACAGCCGCCTCGGTCCTCGTCCATGGCGAGGCGAGGAAGCCCGACGGTAGCGTCGAAGTTGCCGAGACCACCTTCGACTATGTGCCAGGCCGCTCGCGCACCACAGGCGCCCTGATCTTTTCGACCGACGTCACCGATGCCGACGTGACGATCCGGCCGGCCGGCTACATGGATCCCTAAGAAGACGCCACAATGGCAGCAGAAAGGGTCCCACGTCCAAGATCCGCAATCGGGAGGAACCGGCGGGTTCACCGGTCGCGCTTCTTCAGGCCAGCGCTCGCGCCAGCGCCAGCTGCGCCGTGAACACCGTACCGTCGACACGCGCAATGGTAAAAGATCCACCCATTTCAGCAACCAAGGCCTTGATCAGCCGGCTGCCCATGCCCGATCTTGCAGCCGCCGGATCGTAGCCGATCCCGTCATCGGAAAGTTCGAAAAGCACCTTGTCGTCTGGCTGCCGCAGGAGGCGAATCCGGATCAGTGCCTGCTTCCTGCCGGCGAAAGCGTATTTCATGCTGTTTGTCAGCAACTCGTTCAGCAGAAGCGTAAAGGGCGTCGCCTTTTCGGCATCGATCTTGATATCGTCAAGTTCGAAGACGAGATCGACAGCTTGCTCGTGCAGCCCGACCAGCGTGCGCGAAAGGGTCGGGACGAGCTGGCGGGCGTTGACGCTGTCGAACTGATCGAAGCCGTACATCTGCTCGTGCACAGCCGCCATGGCGAGGATCCTGTCGTTCAACCTCTGGACGGTTTCAGGCTTCAGCCCCTGCAGTCGTACGAGCCCCATCACGGTCTGCAGGTTGTTCTTCACGCGGTGGTGGATCTCGCGCATCAGGACCTGGTTCGTTCGCAGCGCTTCGGCAAGCTCGGCCGTATGGCGGGCATCCGTGCGCGCGAGCGTAAGGATTTTCAGTCCCGCAGCAACAGTCGCGGCCGATACGAGCGCCGTAACGAGGAGCGCGATCGCGACATCGTTCCAGAACGGTTTCAGGATCAGGCCGATATCGGCCGAAGCGATCGCGACGAAGGGCGTACGCTCGACGATGCGATAGGCCACCAGGCGCTTGACCTGGTCGACCGGCGAAGTCGATAAATAGGAGCCCGACGTCGCCTTTCGCATGTAGTTTGTAAACAGCACATAGTTGCCGAGATCGACCATGTCCGGCGGCTCGGGGTGACGCGCGATCAGCTTGCCGTCACGCCGGAAGAAACTGACGTTCGAGCCGGGGCCAAGCGGCGAGGCGTCCCAGATGGAACGCAGCATGCCGATGTCGAAGGCAAGCACCGCCACGCCCAGAAACCTGTGATCACGCTCGATGCGGGCGGCCGAAAGAAATATGCGTCGTCCGGTATTGCCCATCTGCGTCATTGCCGACGTATAGGCGTCCGCCCCGTTGGCGAGCCGGCGGAAATAGGTCTGATCGAGGATATCGGCAGGCGACCCCTCTCGGTCGGTCGAATAGATGAGCGTGCCGTCGGCGGCAATCACATAGGCGGTGGCGTTCGTCGGAAGTGCTGCAGTCGCCTGGTTCAGCCGCCTCGACAGGTCGCGATCGTCGGGGTCGATCGCCGAGCCGAAGGCATTGTCCATGCGATCGAGGGTCTGACGCGCCAAAGAGTTAATCCAGACTGCGTTTGCCGCGACGATCTTTGCAGTCGCAACGACCTGTTCCTCGCCGCGCCGGACCGCGGAGGAATAGCTCGAATGCAGCCAAACAGCCAAAACGACGCAAAAGGCGGCAAACAGGCACACGATTGCGGCGATGGCAGCCCTGCCGACAATCGTAAAGCCTCTGGTCAGGTCCATGCGACCCTCATGATCCGACACAATCGGACTGTCGGATAGCAGGCTATCGGTGTCAAGGATCAGTACGGTAGGAGTCCTTCGGGCACGCTCGGCGCTCAGGGCGCTGCAAGGCAGGGCAAGCTCCCCACCGCGTCCCGACAGTCGGCGCTTGCGGGCAGGGCGCTGTGGCTTGCGGAACAAATCGACCGCACGAACCATTTGCGTCTCCAGCACAAGGGAGAAACGGATGATCAACGATCTCTGGTACAAGAACGCGGTCGTCTATTGCCTGTCAGTCGAGACATTCATGGATGGAAACGGCGACGGCGTCGGTGACTTCCAGGGACTTGCCAGGCGACTCGACTATCTCGCCGGCCTCGGTATCACCGCGATCTGGCTGATGCCGTTCCAGACGTCTCCCGGCAGGGACGACGGTTATGACGTTTCGGATTATTACAATGTCGATCCCCGCTACGGCACGCTCGGCGACTTCGTCGAATTCACCCATGGGGCCAAGCAGCGCGGCATCCGCGTTCTGATCGATCTTGTCGTCAACCACACCTCCGACCAACACCCCTGGTTTCAGGAGGCGCGAAAGGACGAGCAGTCGATCTACCGCGACTGGTATGTCTGGTCGAAAGAAAAGCCCGACAACGCCGATCAGGGAATGGTCTTTCCAGGCGTTCAGAAAACCACCTGGACCCGCGACACGGTCGCCGGTCAATATTACTTCCACCGCTTCTACGATTTCCAGCCGGACCTCAATACCTCAAATCCCCATGTGCAGGCCGAGATCCTGAAGATCATGGGCTTCTGGATCCAGCTCGGTGTCTCCGGCTTCCGGATGGACGCCGTTCCTTTCGTGATCGCCGAAAAGGGCGCCGGCCTGAAGAAGCCGCGCGAACAGTTCAACATGCTGCGCACCTTCCGCGAATTCCTGCAATGGCGCCAGGGCGACGCCATCATCCTTGCAGAGGCCAACGTGCTGCCGAAGACGGATCTCGACTATTTCGGCGAGGACGGCGACCGGATGCACATGATGTTCAACTTCCAAGTCAATCAGACATTGTTTTACGCGCTTGCAAGCAGCGACTGTGCGCCACTTGCAAAGGCGCTCGAGGCGACCCGCATGCGCCCGCAATCGGCACAATGGGGCCAGTTCTTGAGGAACCATGACGAGCTCGATCTCGGCCGCTTGAGCGAGACCCAGCGCAAGCTCGTCTTTGCCGCCTTCGGACCCGAAAAGACCATGCAACTTTACGATCGCGGCATCAGACGGCGGTTCGCGCCGATGCTCGACGGCAACCGAGACCGTCTGCGCATGGCCTACTCGCTGATGTTTTCGCTGCCGGGCACGCCGGTGCTGCGCTACGGCGACGAGATCGGCATGGGCGACGATCTGTCCCTGCCCGAACGCAATTGCGCCCGCACACCGATGCAATGGTCGACGGAACCGCAGGCCGGCTTCACCAAGAGCGAAAAGCCGATCCTGCCGGTCATCTCGGGCGGCCCCTACGGGTATGAGCATATCAATGTCGCCGACCAGCGCAGGAGCCCGCAATCCATGCTGAACTGGATGGAGCGCCTGATCAGGATGCGCAAGGAAGCTCCAGAAGTCGGGTGGGGAGACTATAGCGTCCTTGACGTTGAAGAGAGCGGCATCCTTGCCATCCGCTACGACTGGCGCAACAACGCAGTCCTCATCGTCCATAACCTCAACGAAAACCCGGTCGAGGTCACGATCGATCCCGGCCTTAAGGACGGTGGTGACCTCTTGATCGACATTGCCGATGGCACCGACAGCCGGGCAGACGCGGCCGGTCGCCACTGCCTCTATCTTGATGGATACGCCTACAAATGGTTTCGCGTCGGCGGCCTCGATTACCTGCTCAAGCGCACGGAGGTCTAGAGGAATGGCAGGGCCGGTCCTCACAGGTTCACGCCCGTGGACACTTTGCCGGCGCCGCTATTATCCGACGCTTGACTTTCATTCGCAGACAAACAGTTAAAGGCCGCACGGCATTATTGAGGTACGTATGACGTTAAGAGCAAATTCCGAAACACGCGTGCTGCTCGTCGAGGATGATCTTCTTCTGGCAATGGACATGGAAGATTTCCTTGTCGATCAGGGCTATCAGGTCGTCGGTCCGTTTGGCCGACTGGCGCAGGCCCTCCAGGCGCTCTCAGGACAGCCTGTCGATCTTGCGATCGTCGATCTCAACCTTGCGGGCGAGCTATCCTTTCCGCTCATCGACACCCTCAGGCGCCGGGAAACACCTATCATCGTCTGCAGCGGTTATGCCGAACTGCCGGAGATCCGCTCCAAACTCGCCGACCTGCCCCTCATCGCAAAACCATGGTCGCCACAGGCGCTGACCAGACGCATCGACGAGGCGCTGAACACGCGCATGACCGAAAGAGGCTAGAGCGGAAAGCTGATGGAGCAGGTGAGCCCGTCGGCCAGATAGTGCAGATCGACTGCCCCTTCCAGCTCATATTGTACGGAGCGTTCGATCAGCGCCGTTCCAAAACCGGCTGCCTCAGGCGGGACCACGATCGGACCGTTGCTTTCCCGCCACTCGATGTCGACCACATCGACCCCGGCGTGATCGGTATGCTGGCGCCATTTCAGGCGCACTTGACCGGCATCGTTCGATAGCGCCCCATGCTTGCTGGCATTCGTCACGAGCTCGTTCAGCACCATGCTGACGGCAAGGGCGCTCTTCGGGCCTAGCGTGACGTCCTGGCTGCCGCCGAGGTCGAAACGAGCGTTGCGGTCATGAGCAGCAACGATGCGCTCGACAATATCGGCAAGGCGTGCCTCTTCCCAATTCGACTGGAAAAGAAGTGCGTGCGCCTGGGCCATGGCATCAAGCCGTTGCAACAAGCTGTCGGCATAATCGTCGACGGAGAGGCGCCCGCGGGCCGTTCGCCGCACGATCGACATGACCATCGCCATCGTGTTCTTCACCCGATGGCTAAGTTCGCGTACAAGGATCTCGCGCTGCTCCTCGGCATGGCGCCGGTCGCGCCGCTCGCGCGCTTCTGCAAGGGCCCTGGAGACGGCGGCGGGCAGGCGGATCAGGCGCTGCTTGAGGACATAATCGGTCGCTCCCCGCCGGAAGGATTCGATTGCGGCCTCCTCGCCCAAAACCCCCGACACGAAGATGAATGGCACGTCGGGACAGGCCTTGCTGGCGATATCGAGGGCCGACATGCCGTCAAAATCGGGCAAGGAAAAGTCTGCCAGAATAATATCGAAACCACCTTGCGACACCGCTGCAATGAAATCTGCCCGGCGTGCGGCGCGTATGATCTGCGGCTCGGGCTGCATGGTGCGCAGCTGCTCAGCGACAAGCTCGGCGTCAAGCGGGCTGTCTTCCAGAAGAAGAACTGTGGGCGTAAGGGATATCAATTCAGCTGTAGCCATTTCCACGATGTCCAGGAGGTGGTTCGTTCAGCAACGCCCAGAAGACGCCGAGGTCCTGAATTGCCTTGAAGAACTCGTTGAATTCCACGGGCTTGACGACAAAGGCATTGACCCCGAGCTCATAGCTCCTCACGAGATCCTGTTCCTCGCGAGAAGATGTCAGCATGACGATCGGGACGTGGCGCAGGCCTTCGGCCCGCTTGACTTTGGCAAGCACTTCCAGGCCGTCTATCTTCGGCAGCTTGAGGTCGAGCAGGACGACGGCCGGATCGCCGCTTTCGCGTCCGGCATGCGGCCCGGTGGCAAACAGGTAGTCGACGGCTTCAGCGCCATCTCTTGCCACGATGATCTCGTTGGCGAGCTGGCATTTTTCAAGGGCGGCCAGGGTCAGTTCGAGATCGCGGGGGCTGTCTTCGACCAGGAGGATCGGACGCAATTCAGGCAAGGATGTCATCCTTTTGTTTTTCGAGCGGCAGAGCAAATGAGAAGCTGGCACCTTTGTCAACCTCGCCGGATGCCGACACCGTGCCGTCATGACGTTCGATGATCCGTCTGACAAGCGCCAGTCCTATCCCGGTGCCCTCGAAATCTTCTGCGCGCTGCAGTCGCTGAAAAACACCGAACACCTTGGAGACATATTGCATGTCAAAGCCAACCCCATTGTCAGAGACGCTATAGACCGTCTGGTCGGAGAAAGATTGGCCGCCCACGACAATTTCAGCGCGTCTGCGCGGGCGCGTGTATTTGACGGCATTTTCGAGCAGGTTATACCAGACCTGGCGCAGAAGCGTCGCATCGCCGAAGCCTGGCGGCAGGTCGGCCACCTGGATGTCGATGTCGCGTCCTTCCTGTTCGGCCTTCAGGCTGCGAAGAACTTCAAGGACCAGCTTGTTCATGTCGACGGGTTTCTTGGAGAGGGCGGTTCGCCCAAGCTGGGAAAAATTCAGGAGATCGTCGACGAGCTTGCCCGCCGCAACGGCCGCGTCCGAGATGGTCTGGAGGTAATGCAGCGATTTTTCGTCAAGCGTCGTTTCGCGGCTGCGCAAGAGTTCGGCAAAACCGACGATATGGCGAAACGGCGCCCTCAGATCATGTGAGACCGAATAGGAAAAGGCCTCGAGCTCCTTGTTGGAGCGCTGCAATTCGCCCGTCAACTGCGCAAGTTCCTCAGCCTTGCGAAGCACGATGCCGACGATGGCGCCGCGCAGGTTGCGGGCAGCGCCGATCTGACTTTGCGTCCATGGCGCTGACTGGTCGCGGACCTGCTCGCGCCATGTATCGAAGGACTTGCGGGGATGGATGCGCCCTGCCTCACGCACCAGCTTGTGAGGATCACCGCCCCATTTTACGGTCCTGACGATTTCCGGGCGGAACCAGACCAGCCAATTCGAATGAAGACCCGACAGACTGATTGCCAGCATGCCGGCGGCCGCGATCGGAGAGGACAGATCTTGCGGAAGATCGGCGGCAAGGCAGCTCGAATGAAAAAACTCCTCGCCGCGCGACTTCAGCCAGTCGGTGATTTCGGCAATGTGAGCACGCTCCGGCACGCGGCCTGCCGTGACGATCTGATCGTCCGTGCGGATGGCAGCGCCCTCGGCGCCCACCAGCTGCAGGAGATCGTCCTGCGCAGCCAGCAAGTCGACGTGCCAGCTTTGTGCCTGGCTCATTCGGGTCAGCAGGCGTGAGTGGACCTCTGCGAGCTCGACACTTTCGGCTGCTGCTTCGGCCCGTTCCAGGGCGCTTATGCGCATCGCAAGTGACTGTACGACGAAATCGCAGGCATCGCGGACGGAAATTGAAACGCCATGAGGCGCAGCGCTGTGACAGGAGACGAGGCCCCAAAGCGCGCCGTCGACGATCACCGAGACCGACATCGAGGCGGCCGTTCCCATATTGCGCATATATTCGAGGTGGACGGGCGAGACGCTGCGCAATTGCGACAGCGACAGGTCGAGGTGGGCACGTGGCTGCTGTCCGTCGGCGCGAACAATCGGAACCGGCTGATAGGATGCATCCGGGATCATGCGCACTCGGTTGATCGTGTAGAGGTGGCGCGCCTGTGCGGGGATGTCGCCACTGGGAAAGCGCAGATCGAGATAGGAGGGAAGCCCGCCATTGTTGGCCTCGGCCACGACATGTCCGTTCCACTCGGCGTCGAAGCGGTAGACAAGGACACGATCGAAGCCGGTCAGCTCGGCCACGAAGGTCGCGCAGGCTTGCAAGCTGCCGACAATGTCGGTCTCGCCCGAAAGCAATTGCGCAAAGGAGCCGAGACGGGAAACGAGACTGTCGGCTCCGCTCCTCTCGATCCTTTCGAACTCGACGATGAAAACGGCGTCGGATCGGTGGGCAATGGCGACGAGTGCCTGCTCTTCCAGCCTGACCTGCAGTGACGGGCTGCGCTCCGGGCTCCAGGCGGCGAGCGCGCTGTCGAGATCTGGCAGGCTAGCGGCAAGGACCCCGTCTGCCGCCAGGTCCAGGCCGGTAAAGGACAGCAAATTCTGGCTCGCCTGAAGGACGGCACGAGTGTGCATGTCGAGGACGAGCAGGGCGCCGTGCGGCTGAATTGCCCCCGGAATATGGATCGGCTCGCTCGCGCAGCTATCGAGGTCCGCAGCCGAAGCCGTCAAGACATGCATCTGTTCAAGTCCTTTCGCGTAGCGCTATCTGCCGCTGCGTAAAGATAGGCGCGGGCGCGGGCCTGTAAACTGCAAAAACCGACGTTCTTTCGACATGAGGCGATTGGAACAAATCGCGCTTTCGCACGATTGCGCCTCAACAGTGCAATGCACGTTGCGCGCACGCCCGAAACCGCAGCCTCCGACCATTGCCGGAGCCTGCCGATTGCCGGCAGGCCGATCGCGGAAGATGGAGAAACGATCATGGAAATCCAGCGGCCCACCTCTTCCAGAGCCGTGATCAGTTTGATGGCGATTGCCGGCCTTGCGCTGGCACTTGCAGGATCGAAAGGAAAGTCGCCACCGAACGCGACGCCGCCATCCGATGACGAACGGGGCCGGAGCGCGCAGGTCCCGGAAGAGATCCCGGTGCGCGGCCTGCGCGACGTATTCTGGCGCCTTGTCGAGGAGGTCAGTGATGACAGGGTGATGTTGATTGCGGCGGGCGTGACCTTCTATCTGTTGCTCGCCCTGTTCCCGGCTCTCGCCGCGCTCGTCTCCCTTTATGGGCTCATCGCCGATCCGATGACGATTGCCGACCACCTGGCAAAGCTCTCCATCCTGCTGCCGCCAGGCGCCTTCGATATCGTTGCCGAGCAGATCCGCGCGCTCGCCGGGCGTCGGGAGGAGAGCCTTGGCATCACCTTCTTCGTCGGTCTGGCCTTCGCACTCTGGAGCACCCATAGCGGCACACTTGCCCTTTTTGATGCAATGAATGTCGCCTATGAGGAAAAGGAACGCCGCGGTTTCATCCGCCTCAACCTGATCGGCCTCGTCTTTACTCTTTGCGCTGTCGTCGGCGCGATCGCGGTTTTAGGTCTCGTCGCAGCCATACCGGTTATCCTGTCGTCCGTCTGGCTCGACGCCTATAAGGAAAACCTGGCTTTGATCGGCCGCTGGCCACTGCTGCTCATCATCGTCGCCGGCGCAGTGATGACGATCTATCGCTTTGCCCCGAGCCGGGAGCCGGCAAAGCTGCGCTGGCTCACCTGGGGGGCGGCGCTGACGACGATCGCCTGCTCGGCCATGTCGCTCGGTTTTGGCTTCTATCTCGAGCATTTCGCCAATTATAATGCCACATACGGCGCGCTTGGCGCGTTGATCGGCCTGTTGGTCTGGATCTGGCTGTCCGTGACGATCCTGATCGTCGGCGCCGAGCTCAATGCCGAGCTCGAGCATCAAACAAGGAAGGATACGACGACCGGTGCGCCCGAGCCGATGGGTGCACGCGGTGCCTATGTCGCCGACACACTCGGGCGCGCGGTCGACTGAAACGACCGACATTCCAACGCTTTGGTACGCTGGAGTACAAAGCCGGTCATTTGCCATTCGTGCCTCATTGCGATATTCGATCCCTTTAAGGCCTACGATGGCCAGGAACGGGATCAACTACGCCATGTCCGAGCCGAAAGGCATCTCCAAATCATTGACCGGGATCGTTGGTTTCGACGATTTGACGCTTGGCGGGCTGCCAAGCGGGCGCCCCACGCTCGTCTGCGGCACCGCCGGTTGCGGCAAGACGCTCTTTGCCTCCACGTTCCTTTTGAACGGCGCACGCGATCACGACGAGCCCGGGGTCTTCGTCACCTTCGAGGAGCGCCCCATCGATATCGTCAACAATGTCGCCTCACTCGGTTTCGACGTGCAGGGGCTGATCGACGAGGGAAAGCTTTATATCGAGCACATCGCCATCGATCCCTCCGAACTGGAGGAAATCGGCGACTACGACCTTGAGGGCCTCTTCCTGCGGCTGGAACTTGCCATTGACCAGGTCGGAGCCAAGCGGATTGTGCTCGACACGATCGAAAGCCTGTTTTCGGCCTTCACCAATCCTGCCATTCTTCGCGCCGAAATCCGCCGCCTGTTCGACTGGCTGAAGGACAAGGGACTGACGACGATCATCACCGGCGAGCGCGGCGATGGGTCCCTGACGCGTCAGGGCCTGGAGGAATATGTTTCCGACTGCGTCATCCTGCTCGACCATCGCGTCCACAACCAGATCTCGACGCGCCGGCTGCGGATCGTCAAATATCGCGGCACGGCCCACGGCACGAACGAGGTTCCCTTCCTGATCGACCAGGATGGATTTTCCGTCCTGCCGGTCAGCACGCTCGGCCTTTCCCATAAGGTCTCCGAGGAGCGCATTTCCTCCGGGATCGCGACCCTCGACGAAATGTTGTCCGGCGGCGGATTTCATCGCGGCACGAGCATCCTGATCAGCGGTGTGGCCGGGTCCGGCAAGAGCTCGGTTTCCGCAAGCTTCTGCGCTGCGGCCTGCGCCGCCGGCGAACGCGCGCTCTATTTCTCCTTCGAGGAATCGCTCGACCAGACCGTGCGCAACATGCGTTCGATCGGCACTGATCTCAGGAAATGGGTCGATGCGAAATCGTTGCATTATGTCGCGGTCCGCCCGACCTTCTACAGTCTGGAAATGCATCTGGCGGTGATGCTTCGCGAGATAGCCCGCTTCAATCCTTCCCTCGTCGTTCTCGATCCGATCTCGGCCTTCATGGGCAGCGGTGACGTTCTCGAGGTCCAGTCCATGCTGTTGCGCATGGTGGATTTTCTGAAATCGCGCGGAACGACTGCCGTCTTTACCCATCTGATGCATTCGCAGGATGGGACGACGGAGACCGACGCAGGCCTTTCTTCGCTGATGGATGCCTGGATCCTGCTTCTCAATCGGGAGATTGGCGGTGAGTTCAATCGGGAACTCTACCTCCTGAAGGCCCGCGGCACCGCCCATTCCAACCAGGTGCGCGAATTCGTCATGTCCAAAGATGGAATTCGATTGCTCGCGCCATATATCGGCGATGGGCGGGCCTTGACCGGCACTCTCAGACAGTCGGAGGAAGCCAAAGCCCGACGCTCGGAGGTCGAGCGGAAGGCCGAGGTGGCACGGCGGGCCGAACTGCTCAAGCAGAAGCGCAGGAAGGTCATGGCGCAGATCGAAGCGCTGCAGGCCGAACTGGAGTCGGACGAGGCCGAGCTGACCACTGTCCAGGACGCGGAAGCGGCCTATTTGAATCAGGCGGCCTCTGATCGGGCGGCCATGGAGAAAAGCCGCCGTTCGGCGCAATGACGATGGGTGAAATGGAAAACGAAACAGCGGGCGCACCCAAGAAGCTGGTCCTTTATATCGCCGGTCAGACACCGAAATCACTGGCGGCCATCCAGAACCTCGAGCGCATCTGCGCCGAAAGCCTGCCGGGCAAATATGTCATCGAGGTGATTGACCTTCGAAAATCGCCGCAGCTGGCGCGCGAACACGGGATCGTCGCCATTCCGACGCTGGTTCGGGAATTGCCGACGCCGATCCGCAAGATCATAGGCGACCTGTCGAATACCGAGAAAGTTCTCGTCAATCTGCAGGTTGGAGAGGGTGAATGAGCCTCGAGGCAGTTTCGCGAGCAGAGGCCCTGAACGCGGATCTGCGCCGGCGGCTCGAGGAGGCCGAAGAGGTCATCCGGGCGATCCGCGAGGGCGAGATCGATGCGCTGGTCGTTCGCAACCAGAAGCGGGAGGAGGAGATCTTCACGCTCGAGGGAGGCGTCGAATCCTATCGCTCCTTCATGGAGGCGATGGATCTCGGCGCTGCTGCCTTCGATGGCCACGCCAACCTGCTTTATGCCAATCAGGCGCTTTGCGATCTCTTTGCCGTTTCCCGTGACGCGCTGGACGCAAAGCTGCTCTTTGAGGCAATCGGTGCGGAGGCTTCCGCCGTCATTGCCGCTTTGATCGAAAAGCCGACGTCAGGAGCGGCCGGGGTGCAGATCAAGCTCGGACAGGGCGAGGCGGCGCGTTATTTACAGATTTCGGCAGGCCGGATGATGCTCGGGACGAATCCGGGCATCGCCATGAGCTTTACCGACATCACCGCCCGCATCCGGGCCGAAGAGCGCAAGGAAGCCGAGCGGACCGTACTCGCCATCCTGTCGTCTGCGGCAGAAGCGGTCGTCGTTTGCGATCTCGCCGGAATCGTCACGCATGCCAATACGGCGGCCTTCGGCCTTGCCAACGGCGACCCGATCGGATCGCCCTTCGACAAGGCCTTCGCACTTGACGTGCGCGGTGCGACCGGGCTCATGCAGGGCGAAGATTTCCTGGCCGTAGTCGTCGAAGGGCAGTCCATCCAGGGAATAGAGGCAATCGCGCCGAAGAGCCGCGGCGGCAAGGACGTCCTCGTCAGCGCCTCGCCGCTCATCGTCGGCGACGGTAAAGTGACGGGCACGGTTGTGACCCTCGTCGACCTTTCGCGCCGCAAGGCAGCGGAAAAGCAACAGCTTCTGCTGATGGGCGAACTCGATCATCGCGTCAAGAACACCTTGGCCCTGGTCGTGTCGATCTCCAATCGCACCGCCTCCACCGAGGATACGATCGAGGGTTTTCGCAAGGCCTTCTCGGGTCGCATTCATGCGCTGGCGGCCACCCACAACGTGCTTGCCGACCGATCCTGGTCCTCCATTCTGCTGACGGAGATCCTCGCTGCAGAGCTTGCACCCTATGTCAGCGACCTCGGCGCCAAGCTGAAGATCAGCGGCGAGGATGTCGAGATCCTGCCCCGCGCAGCCATCGCCTTCGGTCTTGTCATTCATGAACTGGCGACCAATGCCGTCAAATACGGCGCGCTTTCCAACGATCACGGCCGGATAGAGATCGCCGTCAGGCGCGAGGCAGCCTCCATCGAGGTCTGCTGGACCGAGATCGGTGGTCCGCCGGTCACGCCGCCGACACGGAAAGGGTTCGGGGACACGGTCATCAACCGCAGCCTGCAATATTCTCCGAATGGCGGGGCCAAGCTCGATTTTCATCCTGAGGGCCTTCGTTGCGCCATCCGCGTGCCGGTAGAGGATGTTGCGACTGTCTGACCCGGTCCGGTAGGACCCATTAACCGGGCCGCGGTCGCCCCGGCGCAGGATGCGCCAGCGCTGTCCAGATTAGAGCATTTACCGGGCTCGATGCTCGCGCCATCCGCACGGGTAAACCGTGTGGATCGACCCGAGCAACTGACGGCCCGGCCATGCCCGGCGATGCCCCTGAGCGCATCACGGACCACCCCATGCCGCCGACAATTCGGCGATTCCGTTTGATCGCTCCGGCCCCGCCGCGCCCTTTACCGGCGCCTGTGCGCTATTGGCAAAGACGTTGGGAACAACGGGGCAATAACGAGGTTTGCCAGCGTTAGCCCTCTTCATTTCAAGCCAGGAGAAGCACATGTCTGACAACGCACCCGCAAAGGGCCTCGCCGTTATCACCGGAGCATCAACGGGCATTGGCTATGAACTCGCCAGATGCGCCGCACAGGATGGCTACGATCTTGTCATCGCCGCAGATGAGAGCCGCATTGCGCAAGCAGCCGACGATCTGCGCCAAGTCGGCGGAGCCGTCGAGGCGGTCGAGGCTGATCTGTCGACCGTTGACGGCGTCGACAGGCTGATGGAACGCATCGAGGCCGACGGCCGTTCGGTCGACCTTTTGATGGCGAATGCGGGTCGCGGCCTCGGCAAGGGATTTCTTGATCAGGATTTCGCCGAAGCGCGCAAGGTGGTCGACACCAACGTCACCGGCACCATTTATCTTGTTCACCAGATCGGCAATCACATGCGGGCGCGGGGAAAAGGCCGCATTCTTTTGACCGGCTCGATTGCCGGCTTCATGCCGGGCTCCTATCAGGCAGTCTATAATGGCACGAAAGCCTTCATCAATAGTTTCTCCTTCGCGCTGCGGGAGGAGCTGAAGGATAGCGGCATTTCCGTCAGCTGCCTAATGCCCGGTCCGACCGAAACCGAGTTCTTCAAGCGCGCGGACCTCATGGACACATCGGTCGGTCAGGCCAAGAAGGACGATCCGGCCGAGGTGGCCCGCATCGGCTACGACGCGATGCTCGACGGCGAGGGCGATGTCGTCAGCGGCTGGAAAAACAAGTTGCAGGCAGCCGTCGCCAATGTCACCCCCGCCAGCATGCTCGCTCACCAGCATGCCAAGATGGCTGAGCCTGGCTCGGGCGCGAAATAGGCGCTTGCCGCCTGGCGGGCCGACTGCAGCTCGCTCATCCGGGCAAGGAAAGGACCGAGACCAAGGGAAGATGGTCAGAGGCCACTCTGGCAAGAGGATCGTCGAGAACAAAAGTTTTCGACACCTCGATGTCCGCGGTGACGAAAATATGGTCGAGCCGCAGGATCGGAAACCGCGATGGAAAGGTCGGGCGATAGCCGGCGGGATTTGCGCGCTGCGCATCGCCAAGCGTTCGCGTCGCCGCTCGATAGGCTGCCGAGCTCGGAACTGCGTTGAAGTCACCGCACAGAACCGCGCTGCTTTTCCGCTCGCCAAGCCAGCCCGCTCCCAGCAGTGTATTCACCTGCTGGATGCGCTCGCGCCCCCGCAGCCCGAGATGGGTATTGATCACCAGCAATTCATGACCAGCGACTTGGATCTCGAGCGCGATCGCGCCTCTCGGCTCGCCGATCGAGGGAAGGGCGTCGGCCTTAATCGTGCCGGTCGGAAGCGCCGTGATGATCGCATCGCCGTATCGCTCCTCGGCGACGGTCATGCTCGGGTGGAAATGGGCCTGCATTTTCAGAAGTGAAGCAATGGCTTTTGCTTGGTCGACACCGCCAGTTCGGGATCGAAAAACGTCGACTTCCTGAAGCGCCACAATATCGGGCCTCGCCATCGCGATAACCGCGGCGATGCGCGCCGGATCAAGTTTTCGATCCGTACCAATACAGCTGTGGACATTGTAGGTGAGGAGGGTGATCGTTTGACGTGACGGCATTTCATGGCCTCTGACCAGCAAGGAACACAACAAGCCTTCATTCGTTCCACCTCAATGTTCTCATTCGCATTCAGGTGAAATCAAATGAGCATGAAATCATTGCTTTGGAAGGCGATGTTCGTGGCTGCGCTCGGCCTCGCCGGCTTCCTTCTCTACCGGATTTTCCATCAATATAGCGCGAACCAGATCCTCGAATCCTTTGCACGTATCCCTGCTTACAACCTCCTTCTGGCCGCACTCGCTGCAGCGGGCTCCTACCTCTGCCTCACAGGCTTCGATTTCCTGGCGATCCGCTCCATCGGCAAGAAGATCGCCTATAGGCGCATTGCCCTTGCATCCTTCGTGAGCCTGTCCCTTGGACACAATATCGGCTTTGCCGGCCTGAGTAGTGGCGCCTTTCGATATCGCTTTTATTCGCGATGGGGATTGTCGACCGAGGACGTCGCGAAGATCATCCTCTTTTGTGGCGTGACGGTGGGCATGGGACTGGTTGGCCTCGGCGGTATGGCGCTGATCGTCAACCCCGCCGACGCTGCGGCGCTGTTGGGCCTGTCAGAGGCAAGTGCCAGGGTTGCAGGCCTGGGCCTGCTGTTGGTGCTGATGGCTTATGTGGTGGTCGCCGCGCTGGTCAGGGCGCGCCTCCATCTCTGGCGCTGGTCGCTTCAGCTGCCGTCGCCTGGCATTGCCATCCTGCAGGTTGCCGTCGGAACGTTAAATTTTGCCTTCGTATCGGCCTGTCTGCACGCGCTTCTCGCAGCCTTCGGCAATGTCGCCTTTCTTCAGTCTGTAACGGCCTTCGTACTGGCCAATTCTGCCGTTTTGGCAACTCATGTCCCTGGCGGACTCGGGGTGCTGGAGACGACCGTCCAGCATGTTGTTCCCGATGCCGCCTCGATCGGCGCGTTGATCGCCTTCCGGGCGATCTATTTCGTCCTTCCTCTTATCCTGGGAACGGGCCTTCTTTTTATCTGCGAATTTATCCCGGGCCGTTCCCGCCCCGGGAAAGAACCGCAAGCAGGAAAGCCTGCGCAGGCGAGCTCAGCCTGATCAGGCTGTCTTCGGATCGAACAGCGCGGTTCCGATAACAGGGCAAAGCGGCCCGGGACCAACATCGGCATCGAGAGCCTTCAACCGTCCGAGCCCTTCATTCAGCGCATCGATTGCCCGAATGAGCGAGCCCGCTTCATCCACCTTTGCGGCGACGATTTCCGTCGAGGTACCCAGGTGCTCGGCAAGGAGCTGGCAGCGCAGCTTCGCGATCGCCGCGAAATGGTCCGGCGTCGTCGCATCCAGACGCATGTCGCATTCCGTATCCAGACCCTCGGACCGGTGGTTGAGGTTGGACGAGCCGATCCGCAGACTTTGGTCATCGGCGATCAAGAGTTTGGAATGAACGAGGACCTCGATCTCGCTGGTGTCATCGGGGACCACCGGATAAAAGACCCGCAATCGATCATGGCGATCAGCCTGTTTCAGCCGGCGGATCACCCTGCGGCGATTGCGCCCCATGACGAGCTGCTCGATGAAGCCATGCGAGCTGCGCGTACAGATGATCACGATCTCCGGCCCTTCATCTTCGAGGAGGCGGGCGGCCAGGGCCTTTGCGATGGTCTGCGAGGCCAGATATTGCGTCTCGATATAAAGATGCCGGCTGGCCGATCTGATGATGTCGAGCGTCATTTGAAGGCCCTCGCTGACACCGCCACGGGCCAAGTCTTCCCGCTGGGTCAGCGCGAAAGCTGCCGGCATGCGACGTGCCGCAACCGGACTGTGAAGCAAACGCTGGCCCGGCGCTCGGCCGGGGGCGGGCGCGGGGACAAGATTGCTATCGCCGCCCCATTCGATCCATCGCCGCCGAATGATTTGTCCGATCTGTCGGGCAGCCTCGCCGGTGACCATCGTCTGGACATCGTGGAGAGGATCATAGGAGCGACCGCTCGTATCGCGCCGACGGCTGTCTGAAGGTGCATGACGTCGATCGTCAAACCGTCGCGACGTCAGGTCAATACCGCCAATGAAGCCGACAGCGTCATCGATGCAGACCAGCTTTTGATGATGCGAGGCATGCCATGCATCATGGCGGGCAAACAGCATGCGGATACGCGGATGGGCCGGAAAATCGCGCCGAAAAAATAGCCTCAGCGACTTTTGCGAATAGATCGGTCCCATCGCCCAGACCAGGATCCTGACCTCCAGGTCGGGATTGGATCTGACCGCGGCCTGCAGCAGGTCACCGAGGCTTTCACTGGACAGACCGGGCTGCAGCAGGATGTCGGGATTGAAGTCCCACCCGACGACGAGGATCGAATTGCGCGCCTGACGCAGGGTTTTAGCAAGAGCGGCGAAATAATCCTGACCGTTGACGAGAAACGCGACGGCGTCCGCCTGGCCCTGAAAGGCGAAGGATGTTTGAGGATGGCCATGTGACAGATCTTTGGGCGAAGTCTCATGCGAGGCCAATGCGGTCGGAAAGCTGGTATCCATGGTCAACAAGCGTCCTGATCAATTTGATCCACAAACGCGAGCGTGGCCGCGCAGGTTCCACAGACCTGCTGTTCGGTCGAATTGGAATGAAGCGTCAAGGCTCCGCTTCCGCAACGGCCGATCTTTGCCCTGGGCAAATCCGCAATGCAACCGAAGGAGCCCGCGCCAGGACTTCGAGCCGGCGTCGTTCAAGCGATGTGACCGCCAGCGTGCTCCAGGCGCAAGGCGACGACGTGCGAGAGCTGGCCCCGAGACCGAAATGATCGAGCAGAGTGATCGGACCGCGTCCGTGCCGCACCGCCAAGGCAGGTCGCACCGATTGGCAAGAGCTGGAAGAGGCTGAACCCTAAGACCGAGATCCTGGGCGCCGGCCGATCCGGATCGCGCGTGATCACCGTGGGACCAAAACCGGGTGAGCCCTGTTCAGGCTGCCGTTCGCAGGGAGGCAGAACGGATGACGGAAAACCTTGCACATGTCGGCAAGACGCGGCTTATGTTGAGGCTTCCCGATCTGCGTCAGGATCTACGGCGTCTCTTCGACAGCCACGGCTTGTTGCAAGAGCTTTGCGAGGCCCATGAAGAGGCTTGTCTGATGCGACTGCGGCCAAGCATGTGATGTGCCTGATACTTCTCTATTGATAGAATATCGCATGTGCTGCCAGGACATTGAGGAACAGCCGAGACATATGCAGCCGCCGTCTCGCCGCGGGCTGGGCCCCGCCAGCAGGGTGTCTATCGTCAGGGCGTCAGATCCTCGAGAGCCAAGAAAGGCATCGGCACGAAGAGCTTGGCAGAGGCGGACCTGCAGCATTTGCCAAAATCATCGGTTCGTCGCTCAAGGGCGCCTAAACCGGCAAATCTGGCGCAGGCTACCTCCTCACGAGAAGGCAAGTAAGTCCTAAGCAGGCACCCGCCAATGTCCCCGGCGAGGCCCGATCGCTAAGGGCGCGACAGAATGCCCGAGAAGAGCTGGCGGAGCATGCCGGCCATCATGCCGGTCTCGTGGGGATCGCCTGTCATGAGAGCAGACGTGACGTTGCGCATCTGCTCGAAGGTGATGTGGGGCGGAAGCGGCGGCACCTCCGGATCGGTCTTTACCTCGAGGATCACGGGGCAACCGGCCTCGAGTGCCGACTTCCAGGCAGTGCCGAGGTCGTCAGGGCGATTGACGAAGATGCCGCGAAGGCCGATCAGCTCGGCGAATTTATGATAGGGCATGTCGGGGATCGTCTGGGATGCGGCGAACTTCGGATCACCTTCCATCACCCGCTGTTCCCAAGTTACCTGGTTCAGGTCCTCATTGTTGAAGACACAGATGACGAAGGTCGGGTTGGCCCAGGTCTTCCAGTATTTGGCAACGGTAATCATCTCCGCCATGTTATTCATCTGCATTGCGCCGTCGCCGACGAGCCCGACCACCGGCCGATCAGGCTCTGCGAACTTCGCCGCAATAGCATAGGGAACTGCAGCTCCCATCGAGGCGAGGCCGCCCGACAAGGACGCCTTCATGCCGCGGCGGATCTTCAGATCGCGCGCATACCAGTTGGCGCAGGATCCGGAGTCACTGGTAATGATCGCGTTGTCCGGCAGTCGCGGCGACAACTCGGTGACGACACGCTGCGGATTGACAGGATTTGCGTCCACCCTTGCGCGCTCGTCCAGTGTCTTCCACCAGTCCGCGACGCTGTTCGCAACCGTCTTGCGCCAACTGTTGTCAGCCTTCTGTGTCAGGAGCGGCAGCAGCGCAAGCAACGTCTCGCCCGCATCGCCGGTGAGGTTGAGCTCCATCGGGTAGCGCAGTGACAGCATGTCCGGATCGATGTCGATCTGCACGCCGCGCGCCTGGCCTTCCGCGGGCAGAAATTCCGAATAGGGAAATCCGGATCCGACCATGAGCAGTGTGTCGCAATCCTGCATCAGATCCCAGGATGGCTTGGTTCCGAGAAGGCCGATCGAGCCGGTGACCCAAGGCAGGTCGTCTGGAAGGGCAGCCTTTCCAAGAAGGGCTTTTGCCGCACCTGCCTGCAGGCGGTCGGCAACGGCGATCACCGCGTCGGTTGCGTTCAGTGCGCCGGCGCCGACCAGAATCGCCACCTTTTTACCGGCGTTCAGGATGTCAGCGGCGGCCTGAAGATCGTCACCATGCGGGAAGATGCGTGGACGGCTGTAGCCCGGTCCTGAATGCACTGTCCCATGTTTGCGCGGCGGCTCCTCATAGGGCATCTCCTGAAGGTCGTTCGGCAGGATGACGGTCGTCACCGTCCGGTTGGCGAGCGCGATGCGACAAGCCCGGTCGATCAGATGGCGGACCTGCGCCGGGGTCGAGGCTTGCTGGACGAAATCACCGGCGACGTCCTTGAAAAGGGAGGCAAGATCAAGTTCCTGCTGATAGTGGCCGCCTAGCGCATGTCGCGCCTGCTGGCCGACGATTGCGAGCACTGGCTGATGATCCATCTTGGCATCGTAAAGACCGGTGATCAGATGCGTGGCGCCTGGTCCCGATGTTGCGATGCAGACACCGAGCTCGCCGGAAAACTTCGCGTGGGCGCTCGCCATGAACGCTGCCATCTCCTCGTGGCGTGCCTGGATGAATTCTATTTTTCCGGACGCGCGTTGGAGGGCGCCGAAGACGCCGTTGATGCCATCGCCGGGGTAGCCGAACAGGCGCCGTACGCCCCAGTCCTTCAGGCGCGAGACGACGAAATCGCCGACAGTCTTTGGCATCGAATCTCTCCATTCCGGACGGCGCCTGATCGCGCCGCTGTTGCCAACCGCCGTCGATAAGTCGATTGCGGCTGGAGCTTAGGCTGTCAGACAACCAGGTCGCCCCAAGCGCGATCCCATTCGACCCCCTCGGCAAGTTCAATGAGAATAAGGTGATCGTCCCGCACGTGGCTGCGTGCGATTTCGAACGCGGCGGCCGGGCTCATCTCCTCGCCCGGGAAGACAGCATCGTCGTCTTTCGAAGCGACAACCTTGCGGACATAGCCGCGGATCTCTTCACCGGATCGGTAAAACTTGATGACGAGGTCACCCTCGTTTTCCTGTCCCTGGCTATAACGATGATAGGGTGTCACGGCGATCTCCTGTCAAATCTCGGACGGGTGTCAGCCCGCAGGTATGAAGGGCAACGCTTCGCAACCGATATCGCTGTAGAGCTGTCCCGAGACGATCAAAGACTGCCGCATAGCCTGGACGCGCCTCTCGGCGTCATCCAGGGAATAGGCCCAAATTTCAGCAGCCCAGGTCTTATCTTTCCAGTGGTACTGCAACGCGAACTTGTAGATTTCCTGCCCGTTCTGGTCGATCGACACGTAATCGTGGTCCGGCCGGTCTGCAGCGGCAGGCTGCGATCGGAAGTTGATGATCTGCATGATGTCCTGCGCCTTTCCGAAGATGGCTGGCCTTAATCCAGCTGCACCGGCTTGATCGTGGCAACGGAGATCTCGCCCTCGACCACGCCGCGTATGAGGTCGCTACGATTGCGCTCGACCTCGACGACCGTATAGAGTTTGTCGTCGCGAAAAGCGCTTGCATTGATCGTGGTGACGTCTTCGGCGGGCGCCGAATCCACTTCCATGAAATCCAGTTCGCGGCCCGAGGCTACGATACGGGCATCACCGGGCGTGCGCGCTGCCACCAGGACAATCCCGTGATTGAGGCTATTGTCCCATCGCGGATCATCCGGAGCGGCGATCGGCTCGAGCCTATAGAGGTTCAAGGCTTCGTTCTGATCGCCGGCAGCCGCCTCCGCTTGCGCGTCAAGCATCTGTGCAAGGCTTTCCACGGAGCGACCGAAATGGGTGGTACTCGTGGCATTGTTGACGGCATCATCACCGCCACGCAAGACATTCGACATGCTTATTCTCCTCGTTCGGGAACACAACCAGCATCGGCGGAGTTGGTTCCCGGTAATCGAGCTAGCGTGAACATCCGCCGCGTGATGCCTGTTTTGGATGCGCAGGGCAGCGCACTATCCCGGCGCTTTCCGCGTCGACCAGGTTTCCACGCGGTCAGCCCACATTGCCAAATTGGAGGTAAAATGCCCGATCAAGTTGACGAACAACAAAAGCTCTGGGATCTCATCGAAAAAATCGGCTTTTGCATGCTGACGACCCATAATGGCCTGGACCTTAAAGCGCGTCCAATGTCGGCCTATGTCGAAAGGCTGGAAAACGCCATCTACTTCCTTACCGATGTTGCAAGCCATAAGGATGAGGAAATTGCTCGATACCCGCACGTCAATCTGGCCTTTGCCGATCCTGGCCACCAGAAATATGTCTCCATCTCTGGCACAGCCGTCATCCAGAACGACCGCGATAAGATCCGCGAGTTCTGGGCAACGCCCGCCAAGGCCTGGTGGGACGACGCGGATGATCCGTCCATCCGCATTCTCAAGGTGACACCATCTTTCGCCGAATATTGGGACAGTCCCGGCACGCTGGTCAGTTATATCAAGATGGCCGCCGCGGCGGTCAGCAAAGCGCGACCGGATATGGGGGATCACGTCGAGGTTGATCTCTGATCGCATGGCCGGGGAAGCGATCAGTCGGGAACATCGCGCCTTGCTGCATGTTCCTGACACAGACGAAATCGGACAGCCCACCCATGTTACAGATCGCTCTGTTGTTGATCCTTGCCGTTGCTGGCAGACCACTCCTCTACGCCTGTCTCGGCTACGCCGATTACTTCCTGGAACAGGCCCGGAAAAAACGGCAATTGCGCGAAGCGTTCAGACGCCGGCGGGACTAAACATAAGGCGTCGCCGGCACCTGTCGGGAACAATCCGCATCATCTGGCAGAGGTGCTGTTTGTCGCCCAGAGCGGCGGGCACAACGAAAAAGGCCGCCCGCCGGGCGACCTTTTGGTGTGCTTGCCTTAGGCGACCTTTTGGCCCTTGGGGTTGGCCTGCGCCTGCGCAAGCTGCGTCAGCTTCTTGTCGGTCGCTTCCTCTTCGGAAAGATTAGCCTTGAGAAGAGGAACGGCATCTTTCAGTCCAAGCTGGTTGGCCCAAGCGATCAAGGTGCCGTAGCGCGCGATCTCGTAGTGTTCAACGGCCTGCGCCGAGGAGATTAGCCCTGCATCGAGCGCAGGTGAGCCCTTGAACTCCTCCATGATTTCCTCACCTTCCGCGATGATGCCCTGGATCGCCTCGCAGGTCTTTCCCCGCGCCGGTTTTCCGAGAAGCTCGAACACCTGCTCCAGGCGCTCGATCTGTCCTTGGGTCTCGTCTCGATGCTGGATGAAGCCGGCCCTGCCTTCTTCGGACTGGGCTGCGCGCGCCATCTTCGGCAGAGCCTTCAGGATCTGCTTTTCGGCAAAGTAAATGTCCTTCAGAGTGTCTAGAAACAGGTCATCCAATGTCTTAGCGGTTGCCATAGTGGCTCCTCCTGTAAAATGGGTTATCGCTCCTTGCCGACATTCGCCGCCGTACGAGGGCCTTGATCAATGCGCGCCCTGCCTTGATGTTCCCGTACGCCGCCGTACCGGAACACAAACCGGTGACACACGTTTTAGTTGGTTGGTATGGCCGAGCACTAAGCCCTGTTCGATCGCAGAAAGCTTTTATCGCAGTGATCAAAGTTTGCCATCAGGACGCAGTTGTGAAGCGCCAGTGAATGGCAGCCGGATCTACCGAGCTGACCCGATCCGGGCGGGCTTCGAGGAGCCGCCTCACAGGCACCAGCCTGCGAGGATCGCCGATCTCAGGCGGCACTGTCAGTCCCGCATTTAGATAATAGAGTTCCATTTCCTGCCGCAGGGCCCGGATTTCAAAGCCAGTTCGTCCTTGCCCCATCCATTCCGTCAGGATGACGTCGCAAAGGATTGCTGGGCTTATCATTTCGCTGTCGAGATTATCCATGCGTTCGGCACCGGCTTTTGCGAGGCATGCTTGCTGATCTACGGCGACCAGCCGCCAAAATACATAGCATGCAACGCCCGTTCATACCCAACCGATTTCGCAGCTCGGCATTTGCCGACGGTATGTGCATGGTCTGGCTTCGGAGGACGCGCGCTCAGATCTCGGGGCATCCCCTGACATTGGCAAAGCTCATGCGATCTGGCCTGCCGCTTCGGGTAAATCCCTGAACCGTAATGCTGCGCGGGGTCTCGCGGATGATCTGCGCCCGGCGAAGTCCCGCATCGCGGGCGTTGTCCAGCGCATCGCGCGGATCGCAGCGGCGGCGCGGGCCGCGCTCATAATAGCGATCATCGTAACGGTTCCGATCGTGGTTCTGGACCTCGACACCGCCAGGACCGAGACGCAGCTCGACCTGCGCATCGGCGATCGATGGTGCGGCGAAACTGGCAATCACCGACGATAAAAGCACTGCTTTGAAAGCGATATTCATATTTACCTCCATGGCGCTGATATCCGAACTTGCAACATTAATTTTGGTTCCATCGCATCCGGGTGGCGCTCCCTTGCCGATGGTCGCTGCGGCAATCCTGCGGTGCGGGCCCATTTCCCGGTTGCCTTTCGACCCAAGCTTGCAGGGCGCATTTTTTCTTCAGCGAATTTCAACGCTGCCAAGCCGCGCGTGCCGCGATCGCCTTTTGTTGAGTGGGCCCCATACCGATAACCGATCATGGCGATCGCACGGAAGGTGCGTCCTCACTCAGCTGCCGTCCTGCGGCAATCCGGGCCAGGTGCTCGCTTCCTCGGATCATCCCTTCCAAAGCGGAGGTCCTGTGCCCGATCGGGCGCGGGCCCTGCCATCCCAGCCTGGCCGATTTGCGGCGATACAATCCGTTTTCTGATCAGCCAGATCGGGAGGATCCCTGGCGTCAACGCGCCAGCAAGTGTCAGTCCAGCGTCATCCGGATGTCTTACCAGGCCAGATCTCTTGAATTTGTTCATGCCAGCAACTCCTCTTCCCATTTCGAACGTCGAGGTATCGTTACGGTTCCGGCGCGCGCTCGAAAAGCGAGTGATTGCCAGCCGAGCGATCGTGGCGAATGAAACCTTGCTGGGGCTTCTTTAATCGGCGATTGCCGGGCCGCGGCTAGGCGTAAGGAGATGGCGATGGCAGGTTCGGTAAGCGCTTGTAGCTCCAACGAATGCCGACCCGTCGGCGCTAGTGGCTCTCGTCGTCGGAAATATCTTCCAATGTGACGCCGGCAAGTTCCTCGTTCAGTTTTGCTATGTCGCCGAGCGACAAGATGCCGGTGATTTTTCCACCATCATCAAAAACCAAGAGGCGGCGCATCTGAAGCTCGGACATACGGTGGGCCGCCTCGCGAAGCTCGGTACTTTCCAGGCAGCTTTCGATCCCGCTCGTCATTATTTTCGAGATTGGCCCGGCGATATCGACGTTTTCGGCGACGGCGCGCACGACGATGTCCCTGTCGGTGACAATCCCGAAGACCTCATTCCCAACGACAGGGATGACACCGGAATCAATTTCCGACATAAGCCGCGCGACATCGCGGATGCTGATATGAGGCGCCACAGTCACCACCTGTCTCGTCATTACGTCTCTTACTTGCATGCTGATCTCCTGGCTTGGCCCCCGAACCAAAACACCCGGGCCAGCTTCGTGGTTCCACTCAAGCGCCTGTTCGCTTCATGGAGACCGGTCGGCTGTGCACGGATATGACCGGCACTTCTGGATGCCGCGGCACGTCTCCAGCGCAGCGGGAACCTGGGCCCCGGAGCGAAGTTCAGTTCTTCAAAGGGCCAAAGCGAAAGACGACGATTTTGAACCCAAACTGGATCCATTTGTGCATCGACATGCAGCGGATGTTTGCCGAAGAGACGCCCTGGCATGTTGCCTGGATGGCAAAAGTCTCTCCTGCCGTCGCAGAACTTGTCGCACGTCACCCCGAAAGAACTCTCTTCACGCGTTTCATCCCGCCTGCGCGCGCCGATCAGATGCCAGGTGCGTGGCAGGCTTATTACCGCAAGTGGGAGGATATGACGCGTGAGCGCATTGGCGAGGATATGCTCGATCTCGTCCCGGAGCTTCGCCGTTTCGTACCGCCTGCCCGAATCTTTGACAAAATGACCTACTCGCCATGGATAAGCGGCAAGCTGCATGCAGCGCTGCAGGCAGAATCCGTCGATACACTCGTGGTCACGGGCGGTGAAACGGATGTGTGCGTGCTAGCGGCGGTACTGGGCGCAATCGATCTTGGATATCGCGTGCGCCTGCTGACTGATGCGGTCTGCAGTGGCGCTGACGACACGCACGATGCCTCGCTTGCCTTGCTCGGAGACCGTTTCTCGGTGCAACTCGAGCTCCTGGAAACCGAGAGTTTTCTGAGGGACGCATCAAGGGTCCAGTTGCGATGAGGCGCGCGCCTTGGATGCAGCGGGGCGACCCCGCGGAGATCGTCTCCACAGGGTCAATCGAGATTACTTGTTCAGATCCTTTGCCATCTGAAGATGGTGTTCCAACGCAGGACGGGTTTTTGCGGCCCAGGCCTTGAGCTCGGGATTGTCCCCCTCCTCGCCATAGCGCTTGAACAGATCGACGGCCTCCTCGTGCACGTCTTCCTGGTCGGAATGATAGAGTTTGGTGAAGTCGTCGCCCTGGAGCTTGCTGAGATCATCGAGCATGCTTTTGTGTGACGATGTCATGGAGGCCGGGACAGCTGCCTTGACCTTACCGCCGGCAATCATCGCCTTCAGTTCCTCGGAGGTCTTTTGGTGATCCGCCACCATCTGCTGGGCGAATGTCTTCGTCTTGTCATCGGCGCGTTCGAGCGCAAGCTTGCTGGATTCGATTTCGAACATGTCACTGCTGGCTGCTTCGAGTACGAAGTCTTCTGTTTTCGGCGCCATTCCCATGACCGAGTTCACGCCGGTTTTCTCGGCTGCCGATTGTGCAAAGACCGAGGTAGTGGCGGCGGCGAAAATGATCGAAGCGGTTAGAATGTTCTTCATGAGGACCTCCTTTTGGACCGGGATGCAAAACAAGGATCGGTGCTAGTTGTTCCCGGGCGCGAGGAACAATGCGACGCAAGCGAAGTTGCTTGCCAATCAGAAAGGAGCCGCGAATGCCCGCCATCGACATTTCCACACGACCGGTTGAAGAGATTGCATCGCAGCTTTCGGCCATGAGCATCGAAGAGGTTTTCCTGGCGATGCGGCAGCTGGAGACCGCCAGCGAGGCCGTCGACGTCGCCGGGCGCGAGCAGATACTCTCGCGCATCGCGCTGGTGGAGGAGGAAATCGAAGCCCGGTTTCCAGGACAGCTACTTGCCCCTTATCGAAACTGGAAGAAAACCCATCCACTCTTGTAGATGCACTCGCGCATCTTCTGCAGCCAGAGGAGGCTAACATGAGCAGTTCTGACAGGACCACCGATCACCAGACGATCCGTGACTGGGTCGAGGAGAGAAAAGGCCGTCCCTCTGTCATCCGCACCAAAGGTAAAGGAGGCCTGCTTCGCATCGATTTCGGCGAAAAGGAAGAGGCGTTTGAGGAGATCGGCTGGGACGAATTCTTTCAGATCTTCGACGAAAACAAGCTGGAATTTCTTTATCAGGAGGAGACGAAGGATGGCAAAACGAGCCGGTTTGCCAAATTCGTTGAGCGAAACTAGACTTGGCGTCTGGCCTTGATCGGAACGGTGACGATGAATTTCGATCAGCAGAGAGAGATTGCCGAGCGGCTTGGGGTAGCAAATCGGTTCGATCAAGCCACAGAGGCGCAACGTCGCATACGGTTTCTCGCCGACTATGCCCGCACCGCATCCTGCCGCTCCCTTGTGCTCGGCATCAGTGGGGGCGTCGATTCCCTCGCCGCAGGTCTGCTTGCGCAACACGCCGCCGCCTCTCTTCGCGACGTTGGATACAGCCTCCGGTTCATCGCAGTTCGCCTTCCCTACGGCAAACAGGCAGACGAGGATGACGCGCAAAAGGCACTGGAGGTCATTTCACCGGATCGGGTCGTGACCATCGATATCAAACCTGCCGCCGACGCCACGCTCGATGGCGTCAAGCGCGAGGCGAGTGATCTCCTCGAACAGACGCGACTTGATTTTCACCTTGGAAATATCAAGGCCCGCCAGCGCATGGTGGCTCAATATGCGCTCGCCGGAACGACGCGCGGCCTTGTCATCGGCACGGATCATGCGGCCGAGGCGGTCTGGGCTTCTATACCAAATTCGGCGACGGCGCCGCCGATATCCTGCCGCTCGCGGGCCTCACGAAACGGCGCGTGCGAGCGCTCGCAGCGCATCTCGGTGCACCGGATGATCTGGTCTTCAAGATCCCGACCGCCGACCTTGAATCCGATGCGCCTTTGCGGCCGGACGAGGATGTCTATGGCGTGACCTATGATGAGATTGACGACTTCCTGGAGGGCAGGGACGTAACGCAGGCGGCTGCGCAAAAGATCCTCGCTGCCTATCAGGCAAGCGAGCACAAGCGCCAGCCGCCATTGTCGCCGGGCTAAGGCTGGCCCATTTGATGCGACCTGGTGTTCCACTGATCGTACGCTGGATGACGGAGAGCCTAAGATCGGACCATGGTCCGTATTGCAAGGAGGGGGGCGGTGATATGTCTCGATCTCATGGTGGGAGATCGAATGAGAACACCGCTGCTCGCCGATATAAGGCATGCAATAAGCTTTCTGTCCTCTCTGAATGAGATAGAACGCCGGTCCCTCGTCCTGCGGATCGTCGGTGAACTGGTGCGCCATCGCGAAGGCGTGCTCGGGCATTCGCCCGCAGCCGACTGCGTTTCGATCGACCGGCTTATCGCCGCCATGTCAACCGCAACCAGCGAAATCGCTGGCATGGACGATGACCACCTTCGGCTACTCCTGGAAGAATGCGAAAACCTGGTGGCAGCGCTTCAGAGCATTGCAAAACAGCGCGCGGTGACGACCCTGCACTAACGCCGCGGTGGGCGTCGACGGGTCCGCTCAGACAGGCGCCTTCATTGATGATGTCGGATCGCGCGCGCTCATCAAGATCTGCCGGCTCGATCCTCGTCGCCTCCCGGCGACCCCAACATCGACAGTATCTTCCATTTTCTCCTGCTCTGGGTTCAAAAGGTATCCAGCCGCGCGCGCGTCTTGGTCGACAAGCGCCGAGAATGCGAACAACCAGGAGAGGTTGGCGTTTGGTCCGCTAGCGTACAGGCATGCATCAATCGCGCGTCTGAAGCGTTTGCAGGTGATCATGACTTCTTGGGAGAGCTCAGATGGCTGACGATACTGCCGCGCCGCGACCACGCCTGTCCACATCAGCCAAACAAAGGCGGGAAGCCTTCGAGGAAACAGATCGTGTGGCGCGCAGCGCAGTGGAGGAGGAAAGCCGGCGCCGCAGCGAGAAGAGCGCCAAATTGAAAGCGGCAAGGCAGCAGGCCCAACAGCAGGGTTCGGACCCATGACGGCAGGCAGCGCGGAAGGCTCGGCGGACACGAAAGGATGCCACCTTCAGGACAAGCCGTGCCATCGCCATTCTGCCGTCGCCGTTTTTAAGGCGCTGGCTGAACCACCCCTACCAGGAAGCGATACGATGCCCACCGACGCGGGCGGGGCATGCGCTGTCGGAGGCGGACGGTGGCCTCGATCTTAGGGCGGCGATCCGAGTATCGCCTTGCAAAGGATGATTTTTGTTGCGAACGACCGATCAGACCGGGGGTGCCCCGCTTACACGTGACCCGGCCTTGGAAAAGACCTCACGTCCGCCAGCTGCATTCATCGCCGCTCGCCTTTTGGTCGCGGCAGAGCAATCCGAAAAAGGACTGATCTATGTTGCATCGGGCGAGGGCAGCGCACGCACGATCTTTGATGCGGTAGCCTGCCTTGCGGCAGACCTGAAGCCTGTCTTCTTTCCTCCCTGGGACTGTCTGCCGTTCGACCGGGTACCGCCCTCGCGGCAGTCGATGGGACTGAGAATGGAGGCGCTATGGCAATGGGCGCACGGTGACGGATCAAGATTGCTGGTAACGTCGCTCGATGCGCTCCTCCAACGCGTGCCGCCTCAAGCGGTGATCGAGGCAAGCCGATACGAACTCAGGGTGGGTGAGCCATTTGACCGCCTCGCCTTTGAGCGTTTCCTGCAGCGAACGGGCTATATAGAAGACAGTGTCGTTGATGATCACGGCGAATACGGCATTCGTGGCGAATTGATCGACATCTTTCCCGCCGGAGGGGAGCATCCTGTGCGGGCCCTGCTCACGCACGGGGATAGGATCCGGGAGTTGCGCAGCTATGATGCGCTGACGCAACGGACGCAAGGGAGCCTCAACACGATCTCGTTGGGACCGGCTTCCGAAGCGATACGTTGCGACGGGCAGCCCGAAAGTACCGAGAGTGCGCCGTCTCCATCGCAGTCCGACATCGCACGGCACCTGTTTGGTCTTTATGGCAACCTTCAAACTGCGTTCGATGCGCTCGGCGAGGTGCCAATGATCTTTGCAGCTGGTTCCGAGGCGCGCGCCGCACGTTACCTCGCCATCATCGACGACGCCAGGCAGGCCGAGCGTGTCTTGCGCGCAGGGACGCTGGCAGAAGCACAATCCCTCTATCTCGACGAAAAAGAATGGCAGGCGGCGAGGAGGAAGGTCGCGTTACAGGAATTGGATCTTCGGGGCGGCGAGCCTGTCCCGAAATTCTTCGAGACGCCACGTCCACGTCGGGCAGTTGCCGAGTTCATCGAAACTGCGCTCGCCCATGAGCAAAAGCTGGTGCTGGCAGGGCGTGGGGATGTCTTCGACACCCTGCGCAGGCGCGCCGAACGGACCGGAAATCTCCGCGCCAGGCCCGTTCTGCAGTGGTCCGATGTTGAAAACGCCCCGCCTGGATCTCTGCTCACACTTGCCGGCGACCTGGAGCAGGGCTTCGCCTCTGCCGCCGATAATCTCGTCGTTATCGGACTTGGCGATGTCCTTGGATTGCGATCGCCCGCAGGCGCACAGGCGCTTTCCGAGCCCGAACTGCAACTGGGCGATGCGGTGGTTCACGAGGATCACGGGATTGGTATTCTGGCTGACCTGGAGAGCTTGCAGATTGATGGGCTGATCCAGGACACAGCCCGGCTCGAGTATCGCGACGGCGCATCGATCCTCGTTCCGATGAAGGATTTCGGCAAGATCTGGCGATATGGCGGCCAGCCGGAGGCCGTGCCGCTCGATCGCCTTCACACGGAAGCATGGGCCAAGCGCCGGCAGACGATCGCTCGCGACATCGCCCTTACGGCTCGCCATCTGCGCCGTCTCCAAAAGCAGAGACAGGAGGCAAAAGCGCGTTCCTTCGTGGCTCCTCTTCGCGACTACGAGCAGTTCGTCTCTCATTTTCCCTCCATTTTGACGCGCGATCAGTCTGAAGCCATCGATGCCGTTCTGACGGATCTCGCCTCGGGGAGGCAGATGAGCAGGCTCGTGTGTGGCGATGTCGGTTTCGGCAAGACAGAGATTGCGCTGCGGGCTGCAGCCGTTGTGGCGCTTTGCGGCGCACAGGTCGCCATCGTGGCGCCGACAACCGTTCTGGCGCGCCAGCACTTCGAGACATTTGAACGTCGTTTCGCGCGGACCGGGCTCAGGATCGCCATGTTGTCCAGGCTTGTGTCCAGGAAAGAAGCGGCAAGGATCAAGGCCGGACTGGCAGACGGTGAAATCGACATCTTGGTGGCGACCCATGCGATTCTGGCGCGAGATATCAAATTTGCCGATCTCGCACTGCTGGTCATCGACGAGGAGCAACGCCTGGGAACACGCGCCAAGCAGAAAATGAATACTCTTTCGCCCGGGCTTCACCGGCTCACCATGTCGGCAACGCCCATCCCACGCACCCTCCAGGCTGCGATGGTTGGCATACAGGATGTCAGCCTGCTGAACATACCCCCGGCGCGCCGCAGGCCCGTGAGGAGCCATCTCGTCGAGGCCGACCCAGTCGCCATGCGCACGGCGCTCCTGCGTGAGCACCGGCGAGGCGGGCAAAGTTTCGTCATCGTTCCACGCATTGAGGATATCGATCATCTTGCCGGGATGCTCAAGGAGATCGTTCCCGAATTAACGGTCAGGATCGCGCACGGAAAGTTGCGTGCAACAGCCCTTGACCGGGTCGTGGTCGATTTCGCAAATGGCGACGGCAACGTTCTTCTGTCGACCAACATCATCGAGAACGGCCTTGACGTACCGCGGGCCAACACGATCCTCATTTGGAATGCCGATCGCTTCGGTCTGTCTCAATTGCATCAGCTGCGGGGTCGGGTCGGTCGCGGCCAGGCGCAAGCCGTGGCCTATTTCCTGACAGAAGCGCAGCATCAGATTGCGGAGGAATCGCGCCTTCGGTTGTCGGCCCTCGTCGAACACGATCGGCTGGGAGCGGGGCTGTCGATCAGCCTGCAGGATCTTGATATCAGGGGCGGAGGCGATCTAACCGGTGAGGACCAGGCCGGCCATATAAAGGCGATCGGCATCAGCCTCTATCAGAAGCTTCTCGAAGACGCGATCGCCGCAGCATCGAAGAGGTCGTCTTCGTCAAATGGGCCGGTTTCGACGGCGATCGGCGAGAGCGCGTCGATACCCGCCGATTATATTCCCGATCCAACATTGCGCCTGAACCTTTACGCTCGTCTCGAAAAAGCGTCGTCTGTCGGCCAGATCGATGAACTTGCAGAGGAGTTCGAGGATCGATTCGGCGAGCTGCCCCCGCAGATCGTGACCCTCTTGCGGCTCGCCAAACTCAAGACCGTTGCCCGAAAATGCGGTATCGAAAGGCTGGAGGCCGGCCCGACAGGACTGGCGGTCGGCTTTCGCACCAAGCCCAAACCCAGCCTTCTGAAAGTCCTGTCGCGCGGAAGGGACGCTGCGTTGCATGCGGATCGCATCGTGTTTGCGACCCCGACGCACTCGGGCAATGAGCGAATTGGCTTTTTTGAGGATCTGTTTGCGCCTTTGATGATGTCGCCACCGTTCGACAAGGCAGATTCTCATCGTCGGAGGTAATGACATGGAGATGGTAACAATGATCGGCTATGCGGCCTCTTTATGTTCGGTAGCAAGCTTCGTGCCGCAAGCGCTCAAGATCGCGCGCAGCCAGGAGACGGCGGCGATTTCGACAAGAATGTACCTTCTGACCGTCACAGGCTTTGCCTTGTGGACACTGTTTGGTCTGCTCCGCAACGAGCTGCCGATCATCCTGGCAAACGCAGCCTGCTTCTGTCTCTCGACCTTTATACTTGGCGTCAAATTGCACGCGCGCGCAAAGCGCCGGCAGTGAAAGCCGCATCGTGAGGATGGAACACTACGAGATCTATCGCCGAAAGGGCCGATTTGCAGCCTGGCCGGCCAACTACGGAGCTTGGGCCTGGGACGCGGAAGTGCTTGCAGTGTTTGCCGCAGGATGGAAAGGAACCCAGGGAAGATTGCATGCTCGAGACAAGAACAGCCCCTTTCCACCGCTGCAGGCCCGCAGCCTCGATGGCGGTCGTACATGGGCGATCGAGCCCTTCAACGCCATCATTCCCGGCGGCGAAAGCTTGTCGGCTGACGAGCATCTTTCTTCGCGGCTAAAGGCGGGAGTGCATTTCGATGGCGCCGTGTTGGGGCCTCTTCGGACCCCGGTAAATTTTCTCGATCGGGAAACGATTGTCATGGCCGCCCGCACGGGGCTTGGCGGGAGTGCACTCAGCTGGTTTTACGTCAGCCGTGATCGCGGCAAACGCTGGGATGGCCCCTATGCCTTCAACGGATTGATGAAGGACGGTCTTGCTGCACGCACCGACATCGTCGCTCTTTCGGAAAAAAAAGCCCTGTTCATGTTGACGCGCGCCAAGGCTGACGGAACGGAGGGGGAGACCTTTTGTGCGGAGACGTGCGACGGTGCAAGACGCTTCCGCCTGGTCGGAACGCATGTCCAAAACCCCGAAGGCTACGCGATCATGCCGGCAAGCGCCAGCCTTCCTGACGGAAGCATCCTGTCAATCCTGCGATGTGGGCACGGCGTCGACAGTCGCGGCTGGCTTGACGCCTATCGATCTTGGGATGGCGGCTGTACATGGCATCGCTTGGGTACGGTCGTCGACAGCACGGGCAAGGGCGGAAACCCTCCCAGTCTGGCTATGTCGGCGGAGGGGCGCCTGTTTTTGGTCTATGGTGTCAGAGATCGGCCTTTCGGCCTGCGCCTGAAAACAAGCTCGGATGGCGGCAGGACCTGGTCTTTGGAACACATCATCCGCAACGACGGGCGCCTGCCCGATCTTGGCTATGTACGTTCGATCCTGCGCACCGACGGAAGCCTCGTCTGCGTCTACTACTTCAACGAGGGCGACGAGCGTTATATCGCCGCCTCCATTATCGATACGAGCGAGCTTATATGAGATCCCGGCGCCGCAACAGGCTCAGTCAGAACGCGGATCGGGACCTGCCCAGACGATGCCGGATCGAGTTCCTGTCGTGGCTTCCACGTGCCACTCGATCTGAAAGCCTATCCGTTCCAACGCAGCCAGAATGTCCGCCCGATGGTCCGCTCCCATGGCACCAAGGGTCGCATTCAAAGTGGTAAGCCCGCCCTGCCTGTAGATTTCGATATATTGGTCAATGATGATCGGTGCTTCCATTGCCGTCGCCACTCCCTTCGCTGCAAGAACACCGAAACGACACGCAAGTTCCAGGCCTCGCGTCGTTCTGATGGTCGTGATGCTTCGCACCGAGCAATCGAGGCTTACATCGACGGACGGACGAGCCAAAGGTCGCGTCCCCAGCGAGCCCGTAACCTCGCTATTTTCCGGAGACAGCACTGCAATGTCTGCCATCGTACAGACGCTCATTCCAAGCCATAGCCTGGGAACTCGAGCGGTCAGAAAACGTTTGATAGCCGGGTCAAAACAGGGATGGTACCGATGAGCAACAATCGCAACGAATGGATCGCCGAGCGTGCCTATTCTCTTTGGGAGGAGGCTGGCAAACCCTTTGGCCAGGATGAGATCCATTGGCGCCAAGCCGTACTTGAGCGCGACCTCCTGGAAAAAACGCAGGCGTCCGCCGACGGCAGGGAGGTGATAGAGCGTCCGAGGCTGGCGCTATCGCAAAACGAGCCGCGCAGCGTCCTCGTTGTCGAGGACGAGCATCAGCTTCGCTACAATATTGTCGACTTTCTCGATCAAGCCGGCTTCCGGACCCTGGAGGCTGCCAATGCCGATGAGGCGCTTGTCCTTCTGAAGAACAACGTCATAGACACGCTCTATACGGATATCGACATGCCTGGAAGCATGGATGGCCTTGGGCTCGTTGCCAAGGTGCGCATATCCTGGCCGTCGACGCGGGTAATCGTGACGTCAGGGCTGGTAAAGCTCTCGCATAAGGATGTCGCCGCCGGCGTCACCTTTGTCGCGAAGCCGACGGCAGGGTTGGAACTTCTAAAGCTGATGGCCTAGCAAAACGGCGTCAGCCATGACTGCTGCTTGCGAGCATCGAGATCTGTGGTTTCGGTACTCTCAAGATCAACCGGCTCAGCGACAGATGCCGAGCATCCCGTCTTTTCTTCCGGCAGGTCTCGCTGGTCGGATGATAGGAGGGATATCGGGAAGCACACCGGCAAAAAACCTTCTTCACGCCCCGAGAACCGGGACGCAGGAGCCGCTGTCGTCAGATCAGGCTGTGGCGCAGTCGGTGCTGAACGCCCGAGCCTGATTGCATGGGCCAAGCATTGTCATCAGCGCGGTTGCAAGGAGCAACCGATTGATCCTGGATAACATCAGAACCCGTCCTCGTTCGAACGCAGCGACAGAGCTGAACTTGGTTCCGAGGCGCCGCCTGCGTCTGACTAAACCGTGAGATTGGCTGCCCCGCATTCGTTTTGGTCTTAAGGCGGAACAATGAGCCCAAATCTAGGTTGACACCTTGCAACCAACGCAAAACCCCTGGAGAATCACATGCGTACGAAAATCATTATCGCGTCTCTCTTCGCTCTCGGCCTTGCTGGTCCGGCCTTGGCCCAGTCCAATCCGGCGCCGACAGGAGCCACCATCGACCGCAACACGAACGATGCCGGCGGCGGCGCGTCCAGCGACGTCAAAAAGCCCATGTCTACCGATAACACCACGACCGGCAGCACGAGCTCCAATGGTTCAGCCAACGCAAACTGCAACGGCAACGAAGCTGCCAGCAGCACTGGCACCGGCAACCTGCAGACACAGGGCGGCAGCAGCAACGCAACGCCGATGGACGAGGCCTGCGCGGCGCACAACAATTAACCTGATCCAGCTGGAGGAGCAGCCTGCTCCTTCAGCTGATTTGCCTTCTCTCAAGGCCATCGGCCACGCCCAGGCCTTCAGATCCTCGTTTCGATGTCATGAAGCTGCCGGTTCGATCAGGGGCACCTCCAGCCGTCACCCCACGTCCTTCATCGTTGATAATAAAGCCGAACGGGTCTCCGATGCTTGAGTGCAAGGAGGATCCACACCAACGCACGTTACTGCCCGGGCCCGAGCGACAAGCTATACCAGTGCTGGCGAGGCACCGTTCAAAAGGAGCCTCGACGGGGGCGCAAATACCCTGAAAGACGATCAAGGTCAGTCGGGAGAGCCACAAACCGCCATTGACTTCATACGAGTGGACGATGAAGGGATCACTTCGGTCGGCGCGAGTTACCCCACCAGCGCTTATCTGCAGCTGCACTTCATTGATCTCGACTTGCGATGCCCCCTGGCCGGGAGGAATGCCAGAGGGCATCTAGGTGGAGGCGACGCCGGTATCGGACCGGAGGTCGGGAAGGGGGGACCATCGTCTCACGCGAACGCAACCTCGACCAGGATGACATGTTCCCACTAATCGGGATGGTAGCCAGGACAATTTCGCCGGATTTGCCCCGACAGCAGTGCGAGCCTTACACGACTACTGCCGACGATCAGTTCCCCGCCGCACGCATTCAGGGTTCGCGCTGCCAATCTCAGACCCGCTCGTCAATACGCCTCACGGCATGCACGCATATCGACAGCAGGATGATGAGGAACCTTGTCGGAAGACGTCATCAAGATTGGACCTATTTGACGTATCCGGGCAGAGAAGCTGAAACCTCGCCCCAAGGCTATCACAGCGAAGAGGCGACGGCGATCGAATACACGGCGATCGAATACCTGGATGTCGTGCGGCCTCGGAAGTAGTGTTGCTCAATGATCGGCAGAGCGAGGTTTAAAAAGCGCAATCGAAATCTGATCCAGTGCGCCCGGTTTGGCAGAGAGGTAATAACCGCCGTATCGCTCCGGGATATTGATTCCAAGATGGGCAGTTGCGAAGACGAACGGAATCCCAGTCTCCTGGAGCCGCTCGGCGATTGGGAACACCAGTTCTCCGTCCAGTCTGATGTCGAGGATGGCGCCATCAGGCGTAGTGCTGTCGATCAGGGCGAGTGCGCTTTCGACTGACGAGGCCGGGCCGATGACGATTGCCCCGGCGCTTTCCAAAGCGCGTCGCGTCTCGTCGGCAATGAAATAATCATCCTCGACAATCAGGACGCGCTTGCCGTTCAGAAGGCGATCGATTTCGGCGCCCATTGGCTTTTAACCTCGTCTCGCTTCAGTGCTCGAATTCTAAAACTCGTACCGAATCCCACCTTCTGTCCTTTACATCGCAGCCACAAGGCCGATAAGCGCCTAATCCGGAAAAGCGTAAGAAGTTCCTCCCGGGCCTGTGACTGCGATGAGCGCGCGAGCCGCGACAGTCGGCAAAATCCGATCAAGCTCCTGACATACAGCAAGCGCGGCGCTCCGACAGCCCTGGCGCCCAACAAAACAGTTTTCATCAAGCCGCCATCCAACATTTTGCGACATGCCGATCCACGTTCGCCCCTCAAAATTATCTCTTTGAACGCTCGAGGAATGGGAACAGTCAATGGCTGTGCAGGTTATGGATCCGGTCGCTCGCCGAGTGCCGTGAGAGGGTGCGCCGCTATAAGCTCGAGCCCCGCTTGGGGAGGTCCATCGCTACGGATGCCGTGACGGGAAATGACGGGACGGGCGGCGTGAAGTCAGGGAGGAAATATTGCGCGTTCTTATCGTCGAAGACGAGCCGATCATTGCCGCGGACCTTGAACGGATCGTGTTGGAGGAGGGGCACCAGGTCGTTGGGCTCGTTACGACGCTGGAGCAGGCTCTTGCCCATGCTCCGCGTACGGATGCCGCGCTTGTCGACCTTAGTCTTTCGGACGGACCAAGCGGTGCTGCATTGGCGCGCCGACTGATCGACCGTTTCCAGATCAAGGTAATCTTCGTCACTGGCGCGCCAGGGGCCGTCGGCTCTGGCCGCGAAGGGTCGCTCGACGTCATCGTAAAGCCCTTCTCCGACAGCGCTGTCCGCCGAAGCCTGGCGAGAGCGTTTGCGCAGCGCTCCGCGATCGAATAGGCATAGACAAGACCGGTCCCCGCCGAAGAAGCTGAATGTTGAGAAAGGCAGGATGCGGATCATGTTTGTCCAAGACCGGGCAATGATCTGGACATGCCGGCTAGCCTCGGACATGTCATCTTCGGCCCTGCCAAAAACACGCGGACGGGCCGCTCTCCCGTCCAAGGCACTCATTGACGTTCAGCCGGCTGATGGTCTGCGATTCTTGAGAAGAGGCGCGCCTACCGAGACATGGGACGCCGTCATATGGAACCGGCATGCCTGAGATCGTGCTCGAGATGAAAGCCGATATCGGCGACGTCATGTCCGCGGCAAAAGATCGAGGCACGCGGTTATGCCATAGAGGCGGAAGGGGCGGGAGGAGTTGTAGCTGAAACCTATTTCGCGGCGCCTGAAAAGAAGCGTCGGCTTAAACAGAGGGCGAAGGCGTTCCCCGTGATCTGGATTCCAGGCACGCTTCGGCACCGTGATCTCACCCGAAATGATCTGGCGGCGGCCGCAACAGCCGCCAGATCTGGAAGATGCGCTATCGCTTATACGCGGTTCGAGCCGTAACGCTGACGCTCCGCATCGATCTGCTCGCGCGTGTAGGGCTGCGCGGTCTCGTCAAAGCGGCTCCAGCCCTGCGCCTGATAGCTGGCTCGGCGTGCGTTATAGTCGACCGGCCGAGACTGATGAAGGATCGTCCTGGCTTCAGCAAGCCGAGTTTCGTCCACTCTTGCGGTAACGACCGAGCCGCCGCGGCGGACGCCTTCGGCGTAGAAGTTCGCTTCGTCTTCGGGAACACCTTCTTTGATCATTGCCCCGACCATCCCGCCGACCGCGCCGCCGGCAATTGCGCCTGCAGCTGCACCAGCGGCGGTTGCCACCAGCCAGCCCGCAGCCACCACTGGTCCAACCCCCGGTATCGCCATCAGGCCCAGGCCTGTAAGTAGACCACCCGCGCCACCGGCCACGGCACCAACGCCTGCGCCTGTGCCCGCGCCTTCGGCAGCATAGCTTCCCTGTCCCTCCACCTCGGCACCATTGGCCTTATTCGTCACAATGCTGATATCATCCGAAGATATGCCAGCATCCTCCAGCGCCCGAACGGCTGCCCTGGCATCGTCGTAGCTGTCATAGAGTCCCGTAATCGTCTGCATGTTTGTATCCTCGATCTGGTTCTTGAGTGTCACTTGGCCATTGTCACGTTGCCCTGGAAGTCCAGAGAGACGCCGGACTCCTTGCCGTCCTTTTTGGCACTTGCCCGCCATACGCCCTGGTCATCGAGCTTGAGGCCTGAAACATCGGTATAGCCAGCCGCTTCGATCCTGGACTTGGCCTGGTCTTCGGTGAAACTATTCTTGCCAGCGACGGGCGCGCCAGGATTGTGGTCAGTGTTGACGGCCGGTGTGGTCTGCGACGTCGCCGGGGTTTCGCTCTGGGCGAAAGCGGCGATTGGCGAAAGCAGCAGGCCAAGCGAAACTAGCGCGATCTTATGCATGATGGTCTCCTCGTTTGCTCAACACAAACTTCAAGAAAAGCAAAAGGTTCCAGATCTTAGGCGATTGATTGCACAGCGCTTTGCGGGGTAGCGCGGCAAAGGCGGAAGCATTGAGCGGGCGGCAGCGAAGGTAAGGGAACGAAGGCCTCCGGAATGATCTGGGCCACGCTCGTGGCATCGAAAAAAGTGGCGGTTTCCGGTGCCGCTGCCATCGGTCGACCAGACAATCCCTGCTACGGGCAATGGACTTGCCGAGATATCGGGTTCGGCAGTGAGACATGCGGGAACGTCATTCGGTTTGAGGCCGCCGATCCTGTCCTCGCACGAGCTAGGCAGCCTTTGGCAGGGCACTCAGACATTCGGGTGCCGCTCGTTCCTGAGGATCAGCGGGCAACTTCATTCACGCTCTGCGCGACAGGGGTCGGTTCCCGGGCGTGAAAAACAGGAGATAGGTGAGTGCGACAAGGATCGCGATGATGAAGATGGTGAGCACGAACTTGATCATGCTCCGGCTGGTCTTTACCTCGGTATTGCTCATGCCAGCGTAACTATTGATCAAACGAAGGTTGCGCCCGCAAGGAAAAACGCCGAGCCCACCCGGCAAAGGCCGAGCTCGCCTCAGTTGTCATCTCGCCCTGCGGCTTGTCGATCCTTACGTACGCTTTCGTACATTAGTATTTGCCCATATTTTTAACCCATCGCGGTTACTGCTCTCGTCACTGGGATGCGAGCGACAGCAATGCAATTCATGAAGACCCGTCTGCCGATGCGGATCGTCCTGCCGAGCTTGCTTGCGGGCGCGATCCTGGGCTCAATCTATGCCACGATGCTGTGGGCCACCAGACAATCTGACCAGATGTCGATTGCCCGCCAGGAGCGGCTTGTCGATGTGACTGTCGGAAAACAGCAAGCGGCGATCGCTCACGACCAGGAAAGCGCCACGGTCTGGGACGACGCCGTGCGCAAGGTTGCCGCGCGCGACCAGGAATGGATCGATGCCAACCTTGGTCGGTGGATGCAGACCTATTTCGGCCATGATGGTGCCTTCGTCCTCGATGCGAGCGGATCACCGATCTTTTCTTATCTTTCCGACGCACCTGGCGCGGCCGAGGCGTTCTCGAAGGTCGATACCTATGTCGTCCCCTTGGCCGAAAAGCTCCGGCAGAGATTGGCTCGGGGAGATGAGCAGGGCAAGACAGAACAGACGTTGAGTATCGGAGAGTCCGAAATCGTCGCCATCTCCGGAAGGCCGGCCATCCTTAGCGCAAAACCTGTCCTATCCGACACCGGAGATCTGGCGCAGGTCAAAGGCACCGAAGCAATCCATATAGCGCTGCGCTATCTCGATGGTGACTTCGCTCAGACGATGGGCGCAGAATATCTCTTTGCGGATATGCGTTATGAGCGATCCAAGGGTGGTCACGCCGAACGGCTCTATTATCCCATCAAATCGACCGCCGGCGATCCCCTCGGCTTTTTCAGCTGGACGCCGTTCCGGCCGGGAACGCGTGCGCTCAGGCAAACGGAACCCGTCTTTGTCGCAGGTGCGCTGCTCTTGCTTGCCGTGGTGTCAGGCTTTGCGCTGGTGCTGCACAAACGTTCCGAGCGTCTCATGGACAGCCAGAGCAGGCTATTTCACCTTGCCCATTTTGACAGCCTGACGGGTTTGCCAAACCGCGCCTCGTTTACCGCGGAAGTATCACGGCGCCTGGCGGCGGGGCAGGCTGCAGTGCTGTTCCTCGATCTCGACCGTTTCAAACAGGTCAACGACACGCTTGGACACCCGACCGGCGACAAGCTCATTGCAGAGGTGGCGAAGCGCCTGAGCGCGGTTGCAGGGGTTGATGTCTTCTTGGCGCGCATCGGGGGCGACGAATTCACGGCCGTGGCGCCGGCCGAACAACGAGACGCCGTCGAGGCGCTTGCGGAGAAGCTGATCGGCACGATCCGCCAGCCCTTCGAAATAGATGGGCAGCCGATCCTGATCGGGCTTACGATCGGTATTGCCTTCGCAGAGGCCGCGGCCAGCGATGCACAGGCGATCGTTCGCCAAGCCGACATCGCACTCTATCACGCCAAGGCGGCAGGACGAAACCGCTACGCGATCTTTGGGCAGCACATGGAGGGCCTTATCAGCGCTAGACGCGCATTGGAGCAAGACCTGCGCACGGCCCTTTTAGAGGGCCGCCAGATCGAGGTCCATTACCAACCCGTCTACCTGGCCGGCGACAACAGGATGATCTCGGTGGAAGCCCTTGCCCGTTGGCGACATCCCGCCAAGGGGATGATTTGCCCAGACGTCTTCATTCCGATTGCTGAAGAGGCGGGGCTTATCGACCGGTTGGGCGACCTCGTGCTTCAAGCGGCGCTCCATGCGGCCAAGCGCTGGCCGGACCTCGGTCTAGCCGTCAATGCATCCCCAATCGAGCTTCGCCATGACAATTATGCGCTGCGTGTCACCGCTGCGCTGAACAGGCACGCCTTCGATCCCCGCAGGCTTGAAATTGAAATTACCGAGAGCGCCGTGATCGACGATGACGGAACATGCCGACGCAATATCGAGGCCTTAAGGCGGCTCGGCGTGCGCTTCGCGCTCGATGACTTCGGCACCGGCTTCTCCTCGTTCGGTCGGCTTCAGGCGCTCGACGTCGACCGGATCAAAATTGACAAGTGCTTTATCGATCAGATGGGTGATGCCGGCAGCAACGAAGCAATCGTCCATGCGATCGTCGACCTGGCCCATGCCCGAGGCCTGAAGACCACGGCCGAGGGAATAGAGACGGCGTGCCAGAGCAGACGACTGGCCGAGCTTGGCTGCGACGAGATCCAGGGATACTTCCTGTCGAGGCCCGTTGAATCCGCCGGGATCGACGCGATGGTGAAGACGCCGGCACTCGAGGGATCCGATATGGCGCGTTTAACGGGCCTTGCCTGATCCAACGGTGGATCTTTTGACTGTCGTCCAAGCAAAGACAGGCCGCGGCGAGGCAAGCGCTATCCAGGCTGCCATCGCTCATTCCTGCATATTCGGGACCTGGGGCGACGAGACCAAGGACCAGACGACCGACCATGGAGCCAGCTGACCCGACACGAACGAGCCGAACTGGAAGAAGATCTGCTCGTCGGCTGCCGCTTCATCGGTCTTGTCAGCCTGTTCGCTGAGGTTGGCACGAAGCTGCAGCTTTCGCCCATCAAAGAGTTGCCACTCGACTTTCAGGCCGCCCCCGTTCGACGCGCGATATCGCCCGCTAACGGTTGCCCCTGTCGCCATCGGCGCGATATGCTTCCGGCGCAACGCAATCAGGCCACGATAAAACTCGAGCCACTGTCTGCCTCTGTCCGTTTCGCGTTTCGTCCAGTCGAGCTTCGCCGAGGCGAAGGTCGCTTCCGCTGTCGGATCCGGCAAGTCGTCGGCGTCGAAACCGGGCAGGCGGGAGAGTTCCTGGCGGCGGCCGGACCTGACCTTCTCGTTGAGATCGTCGTTGAAGTCACAGAAATAGGGAAAGGGTTCTTCAGCACCCCATTCTTCTCCCATGAAAATCATCGGCACTTGCGGACACAAAAGGTAGACGCAAGCAATTGCCTGAAGCACGGCGACGGGCCGGCTGGCGACCATGCGGTCGCCAAGAGCCCGGTTGCCGATCTGATCATGGTTCTGAATGAACGAGATGAATGCGGAGGGCGGCAGATGTTTGCTGATCGTTCCCCGTTCGTCTCCGCGATAGGGCATATGCTCCCCCTGGAACACGAAACCTTCCGCCAAACCTCGCCCGATCTTTTCCGGTTCATCCGCATAATCGGCATAGTAGCCGAAAGTTTCTCCGGTCGCGGCAACGTGCAGGACATGATGGACATCGTCGTTCCACTGCGCCGAATAGAACCGTGGCCGACCCTCGTCGTCGCGAACGAGAAGCGAAGCATCATTGTCTTCATTCTCGACGACGAGATGGATCTTTCGTTCACCGGCTGCCGAGCGCACGCGCCGCGCCAACTCGTGGAGCAGGTGCTCCTTGGAGCCATCCTTGATCGCGTGAACCGCATCGAGGCGCAGACCGTCGAACCTGAACTCGCTGATCCAGTAGATGGCGTTTTGAACGACGAACTCCCGGATCAGCCGGGAGCCTTCCCCATCATAATTGACGGCGTTGCCCCAGGGCGTCTTATGATGGTCCGTAAAAAGCGGCGCCATGAGCGGCAGGTAATTTCCATCCGGGCCGAAATGGTTATAGACCACGTCCAGGAAAACACAGATGTCGCGCGCATGGGCTTCGTCGACGAGCCGTTTCAACTCTTCAGGACGGCCGTAGCTGCTGTCGGGCGCGTAGGGCAACACCCCATCGTAGCCCCATCCGCGACGACCGGGAAAATCGGCAATCGGCATGATCTGTATGCCCGTCACGCCGAGCGATTTTAGATGGTCGAGGCGATCGATGGCAGCGGCGAAGGTTCCTTCGGGGGTAAATGCTCCGACGTGCAGCTCATAGAGGACGAGATCCTCCAAGCTGCGACCACTCCAGTTCCCGGTTTTCCATTGGAAGCCGTTAGGATCGACGACCTCGCTCGGACCATGTACATCGCGCGGCTGGTATCGCGAAGCCGGATCGGGAACGGACACACCGTCCTGCAGGATGAAAGAATAGGCGGTCCCGGGCGTCGCGCCTTCGATCTCGCAGCGGTGCCAGCCATCGTCAAAGCGCATCATCGGAACTGTTTCGCCACCTTCAATCGCCAGAAAGACCTCGGCCTGGAGTGGCGCCCAAAGGCGAAAATGCACGGCCTCCCCGGCGATACGGGGGCCAAAGTCGTATTCAGTCATGATCGCCACCGATGCCTGCCTTCAGGACCACGAGGCTGCGTGAGGTCAGAACGTAGTTCGAGCCGTCGACCGCTCGGGCGTGGCCGTCCGGATCGGCCGTCTCAAGCACGACCGTCCAACCGCTGTCGATTTGCGGAAGCAAGAAGGAAACATCGCCATCATGTGGGTTGAACAGGATCAACACGTCCTCCCACAGTCCGCTGTCTCGTTCTGTCTGGCGTCGCTCCAGCCTGAGGCCGATGGTCGTGCTGCCCGCATCAGCCCACTGTTCGTCGGTCTGCTCCCCGCCACCGGGATTGAGCCACGAGACGACCATGCCATCGCGCCAGTTCTCGCGTCGCAGGATCGGCTGTGCATGGCGCAATGCAATCAGTTTTTTTGTAAATTCGCGCAGCGCTTCGGCGCTTGCAGGCAGGCCGTCCCAGTGCACCCAGCTGAGATCGCTGTCCTGGCAGTAACCATTGTTGTTCCCCATCTGACTGCGGCCGAATTCGTCGCCGGCCAGCAGCATGGGCGTTCCGTGCGACAGGAAGAGCGTGGCGAGCAGGTTGCGTTTCTGTCGCTCTCGGGCGAGGTTGATACCCTCGTCCTCGGTCGGTCCTTCCACGCCGTAATTGAAGCTGCGATTGTCGCTGTGACCGTCCTGATTGTCCTCCTGATTGGCATCATTATGCTTGTCGTTATAGGAAACGAGATCGTTCAGCGTGAAGCCGTCATGGGCGGTGATGAAATTGACGCCGGCCCATGGTCGTCGTCCGCGCAGGTCGTAGACATCACCGGAGCCGAGAACGCGCGCGGCAAAGTCCTGCGTGGTTCCATCCTGATCCTTCCAATAGTCACGGACGGTGTCGCGATATTTGTCGTTCCACTCCGCCCATCCCGGCGGGAATCCCCCAACCTGGTAGCCGCCAGGGCCAATGTCCCAAGGCTCGCCGATCAATTTGACCTTCGCCAGGACCGGGTCCTGGCCGACGGCGTCGAAAAACCCTCCGCGCTGGTCGAAACCTTCGGGCTCGCGACCAAGGATGGTGCCGAGATCAAAGCGAAAACCGTCGACATGCATGTCCTGCGCCCAATAGCGCAATGAATCGGTGACCATCTGCAGCACGCGGGGATGTGAGGTGTTGACTGTGTTGCCGGTTCCCGTGTCGTTGATGTAGTAGCGCGGCTCGTCCGGCATGGTGCGATAATAGGAAAAGTTGTCGATGCCCTTGAAGCACAGGGTAGGACCCAACTCATTGCCTTCGGCAGTATGGTTGTAGACGACGTCGAGGATGACTTCGATGCCGGCGTCATGAAAGGCGCGGATCATGTCACGAAAACCGGCAATGCCTTGCGCGCCGAAATAGCGGGAGGCCGGCGCGAAGAAACCGAGGCTATTATAGCCCCAGTAGTTTCTCAAACCCTTGTCGAGAAGATGGGCATCATCGGCAAACCAGTGGACCGGCAGCAGTTCGATCGATGTGACGCCGAGGCTCTTTACGTAGTCAACGATTGCCCGCTGCCCGAGCCCTTCGAACGTGCCGCGAAGCTTTTCCGGCACCGCCGGGTGCAGTTGCGTAAATCCCTTGACATGTGTCTCGTAAAAGATCGTCCTGGCCCAGGGGATCGCTGGCCCGGTGTCATTTCCCCAGTCATAAGCGGAGGGATCCACTACCTTACATTTCGGCATGAATGCGGCGCTGTCGCTTTCGTCAAAGGAAAGATCCTTGTCGTCGCTGTCCATCTGGTAACCGAACTGGGCTTGCCCCCAGCGGATGTCCCCGACCAATTCCTTTGCATAGGGATCGATCAACAGCTTGTTGGCATTGAAGCGATGACCGTTCTGAGGCTCGTAAGGCCCATGCACGCGCAAACCGTAAAGGGTACCTGGTTTCAGTCCGGGGACGTAACCGTGCCAGATCTCATTGGTAAATTCTGGCAGAACAAGGCGCTCGACCTCCGACTTTCCGTCGTCCGAAAAGATGCAGAGTTCAACGCGCTGCGCATGAGCGCTGAACACAGCGAAATTGACGCCCTCGTCGTCGCAATTGGCGCCAAGACGCGTATGCTCTCCCGGCAAGATTTCCAGCTTTGATTGTGTCATGTTTCCGCCTCGTGGTGTTGCGAGCCTCTAAATCCGCATGGGGCTGGATAGTTCCCGGCCTGTCCTGTTTCGTACCAGGGACTGGTGGAGGCCGGTTCAGCGATTTTTGCCGCAAAGCCCGGAACTTTCGCGGTGGGGCGCGGTTGGAGCGCCATGAAAAAACCACTCGTCAAAACACCGATCGCCGCGCTTCACACGGCATGCTGTCATTCATTGTGGTTCTGTTTATCACCGCCCTGGCGATCGCGGGCCTCTACTTCTTCGTGTTCACGCCGGAAAAGCAGCAAGGACAACCGGCTCCTCACGCGATCAACCAGTCACAATGATGCTGCGATCGGCGCAGATACTGCCGAAGGAGAAACCGTGGGCCTTCCCAAGCAGTCCCTGATGCGAAACAAGCTTCTGGCCTTGTTGCCGGAGCCAGATTATGCGCAGCTTGCGGCTGAATTCGAGCACGTCGATCTGCCTCGCGGGCTGAAGCTGACGAGCGCTGGCGGCTTTATCGATCACGTCTATTTCCCGGCCTCTGGTATCGCTTCGGTCGTCGTCACAACGCCGGACGGACATCGGACAGAGGCTGGCCTCTTTGGCTTTGACGGCTTCGTGCCGACGAGCTGCCGCTGGCGTGGCGTTAAGCGCGCATGACGTTTCTGTCCAAGCTCAAGGGTGAGGGCTATCGGATCGACTCCGCCCGATTTTGCCAATGGATGGAGCAGAACCGAAACTTCGCCAGGCCGCTCGCTCGATCAACCGAGGCTTTTTCCGTTCAAGTGGCCTATACAGCCATTTCCAATGCGATCCACGATGTTAACCAAAGGCTCGCCCGCTGGCTGCTCATGTGCCACGACAGGGTTTCCGGACACGAGCTGGCCCTTACCCATGAGTTTATCGCTCTCATGCTGGCGGTTCGCCGCCCGAGCGTGACGACATCCCTTCACATGCTGGAGGGTAACGGTCTTATTCGAGCCGATCGCGCCATGATCACCATTCGAAACAGGTCCGGGCTGGAAGAATTCGCCAAGGATGCCTACGGCAGACCCGAGGAAGCCTACCGTCGCCTGATGACGGGTGTCTTCTAACAAGCGTGCCTTCTAGCCGTCTGGAGCAAAGGGGACGACCGACGCGGTGGGTGCTGAGGCCTAGATTTCGCCAATGAGCCGTCGGTATTCCTGCTCCGGCTTTCCATAGGCGCCGCCGGCAAATTCTTCGAGCCCCTTTCGATCCCGGATCGTGATGCGACCGCGCTCTGCAAGGACAAGCTTCCTGCCCTCCAGGACATGGATCGCGTTCGTTACGCTCGGCCTTCGAACCGACAGAACGAGCGAGATGAAATCATGCGTGAGCGTGATTTCATCTCCATCCATGCGATCGTGACACATTAGCAACCAGCGGGCCAAACGTTCCCCGACCTGGTAATTGGCATTACAAAAAGCTGTAAAGGAGATCTGCGAGACGAGACTTTGAATGAATCGCGCCAGGAGATTGGCAAAGACCGGGTTTTGATTAATCAAGGAATGCATAGCTGCAAGCGACATTCGAAAACCGGATCCGGAGACCTGGATCAGGACCTCGTGAATGCTGATCGTGCCGCCCACCCCGGCTGATGTCGGCGAGAAGCCTTCGCGACCGAACATGCCCGCTTCTCCTCTCAGCCCGTCCGCTGAAACCGCGACGACCGATCCGATGCCGCGACAGAGGAAGTACACGTGATCGATGACGCGCTCGACGCCGACAATGACGGTGCCGCGTGGCAGATCAACCGGGTGAAGCGCTGGCGCTATATTTTGAATTTCATGGTCGGGCAAGCGCGCGAGAAGGCGATTGCCATTGTAAGCGTTCTCAGAAATGTGCATGGCCTCGACTACGGGCGCAAGCGAATGCTGCGACCGCCCAGCCCTGTGCTTTCCCCGACGGCTGCCGATTCTATAGCATTATGATTTTGCAGATGTTTTTCTGTACGCTGGCATACGCTTCGGCGCATTCCTGCAGATCGTTGAGGAGAGCAGGTTTACCTATGTCCCTGCGGATTTGGCGGATTTGGCAGGTAAAGAGCCCCGCACGTCACCAGAATCAGCTCTACAATGCGAGCTGGAAAGAAATCGCATATCCTCGGAAAGCCATTTATGGACGCTCATGGCGGCCCGCAAGGCGGGGAGCGTTCTGTGACCCTGACGGAACAGGGTCATGATAGCGGCGGCGGCGATCTCGTATTCAGGGGCTTGACGACTGACCCCTGTTTTAACCCGCCACTCCTCCAGTGCATCGGCGATCACCGCAAGTTCCAACGATCCGAATGTGGCATTGACAAAGTCGCGCATGGTTGTCCTCTGGGTCGGCGGCGGTGAAATGGCTACTCGACGCCTCGGCGTCAAGGTCGCCACATCAGTCCTCGCCTGGCCGCCTTGATCATTCGGCCAGATCAGGCACCGCGGATCCACCGTACCGTTCCCTGCTACGCCATGGAACATTTGTGCGCAGGCGCCGTTCCCATGGCCGATACCACGGCTGTCGTTGCCGAAGGTTTGCCCCGCGGAGGATAGATGCGCCAGACCAGACCGTTCATCGTCGAGATCAGGCAGAGCAGGAAATCAAAGTCGCTGACGCACAAAACATCGATCTGGGGCGATGTGGATCTCAGCCAGGATCGGGATCTTGCCCAAGCGACGGCAGCAAAGGGGGCTGCGAGCCCTGCGGAACGCTGGCGTCTGCCGCCAGCGCCGAGAGTATCGTCCAGCATCGTGCCTGCAGCGTCTCAGGCTGCGGCAATGATCTCACCTGCGAAGTCGCGGTAGGAATGTAACGGGCGACCTAGCATGCGCGTCAGTCGCTCGACATCACCCTCGTTTGGTATCATGCCGTCGCTGACATAGCGCTCGGCCATGAGGCGCATCTCGTAGGCTGTCCAGCTCGGCATGCCGGCAGAAAGTCTCTGCTCGAATGGACCCGGGTCATCGCCTGCATAAACGATCTGGCGCCCAAGCAGGTCGGACCAGATCGACGCCACGTTCGCGCCAGTAAGCGTGTGAGGCCCCACCAGGTTGATCGTTTCAATCGGCAATGTCTCGGGGCCTTGCTCCCGTCGGATCAGTTCCATCGCGGCTACCTCGCCGATATCTCGGGTATCCACCATGGCAATACCCTTGCTGCCGATCGGCATCGGGTAGATACCGTGCTCGAGGATAACATCCCTGATCATGACCTCGTTATCGATAAAATAGGTCGGGCGCAGGATCGTGGCGCTGAAGTTCATATCATGGAGCATGCGCTCGGCACCCCACTTGACCGCAAAATGCGGCACGTTGACCGCGCGATCGGCGTCGAACACCGACAGATAGACGATCCGACGCACACCCGCTTGGCGGGCGATGTTGAGCGAGATGATCGCCTGGGCGAATTCATCGCCGGTGACGGCATTCAGCAGGAAGAGCGTGTCAATGCCATTCAAGGAGCTGCGCATGGCGTCAATATCAAGCAGGTCTCCGTGGGCGATCTCCACGCTAGCCGGCAAGCGGGCGTTCAAGGGGTCGCGGGTGAGGACGCGGACGGTGGCGTTGCGGGCGAGGAGTTGGTCGACGACGCGGCGGCCAACCCGACCCGTGGCACCGGTAACAAGTATGGTCATGGTTTGACTCCAGTTTGGTTTCCGTTGACAGAGATCAGCATAACGATCCACATTCGCACCGATAGACGCCAATTCTGGACAAACCGTCTCGCAGGTGGAACGCACATGGACCTTGTCGCAGTCTCCGATTTCAACCTGGTTGCCCGGCACGGAGGGGTCGGACGCGCTGCCCGCGCCACCGGCCGACCCAAGGCCACGCTGTCACGACGCGTCACTGATCTCGAGGCGCAGCTTGGTGTGCGCTTGTTCGAGCGTGGCGCGCGCCTACTGACGCTGACGGAGGAGGGACGGGCACTGTTTGCGCGCACCAGCGCTCTGCTGACTGAGCTCGACGAAACGGCGAAGGAGATCGCATCAGGCGCGCAGACACCGCGCGGGCACTTGCGCATCAGTGCGCCGCTTTTGTTTTCGCAGACCGCAATGGGAAAGCTTGCAGCCGGGTTCATCACAAAAAATCCCGCCGTTCACCTTCAGGTCACGACGGAAGACAGGGAGGTGGACATGGTCGAAGAGGCTTACGACCTGGTCATCCGCGTCAATCCGAAGCCGGACGAAAGCCTCGTCGGGCGCATCTTCCTGCACGATCGCCTCGTCGTCGTCGCCAATCCGGCCCTTGCTCGGCCGCGCACAGGCGATGCTGTTCCCGCTATCGTTCGTGGACCGATGGCTGGCGCCGAAACGTGGGACGTCATAACCCCGGATGGATTGTCGCAAATCGCAGCAAGGCCGATCCTCAGCCTTTCCTCATTCTTCATGGTGCGCGACGCTGTTCGCGCAGGGGTCGGCGCCGCGCCTCTGCCGCTCTCGTTCGTCAGTTCCGAGATCGCGGCCGGTACCCTTGTCGCGTGGGGCGAGGTGCAGGGACATCGAACCAGTCTCTGGGCACTCTATCCGACGCGGCGGCTCCTCAATCCACGCGTGTCGGCATTTCTGGAGCACCTGAAGGCCGCCTTTCCCGAAGGATCGCCCGAAGAGCTTGCCGGTTATATGGAAAGATGACGCAGGTTGTTAGGCCCGACAGGACAAGGCCGGCCAGACCCCACCACGGCCCGAACAAAGCTCCACCCGCCGATCTTGGAAGTTGACCGTCGCGACATAGATAGGCACACGGATCCTGCGGCCGGAATGCGTCCACTTGCTGCACGAGGAGACATTACTTGTTTTAATGGGAATGGTGAGAGACGTGATCAAAACTGAGGCAGCAGCGGCCGATCGGGCAGTTGAGGCGGAAATGGACTGGCAGTCGGAAGGCGTCAGCGTCCCGCATGGGTTGGAAGCCCGGATGTCTTATATGGCGGGGAGGCAGAGGTTCGTGGGCTGCTTCCTCAACGGAAAACTCGTGGTCAATGGTCGACACTTTACGACGCTTTCGCAGGCGGCAAGTGCATTGGCAGTCAACCGGATGGGACGATCACCGAACCTGAACGGATGGGCTTACTGGCAGGTTCGTTTGCCCGGGACAGACCAATGGATCCCGATGGCCGCTCTGAAAAAGTCCGGCCGTCGAACCGGTCTGGACGCCTCCCGTAAGTGCGGGACTGGCTTATAAAGTCGATCGGTCTTCATCAGCTCGCCGAACTGATCGGGCAAAATCGTGTCGTGGCGGCCGGTCGAACTGAAAGAATGCCGGCTGCGCTGACGCTGACGTCTTGCCGCACGTTCTATTTCTGCCGCCTTGCCGCTTCGAGGCGCGGTTAGAGACAAGACACGGATTTTTGCCAATGTCGCAACGACTTCCCGTCGGGCGCAGACTTCCTTTCGCATTTTCGTGGTGCGAAGACTATCGCGCTATCGGCGTCAAGCACCCATCGTCGTTGGAGGTCTGCCGGTCGTATGCCGCTTCCACCATATGCAAAGTCTTCGCTCGACCATTCCACGAACCACTGGCAATCGAGGGGCGGCGCAAAAAGCGGGTCTGCAACGCTTTGGACCGGTAGGCTTTTGCCGAGATTGAAAAGGAGCAGGCGCTCCTCCTCCGGGTCTTGCGTGAAATAGCGCAGAAGGAAGGCCGAAGTGCCAAGCACACTTCCATCGACTTGTGTGCGGGGGCAGGATCGCGATGCTGCGGCGATGGCAGGTGTGCGTCGCCGTAGAGCAAGCAGATCGCTGTGAAGCGCAAGCTGAACATGGTTCCGTTCGCGTTCGCTCCAGTCAAGCTTGCAAGCTTGAAACGTGGACGGCTCGGCTGGGTCTGGCATGGTGGTGCCGAAGGCCTCGTCCTGGAGGTTCGGAAACTGCCGCAGGAAGTCAAGCCGCCCCTTGCGTACAAGCAATCCCAACTCGTCAGGGTGGTCCGCAAAGAAAAAGAACGGCGTTGATGCGCCAAATTCCTGTCCCTGGAACAGCATCGGAATTTGGGGGCTGAGGAGCAGGAGCGCCGTCATCGTCCGCATGCGCGCGGCCGACGCGAGCCAACCGGCGCGTTGGCCCGTTCCCGAATTCGCGATCTGGTCGTGATTTTGCAGGAAATGAATAAAATGGCGGGCCGGCAAATCCAGGCCTGGGCGCCCTCGGCTAGCGTCCTGCCAATCGTAGCGTTGACCCTGGAACAAATATCCATATTTGGCCGCCGACACGAATTCCTGCGCGCTTCCGCTATGGTCATGATAATAGGCATCGCTTCGGCCCGTGAGGGCGACAGTGGCGGAATGATGAAAGTCGTCGTTCCACACCCCATCCAGCCCGCACCCGCCGCTGGCATGTGCCATGACCAACCGGGTGTCCTGAGGCTCGTTTTCCGCAATGAGATAGATCGGTCTCAACTCGGCCGCTGCCCGCGCCTTTCGCGCAATATGCGCCACGATATGCTCGTCGCTGCTGTCAAAGAGGGCCTGGGTGGCGTCGATCCTCAAGCCGTCAAAATGATATTCATCGATCCAGAAGGCCGCATTTTCTGCAATGAAGTCGCGAACGCCTGCACATTCCTCGCCGTCGAAGTTGAGCGATTTGCCCCATTCGTTCGTATAGCGGTCGGTAAAATAATGGGGTGTGAACCGCTCGAAGCGCTCGCCGGCGCCAAAGTGGTTGTAGACGACGTCGAGAATGACGGCGATACCTTGTCGGTGGGCCTCGTCCACGAAAGCCTTGAGCTCGTCTGGCGTGCCGTAGGTCCTCGTCGGCGCATATGGCAGAACGCCATCATAGCCCCATCCGAATTCGCCGAAGAACTCGTTGACCGGCATCAACTCCACACACGTAATGCCGAGCTCCGTCAAAAGCGGCAGTTTGCTGGCAGCAGCCCTGTAAGTGCCTTCGGGCGTGAAGGTGCCGATATGCATCTCGTATAGGACCTGTCCGCCGGGTTCGACTCCCGCCCAGGCGCCGTCCTGCCAGGAATAGCCCGCGGCGTCGACAACCATGGACCAGCTATCCGGGCCATGAGGCTGGAACCGGGAGGCAGGATCGGCCAGCAGATCCTCGGCCTTGCCAAGCCGGAAGCCATAGAGCTGCCCGGGGCGCACCCCGTCAAGATCGAGCCGAAAATAGCCGCCGTCCTCGGGCTGCATCGCATAGTCGCCTGCCTGATCAAGTACAAGCCGGACCTGCGAGTGTGCAGGTGCCCATACCCGAAAGGAAACGGCATCGGCCAGGCATTCGCTACCAGCGCCATAACGCCGTTCCCGTCGCTTGTGAAAATCGCCTGTCTCGCGTGATGATCCTGACATGGCTGTCCTTCCGGCCCGGTGGCGTGAGAACCTCGGTCTCAGGCTTTTGTTCCGTCAGGACCTGCTCTGCGCCAGAATCGCAAAGGCTTCGTATGGACGAAACTCCATTGTCGCATCCACCTTATGGACCGGATCGTAATTGCTGATGAGGCAGCGGCCCGAACCCTGCAGTTCGTTCGGCAGATCAAGGGTGATGGTACGAGCGGAAAAGTTTGCCAGTACGGTCAGCCGCTGCTCGTCCAGCGTACGGGTGTAGGCAAAAATGTCTGGATGCTGATCGAGATAGGATTGGAAACGACCGTAGACGATGATCGGATGGGATTTTCTGAGCAGGATCAGCCTTCGGTAGTGGTTCCAGATCGAGTGTTCGTCGGACATCGCGACCTCGGCATTGATCGCGATGTGATTTTCATTGACGTCAATCCAGGGAATGCCGGTGGTGAAGCCGGCATTGGCGCCGGCGCTCCATTGCATCGGCGTCCTTGCATTATCGCGACCGTTTTCATTTGCGCCCCTGATGAAATCTTCAGGCGAGAGGCCGGCCTCAAGATGAAGCCGGTGCATGTTAAGCGTTTCGATATCGCGATATTGTTCGATCTTGGTGAAGGGAGCATTGGTCATGCCGATCTCCTCGCCCTGATAAACGAAAGGCGTGCCTTTTAGAAGATGCAGGACCGTGGCCAGCATCTTGGCAGACTCCACCGGATAACCCTTTACGTCACCGTATTTGGAAACGGCGCGGGGAAGATCGTGGTTGCCCCAGAACAAGGAGTTCCAGCCATCCTCAGCCAGCGCATACTGCCACTTGCCGAGGATCGATTTGAGCTTGACGAGGTCGAAGGGTCGGGAGCGCCATTTCCCGTAGATCTCGTCCCATTGCTGCGTCACGTGCTCGAACTGGAAGACCATGGAAAGTTCTTGGCGAGCGCGCCCGGAATAAAGCAGCGCGGAGCCAGGCGTGGCGCTCCAGGTCTCTCCGACAGTTATGACGTCCCGGCTACCGAAGGTCGCCCGGTTCATCTCCTGGAGATAGTCATGCAGATGCGGCCCGTCCGTCACGATGTTCTGATCCACCTGCTTGCCGATATAATCGATGACATCCATCCGGAAGCCGGCGATTCCTCGTTCGAGCCACCAGTTCATCATCTGGTAGATCTCGTGGCGGACGTTTGGATTGGCCCAGTTGAGGTCCGGTTGCCGGCGCGAGAAAAGATGCAGGTAATATTCGCCGGTCCGCTCGTCCAGCGTCCAGGCCGGTCCCCCAAAGGACGACGTCAGTTGGTTTGGTGGACCACCGCCCGCGGCGGGCTTGCGCCATATGTAATAGTCGCGATAGGCGCTCCGTCTTGATGCGCGCGATTGGACGAACCAGGGATGGGCATCGGAGGTGTGGTTGACCACGAGGTCGAGGACAACGCCGATGCCTCGCGAACGGGCCTGTGCGACGAGGTCGTCAAAATCGGCCAACGTTCCGAACTCCGGCGCGATAGCCTGGTAATCGGAAATGTCATAGCCGTTGTCGTCCATCGGCGACGCGTAGACGGGCGATAGCCAGATCAGCTCTATGCCGAGTGCCTTGAGATATTCAAGCTTGGACGTGATACCGGGCAGGTCGCCTACGCCGTCTCCGTTGCTGTCGGCGAAGCTGCGGGGATAGACCTGATAGACGGTCGCCGTGTGCCACCACGCGTTGCGGCTCGTTGAAGGTACCATGCGAACGTCCTTGTGCAAACAACCTCAGGGCGCCACGCGCGTTGTCGCGCTGTTGGTGTGAACGCGCGTTTGCCACTCCCCGTTCCCAAGCACGCTGTCGCGGCTGGCGAATGCAATGGCCGCTTCTGTCGGTCTCAAGTTCCATTTCCGGTTTCATTGGCCGAGCAGGACAACGCACCAGGCGTTTGAAACAATACTCGCTTCAAGGCGTTTCCCGCGCGAGGCGCAAGGAGAATGAAAATGAACCGTCATGATCGAACGATGAGCACCCGCTTTCCTCGGGTGCGGAGCCTCGTTGCCTGGGCACTTCTCGCAACGTTGATGGCTTTTGTGTATATGACGTCGACGATCGTGATCTGGTGGCCGCGATAGGACTTTGAGGAATCTTGGAACTAGGTTCGGATGCAAGGTTCGGTCAACACCGGCGCAGATGAACAGATCCGAGCCGTCCGCCGCCTGCTGGCCGAGGGCAGGGCGTGAGCGGACGCAAGTCAGCGAGGGAACTGACCGACACATACGAAATCGAGCACGCGATCGGCCACAGGCAGAGGAGGACGCGAGCGCGATGATTAGACGACGGCAACCTGGCCAATCTCACATTGCTATGAGGCCGCACGCCGTGGACCGACAGCTTCATCGTCAAAAGGGACGTTTGGGCATGCCGGTCAGTGCGAGGCTACGCCAGGTCTTTCGGAGCAACCTGGGCGCAACCATCGACTTGGAACCATTCTTAGCGAACGTTGCGGAACGACGTTTCCCCGAAGATACCAAGGGTGCGGTACGATCTCTGCGTTGGTGATTTTCCTTCTTCCCCACCCTGGTCGAACCGCTCGCAAAAAAGACGCCGGATACTGCGCAGTGCGAGGTACCGATCGGATAACTCGGTACGCTATAAGACAGGGGCGGAACTCCCTTTGATCATGGTCATTGTCGATGGGTCGGTCGGAGGAGATCCCGCAATGAACACAGCAGTCACTGAGTCCCTGCAGGCGGAAGTCCTGACATTGGTTCCTGCAATACGGCGATTTGCGTATCGCTTCGAGAGGGATCCCGCAGATGCCGAAGATCTAGCCCAGGAAACATTGTCGAAAGCATTGGGCCATCTCGATCAATATACGGTCGGGACAAGTCTCAAAAGCTGGTGTTTTACCATTATGAGAAATACGTTCCTCAATAACGTCAACCGCCGCAAACGTCATGTGCTCGTTGCCGAGGTCGACGACAGCTCAACAACAACCGGATGGTGTAACCAGGAGGCCGGACTATACGCAACGCAAGTCTGGTCGGCGCTCTCCACCCTGCCGCTTCACCAGAAGAACGCGCTGCTGATGGTCCTCGACGGCCTCACCTACGAACAGATCGCGGCTGCATTCGAGTGTGAAATGGGCACGGCAAAGAGCCGAATCGCGCGCGCAAGATCCGCGCTGGCAGCGATACTGGGTGAGATAAATCCTACGGCTGCGGCAACAATTCCAATGGCATAGCAAATCCTCGCGAGGCGTGACCGGCGAAATTCGCCTCATCCGCAACCTTCCCGGAACCAGCAAGCTGGCAGCTGCCTAGAGAGCTAAAACGGGGCTCCACCAGGCAATTAAAGCGCCGGCACGGGCAATCTACCCGCTTCATCGCTAAAAATATGCGAAACCTTTTGGCGTCACTCCGCCCGCGTAACCGGACTTTGCAACCTGCAGCAGCAGTTTAAGACCCTGGCCGGGCGCCGTAAATCGCAGCCTGCCCGTGTGCAGCAGGCAGAGTTGCTGCCGACTGCGACCTGCACCTGGGGAGCCCATCTTCGTGTTCGCACCTATGCCGACCTGTCGTGATATCCACCGTTGGCCTTTATTAAGGTCTTTTGTGACTAATGGCTTTTGGCCGTTACACATAGGTGTTCCCGATGACTGCTATTGCTGACAAGAGATGCTGGCACGACGCCGACGTCTCTGGAACCTTCGAAGCGCCCGGATTGAGGCTCCGATCGGATGGCAGGATCGTAGCCTTCAGCGGTCCGGCGGTCCCGTTCTTCGCCGGGCGACTTCAAGTCGGCGCAATGCTGAATGACGTCCTGGCAGGCTGTGAGAAAAGCGGTCTGACCAAGGCCGGCTCCACGGGATCGATCATGGCTGCGGTCGCAGGCGGCGACGATCGCCACCTCTTCGAAATGGGGGACGGCAGGACCATCCTGATAGAATTCGGCGAAAGTCATGCGGGCCGTAGTCTGCGGTTCGTGGATGTCTCCTATGTGGTGGAAATGACCGTCAGCCAGCAGCGAGACCTCCTGACAGGTCTTGCCAGCCGCGCGGCCCTGCTGCGCAGGCTTTCTGAACTCGGTGACGGCGCCAGCTCCCGTCAAGGATCGGCCGTGCTCTATGTCGATCTAGACAGGTTCAAGGCGGTCAATGACACGCTTGGTCATGCGGTTGGTGACCTGCTTTTGAAGCGTGTCGGCGACCGCATCGCCAAGATGATCGGGCCAGGCGATCTTCTGGCTCGCGTCGGCGGCGATGAATTTGCGCTTGTGCAGGGCTCGGGCACCCAACCAGAGGCGGCCCAGTCGCTTGCGGCTAGAATTATCGAAATCGTCAGCCGCACCTACCTCATCGGGGGCCATTCGGTCCAAATCGGAGCCAGCGTCGGTATCTCTTTGAACGACGATGCCCCAGATGAGGTGATCCGCAAGGCCGATCTTGCATTGTTCAAGGCCAAGTCGGACGGCAAGGGAACCTATCATTTGTTTTCCGCCGCACTCGACCATGAGGCGCAGAGACGCCGGGAGCTCGAGGTGGCGCTCCGGCGGGCTCTCGTGCTGAAAGAGTTTTCGGTCGTCTACCAGCCCCAATACAGGATTGCAGGCAAGATCCTGGTCGGTTTTGAAAGCCTGGTCCGCTGGACCACGTCAGATCGCGGTCCCATATCGCCAGTCGAGTTCATACCCGTGGCCGAACAGGTCGGCATGATCGATCAGCTCGGAGAATGGGTATTGCGCACCGCCTGTACCGAAGCGGCCGGCTGGCCGGACGAGCTCACCGTCGCCGTCAACCTCTCGCCCGTTCAGTTTAGAAACAGCGGCCTGATTTCCGCGGTGGCTTCCGCATTGGCTTTTTCAGGCCTTCCTCCTTCCCGACTGGATCTGGAAATCACGGAGGGCGCGCTCATAGAGGACGCGGATCTAACCCTCTCGATTCTGCGAGAGCTAAAAGCGATGGGCGTCAGGATTTCGATCGACGACTTCGGTACAGGTTACTCGTCGCTGAGCTACTTGCAAAAGTTTCCGTTCGACAAGATCAAGATCGACCGCTCGTTCATCACCACGCTGGAAACGAACACCGACAGTGCGGCAATTGTGCGGGCCGTGACTGCGCTCGGCGCAAGCCTTGGCATGGTGACCATCGCCGAAGGGGTCGAAACTGAAAATCAGCTTCGTTTGGTCGCGCGCGATGGGTGCACCCAGGCGCAAGGCTACCTGACCGGACGGCCGTTGTCGGCAAGCGACGCCATGTCTCTGGCCAAAGCAACGAAAGGCTAGGAAATGTCTCTCTACAGGTTGGCTTATCTCAGCTCCAATCGGCTTGAACGCGAACCGGCATTATTTCGCAACGAGATTGATCGAATACTTGCGGCAAGCCGACGAAACAATCCAGCCGTCGACGTCACCGGTGCCCTCCTTTTCAGCTCAGGCTTTTTCGGACAGGTTCTGGAGGGACCGCAAACTGCGGTAGAGGCGACTTTCGAGAGGATTCAGCAAGATCAGCGTCATGGCAACGTGGCGCTGCTGGATTGTGTTCCGATCATTGGTCGCACGTTCGGCGACTGGTCCATGGCTTATGTCGGCAGTCCTTCGATCAGCTTCCAGTCGGATCTCGTTCTGGATCCCGAGCTACTAACCGGCGATGCTCTGGTCTCGACGCTGCGTTCACTAGTCCTGGATGGTGTCGGAGCGTAATCGGCCGGCCTCTCCGGTCTGCTTGTGCCTGGCTGATAACGCCGGCAAATGAGGCGCATCCCAGCTCCGGCCTCGCCGTCGATTGCCGCTAATCGTGACAAAACACACGCGTCGTCCGCTAGCGGTTCGCAAAACTGCCGAGAAGTCTATTCCTCACCAGGAGGAGAGACTCCGTTGCGGCTTCGGGGCACAATCGTGGTCCTTGCAGTGCTGACTCTACCGCGACGCAGGGCATTAACGAAAATGCAGCGCCCTTGGCTCGCCCAGCAGCAGACGCGATCGCTGTCGATCTGGTTGCTGACAAGGCACGGGAACATCCCGATGACAGGGAAGTTTTGTTTTTAGACGCGACGCCAAGCCTCTTGAAGTGTCACGAGAGATGTCGCGTCTCCCTGCACGACGCTCTCGGTCCATAAGGACCGGGGGCGTTGGTTGAGTGAAGTGAGCCCGGGTATTCTGGAGGCTCCACCTGTCCTCACGCAGACTAGATCCCTGAAGGCTTGTGGGTTTGCTGGTGCAGACCGCTCAATGAGAAGCAAGGATGACCGCACATCGTTCTTAGGTCACTCGGCCATGCGGCAGATCATAGTTGTACAACGCACTGGAGACGCGCCGACCATCGCAGCCCTATGAGCTGTTTGCAGCTGCAAACAACCTCAGCTTGCCCGCAGATCCCCATGTCCCTGAGATCTCAACAACGCCATCAACATCGGCCCCAAGGAGAATTCGCCGCGCTCGGTGCGCTTGGTCAAGTCTCGAAGATAGGCCCCGGCGGAGTTGATCATGTTCGCGCGTTCCAGAATGCAGGCCACAGCCACGGCCGCGTTTTCGGGACCCATAATCTCGCAGGCATCCTGATACGCAGACGGGCTCACCCCGAGCATCGATCGCACCACGACCGCCGCCGACATCAGATCACGCCAAGTTGCTATTCCCGCGCCACCTTGTCCGTACTGACCGATCTGCGGGCAGGCCCTTAGTACGACACCGAGAGGGAATGCCTTTAGCGGCTCCCTCCGAGGCCCCCGATCTTTCTCTGCCTTTTCGCCCAGCTCTTTTTCAGAGCTAGGTTCAAGTTCAGTGGATGGGTCGGTGTTTGAATTCTGTAAGTGCCGCTCGTTCTGAGCATCATTGCCGCTCATATTATCTGCGAGAGCCTGTGTTTCCAGGCGATTGAGAACCTCGTCCTTCAACATCCTCATCTCATCGAGGATGTCCGCCACAACGGCAAGTGTCGGGACGCGCGGAATTCGGCTGACTAGCGCAACGTACATGCTTTCCACCGACTGCCAGTCGCCTTTTGCCCCTTCTTCCACCGCAGCCGAGATCAGCTTGCGGATATCACGCCGGCAAATCGTCAGGTTCTCCTTGACCTTCCTGAGCGCAATGCGTTCAGCTATGACCTGCTGTGCCAGCATTGCAAGCTCTTCGGCGCGGGCGAGGAGAGGGGACAGGTCGAATCCAAAGGCATTTTCGATGTCACCGGCGGCGTCCTTGCGGGCATAGCGCTTGCCGTTCGCGCTGTCTTTGCGAACGATAAGGCCAACGTCGACCAGCGCTGCAAGGTGACGGCGAAGCGTGGAGCTTGGCATGGCGTGCGCCCGCAAAGACAGCTGAATGTTCGAAGGAAAGACGATCAGTTGCCCATCCTGACGCAGCTCATTGTCGGGGTAAAAACTCAAGAGTGCGTCGAGGACGGCAAGGCTGTTCGACTGAATGCCGAGCAGGTCCTTGGCCGCAGAAGCGTCTCGGAACACTTTCCACTTTTCGACGGTTTTATCTGCCTTGATCTCGGCAAGGGCCTGTTGCCGCCTCACGAGCGCGAGCGACATCGGCCGCCGCCCGAAAGGCGTCGTCACATTTCCGGTTTCCATCGTTTCTCACCTGTCGGCAGGCAAAAGGAAAGTGCTCATCAAAAACGATGCCAAAGACTCTTGACGATGATTCTCGGAAATGCGAATCTGGATGTGCTAGAAACAGATCAGGGCTTCCGAGACGGCGACGTTTTGGGGCTCTTTTCTTTTGCGGGTTACACGTCCTTCTTGTTGCGCTTGGTCGTCTGATGCGCCTCAAAGAGCGCAGGCAGTTGCTCTATCAAGAAGGCAGCGAAATCCGGCGCCGACTTCTTGTCGATTGTGATTTCGAGTTTCGACCGGCTGTTCTTGATCTGCGCAAGCCGGCTCCCGTCGGGTGTCGACAGCATATTGTAACTGCCCACTTCCACATTGATTGGTTTCAGATGTGCCAGGGTCTGCCTGAAACGTTCCTCCGAAGCCAGGTGGCCCAAACCCTCCGCATAGGTGCAGACCTCAGAAGGCTCCTCAACCTTGTCCATGAGGGCTGCGAGTTGCTGCCAATTTGGCCGCCCAACGCCGGGAGCAGGGCCAATGGCTTCGACCAGCTCGGCTGGCAGCAGATCGACTATTTGAAGCATGATCGAGAGCGTACTCTTGTCCAGCGACATAGACGACATGATGACTTCCCGCGAAAAGTCTTCCTTAAGACGGGCGGCAAACCGCGCCTTCTCGATGAAGGAAAGATCTTGGCGTTCGTTGTTTTCCTGGCCCTGGGCGATGACCAGTTGTTCATCCGTCAGATCGCGGACAACTGCCTTGACTGGAAGGCCAGCTTCGAAAGCTGCGCGAAGACGCCGATGACCAAATGCAACCTGATATCGGCCAGGCTTTTCCGGATGAGGACGCACCAGGATCGGGACGTGCTGGCCCTGCTCCTTGATCGATGAGACAAGCCCGGAAATATCTCCTCCCATGCGGTCCTGCACGAAGGAGGGCTCGATCAGTTGCGGATCGAGCTCGATGACGGTTTGACCTTCCGCCAGCCGCCGTTCGATCTCATTGGCGCGTCGGCTGCGGTCATTGAGGTCGCCAAGCGATTTGCTAACGGCCGTCATGGGCTTCGACTTGCCGGCATCCATGAACGGTCTGGAATGTGGCGGCGGCGTCGTGCTGTCACCGTGCAGGGAGGAGAGGAGGTTCTTCCGGCTCATGATCTCCCCCACGTCGCCTTGATAAGGGACTCGATCTCGCCGTTGACGTTGTTCATCGATTCCATGGCGCGATCATAAGTCGAGCGCGTGAACTGCGTTCGCTCGACTTCAAACAGGGTCTGCTTGGTTATTCCGGCATCCGAGACCGCCGTGCTTTTCAGCATCGGGTTGACGAGCACATCCTCGCCGAACATCGAGCGAAGAAACGCGACCATCTGGTTCTGTGGGCCGTCGGTAGGCTCAAAGCGGGTAATGAGGTAGCGCATCCAATTGTTACGGTCTTCGGCTCCAGCTTCGGCAATTTCCTCAAGCAGCGCGCTCATCATCGAAAGGAACTGGTTCATCGACATGACATCCAGCATCTGAGGATGAATCGTGATCAGAGCCGATGTCGCCGCTGTGAGGGCCGATAGCGTAAGAAATCCCAGCTGCGGAGGGCAATCGATCACGACGACGTCGTAGGCGTCCTCGACTTCCCGGATGGAGGCCTGTAACCGGGCAAAGAAGAGAATGTCGTCCGGCTTGCGTTGAAGAAGCGCCTTTGGCGTATCGTGTTCGAACTCCATCAGCTCGAGGTTTCCCGGGATGATATGGAGATCAGGGATGTACGTCCCGCGGACAATTTCCTGAATCGGACGGCGCTCTTCGTCGTACCGGATGGCACCATAGATCGTCTCGTTCGGACCAACGTCGACTTCCGGCTGGTTTCCGAACAAGGCCGACAGGCTAGCTTGAGGATCGAGGTCGATCGCCAGAACCCGATATCCCCTCAGCGCGAGATATTGTGCAAGGTGCGCCGAGGTCGTTGTCTTGCCCGAACCTCCCTTGAAGTTCATGACAGAAATGATCTGCAGTTCCTCTCCGTCACGTCGATGAGGCAGATAGCGACCGCTTGTTCGACCTGGGCGGTCGAGATAGGCGCGAATTGCTGAGATTTCCTGGACGCTGTACATGCGCCGACCGCCGGCAACGGCGGGCCTGAATTCGATGCCCCCTCCTTCGGAAGCCTTCTTTTCGAGGTCGACGGCCACGGTTCGCAAATATCCTTCAGCGACACCCAGCAGCTTGGCAGCCTCAGACGGCGTGAAGGCCCGGATCCCTTTACGAGCATGGGGCGGAAAGATATTTGTTTGATGTTCCTGCAGCTTGGTCGAAAGCGACGAGGCGTGCTCCGCAATCGTGAAGCGGAGAGAAGAGTTTCGGCTTTCCTTTGCCTTTGCGGTGTTCATCATATTATCGCCTGCGGGCCTCACATGCGGAAAAAAGCCAACCAACGAGCTGACACCGCAGATAAGGAATAAGACCCGATTCCCCTCACAGGGCAAGACCATTGGGTTAACAATGGGTTACACGAACGGTAAGCGAGCAGCCTGTCAAACGGAAAAATTGCCAAAACCTAAGCAAAATTAATGGCTTCAGGGGCGCATGAGCGCTCGACCGAGGCCTTGAAAAATGAGTCGATAACAGCCCGAAATCGAGGCATCCAGCCCATTGCACCGTCCCGCCGATCGTTTTGCCCTCTTGCGCGAGACAATGAGGTGCGACTCAGTGAGCGATATGGGCGGCAGGCACGCGGCCGCTTCAGGTCACTAGCCCGACGCCCTCTGCAGGAGCTTAGCCCCCTAAAACAGGCAATAGAGGAGCAGCGTCGACTACATTAAATGTGCTTTTTCCGCCAGCATTTCGCGCCTGCGGGCGAGTAGACCGGGCAAGGGATTTGGCTTAGACTTTTTTCAACGGAATCAGTGTTTTCAAAGGGAGAGCGGTAAAATGTTCGGCTTCTTCAAACGAAAGAAACACAGTTCTTTCTCTCCCGAGGTCCAGTTACTTTGGTCTGAGGTAGAAAAGCTTCGGGTTCGGTTTCGAAGCAGGGGGACCTCGATCGAAAAAGCGATGGATTCCGTTTCTCAAGAGCTTTCCAGGCAGCTGTCTACTGAGGGCTCCTTTGCCACGGACTTGATCCTCAAGCGAGGATGGTCTGTCAGCGACGCGGCGCATATGATGATTGCTGAGCATGTTTCGGCTGCGCTCCTCAGCGAGCGGACACAGTCCGATCAACGGACTCCTGGCGACAAAGCCAAGGCGTACCTACAGCTATTCAAATGGTGCTCGGAAAGAATGATCAGTTCCGGACGATTGCCAGCCGAGCGAGCTCAGGCCGAAATTCAGGCATTTGAGGAGGAAATCGGCTATCGCGGCGCGGCCCACGCAGGCTGATCAAAAGTGAAGGCCGCGCGGGCCGACCACGGACCCTAGCAGAAGCCGTTGATCTTGAGGATCTTATGGGCCTCGATAATCGCCCTCAGACGATCCTCCGACGCCCGATCTCCCTGATTGGCATCGGGATGATGTATTTTGACCTGTTCCTTGTATTTTTTTCTAATTTCTGCAGGTTCCGCGTCGTCGGCAAGGCCGAGCGTTTCGAATGCCTTGGCTTCAAGTACCTTGAGTTTTCGCAGGCGAAGATCCGCTTTCTTCTCCTGCGATGTCGCGGCCTTTTTGCGCAAATTGATCGCTTTGGCCGTTCCGGAACGGACGGACGAGGGGAGAGGAACCTCCAATGCAGCGGTGGCACGGGTTCCCCAGGTGGGCAGCGCGCCGCGCGCCGCTTCGCGCTGATAGCGAGCAGTCACCGGGTCGGAAAGTTTCGTAATGTAGTTGTATCCCTTGGTATAGGCGCTCAAATGGGTGGAGCAGAACAGAAGATAGAGACCCTCTGCATCGGCTCCCACTGGCGCGCGATGCGGCCCATCCTTGTCGCAGCCGTCCCATTGGCATTTCGGACCAACGCTCTCACGCTGCTGGCCCACTTTCTTGCGCGTCGGTTTCAAACTGACGAAAATCTTCGGTACATGGCTCATCTCGGCATTTATGGCCCAACGAGCGTCTATGGCAAGACAGGTAAATCGCGGGCAAGATCTGCTCAAGCCCGGCGTGATGCGACCATTGGAACGGGCGAGGGAACGTCGAACGCATCGGCCTCGAAACCAATTCGAAGTGGTCGTCAACAACGCTTTCGTTGCGGGCAATACAACGCATTGTACGGCGGAAAGACTTCATCCGGACGCGCACGCTCTTTCAGCCATCGCCTGAAGCCCCGCTTCAATGCGATGCCCGCCGCTCGCGTCATCAATCAAGGACAACCCGCTGGTCCACGACCGCTTCCTCACTGAAGCCGACATCGGCACCGGCGCGAACCAGGACCGATCGTTACAGACAGGAAAGCCAGCACTATGCGATGAGCGCGCGCGCCTCGAGCATCGTCGATCACTGAGCAGGGAATTCGAGCTTGCGAACATCATAGCCGAGGTCGGCGGCTTTGCGCACCATGCGACGAAGGTTCGCCTTTGAGGGAATAGTGCGCGAGTAGATCCAGAGATCGGTCATTGACGGGTTGGCGCTGATGAACCAGGCCTTGTCAGGCGACTTGTAGAGAACCCAATATTTGAATGTGATGAAGAACGGGTAGCGGACACGCATCTTCGCATTCGTTGTTCCAAAATCCTCGATCTTGCCGGTTCCGTGAATGGTCTTCAGGGGCCCCTGTGGCGTATGAACGTGACATCCGTCCTCAACGAGAACCTCGTCCGGCACCTTGCCCTTCCGGTAGGTCGAATAACCGGCAACGCAGCCATCGGTCAGCGACATCGGTGTCCGTCCGATCTCGAGCCAAGTTCCGGAATAGTGGTCCGGTCCAACGTTGACGACGGCCGGCGCGGTAGCAGCCTGCGTTGCAAAGCCGACGGTCAAGGCGAGCGTGGCGGCAAAAACGGCCGAAAAACTACAAGGTGATGACATGATGGCGTCCTTCCGATGCAACATATGCGTTAATGGTGATTGGGCTGGGTCATGATCCCTGCGTAGCGAACTGCGATCAACGCCATGAGGCTTGCGACCGCAAAGCTGTTGAGATTGAGAAGAATGGTCAGATCCGGATCGCTCCACACATGCAGCGGCTGACCGAGGCCATAGCGAGATAAAACGAAGGCCAGGAACACGAAGACGGCCATGCTGCGTTGCCACCATATTTCCTCGGCGCGAAATGAGAGAGCTGCCAGCATGATGCAAGGGGCCAGAAAAAGCTGCGTGCCGGAGCCGGTACCAAAAAGCTTTGTCTCAAAGAGCGTATCGAGCGTGGCGACCAGCGGCAGCGCGATCCGGGCGGCCAGAGGTGCAAGGTGGGCCATGAAGGCAATGATGATGAACAGCGGGGCGGCAAGCAGGGTGGCCAGCGCTGCCGTCGTGCCATTGCCGACCAGATACCAGACGTAGAGCGGATAGAAGGGTTTGTTTATCAAGATAACCCACACGATCGCCACAGTCGCCTGTGTCTGCGGGTCGAGATGGCGCCGCTCGTTTTTGGCCGTCATGCAAAATACTCGGTCGAAGCCGGGGACAGGAGATAGTGGCCGACCCCCCAGACATTGCCGTTCTCGTGACCGAATAGGCCCGCGGTCGCGAGGAAAAACAGTCGCCAGCGGCGCTGCCAGAGCGAAGCGTCCTTGCCATAGACCTCGCGCAAGATTGGCTGGATGCGATCGATTCTTTCATCAAAGGAGTTGAGCCAGTCGAGCGCCGTGCGGCGGTAATGCGAACCCGACCAGCGCCACTCCTTCTCCACCTTGAAGAGACTGGCGAACTTGTGGGGCAGGTCATGCGCCGGCATAATGCCGCCAGTAAAAAAATGAAGTGCAATCCAGTCGGCCGGATCGCCATGGTCGAAGCGATATGAGCGATCCTTGTGCGTAAAGACGTGCAGAAAAAGCTTCCCGTCCGACTTTAGCCAGGCTCGTACGCGCTCCAAAAGCACGCTCCAGTTGGACATGTGCTCGAACATTTCTACCGAGATGACGCGATCGAAACGCTCATCCGTGGCAAAATGGTTCATATCGGCAGTGATGACTGTGAGATTGGTGAAACCGTATCTAGCTGCGACATCCAGAATATAGGCGCGCTGTGACGCGGAGTTGGACACCGACGTGATCCGGGAGTTGGGGAATTGCTGGGCAAGGTAAAGCGAAAGCGAACCCCAGCCACAACCAAGTTCAAGAATGTTCATGCCGTCCTCGATCGCGGCGTGCTCCACCGTTTCGGAGAGGGCATAAGTCTCTGCTTCCTCGAGCGTCGCGGTCGACGTCGGATAGAGACAGCAGGAATATTTGCGCTGCGGCCCGAGCACCAAGGCGAAGAACTCCGGCGGCACTTCATAATGCTGGCGATTGGCTTCGTGGGGATGAGCCGCGGCGGGAAAATGCATCATCGTGTCGACGAAAGCCTGTTCATCCGAAGCCGGGCTGGCAGCGAGCTTTCGCCTGGTGCGGCTGCAGAGGAAATCGATGCCGGCAAGCGTCATGCCATCGCTCAACGGCGTGCGCTCAGCGGTATTTATGGCAAAAGCCAACATGTTCATGGCAGTTCTCCGTTTCGACGGGGTCCCGGAAAGAACGCGTTGACGCGCCTCTGAAGGATGCGGAACTTGTCTCCGCGCGTTCGCAGCATGTGGTCTTCGAGCGGCGGGATTCCCGAAACATGCACCAGGAGCCAGTACATCAGCGCCGGCGCCAGCAGCGAGGCAAATGTCGATACGGACGAGCTCAAGGATAGAAGTGGCCAGGCGCACCAGAAGAGCCATTCGAAGAAATAGTTGGGATGGCGCGAGTAGCGCCACAACCCGATTTCGCAAGTCTCGGTCTTGGCCGCAGGGGTCCGACGAAATTGGGCGAGCTGGCGATCGGCGATTGTCTCTCCGACCAACGCAACGACGGCGATAAGGATTGCCACGACATCCACCGCGCGCGCGAAGGGCGCGTCATTGGTTGCAGCCATATGGACGGCCAAGACAAGGATGAAGGCGGCGAGCGCCTGGATTTGTAGAAACAGAAACAGCCTCCAGGCGGCGGTCTCACCCCATTCCTGGATTAACCTGGCGTAGCGCGGATCTTCTTGGCCGCCACGGGTCCGCGCGCCGATATGACAGGCAAGCCTTGCCGCCCAGGCGCCTATCAGTGCCAGCACCGTCATGCGCCGCCAAAAATCTCCGTCGGCTATGAGCACGGCAGCAATGCCGCCAGACCCGACCGCAAGTGACCAGACCGTGTCGATCCAGCCGCTCAGGCCCGTGACGCGCTGCACGCCCCAGGCGGCGGCCATGGCAAGCGATAGGCAGACTGCGATGGTGAGGAAAACCTCCATGTCCGTCCTTCCACTATCGTTTAACTTCGCAGTCGTCATCTACGGTCTGCGCGGGTCAGCGGTTTTCGTCATTTCTGAAGAAATAATTTCGCCGATCACGAACCGAGCCGAGCGAGCTTTCGTACCTGCCTTGCGGAGCAGAAGGCGTCGACGAGAGGAATTGATGACATTTTATCAGCGGGTCCCGGGCGAACGGCGCCTGAACATCGCAATCGTGGGCAGCGGGATTTCCGGGCTTTCCGCCGCATGGCTACTTTCGCACCGCCACGAGGTCACTGTGTATGAGGCGGCCGATCGGATCGGCGGGCACAGCAATACGGTGGAATTCGAAAGCGCGAGCGGGCCCGTCGTGGTTGATACCGGCTTCATTGTCTACAACGAACTGACATATCCTAACCTGACGGCACTCTTCCATATGCTGCAGGTGCCCACGGCCGCGTCCAACATGTCTTTTGCGGTCTCGATGGACAACGGCGCGTTCGAATATTCCGGGGGGACCGGGTTGGGGCTGCTTGCGCAACCGATCAACGCGGTTAGCCTGCGCTTCTGGTCAATGATGCGCGATCTTCTACGCTTTTACCGCAACGCGCCGCGCGATCTGGCGACGATGGACGGCATCTCGCTCGAGCAGTATCTCGACTTAAACGGCTATGGCCGCGCATTCCGCTATGATCACCTTTACCCGATGGCGTCCGCCATCTGGTCGACGCCGACCATGGATGTCGCGGCCTATCCCGCCGCCGGTTTCGTGAAATTCAGCTGTAACCACGGCCTGCTCAGATTGTGGAACCGACCGACCTGGCGCACGGTGGAAGGGGGAAGCCGTGAATATGTCAGTCGCATGAGCCAACGCTTCTCCGACAAGATCCGGATCTCGACACCGGTTACGGTCATTCGTCGCGAGGAGGGGCGGGTTATAGTTCATGATGGTTCCGGTCAGCAGCAGGCATTTGATGATGTGGTCGTGGCTACGCATGCCGATCAGGCGCTTCGCATGCTTGCCGATGCCAGCGATGAAGAGCGGCGCGTCCTCGGCGCTTTCCGTTATTCGCGCAACGAGGCTGTGCTTCATGGCGATACTGGGCTGATGCCGAAACGGCGCGCCGCCTGGTCGAGCTGGAACTATGTCGTCGACCGTCGAACGGACGGGTGCGACGAGGCGCAAAAGCCCTCGATTACCTATTGGATGAACAAGCTGCAGCCCCTCGGCACCGCGCCACCGACATTCGTCACCTTGAACCCGCAACGCGAGCCACGTCCGGATAGCATCCTTCGTCGCGAAGTCTGCGACCATCCCGTCTTCAACCTTGAAACCGAGCAGGCGCAACAGGAATTATGGTCGCTGCAGGGAAAGCGCAACACGTGGTTCTGCGGAGCCCATTTCGGCGCGGGCTTCCACGAGGACGGCCTTCAAGCGGGGCTGGCCGTGGCGGAAGAGCTCGGCGGATTGCGGCGACCCTGGCAGGTGGCGCAGGAAAGCGCGCGCATCGTGCGCAAGCCCCTGACCCGACCGGCAGAGCGCCCCGTCGAGCTGGAGGTGCTGGCATGAGGACAAAAGCTTGGCCGGCCGTCCTCGGCCAGATGTTGACATTGCAGCGGACGTCAAAGACGCGGCGGCCCGTGAACATATCATGCGCGCTAACTCGCGACATCAGTGTGGGGACGTCGGCGATCCGGGTGGCGCGCGTCCGCAGCCTGTCCGGCCGCCGCCGCCTGCCGATCACGCGTGGCTCGTTCCTGCGCCCAACGCCCAACAAATCATGCTTGAGCGGGAGGACGGCAAGCCATGAGCCAGCCTGACGATTCCCTTGGCGTTCCACTCGCTCCTTCCGGCAACACAAAGAAGCTTAGCCCTGGCGGCCGTCTCGTAGCGCGGCTTATTTCGGAGATGAGTTTTGGCCGGCTGCGGATCGTGCTTCCGAATGGCACTGTCATCGAAAAAGTCGGACCTGAACAGGGGCCGGATGCGATGCTCATCATGCGGCGATGGCGGATGTTATATCATCTGCTCACGGCCGGCGATGTCGGCTTTGCGGCGGGTTACCTTGACGAGGACTGGACGACACCGGACCTGACCGCGTTGATCGGCCTGGCGGCGAGGAATAGCGACGCGCTTTCGCGCGCGATCAACGGCAACATCCTGATGCGGCTATTCAATCGGATCGGCCATCGGTTCAATGCCAACACGCGCAGGGGAAGTCGCCGCAATATCGAAGCGCATTACGATCTCGGCAACGACTTCTATCGGGAGTGGCTCGACAGCATGATGCTTTATTCCTCGGCGATTTTCGACGACACGACGCCCACACTGGAAGCCGCCCAGCAGATGCGGCTTTCGCGCATCCGCGAGAAACTTGCTCTTCGAGGTGGCGAACGCGTTCTCGAGATCGGCTGCGGGTGGGGCGCCCTTGCCGCTGATCTCGCCACGCATTCTAACGCGCAGGTGGTCGGTTTGACGCTCTCGCCCGCGCAACTTCGGTGGGCACAAGAGGTAGCCGTGGCGAGCGGCAGGGGCCAGCAAATCGATCTGCGGCTGCAGGACTACCGCGACACGGACGGACAGTTCGATCGCATCGTGTCGATTGAAATGTTCGAGGCAGTCGGGGAAGCATATTGGCCGAGCTACTTCGAGACCCTTCGTCGATGCCTGGCGCCGCAGGGCCGTGCGGTTCTGCAGATCATTTCCATTGAGGACAAGCGTTTCAGAAGCTATCGCAGCAGCATCGACTTTATCCAGAAATATATATTCCCAGGGGGATTCCTGCCGTCCGAGCCAGCGCTCGTCGCTGCGATCACCTCGTCCGGGCTCAAGCTACAAGAGGTAGACCACTTCGGGAAATCGTATGCAAGAACGCTGCGGGAGTGGCGCAAGCGGTTTCATGCCCGCTGGCCCGCCATCGCAACCCTTGGCTTCGATGAGCGCTTCAAGCGGTTGTGGCACTATTACCTCTGTTACTGCGAGGCAGGTTTCGAAGAGGGCAGTATCAATGTTGGGCTCTATACCATCAAGCATTCATAGGTCGCGCAACCAAGGAGAGCAAAGATGACACCAATGATCCCGGCGGCCATGGCTGTCAACCTTTGTTTGTACGGCATGGCAAATGCCACCGATATCGAAGGTCGGTGGGCGCGAGGCGACGGGAATGCCAGCGTAAGGATCGCGCCGTGTGGCTCCGATCTCTGCGCAATCAACACGTGGATAAAGCCAGGGACTCCCAAGGAAAAACAGGGCGACAAGCTGGTCATGACCATCAAGAGGGGCACGAGCGGGGTCTATTCCGGCACAGCTTTTGATCCACAGCGTGACCTAACCTACAGCCTGACGGTAACGGTCGATGGAGACAAGATGGTCACGAAGGGATGCATCATTGCCGGCCTCCTGTGCAAGGGCGTGGAATGGGCGCGGATTAAGTGAGGATTGACGCTCATGCTCGCTTCGAAGCCGGTCGGGCAGGGCGGGATCGCACAGTTTGAGGTTAGGGTGTCGAAGGTTGGCAAACACCCGCCGCGCGATCCCGCTCCGACAACTTCAGAAACGCATAATTGTTCCTACCTACTGCCTAAGGCAGGCCAGGCGTCTCTTTGCGGACGTTAACCACGTAGAAACGTTGATTCATCGTGGCGCATTTATTGCGGGAACTTTACCTCGCCGCCGGGCTTCATACGCGGGCCGTGCAGCCGGGGGACTGAAGCCCTGACCCCACTAAAGTCGGCTGTACGGTCCACCCTCGTATGATGATCCGGGCTAGTACGGGAACCCGCCAGGATATGCAATGCATAGCCTGATCCTCTCAAAGTCTCTCGCCCAGTTTCACGCGCGAATTGGTCCCTGGCGCATCTCGCAAATGCTATCGGCCGCGCGGCCTGCTCTTGCCGCGAGCGCTTTGAAGCGCAGCCTGTCTAGGAGCTCAAGTTCCCCGATGAAGGTGGCCATCCCGCCGGCTGCCAGCTAGGTCGCGAACGACTTGTTGGGCCAACGGGCCGCCGTCTAAATCCGGAGAGAACGCTCCACATGTTCGGCACCGAACCGCTTCAGCATCGATCTCAGCTCGGCATTTTCCTGACGAAACTTGACGATCATCAGCCTCTTCAACCGGCGGTTCTCCTCCTCGAGCGCGTTAAGATCGTCCTCGCCGTTATCGTGGACAAAGCCTTCGAGGCGTCCCCCGACTACGCGCTCCGGGAAAGAGGCGCGATTGTCAGGCTTGGAAGAACGAACAGGCTTAATTGCTATTGGCGGATTGTCATGCGCCGCGGTCGTATCGATGGCCGGAAGCTCATGGTCCAGTCCTTGCGGGGCTAAATTATGCTCGGTCAGGATCGTTCCGGTCGGAACACAAGGCTCCATCGAGGACGTACTCGCTAAGCCGGGAACCACAGCATTGGCAATAGGTTCCGCGTCTGCCCCGTCGATATCAGGCAAGACGCCATCAGTTTCGATCTGCAGCGCAACGGCCCGCAGATCGAGGTTGCCCCAAATGGATGGAGATCGAACTTGGGCCTGCCGCCGATTCTTGTATTCGACGACGAAGTTGCGCTGTGTTGTTCTCATCGTTCCCCAGCTTCACATCAATTGATCGAGCGCAGTGCCCACTGCCTCGTTAGTGAAGTCATCTCAAACATGAAGCCTTGGCTAGTTCATACCTAGCCGCTTGCGCAGCGAGGTATTTTCGTCGCGAAGTTTTTCGGCGAGCAACTTCCGCAGCCTGCGATTTTCTTCCTCGAGCTGGGCAAATTCAGCGAGTTCGTCGTCCAACGTGGCAGTGTTCGCGGACGCTCCGGGAGGCGCTACAGCAAGGGCTTTCTTCCACGTGTAGTAGGTCTGGTCGGATATCGCCACGGCCTTCACGGCATCCTTCAATGTTTCGCCACCGGCAATGGCAGCTTCAACTTGATTGATTTTCCCGCGCTTCTCGTCATCACTCAATCCGCGCGCCTTGGGCTTTGCCGTCTTTTGAATGGTCGAGTCAGCCTTTGCCGCCGTTGGTTTCTTAGACCTCGACCGCTTGCCGCGAGCGGACCCCGCTTCAGTCTTTGTTGTGATGTTATCAGACGGTGCAAGGAGTTCTTCGTCGGCCATCGATGATCCTCATGTTGTTCCACGCGTTTTCGACCAGGTCGGGGCTGGAGTCAACGTCGCGGCATCGAAAACCCCAATGAGCCCGCCTCCACCGAAGGAGTGCGGCAGACAGATTGCCAGCGGCCTGAACTTCTTGTGGTCGATCGGAGCTTCGAAATTGGACGTCAATTGCACTGTTGGGAAGACCGGCCAGGTTGAGGTCGCTCCAGTTCATGATGCACGACCGTTAGAGCGGTAATTCCGGCCTCATTGGCAGCAAGCAAGAAGATTTCACGAAATTGATCTGGGGAAATTTCTCCGGTAATCGCGTCGACGCAGGCTTTCACGGCAGCGACATACTCCTCGCCGTCATCAGACGGCCAATCTTTCATGAGGAGATGGGCTGCATCCCCCAGCGTCCGCACAACCCTTCGCGTTGCTGTACCGTGCCGAACAATGCCGATCGGCGTAAATGTCGATGACGTGTCCCAGGACATGGCCCTCAACCCAAAGGCATTAAATTCCGTGCAACATACGCGCGAATTATTTAATTTAAAATTGAATATTTCTGCAGAACCAACCTTCGTTGAAGCTGTGCGTCACAAAAGCAAGGGCGCTCAACGACCATGCGTCGGAGCGCCCTAAGCTGCGATCAACCGTTGTTGCGACGTGGACGAAGGCAGCGATAACGAGATGCGAGGATTCGTAGTTGAATGCAACCGGAGGCGTTCAATCTGGTATCGCGCGACTGTGCATATCACCGCTATCCGAAAAGGTATTGTGGCGGATCAAATTGAGCGCGCTCCTTTTACCTCGCCTGGCTTGTTAATTGTTTGTGAACGACAATCCATGCGGGCAGAACGCCCTGAGAGGCATCATGACGATCCCGTTGGTTTCAGGAATCTATCGCAGTACGTCATGACAAGTATTTTGACTAAAGCTGTTATGGCATTACGCGAGGTGACGAGATAACGGTTGTCCTTCAGGAAGGTCTCGATAAGGTTGATAGCGTCGTCAGGTAGTTTAGCCAGCGGCTGCTGTAAATGCCGATCGACGGACGACGACCATTGGGCGAGACCCTTCCGACGGTAGATCTTACCGGACCGCAGGTGCTTTTTTAGTTCCTGTAACTTCGTCCTGTGATAGCTCCGGAACTCAGAAGTGGCTGGTTCCATAATACTTGTTATGCGATCAACAACTTATAGTTGCGGTTTCCGAGATTTCTCGTCCACGCGGCGAATTTTATTTAGCTCAGCAGAAGCGTTTGCCGACCCTGAAGCTTAAGCAGATCAATCGCTTTTCGGTCGAATGACACGAAGGTCTCCCCGCCAAGCCACGCTCCTTCATGAGCGATGACGCCATCGGCGAAATCGCCGCCGGCTTCAAGGACAGCCAGACCCGCTTCGACGGCAGGCCTGTCCATCGACACCTTCGCCGTGACCAGAAGATCGCGAATTGTCTGAGCGATATCGTCTTTGGACAGCTTCGCGCCGCGCCGCAAGATCCAGACCAGCTCGCAAAGACTTGGCAATGAAACAGTGATTAGTGTGGCTTCCTCAAGAAGCTTTGCAGCTGCCTTGCCTTGCTGCGGATCGTCCTGCAGAACCGCCCGCGCCAGGACATTTGTATCGGCCGCGATTTTCACGCGTCGTCGCTCCAGCCCTCAGCAGCTATCTCGTTCATTTCCTCGATGGTCAGCGCCTTTGTGGACTTGCCGGCGTGCCGTCCGATAAAACTGCCGATCGTGCCGGTCGCCCGGACAGCGCGGATTCGTAACTCGCCGCCAGGCAGCTTTTCGAATTCGATCCGTTCTCCGGGTTTCACACCAAGATGGGCAAGGAGGTCGCGCTTAAGGGTAACCTGGCCTTTCATGGAGAGAGCAACTGAAGGCATGAAAAGTTCTCCGCACTGCATTTGCGACAAAGTAATGTAAATTTTTCTTACTTTCAAGCGATGAATGGAAATGTCCGCTCCGGTGAAGCTGAGGATGGCGACACATGCCGGCTTCAACCAGGGAATGGCCACCTTCGTCGCTCCGGATGGGTTCCGCTCGAGCGGTGAGTCAAGCTTGGTGCCTGCCGAGCGAATTTATCTGCAGCGAGATACTGAAAGGCGGAAAGCCGCGTTTTTGCGCGTTGTTGGTGCAAAAGTATCTTCGCCGATCCGAGTTCAGCACAGATCGTTTGAGCTAGCGTGCCGGTCAGAAATCCGCAGAGCTTCACGAACCTATCCCATTACTTCGGGAAGTGTTCGACATGTGTCTCTGCGGTGCGCCCGAAATAGACGACGCGGCGGCCCAGGAACGAGACGAGGTACCCCGCGCAGCCGGCGTCCTTCACTTTTTCGCTGAAGGCGACGTAGCTGTAGTCTGCGGGATTCGCCTGCGCCCACCGCACCAGGCGCTCGATTTCGGTGGGGTCGAAGGCTTCGGTGACGCTCCCTGCGGAGGGCTCCATATCCATCGTCACGTTGTCGCCGTCCGGCAGGTAGTAGGTCTGACTGTTCCGACGATAGTCGACCATGTAGCATTCAAAGCCTGCGTTGGTCAGCTTGCCAACGATCTCCGGAAAGCTCAGTCTGCCACTATGGGCAGCATGCAGGCAGGTTTCGGCAATAGAAATGCGCTCCGCGTCCATGGCGGGTTCCTGTCATAGCGATGTTCAACTGTGCCCGCGGTCAGTCCACCGGGGTCGTTTTAAGCCCGCGCCGCTCGGCGAGATCCCTCAGGATACGGTCGAGCTTTTTGTGCTCTTCCTTCGTCAACACACCGAAGAACTCGATGTCATTTGCGTCGGCAAACGAGGCTAGAACCGGAACCTTGGCTTTTCCCTCTTTCGTCAGACAGAGGCTGTGAACACGCTTGTCACTAGCGCTTTCCGTCCGATCGATCAGGCCTTTTGCCAGCAGCCTCTCCGCAAGCTTGCTGATGGCGCCCTTGGTCATGCCCATCCTGTTCGCCAGGATCGATGGTGGCGTAGGATCCTTGTCGTATAGCGCCCGCATGAACGACCATTCCGCCACGGTGACGCCTTCAGTCTCGACCTTGCGGGCGAATGCCTGCGATACGGCGTTGGACACCATGCGCATCCAGAACCCGGTATGATCGGTCAACTCGGAAACCGCCATCATCAGTCACCTCCCCGTTGACCAGGAAACAATCACAATATAGTTTCCTAGTCAACTACGCCTCCGCGGACGGCCGAGGGGTGTGGCCGGCCTCCCATCTATCATCTTAATGAATCGGTTCGGCCGGATCGATTCAAACTTGTCGTTGGACGCGCAGAGTAAAGCTGGCGATCCTGCAGGTATGACAACCCAACTCTACCAGCTCTACTGCCAGCGGATCGACGAGACGCAAAACGTGGCGCGCTACTATACCTTGTCGATCCAGCCAACGCTGTTCGGAGAGATCGCGGTCATGCGCAGTTGGGGCCGGATCGGCAAGGCCGGCGGTGAGAAGAGTGAACTCTTTTCGAGCGAAGAGCAGGCGATATCACATTTCCTCGATATTGCCCGCAGGAAGCGCAGGCGGGGATATGTCCCCAGGGGCGCTTCGAGAGCGTAACTGAGACCGTGAGGGTATTAGGGATAAGCCAGCTCTGGCCGAAAGTCCGTCCGTAGAACCTTTGTCAGCCGCGTGTGCTTCTGAAACGGAAACGGGCGCATTATCCTGACCCTGCTAGAGAACTGGATCGCACCAGATCGACTGTTCGCGAGCGGCGCCCTTCAATCTCCTGCACTGCTTTGTTTTGACAAAGAACGGCTTGGCATGGCGCCTAAATCCTCCGCGCGAATCTCTAGCCGGTCAATATCCGTTGCGCGGGACCTCGCAACCGGCCTTCGGCGAGGAGCCTCCGACCGGGCGAGCGGTTTCGTCAGCGTGTTGGATGGCCCTCGCACCACCTCCTGGCGCTCGCAGGAGCGTCCGGCCGAACCGTTTGCGGGTCATGGTGCGGTGAGTTTCAGGAGCCATTGGCATTGCCGTTTTGCACTTGCTCTTCGCTGCCCATCGTTACTGCGCGCAAGCAGGGGTCGCTCCTGAAGCATCGCCATCCTGCTTGATTCACCATCCTGAACACGCGCCGCGATCGGCGACCGTTTGGGGCGACAGCATCAGACTTTGGTCCCTGTTTTCCTCGATATCCGCTGTCCTATGTCACATCCGCCGAGTTGGAAAAATGGGTGAAACATGTTCTGGTGGATCTTCTGCGCCTACTTGTCCCTACAGGGCTTCATTGCATCCGGGATATTGCTATTGTTGCTGAGAGAAAGACTGAAAGCATCCAGGACACCCGCACCGGATACAAGTCAGCTCAGGCCGCAAAATAGCATGCAGCCCCAGGATCAGCGGCACGCTTAGGAATGATCGCGCGCAAAGCTGCTCGTCTCCGATGCCTCGTTATCATGTGGAGACCGGCGACACTTCGATTGTCGAGCTCATATAGGCTATCGTCACATGTGCTGACCAGATAGGCGAGACGCCGAATGACGCGGGCAGCGACCATTCATAGCGTCAGCCATCCATATTCCAGGCGAATCCTTTGTCGAGGTCTTTAACACTCGCGAGGATGTCAACAATAATGAAATTGATCTCGACCCGGTGCTTGTCTACCAGATCCCTCGAAAAATATCGGCCCATATATTCTTCAATACTTCGGCGCGTTATCGGAATACCTGCAGCCGTCAAAGCTGAGGCAGCTCGCAGAACCAACAGATTCGCTTCGATGCCATACACGGTGTCTTCGAAATTTGTCGTTGCAACACCCATGGCGTCCCTCTTTTTTTGCTCATATCGTGCCAACGCAAACTTGGACCGCTGCACCCGCACGGTAGATGAGGGTTCGTTCAGGGCTCTTAAGTGGCGTCCCCGTTCGCGCATCGCGACAGGACGCCAGTTATTTGGAGCTGTTCCTGAGCAAGCTTGTGAACCCGCAAACATTGCCCTGTTATCGTCGCGCTCATCGAGGAGCGAAGGATTATCGGAGAGGACCTGGAGCGCGCGTTCGGTAAGCCGCTCCGTCCCCTGGTCTGCTGTCACATAACGTCGGGCCGATTCTTGAAGTTTTGCTCGAGCAGAACGATTTCGGAAGTAAAGCACGATATACCCGTTCATTTTCGGGTCGAGGGGTGCACCCACAAACACTTAGCCTTCAGCGCCAACGATCTCCGTATGCTGATGATGACGACATTTCTACGCGATAGGGCAGCTTTTAGGAAGGTCGCACGCATTTGAGTACGCTGGCGCACCGAGCCCTTGATTGCTCAATCAGGAGCAATGACCAGCTGCGATGAAGAACACGGCTTATCTCAGCGTAGGTACGCGCTCGGAAGAATCAGCTAGTCGTCTCGGAACCGAGCCATGAGATCCATGGGGGCTACGTCGGAGCAGAAACATTCTGAACAGATGCCGAAACCATCCTCGTCGAAGTCGCACGTGCTCTTTCTTTGACGGCAGCAATCGCAGAGGACGGTTCCGCGGTTCGAGAGTCTCGCCGGGGGCAGGATCTCGGCAAGAGGACTTTCTTCCAGACGATCGATGGGTTCTGGCATGATGACGTCCCTTAGTTCCTATGGAGCATGAGATAGGAGCGACCGTCGACGCTTTCCAGATCGCGGGCGTGGGCGCCGTTTTCTTGGTCGGCGAGGTCGACGGCTCAACTGAGGAAGGGCCGGTTATAAGTCTCGATCAGATGTAATTTATGCTTGGTCAGGTATTCGCGATTTATGCCGAGACATTTCAACCGAGCGGTTGGGTATCAGCAGGAGCGACGAGCGTCTCTCCTGGTCAGAAGTCAGATCCCCAGCAATGGCTGTATGAGCCGCAACAATCTGCTCTTGAATCGGAGCGGGGCATCGGTGACGGCGAGACAAATGCAGTCTCTCCCAGGGTTGGCTCTCGGCTGATGCGTTAGATTGCCGTCAGCGATCTCTATGTCCCCTCTTCCAAAAGTCGAGATTTCGTCGCTAAAGCTCCCATCGAGGACAAGCGTGAGTTCCAGCCCGCCGTGCGAATGCTCCGGGACCGGCTGACCGGCGGGGATCTTAAGCAATCTAACTGACGTCGTTTTGTCCCCGATCGGAATTATCATTTGCGCGGCACCCCGGCCCAGTGAGCGCCACCTTAAGCCACCTGCAGCGTCGATATAGGTTCTGAGCGGTTCCGGGTAGGTGAGATCGGACGAGGAACGCTTTTTCATTCGAACGGCTTTTTCCATGTGCCCTGCCTCGATCCTGTCCTTAATACGACGCCAGCTTTCAGTGACATCGTCTCTTTCCGCATTTTCGCGTTCAAGAAAGTACCCCCCCACGCTTTCGAGCGTCCGCATTTCTGATCGGCATGCGGGGCATAAGGCGAGATGGGTAGCGACGGCAACACTCCATCCCTCGGCAAGGGTGCCCGCGCAGTATTGCATCAGCATGTCACCATCCAGATGATGTGCGATCATTTGGCTTGTTCCTGAAGCGCTAGGCGTAGTTTCTCGCATGCAAGTCGGATCCTCGATTTCACTGTTCCAATAGGGAGGTTTAGTCTGTCAGCTATCATCGAATGCGTGAGACCGTCGAAGAACGACATCCGCAAAACCTCCATGTGCTTACCGCTCAGGGCAATCATTGCGCGGTTCAATGCTGCCGCGTCCTGCTCTCGCTCGATCTTCGCGTCTGCCGTTTCAAGCTCATCCGGCACGAGAGCTGGATCGTTCTCGTCGAACGCCGGTCGCGTGCCTCTACGAACAGAGTCAATCATCTGGTTTCTTGCAATCGTGTAGATCCACGTCGACGCCTGCGCCTTGGCGGCATCGAAGAGCGCAGCCTTGTGCCAAACGCGCATCATAGTCTCCTGAGCCAATTCCTCGGCCAGAACGCGATCACCCTTCGTCATCCGCATCATGTAAGAACGCACTCGCGGATAGAAATGCCCGTATAGGATTTCGAATGCGCCAACATCACGCGAGTTCGCTATCGCCGACATCAAACCAATCATCTGGTCCGCGCCGAGAGCAAGCCTCTCATCCTCCAAAACTCTGGCCTTTCGCTCCCTGCCCAGCTTTGGCCGCACGATTGCCTTGGCGCAGTCAGCTCGACGGGATCCAATCCGCAGATATGTGTTCATGCGAATGTTACGCAGCCCAGGAAAACCAGATCACAAAAAAGAGGGGCACTTTGTCATGGTCGCCGACACGTTTGGCTGCCGGCGGTGATTTAGTGCCCTGATTTCCGCCACAGGGCTGATCTGCTCCGCCCATTCGGTCAAGCATGACGAGATCGCCTGTCACGGCACGCTGAATGCCTGGGCAAACAGGTCGGTCTGAAGGGCGCCGTTCCGCTGCGCAAAGCCAACTTGACGAAGAGGAAGCAACAGACAAGAAACTCACGCGCTCGTCGAGACGGCCGCCGACGTCAGCGGCAACGCTAAAAGCGCCTGATACCAAGGGCTTTTCAGGCGATGGCAGACCTGTTGACGCACGACGGCCAATAGTGGTCGGTCATATAATCGGGCCGGTAGTGGCGACAACTGCGACAGAGAAATGGATTGCAAAACCGATCTGAAGTTTGAAGAACCCCACGGATGAGGGGATAGCAATGCCCGTCACACGTTCGCGAGCCTCGAAGCCTTCGAGATCGGCTTGTTGCAAACGCCTTTGCCCTTCCACACGAAGCTTTGAAACTTGGTCGGCCCCGGCATAAAGTGCCGCCGCGCCATAAAGTCCGCCCTCAATCACCTTGAACAAACTTACGGCCTCTTATTCTAACCCCAGCAACCCATAGGCTTTCGTTCAAGACCGCTGCGGAAGGCGATTTGAGATGCCGGACGTGGGACAAAGCGGCGACAGTGACGAAGACCCGCGCGGGCACCAGGTATGTCTATCAGGTCCAATATGTGCAGCAGCAGAGCACGCGCCTGGAACAAGCACGGCCGACGGCGATTTCTCTAGTCGAGCAAGCAAAAAAGGAAGACCGTTATGCGCAGGTTCATCGCAGCTATCTCGATCATTCTCACCGCCTCCGGGGCCGTTCCCGCACTCGCCCAGACGTTCGGCGACATGGACTCCAGTGGCCGCTTCGGTGGCATGCCGCCAGGCACCGACCGGTACCGGCAGGATTATGATCAGGGTGGGATGTCAATTCCGATCGACCCCGTCGAAACAGGTAGCGTCACTGTCGTGCGCCCCCCAAAGGCAGAATGCCCGCAGCAGGGAACGCGAGAGTGGCGTGCACAGAGGGCCGATGGCACGTTGAAGGAGGAATGCCGATAAGCAAGTTCCAGCGTTCTCTGGTCAGCGGAGCGCACGGCTAGACTTCGATCAAACCGCGCGGGGTACGTTCCCGCGCGGCCGGCCGGCTTAGGGTTGGTTTAAGAACACCGAAGGCTCGTTATTCTGCCGACTTGGAAGACGCGCCGTCGATCATCGTGGCCTTCTCTTGCAGCTTCCTCCCTGACCGCGCAAACCTGGGATTCTCCGTGCGACCGATCACGTCGCGGGGGCGGAACAATCAAGAAGCTGTTCCATTACGCCCCAATAAACTGTGGAGTTTCGAATGACCGTGGCGACGACATCCGAGCGCAAGCGCCCTGTGCGCGGCCAGCCCTATTCCCTCGAAGAATTCGAACAAAAATATGCTCTCGATCGAGAGAGCGCCAAGGCCATTTTTGAGCGTTTCGGCCCGTCGTCGATCGAACTCGACCTTTTGATGGCGGCGAAGAAACGCACGCCTTCCATCCATGCGATAACGGAAGACCTCCGCTTCTGAGTTGTTGAAAAGCGCTGGACGATGTTGCCGCATGCTGTTGCCGCATAGTGCAACATCATTGGAGGGAGTTCGGCGCCAAGGCAGCGCTTTTTTCGGTGCAGGAGCGAAGGCCACTTGTCATGACCTTGATTGCGCTTGCCTACGCAGAACGGTGACGCTGCCAACCGGAACAGGAGCCGTGAGGGGCGAAAGGAGCTATCTTGCCAATGTCGACTTCGGCGAACGAGAACCGGCGGTGACTGATGGTGGGTCTTATTCAAACATACGTTCTGCTGGGCGGCTTTTGCCTTCGGGCGTCTTGAGATTTGCCCAGACGATGCCGCCACGTCGGCTGATAACACGGCCGACAGCCCGCGGGCGTAGGTCCCGCCCCCCCAAAAGGGTAGGGATTAGGGTGATTCAACCTGACCGAAAGTCGGCTAACCTCCCCTCCGTGAGACCTTAATGGCGAGGCGCTATGCTGATCGAGATTTTCAGGCAAGGGGCAGATGCGCCCGAAATCTTCGACGTGCTGGTCAGTGAAGAAGGGCAGATGTCCTATGTAACGGACCGGCCGAGGAAAGCACATCTTCGCATCGTCGTGCACACGCCGCAAAAGCACATCAATACCAATGCGGCGAGCGGCCTCTTTCGCATCATTCATTCCTATGGAGAATGCACGGTGCGCTTCATCGGTTTTGAATGACCTTCGTCCGGCTGCCGACAAGATGGCAGCGCCGTGGCCCAGCGTACTAATGGAGGAGCCGCCGTTGGCGACCGATCAAGGCGCACCGCCATTGCCGATGGATCAGCTCGTCATCCCACCGAAGTGAAGGATCGATTTGCATCCTTTCGCTTGTTCCTCAAGGTTCGATCCGTCTTGGCAGCCGTCTATTTCGAGAGCGAAGAACGGCGCTTAAGAAGGGCGGCCCTGATGAGCTCGTTCTTAGTTGGTTGTGGGGGCTCAGAGTCTGGCGTTTTTTCGACCGCAAGCCCGCCCTGTTTCATTTCGAGGAAGCGGCGTTGCGCTTCTAGGCGATCAGCCTCGGACACTGCTTCAACGACGGCGCCTTCCAGATCATGTCGCATCGCGTCGGGCTGGGCGCTCGCAAAATAGTAGCGCTTCAGCCGGACATAGACTGCAGTTGCCCGTCTCAGCTTCGTCACGCCGACCTCTGGCTTCAGTAGAGGCCGGATGTCCTCGAAGATACCCCGCGCAAAGGGTCGGATGGGATCACCAGCCTTCTGCGGCAAGACGTTGATCGGTCGAACGAGAAGCGCGTTGATCGCCCCCGCTTTATCGACATCACGCTGCGTGGCGGCAATCGGGCTACAGCTTTCGGTCCAGCGCCTTGTCATTGGTTCCCCTGTCATTTCGGTCCTCGCTCGCTTGTCACAGGAATTTAACGAACCGATGAAAATTGGCACGCTCCTATTCGAGAAGAGCTTTTTTTCTTCAATCGGAGCGCCCACCGTACGCCAGCGGACAAATGCCGGCTTGCGACCCGAATCGTGGTCTCCTCTCGACAGAGGTCGAACCATCATCTTGGCCTCTCTCACACAACGGATCGCTTTTGGCCGATCAATAAATGAGGACCGATAAAATGATTGGGTTGGAACCCGGCGCCTATTACTGGGCTGTCGCCAGACAACCGGAGGCGCAACCAGTTGTGGTTCAGGTTTCGACCGTCTTTGGCGAGGATCGCGAATATTGGACGCTTGCATTGGTCGGATCAGACCAACACAAGATGCCCGAGGAATTTTCGATCCTTGCGCGCATAGAGGAATGTCAGGCCACAATGTCCCGGTCCACTGCGAAAGCGGCCTTGAAAGGATCGAACGCGGTAAGCCTCCTCGACAGCGGATCGGCCTCGCCACAGCATTAGATCTCGGAGCGAAGATATGCTGCTGCTCTTCGAGCCTGGCTTCTGCAAGATCGATCCACCAGGCCTTCGGCTTCTGTCATTGCCACCGGCTCAACGGTAGCCGCGTGCCTTGAGCTGATCCTTCAAGCTCGCAGCCGAAACTTCGCGAAAAGCGTGCTCTTAGGCGGCTAGATCAGTTGACGAAATTGGCCTTATGATCAGCGTTTGTGACGGCTGGCGTGAGAGATTGTGACAGGCGGTGCTGCCACCTGGTCACGCCCAGCCAAAGTTCACGTGCACGTTCATCAGTTCGCGGTTTTCGAAGCGTGGTTGGCACCACCTGAGAAGCTCAGGCTGAAACCTGTGACGCAAGAGATAGACCATATTGCCTCAGCATTTGATTTGGAAATTGCGGTTTTGCGAAGAAATAGCCTTGCCCTGTTCTACATCCGAGCTGACGCAGCACATCCAGCTCGTTCTTCCCTTCAATTCCTTCGGCGATGACATCCAGACCTAAGCCATGCGCCATCGACATGATCGCCTTGACGATCTCCAGGACCCCAGCCTCCCCGGTCATTCTTCGGACAAAGGACTGATCGATCTTCAGCTTGTCGAGCGGCAGGTCGGCGAGATAGCGCATGGAGGAATAGCCGGTTCCGAAATCGTCAAGCGCGATCCGCACACCGGTCTGCCGGATGGCGGCCATCTTCGTCCTGGAGCGCCCGCCATCGCCAATAAAGGCTGACTCCGTCAGTTCCACACAGAGGCGCGACGGCGGTAGACCGCTCGACGTCAGTGCCGCCTCGATCTCCGCGGCCATATCTGAACGCTCGAATTGGATCGATGAGGCGTTGACCGAAATAATTCCGGCCGGCCATCTCGCCGCCTCTGCACAAGCTTCCATCAGAACCCAGCGGCCGATCTCGCAGATCAAACCAGAGGACTCGGCAATGGGAATGAATTCCGCGGGCGAGATCGCTCCAAGTTCTGGATGCTGCCACCGAAGCAGCGCTTCTGCGCCGACGAAGTCTCCGCTTGCCAGGTCGACCTGCGACTGGAAGAGCAGGAAAAATTCTCGTTTCCTCAGCGCATCGCGCATCTCGATCTCCAACCGACGTGAACGCAGCTGTCGCAAGGCGGTTGCCGGGTCAAATTCGGACCAACGACCGGCTGCTTGCTTTGTTGCGTGCAGCGCGGATTCTGCTGCATGCAATGCCGCCACCGGATCGTCGGCGATCGATCGGGCCAGCCCGAGCCGGACCGCAACCGTCAAGGACAGGGTGTCAAGTACGATCGCTTCTTCGAACACTCCGAGAACGCATTCGACCTGCGCGGCCGGTGTCTCCGTTCCTGCAAGAAAAACGGCAAAGAGATCGCCATCGATCCGCGCCAGCGGAGCCTCTCGGAAAGTTGACGCAAGCCTGGAGGCAACCGCGTTCAGAAGGGAATCACCGACATTGCGCCCAAGGGTTGCGCAGATCGTCGAGAAGCGTTCGACGTCGATGACCGCAATAGTTCCGTCAGCACCTGTCAGGCGCGCCAGAAATTCGCGACGGTTCAGGAGACCCGTCAGCTCGTCGCGCTCAGCGAGCCTCTTCAGATTATCTTCGTAGCGCTTCCTGGCGGTGATGTCGCGAATGATTGCGCATCCGGCAAAGGACGATGCCGGCTTCGTAGGAGACATGTCGATGGGAGAAACGGTTATCGAAGCCTCGAAAAACGCATCTCCATCGCCCGTGTGTCGGCGAAATTCGACGCCCGCGGATTGGACCTTGTCTGGCTCCTTGTCGCGCCGCAGAAGCAAATCTCCAAGCGCGGCGGCCGTGACCGGATCGAGGCTGTCGGGAAGAAACGCGTGTTTTTCTATGCCGAGGCTTGACTTCGCAGATTGGTTGATTTCCACAACCCTAAGCGCGCTGTCGAAGGCGATAACGCCGTCGGAACTGCCGGCAATGATGGACCGCATCAGCCATCGGGCATTCCTGCTTTCGCTGCTTGCCAGCAGGGCAAGCATCTGGCTGAGGTCGACTCGCTCGTTGAGGGCCAGCACCCAAGCCAGCCCGACAAGTACCCAGCACTCTGCCGTTCCCACGAGCAAGCCGGCATCGGCCTGGAGGCGGAATGCGACGACTTCTGTTGAAACGAGCACGATACCGGCGAGGCCTGTGATGACGATCATGGACACAAAGCGCGTCGCCAAGATAACGGCGATCAAAACCGCAGCGAGCAGAAGCTCCAAAGGCATTGCGTCAGGATGGGCCAGGATCCGGTTCTGCAGCAGCGTTTCGGCAGCGAGAACATGAATGAGCGGACCGGGAAGCGTCCCGTAAACCGGTACGGAGAAAAAATCCTTGAGTTCGGCGGCAGAAGCGCCAACGATGACGGCTCGCCCTTTGAGCTGCGCTTCCGCGACCCTGCCATTCAGCACGTCTGAAAGAGAGTAGCTCGGAATGGTGTCAGGTGCGATCGAATAATCGATCGGCAGGGTTCCGGACGTTTCCGAACGACCCGCCAAAGCGACAGCACCTGATGAAGTTGGACTGCCGTCCAGCTGCCCACCAAGGTCGAACTTACGGACCGAGCCGTCGGCATCAAGGTAAACGTTGGCGAGTACGGGCCACGTGGCCTGAAGGAAATCGGGGATCGGCTTGGAGAATGTCGTCTGCGCTGAGCCCGCTGCGAGCTGCTGGCGGAAAACCGGCAATAGGACCCCGCCCGCATTGGAGAGTGCCAATGCGAGGGCCTGATCCTCCTCCCCGACCGAGGGGGTCGAGAAGTCGATGTCCAAGAAGATGTCCTTGGCCTGAGCAGCGGCCAAGTTGTCGAGCAGCTTTGCGTAGGTGCTTCGCGGCCAAGGCCAGACGCCGACTGCGTCCAGGCTGCGCTTATCGATAGCAATGAAGACGATCTTTCCGCTCGCGTGACGCGGTGCCCAGCGAAAACGCTCGGCAATGAGATTGTCATTGATCTGTTTAAGCGGCGTGATGCTGGGAGCGGCCAGTGGCAGTGCCAGCATCATGAGCACGACGGCGGCCCGCACGACCGACGTACCGGAGATAGGCAAGACGTTTAGCCACCGCAAGCACGCGATCGCTCTCACTTGTTCTTGCCCTGCCCATTTCCGTTGCCGTTGTTTCCCTTTCCACTGTTGCCGCCGCCCTGGCCATGTCCATTGTTGCCGCTGCCGTTGTTGCCGCTCGCTCCCTTGCCGCCGTTGGCTTGGCCGCCGCCATTGCCATTGCCGGAATTGCCGCCGCTGCCGCCGTTATTTCCGTTGCCGCTGCTGGAACTGCCGCTGCCGCCGCTATGTCCGTTGCCATTGCCGGAATTGCCGCTGCCACCGCCATGACCGCTGCCATTGCCGCCGCTATTGCTGTTGCCGCCTCCATTGCCGCTGCTGGAACTGCGGCCGTCATTTCCGCTGGCACGACTATCACCTTTGCCTTTGCCATTGCCGGCGGGTGCCTCGGACGTCGCATCCGAGCTGGACACGCCGCTTTTTGCCTCCTTTGCCGCCTTACCGGAGAGCTTTGCAGCTCCGACAGCCGGGACCAGGGCGACAGACGGTGCAACCGAAGTCACCGATGGAGCGGAAGCCTTGCCTGCTACCGTCATACCGCGTGCTCCGTCGACTGTGGCACTCTGGCGAGGCCCGACGTTCGATCGCTGGCCGCTGGCAAAAGACGTGACCTGCACAAGCCCTCGATCCACGGATACCGAAGCCTTCGTCTTGCCAACGCTGACATGGAATATTGTGCCCTTCACCACGGCCGCAAGAAAGGGGGTTTGCACCGTGGTATGAGGCTGGCTGCGCTTTTCAATCTCCAGATCCAGCGCGCCAACCTGCTGGACGACCTGTGTCTTCCTGGAGAAGAAGCCCGAGGTCGTGGTGATCGAAGCCATCGTGCCCGGTTGGAAAGCTATGCTTTCAACGCCACGGACGAGCTGCGCGCGGCCCCGAGGCCCCGTCAATATCCACGCCGCGTTGGGAACGGCGTCGCCAGCATGCAGATCAACCCAGGTCGCGCGGTCGAGCGTGTACCTGACTTGGCCCGAGGTTCTGGAGACACGCCAATCCTCGTCCGCCGCGATCGCTGCAACAGGCACAAAAAAAACGAGGACCAAGAAACGAAGGATTGCCAGCATATTGCTCCCCATGAATTCAGGGGAAATAGACCATGGCAGTCTTGACGAAAGATTATGAAGTGTTGCGGGATTTCGCCGTTTGAATGTTCTGTACGGTAGCAGACAACATGTTCAAGAAATCTTTATTTAAGATCTAAGATTTGATCGCGACCGCCGCGACGCTGCAGCATCGCTCAAGGCTTTCGCGATAGCGCCTGGATCCGGCGATTTCGTCACGACGGATATGCGAAGGTCGGTTGGAACCAGTTCCGGATTACCAGTCAGGAAGACCACACCAACACCGTAGCGGCTGACTAGCTCCTGCGCAATTTGTGGACCTGACAAGCCGTCGGCGAGGCGGACGTCAACGACTGCGATATCCGCATCGCCCGCCATCTGAATGGCCTCGGCTGCATTTTTCGCAAGTCCAATCACGTCGAACCCGAGCTTAAGGGCAACGTCCTCGATCACAACGGCAATTTCCAGCTCATCCTCGACGATCAGCACGCGCATCCTTGACACCCCGCTTTGATCTTGAAAACGCAGAACGGACCCGAGAGTTCTGCGGAAGACTGATCTTATCGTCATGATTGTCGGTCAATCGACGAAATCGTGTGCGCCGTTCCATGGAACGGGGGTTCACCCTTGCTACAGACCGGCACAATGATATTGATCATGCCAATGACGGCGTTTGCCGGTTCGTTTCCCGCAAATACCGCTACGGCATGTTGCCTGACACCTGATGCTTCTTGTTCGAACCAGGGGAATCGAACCACGCCAGTCGATCCCGTTGGTGTACTCGGGTTGGAGGTAGCGCGTTGACGCGCCTCGCCCAGCGTCCAATAAAGTCCCCGATCAGCATCGTGATCAGCGCCTCACCGTTGGCGCCAGCTCGGCTGCCCAATAGACAAAAGATGCAGGGTGTTTGCGACACGCGGTGAGTTCCTGCAGAGCGGAGGGGAACCAGTTGAGGTGTCTGCCGTTTTGCAGGCAAGGAGCCGAAAATGCTGTTTTTCTTCAATATTCGATCAAAAAACATCGAGGATGTTGACCAAGATGGCATGGACCTGCCCTCGCTCGAGGCCGCGCGATCGGAAGCGCGTCGCTCGGCCAGAGAAATGGTAGCCGAAATGATACTGCAGGAAGAACATATTGACGGAATGCGCTTCGAGATCACGGACGAAGCCGGTAGGCTCGTCGCTACGATCCGGTTCCGGGACGTCATCCGGCTAACGTGATGGTTTCTAGCCCGACGCGCCTACGCCGCCTGGCGAGGCTAGCCACTACGGCCGGCTGGGCCCATCGGCGTGTCGGAGCCGAAAGTCACGAGCTTCTCCATCGTTGCCCTCCGCTGACTTGCCGCGGGTTCAAGATGGGGCGGGCGCAACGCCATCGACACGGATGAGCGGCCGATCTTCTTTCGCTTTGTCTTCATCAGACCGCGGGCCTCGGGGATTTCAGAAGTTCATTTGAGGCGCGTAAAAGCAACGTACGACATCTTCATTGGGAAAGAGGCAGAGGTGATAGAAGCCATCCACAGACATCATCGCCCTTCGATTGGGGAACGGAAAATAAGTGCAGGCGGGTTGCCATTCGGTGGTCTCCTGGTTTGAGTGCGATTTTATAGTCGGCACCGTCGATCTTAACATCCTCCGACGGGATCGGCTGGCAATCCCCGCTCTCGCCGTCGCCATTGCAGCAGTAGGGGGCGTATCGGAAGCCGGACGGCGCTTGATGGGCATATGTCGCACAGGAAAGGCCGGTCAGAATGCCTACAATGAAAACTCGTCGCATTAATCACCTCCAGTGGGCTCACTCACGCAACCATGCCTCCCGGATAGACCGCTTCCAAACAGCACCATGCCCGCAAGGTTCCCCCCAAAGCGGATCGATTTCCAACAAGGCTGGAAGCAAGGCCCTCCGGCAAACAGCATCTCCGATCAACACTCGCCCTTTGATGTCTGGCAGTGCGCAATGCCAACGCGCCTCTAGAGCCGCTTCAGCTATCGGTCGAAGGCACCTCCCCTGGCCGTCACGGGTGACCCTAAGTCCGGCGCCCCCCGTGCCTTCAACAAAAGCCGGACGCAAGATGTAGTTCCTTGCTGTTTTAAGTGGTCATGTCTCGTGGTCGAGGGAGTTTTTGCGTCCCGAAGCATCGCCGTGGCGCTCACCAAGCGATGTCATCGGCCGGATCACCTGGCTTACCGCCTAAGCAGATATTTGATACCATGCACATCGCTGCTACCATCCTCGGTAAGCGTCCTGGCTGCGGCCGGCCTGGCCGACTGGAGAAGCACGGTGGCTTTGTGATCTTTGTGGACGATGATTGTATCGGGAAGCGCTTCGGTGTGATCCACTCGGAGGAGAGCGGATCGTTTTGCAACCGGCAACCGGGGCCTCGCAGTGACGAAAGGGCCGCCAAGAGCCCCAATCAACATGCAGAATTACGGAACTTCCTTGCGTTTGCGACCGTTTGTTTCGGGAGCAGCTGCGCCGGCTGGCGGTCGGCTAGCGTTGCAGGCGCCACCATTAACTTGGACCGTGTGCGAGATGGAACAGCCACAGACCCTTTCCGGCAAACGTGTTCTGATTGTCGAGGACGATTATTATATCGCGTCCGATCTCGCTTCGCGTCTTGGCACGATGGGCATCGATGTGATCGGGCCGGTCGCCGACGTAAGGAGTGCCTTGAGGGAAATCCAGAATGCCGAGCTTCTTGCCGGGGCAATACTCGATATCAATCTTGGCGGCGAGATGGTTTTTCCGGTGGCGGACGAGCTGGAGAGGCTCGCGCTGCCGTTTATTTTCGCAACCGGCTACGACCCTCAAGTCGTTCCGGCCAGGCACGGAGACAAGATTCTTCTTCGAAAACCGCTTGAAGGTGATGCCCTCGCATACGGATTGCTGAATGCGACTTATCGAGAGTCGGTGAGTCAAAAAGAGGCGCGCGAAAATCGCCTTCTTAGCGCCTTGTCCGCTGACCAACTGAACACGCTGGCACCGCTGATGCAAAAGGTGTTTGTCCCGCGCGGATCACTGATGGAGCTCCAGAACCAGGCGGTTTCGCGTGTCTATTTTCCTTTGGATTGCATCGCTTCGGTCATTGTTATTGCGCCGGACGGAACGCGGATCGAGAGCGGCCTTATCGGTCGTGAAGGCATGACGGGTTACGGACTTGCCGTGGGTGATCCGCAGACACCCTACGAATTGCTCATGCAGATTGAGGGCTATTCGGTGGTGATGGCGGCGGAGGATTTTCGTCAAGCCGCGGCACAGATGCCAAGCCTCCGCCTTCTGGCCTCGCGCTTCGCGCGAGCGTTGGCTGTCCAGGTCAGCTATACTGCACTTGCGAACGGCAAGTTTGAACTTCGCCAGCGTCTGGCGCGCTGGCTGCTCATGGTGCACGATCGCGTTCGCGGCTTCAGTTTCAACCTGACCCACGAGTACCTCGCAACGATGCTCGGCGTCAGAAGATCGTCTGTGACGGACGCCCTTCACATCCTGGAGGGTGACGGCATGATAAGATCAACTCGGAATCAGATCGTCATCCGCGATCGCAACAAGCTCGCCGTTCTTGCGGGTCCAGCCTATGGTGTCCCGGAAGCTGAATATTGGCGACTGATGGCACTGCCTCTTCATGGAGAGACGGCGGAGACGTCTTCCATTCCTTCCATCTCGGCGAAGTTATTGGGTGGGGTTCATACAAACTGACTTGGGAATTTATCCGCAACCATCATCGCTTTACCAGCGACGATGTCTCGGTCGCGCAGGCTTGTAGAAAGCTGGAGCGAACCCGGCCACAGACGCTTGTCGGCGCCCACAGCTGGCGACCCTGTCGCACCCGATTCGTCAATTGGCTGCGTGGACTGCCCGGTGCCAGTGTGGCAATTGCACAGGTCCGCGCGGAAAAACAGCGTGCCAGGGATGAGCGTGCTGACGCGCAAGCCGGAACATCGCGCTTCAGCACACTGTCGCACCCTATCGAGCGGCATCCTTGTTTTTCAGAGCATTGATCTCCTCGCCAAGGCGGTCCTTTGCGGCATCGTGAACGTCGGCCGTCAGCGATACAGCTTTGTCGACCATATCCGAAGCAACCTCTTTGCCTCGGTCTACGGCTTGATCAATCTGGGTCGCAGCTTTCGCTTTGATTGCGTCTGCCGCCTCGCCAAGAACCTCGTCCTCCTGCTGTGAGTGTGGCAGCGCCGCTCCGATTGCGGCACCGACCGCAAATGCCAGAGCGCCACCGACGAGAGGCTGATCGCGGAAGTGGGAGAGGATGGCATCGTTCAATCGGCCCGATTGCTCTCGCAGTGCCGTTCCCGTGGATGTTGCGGTACTCGATATCGATCCCGCGGCGTCGCCAATTGACTGCGCGGCGCCGCCAACGGCGTCCTTGACGGTGCTCCACGTATCGGACGCCCAGCCGAGAGAGGCATCGAGTATCGAGCCGGCTTCATCGCGAATGGCTGACACGCGTTCGCCAGCGGCATCTGAGAAGCCGCGATAAGCCTTTCCGGTCGAATCGAGAAAATCGCCGGCGCGCCGGCCCGTTTCATCCGTCAATGCCTTGAACCGCTCTCCGGCCTCGTCGGTAAAATGGCTGTAGCGTACCCCGCCAATCTCCTCCGGCGGCCCCACCCGCCTGATCGTTCCGCGGGCGGGATAGAGAGGCAGGTTCTGTCTGTCGACGGCTGCTGGGGTTTGTTGCGAAGCCGTTCCCTGCTTGGCTACGAGCCAGGCCAGGCTGACGCCCATCAAGGCGACAGGCAAGGGATTGGCCTTAACCGCTTTTCCAAGATTGGTGATATAGTCGGCGCCGCCACTGCCCTTTGCATAGGCGATCACCTCGTCAACGAGCTGTCCGGGCGACATGCGCTCCTGGATAGCGTCAATACGGGCTTCGATCCGTTGGCGATCGGTGTCGATCTCGCGTTGCAGGTCGGCCGAAGATTTGTCGGAAGAATGCGCCATTACACTTTCTCCTTAACGATTTCGGCATCGCGACGAAGAGATGCCGTGGTGCGGTCGAGCGTGAGCTCCGTGCCTCGCAGGGCGGTGACGCCCCTGGCGATGAGAAGCCAGGCGATTGCACCAATGACCAAGCCGACGATGACGGCTGCAAGCGCGTTGGCGCTCACCTCACTGATACCGTATCGCGAAAGCACGACTGCCAGCCCGCTTACCAGCGCGCTGAGAAGCACGCCGACGGCACCAATAGCCAGAACGAGACCGATCATCAGGAACTCTACGCCACTCAGGGCCTTCTTGACCTTTTCGGAAACCTCGGTCTTTGCCAGATCGATTTCCTTTCGCAGCAGTCCCGTGACATCGGAGAGAAGACCGCCAATCAATTCCGATAGCGGCGTGTTCTCATTTGCCTTAGCCATTGTTGCTCCCTCCTGATTGACCGGATGCAGTCGGCGTCCTCGACCGTTTTGCCGAGGCGGTTAGAAACCGGCTTGCGACGACACCGACCAAGGCTGCAGCGCCTAGAAAGGCGACCGGTTCTCTTCGACCGAAATCTTCCGCCATGCCGGCGATCTCACCGAGATCCCTTCCTTCCATGTCGGTGGCGATTGCCTGAATGTCGCGACCGATACGCTTGGCAAAGCGCCCGACATCGCGTTGATCGCCGCTCTCCAGCTCGTCGCCAACTTTCTCGAGCGCACTTGCGATGCCCCCGACCTGCCGTGCTGCAAAGTTTTTCTGATCGACGACCGTCTCCTCGACTTTGCCCATGACGGTCGCCTTGCTTTCCGAGACGGCGTCCCTTGCCTGGTTCAGATCTTCAGATACCTTCTGTTTCAGATCGTTGAGCGACGGCGCCGGCTGTGTAGAGCCTGGCGCATCAGGGTCTCCCGTGGTGCTACGGGTTGTTGGATGATCCTGCGGAGATTTGACATCTTCCGGCATGGTCTTGCTCCCTTTTTGTCTGCTGTTTGGATGTCTACCAACCTCGATCGGACAGGATTGTTCCGGCTTTTCCCGTTTGCGCGGGACCGGTGACGAATGTTGTGCCGCCGTGCGGACCGATTCAGGGAATGCTGAAGAGGCTGTCTAGCGGCTCCAGAACCTCAAAGATCTCGACTGGGTGGCAAGGTCCCTTGTCAGCGGGGACCCGCCTGCAGTGCAATTTTGCAAACCGATCTCGAGAGGCATTCAGCCCCCGCCACAGTTCGCCACACCACATTGTGTGGAAACCTTTTGCGCGCGCCCGCGCTTAACCCTCCACCGGCGCCTCGGCCGTGATGGAGCGGCCACAAAGCAGCAGATCAATGAGGAACACCTTATGAGTAAGACTGACTGGCCGAAAGAGCCGCTGACAAACGAGATACTGCAGCAACTGGACCGCATCCTCGAAGATTGGTGTACTGAACATAATTGCGATACGTCGAATGATCGTGGACAGGCAGCAGCGAGGGCACTCTTTAACTGGTTTGAATTCGGCGTTCGCGATACCGCCGAACTGTCCAAGCTTTTGCGAGAGGAGCAGGTCTAGCCAACGATGAAGCCATGCTCAGGGGCTCGCTCTGCTTCACCTACCCGCCTTGGCCATTCGCTGCACTTCGCGCCACCAACACGCCGAAAGCCATCCCGCAGAGAACCGCTCTCGCGTCTAGACCAGGCTGAATGTTTCCCGCTCCGCTGCACGCGGAGAACGGCTTTCGCGATCTACGCAGTCCGAACGCCGTCTTCCGAAGCGCGTGGCCGGAGGTGGCTAATCCCTTATGACCCGACCACCATGCAAACGCCCGCGCGGAACCTCGTTCTCAGCGGCCACTCGAAATAGCGGTCAGCTGCGGCGGCGGGCACCTTCAAACATCGGAGGGCAAGCTGCCACGTTCCCGATTCGCCACCTTGGAGAACCTGCTGTCCCGCGATTAGTTTATCAAGGAAGCCCGCGTCAACGGACCTTTTCGGTCCCGCTCGGTGTTGTCACCATTGTTGGGCCGCCGCCATTTCCCGTGGGGGTGGGATCGCGGTCGCTGGCCTGCGGTGGCCTGCCTGCGCCGGCTGCTGGGTTGTCGTCAAAGGCGTTGGGGCCACTCGGCTGGGAATTGATAGGGTCAGGTTTTGTCGAGGCGGTCGCCTGTGGATCCTTATCGATGCTTTCGCCCCAGAACTCCGAGACGCTCCAAGCTACAGCCGCAAGGGCAAGCGCGCTCACGAGCACGACGAGAACCGGACGGCCTCGATGACCCTGTCTTGCCTGCGTTGCACTTTCGGTAATCTGCTCTGCGTCTTTCTGTCGTTCGCCCAAATCCATCACGTGGTCTCCTTGCTTGATGACCTCCTTCAACCCCCGTCGCTCCCGCATGTTCCCCACTCAACCGCATCGACCTTCATGCGACAGGTCGGGAACTTCTGGCCCGCGCCCATGTTAGCGACAGGTCCCATTGATTGAGAGCACCATGAAGATCTTATTCGCTTCGACACTAATCATCATCTCGGCTATCCCGGTAATGGCTGCCGACGACGCAGCGACCAAGCGGGCCGCCGATTTCGCCACGAAGGCTGCGCTTTCGAACCAGTTCGAGATCGAAGCTGCCAAGATCGAGATCGCCAAAGGCAAGGCCACCGACGCCAGGCAGTTCGCTCAGGACATGCTGGTGGATCATGGCAAAGCCGGGCCATTGTTAGCCGAGGCAGCTAGAAAGGACGGCATTGCGCTACCGTCGGAACTCGATAGCGAACATCGTCAGAAAATCGAAGCTCTGCAAAGTGCCGATCCGGAAAACCTGGATCAGGCCTATCTGTCGACACAGGTCACGGCCCATCAGCAGGCGGTTGAACTCTTCGATCGCTTCTCAAAAGACGGTCCGGATGGCGAGCTCAAGAAAACAGCGAACAAAATCTTGCCAGACCTTCACATGCATCTGACGCGCGTTGAGGCTATTGCCTCGAAATAGGTCAACGCGTCCCGGACGAGGGATCGAGAAGCCTTCGTATCGCCGGAGGGGGACTACGACGCGGGATGATCGGGCTTCGAGTCAGCGCCGTTGGAGCCCACATGTAGACCGGTATAATGAGGGTGTCTGCAAAGCGGATTTCCCAGGCGGTAGAAGTTGCTGATTCCAAAGGTCACAGCCGAGTCGGGAATACCAGTCTTTTCAGGCAGTTAAGTGACTTCCCTATCCGCCTGAATGGCCATATAGGAAGGGGCGGGTGAGTAGTAAGCCGAGGTTTCCTTTCGCCGCCCCACGGCAGCGCCCAGGTCATTCCGACCCGTCCTTGCCTCTGGCGATTTCTTGTGAGTTGGAGCCATCTCATGGTTCGATTTACAAGCGAGATCCTGTCATCGAACATCGGCCCGCCGCTTATCATCGCTGCTTTGGCTGCGATCGCCGGTCAACACCTTGGGCGGCAAGCTCCTCTGGTCTGTGTCGCACCCTCACCACAGCAGCGTAGTTCCCTGCGCCCTCTTCTTGTCGCCCTTTGGTGCGCCACCGTATGCAACAGCCTTCGCTAGCGGCCTGATATAGACACAACTACCTATGGAGCATAGCGTCACAAAACCGACAGCCATCTATCTGCAGGCGCTGACGGCTGAGGGTTCCTACGCGCTCTCGCTTGCTAAAAAAGGAAGGCGACCATGCTTCAGGAACGCCCGTTCCCAATCAACGACGAACTGATGAAAATCGGACGACGCTATTTCAAAAGCAACGCCGACGCGAAGCAGGTAGCCGAACAGGCCCTGGAAATGATTTCTTCAGATCCCTGGTGCATCGACGGCGGCGACATAAGAAAGTCATTGGCCGTAATCGTTCACAGACTAGCCCAAGATAGGTTGAGCAGTCGCTAGTCAGGCGGGGTTCAGCCTCCATCGTTTGAGCGCAGACGCTCAAGCCGGTCCAGTCGCTCGCCATCGTTCAAACCACATCCCGAGGGCTGTAGACGGTAACCGGTGTTCCGCTCCCACATTGTCTCCTTCCGATTGACATGTGATCGCCTTTCCATGGACGAGCAACGGAGTTTCTCCATGGAGACTCATTGGAGGTTCTCACGACCAGGAAGTCTGGACGTGAGCTTCATCGGCATTGGCCTGATGAAGTTAAAGCGGAGATTGTGTCCGAGAGCCTCCGGCCTGGCGCGCTGGTGAATGAAGTCGCCGAGCGCCATGGACTGCGGGCGAACCGTCTTTCGACTTGGCGCACGATGGCGCGGCAGGGCAAGCTGGTTTTGCCCGCGCCCGAGGATGCGATTGAGTTCGCAGCAGTTGTTGTCGATCCCCCTGTTCCGAAGTTGCCCATCAAGGAGGTCGACCGCCCCGAGATCATCGTCGGCTCCGTCACCATTCGTCTGGAAGAAGGCGCACCTGCCGCGCGGATCGCCGCTGTCGCGCGTGCATGCGTGGTTCCCGCATGATCTTTCCATCGAACCGAGTGCGGATCATGGTGGCAACCAAGCCCATCGATTTCCGCAAAGGCCATGATGGATTGGCGGCGCTGGTAAAGAACGAGCTGCATAAGGACCCGTTTACAGGGACGGTCTTTGTATTTCGGTCACGCAAGGCGGATCGCCTGAAGCTGATCTACTGGGATGGTAGCGGACTGGTTATGGCCTACAAGCGGCTGGAGGAGCACACGTTCACTTGGCCAGATATCCGGGACGGTCTGATGAGCTTGGGGCATGCCCAGTTCGAGGCGCTGTTCGCGGGTCTCGATTGGCGACGGGTCCAGTCTGTTGAGGCGAGAGCGCCAATGGCAGTCGAATAGGTGCGTCACGATGACTCGGACGGCAAATTCCGCCGCTGACCGAGGCAGAATTTGGTAGACTTCCGCCATGTTGAATATCGCCGATCTGCCGGACGACATTGCTGCCCTAAAAGCGATGCTGATCGCGGCGCAGCTTCGTGAAGTCCGCAAGGATGATCGGATCGAGCGGCTGGAGAAGCTGGTCGCCGCTTTCAAGCAGGCTGCCTTCGGCCGCAAGTCCGAGAAGGCCGATCCCGCGCAATTCGATCTCGCATTGGAGGACCTGGAAACGGCCATCGCGGCCATTCATGCCGAAGATGAAGCCGATAGCCCCTCAGGTAAACCGAGCCCCAAATCTCGCACTGCCAATCGTGGTTCTCTCCCCGCCCACCTTCCTCGTGTCGAGGAGATCATCGAGCCGGAAAGCCTGGTCTGCGCCTGTGGCGGCGGCCTGCATTGCATCGGTAAGGACGTGTCGGAGCGGCTGGATGTCATCCCTGCGCAATTCCGTGTCATCGTCACCCACCGTCCAAAATACGCATGCCGTTCCTGCACCGACGGCATATCTCAGGCTCCAGCGCCCGCACGACTGATCCATGCAGGATTGCCGACCGAGGCGACCATCGCACATGTGCTGGTGTCCAAATATGCCGATCATTTGCCCTTGTACCGGCAGGCCCAGATCATGAGCCGCCAGGGGATCGATATCGATCGTTCAACACTCGCGGATTGGGTTGGTCGAGCAGCGTTCGAACTGCGTCCGGTCTTCGACGCCTTGGTTGCCGATCTGAAGCGGTCAACGAAGCTGTTCATGGACGAGACCCGTGCGCCGGTGCTTGATCCCGGTTCCCGTAAAACCAAGACCGGATATTTCTGGGCGCTGGCCCGTGATGATCGGCCTTGGGGCGGCGGAGCGCCGCCCGGCGTCGCCTTTAACTATGCACCCGGTCGCGGCGGGCAGCATGCCGAGCGGATATTGCAAGGGTTCACGGGCATCCTTCAGGTCGATGGATATGCCGGATATAGTCGGCTGATCGCGCCGGACCGTATTGGTCCCGACATTCGTCTGGCCTATTGTTGGGCACATGCAAGGCGCAAGCTGGTCGAGATCACCCGAACCGGCTCGACGCCCATAGCCGAGGAAGGCGTGAAGCGGATCGGCGGACTCTATTGCATCGAAACGGAAATGCGCGGTCTCGACGCTGACGCTCGCCTAGCCGCAAGACAAGCACAATCAACACCGTTGATCGAAGACATGCGAGCCTGGCTCGGCCATCATCGTTCCCGTGTCGCTGGCAAATCGCCTCTTGGCGAAGCCCTTGCCTACGTCGCCAAATACTGGGATGGACTCTGCGTCTTTCTGACCGACGGCCGCATCGAGATCGACAATAACACCGTCGAGAGAACCATGCGGCCTATAGCGCTGAATCGCAAGAATGCACTCTTCGCCGGACACGATGTTGGGGCCGAGAACTGGGCGATTATCGCCTCGCTCATCGAGACCTGCAAGCTCAACCGCGTCGAGCCGCTCGGCTATCTCGCCGACGTGCTCACCATGATAGCGAAAGGCCATCCCAATAGCCGGCGCGACGAGTTGCTCCCATGGGCCTACATCCACCCTCCAAAACCGAGAACTCCGCTTTTGCCCTTCAATGGCTGAACAGCCCTAACGAACGCGGTGAACGTTTACGTGTTCATTCTGCGGTCAGCGTAGATCGCAGTCGTACATTCAGCCCTGGCCGCAACAGGTAATCGCCATTGGGGAACTCCACAGCGATGGCAACTGTCTGTGTGGTGGCGTCGAAAGCATAGCTGCCCGCAACCAATTTGCCAGGTTGGGGGTATTCGTCTCCACTCGGCAGCAGCATCGTGAACTTCAGCTCCTCAGCCGCCTTGCTGGGCGTTCCTAAGGCGTCCCGGCGCGCAAAGTAGACAGAGTACGGGACCCGTCCGACAACCTGGATGGGATCAAGCTTGACGATTGTCGCGAGACGGCTCTCATCGCGAGCTTCCTTCGTGATATAGGCCCCTTGGGTGACGGAAGCCTGGCTGATCACGCCGGCAATCGGCGCGTAGAGCTTCATCTGTTTCAACGCCAGCTCTGCCAGGCGCACATTGCTGTCAGCCTCCTTCGCTTGCGCGGCCGCAACGTCGCGCTTCGCCTCGGCCTCCACCAATGCCATCTTCGATGCGACACTCTTCTTCTGCAAGGTCCGGGCCGTATTCAGACTTGCTTCCGCTAGCCGCAAGTCTGCTTCCGCCTTCTCCAACCTCGCCTGCGCCAATGTGAGCGTAAGCTCCTTCTCCTTGGGCTCGAATTCGAACAACAGGTCGCCCTGCTGTACGACCTGCCCGGCCTTGAAGTCGATCTTGCTCAGAAGAGCATCTAGCCGGGGCGATATTTCCGCTTGCTCGGCAGCGACCACGGTGCCCTCATACTCCACTATGTCCGACGGCGTTCCCTCCATGGCGAAAGCTGGCTGACGCTCGAAGACTGTCTTCCATAAATCGAGCCGTGGGCGAAGAGGATCGGGTCCGACCACAACGCCTGCATTCGCGAAGTCGAGCACCTCATCCTTCGCCGGATCGTGCCTCGGCCACTTTGGACGGTCCTCGCCGTTCGGATCGGCGGACTTGGCGAACGACACCCAGTAGGCACTCGCCACTTTCCCCATCTCCTTGTCCGCATCCGTCACCTTGTCTCGCACTACTGCGGCAGGAATGTCGAACACGTAGGGTATTTCGAAGCCGTGCAGCGTCCCCTTCCACTTTGGATCGCTGCGCAGAGCCTCGGCGACGTAAGAGAACCTATACCACCACGTCGGTTGACCAGCCCGGACCATCTCGTCGGCCAAGTGCCGTGACGGTTCGACTAGCGTCTTGTCGGCGAGGATTTGCTGCCTCAGCTCGTCGAAGGTCTCTTTGCTGTCGGGATCGTATAGCCTACGCGCCTCTGTCGCTTGATCGCCCAAGAGAGCAAACAGGTCGTCCTTCGTCCGCGCCGCGCCGATGCCCAGGTCACGGTTGTTGGCTCCAACGATGACTGGCACCTTTGCTTGATGGCCAGCCGCAAAGGCAGCCTCCGGGGTCTCGATGAGAAAGCGCCCGTCAAGTATCGATCCGGAGATAGCCACAACCGGCTGCCCGCTGGACATGCCGGCTAACACCTCTGGTGCCGAAGCTCCCTCGACCAGCACTTCGGCCGGAAGCGCCCGAAGTGCCGCGAGGCCCTGCGCGCCGTCATCGGTGATGCCGACCGACCGGGCATAGGCGACTGCGCGTCCCTCAGCATCGGAGAGCGAAGTCAATGGAAGAACCTTCTCTCTCGCGGTTGGAACACCGGGGGACTGCAAGATCGCTCCACGGAAAAGGCCGCGCGACAGAGGCGAGACCATGTGGGCAATGACCGAACCGCCTCCGGCGCTTTCGCCGAAGATGGTCACTTTGGCAGGATCACCTCCGAATGCTGCAATGTTTCTCTGTACCCATTGCAACGCGGCGAGTTGATCAAGATAGCCGTAGTTGCCGCTCGGCTCCCCCGGCGCTTCGGACTCCAGTGCCGGATGAGCAAAAAAACCAAGCCGCCCCATCCGGTAGTTCATGCTGACGGTTACAACACCTTGGGCGGCTAGCGCCTCCATGGGGTACTGCGGCGTATTCCCGTGCGCCAGCGCCCCACCATAAATCCAGACCATGACGGGTAGTTTCTCGTCTGCCATTGCCGGCCGCCAGACATTGAGCGTGAGGCAGTCTTCGGATTTCGGCAAGTCGTCGGTCTGCATGCATGACGGACCGAAAGCGGTGGCGTCTCGCACCCCATCCCATCGCTTTATCGGCTGCGGTGCGCGCCAGCGCAAATTCCCGACTGGAGGTTCAGCGAATGGAATACCCCTGAAGCTGATCACCCCATTGGCTTCGACACCTCGAACCATGCCGGAATCTATTGTGGCCTTGTCGCCGGTCGCAGATTGAGCTGCAGATGATCCGGCAATGAAGAACGCAACGGCAGCCAAACAAACGTTCAGACAGGAATGCGCCATCACTTTACCCCCGTGCACCACTCCCTTTGCACGGCGGAAACTACCAGAAAGCTGAATCGATGTCGCGGTCCTTCACAACGCTGGCGTACATCAAGTTGACGGAACGTCATTATCTCTCAACCTCTAAGTGCCACGCACGAGACCGTGGGCTGAAAACACCGCTTACCCAGAATCCGCGCTGTCTTCGCCATTGCTCCAGGCCGCTCTGTCTTGGGTCTTTCGCGTGAAAGTCTTCAAGCGATAGACCGACCAGTGTACCTGATAGGTGGCGACGTAGATAATGTCGCACCGCCCGAACAGTGCTGCGAGTGGCTATCACAGAACATCCCTCGCTGTAGTTCTGAAATTCTAAGCGAAGGTGTTGGCCATTACACTTTCCTTCCAGAAGGATCGCCAATCGGCCGAGAAGTCGCGCCGGAACTGTTTATCGATCAAGAAGGGCTAAGTAGAACTGTCGTCCATGATGATGTGGCAGCGAAAGCCGCGGAGTTTTTCGCCAAAGTGTAAAAGGGGTGGCAGTTGCTGCGGCTGTGCCTTCACGGCCTCGCTTGCTATGTGACAACCGTCAGATGCGGCTGTCTGATCGACTTTCGGCAACTTCGCGTTTGACCGGCCTCGGTACATTGAGCCGCCTCCATGCAAACGATGGTATACCTTCCGGCCAGATACAATCGTGTTACATTGGGAGGTCCGTGGAAGCCGCCGAAGTAGTCGGCCTCCATCTGGATTGACTGACTCGTCCGCGTCGCGGTGAGCTGCATGCGGTCAAACATAGGTTGCCAACGAATGTCCGGCTCCCGACCGAAGATTGTTGCCATAGTCGATGACGACCGCAATCTTCGCACGGCGCTGCAGGATTTGCTCGAGAGTGCCGGACTGCGCGGTGAGGTTTACTCTTCAGCCGACGAATTCATCGTTCGAAAGGGCTATCTGACTTCCGATTTCGTATTAAGCGATTTGCGGATGCCGGGGATTTCCGGGATTGACCTTCTTCGGTGGCTTAGGGACGAGGGCATCGACCAACCTGTCATCATAATGACATCCTATCCGGACGCGGATATAGCGGCGACCGCGATTCAGCAGGGGGCGTCAGCTTTCCTTAAAAAGCCCCTAGATAGCAGTGAATTGCTCAGTTTTCTTCGTGCTGATGAGCTATAGGTCATGTGTTGATGCGCTACGAGACCACCATGATCAAGTCCGACAGTCCGTCAGCATCGACGACAGTCCACGTCATCGATGATGACGCCAGGCTTCGCACATCAATTTTCGATTTGCTTGCATCGATCGGGCTGAACGCCACGGCCTATGCAAGCGCGAATGAATTCATCACGCAGGCAGACATGTCCGGACCTGGATGCATTCTTCTGGACGTCCTGATGCCGGGAATGTCTGGTCTTGAACTCCAAGCCAAGTTGCTTGAACTTGGACAGCCATTGCCGATCATATTCATGACGGGCGACGCCCACGTCGAGACCAGTGTCTCCGCCATGAAGGCCGGAGCCTTCGACTTTATTTTGAAGCCGCTCAACATAGAAAAACTGGCGGAAGTCACCACCCTTGCATTTACCCGCAATGCGGAAATGCGTCGGAACCGTGCCGCGACGCTCGAGGCGCAGTCGGGGGTGCAGCGCCTGACTCCCCGCGAAGCCGAAGTCTTCGCGTACGTTTCGAAAGGCTGGTCCAATAAGCTGATCGCGCAGGAGATGAACATCAGCCTGATTATGGTCAAGCTCCATCGCAGCCGAATGATGCACAAGCTGCAGGCGCGATCACTCGTTGATGTCGTGCACATCTTCGATGGTATCAACACGCGACCGACCTGAACGCGTAGACCTCGCCAAAACGGGTCAACCACCTCCGACAAACGAAGGTATATAATCCGGCTGGGTTCGGATCGTGCTAGAGTAGGACGATCAGGTCGTCACATATCGGATTTGGCAAACCCGGTCGCGTCGGAGGCGGGATGATGGCAGCTTTAGAGTGCAGGGCGGGATCGTGCGCAGAACCCATCGTCTACGTCGTAGATGACGACAGGCGAATGAGGGAGTCACTGCTCGACCTTCTCGCCGCCGCGAATAGAGAGGCATTTGCATTCGCCAGTGGAAGTGAGTTCCTTAGAGCGGCCGACAAGAGCCGGCCAGGATGCGTCGTTATCGACCTTCAAATGCCTGACGGTAGCGGCCTCGAAGTGCAAGACAAGCTCTTGACGCTGGGATGTCCCATGCCCCTCATATTCTTGACGGGGCATGCCGATGTGCCTTCCAGCGTTACTGCGTTGAAGGCTGGGGCGTCGGATTTCATACTAAAGCCGTTCGCCGCCGAGATTTTACTCAAGGCGGTGAATATGGCAATTCAGCGAGATGCGGAGCGTCGCCAGATGATGGACGAGCGCGACCGCGTGCGCGCCCTTGCAGATACGTTGACGCAACGGGAGCGGGAGGTAATGTGGCTCGTCGCCAGCGGCCTTATGAACAAGCAAGTGGCCTACGAGCTCGGAATCTGTGAAATGACGGTCAAGCTTCACAGAATGAACGTCATGCGGAAGATGGAGTGCCGATCCCTCGCTGATCTCGTTCGCATCGTTGAAAAGCTTCGTGCGGTATAGCGTTCGCATGTATCCCGATATTTACGTGATCGTAACGAGGGCGTAGGTTGCCGACCGTCAGGTTGAGGCGGTCGGAACGGCCATCATGGGCGATATTTCAGGAAGTGCAGTCGCACCTCGCGATTCAACATCTCTCGTTATCGGCGCAACGGCCGCTCAGATCATCGGCGGGCTTGTCCCTCAGATGTCGCCTTTTGTTATCGCAGGCTTGATCGATGGTCTTTCTCTGTCCGAACGAGACGCCGGTTTGGTCGCCTCGGTCGAGATGCTGTCTCTCGCGGCTACCGCAATTCTCGTCGCGCCGTTTTTGTCGCGTTTCTCCTTCAGGCCTTTAAGCCTTTTTGCGATCGTCATCACCCTGGCTGCACAGAGCTCATCCATTTTCGCCGACGAATGGAATTCGCTCGTGCTTCTGCGAGCTTTGGCCGGCCTCGGGGAAGGAACCCTGTATGCGATGTCGCTCGGCATAGTCGCCTCCCATTGCCTCAATCCGGAAAGGATTTTCGGTTATTTCCAGCTCGTATGGGCAATCGGCAGCGTCGCGCTCTTCAGCGCGGGCGGTGAAATCACGGAAGCCTTTGCCCACAGGGGTATTTTTACGCTCCTTGTCGGCATGTCCTTGGCGCTCGCGCCGCTTGTTTTTCTCGCTCCCAATGTCCGTGCGGTGAACGCCAAAACTGGTGCCGCAGCGGTCTCATTTCTGGGTATCTTGCTGTTCGGTGCAATAGTTCTCTACGTGGCCGTTTCGGCCGGCCTGTTTGCCTTCAGCGGCCCGATAGGCGAGCGGGCTGGTCTTAACACCAGCATGGTCGGATACATACTTACTGCCTCCACCATGATTGGTCTGGTGGGGGCAGGGGCAGCTACAGCGCTCAACGTCCGCTTCGGTCGAGTGCTACCCATCACGGGATTTTGTCTAGGTTACATCCTCGTCGTGCTGATGCTTTGCCTCTGGCACGATCCGGTGGCATACTCTGCCGCCGTGATTGGATCGGCCGTCCTTTACTACTTTTCGCTTCCGTATCTTTTTGGCCTGGCGGCCGCACTTGATCAGACAGGACGTTGGGCGGCGGTGGCAGGCTCTGCGAATCTCTTCGGCTTTGCTGTCGGCCCTGTTTTTGCGGGTGCTGTGATCGGGGCTTCTGGCTACGTCAGCCTGGCCGTCATTTCCTGCGCGATGATCGCCGCGGCCTGGCTGCTGGCCATCTATATAATAAGCCGTGGGTTCAATGGCCGAAGTTTTTCGAAGCGCCTGCCGACCGCCTAGACGGACTGCCTAGCCGGCCTATCAATTGGCAAAGTGAACGCGACTGTGGCTCCTGCGGTCTCGTTATTCGTTACCCAGAGACGCCCACCGTGGGCCTCCACAATCGAGCGGCAAATCGGTAGACCCATTCCCATCCCGGTGCTTTTTGTCGTGAAGAACGGTTCAAAGACTCGATCGGGATCGCTGAAGCCGCTGCCAGCATCCTGAATCGAAACGCGGACGGCAGCCTCACCCTCTCGGCCGGATGTTATTCTTAGCAGGCGCACGGGATTCGTGATGTCCATTGCCTGTAGCCCGTTCCGGATCAGGTTTACCAAGGCCTGCTGCACCTGTATGCGGTCGAGGAGGATCGGCGGAAGGTTTGGGCCGAGTTCTGTTTCGATACTGGTGGTCGTCGCAGCGATTTCGTCAGACATGAGGCTCAAGACCTCGTCGATCAGATGATTCATGTCCTCAGCTGTTCGCTCCTGCGGCTTGTGCTGGAACAGCGCGCGAATTCGACCGATGACGTTGGCGACTGCTAAGACATCTTCGGTGATCCGCCCGGCGGCAAGCTTGGCTCGTTCGACATTGGGCGGATCGGCTGATAGCCACCGCGAGCACGCGGACGAGTCCGCGGCTATCGCAGCAAGCGGCTGATTGATTTCATGTGCGATCGATGCCGAAAGCTGCGATAAATTGGCGGCTTGCGTGGCCTGGGCTAGTTTTGCCGCGGAGCGCCGCAGCGCCGCCGTGGCTTGAACCTGATCCTCTATATCGTGACAGAGGCCGAACCACTGGACGATGTCACCTTCTTGATCCCGCAATGGCTCCGCTCTTCCGGACATCCACCGATATGCCCCGTCATTGCGGAGCAGTCGATACCTCATCGAAAATCGATCGCCAGTGGCAAGGCACCGGGTAAGCTCGGCACCCACGGCCTCCGCGTCATCGGGATGAAATATCGTCTCCATCACGGACTCGAGAGAGCTCTCGTTGGCTACGTCAAGGCCAAGGAAGTCGGCCATTCGTTTGTTGACGAGCGTCGTGGTCCCATCGGGCGTCAATCGCCAGAGGTGACTGGGAACCATGTCGACGAGCAGTGAAAGCTCGACCGTGCGCTTCCTTAATTCATCCTCGGCAGCCTTCTGATCCTCAATATCGATATTCTGACCGTGCCATGCGACAATCGAGCCAAGAGAGCCTCTTGACGGCCTTCCCATGGATCGGAACCAACGATACTCGCCGATCGCGCCGAAAAAACGATGCTCGCTGTCGAAGTCGACACCCGTTTCAACGGAATGGTGCCATTTCACGATCATATTTTCGTAGTCATCTGGATGGACGCGTCCCGCCCACTCAAATGCTTCCCGTGATTCAAGCCCAAAGTAGGCGCTCATAGCGGGATTGATGTAGGTGAAACGGCCATCAGCGTCCGTCGACCACACATGGCCAGGCAACGCCTCCACGAGCTCGCGCGCCTGTTCCTCGGGGTCATCGTCGCCTGCTGAGTATGGACCAATCCTAGTCAGCGCCTCGTTCTCAGACATTGACCCCTCCAGCCTCAAACCTGGAGAGCGGCCCTACAGGCGGCTCTTCGATCAGGGATTGTTGATGAAGGGCGCATTATACGCTGAAGGGCTTGATCTTCAATCGGGCAACAGTGCGGCATCCATTGGCCGACGTTCCGGTTAACCGCCCCAGGCCACCTCAGCGGTGGTCGGTGCTCTTCCGCCGAAAAGTTGAGGAGACACTAAACCTGAGTTTACTTGTTGGGAACTTGGCCCCGACGTACGAAGGATACCGGGCGGCAGCGCGGATACAACCGATATACGAGCGCAGATAGCTCCGACAAGCAGGTTTCCAACGGATACGAAGATGAACTCTACAGCTTCAGCACATCAGGCTTCGGGAAGCCGTCGAGTTCCCGCACTTGAGACCGGCGAATTCGAGGTCGGGGGCCTTTTGGCAGAAATCGCGACCGAGGTCTTCGGCCATTTCGCTGATGAGATCGGAGGAAACTTCCATCTTCACAGCGGTACCCGTGCGACCCTGCTGGTGCCGCTGTCGAGCAGCTCGCGGGAGCCCTGAGCCCCAAGCAAGGAGGATGTTATGGAAGCGTCTAAGAAAATCGTGAACTTCGGGGTGCCTTGGGAGGCGGCTTATGGCTACTGTCAGGCCGTCCGGGTCAAGGATGTTGTTTATGTTTCCGGCCAACTCAGCCACGACAGAGACGGCACGCTCGTCGCACCGGCGGAACTCGATGCAGCCGGCCGTCCATCGAATTTCATGAACATGGAACCGCAGATGAGGCAAACTTACGCCAATGCTGCGGCGCTCCTGGCCCAGTTGGGAGCTACTCTCGACGACGTGGTCGAGGAGACATTATTCGTACTCGACGTCGATGCCGCCTTCGCGGTAGCCGGCAAAGTCCGAAAAGATTTCTACAAGACAGATTTGCCGGAGTGCGCGAGTAATTTGATTGGAGTTTCCCGGCTCGCTTTCCCCGAGCAACTCATCGAAATCACGTTTCGGGCGGTCCTCGCTTCCCAGTAGATCGGGCCCTCGTGCGCAGCGTCCTAGATCGGAACATTCCGCTATGGAGGCGGCTGCCGCCTTACGGAAGACACTGCACGAATAGCCACGACGATGAATGTCTTCCTGCTGTTGTTCGCGCACGTCTCGGAGAAGATGTCACCCGACACGGACTACTCTTAGTGCGCTCCGCCGGCGGACAAGCGACCTGGCTTCTTCAAAAGGAGCGACGCGACCAATGCGACGACAAGCGCCACTCCCATCAGGAAAAAAGTATCGCTGAACGCCATGATGTTGGCCTGCTTCCGAACACGGAAGGCGATCGCAACGATGGCCTTGTTCGTAGCGATGGCTTGGTCGCTTACACCGTGGCTCATGAAATACGCCACTAGCTTCGCAACCCGATCTCGGGAAATCTCGTCGAAAGCGCTGATCGAGTTGGTGAGGATGTTGGAGTGGAACTGCTCGCGCTTGGTCAGAAACGTCTGCAGCGACGCTATTCCCACCGCGCCTCCGAGGTTGCGCATCATGTTGAATAGCGATGACGCCGATCCGGCGTTCTGCTCCTCGATCCCAGCGGTAGCGACGGCGGATAACGGGGTGAACACGAGAGCCTGGCCGATGGCACGAACCACGTTCGGCCAGAAGAGCTGGTCGCTGCCGTAGTCCGCCGTCATGTAAACGTTCATGAAATTCGAGGCCGCAAACAGCGCGAAGCCGAAGACGATCAAAAGACGGATGTCGAAAATCTTCATCAGCCTTGGGACCAGGGGTATCAGCAGGAGTTGCGGGATGCCCGTCCACGCAAGCACTGCTCCAATCTGCTGTGAGTTATAGCCCTGTACCCGGGATAGGTAGATAGGCAAGATAAAGGCTGATCCGAAGAGCGCCATACCCAGCAAAAAATTTGCGACGATCCCGAAACCGAAGTTTCGTCTTCCGAGCAGTCGTAAATTGAGGAGAGGGTGTTGGCTTCTGAATTCAATCACGAGGAACAGGGTCAGCGCGATTCCTGCAAGCAGTGACAGACGCACGATAAAGTCCGAGCCGAACCAATCCTCCTTGTTTCCTTCTTCTAGGACAGTCTGCAGAGCGGCAAGGCCAACCGCCATAGTGACGATACCGAGCCAATCTCCCTTCGCCAGCAGACCGAGGTCCATGGATGCACGATCGAGCGATGCCCACAGCATGACGACCATAATCGCTCCGGGGACGAGGTTGACGTAGAAGATGAATTCCCAGCCGTAGTTCTCGGTGAGGTAACCGCCGATCGTCGGCCCTATTGCAGGTGCAAACGTGGCTGAAAGAGCGAAAAGTGCGAGACCAGTCGGCTGTTTCTGCTTTGGAAGAAGCGTAATTATTATGGTGAAAGCCATCGGGATGAGAGCCCCGCCGGAGAAGCCCTGGATGGCACGGAGCACGATCATTTGCTGAAGGTTGGTCGCGAATGCACAAGCGACCGAAAAGGCGAGGAAGACGACCGCGCTGAAGATAAGGTAATTGCGCACGGAAAACACGCGGGCAAGCCAGGCGCTCAAGGGTATCACGACAATCTCGGCGATCAGATAGGAAGTGGATATCCATCCGCCATCATCTTTGCCCGCACCGATTGCGCCTTGGATGTCGGCCAGTGATGCGTTGACGATCTGAATGTTCAGGACGGCCATGAATGCGCCAAGGGTGGAGCCGACAACGGCACACCAGACCCGAAACATGCTTGCCGCTCGTTTCGACGTCGCAACATGGCGATTGCCGTTCGCGGATAGCACAAGACTAACCATGACATGCCTCTCCGTAGCTACGAACTGTGGGTCGCTCTCGCAAATTCCTATGGTGCTTCCGGCCTGTAGGCGTCTTTCGTGTCTATCTGCGGCTCCACCGACATGCCTGATCGGAGCGTGGCAGACAGACGCTCGCTATCGATAAGAATCTTGACAGGAATGCGCTGGACGATCTTCGTGAAATTGCCCGTCGCGTTGTCGGGTGGAAGCAGGGAAAACTCCAGGCCGCTGGCAGGGGAAATACTGTCTACGTGTCCCTTGATCTTCAGCTTGGGAAAGCTGTCCACCCTGATTTCGGCGCGTTGCCCAGGGTGCATGTGTGTGAGCTGGGTTTCCTTGAAATTTGCTAAGATGTAGACACCATGCAATGGGACGACCGCCATCAACTGAGTCCCCGACGTCACGAATTGCCCAACGCGTACCGATCGTGCGCCGACAGTGCCGTCGACGGCTGCGACGATCTTGGTATATGAGAGATTTATTGCCGCTTGATCGACCGCAGCCTTCGCCTTGTCACGTTGAGCAACCGCCTGATCACGTTGCGTCCTAAGGACCTTAACCCTGCTCTGGGCGGAAACGAGAGCGGCCTGATCCCTATCGACCGCTGCAGAAGCTTGGTCCAGAATGGACTTGCTTTGCTCCGCGCGCGACAGGGTCCCCGATCCGTTCGAGTTTAACAGCGCATTCCTAGCGGCATCTCCCTTAGCAAAATTGTAAGAGGCTTTGGAAACGTCGACGGATGCCCTTGCCTGCTCGATAACGGAAGCTTGCAGCCCGATCTGGGCGTCCAGATTGGCAATCGCGGCTTCAGCGCCCTGCAAGTCGGCTTGCGCGGAGTTGCGGGCAATTTGAAAGTCCCGGTCGTCGATCGTGGCGAGGACTTGTCCGGCAGTAACGAAGTCGTTGTCGTCGACAAGGACGTCTTTGATGTAACCGCCTACCTTAGGCGCGATGGTGGTATAGTCCGCCTTCACATAGGCGTCATCCGTCGACTCTATGAACCGTCCCACCGTCCAATAATCGTAGCCGAAGTGAGCGGCATATCCCGCGGCCGCAATAGCAACGATCGTGTACGCGCTCATCTTGAGCAAAGATTTCGGCGATCTGGTCCGTACCTGCGGAAGGAGCTCCGCCGTTTCCGGCTCCGCGTCCGTCTTCTCTCGGTCTGGCTCCAAACTTTTGCCGAATGTTTCCTGTCTGGGCAATTCGACCATCGCCCTATCCTCTCAACAAGTGCGGTTAACAGGGGCGCTCGGCCGCCGCGCCAGTCCTACGCGCCCGGCGGCCGGTTTGTTTTGACTTAGGCCGCCGCTTTTGCGCGTCGCGATTGCCACGTCCTGAAGTCGAGCTTCCCGAGCTTGGCGGTGCCTAACGGAACCAATGCCCGATCATCGACCAGCGTGCCGAAGTACCTCGCCTGGGGATCGACCAGGACTTTTCTGGTATCCCCGATGGAGGCGAGATATTCGCTCACGAAGTCGCTCATCGGTTTCTTCTCGGGGCCAGCGATTTCGGTTGTTCGGTTCTCGGCGGTAACGGTCGCCGCTTCCGCGACGAAGTCTGCGACTTCGTCAGCGGCTATCGGTTGGAACGCGCCATGAGAGACGTGGACGGTCCCGTCGACCGTCGCACTGTCCGCGATGCCTCCCAAAAACTCCAGAAACTGTGTAGACCGCACGATCGTGTACGGAACAACGCCCTTCTTGATGAGCGCTTCCTGCGCGAGTTTTGCTCTGAAGTAGCCGTTTTCCGGGGACCGCTCGATCCCGACGATGGAAAGTGCGACGTGGTGGCGAACTCCAGCGGCCAGCTCGGCCTTGAGCAGATTGGTCGTTGATGTCTCGAAGAACGAAAGCACATCGCTCGGCTCCCACGATGGGGAGTTCGTGACGTCTATGACGACATTCGCTCCGGCAAGAGCACCCTCGAGGCCTTCGCCAGTTAGACTGTTCACACCGGTAGAAGGAGAGGACTGAAGTACCTCGTGTCCACCTTTTCGCAGACGCTCGGCAACTTTCGTTCCGATGAGGCCCGAGCCTCCGATAATGGCGATTTTCATGTTTCTACACCTTGTTGGGGGCGGTCCAAGTTCGCCCGAGACCACCCAGTTCACTGGTTCATGGAAAGGCAGCTGTTGCGCCACCTCGCGGCGCTAATCGGTCCCGCCATCGGGAATGGTGAGTTTGGCTTCGTCAGTGTCGACAACGAAGACCGCCAGAATTTTTGCTGGCTTGGTTGCGCTGGCATTTGCACTGACCTGATGGTGGTCACCAGGCATTTCGATCCAGTTTTCGCCTGTTTTGAAGATCGTCACTTTACCGTCGTTGAGTTGGCTTTTGATCTCGCCCTCGATGACCGTAGCGTAGATGAACGCGCTCTTGGCATGGGTATGCGACGGGTTATGCCCGCCGGGGCCATACTCCACGAGCACGCCGCGCATGCTCTTGCCTTGCAAATTGGGGAGGAGGTGGTCGAAGACCACGGTGACCTTGGCGTTGTGAGGTTTGTCCGCCGCGGCGGCCGGTACTGCAATCAGCGCCGAGCAAAACAATAAGGTCGCGAGCTTTCGCATCATGCTTCTCCTTCGGTGATCCTGCCTATGACCGGCGCGGATCGTATGCGACCAACGAGGAAGAAAAATAGATATACCAAGGTTCGTGACTGCATTGGGCAAGAGGCAGTCGATGACCTCCTGCCTTGTTTTCGCTCGATTCAGTAAGGTCGCTGTGCTGGAACTTCATACTGGTTCCCAAACCTAAGCATACCTCGACCACGATCTGCTTCCCGATCTAGGGTCTCTATCGCGACCTATGACCGACAGCTCTCAACAAACCACTTCAGGAGCCAACCATGTCAACGGTAGAAGCAAGACCCACCACTTCATCGGTCCCCGGGGCTATTCTCGGCAACCCGCGGGATGAACTGGTCCCTTCGCGCTATGCAGTGCGCGTCGGAGACATCGACGTCATCGTAATCAGCGACGGCGTCCTGACGCCACCAGCAGAGTCGATGGCCACCAACGCAGACCCGGTAACCCGTTCAGCTTGGCTGGACGACAGGTTCCTGTCGAAGGAAGCTTTCGACTGGGCTCTGAATGCAGTCGTAGTGCGCAGCGGCAGCCAAACGATACTGATAGACAGTGGTCTGGGAGAGGAATATCCGGACTTCCCACGAGCCGGACAGTTTGTGCACCGACTAGAAGCAGCCGGGATTGATCTTGCGTCAGTGACCGACGTGGTCCTCACGCATATGCACTTTGACCACGTTGGCGGATTGCTCGTAGATGGCGTGAAGGAAAGGCTCCGCCCGGACCTTCGGATACACGTATGCGCAGCAGAGACCGAATTCTGGAAGAAACCCGACTTCAGCCGCACCGCGATGCCGCCGGCCCTTGTGGAACTGGCACGGCGGGCTTCCCTGGAATTCATGGACGCGTACCGCGATCACATCCACACGTTCCCTGACGAGGCAAAGGTGGCACCGGGCGTTGTCGTTACTCGTACCGGCGGTCATACTCCCGGACACAGCGTCGTCCGCCTGACGTCTGGTGGCGACCGACTCATGTTCGCTGGCGACGCCATTTTCCCTGTCTCCTTCGAACATCCCGAATGGCACAACGGCTTCGAGCATGATCCGGAGGAGGCGACACGCGTTCGACTTCGTCTCATGCGGGAACTCGCGGCCGATGGATCATGGCTAGTATCAACGCACTTGCCTTTCCCGTCGGTGGGACGCGTGGCGGCGGACGGCGAACTGTACAGGTGGGTGCCGGTATGGTGGGACTTTTGAGCGGTGCGGCTCGCCTTATGAGCCATGCTATTGCATTTTAGCCGTGTCAATTGCCGAGCGGTTCATTATGAGCCGCTCGGTCGCAGCGAAGGCGGCTACCCGTTTGACTTTGGGAATGGTTGGCAACTGGAGCCTCAGGTGCAGATCGTCTGGCAAAACGTCGATTTCGACGAGGAACGCTCCAATCATGGAGACTAGCCGGTGAACATGCAGCGCGTTGCCAGGCCCAAGAACACAGGTTAATTCACTTAGGTAAGGTGGCAGGCGGACAGCGCTTACTGTAGACGCTTCCTTGGGCGCGTTCCAGTTCGTCCATCTGGCGCTGCTGATCTGTGAACCGTTGATCGTACCTGTCAAACACGCGATCGCGCTCCTTCCGCGGTGCCTCTGCATCGCGAAGGTCTTTCACATTTGGACCGGCTCGAGCCCGATTCTACGCCGATCGAGAGGTTCGCCGCTCCAATTCCTGCTGGGGAACCATCTTGTCACCAGGATATTGAGTGAAGCCTCAGCTCGGCGGTCTCCTCGCGGATCGGCAGGTGCGCCAGGCCGCCGAGCATAGGAGTGAACATCAATGCCACTGCAGCGCCCGCCATTGCGGCTTGTTGCGCTCGGCAAGATTCGTCGACAGCGCCGCGATCGAGGCTCGCGTTTGGTTCGCATGAAGCCGGATCGCCCCTTTGTCTTGAGATCGGTTTTGCCGGCGGCCAAGATTCGTGACCCGCTCACCAAGGTGGGCGGTGATAGACCCTATGGGCGTCATTTTTGTTGCTCATGTCGTCTGACATCCTCTGCCTTGCCCGGCCCTTCCAATGCCGTTTCGACCGGCCAGCGCTTGCAAAAGGTGCACAAAGAGAGCGGATGGGAACAATCTTTGCCTAGCTTGGTTCGAAGATCGGATCGTGGGGAGCGGATTCCTCTCGGATCAATCTTGCACAACATGACGCGCCCCGCGGCCCACCATCCCTCTATTGAGCGAATAGGTCTATGACGGACAAGAATAGAGACGCTTCAAGTGATTCCGAGCGAAGTACCCAAAGGTCGCCGAAGCGAACCGCGAGAAACTCAACAAAGATGCTGACCTAAGAATGCAAAAGATCCGAAAGGATCTGCGGGAAGAGGACCCGGACAAGAAACAGGGATGAAATAGTTTTAAGCGGATGATTGTTGTTAAAGAGGAGAATGCTCCTGAGCATTCTCCTCTTAATGTATGGCTATCACATAGAAACGACCATCTTGCAGAGCTTAGTCAAGCTTGCATCGTAGCCGCCCGAACGCAGGACATCCTTGCAACGAAGTTTCGCCTTGGCTCGTTCACCCGGTGACATGTCGTTGAAGGCGCGTGCCGCGCTCGGATTTACCGAGCCGATGGATCGACCGACGGCATTCGGGGCTTGACCGACACGGCCTGCACCGTCCGCGTCAGTGTCCGAAGCGCCTCCTAAGAGGATGTCGGCCAGTGTGGTCCCGCCGGCGCCGATGCTGGCCCGTGCAGTTCCAAGTCTGGATCCTCCTGCCTTGACATCCACGTCAGCGGCAACCCCATCAACACCGCCCACCGTGGCATTAGCGTTTGCGGTAGCAAGGTTCGAACCGCCGACCCTGGCACCGACATTCGCATTGACCCCGCTGGCGCCACCGACGCTGGCTCTGGTCCCCACGCCGAGCCCGCTACCCCCGCCGACCGTTGTGTTGCTGTTGACCCCCCTTGCCCCGCCAACCGAGGCGTCGACACCGAGTCCGCCTGTGGAACGGCCTCCCACGCTAGCGTTTACGCCGCTACTTCCGCCGACCGAAACGCCCAGACCACCACTTCCATTGCGTCCGACACTGACGCCATTCCGTCCGCCGATATCTAAAGCCATCGCCGGCGCTGACGCAATTACGCCTACGCAACTCAGCGCCATGGCAACCATGGCCCTTCTGTAACTCTGCATGGAATTCTCCTACCTTTGACCGAAAAACCTCGATGACAAAAATGAGGAGGGCGCGCACTCCAGGACTGGCGTTTTTTCATTACCCTAGGGAGGGGACTGCCAAAGCCAATCGGGAATTCAACTTATTAGCAATATCAAATGTTCCGGCACTGCACGCGTATAAAGTTAATTTTTCTGTAACTCGCGTAGAGAGTTCTATGCTCAGGATCATAGGCCAGTCGGTTCAGGAGCTGAGACCTAACGAGCAACTTCAGCGAGTGTAAAAGATCCGAAAGGATCTGCGGGAATAGAGTTCGCACGAGGAACAAGAAGAAAGTTGGCACAGCCAGTGCCCTTCCTTGACGACCGGGTTCTGTGCGATATCGCACGATTTATTGACGGAATTCGTGTGTGTAGTAGCTTATCCACCATGAGCGAAGAGGAATTTTGCGAGCGGTTCATTGAACGCTTGAAGCTGCATTGCCGAGCCGGTCGCAACCCGTTCGGGAAGGAGCCCGAAACGTACGGGGAGATGGTTGCTCCTGTTTATTGGCACGAGATGGGACAAGAGTTAGGTCCCGAGAAATGCGCTGATCAAGATGCTGACTACTGGCCGTGAACTGTACGCCAGCATACCAAACCTCCAGCGACCTTTCCATAAGCCGCGCTCGGTCATAAGATGTGGTTATCACCAGCAAACTTATCGTTGGCGCTGATGACTGAGTGTTCATACGTGCACCCGCTGACCGGACAGGAAGGGTGTCTCGTGCGTACTGAACATCTACCCTCTGCATTCCAGACATTGCATCGGCATGCGAGGCGCTACGCGAAGACAGAGGCTGATGCTGCTCGTCTTGCAGAGCGTGCGCTACAAACAGTTGCAAGCGATCCGACCCTTCTGGATGATCCGGATTTCGAGAAAGTATTGTTTGCTCTTGTTCAACGAATTGCTCAGCAACGTGAATGATTTCGTCTATCACTGGGCGCACGCACGTCGTTGATGATAGGGCGGATGGAGACTTCGAGTATCAGCCGCATCAACGCGCTAGCGCACGCGCCGATGGTCTGTTGCCAGACAGTGACAGCTTCACCATGCCTTCACCGCAGTTCGCGTATTTCTCATTTCTCAAACATCGCAACTTTGCAGAAGTCGATGAAAAAGGTCGGTGCCGACAGCGCGATCCTTTTTCGTAAATTACCTGTTCGAATAACTCATCCATGAATCTCTCTCCGCCTCCCGCTTCCGCAGATCTGGCCGGCATCGCAAAGGTCTACTGCCAAGACGAGGCGAATGCAGCTCAACTTGCCCGTGTTGCTTCTGAGCTTATTTCAGAGAACCCCGCGTTGATCATAGGCGTTGACATCATGCTTTCCATCGAGGAATTCATCAGTTACCTCGCACAAGAGAAGAAGCGTTCGGAGCTTGCGACCTGGCGCGCCTCGCGCCCGGCGAAAAATCCCTCGTGATTCATTGCTTTTCCAGTACCTGGGGCAGAAAGGTTACGCCCGGTGGCGACTTGTCCGACGCGGTTCGGGCTAACGATAATCTGGAGCCGGCTCCAACTTAGGACCAGTCGACGCCACACCCAACCGTCGCTGGTGCGCGAGGCCGGAGCCTCGATCATCAGGCGGTGCGCATGGCGTTAACCTAGCCAAAACTTTTCATCCGAGGGCGCTGGAAAAGCTCTGCTCGTTCCATAAATCTCATTCTGCTGAAGAGCCATCAGCTGGAGAGCAGCCGTTCGCCTGACCCTGATACGCTGCTCTTCTGAAAACCCGCCGCAAACCCCGGCGGGTTTTCTTTTCTCGCTATGCCGCCAGCTGCCAGGCTGTCGGTGGACTTGCGATCTTCCGAATATATGGCGCCCCGATCTTCGCAACTCCGGCCCGTACAGGCTGCCTGAGATGCAGCTCAACTTGCTCGATTTGCTTAACCGATAGCGCGGGATCCCGTAATGATCACCGGCAAATGACATCATGTTTTTGCTTGAGGGATTCGTTGATGAATTTCGCGAGAGATGCAGCCACTCCCTGAAAGACGTCTGGAACATTTTTGTTGCTCCCCGGTTAAAGGCTTGGATCGTGCGGCAAGTCACCCAGGCTCTGCGTCCCAGCAGCGTCGCGCGATCCGCTCCCTGTTGTTCCCCCAAAAAACTAGCCCGCTTCGGCGGGCACCTTTTCGCCCACTGTTCGCGGTTGGACGATATGGCAGGGGTGCTTTTCTCTCAAAAGAACAGAGCGATGGAATTGTTCTATCGGAAGCGCAACGAGGTGGGCTTCTTACTTTCGGTCGCGAGAAGGAGTTATCCGGCGGCTATAACTAGACGGTTCTACAGAGCTAGTGATAGGTCGAGGGGGACCGACAATCGAGCAAGTCTTAAGGAACTTTTACCGGTGGGCTGCGTTAACGACGCGGGAAACAATGCGCTGTTTCTCGCTTTTCCATATGCACTCGACTTGCCCCGCCTCGCGGGGCTTTTCTCGTAGAGGGCGCCAAATCAATGGATCAATATGTCAATTAATGATTATGACAGAACGTTATTCAACCGTGTTTGGGCGGTCGGCGCCAAAGCAATCAAAGAGAACCGGATTTCTGCACTCATTCACGTTGCACAGGAGACACCAACGTTAGACGAATATCAGGACGCTTTCGGCCAACGTATGACCGATATGATCAAGGTCGTGCAACTCGGGATCTCGCAGCTCCAGGCCAACAGTCAGATTGTAGAGAACGCCGTTGCCCTCCCGCGATCGACGGTTCGTAGCGCCAGCTCGCGATGATGAGGCGATGGCGATAGACATCGTCACTGAGGAAACAAGATAACGGTTCCTCGTCAGCTTGGGAGGAAACCTCGTAATTTACTCGAAAAGACGATCACCCTGATATTGCGATCGCATGGGCCATTTGCCGGTTCACGTTGCGGATGCACGGGGTGGCAGTGAACCGTTGGGATTAGCACAAAGTCCCGAGGGTTTAGCTGTTTTGTCACCGCCAGGTCCGCCGGGTAGTGATCGGTACGAAGGTGGCGGTCGAAGGCATGGCGTCATCTGGCTGCTCAGGGAAGACGCCTGAGACTGCCGGCGATCCTTTCCAAGGACGGAAGCTCAATCGTCAGGCGCAGTCCATCTGGACTCCACTGCCGTCGAATCTTGCCCCCGAGCTGGTTTTCGACGACGGCGGCAAGTAAAATATTGCCAAACCCTCGACCCGATCTCTTTGACGGGACGGGTGGTCCTTCCTCCCTCCACTCCAGCGAGATGCCCTCGCCCACGCAGTTCCAACTGACCCGGAGCGCGCCCCTCTCGCGAGCCAGCGATCCATGAACGGCTGCATTGACCGCCAATTCGTGAATGGCAAGCCCCAGTGGCTGGACGGATGCTGCTGCCACCATCACATCGGGGCCAAGGACTTCGATCTTTTCCGCGCCGAAGGCTTCGGTCTGTGTGTGCACGATATCGGCGAGCGATACCCTTTTCCAACCATTGTCGGCGAGAAGCATGTGGATGCGCGAAAGCGCTTGTATCCGTCGCTGCACGGCCGTGGAATAGACCTTTACATCGTCGGCCTTCGATAGCCGGACGATGCTGTCGACAATGGCCAGAACGTTTTTCGTGCGGTGATCGATCTCCAGCAGGAGGCGGCGTTCGGCTTCTTCAAAAGCCTGCACGCGCCGATAATTTGTGACGTCAACCTGGGAGGCGAAGACATAGGTCAGTTGCCCTTGCTCGTCGTGAAGCGGGCTCAGGTGGAGCTCATTCCAGAAGGGTGTCCCATCCTTCTTGTAGTTGAGGATTTCGACGATGGCTTCCCTCTCTGTCATGATCGCATCGCGAATTTCGGCAACTGCCGCACGCGCAGTTCCTTCCCCCTGGAGGAACCGACAATTTCGTCCCAGAACCTCCTCCGAACCATAGCCCGTAAGCTCCAGGAATGCATCATTGACGAGAACGAGCGGTAAATCGTCTTGTCTGGCGTCTGCCACCACCATAGGCAAGCGGGTACGCTGGAAGGCGAATGCCGACAGCTCCAACTTATCGGTGAAGCCCGTATGGGATGGGGCGGCGGAATGGTCGCCGCTGATGTGGGACGAATGCGGATCGGACACGCTCACCTCTAGATTTTCTTCAACAGCAAACGTGTCGTCTCGAAAATGGTTTCGGTAGGCGGGGCAGGTTGGCATCGGCATCGGGCGACGCCGTCTAATCCGAGAAACCGGATTGCTTCTCATCGGCGAGAGTGGAACCGAGGCGGACCAGCCGAGTTGTTAATTGCAAAGGAGAACCGACGATGTCGAACAACCCCATCCCCGCTTCAGCCAAGTTGCCGCCCAAGTCCCTGAACGAGGACAGTCAAGACGATGAGCTGCCCGAGACCAATGTCGATGATCAGCGCGCGCCGCCCGTGAACATGGGCAACAGCCGGCAGAGCAATGGGGGCGTCACGCAAGCCGATCCGCAAACGGGCCGCACCAACGCCAATGGTCGCATGCCTGCGCCGCAGCTCTCGAACCGAAAGTGACGCCATGGACGACAAGGATCGTTTTGCCGAACCGCGTCCCGCCGACGGCAAGCGCGTTGGCCAAGCCGAAGCTCATCGTTCCAGCCGCAGCAGCCCCGGGTTTCGCGCTCCGCCGCGGCCGGCCGTATCGGACTAGGGATCGTGATAGTCGCCTGATTAATCGTCTGTGAAAGCAGATTGCGGACATAAGCCTGCCATGCCCGGAACATTAAAATCAATCAGTATCTTCGCCTTCGATTTGAATGAGCACGGTCACCCCGTTCAGGCCTGGGAAACAGTCAGCGACGGCTCGGAGATTGATGCCATCAAAGAGGCCAAGTCAATTGCCCGCGCTTATGCCGGGGTCCTCGTCGCGCGCCGCGACGTTATTCCAGCCATCGGTCAGGAAGGAGATCCTGTTATCATCTACCGCACGGGCAAGACGGACGGTTTCGACTGAGGGATGAATAAGGGGCGCGGCCTTTTGCGTGGGGCCGTAGCTGACAAAACCGGGGAAGATTTCTCGCCGCCTTCAATGACATCAGCCTGGGGCGACGCCAAATTGCGCGCCATGCCGATGACCATGGGCTCCGCTATGGCAATGTCGCGATAATCGAAGAGCCCCTCCCCCAGATCCTATCCCTCCGTTGCAAGCGAAAGTGAAACCTGTCGTCCACTATGTATAAGTTGATGGGGCGCCAGCCTCGCGTCGCATGGCACAGGCCGCTTGGCGCAACCACTCCTTCAAGCACTCGTTTCAACTCCCTAAGATCAATCCGGCCCCGGCTCGCCACTTTCGTCATTGAGTGAAGGAAGGAACGAGATCACATCTCGTCTGTCACGTTCGGGCAGCGACGCAATACGCTCGCGCCAGAAAGTCGCGGCTTGTGAAGGGTCGCCATCCCAGTCTCGTGTCGAGGCGAGATTGTCGTCCATCACCGCGATGCGGCGGCCGCCAAGACGCCGATACTGATCGGCAAGCGCTTTCGATTCATTTTCCATTACATCTATCATGTCGGCATGAGATCGGTGGATTTCCAAAACGATAAACCCGCCGATGCACGGCGGGTTCTTTTGGTCGACGAGCTCGGCCAGATCAGGCCCGGTCAACGACGTTTTTGACAGCGTCCTTGGCTTTGCCCTTGGCCTGCTGGGCATCGCCTTTTGCTTCCTGCGCCAGGCCTTTGGCCTGCATATCCTTGTCGTTTATGGCGTCGCCCACGCCCTGGCGGACCTTGCCGGCCAGTTCGTTTGCCTTGCCGCCTACCTTGTCAGCTGTGCTGCCCATGTCGAAATCGCCATTGATAACCTGCAACACGATCGAAACGGCCAATCCAGCAAATCGTTCCTGAGCGATCGTGCCACGATAAACCGATGCTGTGGACGGAGCCCAAGCATGCCAGGAGCAGGTATGGTTGAACCATCGGCCCATTGTTTGCCCTTTTGCCAGACCTCGGTTGCGATCAAGCAAGCGTGATGCGCCTCGACATCCGGCTCGCGCCTTCTATCTCATCGGGTTCACTTGGAGGAGTTGCATGCGGGTTCTGATAGTTGAAGACGAGTCCATCATTGCGCTGGAGCTCGAACGCATCGTGGCCGATGCCGGATACCGTCCGGTCGGCCCGGTCGCCACGGTTGAACAGGCGCTTGCACATGCGCCGAGAGCGGATGTGGCGCTGGTCGATCTTGGACTTGCGGACGGATCGAGCGGCGCCTCGCTTGCTCGCCGTCTGATCGATCGATTTCATATGAAGGTCGTTTTCGTAACCGCAAGTCCAACCGAGGTCGGCAACGGGTTGGCCGGATCGGTGGCGGTCATTGCCAAACCCTTCACGGACGAAAGCATCCGGGCGGGCCTTGCGATGGCTGCGCGTCAAGCCGATCCCGCTCATTGAACCTGCACCGTCCGGAACAATCCTTCCTTCAGCGTGTTTTCTTGCTGGCGCGGCAGCCATGCTCTCCAGCAAGGGTTTGACCGCTCTCCAGCGGTCGCCGCGTCCGAACTACATGCCAGCATCCCCGGGGCTACACCCAAGATCGGGGATGTTCTACTCGTTTGTCTTAATAGCCTGTCATTTCCAGGTACCCTCTGCCCGATCGTGAGCCCTTCACCGTGATCGGACCTTCCCAATAGGGAGTGGACGTCGCCATCCACGACTGGTCGTTAAGTGGCTCAGTCAGGACATCGAGGCCTTTTTCGGCGACACGAACGCGCCAGGCAACCGGTACCTGCCGGCCTTGGACAAAGGCCTGGCGTATCGGATCCAATCTGATCGTGCCTGCCGGGAGCGGTTCAGGCCGGCCGTCGGGCGAAATCCACGTCGCGGACATGAAGCCTGCTTTCCCGTCGCGCAAACGGAAGGCCATGACCTTCTCGCCGCTGTCGAGATGCAGTGAAAACCAGTCCCAGCCCGTCTGGTTGGCGGAAAGCGGCTGCGATGACCATTCCCTGTCCAGCCAGGCTTTGCCCGTCACGTTGATCTTGGAGCCCGCAATCGTAATGCCGCCATCGACATCGAAGAAAGGCTGCGAGTAATAGTAGCTTGCTTGACCTTCACCAGATTTGACCGAATATCCGTGGTCGCCCTGGAGGATCAGGGCCTTTTCCGTCTTAAGGCCTAAGCTGAAGCTGAAGCCGTCTCCGGCCGCGCTCAGCGAAAGTGCGCTCAGCAAATCGGCGTCGGGCGCCGCCTTGATGCCTTTCATCTGCCAATCGTCGATCCATGCTCGAAATGGTGCGAGCGTCACACCCGCCTGTCCGACACCACCACGGGCAAATTTTTCGGCAACGAATTGGCCCTTGTTCGAAGTCACCGCGGCATGGCCGATCCAGACTTGCGGGTCAGCAAAACCTTCTCGCTCGACCGGGGCGAGCGCCGAGCGAAACAGGGTCCATTGCGCGCCATACTCTTTCCCATCCTCGCCCTGCAGATTGGCTGTCACGTACCACCATTCAATCCGGTAGTCCGGATGCGGGCCATGGTCGGCTGGAAAGCTTAGCTGGTGGCCACGCTGAGGGACCGAAAAGCCGCGAGCGTCGGATCCAAGACCTGCAAATCCCTGCGGCCACGCGGCCGGCGCCGGCCATCCCGCCCCCAACACGACAAGAAGAATGGCGTAGCTTCTAGCGTTCATTGGTGAATATCCTCAACAGGTCGGCCGGATCGATCAAGGCCAGCCGACGCACGGGCACCAGCACTGAGACCAGCGCGGCAAACAGCGCAGTGGCGCCGAGCCAGGCCCAGTCGAGCGGAAAGACCGACATGGGAAGCCGCCAGCCAAAGGCTTGGACGTTAACGATTGCAAGCAAAACCCACGCCAGCGCAAGACCGACCGGAATGGCAGCGACGAAGGTCGTCAGCCAAAGCGCAAGCGTTCTGAGAATTTCATATCGGGCGAGATCGCGCCGACGCAAACCGAGCGCCCATGCCGGCGCCAGCTGCGGCAGCCGGATGGCGGAGAGCGTCAATAGGCTTGAGAACATCGCAAAGCCTGCCACGGCAAGTGTCAGTACGTTTAGCGCCCCGGTCACCTTGAAGGTCTGTTCGAAAATTGCTCTAGACTGCTGCTTGAGGGTTGCCTGGTCAACGACCGCGTCGGGTGGCAGGCCGAATTCATCGACAAGCTGGCGCTTCAGATTGACCGCCCCATCAGGCGGAACGCGGATCCCGTAGCGAAGTTTCGCCACCTGCGGATAATGATCGACCAGAGCATCTAGACCGACGATTACCTGCCCTTTCGGATTGCCGTAGTCGGAATAGATCCCGACGACGGGGACATGCCATCCGCCGGGCAAGGCAAGGTTCTGTCCGATCGCCGCCATTCCGCGCCGCCACATCTGTTCATTGACGATCGCGCCGTGCCCGCCTGCAACCTTATCCCAAGTGTCACTGGCCGCGGCGATGAGCGGCCAGTGGTCCCGGTAAGTTGGATCGTCCGCGACGCCGAAAATCTGCATTTCCTCGCCCGCAACCATTCCCTCGACGCTCCAGATGGGCAACACGGCGGTGGATCGGGACGCCAGCCACTCGCGCAGCCGCCTGGCTTCATCCTCGTTGCCGGCTGTCACGTAGAGTTCGGCGGCAAGCCTTTGGTCCAGCCACCCGATGAAGGTGAGCCGAAAGCTAGCGACCATCGTGCCGACGCCGATATTGGCGGAGAGAGCCAGAAGCAGCGCCATCAAGGCAAGCGACAATCCGGGTAGTTGCTGGCGCGTATCTGCCCAAAACCACTCACTGAGCGCACCGCGCGCTTGTGCCTGCGCGAAAGCGAGCGCAAGGGCCAGAAGCGGGGGAAAAATGAGAGCCGCAGCGAGAAGCAGGCAGCCGAGTACGGCAAATCCGCTTAGCAATCCCGAGCCCGTCCATGCAAGAAGGAATGCCGAGGTCAGAAGAATAGCCGCGGCCCCAGCTTGGTACATCTGTCCGGTCGAGGAAGCGCGCGCCCAGGCTCGCGGCCGGGCGGCAGCCAGGACGGGGAGCCTCCAGACACGCCACAGGCTCTGGGCCGACGAGATGGCGGTGCCCCCCAGCGCGATCGCCATTCCGGCAAGCCACCATTCCGGGCGCAGCGAAAGCGAGCCAGTGACCGAGGCGCCGTAAAGACCTCGCAGTGTCGCGGCTACGCCCGGCATCAAGGCAGAGGCGATGAAGTAGCCGAAGACGACACCGATCAGGCCAGACACCAACGCGAAAGCTGCGAGCTCGAGCAAGAGCATGACGGTCAGCGCGCGAAGCGAAATGCCAAGCGAGCGTAGCGTGCGAAATGTTCCCCGCCTCTGTTCGAAGGCCAGGCCCGTTGCCGAATAGACTATAAACAGTCCGACGGTGAAGGACAGGAAACCGAAGGCCGTCAGGTTCAGATGAAAGCTGTCGGTCAGCCGCGCCACATCTGCCTGTTCTCTCTGGCGAATGCTGAGATCGGGAGCGAGTGCGGCAAGCGGCGCCAGATCGGGCTTTTGATCGGGCGCGATCACCAGGCGGCTGATGATGCCTCGTGCACCAAGCAATGTGTCGGCTGCCGAGATATCCAGAAAAGCCGCTCCCTCCGGAACCTGATCTGCGATCTTGACCATCATTTCGGTCTCGCCGCGCAGCCTCTCGGCGGTGGCTGGCGAAACGACCAGCCGCTCCCCTGACAAAAATGCGGACAGATCGGGTTTGCCGACGATCGAGGACGCCAAGCCGGTCTGCGGCATCGTCAGGGGATCGATACCGATAAGCCGCAGGCGCACCTTGCCGAGCGTCGCCATTCCTTCGATGACCGGCGACACGTCCCAGCCTGCCTGTCGCAGTCGGCCATATGTGGCAATGGAAATTCCGTCGCCTCTCGTCGAAACGAGCTGCGACAGCCCGTCCTGCTCCAGCATCGCTGCAGCGCGGGCATAATTTGCCCGGGCCTCGGCGTTGATTGCCTGAACGCCCGACCAGAGCGCGGTCGCCAGTGCGATGCCCATGATGAGAGTTAGAAACTGGATCGGTCTGCGTGGCCAATGCGACAGAAGCGCCAGGATGCCCCAGAGCATCATGATACGATCCTTCCGCCGCGCAGAACGACCTTTCGGTCGAGGCGATCGGCCAGCCTCGTCGAGTGCGTGACGAAGAGCAGCGCCGAGCCGGCGGATCGAGCCAGCGCCAGCATCAGCTCGAGAACACGATCGCCGGTTTCTTCATCGAGATTGCCGGTCGGTTCGTCGGCCAGGATCAGGGGCGGCCTAGCGGCAAGCGTCCGGCCGATGGCGACGCGCTGCTGCTGGCCTCCAGACAGTTGCTCGGGGTAACGCCCCATGAAGTCTTGGAGCCCAAGTGCGGAAATGAGCTGCTCCTCCCAGGCACGATCATGGCGGCCGGCGAGTCTGGCGTGGAAGGAAATATTGGCCGATACGCTGAGCGACGGAATGAGGTTGAACTGCTGAAATACGAGGCCGACCCCGGTTCGACGGTAGTTCGCCCTGTCAGCATCGCTGAAGACGCCGATGTTTTCGCCGTTCATGGAGATGAGACCGGCATCGGGCCGGTCGAGTCCGCCGGCAAGGTGCAGAAGCGTGCTCTTGCCGCTGCCAGACTCCCCGGTCAGCGCGACCGCCTCTCCGGCTGCAACGTCAAGATCGATCCCCTTGAGGATATCGACCCGCCCTTCGGCGGTCGGGTAGGACTTTGTGACGCCCTTCAGCTTTAGGATCATTCTGGTCTCTGCATTCGAGGACGGACAGCAAGCGTCCTAGCGCCTCTGGGTGCAAACGCAAGCGCCCGACGGCTCGAGGAGTGCTTGCGCATTCGTCATTTCGGCAGCCCGATGGAGGTTGGGCCGTTCATATCATCGAGGCGAGCCGGTTCAACTGATCGGCGGTATGCCTGCCGTCGCTGGCCATGCTCCCACCGGTTCGCCTGTTGTCCGCTTCGGGACATTGCTGCCCTCCTCCTGTCCGCTCGAACCGCGCGCAGGCTTCTTTGTTCCGGGGCGCATCTTTAACCTCTGCCAACTCCCGCACGGGCTGATTCATCCACCTGATGCCGCCACTCAGCGAGGTGACCGCCTCCATCGTCGCTGCACACACGAAGAGCAATGCCGTATCGCCGTCACCATGCTCCAACGACAAGGAAAGGGAGCGGCGGGTAATCGCCGCTAAGCGTTTTGCGCGAATGCATCAACGTCCACAGTGACCCTCAAGAGCCGTCAGCTCTCACCGGCACCCGCCAATTTCGCAACCGCGGCCCCCCAATTGCGTGTCCGATTGGAAGTCGCCTCCGCCTTATCGACGTGCCTCGTATTGCCACATCGAAATCCTGATCCGCCGGGAACATGTGCTGCCATCGCTTGTTGGACGGCAACCGGAGGGGCGGCAGGGCAGCGCTTGCCTGGGCAAGAAAGCTGACGGCGGACAATGGCTTCGATGAGGATTGCGAGACCATCGTCCGCGTCGCCGAAACCATTGATCGCATCTATGGGGCGAGATTTTGAGGATGAGATCGGCGCAGCGTCCAACAGGCCTGCGTGCGCCGCCCTTCGTTAAACATTGAACAACGCCAGGTCCCCATGACCGAACAGTTTCATTCGAAAGGAAGCTGCTCCAAGCGATCGCGTCGCAAAAAGCAGCCTCCCCCGCTGGGTCGTCAGCGCGTTGCGGACAAGCGGGATCAGGCGCTTCAGCACACTCGCCAGACTAAATGACAGGGAGGTCCTGGCGATACTCGGCATTGGCAAGCGAGCGCTATCTCTTGGAGATAGATGCGCTTGCCAGCCCGGCGCCGCACGAGCGGCCCGACCAGCACGAAGCGAAAAGATGAGACGCTTTTTATATCGTGCGCCGATATTTTTTTAGCTGCGCGGAACAGTTCGATGGCTGGCCGGTTAGGACAAGTCGAGATGTGACGATTGCGGCACCGCGCCATGAGTAACGCGGCATGAGACCGCCCCTTGGAAAGGGGCCGAAGGTGGCGATGACGGCGGCGATCTGCCACGGGCAAACCCCGTTTGCCCGTGAACGAGAACGCAGCGCGCGATGGCGCAAACGCCACCTGCGGGCATGAGACGGGAATGCGCCGGAACGGCAACAGAGGGAGAGAAAGTCATGTCGGTACGCCAGGACGATGAACCGCTTTTGGGACCGCACGACCGAACGGCCGGAGGATGGGGCTCGGCACGCGCGCTTACTGAAATTCTGGTGCGCGAACATGTCGTAACCTCCGGCATGTCGCTGCTGTCGCACCACAACAAGCCTGACGGCTACATGTGCGCAAGCTGTGCCTGGGCAAAGCCCGCCAAGCCGCGCGCATTGGAATTTTGCGAAAGCGGCGCCAAGGCCACCGCCTGGGAGGCGACGAGCAGGCGCGCCGATCAAAAATTCTTCGCCTCGACCACTCTTCAGGAGCTCGAGGCCTGGAGCGACTATGATCTGGAAGAGCGCGGCCGGCTGACGCAGCCGATGCGCTGGAACGCCGAAATCGATCGCTATGAGCCGGTTGCCTGGGAGGCGGCCTTCGCCGAAATCGGTGCCGAGCTCCAGGCGCTTTCTCCTGACGAAGTGGACTTCTATACGTCCGGGCGAGCCTCGCTGGAGACGGCCTACATGTACCAGCTGCTGGCAAGGCTTTACGGCACCAACAACCTGCCAGATTCCTCCAACATGTGCCACGAAAGCACGTCCGTCGGCCTGCCGACGAGCATTGGAGCAACCGTCGGGACCGCGGATCTCACCGATTTCCAGAATTGCGACTGTATCTTCTATATCGCCCAGAACGTCGCCACATCGTCGCCGAGAATGTTGCATGACCTGCAGGAGGCGGTCGAAAGGGGCGTGAAGATCGTCACCTTCAACCCGCTGCCAGAACCGGGGCTGGAAAATTTCATTAACCCGCAGGACCCGGCGCAGATGTTGACCGGGCACAAGACGCCGATTTCCTCTCACTACTATCAGCTGCGCAATGGCGGGGACGTCGCCGCGCTTTTCGGCGTCTGCAAGGCTCTCGTCGAGGCCGATGACGCATTGAAGCAATCGAAGACAAGCCGGATCAGCGGCACAGACGCTATTCCCAAGGATCCGGACAATGCCGCCGACGTCGCCTTCGCCGCCTCGATGGCCGCCGCCGACAAGAAGCATGTTCTCGATCATGTCTTCATCGACGATCACACGGCGGGGTTTGAAGAATTCGCCCAAGCCTGTCGACGTCACGACTGGAGCGCGCTCGAACATGTGTGCGGCCTCAGCCAGGCCCAGATGCGGGAGGCCGCAGAGATCTATGCCAATGCCAAGGCCGTCCTCATCATCTACGGCATGGGCCTGACCCAGCAGGTCATGGGGGTCGAGAATGTGCAGATGGTTGCCAATCTTGCGCTTCTTCGCGGCAATATCGGCAAGCCTGGCGCCAATATCTGTGCTGTGCGCGGCCATTCGAACGTGCAGGGCCAACGTACTGTGGGGATCACCGAAAAACCGGGGCTCGTGCCGCTCGACAAGCTGTCACAGCTCTATCAGTTCGAGCCCCCACGTTCGGAGGGGCGATCGACGATCGACACCTGCAAGGCGATCATCGAGGGCAAGGCACGTGCCTTTATCGGCCTTGGCGGCAACTTCCTGCGCGCCGTCCCCGATACCGAAGCCGTCGAAGCGGGCTGGAGAAAGCTTCGCCTGACCGTCCAGATCGCCACCAAGCTCAATCGCAGCCATGTGATCCACGGCGAGGTCGCCTATCTCCTGCCCTGTCTTGGGCGAACCGAGATGGATGAACAGGAGTCCGGCCCGCAAGCCGTGTCGATGGAGAGCTCCACGGCCCACTTTCACGGTTCACGCGGTCGTGCCAGGCCGGCAAGCCCCCACCTCCTGTCCGAGCCGGCAATCATTGCGGGCATCGCCAAGGCAAGCCTGCGCAGGGGCAGCGTCGACTGGGATGGCTGGGTCGGCGACTACGCGCGCATTCGCGACGCCATCGAGCAGACCTATCCGGAAACCTTCAAGGACTTCAATCTGAAGATGTTCCAGCCGGGCGGCATCACACGATCGGTTCCGGCGCGCGAGCGCAAATGGACGACGCCGAACGGCAAGGCAAACTTCATCACACCGCAGCGGCTTTTTCCGGAGCTTGAGCTGACGCCAGGCAGTGAGGAGACGTTCAATCTACTGACATTGCGATCGAACGACCAGTTCAACACGACGATTTACGGCTTTACCGACCGCTACAGGGGCATCAAGGGCACGCGGCGTGTGGTCTTTGTCAATGAAGCCGACATGCTGCGGCTCGGCTTTGCCGCCGGCGACCTCGTCGACCTGACGACTGCGGTCGATGGAAAGCGGCTACGCCGTGTCGAGGGCTTTTCCCTGGTTCCCTATCAGATCCCGTCCGGTTCCTGCGCTGCCTATTATCCGGAAGCCAATCCGCTGTTTCCGCTGGACCATCACGATCCCAAGGCCAAGACCCCGTCCTACAAGCTGTTGCCAGTTCGGATGACAGCTTCGGCGGGACAACGCCAGACGAGATGAGCCATGCCAATGGTCGCTCGGCGCTGGCTGCTGGTGACATCCTGCCTTCTCGGCGCGGCTTGTGCCGGCGCGATGCTCGGCTGGATGCGGCAACCACGTCAGTATCGGGCGCCGCCCCCTGTCTCTGCATCCTTGAATGACGTCCGGCTGATGGCAAATGGTATTGGCGGCACGCCCCCCGAGGTCTATTTTGCAATCGGAATGCCCTATGAGAACACTGCCTATGATCTCAGCCAGGGCAAGCGGCTTTATACCTGGTTTGGCTGCCCGGCCTGCCACGGCGACGGCCGGGGGCTCAACGGACCGTCCTTTCTCGACGGATGGTGGTCCTACGGACCAGAGATGGAAACGTTGGTGGCGTCCATACGCGACGGCCGCCCGCATGGCATGCCGGCGTTCGCAGATCGCATGACCATCGACGAGATCTGGCAGCTTGCCGGTTATCTCAGAACGCTTGGAGCCTATCAGGCAAAATATACCGCGCCGGCCCGCAACGACGAGAAGAACAGCAGGCCGGCCGAAAACAGGGCGCCTGCGGCGGGTTTGTTCCAGGAGGGACCAGTCGGCATGCGGCGACTGGATCGTCGACAATGAAACAGATAGCGATCGTATCGTGTCTCTTTCTTGCGGGGTTGCTGTCAGGATGCACCGGGGTGCAGTCGGCGCTCGATCCAAGGGGGCCGGCGGCTACCGACCTCCTCCACATCATCCTCGTCTTCGTCTTTGTCTGCACAAGCGTCTTTTTCCTCGTCATGGGGGCGCTGGTCTGGTCGCTTCTGCGCAAGCCAAGCCTGGAGGACAGCGAGGGAGCGCAGGAGCGGCAGATCTCGGTGGTCGTGACGGTGGCCATCCTTTCGACCGCGGCAATTATCGTCCTGCTGACGGTGGTAAGCTTCACGTCCGACCGGTTCCCGGAATATAAAGAGGCATCCTCCGCTGCCATCCTCGTGCGTGGCGAGCAATGGTGGTGGCGTTTCGACTATGACGGCGACGATAGTTCGCCGGGATTTCAGACGGCAAACGAACTGCACATTCCCGTCGGCCAGGATGTGCGCCTGCGCTTGCAGGCCACCGACGTCATCCACTCCTTCTGGGTTCCGTCGCTTGCCGGCAAGCAGGACCTTGTGCCCGGCCGCGACAATACGATCACGCTCCATGCTGAAAGGCCCGGCATCTACCGGGGCCAATGCGCCGAATTCTGCGGCCTCCAGCACGCCCACATGGCACTCGAAGTTGTCGCGCAGGAACCGGAGGCTTATCGTCAATGGCTTGAGAGCCAGCGCCGGAGCGCTGTCGTGTCGGAGGACGCCGCCATCGTTGCCGGGCGCGACGTCTTCATGCGAAAGCCGTGCGCCGCCTGCCATACGATCCGTGGTACCGAGGCAAAGGGCACATCGGGTCCGGATCTGACACATGTCGCCTCCAGGCGCATGCTTGCGGCCGGCGTGTTGCAAAATAGCCCCGGCTCGCTTGCCGCCTGGATTGCCGACCCGCAGACGATCAAGCCCGGCAACAACATGCCGCTGGTCCCCATGACGAGCGAGGAACTTCGACAGGTGACGGCTTTCCTGGAGACATTGCGATGAACAGCTCATCCACCGCGCAGGTTCTGGATGTCGAGGTCGAGCGGGAAGAGCTGGATCCGCGCCTTCGCCGGACATGGCAGTCAGGAAAAGGCATCTGGGGGGCGCTGACAACCGTCGATCACAAGATCATCGCGCGGCGTTACATCGTCACCGCCTTCGTCTTTCTGGCGCTTGGCGGCGTCCTGGCCCTGGTCATGCGCGTGCAGCTCGCCTTTCCGGAAGCACGCTTTCTCAGCGCCGACCGCTATAATCAGATTTTCACGACGCACGGCTCGAACATGATGTTCCTGTTCGCGGTGCCCGTCATGGAAGCGATGGGTGTCTATCTGGTGCCACTCATGGTGGGCACGCGCAACATCGCCTTTCCACGCCTCAACGCCTTCTCCTACTGGATCTTCCTCGCCGGCGGTCTCGTTCTCTGGATCGCCGTGGCGCTCGACGCGGCCCCCGATGTCGGCTGGTTCGCCTATGTGCCACTATCGGGCCCTGAATATGGTGCCGGAAAACGCGCCGACATCTGGGCTCAGATGATCACATTCACCGAACTGTCGGCCCTTGCCGTTGCCGTCGAGATCGTCGTGACCGTGTTCAAGCAGCGGGCGCCGGGCATGTCCCTCGACCGCATTCCGGTCTTTGTCTGGTCGATGCTGGTAACATCCTTCCTGGTGATCATCGCGATGCCGGCGATCATGTTCGCCAGTTCCTCGCTTATCCTCGACCGGCTGGTCGGCACGCATTTCTACAATCCGGCGGAGGGGGGGGACGTGCTCTTGTGGCAGCACCTCTTCTGGTTTTTCGGCCACCCGGAAGTCTACATCATCTTCCTGCCGGCCGTCGGCATGGTCTCGGCGATGATCTCGCCGTTTTCGCAGCGCCCTGTCTTTGGATATCTGGCACTTGTCATGGCACTGATCGCAACAGGCCTTCTGTCTTTCGGCCTTTGGGTGCATCACATGTTCGTGGCCGGGCTGCCGCCCTCGGGAAGCAGCTTCTTTACCGCTTCGAGCATGGCGATCGCCATCCCGGCCGGCACCCAGATCTTCTGCTTCCTCGCGACCTTGTGGAGCGGCAGACCGATTTTCAAGACGCCGATGCTGTTCGTCATCGGCTTTCTCATCACCTTCGTGATGGGCGGGATGACCGGGGTGATGGTCGCATCCGTGCCGCTCGACACGCAGGTCCACGACACCTACTTCGTCGTAGCGCATTTTCACTACGTCCTCGTTGGGGGCGCTGTGTTTCCGCTGGTGGGTGCGATTTATTACTGGTTTCCCAAGATGACAGGCCGGATGATGAGCGAAAAGCTTGGGCGCATCGTCTTTGGCCTGATTTTCGCGGGCTTTCACCTGACTTTCTTTCCGATGCATATTCTTGGCCTCGCGGGCATGCCGCGCAGGGTCTATACCTATCCGCCGGAACTTCCCTGGTCCGGCATGAACCTCTTTGTCAGCGTTAGCGCATTCGTTCTGGCTGCTGGTTTCGGCCTGTTTTTCATCGATGCCATCCGCAGTCTGCGCAGCGGAAAGGTCGCCGGCTCCAATCCCTGGAATTGCGCTTCGCTCGAATGGGCAACTGCCTCACCGCCGCCGCCCTATAACTTCGCACGCATTCCTGTCGTGCAGTCACGCGACCCCCTCTGGCAGGCGTCATCGGAACTGCCGGTCGCCACCGGTCTGCGGGTCGACCGACGCGAACTCGTCGTCAGCAGCGTCGTTGCAGCCGAACCTGAGGCGCGCGAATCCTCACCGGCCGATTCGATCTGGCCGCTCGTGGCGGCGCTCGCAACGACCGTCATGCTGATCGGTTCGATGTTCAGCGCCTGGGCGGTGGTCTGGGGCGCTGTTCCGATCGCAATCGCCCTGACCTGCTGGTTTTGGCCGAAGCGAACGCCGGAGGATGAATCATGAAGGAGAAAGTCGTTCTCGATCTGTCGCATCTTCCCCTGCATGCGACCGGCACGGCCAGCTTGACCTTTTGGGGTACGAGCGCCTTCATGCTGATCGAGGGCAGCGGTTTTGCGCTGGCGGTTGCCGTCTATCTCTACCTCATGGCCAACGCGCCGTCCTGGCCGTTAAACGCGCCGCCGCCGGACCTGTTGCCTGGGACCATTCTCACGGTTCTGCTTCTGGCAAGCCTTGTTCCGAACCTGCTTGTCACGCGCTGGGCCGGACGGCGCGACCTTCGCAAGGTCAGGATCGGGCTCGTGATCATGTCGATCTTCGGCATCGTACCCCTCGTGCCGCGCATCTTCGAGTTCCCAGCCCTTAACATACGCTGGGACGACAATGCCTACGGGTCGATCCTGTGGGTCATGCTCGGCCTGCATACGACCCATATCCTGACCGATCTCGCCGATACGCTGGTTTTGACCTGCTTGATGTTTTCGCGCCACGGCGACAACCTGCGCCGCTACGGGGACGTGGAGGATAACGCCCTCTACTGGAACTTCGTGGCTGCAACCTGGCTGCCGCTCTACGGCTGCATCTACTGGATCCCGAGGCTATGAAAAGGTGTCCGGTCATCTTGGCCTTGACGGTCCCGTCCATCATGCTGATCCCGGCAACGGCGTTTGCCCATGACGGTCATCCCCACCTGGCCCTGTCCTTGACGCTCGATCCGTGGATCGTCACTCCGCTCGTGATCATCGCACTGCTCTATGGTCAGGGGCAGCGCAAACTCGGCCACCGCCGCGGCCAGCGCAGGCTTGCTCGCAGCTCGTTGAGCTTCTGGTCGGGCTGGAGCGTGCTGGCATTCGCCCTCGTGTCGCCGCTGCACGAGCTTGGCGAGAAGCTTTTCAGCATGCACATGATCGAACACGAGGTCATCATGGCTCTCGCTGCCCCCTTGATGGTGCTTTCGCGTCCACTCGGCCTCATGCTCTGGGGACTGCCGCGGACCGCCCGAGCATTATGCGCAAAGGTTGTCGGATGGAGGCCGTTGCGTTCAACCTGGTCACGGCTGACAGGCGGTACGCTCGCCACCTTTCTGCACGGCATGGCAATATGGGCCTGGCACGCGCCGCCGCTTTTCGACGCAGCGGTCACAAACATAGGTCTTCACCGACTGCAGCATCTGAGCTTCTTTCTGAGCGCCTTGATATTCTGGTGGGCGGTTCTCTGGAGCGCCAACAGGGGCATGGCCGTGTGGCATCTCTTTGTCACCATGATGCACATGAGCCTGCTTGGAGCGCTGATCACGCTGGCGCCGGGTGTGCGCTATCAGTTTGCGACGCGCGACGCGTCGGCATGGGGCATGACCCCGCTCGAGGACCAGCAGATCGCCGGCCTGATCATGTGGGTGCCAGCTGGCATCGTCTATGCTGGCGCAGCCCTGGCGCTGATGGCCCTCTGGATCCACAATTCCGCCAAAGGAGGCCCCGATGGAACCCAAGCAGCCCACCATTGACCTGCGGCTGGGCCTAATCGTGCCGGCCGCCCTCACCCTCGTTTTCCTTGGCGCCATGGTCGGTGTCAACAGCTTCCAGAAACGCTCGCAACAGGTGGCGTCGGCAATCGCAATGACAGGAGGAGATCCGCGGCGGGCCCCGGCCCTCTTCCGTCAATATGGCTGCAGCGGATGCCATACGATTCCGGGCGTTGCCGGCGCGGATGGCAAGGTCGGCGGGTCATTGAGCGGACTATCCGAACGGGTCTATATAGCCGGGGTTCTCAACAATACACCCGACAACCTCGTTGGCTGGATCGTCACGCCGCCGGCCTACTCCCCGAGAACGGCCATGCCTGTCACGGGTATTACGCCGGCCGAGGCCCGTGATATTGCCGCCTATCTCTACGCCCACTGAAGGCGGCCTTTCACGGCTTCGGCGTATCCTTGGGCGGCAGTGACTTCAGGTAGCTCGCAATGGCAAGACGGTCGTCTTGCGACAACTCGGCGGTATTTTCGACCACGTCAGCCATCGACCATCCGATTTGGCCATGATCGGGCGTCTTTCCGCTCTTGAGCATTTCTGCAATGTCTTCAACAGACCAGGATGCCAGCCGCTGCGGCGTGATGTTGGGGACGAAACCGACACCGTCGACATTCGCTCCGCCGGCAAAGCGAGTCGACGGCTTGACGGCTCCGAAGGCATTGTGGGTGGAATGGCATTCGGCGCAATGACCAAGGACCTCCACCAGATATCTGCCACGATCGCTGACCGGCTGGCCGGCGCGAGCGTCTTCGACATGGCGCGGCCTGAAAAACAACAGTTTCCAGAAACCGACGAAGCGCCTGATGCGAAAAGGCAGCGCCAGCTCATGCGGTTTCGAGCGATCCGGCACCGGCTCCAGGCTCTGCAGGAAGGCGTAAAGATCACTGACGTCCTCGAGCGTCATGCCGGTATAACTTGAATAGGGGAAGGCAGGATAATAATGGGCCTTGTCTGGCGAGACGCCCGACAGAAGCGCATTGGCGAGATCCGTCACCGACCAGGAGCCGATCCCGGCTTGCCGGTCAGGGGAAATGTTGGGCACCCGAAAGGTGCCATAGGGTGAGGCCAAAGCAAAGCCGCCACCCAGGCGCAACCGGTCCGGTTGGCCGGGGGAAGCATGGCAGGAGGCGCAGCCGCCGGCAAAAAAAACAATCCTGCCACGCTCGACATTGCCTGGGACGAGATCTGGCGGTGGACGCTCAAAGGTCGGACGTGGCGCCGTCAGCTGCCAGGTTCCGGCGCCTGCGGCGACTGCGATAAGCGCGCAGATCAAAAGAAGCCAGGACCGCAGCCTTACCAAGCGTCTTGGCCGGTCCCGACGGCTACCTTCCTGCGATCCGACATAGGCCACGGCCGCGCGCCCTCCTCCTGCTGCTTCTCAAACCGGCGCAGATGGAAAATGTTCCGGGCTGACCCCTTTGAAAACCGCCGCGCGACAGAACGCCAATGCGGACAGGAGCGCGATCATCATCAGGGAAAAGTGCAGGCCACACAAAAAAACCGTGTCGATGCTGCTGTCCTGAGCGATTGCGCATTTGCGCCGCCTCGCGTCGGCCGCTCCGGCTCCAGAGGCTCCTGCGCGCCGTAAGCGCACCGGCAGTGAATTGCGGATCGCTGGAACTTTTTCGCGTTCGGCCGGTTCGGGCGGCCTCAACCGAGGGAGAGCGCATGAGCGGTTTCACTTTACCCGGGCCTTGCGGCAGCGGCGCGACGCGCCGCTGCGTCCCTTGCTTGATTTCATTATCGCTGTCTTCCTGCTCACTGAATATCCTAAATCCAGCAGGCCCGGTCGGTCGCGGCAACGCGGCGATCCTCATCGACGCGACTGTCGTCATGCTGGCGATCGTGGTGCCGACCCTTATCCTGGCTTTCTGGATGGCATGGCGCTATCGCGCCTCCAACACAAGCGCGGACTATCTGCCCTACTGGTCCTATTCAGGTCGTATCGAAGCGGTCGTCTGGTCGATCCCGATCCTCACGATCATGTTCATCGGCGGGCTTATCTGGATCGGCTCGCATCGGCTGGACCCGTTCCGGCCTCTTCCCTCGAACGGTCCCCCCCTCGAGGTCCAGGTTGTCTCCCTAGACTGGAAATGGCTGTTCATCTACCCGGAGCAAGGCGTTGCAAGCGTCAACCAGCTTGTCTTGCCGTCCGGCCGGCCTGTTCACTTCTCCATCACCTCTGCCAGCGTCTTCAACGCGTTTTTCGTCCCGCGGCTGGGATCGATGATCTATGCGATGCCAGGCATGGTGTCCCAGCTACATCTGCAGGCCGACCAGCCCGAAACCATGTGGGGCATATCCGCGCAATTTTCCGGAGACGGCTTTTCCGACATGCAGTTCGACGTCTCCAGTCTTGCAACGACCGATTTCGGCGCCTGGATCGATCGCATCAAGTCGGGCGGACAAAACCTCGACCGCGACGGCTACACCGCGCTGATGCACCAGAGCCAGCGTGTCGAGCAAGCGACCTACCGGATCGAGGATCCAGCGCTGTTTGACGACATTGTCCGTCAGATGATCCCGCCCGGCCCCGGTCCGCAACCCGAAGCGCCGGATCATGCCGGGCGCGAAGTTTCGACAGGCGGAAAGGATTGACATGTTCGGAAAGCTCGACCTGTCTGCAATTCCTCTGTCCCAGCCTATCCCGCTGATCACATCGGCGATCGTCATTCTGATTGCGATCGGCATCCTTGCCCTGGTGACGGCCAGGGGATGGTGGCCCTATCTCTGGAGCGAATGGATCACCAGCGTCGATCACAAGCGCATCGGCATCATGTACTGTCTGCTTGGCGTCTTGATGCTGATCCGCGGATTTGCGGACGCGATCATGATGCGCACGCAACAGGCGATCGCGGTCAATGCGCCTGGCTACCTGCCGCCCGAGCACTATAATCAGATCTTTTCGGCGCATGGCACGATCATGATCCTGTTCGGTGCCATGCCGCTCGTGCTCGGCTTCATGAATTTCCTCGTGCCCCTGCAGCTCGGCGTGCGCGACGTTGCATTCCCGACCTTCAACCAGGTCGGCTTCTGGCTGACAGCAAGCGGCGCCCTGCTCGTCAACCTGTCTCTGTTCATCGGCGAATTTGCCCGCACCGGCTGGCTGCCCTACCCGCCGCTCAGCCAGACCACCTACAGTCCCGGCGTCGGGGTGGATTATTACCTCTGGGCCGTTCAAATATCGGGCATCGGCACGCTGATCACCGGCATCAACATCGTCACGACCGTTCTGAAATTGCGCTGCCGCGGGATGGATTACCTGCGCATGCCTGTCTTCTGCTGGACCGCACTTGCCTCCTGCCTGCTCATCGTCGCCGCCTTCCCGATCCTGACCGCGACGCTCGCCATGCTCACCCTCGACCGCTATGTCGGCTGGCACTATTTCACCAACACCGCCGGCGGCAATCCGATGATGTTCGTCAATCTGATCTGGGCATGGGGCCACCCGGAGGTCTACATCCTGGTGCTCCCCGCCTTCGGAATCTTCTCCGAAATCTTCTCGACCTTTTCGGGAAAACCGCTCTTCGGCTACCGCTCGATGGTCGCCGCGACGCTGTTCATCTGCGTCGTCTCGATGCTTGTCTGGCTGCATCACTTCTTCACGATGGGCGCGGGTGCCGCCGTCAATACTTTTTTCGGCATCTCGTCGAGCATCATTGCCGTCGGCACCGGCGTGAAGATCTACAACTGGATCTTCACGATGTATGGCGGACGCGTCCGCTTCGAGGTGCCGATGTTATGGTCGATGGGCTTCATTTTCACGTTCATCATCGGCGGGCTGACTGGCGTTCTGCTTGCAGTGCCACCCGCCGATTTCATGACGCATAATTCCATGTTCCTGGTCGCCCATTTTCACAATGTGATCATCGGCGGCGTCGTCTTCGGCATCTTTGCCGGGATGGAATACTGGTTTCCCAAGGCCTTCGGCTTCCGTCTTCATGCCGGCTGGGGCAAGGCTGCGTTCTGGTGCGCCTTCCTTGGCTTCTGGGTCACCTTCACACCCCTTTACGTCCTTGGCCTCGACGGCATGACGCGCCGCTTGCAGCACATCAATTTCGAGGAATGGCGACCGTGGCTCTACGTGTCGGTGGCTGGCATCGTCATACTTATCATCGGGGTGATTTGCCAGGTCGTGCAGCTGGTGGTCAGTATCCGCAACCGCGACAGGTTTCGCGACACGACGGGCGATCCATGGGATGGTCGGTCCCTTGAATGGGCGACGCCCTCGCCCCCGCCCTTCTTCAATTTCGCCGTGATGCCCAATGTCGAGGGAGAGGAGGCCTACTGGGGCATCAAGCAGAAAGCTATCGAGACACAGCAGCTGTCGCCGGAGCCGCAATACCACCCGATCGAGATGCCCATCAACAGTCCGGTCGGCATCTATACGGCGTTCTTCTCGACCGTCTTCGGCTTTGCAATGATCTGGTACATCTGGTGGCTGGCGATTGCAGCGCTTGCCGCCGCCTTTGCGGGCTTCGTCGTCTTTGCCTGGCGTGACGTGCACGAATTCGAGGTTCCGGCCGAGGAGGTGGCTCGCGTCGAGAGGGCACGGCGCGCATCACGGGAAGCCCTTCTCGAGCGACTGAGCAGCCAGGAGGTCTGATCATGAGCGATGCAGGATTGCCGGCCAGTGTGGAGGCGCTACGCCGGGTCCAGGAGGACCCGCATCGACTTGGCCACAGGGCTCATGGCGCCAGAGACCCGCGCCCCGGAACGGGTCAGGGTGCCACCGGCCCGGCTGCAAAGAGGATCCTGGTCGGCTATGGCTTCTGGATCTACCTTTTGAGCGATATCGTGATCTTTTCCTGTTTCTTCGCAGCCTTTGCGGTGCAACGCCATGCGACGGCCGGGGGACCGACTGTCGGAGACATCGTCGATATTCCCCGTGTCGGATGGGAGACAGCAGTGCTCCTCCTGTCGAGCTACACCTGCATGCTGTCTTTTGCGGCCAGCAACGCTCGCAATCTCTTGTGGACCCAAGTCCTGCTTCTCCTGACCGGCCTGCTCGGGCTCGTCTTCGTGCTGCTCGAACTGCAGGAGTTCGTCGATCTCGCCAGCCGTGGCATCACCCCACAACGCAGCGCGATGCTGACGTCCTTCTTTGGCCTTGTCGGCCTGCACGGCTTGCATGTGACGGCGGGCGGGCTGTGGCTTGCCACCATGATGGCGCAGATCCAGGTCAAGGGCTTCCGGCCCGAAATCAATCATCGGCTGATCTGCTTCAATCTTTTTTGGCACGCACTCGACATTGTCTGGATCGGCATCTTCACGATCGTCTATCTGATGGGATCGGGAACATGAGCGACCTGGAGCGCGATCATCAGCCCCTGGAGGTTTCGTGGTCACACGGTGAGCATGATCATTCGCCGGGCGATGAACCGGCCGAGGATGCCGGCCATTGGATCCGCAACGCCAACTTCGGGCTTGGGTTTTCCGTGCTGCTGACGGCGGTAGCCTTTGCCCTGGCAGGATCCGACATCATCTACCCGCCAGTCGTGCCGGTTGCTCTCATTGTACTGGCGATCGCCCAGATGGGCGTCCATCTGGTGTTTTTCCTCCACATCACGACGGGCCCGGACAATATCAATAATGTCCTGGCCCTGGTTTTCGGAGTTATGGTGGTCTTTCTGATTGTCCTCGGCTCGATCTGGATCATGGATCATCTGACGCAGAACATGATGCCGATGGAAAAGATGATGCAGATGCAACCATAGAAGGCTGGCTCGAAAGATTTGCATTCCCTGATCAAGGCACGGCCGGGCAACAGAGATCGGCGGACAGGATGGAAGAGTACCCGCGCCTTTTTGCAATGCTCCTTGCCGCGGCGCTGGCCATCAACGCCCTGCTGCTGATCACGCAGGTCCCGTTTTAGCAAAGGAACAAAACGACTGGCGCCAACACGGTTTGCGCGCCTCCCGAGAATGTATGGGGGACGCATCGAACAGGCACTGTCACCGACAAACGCCGGCCGCCGGTAAATGTTGAGCGGGCTCTTGCGCGAAAGGAACATTGGGGGAGCCCGTCTGTTTGGCCTGTGCAACCTATGAGGAGATCGACATGTCAGAAGAAATCCGGCGCCCGAAGCCCCCTTATCCGGAACAACAGCAACAGCCGCCGGGCAGCACGGCAAAGATGCAGCCTGTCCCCGATCACGGTGAACAGTCCTACAAAGGCAACGGCAAGCTTGAAGGCAAGGTCGCGCTGATCACCGGCGCCGATTCCGGTATCGGAAAAGCCGTGGCGATCGCGTTCGCGCGCGAGGGAGCAGATATCATCATTTCCTACCTCAACGAGGAGGAGGACGCCCGTGATACGGCCAGGTGGGTCGAGCAAGCGGGACGCAGGCCGGTTCTCGCGGCCGGAGACATCAAGTCGGAAGACCATTGCAAGGCCTTGATCGAACAGGCGGTCGCCGGATTGGGAAGGATCGACATTCTTGTCAACAACGCTGCCTTCCAGCGCACCTACGCGGACATCGGCGACATTTCTGCCGCCGAATGGGACGAAACCTTCCGGACCAACATCTATGCCCCCTTCTTCCTGTCGAAGGCAGCGGTTCCGCACATGCGGCCAGGAAGCGCCATCATCAACACGACCTCGATCCAGTCGCGCCAGCCCTCGCCGCAACTCCTCGCCTATGCATCCACGAAAGGCGCGGTGCTGAATTTCACCGCCGGTCTGGCTGAAATGGTCGCCGACAAAGGGATCCGGGTAAATGCCGTAGCGCCCGGTCCAATCTGGACGCCTCTCATCCCCTCGACAATGCCGGCGGAAAAGGCGGCCAAGTTCGGTGAGCAAACGCTGATCGGCCGCGCCGGCCAGCCTGCCGAACTGGCAGGTGCCTACGTGCTTCTTGCAAGCGACCTCGGCAGCTATATGACGGGTGCCGTCATTCCGGTTACGGGCGGCGAAGTGATGATCTAGCAATAAAGGCCGCAGGTAGGATAATCTGCGGCCCTTCCTGCATCCGAAGTTCCTCTGTTTCCCCTCAGGCCGAGGCGCCTGTCGTGAAAGAGGTCGGGGCCTGAAACGACGCCGTGTCTGGGATAAAACATCGGTCCTACCGCCAACCGCGAGCCGAACCAGCGTGTCTGCCCTTTCCGCGATGCATGGTGCCCTTACGTCTCGCCAGCCCGTCATATTCATACCGGAAGTCATTATGAAAATCATCGCGACCACCATCCTGTGCCTTGGTTGGCTGACGGGGTGCACCTCGAACCCAAACAGCGAGGGGCTCTCTCCTATTGTCGGCAGCATCACCTACAGGGGCCAGCCCCACGCCAGATTGATCCGTTCCCCGGTCGGGTCCACTTTTCCCCACGACTTTACGGACGAATGGGGACGGCGGGTCGAGGAGACCTATGTCATTCGCTCCGACAGGACATTGGCAATCATGGACCGTCATTACTTGCCCGACGTTTTCAGAAACGACTAGGGCCCAGCGTGGTGCGCATATCGTCGGTCGCTGCATTGAAAGCCAATCTTGGCGAGGAAAAAGCCATGGCAGAGTGGCTCGACGCCCATGTCACACAGCTGACAGAGAAATTTCTGTCCTTGCGCATGTCTGGAAAGAACGCAAAGATTTGATCGCCTGCCATGGTTTGTGGTCGCAAAGCATTTTGCGATAGGGCGTGAAGCACCAAGCCGCGGCACATGGAGCAGGCGCGCCCACGTGTACGGAATGTGAGGTACCTGACACGCTACATAATTTTAAAGGAGACGGCCGATCTGCGCGTGGTCGACATGGGGCTGCTGTGACAAAGCCGCGGCCCATGGTCGGATCGACGCGCAAGCTGCCGCTTCTATACAGCAGTGGATCATGTCGAGGGCAAAACCAGCCACATGACCGTTCCAAATATCGCAATGAAGACAAGAGGAAGAGCCAAAAACCGTGCCATTCCAAGGCTGGTGTTGGTCGCTCCAACCCAAACGAACCACCATTCGGGTTCCTGATTGCCGTCTGACATGAAATGCTCCTGAAAATCCCGCCGAGCCTGGTTTCAAAAGTAAAATGGGATAGCCAAGGGCTGGTGGCAAATCGGTCCAGCCTTGGTGCACAGGACGCTATCGACCCGGAGCGACACAGGCCCGCGGCGAGCCGGAAATGGATGTCCGACCTAGCGCATGTCGCCTTCATTCGAACTCGACGGATTGACATCCCACTCCTTCACCGGCTTATCGCCCGGCGGCGTCTTGTGGGCGGTCGCGTCCTCGGAGCCGGTGATCACAGTCGGCTTTGCACTGGCAACGCCTGTTGCCTTGCGATCGGCCTGCGACGGCGCGAACTGGCCCTGGGCATCTTTCCTGACATCGGACATATCATTCGCCCTTTTGCTTGTATCCATCCGAGATCTTCTTCACCTCGGGATCTGCATTGGTTTCGCCATTGGCATCTTCAGCCAGATCCGGATTGTCCTTGGCGGGCAGATAGCCTCTCGGGGTGTTTTCCTGCGGACCTTCCCAGCGCGGCGACTGATCCGTCGTGCCGGGGGCACCATCCTTTGGCTTGTTCATTCCCATGATCGATCTCCTTTCGTCTAAGTCATAACATTTATCGACAGGTGATGTTCCCCGCCTCTTCATTGTCCAAACCGCAGCATCTGATCCTGCCGACATTTTAGGGGGCTCGCTCCTAACGTAGAGCAAGAGGATGAGGTCACGACCGCCAGGCCGGCAGATCGGATCTTCAATATTCCTCGTCCTCGCGCTGCCTCGGCGTCGCTTCGAGCGCTTTTGTCAATGACCGTGATGCAGCCAACTGGTCGCGGAACTTCAATACGGGTTCGTTGTTGCAAGCAGGTGAGCCAACACCGAATAGGTGGATTTGATGCCAAACGCAGATCACAAGCACATCGGCGCCGGCGCCAAAGGCAAGAGAGACGGATCGGGCGCAATGACGGATCTGGAGCCGGACGTGTTGCCTGAGAACATGGTCCTATCCAACAGGGACAAGGCCCGCCACTCTCGCGAGCGCGGCCTTGATGGAAAGGCGGTCCAGAGCGAACAGTACCAGGACCATGCCGCCAACCGAGATCCGGACTAGGAGCATATCATGAACAGCAAACTTCCCCCCATCCCGGCTGCCAACAGGTCCGACAAGGGTTCCGGCCAGGCGCCCCGGGAGAACAAAGCCTCAGTGGGGCAAAAGCCAGCAGAAAACCCTGACAAGATCGGACAACAGGGTAACAGCAAGGTCAACACCACCCATCAGGGCTATCAGCAGGACCGATAAAGCGAGGAGCCATGTCGACATCATCGAAAAGCCCATCAACCATTCGCCAAGGCGGGCCGGGCGCGTCACATGAAAACGCCAAGGCGCCGCTTCAGGTGAAAAAACCTCCAGCCGAATCCGACAGCAGGACACGCAGCGGCGTGTCGGGCGGGGGCGGCGAACGAGATCGCCACCATAGCCATGATGACGCGCGCAAGTGATCCGGGACGCGACGCGGAGCCAGGTCATGCCCCGGCTCCTCCGTCGTGGGCGCTTGAGCGCTCCATCGCCATCGTCCGCAGACACGGCTATGGCCTTGCCAATTCGACAAACGCGGAGGCTCGCGCGCAAGCGGCCGCCAACCTCGCCCTGGCGATCGCGAAGGCGCTGAGCGAGATCGCCTCGCCTGCGTCCGGTCACGACCAGCGGCATTGATCGACGATCGTGTTCTTCATTCCTGTCCTGATCGGCGCGCCCGCTGCCCGGCGCGATCATGGTCGACGAGAGATTCGCCTGAAAGCACTGTCGATGCCGCCAGCACCAGAAACATCACGCCGAACACGGGCGTCATGACGGCCATCGACAAGCTGAGCGTGACAATGAACGGCAGGACAATCATCAGGACGCTGAAGACAGCTTCGATGCGCAGATGAATGCGATGCAAAATCACGGGCAGAATGCCAAGTTCGTAATTGGTCAGGATAGCATTGAGAAGAACCAGGGTGCCGATAATCATCATCTCGTGTCGCGCGGGCTCCGGCTCTTGAACGATCACAGGTACCGCTAATATCGCAGCGCCGGAAATATAGTCGGTAGCACCGTGCACGAGTGAAGGAACAAACCGCATGAGCACCTCGCATCTGACGGGTTCCAACTGAAAACGCACGCGCGTGTTCCCACCGGGCCGAGCCGATCTTTGGCACGTCATCCGGGAACTTCCGACACCGACGCTTGTCTGGTGGACAACGCAGGAGATCCGCCATGTCAAATGAACCCGATCGTTCCGGTCCGGCGCCCGCGAACTTCCAGTTCCCGGGTGAAGGCCGGCGCGACGATCCAACGATGGGCATCATCAACGCCGAGCTCGCCGATAAGGGTTTTCTCGTTACCAGTACCGACGAGCTCATCACTTGGGCGCGGACCGGCTCGTTAATGTGGATGACATTCGGTCTTGCCTGCTGCGCTATCGAGATGATGCAGATGTCGATGCCGCGCTACGATGTCGAGCGGTTCGGCATCGCCCCGCGCGGCAGTCCGCGCCAGTCAGATCTGATGATCGTCGCCGGCACGCTCTGCAACAAGATGGCGCCGGCGCTGCGCAAGGTCTATGATCAGATGCCTGAGCCGCGCTAGGTCATCTCCATGGGATCCTGCGCAAATGGCGGCGGCTATTACCACTATTCCTATTCTGTGGTGCGCGGCTGCGACCGCGTCGTGCCCGTCGATATCTACGTGCCGGGCTGTCCTCCCACGGCTGAAGCGCTGCTTTACGGCATACTCCTTCTACAAAGAAAGATACGGAGAAACGGCACGATCGAGCGATAAGCAACGGCGGGCGGCGCTGCCTGCCTCATGTTCGATGGCCCCCGGCGCCTGGGCTGACGCTCGCGATGCGGGCAAATGGCTGCATTTACTGCTTAAAAGCCGAGACAGCGAAGGGAGAGCTGGTCGGCAAGCGAGACGGTTTCTGTGAACAGCAAATGGGACCAGACCGGCCGCGTGGCGGCAAGGACCCCGAGGCCGAAGGATGCCCAGATCGACGCTGTCAGCGCCTCTTTCAAAAAGACGGCTCCGATCTCACGCATGGATGTGCCTCCACGACAACAGGCCTATCAGCATCATGGCTCCGCCCCAGGCCAGGAAGGCGATATCCCAGTACAGCCAGTTCGTACGAAGAACGGTCTCATTGACGTGGTGGATGCCCAACATCTGGTGGTCGACAAGGCCTTCGATGAGATTGAAGGTGCCAAATCCGGTCAAGATGGAGGCCGTCAGGCACCGGGTCGACCACCTGAAGTGAACAAGACGCGCCGCGCGCCACAGGCGAAAAAGGCCAGCCAGGATGAACAGATACACGACCGAGTGGAACACGCCGTCCCAGAATGTGTTGAACTGCAGGTTCTCGACCGACGTGATCGGATACCAGGAACTGAAGAGATGGTGCCATTGCAGGAGTTGGTGAAACACGACGCCATCGAAATATCCGCCGAGACCGACCCCAAGACAGAATCCTGCGGAGAAGGGAAAGACCGGCGGAATACGGGGGCTGACACTTGTCACGACAGCGCCGAGAGCAGAATGATCATCGTGACGGAGGTTGCGCCAATGAGCATGAAACCCGCCATCAGCCATTCAGCCGCATGGGTTGCGGCCGGATGCCCAACCTCCTTGTGAACACCGAAGATCGCCGTCGCCCCGGCAGCCATCCAGCTCGCCAGCGTGATAGCTGAAAAGATCGTCATCCAGTCTGCCGCATGCATCGTCGTTCTCCTGTCACCTGACCACCGAACCTGAGTGCCCGTGACTGGTTCCCAAAGGTTGACTATCGTTCGCTAGCGTACGCAGCGTCACTCGGCTGGCGAGCGCGAGAAAGCTTCGGCCGGGCGACGGACGACGCCAGAAGCCTCTTCTTAAAAGTCCAACGCCCGTCATGCTGATAGCCGGATGGCGACCTGCGACCCACCGCTGCGCGTCGACGTTTCGGCTTTCGCCTGGAAGCACCAGGATCGGGAACAAGAGCACGCGCCGAGGGTTTCCTGCGACAGGTTTCAAACCTTCTTCATTCTCATCCGAAGGCTTTCCATGACCATTCCGACTGCTACCTACCGAGTTCAATTTCGCAACGGCATGACGTTTGATCGCGTGGGTGCGCTTGCGCCTTATCTCAGACGCCTTGGCATCAGCCATCTTTACGCCTCGCCGATCTTCAAGGCCGCGTCCGGCTCCACGCATGGTTACGACGTGACCGATGCCAATGAAATCGACCCGGCGATCGGCGGCCGCGACGGATTTGACCGCATGATCGGGGCGCTCAAGGCAGAGGGGCTTGGGCTCATTCTCGACATCGTGCCGAACCATGTGGCAGCGTCATTGGAGAACACCTGGTGGCGCGACGTCATCGAGTTTGGCGACAAGAGCCGGTTTGCCCGCCACTTCGACATTGACTGGTCGCGCCGCCTAACGTTGCCATTTCTAGGCGACAGTTTCGAAAGGGTCCTTGCGGCCGGTGATCTGTCGGTAAAGGCCGATCCTCGAAGCGGCAAGCCGGCGCTCGCCTATTTCGACAGCTTCTATCCAATCACCCCGGACAGCTATGCCGGGCGCGAAAGTGCCGTCCTGCAGATATCGGACAAGGCGGGCATCGCCTGCCTCCACGATCAGCAACCCTATCGACTGATGTCCTGGCGGGATGCGGCCAGCGACCTGTCCTATCGCCGCTTCTTCGAGATCACCGGGCTTGTCGGGCTCCGGGTTGAAGACGAAATGGTCTTTGACGATGTCCATCGCCTCGTCCTGGAGCTGGTTCGTGACGGATTGGTGGACGGCTTGCGCGTCGATCACATCGACGGACTGGCGGATCCAACCTCCTATCTGCGCCGATTGCGATCGAAAACGGGCCCCGCCTGCTATATCACCGTCGAAAAGATCCTCGGCCATGGCGAGCGCCTTCCGCGAGACTGGCCGGTCGACGGCACCACCGGTTATGAATTCATTTCATCTGTCAGTCAGGCGCTGGTCGACGCCACCGGCCTTAGCGAGCTGCGTGACGCTTATGCCAATTCGACGGGCGCGTCGGTGGACCTCAAGCAGGAGTTGCGGGAGGCGAAACTGCTGATGGTGGACAAGAATTTCGCCGGCGAGTTCTCCACCCTCCTTGCTCTCGTGCTGGAAATCAGCGCGAAGGAGCCGCCTCATCCGTCTCTATCCGACAGCGCGCTACGGAGGGGACTGCGCGAGCTGCTGGTTGCTTTTCCCGTTTATCGAACTTATGGCAGCTCCCGTGGATTGCCGCCGGAAAGTCGCTCCATGCTCGACCAGGTGCTGGGCGCGGTTCGACGCGAGCCCGGCGATGCCGATCTCGAGACCGTCGCCTTCATCGCACGCATCCTGAAGGAAGATGACGCCCGATTTGCGTCGGCTGCAGCTGTGGAGTTTCGCACGCGGTTCCAGCAGCTGACCGGACCGTTGATGGCAAAATCGCTGGAAGACACACTGTTTTACCGGCACAATGCAGTGTTGGCGCTCAACGAGGTGGGTGCGGAGCCGATGCCGCGCAGCTTCTCAGTTGAACGCTTCCATGCTGAGATGTCCGAACGTCTCGCCACCCAACCCGATGGCCTGTCCGCGACGTCGACGCATGACACCAAGCGCGGCGAAGACGCCCGCGCGCGCCTTTACAGCCTCACCGAGGCTCCCGGCATCTGGGTGGAGGCGGTTGACCGCTGGCGCGGCATGAGCCTAGCCAACGTCCAGCATCTACCCGACGGCCCGGCACCGGAGCCGGCAGTCGAATGGATGATCTACCAGGCACTCGCCGGGGCCTGGCCTGTCGGCCTTGTCGCGGATGACGACGAAGGCATTCAGGCTCTTCAAGAACGCTTCCTGCCCTATCTCGAAAAGGCGTTGCGGGAGGCCAAACTGCGCACGAACTGGGGTGAGGTGAATGACGCCTACGAGGCAGCCGTCCTCGACTACGCCCGCGCACTCCTGTCCCCCGACAACAGAGGGTTCAGGACCGATTTCGTGGATACGCTGCAACCCTTTATTCGCGCGGGCCTCGCAAACAGCCTCACCCAGACGCTAATCAAACTGGCGGCACCAGGCGTCGCCGACATCTACCAGGGAAGCGAGGGCCACGATTTCAGCCTCGTCGACCCCGATAACCGGCGCGAGCCGGAATTCGAGGCGTTAGAAGAGCAGCTCCCGTCTCATGTTGTCGGAACAGACGGCGGCAACACCGATTGGCAGACGGCCGGTTTCAAGCAGCAACTCGTCTCGGCCCTGCTTAGCCTTCGACATCAGGCGCCCGGCCTCTTCAGGAAAGGTGACTACCTGCCCTTGGCCGCCACTGGGGATGGCGCGCATCGGATAGTGGCCTTCGCGCGGGCCGATTCAGATCATGCCCTGATCGTCGTCGCACCCCGGCTTGTCTTCAACGTGCTGCATGCGCCCGCAACGTCGCAGGTGCTGCGTCTGGCCCAGCCGGAGATTGCTCTGCCGCCGGTCCTTGCGGACCGCACCTATCGCAACCTGTGGAGCAGCGCCAGGGTTCAACTCGCGAAGACGCTTACGGTCGATCTGCCGGAGGATGAGTCCTTTATGATTCTATGGGCAGAGTAGCTCCTGCATAGGACGCGCCACCGGCATCGCGACGGGGATCTGGAAGCCGTCGAACCCATGTGGTGGGCGGCGGCGGCATTGGCGCTCGAAAACGACCTGTACGCGCAGGCGTCGGGGTTTCGGGCCGGAACTTTTCGGCGGGCCTTCAAGTTTCTGGCGAGGCATCCGCGCCCTTCATGAAGTTTATCACAGGGGCGCGCGGCCCTGTTGAGATTAGCGGCAACGCGGCCGCCACGCCGAGGGCTGCGTCACGCCGATGGAAAGGCAGATTATGGAAATAACAGCGGAATCAATTGCCGCCACGCCGACGGCGCTCGCCCAGCTGGGCACGCTTGCCATCCACTATGGTCTGTCACTTGCGGGTGCCCTGGTGCTCCTCGTGGGCGGATGGATACTTTCGGGATTCGTGAGCCGGTGGGCCTACAAGGGCCTCTCACGCATTCACGGCATTGACGAGACCTTGGCCCGCTTCTTCGAAAATGTCCTGCATTACGGCCTCCTGATCCTCGTTTTCGTGATGGTCCTGGGACAGTTCGGCGTTCAGACCGCCTCTATCGTCGCCGCGCTCGGCGCTGCCGGCCTTGCCATTGGTCTTGCTCTTCAGGGCACGCTGCAGAACATCGCAGCCGGAATCATGCTTCTCGTCCTGCGTCCTTTTCGGGTCGGGGAATATATCGAAACGTCGAGCATCAGGGGCAAGATCATCGAAGTGGGCCTGTTTGCCACCGAGCTGCGGACAGCCGATGGTCTATATCTGCTCGCTCCCAACTCGACCTTGTGGAACACGCCGATCGTCAACCACAGCCGGGAGCCGGAAAGGAGGCAGGAACTGTCTATCGCCGTCGGCAACGATGCCGATGTCGATCTCGCGAAACGGACTCTGCTCGACATCATCGCCTCCGACACTCGTGTTCGCCGCGAGCCGTTGCCACGCGTCTATTCCGATGACCTGTCAGCCGAAAAGACGACCCTCAAGGTTGAATATTGGGCGGCAACCGGGGAATGGACGGAAACCCGCCATGACCTGATCGACAGGCTCAAGTCAGGCCTGAAGGATAGGGAGATCGCAATCAAATAGAGTCGGCCTTGTCTTGTCGCCATTTGAACGTGCTCAGCCAAGCACTCGCTGCCGGCTCTGCAACGTGCGGACATATTTTATCCTTGCACGAGAGCGTCAGTCGCCTTCCTGAGCATTGCTGCAGGATGAGGACGCGAACCGAAGGCGCGACTTTTATTCGCCGGCCCGCCTGGGAGAATATCTGGGCTCTGCGAAAGGCGGGACGCGATCCTATGTGGTCAGACAGGCGCCCGGGGCTCGCCCTCGGCCTTCTGACGCCGTATATGATCGGCGTTGGAATTTACCTTTTCGGGCGTGACCGAGCGTTCGTGGGTCGCATTCATGGGCAGTTTTTGGATCGCGCCTGGCCCATCACGCCAGGGTGACGGCAGCGCGTCCGCAAATCCGACCAACGATCCACTCTCCTCCACTGGCGAGCGCGAGAAGATACGAGAGCATCAAATCAGTGTTGGCTTGCCCTCGGATCTCCTGGCATGGCGTGGACGATACCGGTTCATGATTGCGGCGACACGTCGAATGCGCGGATGTGTTTCCAGATCCTCTAGATCAACCGAGAGCTTCGGCCTCCAGTTCGGATAAGTCCTGTCGGTGCCGGGAATATTGGTCGGTGAGGGTTCATCCGTCAGATCCGCCAGACGAACGGAGGCCAGCATCGAGGGCGTCATGGCGATGAATTCATGCGCGGCCATGGAGAGCTGTTCCGGCTCGCTGGCCCGTGACCCTGCATCTGAGCCGGCAAGACCCAACGCTGAAAAAGCCCTCAGCACCCGTTTGCGCTCTTCGATGCGGTTGTCTTGATGTTGAATGGTCGTTTCTTCCGACACAAGCTCATGTTCCAATCGAAGAGCGATGTCGGCGCCCTTCCACCATCCGGCGAAGGTCTGATGATCGTGCGTGGAGACGCAGGCAAGCGCGAGCTGCGGGTATCGTTCCGGAAAAACGAAGCCTTCCTCTGTCTGCTCGTAGGACAGGATGCGATAGGAAAGGACGCCGGCCAAGGCGAGGTCCTCGCGAAGCCCACTTGCAATCTCGCCGAGGTCTTCGCCGATGACAAGGCATTTGTAATGGCGCGACATGTTCGCCAGCTGTTCCAGCATGTCATCGACGGGATAACGGACATAGGCGCCGTCTGCCGGGGTGGCATTGGTGGGAACGAGATACAATCTAGCGAAGGCGGCGGCATGATCGATCCTGATGGCGCCGGCATACCGCATCGAAGCCCTCATCAGGCGGGCGAAGGGGGAAGGTTCACCGGCCGCGATCCTATCGGGCCGCAGAGCCGCCAGTTTCCAGTCCTGGCCCTGCGTCGCGAAAGGCTCGGGCGGATTACCAACAGCTGCCCCGGCCACGTAGGATGGTTCCTCGCTCCAGGTGGCCGACCCGTCGAGTGCTTCGCCAACTGCGACATCAAGATAAAGGCCGATCCGCATATCGGCCTTGTGGCAGCATTCCTTGGCCTCGCATAGCTGCACATGGGCGAGCCACTGCAGCCATTGATGGAACTTGATATCAGCGTGATGCTCCTTTTCGAAAGCATCGACGGCACCGCTGTGGGGCGATTGAAATTCCGATGGCCAAGAGGCCCAGCCGGCGCCTGAACCGCTCGCGGACTGAGCGAATGACAACGTCTCGAACAGGGCGTGAAGACGGAGGCTTTCACCGCCTTTGCTGACGAACTCCTCGAACGCGACGTTAGGGCTTTTTCGATCCGCTTCAAAAATCGTGCGAAGGACGCCAAGCTTCAGGCGTGCCACGACTTCATAATCGACGAGCGATCTCGCGCGTAATTCTGAAAGCTGCGCCTCGATGGCAGGGTCATTGACGAAACCGCCTACCTCGTCCACGGCGATATACAGGGGATTGAGAAACCTGCGATTGGACGGCTCATAAGGGCTGCACCGAGCGGCATCGTAAAGGAAACCGGCATGCACGGGATTGACGCCAACAAAATCCGCGCCGAGCCTGCCGGCCATGCCACAGACAGTCCAAAGATCCTTGAAGTCACCAATGCCCCAATTGCGGCCGGAACGCAGCTCGTAAAGCTGCAGACTGAGCCCCCAAGCCGGTTGTTCGACAAGATGAGCAGGCGCATGACACCGGCTATCTTCCCCAGAAGGGACGCCGTCGACAGTCTCGCCGAGCGCAACAAGCATAGTGCGCAGATTGTCGTCAGAGACCCGCACTGCATGCCCCTCGGGCGAGGGGCGGACGAGCTCGATGCCTTTTTGCCTCGCCAGACGTCGGATCGAGGTGACGGCTTCTCTCATGCTGGACCTCCCGTCAGTACATACGCCTATCGTCAAGGCCGAATATCATAAGCAGGAACGCCCGGCGGTGCGCAGTACGCCTATGCACGGCCCTCAAGGGCTTGTTTCATCAAAAGCGTGTAGTCAGGCAGTGACGACTGTCTGCGATCTTGCGCAACTGCGGCATCGACGACCGCTTGATAGCCGGGATGGCCTCGTTCGGCATATTGCGTCTGAGGTCCTTCGGGCCGTTCTTGCGCTTGGCGGCTTGGCAGCTGATGTTCAACCATAATGGCATTCCGTTATTGGCTCGCAGCTCAACTTCGGACGACCAAATTCGTTCCGTGTTGATCGGGTGTTGCTGCGCTGATTTCTCCGCTTCTCGGTCCGTGAGCTCTTTGGGAAGCAGCTTTCGATCCTGATTAACGCACGCCCTGGAACAAGCCCGCCTCACCCATGTTTTGAGCCGGTAACAACTGGAGGGTGGACATGAACTATATCTGGCTTTTCGTCGTGGCAGGAGGCGCAGCCTTGCTTGGGCTTGCCTTGGCCTTTGGCATGATCAGACAGGATCCACGACGATCGGTCGGCGCGATCATTGGGGCCTTCCTGATTGCGTTTCTGGCCGTGATTGGCGGGCTCTATGTCTCCAGAGCGCCGACCGCGCCCATCGTACCGCCTGATCGTGAAGGCACGGACAAGGCACTTCCTGCTGCGCCCGCACAGCCCGGGGCGTTACCGGGGCACCAAAACACCCAATAGTGTTCGTGTTGGCGTCGCGCGCTGCGATCACGCCCGATCTTCCGACAACCTCCTCAGAGTGGCTGTCTTCGGCAACTCGGGATGCGCGGGACGAACAGGCAGGGCGGCCGGCGCGCTCGACCGCGGCAGCGCTCGCAAGGCGCGCGACTAAGGTAGCCTCCACCTCCCGCATTGTTTTTGCGCAGCCGCCCGAAAACGCGTTCGATGTGCCGCCGTGTCGCTTCGGCGCGAAAGCAATGACTGTCGATCGGGCATATGGTCTTCGCTACAATCGGCTTTGCGGTAATGCGACCAAACTGGTGGCAAGCTATCAATGACAATGATGTCGGCAGATAGTGGAAGCGGCTGGCGGTGTGACTGGCGTCGTGAGCGAAGGAAGTGCAGCGGAGGCTTCGGCGCCGGCAAATGACGTACGGTGCACCGGACATCCTTGCCTTTCTTTCGACCCGCACGGCGGTCGGGCGACGCCAACGCTCGCCGCATCGTCGCAGGCTGGCAAGTGCTGCTCCGTCTGGCCAATGGCAATCGGAGCAAGCGCACTGTCACGTCCGCCCATCTCGGGCCCGGAGGGACCCTCACCTTTGACGGCCGGCACGGATCTGGGAAGACTGGCGGCACCCCGGCCGGAACGATTTGTCGTCTTCCGCGTTTCAATGCCGCAATGCGGAGAGCATATCAAAATGAGTACCCATTTCCATCCCAGGACCATTGTTGCAGGTCGGGCCAACGAGGTTTTGGACGTCAAGCGATTTGCAAGCGACCACAAGCTCGACGACAAACAGACACGTGACCTCCTTCGCCTGTTTGGCGCCTTCGCGACCCGTCATGAGCTGCTCACCAACTGCGTCATGCCGCGCACCACGCGTTGAGAGCAAGTCGGCTCCGCAATCTCGCCCGCTGATTAGGCGCGAGCCGACGGTGGAGCGAGGCGGTGCCTATGCCAGATTCCAGGCGCCTTTGGCACGGTTGAAAAATTGCTGCGCGTGTGGGCATTCACAACGCTCGGGAAGAGGCTAATGCTTTTCAGCTCCCACAGTGAGGAGTGACTTGTGAAGAAAGCCTAACGCTTTTGCAGCTCCCCGCGTGGAAATCGTATGTCCGACACCCTCCTCTACCGCGAGCTCGACCTTAAATCCGGCGGCTCCGAGACGGTCTGCAGCCATCGTCGAGGCAAAAGCCGGTATCGTCTGGTCGGCCTCTCCGTGAACCAGGAGAATCGGGGTCTTGTTGCTCTTGGAAGAAACGGGCGTGGGCGGAAGAAGACCCGAAAACGAAACGAGCGCGCCAATCGTCCAGCGGCCACTGGCGACCGCGTCGAGGGCGACAATCGCGCCTTGCGACACGCCAACGAATGCGACGCGAAAGTGGGCGTTGCGAAATCCTTCTTTGTCAATGACCTTGCCAACGACTGTATCAAAGGCGGCCCGCACAGCCTCGATCCGTTCGGGCTGGAGCTGATAAGCGTCGACGTTGAACCACTGATGGCCACGCGGGTGGGGAAAGGGCGCGTCGAGAGCAACGAAACGCGCGTTTGGAAGCGGCGAGCGCCAGGATGAGGCAAGCGGCATCATCTGAGCCCCTGACGCACCGATACCATGGAAGAAAATGACGAGAATATCGCGCGAAGTCATAGGATCCTTGAGATATTGTAATGGAAGGTGGGGCGGCCGTGGCGGAACAGACGAAACCGAGTGAGACCGCCACTTTGCAGCGGCCATGCCAACTGCTTTTTTCGGGCACGCCCGTAAATGTGTCTCTGCCGCGTTGGCCGCAAGCACCCGGTGTTGCTGCGTACGCTGGGGGACAGAGCCCCTCCGTTCCGGCCGCTTTTCGCTCCGCTCTCCAGTAAAGCGTCGGCCCAAGCAGATACTCGTTGCAAACTCGGTCGACGCCGGATCGAATTTCGCCAGGAGCGTCCTTCGCCAGCGTTCCTTCACTTCGTGCAAATCTCCACACGCGGCAGGAGCGCTGGCGGTGCCTCTCCGTTCGCCTCTCCTGCGGCCAAATGGCGGCACTCTCAATTTATCAGCCAGTTCTGCGACACCTTTAAGTGCGTGCGGCGACCTTTAGGTACCGCGGTGATCCGAAATTGCCGCCGCCGCTCTCAAGCTCCGAGGGACACGGGAACTGATGTCTCGATGAGCATGCAAGGATTGGCGAGAAATGAAATTTAGCGAGTCAGCGAGATCGTCTCGCGTCGGAACGAATCGCAATGGTAGAGGCAGGTCAATCTCGTTGGCGATGATGGTGGCGCGGTCACCGTTCATGGGCTGGCGGGGGTATCAACGCCGAGCAGGCTCTCGAACGAGCACGCGCGGCGGCCGAAGGTGCCTCAACGCAGATGATGCCGCGCCGGCAATGGGAACTTCGACCCGGAGCTTCGGCAGGTGACGCAGCATTGAATGTAAACTTTCCGGCGGCAGGAAACTCGTGCTGCTTTTGGAAGTTCCATTCAGAAGAGGAGGAGCCCCGATGCGATGGCGATCATGGCTGACAGATCTCGGATCATGGACCGCAAGCCCGTATGCGTTTGCCATCGTCGCCGTCTACGGGCTGTCATGGTTATTCTTCAGCCCTGAGACGTTGGAGTGGCACGGCTTTGCCACCCTCGCGACATGGCTGATGACTCTGTTCATCCAACGCGCTGAACATCGAGATACTCAAGCGATCCATGCCAAACTTGATGAACTGCTGCACGCTCATGGAGACGCCGACAACGAAATCTCCCGTCTCGACGAGAAGGAACCAGAACAAATTGAGCAATTTCGACAGAACCACACCGCTTCGGACTAGCAGCCACCTTGAATTCTTCATCAACTGCCGCCTGACAAACGAGACCGCTCGCCCGTCTCCATCCGCGCATCCTGCCGATGCAAGAGCAAAACAAGCAGGCAAGGGAGCTTCACGGCCCGGGTACGGATCTCGGGCCGGCAGTTCGGTACGCTTGCGTACCACCTTACCTCTGCCTGTTGATTTCAGGCGAGAATTGATCAACCTTCGTGCTCCAGTGAGGGAGGGGCGCAGCGCCGGGGGGCGACGCCCAAGAGGCGGGGTGGTTCGTGAAGGAACTACCCCGTCCTGGATTCGGAGCGATGGTCGTTATGTCGACGTCAGTTAAGTCGCTCGCGGACCCGACCAGATCATGTGCTACATGAACCTGAGGGAATTACTCTCAACGATCCGTTCGCGGTGCTTGCGCCTTCGCATCTCCGCATCGTACGAGGTCGCGCGCCTACGCGCGGAACATGCAGCAAGGGACCACAACGTCGTCCGCCTGACCGGCGCTCTTCCATCGTATCGATCCGCTCCGTGGGTGATGCCGGTCAATCCCCAGGTCCGTTCTCGTCAACTTGATCCTGGACCGCCGGGCACCATGGACGTTTCCGGAAGCAGGCTCGTTTAGCACGTCGGTACAGCCGACCGCTTGCCTAGCCATTTCAGCACTCGGATTTCGTCCAAGTCCATCCAATCAAGAAGCCGATTACTTCGCGTCCTCAGCTTGAGGACATCGCTCAACGACCCGGCCTCGAAGTCCTCGAAAACCGCGGGATGAATGTAGGACGAGCGGCAGACGGACCGCGTGTTGACGAGTGTTGCCGCGACCCCGTCTATGGCTTGGTTCAGCTGACGGGAGAGCTCGCGTTTGGTGGACGCCGCCTCGATCGACGCAAGCGCCTCAACCGCCAAGCATGTGGCACCCCAGGTTCGGAATTGTCTCGAACTGAAATCCTCTCCGGTAATGTCCTTGATATAGCAGTTCACATCATGCGACGTGATCTGGCGGCATGCACCGTCCTCACACATATACTGGAACAGGTTTTGCCCCGGCAGTTCCTGAAGTTTGCGCACCACATTGGCGATCCGGCGGTCGCTGTGCGAAAGGTTCCACTCCTTGCCTGATTTGCCTTTGAAGCGGAACCTGACGCTACCCCTCTCGACGACGACGTGACGACTGCGTAGCGTGGTCAGTCCATAGGATTTGTTCGTCTTGGCGTAGGCAGCGTTGCCAATTCGAATGTAAAGATTGTCGAGCATCCAGACGACCGTCGCCAATGCCTTGTCCATGGTAAAGCCGCGAGAACGGAGATCGCTATCAACCCTCTCGCGCAGGTCGGGAAGCCGGCGGGCAAACTCGGCGAGGCGATCAAACTTTGCCTTGCTCCGCTCGGCATGCCATTCGGGATGATAGCGGTACTGACGCCTTCCGCGTGCATCGGTTCCGACGGCCTGCAGGTGGGAAAATGGGTTGGTCGAGATGATGACATTCTCATAGGCGGGCGGAATCGCGAGGGCGTTGAGCCGCTTGATCTCCGACGGTTTTGCGATGCGCCTTCCGTCCGGCCTGTAATAGTCGAAGAAATCCCCCCGCTTCTCCCGGGTGATGCCCGTTTCAAGACCGGGGACGTAGACGAGGCCAGAGGCAAGCTTTGCATCCGCGCCGATGATAGCGAAGCCGGTGACGATATGGTTCATCTGCCGGTAACTTGGAGACATCGATTCGGTTCCCTCAGGGACGACGCGCCGCGGTGCGGTTCGCTTCGGCTGACCACGTGCAATCTTTGAAATGGCACGCGAAGTTTTTGCCTCTGCAATAATCGCCACCCTTCTCAATGACAGAGTAAATCTCAACGAGCAGCACGACTTGCTCCGGATAAGGCGCTTAAGCTCGCCACCTTTGAGTGTCGGCACCGCGCCAGGCGAAGGCAAAGGGGTCGGAACGGACGGTCGAGCGCGCGAGCAAGACAACGGCAAGCCAAGCCGTCCAGCACCAAGATTCCTGACACGGCCGACTGAACCAGGCGCAATATCGAACCGAAACAGACGGGGGGCGCGCGGTGCGGGTTCGGGGTCAATGGCTGATTGCGGGGTGCTTGGTCAAAAGCGCGAAAACGCTAGGCCCGTTTGGTCTCAGAGTTGGCGGGCTTGCGCTGCAGCCTGCATGCGCGCGAGCCGAAGTCTGGTGGTCTTGGCGTCGCGCTGTCGACGCTCTTCTTCAAGTGCCTCCCGTGCCGCTTGGTTCGTCCGCTCCAGAACATCCATCCTCTGCTCTGCGCTCATGGTGTTTCTCTTCCGCACGATGTCAGTGTCTGGCATGGTCGCCTCCTTCTTCAGAAAAGGCTGAACGCGCCTTTGGCGCAGAGGATGCTGTACGCTAGCGGACGCAAGACCAGAGCCTTCCGTCCTGAGCGGGACTTATAGATGGGCGCGCGGCGCGAGTTTGCTTGATGGTGACCGGCCGCGGCCTGAGGTCGATATGACCTTCAGGCTGCAGCCCCGAATCTCGAACAGGCCTGCGCAAGCTTCGACAGGATTGTCACAGGCTTCTTGCCTCCTCGGCAACGGGACCTAAATGGCAATTGATCGGACGGGAGATGATAATGGCAATTCTAAACGACTGGCTGGATGATCGCGTTCAGGAAATCATCGGCACGCCGGGCTTCCACTACCAGAAATCTGATTTCCGGGATCAGGCGAAGCATCTGGTCGACAGGGGCAAGGCAGAAGGCTTCAGCGTCGCAGAGATCAAGGAAGCTTGTGGCGGAGACGTCGAGCGTTTCTTACTGGAGCATCAAAACGCGATGACCGACGTCGAAGCGCAACAGGTCACTCTGACAAGGCACTAGGCTTGCCCGGTCTGCCGGCGGCAGGGTTCTACTGCCCGGCAATGCCGCTCCTGCTATAGATCTCAGGTGATTATGACTACATAGGGCGTGAGGCCAGTGGCCGCTCGCCGCTGTGCAGGTCGTAAGCTCATCATTGGCGCGATCCCGTGTTTTGGCTCGTTCCTGGCGGGCTGTCCGGGCTTTAGGGGAACTCCCTTTCTCTCTGACCGTTGTCGCTAGGAAAAAGGGAGTATGCAATGGCCGTGATCTATCATGTCGCAGAACACGATGAGGGATTTGCCTATCGGATGGAGGACGTCTGGTCGGAGACCTTCGCGTCTCACGAAGAGGCTCTGCAGGCGGCGCGCGCAGCGGCGAGCCGGCAGCGCCTCAGCGGGGAATCAACGGAAATCACCTTTCAGGATGAAACCGGCGCGTGGCAGACCCAGGAGGTCGCCGGCGAGGATCGTCCGTCGACGGAAGTCATTGATGACACTTGAGGAGAAAAAGCTCTGCCAGCGTCAGGATCATGAAAGGAGGCTTTCGATGTCGAAGATCGAAGCAGAAAAATCCGGTTGGTTGCGCAGCTTCATGACGGAGCTCGGAATTATTGAGCCCGCGTCGGTCGCCGAGCTAGAAGAGGACCACCGGGAAGTGATCGAGGCCTATCGGAGCGGAAAGATCACGCAGGCCATGCTGAGAGGCAGCTTGATGAACGACGAACGTGTCAGCGCACAGATCGAGGCGTCCGCCGCCGAAAGGCAATTCTAGTTCTCCGTTGATCGGCCCCGCAAGCGCGTCCCGGTTCGCATTGACCCCGACGGCAACCAGCGAAAGGATGCACTGGTCGCACTGGTCGCAGGAAGTAACGCTAGCGTAGAGATCATCAGCGCGTCGGAACCTCCTGGCCAGCACCAATCCTTGTCTCAGTTGCCGCCCTTTGAGCGCCGTCCCATCGCAAGCGAAAACAGCCGTGCCTGCCTGTCGGCAAAAGCTCGGGAATCAATTGGCCTGTCGCCATCGAGGATGCGGGCCTCATCGAGCAAAAGCCATGCGGCATCCTGCCGGAATATCTCATCCTTCATCGCCGCGATTTCTCGTACCAGTTCGTTTCCAGCATTGATCTCCAGGATCGGCTTTGAAGCGGTCTGCAGCCTGCCAGCGCCCTGAAGGATCTTTTCGAGCTGCCGGTCGGGCCCATGTTCAGAGGCAACGAGGCAGACCGCGCTTTGCGTTAAGCGGGCGGAAACCCGGACATCGGCCACAGCCTCGGCTAGAGTGGCTCGCGCAAAATCGATAAAGGCGGCGACGTCCGCGGACGACTCGGAACCGTTGCCGCGATTATCCCGCGCATCGTCCAGGCCGTCCAGATCGGCTGCTCCTTGAGTTATCGATTTGAAGGTCTTGCCTTCATAGTCAGGGGCGTTTGTCGGCCAGAAGCTATCGATTGAATCGGTCAGAAGCAGCACTTCAATATTCTTTGCTCGAAAACCTTCTAGCTGGGGCGACGCGTTCAGCTGATCAATCGAGGACCCACTGATATAGTAGATCGCGGTCTGTCGATCTTTCATGTCGGCAAGGTACTCCGCCAGGCTGCGTGTCTCCTGACCAGAAAAGGTGGTGCGGAAGCGCGCGAGCTTGAGCAGCTGCGCGCGCCGTTCGAAATCCTCGTAGATCCCCTCCTTGACGATCGCGCCGAACAGGTCCCAGAACGTCTTGAAGGTCTGGGCGTCATTCTCGGCCATCTTCTCCAGTGCGGCGAGAATACGCCCGGTCACACCCTTTCTGATCGCGGCGACAATCGGGCTTTCCTGGATCATCTCACGGGAGATGTTCAACGGCATATCCGCCGTGTCGACGATGCCCCGCACAAACCGCAGATAGCGCGGCAGCAACTCGGCGTCGTCCGTGATGAAAACCCGCTTAACGTAGAGCTTCATCCGACCGTGCCGGTCGGGGTCGAAGAGATCGAAAGGCTGCGAGCCCGGGATGAAGGCGAGCGCGGCATAATCCTGGCGCCCTTCGGCGCGGAAGTGCACGGTGTGCAGGGGCTCGTCGTATTGGCCCGACACGCCTCGATAAAAATCGTCATATTCCTGTTTCGAAATTTCGGTCTTGGGCTTGGTCCAAAGCGCCAGGCCGTCCGTGACCTGCTGCGGATCGCCGCCCTCCTTTTCGACCAGGCGGATGGGCACGGGGACATGGCCGGACTGCTCGCGGATGATGTTCTCAACCGTCCGCCGGGCAGTGTATTTCTTTGCCTCGCCCATCAGGTGAAGCACGACGCGGGTTCCTCTCGTCGGTGCATTACTACCATCGACGCCGACAATATCGTAGCTGCCCTTGCCGTCGGACGACCACCTCCATGCCTCCTTACCGCCGGCCCGCCTGGAAATGACATCGACGCGATTGGCAACCATGAAGGAGGAGTAGAACCCGATGCCGAACTGGCCTATCAACTCGGCCTTTTCCCCGCCTTTCGCGGCCTCGATCCGTTCCATGAAGGCGCGGGTGCCCGACCGCGCGATCGTGCCCAGCGCATCGATCATCTCCTCACGGCTCATGCCAATGCCATTGTCCTCCACACTCAGTGTCTGTTTCTCTTCATCGAGGCTGACGAGGATTTGCAGCTGCGCGCCGTCTGCGCTGAGTTTGGGCTGGGAAATCGACTCGTAGCGGAGTTTCTCGCAGGCATCGGCAGCGTTCGAGATCAACTCGCGCAAAAAAACGTCCTTGTCCGAATAGACCGAATGCACCATCATGTGCAGGAGGCGGCTGACATCGGCCTCGAATGGGTGTTGTTCAGGCCGTTCGTCTGCTCTCATCGATCTTCCCTCATGTCTTTCGTCGCACCTCCGGTCCGACCCAGATTCGACCGAACAACTTAGTTCACCATGCGCAACAGGCAAGATCCTGAGCTTTTTCCCTCAGCGCTCAGGCCACCGGAACCCGGCTTCTTGCGAGTGCCCTGCTCGATATCAGCGCGGCAACGACGATCGGAACGACTGTCCAGTAGGACCAGCGCACGCCGAAATACTGGGCGACGAAGCCGAGCAGCGGCGGCCCTGCGAAAAAAACCAGAAATGTCGTTTGTCCCAGAGCTGCCACATTGACAGACGGCGCTCGATCACCCCTCCCCGCAGCTGCGGAAATTGCCAGCGGATAGACAGCCGAACATCCGATGCCGGTTAATGCGAAGCCGGCGAGTGCAACCACAGCATGCGGGGCCGTTGCCACCATGACCAGCCCCGTGGCGGTGATGAGAAGCAGGCTCCTGGCGACGCCAAGCGCATCAAAGCGGTCAACGAACCTGTCCATGACGAGCCTGCCAATCGCGATCGTGAGTGAGAATATCGTGACGCCAAGGCCCCCGAGGAAGGGAGATGCCGCGAACACGTCGCGCATATAAATCGCCGACCAATCCACGCTTGCCCCTTCGGCGAGCAAGGGTGCGGCGCCGATCAAGCAAAGAGGTAGGAGGCCGATGGTCGGCCGCGCGATCAGGTATTTGCCGATTGTGGGTGTGTTGTCTCGGCGAGGCGCGGTTTGGATCTTCATGAAGATGATCGTTCCACTGATCAGGATCAGCGCTAGCGCTAGCGCCATGTGAATCTCGACTGGTACCGTCGCTTGACGCATAATCGCGCCCACGAGAGCCGTAATGAAGAAACCGGTGCTCCACATGCCATGCGCGCGGCTCATAATCCTTCGCCCGAGCAGGGCTTCGTGGCGATCCGTTTGGATGTTCGCGTTGATCTCGAAGGCGCCGGTCAAGATACCAGCCACAAACAGGACCGGAGCGGCGGCGACCGCTGAAGGCATCCAAGGAACAAGGGCAAATCCGGTGCTTGCTCCAAATACTGTCAGGAAGGCCATGGTGCGGGCGCCGAACCTTTCGATCACCGGAACGGAGAAGGTCAGGCCGAACAGAACCCCTGAGGACATCGACACCAGCAGGATGCCGAGCTGGCCCTCGGAGAGCGCAAATCGGGCCTGGAGGTCAGGGAGGCGTGACAACAAAGCTCCGAGCATGAAGGCGACCGCGAACTGGATGAAGAAGATGCGCTGATGTGGCTGCATGAGCGGGTCAAAGGCGTCGGGTTGGAGCGATCGAATTGCGGCTGTCAAAGAGAATTGGAAACTCAAAGGACCTCATTCTTGTTCCGGCTCCCCGGCAAGAGGAAGCCGAGATTTGGCCCACCTGCTCGCTACGTGGTGGTGGTGATGACACAACGCTTGCCACCTCGGTAAGAGAATATCCTCGCAGCAGGGCCACGATGCCATCCTGCTTGCCTCTTATTGGCATCGCAACCTCGTAGAGGCCGGAAACAACCTTCTTCGGCGGCAGCAAAAAGCCCCCGCGATAAGCGAGGGCTCTTTTCCGGTCTTTCTGAAACCGGTCACCCGATAGCGGGTTGGGGGCGTGCAATCGAGTGACGCCTTTGAAACCTGCAGCGAGACAGAAAGTTCCTCCCACCTTGAAAATCCTGATCGAACAACTCCCGCAAAACAGGAGGACAAAGCAGTTCGACGGTAACACCTGACAGCCGAGAGGGCCGTTCGTTACTGTCGACTGCCGGTGCATACGCCCGGCCGATGATCTTGGCCGCGTGGTCGTCCGGCTAGATGAGGATAACGCACAACTTTTTCACGTCCTGTGCGTTGATGTGACGAATTGGATGGAGCATGTCTGGTGACGAAACTAAGTGTTGGAACTTTGGCAAAAGCGGGCTATGCCGCCAGAGGCATCGTCTTCCTTCTCGTTGCCGCGATGGCCCTCTTCTCGGGTTTGGCCGGCGGCAGGCCAGATACGAAATCAGCTTTGTCGACACTCCTTGATCAGCCCTTCGGACGCGTCTGGGTTGGCACCATTGGCCTCGGTCTGCTGGGCTTCGTGGCCTGGCGACTTGCGCAGTCGCTTGCAGACAGCGATGGACATGGATCAGGCAGCAAGGCACTGGCCATCAGGGCCGCCCTCCTTGGTAGCGCCTTGGCCTATATTGGGCTTGCGAGTTTTGCGATCAGTCACGCCCTGTCGGCAGGTGGTGGCGGGCAATCCTCGGGCGAGCAAAGTCTTGCGCGTTGGATCATGTCCCAACCCTACGGCGCCTATCTAGCGATGGTGGTGGGGCTTGGCTTCATCATCGGCGGGGTGATAACGTCGATGAAGGGGCTGACGCGCAAATTCGAGAAATATCTCCGCTTGCCGGATACGAAAGGGTTCATCCGTCTGGTTTGCATCTATGGCCTTGTCGCTCGCGGTATTGTGTTCGCCCTTACGGGCCTGCTTTTCGCGTACGCGGGCATTACGGTTGACCCCGATCAGGCAGGCAGCATGTCGGATGCGCTGACATGGTTGCGACAGCTCCCCTTCGGTGCGCTCCTCTACATTTTGGTTTCTCTAGGCCTTGCCGCATTCGGGCTCTACAATCTCGTCGAGGCGCGTTACCGCGTCGTGCATGGCCCCTCCCTCAACGACGTGAAGAAGGCCGTGGTGATCCCGCGGCCGTGACGGCGACATCGACGCCCATCCGGGCGCCGTCGTCTCGTGAACAAGACGTGACGCCAGAAGTCGCGGCCCCGCCTCTACTAGCATGACGCGGAGATGTTGAGGTCGGAGCGTGAGCGTCCCATCGACATTCGCGACATTGCCGAGCTCGATCGCGCAGGCAAGACCACCGAAGCGGCCGCCGATGATGACGATGTGCTGTTGACTGCTCATCAGTGCTCCTTGTGTTTGGATTTGTGAGAGGCGCTTTCCCAATACAATTGGCGCTGGCAAAAATGATCATGGGGACGATGATCGGGCGGTGGCGTATGAACGCCAGCCCGTCAGCCCAGTGGATGCACCGGCGGAGGGACGGCTGCTAGCAGCCTGTGGATCTTACCCTCCATTCCTGGCGAAACCGCGGGAATGTTCTCGCTCCTGACAAGTGTCGGATTTGTGGGACGCCGGCGCTCATGGACAAACCTCCGCGGCATGGGCGGCCTCGGCAAAGGTTCGTCGCGCTAGGTCGGTGCTGCCCCGCCGACTGATTGCATCGACGCACCTGCGCCTTGCGGCATCGCAAAGAGGACGCACCGCTGAAGGCCATGCGTGATTGAGGAGCTGCAATGCTGCATCCGGTCCGTCGATGCGTTGGCGGTGCCCGTCGGCGGTACGGACAAACACCGGCGGTTCCCAGATAAGATGGAAGTCGACATTGATATAGTCTTGCTCATTGAGCTGGTCCTGATCGCGGTTTGATGAGGTCGAACCAAGTTGAACGGTGGTTGTTCCTGCGCAAAATGACTTGTGCGCAAGCGTACCCGGCTCGGCTCCAGCATGATCTGGCCCTACAAGCACCTGCGATCCCGCCATCGACGAGAGGCTTCTGTTGCGGCGCAGTCTTTCGTGTGCACCCTTTCAGGTCCGATATGCCCAATGCCTCTAGTTCCGACGGTAGCCGGCGCGTCATGACGTCGGCGGCGTCCGCGACGTCTTTCTCAGGTCCGAAGTAATGGTGTCGGCAAAGAGGCTTGTCGCCGCGGCGATTAACATCAAGGACATACCGAGGAGGCTGCGGAGACTAACGGATTCTCCCGCCAGAAATGCTCCGACCACGACCGCGATGGCGGGAGACACGAAGGCGAAGCTGCCCGCTTTGGCCGGGCCGATGTCTCGTAAAAGCTGCACATAATATCTGTATCCGAGAAGAGAGCCGAAGATAACTAGGAAAAGCCATGCGCCGATAACCGACGAGCCGGGATGCCAAGCCCCCAACCCCGTCATCGCCAATAACGCGTCTGGCTCGGATACCAGTGACCAGACAAGCAGTATGCAACCGCCGATAAGCATCGTTGCGCCCGATAGGAATGCGCTGCCGTAAAGGGAAACAAGCGGGCGCGCCATAACTGAGCCCCATGCTGAGGAGATCGCCGCCCAGGCAATCGCCAGAAGTCCGAGCATCGATTGGCCTTCCGACCCCGCCTGCCTCAGCGCCGGCATAAAGAGGATGCATAGACCTGCAATCCCGAGCATCATGGCGCCAGCGCCGACGGCATTCCAGCGTTCTTCACCCGCAAGAACGCCGAAGGCCAGAAGCGCAAGGGGCGTCAGCGACATCTCAACAACTGCCGACGTGCCTGACGAAATAAACTGCATACCCCAGAACAGGGGGCCATAGCACAAGGCGATCATCAATAAGCTGACGATTAGGAGCCGGATGAGGTTGCCCGGAGAATTAGACCCGAGACTTTTTCCTTTTCCTGCCCATGCCAGCATCACCAACCCCGCGGCGATGAACCGCGTTGCTGCAAAAAGGCTCGGTGGCACGGCCTCTACCCCCGTCTTTACGGCAATCCAAGTGAGCCCCCAGACGAGACAGAGGACAAGGAACTTGAGATGATGTCGTGATACCGTCATGATAAAAACCTTGCGAATGCAACGGGTGAAGAGTACTTATACCGTGACGAACTTTTAAAACGCGAACTTGTTCCTTAGAATATGGCCAGCACGACCTCTGATATGCCGCTGAGTGGCGGCCATGCTGCCCTCGACTTTGTCAACACGGTCGACAGCCGCCGGGGACGCTGGGGCCCGGATCTGCTGGGCTCGCTCGAGGACCTTGTCGTCCTCGCCGAAAGACTTGGTCTTGTGGACCCTCTAGAAGGCGAACTCCTGAAATGCGTGGCGACAGCAGATACCCACGATGCCGGTATCGTCCTACTTGAAGCGGTCAACTTGCGGGAAGCCGCCTATGGCGTTTTCGTAGCTGAAGACCGAGGAGGTGTCGCATCGACATCGCAGTTGCGGGTTCTTGAGCAGGCTGCCTGCAAAGCGCGCGCTCGCGAGGTTTTGAAAATGACGCGTGAAGGCTTGCGGTGGAAATTGCCGCTTGAGGAGAGACGCGATATCATCGACATGTTTGCACTCGAGGTCATCGAACTCCTCATAGATGCCGGCGCGCGTCGGCCCGTACGCGAATGCAAGGGTGACAATTGCGGGTGGCTGTTTCTCGACCGGTCGAAAGGCGGCAGACGGATATGGTGTTCGGAGGCGAGCTGCGGCACGCGTGAGAGGTCCAGGCGGCTTCGGTCACGGCGAACCCAAGACCAAGGAAAGAGCACACGTTGACGCGAGGGCACGCGTGCGGGCCTCAACAAATGAACAAAAAGTCGACCAGTGCGGAGGCGACGCCGGGTGACGACGAGACGTCCATGTTCGCCTTATCCGCAAAAGTCCACCCCGCGTCCGGCAACAGGCGACATAGGCGCTACACTTACGGAGCCTGCCACGCGCGAGAACGAGGCGAGGAGCTGTCCTCAGACTTCCAGTTGTTCGTTTCTCGACCGCTACGATATCGCGTTCGATAAAAACCTGGCCGCGGTCCGGTGCCCCCTGCGGATAACGATGGCGTCGAATACTCGTGCTTCGAGCCGGCGGCGACGAACATCGATCGAATCCTCCAGCCGATCGCGAAGGAGCGCTGTCCGGTTGTCATTCCTGACTACCTCCTCCTCTTCTCCACCTTTTCGTCACTCAGTTCAATCCACACCGGCGCGTGGTCGCTCGTGTGCTCCCAGCCGCGTACGTGCTTTTCGACCTCAGCCTTCGACAGCCTTGCCGCAGCCTCCGAACTCAGCAGAACGTGGTCGATCCGAAGTCCTGCGTCGCGCGAATATGTGTTGCGGAAGTAGTCCTAGAACGTGTAGATGCATTCATGCGATGACAGCCATACCGTTAATGGACCTGGAGATGGTGATCCCGCTTCAGGACGCAGATCTAGATCGGACTTGATGGTCACGGCTCTATGCCTCAGACCACCAGATGCCTGAACATGGATCGCAGCTCGGGTTCGTCTACCATGCCCAGCGCTTCGGCAGGCGTCGTCCATACCAAACGCCGCTCCCCACGCTCGGGAAACTTGTGCTTCATCCGTTTGACTTCTAGCAGATGAACCTCGACAAATGCCGGAAGGGATGTGCCGTCCTGGAGCGTCTTGACGTAGGTGAAACGCCCAAGGGGCCGTTTTTTTGCTCGCCCCTTCACGCCCGCTTCCTCCCAGGCTTCGCGCTCGGCGACCTTGTGAGGTGCAAGCCCTTTGATAGGCCAGCCTTTCGGGATCGTCCAGCGCCTCGTCTGTCGCGTGGTGATAAGCAGAACCTCCAACAGAGCAGGATCGCGACGGCGAATACAAAGAGCTCCGAACTGTTCAATCGCGTCGCCGTTGAAGATGGCGCTGGCAAACGGAGCAAGTTCGGAAAGATGGTCTGCAGTCTGGATCATCGGGCTAAAATGCGTCTTTCGTCGTTTCCGGCAAGCCAACCAAACCTGCACGGACGGCCAACGTTCCCACCGGCGCGCGTGGAAGCGCGGCAATGGGCCAAAACGCGATGCATGCTATAGAGGGGTGGCACACGGTAGGCAGCCGAACACGGCACACGGGGCGGGCACCTTGGGCATATTGCAAGGAAGATCCGAATGGTCAAAAGGTAGTTCCCTCAGCCTCCACTCCTGCCGCAGGCAATAGGCAATGGCTCCAGATCAGCGACCGTTTTCGAGTGTCGCCTCGGCTTCGGTCGTCAGGCTGCCTAACCCTATTGCGCGATTGGCTTCATCGATATTCCCTCGAAGGAAATATATCCATTAAAGCACGACGTTTTCAATCAAAGAGCTCGGCGTGACCGATCCTGCTTTCGCATCGCATCCCGATCAGCGGAGCGCCGGCAAGACCGGGTCGGCGCTGGGCCGTTATGAACATGGCAGCAGTAGCGATGGCGCCAGCGATGTCTGGCTGCCCAGCGGCCGGTTGGACGAAGCGATGAGTTATTCCAATGCGCGTATCACCGAGCTCATGAATTGCTCGAAGCGCATGCTCGGATCGCCTGTCCTCGCTGACGGAAAAGGAACGATCTGCACCCGTTTGCGGAAGGCACTGGGAAATTGCGAGAGTTCCCGGAAGCAAGCGGATCGCGAACCAGACGAACAATCAGACCGGCTAGGAACCCGTTCGCGCGCGAAGGGTGTTACCGGCGCGCTGCCTCAGGGGAAAGGGGCAAAGACCTCGAAACCACATGACGCGTAATGGCCGATCGACGACGTGCGAACAAGCCGACGCCGAAGGCCTTCCTAGAAGCCATAAGCGCGGCGGCTCCTTTACCTTTTCCTAACATCTAAAATACATCATCGGCATGCCGCAGGAGACAATCGCTCGCAAGCTTGAACGCGTAGCGCCAAGGCGGCACCTAGACAGGTGAAATCATGAGCCGCGTTTTGGCCGCCCTCTCGCTAGCTTTGCTGGCCAGTTGCTCCCATACGGATCCGCTCGAAGTAGGAAGCGTGACGTCGGTGACCCGAGCCGCACCCTTTAGCGACCAAGCGGTCATCGCCGCTGTCGTGGGCACCGGAGAGGTCGGGACTCACGCTCTTTCATGGGCCAACCCGGAAACCGGTAGCGCCGGTGTGGTTGAGCGTATCGATCCCGCCAATGGAGTTGCAAACGGCTGTCGGAAGTTCGTGACCAGCCAGCAGTCGCTCGAGGGCGAGACACGTTTCGACGGAATAGTTTGCCCCTCCGGCAACGCCTGGAGACTTTTGTCTGGCACATGAATTACCGAAACGTCGCCACCTTGCGAGCGCCGGGAGATAAAATCGAGCAGAAAGATCTAGAACTTGTAACCGACCTACAGGCCGGCCCGTGTCATCCCGTCATTCGGGCTGCACAGGTTGGCGTTTTAAGAGTGCGCGATCTGCGCTGAAAGGTTCCAGTGCTCTGTAAGGCGATAGCCGCCTCCGACATATTCGTGGAATAGAACCCGGCAGCCGAGGTTAGGGCCGCTGTCGTTTCCGTCAAGATCGCCCGTATGGATGACACCGCCAAAGCCCGCTTCGGCGAAGAGCTTGTCGCTGAAATCAACCGTCCAGGTAAAACCTGTGAAGAATTGCGTTGCTTCGCCGCTCGACCCGATCGACGTTCCAAGATGGACTCGCGGATGCAGAAGCTGCTCCCTCCAGCTGCCGGCAGCTTCGTATCCGAACGGATCAAAAAGCACAGTCAATTCCGGAAAAGCCCCGTCTTCCCCCGACCGGCCGCCATGAACCGATGTCGAAACGCCGAAACGAAATTCGTCAAAGAGCTGATCTTGAGCCCGTGCGGGAGAACTCTCCAGGCTCCCCATTTCAACAGCCAGGATAAGCAAAAAGCATTTATCAATGCAGGATTTCCGATCCATGCGAATTGACGTCTGCGGGAACCGACAGGAACTGGTAGCACCGCTGTTTTCAATGGAAAGCCGAGAACGGCAGGTTTTTCTCGCGAAGTGCAGCTCAGGCACCACACTTTCGACAGGCGGTTCATGAAGAAAAGCGAGCGGGAAACGCTCAAGCAAGGCACACGAGGTGCAGCGCGAAAGACGCCGTGCGCAACGACTAAGGTCCAGCCGACGAGTGTATCGAACGCCGGCGTCTGGTCGGCAACCTCCGGGCCGCGGCCAAGGGCAATGATCTTGCCTTCGCAGCAAGCGCTATTGCGAAAACTGCAGCGAGTCCCAAAACGACCGGACCCGATGCTTGATGGCGCGACCTCAACCTCCCTCCTACATGAGCAGCATCTGTCGAGGGATAGTGAAGATTGCCATCGCTCGCCGTCGACCGCCCGCATCACATAGGTCGCCATAGCCGACTTGAGCAGGCGCGCGGCCAAGTTGGGTGCAAGGAGATAGGCCAGTCGCACCACCGTCGTCACAGATCCGACCATAGTGGTTGGTCGCGATCTTGCGACATGGACGATGGCGTCGGGAACGCGGCGCGCATCAAGGGCGGGCGACGGGGCGCTCCGCCGCCTGCCCACTGATTGGCGCCATGTCTCAATCCCGGCGTATCGACGAAGGCTGTATAGATGTCGCAGATGTGGATCGACGGCCGGTCAGCTAGCTCAACCCTCAACGCCTCCGAAAATCCGCGCAGGCCGAACTTGCTGGCGCTATATGCGGTTGCGAAGGGAGCGGCCGCAAAGCCGCCAAGTAAGATCATGTTGATAAAGCCCCCCTGCCCTGCCTGAGATAGATCGGCATGGTGGCCTCGTGCTGATTTCGATCAACGCAAACAAGCAGTCTTAGGAGCAGCGAGACAGGGTGTTCGCAGCCTTCTCGACCTCACTTGCTCGCACCAAGAAAGACAGTTTGGAGCCGGAATGACAGGGGCCGCAAGCGAGCGCAACGACGATTGCAATTTAACAAATCGGGGCCCGAACCCGCATCACTCTTTTTCGAACCCGCCGGGATCGGACCAAGGTCCGGCATAGCTCCGACTGAAGTCCGTGGTCAGGAACAGCCTGCATCAACCGTCGTTCGTCTGACAGCCCTGAGGTCGTATCGACCGGGCCATAGCTCAATATTCGATGGAGGAATATTCCCATGTTCAAGGCAACCGGCATCGCCTTCGCCGCAGCTCTTCTTGCCAGCACCGCATTTGCCCAGTCGTCCAGTACGCTCGGCACGGGCGGCTCATCGGCTGGCGGCGGAACCTCCAGCAGCACAGTCGGAACTGGTGGAAGCTCCGCCGGCGGCGATTGCACCGCGGGTGCTACCAACTGTCCGTCAGGCAGCGCGTCGACCGTTGGCACCGGCGGCTCGTCAGCTGGCGGCGGTACCTCCAGCAGCACAGTCGGCACGGGCGGTTCTTCGGCCGGCTCCGGTTCGGGCTCGTCTTCCACGCTTGGAACGGGGGGCTCATCGGCTGGCGGCGGCACCTCCGGCAGCTCCGTCGGCACCGGCGGCTCCGCTGCAGGCTCCGGTGATGCCGGTTCGGCTTCCTCGATCGGGGCAGGCGGATCGTCAGCAGGCGACGGCAAGAGCGCTAGCTCCGTCGGTACAGGCGCAAGCCAGGCAGGCTCCGCGCACGAGAACAAGGGAAAGAAGGGCTGCGCTCCCGGCCAAGCCAAAAAGAGCGGCTCCACCCAATCCTGCTAGCTTGTCGTGGCCGGCGTTTTTCAACGCCGGCCATTTTGCCTTCGGAGGCCAGATAATGTCAAACACAGTGAAAGCTTTCATCTACGGGGCCGCTCTTTTGGCCGCGACCCAGGCACCAGCCGAGGACATCAAGCTCGACGATGGAACGAGCTGTACCCTGGTTGAGAAACTGCCAGATACCGGGGGCACGTCCACCACGGTAACGGCCGGAAACGGCAAGGTGACCTCATCAACAACGACGGGAAGCGGATCATCGAGTTCGGCCTCGTCATCCGTGTCAGGCTCGGCGAACGGATCGGGAAGCGTCGATAGCTTCTCGACGGCCAGCGTGACGCGGCCGGACGGAACTGTTGTCACCAAGCGATCCGACGGCACCTGTTCGGTGACCAAGCCCAAGAAGTAGGAGAAAACCATGAAGACCACGACATTGGTCAGCGCGATGACACTCGCGCTCCTCTCTCTGACCACCGCCGTGTCGGCGCAGGAGTGTAAGGCTGCCGGAACCATCGGGACGGCAGGAAGTGCGTCGGCGGGTGGCACCTCGGCAAGCTCGGTTGGAACCGCCGGGGCGTGTCAGACCGACGATGGGACGACCTCCTCCATTGGATCTGGCGGCAGTGCCGCAACAGACGACGGCAAGGCGATGAGCAAGACGCACCTCAACGACAATGACGACAGGCTGAAGGCACAGACGAACGCCCAAGCGGTCGACAAGGGCACGTTCAGCAAGTCGAGGACGAAGACCAGCACCGACGGACAATCGCTGGAGAGCACGACGCGCACCATGTCGCACGTGCCCGGCCAGAAGCCCGTCAAGAGCACAACCGAGCAGAATGTCATCCTGCCCCAGCGGTGAGCAATGAAAGGAAAAGCGATGAACAATCTCATCTGGCTTGTAGGCGCTATCGTCATCATCGTGGCAGTGCTGAGCTTCTTCGGCTTTCGATAAGGAAAGCTTCTCAAGCGGCTCTTGTGGCAGACAATGACGTCGGCAGAACGACCGGGTCGGCCGCCCGAGGAGGCAGGGTAGAGGCTTCCCGTCCTCTTGATTGAGTCGCAATACATCGACCCCAGCAGTGGAGAATTCAAGAAAGGCTCCGCTCGTGCAGCGCGGGGCTTTTAGATACGACGACACCGCCGTTGAAGGATGGGGCTCACGCCCAATATGACCGCATCCTGGGCGATCTGCCGACGGCGGTTCACGAACGGGAAAGGGTGGACCGCACGTCCTTGGGCGCCTGGTGCGTTACGGGACAACATAAGCCAGGAGCGCGGTCCGACTTCCAGACTCTGGAGCCGCCGGATCGTTCCCGCCGTAACAAGCAATTTTTCTCCTCCATGCACTGAACGCGCTTTCGGCTTGTGCGCGTCATATCGGCGGCAGATGGGCGCGAGCGGTCGATGACCGTCTCAAGGCGCTCAACACTGAGGCTGAACACGACCCAGAGGGAGATAGGCACGGGCTTCTGAAAAAGGAGACGACGGCGGCTAGCTCGAAGCGCGCGCCACTCGGTTCGAACGTCGGGATCGCGGGCATCCTTTTGCCGGCCGTTAACCTACCCTGCGCAAACGATTTCACGGCTCCGTCGGCACAGCACTTCCATGGCGAGGCGCTAATTGGCGTCTGTCGATCATGGCCGATTTTCCTGCAGCGAATAGATGGCATGCAGGAGGGCGAGGTGGCTCAAGCCTTGCGGCAGATTGCCAAGACCTGCGCCGGTCGCGGGATCAACCATCTCACTAAGAATGCCGAAATTGTTGCCAAGCCGCTCCAGCAGGGTCTTCAGCATCGCCTCGGCCCGATCGACCTCGCCCAGGAAGGCATAAGCTTCGACGAGCCAGCAGGAGCAGGCAACAAATGCACCTTCCTCCTTGTCGACCCCACTGTAGCGGTAGACGAGCGGGCCGACCGCCAGTTCGCGCTCGATGGCATCACGGGTCCGTTTCAGCCGATCATCATGTTCAAAGCCGAACCGGGTCGTCAGCAGCAGCGCCGCGTCGAGCCTGTCGCTGCCGGCATAGAATGTATAGGCCTGCTTCTCCTGCGACCAGCAATGGCTGTCGATCCAGTCGCGAATGCGGCGGCTCTCGGCGAGCCAACGGTTCGCGTCGCCGCCGATATGGCCTTCCTTTGCAAGATCAGCCGCATTCGTCAGCGCAAGCCAGCAGCCGATCTTGGAGAAAGTGTAGTGCTGCTTGTCTTGAAGTTCCCAGATGCCGCAATCCTTCTTACGCCAGCGGCGGACGCACTGCTCGGCAAGGTATTCGAGGAGGCGCGCGGCCTGAGGATCGAGGACGTGACCTGACCGCGCGAAAAGTGCCGCCGTTTCGAGCAGGTCTCCATAGCAGCTGAGCTGCGTCTGCGCACGGGCACGGTTGCCAACCCGCACGGGGGTCGAACCTTTATAGCCGGGAACGTTCACCAAATGCTCCTGCGGCACCTCGCCACCGGACAAAGTGTAGACGACCTTGGGTTCTGGACCGTCGCCGGCAATCGTTCGCACGAGCCAGCCAAATGCGCCCACCGGCTCCTGGAGGGCGCCCGCCCGGAGCAGTGCCTTGATCGTGTAGGCTGCGTCACGGACCCAGGCGTAACGATAGTCGTAGTTCTTATCGCCGCCGATCTGCTCGGGAAGACCTGATGTGGCGGCCGCGGCGATTGTCCCGGTCTTTGAATAAACCAAAAACTTCAAGGACAAGGCGCAGCGCACCAGGTCGCCCTTGAACGGCCCGTCATAGGTCAATTCATTGGCCCAGCGCCGCCATTCCTGATCGCTTAGCTCGATCCGACGATCAATGTCGTTCAGCGTCGGTGTCGGCAAAGGGGCCTGATCTGCCACGAGAAAAGCAAGGCAGGTTTTCGTCCCGGCCCGAGCCAAAAAGCGCGCTGTTGTGCGTTCATCATCATCGACAACAATGCTGATTTGTTCGTCGTGACAGAAGGTCGTTGCCAGGTCACCGATGTAACGGACCTCCGCATTCGGATGATTGACACGCCGCAAGCTGCCATGAGCACAAATCGGCGCTAGCGTGATTTCGAAATCGACAGACCCCGAAACACCTTCGATGCGCCGGGCAAGTTCGCACCACGGAAGGCGCCCGGCGACGCCGCTGTTGAGAGATTCTGTCACCTTGGCAGAGCCAGTGCTCGTGATGAATAGGGTTTCAAGGACATTGCTGTCGTTGCGATATTGGCGCTCGATGCGAAACGCGCCGCGCGGGGCGACGGTGAAATGTCCCCCTTTCCGGTCATGAAGACGATTAAACAGAGGCGGCGAATCCACGTTCGGCGCGCACCACCAGTCGATTGCGCCGTCAGCACCGACAAGTGCGATGGACCGGCCGTCTCCCAGCGCAGCGTAATGTTCTAGCGGCAGGAAACCCTGCGTCCTTTCGGGGGTAAGGGATCTCAGCATCAGGGCAGCGTGTTGCCACCGGTCACTCCGAAGCTTTCGCCCGTGATGTAACTGGATTCCTGGGATGCAAGGAAAACGTAGATCGGAGCACATTCGGCAGGTTGACCGGGACGTTTCATCGGCACCTCGTTGCCAAAATGCTTGATGACGTCCTGCGTCTGTCCCCCCGATGTCTGCAACGGCGTCCAGAAGGGCCCGGGCGCCACGATGTTGACGCGGATGCCCTTAGGCAACACCTGCTTGGACAGCGCCTTGCTGAAGGCAACGATTGCCGATTTGGTGGGGGCATAATCGAGCAGAGTCGGAGAGGGCTGATAGGCTTGGATGGACGCGGTGTTGATGATCGACGACCCCTGCGGCATGAACGGAATAGCCGCTTTGCATATCCAGAATAATGCATAAACATTCGTCTTGAACGTCTCGTCGAATTGCTCGGTGGTCAGTTCGGAAATGTCGGCGATCGCCTTCTGGCGGCCAGCGACATTGGCCAGCAGATCAAGGCCGCCGAGCTCGGTGCTGGCTTGTCTGACGAGCTCTTGGCAAAAGGCTTCGCTTTTGAGATCGCCGGGCATCCCGATCGCTCTGCGACCCTCAGCTTCGATCAAACTGATGACCTCGTCGGCGTCGCTCTGTTCTTGCGGCAGGTAGTTAATGACGACGTCGGCGCCTTCGCGGGCAAAAGCGATGGCGGCAGCCCGACCAATGCCGGAGTCGCCTCCAGTGACCAGAGCCTTGCGCCCCGCAAGCCGACCGGTGCCCTTATAGGAGGTCTCGCCGTGATCGGGAACAGGCTGCATCTTGCTTGCCAGACCGGGAACCGGCTGCGGCTGCTGGGGAAACTCCGGTTGTGGATACTGGTCGAGCGGGTTTCGCATGTCGAATTGGTTGTTGGCCATTTCTCTGTCCTTCTTTCCCTTGGGACTTTCGAAATCTTGCCGCGCCGCAATTGTTCCGCAACGGACCTCAATACGCCCAGCAAGGGATCGCAAAAGTCGCAATGGGCAACCTCAGTGCCGTCCAGGCAAGATTCTCCCCAAGCCAGGAACTCCTCCTTCGGCCCGAGGTTGATCACGGCACACAGGAAGGACCGATGACAAGGGCGCGCCACAGGTGGGTTCAACGACCGCCCGCCGGATTAGACGAGCGCCATGAGCGGTCCTATCATTCTCGATGCTCGGGGCGGATCAAGGCGGCGCAAAAGCAAGCTGAAGGTCGAAATCGAAGCAATGGCGCGCAGCAGGTCGAACGGGCGAGGCTCAGCAGGCGCGCTTGAGATGGAAGGAAGGTTAACATGAACAAGCACAATCGGCGAGGATCGCAATGGAACCCCACCGACAACCCTATGCTGACCGGCGTCAGGGGATTGTGCCCGCGCTGTCAGCGGGGACATCTGTTTCGCGGCTATTTGTCCCTGGCAAAGAGTTGCGAGGTTTGCGAGCTCGACTATTCGTTCGCCGACCCCGCCGACGGCCCGGCGTTCTTTTCGATGAGCGCGGTTGCTATTCCCGCTCTGGGTTTTGCGCTTTGGCTCCAGACGACATTCGAGCCGGCGGTCTGGGTCCACCTCCTCACGACCTTGCCGATTACCCTGGCGACCTGCGTACTCTTGCTTCGCCCGCTCAAAGGATGGTTGGTCTGCTCCCAATATTTTCACAAGGCGGAGCAGGGCACGATCGACCGGGATTGGCAAAGACCGAAGTCTTGAGGCTCGCGCTATCTTTGGCCGCGATGCGCCAAGCGGAAAGCTCCTGAAATCTTCGCCGGGCATCTTGATGAGTTTGCGCCGGATGAGCCGCTCATTTTTTGATGTCCGGCCGACACGCAGCGGCCTCGACAATGCACCGAGCATCGCGGGAAAGATCAAGTCTTGTTGGATAGAGGCGTCGCCGTTGTGTCGCGAAGAGCGGATCGGGGGCCGTCGAGTTGGAGGCGAAGTCGGCGTCGATTGGCGTCAGCGGAGGCCATAGCGACCGTCACCAGCAAGCATAAGCCGAATTGGCAACATGGTTTGGCCCCGGATCGGTGGCGCCTTGAAACAGAAAGGGAACGGCCTTAGTCAAAGACAACTGAGAGCACAGGTTCTCCCCAGCTTGTCCACAGCTCAATCCCTTGAAAATAAACTCACATCGGCCGAACGAGAACGTTTGAAGCCCAGCTCCCGCGTCTTCTTTTCTGCCCTCGTTGAATCGGTTCCGCCGCCCTGCCAGCTTATGGCGGCCTTCACCCACGCATCGGCGGCGCGACGCCCAGAGAAGAGGGAGTGGCCGGTATTTCGTCGGCTGCTCCCTTTTCCGATCGGATCATTTTCGGGCACGCGACTTCAGCGTTTGCTGGGGACGGCGGTTGAACGCGCTTTCGGGCAGCAGCAAGCACTTGCACGCTACCGGCGGTTCGCCCACCTCTTGCCCTGCAGCCCGGTCCGATAAGGCTCGAGTTCGAGAACCATACTTTTCCGGTTGATCACATTGTGGCGCAGAAGTATCTGGTAAACAGGATCGTTCTTGGACCGCCCTTCCTGTGTCCGCAGAACCTCCTCAAGCTCTCTCGCCGCGCCCTCGCATAGCTCTAGCAGCGTGCCGCGCCAGCCAAAGTCAAAAAGGCTCATCGGCTCCCAAGCCCCGCTTCGGGAGATCACGATAAGCCGACTGGTCAGCTCGTCCCAAGCCGCCTCGGGAAGGTTTTCGGCGCAGGCGCCGGCTTTCCTGGCCTGCCGCTTCAGGTCCGCCTTTGCCCAGGCACGCGGACTGGTGAATAGCCGGGTGACCTGCGTTCTGCAGGCCCAGGCGCCCGCGAATGCTGACAATATTGTAATCCAAAACATTTTAGGATCCGGTCGAGGCTCGCGTGGGTCACCGCGGTTTGAGCTGATGGCGCGCGATTGACGGGGAACATGGTCCGCGCCGACTGGATTTCAATGGTCCAGGGCAGTCATTGTTGCGTAAACGATCCACACCTGGACGCTCCGTTCAGAGGTCGCGACGAGCAGAATGGGGGCTCCGAGGCTCCCCTGCTGTGATGTAGGCAAACTGTCATTTCGCGAGCCTGGGTCGGTCGGCGGGGGGCGCGTCCCGGAAGATCGTGACGAAGAGAGAGGCAGACGGAATATTCCGCGTCGCCAAGACCAATCTTCATTGCCGGGCGCGACAAATTTATGGCGTCACGTGTCGCCTCTAGTGGAACCGATCCTCGATCACCAACTTACAAACCTACTGTCAGCAGAAATGGACGGTCCATGCACAATAAACCACCGAAGTCATTGTCCCGAGTGAAACTTGACGCCCTTAGGGCGATTGCGCGATATCGCCGACAGCGGCGCGTCGGCAGCGGCTGGATCGTCGGCGACAAGCGCCTCTCGGCCTCGCTCATCGCTCGGCTGGAAGCGGACACCATGGTGAAGGAAATTAGCCTGTCCGGCACGCCTGTTCTCGTCGTGACGGAAGGCGGCAGTCATGAACTCAAATCAGGCTCCCGATTGGCGGACGGCCCGAGTTCTTCGCGACGCCCCTCACGGTGATATTGATCGTCGCTGGCCGGCCGTTGACGCGCCTGGAGGTTGTTGGACGCCCTCTGCGTCACATAAAAGACGCCGAGTTGGTTGGACCGCCGGGCCTCCACGTCTTAGACGATGCTCCCGCCGCAAGGGTAATGCGGTCATCGACCCTCCACCGCCCCCCGTTGCCGCGCCGCGGCGGGTTGAAGCTTGCGCGTCGACTGGACCGGCTCCCACAGCCCCACTCCTCGCACAGATCGCCCCGAATGCGACGGATATTTTGGCACATTTCTCACTGAAAATTTCATCGCTGTCACTCGAACTGGTCCTGCCGCCGGGATTCAGCACCCGTTCAGGCGACAGCGACGATCCTTGAATCTCGCATTGCCGGGCATCTTTGATCTCGCGGCCGAGGGAAAGATGCGCACGCCGGAATTGCGGCCGATCACGGTTTCCTGGATCGCTCGTTGATGCTCCTGCCGGAGGCCAAGGGCCTAAGAGCCGATTCGCCAAACCCGTGGACTTACGTTTCGACGAAGACGAATGAGCGGTCTGCGGTTCCTGCCAGCGTATCAGCAACAGTTCCGTAAGAAAGCTCCTTGCCTGCGCGACGGCTCACGCCGAGAATGATGAGATCGAAACGTCCGCTGCGGGCGTGCCTGAGAATGGCGAGTTCCGGTACGGAAGCCTGTGGGGCAACCTTCTCTACCTCGACCTCATAGAAGGACGCAATCCGATCCAGTTGCTCGAAAGCGGCTCTGTGGGCATTGCCGGTGTCACTGACACGGGAGGGCGAGGTGGCCTCCTTCGGGTCGCGGAAATAAACCGCAGTCGTCGCGGCGCCCGTGGCTTTTGCGATGACGAGCGCGAATTCCGCAGCCCTTAGAGAGCGTTCGGTGCCGCTGATCGGCACGAGTATGCGCAAATTTCGATCCTCTCTTGCGATCATGCCGCGCGACGTGACGATCGCCGTCGTGCCGCTGAAGGCATCGATCATCGCCGACAGTTTTTCACTATATTGGGCGCTTTCGCCGCTCGTTGGCTGGATGCCGACAAACATGATGTCATGTCCCTTGTCGGCACTTTCGGCGAGAACGTCTGCCAGCTTGCCGTCCTTGTCGCGGACAGAGACATGGATTGGGTCGTCCTCACCCAGTTCTGCACCCTTGTCCTGCGTCTCGACAGCCATCTCGGCGGTTTCCTTCACGCGCTCGCTGATCTGCTGCGCGCGCGGAGTGTCTGTTCTCCCCCGTTCCTGTAAATCGGCCGCAGTCTCCTCCTCCTCCCCGATATCGAGAACCGTCACCGGCATTTTGCGCAGGGCCGCGAAATGCCCGGATATGCGTGCCGCCAGATCGCTGCTTGCGGAGTGGTCGGTTGCAAGTAGGATCCGCTCGAACTGCGATACGAAGCTCCGCTCTTCGAACGCTTCAAGTTCGAGACGCTCCTTTTCTTCCTTGCGCATCGGAAGGCGCGCGAGCGCCCAGCGCAACGTCGGGGGCATGGCCATCGTCGTTACGACTGCCATCGCGACGATCACGGAAAAAAGCCGCTCGTCGAGCACACCGACGGAAAGTCCAATCGACGCGACGATAACTTCGGTGGACCCCCGAGCATTCATGCCGCATCCCAGCGCGACAGCCTCGGCATTGGAAAAGCCTCCGAATTTGGCCCCGGCAAAGGCGCCTCCAAATTTTCCGAGGCTCGCGATTACAATCAGCCCGACCGCCAGAACCATTATCGATGGATCGGTAAGAACACCCAGATCGGTGTGGAGGCCCGTGAGGCCAAAAAAGACCGGCATGAAGAGAGCCGTCGTCAGTGCCCTGAGCTGCCCCTCGATCTGACGGGTCAGAATGGGCGACTGGCCGACCAAAATGCCCGCGACGAAAGCGCCGAGCACCGTGTGCACCCCAATGGCGTCGGTGACGATCGCCATTGCCCCCATGATTGCGATAATGGCGCTCAAGACAGGAAGATCACTTTTGAACCTGTCATTGGTCCAGCGGATAATCTCGAAGACCAGACGTCGGCCAATGGTGAAGGAGAAGGCCATGAAGAGGACCGTGCCGATGACGCCCTTGGCCAACGTGGTGAGATCGACGGCACCTTCTTTCGCCAGGCTGAAGGTCACGGCTATGATCACCCATCCGATTGTGTCGTCAATGATGGCGGAGGCGACAATCAGCTGACCGACATTGCGGCGCATGAAGTCCATCTCTCGAACGACGGTCGCGACGATCTTGACCGAGGAGATCGATAGCGCCGTACCGAGGAAAAGCGATGTGACAAGTCTTGCGTCCGGGTCGGGCAACAAACTTGCAGGCAGGAGTTCGCCGAGGCCGAAGCCAAGCGTGAACGGCACGACGATGCCTGTCACCGAAACGCCAGTTGCAGCACGGCGCAGCCGGAGCGCCAGCGAAAGGTCGGTCTCCATGCCGGCGAGCAGGAGGAGAAACAGAATGCCGAGCTGTGCCACCGCATCGGTCATGGCTTTTTGCGTGTCGATGTCAGGAAAGATTGACGACTGCGCGCTCGGGAGCAGAAAGCCGAATACCGAGGGGCCGAGTAGGATGCCACCGATGATCTGGCCCATGATCGAAGGCTGACCGATGCGCACCATCGCCTCGCCGAACAATCTACCGACGACGACCAGGACGATGATCTGGACAAGAAAGAGAGCGTCTGAGGGACCTGAAGACTGGCCTTCGGCTGCACAGGCCGGAAGGGAGCAACCGATGAGAAGCCAGACCGTCATTACCGGCAGCTTCCAGGACGGGAACTGCGCGGACTTTGCGTTGATTGTCATGCGTGAGAATTCCGATGGTGGCTGTCTTCGAAACAAGCGGGGCGCCTTTGTGTTCCCTCTACGGGAGGCTCTGCCCACAGGTTGATCGCGACACATGCCGGGAAGGCGCTGTTCCAGGGAACCCATTCAACTGGGAGGAAGTTTCTCAACGAAGGAGAAGCGCTATGAATGAAAGTGAATACACGACGGAGGAGCTTGCCGAGAAGTATCAGATAAGCCGGGAGCAGGCTGTCCGTTACATCGCCCGCTTCGGTGCCGATCGCGTCGATCTCGATCATTTCCTGGCTGCCGCGTCGCGAACAGACCGCCACCGACCGGGGGACGTAAGGCGAACCGCGTCGCAAGTAGCTCTTGGATAGAGGCTCTGCGGAAGCCGTGAGCGAAGAAGACACCCAGGGCCCAGACAGGCGTACCGTGCTTGCGGCAGATCGTACGGTCTACGCTGCGGAGCGAACATATGCAGCCTGGATGAGAACGGGACTGACGGCGCTCGCCAGTGGAATTGGCGCAAAAGCCCTTCTCGCCGAGGTCGTACCGGAATTTCTTATAGTGACGACAGGCACTATTCTCGTCCTGTTCAGCGCCTTCTGCTTCCTCGTCGCTGTGATCAGGGAGTTCCGCCCTGGCCCGCCACCGCCAGAACCAGATGTCAGAAAGATCCCGAGCGCAGTGCTTCTGGTCGTCAGTGGCTTTCTGGTCATCGTATCGCTTGCCGCATTGGTGGGCGTCTGGTTCGGACGATCCGGGGCGATCAGCCATTAGCAAGCCGGCTCGACGACTGTTGCCGCCGGATCCCGGGAAACAAAGATTGGCTGAGCCTGTGGTGGAGGGGGACGAATTATGCCCGTCCTATCATGACGAAATGGAATATCTTCCGGGGTGCTGCGAGGGCCTGTTCCAGAAATCGAGACTATCATCTGGATCAGATTTCGAAGGCTCTCGCGGCCCGAAGTTGCCTCGAGCCGTCCCCTCAAGCCACAAGCAGGTATAGTGGATTTTGAAAGATCTGCATTTTTCGCGACGAGCTCGCAGCGGCCAAGCGGGCGTGCCCCAATCACTTGGAACGACCATTCCGAGCCGCTCTAGGCCGGTACGATAGCGGACGAAGCGCAACCCCTGCCTAGAATCATGATCAAACACCTGCGGGATCCGTTCCCACAATCAGAGAACCTGGCCCGCCACAACCCCACAGGCCTTTTTTTGATCTGAGTTTAGGAGTATGCGCAGTCTTGATCGCCTCTCGCCAGAGAATCTGTGACGCTTGTCTTCTGCGTTCGGCCCGCCCTGATCGAAACCACCGGTCGCGGGGGGCTTCGTGCCAACGCGTCGCACCTCGGACGATCTCCGCCCCTGTGCCCGACGGCAACAAGACGTTGCCGCTGTCGTCCATGGCGGGCGCTTCATAAAATGCGGGAACCTTGACGCAAGGGACCTCCCTCCCCTGGGGAATGTCAACATCCTTCACGAGCATGGTCCAGCCGAGCTAAGGTTGAAGATGTTGATCGATCCATCGCAACATTTCGCTTTAGAGACGCGCGTCAGGGCCGAAACCCCGTCCCTTCGCCGCCAACTGCAACGCATTTGAATTACACTTTACGCGCACACATTGAGGAGCCTTAGGAAGAAGGGGCGCCTTGGCGCCCCGTCCCATATTATGCCGCATTCTTTTCACCCTCGATCTGGAGGGGCGCCTGCGTATTTTCGCCGCCTCCGATCGCGATCTTTCGCGGCTTCATCGCTTCTGGAACCTCCCGCCTCAGCTCGATGGTAAGCAGGCCGTTCTTGAGGCCAGCGCTTTCCACGCGCACATGATCGGCAAGTTCGAAGCGACGATCGAAGGCACGTCCTGCGATGCCGCGGTGAAGATATTCGCCTTGACCTGCTTCCTCCGTCTTCTAGGCTTTCACGACCAAGACATTACGCTCCTGCATGATTTCAAGATCTTCCGTTCCGAAGCCCGCGACCGCCATCCGAATGCGATAGCTGTCCTCACCGCCCTTGACGATATCGTAAGGCGGCCAGGTTTCGATGGACTGCAAACGCTGGGAGTTTGCCAGAAGATTGAAGACCCGGTCGAAGCCGATGCTGGACCGGAACAAGGGTGCGAAGTCGAATTCGTTTCTCATGACCAAAACCTCCGTAAAGCGAGTTGGAGCAAAGGAGCCGATTCCGTCGGCTCCGCCCTGTAGACCCCTCATCAGGCGGCCGACGCAAATTGATCTGGTTTGCTCGATTTTCTGATTCGAGACCCCTGGCCGGAAAAATTTCTGCTGGCTGACTTGACCCTCTTGAACGGAGAAAGTGGTGCAACAATCTCATTTGCACCTGGAGATTTTCACTCCCGTGCTGAAGGTTTTAGGAGGCAAAAACATGCCAATCGAAAGGAACAGATCTCGAAAAGCATCAACATGCGAGGCGGTATCTGCATGCCGTCTCAACACGCAGCAGCGCTACGACCACCCGCGTGACGTGCTCGCCACAGCTCTTGATAAGAGCGAGAAGCGAGCCATTCTAGCGTCCTGGGCGTCAGATCTCTTCGCGGTGGATTCGCGGCCCGACCTTCGGCTACCCCCGGGCGTCAGAGTGCCTATCCGCTGCCAGGATATCCTCGACGCGCTGATGGTTTTAGACGGCCATATGTGGGGCCAGGAGGGCGCGGCTGATGCGAGCCGCAACCACTCATGGAGGCCGTGATGAACGCAAGGCGGAAAGGTAGGCTGGCAGCCAGTTCCGAAGGCGCCTGCCAGATAGGCGCACGTATGATGGTAGCCTCCAGATATGCCGAATGTCTTCATCGCCTCGCACGTCAGGCCCAACGCGCCGAGCTGCCAGAGCTGGCGGAGAAGCTTGGCGACGAGGCGCGCACCATCGAAGCAATATCGCAAGAGATCGCGTTCGGCGATCAAGGCGCGCTTGTTTTAGGGAGGGCCGGTCGTTTGATCGGGACCGCCGAGGCGCTGGTGGAGAAGTCGGCTCGCCAAGGTCTTTTTCACTGAGAGTGCTGACGCGACGCGGCTGCTGGCAGACAGTTCGCCTACGTGATGGCGGTCAATGTTCCTAGCCTCCTAAGACTTCGAGAGCCGTGGATTAGTGGGTTCGATACTGTGCGGAAACTCCGACATTTCTATGCTCGAGGGAGCGCGGCAGGCGACGACCGTTTGAGCGCGATCGCGCCAAACTGATCGGATCTAGCAGTTTGCGCCGACTTGAATTCCAAAGGCAGGCGCTAACGCAGGACGTCTTCCGACCATACCGGGACAATGAGCGTGCGCACGCGCGTCAGGCGCCGGATCTTCATGGAGCCGAATTCGCTGCCATGCGGGATGTGAAGGGTCATTCGCAGATAGATCTTCTTGCCGCAGCCTTCGCATTTGAACCTGCCGAGCAGCCGGTCGAGGGACAGGTTTCCACACAGCGTCTCAAGATCACTTGGTAGGTAATTGTGAGTGACCCGGCAGAAGTCGCAGGTGACGAGAATGATTTGTCCCTGGGCGGCCGCAGCTCTTACCGTCCAAGTCCGCAGCCTTTTGAGCGGATGGATCTCAGGCATCGCCGGCCTTCACCGCGATAAGCTTCCAGCCAGCCCTTGGCGGTATCCCTCCGCCCGCGGCGACGCGAAAATTCAGTTCGATCTGAGCCGCCTTGCGCGCTTCCCTCATGGTCGGCGCCCAGACTGACACCAGAAATTTGCCGGTCTTGAACGTGTATTTCTTTCTTGGCGGGCGGGCGCCAACCTGATGTCCGGCGCGAAAGCAGCGCCGCGCGAAATCGACATCATTGTTCTGGCGAAGCTTGAGGGGTTGAAGCTCCCACCATGCGTCGAACGCGGTCTTTCTTTTGGCCCGTCGAGGTATATGGTCGAGTATCGCGCCCTCCTGCTGTCACCTTGAATGTTTCCTATTTGTTCCACGGCAGGGCAAGTGTCAACATCGCGATAAGGCGTCGATAAGCAAAAGGGCTTCTCAGCCCTGCACGCTTAGACGCTGGTTTGTAAAGGCTTCTTCCAGATTTCTGTCGTGGACAAGGGCGAACGCGGAGATATCGGCTTCTTTGGCCGCTAGAAGCAGCGCCTGTCCCAGTTCCTCGGGGCTCGTTGCGCCGATAAGAGCGTCGGCGCAGGCTTTGATGGCGACAACATAGTCCTCGCCGTCGTCCAGGGGCCAGTCCTGCATGAGAACACGCGCCACATCGGCCAGTGTGCGAAGGATAACGAAGGGTCGCTCGTCGCGGAACTTCAGTCCAATCGGCGCAAAGGCCGAATATTTATTCGCTGCCATGCCTCACCCATGTATTGAAAGTGGCTTTATACACGAGGATACGAGGGGCGTATGTCACATAGTTAAAACAACGTTAATTTGCTGGGAGAGTAACAGGAAACCCGTTTGGGAGCCTCTGACGCAACCTTGCGATCAAGTTCTAAATGTCGATACCGGCCAACCGATCGTCGCGACTGTTCCGAACCTGATCTGCGTCGGCCGTGATCCTACGCCAAGAGGACACGAGGCCCCGTCGTTGCAGTTGGCCACCGCTGAGGATTACCGGGTCTCCGGATCGAGGCGTAAAGCTGGGCGAGATCACCGCGGAAAGCCGGTTCTTCAGCAAAGCCTGTGATCGTCGCCTTTATCATCAAGTCCATCAGGGACATGTTGTCGATGGGGATAACCGTTTCAGTTGCCCCGAATGCTCAAGCGTTCAGCGCCAAGACCGAAAAACGAAACCTGCTCTTTCCTTCGCCTGCCCAGACGACATTTGCCCGCGCCAGCGTGGGGTTCGTCCTTGGGGTTTCAGGGGCCAGCGGTCGGGAACCACGGGCTTGCGTCGAAGCCGCACAAATCTTCAGACGGTGCGCGACGAACTTACCGACAGGTTCGGTGGAGCGACGCTCCATGTCAACGCCCCAGCTGAAGGCATCTGGGAGAATGATGGCTATTTTCAACGCGACCATATCGTTGTCGTTGAGGTCATGACCAGCGACATCGACCACGCGTGGTGGGATTCTTACCGCAAGGATCTGGAATTTCGCTTTCGCCAACAGGAGATCGTCCTCAGGGCGATGCATATAGCCCGCCTCTAGAGCGATATCCGAAGGAAAGGGAAGAAAGGAGTTCACCTGCTCGCACCTGCGCGGCATAGGATGGTTTCAGAACAAGACACCACCATCCTTGCCCGCTTGACCTCGAGCGTCTCGAAATCTTCCGAGGGCGCGCGACCTCGAGGAAGGGAGCGGCCCTCTCACCCCGCGCAGACCGTCAACGCAGAGGCCGGCGGATGCCGCTGCGGAGGCTTGCGTGATGTGGGGTGGCAAGCCTTAGATGGAAAGCCCGACCTCATACCACAAGCCTTGGGATCCGGGCAGTACGATAGCGGACGAATGATCTCGAGGGCACAAAAGGCAGCTCCTCTCCATACCAGCTGTCTGAAAGACCAGCCTACCGACGCTGGCGTGCTTACGCATCGTAGATACCGGGCTTTCCCTCATCTGCGCGGCCGACCATTCACGAGATTGAAGGAAACATCTGCGCCGAATATCGAATTCACGGCGGGCGTGTTGGGGCATGTCAACAGACGCGCACTCCCATCGTCTTAACACCGCTATCTTTATCGGCAATAACTGCCACGCGTGGTTCGCGGGACGTGACAGAGGCCACGAGATTTTGACAAGGGTAGTATTGCAATGGCAGTCAATCGTTGGCTCGGCGTCTCCAAGAAGCCGCTTGTCATCGCGCATCGGGGCGGCGCCCTGCTGGCGCAGGAAAACAGCAGGGCAGCTTTTCGCGCCGCCGAAAAGGCAAATGCCGATGCGATCGAAACCGACATACGCATCACCCAAGACGGAATCCTCGTGAACTTTCACGACGCTGACCTGCAACGGCTCTGTGGCGATCGACGAAGCGTGGCCGAGCTCGATTTCCGCACGTTAAAATCCCTCGTTCCGGCGATCATGACATTGGCGGAGGCGATAGCTTCTTCCGCGCCACTTGGATTGCTGCTGGATGTGAAGCTGATGGACAGGACGTATCTGCCTTCAATTCTCGCGGAAATCTCTCGCGCCGAAGCGACTGGGCGCACTCTTCTTGGACTTCGTGACATCGCGCTTGTCAAAGCAGCCCGAGAAATCGCAGCCGACATTGCGATACTCGCGCTTGCAAGCGATCCGGAACTGCACCAAAACGCCGCGCAGGCGGGCGCCAATTGGTTTCGTCTGTGGCAGGGCGAGCTGTCTCGGGGACGTGCGGCTTCGATCAGAGGCGTTGGCATGCGGCTTGCGGTCATGGTGGGGCAGCCGCGTGATGTGCCCTTGCCGGAATATCCGCGCTACCCAGTCGGCCTGGTCGATGCGGAGGGATTGAAACAAATCGCCATCGCAGACCCGGACGCGATCATGCTCGACGACCCTCATCTCCTCACCCGACCATGAGCACAGACATCCGTGAATGTCAGCGCCAATCTGGCCGATCAGGGCAGTGAGCGTCGACAAAGCGTCGGTCAAACATCCAGCCGTTTTCGCTGAGACCTGCACAGGCATGCTCGCGTGCTGACCGATTCAAGTCAATCCTTTCGCCCGGCAACAGCGCAAGAGGCGGCAAGGCGTTGACATAGTCCCGCCACAGAGCTCGTCCTAATAACGCTTGTTTAACAAGCGGATGAGGATTATGAGGCTCCTTGCTATTCTGGTCGCCACTCTCTTGCTGAGCGCCGTTCAGTCTGACGCTCAGGTGTATGCGCCTTACGACGGATATGATGACTATGGCGGCTACGGTTACGACGAGCCGTACAGCCCGTACCCACCGCCGCCGATATACGAGCCACGTCCCCGCTACCGAAACCCGCCGCCAAACCAGGCGCCCATTACCAGATCGGCAGGATCGATCGTGATCGTTACAGGCGAACACGCTCTCTATTACACCACGCCGTGGGGAGAGCAGTACGTCTATCCGATCGCCGTCGGTCGTGAAGGCAAACAATGGTACGGAACGACCCGGGTCGTCTCGAAGAAAGAACATCCGGAGTGGCGACCGACTGCGAGCATGCGTCAGAAGAATCCAAAGCTGCCTGCCGTCGTCAAACCTGGCCCGAACAATCCTCTTGGCACGCGGGCAATATATCTTGCCGACGGGCTGCTACGCATCCACGGGACCAACGACCCCTCGTCCATTGGGACCAACGCGTCGAGCGGTTGCTTTCGAATGTATCGCCAAGACGTAGAGGAACTCTACGACATGGTGCGGCCGGGGACCCAGGTTATCGTTCATCGTTGACCTTACCCAACGCACACCGTTGCCAAAACCTCTTTGTGTCAGCCTTCGCGCGACAATGCTGCGGTGATCGTTGGGCGCATTCGGTCAATCATACGTCAAGTCGCCCAATTCGCCGAAGCTCGCTGGCAGGCGTGGCGAACTCATGTCACCTGTCTCGCCGTCCACCGTGATGGAATAGGCTCCCACCCCGACCGCCCGTGCAGACATCGCCAATGCAATCTTCTCGGCGGACATGCCGGTGGAAGCCCGTCGCATTTCTCCCGGGACCAATCCGGCCGATTTCGCTTGAATGGAACGACGATGAATTTTTTGACAATGACATTGGGTGACCGGAAAACCTTTATTTGAGCAACGTCAGCTGAGTGCCTCGATCTGCCGGCCGGCGGTCAGGCGCTCCGATGACCTATATGACGGATGACAACAAGCAATATATCGTCATGGTTGCGGGCGGCCACGGTTCGGTCGGCACCAAGCCGGGCGACTACGTGATCGCCTACTCGCTGCCGTGAGCCGTGGAGCCACAATCGACCCGCCAATCAGGCTCACGCAGCGCATTGTCAGATTTGTCTGTTATCCTGTGCCAGCAAGGCCGCGGGCAGGAACGGTATGCTCTCGATATCGGCTTGTTGGAGGAAGACCGATCTTCTCGCGGCCAGGGGGCTGCCTGATGCCCGGTTTCTTCGCACAGGCGGTATTTCTAGCGCCAATCTCAGGTTCCGTATGCCGCCGCGGCGACTGGCATTCGCCCCGTAACGTGCCTTGCGGCCGCGGCCCAATCCGTTGGTTTTGTGAAAACCTTGGCGTTGCGATAGAAGGGTGGACAGGGCATTTCGTCATAACCAGTGACGAAGGCGAAGGGGATCTGGCGCATCGCGAGGAAGGCTGCGACTGGATAAACCATCTCCCCCGAGAGATTGACGTCGAGCAGCGCCCCGTCCAGGTCAGACTCGTGTTCCGCAATTTCGAGGGCTGCCGACATCGTGGGAACCGCTAGCACTTGGGCTCCAAGGGTCCTTAACCGCTCCATTGCCTCGGACGCGGTATAATAGTCGTCTTCGACAAGAAGGAAGCGGTAGCCTTCCAGGCCCGTGTGTAAGGCAAATTTCGCCCGTGCAGCGATCCGGCAGAGATCTTCCAGCTTGTCGCGCTCCACGAGACCGTGTCGGTACATCCGCATGATGTAATGCGCAAGTCCTGTCCGGTTCGCCGCCCCTTGAGAAAACCACGGTTCGGAACTGACCGTGATAAAGACATCACGCATCACTTGAAGGTCGCCAGGAGTGTAAATGCCATGCATCAAACTCTGCCCCATCCTGACCCCCGTCATTTGAATTGAGACGGCATTCTTTCACTCCGGCCGCTTGGGATCAACCCAAGATCGCCAAACAGACCGCTAGGACTGCTACCGTACCGAAGGTCAATTTTCGATTTGACACGCGCAAGTGCCTGGCGAGGCGCGGATCATCGCGGCCGACGCCTCGGTGGGAAAGAACTGATGCTGTGCCGTTATGACAGAGCGACGGCGGTTGTGGGAAAGCACTGCGCGGAAGGCGAAAAAGCGCCACTGCGTACCAGGCAGGGCGCGCCGGACGGCGTAAAAGAAGTTGATCGCTGCCCGCCAAGTCAGGGTAGCCGCAAATGTACGCTACCGCACGGAAACAACCAGGGTTGGCGCAGGGTTGGGCCGCATCGGAATGAGGACGCCTTGGATCGTGGCGCCTGCATTGGTTGGGACCCGCGCAATGGAGATAAGGGACCGAGTGATGAGTAGGAATGTGCTTGTAGGTCTGGTGATCATCGTCGTCCTGTTGGTTATGGCCTTCGTGATTTTTTCTGGCGGCCCTCACACCCGTGATGTGGGGTCGCCAAACGCAGCTTCGCCACCGGCCGGATCTTCGACTGCACCGGCTCCAAGCGCGCCTGCTCAATGACAGGAGGTTAGCCTCATTGGCGGCAGCAATAACTTATGCTGGCGACTGCCCCACGTGCTGCTCAGCGGCTCCAGGCCTGCAGGTGCGATCGGGCAGCGATTGGATCCGACACTCGTTTCCAGCGTCGATCAAGACTGTGTCTCGGACGTCAAGGCCACAAAGTCGCCAACGCCGGCGACGCTTCCCAGTGCGAGGAACGCTCCGGAATTCCACGGTCCCTGTTCGGATGCCACCCGCGCGAATTCCGTCATGATTGTGAAGATTGCCCAGCATAATAATCGCGGCTGAGAGTGTCGCAGCGCCGGTCCATCCACGATGTCCCGCCGCCCTGTTTTCCTGTCATGCGCGGTGTTCTTTCACATGAAATACCCTCGCGATACGGCAGGCTGTCTGTCAGGCTGCGATGACCCTTCTCGCCCTCGATCTGCCGCCAACCTTTGTTGCATCATGGAGGTTCCAGCCAGAAGACGGGTTCCAAGATAGAGCCTATTCAGTTCCTCTAGATCGTCTGGCAGCCGCGCGCCGTGGAACATCCGGTGTCGAGGCTTGTTCGAAGAGGATGACAGATGCTCCAAAGTCTTTCAGGACGCTGCCCGAGATATCAGCGCTTAGCTACCCATGCGACGAGCGCTTTTCATTCCGGTTCTCGGTAGAATATCTCAGGAAAGACCTGACCTGTTACTAGTTCAGGGCCGGAACTGCAGCGGGCTTGCCGAAATTGACGGGTATCGCATTGACGTGAGTGGTGGCATTATCAGCCGCCTACCCGGAGCATTGGCCGTAGCGGTCATCGATGCCTTCGAAGACAATGCCATCATCGCGTTTTATAGAGGACGAAACGTGCGTCTGGGACGAATTATCTCCGAACTTTCAACTCTCTGAAGCGCCGATGCCTTCGTCCTTGACCCGCCTTGCCTTGGCAGGGTTTGAAGAGGATCGCCAACAGCAAACGGCCTTTGGGACGCTAAACCGAGACGATCTCGCTCATCCCAATTAGTATCGCTGTGTAGCGGCAGCGGCCGAACCGTTTTTTCGGCCGCTGAATCAGGGCACGGGTTAAGGGCAGGCTCGGCCCCCATGACAAGGCAGCCACTCACATGAAGCTCGCTGTCATTTTGACCGAGCGTCCCGCAACTAGACGACCGCGGTCGACGTCGACCAGGTCGCCGTGCTCGGGTTCGATAAGGGCATAGTTCCGAAGTGGGTCAGTCAAGATAGTGTGTCCGCCGTCGTGCTCATCCATGCCCGATGACGTTCCTCATCCAGGTGTGCACTCATGAAAAACGCCTTCGTCGCCGGGATGGCATCCTCGTGCCGGATTGCACGCTCATACGCGGTGACGGTTTCGTCCTCGTTCGTTTTCATCGCCTTAAGGATGGCGGCATCGCCCATAATTTCCGCGAGAGCGATCTTGCCAGTCGTCAGCATCTTCTTCAAATCGCCTCCGGGCGGTGCCTGCAAACCCAATTCGCGCGCCATCTCCGTAAGCACCTTAAGGTGTTGTAGATGGTCCTGTTTGAATATTGCGATTTGTGCGCTGAGCTCCTTGTTGTCGAGCCGATCTATGCAGGACTCGTAGGCGGCGATCGCGTCGTGCTCAAGAGAAATCAGATCCGTTACCAGCTCTTCGAGACCGGATTCCTCGCCGACCATCGTGACCATGTTGCTTCCTCTTTGCGATGTTTCCCCCACCAATGGTCGAGGCGCATCGATGTTCCCCAGGCTCGCGGAACTGTCCGCTACCGTACGCCTATCACTTCGTGCGACGTGACAAATTCAGGTTCGAGCTGCTCGCCACTCCCCGCGATCAAAATTCGTGGCCTCGGTTGTGGCGACCATTCATGAACTGAAAAGGGATAGTGCAGACAAAAAGACATCGCGTGGCGCAATGCCATGATAACATCGACAGCGGTCTGCCTAGCCTATAAACAGCTTCACTGAAGAAGGTTCAGTCCTGCTCCACAAACCGACTTCTGCGCCATAGACCATCAAGCGTGGTTAGTGGTTGTAGTGCTCACGCTCCCGTTTGACCGTCGGCCACCTTCACCGATTTCACTCTGGCAATGCCTACCCCGAGCCCTCACCAACAAGCGAATTGCGAAATCGACCGACGTTCTGGAACAAACTGATCGTGGATAAGTCATTATGACGGGATCGCGTCGCGGGCTGTCTCGCCCTTTCCTCTGTTCGCGCTGAGGCCGCGCGGTCCCACCAAGCACTTCCAGCTCTACTACGCTGCAACGCGTTTTTCAGGCGAACAAGCAAAGTCGCCTTCCGGTTGGTATGCGGGCTTACGGGCCTCGTTCGACAGGGGCAAAATGGCTTTGTCCTGCGAGGCAACGGTTAATCAACGAATTCATCGGGGAGAACCTCGTCAAGGCCCGGACGCCCCACGAGGGAAGGCTGTTTTTGCAATTGGAGGCATTAGTCCTGAGAAATAAACATCAGCGGCGTCTAGCCCCCGCCTCAGTGAAGTTTGCACTGGCCGCCGGGTATCGTTTCGAGGAACGGGTGGGCCACTTATTGATCTGCTCTCACCCCGCTTTGCGCACGCGATTTCGTTGCCAGCGGCGGAGCATACCGCGGCTGACCACACTTGAAGTGACGCATACGGAGAACAGTCGAAGCATCGTAACGGGAACTCATCCTCGTGCTTCTTGTTCGTGCCGGACGAGAGCGAATAAGAAGATCGACAAGTCGCGCCCTCTTCCGCCAAGAAGAGGGCGCAGTCATATCCACGGTCACCGAAATGCAGGATCATCTCGCGTCTCGTTCCCCCTGGAAATCAGGGCGTCGCCTCCCGACGAACTCGATAACTCCCCCTTTAAGTCGAGGCCGTCAGTTGATCATCATCATAGACGAAGAACGCGCGCTCTCGTGCGACAGGACGACGAAAGGGCGCTCTCGAGAGGCTGGAGTTGTTGTGAGAAGCCCGTAGCTCACGAGTATGCCCTGAGGACTACAATACGAACGGATCGGGGAACATAGCGAGCCTCGGTCGCGATGTGCTGCTGTCTGTAGCGGAACAAAATCAACCTTTGCATGCTTCTGATAGCAAGGTCGCCGGCCGGTCAGTCGAACGGACAGGGATGACACGACGCTGTTCAAGGCTTCGTCGCCACCAAGCGCTAGTTGTGGTTCTGCCTGTCCTTTCCGATCCGCGCCGATCTCTCCTCTTTTTTAGAGGCGTACGACGAATACGTAAGGAACTACAATGGCCAGCGACAAGCTCTCGACCTACAAACAGAAGCGAGACTTCAAGAAGACGCAGGAGCCGAGCGGCCAGGCCAAGCTGAGGGCATCGAACCGGAGGCGCTTCGTGATCCAGAAGCACGATGCCACACGTCTGCATTACGACCTTCGCCTCGAGCTGGACGGGGTCTTCAGATCCTGGGCAGTAACGAAGGGACCCTCTCTCGATCCGCAAGACAAGCGGCTGGCTGTCGAGGTAGAGGACCATCCCCTCGACTATGGGGACTTCGAGGGAACGATCCCCAAAGGCCAGTATGGTGGCGGCACGGTGATGCTATGGGATCGCGGCTACTGGGAGCCGGAGGGCAACAAGAGCCCGCAACAGGCTCTGGCGAAAGGTGATTTAAAGTTTTCCCTGAAGGGCGAACGTCTTCGTGGCAGCTTCGTGCTGGTGCGCATGCGCAATGACCGGGACGGCGGAAAACGGACCAACTGGCTGCTGATCAAGCATCACGACGATTTTTCTGTCGAGGAGAATGGCGCCGCCGTGCTCGAGGAAAATGAGACCTCGATCGCCTCTGGCCGGACAATGGCAGCGATTGCTGAAGGAAAGGGAAGAAAACCGAAGCCGTTTATGGTGGAAAGCTCTGACGTGCAGGCGGATGCAGTCTGGGACAGCAACCGGGGTCTGGCGGCCGAGGAGCGCACAACGGGCGTTAAAGCCAAACGGCAGAAAAAGGCGACAGAAGTAGCAAAGTCATCCATTTCACCAAAGTCAAACATGCCCGACTTCATTTCGCCGCAGCTATGCGAAACACGCGAGCGCCCGCCTGGCGCTGCCGGGTGGATCCACGAAATCAAGTTCGACGGCTACCGCATCCAGATGCGGGTCAATGACGGCGGCGTTACGTTGAAGACGCGAAAGGGCCTGGACTGGACAGCAAAGTACCCGGCAATCGCCGGATCCGCCTCGGTTCTTCCTGATACGATAATCGATGGTGAAATCTGCGCTCTCGATGAAAATGGTGCACCCGATTTCGCAGCGCTTCAGGCAGCGCTGTCTGAGGAAAAGACAGACGAACTGGCGTTCTTTGCCTTTGACATGATGTTTGAGGGCGAGGAGGATCTGCGAGAGCGTCCTTTGAGTGAGCGGAAGAGCCGCCTGCAGAGAATGCTCATCGACGCCGGCGAAGATCCGCGGCTGCGTTTCGTCGAACATTTTGAGACTGGTGGGGACGCGGTCTTAAGATCGGCATGCAAGCTGTCCCTTGAAGGCATTGTCTCGAAACAGGTCGATGCTTTCTATCAGTCGGGACGCACAGAGACCTGGGTAAAGTCAAAGTGCCGCGCCGGGCACGAGGTGGTCATTGGCGCCTATGCAAAGACAAACGGCAAATTCCGCTCGCTGCTTGTCGGTGTCAATCGCGGCGACCATTTCGTCTATGTGGGACGTGTAGGGACGGGATATGGTGCAAACAAGATCGAGACGCTTCTTCCCAAGTTGCGCGCATTGGAAACGATCCGATCGCCATTTACCGGCGTGGGCGCGCCGAAGAAGGACACAGAGATCGTCTGGGTGAAGCCGGAGTTGGTGGCCGAGATTGAGTTTGCCGGCTGGACTGCCGACGGGCTTGTGCGGCAGGCGGCTTTCAAGGGTCTTCGTGAAGACAAGCCTGCGACGGAGGTCGTCGCCGAGAAGCCCGCCGCGCCCGATAAGGCAGACACTCCCGGCCCGGGGGCATCTGCCAGACCAAAACGAGAGCCCAAGCCCCTCCGCAAAGGTGGCAAGGAAGATGTCATGGGCGTCTTGGTCTCCAACCCCGACAAGTCGCTCTGGCCGGACGCCAACGACGGCGAGCCGGTGTCGAAGGCGGATCTCGCCCGCTACTACGAAGCGGTCGGTTCCTGGATGATCGACCATATCAAGGGACGACCGTGCTCGATCATCCGTGCGCCCGATGGCATTGGCGGCGAGCAATTTTTCCAGCGCCACGCGATGCTCGGCACCTCGAATCTTCTGGAGCTGGTCAAGGTGTTCGGCGACAAGAAGCCCTATCTCCAGGTCGATCGGATCGAGGGCCTGGCTGCCATTGCCCAGATCGGCGGGGTCGAGCTGCATCCATGGAATTGCGAACCTGGCCAACCGGAAGTACCGGGCCGCCTTGTCTTTGACCTCGATCCTGGCCCGGATGTACCCTTCGCGACCGTTGTCAAGGCAGCTCGCGAAATGCGCGACAGGCTGGAAGAACTTGGGCTCGTCAGCTTCTGCAAGACAACCGGGGGCAAAGGGTTGCACGTCGTTACGCCGCTTGCCGTACCGAAAGGCAAGAAGCTGATCTGGGCCGAGGCGAAGCGATTTGCTCATGACGTCTGTCTGCAGATGGCTCGCGACAATCCTGAACTTTACCTGATCAAGATGGCGAAAAACCAGCGCAACGGCCGCATTTTCCTCGACTATTTGCGAAATGACCGGATGGCAACCGCCGTCGCGCCTCTGTCGCCACGGGCCCGGCCGGGCGCTACGGTGTCGATGCCGCTGACCTGGAGCCAGGTCAAAACCGATCTCGATCCGAAGCGTTTTACCATCCGCACTGTGCCGACGCTGCTTGCCAAGACGAATGCCTGGCAGGACTATTGCGATGGACAGCGATCTCTCGAGCAGGCGATCAAGCGTCTGGCAAAGGCGACGAGACAGGCCGGGTGACCAGCGGCCCGTCACGGACCGTGCAGGAGGATCTCAAATTTGCTCGTTTGACCCGATTGCCAGTCTTGCGGTTTCACGTGTCGAAGGCGATGCGCTCGGAAGACGAAGCGGCAGTGTAAAGTGCGACCGGGCAGGACACTTCTCCGAACTTGATGAAACCCTTCCAATTCGCTCGCGGCGCGACCATGACGCAGAACTCCTGACACAACCAATGCGATTCAAGCAAGTCGAGATGCAATTGTTCCAAGTCGAAACGAATCAATTTTCAAGGACTTAGCGTTATCATGGTCGCGGGAATGTAGGCCTTCGGCTACCGCTCTGATTCAACGTCTCTTTCGCGGACGCGGCTATCCTTGGACCTTTGGATTTTATGAACGCTGATGTTGACCGGGGAGACCCGTCGCTATTGCTTATGTTAGATGCTTCGGCGACATCAAAACGCAGCCGACACGGAGATGACGGCTGGACGTGGCTCTGCCGCCAGGACTGGTACCCCTTCAGATCTCCAGATCAAGAGGGTCAGTCCTCGCGTCTTCAGTAGCCCTTGCCCGGCGAAGTACAATCAACCGGCGACTGCTCATTCAGTCAGATGCTTACCCTACCGAACATCATGACGCCTCCCAGGCGTTTGAAGCAAAGACCTTTAGCACCATGGCCAGGTTGCCGCATGCTTGCGCAACTCCCTCGAACAGGCAGAGGATTGTCGGGCATGCTATAATGGAGGCGCTGGATAACGAAGACGGCCTTCGTCAGGTACCGCAGCTTCGGTCATTGATGCCGGCGCCACCTCGTCCTCCCCCAAGAGGTGAAAAACGCTTTTTCCGGCATTGATGAGGTAGTCCGCGATGATACGGCGATGACACTTCCACCAGACGGCGTAGTCTGCGTAGTTGTGGAAGCTTCGGTTCTTCCAGAACGCGTTCACGCTTTCCGCTACTGGAGATTTCTTTCTAAACCCGCCTAGCTCGGCAATGCGCCTATAGCCTATCTGAAACGGAGCCAATTCTTCCGGAAGCACATCGCCGTTGTACTGAGGGTTCGATCGGGACCGCGGGGCGCGTCGCACATCCACAACTAACTCTACGTCGGCAACGCTCAGGAGTTCCACGAATTCGGTGATGGTCCGAGTGGAATGGCCGACCGTCCACACCTGCCATGTCGTATTGGTCATCCTCCCTCGCTCCGGCTCCAGTAGGCTTTCCCGCTTTGCGGCACAGGAGCCAACACCTCTTCGATAGTCTGCCGGGCCCGGCAACATTCTGCTCTGCAACCTCAAAGATCTCTCACGCTGTCACCCGAACAGCACCGGAAGCCCGCCAACCAGGCCAGGAAATTGGAGGGTTCCTTCGAGGCGCTGTACGGACAGTAGCCTGTATCCAGTTTGGACTTTGCGGCGATAGTCCCTTCTTCAAAGGCAGCAATCAGGTCTTTGTCATCGATATCCCTGCCTTGACTTTGCGTTTCGCTATCGACGAACTCTTGGAAGACGCAGTGGCATCGATCCGCAAGCACAGCTTCCATACCTCCTCAACAGAACCTCAACGTAATGACGATGAATATGGAAGCTGGATCGAACTTGAACAGACCACTGCCGCAAACCCGGTGATCCTAGCGCCATGGCCAAGCACTCGCGCCACCGCAGCAACGATTGACCTGCGGCAGACGGCACGTCCGCAATCGGCTGTCAGAGCGGCGGCGGGAATAGGCGGCGCCGCATCGCCCAGGACTGTAGAACGCAAAGCACGATCGGAACGGCAACCGGTTACTGGCGCATCCGCGGCAATGACACGAAGCAAAGGCGTTTGCTCCCAGACGCATTGATATCGGCTAGACGACACATAGCTTCGCATGTTGCAGCGACGCCGTCGAGCAAAGCGCGTCTGTTTCGAGGCTGAAATAAGGTGCGATTTCCGCCTCTCATGGGTCTGGTTTGACGTCAATGGAGGGAACTTTTCACCACGGCCAGAAAGAGATCCCCGAGCCGTACTCGTTCTTCCGCGACCATGAACAGGATGTTTTCCAAGCGGCGAGCAGACAACCTCGATCGCTCAGCGCGGCAATGATGCTTTGCCTCCATAGAGATACGGGGGCCGATTTCCGGTTGATACTGGGCAAGAGCGAGGCCCGCCCTGATCAGGAGCGCGCGCGTATCGGGGCGGTGTTCGGCGGCAACAGCGACGCAGAAAGCCTCCACAAGCCCCAGCTTTGGGATGGGCAACTCAATATCATCGACCACCTGCTTGCGAATATCGTTCGCTTTGACGAATCGGAGGTAGTCATCGACAAGAGCACTAGCCCGCTCGAGGTCATCAAGCTCGTCAATATCGCCAACGGCGCGATGATGGTCTCCTTCGATCGTCAGGCGCATAGCGTCTCCCTTTGAAGGGAAACGCTAAAAACTGCCGTTGGTTCATTCGAGTTCACGCTGGGATATCTATCGAGGTACGCGCTCTGATATCGACCTAATCGTTGGAACCTTAAATACTCCAGACGGTTATAGCGTGATTACGACGAAACCGGGGTCTTTCCATGAAAATCGCTTGTGCAATGATCGCAACACTTACCCTTGCTATAACCCTTTCATCCTGCGGCAACACCATTCGGGGGATGGGCCAGGACACAGCCAACACTGTGAACGCCACCCAAAACGCCGGACATCGCGTCGCCAACGCAGCTAAATAGGTTCCATTGGCCCGTCGCCTCGTCAGGCCGACGGGCCAATGCCGGACCCGTAACGGGTCCGCTCGTTGCTAGGAAGTCCTTGTCGTCACCTGGGCTCATTGAATATGGTCCCAGGGCGCTCACCCGCCCACCAGATATCGCCGATGCAAACGAGATCATGTTGACGACGGCGAAATCTGTTCGGACGAAAACAAGTTGCGGCTGCGGGAAAATCCCTTTTTCGATTGTGAAACAGGCACGCCGCGAGTTTCGCCGCAAAGACCACAGCTGACCTCTCCTTGCGCAAAGGAGTGCGGAGTACATCGGGCATTTTTTTGCTGTCAGGGTGTTGCACATCCGCACTCGACTCCCGCAATGCCCGGTGCTTCAATTTCAGCGTCTGGGAGGGAGAATGCACATGTACTACGAGTGGAGCGAGGCCAAGGCACGCCGGCGATACCTCATAAAGTTCGCTTCTGTTTGGTTGGTTGCTATTGCACTGGCTTCTCTGCCGGTTTGGTGGTTGGTGCAGGAGACCGCGCTCAAAGCCGCTAACATGTAGCCTGAAGGCCGCTCGTTCAGGTCAAAAATGCCTCCGGCTGGAGGAGATCGAGCCGAAGGCATTCTTCACTAAGTAACGCAGCGATCGAGAGGAGCGATCTTGCCTCTGGGGAGGTCTAGGCAGCCGCGTCATTTACGAACCTCCAAAATTTGCTTTGGTTCCAGATAATTCTCAAGGAAATCGCCGGCCAGCTGAACCGATCTTAAGGGGCGCCAAGCGCTTCAGGATCCCGATCAACGTGGCCCACGCCCATTAGGTGCCGGAAATACAGCGCCTACAACGGGACCGCTTGGCGAAGCTGCGGCACAATTGAGCGACAGGGATGCTACCTTTGATCGACTGGGCGGGTGTTGACGAGAGCGGCCTTGCCGATCTCGTGACGGTCATGTCGTTAGTGCCGGCTGGGCAGCCTGGCTAGGCGCAGCGACCATGATGAGCAAGGCTGTGTCGGCAGCGGAAATATAGGACCGCCGGCCATTGGAATTCCAGCACCTTCATACGCTCATTTTTTGCCGCGGCACCAGTGGTCGCTTGTAGGCAAGTGCGTGACGGATATTCCGTTCAACCTGCACGCATGGAATAAATTCCGTCCCCCACCGTACGTTCTGTGGATATACATAAGATGGACTTGTATTGATCCCCGCGAGCCTCAAAATGGTTATTGACTTGCGCGGTTAACGTTGCCGCCGAAGACTGTCCGTTCTACAAAGCAGCGGGAAGGAAGTGCCGCGTAAGGTGCCGGACTTCGAGCGCGACGAGCACGTCGGTCAAAACCGGCCGATATTTTGTGGCTTCTTGTGGTCGCACGATCAATGAAGCCCAGCGGTTCAATGCTCCCGACGCCTGCGCACCTGCAAATTTAATGCTCTAGCAGGCTGGGCGAGCGTAGATTTGAAGCTCCCGGCTCCTTTTTTTTTTTGTTTCCTCGTCTTCGGATTTAATCAGATAATACGCCGGAGACCCTGAAGCGGGTGTCGCCATTTTTTAAGGATAGGAGGAGCACGCTTTGCAGCGAAGGCTGGCAGCCATCCTCGTCGCCGACGTGGTCGGCTATTCACGGCTCGTCGAGGAGGACGAAGGCAGGACGCTTTCGGCCTTGTCCAGTTTGCAGACCGCATTGCTCCAGCCACAGATCGCTGCACATACAGGACGCATCGTCAAGTTGATGGGCGACGGCTTGATTGCTGAATTTGCCTCGGTCGTTGAGGCAGTTTCCTGCGCGGTCCAGATGCAGAATGCGATCGCGCGACAGCATAGTCGGTCCGATACCGCCAGCAACATCGTCTTTCGGATCGGCATTAATGTTGGTGACGTCGTTGTCGATGGCGACGATCTGCTCGGGGATGGCGTGAATGTGGCGGCACGGCTGGAGCAAATCTGCCCGCCCGGTGACATACTGATGTCAGGCGCTGCGTATGACCATCTCGCCGGAAAGATCGACGCGAAGATAGATTATGCGGGAGAGCAGCAACTCAAGAACATCTCGCGGCCAATCAAAGCCTATCATGTGCCGCTCAGCGGATCGACTTTCGCCTCCTTAGCGGCTTCGAATCCGATCGGGCCAGCGATCGCCGTACTGCCCTTCGAGAACATGTCGGACGACCCGGAACAAGTCTATTTCAGCGACGGCATAACCGCAGACATCATTACCGAACTGGCTCGTTTCACTGAACTGATGGTGATCGCCAGAACCTCATCGTTTGCGCTTCGCGGACGCACGACGGATTTGCGCGAGATCGGGCGCACTCTTGGTGCCGGCTACATTGTCGAGGGCAGCGTCAGGCGCGCCGCAAGCCGGGTGCGGATTACGGTACAGCTCGTGGAAACGGTCGGCGGGATGCATCTCTGGGCCAATCGCTACGATCGGTCCATCGACGATATTTTCGCCACTCAGGAAGAGATAGCCCAGGCCATCGTTGCGATGGTAGCGCAGCGCGTCATCGACAATAATGAGCTGACGTCGCGAAGACGTCGTCCAGAGGACATGCGGGCCTATGACCTTTTCCTTCAGGGCAACCGGTTATCTGATGATTTCAGACCCGGCGCCCAGGAGCGCGCGGAGGCATTGTTTATTCGCGCCGCCGAGACCGATACCGGCTTCGCCAGGGCCTATACTGGTCTTGCTTATATCTACCTCAACCGCGCCTCGGATGGCGACATCGGCATTCCGCGGGATCGTGACGAAAACCGGATCAAGTCCCTGCGCGCAGCCGAAACAGCTTTCGCGCTCGATCCGAGCGATCCGCGGGTGCAGAGCACATTGGGCTATATATGCTTGACCTGGAGAGACTTCAGAAGAGCTGAGCACCATCTCGATCTGGCAAAAGCCATGAACCCAAACGATGCGACAATCCTGATCCTTTGGGCGTCTATGCAAGGTTCGCTCGGTCGGCCAGAAGAAGGTCTTGCTGGCGCCGAGATGGCCTGTCGGCTGAACCCGCTCTATCCCAGCTGGTATAACTATTACAAAGCTCGACTGCTCTTCCTTTCAGGCAGGTACGGTGAAGCATCGATTCTGCTCGAACAAAGAACATTCGCGACGCCGGACCGAGAGCCGCGGGACATGGCCTGGCGCGCTGCATCCTATGGACATCTCGATCGGATCGCGGATGCCGAAAGATGCGCCGCAATCTTCCTCAATGCCGTCGGCGCGCGGTGGCGAGGGGACAAGGTCGCAAGCGCCGCCGACTACGTCAACTGGCTGGTGGACGTCTCCTATCTCAGCGAAGAGCGCGATGTCTCGCGACTGCGCGAAGGACTTAGGCGCGCAGGCCTACCAACCTAGCGATTTCATAGCTCCGGTGCCAACCGCCGGGTTGTGGTGGCTAGCACCAATTTCCTCGAGATCAGCCATCATGCAAGCGAGCGATATAGCGGGTGATGTCGCGGTGCTTTTTGCGCAGAAGCGAGCTTTCCGTGCCGTTGACCGTATCAAGATCCGGCTGCATCGTCAGCCAGTCGAAAAATTCGAGGCGCCGCTGAAACTTGCTTGCTAAAAAGATCCGACAATACTCAACCGAATCTCAGATACTAGCGCAGCGAGCAACACCAACCCCGCCCCTCGGCTTCGGCGCCAGCCGATTTCTTAGAGCCCTGCCCAGGTCGCGCTTATGCTAATCACGGCGCACAAAAGGCGACAAGTTGATCGCGATCTTCAAGCGGCCGTCACCCGGTTGGCTGCCACACGCTGTATAGCCGTCTGAAGCTGTTCCTGCGTGAAGGGCTTTGTCATTCTCAACAGGTTCAGGACGGCCGGATCGTCCGGAAGCTCGGCATAGCCCGAAGCCAGGATCACAGGCATGCTTTTGTATTGGGTCGATATGGACCGGGCAAGTTCGGCTCCCGTCATCCCAGGCATTGCATGATCGGTGATCACAATATCGCAGATTTGACCGGCCGAGAGAATTTCCAGCGCGACTTGAGCAGACGATGCCTCTACCGGAATATGTCCCAGATCTTCCAGCATCGCCAAGGTGCCCAGCCGCACGAGGGGATCATCGTCCACGACAAGGATCCTCAAGGCGTGGCTCACCGCTGCGGTGGTTTCAATCGTCTCGCTCTTCTTCACGCCTGCTGTATCATAGACTTGTGCCACCGGTAGCCAGAGCGATACGGTAGTGCCTGTGCCTTTGATGCTCGACAGTTCGAGCATCCCGCCGGACTGTGCCGCAAGACCATGAACCATCGATAGACCGAGCCCGGTGCCTTTTCCAGGACCCTTCGTGGTAAAGAACGGCTCCGTGGCACGAGCGGCAACGGCCTCGTCCATGCCTTCGCCATGGTCGGTGACCGCGAGTTTCACGTAGCGGCCGGGCTCGAGCCCGACGGGGCGAACCGAATGATTTTCTTGCGCAGACACCAGGATCGTGCCGCCCTCAGCCATCGCATCGCGCGCATTGACCGACAAATTGAGCAGAGCGAGTTCGAGTTGATTGCCGTCAACGAGCACACGCGGCAGGTCCGGTTGGATCTCGCTCCGTATATCGAGGCCTGGGCCGACCGCCTTTTTAAGAAGATCCTCAACATTCTCGAACAGCTCCCGGAAATCAACGGCCTGCGGCTTGAGTTCCTGCCGTCGCGCGAAAGCCAGAAGACGTTGCGTCAGCGCCGCCCCTCTTTCCGCCGCTTGCAAGGCATTCGCCATGAGACGATCACTCTTATCGTCGGGTGGTAGGCGCTTCATCAGAAGATTCAGGCTTCCCATGATTGCCATGAGCAAATTGTTAAAATCGTGCGCGACGCCCCCGGTCAGCTGACCGATCGTGTCGAGTTTTTGCGCCTCGAACAGCTGGGCGAGGGCCTCCTCCCGCTCGCGCGTCCTCTGATCAATGCGCTGCTCGAGTTCTTCATTGAGCAGGCGCAGCGCCCTTGAGGAGGATTCCAGCTCGGCCGTGCGCTCCCGAACCCGGTTTTCGAGTTCCGCATTCAGCAGCTCAAGCTCCCTCGTCTTCCGATAGAGCTCGGTGAAGACCCGCACCTTGGCCCGAAGAACGTCAGGAACAATCGGCACCGATACATAATCGACCGCTCCGGCCTCATACCCGCGCAGGCGGTCCGGCTCAGCCATCATGATCGCCGAGACGAAAATGATTGCCGTGTTCTGATAGCGTGGATGTTCCCTGATCATGCTGACGAGTTCGAAGCCATCCTGTTCAGGCATGCAGACATCGACCAGAATGACGGCTATTTCGTTACGCAGAAGATGTTCCAGGGCCTCGCGCCCCGACTGGGCCTTGATGAGGTTTTCTCCAAGATCCTGGAGGATCACCTCGTAGCTGAGAAGTTTCGCAGGCTGGTCATCAACAAGAAGGATATTGACGGGATTCACGGCCGGCTCCTCAGCGATGCAGCCACATGCGCAGCGCCGACAGGAGCTGCTCGGTGTTGACCGGCTTTGCCAGATAATCCGAAGCCCCGGCTTCGAGACATTTCTCTCGATCGCCCTTCATCGCCTTCGCCGTTAGTGCCACGATCGGCAGGCGACGGAAATTCGGATCGGAGCGGATGACCTGCATCGTCTCGTAACCGTCCATGCCCGGCATCATGATATCCATCAAGACGATCGCCAGTTTAGGCTCGTTGTTGATCACCTCGATCGCCTCAGTGCCGGTGGTGGCCGTCAGGACTTTCATGCCGCGGCGCTCCAGAACGCTGCTGAGCGCGAAGATGTTACGTGCATCATCGTCGACGAGCAAAACCGTCTCGCCAACAAGGTCTTCATCCGAACCGTGCAGCTCCTCCAACATCGCCTGCTTGGCGGCGGGCAAGTCGGCAACGACACGATGCAGGAAAAGCGCCGTTTCATCGAGCAAGCGTTCAGGGGACTCGACGCCCTTGACCACGACGCTACGGGCCATGCTGTGAAGCTGGGCGTCTTCTTCGGGCAAAAGTTCGCGGCCCGTGAACACAACGACAGGCACTTCACCGATCTCAGCGTCGTCACGCATCCGTTCCAGCACCTCGAAACCCGACATATCGGGGAGCGAGAGATCTAGCACGACGCAGTCGGCAGGATCTCTTCTGAGGGCCGCAAGCGCTTCCGATCCCGAGCCGACGCTCGATATATCGATGTCGTCGTGGCCGAGGAGAGCGGAAACGCTCATCCGCTCCGCCTCGTTGTCCTCTACCAGGAGAAGACGCTTGCGTCTCGGCTCGGCGTAGGCCTTCAGGCGTGAAAGCGCCTTGCCGAGGCTATCGGGCGTCGTCGGCTTGCTCATGAAAGCGAAGGCCCCGCGCGTCAGTCCGTGTTGGCGGTCTTCGTCGAGGCTAATGATCTGCACCGGAATATGGCGCGTCAATGCATTCTGCTTGAGCTGGCTCAAGACCGTCCATCCCAACATGTCTGGAAGATAGATGTCGAGGGAGATCGCCGCTGGCTTGTATTCCTGCGCAAGCGCCAGAGCCTCACTGCCGCGCATCGCCACTAGAACCTTAAAGCCGCCATCACGGGCGAGGTCGAGCAGAACCCGCGCATAATGGGCGTCATCCTCCACGACGAGAAGCACCGTATCGGCGGCCGTGATGTTCTCCCGGTCGTCTTCGACCTGTTCACCGGGCTTGTCTGGCCGCCGTCCGGCCATTGCCTCCGAAAGCTGAACAACATTGCTGGGTGCGGTAAGAACCTTCGGCGCCACCGCGGCCGCACCAACGTAAGTCAATGGCAGGTAAAGTGCGAAAGTGCTACCCACTCCGGGGCTGCTGCGAAGCTGGATCTCGCCGCCGAGCAGATTTGCAAGCTCGCGGCTGATGGCAAGGCCAAGCCCCGTGCCGCCATATTTGCGGCTGGTCGAGGCGTCGGCCTGTTGGAATGCCTCGAAAATTATGCGCTGTTTTTCCGGCGGGATGCCGATGCCGGTATCAACAACCTCGAAGGCGAGGACGGACGGGGCGTGTTTCAGCGAAGGATGGTCGGAAGACCAGCCGCTTGCCACCGCCGAAACGCGCAGCGTAACGCCGCCCTGTGCGGTAAACTTGAAAGCATTCGAAAGCAGGTTCTTGAGGATCTGCTGGAGCCGCTTGGCGTCCGTGAGGATGCTTCTGGGCGCATCCGTGCCGACTTCGACCGCAAAGGCGAGACCGCGATTGTCCGCCTCGTGGCGGAATGGCCGGGCGATCACGTCCAGAAGGTTGTTGATGAAAATTTCCTCGGCGTCGACCGATACGGTTCCGGATTCGATCTTGGAAAGGTCAAGGATGTCACTGATGAGGTTGAGGAGGTCTGTGCCCGCGCCGTGGATAGTCTTTGCAAACTCCACCTGCTTTCCGGAAAGATTACCTTCCGGGTTTTCCCCTAGCTGCTGTCCCAGGATGAGGATGGAATTGAGAGGGGTACGCAATTCGTGCGACATGTTTGCAAGAAATTCCGACTTGTATTTCGACGTCAGCGCCAGTTCGGTCGCCTTTTCCTCGAGTGCGCGGCGGGCCTGTTCGATTTCCTGGTTCTTGGCCTCGACCTCGACATTTCGCTCCGCGAGCTGCTGGGCCTTCTGTTCGAGCTGCTCGTTGGTCTGCTGAAGCTCGCCCTGCTGGGTCTGAAGCTCGGCGGCGAGCTGCTGCGACTGCTTGAGCAAGCCTTCCGTCTGCATCGTCGCAGCAATCGAGTTGAGGACGATGCCGATCGACGTAGTGAGCTGGTCGAGGAAAGAGAGCTGCAATTCGGTAAAATTGCCGGCTGAGGCAAGCTCAATGACCGCCTTGACCTGCCCCTCGAAATGCACGGGAAGGACGATTGCGCTTCTCGGAAGCGCCGAGAAGACGCCGGAACTGATCGGAACGACATTGCTCGGAAGATCGGTGATCAGAATACGCCGGGCATCACTGGCGCACTGGCCGACAAGGCCCTGCCCGAATTCGAGCCTGGTCGGATGAGACGTCTCCATGCCCTGCGCGTAGACCGACAGGAGCGACAGCACCGGCTGGGGGCCGTCATCGACCTGGTAGATCACGCCCTGGTGAGCACCGACCAGAGGCGCCAGTTCGGACAAGAGCATTTTGCCGACGAGCGTCAGATCGCGCTGCCCCTGCAGCATGTTGGTAAAGCGTGCCAGATTTGTCTTCAGCCAGTCCTGCTCGGTATTGCGCTCGGTCGTCAGGCGCAGGTTATCGATCATCGTGTTGATGTTGTCCTTCAGCTCCGCCACTTCGCCGCGTGCCTCGACCTGGATCGAGCGGGTGAGGTCGCCTTTGGTAACAGCGGTTGCGACCTCGGCGATTGCGCGCACCTGGGTGGTGAGGTTGGCGGCAAGCAGGTTAACGTTGCCTGTCAGATCCTTCCATGTACCAGCTGTTCCTGGAACATTTGCCTGGCCACCCAACCGGCCCTCGACACCTACTTCGCGGGCCACGCTGGTGACCTGATCGGCAAACGTGGCGAGCGTGTTGGTCATGTTGTTGATCGTCTCGGCGAGGGCGGCCACCTCGCCCTTGGAGGCGACTGTGAGGTTCTGCTTCAGGTCGCCATTCGCGACGGCCGTAACCACCTTGACGATGCCTCGCACCTGCTCGGTAAGATTGGCGGCCATGACGTTGACAGTGTCGGTCAGATCCTTCCACGTGCCGGCGACGCCCGGCACCTGCGCCTGTCCACCGAGCTTGCCATCGGTTCCCACTTCGCGCGCAACACGCGTCACTTCACCGGCAAAGGCGTTGAGCTGATCGACCATCGTGTTGATGGTGTTCTTGAGTTCGAGGATTTCACCTTTCACATCGACGGTGATCTTTCGCGACAGGTCCCCGCGCGCCACCGCCGTCGTCACTTCAGCGATATTGCGAACCTGCGTCGTCAGGTTGGCCGCAAGAAGGTTGACGTTGTCGGTCAAGTCCTTCCACGTGCCGGCAACGCCTGGAACAACAGCCTGGCCTCCGAGACGCCCGTCGGTGCCCACTTCACGCGCGACACGCGTCACTTCGCCCGCAAACGAGCGCAGCTGGTCCACCATCGTGTTCAGCGTGTCCTTCAGGAGCAGGATTTCGCCGCGCACGTCGACGGTGATCTTGCGGCTGAGGTCGCCATTGGCGATCGCTGTCGCCACTTCGGCGATGTTGCGCACCTGGGCCGTCAGGTTGCCCGCCATGGAGTTGACACTGTCGGTCAGGTCCTTCCAGGTACCGGCCACGCCGGAGACCTGCGCCTGTCCGCCGAGTTTGCCTTCCGTTCCCACTTCGCGAGCCACGCGCGTGACTTCGCCGGCGAAGGCATTGAGCTGGTCAACCATCGTGTTGATGGTGTTCTTAAGCTCCAGGATCTCACCCTTCACGTCGACGGTGATCTTTCGCGAAAGGTCGCCACGCGCAACCGCAGTCGTCACTTCGGCGATGTTGCGCACCTGGCCGGTAAGGTTCGACGCCATCGAGTTGACGTTCTCCGTCAGGTCCTTCCAGGTGCCGGCGACGCCCGGCACCTGCGCCTGCCCGCCGAGCTTGCCTTCCGTGCCGACCTCACGGGCAACGCGCGTCACTTCGGAAGCAAACCGGTTGAGCTGATCGACCATCGTGTTCAGGGTCTCCTTCAGCTCAAGGATTTCGCCAGAGACCGAAACGGTGATTTTCTTGGAAAGGTCGCCATTGGCGATTGCCGTCGAAACTTCGGCGATATTGCGCACCTGCGCCGTCAGATTGCCAGCCATCGAATTGACATTGTCGGTCAGATCCTTCCAGGTACCGGCCACGCCGCGAACGTTCGCTTGCCCGCCCAGGCGCCCTTCCGTGCCGACTTCGCGCGCAACACGCGTTACCTCGCCCGCAAAGCCGTTGAGCTGGTCGACCATCGTGTTGATCGTTTCCTTCAGCTCCAGAATTTCGCCGGAAACCGTTACCGTGATCTTTTTCGACAGGTCGCCCTGGGCGACGGCAGTCGCAACCTCCGCGATGTTGCGAACCTGACCTGTGAGGTTGGAGGCCATGGAATTGACGGAATCGGTCAAGTCCTTCCAGGTCCCGGCAACGCCGCGCACGTTTGCCTGACCGCCCAACTGCCCTTCGGTGCCGACCTCACGGGCGACGCGTGTAACCTCTGAAGCAAAGGCGTTGAGCTGGTCGACCATCGTATTGATCGTTTCCTTCAGCTCCAGGATTTCGCCCTTCACGTCGACGGTGATTTTCTTCGACAGATCGCCGCTGGCAATCGCGGTCGAGACCTCTGCGATGTTGCGCACCTGAGCGGTAAGGTTGCCCGCCATCGAATTGACGTTGTCGGTCAGGTCTTTCCAAGTGCCCGCGACACCAGGCACCTGCGCCTGCCCGCCGAGGCGGCCTTCGGTGCCCACCTCGCGGGCGACGCGCGTCACTTCTCCTGCAAATCCATTCAACTGGTCGACCATAGTATTGATGGTCTCCTTCAGCTCCAGGATTTCGCCAGAAACCGTGACGGTGATCTTCTTAGAGAGGTCTCCGTTGGCGATCGCGGTCGAGACGTCCGCGATGTTTCGCACCTGAGCGGTCAGGTTCGAGGCCATCGAGTTGACGTTGTCGGTCAAATCCTTCCATGTCCCTGCGACACCTGGTACCTGCGCCTGCCCGCCAAGGCGGCCTTCGGTGCCCACCTCGCGGGCGACGCGCGTCACCTCGCCGGCAAACCCGTTCAACTGGTCGACCATCGTATTGATGGTCTCCTTGAGCTCCAGGATTTCGCCGGAGACATCCACGGTGATCTTTCGCGACAGGTCGCCCCGCGCAACGGCCGTCGTGACCTGAGCGATATTGCGCACCTGTGCCGTCAGGTTGCCGCACATGGCGTTGACGGAGTCCGTCAGATCCTTCCACGTGCCAGCGACGCCGGGTACCAATGCCTGTCCGCCGAGTTTGCCTTCGGTGCCGACTTCGCGCGCCACGCGCGTGACTTCTGAGGCGAAGGCGCGAAGCTGGTCCACCATCGTATTGATTGCTTCTTTTAGCTGCAGAATCTCACCCCGCACGTCAACGGTGATCTTCTTTGAAAGGTCGCCGTTGGCGACCGCTATCGTGACGTCGGCGATGTTTCGCACCTGCGCCGTCAGGTTCGAAGCCATCGAATTGACGCTCTCGGTAAGGTCCTTCCAGACACCCGTGACTTCCGGCACCTGCGCCTGGCCGCCTAGCTTGCCGTCCGTACCGACCTCGCGCGCAACGCGGGTCACCTCTGAGGTGAATACGCCGAGCTGCTTGATCATCGTATTAACGATATCAGCTGAGCGAAGAAACTCCCCTTTCAGCGGCCGGCCGTCCACATCGAGAGGCACGGTCTGGAGGAGGTCGCCTTTCGCAACCGCGGTGATCGTGCGGGTAACGGCCGTCGTCGGCCACAGGAGATCGTCGATGAGAGTGTTGATCGAGCTTTCCATGTCCGCCCATGCCCCGTCGGGCAAGCCAAATCGGACGCGCGTGCTGGTGCGGCCGTCCCGCCCGACGACCTGGCCGACATTCTCAAGTTGCGCCGCCATTTTTTGATTTGAGGCGATGATATCGTTGAGCGTATCGGCAATTTTGCCGGTCACTCCGGTCAAGTCAGAGCGCATCCTGACAGAGAAGTCGCCTCTCTTCATGATCAAGAGGACGTCCAGGAGCGCACGTGCATCAGTGCTCGCCATCGCCGTCGGATCACCATCCAGATGAATGTGCGCAGCCGTCTCATCAAGTTCGACCGGATTGTTGCGTTTTCCCACCATGTGCCCTCCGTGAAGTGGTGCTGAATCTAGAGCTCCAGGCAGAAATTGCCATGGCGGGCTACGCGCAGAAGCGTGGGGAACGACGACTGGAGCAATTCCGTTCCAGGACGTGGAGGGGCGAGCACGCCAAAGGGTTGAACGAGCGCATCCTCAAGCCGGCATGCCCTACTACGGAACCGAGCCCTCAAACGGCCCCGCCGCCGTAAATCGGGCCTGAGATTTGCCCCATAGTCGTCCTTGGACGAGACGGTTTTTAACGTCGAGCAACATGCCGGTCGTCGTTCTCCCCCCAACCAGTGCCCGGATCAGTTGGGAAAGTCTCGAGCTCCCTCAGGTAGCGCACTCCAGCCAGTCTCTATCGACGAGCGGAAGGCCGCGCCTTCAATGCGTCGTAAACCCTTCATCAGTGGAGCGCCGGCCCTACGGGATATTCCGGGTGAACCGAATGGAAGGTTGCAATGAGGCTGGTCGCGCGCAATACGACGTCTTGGGCAAGCCTAATATCGTTCGCCGCCAAGTCGTTGGCGACCACAAGCAGCGCCTTTCCCACGGATGCCATCACCATTTCAAGGGCATCATCTCCCTTGTCTGCGGCCCACCTGGCGTTGCGCTCAAGGGTAACTGCCAGCCGCTCGAGCATGGCCTGCCGTTCAGGAATGGCCAACTCCTCGAAATTCTGAAAGACCATCTCCAATGAATACTCCATGATCGACGACGTCGCGCCCGCCGATCATGAACGTCGGTTGCTGCAAAAAGATGCAATACGGATGAGATGTCTTCTCGCGACACTCCGAAGGAACTCGGCTGCGATGATCGAGGCAGCCATGCTAGCCTATTGATCAGATTTGTCCGGCTTGGCAAAACAGCCGGTAGCTAGTCTGCGATACCGAGAGCGAATAGGCCGCTCATTTTGCCCTGTGGCCAGTCGCCGAACTTCGCCGTGATTATCGCCTCAACATCGGAAACGAAGAAGGACGGGAGCACGCTCCTCAACGTCGCGCTTTTCGGGACGGCAAATCCTGGATCGAACTCCAGCCGACGTATGGCTTGAGAAATGGCGGGTCAGCCGATTTCACGGAAGGTGATGGAATAGCGCGCTTGTTCTACGGGCGGGATGGAGTGCTCCCAATCGCTGCGTGCAGGACCGGAAAGGAGGTAGGCAGAACCAGGCTCGAGCGTCACCGAAGCGCGTTCCCACTTGTTGCCGACGCGACGCCTCAGCCTGAACGTGCAGTTCGATAGCAGTGAGACGCCGACAACCCTGCCGAAAACCTTCTTGTCCTTATGCCAGCCGATCGGAGCTCCTTGGGCATATTCGGTAACAAGGGCCTGCTGCAGCCGCTCTGGATCAATGCCAGCGAATGTTGCCGCAAGCTTGCGCACCGGGAGGAGAAATGGTGGGATCTCGGTGACGCGGTTTACCTCGTTGGTGTTGAAGTCGTATTTCCAGCCATAGGAGGTGACTCTCCGCTTGCCTTCGAAACCGTGAAACTCGAAGGGCTTCAGCGGCAATAGCCTTATTTCGCGAAGGAGGTCTACCTGCATGTCCGCCGGGACGACATCGGGCTGATAGCGAAACCCATCCGGTAATGCGTTTGTAACGACCGCGAACAGGTCTGGCTGTGCAAAGTCGGCCATCGTCGCTTCTCCTCTAACGGACGCTTGAGAATGTGAAGACTGCGGTGAACTTCTCCAAGACCCGTTTGCTGGAATGTGATCGGCTCTTGCTCGGCAGAAAGACTGGAGGCAATCGCGCGGCGGATCCGGTCCTCAAGGCGCAGCTCAACGATCTTACGGCAATCTTCAAGTCGTTCGGTCGATACCGTAACGCTGCGCAGTTCTTCCGTCATTGCGCCTTTCGATCTGCGGGCGACCTCAGGACTCAGCCGAGTTGCTTGGCGACGATCGCCTTCAGTTCGGCGCGGGTGAGCAGGCAGGGATATGGCTTCTGATTCTTGGCTGGCTTATCAGCGCGAGGGGCGCCCTCGCGGGGCGTTGAAGCCGCGGGGACGGCGGTAGTGGGTATCTTGTTCAATCGATTTCCTTTGAAGTCCACGCAGCCGAGACCAGTCGAGCGATCAAAACGCTCGAGACCGGCGTCCTTTAGGACGTCCGGCGTGGCAAAATGCAATGTTGTCAGCGATATATGGTAGATAAGAAGTGGAGTGGCGGATTGCAAGACGACAGCCCTGCCAGCAGCGGGCATCGAAGCCGAGGGGCGACGAGGCGATGTCAGCAGTGCCCCTTTCGTCTGCGGGGACGAACTCCAACGCGGGCGAGCAGTCTTCACATCGAACAGTTCGAAGACTGACGCCGCCGGCTCCTTTGTGACACCAAGGATGGCCCGCCTCCAGAGGAGGCCGGCCTACCGTCTGAGACCATCAAGTTGCAGCTCTCCGCGCGGCGCGGTTTGCTCGGTTTCCAATGCGCCATAACAGCCGGCATTCCAGCCTCGAGGCAAGCGGCCATGAAAGCCTCCCGTGCGACGAAAGCGGGCACCACCCCGTTCAGTGCGGCGCGGCAGGTCTTCACGGCCCGGTAATGGCGCTCTCCATGCCGCAACGGCCACTCGTTTTCGAGAAAGTCGAGCGCGTCGTAAATGCCGGCGAAAGTCTTCTCCAAACCGCATTGCAATCGGATCGTCACCGGCCGGGTCCATTGAACATCGTTGAGCGGCATATTCTTCCTCCTTCCGATGCCACTGATTGTCTCCTCAGGATGATATTGTGAAAGGGTGTTGCCGCTTCAAGAGGTTGCTTGCCCATACTCCGCGTCTACGTGAGCACGGCCGGAGCATAAGGGACAGAGCATGTTGCTCGCGGCGGCTATCATGGCGCCAATGACCATCCGCCATCGCGCCTCCACCGTTGGCAAACCCTGGAGCGGGAAGATCGGCTCAACGCTGACCGGCCTCAGCGGGATCACTGCCGGTTCCACCGGCGGCGACCGCAAACCTGGTATGCGAAGACGGCTTGCAAGCGGCCGTCCCGATCAGATGAAACGGTGACCGTGCCAACGGGCAATGGGCGAAGACCATCGTTTGCCGTCCAGCCGGATCGATGGCATATGCTGTCCGCGGACAAGCACCACCATCGGTCAATCTTGACGCGTCTCGCCGGCTCCACCACTCAACGAGCGCGTGAGACGGGCCTGCGCTGTTTGTTCGATTTACGGCTGAGAACGATTGGTGAAATGCGCGTTCCCAAGTCCGGTTCCGATCGTCAGGATCGCCCAGCTTGACACATCGGTCATCAGCGGAATCTGCGAAAGCCCCTGAACGACGCCGTCATTGTGCATCATAACGAAAGTCTCCCCCTCGTTTATCTTAGGAATGCTTTTGACGAGAGCCGCAGGCAGGTTGAAATGATCGCTCTCCCAGTTTCCGCCTGGGAGGTTCTGGCCACCCCGGACGATGGCACCATCGGCTTCGATCACTCCCGGACACCCGATTCCGATCAATGGCGCAAGGTTGAGCTCCGCCTCGGTTGCTTTGGTCACTAGTTCTTCAAGCATTTCAGATAGCTTCGCGACGGTGGCAGTCCGGCTCGGGTTTTCCTCCGCATGCTTCCATATGAGCGACGCGGCCACAGCGGCGTCGTTGCTTGTGCTTCTCTTATCCTTGCCGAACCGAACCACTCCTGCCCTGACGTTGGTCCCGCCAATGTCCACGGCGAGTATTGCGTCATGGCCTTTCAGCATCCATTCGGGCATCAGATGCACCGAACCGATCAGGCCCGCATCGTCTGGATGATGCGCAATCGGAACGAGTTCGATCTCGACACCATCACCGCGCAGGAGCGTCATCGTGCGCGCGATGACGAGTTCGCCAACCCTTCGCTGGCGGAAACCGCCGCCGACAGCAATTCGCTCGGTTTTCTTCCATGACTTTTCGTCCAGAAACTTTCTTATTACGGCGGCAAAGTCCCGGGAAAACTCCTCCACCGCACCGAATACCATGGCTGCGGCCTCTGCATCCTCTCCGCAAAGCAGCGCGTCGATATCCTTCTTCTTCAACTCCTTAGTCGCGACCTTTCCAAAGGGATCACGTCCGAGCTCTCGCAAGAGCTTCCTCTGCTGGTCTACCTTGTCACGAAAAGACCTCTTGTTTGCGCCGTCGCCGATGAAACCTTTCCGGTCCCGCGCCTCGTTGTTGTAGTCATCAATAACCACTGAAGGCAATGTTGCCGCGCCGTGAACAAGTGGAGTGGTATCGTTGGCGGGCTTGCGGTTTGTTTTGGTCATAAAAGCTCGCAGGGCAGTGGGTCGGGACCGCAGAAACGCGCGAGTGACGTTTGATGTTCCCGAGTAGGACACAATGGAGTTACCAGACAACGCAGCAGCGCGATGGATGTCAGCCTCAAGCCGGCGGCGCGATCACGGTCAACGTGCCGAGGAATGCGTCATTGAGCGGGAGATCGGAGCTGACGGCTGCCTAGGGAACGTGAAAGGACGTCAGTGCGATCGGCCTCGAAACTCATCAGTATCGGGCTTGTCTATCGTCAAATAAGATATAGGCGCGCTCCGCTGGACGACTACTCTGGACGACTACTGGAGCGTCGCGTGGATAAGCCCACGAACAAGGTCCGGCCGGTTTTCGCACGCTCTTCGAAGAACGTTCACGGCATCCTCAAGGAGATAGAGGGCATCTCGTAGAAGATCGAGTTCGGTCTGGACGGTCGGATCGTTCAGTGCCTCGCGGCGAACGCGTGCGATCAGGCGATCCGTCGTCGCGACAATGCCCCGAGCGGCATTGATGATGATGTCCGGCATGTTTCCCCTTCACTGGTCCCTTTGGCAAGCTTGAGGGGAAACATGCTCTGCGGCAATCCCGAGATTTGGCTAGAAGCGACCGCGTACGCTGTCGTACAGATCCCGCAAATCCTCAAGGCCTCGGTCGTAGCGCGTCCGCCTTGGCGGCCCCCGAAATCCGGCGATCGCAAGAGCAACAACTGCTGCGGCTGTGGCAACGGCGCCGAGGGTGGATAGCGGGTAAAGCTTTACCGTGGCTTCCGTCCGGCGGACCACCTGACGAGCCCCGCCTTTAACCGCGACGGAGGCGTCTACCACTTGTTGGCGAAGCGCTTCCAATTGTTCCCGTAGGACGCCGATCTCCTTTTCGGCATCGAACTCGGGCTGCGGGGGAATACCGACTGACGCCGTGTTTGTGTCTACAATGGCACGCGGCACAGGTTCGCCAATCCTCGCACCTTCGGCCACCAGCGGTTTCGTGATAGTCTTCTTTGCAGGCATGATCGTCCTCCTTCATGAAGCGTTGAGCGCGCATCCAACGATTATGCCTCACCGGCGATTTTTGTTCCGGAAAGCAAGAGAACCACGTGCCGCAACGAATTGGATTGCACAACCCGGCAGCATTGCGCTTACGAATAGACACTGCTTGCGGCTGGCCGTTTTGCCTGCTTGTGGATCTCGACGCCGGTACCAGCTCGATCACACGTCAATGCGGCCCTAAAACAAAACCGACGTCGCCTCAACTGGGCAGAGTTCGAGATAATATTTGGTCTCGTCCCGCAATGATTGGGCGTCGTGCGCTCCCGGCCGACCAAAGAGGAAACACTGCACCAGGTCAGGGCCTTTCGTTGAAATCAGCGCCCGTTGCTTTTCCGTCTCAATGCCTTCTACGAGATCTTCAATCCAGGGCCCCGGCCAAGTGCCAGTGCGCAATAAAGGATGACGCCAGCGACCGGGTCGTGATCGAGAGCCGAGACATTGCGCGGTCAATCTTGAGCTTGTCGAAAGGATAGCACCTGAGATTGGTCATCGACGAAAAACTGCTGCCGTAGTCATCCATGGCGAGCTTATACCCTTGAGCACCTGAAGCGATCGCGCCACTTCGATGCGATCTTCGAGGAGTGACGTTCAGTCGGTGAAAGCGGTCTCCAGGCGGCAGCTTTCCATCTACCGCCTGAGTTCATTCGATCAAAACTCTTCCCAGCTTTCGTTTACCACTGCTACAGCGGCAGACCCCTTCGCCGTGAATGCGTTCGCGACCTTACCCATCATGCTGCGGACAGGCGACGCAATGGATGCCGGACTAGCCGGTGATTTTGTCAAACCGCTTGTTCTGCGCTGCGACGCAGGTTGATCGACCGCCTCGCGCATACTCAGCTGGAACTGGCCAATCAAACCGCGCAGGCGGCTTGATTCATTTGCTAGAGTCGCGCCAGCGGCATTGGCTTCCTCGACCATGGCGGCGTTCTGCTGGGTTACCTGGTCCATCTGGTTAACGGCTGTGTTGACCTCGGACAGCCCAACCGACTGCTCCCGCGACGATGTGGCGATGGCATCCATATGCTGGTTGATCGTGACGATATAGGTCTCGATAGTCTTGAGCGCTTGGCCTGTGTCACTGACAAGTTTGACACCGTTACCGACCTCCATGGATGAGTTGCGGATCAGATCTTTGATTTCCTTGGCGGCAGTGGCCGAACGTTGGGCAAGTTCGCGGACTTCCTGCGCGACCACGGCAAAGCCCTTTCCGGCTTCTCCTGCGCGCGCTGCTTCCACCCCCGCGTTGAGGGCCAGGAGGTTGGTCTGGAAGGCAATGTCATCGATGACACCGATGATGTTGGAGATTTGGTTCGAAGATTGCTCGATCTTGCCCATCGCGTCGACCGCATTGGCGACAACGGCGCCAGATTGGCGGGCGCTGTGATTTGCCTGTATCGCGACAGTGCGCGCCTCCTCGGCCCGCTTGTTGGAGTTGGCGACATTGATGGTGATCTGATTAAGTGCCGCTGCAGTTTCTTCGAGTGAGGCGGCCTGCTGCTCGGTACGTTTCGAAAGATCTTCAGCGCTCTGGCTGATTTCGCGGGACCCGGAATCGATCGAACCGGTCGCTTCCGCGACCGCAGCCATGGTGTCCTTCAATTGTGCGACGGCTTGGTTGAAGTCTGCGCGCAGGCTCTCGAACTCCTCTGCGAAGGCTTGGGTGAGCTGGAAAGCCAGGTTGCCGGCCGCGAGCTGCTTTAGGCCACCCGCCAAGCCTGAAGTTGCCTGAGACATGGCCTCGGCTCGTACGCGTTCTTGCTCCGCCGTCCTGCGACGCTGCTCTTCGGACTCGTTGCGCTGCGCGTTCGCTTGTTGCTCCAGGCGCTGGTTCTCCAAGGCGTTGGTGCGAAATACTTCGACGGCGGCGGCCATCTCGCCGATCTCATCGGCGCGTCCGGCATATGGAATCTCGGCGTCGGCATCACCGCCTGCAAGTATCTTCATTGATGCGGTGATGGTCTGGATTGGCCGGATCATGGTTGAAGACAGCAGCGCCAGTAAGATTGCAATGATGATGATCGTTGCCGTTATGCCAAAGATGATGCTCCAGAAAGTATTGCTGGCGGCCGCCTCAGAAGCGGCAGCGCGGTCATCCAGCAGCGAAGCTTCTTCATCAGATATTTCCTTTGCGATCGCGCGGATGGAGTCCATGTACTTCTTGCCAGCGCCCGAAACCTCCATGGCCCGAGCTTCCTCCACGGTCGTGGCCTCCCCCATCAGCGCGACTTCCTTATTCATCACCTCCTTGGTCCAACCGTTGACCTGAACTTGAAGGTCCGCCAACCGCTTTTGCTGAGCGACATTGTCAGACGTCAAGCGCTTGGTCAGATCGAAAGCTGCCAGGAATTGCGCTTCCCCCGCTCTTTGCGGATCGAGAAACTGGGCATCTCCTGCCAGCAAAAAACCACGTAAACCAGTCTCTTGATTGACCATTCCCGCAATCATGTTATCGACTGCCCGAAGGACCTTGTAAGTATGTTCGGTCCATCCCGTCGCTTCCTGTTGAGTACGGGAAGACGTCATGCTGACGAGGTTGACAACAAGACCAACAAGAAGAACCAGACTGAACGATATAACGAGTTTGGTCATCGTTCGAAGATTGGCAATCAATGCGAACAAAATAGTCTCCAGTGCGTGCGAGGTGCTCCCGCTTCGCACAATTCATCTGCATTAGGGAACAGGAAGGACCGAGTTCATTCCGGACCTGCTAATATTCGAGGAGTTTAATTAAAAATTTGGTAAATCGACCGGCCCGATCGTCGAGACAAATGCCTAACCTGAACGATTGGTTCGATAGCGTACATTGACAAGCATGGCTGAGGTCAATGCCGAGAAACGATCCGGCTGAATGACGCGCAGAGACGCGATGTGGTCACGGAAAGGGTCGACAGGGAAACAATGTCAACATTGGGTGCTGAGCGCGTCACCCGGCCAAAAACGCCGCTCCGCCGCATATGCAGCGCATGCTGATGAACATGAATTTGATCTTAACGAGACTAAACCAGTCTCTTGACCTACCAGCTATCCGGACCGACGCACGGGACCGCATCGCGCCCATTGCAACGTTCAGGAAGCCTCGTCAGGGCTATTGCGCTGAAACCGAGATCTTCTGCACACACGATCGGAGCGGGTCAGCCTTGCCTCTTGCGAACTTCAAGGTACCGGAAGCCACTCAGTCGTATCGAGAGGGAAGATTTCGTTTATGACGACGGCGATCCTCGTCGGGTGTTTTTCTAAAGCTTCCTGCCCTCACGCGATCGCCCTGATTGAATATATCAGTGGCAGCGGTTACGCGCGCGTTGACGAGGAATTCATCATTTCGGAGAACTGGCGGCCCAAAGATTGAGTGCGAACCCGGTTCTCTCCAATCCATGAAAACGCATTCCCAAATATCACAGGAATACGTCCTGGGTCCTCCGTCCGTCGGGAACCTTCGAGACCATCTAAATGCGATGGCGAAACGCGAACAGCACGATATAGAAATGATCCGGACATGGACATTGTCGTCGTCGATGACTATGGGGTGGTCTATACGCGCAAAGGATTCTCCAGGAAATCCAAGCCCGGCTTCCCGCCATCCCGAAGAAACCCGTTTCGCTTGAGGGTGGCGCAATTACGCTGGCGATGCCGGTTGGCGACAAGACGGCGTTCGCGGCAGCCGCGGCAGTGATCGCGAGAGCCATAGAGGAAGCGGCGGACCTTCACGTCATCCCGCGCGAGATTCAGAACCTTCTCGGCATGAAAACGAGCGGCATCGCTGGCTCGCCGACGGCCGTCTGTCAAGCGCCGGCACAAGGACCGTCAGGCTGGCCGGCCGAGCCCGCCGGATCACCTTCCATGTCTTCGACCCGAAGGTGGTGGAGGACCTTCTCGACCGGGGTGCCCTCGACGAATGGCGGGTGGAAGACGCCGAGGCGAAGGCGGAGAAGAGGCGAAAGGCAGCCTATGACGCCAGGCTGGCGCGGCTTTCGAAGTAGGCGGGAAAGCGGTCGAAAACGACAGAGAGGGACCATGAAGATGACGGCGCTGCGAAGCTAGAGGGATCGGCGGAATTCGATGTCGACGGGCTTTTGCGATGAACAGGACATCTGTGCTCGGTGCAAATCCGCAGCAACAGGAGCGTCATCGACACCCGCGGCAAGGTGCTGGTCGGCGCGCTTGTGCTGCATCGGCTTGAGATTGACCAGGAGACAAAGATCCTCGGCAGGCTGGCCTACTGGCTGAAAGCGGAACTCCAGAAGTCCCTCACGCGCGATCTGTTCGACGACCTCCTGAGCCGCAGGCAAACGAGAACCTCTTCTATAATGTCGGGACGAGCGGCGATGGGAGTTCCGATATTGATCCAGTACAAAGTCGCGATCAAAATCGGCCGCGCGAACGTGATGGGGATGGTAGCCCGCGACCCTCTCGGGCCATTGTCGCGCTCATCTGCTGCACTATGGCAAACAAGACCGCGAGACTGTGGGAATCGTGCCTGGGACAATGACGCGTTTGGGTCCAGTCATCGAGGCCGCCCGACTGAGCCAAATTAAGTCATTCAGAGCACGCCCCCCGATTGGAACAGGACGTTCTGTGAAGCGTTGCGTGGCGGCGCTGTTCGCCTCTAGCTCGACCGCTCCGGCTTCAGCACCTGAAGCCCCTTGTCGCAGCGCCTCATTCGCCCAAGCGCTGAGGCTTCAGCATCTCAGCCATCCGTTTAGCGTTCTTGATTGAGTTACCGTCGCGGTCGTTGTTGAAATAGACCCATACGGTCTTGGCGCCACTTTGGCCTATGCGCTCTGCCCACAGCTCCAGCTCGGCGTCGCTGTAGTCGTGGCGATACCATTTTTCGATCCCGTGGAAACGGATGTAGATGTCATCGCCGGTGCACACGAGTTCGTCTGGCAACCGAGGTCCACTGCAGGAACAAAAAATAATCCCGGCAGCTTTGAATGCAGCATAAACCTCCGGGTTCCACCAGCTTTTGTGACGGAATTCGATGACGTTTCGACGTCGGTGATCGAGCTGCGACAAGATCGATTGCAACATTTCGGGCGAGTATCGTATGCTCGGCGGCAGTTGAAACAGGAAACATCCCATCCTCGGTCCCAGCAGGTCGGCAATATAGCCGAAGTCGTCGATGAGTATTTGTGTCTGCTGAAAACGCTGGACATGGGTGATGAGCTCACACACCTTGACCGTATAGACGAAACCGGGAAGCGCCTGTCGTATCCAGGTCTTGACCGCGCCAACCGTTGGCCAGGAATAAAACGGGGCATTGAGTTCCACTGTCTTGAAGCAGGCCTGATAGATAGAAAACAACTCGCTCGACGGCGTATCGGTCGGATAGAAAGATCCTTTCCAGTGCCAGTAGTACCATCCGGAACAACCAACATGGACGCGGCCCGTGACATCGCCATTGGGTGTTAACGGGGACGGATCTCCGGAAAGACGGGCGAGGTGCATCTTGGCAGCCCGCGTGACATTGGCGTCGCGCTGTTTCTGCCGACGTTCCGCGCGCCTGGCCCGCCGAATGGCGATCTCTTCGGCGGTGCGCTCCACCTTTTCAACCCAGGTGACGAAAGCGTTGGGGCGTCATTTGCTGAACCCTTTGCTGGTCGCTCGATATTCATCCCTGGTGTAACCAAGACGGAGGAAGCAGGTTCCGCCGATGGGTGCAAACTCGTGCGACGTGGCCGGTGAATCGGCACCTGTGCGGCAGGCAATCTCGAGAATGTCCGTGCGGGTTCGCCTGGCCGGCATATTGCGTCAGGCTGGGTTAAGCGGCTGGGCAAGCCTAACCCAGAGAAAGCTTGCCTCGTTGCAGTGAAGAGAGCTCAACTTGATTTCAGGGATATAGCAATGACGATGACGCCGTCCTGGGGCTTAGCGACGGGCACAGGCCTCAGTGTAGCGCTACTTCTTCAGGTTTCCGATTTGAGAACTGGTATACCATCATAATTCCCTGCTCGAGCAGCAGTTCGGCAACCTCGAGATCACGCGATCCGAGATCGCAACACATCCCGCGAATGGTGTTCATCACGGACAAAGAATTTTCGACAAACCTAGCGTCTCCTTCACCCTTGGCTTCGTCGGCAGATGCTTCAAGCGCGTCCGCCACTTTCTCGAGCAGGTTGGTGCGTTCGAGAAGCGTCATTGCATTCAAGGTTTTCGATATTCCGTGCATGTTGTTCTCCCGGCGCGGGCGAGGATCGCGGCGCAGCTGATGTGAGGCTCTATCGATGGTCGCACTCAAGTGGCGATGCGTCGCGTGCGCTGCAAGTCATGGCTGCCGCGCGTATCATGCATGGTATTTGTTCTGTCCCTACTAGGCTTACACTTCCGCGAAATTGGCGAGCGTCTGCACTGAGCGTCGGACCCCTTGCGACTGCTTCAAGCGCCTTGTTGTGGCGACGGGACTGACGGCATAGACCATCGAGACGTTGGTCTCCTGCATTCGCAGATGGCTCTGTGATTTCGCGCATCAAGGAGGAAAGGGTAGATCCGCCAGATGTGAGACGCATCTGGACGCCGCGTCTGAAGCTGCTATGTTCTGCTTTCGTTTCAACGAACCGGCCTTCTGACCAATGGACGCTACTGCCTTGCCTCTGAGGAAAATCATCCATGTGGATATGGATGCCTTCTACGCATCGGTCGAGCAGCGCGACAATCCGGAGCTTCGCGGCAAACCCGTGGCTGTTGGCGGAGCGGCCGCCCGTGGCGTCGTTGCGGCGGCAAGCTACGAGGCGCGAGAATTCGGGGTTCGCTCTGCAATGGCGTCGGTCACGGCGGCAAGGAAGTGCCCGGACCTGATTTTCGTGAAGCCGCGGTTCGAAGTTTATCGTGCCATCTCGCAGCAGATCCGCGAGATCTTTGCGCAGTATACGCCGGTGATCGAACCCCTCTCGCTCGACGAAGCCTATCTCGACGTCACCGAAAATCTCAAAGACATGCCGGTCGCCACCGAGATTGCGCTGGAGATCCGTGCAAGGATCAAAGCGGTAACCGGGCTGAGCGCTTCGGCAGGCATCTCCTACAACAAGTTTCTTGCGAAGATGGCCTCGGACTTGAACAAGCCGAATGGCCAAGCGGTCATCACGCCGAAGAATGGTGCGGCTTTCGTGGAGCAACTCGCGGTGAAAAAGTTCCATGGCGTCGGCCCGGCCACAGCGGAGAAGATGCGACGGCTCGGCATTGAGACCGGTGCGGATCTGAAGGCAAAGCCCCTGATGTTCCTGATAGATCATTTCGGGAAGTCCGGCCAGTACTTCTATGGCATTGCGCGGGGCATCGATGCGCGCCAGGTCCGGCCAGATCGGATGCGCAAGTCGGTCGGCGCGGAAGATACATTCACTGTCGACATCAGCGATCTCGATCTCGCGACCAGCGAGCTGCGGCCGCTCGCCGAAAAGGTCTGGTCTTACTGCAATGCCAAGGGTTTCAGCGGCAAAACGGTGACGGTGAAGGTCAAATATTCCGACTTTACCCAGGCGACCCGGAGCCGAACAAATCCCCTTCCCTACGCGGGCGTCGATGATATTCTCGAGGCCGCAAACGTCTTGCTTGCGGGTGTATATCCGTTCAAGCGGCCGGTTCGGCTTCTCGGCGTGACACTGTCGTCCCTCACCAATGACAAGGACGCCCACGACGTGGAACAACCGCAACTCGGGCTGGGTTTATAAGTCAAGGAGCCTGGAGCGGAACCAGCAGTGAAAGCCGAAATGTCCCCACCCTGCATTCGCGTCATCGACCTTGAAACTGCCGGCAACGGGCCGGGCGACGTCTGCGAGATTGGGTGGCAGGACGTTTTTCAGGACGAGGATGGGCGATGGCAGATCTCGGCGGAGCGCGGCTCGGTGCTTGTGAATCCTGGCCGGCCCATTTCAGCAGAGACCATGGCGATCCATCATATTCAGGATTGCGAAGTCTCAGGCGCACCGTTCTGGAAAGAGGTGGCGCCGAGCATCCTGCGGCCATCTTACCCGATAGTTGCCCTTGCCGCCCACCGTGCCGCTTTCGAGCAGCGCTACTGCACACCGAGACTGGCAGGGGCCACGCCCTGGATTTGCACATGGAAATGTGCACTCCGCGTCTGGCCAGAACTTCCGAGGTTTTCCAACCAGATGTTGCGATATCAGCGTGCGCCGGAAGGTCTGATCCATGAGGTCGGCCTTCCCGCCCATCGAGCCATGCCCGACGCTTATGTCAGCGCCCATCATCTGCGTGACGAGTTGAATTCCGCTTCTCTGGATGAGCTCCTGTTGTGGAGTTCTCAGCCTGGCCTGCTTCCGCGGGTCCCGGCGGGCCCTGACCGTGGGAAAAACTGGGGCCGTCTGACTATCGACGCACTCACCACCTTTCTGAACGATCGCGACGCGGACGTTCGCTTCAGCGCCCAGACGGAGCTTCTGCGGCGAGGAGAAACGGAAACTGCTGTAACGGCTATTCCCGTCCAACAGACGCTTTTTTAGTGACTTCACGCGACGAGCCCGGCCCCCAATCTGACATCATCTGAAGGTCCCGACAGCGTCTGCTACAACTGCCAGGAATCCGATCTCGGCCCCAGCGGCGGCATCGCGCTTTCGCCGAGTCTGCCGTCAACCCGCGGTGTCTCGCGCGGCGAACTTCGTCTCTGCATCGCCAACCCGTGCTTGGCAATGATGACCAAGCGGTTGTACGCGTGCGTGCTACGGACGGCGAATTTCGTTCGTATCTCTTCAGAACGTCGGATGTCCACCAGGGTCGCCTCCTTGTCGGAATGGAGACTCATAGCGTTATCGTGTCGAAAATCGCCGGCGAAAAGACGGCTGCCGATTATGAGCGGACGCTCGACCAGATGCCCGCGATGATTTGGCGCGTAAGGCCTAGCGGCTTTCTCGACTACGCCAACAAGCGATGGCTGATGTCTGCGACTGCCCCCGTAGAGGCCTTGGGTTGGTGCGCGGCGCGATCTTTCCGA
>UBMI01000008.1 GCA_900466475.1 Hyphomicrobiales bacterium
TCGTTGACCAGCGGCAGCCAGGGGGCATCGGCAGGCGATTGCTTCGCCAACGTCTCGAAAGCGCTCCGCGCCTCTTCCGGCTGACCCGCCTGCTCCATGCTCAAGGCAATGTAGAAACGTGCACGCGGATTGTTCGGCTCGAGGGAGAGAGACTGTTCGAGCAGCTTGCGCGCATCTTCCGTCACCACACCTTCTGAGACCGCCATCAGCGTTTCGGCAAGACCGTCGAGACGCGCGGGGCTCGGGCCGAGCAGGCGGATAGCGTTGCGATAGGCGGTCTCGGCATCGGAAACGCGCATGGTGCTGAAATAGATCGGCGCCAGCACATCCCAGCCCTTGCCGTCGTCAGGGTTCTGCGCCAGATGCCGCTCCGCCTTGGCGACGAGGACGGCCATGTCATTGCCGGGATTGGCAAGCCGTGCCTCCAGCGGCTGCGACGGCAGGTCGGGCCTGCCGGTATTCATATAAAGACAGAGCCCGATGACAGGCAGAAGCAGCACGATGAAGGCTTCGGTCAAGCGGTGATGCCGCGCCGGCTTGCGCAGTTCGGCCGGAGCAGCACCGGAAACGGCGATCAGCCGCCGGCCGATTTCGGCGCGCGCATATTCGGCCTCATCGGCGCTGATCAGTCCGCCCGAGAGATCCCTGTCGAGTTCGCGAAGCTGATCGCGATAGACAGCCGCTTCACCGGCGTGCGTATCCTCCACCGTCTTTGCTCCACGCAAAAGAGGGTAAAGCAGAATGGCGGCAACGGCCGCCGTCAGGACGGCCACGAGAATCCAGAACAGCATATTGGCCCAAATACTTGAAGCGCGCCCTCATTCCAACTGCCAATGCCGTGTTGACGAAGATTTGAGGCTTTTGGCCGCAAGGATAGCGGGAAAAAGAGATCAACCGAGCGGCGACCAGGTGCCGTTTTCGTTGCGACAGGCGACACCGCGCGCCAGCGTATCCTTGCCGTCGGCAGTGACCGTATGGGTGTACTGGCGGCAGTTCTGCGAACCGACCTGATAGGGCGCTGCGGCCACGACGCTGCCATTGGCGTCTCGGCCGGTCCAGGTGACCGGCTGGCCGACGGCGGCTCCTTCCAGGGCGCGATATTCGGCTTCCAGCGCCCGCTGCTTGTCGCTGTCGCTGAGTTCCACACCGGTGCGGCCGACGATGCCACCCTGCAAAGCGGAAATGAAAGCAGCGGAAGCCGGGGGCTTGCCGCCGAAGAGACCGCGCGTTGTGGCGCCCTTCGTCGTCGTGCAGCCAGAGAGCGCAACGGCGACGAGAAGGGAAGAAACGATCATGCCTTGCGAACGTAGAGTCATTGCAATCGAACCACGATCAGGGGTGAAATAACAGCCGATCGAAGTGCAGAGTCCCCGTGTCAGCATTAAGGCAAAGCATGCTATACATTTGCCACTATCTTTGTGACATCAAGCAGTTGCTCATGCAACATCCTTTGTCACACCCGGCAGGATAAGCTTGGCCTTGAGCCCGCCCCACTCTCCGCGGGAGAGTTCCAGCCGACCCTGGTATTCATTGGAAATTTCCGTGACGATGGAGAGACCAAGGCCTGTTCCGGGCTTGCTCTCATCCAGGCGCCGGCCGCGTTTCAGTGCCTCGCGGATCTGGTCGGGCTCCAGCCCCGGACCGTCATCCTCGACGGCAAGCTCCACCCAATGTTTGCGGGCGCTGGCTTCCGTTCCCTTCACGTCGTCACCGGCTTCGACTGCCGAGAGGCGCACCTTGCTCCTGGCGAAACGGGCGGCGTTTTCGAGGAGGTTGCCAACCGTCTCCTCGAGGTCCTGCTGTTCCATGGCGACGGCGAGATGCGGCGGCTGGACGATCAGCTCGAACTCGGTCTCGACATTCAGGCGACGCATGACACGCACCAGCCGTTCGAGCGCCGGTTCGGCATCGGTGCGCGCGAGCACGGATTCGCGTTGGGCGGCGATGCGCGCGCGGTTGAGATAGGTTTGCACCTGTCCCTGCATGGCCTCGGCCTGATTGCGCACGAGGTCGCCATGCGAGCGCTCCAGCACGCGCGCTTCATTGAGCAGCACGGCAATCGGCGTCTTCAGGGAATGGGCGAGATTGCCGACCTGCATGCGGGCCCGCTCGACAATGCGGCGGTTGCTGTCGATCAGCGCATTGACCTCATTGGCAAGCGGCAGGATTTCGCGCGGGAAATCACCCTTCAACTGCTCGCTTTCGCCGGCGCGGATGCGCTCGAGCGCGGCGCGCGCCTTATCCAGCGGCTTGAGGCCGTAGAGAATGGCGAGAGCGTTGACGATGAGACTGCCGACGCCGAAGCCTGCCAGCGCAAGATAGAGACGATGGGAGAAATTGCGGACATCGTCTTCCACGACATCGACATTGCCTGTCACGCGGAAGCGTGCGGCGCGGCCATCGGTGTCGAGCACCACTTCGGTTTCGGCCACCTGTACCCGGTTCCCGGAGGCGTCCGTCACCTGATAGTAGCGTTCATAGTTCTTGTCGAAGGGTGCTTCGACGACAGAGAGTACCGGGATCGTCGCAGACCCCAGCGAGGGCGAGACGAGCGGCGCGGTCGTATAGGTACCGAGCGGCTCGACCACCCAGTACCAGCCTGTCTTCGGCTGGGCGAAACGCAGGTCGCCGAGCTGCGGACTGCCTGACAGCGCGCCCTGATCGCCGATCGTGACGGAATTGATGACGTTGTAGAGCTGCGCGCGCAGCAGGTCCTGAAAGCCGCGCTCCGCGCTGCGCCTGTAGAGCGTCGAGATCAACAGGCCGATCACCACCAGCGCCACTGTCGACCAGACCGTGGTCAGAAGCAGCACGCGTGCGGTGAGCGACTTAATTCGCATTGGTCGGCGCTTGGATGCGGTAACCGAGACCGCGCACCGTTTCGATCAGATCGACGCCCATCTTCTTGCGCAGGCGGCCGACGAAGACTTCGATCGTGTTGGAATCACGGTCGAAATCCTGATCGTACATATGTTCGACCAGCTCCGTACGGGAGACCACCTCGCCCATGTGATGCATGAGATAGGCAAGCAGGCGATACTCATGCGAGGTAAGTTTCAGGGTGACGCCGTTGACGATCGCCTTGGAAGTCTTGGTGTCGAGGCGCACCGGGCCGCAGACGATTTCGGAGGAGGCATGGCCGGCCGCCCGGCGGATCAGCGCCCGGATGCGGGCCAGCACTTCCTCGACATGGAAGGGCTTGGTCACATAGTCGTCGGCGCCCGCGTCGATGCCGGCCACCTTGTCGCTCCAGCGGTCGCGGGCGGTCAGAATCAGCACCGGCGTCGTGCGGCCTGCGCCACGCCATTTTTCAAGGACAGTCACGCCATCCATCTCGGGCAAACCGATATCGAGGATGATCGCGTCATAAGGCTCGGTGTCGCCGAGAAAGTGGCCCTCCTCGCCGTCGAACGCCTGATCGACGACATATCCCGCCTCTTTGAGCGTGTCGCTCAGCTGCCGGTTCAGATTGACGTCGTCTTCGACTACCAGAATGCGCATCGCTTCGCCTTCTTCCGCTGCAAATCACTGGAACCTTGATAAGCCGATTCCGCTTACATCGGAACCTTTACCGTCACCTTGCGCGGACGCTGGCCGTTACCCTGAACGAGAACAGTTATGATGCAGCTATTGCCCACCGGCTGCACGGAGAGAAGCTGGCCGCCCGTCTCGTCCACGACCTGCTGGGCTGCGGCGCTGCAATCGCCCGCCACACGCAGGACAAGCGTGTGCGTATCGTCCGGTGAGGGCGCCGAAACCGCCAGGCCGGCGGCCAATGCTGCGACGCTCAGAGGAGAGGCCATGTGCTGTGCTTTCAATGTAATGCCAACTTGCCCAGACTATGTACTCAAGCGACCTGAATGGCAAATGAATGCACGGCTATGCAGGTTTTTTAGAACAATTCTCGACTATTGCGCGAAATATACCTGATTTCCGAATGATGACCGGAAACTGTCGTAATGTGCTCATACGCAAAGAAAATTCCGACATCGGTCGGACCGGTAGTGGATCTGCTCGATCGAGCCTTTCACCAGCAGGTTGAAGCTGCTATCGCTTGACGCGTCTTCATTCATTTCATTTCAAAATCGATGCAAAAATCATTTTCGCTCCGTACGGTGCAGACGGTTGGCGTGCTCGCCGTCACCCAGCTTATCAGCTGGGGAACCACCTTCGATATGCTCGGCGTCATGGGACGCGTCATCGCGCCGTCGCTGGGCCTTCCAAATGAGGCAATCTTCGCCGGCCTGACGATCATGATGATCATCAGCGCCTTCGCTGGCCCTGCCACCGGACGCTGGCTCGGCCGCTATGGCGCGGCAAGAGTCCTGGCCGCCTCGTCGATCACCTTTGCGATCGGGTTGCTGCTGCTGGCCGCCACCACGAATGTCATCCTTTATGCCATTGCCTGGGTGGTGATCGGCTTCGGCGGCGCGCTCGGTCTCTCGGCGCCCTGCTACACCGCCGTCGTGGAGCGCGAGGGCGTGAACGGCAAGCGCGTCATCGTCATCCTCATGCTGTTTACCGGTCTTTCGGCCACCATTTTCTGGCCGATCCTGACATTGCTCAACGAAAACTTCGGCTGGCGCATCACCTTCGTCGTCAGCGCCGGCCTGCAATTCTTCATCTGCCTGCCGCTGCACCTCTTCGCCCTGCCGAAACCGGTCGCAAGCCATACACAGGGAGCCGCCGCCGAAATGCCACCGGTGGCGCTTTCGCCGGCCGACCGGCGCAAGGCCTTCCTGCTGATTGCCGTCTCCACCACGCTCTGCACCTTCATCACCTTCGGCGTCTCGCCGTCGCTGCTCGAAATCTTCCGCCAGTCCGGCGCATCGCCGGCCCTTGCCCTGCAGCTTGGCTCGGCCCGCGGCGTGATCGGTATTTCGGCGCGTGCGCTCGATATGCTGCTCGGCAAGCGCGGCAATCCGATCCTGACATCGGTCATGGGCGTCAGCCTGATGCTGTTCAGCTTCCTGATGCTCTTCGTCGTGCCGCCGTCGGCGCCGCTGCTCATCACCTTCGTGCTGCTCTACGGTTTCGGCTCCGGCGTGCTGGCGGTTGCGCGTGCGCTGCTTCCGCTTGCCCTTTTTTCGGCCAGGGAATACGGGCTGCAGGCAGCCCGCCTGTCGATGCCGCAGAACCTCGCCAATGCGATCGCGCCCGTCATCTTCACCGCAGTTCTCGACCGCGCCGGCGCCGGTCCGACGTTGATCATCTGCGCAGTGCTTGCGGCCATCGCCCTGGTTTTCGTTTTGATGCTGATGGCACTGGTGCGTGGCGCAAGACCGAGCGTCCAGCCAGCCTGACCGACAGGAGAAGCCCATCCCATTTGCCGGCGGCCGGCTCGTCTTCCAAGGCCGGCCGTTTAAATCCGTTGATTATGATGTCCCCACAACCAGCGGAGAACCGGCGCCCTGCCCTCGGGGCAGGAAGCCCGGTCAGTCGGCACCAAAGACTGCAAATCCGTTAAGCTTCTGAATCCTTTGCAGCTTTTTCCTCAATGGTTGATTCCGGCTCTTTACAGATTGATTCATCGGCAACCGGCGCGGCATCCAATTTCTCCCTATCCATTTGAATATGAATAAGAATTTTCAAAATGAGCCTTAAATGCGGTGTTTTGGGCGCTAAGTCATTGATCCTGTTTAAGTGATCCACTTGACCTCAAAACTTCGCGTAAAGAATTTCAAAATCAGAGGCAGCCTTTGCTGAAATCGAATTTAAAAAGAAGTTTTGGCCTTGGATGCATCACTTAAACAGAATCAATGACTTAGCCGACAAATCACGGCAAATATGCCGGAAGTTGAAAAATACTTATTCATTTTCAAGAGGATAGGCCTTTCGCCGAAGCGGCGCGGTCGCGATCGTCAATGCTGCAGGGGCGTAGTGACTGCCTTGCCACTATCGAAATCGGCCGCAGTCCTGGTATCGCGGAGCGGCTTTACCGTGCGTGTCGAGAGATCATAATCGGGATGCGACTTGTAGGCGGCGAGCGCTTCCTCACTCTCGAATTCGCCGTAGACGACAAAATCGACAGCATTGCCCCACTGGTCGGTCTTGACGTTTTCGCCAATCTCCAGCTTCAGCGCGTGCGGGATGCCCGTCAATATCGAGAGCCCCCTGCGTACTGCCTCGCGGTTTTCCTCCGGCACGGTGAAGAAGACGATATGGCGGATCACGCGAAACACTCCTGGGGCAATTCTCTAAGCCTGGGCTCTCTGGGCCGGCAACCGGGCGATAACACGCGCCGCCCGGGCCTTCAACCGGGCTACAATGTCGCGTCACTGACCAACAAAGCTTGAGCCGCACGGGCGAGCCTGATGTTACGACCAAGATCGCGCTGCTGAACCAAAGCTAACGATCAGCGCGGCAAGCGCCGCTACCATAAGAAGGTAGGCGAGAAGGGCCTGCCACGCTCCCATCGGGAGGCCGACGAGCAGCAGGGTGTCGTTTCCACCAGGGATAAGGAGCGCCCCAAAGCCCATCAGCATCCCGCCCGTTATCCTTCGCGACACACTTCCCCTTGTCGGCCAGGTTAGCGAAAAACTATGTCCGCGAATTCTCGCCGAAACGAGACTGCCTGCGAACATGCAGACAAAAATGAGCGAACTCGTCACTGGGATCGAAAGCATCGATCCAATCGAGGTGGTGATCGAGAAGCGGGGGGCAAACTCTGACAAGGTGGCCGAAGTTATGCCGATCGTACCCATTGCTAGCGTCAGCCGCCGAAAGTTCGTCTCGGATTTGAAAGAGACACCCAGTCTTAGAAAGAGAAATACGGACAGAACCACGAGCAACGCTCCGAGCGCAAGCGGCGGTGCGGCGCTGATCGGCATCGGTGCCGGGCGGAACTCGAGCGCAAAGTCGAGGGAGAGGATGACCAGAATACCGAGGAACGTGAAGCCGAACTCCAGGTCCCCGTTGCCAAAGTGCCCGACCGATCCAAAGATGCAGGCGCCGTTCACGTATACGCCGACGCCAAAGAGGATGGCTGCGCTGACCATATGAAGCAAAGGAGACCATCCAGCATGCATGGTCGGCAACGCATCGAGGGCAATATATCCGACGGCAGCCCATACCGCGCATTCGGCCAAAGCAAGAAGTCGTGCGGGTCGGCGCTCGGAAACCAACTCGGTCGTAGCGATGAAGGTGCAGATCGAACCGTAGTTCATCGCGAAGCCTAGTACGAAGCTCAGCGTACCGATAACGCTGAAACCCGCCCATGTCTCGAAACCTGCTGGCTCCGCACCGCCGGGCAATCCGTCCACAGCACCAATCCTCCGTTCAGAAAAGAAGATCGTGCTTCGCAGAATGGCACGAGTTTCGATTTCAGTGAATGGCGAACGCCCCGATCCGAGCCGGATCGGGGCGTTCTAACTGCCAGGCTCTCGGATCTAGGCTCTGGCGGACCGGATCGCGAGAAGGGAATCCATTGCAATCCAAAGGGATAGCGCTAGTAGCCCGACGTCCTTGAGCAGGAATTGGCCAGGAGCGACCGAAATGGCAGGGAACCCGAGCTCGGGAACAATCACGCCAGGGGTCGTCACCATGAAGCTGATGGTGGTGGCGAACAGTCCCGAAGACAGGACGCCTCCCAGCAACGAGTAGACCGGGCTAATGAACCTTGCTGCGATCAGTGCGCCGATACTCAGTTCCAGGACGCCAAGAAAGCTCGAAAAACCTCGAACACTGAAGATCGCATACATCCAGCTTACAAGAGCGCTGTTACTGACCAGATCGACCAGACCCTGCGCTTCGTAGGCTGTAAATTTCATGCCGCCGAACCAGGCATAAATCACGGTGATCGAAACATAGAGGCCGGCGGTTGTCGCCGCACGGCCATAGGTGTCCGCCAGATGCAAGATGCCGAAGGTGCTCCTGGACGCCGGCTGCTTGCCGAGACGATTGATAGCTTGGGTCATTTCCTTCTCCCATTGAATTGATCTCCAGAGGCTCCTCGCCTCCATAGAAAACGATACAAATCTGTATCGTTAATAACGAAATACTACAGAACTGTATCGTTTCCAAATCACGAAAGCGCGATCGTCAACCGCCTTCGATAGTGAAGGCATGTGGGCTGCCTTGGCGGAAGTGGCGTCTAAAGGAATCTTCCTGCGCTTGCGCGTTGCCTTTGGTTGCTGGAACACCTAATTGTCGCTACAGATCAGTTCTGTTTGAGGAGTGACAATGCGGCGATCAGAGATCAGAGACCATCTTCTTGAAACGGCCCTCCGCCTGTTCAACCAGAAGGGCTATCAGGCAACGGGGGTCGATTTGATCATTGCGGAAAGCGGCGTCGCGAAAACGACGTTGTATCGGCACTTCGAGACGAAGGAGGATCTGATCGTTGCCGCGCTCGAGCGGCGCGACGAGGAGGATCGCCGTGAGATGCGGGAGTTTGTGGAAAAGCGTGCCAGTGATCCGGCAGAGCGGATTTTATTGACGTTCGACTTTCTGCAGCTCTGGTTCAAGGACAAAGACTTCAGGGGCTGCAGCTTCATGGCCGCTACCGGAGAACACAAGGACATCGTCGATCCCGTGTTTCGTGCCGCCAGCATGCACAAGCGCCTGACGCTCGCCTATTTCGAAGAACTTGCTCATGCCGCACGGTACCGTGATCCGAGACGTGTGGCGGACGAAATCAATATTCTTCATGAGGGAGCAACGGCCGTAGCCCAAGTGGTTCGCACAGCGGAGCCCGGCCGCCAGGCGAAACGGATGGCCGCGGCTATCCTCGCGACGATGGAACGTGATTAGTCAGAAACCAGTATTCGCTCCATCCGCCAGATAGGGCTGGCGTCGTCGGCTTCAACTGCTTCCGGCTGCCTCGTTGGCAAAGTGAGCCAGCCAGACTTTTGTTCGATGCTTGTCCCGTTCCGCATAGTCGCGGACGGCCTGTTCGAGGCCGCTGGAATCGGGTGGATCGTTGTCAGCACCGATCTCGGCGAGCCGCATCGTGTACCATGCGGTGATCCCACCCTCCGGAGCGTCTGGGAACCTGGGAAAGGACGGCTCCGATTTCTGGTCTTCTTTCCAAAGATTGGGAAGAGAAGGCTCAAGGACGAGCGCGCGCGCAAGACCGACAATGTCAATGGCACCGCATGTCACGGCGTCTTCAGCCTGCCCGCGGGTCTTGAAACCGCCTGTCAGCATAAGAGGCTTGGTTGTGACAGCGCGTGCGCGTTTCGCGAACTCGAGGAAGTAGGGTCCCCGGCCCGCCCTGTCGGAGGCTGATTTTGCGCCAGGAAAGTAAGTCCCGCCGCTGATATCGATCAGGTCGATCGAAGATCGGTCCAGCGCCGCCACCACGTCGAGCGCGTCATCTTCGTCGAACCCTCCTTCCAGTTCGTCCGAAGAATTCAGTTTCACGGCGATCGGGAAAGCCGGCCCGACAGCGACCCGGGTGGCTTCGATAACCTCCAGCAGAATCCGCATACGATGGGCGATCTCCCCTCCGTACGCATCGCGCCGCCTGTTGAACAGCGGTGAAAGAAACTGGCTCAGCAGAAATCCATGTGCCGCGTGAATCTGCACACCGCCAAACCCGACCTGCTGCGCTAGCCGGGCTGTCGTTGCATATTGCGAGGGCAATCGGCCTAGTTCCTTCAATGTGATTTCCGCGCAACGCAGGCCCTGGAGGTCGAAAGCACTCGGACCCCTCGGGTTGCTTGTCGGTGCATAGGCAAGGGCTCCAGCGTGACCGAGTTGCAACCAGAGCTTGGTGCCGTTTTCGCTGCCGTGCAGAGCAAGTTTCTTGAACTGTTCGAGGTCCGATGCTTCGTTGAGCACCAGGTTACCGGGGTTCTCGGCATAGCCGGAGGTAAGCTGGACCTCTCCGATTATGGATAGGGCCAATCCACCTTCGGCCCAGCGTTGATAGAGCCTCATCTGCGCAGCGGTCGGATGCCCCGTTCCGTCGCCCAGTGAATCCGACATCGCTGATTTTGCAATTCGATTACCAAGGGTCAAACCGCAAGGCAGCTGAAGCGGTTCAAACAGTGGCCCACGACTTTGCCTTAGAGCTCTCACGACCATTACCCTCGACATTCAATTTATCGCTGAAAACCGGCGGCAGGACAATGTCAGTTGCATCGTCGCGATAGTGTGTTGGCTAGCAGTTGGAAGTCGTCAGCCTCCCAGCAGTTTCGACTCGCGAGGCTCGCCGCCCTGAGGCGTTGAGATCAAGTCGATGAACCGCATTGCTCCATGCTGATCGCCGCGAGGAAGGTTTGCGCATAGTCGGCGAGCTTCTCGGCCCTGTCGGTGCCGTTGACGATGCGGCGCGCGTTGACCCAGTCTTCCCTTTCCTCGTTGAGGTGATCGCAAAGCCGGTGGCTGGTGAAGCTGCCGCGCAGCATGCCCTCGATCAGGATCGTCACAGCCGGCGCCATTTCCATGGCGCGATCGGGATGAGCGACGAGATCGATGCCGGTTACCTCGCTCATCGCCTCATAGTTTCTCTTGTGGGTGAGCTGCACCAGCCCGCGGCCGAGCCAGCACTTGCCGTCCTCATCCGCGCGCCAATAGGGCGACTTCACCCAGGAGAGCCGACCCGAAGCGAAGGCGGTCTCGAGAATTTCCACGGCGCGCGAATCGCTCGTCGCCAGCGTCTCGCGTACAGGCTGCATGGTGTAAGCAGTCTCATGAAATGCGGTCGCTAATATATAGGCCAGCCAGCGCCGATCAGCGGTAGCCAAATTCGCGTTCCAGTAGTCGAGTATCGCGTTCATGCCTTCGATCTGGGCCGGCGTGAGGCTGCCCTTGAACAGGCTGTGCTGCACAGTGTCGAAGAAGAATTGCCGGTCGAGTGGGACGGTCATGATGCTTTTCTCCGAGGCCTGCTGTGGTTAATGTCCGCTTAATCGATTGAAATTTTTTTAATCGTTTCAAGTGTGACCGGGGTAGATTTACACGCTGTTTTTCTTGTGCGATGCCTCCATCCGCAAGCACACTCTTGCTGAGGAAGAGAGGGACACGATGCCGACCACCGCAGAAACTCCGACCAAGATCCCCCAGCACGTCGTCGACCAGATGGAAAACGAATGGCGCCAGGTACGCACGCAACGCGAGAATCCGCGCCCGGTCCGTCTGCCCTCCCAGAACGACTCTTAAACACAATCCTGACGAGTGAGGATGCCCTGAACCCCTCACTCGCAGCCTTCTGCATTGGCGTCATCTGCGCTCCAGCCGCGGCGGCCACGGACTATTCCCCAGGTCTCGTCGCAGCCAGCCTGACGGCCAATCGACCAAGGGTCCTGCGGAACATATCCTTGTCATCCAGCGCCCGCGAGAGCACCAGCGCGCCCTGGATGCCCGAAACGGCTTCTTCGGACGCGGCGAGCGCGACATCCTCGGCGTAGCCGGCGCGGATCAGTGCCTGACGCAGCGCCTCGATCCAACGGACGAAATAATCCCTGATGACGGGCGAGAAGCGCTGCCGCGTTTCGTCCAGCGCAAAGGCACCGACGAGGCAAATGCGACTGCCGGAACGGAAATAGTCCATCACGTTGGCCCACATCGCATCGATCGCCGCCCCGGCATCGTCGCGGCGCAACGGCTCGTAGATGGCGCGTTCGAACCAGCCGTCGACATCGGCAAGGACGGCCGCCGCCATCTCTTCTTTCCCGCCAGGAAAGAAGTGATAGAGGCTGCCCTTGCCGATGCCGGTGCGCTCGGTAATGCGGCTCAACGTCGTGCCCTCGTAGCCGAGCTCGCGGAAGATCTCTGCGAGCAGCGGCACCACATCAGCACGTTCATAAACGGTCTTCACAGTTCACCTTGAGGCCTCAAAGGCCGAGGTCGGAAAGGCCCGGATGGTCATCGGGCCGCCGGCCGAGCGGCCAGTGGAACTTGCGATCCGATTCCTTGATCGGCAGATCGTTGATGCAAGCGAAACGGCGCTGCATCAAGCCCTCCGCATCGAATTCCCAATTCTCATTGCCATAGGAGCGGAACCAGTTGCCGCTGTCATCATGCCATTCATAGGCAAAACGCACGGCAATGCGATTATCTGTGAAAGCCCAGAGTTCCTTGATCAGCCGGTAATCCAGCTCCTTTGCCCACTTGCGTGTCAGGAAAGCGACGATCTCGGCACGGCCGGTCACGAATTCGGCGCGGTTCCGCCACTGGCTGTCTTGCGTGTAGACGAGCGAGACGCGCTGCGGATCGCGGCTGTTCCAGCCGTCTTCGGCAAGGCGAACCTTCTTTATTGCAGTTTCACGGGTGAAGGGAGGAAGCGGTGCAGGCATATCTGGTCTCCTTGATTAAACTGTACCTCTTGTTACTCATTGTACTGATCGGTACAGAAAATGCAACAGACTTGAATACCGCGCTCCTGCGGCATTTTGGCTTCGGAGAAATCCGGTGACGGCCCGGGCAGCAAAAAGGCCGCTCGCTTTCCGAACGGCCTTTCATTGCGAAGGGTCAGCATGCCTGACAGTAGCAGACCTTGGCAGCCTGAGATCAGGCGAGCTTGCCCTCTTCGGCCTTATAGAAATACTGGCTTGCGACCAGCCATCCCTTCAGCGGTCTCAGCGGCGGAATACAGGTGGCGAACATGAAGGGGCCGGTGACCAGCAACTGCACCCAGAGCGGCGCAGAGAAGGCAACTTCCAGCCATACGCCGAGCAGCACGCTCGGCACGCAGGCAAAGCAGATGACGAAGAAGGCAGGCCCGTCAGCCGGATCGGCGAAGGAATAATCCAACCCGCAGACTTCGCATTCCTTCTGCAGCGTGAGGAACCCCTTGAACATATGCCCCTGTCCGCAGCGCGGGCAGCGGCCCCGGATGCCAGTCTGCATCGGAGGGAGAGGAGGATATTCGGCGTCCATGGCGATCTCGCTTTTCGACTTTGCGAGGCATCAGGAAATCCATTCAATGCCCCATAATGAATGCATACAATATAATTACATTGAAAGGGAATTGCCAGTCCATTAGTCAGAATGACGCAGAGATCTTTTGGGTTAGGCTCATGAGGCGCGAGGGAGGGAAGATCCAATCTTAACCGGACGAGATTGCGCGCTTGCCAAAAGCCCCTCCCCAACCCTCCCCACAAGGGGGAGGGCTAACTTGCGGCGCCCCTTCACTCCTTCCGAAACACCGAATAAGTGACAGCCGAGCGCGGCAGATTAAGTCCCTCCCCTTGCGAGGAGGTTTGGGGCAGGGCCTTTATTGATTGAATTGAAGGCGTTAGGCGGAGCAACGGCTCAGAAGAAAGACGCCGACATTTCCGGCGGGCCTTCCAGCGCATGGGCCATGAAGTCCAGTGCGCCCTTAAGCCTCTCGCGGCCGATCGGACCACCCAGGCAAACACGGACGGCTTCGGGTGCTGCACCTTCCACCGTGAAGGCGTCGCTCGCGACTACACCGATGCCTGAAGAGCGCATGTGGCTGCCGAAAGTGGAGCGGGTCCAGCCATTGGTGAGCGGCAGCCAGATGTTGAAGCTAATCGGATCGGCCTTGTAGCTGCCCTCGGGGAGGATATTCGCCACCATCTGCTGGCGAGCACCTGCCTCGGCGCGACTGAAGCGCAGGATCGTGTCCGCCGTACCATCCTCGATCCAGCGCGTCGCGAGCGCAACTGATATCGGCGAGGCCATGACATTGTTGGCGCGCATGGCGCTGACGAAGGGCCAGATCGCCTTGGTGTCCGGCGCCACCACATAGGCCAGCCGCAGGCCGGCGCCGATACATTTGGCGAGGCCGCCGATATGCCAGGTGAGATCAGGCACGATTGCGGCCAGCGGCGGCGGGCCGTGCAGCGGGATGAAGCCATAGGCATCGTCCTCGACAACGGGCACGTGATATTTGCGGGCGACGGCAGCGATTTCCTCGCGGCGCTTTTCCGGAATGGTCAGCGTCAGAGGGTTCTGCAAGGTTGGATTGAGATAAAGCGCCTTCGGCTTCAAGCGCTCGCAGGCTTCTCCAAAGGCATCGGGCAGGATGCCCTCTTCATCCATCGGCAGACCCGAGAGATTGAGGCGCAGCTGGGCGGCGATCGAGCGCATGCCGGGATAGGTGATGTTTTCCGACAGCACGGTTTCGCCAGGCTTTGCCAGCAGGCCGAAGATCGCCAGCAGCGCCGGATGCGCGCCTGGTGTCACGAAGATGCGCTCCTGCGAGGGCAGTAGGCCGCGGCGTGCAAGCCAGGTGGCAGCCGCCTCCTTGTCCATGCCGGAACCACCAAATCCCTGATAGCGCAGCAGCGGGATAAGATTGGCGGCCACCGCCGACATGCCTTCGCGCATGCGTGTCAGAAGTTCCGGATCGTCAGGCTCGGGCGGCAGGTTCATCGAAAAATCGATTACGGATGTCCGGCGCGGATCCGGCGCAGCATCCGCAAAAAGGTCGCGCCGCTCCCTACCCTGCCTGCCCGTCACGAAGGTGCCGCGGCCGACATGCGAGTCCACCAGCCCACGCTTCTGCGCCTCCACATAGCCGCGCGCAACAGTTGTGAAATCGATGTTGAGGCGGTTTGCGAGTTCGCGCTGCGGAGGAAGCCTGTCGCCCGCTGTCAGTGCGCCGTTTCGCAAATCCATCTCGATCAGATCGGCGATCGCCATGTAACGGGGGCTCGAAGAGCGGCTGAGGTCTGGATGCCAGTCTTTCATGTCGTAATCCGCAATGCGCATCCGGACTGATACGGCCGGCCGAAATTGACTGTATATTGTTGGGCGGCGATCCTGTCATCCTAAAACATCGGCATGCGACAGCGTATCACTCAGCGGACCGTTCCGCCTGCCTAAGCGCATCCCTAAGCACATCAAATACCCTGCTTTCCAGCGTCTGCGAGACATTGAAGCGCATGAAGCCGGTGGCGGATTGCGACAGGCTGAAGGCGTTGCCCGGCGCGAGCACGACATTCCGGGCAAGTGCTGCACGCGCGACCGCCGCGGCATCCAGACCATCCGGCAGATGGCACCAGAGGAACATGCCGGCCTGCGGCTCCAGCCAGGGGCGAATGCCCAGTGATTTCAGCCGGGTTGCCACCTCGAACATCGCCTTCGAGAGACGGCTGCGCAGGCCCTCTGCATGTTTGCGATAGCTGCCGTCGCTGAGCACACCAAGCACCAGTTCGGCATTCAGCCGGGCGCCGCCGAATGAGGTAGCGATCTTGAGGTCGATCAGGCCTTCGATCCATTCCGGCCGTGCGGCGATGAAGCCGCAACGGGCGGCGGCCGAGAGCGTCTTGGAGAAGCTGCCGATATGGATGACACGATCGAGGCCGTCGAAGGCAGCAAGGCGTGGTGCCGGCATCAGTTCGAAATCGGCGAAAATATCGTCCTCGATGATGGTGAGGCCGTGTTGTTCGGCAAGCTTCAGGAGCCGGTGCGCCGTAACCGGCGAGAGCGTGGCGCCTGTCGGATTGTGGATTGCAGAATTGGTGATGTAGAGGCGCGGCCGATGCTCGGTAAGCGCTGCGGCGAAGAGCTCGATATCGGGGCCGGAGGGCGTATAGGGAACGCTGACGACCTTGGCGCGGTGGGCTCTGAGCAAGGCATGGAAATTGAAATAACAGGGGTCGTCCACCAGCACGGTATCGCCGGGCTCGATCAGGAAACGGCAGAGGAAATCGATCGCCTGCGTGCCGGATTCGGTGAGCATGACCTGGTCCGGCGATGCCTCGATGCCGCGTTCCGCCGCCCGGCGTGCGATCAGCTGCCGCAGCGGCTTGAGGCCAAGGGGCGCGCCGTAATCGGAAAGGCTTGCGGCATCGGCGCGCGACAGGGATCGAAGGGTTCGGCGGATCGCCTCTTCCGGGAGCCATGCGGGCGGCAGCCAGCCGCAGCCGGGTTTGAGGTCGCTTTCCTGTGCCTCCAGCGATTGCCGCGATACCCAGAAGGGATCGACGGCGCGGTCGAGCTTCGGGCCGATATCGGCAAGCGAGAGCGGAGCCGTCTGGCTGGCAACATAGAAGCCGGAGCCGGGGCGCGAGAGGATCGCGCCTTCGGCGACCAGCCGCTCATAAGCATCGACCACGGTCGAGGCCGAGACTTTCAAGGTTCCCGAGAGGCTGCGGATCGAGGGCAGCTTGGCGCCGGGTGTGAGGCTGCGGCCGGCGATGCGCTGGCGGATGGTCGCCATGACCATGCCGACCCGGCTGCCTGCCTGTATCTGCTCGTCCATCCGTACTGCTTCCTTCACCATAACAGTTTCGGCAAACTGTATCGAACTGTGGCTGGCAGCGCCAGTGCGGAAAGCGGATAAGCATGTGGCGAACAAAGGAGTGCCTACATGGATCGCACAGCGACCGGATGGATCAATGGTTTTATCGGCGTGCTCATCTTCAGCGGATCGCTGCCTGCCACACGCGTGGCCGTCATGCAGCTCGATCCGGTTTTTCTGACGGTGGCGCGAGCGGCGATTGCCGGCATCCTGGCGCTCTGCCTGCTGATCGTCTTTCGGGAAAAGCGTCCTTCGCGGCAAGATCTCATCTCGCTCGTCGTCATAGCGCTCGGCGTCGTCGTCGGCTTCCCGCTGCTGACGGCGCTGGCGCTGCAGCATGTGACCTCGGCGCATTCCATCGTCTTCATCGGCCTATTGCCGCTCGCAACCGCGATCTTCGGCGTCATCAGGGGCGGCGAGCGGCCAAAGCCGGCTTTCTGGCTCTTCTCGCTGCTCGGCAGCGCGCTTGTAGCCGGTTTTGCGCTGATGCAGGGGCTGACCGCCTCGCCTGTTGGCGATGCGCTGATGCTCGGCGCGATCATCGTTTGCGGGCTCGGTTATGCCGAGGGTGCGCGGCTGTCGCGCCGGCTTGGCGGCTGGCAGGTGATTTCCTGGGCTCTGGTGGTTTCGTTGCCTGTCATGATCATCGCGGCCATCGCCTGCCGGCCGCCGAGCTTTGCCGATATCCAGACGCCGGCCATGATGGGGCTCGCTTATGTCTCGCTCTTCAGCATGCTAATCGGCTTCATCTTCTGGTACCGCGGCCTTGCGCAGGGCGGCATTGCCGCCGTTGGCCAGTTGCAGCTGCTGCAGCCGTTCTTCGGCCTGGCGCTTGCCGCAACGTTGCTGCGGGAAACGGTGAGCTGGTCGATGCTTGCGGTGACGGTTGCCGTCATTCTCTGCGTCGCCGGGGCGCGCAAGTTTGCGAAATAGGCTCACGAATTGACAGGCCAGAAATCATGTAATAATAAAAGTTACATGAAGAACGGCGATCATCCTGGCCACTCCACGTCTCACACGGCGGCATCTGCCTTCAGCGGCGATGCCGTCAAATCCTATCTCGAAGGCCCACCGCGGCAGGTTCCCGGCTTTTCAAGCCTGCACCGGATGGCGGCGTTGCTGATGGCAGAGCGCATGCCTGACAACGGTCGCGTTCTTGTCCTCGGCGCCGGTGGCGGGCTGGAGCTTAAAGCCCTTGCCGAGGCACAGGCGGGCTGGACTTTCGACGGCGTCGACCCCTCCGCCGACATGCTGCAACTGGCGCGGCAGGTCGCCGGAGAGCACGGCAACCGCATCGGTTTTCATCGGGGCAACATTGATGTCGCGCCCGAGGGACCGTTCGATGCCGCCGTCTGCCTTCTGACGTTTCACCACATCCCGATCGAGCAGCGGCTTGAAACCCTTTTGCAAATTCGCCGTCGCCTGAAGTCCGGCGCGCCCTTTGTCATTGCGCATATGAGCTTTCTGCAGAGCGAGCCGGAGCAATCGATATGGATCGATCGGCATCTCGCCTTTGGCGCCATCGATGGAACAGACCCCGCCCGTGTCGAGAATGCGCGGAAGGCAATGCGTGAAAGGCTGCATATCCTCGCGCCCGAGGAGGAGGAGACCATGTTGCGCGAGGCGGGCTTTTCGGGTGTCACCCTTTTCTACACCGCCTTCAGCTTCAGGGGATGGGTGGCTTACGCATAAAAACTTTCCGCTATTGGAAAGTATCTTGCCGTACCATCACGGCGACGCTATAGTTTCCTCAGTTGGAAACTATAGGTGGATTAATGACACTGACGCTTTATCTTCATCCCCTCGCCTCCTTCTGCCACAAGGTGCTGATTGCCCTTTATGAAAATGGGACTGCGTTCGACGCGGAGATCGTCGACTTCGGCAATCCGGAGTCGGCCGCAGCGTTGCTCGACAAGTGGCCGGTCGGCAAGATTCCGATTCTGGATGATCGGGCAGCGGGGCGCACGATACCGGAAACGAGCATCATCATAGAGTATCTGCAGGCCCACTATCCGGGGCCGGTGCGGCTTCTGCCCGATGATCCGGGGGCGCAGATGCAGGTGCGGCTCTGGGACCGGTTCTACGATCTCTATGTCAGCGTGCCGATGCAGAAGGTCGTCACCGACAGGATCCGGCCGGCGGATGCCCATGATCCGCATGGCGTGGTGGAAGCGAGGGCCATGCTTGATCAGGCCTACAAGATGATTGACGCCCACATGCAGGAAAAGCGCTGGGCAACGGGAGATGATTTCACCATGGCCGACTGCGCGGCCTTGCCCGGATTGTTCTTCGCCTCCATCGTGCATCCGTTCACCGGGGAGCAGCAGGCGCTTTCCTCCTATCTGGAGCGTCTGTTACAACGTCCTTCCGTCAAACGCGTGCTGTCGGAAGCGCAACCCTATTTTTCGATGTTTCCCTATCGGGAGGCGATGCCCGCGCGTTATCTTGAGGCAATGTAATGGCAGAGCCGGCGCCAGCCGAATTCGACCGGATGTTTCAGGCGCTCGCCGATCGCTATCGGCGCAGCTTCATCGAGCAGCTTGCCAGGGGACCGGCCTCCGTCACGGAACTGGCAGAGCCAGCCGATGTCGGTCTGCCGGCCGTGCTGAAACACCTGCGCATTCTCGAGGAAAGCGGCATCGTCATTTCGGAAAAGGTCGGCCGCGTGCGCACCTATCGCATGCAGCAACAGGCCTTCGGCGCCATCAACCGGTGGCTCGAGCAGCGACAGGCCGAAATGCATGCCGCCTTCGACCGCCTAGCCCTGCTGATGGCGGAAACCCCTGAGGAAAAGGACCACTGATGGGTGTCTCCGTCAATCATCGGACTTTCGTCATCGAGCGCGACCTGCCCGGTAGTGTCGGGCATGCCTTTCGCTTCTGGTCGGACCACCAGCTGAAGCGGCGCTGGACGGCGTGTCATCCCGACTGGCAGGTGATGGAGGATCATTTCGACTTCGAGATCGGCGGAGCCGAGCGCATGACATGGCGCATGCCAGATGGAACCGAGCAGGCGATGCGCGCCCACTATCTCGAAATTCACCCGCGCGAACGCATCGTCTATGCCTATACGATGCTGACGGCAGGCAGGAGCATCTCCTCGTCACTGGTCACGGTGGAATTTACCGGACGGGGCGCCACGACGCTGATGACCTTTACCGAGCAGGCCGTCTTCGGAGACTCCCAAGACGGCGATATCAGAGAGAGCGGCACGGGTATCGGCTTCGACCGGCTTATCGAAGAAATGAAGGTTACGCCTGCCTGATCCGGTCGCGGTGTGCGGCCTGCTTGGCGCGGTTGCCGCACATTGCCATGCTGCACCAGCGCCGGCGATGACCACGGGTATGGTCGGCAAACAGCAGGGTGCAGACCGGCCCCTCGCAAGCTTTCACATTGGAAAAATCCTCGGAGCAGACAAAGCGCCCGAGCGCCTCGCCGACCGGTAACAGCAATGCTTCCGGCGAACGCCATTTGCGCATCGGCTGGAACTCGAAAACCTCGCCTTCGTCCGTCTGGCGCGCCACGACGCGGCTGAAACCCTCGTCGCGTTCGAGCAGGCGGTTCAGCGGTTCCAGCTCGGCCAAAGCCTGGGGCTTCAACGGCTTTCCCTTGTGCTCGCGGACAAAGGTCCGGAACCATTCGCGCAGATTGCGCGCCTGATCGGCGACCTTGTCGAGTTCCCCCGGCAATGCCTGGGCGCGCAGGCTTTCAAGCGTCTCGTGCGGGACGAGCTCTGCCTGCTCCAACCAGCGCAGCAGGCCCTCGCCGTCCTCTATCCAATCAACAGGCGTGTCGACAGGCGTCGCCACCGAATTCAGGAAATCCAGTGCCAGCGCATCACCCAGAAACAGGGCGGGAGAGTGGTTATCCATGACAAGTCCTATTTCGGCTGCAGACCGCAACTGTACGGCAGCCCGCTTGAAAACGCGACTCTTATGTAACCTGTCAAAAGCCTGTTGACAAGTTACTCCTCCACAAGATAACCGTTCTATATCGCTTTAAACGGTTACTCTGAAAAAGGGAGAAAGCAGATGCCGTCGCAATCGACTGATCAGCAGACTATGCATATCGTGCTCGTCCATGGCGCCTGGGCTGACGGCTCCGGCTGGGCCAAGATCATCGCGCCGCTTGCCGCCGACGGTTTTGCGGTGACGGCCGCACCGCTGCCGCTGACCTCCTATGCCGATGACGTCAAAGCCCTTGCGCAGGCGCTGGATCGTGTGGACGGGCCGGTGGTTCTCGCCGGCCATGCCTATGCCGGAGCGGTTATCGCCGGCGTGCAGAACGAGAATGTGAAGGCACTGGTCTATGTTGCTGCTCTCGCCCCGGATGAGGGAGAGACGGTTGCCGATGTCTTCTATCGCACTGACCTCGATCCGCGGGCGCCGCAGCTTGCGCCCGATGAAAACGGCCTGATCTATTACCCGCGGGAAGCCTTTGCCGCGGCCTATGCGCCGAACGCAACGGATGAAGAACTGGCAGTACTTGCTGCCGTGCAACGGCCGATTTCACCTGCCTGCATCACGGTGCCGGTCGGGCGACCGCTCTGGAAGGATCGCCCTTCCTGGTTCCTGGTCGCCGAAGACGACCGGATGATCGCGGCCGCCAACCAATGCTTCATGGCCGAGCGCATGCTGGCGAGACAGCGGCCCTTCGCTGTCGATCATACGCCGATGGTAACGGCACCTGAGACGGTGCTGCAGGTCATCCGCGAGGCGGCGGCAACGGTGGCCGAAGCCTGAACGGCCGACATATCTCCGAACATATCACCAATCATCTCACTGAAGGAAACATGACCATGACCAAGATCAGCTATCGCAACACCACTGTCGACGGCATCAAGATCGCCTATCGTGAGGCCGGTCCCAAAGGTGCGCCGAAGCTCCTGCTGCTGCATGGCTTCCCGACCTCCGGCCACATGTTCCGCGATCTGATCCCGCTGCTTGCCGATCGTTACCACATCATCGCGCCCGACCTTCCGGGCTTCGGCCAGTCGGACGATCCCGCGGTCAACAGCTTCGACAGCATTGCGGACACGATCGACCGCTTCACCGAGATCGTCGGCTTCGATCGCTACGCCGTCTATGTCTTCGACTATGGCGCGCCAACCGGTTTCCGCCTGGCAGTGAAGCATCCGGAGCGGATCACGGGCATCATTTCTCAGAATGGCAACGCCTATGTCGATGGCCTCAGCGAGGCATGGAATCCGGTGCAGGCCTACTGGCAGGACGCCAGCGCAGAAAACCGTGCCGTGCTGAAGGCCTTTCTGGGTCCGGAGACAACGATCTGGCAGTATACGCATGGCGTTGCCGATCCGACCACGGTTTCGCCCGATGGTTATTCGCTCGACAATTTCTATCTCTCGCGTCCGGGTGCTGAAGATGTGCAGCTCGATCTCATGGGCGACTACAAGAGCAACGTTGCACTCTACCCGACCTTCCAGAACTACTTCCGCACCCACAAGCCGCGCTTTCTCGCGGTCTGGGGCAAGAACGACCCCTTCTTCCTTCCGCCGGGCGCAGAAGCCTTCGCCCGCGATATTCCTGATGCCGTGATCAAATTCTTCGACACCGGCCATTTCGCGCTCGAGACGCACGCGGACGAGATTGCCGCTGCGATCCGCGACTTCCTCGGCTGACAGGCCTGCGAAAAGGAGAGATATCATGTCCGACAGAGTAGCCGTCATTACCGGTGCCAGCCAGGGCATCGGCCAGGCAACGGCCGTCCGGCTTGCAAAGGATTTTTCCAAGCTTGTGCTCGTTGCCCGCAACAAGGCCAATCTCGCGGAGACGGCGAAAGCGGTCGAAGCGGCTGGTGCCAAGACGCTTGTCATCGATGCCGACCTCGCGGAGCCGGTCGCGGCGCAGGCCGTCGTCGACAAGGCGCTTGCTGCTTTCGGGCGGATCGATGCACTGCTCAACATTGCCGGCGCCGTGCCGCAGATCGACGTGTTCGAGATGACAGACCGACAATGGGATGACGGCATGGCGCTGAAGTTGCATGGGGCACGGCGGCTGACCATCGCCGCCTGGCCGGCGCTGAAGGAAACGAAAGGTTCCGTCGTGCTGATGTCCGGTAGCTCGGCGGTTTTTCCGAAGGCCGCCTATGCCGCCGTCGGCACGATCAATGCGGCGATATCTGCGCTCGCCAAGGCTTTCTCCGATCGTGGCATCGAGGATGGCGTGCAAGTCAACAGCGTGCTGCCCGGGCCGGTCATGACCGGGCGCCGCCGCAGCTATCTGGAGCACTGGGCGCCGTTGCACAACATGACGGCGGAAGAGGCGACGGCCAGGTTTCCGAAGGAAGCCGGCATTGCCCGCTACGGCGAGCCGGAAGAGATCGCCGAACTCATGGCCTTCCTCGTCTCGCCGGCTGCGCACTGGATGACCGGCACGACACTGCGCATGGATGGCGGCGAGGTGAAGTCGGTCTGACGTGAACTAGTCGGAGGTGACACAGAAATTGTTGCCTTCGGGATCGTTCAGCACGGTGTAATCGGCCGTTTCGCGCACGAAAGTCGCGCCCAGGGATAACAGGCGCGCGACTTCCTTTTTCCGGTCGTCGACAGCTATATCGAGATGAACGCGGTTGCGAGCCGGACGCTCTCCCTTGCGAAGATGGAAGCAAAGGCGCGTACCAGGCCCTTCGACCATCACCACCGGGTCGGTCTCGGGTGTCAGGCCGAGCGCTGCCAAGCGCGCGATTTCATCGTCGTCGTAAGGCAGCACCGCGTAACCATCGAGCGCTTCGGCCCAGAAGCGGGCGACGCGGGAGGGCACATCGCAATCGATGACGATTTCCTTCAGCCGTCCCATGGGTCTCTCAGGAATTGCCGGAGCGGCGACGGACGGCACGCTCGGCGACCGCACCGCCCGCGACGGGCAGCAGTGCGAAAAGAACCAGTTGTGGCGTTCCTGTCAGCGTCAAAAGGCTGGACAGGAAAATCGCGATGAGCATTCCGGCCAGTGCGCCCAGCAGATAGGGAAGGTAACCCTTCAAGAGAGCCTCCGTCTTATCGGGTTTTAACGAAACCAGCTCGCAAGGTTCCACATAGACCACTCCGCGATGTCGGCAATGACCAGTCGGGCCAGACCGCCTTTCGCCTGCAAAACTAGGCGCCTGCTTTCTTCGACGCCGGTTTGCGCGCGGTGTTCAGCGTAACCGCGGCCTGCACCAGCGCCTTCAGCGCCGCTTCATCGATCACCTCCCCTTCGTGAATATCGATCGCGCGGCGCGTATTGCCTTCAAGGCTGGAATTAAAGAGCTTGGACGGATCCTCCACCGAAGCGCCCTTGGCAAAGGTCAGCTTGACGACGGTCTTGTAGGTTTCGCCGGTGCAGATGATGCCGGCATGTTCCCAGACCGGAACGCCGCGCCATTTCCAGGTCTCCTCGACCTCGGGATCGGCCGCGCGGATGATCGACCGGACGCGAGCGAGCGTTTCGCCCCGCCAGTCGCTCAACTCCTCGATCTTGGCATCGATGCGTTCGGAGGGAGACACTTCCTTCAGGTCCGTTTCCTTTTTTGTGGTCGCCGCTTTCTTCATGGTCTCTCTCCTTACATTTTCTCGCCGGGCAGCAGACTTGCCTGCCTCACCCAATCGGCAATCTGTGCCTCATCGATTACGTCGTTCTCATGGATGTGGAAGTAGCGCGTTTCCGCAGTCCTGGATTCCTCGGGCGGCATGGGCTGCAGGGCGGCGCCGCGGAAGAAGGCCAGCTTGATGTATCTGTTGAAGCAGTGAACGCTGAGGAACCAGCCGTCACCCTTCATGCCGTAGAGCGGCGAGTTCCATTTGACGGCCTTGTGGGCATCGGGAACGGTTTGCATGATCAACGCATCGAGGCGACGGCCGACATCGCTTTTCCAGCCGGGCATGGCGGCGATATAGGCCTGCACCGGGCCATCGCCCTCGCCTTTGGCGATCTGCGGATTGCCGCCGGACAGCAGCTTCGGTTCCGCTGGTTTTGCCGGCTTGGCGGATATCTTGTCGGTCATGGGCTCCTCCCCGTGGGGATAATAAGGAAGGATGTCTCGATTTCCAGTCGTGCGGAATGGACACAGGCTGCAAAGATCACAGCTTCATGACGCGGAAAACCTGCGACACGGCGGCAAACCCGTGGCATAAGGGCGCCAAAATTCTCCCAAGCTCCCGCGTAAGACATGATCCGTATAGAAAATATCAGCAAGCAAAACAGCCACCGCATCCTCTTCATCGAAGCTACCGCAGCCCTCAACAAGGGCGAGAAGATCGGTCTCGTCGGCCCGAACGGCGCCGGCAAGACGACGCTTTTCCGCATGATCAACGGCGAAGAGCTGCCTGACGAAGGCCAGGTCTCGGTCGAGAAACACGTCTCGATCGGCTATTTCAACCAGGATGTCGGCGAAATGTCCGGCCGCAGCGCGGTTGCCGAAGTCATGGAGGGCGCCGGCCCCGTCAGCATCGTTGCCGCCGAGTTGCGCGAGCTGGAAGCGGCGATGTCCGATCCTGATCGCATGGACGAGATGGAAGAGATCATCGAGCGCTATGGCGAAGTGCAGGCACGCTACGAGGAACTGGATGGCTATGCGCTGGAAGGCCGCGCCCGCGAAGTTCTGGACGGCCTCAGCTTCAGCCAGGAGATGATGGACGGCGATGTCGGCGCGCTCTCGGGCGGCTGGAAGATGCGCGTGGCGCTCGGCCGCATCCTGCTGATGCGCCCCGACGTGATGCTGCTCGACGAACCGAGCAACCATCTGGATCTCGAAAGCCTGATCTGGCTGGAAGAGTTCCTGAAAACCTATGAGGGCGCGCTCTTGATGACCTCGCACGACCGCGAGTTCATGAACCGCATCGTCACCAAGATCATCGAGATTGATGCCGGCTCCCTTAACAGCTATTCCGGCGACTACGGCTTCTACGAGCAGCAGCGGGCACAGAACGAAAAGCAGCAGCAGGCGCAGTTCGAACGCCAGCAGGCGATGCTTGCCAAGGAAATCAAGTTCATCGAGCGCTTCAAGGCGCGCGCCAGCCATGCCTCGCAGGTGCAGAGCCGCGTCAAGAAGCTGGAAAAGATCGAACGCGTCGAGCCGCCGAAGCGCCGCCAGACGGTGGCCTTTGAATTCCAGCCGGCGCCGCGCTCGGGCGAAGACGTCGTCAACCTCAAGAACGTGCACAAGAAATACGGCAGCCGCACCATCTATGAAGGGCTGGACTTCATGGTCCGCCGCAAGGAGCGCTGGTGCATCATGGGCGTCAATGGCGCCGGCAAATCGACGCTTCTGAAGCTGGTGACGGGTACGGCCGAACCGGATACCGGCAGCGTGGCGCTGGGTGCCAGTGTCAAGCTCGGCTATTTCGCGCAGCACGCCATGGACCTGCTGGACGGCGAACGCACCGTGCTGGAATGGCTTGAAGATTCCTTCCCGCTTGCCGGCCAGGCGCCGCTGCGCGCGCTTGCCGGCTGCTTCGGCTTTTCGGGTGATGATGTGGACAAGCGCTGCCGCGTGCTGTCCGGCGGCGAGAAAGCCCGCCTCGTCATGGCCCATATGCTGTTCGACCCGCCGAACTTCCTCGTGCTCGACGAGCCGACCAACCACCTCGACCTCGATACCAAGGAAATGCTGATCAAGGCGCTCGCCGATTTCGAGGGCACGATGCTCTTCGTTTCGCACGATCGCCACTTCCTGGCAGCCCTTTCCAACCGCGTGCTGGAGCTGACGCCTGATGGCATCCACCAGTATGGCGGTGGCTATACCGAGTATGTCGAGCGCACCGGTTACGAAGCGCCCGGCATCCACGCTTAACGGCTGAACGCGTTTACACCGGTCAATTCCGCCGAGAGCGCCCAGAGACGGGCAGCCTCGTCGGGATCGACGGCGTAGGCGCGCACACTGGTCTCCGCCCCGTCGTCGGAGATGTATGCGATATCGCAGTTGGCGCAGTAGAGGCCGCCGAAGCCTGCAAGCTGTGGTGAGGTCGCGGCCCAGACCTGTGTTGCGGCACCCTGCTCGGACGTCTTGAAGGTCGGGTCGATGGCATTGCCGTCAGAGTCGATCCAGCCGGCGGCGACCATATCCTCTTTCTCCAGATGCCGCTGCAGCGGCGTCAGGATCTTGCCGGGATGCAGCGAGAAGGCACGCACGCGGGCATCCTTGGCCAGCCCGTCCAGATGTACGGCGAAGAGCGCATTTGCGGTCTTCGCCTGCCCGTAGGCCTGCCATCTGTCGTAGCCACTGTTGAACTGAATATCGTCCCAGCGGATCGGCGTGATGCCGTGAGCGGCTGAGGAGACGGAGACGATACGGCCTCCTTTTGATATTGCCGGCCAGAGGCGATTGACGAGTGCGAAATGACCGAGATGGTTGGTGGCGAACTGCGCCTCCCAGCCCGGGCCTACCCGCGTTTCCGGGCAGGCCATGATGCCGGCGCTGTTGATGACGATATCTGCCTTGCGGCCGGAAGCGACGAAGCGCTCCGCAAACTGCCGCACGCTTTCGAGATCGGAAAGATCGAGCCTGTCGACCTCGATATTGGTGGTGCCCGAGAGCGCCTTGGCCGCCACTTCCGGCTGACGTGCGCCGACAAGCACATGTGCGCCGGCCCGCGACAGCGCCTTCGTCGTCTCCAATCCGAGGCCGGAATGTCCGCCGGTGACGATTGCCAGTTTGCCTGTGAGATCGATGCCGGCGAGCACGTCTTCGGCCGTCGAGCGAGCGCCAAAACCGGAACCGATGGGGTGTTGTGCGTTTTCCATGGATTTCTCCTTCTCTACTTTCGCCCGGAGACTAATGCGGTGGCGGCCATACGATCTATGCGCTAAAGTCCGCGATATGTTTGCGATCGTCCGGATTTCCGTATGAGTTCCGTATCCATGGATCCACTTTCCGATGTGCTGGCACTCTTGAAGCCGAAAAGCTACGTCTCGCTCGGTCTCGATGCCGGCCGCGACTGGGCGATCGATTTTCCGCCACCGCAGGGTATCAAGTTCAACGCAGTCCTCTCAGGCGGCTGCTGGCTGGAGGTGGATGGTGTCGCCGAGCCGGTCCGACTGGAAGAAGGCGATTGTTTTCTGCTGACGCAGAGCCGGTCCTTCCGGATGACGAGCGATCGCAGCCTTGAGCCGATCCCGGCTGACGACATCTACGCGCATGCGAAGGATGGTATCGCGGTCTGCAATGGCGGCGGCGCCTTCTTCCTCGTCGGCAGCCGGTTCGGCTTTTCCGGCGCCGGCGCCGACCTGCTCGTCGGCATATTGCCGCCGGTCGTGCATATCCGCGAGCATTCGGACCAGGCATCGGTCTTGCGCTTTGCGATCGACCAGATGGCGCGGGAGCTGCGCGGCCGACACCCTGGCGGCTTCCTGATGACCGAGCATCTGGCGCATATCATGCTGATGCAGATCCTGCGGCTCTATCTCGCGGCACCCGATACGGAGGGCACGGGCTGGCTCTTCGCGCTCGCCGACCGGCAGATCGGCATGGCGATCGGCGCCATGCATGCCGAGCCGGCGCGGCGCTGGACGCTACAGCAGCTTGCAGCCATGGCCGGCATGTCGCGTTCCTCCTTTGCGGAGCGTTTCAAGCAGAAAGTCGGTGCTGCGCCGATGGATTACCTGACGCGCTGGCGCATGATGCTGGCGGGCGAGCGGCTGGCCAACAGCCGCGAACCGATAGGAACGATTGCACTTTCCCTCGGCTACGAGTCCGAAAGCGCATTCAGCACCGCCTTCAAGCGGGTGATGGCGCGCTCGCCACGGCAATACGGCCGGGACGCGGCGGAGTAAAAGACCGCAGGCCGCGGGTCTTGCAGAAACGGCTGTCGTTTCATACCTATACAGAGAATGGTATGCGTCCGGCCCTTGCCGGCCCTCGCTGCATTCTGGGCCTTTGTGCCGCGCCTTACGAGGATGAAACCATGAATATCGACAGGATCCTGCGGTCAGTTGTGGCCGTTCGCGCCTCCATCCCCGAAGATGCCTTCACCGCGAATACGCTGGGCACCCGCCGGGAAGGTAGCGGCGTTGTCATCAGGGAAAACGGGCTGGTGCTCACCATCGGCTACCTGATCACCGAAGCAGACGAAATCTGGCTGACCCGCCATGACGGCAAGGTGGTTCCGGGTCATGCGCTCGCCTACGACCAGGAAACCGGCTTCGGCCTCATCCAGTCGCTTGCGCCTCTCGACCTGCCGGCCATCGACATCGGCGACAAGGTCAAGACGACGGTCGGCGACGCCGTGATCTTCGCCGACGGCCTTGGTGAATTCGTGCAGGCCAATATCGTCGCCAAGCAGGAATTTGCGGGCTATTGGGAATATCTGCTCGACGAGGCGATCTTCATCGCACCCGCCCACCCCTCCTGGGGCGGTGCAGCACTCGTCAGCGACGACGGCAAGCTGCTCGGCATTGGCTCGCTGCGTCTGCAGATGGTACAGGGCGACGAGGTGGCCGACATCAACATGGTCGTACCGATCAACCTTCTGCCGCCGATCCTCGACGACCTGCTCAATCGCGGCCAGATCGACCGCCCGCCGCGCCCCTGGCTCGGCGCCTTTTCGGCCGAAAGCAATGGCGAAGTGGTTGTCATGAGCGTTGCCAAGGGTAGTCCTGCGGCACAGGCGGGTCTGCAGCAGGGCGACGTCATCTCGGAAATCCGCGACGGAGAAGTGGACGGGCTTGCCGATTTCTACCGCAAGGTCTGGGGGAGCGGCCCGGCAGGGGCGGAAATTCCCATGCGTGTGCTGCGGAACGGCCGCGAGGCCTGGCTGCGCATCAAATCCGCTGACCGCAACAGCTTCCTCAAGAAGCCGCTGATGCAATAGTCAGAGTTAGAGTGGCGCCATCCGGCAGCGTTTAAATATAGAGTGGCGCCATCCGGCGCCAGGCTCCTGCGCGATGCGCCCTGCCATCCCAGAAATGCAGCTGATGGCCGACGCCCTTTTCGGCGAGCATGCGGCTGAGATAGCGGTTGTTGTCGAGGAAGGGATCCTCGTTGCCGATCGTCAGGACGATTTCGACCTGCCGCAGTTTTTCCAGGCGCCAGTCGGAAGTGAGACCCGGCAGGAAATGCGTCGGCGTGTGGAAATAGACCGTCTCGTCGTAATAGCCGTCGAAAAGATCACCAAAGGACTCGACCTTCATCGTCAGGTCGTAGCGGCCGGAAAAGGCCACCAGCTTTCGAAAGAGATGCGGGTGGCGGAAGACGAGACTGGCGGCCTGGAAGGCGCCGAGGCTGCAGCCGTGGACAATGGTGCATTCGTGGCCGTTGCGGCTCTCCATCAACGGCAGAACCTCGTTCAGTACATATTCCTCGAACGCGATATGGCGACGGATACGATCGGCCGGGTGACGGCCGAAATCGTAGAAGGTCTCGCCCGCCAGGCCTTCGATACAGAACAGTTGCAAATGGCCGGCCTCGAGCTTTTCAGCGAGGCTGGCGACGATACCGAGATGTTCATATTCCCAAAAGCGCCCTTCCCGCGTTGGGAACATCAAAACTTTGGCGCCGGCATGCCCGAACACCAGAAGCTCCATGTCACGATGGAGCCGATCGCTGTACCAGCGCAGATATTCTCGGTTCATAGACCCCTGAAAAACCGCCCGACTCGCTCGTGCAGCGCAGTTTGCTGCACTGCGCTATCAGCATAGTCGAAATGCCCGGCATCCAGGATGAAGATTTCGTTAAATTTTGATCTCGGCAGAGCGTTCGCGACCGCGAACTGACATGGCGGCGCGACGGCTGGATCGAAGAGGGCCACGGCGGCCAGCATCGGTATTCTGATGCGGGTCGCAGCCGTTGCGGCGTCGAAAAGGCGCAGCTTTTCCAAAACACCCGGGTGGGTCTTTGCGTATTCCTGCACCGAGTGGGCGCTGCCGACCGTTGGCAATGTCAGCCAGAGCTTGCGGTTTCCGAAGGTCGGCACCGTCAGATGGCCGCGCTCGATCCTGCTGTCGAAGGGAATGGCGAGCGCGCCGATACCGCCGCCGAAGCTGATCCCGCTATAGCCGATGTGACCGTCGAGTGAAGGATAGAGGGAGAGCAGCGCCGACACCGCTACCCACAGATCCTCGACGCAGCCGCCGATCACGTAATGGTCGGGATCATCGATATCATGCAGCACATGCCCGGGGGCGTCGGGCGAAATCGGCGGATGGGCGCTGCGCGACATGCCGCGAAAACAGGGAAAGAGGATTGCGGTTTCCTCGACCGGAATATCGAATTCCGGCTGGCCGCGCCCGCCATAGCCGTGACCGACGACGAGGCCGCGCCTGACTTCGCCCTTGCGGGGCGTGAGCAGCCAGCCGCCGATGCTGATATCATCAGTGGAGGTGTAGACGATATCGCGCACCTGCCAATCCGGATGGGTATCCTTGCTCGGGCTCAGACGTGGCCCGGGCTTGACCGCCAGCGCCTTCGCATAACGCTTCTGCCAGAAGGCATCGAACCCCTCAGGCGCCCGCGGCGGGCGGATGGCCTGCAGATCGGCAAGCGTCATCCCGTAGGTGGGATCGAAGTCGAACGGATAGTCTGTCGGAATGCTCATCCCCTGCTTGTTGCCGCGAAACCGCTCTCGAAGCAAGATACGCCCTCTGCCCGAAATTGCGTGACAGCCTTGTCCGGCTGGTCTTAATTGGAAACGCGCTATGTCTCCCGACTCAGGCGACAACGCGTTCTGGTTTGCGTTCACTTCATCGGTCGGAGGACCGTTTCAAATGAAAATCCTTGTGATCGGCGCAGAGTTTCGATGCCAGCCGCACTCTTTCGCCCGGTTTCACAGCCGGGACATCCTTTGATGACACCATCCGCGTCCATATCGAGAACGAATTGAACAATAGTCTACCGGAGCGCACCTGACATGCTGCTTGGAGCCATTGCCGATGATTTTACCGGCGCCAGCGATCTAGCCAACACCCTTGCCCGTGGCGGCATGTCGACGATGCAGTTCGTCGGCCCCGGCCGCGGCAAGGTCAATTGCGAAGCAGGTGTGGTGGCGCTGAAGACGCGCTCGATACCGGCCGAGGAAGCGGTGTGGCAATCGATGGATGCGGCACGCTGGCTGCTGGATCAGGGCTGTGAGCAGATTTTCTTCAAATATTGCTCGACCTTCGATTCCACGCCTGAAGGCAATATCGGCCCGGTGGCCGAAGCGTTGCAGCGACTGACCGGCGCCAATGTCACCGTCGTCTGCCCGGCCTTTCCGGCAACCGGCCGACGGGTCTTCATGGGTCACCTCTTCGTCAAGGACAAGCTGCTCAGCGAATCCGGCATGGAGAACCATCCGCTGACGCCGATGACCGATCCGGATATTCGCCGCTGGCTGCGGCTGCAGGCGCGCGGCGGTGTCGGCGGCATCACGCTCGATACGGTGCGCCAGGGTTCGGAAGCCATCCGTCGCCGGCTGCGCGATGAGCTGACCGATGGCAATCGTCTCGTCGTCGTCGATGCGATCGAGGATGCCGATCTGCTGACAATCGGCGAAGCCGTCGCCGATCATGAACTCGTAACCGGCGGGTCGGCACTGGCCCAGGGGCTGGCGCGCAATTTCGCCAGGCGCGGCAAGCTCTCTGGCGCCCCGGCCGAAGTGCCTGTCGTCAGCGGGCCTGGTGTCATCCTCTGCGGCTCCTGTTCGCTCGCCTCTCAGAACCAGGTCGCCTGCCATCTCCAGAACCATCCAGGCCTTTCTATCGACCCGGCGGCGATCATGCGCGGCACCATGTCGGTGGAGCATGCCGCCCACTGGGTTGCTTCCAATGCGGCCGACAATCCGATCGTTTATTCCACCTCCTCGCCTGAAGTCGTGAGCTTCGTGCAGCAGCGCTTCGGCCGCGAGGAATCGGCGAAGATTCTTGAGGATTTCTTCGGCGGCCTTGCCAAACGGCTTGCCGATTCCGGCACCCAGCTGATCGTCGTCGGCGGCGGCGAAACCTCAGGCGCGGTGGTCGAGGCGCTCGGCCTCAGGCATATGATCATCGGCGCCGAGATCGATCCCGGCGTGCCGGTGCTGGTATCGGAACGCGGCAACCCGACGCAGCCGATCGGACTCGCGCTGAAGAGCGGCAATTTCGGCTCGCCCGACTTTTTCGCCAAGGCATTGGACAGGATTGCAGGCCATGAGTGAGACCCTACTGCGTGAAGCCATCGTCCGCTGGGGAAAATCGCTTTTCGACCGGGGGCTTACGGCCGGCTCTTCCGGAAATATTTCCGTGCGCACCGCAGAAGGCTATCTCGCGACCCCGACCAATTCCTGCCTCGGCTTCCTCGATCCCGAACGGCTGTCGAAGCTTGATAGCGACGGCAGGCATCTGTCGGGCGATGCGCCGACCAAGGAGCTGCCGCTGCATTTCTCCTTCTATGAAAAGCGGCCGCAAACAGGCGCCGTGGTGCACCTGCACTCCACCTATGCGACTGCCCTTTCCTGCCTTGCGGATACCGATCCAAAAGACGCCATCCCGCCGCTGACGCCCTATGTGGTCATGCGCGTCGGCAAAGTGCCGGTCGTGCCCTATACGCGGCCGGGCTCAACAGACGTGAAGCCGCTGATTGCCGAGATTGCGGGCGAACACAGCGCCGTGCTCCTGGAAAATCACGGGCCCATTGTTTCGGCCGCCACGCTCGACTCTGCCGTCTTCGCCATCGAAGAGCTGGAAGAGGCGGCGAAGCTTTCGATCATCACGCGCGGCATGAAGGTGCGGCAGCTGAACGAGGAGCAGATCGCCGACCTCAACCGGCATTTCAAGCTGCGCTAATTCCTGCGCCATTCCGGACGCAAAACCGCTTCTCGCCTTCGGAATTGCTCAGGCAAGCTCGATCAAAAGCGCCCGGTGATCGGAAACTTCGGGCTGTTCGACGACCTCGAAGCGCTCCACCACGACCTCTGGCGTCACCAGCATATAATCGGCAAAGCGCCCTTCCTTCGGATAGAGCGAGGTGCGGGTATCGGTAAAACCCCTGCTGGTGACGAGATCGTTGAGGCCAAGGCGGCCGAGCTTTTCGAAACTTATGCTGTCAGGCAGCACATTGAAATCGCCGCAAACGACGAGGCGTTCGTCACCCGGCCAGACGCGTTCGATCAGCTCGACGAGTGCATCCGCCTGGGCATGACGTGCCGGGATGTCGCCCTTGCCGGCGGGATCGCGCAGGCCGTGAAGCTGGGCGATGGTGACGGAAAAGCCGCCGGCATAATCGAACAGGCGGATGCAATGGGCATTGCGCGAGCGCGGATGCTCGCCCCAGCCATCCGGCGAGAAACGGCCATGGATGAAATCCGCCGCCTGCCCGATGACAGGATAGGATCTGCGGACGAAGGTGGCGATCCCGAATTCGGACGGGAACAGGGTCTCGCCGTGAAAGAGGTCGCCGCGCGCAAACGGGATAAAATAACCGTCGTGATCGGGAAGAACAGCAGCGATTTCGTCATAGAGACGGGCGCGCTGGGCCAACCGAGTGCCGCCGTCGCGATATTCCAGCCATTCCGGCGTATCGGGCGCTGACCGGACCACCTCCTGCAGGCAAAAGACGTCGGCCTCCGCATGCGCGAGATAGTCGATCAGCGGCGCGTGGATGCTGCCGCCCCAGGCATTCAGTGAAATGATACGCAAAGTCGTGCGAGCTCCCTTTCCGGGAGGAGACTAGCAGATTCGCCGGCCGATCAATGCCCGGGCCGCAGTCCATCGGATCAGCGATAGCCAGCGTCATCTGCCGGCTTGCCAGGCTCCTGCACTTCGGCGAGATACCGCCAGCAATCCGGCCGGGTGCCATCGAGATCGGTGAAACCATAGGCATCGGCCAGCTGGAAGCTCGAGAGCGACTGGCCGTTCCATCTGTTGCGATCGGGATCGGCAGCGAGTGCGGCGACCGCTCGGCCGGTGAAACGTGGCGTTTCCGATATGACGAAATGCGGCTGGACTTTTGTACCGTCACGCCAATTTTCTTCCTTAACCCCATAAATTTCCAGCATCATTTCCGAACGCATCCAACCGGGCGAAAGCGAGACGGCAGTGGCGCCATGGGCTGCCAGATCCTTGGCATGCGCCCAGGCCATGCGGTTCGTGCCTGTTTTCACCAGGTCGTAATAGGGGCAGAGGCGATAATGGGTGGCGTTGTAATCCGCCGTGCCATCCGTGACCTCTACCAGCAGGCCGCCCGGCTGCTCGATCATCAGCGCCAGCGCATAGTGGGCGGTGATGAAATGGGTGTCGATTGCAAGCCGCAGCATGCGCAGGCCCTTGTCGAGAGAATGTTCCCAGACCGGTTTGTTCCATTCCGTCAGATGTTCGCCACCCCAGATATCGTTGACGAGAATATCGAGCCTGCCCTGCTCCGCTCGGATGCGGGCAACCAGCGTTTCGACCTGCTCGGGCACCAGATGGTCCACCTGCACCGGGATGCCGCGCCCACCCTCCGCACTCACCAATTCGGCTGTTTCCTCGATGGTCTCGGGCCGGCCATATTCGGATTGCTGCGCGCGGGTCGTGCGGCCGGTCACATAGACGGTCGCGCCTGCCGCGCCCAGTTCCACCGCAATGCCGCGGCCGGCACCACGCGTTCCGCCGGCAACGAGTGCTACCTTTCCATTCAAGTTCACTGTCACTTCGCTGTCCTCCCCGCTAGAAAGAATTGGCCATATCGATCGGCTCACTTGTATATAAACGAATGTTCGTTCATAAATAAGGCGAACGCAAGAGGGAATTTCATGCCGCGTCCGCGCACGCTTTCCGATGAACAGCTGCTGTCGATCGTTCTCGATGTGATCCAGTCGGAGGGACCGGATGCGGTGACCTTTGCGGCGGTCTCGAAGGCGAGCGGCCTTTCCGGTTCGACGCTGGTGCAGCGCTTCGCCACCAAGGCCGGCATGTTGCGCGCCGCCCTGCTCCACGCCTGGGACCGGCTGGATGCTGAAACCGCCCGACTTGCCGATACATTGCCGAAGACCTCGGACGGAGCGATCGCGCTTCTCGCCGCCCTTTCCCAGGACTATGGAGATAATCCCGCCTCCTATGCGGAAGGCCTGCTTCTGCTGCGCGAAGACTTCCGCGACCCGGTGTTGCGCGCCCGCGGCGGGGCGTGGGGGACCGCACTGATCTCGGCACTTGCCGAGCGTTTCGAGGGGCACAGTCAAGCACAGACCATTGCCAGGCTGATGCTCTCGCAATGGCAGGGATCGCTGCTCTGGTGGGGCTTCTCGTCCGATGGTGCGGTTGCCGATTACGTGGAGCGGGAACTGCGGATCTTTCTTGCCGCTCTCAAGCCCAAATTAAACTAGGGCCTCCTGCGAGTTCTTATCGTTTGTGGAGGGGCAAACGGCCACGCTATCGACCGTGTGTCGGCCGTATCGCCGGCTGCGCAAAGAGGAACCGCCCGATGAACACAAGACATTGCCTTATCGCCCTCGCCCTGTCGGCGAGCCCGCTTCACGCGGCAGACATGACGGACAAGGCATTCCAGGTGATAGCAGATCGCGTTTTTCAGCCGGTGATCAGGGAATACGACATTCCGGGACTAGCCGTCGGTGTGACGATCAATGGCTCGGAATTCTATTATACCCGCGGGGAAGCCTCGCGCGAGACGAAAGCGCCGGTCACCAGCGACACGATCTTCGAACTCGGCTCCGTCAGCAAGATTTTTAACGTCACGCTTGCCGCCGTTGCCGAACAGCGCGGCCTGCTGTCGCTGGATCAGCCGGTTTCGACCTACCTGCCGGAGCTCAAGGGCAGCGCCTTCGACAAGATCACCCTCGTCAATCTCGCCACCCATACATCAGGCGGCCTGCCGCTGCAGGTTCCCGACAGCGTGACGGATGATAGCGAGCTGATGACGTACCTGAAGAGCTGGAAGCCGGCCTACAAGGCTGGCACCATGCGCTCCTATTCCAATGTCAGCATCGGCCTGCTCGGGCGCATCTCCGGAGAGCGTCTCGGCGGCACCTACCGGCAAGCCGCCGAAGGGCAGCTGTTTCCCGCCCTCGGTCTGAAAAGCACCTTCATCGCGGTTCCGCCTGATGCCATGGATCGCTACGCCTTCGGTTATGGCAAGGCCAACAAGCCGATCCGCGTCGGACCTGGCGTCCTCGACGACGAGGCCTACGGCATCAAGACCACCGCCCGCGACATGGTGCATCTGCTGGACGCCAATTTGAAGCCGGACGCTCTTGCACCTGAATTCAGGGCTGCGATCGAGAAAACGCATACGGGATATTTCGATACGGCCTATTACACGCAGGACATGGTCTGGGAGCAATATGCCTGGCCCGTCGCGCTAAAGCAGCTTCTCGACGGCAATTCCGCAAAGATGAGCCTGGAAAGCCAGCCCGTGAAAAAACGGACAAAGCCGCTTGCGCCGCAGACGGCAGTGCTGATGAACAAGACGGGATCGACGAACGGTTTCGGCGCCTATGTCGTGCTGGTGCCGAAGTTGCATATCGGCCTGACGGTGCTGGCGAACCGGAACTATCCGAACACGGTCCGCGCCGAAGCGGGGCTGAAGCTCGTCCAGGCGCTGGAAGCCTTCGCGGCGCAATAGCTGTCAAATGGCCGGCCGGGCAAGAATCCCGGCCGGCGTTGTCAGCGGTCACGACACCCTATCCATTCGTGTCAGAGGACAGGACTTCTTCTTCCGTGATATAGGGTCCAACCCCCAATCAGGATGTCCTGCATGTCATGGCAGACGCTCGAAGATCCGCTGTACCAGTTTATTGTCCTCGTTCTGGCCAGTGCCGCGGCGCGGTTCATTTTCGGACGGGAACCCGCCTTCCGGCTGATCGCCAACTTCATCTTCTTCGCGCTGCTGACCGTGCTGCTCGTGAAACACGAGATTGCCCCCTATACGTCCGACATGGGCAAGGCCGAAGATCTTTTCCGGCGCATTTTCGTCGGGGTCGCCAAGGCCGTCTGGTGGATCGGTGGCGCAATGGTACTGGCGAGTTCGGTGCGGCTCTTCCTGATCTTCGAGCGCAAGCCGCGCGAGGCACGGCTGCTGCAGGATCTCGTTGTCGGCATCATCTATCTCGGCGCCGGACTGTCGGTCGTGGCTTACGTCTTCGGCGCACCGATCGGCACACTGATTGCAACATCGGGTGTCTTCGCCATCGTGCTCGGCCTTGCGCTTCAGAGTACGCTGAATGACGTATTCTCGGGCGTCGCGCTCAATCTCGGCAGGCACTACAGCGTCGGCGACTGGATCGTTCTCGAAGACGGCGTGCAGGGCCGCGTGGTGGAGACGAACTGGCGCTCCACCCATCTCCTGAACGGCACAAACGACCTTGTCATCGTACCCAACAGCGCACTCGCCAAGGCGCGGCTGACGAACCTGACCAGCCCTGAAGAAGCCCATGGCGTCTCGCTGAAAATCCGGGTCGTGCCTTCAAGCCCGCCGGCGACCATCGAGGAGACGATGCGCACGGTACTCTTGAGCAGCAACGCCATTCTGAAGTCCCCCGTCCCGACTGTCAGCGTCACCGGGCTGGACAGCAGTGCCATCGAATTCGAGCTCTCCTTCCGTGTCTCCGGACTGGGCGAGGCGACCGCTGCCCGGAACGAAGTCTACGATCTCGTCTATCGTCACATCAAGGCGTCAGGCCTGCAGCTTGCGTCACCTGCAGGGTCGTCGCTTCCCCCGGCTGCAGATCCGCCGGAGGAAGCCGGGAAACATCCGAACTCGGCCTGGCGCCTGCTCAACGCCATTCCGCTCTTCTCGACGCTGACGGAAGACGAAAAGGAATCGCTTGCGGCCGACATGAAGCGGCTGACCTTCAGGAAGGATGCGTTGATCGCCACGCAGGATACGTCGCTGACATCATTGATGGTCGTGCGGCGCGGCGTTGCCGTCGTCGAGCGGAAGGAAGGCAACGAGACGATCGAACTCGCCAGAATCGCGCCCGGTGATCTCTTCGGCGAACGCGGCGTGCTGATGGGTGCGCTGGAGCCGGCCAATATCCGTGCGCTGACATCCGTCGTGGTCTACGAAATCGCCAAGGATCACCTCGCGGCGATCATGCAGGAGCGGCCGGCACTTGCCGAAGAGCTTGGTCTGCTGCTGTCGCGCCGGATAGAATCCGAGAAGCATCATTTCAGTGCAGGCGTGTCGGCCGAAGCCAGCCACCCCACGACGCTGACGACGCGCATAAGGCATCTGTTCCAGATCCCTCACAGCACCTGGTCATGACGGTCAGCCGGCCTTTTCCTCGGGCTCCTTGGCATCATCTCCGACCGTCAGCGGCCAGTCGACGACGTAATCCTCGAAATCGTCGACAGCGACCTCGTTTTCGCTGATGGTGCGGCCGCGGGCGGAAATGCCGGCGGCATGGACAGTCTCGGGATCGCCTGAGACCAGCGGATGCCACCAATAGAGATCGCGGCCCTCATTGACGAGCCGATAGCCGCAGGTCGGCGGCAGCCATGCGATTTCGGGAACGTTTTCCCTGGTCAGCTGAACGCAGTCGGGCACGAAATCCCAGCGGTTCGGGTAGCTGGAACAGCGGCAGCTTTCACTGTCGAGCAGCTTGCAGCGGATCGAGGTGAAATAGACATCGCCGCTATCCCATTCCTCGATCTTGTTCAGACAACAGAGGCCGCAGCCGTCGCAGAGGCTTTCCCATTCCTCGGCATTCATTTCGGCAAGTGTCTTACGCTTCCAGAAGGGCAGATCGTTCATCGTTCGTTTCTTGCAACAGCCGCCCGCAAATTCGCGTGACGACCGTTCAACTCTCTTGTTCTTGTGCGCAAAATCAACCAATTATTCAACTTGCTCCGGCTATCCGGAGAGTTGCGGCCCCTTTCAGGCCCCGCTCCGGCGTCCGGATTTTACGGTCGCCGAGCGTGCTCAGGCGGGAATATAGGACGTGCAGGATCCGGACAACCCAAATAATGGGTCAGATGTTGGTTCAGAAGGCCCGGAAAACGGGCATGGCAAGCAGCAGTCGAAAAACCGTCACCTGCTGCTGCGCATCGATTCGTGGATCGACTCGACCGTCTGGAATGCCGGTTTTCGCGCCGCAGAAATCTGGGAAGACACGACTATCTTCTTCCGCCGCTTCCGCGTTCGCGGCTGGAAACGTGCGGTGTTCGAACTCGCCGGCGAAGGGCTGACGCTCGGCGCCGTCGGCATGGTGCTGATGCTGGCGCTCGCCCAGCCGGCTTTCGAGGCCACCAAGGAAGACTGGCGCAACCGCGGCGACTTTGCCGTTACCTTCCTCGACCGCTACGGCAACATTATCGGCCATCGCGGCGTCATCCACCAGAATTCCGTGCCGATCGACGAGCTGCCGGATTCCCTGATCAAGTCCGTGATCGCCACTGAAGACCGGCGCTTCTTCGACCATTTCGGCATCGACGTGATCGGCCTCTTCCGCGCCATGGTCACCAACGCCCAGGCCGGCGAAGTCGTGCAGGGCGGCTCGACGCTGACGCAGCAGCTCGCCAAGAACCTGTTCCTTTCCAACGAGCGCTCGATCGACCGCAAGATCACGGAAGCCTTCCTGGCGTTCTGGCTGGAAGCCAATCTCTCCAAGAAAGAGATCCTCGCGACCTATCTCGACCGGGCCTATATGGGCGGCGGCACATTCGGCGCGGCGGCCGCGGCGCAATTCTATTTCGGAAAGAGCATCACCGATGTGAATCTGGCCGAATCCGCCATGCTCGCCGGCCTGTTCAAGGCGCCTGCCAAATATGCGCCGCATGTGAACCTGCCGGCCGCCCGCGGCCGCGCCAACGAGGTGCTGACCAATCTCGTGCAGAGCGGGCTGATGACCGAGGGTCAGGTGATTGCGGCACGGCGCAATCCGGCCAATGTCGTCGACCGCAACGAGGTGGAATCGCCCGACTTCTTCCTCGACTGGGCCTTCGACGAGGTACAGCGCCTGTCGCCGCGCTTCCACCAGCGCTCGCTGATCGTGCGCACCACGATCGACATGGGCATCCAGCAGGCGGCCGACGATTCCATCGAGACGTCGCTGCGCGAATATGGCGAGGCCTATCACGCCAAGCAGGGCGCGATGGTGATGATCGAAAACGGCGGGGCCGTGCGCGCCATGGTCGGCGGGCGCGACTATGGCGAGAGCCAGTTCAATCGCGCCACCAAGGCGCTGCGCCAGCCGGGCTCCTCCTTCAAGGTCTATACCTATTCGGTGGCCATGGAGAGCGGGATGACGCCGAAAACGACGATCATCGACGCGCCGATCTCCTGGGGCAACTGGAGCCCGCACAATTACGAAAACCGCTATGCCGGCCGCATCACGCTGGAGACTGCGATCGCCCAGTCGATCAACACCATCCCGGTGCGCCTTGCCAAGGAGAAGCTCGGCATCCAGCCGATCCGCGCCATGGCCAAGGCCATGGGCGTCGAAACGCCGATCCGCGACGACGTGACGATCCCGATCGGCACGTCCGAGGTGACGGTGCTGGACCAGGCGACCGCCTATGCCGTATTCCCGACCGGCGGCTATCAGTCCCGCCGCCATGGCATTACGCAGGTTCTCGATTATGACGGCGACGTTCTCTACGACTTCGATCGTGACGAGCCGCCCGCCCAGCGGGTGCTATCCGAACAGGCCGACAGCTACATGAACCAGATGCTGTCGCGGGTGCCCTATGTGGGCACGGCGCGCAAGGCGGCCCTCGATAACGGTGTCGTCACCGCCGGCAAGACGGGCACGACGCAGGCCTATCGCGATGCCTGGTTCGTGGGCTTCACCGGCAACTATACCTGCGCCGTCTGGTTCGGGAACGATGACTACACGTCGACCAACAACATGACCGGCGGCTCGCTGCCGGCCATGACCTTCAAGCGCGCCATGGATTATGCCCATCAGGGCGTCACGCTGCGCGCCATCCCCGGCATCGAAAACCCGCTGCCATCCGAAAAGGATGTCGCCAAGGCACAGGCGAACAAGCCGAAGGACGGCGTGCCGACCCTTGTCCGCCCGCGCATGCTGTCGGTGCAATCGACAAACATTCTCAAGGGTATCGGCGAGAAGCTGAAGGATGCTGCGCCGCTCGAGGTGCAGAAGGTGGCGAGCGCGGAATGATGCTTCCGCTGTTTTAGTCGGACCGCCCTTCGACTTGCCAAGAGTTGGGGGACACATCGCCCCATGGCATTCCACCCTGCCAGAATCAGTGGTAACCCTTTCAACTGATTTGATCTTCAAGTTTGATCTTCAAGGGCGCAAGGTGTTTCGGTTTCCCCTTTTCATCCTGATCACGCTGATCGTCGCCTTCGGCGGCGGCATCATGATTTCGCTTTACGCGCTGGATGCGACGCAGGGATTCGGAGCGATCAAGCTCGGCGCCTGGGAGGCCTTTCCGGAACTGCAGACCGTCGACGCCGACCCCTATGCGAAGTCGCATCGCGCGCGCGCCGGCAAGCTGCTCTATGGCAGCGCCGAAGGCCTGACCTTTACAGCAAGCGTGGACGACAGCGGCGAGCGGCTGAACGCTGCCTGCCATTACCGCATCAGCGGCCAGACGCCGCCGGCACGGCTGTGGACGCTGTTTACCGCAGACAATGCCGGCAATCCCGCCTCCCTGCAGCAGGCCCTGCCGGCGGCGCTGAATTCATGGACGGTCCTTCGCCAGCCGGACAGCAGCTTCACCATCGACATTGCGACGCGGGCCGAGCCCGGCAACTGGCTGGCACTGCCGCAAGCCGGTACGTTCCGGCTGGTGCTGACGCTGTTCGACACGCCAACGGCCGGCAGCTCCGGCGTCATCGACCTGTCGATGCCGAAACTGACCAAGATCGGATGCGGCAATGCTTAGGGTGTTCTTTGCCCTTCTCGCCGGGCTTTTCGGCGCAGCGCTTCTGCATCTCGTGATCATTCTGGCACTGCCGCATTTCACCGGCCGCGATGCGGCGACGCGGGTGGAAGCGGAGGGCGATCCGAACAATTTCTATCTGCTGACCGGCCGATATGATGAAGCAGGGCTCGCCAATGGCGATCCCTTCGTGCGCACGGCCGTCTGCTCCTTCGATGTGGGCGAGGACCCGGTGCACTTCACCGCCAAGGGAAATGTGCCCTTCTGGTCGATCGCGATCTATGACAGCGCTTCGAACGAGGTCTTCAGCATGAACGACCGCACCTCTGTCGGCGGCGCTCTCGATGTTCTCGCAGCAGGCCCGATCCAGTTGACGGACCTTCGAAAGAACCTCCCGCAAGAGCTGGAGCAGACGATCATGGTCGAGATGGCGCATCCCGAGGGCTATGCGGTGCTGCGCACGCTGGCGCCGCAGGCAAGCTTCGACGAGGCTGCGCGCGCCTTCCTGACGGAAGCGGGCTGCGAGGAACTCGACGCCCGCTAGGGTTGTTTTCGTGAATTACTTATTCTTGACGCGCGGCGCAGAATGCGCCGGATTTTTCTTCGGGGTTTCGACGATCCGTTCGTAACGGACGCCGGTGAACCAGAGTATTTTTGCTTCACCGGGCTCCTTGCCCGAGCGGCGCGGCGCCTGCGGCAGCCGGTCCGCCAATGCGACTACAATTGCCATTCTCGTCTCCATGCACTGCCCGAGACGGATGAACTTGCGTTGGATTTCACCCTGCCCGCCTTGCTGCGGGCCAGCGCGTCCTCAAGCGCCGGATGAACCGGACCGAGGGCATTCGCGCCTTTCTCACGGCACCTACCGAAATACCGTGATGTTGCGGAGCTTCCACGATCCATATTCCCAAATCGCGTCGTTCCTGTCCGAATTGAGACACACGACCGTTAACAGATTACTAATATTCAGCCGCTGCTTTGGGCAGCCTGCTCGGCGCTCAGATAACGCGCAGAACGGTTGTTTGGTTTCAGCCGCGGAAAAGAAAAGACAGGCTGAAAGCCGTCCGATAAAATTAGAGATAATTCATATAGTTAATGGCTCCCCGCCAATGAAACGGCGCCCAAGCCCCCACTGTTGCAAATATGCATCATTAAAATATGAATTGCGGCCAGGATGGATGGGTGTATCGTAACTCCATCGGCCCAAAGCTTTTAAGGCGATGGCCGCTTGGAAGTCACACGTGCTCTTGCTGTCATACGGAGAGCAGCCCATGCCCTTTTTATATGGTTGCGCATTCACGTCAGAGGATTTGGACGTGTTAAGTGGCGTGCTAAATGCGTGGTGCGCTGAAAGACATATCGACATCAGAAGTGTCGAGGCGCAGTTCGCTGCTTCGACCGCACTCGACCTCTACCAGTCGGGCCACCACGAACACGACAAGCTTCTGTCGGCACTCAACGGCCGCACCGGCCTATAGATTATTTGCCGGCTATTTATCCGCATGTCTGGAAACTGCGAATCCCCGTGTTCCGGGGGCACGTGATTTTATTTTGCCGGCTTATTATTCTGCGACACGCGAAACGTGTATATTTCTGTTGCATTTTAATAGAATCTTCAGCATGCATTAACCGTGCCGGTGTAGGATTTGTTCATAACCGTATGGTCTGACGCGCGCCCCGCCAGCGCTTGTCGGCCCACGGTGTCCCGCTTGTTCTGCGTTTTCAGGGTGTGCTTGTGCGTGACCGGTTTCGAGACCTAGAGGGCCCGTTGGCCATCAGGAAGAAGGACGTGGTGTTAATGGCGACTGTCAGCAGTTTCGAGAACCTGTCACATCCGACACGCTCCGAACTGCGCCAGTTTGCCGAACTCTTCATGCCGCTTTTCCAGGCATCCTCCGAGGAAGCACGGCGCCAGGCCGTCGCCGCACTTTCCCAGTGCGAGAACATGCCGGCAGCAGTCGCCCTCTTTATCGGCAACCAGCCGATCGAAATCGCCGCTCCTTTCCTCACCTCCTCCAAGGCAATCGGCGACGATACATTGATCACGATTGCCCGCACCCACGGTGCCTCGCATGTGAAGGCGATCGTCAGCCGGGACTCTCTCTCGCCCAAGGTCATCGATGCGCTGGTGGCATTGCGACAGGCCGAGCCACGTCCTTCCGCCGCCACACCTGCCGAACAGCCGCCCATGCCTCTTTCGCCGATGCCTGCTCCGCCGGAAATGGACCAGGAAGAAGCCCAGCGTCTCGCCAATGAAGAGGCGCTGCGCGAGCGCATCCGCGGCCTTGCCGGCCATCTTGGCCGCGATGACGACGACCGGCTTGGCCTTCGTTCGCTATCCGATATTCAGGAGGCGCTGCTGGTGCGCTTTGCCCGCTCTCGGGAAGCCACGCATTTCGCCACCGCACTTGCCGATGCGCTTTCCGCCAGCCGCTGGCTTGCAGAACGTATCATGCTCGACCTCTCCGGCCAGCAGCTCGCGACGACGTTGACAAGCCTCGGCATGGGCTTTCTTGACTCCGTCTTCGTGCTGGAAAAGCTCTATCCGCATCTTGCCGAGGTGCAGCACAATGTCAGCCGCGCCTTCCTCGTCCTCGATGCGCTGGACCCGGAAGAGTGCCACGCCCGTGTCGAGGCCTGGCGGCGGGCCGACAGCTATACCTACAATCCCGACAGCCCGGCCGCAGCCAAGCCTGCTCCTGCAGCCCAGGCGCAAGCTCCCGCCTATCGCTTCATCCGGCAGGCGCCGTTGCGCGACCTCAAGAGCGTCAACCGGGCGCGCTAGAGCGCCGTGCGTCCGTTCGGACGCCCAAAGGTCGCTCTAACTCTTTGATTCTACGCATCAGGCTTTCCGAAAATCGATTCCGATTTTCGGGCCGATGCTGTAGCCATCTGGTGATCGCGCCTGTACTGCTGCGGCGCAACGCCGGTGATACGCTTGAACGCATTGCTGAAAGCGCTTTCCGACTGATAGCCCAGCGAATAGGAAATCGCCGAGATCGGCTCTGCGCCTGACCGCAGCGCCTTCGCGCCAAGCCGCATGCGCCAGCGCAGCAGGTAATCGAGCGGTGAGATACCGGCGAGCTCCCGGAACCGCAGCGCGAAATTGGAGCGCGACATGCCGGCCGCATCCGCCAGATCCTGCAGCCGCCAGTTTCGCGCGGGATCGCCGTGCAGCAATCGGATCGCCGCGCCAACACGCCGGTCGTTCAAGGCCTGCATCCAGCCCGGCGCTGCCGTCGCGGCCTGAGCGAGCCAGACACGGATGAGTTCTATAAAGAGAAGCTGGGCCAGATGATCCGCTGCAACCGACCCACCGGCGCGCTTCTCATCCCATTCCTCTCCCAGGCGCGACAGCAGCCAGCGGATGGCGGCTGCCTCCCGCGACTTGCCACTGACGAAGAGGATCGGAGGCAGCGCATCGAGCAACAGGCCGGCATCGGCATCATCGAAAGTCACGCGCCCGCCGACGGCAAACAGGCATTCTCCCGGCAGGTCAGCATGGATGGAACCGACATGGTCGGGTCCGAATACCTCGGACGGCGAAAGCGGCGTCAGCGAGGGATCGCTGCACAGGATATGGGTGCCGCAATTGACGAGGAGGAAGCAATCGCCGGCCTCCAGCCAGCGTGGTTCACTTCCTTCGGAGACCAGATAACAGCCGCCTTCGAGCACGGCATTGAACTTCACGCCATCGGAGGCGAAGCGGATGGACCAGTCACCCTTGGCTCTGAGACTGGCGGAAAGCAGGCTCCTGGTCGAGAGCAGCGACAGGACATCGGAGAGAGGGTCGACAGGAAACATTTAGGACGATCACGCAAGCAGATTGGATTTCGGCGCATGGATAATCCTACATCGGATGACCTAGGTCTAGTCCAGTAGGAGCGGACAAGCCGCCCACAAGACAAATGCGAGGACTTCATGCCGACTTCCCAATATCCCCTTCCCTCCGGATTCAGCCGCTCGACGACCTCAGAAGAAGCGCTCGGCAATGCCGATCTCACCGGCAAGCTTGCCGTCGTTACCGGCGGCTATGCCGGCCTTGGCCTGGAGACGGTGCGTGTGCTTTCAGGGGCCGGAGCTTCGATCATCGTGCCGGCGCGTGATACCGAGAAGGCCAAAGCGGCGCTCAAAGACCTGCCGCGTATCGAGATCCATTCATTCGATCTCTCCAACCCGGCCTCGATCAATGCCTTCGGCCGGGAATTTGCCGCGAGCCACCGGCCGCTTGATCTCTTCATCGGCAATGCCGGTATCATGGCAACGCCGCTTGCCCATGACGACAGGGGTTTCGAGCGGCAGTTTGCGACCAACCATCTCGGTCATTTCCAGCTTGCCGCATGGCTCTGGCCGGCGCTGAAGCGCTCCGGCAATGCCCGCGTCGTGGCACTGTCATCGGGCGCGCATCGCTTCTCCGCCATCGACTTCGACGATCCGAATTATCAGCGCCGACCCTATGATGCCTGGAAATCCTACGGCCAGTCGAAAACCGCCAACGCACTCTTCGCACTCGAGCTCGACCGGCGCGGGGCAGAACACGGCGTACGCGCCTTCTCGGTCCACCCCGGCTCGATCCGGACGGAGCTGACCCGCTATGTCTCGGACGAGGATATGGAAGCGATCGGCTTCCGCGATGCCGACGGCAATATACCCTCGCATATCGCGGCCCTCTTCAAGACGATCGAACAGGGTGCGGCAACCACCGTCTGGTGTGCGACGAGCCGCCAGCTCGACGGCATGGGCGGCGTCTATTGCGAGGACTGCGATATTGCCGAGGCGCTGCCTGCCGATACGACGGAGCTGCGCGGCGTCATGTCCTGGGCAATGGACGAGGAGGCCGCCGCGAGACTTTGGACGCTGAGCGAAAAGCTGCTCGGTATCTCATTCGAGTAGCTATCTCCCAGGCAGTTCCAGCCGGCGCGTGATACCGACCATATCCAGGAACACCTCGTCATGGCTGACAATCAGCAGCGCGCCGTCATAGGCTCTGAGGCCTGCTTCGACGGCCGCGATGGAATCGATGTCGAGGTGATTGGTCGGCTCGTCGAGGATCAGTAGCGACGGCGGTGTCGCACCGCCGAGAACGCAGGCAAGGCCGGCGCGCAGAAGCTGGCCACCTGACAGAGTAGAGACGATCTGCAGCGCAGCATCCGCCCGGAACATTAAACGGGCAAGGGCTGCGCGGCAGGCATTCTCATCCGATTGCGGGTTCAGCCGACGGAAATTGTCGCGGATCGAGGTTTCGGGGTCGAGCAGGCTGACGCGTTGGTCGAGCATCGAGAAAGAGGTCAAAACACGCACCGCTCCCTCCCATGGCTGGAGATCGCCCGCGATCAACGCCAGCAGGGTTGTCTTGCCCGAGCCGTTCGGGCCGGTGACTGCGATGCGTTCGGGTCCGGTCATATCGACGGAGAGTTTACGGATGATCGGCTCGTCGATTTCGTAGCCGACGGTCACCGCGTCGATCTTCAATACCGATCTGCCCGGCGGCAGGCCGGTCGAGGGCAGCTTGACAGAGAGCGGCTGCAGGACCTCGATGCGTTTGCGGGCCTCCTCGGCATCCTCAAGCGCCTGGCTATGGCGGCGTTCGGCAAGGCGGGCATTCTCGCCGCTGGTATTTTCCGCCTGCCGCTTGAGACCACCGGCAACGATTCGCGGCATGTCGCCCTTGGCCGCTTTCTTCTTGCCGGCACTGTCCCTGCGGGCCTTGCGCTCGGCCGTTTCCTGGGCACTGCGGGCGACCTCCGCCACGCGCTTTTTGGCGTCCGCCAGATCGTGCTCGGCGGCGGCCAATTCCAGCGCCTTGCGGGCGCGGTAATCGCTCCAGTTTCCGCCATAGCGGGTGGCGCCCAAAGTCGTCAGCTCGACGATCGCGTCCATCGTCTCCAGCAGTTCGCGGTCATGGCTGACGACCAGGGCGCCGTAGCGCCAGCCTCCAAGAAGCGAGATCACCGCTTCGCGCCCATACCGGTCCAGATTGTTGGTCGGCTCGTCGAGGATGAGGAAATCCGGCTCTTCGAAGATCAGGGCGGCGAATGCCGCGCGCGTGCGCTGGCCGCCGGAGAGCGTTGCGAGCAAAGTCTGCGGCCCGGCGGCAAGACCGGCACGTTCCAGTGCGGCTTCGATGCGGGCTTCGAGCGTCCAGTCGGCAACAGCAAGCTCATCGGCAATGGCTTCGCCGCTTTCGGCACGGCTGAGAATGGCAAGCGCCTGCGTTGCGCCGAAAAGATCGGCGACCGTTTCATCCGGCCCGACCTGCACACTCTGGCGCAGGATGCCGATAGTGCCGGATACGGCAACGGAGCCCGTCTGCGGCTGCAGTTCGCCGGCGACGAGCTTCAGGAGCGTTGTCTTGCCGACGCCATTGCGACCGACAAGGCCGGCGCGCTCCGCGTTGAAGCTCAGATCGATATTGGAGAAAAGCGGCCGGCCGTCAGGCGTGGACCACGAAAGATTGGAAACTGTAATGGATGCAGGCATGGAAATCCCCGATGGCAAGGCGAATTGGCGTTGCGATCAGGTTCATATCCATTGAGCACACATCCTGTTGGTATTGCGGATGGCGGTAAACTAGGCGGGAATTGGCGTAAATTCAAGGCAAGCCGTCAGTTGGCCATCGGGATGAGTTCCGAGACTTCGTCTGCCTCCAGCTCGACGATCCAGAGATCCGGGTCGAACTTGCGCTCGCGCTCCAGCATTTCCTGCACCTTCTCGGGCTCGGCGCGTTCCAGCCTGATTTCGAACAGCCGGTCGCCGCTGCTCTCCTCGTCGAAGAAGCTCTGCGGGGCCGGCGCATAGAGGGTTTCGAGCCCGTCACGGAAGCGCTGGCGAATGAAGATCGCGCCAGCTTCTTCCGCGCCCTTCTTCTCCACGGCAGCAAAATCGCCGGCGGAGAAAACCCTGCGGACGAGAGCGGAAACGTAGATATCGGCGCGCAATCTCATGGGCGGGACATAGACCGGATGGCAGATGGCGGCAACGCTATACTTTTACCGCCAACCGCAAACCACCCCAATGCCTACCGCGGACTGTGATCGGGGCGGAAATATCTTTCATCATGACGAAGTTGCCGCCGCCCATGTCCCGCCTGTAGGTCTGGACGAGGAAGGGCGCAGTGCTTCTGCCGGCAGCAAGTCCGACGCGATCGTTGAAGATGCGGCGATTGCGGCAATTGGCAGTGTTCCAGACGACATCGCCCGGCCGCTGCGGCTCGGAGAATTTGCGATTGTGGGTCGGCAGGTAGCCGTTTTCATCAATGGCGGCACAGAAGGCGATGCGCTGGTCGGAACCCGCCACCGGCTCCTGAATCGGCGGCAGCAGCCGGTCGGCGAGTTCAGTGAAGGGTGCCATCATCTGTACCGGATCGGTGCCCGATATCGGCTGGTAGTGGCGGTTGAACAGGCTCTCCATGCCGATTGCGCCTTCGGCAACGGCACGCTCCAGGGCATGCGATATCTGGCCGGCGACGGATTGTGCCTGTTCGATCCAGTGGCGGTCGGCGGTTTCCACGCCGGCACTCGCGGTCAGCTGGATCAGCGTTTCCGACAGGCCGACGACGCTGTCGACGCGCCTGGCGGCCTGCTGCAGCCGGCCGTTGGAATCCAGCACCTCGGCCGACATTTCGCCGAGCTTGGCGACGAAGCCGGCGCAATCGCGATCCACGGCCTCGGTCGTGTTGGCCATGACGGCGGATGAATCGAGGATGCGGGTAATGACATGTTCCATGCTTTCGAAGGCGCCACGCATCGCTTCGGACTTTTCGCTGACGCCGGCAGCGCTCTTGCGGGCGCCGCCGCCTACAGTCGAGAGACGATCGATCTTGAGCCGAAGCTGCTCCAGCGTTTCCTGGATGGAGCCCGTGGCCTTGGAGGTCTGCAGCGACAAGGCGCGGATCTCGGAGGCGACGACGGCAAAGCCCTTGCCAGCCTCGCCGGCACGAGCGGCCTCGATTGCCGCATTGAGCGCCAGGAGATTGGTCTGGCGGGCGATGGTGCTGATTTCGGCGGCCACCTTGTCGACGTCGGTCAGCGAGCGGGAGAAGCCGGAGATTTCCGTACTGATCTCTTCCGAGGACTGTACCATGTGACGGATTTCCGAGACCGATCCGGACAGGCGATCGGCCGATTCCTTCAGCATGTGGCGCGCTTGCGTGGCGGTACTGTCCGTCTCACGCAGCGAAACGGCAACGGAACGATTGGTCTCGGCGATGGAAAGGGCTGTGCGGGTGACCTCATCGAAGGCGGCGGCATGGCGGGCCGACATTGCCGCCATGTCCTGGATGGCGCCGGCTATATCGACGAGGTCGACGCCGAGCGTTGAGGCCTCTTCGGCAAGGCGCGAGAGGATATGGCGCAGCGCGTCGCGATCCGGCCCATCCGGTTCGTAAGCCGGGCTTACGGCATTCTCCTCCACCGCCTTCAACGCCTGCATGATCGAGCTCCCCCAAGCTACATTAGGGAAGCTTCAAACAACATGGTTAACAACTGGCTAAGAATAGCGGCGCTTATACTTAGGTCTTAGACCCCTGCCCGCTTATGCCTTCAGCTCTGCGTCAGACCCGTCAGTCTCTCGCTCAGCTGCCAGAGGCGCTCGGCAAGCTCGGGATCGGTCGCCCAGGGGCGCACGCCGAGCAGTTCCTCGGAGTCGGCAGGCAAGGCCTTGGCGATATCGCAGTTCTCGCAATAGACGCCGCCCATGCCATCCAGCTCATCGCTGACAGCGCACCAGACAGTGGTTGCCGCACCCTGGGCAATGGTCTTCTTGTTGTTTTCAGGGTCGATGACCGGGTTGCCGTCGGCATCCACATAACCGCTCGCCAGCAGATATTCGCGCGACTGGTGGCGGACGAGATCGGTCGTGACGATACCGCCCGGATGAAGAGAGAAGGCCCTCACGCCCTCTCTTGCGCCCAAAGCGTCCAGCGCAACGGCAAATAGCGCATTGGCTGTCTTCGACTGGCCATAGGCGACATAGGGCAGGTATTCGCGGCTCTCGAACATCGGATCGTCGAAATCGACGCCTGCGCGGACGTGGCCGCGCGAGGAGACGGCAACCACACGCGCGCCTTCCGCCTTCACCAGCGCCGGCCAGAGCCGCGCGGTGAGCTGGAAGTGGCCGAGATGGTTCGTGGAGAATTGCGATTCATAACCGCGGCTGTCGCGCGTCAGCGGGTTGGCCATGACAGCGGCATTGTTGATGAGGAAATGCAGCGGCTTGTCGTCTTCGAGGAAACAATCGGCGAACTCGTCGATCGAATTGGGATCCATCAGGTCCATATAGGCGAATACCAGGCCGGGCACGTTTTCGCCCACCGCCCTCGCCTTCTCGATATTGCGGGCGGGCACGATCACCTTGGCGCCGGCGGCCGCCATCACGCGGGCGGTTTCGAGGCCGAGACCGGCATAACCGCCGGTGACGATCGCCACCTTGCCGGTGAGGTCATGGCCGGCAATCACCTCTTGCGCCGTGGACGCTGCACCGAAACGTGAACCGATGGGAGCCTGGGGAGTGGACATGAAATGTCTCCTTTCAAGAGGATTCCGTCCCGTGGGTGACGGAAATGCTCTATCTCTTTGTTTTTATGCAGTTCGACACGCAAAACCGCTGAACACGTCTGCCGAAATTGCTCTGGTCGAGGAATATCTATGTCCGGCAGGTGGGATTCTGAATGCTTGTAAATCCCGATTTCTTGCGCCATCGTACAAAGATGACAAGCGATCCCCTCTCCGAAATGCTCAGCCTGCTCGATGCCCGCTGCCTGATGGCAGGCGGTCTGATTGCCGGCGGCCCCTGGGCGCTTGCCTTTCCGCAGCCGAACCGCATCAAGATCAGCGCGGTGGCCAAAGGCCGCTGCTGGCTGGTGCTCGACAATGGCAGCGAGCCTATCCTGCTCGAAGCCGGCGACGTCGTCCTGCTCAACGGCAAGCATTCCTTCATGCTGGCAACCGATCTTGCGATGAAGCCCGCCGATGCCGTCACGACCTTCAAGGAGAAGAAGGTCAATGGCATGGCGCGGCATGGCGTCGGCGAGGATTTCCTCTATATCGGCGGGCATATCGCGCTTGGGCCGACCGGCACGGCGCTGCTGCTCGACGTATTGCCTCCGGTCATCCATGTGCGGGCGACCCTTGCCGAGGCCGGCGTGCTGCGCTGGCTGCTGGACCAGCTGGTGCGGGAAATGGCGGCCGGCAAACCGGGCGCGCTGCTTGCCTCGGCCCAGCTTTCGCAGCTCATCTTCGTACAGGTGCTGCGCGCCCATATCATGACATCGGAGCCGCTGACGGTCGGCTGGCTGCGCGCCTTTGGCGACGAGAAGATCGCGCCGGCGCTACGACTGATGCATTCAGACCCCGCGCATGACTGGCAGCTCGGAGAGCTCGCAAAATCCGCCGGCATGTCGCGCACCAGCTTCGCCCTGCGCTTCAAGACGGTCGCGGGTGTAGCCCCACTCGCCTATCTCACCGCCTGGCGCATGCGCCTTGCCGAGCGGGCGCTGCGCGAGGGATCGATGCCGGTCTCCTCGCTGGCGCTTTCACTCGGCTATACCTCGGAGAGCGCCTTCAGCAATGCGTTCAAGCGCGTGACCGGCATTGCGCCGAAGCGCTACCGGACTTCGGCCGCTATCAATGTAGGGCCGATCGAAGAGGTGGTTGATGTCGAAGGTCGGGTGCGAACTGTGGACTACCGGCTCCTGCGGCTGGCGAGCCAGCCGTCAGCCCTGTCGCAGCAGGGCTGATTTCAGCCCGTTATTGCTCAGAGCGCACCGATTTCCTTGAGCTTCTTCAACACGGCTTCGCTGGGTTCGCCATTTTCCGGGAGATTGTAGTGTTTCTGGAAGTGCCGGATGGCGGCGCGGGTCTGTTCGCCGGCGACACCGTCGACGCCGACATTGGCGTAGGCCATGTTGACCAGGCCCTTCTGGATCTTCAGCACCAGATCGACGCTGGAAATGCCTGACAGCGGAACCTGCTTCGGCCCTGAGGGCGCCGTCTTGACGGTCTTTTCGGCGCTGCGGATTGCGGCTGCGACGGGATCTTCCTCCGTCGCCTTCGATGTCACATCTTCCCGAGGCTTCTCAGGAGGGACGGTCGAGGGACCAACTGCATCGGTTCTGAGCGCCGCAAGCACGTCGGGCGTCGCATCGCCACTTTGTGCCATGCCAACCGTTTCCTCGAAGAAAAGGATGGCTGCGCTGGTGCGCGGGCCGATGACGCCGTCGGCATTGCCGTTATAGAGGCCGCGGCGGATCAGTTCCTTCTGGATGTCCATCACGAGCTGGCTCGGCTGCTGGCCGGCCGCGGCAGATGGCGGCGTGGTCTGGGTCGTTGCCGCGGCGTCGTCCGGCCGCTCGATGCGGAACGTGGTGACATCGCCCTGCGGCTCGACCTGCGGGCGGAAGCCTATGGCGGTCGGCGCGCCCGGATCGCGGGTGCGGAAAATCGGATGCGGATGCGCGCCTGGCTGATACCAGAGTGCATTGGCAGCGACGAAGGAGAAAATGACGACGAAGGCGATCGTGCCGCCGGCAATGGACGGATTACGGCCGATGACGCCGCCAAGCGCACCGGCGCCCTGAAGACCGAGGCCACCCAGCGCAGTCGCACCCTGCAGGCCGATGCCGCCGAGTGCTGCCGCACCGGTCATCACGAGGCCCGGCTGTTGCCGTCCCTTCCTGCCCTTAGGCGATTTTCGCTTGCGCGCGGCCATCGAAAAGCCCCTCTTCCAGTTCTGCGGCACCCGCCGCGCCCTTCAGCCGCGGCGGAAACTCGACCGTTTCCACCTGGCCGGCATTTTCTGCCGCCGGGGCTCCGGAACCATCCGCCGCAATCTCGATGGTGATGATCGTGCCCTCGCCAGGCTGGCTGGCAATGGCGAAATTGCCGCCATGCAGGGCGACAAGGCCTTTGACCAGCGACAGGCCAAGACCCGTGCCCTCGAATCGACGGGTATAATCGTTCTGGATCTGGACGAAAGGTTGGCCGAGTGTGGCAAGCCTGTCGGCAGGAATGCCGATGCCGGTATCGCTGACAGTGAGCTTCAGAATGCCGTCGCGCATGGCCGCATCGACGGTGACCACGCCGCCCGTTTCGGTGAATTTCACGGCATTGCCGACAAGATTGATAAGGATCTGCTGCAGCGCGCGCTGATCGGCCACGACCTCTGCGATACCGCGCTGGACACGGTTCGTGAGCGTCACGCCCTTGCTCTTGGCCTGCAGCGCCAGCATGGATTCGCAGGACCGGATCGATGCACCGATATCGAAAGGCTCGAGCATCAGCTCGTAGCGGCCGGCCTCGATCTTGCTCATGTCCAGCATCGTGTTGACGACGGAAAGCAGATGCGCACCGGATTCACGGATCAGGCCGACATATTCGCGCTGGCGCTCGTTCTCGAACTTGCCGAAATATTCGCCGATCAGGATATCCGAAAAGCCGAGGATGGCATTCAGGGGCGTGCGCAACTCGTGGCTGACGGCGGCGAGGAAACGGGATTTGGCATCGTTGGCCGATTCCGCATCTGCCGCGCGCGTCTGCGCCTCGGCGCGAAGCCGTTGCTCCACCGAAACATCATGCAACTGGGCAATGACGGCCGAAAGCATGCCGTCGACATCACGCCGTGCGGTCATATCCATGCGCAGATAAGCGAACTGCCTGTTATCGCGCGAGACGGAGGGGCGCTCCAGCCTGATATCGACGGTCGCCTTTTCCTCGCCCTGGCGCAGCGCATCCAGCGCCTGCAGGAAAAGGATGCGATCGGAAACATGCACTTGCTCGAAGAAGCCACGGCCCTTCAGGTCGCGCATCCAGACGAGATAGTCGCGCTTGTCGCGGCCGCCGGCCATCGTCACGCTGCCAAGCGGATCGAGGAAGAGGACGAGGCCCGGGCTCATCTCAAGGAAGAGATCGTCGGCACTGGCTGCGGCTACGTGCTGGGGAATAGCCTGGCGGGCGAGCGCAATGCTGCCGACGGCGGAAAAAAGAAAGGCGGCGCAGACCGTGGCGACGCCGGCCGGCAGTGCAACTGCGGGGCTGGTAACGATGGAGAGGCCAACCGGAGCGGCGACAAGAGCGGCAGAGGAGAGGAAGACCAGGCGGCGCAGAATGGTGAGCTCGCTCTGGCGCACAGCTTCGCCGCCGCTCGTGCGGGAAAGCCAGCTTGCAGCTGCCCGGTCCACGAGGGCTGTCGCCCAACCGCCAATGTCACTCAATACACGCACGCAATACCTGCCCGAAAAGGCCTTTCATTGACCCGGACAATAGGCCCCCGCGGCTTAAGGAAAGGATAAGGCAAAGTCGCCTTCCACAGCCCAAAAATGCTAAAAGTCCCGTTTTGGGCCATCTGCCTGGCTCTTTGAATTTCGTGGTTAATAGCAGGTAAGCGCCGGATTTTCCTCATATTTCAGCATCACGTTAACTCTTGTGGCAGAGCAGGGGGGCAAAAGTCCAGCAATTGCAGGCAGCGGCTGCCACCATGCTTAACGACATCCGTTAGAATTTGGGTGAAATGCCCCGAAAATACCGATCATTAAAATTTGAGATAAATTTGCCGCAAATGCCGATGAGTTTCGAAAAGCTGCATTCGCAACTCGGCTGTAAGGTGCAGACATACCGGACAACCGGCCCGATTCGGCGACAAGACCGGACGGGAAAAACAGGATGGGCAAGACAATGTGGTTTCTGATCAAAGGATCATTCTGGTTTGGCCTTGTGCTCGTCGCTCTCTCCGTTTTCTCTTCGGAGAGCTCCGACAATGCCGGCCACCCGCAATTGCAGCTTTCCGACGCCTTCACCGCGGCAAGCGGCGCTTACGTCTATATCACCGGCATGTGCTCCGAAAAGCCCGAGGTCTGCAGCAAGGGTGGGGAGACCCTGACGGCTCTCGGCTACCGGGCCCGCGAAGGCGCCCGTGTCGCCTATGAGCTGCTCGACAGCCAGTTCAGGGACGACAACGCCAAAATGGCCTCCGCAAAGACGGCCGTGCCGCCGGCGCCTGTCGCGCTTGCCGCTCCTTCCCTGCCGGAGGCTATCACCAATACGGTGCGCGAGGCTCAGGCCGCGCTGAACCAGCCGATGCCGCACCTGCCGCAGCCCTACCGCCCACCGGTGGACGACGGCGCTTCGGCTGAACGTGTGGTAACCGGAACCATTCCGGCCGGGTCGATCCCGCTGCCGACGCCGAAACCGGCGATCTGACGAATTTCGCGGGCACCCCGCCCGCACCCCAGCTTGCATCGGTGGTCCGCATGACGCGGAGATGCCCCATGCCTGACGTGCCTGCCCTGTTTATTTCAGCACTTTGCTGCGCCGTGAGGATGCCCATCCCTCACGGCGTTTCTTTTTAACGGTTCAAATCTGCGGTCGCTTCGCCTATATGAACTGATAATAGTGAAAGGCCTGAACAAGCATGGCGACCCTCGACCAGATCATCGACGACTTTTCCTTCCTGGACGATTGGGAAGACCGCTACCGCTACGTTATCGAACTCGGCAAGGCGCTGCCTGATCTGGCCGACGAGAAGAAGACTTCCGAGAACAAGGTGATGGGCTGCGCCAGCCAGGTCTGGCTGGTCACGCACACAGCAGGCAATCCCGACAATCCGGTCATGACATTCGAAGGCGATTCCGATGCGCATATCGTGCGCGGCCTCGTCGCCATCGTGCTTGCCACCTATTCCGGAAAGACTGCTGCCGAGATCGCCTCGCTCGATGCTTTCGAGATCTTCTCAAAGATCGGTCTGACTGAAAATCTCTCCTCGCAGCGCTCGAACGGTTTGCGCTCGATGGTCAACCGCATCCGAGAGGAAGCGCGCGTGCGGGCTACCGCCTGACAGGTGCGATCCGCACGAGAAAACAAGCCTTGAGACCAGACGGTTCGGCGCCCGGAGAAATACGCCGGGCGCCGAACCTGATCTTGCCGATTCGTTATTTGCCGTTTGTCATCCTCTCACCGAGACGTTCGGCCCGCTCGGCAAGCTCCGGCGTCAGCGCTTCGCCGAAATCGGCCGCTTCGAACACCTGACGGATTTCGATCTCGCTCGGACCGAGCATTGGATTGGGGCAGCGCTTTACCCACTCGACTGCTTCGTCCATATCCTTGACCTGCCACAGCCAGAAACCGGCGATCAGTTCCTTGGTCTCGGCGAAGGGGCCGTCGATGACCACGCGCTTCGGGCCATCGAAGGCGATGCGCTTTCCCTTGGAAGACGGATGCAGGCCTTCACCCGCCATCATGATGCCGGCATTGACCAGATCCTCGTTATACTTGCCCATAGCCCCCAGAAGCTCAGTCGTGGGCATGATGCCCGCTTCACTGTCTGCCGTCGCTTTGACGATGACCATTACGCGCATGTCTCTTCTCCTCTTGTTTGCGGCGGCATGAGTGCCCGCCCGTCCTCGATCTTTCATATCATTCCGTCGTTATCGCAAAACCGCTGCGCACTTTTGCGCGACATGCTTTAGAGACGGATGAGCAATCGCGGGACCGACATTTTTTGCCGCGCTTTTTTTGAAGATAGATGACGAGAGCCGAAATCACCGGAAGAGACGACCGGTAAATACAAAAAAAGCCGGGCAACAGGCCCGGCTCTTTATCATGCAGCGGTGCAATACTCAGCCGCGGCCGCGCTTGCGGCGCTGTCCCAGGCCCATTTCCTTCGCAAGGCGCGAACGCGCTTCGGCATAGGCCGGGGCTACCATCGGGTAATCGGCAGGCAGGTCCCACTTCTCGCGATATTCTTCCGGCGCGAGATTGTGATGCGTCATCAGGTGGCGCTTCAGGGACTTGAAGTTGCCGCCGCATTCGAGGCACGTAATCTGCTCGTCCTGTACGGACTTGCGGACAGAAACTGCAGGCTTCTGCTTTTCGACGACCGCTGCCACCGGCTGCGGTACGGATGTGTTGCTCAATGCCGAATGTACGTCGGAAATCAGATTAGCCAGGTCGCTGACCGGGACAACGTGGTTGCTGACATAGGCCGCGACGATATCGGCCGTCAGTTCCACAAGCAGCTCCGGCGCATTGCCGGTCGCCATATCCGTCATATTCTTTCTCCTGTTAGCATGCTCAAACGGTCCTTCTCCCAAAAAGACAAAGAACCCTCGTCGTAGAGCCAAACACCAAAAGAGCAGCTTACAGCCTTTGTTTCGAAAAACCGGAATCCACCCCTAGATTCCGAAGACCGTACTCTGCACCAATACTGCCTGACGGTGAGCTACTACGTATTCTTCCAGGCCGTCACCCAGTTAGACATTGACAAACAAGGCTAGGAGACCTGGAAGCAGTACGATTCTAATTCACAATCAGAACTCTACTTGGATTTTCAAATAGCATCGTTTTCGCAAAAGGCCAATTATTAATTGTGATTTTCCTAGAAAAAAAAATCCATCACAAAGAATTGGTCAGCGGTTCAGCAAGCTTTACTCGTGCTTCCAGTGCATAAGTTTGCGTAAAATTGCTTAAAATTCTGAGTAGCCCTCGCTCTCAGCGCATTCGCATATCGTCACGTACTGAGATATCGGCCGGAAAATGTCCTGATATATGCGAAGCTCTCGCAAGAAGGTGTGCAGAAACCGGTGCAGTCAGGATAAAAAAGAGGAAACCGGCCAACGCTCTTGCAAGGACAGCAAGTTCGCCCGAATAAAGCCCGGCAGCAAGCAACAACAAACCGGAACCGACCGTGCCGGCTTTTGAAGCGGCGTGCATGCGCGTGTAGAGATCCGGCAAGCGCGCGATACCGATCGCGGCCACCAGGGCGAAGAAGGCACCTGCCAGCAGCAGGACCGCAGTGACGATAGCAAGCGCATAGTCCATTATCATTCGTCTCTCCCCTGCGTCCCAGATGCCACGGCTCTCCGCGAGAGCACGAAACGGGCGAAGGCGACGGTCGCCAGAAAACCGACGAGGCCGAGCGCGATGGCGATATCGATGTAAAGCGAAAATCCGGTGCGCACCGCGACGACGGCAATGAAACCAATGGCGATGCCCGTCATCATGTCGAGCGCCAGGATGCGGTCGGGAAGAGTGGGGCCGGCAATGACGCGCCAGACGGTCACAAAAAGCGCAATACAGAGAATACCGAGGGCTGCGATGGCGGCGGCGGAAACGATGGCGGCAGGCGTTATCATCCAAAGGCCTCCATGATACGGCGCTCGAAACCGCCAGCAATATCGCGCCTGACCGCGGCAGGATCGGCGCAGTCCAGCGCATGCACATAGAGCGTGCGCCGGTCCTCGGAAACATCAACCGAAAGAGTACCCGGCGTCAGTGTGATGAGATTGGCAAGGAGCGTGATCTCAAAATCGGTTCTCACCGTTAGCGGGAATGCGAGGATACCGGGCGCCAGCTGCATACGCGGCGAAAGCACCGTCAATGCCACCCGCCAGGCCGAAAGCGCCAGTTCCCAAAGGAAAAGACCCGCCAGCAGGAAGATGTGCCAAGCGCGGATGCGGCGCGGCGGCGAACGGCCGGCGAAGGCCTCGCGCACGACTGCGAGCGACAGCAGCGACAGGGCGAGGCCGAGAACGAAATTAAGCGGCGAGGCGCTGCCGGTTACGGCGACCCAAGCGATGGCAAGCGGCAGGCTGAGGAACAGGACTGTCAACGTATGGTCCCTTCCGGAAAGACGGAGAAGATATAGGCGGAGGGATCAGCAAGCCCGTCGGCGGCGGAGCGCGCGAGTTGCAGCAACTGTTCCGGCAGGAGACCGATGCCGATGACGAGGATCGTCAATGCCGCAAGCGGAAGACCGGCCGTCCAGCCGGTCCGCACCGGAGGGAGCGCCGGGGACGCGGGACGCCAATAGGCAAACAGGAAGACGCGGCCGCAGGCAATCGTCAACAGGAAGCCGCCGAGCAGGATCGTGCCCGCCAGCCACCACGCGCCGACATCGAGCGAGGCCTTGACCAGCAACACCTTGGGCCAGAAGCCGGAAAAGGGCGGCAGGCCGCAGGCGGCCAGCAGTAGCATCAGCGAAATCGCCGCGAACCAGCCATTCTGACGATAGAGGCCGCCGAGCGCGGCCAGCGAGAATGAGCCGCCTCGCCTGCCTGCTTCGCCGGCCAGAAGATAGAGCGCCGTCATCAGCACTACCGAATGCAGCGCATAGAAGACTGCGCCGCCGAGGCCTTCGGCGGTGCCGAGTGCTGCACCGATCAGCATATTGCCGATACCCGAGATCACCACATAGCCGAGCAGACGACGCAGGTCGGTTTCAGCGAGTGCACCGAGTGCGCCGACGAGGACAGTCAGGGCTCCGACGACAGCTATCAGCAGGCTGAGTACATCGCGCTCGGCCGGCAGCAGCATGACCAGAACGCGAAGCAGCGCGTAGATGCCGACCTTGGTCAGGAGGCCGGCAAAGAGTGCGGAAACGGCGATGCGCGGCGTGTGGTAGGAGGCCGGCAGCCAGAAATTGACCGGAAAGGCCGCAGCCTTCATGGCAAAGGCGAGCAGGAAGAGGCAGGCGAGCGTCATCAGCGGCGCCGTGCCGCTCAAGGCTGCTGCCCGCTCGGCGATATCGGCCATATTGAGCGTGCCAAAACTCGCATAGAGGATGCCGACGGCGATGAGGAACAGCGTCGTGGCGATGAGGTTCAGAACCGCATATTTCAGCGCGCCATCGATCTGCGCCCGTTCGGAACCAAGGATCAGCAGGCCGAAGGAGGAGATGAGCAGCACCTCGAACCAGACGTAGAGGTTGAAAATATCGCCGGTCAGGAAGGCGCCGGTGACGCCTGCCATCAGCAGCATCAGCAGCGGGAAGAAACCGTATCGGCGGCCGCTTTCGGTGGTATCTGACAGGGCATAGATGCCGGCTGCCAGGGCAGCGACCGCTGCAGCCAGCGCCATCAGCGCACTGAAGACATCGACCGTAAAGGCGATACCGAAGGGCGGCAGCCAGTGGCCCATGACCATGGTGAGCGGGCCGTGTGCGACGACCTGCTGCAGGAGGGCAGCGTCAAAGAGCAGCAGGACTACGAGGCCGGCAATTGCGATCCATGCCTGCAGGCGCGGAAGGCTGCGCAGCATCAGGAGCAGTGCACCGAGGCTGATGCAGAGCACGACCGGCAGGATCGCCAGCCAGTGGGCGGGCGGGACGGGAGCGGTGACCATGGCGGCCGAGAGGTCGGTGACGGGA
>UBMI01000036.1 GCA_900466475.1 Hyphomicrobiales bacterium
CGAATCCACGATATTTTCGTCATTGGTGGCGGGATCAACGGCTGCGGGATAGCGCGCGATGCCGTGGGTCGTGGTTATACGGTGGCGCTTGCGGAGATGAACGATTTTGCCTCCGGCACCTCGTCGGGTGCCACCAAGCTCATCCATGGGGGTTTGCGCTACCTTGAGCATTACGAGTTCCGCCTGGTGCGGGAATCGCTGATGGAGCGCGAGATCCTGTGGGCCATGGCCCCGCATATCATCTGGCCTTTGCGCTTCGTGCTGCCCTATCACAAGGGCGGGATCAGGCCGGCCTGGATGATCCGGCTTGGCCTCTTCCTCTATGACCATCTTGGCGGCCGCAAGCTGTTGCCGCCGACTGCGGTCCTGAACATGCGCAGCGATGCGGCGGCAAAACCGCTGAAGGCGCTGTTTACGAAGGCCTTCGAATATTCCGACGGCTGGGTCGACGATGCCCGCATGGTGGTGCTCAATGCCCGTGATGCCGCCGACAAGGGCGCCACGATCATGCCGCGCACCAAGGTCGTCTCCGCCCATCAGGAGAAGGATGCGCAGGCAAGCAACGTCTGGCAGATCGAAACGATCAACAGTCTCACCGGCAAGAGCGAGCGCCATCAGGCCCGCATGCTGATCAATGCCGCCGGTCCCTGGGTCGACCATGTCATCCGCTCCGCCTTCGGCCATAACGAGGCCCGCCATGTGCGCCTCGTCCAGGGCAGCCACATCATCGTGAAGAAGAAGTTCGAGGGGCCACGCGCCTATTTCTTCCAGAACCCCGACAACCGCATCATCTTCGCCATTCCCTATGAGACCGATTTTACCCTGATCGGCACCACCGACCGCGACTACACCGCCGATCCGAAGGATGTGAAGATCTCCGAGGAGGAGACCGTCTATCTCTGCAATGCGGCGTCTGAATATTTCAAGGAGCCGGTCANNGCGACACGCGACTACGTGCTGAAGGTCGAGGGCAAGGCGGGCGAGGCGCCGCTTCTCAATGTCTTCGGCGGCAAGCTCACCACCTACCGGCGTCTGTCGGAACATGCGCTGGAGAAGATCGGCGAGGCGATCGGCGTCAAGGGCAGGCCGTGGACGGCGGGCAGCCATCTGCCGGGCGGGGATTTTCCGGTGCAGGGCTATGAGGGCGAGGTCGTCAAGCTCAAGAGCCGCTATCCGTTCCTGGCCGATGCGCATGCCCGACGTCTCATCCGCCGCTACGGCACGAAGGCAGCAACGCTTCTCGGCAATGCCGCAAAGATCGACGATCTCGGCCGGCTGTTCGGATCCGACCTCTACGAGGCCGAGGT
>UBMI01000020.1:0-133194 GCA_900466475.1 Hyphomicrobiales bacterium
ACGAAAATATCGTGGATTCGATCGCTCACACCCAATCTCCAAACCGTCGCCCAATCAGGGCACTCTCGCGTTCCGGTACCGGGGAGGCACCGGGCGTTTTCATACCGCCCCGAAGCCTCAAGCAATCGCAATTCCGCCGCTGCCGCAGCAGCGGTTCATTACTCTGTCAGACCGACTATCGTGCACGTTACCGCGCGCAAACTACGACGCGATTGAGACAATGATGTAACGGTCGAGATCCCGCCGCGCGCGCTTCGATCCGGGCAAGATCAGTCCCACTTCGGACCCCAGTCCGGGTCGACGACGCGGTGATTGCGGTCGATCGTCTCGATGCGGGCGATTTCCTCGGAAGAGAGCTTGATCGAACTTGCCTTGAAGTTCGAGCGAATGCGCTCGGGCCGACCCGATGTCGGGATGGTGCAATAGCCCTTGGCAAGTTCGAAGGCGATCGCCACCTGTTCCGGTGTGGCATCATATTGTTCACCGATTGCGCGCAGCACCGGTTCGTCGGACAGAAGGCCACGGGCGATCGGCAGATAGCAGGTGACGAGGATTTCCTTTTCCCGGCAATAGTGTGCGAGCTTCTTGTTCTGCAGGATCGGGTTGAGCTCGAACTGGTTGTTGGCGACCTTTCCCTTGCCGAGCAGGGCTTCGGTTTCTTCGAGAAGGCCGATCGTGAAATTCGAGACGCCGATCAGCTTCGTCAGGCCGCCGGCCTGCGCCTCGGCGATCTGGGTTATGTAGACCTCGAGCGGAATGCGGCCGTTAGGCGATGGCCAGTGGATCAGCGTCAGGTCCACCTGATCGACCTTCAGCGCTTCAAGGCTCTTTTCCAGCGACGGGACGAGCGCCCCGGGGCCGAAATTATCGGTCGAAATCTTCGTCGTCAAGAAGACCTCGTCTCGATCAAGGCTCGAATGGCGCAGCGCTTCGCCGACTTCGAATTCGGTGTCATAGGTCTGCGCGGTATCGAGGTGCCGGTAGCCGGTTTCGAGCGCGCACAGGATTGCATCGATACCCTCCTTGCCGTTGCGCCCAAACGTGCCAAATCCCATCAACGGAATAACATCATGTTTTTGCAAATCTATTTCCTCCAATTCGCCTCACTCCTCCAGTGGGCTCACGAAGCTTTGCAATAGCCCGGGGCTGTGTCCAGCGAAAAACACTGATGGATTTCGGGCAAGTCCTGATGATCGTTTGGAGACAATGCGAGCGTGAATTCGGACCTGATGGCAGCCGGCCGGAACCGGCTACCAGATCATCCTCACGGTTTCAGATCCCGGAAAGCTGAGCGCTCCTAGAATGCCTGGGCAACACGGCGCAGTGGCGTCACGCTCTCGGCAGCGGCCTCGACGAAATCGAGACCGATGTCGAGAACCGGGGCGCTGTGCGTCAGCCAGCCGACCGAGATCAGGTCGACGCCAGAGGCGGCAATGGCCGGTGCCGTTGCCGGTGTGACGCGGCCGGAGGCCTCGGCGATCGCCCGACCGGCGACGATCCTGACGGCCTCGCGCAGCTGATCAGGCGTCATATTGTCGAGGAGGACGGCATCGACCCCCTGGCCCATTGCCTCGTGCAACTGCTCGAGCGTATCGACCTCCACTTCGATCTTGACCATATGGCCGACGCCGGCCTTGGCGCGGCGGATGGCTTCCGAAACGCTGCCGGCAATGGCGACGTGATTGTCCTTGATCAGCACGGCGTCGTGGAGCGCAAAGCGGTGGTTCATACCGCCGCCGGCCCGCACGGCATATTTTTCGAGCGCTCTCAGACCTGGTGTCGTCTTGCGGGTGCAGACGACCGAGGCTTTCGTGTCGCGGATCGCTGTGACGATGCTGGCCGTCACAGAGGCGATGCCCGACAGATGGCCGAGGAAATTCAGGGCAGTGCGTTCGCCCGTCAAAAGGCCGCGCGACGGCCCTTCAATGGTGGCAATCACGCTGCCCGGTTCCACGGCCGCACCATCGGGCAGATGCCGGCGAAGCATAATGGCGGGATCAACGAGCTGGAAGGCAAGCTCTGCGGCATCGAGACCGGCGACCACACCCGGCTGGCGGGCGGCCATGACGACTGTCGAGCGATGATCCCAGGGGATGACGGCCGCAGAGGTGATATCGCCGGCAAGGCCGAGGTCTTCTGCGAGGGCTGCGCGCACCAGCGGCTCGACAATGACGCGCGGAAGGGAAGCGAGGTTCATCTCAGGCACTCCTTGCAAGGGGATGGGAGGCGGTCGCCCGGGCAATTTCCAGGGCATCGGCAAGTGTCAACTTGTGCCGCGCGGCTTCCGCCCGTTTCAGCGGGAAATCCGTGCGGGCATGCGCCCCGCGCGATTCCGCCCGAAGGCTGGCGAAGACGGCAATCAGCAGCGCGACGACCGCCGGATCCGAGGCCGGCCCGTCGTTTTCTGCGAGCGGCAGCAGGCTTGCGACGGCGCCATGGATGGCGCCCGCATTGCGCAGTACGCCGAGATGGCGTGAGACGATTGGCCTGACAAGCGAAGGGTCGGTTGCCGCAGGCAGCATCCCTGCAATCTCGGCTGTCGAGGATTTTGCAACCGGGGTCGCAAGAATGTCGCGCGCTGCCCGCATGCCCATAACCGCTGCTTCCAGCAGGGAATTGCTGGCGAGCCGGTTTGCCCCGTGCAGGCCGGTGGAGGCGGCTTCGCCCACAACCCAGAGCCCGGCGACTGAGCTGCGACCGACGGCATCGGTTGCTACTCCGCCCATGTGATAATGGACGGCAGGCCGCACCGGGATCGGCTGGGACGCGGCATCGATGCCAGCCTCCCGGCAGAGTGCCTCGATAACCGGAAAACGCGTGGCGAAACGATCGCCAAGGGCTCTACGCGCGTCGAGAAACACTTTGCCGCCACGGGCGAGTTCGGCACTGATGGCGCGGGCCACGACATCGCGCGGTGCAAGTTCCGCGCCGGCAATGCCGGCCATGAAGCGTTCGCCATGCTCATTGACGAGTACCGCACCTTCGCCGCGGACTGCTTCGCTGACGAGCGCCAGCGGCCGGCGACGGGAATCGAGCGCCGTCGGATGGAATTGCACGAACTCCATGTCGGCAAGCTCAGCCCCGGCGCGTGCTGCAAGCATGATGCCCTGCCCGAAATTGCCGATCGGATTGGTTGTCGCTTTATAGAGACCGCCAATGCCGCCGGTGGCGAGTACGATGCGCCGTGTCGGCAGGATAGTGGCGCCATTTTCGCCGACGCAAAGGAGGCCGATGACGCCGTCCTCATCCGTCAGGATACGTCGCGCCTCCAACCCTTCGAGCACTGTGATGGAGGGTGTGGAGATGACGGCTTCGACCAGCGCACGAACAATCGCCGCACCCGAGCCGTCACCTTGCGCATGCACGATGCGGCGGCGGCTATGGGCAGCCTCCAGCCCGAGCGAAAAGCTGCCATCTCCCGCCTTGTCAAAACGGACCCCCGCCCGTTCCAGTGCGGTGATCGCAGCCGGCGCCTCAGCGACGATGCCGGCAACAATGGTGGGGTCGCAGAGCCCGTCACCGGCAGCAAGCGTATCGGCCAGATGCAGTTCGGCATTGTCATCGGCGCCGAGCGCGGCGGCTATGCCGCCCTGGGCCCAGGCGCTCGACGTTTCAGCGCCGAGAGCAGCGCGAGTGACAATGACAACGGGCTCGGGCGCAAGCGTCAGCGCCGTCATCAGTCCGGCAAGGCCGCTTCCGACTATGACGGGGCGGCCTGCAAGTTGGTCGGCAATATCGCTCATATCGACAGCATCCTCTCGACAGCGCGGCGAGCTGCGGCGGCAATCGCCGGATCGACCGTCACTTCGTGGCGGTTCTCTTCGAGAGCCGCGCGAATGTTGGAAAGCGTGATGCGCTTCATATGGGGGCAGAGATTGCAGGGCCGGATGAACTCGACATCAGGGTGATGCACGGCGACATTGTCGCTCATCGAGCATTCGGTCAGCAGCACGACGCGGGCGGGCTTCTTCTGGCCGACATAATCGGACATGACAGCGGTAGAACCGGCAAAATCGGCCTCGGCAACGACATCAGGCGGGCATTCGGGATGGGCAAGCACCGTCACGCCAGGGTGGTTTTCGCGAAGCTGGCGCACATCGTCGGCGGTGAAGAGCTCATGCACTTCGCAATGCCCGTGCCAGGCGATGATCTCGACATCGGTTTCCCTGGCGACATTGCGGGCAAGATATTCATCCGGGATCATCAGCACGCGCGGTACGCCAAGGGATTCGACTACCTGCTTGGCATTGCCCGAGGTGCAGCAGATATCCGAGGCGGCTTTGACTGCGGCCGAGGTGTTGACATAGGTAATGACAGGCACGCCCGGATGGGCCTGGCGCAACAGCGCGATATCCTCGGGCGTGATCGAATCCGCCAGCGAACAGCCGGCGCCGAGATCGGGGATCAGCACCGTCTTTTCCGGGTTCAGAAGCTTTGCCGTCTCGGCCATGAAATGCACGCCGGCAAGCACGATCACGTCGGCATCCACCTCGATCGCCTTGCGCGCCAGGGCCAGACTGTCGCCGACAATATCGGCCACGCCATGGAAGATTTCCGGCGTCTGGTAGTTATGCGCGAGGATAACGGCATTGCGCCTGCGCTTCAGTTCCAGGATCGCGTCGACATCGTCCTGGAACATCATCCATTCGGCTTTGGGAATGACGCGGCTGACGCGATCATAGAGGGAAGACGCGGATACAAGATGGTTCATGGCCGGCTCCATTAATTATGCTCGATTTGAGCATATCATGCGCAAAGAGATATTCTCACCGTGAGCATATGTCAATTGCGGGAGAGCGGTAATTTCGTTCCGGCGAGCGCGCGCTCTTCGAGAATGGTCTGGCGGAAGCGGAAAAGCTTGGCCGGCCGGCCGCCGGTTTCGCTTGTCGCCCCGCCGGTTTCCTCCACCAGTTCCTGCTGTTCGATCAGGCGGCGGAAGTTCTGCTTGTGCAGGGTGAGCCCGGCCAAGGCCTCGACGGCGCGCTGCAATTGCAGAAGCGTGAAGTTTTCGGGCATGAGTTCGAAGACGACGGGGCGGTATTTGATCTTGGCGCGAAGTCTTGCAATGCCGGTCGCCAGAATCCGGCGATGATCGGCAAACATCGGCCGGCCGAGATTGTCGTCCTTGCTGGCGCCGGCTTCGCAGACGAGTCCGGCCTCATAGAGCAGTTCATAACGCTGCAGCGTCAGATCCTCGTTCCAGCCGCCGCCATCGAGCCCGAAGGTGAAATCGGCGCGGCGATGGCGGTATTCGCGCCTGACGGGATCGGCATCGGCCCACAGGCGCAGGCGCGCGATCAGGTCATCGAGAATGTCTGGACGCCCGTCGCGATGGTCCTCCCAGGGGAAATATTCATACCAGCCATGCCAGCCCGGTCGTCCGGCGCCTGATTGCTCGTTGACGAGACCGAGATAGCTGATCGATATGGTGCGACCGCCCTGGATATCATTGTTCCGGTCACGATCGGCAAAGGTGTAAAGCTGCTCGAGGAAGCCGACGGGATGGGCAGTCTGTTCCTGGATCCATTCGCGCAGGCCCGATTGCAGCGTGCGATGGCCCATTTCGAAAGGGCCAGACGGCAGCGCATCGCCATTGCCGATCGTCATGACGCGCGGCTCATCCCCGGTCACCGCGACGAGGACCGCGATCAGTTCCGCATGTGCAAAGCCTATCGTCACCAGCGCCTGAGAATCTGTTTCTGATGGCTCTATTCTCTGGCATAGGCTGGCGCTGATGCCAATGGACCTTCCTTTTCTTCCCGGCGGGGGAAGGAAGATACTGCAGCCTAGCCCTCCGCCTCCAGCCGATGCAGGAAATTGCGCAACTCGGCTTCGTCGATGCCGACAAGATGGCGCTTTTCCGGATAGGCGCCGGAGCGGACATCCTCGGCAAATTCGTTGAAGGCGGCGATGCGTTCGCGTTGCAGCCGGTCATGTTCGGCTGCGAAGTTGCGATAGACCTTGGCGTGGCGCGGCGTGTGGTCTCTGGTCGTGCCGAGCACATCGTCGGCAAAGAGATATTGCGCGTCGCAGCCGCGCCCGGCGCCCATGGAGATCATTAGCATCGAGGTGCGGTTGGAAATCGCCGCCGCGACATCGCCGGGGACGACCTCGATCTCGGCTGCGAAGGCGCCGGCATCCTGAAGCGCCTTCGTCTGGCGCCAGACATCGAAAGCGCTGGCCGCCGTCTTGCCGACGGCGCGAAAACCGCCGGTCCAGGTCGCCTTTGAGGGGATGAGGCCGGCATGGCCGCAGACGGGAATGCCTTCATCGCGCATACGGCGGATGGTCTGCAGGCTGGCGGCGCAATAGACGGCATCGCCGCCTGCCTTCAGCGCCTTGAAGGCCTCGCGCATATATTCTTCAGCCGAGACATGATCGCCATATTCCAGCCCGGGAACGGCAAAGGGCGTCGGTGCCGCCTCGCGAAAGACCGACCCGAGCAGGGACGGTTGCACAGAGACCATGTCGATGCCGGCTTTTTCCGCCGCTTCTGCCTCCTCAAGCGTGGTGACGCGCAGCATTGTGAGCTGGCGTTTTCCCTTGAGCGCCAGGAGGTCGGCGACCGTGGCGCGATTATGTTTCTTCATCGCATTATCCTTTGAAAACTATCAGGCGGCGAGCAGCGACTTCAGCTTGACATTGGTGGCGGTCAGTGCGGCCGGGTCGGGATGCGCGCGTGCGGCAATCAGCATTTCCGCCAGCCGGATGTCGCGGGCGACCGCATTGCCGGGCCCGATGCCGCTTGCGGCAAGGAGCCGACCTTCGGCATCGAGATGGAAGAGGATGAAGGCCCCCTCGCCGAGATCGCGGCGCAGATGCCTGGCCGCGCCATCGGCAAGCCCTGTTATCTGCAGCGTCATCTCATACTGATCCGACCAGAACCACGGCACGGCGGCAACCGATTCATCGGCGCCGAGCATATTGGCGGCGGCAAGCGTGCCCTGCTCCTGCGCATTGCGCCAGGATTCCAGCCGCACGCGCCGGCCGCCATAGAGGGCGAGCGGAAAGGAGCAGCAGTCGCCGGCCGCGAAAATATCAGGGGCGGAGGTACGCAGTCGGTCATCGACTGCGACGCCGTTGTCGATCGCAAGTCCGGCAACCTCGGCAAGCTCGATATTCGGCCTGGCCCCTATACCGACAAGCGCCAGATCGGCTTCGATCGCCTCGTCGTTGGAAAGCCGGATGACGGCTTTGCCGTTCTGCTCCGTCAGGGTTTCGATGGAGACACCGCAGCGCAGATCGACGCCTTCCGCGCGGTGACGCTCGGCAACGAGGTGGGCGATGTCTTCGGGAACGCCGCGCTTCAGCACCCGCTCCAGCCCTTCGACGAGGATGACATCGGCGCCGAGTTGGCGCGCGGTTGCCGCGACCTCCAGGCCGATGAAGCCGCCGCCGATGACTGCAAGCCGTTTGCCAGGCTGCAGCACCGCGCGCAGTGTCACCGCATCATGATGTGTGCGGAGCGACCGGATATAGCTGCTTTCACTGGGCGCATTGGGAAAGGCACGCGCACTGGCGCCTGTCGCAAGCAGCAGCCGGTCATAGGCAAGCAGACTGCTGTCGGACAGGGCGACGGTATGAGCTGCGGCATCGAGACCGGTTGCCGTCACACCGGTCAGGAGGCGAATAGTGCCAGCCTCATAGGTTTCCCGTGCGGCGATGAATTTCGGGTCGACAGTGCCGGCAAGGCCGGCCTTGGAGAGCGGCGGGCGCTCATAGGGCGTGTGCGGCTCGGAACCCACAAGCGTGATGTCGCCGTCAAATCCCTTGTCCCGGAGTGCGAAGGCGGCACGCGCCCCGCATTCCCCTGCGCCAATGATGACGAAATGGGCCATGGCGCACCTCAGATCGCAATGAAGACGACGCCGTCTTCGATCTTGACGGGATAGGTCTTCAGGTCGACGCAGACAGGAGCCCCCTTGGCCTCGCCCGTCTTGTAGTTGAAACGGCCATTATGCTTGGGACATTCGATGATCTCTTCCATGACGAGGCCGTCGGCGAGATGGACCTGCTCATGGGTGCAGAGCCCGTCGGTGGCAAAGAACTCATCGTCCGGGCTGCGATAGATAGCGAATGTGCGCCCGCCATGGTCGAAGCGCATGACATCCTCTTCGTCGATTTCGTCCTTGCCGCAAACTTCGATCCAGTTACCGCTCATCTCTTTTCCTCCCTCGATCTTGTTCTATTGGGCTGCGGGTGCCAGTTCGGCGTGGAATTCCTCGCGATAGGGCCGCGCCGTTGCCGGCAGTTCCCGCTTCAGAAAATAGTCTTCATTGCGAAGCTGGCGCAGGAAGGCCGGGATCATTTCCCGGTAGCCGGACCAGATCGATGGATTGGGCGCCGGCAGGTCGTGCTTGATCATCGCATGCAGCTTCGGCAGCGCGTGGTAGGGCACCATCGGGAACATGTGGTGTTCCACGTGATAGTTCATGTTCCAGTAGATGAAGCGGCTGATCGGGTTCATATAGACCGTGCGGCTGTTCAGCCGGTGGTCGATGACATTATCGGCAAGCCCGCCATGCTGCAGCAGGCCGGTCAGCACATGATGCCAGGCGCCATAGAGGCGCGGCAGGCCGACCAGCATCAGCGGCAGGATCGAACCCATATAGATGGCGAGCGCGATGGTGACGACGTAGATCGCAAGCCAGATACGGGCAATGCGGATCGCCTTCGGCTGCTCCATCTCGGGAATGAAGGTCTTTTCCGCCGCGCTGATGATGCCGGCCGAATTTCTGATCATGTCGATCACGGCATGCCAGGCATCGAGGACGCCGAAGAAATTGAGAACCAGACGGAAGAGATCCGGCGGGCGCATGACGGCAATCTCGGGGTCGCGGCCGACAATGACGGTGTCGGTGTGGTGGCGGGCATGGCTCCAGCGCCAGGTCACCGAATTGCGCATGATCATGAAGCAGGCGATCTGGTAGACGGCATCGTTCATCCAGCGCGTCTTGAAGGCGGTGCCGTGGCCGCATTCGTGCCAGCGGCTGTCGGAGGCCGAGCCGTAGAGCACGCCATAGGCGAGGAAGAAGGGCACGGCGATCCACGAGCCCCAGAAATAAATGCCAAGAGTGGCAAAGATCGCCATGCTGCAGAGCCAGAGCGCCGTGTCGCGGATCGCCTGATTGTCGGAACGCTGCATCAGCGCCTTCATCTCCTTGCGGGCAACATCGGTATGATACCATTCCGCAGCCGCAAGACCGGTTTCGACCGCCGTCCTGCCGCTCGCCCCCAAGAGGCTGTAATCCCGCTTTGTTGCTTCGCCAGCCATGCTTTCCTCCTCACCAGCTCTTGGTCCGGAGAATAGGTTGACTTCGCAGAGCCCTCAATGCAGGCTTGATATATTCTCTCAAAAGCCATCAGAAGCGGCTTTCATTCATGATTGAAAACTATCAGGACCAACCATGCGTCGCCCGACCATATCAGATCTCGCCCAAGCCTCCGGCGTCAGCGTTGCGACCGTCGATCGCGTTCTGAACGGGCGCCATCGGGTGCGGGAGGAAACAGCGCGGCGGGTCTATGATGCGGCCCAGTCGATCGGCTATCACGCCGTCGGCCTGATCCGGCAGCGCGTCTTCGAGGATCTGCCGCAATATCGGCTGGCCTTCTTGCTGCAAAAGCCGACCCAGCCCTTCTACCAGGCCTTCGCCCGCGAAATCGAAACGGCGGCGCGCAACGTGACCAGCGCGCGCATCCAGACGCAGGTGGAACATCCGTCCGCCGCAACACCTGCCGCCATCATCGAAAAGATCAAGCTGCTCGGCGCGAGGAACCAGGCGGTCGCGCTTGTCGGCCCGGATTATCCGGCTGTCACGGCTGCTGTCGAGGAACTGAAGGGACGCGGTATTCCGGTCTTCTCGCTGCTTTCGGATCTCGCGACCGGCGTCAGGGACGCCTATGTCGGTGTCAACAACCGCAAGGTTGGACGCACCGCAGCCTGGATGATCGCCAAGGCAGCCCGCCGGCCGGGCAAGGTGGCCTGCTTTGTCGGCAGCCATCGTTTTCATGGTCACGAGTTGCGCGAGATGGGATTCCGCTCCTATTTCCGCGAGGAAGCGCCTGACTTCGAAGTGGTCGAAACGCTGATCAATCTCGAAACGCCTGAGATCACCCATGAGGCGACGCTGACCCTTTTGCAGAAACACCCCGATCTCGTCGGCCTCTATGTCTGCGGTGGTGGCATGGAGGGGGCGATTTCGGCATTTCGCGAAGAGGGGATCGGCGGCCGCACCGTGCTTATCGTCAACGAGCTGACGGCAGACAGCAAGGCCGGTCTCGCCGACGGCATCGTCACCATGGCGATCGGCACGCCGCTGCCAGCACTCTGCAAGGAAGTGGTGTCACTGATGACGGGTGCGCTCGAACAGGGCGAGATTGCCGTTCCCGGCCAATCATTTCTGCCCTTCGAGATCTTCCTGCCGGAGAATATCTAGATGATGGAATTCTATCATTGTCCCGGAAAATCTATCAGCGATGATAGAGTCTGTGCCCGCCCGGCCTATGGCTTGAGCGTGAAATTCCAGTAGAGATTCGATCAGACAGTCATAATGCTTCTCATGCATGAGGAGCGAGGAGGAGATTTCGCATGGCATCCATCCGTTTCGCGCTGAACCATATGGTGGCACCTTCGCTTTCGATCGAGGATTTCTTTGCACTTGCCGCCTCGCTCGACATCGATGCGGTGGAGATCCGCAATGATCTCTCCGGCAATGCCATTCTCGACGGGACAAAGCCCGATGTCATCAAGCAGGCGGCCGCCCGCCATGGCGTCGCAATCATCTCGATCAACGCATTGCAGCGCTTCAACGAATGGAACGCGACACGCGAGCGGGAAGCCCGCGAGCTGATCGATTATGCAAGGGCGGTCGGCTCGCGGGCGCTGGTTCTGGTTCCGAAGAATGACGGCACGGGAACAGCCAATGGCGAGCGACAGGCCAATCTGCGTGAGGCTCTGACGGCACTCCGACCGATGCTCGATGCGGCCGGTATCGTCGGTCTCGTCGAGCCGCTCGGTTTTCAAATCTGCTCGCTGCGCTCAAAGGCGGAAGCAGCCGATGCGATCGAGACGCTGAATGCGCAACCAACCTTCCGGCTGGTGCACGACACCTTCCATCATCACCTTGCGGGCGAAACGCCCTTCTTCCCCCATTTGACCGGGCTGGTGCATATTTCCGGCGTCAACGATCCCGCGGTTTCCGTTTCCGATATGCGCGATCCTCACCGTGTTCTGGTCGATGCCGACGACCGACTCGGCAATGCCGCCCAGATTCGCGCATTGCTGCAGGCAAGCTACAAAGGCCCCTTCTCCTTCGAGCCCTTCGCATCCGAAGTGCATGCACTGAAGGATCCCGGCGCAGCCGTGAAGGCGAGCATGGATTATCTCGTCGCGAAGGTCTGAAAAGCCTATTCGCGACCGCGGAAACGACGTTGATAGGCCGGGTCGTAGAGCGAGCTTTCGCGGAAATCTTCCGATCCGAGCGAGCGACCGACGAAGATGATGGCCGTGCGCTCGATCGGATCGGCCGCCACCTTTGCTTCGATATCGGCGAGCGTGCCGCGCAGGATACGCTCGTCCGGCCAGGTGGCTTTCACCACGATGGCGACAGGGCAATCGGCGCCATAGAGCGGCGTCAGCTCCGTCACGACCTCGGCCAGCGCATGGATGGCGAGATGGATTGCCAGTGTCGCTCCCGTCGCGCCGAATTTTTCCAGCGTTTCTTCATTCGGCATCGGCGAGGCGCGGCCCGATACGCGCGTCAGCACAAGGCTTTGCGCCACGGCCGGGATCGTCAGTTCACGTCCGAGCGCTGAGGCCGCCGCCGCAAAGGCCGGAACGCCCGGCGTCATCGTGTAGTCGATGCCGTGCTTCTCCAGCCGGCGGATCTGCTCGGCGACTGCGCTCCAGACGGAAAGATCGCCGGAATGCAGTCGGGCGACATCCTGGCCGGCATTGGCGGCGCGTAGATATTCGGCCTCGATCTCGTCAAGCGACATCGGCGCGGTATCGATGATGCGCGCGCCGGGCGGACAATATTGCAGAAGCTCGGGCGAGACGATGGAGCCGGCATAGAGACAGACAGGGCATTTGCCGATCAGGTCGCGTCCGCGCACCGTAATGAGATCCGCTGCACCCGGTCCGGCGCCGATGAAATGAACTGTCATTCTTCTATTCCTTGATCCAGCACCACTGCGTGACGGGCATGGCCGGTCGCCAGCCGCTCATGCCGCCGACGGGAGCGGCGCGGGCAATTTCGATTTTCGTCAACGTGCCACCGCGCGCGCCGTATTCTTTGAGCAGCAATGCTTCCATTTCCAGCGTGACAGCATTGGCAACGAGCCGCCCTCCCCGCTTCAGTGCCGTGATCGCCGCATCCATGACGCCGGCCTCGCTGCCACCGCCGCCGATGAAGACCGCATCCGGCACGGGCAAACCAGCGAGTGCTGCGGGTGCCGTGCCTTCGACAAGGGCAAGCTGCGGCACGCCGAAGGCAGTGGCATTGCGGGCGATGCGGGCGGCGCGTTCCGGCGCCTGTTCGATCGCGATTGCTTGCAGCGACGGATCAGCCAGCATCCATTCGATACCGACAGATCCTGAGCCGGCACCGATATCCCAGAGGAGTTCACCGTGCCGTGGCGATAGCGCCGATAGCGTGACGGCGCGGATCTCCCGCTTGGTAATCTGTCCGTCATGCTCAAAGAGTTCGTCGTCGATACCGGGGGCATAGGGCAGGATACGCGCGCCCGGACCTGCCACAACCTCGAGGGCGCAGACGTTCAGCGTGTCGATCGCGTCGAGATCGAAGCCCGAGGCTATAGCGCTGCGGATACGCTCCCGCCCGCCGCCGAGCGCTTCCAGCACCGTCAGTCGCGTCTCGGCAAAGCCATTGGCGACAAGCAGATCGGCGAGTGCCTGCGGGCCTTTCTCGTCCGAGGTCAGCGCCAGAATATGCCTGCCGGCATGCAGATGCGGGCGGATGAGATCAAGTGGGCGCCCGTGCAGCGAGACACAGGCTGTCTCCTGCAGCGGCCAGCCTAGCCGTGCTGCCGCCAGACTGAAGGCGGAAGGGGCCGGGATGGTGCGCATTTCGTCAACAGCGATGCGACGCGACAGTGTTGCGCCGACGCCGTAGAGGAAGGGATCGCCCGAGGCGAGAACGACGACGGGCGTACCACGCCGCGCGATGATCGCCTCGACCGATTTTTCGAAAGGGCTCTGCCAGGCGAAACGTTCGCCCGTGATCAGCGCGCCGGCAAGCTCATGATGACGTGCGCCGCCGAAGACGGCGGGTGCGGCGGCGATCAGACGCTTTGCCTCCTCGCCAAGCCCGTCTGGACCATCTTCGCCGATGCCGATAAGAGTGAGCCAGCGCGGGACGGAGGGGGAGCTGTCAGACATGGAGAAGACCCGTATGCTGATCCTCGGCGGCACAAGCGAGGCGCGCAGGCTGGCCGCCGCGCTTGCCCCGCGGGAAGACCTCGACATTCTCCTGTCGCTGGCCGGCCGCACGGAGGCTCCTGCCCAGCAGCCGGTTCCCGTTCGCGTTGGCGGTTTCGGCGGGGCAGAGGGTCTTGCGACCTTCCTGACGGAAGGAGGCTATGATCTCCTGATCGATGCCACCCATCCCTTCGCCGAACGCATTTCGGCAAATGCCACGGCGGCCGCCGAACGTACCGGCATCCCTGCGCTCGCGCTCGTCCGTCCTGAATGGATCCCGGAACCTGGCGATCATTGGCATATCGTGGCCGACATTCCGGCGGCGATTGCCGCACTTGGGCCGGCCCCGCGCCGCGTCTTCCTGGCGACCGGCCGGCAGGGCGCTCATCACGCCGAAATCGCCCCACAGCATTTCTATCTGGTCCGTAGCGTCGATCCCGTCGATCCGCCGCTTGCCCTTGCCGATGCCGAATATCTCCTCGACCGTGGCCCGTTCACGCTCCAAGGCGAAATCGACCTGATGCGGCAGTATCGTATCGATGCCGTCGTTACAAAGAACAGCGGCGGCACGGCGGCCTATGCGAAGATCGAGGCGGCACGCCTGCTTGGGCTCAAGGTCGTCGTGATCGCGCGCGCGCCTGCTGCCATCATGACGTCGGTCGAAACGGTGGAAGCGGCGCTCGAAGCGATCGATCATCTCGTCTCCCCGGCCAAGAAGCGCGGCGTGTAGATCAGGTCCGGGTGGCCATCGCGGGGGATCACCCGCGTCTCCTGCGAACCGATGATGACGCAGGTCGCCATGTCGGCAACGGAAGCATCGGCCGCGTCCAACGGCTGCACGGTGATCCGCTCGTCGGGCCGGCCGGCCGCACGGCCGAAGATGACGGGCGTCGTGGCTGGCAGATGCCGGCGCAAGAGCTCGAAGGCGGTGCCGAGCTGCCAGGGGCGGGCCTTGCTGATCGGATTATAGAGGGCGATGACGAAACCCGCTTGTGCCGCAAGAGCCAGGCGGTTTTCGATGACGGCCCATGGCTTCAGATTGTCCGAGAGCGACAGGGCGCAGAAATCATGGCCGAGCGGTGCGCCGACACGGGCGGCAACCGCAAGCATTGCGGTGATGCCTGGCAGGACTGTGAGATCGACTCCACGCCATTCCGTGGGCCCGTTGTCGATCGCCTCGCAGACGGCAGCGGCCATGGCAAAGACGCCGGGATCGCCGCCGGAGACGACGCAGACATCGGCGCCGTTGTTGGCAAGCGTCAGGGCGGCCCCTGCCCGGTCGAGTTCCTCCCTGTTGTCGGAAGCATGGCGGCGCTGGTCGGCGCGCAGCGCCAGACGGTCGAGATAGGGACCGTAGCCGAAGAAATCGCTGGCGGCTTCGACGGCGGCTATCGCCTCCGGCGTCATCTGCTCCGGATTGCCGGGACCGGTGCCGATTACGAACAGGCGCCCGCTCATCGGCTGGCCTCCCAGCCGGGCACCAGCACCAGCGAGAAATAAGGCGCATCGCCCTCGCCTCGTTCGGCAAGCTTCACCATGGCGGCATTGGCCATGGTGCCGCGCTCGACATAGAGCGCGTCCTTGAGACGGCCGGCTGCTTTCAGCGCGCGCCGGATCTTCGGCAGGTTACGGCCGACCTTCATGATGACGGCAGCCTCGGTATCGGCAAGACGGCGCGTCAGCTCCTGCTCGCCCATCGTGCCCGGCAGCACGGAGAGCACGTCGTCGCCTTGGACGATCGGCATGCCTGCCAGCGACCAGCAGCCGGACATGGCGCTGATGCCGGGAATGACTTCGGTCGGATACCGCTGCGACAGGCGCACATGCAGATGCATATAGGAGCCGTAGAAGAGCGGGTCGCCTTCGCTCAGCACCGCGACCGTGCGACCCGCTTCGAGATGACGGGCAACGGCATCGGCCGAGGTATTGTAGAATTCGGTGATGCGGCTCTTGTAGAGCGGGTCACCTTTGTCGAGTTCGGTCGTGACAGGATAGTAGAGCGGCAACAGTTCGATGCCCGGCTTGAAGAGATGCTCGACAATCGCCTTGCCGTTACCGCCTCTGCCCTGCTTGGCGAAATAGGCAATGACGTCCGCCCTCTCAACGGCGCGCACCGCCTTGACGGTCAGAAGCTCGGGATCGCCGGGTCCGGTGCCGACGCCGATCAGACGGCCGCTCATAGGCCTGCCCTCGACAGTGCATTGATGGCGGCGGCCGTCATGGCGCTGCCGCCGAGGCGGCCACGCACGATCGCATAGGGAACGCCATAGGAATTTTCGGCAAGCGCATCCTTGGATTCGGCCGCGCCGACAAAGCCGACCGGCATGCCGATGATGGCTGCAGGCTTCGGCGCACCATCCCCCAACAGTTCGAGAAGGTGAAAGAGTGCCGTGGGCGCGTTGCCGATCGCCACGACGCTGCCTTCGAGCCGATCAAGCCACAGATGCAGGGCGGCGGCCGAGCGGGTATTGCCGGTCTGATGGGCGAGCTCGTGGGTGCGCGGATCATGTAGAGTACAGATCACGTCGTTCTTGGCCGGAAGGCGCGCACGGGTCACGCCATGCGCCACCATTTCTGCATCGCAGAAGATCGGTGCGCCGTCCTGTAAGGCGATGCGTGCAGCGTGAACGAAATCGGGTGAGAAGACGAAATTCTGCGCCGCCTCGACCAGGCCGCATGCATGGATCATGCGCACGGCGACGTCGGCTTCTTCAGGCGAAAAACGCGACAGATCGGCTTCGCTGCGAATGATCGCGAAGGAGCGCTCGTAGATCGCGTCTCCGCTGCGGATATAATCGTAGTCTGGCATTGCTATTCCTGTTGCAGCGCCTTGGCGAGACCAATAGGCCCAAGCCTTCTCAGGCAATCGGCACTCGACTCGCCGGCGCCTCTCTTGTCTTCGATCAGCCGGGCGAGCCTCTCTATAGCGAAATCGATCTGTCCGCCAGCAATCCTTGCGGCCGGTCCGTCTGAAGCGAGCCCGTTGATGACAAGGCCGTAGCCTTCAGCCGAACCGACAATCGCCAGATCGGCGCGCCGGTGCGCGCAGCCCTTGGCACAGCCGGAGAGGTGAAGCTTCAGCGAGCCGTCAAAGAGATCGGGAACCTGGTCGATCAACTGGCCGGCGAGAGCTCTGGTATCGTAGAAGCCCGAGGCACACGCCCCCGCCCCGGCGCAGGCAGCGATCTGCTCGGCCGGCTCGTTCGCCGTGACGCTCAAGCCATTATCGACGGCTGCATTTTGAATGTCCGGAATTGCCGTCTCGGCTAAACCAATCAGGAGGAAACCACGATCCGGAGCCAGCCGGATTTCCCTTGCGCCGGCGCTTTCGGCTGAAGTGAGAAAGGAAATCAGATCGGCGGCTTTTGCCTGGCCGAAGTTCAGGCGCACCCCGAGTACCGCGTCGCCATTCCGCAGTCTCGTGATGCCAACGAAGGATGATTTCCTTGGCGCAGGACGGATAGATCGGATGCTATCGATCTGCGGAAAATGCGCGCGCAGCATTGCCGCATCGATGTCGCGGGCGCGAGCCCGCCTGCCGTGTGCAATCAGCATCTGGAGCAGATCGCCTACAGCGTCGACAGCGGCATTAGCGGTGCCGAGCGCCAGTGGGATTGCGCCCTCTTCATCGCCGGCTATTGAAACCAGCCATTGCCCTTCGGGCTGTGCGACGATGCGGATATCGGCAATAAGAGCGGACAATGAAAACTGACCGCCCCCATCGATCAAGATGGAGAGTTTCGGAGCAAGGTCTGGAGAGCGGAGAAGGTCGCTGAGCTTGCTCCGCAGCATCGCTTCCATGTCCGCCGCATCGGCGATCTCGCCAGCATCGATGCCGTGCAGTGGCGATATCTCGATCGCCACGCCATCAGGTAGGATGATGCCTGCTACATCGATCTCCGCAGCCAGCGGCCCGACGGACTCGCTGCGAAGACCCCGGATCTGCAGATTGCCGCGCGCAGTAATTTCAACAATGCCGTTTCCATGTCGCGCCGCTGCCGAAGTCAACTGACGGAATTGCAAGGTCGTGAGGGCGCCACCCGCTGGCCGCAGGCGGACGAGCAGGCCATCGCCCGTTTGCATGGGAGTTGAAAGCGCTGGGCAGGCGCCACGTTGCATGCCCACGACATCAGGCCTCTCTGTGTCCAAGATTTTGCCGGCGGCGCTGCGCATTCGTCCATCCTTTGGCCCATCTCTTACATGATCGCGCCGGACGCAGCAAAGCGAGATCGATTCGTCGACCGGAACAATCAGTCCTCGAAATCGCGTCCCTTGCGCAGCAGATAGATGTCCATGATCCAGCCATGTCGCTCTCGCTCTTCGGCCCGGAGCCGGAGGATGTCGTCGGCCATATCGCCAAGTCGGCCCGAACGGATCACTTCGTTCTCCGTGCCGAGATAGGCACCCCAGAAGATCTCGGCATCGGGATCGGCGATCTTCGCAAAGGTCTGTTCGCCATCGAGCATGACGACGGTGCTTTCATGTGTCAGCCCCGCTTCAGTCAGTCGCCGGCCGGTGGTGATTTCGACAGGCTTGCCGACGAGATTGAGAGGAATGCGATGGCTGGCTGCGAGCGCCTGGATGCTGGTGATGCCGGGAACGACACTATAGTCGAAAGAGCAGGCGCCGCCGCCGCGCACTCTTTCGATAATACGGATGGTGCTGTCATAGAGACTCGGATCGCCCCATACGAGGAAGGCACCGGCCCCGTGTTCCGGCAGGTCGCCGATCAGCCCTTCATAGATATGGGCGATCGCGGCATGCCAGTCGTCCACGCTCTGGACATAACTCCGGTCCTTTGTTGCGCGCTTCGGTACCTCGAATTCAACGATGCGGACGCCTTTGCCGGTCAAATACCGCTCACAGATTTCCCGGCGCACTTCGGCGAGATCGGACTTCACCGCACCCTTCGTCGGGATGAACACGACATCGGCAGCGTTCATCGCGTTGATCGCCTGAATGGTAAGATGCTCGGGATTGCCTGTGCCGATGCCGATAATATGAATATGCCGCACGTTATCTCCTCTCGGATTCCAGAGGTTTCTGCCGTCAACGCGGATCTTTCGCAAGTGTGGCGAATGAGTTGGCCGCGGCCAACTTTCTATCCACATGGTTATCAGCGTCTTTATTGTCGCCTCGCCCCGAATCATGTCATCTTCGATACGCTTTTTGACGCTATGTTGATGAAAAAGCGCTTTAAGAAGGGGCAAGTGTTTTGGACAACATTAGCGTATCGACTACGGATATTCGCATCGAGCGGCATGCCACGCAGCTTTCGCGCCAGCTCAAGCTGCTGCGTGACAAGCTTTTCCCGCCGCTTTCGCAAAAGACCCTCCGGACTTTCACGTCAGGAGAGGCAGCCCAGATGATCGGTGTCTCCGACGGCTATCTTCGCCAACTGTCGCTTGATGGCAAAGGTCCCCAACCCGATGTGTCGCAGAATGGTCGCCGTTCCTATACGCTCGGCCAGATCAATGAGTTGCGCCAGCACATGGCGAAGATCAAGCCGAAGGATGCTCTTTCCTACCTGCCATCGCGGCGCGATGGCGAGAAGTTGCAGACCATTGCCATTACCAATTTCAAGGGTGGCTCGGCCAAGACGACGACCACGCTTTATCTGGCTCAGCACCTGGCGCTGGAAGGCTACCGCGTCCTGGCGATCGATCTGGATCCGCAGGCTTCGCTCTCCTCCCTGCTCGGCGTCCAGCCGGAGTTCGACCTGGGCGATGGCGATACGCTCTATGGTGCGATCCGCTACGACGCGCATCGCCGCCCGCTGAAGGATATCGTCCGCAAGACCTATTTCGATGGTCTTGATCTGGTGCCCGGCAATCTCGAACTGATGGAATTTGAGCACGAGACGCCGCGGGCGCTGAACGATCGCCAGAAGCCGGAGGAGCTGTTCTTTCGACGTGTCGGCAATGCGATTGCGGAGGTTGAGAAGGATTACGATATCGTCGTGATCGATTGCCCGCCGCAGCTTGGCTACCTGACGCTCGGTGCCGTCTGTGCTGCCACCTCGCTCCTGATCACCATTCACCCGCAGATGGTCGATGTCGCCTCCATGTCGCAGTTCCTGCTGATGACCTCGGATCTTCTTTCGGTCGTGCGCAAGGCGGGCGGCGACCTGCAGCATGATTTCATCAAATATGTCGTCACCCGCCATGAGCCTTTCGACGGACCGCAGTCGCAGATCGTGGCGCTCTTGCGCAGCCTCTTTGGCGATGACGTATTGACGGCGACGATCCTGAAATCGACGGCGATTGCCGATGCGGGTCTGACCAAACAGACCCTCTACGAAATCGAAAAGGGGCAGGTTCGCCGCTCCACCTATGACCGGGCACTGGAATCGGTTAACGCCGCCAATGGCGAGATTCTTGCCAGCATCCATAAAGCATGGGGCCGCAGATGAGCAGACGAGATCGACTGAAGGGCTTGTTCACCGACACGGCGCAGGAGTTGGCCGCGGCCAACTTCGAGGAGACATCCGTGCGTGGTGCTGCCGGCCCGGTGCGTACCATGGCACTGACTCTCGGCCGCATGGAGGAAGAGAGCAGGGCGATGGAAGAGGCGCTGCTATCGGGCGAACACATCGTTGAACTCGATCCTGATCTGATCGATTCTTCCTTCATTCGTGATCGCCTCGCCGATGAGCCGCTCGACATGGAGGACGAGCTGGTTCAGTCGATTGCGGAAAACGGCCAGGAAGTGCCGATCCTTGTGCGGCGAAACCCGCATCATGACGGCCGCTACCAGGTCGCCTATGGTCATCGGCGTCTTCAGGCCGTCAAGCTGCTCGGCCGAAAAGTGCAGGCCATCATCCGCAAGCTCGACGATACCGATCTGGTCATCGCCCAGGGCATCGAAAATTCTGCGCGGCGCAATCTCTCCTATATTGAGCGAGCCGTCTTCGCGCTCAATCTCGAATTCAAGAAGTTCGACCGTCCCGTCATCATGAAAGCGCTCTCGACCGACAAGACGGAATTGTCGAAGCTGATCTCCGTGGCAAAGGCCATTCCCGCCGATATCGTCCAGGCCGTGGGTGCTGCGCCCGGCATCGGTCGCAGACGCTGGATGGCACTGGCTCAGGACTGGACGGATGCAGCCGCCGCGCGTCTGACGAAGCTGATCGGCTCTTCCACCTTCAATGCCGTCGAGAGCGACCGGCGCTTCGAACTCGTTGTCGCGGAGCTTTCGAAGAAGGAGGAGGTCAAGGCCGAGAGCACTGAATACGAATGGCGGCCCGCTAATGGCGGCAGGATCGCCGGCCGTATCAAGAGTTCCGGCACATCCTTCACCATCGCGCTCAAGACCGGTGACGCGCCGGATTTCGGTGCCTACCTTTCCGGCCGTCTCGATGAACTCTACGAGGCCTATAAAGCGGGGAAAGCCGACTGAGGCAGAGCAGTTGGAGCGTTCCGCGTGCTCCGATCTTGTTGGTGATCAGGATGTGGGCAGCGATTCGATCCGAAAAACCGGGTGAAAACTGCTGCAATTGTATCGGTGATGTTGTCCGTGTCTTCGCACGGTGAGATAACTGACGGAAGGAAATGCGGATTTCGCTTCCCTTTGTGAGAATCCATTAAGCCTAACAATGCGCTACGAAATTGATGCCGCAATGCTCCAGACGCTGCTTCCGGCCATTGCCGGGGCGGAAGATGCGCTGGCGCGGCTCGATGAGCGGGTGGCGCGCTCGCCTGTAGGGCAGGGCTTTGCCGAGCGCAGCCACTTCTTCGATGCGGCCGGTGCCCTGTGGGTGGCGGGCGAGCTTGTGCATGTCGAAGATCTCGTCCTGCACGACGCCCGTATGGATAGCCGCGCACCGAGCCATGAGCTGACGATCGCCCATTCCGTGCTGCGGACGCGCCGCAGGATCGAGACGGCCGATCCCGGCTGGGCACTGAGCCCGGCGGGCCTCGGCGTGTTGACCGCCAGCATGCTGGAAGGGCAGGAGAGGGCACCCAACGCGGATGATGCAGAGCCCATCGAGAGCGAACCGGGGGACGAGGACGACGAGGCGCCGCTTGCTGCCGAAATCGCCGAGCTCGACGCTCTGCTTGCCCGCTCGCAAAGACTTCTCGATCGCCACGCGGGCAAGGGCGTCGTGGATGAGCTGCCGGAGGCCAGCCCTTCGCCGCGCGATGAGGATCCGCTCGGACTGTTCGGCGACGATGAATGGAATGAGGAAGAGCGGCTTCAGGAGTGGCGCGGTCTGATCCCGCTTGCCGACGAACTGCCGCCGAGCCTCACGGCCGCCATCCTCTTCGATGCCTGGGAGCGCATCGAGCCCCTGCGCCGCCAGCATTGGCTGGGTGGCCTGCTGATTGCGAGCAGCCTGCGTGCGAGAGGCAAGGTCACCTCGCATCTCTTTTCGTTCAACACGGGGCTGAAACAGATCCGTCACGAACGCCGGCGTTCGCGCGATCGAATTACGCGCCTGCAGGCATTTCTCGATGCAATGCGGGAAAGTGCCGTCACCGGCCTCAAGGAGATCGATCGCCTGTCGCTGGCGCGCACGCAAATGGAGCTACGCTTCCGCGGCCGACGCTCGAACAGCAGCCTGCCGCAGCTAGCCGATTTCATCCTGTCGCGGCCGATGGTGTCGGCCGCCATGGTTGCCCGCGAACTTAGCGTGACACAGCGCGGCGCACTCAACCTGATCAACGAAATCGGCACCCGCGAAATCACCGGTCGTGGCCGCTACCGGGCCTGGGGCATTCTCTGACCCGACCATCCAAGATTTGGACAAATGAAAACGGCCGGGCATCAAGCCCGGCCGTTTCCTAAGAGTGAGCACCCGATCCGCCATCCTGTCACAGATTTCGAACCGGGCGCTCTGCGCTTCCATTGCCCCCAGAAGCGCGGTCCCTATTCCCGCTATTCCCGCTCACCGGTGAAGTTGAGCAGAAGCTGGAAGATGTTGACGAAGTTCAGGTAGAGCGAGAGAGCGCCGAAGACGGCCAGCTTCTGGTTCGATTCCTGATCGTAGTTTTCTGAATACTGTTCCTTGATGTTCTGCGTGTCGTAGGCGGTAAGGCCAACGAAGACGACGATGCCGATCACCGAGATCGCAAACTGCAAGGCAGACGAACCGAGGAAGATATTGACGATCGAGGCAATGATGATGCCGAACAGGCCCATCATCAGGAACGAACCCATCTTCGAGAGGTCACGCTTCGTCGTATAGCCGTAGAGGCTGATCGTGCCGAACATGGCCGCAGTGATGAAGAAGGTCTGGGCGATGCTCGTCTTGGTGAAGACCAGGAAGACGGAGGCGAGCGATAGGCCCATCACGGCGCAGAAGGCCCAGAAGGTCATTTGAGCGGTGCTCGATGACATGGTCTGGATACGGAACGAGAAGAAGAAGACGAAGGCGAGCGGCGCCAGCATCACCACCCACTTGAGCGGCGACTGGAAGATTGGCACGTAGAGTGCCGGTGTAGAGCCGACAACGAAGGCGACGATACCGGTGATGACCAGGCCGAGCGCCATGTAATTGTAGACGCGTAGCATGTGCTGGCGGAGGCCTTCATCGAAAAGGACCTGGGTATTGGCGGCGGAGCCGGTACCATAGCGGGGATTGATCGGATTCATGACTGATCTCCTCGGTTAAACTAGTAGAGCGATCGGGCAAGCCGTTCGGCCGCCTGATCGAGATTGGTGCCTTTGTTGTCGGCGATCAGCGCATAAGCGACCTCGCCGATCTGCCAGTAGGCGGCTTCTGTTCTTTCAAGCGCGATATGGCTGACCGGCTTCACCTCGAAGGCGCCTGGTCTGACGGCGAAGAGCGACAGGCGCTTGCCGTCGGCTTCCTCGATTGCCATTTCGACACTCGGCCCGAATTCCGACGGGAAAACCTGCACATCGGCGACCTTCCAGTCCTTGGGTAGCTCGGGCATGACGATTGCGGTCGCAGCACGGATATCCTCGGCGCTGTAGGCTCGAACCTTCTGCGACGGAATGGTTTCGCGAAGGGCGGCCGTGCGATAGGCGCGCACCGCATCCTCGACATAGGCCGGAGCCGGAACCGAAGCATTGACTTCCGTTGCCGTGAAGGCGCCGAAGGAATTATGAGCCACCCAGCCGGCGGCAAGCAGTACGCCGACGGCGGCGATGCGCTGCATGGAGTGCAGGATACGGCCATAAGAGAGGCCACGTTCCAGCCTGCGGGCCGCATCGCGTGTCTCGGCGCGTCCGAAGGCGCTTTCGCCTGCCAGCGCAAGACGCAATTCACCCTTCATGCTGAGATCGGCCATCACCTTGGCGGCAATCGCTGGGTTCTCGGATAGATAGGATTCCACCTGAATGCGCCGTGAGACATCGAGCTCGCCGTCTACATAGGCGTCGAGATCGGCATCGATGATTGGATCAATCGCTTTCATTGCCGTTCCCTCCAATTAACCTCAGATGCGAAACGCGCGGTGTCTTCTCCTCGAACTCGCGCAACTGGGCGCGGGCGCGGGAAATGCGCGACATCAGCGTGCCGACAGGTATGCCGAGTGCATTGGCTGCTTCCTGGTAGGACAGGTCCTCGATCGCCACGAGATGCAGCGCTTCGCGCTGTTCCTCCGGCAGATCGAAAAAGGCGTTGCGCACCTGCTGCAGGCGTACCGCATGTTCCTGTGCGGCCGGCAGCGACTGTTCCGCCTCCACCGCCGCCTCATCATGGCGGCGCGTCAGCGAGCGTGTCTGCCGCACGCGGTCGATATGCGCATTGTGCAGGATGGAAAGCAGCCAGGTGCGCAGGTTTCCGCCGCTGCGGAAGCTCTTGCGCTTCTCGAAAGCCCGGACCAGCGTATCATGCACCAGATCCTCCGCCTCGTCCGAATTGCGCACCAGCGAGCGTGCGTAGCGCCGAAGCGCTGCGAGCTGACCAATGACATCGAAGGGGCGATCTTTCCGTTCCATGATTGAGTATACGAAAGCATCGCGGATTTTATTCCGCAGCGATGCAGAATTTTTTCGAATCTGCGGGAAAGGGCGTGCCGCTATACGGAAAACGCCAAAAACCTCCGCCATTTGTCACGGCGGAGGTGGGTTTCGTGCAGTCTCGATACGAAGGATCAGCCTTGACATGATCCCTTGGGGTCAGTCTTCGAGCGTGATCCCCCGGGGTCCGCTTTTGGGCATGATGCCCGGCTGGTCGGCAGGGAATTTCGCAATATCCTGCACGCTGATATTGAGGTGCTGGGCAACGAGGGCTGCCGGCGTATGGGTGAGCCACGAGGAGAGGCCGACTTCCTGATATTCAGCCACCTTGAACACGGCGACGAACTGAAGGTCCGTCTTGCCCGTATTTTCGATGATATGGCCCTGGCTCCTTTTGACATAGCCGATATCGCCGGGCCGGAAATCGGCGGTCTGGCTGCGCGGGCCGGCATCGAACACCGTCATGCGGCCTTCCCCCTTCATCCAGTACTGCCATTCGTCGGCATTCGGATGCCAGTGCATTTCGCGTACGCCGCCCGGCTTGATCGTCTCGATCGCAGCGGCAATCGTCTTGGAGACCTTGAAGATGCTGCTGTCGGCAAGCTGGATCGTGCCCGAGACATTCTGCTTCAGCGGCGCCGACGCCGTCAGCCGATAGGTAAAGGGGTAGGGCGGCAAGCCGCCGGAAGCCACGGCCTCCTGGTCGGCCGAAAGCGGACCCGGCTCCTTGCCCTGGAAGATCCAGAGATCCTGCAACGGGATGTTCTTGAACGTGTCCTGCGGCACGCCGAAATTCTTGGCGAGCAGTTCCGGCGAGGTGTGCGCCAGCCAGTCGGTCAGGAGCAGGGTGCCATATTCGGACTGCTCGCCCTCATCGAAGACGAGGACGAATTCGGCGCCTTCAGGCCCGAGACCCTGCAGCGAGTGCGGGTAACCTGCCGGAAAATACCAGAGATCGCCGGCCTCGACGTCCTGCACATAGGCTCGCCCCTGCGGATCAAGCACAGTCACCCGGCAGCGGCCGTTTGTCATGATCGCCCACTCGGCAGCCCGGTGCCAGTGCATCTCACGGATGCCGCCGGGGCCAAGGCGCATGTTGACGCCGGAGACCGCTTCGGAAATTGCAAAATCGGATTGCGTCACTTGCCGTGCCCAGCCGCCGTTCTGAATGCGCTTCGGCGCATTGTTGAACGACCCCCAGAAGAGCTGCATATCGCCGACATCGGTTGCCGGCGGATTGCCGAATGAGGGGAACTGGTCATTGAGGGCGGGGTTCTTCGGGCCGGGATCGGAGAGCCCGGCAGGATTGGCGTTGATCGCGCCTTCTGCCGGCTGATCGGGATTGCCGAAGCTCGCTGCATGCGCCGCACCCGCCGCAAGTGCCGTTCCGCCCATCGCTCCGAGCGCTAGAACCGTGCGTCTAGAAAGAGGTTCCATGTTTTTTTCCTTTCGTTCGATTGGGAGGGTCATTCCGCCGGGGCTTGGGTTGGGGCGTCGGTGGTGGCGTGCCGTCTGCGGCTGACGAATTCGCTCAGCTTTTCCAGGTAGAGGTAGACGACCGGGGTTGTGTAGAGCGTCATCACCTGGCTGATGAGCAGGCCGCCGACCATGGCATAGCCGAGCGGCTGGCGCAGTTCCGAGCCGGTGCCGTGGCCGAGCATCAGCGGCAGGCCAGCAAGAAGTGCCGCAGCTGTCGTCATGATGATCGGGCGGAAGCGCAGGAGACAGGCCTGACGGATCGCGTCTTCCGGCGACAGTCCCTGCTCGCGCTGGGCGGCGATGGCGAAGTCGATGATCATGATGCCGTTCTTCTTGACGATGCCGATCAGCAGGATCACGCCGATCAGCGCGATCACGGTAAAGTCGAAGCCGAAGGCCCAGAGCATGACGAGAGCACCGAGGCCTGCGGAGGGAAGCGTCGACAGGATCGTCAGCGGGTGGAAATAGCTCTCGTAGAGTACGCCGAGGATCAGATAGATCACGGCAATCGCTGCAAGCACCAGCAGCGGTTCGCTTGAGAGCGAGCTCTGATAGGCCTGAGCGTTGCCCTGGAACGTGCCGATGACCGTTGCCGGCTTGCCGAGATCGGCCTCAGCCTTGCTGATCGCGGCAACCGCCTGGCTGAGTGCGGTCCCCTTTGCAAGGTTGAAGGAGAGTGTAACGGCCGGAAACTGGCTCTGGTGGTTGACGGCAAGCACGGCTGTCGGCTCCGTCGTCTGCTTGACGAGCTCGCTCAAGGGAACCTGCTCGCCGGTCAGCGGCGATTTGATATAGAGACCGTTGATCGCCAGCGGCGACTTCTGGAACTGCGGCGCAAGCTCGAGAACCACATGGTAGCTGTTCAGATCGGTGAAATACTGGGTGACCTGGCGCTGGCCGAAAGCATCGTTAAGCGTATCGTCGATCATTTGCGGCGCAATGCCGAAGCGCGATGCCTGGTCACGGTCGATCGTAAGCGTCACGGTAGCGCCGCTATTCTGCTGGTCGGTGGCGACATCGGTCAGCTCCGGCAGCGTCTTGAACGTGGCAAGCAGCTTGGCTGCCCAGTCGTCGAGCTCGTCGGCATTACCGTCCTGCAGCGTATACTGGAACTGCGTGGCCGAGGCCCGTCCGCCGACGTTGATATCCTGCGCCGGCTGCAGGAAGAGTTCTGCACCCTGCATCTGCGCGAGTTTCGGACGAAGCCGGTTGATGATTTCGCTTGCCGAGGCATCGCGCTGGTCTTCAGGCTTCAGCGTGATGAACATGCGGCCGTTATTGACGGTCTGGCCAGATCCGCTGCCGACGGCCATGCCGACGGTCGCAACCCCGGGATCGCTGGAAACGATATTGCCCGCCTCGATCTGGAGGCGCGACATTTCAGCGAAGGAAATATCCTGCGCGGCTTCGAGTGTACCGGTGATCAGGCCGGTGTCCTGGATTGGGAAGAAGCCCTTGGGAATATTGACGAACAGGAAGCCGGTTGCCGCAAGCGAAGCGATGAAGACTGTCATGGTCAGCCGGTGATGGCGCAGCGCTATATCGAGCGTGTAGCGGTAGGCGGCAAGAAGCCCGTCGAACGCCTTCTCGCTCATTGCATAAAGCCTGCCATGGTTGGCGTCTTTTTCCGGCTTCAGGAAGCGTGAGCTCATCATCGGTGTGATGGTCAGCGAGACGATTGCCGAGACGACGATCGTCATCGTCACGGTGATTGCGAACTCCCGGAACAGCCGGCCGACAATGCCGCCCATCAGGAGCAGCGGAATGAAAACGGCGACGAGCGAGATACTGATCGAAATGATGGTGAAGCCGATTTCGCGGGCACCGTCGATTGCCGCCTGTTTCGGCGTTTTGTCCATCTCCATATGGCGATGGATGTTCTCGACCATCACGATCGCATCGTCGACGACGAAACCGACGGCGATACTCAGGCCCATCAGCGAGAGATTATCGAGGCTGAAGCCAGCGACATACATCAGCGCCAATGTGGCCAGGAGCGCCAGCGGCACGGTGACGCTCGGGATCACCGTCACCCAGACATTGCGCAGGAAGATGAAGATCACCATGACCACAAGGGCGATGGTAATGACAAGCGTCGTTTCGACATCCGCCACCGAGGCGCGGATGGTAGTCGTCCGATCGCTGAGGATGGAGAGGTGGAGGGCGGCCGGTGCGATCGCTTGAAGCTGCGGCAGGGCAGCGCGGATCGCACCAACCGTATCGATGATATTGGCGCCCGGGAGCTTAAAGATCGGCAGGAGGATCGCCCTCTTGCCATCGGCCCAGGCCGCCAGCTGATCGTTCTCCGGTCCGTCGATCGCCTGGCCGATATCGCTGATGCGGACCGGAGCGCCGTTGCGATAAGCGACGATCGAATCGTTCCAGGGGGCGGCCTTCAGGAGCTGGTCATTGTCATAGATCGTGTAAGTGTGTTCTCCACCCTGCACACTGCCTTTCGGTGAGTTGCTGGTGATGCCGATCACGGCGCTGCGGATATCCTCAAGGGAAAGTCCCATCTCGGCGATCTTGCCGGGATCGATCTGCAGCCGTACGGCCGGCTTCTGCTGTCCGAAGACCAGAACCTGCGAAACGCCGTCGATCTGGCTGACATGCTGCGCGAGCACGCTTTCGGCAAAATCGTCGACTTGCGTCAGCGGCAGCGTATCCGAAGTGAGCGCAAGAACCATGACCGGCGGATCGGCGGGATTGACCTTGCGATAGGTTGGGGGCGAAGGCAGGTCCGTCGGCAATTGCCCTCCGGCCGCGTTGATTGCGGTCTGCACGTCCTGGGCGGCGCTATCGACGTCGCGCGACAGATCGAATTGCAGAGTGATCGCGCTCGAGCCGAGCGTGCTCGTCGAGGTCATCTGGGTGACGCCGGGGATCTGGCCGAACTGCCGCTCCAGCGGCTGGGTTACCGCCGATGCCATCGTCTTCGGATCGGCGCCGGGGAGCTGTGTCGAGACCTGGATCGTCGGAAAATCGACTTGCGGCAGGGGTGCCACCGGCAGGAGAGGGTAGGCGACGATACCGATGCCGAAAAGGCCTGCCATCATTAGCGAGGCGGCGATCGGCCGCTCGATGAACCAGGAGGAGATCGACATGACCTATTCCTTGCTGGCGGCTTGCGTGGCGGCCGCCTGTTGAATGCTGACATGAGTGCCGACATCCAGCCGATACTGGCCCGACGTGACGACCTGTTCGTTGCCGGTAAGGCCCTTTTCGATGACGGCGTGGCCGCTATCGATCGGCCCGGGGGTGACCTTGCGCACGGCAGCCGTGCCGGCAGCATCGATAACGTAGACGAAGAAGCCGTCCTCTCCCCGCTCAAGTGCTGCGGAAGGAATGGTCACGGCCTTCTGAAGCGTCTGCTGCTTGACCCTCAGCGTCACGAATTGACCGGGCCAGAGCGCATCATCCTTGTTCTCAAAAATCGATTTGATGCGGATCGTACCGGTTGTCTGATCGATTTCGTTGTCGATGAGCGCGAGCGTGCCTGACGCAAGCTGCTGCGACTGGTCCATCGACATCGCCGTCACCTCGACCGGTCCGGCCTTCAGCGCGTTGCGCACTGCGTCGAGATCGTCCTCACGCAGTGTGGAGATGACAGTGATCGGCTGCGTCTGGGTGATGGTGACGATCGGTGTCGTATCAGTCGTCTGGACTTCGTTGCCGGGATCGACCCGACGTATACCCGTGCGGCCGTCGATCGGTGATCGGATCTCGGTATAAGAGAGCGACACGTCAGCAGCTTCCTTGGCGGCCTGATCCTGCGCAAGCTGTGCCTGCGCACTTGCGACCATGCTTTGCTGCTGCTCGACGGTTTCCTGCGTAACGATCTGCGGGTGGGACAGTTGCTGGTCCTTGATTAGCAGATATTGGGCATTGGCGAGATCGGCCTGGTCCTGTTTGATCTTTGCGGCAGCCTGATCGTCGGCTGCCTGGAAAGGGCGAGGGTCGATGATGGCGAGCACGTCGCCCTTCTTGACGGCCTGTCCCTCGACAAACATCACGCTCTGGAGCTCTCCGTCGACACGCGTCGTGATGTTGACCGTATAGTTCGCCTGCACCGTGCCGAGACCGTCAAGATAGACAGGTACGTTGGTAACGGTAGGTGTGGCGACCTCGACCGGCACGGCCGGCGCGCCAGGCTCCGGGGCGGCAATGGTCGGCTCCGTTCCTGCAAACCAGAAGGCTGCGGCCGATCCACCCGCAACGGCGAGAACGGCGATGGCAGCGAGGATCGCCGGTTTCCGGCGACGACGGGGTTCACTCACGATGCGGATGGATGTCACTGCCGGCTCCATGGGCTAAAGGTCGAACGACACTGCAACGGCCACCGGCATGGGCGGCCTCTCAATCTGTTTCCTGAATTGAAGAGCTTGTGCCCGGGCCAGGTGTCAGGCTGCCGATTATCTGCAACCCCACCGGCGCTTCTGTGTCCTGCCGGATCAATTCAATGCGAGAAGGCTACGTCCGGGCGAGCATTGGCGCATCTATACGCAGGTCTAGTTGCCGTTCCCCTTAGGTATACGCTCCCGCATCCGCGTGGCGGCGGCACGCAGAAGAGCCGGTGCGAAAAGGCATTCGAACCGGTTCTATGCACCTCTTCAAAGCCAGATTGGGTGTTACCCGGTCAGCGGGCTGTGACCGGATTTGCGCCGGCCGCCGGCGGGTTCTTGCGGAAATCGGGATGCAGCGGTCCGAAGGGCATGGCGCCCATGCAGGCCACAAGTGCAAGGCCGGCGATCGCGGAACAGAAAGACAGGACGAACATATCGGCATAGGCAAGCACGTTTGCCTGCGCACGGATATCAGCCGCAACTGCCGAGAGGGCTTGGAGACTGCCGCGATGGCTCGTCCCGAACAGCGTTTCCAGCTTTTCCAGCACGCCGTGAAGATTGCTCGACGATCCCGAGATCGGGCCCGTCAGGATATTGGAATGATACTGCTCGCGTTGTCGAAGCCAGGTGTTCAAAAGGCTCAGCGCCAGCTCGACGCTACCGAGCCGGATCACCTGGATATAAGCGGATACCGCGGTCGAGCGTTTCGGGTCGGAATTGGCAATCAGGTAGACGACCGTTGCGAAGAAGGCGAAGGATTGCCCCGCCGTATGGAGGAGCACGACCGGCAGGAAGTTAAGGGGCGCCCATGCGGTGGAGAGATTTGATCCCAGCAGCGAGCCGAGCGCCATCGTGCTCAGTCCCATCATGATGCAGAGGCGCGCGTCGATTCGGCGCAGCAGGAAGATCGCTAATGCAATGAATAGAAAGACCGGGATGACCGCGCCGAAAATGTAGAGTTCAGAGATGGCGATCGGCCGTAATCCGACGACCGTTTGCAGAAAGCCCGGAATGGCAATCGAAGCGCCGGAACTGGCAAAGGTGAAGGCGATGATGATCGCGTAGCCGATACCGATATTGCGCGACAGAATCACGCTCGCATGCGCCCAGGGATTGGCAACGACGCTCTCGTTGATGAGGAAGCCGATGAAGAGAATGGTACCGCCTGCCAGCAGCGATGTGACAACGCCGGAATTGAACCAGTCCAGCCGGTTACCCTGATCGAGACCGACATAAATCATCGTCATCGAGCATCCGAGCAGCATCATGCCGCCCCAGTCGGCGTCCTTGAGCAGGCTTAAATTGATCTCTTCCCTGGGGGCGCCGATGATGAGGAGAAGGGCGATGATCGGTGTGACGATCACATCCTGCCAATAGGCCCACTGCCAGCCGAGATAGTCGTCATAGATGCCGACGAGCACGAAGCCGAGATTCTGCGACAGCGGAACGCGAAGCGCGTAGATCGAAAGGCCGATCAGCCAGTACCTCATGTCGAGATTGCGAAAGATCACCATGATGGTGGCCGGGATGAAGACGCCGAGCAAAAGGGCTCTTGCCGCATGCAGCACAAAGAGCATCGCGCCGTCATGGACCATGGGAATAACGAGCGAAATGCAGGCATAGACCAGGGTGGTCGGGATCATGACCCGTCGCACGCCGAATACGGTAACGAGCCAGGCGACGGCCGATGAAATGAGGATCTGCGGTGCGTTGGCGACGGTGCTGAGCCATGAGGCTTCGTCGAAGCCAAGCGAGTAGGCGCCGCGAAGATCGGGCAGGCCCACGGCAAAGACACGCGTGTCGAAGCCGACGACGAAAGAGGCGAGCAACAGGGCCGTGACGATGAGAAGCGGATGGCTGGTCGTCGTGCCGCTGGTCAGTGGACCAAAGGCGCGCGGAGCCGCACTCATTGTTCCAGGTCCGGCTTGGTATCGACGGTCACGACGGCCGACATTCCGGGCTTCAGCTTATCAACCAGCGGCTGGCCGGGATCGAAGACGATCTTGACCGGGACGCGCTGGACGACCTTGGTGTAGTTTCCGGTCGCATTGTCGGGCGGCAGCAGTGCAAAGATCGAGCCGCTTGCTGGCGACAGGCCGATGACCTTGCCATGCAGCAACTGACCCGGGAACGTGTCGATGGTAACGTCTGCAGATCGGCCTGGTGTGATCCGTGAGAGCTGCGTCTCCTTGAAATTTGCGGTGATATAGACGCTTGGAAGCGGAACTTCAGACACGAGGCTGGTGCCGGCTGCGACGAAATCGCCTTCATGGACGAGCCTGCGGCCGATGACACCATCGAACGGCGCGTAGATGCGGGCATAGCCTTGGTGGATCAGGGCCGTGTCGAGCGAAGCCTGGGCGGCATCTACCTGAGCCTGCAGCAGCGGAGATTGCCCGTTCAGAACATTCAACTGTGCCTTTTGCTGCGCGATCGAGGCCGCCGTCGATCTGACCGAAGCCTGGGCCTGCAGATAGGCTGCCTGCGCCTGCTGCAGCAGCTGTTGCGAGGTCGCGCCGCCGAGGCTGGTCTGACGGTGGAACTCCTGTTCTGTCTGGGTCTGCTGGGCAAGAGCTGATGCGTTCTGCGCTTCAGCGACCTGCACGACGGCCTTCTGCAGTTCGATCTGGTTTGCGAGATTGGCAAGCGATGCATTGGCAGCTGCAAGATTGGCCTTCGAGACCGCGACCGCAGCATCAAATTCCCGCGGGTCGATTTCGGCGAGCAACTGGCCCTTCGTCACCTTCTGATAGTCCGTGACCGGGGTGCTCTGGACGATGCCGCTGATCTGGGCGCTCAGCGTCGAGACGTCGGCGCTGACTACGGCATCGTCAGTCGATTGATGCGATGCACCTGCCACCCAGCGGTTCCAGTCGATGGTCACGATAGCCACTCCCCCACCCACGAGCGCGATGGCGAGGAGGGGGATGGCAAGCCGTCTTAAGGTTCCTCCGGCTACCGGGGAGGAGGCAGCCGGAGGAACGGGAGCTTCCGGTGGCGGAGGCGAGCGGGCGGGCTCGGACGGACTAAGACTGGTGATGGTGATCTGCTTGGCCATGGCAGCCTTCACTTTTTGCTACGGTCAGTGGAAGTCCTTGCCCGAACGCGAACCGGGGCCGGGATGAAGGAGACGTGACCTGTGCCATGGACCTGTAGCCAGTAGCCAAGGGCCATGAAAACGCCGCCGCCGATAAGGTTGCCGAGCGTGACCCAGACGAGATTGTGAATGGCGGCAGCAAGTGTGATGTTTGCGGGATGGTCGCCCATGAGCGCCATTGAGAAAGTGAACATGTTGGCGACGCTGTGTTCGTAGCCGGCGGCCACGAAAATCGTGATCGGCCAGAAGATCAGCATGATCTTGGCAGCAGCGTTTTCCGTACGTCCCGCCATCCAGATGGCAAGGCAAACAAGCCAGTTGCAGAGAATGCCGCGTGCGAGAAGCTCTAGCGATCCGGCTGACATCTTGGCCGAGACAGTCGAAAAGAACGCCTGGCTCCCGTCGCCCAGAAGCACGCCGCCGCCAGCGAGATGAAAGAGACCCGCAAGCACCACGGCGCCGATCAGGTTGCCGATCCAGGCACCTATCCAAACCAGCAGCAAATCCGAGATGCGGCTGCGCCGCGTCAGCACCGCGAGCGGCATGTACATGGCCGTTCCGGTAAAGAGCTCGCTGCCGGCAAAGACGACAATAGTCAGGGCGGAGGAAAAGACGATGCCCATCACGAGATGCGCCCAGGCGGGATCGGCATGCGCGCCGGCGGTGAACATGATGATATCGCCGAAACCGATATAGGCGCCGGCCATGGCCGCCCCGATCAGAAAGGCAGGAAAGTGGTTGCGGACTTCTTCGGCTTTCTCTTCGCCCGACTGGGCAAAGTGATCAATCGAATCCTGATACATGACGGCACCTCGCGTCTTGATGATCGAACCGGCTTCGTTCCCGGATGGCCGAAAGGTTAGTCGCGCATGCGGCGTTGCTGAATCATACCTACGTCTAGGCTGCTTCCGGCCAAGCCCGGACTTGCATTTTCATTCTTACATGCTGCTTCAATCGCGATGGCAATCGCGCAATGCAAAAAAGAGGCCGCCTCCGGTTTGCGGAAGGCGGCCATTTGCGGATCCTCGGGCAATCCGTGGCTTCAGGCGGAGGGGAGGGACACCGGGAAGCCGTAACCGAGATTTCATCGCCTGTGGGGGGGAGGAGGCTTCAGGCGATGAGAGGAAGATACGCCGATACCGGACGCTGCGGAACTAAACTTACGTATTGGCCCGCCTAGACCAGCGGGCAATTTTCCCCGGTCCGGCGACGCACTTAGTTTTGCGCTCGATCGGCGCGCTGTCGTCGACGGCATCGGCGGTAGCAGCTCCCATTCAAACTGCGCCGCAGATGACGAAGCTCAAACCTCGGACAGGACCTATCATGAAAATCACGCTTCTTTCCCTCCTGGCAGCCGGAATGCTGGCCGCCCCTGTCGTTGCAAACGCCGCCCAGGCCGATGTCGGCAAGCTGGATTGCGACGTTTCCAAGGGCATCGGTGTCATCGTCGGCTCCAAGCAGGATCTCGACTGCACTTTTACGCCGACCGCTTCCGATGACTCCAGCCAGCATTATGTGGGCACGATCACCGATTTCGGTCTCGATGTAGGCACCGTCGAAAAGGGCCGGATGGTCTGGCTCGTCTTCAATGCGACGCGCGAACCCGTGGCCGGCCTGCAGGGCAATTATGCCGGTGTCACGGCCGATGCCAGTGTGGGTGTCGGCGGCGGCGCCAACGTGCTGGTCGGTGGAACGAGCAAGACTGTATCGCTGCAGCCCGTTTCGCTTCAAGGCGATGTCGGGGTCAATCTGGCGGTCGGCGTCACGGCCCTGAAACTGCAGCTCGCGGCTGAGTAGGCTGCCGGGCCGGCCTGGTGGAGTAATCCCGCCAAGCTGGCCCCAAGCTTTCCCGGGTAAGAAGTACAAAGCAAAAAATAGCACTTATCCACGATTGCACAGCTGATCAATTGTCGACACATCATGTCGGCGGTTGTTTATGACAATTCCATGACAGACTATGTGCCCGCTGATTTGTACGGGACATGGAATATGAAAGAGAAGAAGCGGGTCTACGAGGCTCTCGTGGACGGCGCCATGGAAGGCCTAGTGGGTGATGCGCTTTATGATTTTGTCCGCAAGCGCTGCCCGAAGGCCTCCAGCAAGAAGATCGTTCGCGCCTCATTGCTGGCGCTGACCGATCCCCATCTGAAGGATCGCAATATCCTCGATGTCATCTATGCGCTGGCGATCAAGCACCGGCTGGATGACACCACCATCGAAGATGAGCAGGACGAGGAAGCCGAGGAGCAAGACCGGCGCCCCACGGCTGGCAAGGACCAGCCGCCGCTTTCCTGATTTCGCGAAGACGAGAAATCCCAGCGGACCTAGGGCGCGCCGCCGCCGTCAGGCGGCGCTATCGGAGAGTTCTTCGAGGATCGGACAGTCCGGACGGTCATTGCCGTGGCAGGCATGAACGAGATGCTCAAGCGTGCGTCGCAATTCTGTCAGCTCGCGGATCTTCCGGTCGATTTCCGAAAGCTTCGCCTCGGCAATTCCCTTGACGTCAGAGCTCGCGCGGCCCTTATCCTCATAGAGCGCCAGAAGCTGACGGCATTCTTCCACCGAGAAGCCGAGGCCGCGCGAACGCTGCAGGAAGCGCAGCTTGTGTACGTCCGAGACATCGTAGTCGCGGTAGCCGTTTCCGCCCCGGTCGGGGCGGATCAGGCCGATATCCTCGTAATAGCGGATGGTCTTGGAAGGCAGGCCGGAGCGTTCCGAGGCTTCGCCAATATTCATCGATTGTCTCCTTACAGTTTTTCCACCCTCAGCCTCAGTGCATTGCCGATGACGGAGACCGAGGACAGGCTCATGGCGGCCGCTGCGATCATCGGCGAGAGCAGCAGACCGAAAATCGGATAGAGAACGCCAGCCGCCACAGGAATGCCGAGCGCATTATAGCCGAAGGCAAAGCCGAGGTTCTGGCGGATGTTGCGCATTGTCGCCTCAGCCAGCCGCCTTGCGCGGACGATCCCGTTGAGATCCCCCTTCACCAAGGTAATGCCTGCGCTTTCCATCGCAACATCGGCACCGGTGCCCATGGCGATCCCGACATCGGCGGCTGCCAGCGCTGGCGCGTCATTGACGCCGTCTCCGGCCATGGCAATGACGGCGCCCCTTGCTCTCAGTTCGTCGACCAGCGCTTTCTTGTCCTCGGGCAGAACGTCGGCGCGAACCTCGTCGATCCCAAGGCTTTTCGCCACTGCAAGGGCAGTACGCCTGTTGTCGCCGGTCGCCATGATGATCTTCAGGCCACTGTCATGCAGCGCCTTGATTGCGGCTGCGGTCGTCGGTTTGATGCGGTCGGCGACTGCGACGAGGCCGGCCAAAGCACCGTCGAGGGTGACGAACATGACAGTCTTGCCTTCGCCGCGCAGCGCTTCGGTCTGGTTCGAAAGCGCTGCCGGATCGATGCCGAGATCAGCGAGCATGGCGGCATTGCCAAGCGCGACTGACCTGCCACCCACCGTACCGTGCACGCCCTTTCCGGTCTTCGCCTCGAAGCCTGTGACATCGTTGAAAGTGAGACCGCGTTCCTCCGCGCCTGAGACAATTGCCTCGGCGAGCGGATGTTCGGAGCCACGCTCGAGGCTTGCTGCGAGCGCCAACAGATGATCTTGCTCGACACCTTCGGATACAACGACATCGGTCAGCTTAGGCTTGCCCTCGGTCAACGTGCCCGTCTTGTCGACGATCAACGTATCGACCTTGGAAAACCTCTCCAGCGCTTCGGCATCCTTGATCAGGACGCCTTCCTGCGCACCGCGTCCAGTGGCGATCATGATCGACATCGGTGTTGCGAGGCCAAGTGCGCAGGGGCAGGCGATGATCAGGACGGCAACGGCGGCGAGCAGCGCATTGGCCAGCCGCGGCTCCGGCCCGACAAAGGACCAGACGAGGAAGGCTGCGATCGCGGCGGCCACGACGGCCGGCACGAAGATCGCCGAAACGCGGTCAACGGCGCCCTGGATCGGCGCGCGCGAACGCTGCGCCTTCGCCACCATGTCGACGATGCGCGACAATGTCGTGTCGGCACCGACTTTCTCGGCCGTCATGATCAATGCGCCGTTCTTGTTCATCGTGCCGCCAGTCAGTGCGTCGCCCTTGGTCTTTTCGACCGGTAGCGGTTCGCCCGTGATCATCGATTCATCGACGGTTGATTGCCCCTCGGTGACGGAGCCATCGACCGGAACGCGTTCGCCGGGACGTACGCGCAGCCGGTCGCCGGTCCTGATCTCATCGACAGGCACGTCGCTCTCGCTGCCATCGGCATCAATGCGGCGCGCGGTTTTCGGCGCAAGATCGAGCAGGGCGCGGATCGCTGAGCCGGTGCGTTCTCGCGCCTTCAACTCCAGCACCTGGCCGACGAAGACGAGGGCCACGATGACCGCGGCCGCCTCGAAATAAACCGGGATGGAGCCGCCGTGACCGCTAAAACTGTGCGGGAAGAGCCCCGGCACCAATGTTGCCACGACGCTGTAGAGGTAGGCCGTGCCAACACCGAGGCCGATCAGCGTCCACATATTGGGGCTGCGGTTGACGATCGACGCCCATGCCCTGCGGAAGAATGGAAGGGCTGCCGAGAGGACAACGGGTGTTGCCAACAGCAGTTCGATATAGCTCGCCAGCGGCTCGCCAAGCGCTTCACGCGGCCACGAGAGGCCAAGCATCGGCCCCATGGCAAGGATCAGGAGAGGAACTGAAAGGACAGCACTGACCCATAGACGCCTGATAAAATCCAGGAGTTCCGGATTCGGACCTTCGTCTTCAGGTGGAATGCCCATCGGCTCCAGCGCCATGCCACATTTCGGGCAGTCGCCGGGACGGTCACTGACGACCTCGGGGTGCATCGGGCAGGTATAGAGCGTACCCTTCGGCATGGCGGCTGCCGCAGGCTTTTTGCCATGGCGATAGGTTTCGGGATCGGCCTCGAACTTCGCCTTGCAGCCGGCCGAGCAGAAATAGAACTTCTCGCCCTCGTGCTTCAGGAAGTGTTTCGCGGTCGAACGGTCTACTGTCATGCCGCAGACGGGGTCCCTGGCGGTCAGATAATCCTGCGGTGCCGCCTCGAATTTCTTGCGGCAGCCATCGCTGCAGAAGTGATAGGTGTGACCTTTGTAATCGAGCGAAGGTTTCCCGGCTTTCGGATCGACCGTCATGCCGCAGACGGCATCGCGCACCACCACGTCTTCAGCCTTTTCATGGTGGCCGCAACTGCATTGCGCACCGTCGGCGTGATGGTCGTGACCATGCCCATGATGATCGTGGTCGTGATGATGATCGTGCTTGCTGTCCATAAAGCTGTACCTTTCGTGCCTGTCTGGCATCCGGACAGCCTTATGAACCTTCCAGCAACTGGAAGGTCAATCTCTTTTTCGCCGCTCAGATTTTTCGCGATTGCCGTCAGGCGGGAACGATCAATGCTGCCGGCTGGTCCCCGAGAAGCGCGGCAAGCGAGATCGTCGTCCCTGGCTCCAGCATCTTGCCGGTCAGGAGGTCAGCCTTGAGGCCGTGGAGGGGCGAGGGCACAAGAACGGCCGTATCCTCCCAGAATTCGGGTCCGGAAAAGAGCACGCCGGGATCAAGCCAGCCGAACATCAGCCGCGGGACGACTGTGATGGCGAAGTTCTCGTGATGCAGGCGGGCAAAGGCGACGACATGATCGCTCCTGATACCGTTGACTGTAAGAGGCAGGTAATCGCCTTCCGTGAAAAGCCGGGCGCGTTCCATCCGAAGCCCCAGGCCGATCTGGATGATGCGCTGTTTCAATGCCGCGGCCTGCAGCCGCGCGAGCGCACCACCCTCGGCAAGCCAGCCGCCCAATCTCTCGAAATCCGGCAGGCGCCTGTTATCGGGATCGACGAAACTGAAGTCGAAGCCTTCCGCCCCCTGATAGATATCCGGGATACCCGGCGCCGTCAGCTTGATCAGCGTCTGCGACAGGCTGTTCATATAGCCGGCTTCGATGAAGGGTTGCAGAACGCGAGCGAAATCCTCGGTGAAGACATCGTTGTCGGGTGAGAGGAGCCCGGCTGCATAAGTATGGACCGCCTCCTCATACTCTTTGTTCGGCGCAGTCCAGTCGGTGCGCAGCTTGGCTTCGCGAATGGCCTTTTCCGCAAAGGCGGTGAACCGTTCGCGCAGCGCATCGGCATGATGGCGGTCGAAATCCTCGGGCCAGGCGCCGGCAAGTGCCTGATAGAGCATCCACTCCAGATTGGGTTCGGGCGCTTCGCCATCCGGCAGCGCAATGCAATGGCTTTCGTTCAGCCTGCGCCAATGTTCGACAGCGTTGGCAAAGACGCCGGCGCCTTCGCTCACAGCATAAAGCCGCGCCCGAGCATCCTCGCCGCGCTTTGTGTCATGCGTCGATGTCGCCGAAAGCCCTGGGGGCTGGGAGCGAGCGCGCTCGTGCATGAGTTGGTGAAACGCTTCGACACCGCCAAGCATATGATCCGGCTCGCCGCCAACCTCGTTTACCGCCAGCAGCCGGTTGTAGCGATAGAAAAGCGTATCCTCCATTGCCTTTGCCATGACGGGGCCGGAGAGCTGCTGGAACCGGAGACGGAATTCGCGGGCCGCCTCATTGTCGACCGCGCCTCTAAGGATGGCTACGATGCTTTGCAGCGGTTGCGCATAGTCCAGATGCCCTGCGGCCGCCATCTCGGCTTTTTTCAGGAGATCCGCATCCCTTGCATCGAGTGGGCCATTAGCCCCATAGGTGCGGTAGACCGAAAAGGCGATCAGAAGCGCGCGGATCGCCCCGGTTAATTCATCCCCAGACAGTTCGGGGAAGAGGCCGGCTGCAATGCGCGCAAGTCGGGCCGTCTCGCCGGCGAAATTCTGCTCGACCATCAGCCGCTTTGCTGTTTGCCGCCCGATTTCAAAATCGCCATGGCCATCCGCCAGGCTGCGATAGGCTTCGTCCAGCCTCTGTAAACCATTGCTGTCGACGAAAAGCCCGCTCAAGGCGGCGATGAACTCGTAGCCGGTCGTTCCCTGCACCGGCCAGTCTGTGGGCAATTCCTCACCCGGGCCCAGGATCTTTTCGACGACGATATAGGTGTCCACGCCGACTGCTTCCCGCAGGCGGTCGAGATAGGCTGTCGGTTCCGCCAGCCCGTCGATATGGTCGATGCGCAGGCCCTGCACCTGGCCCTGACGCACGAGATCGAGAACCAGCCGGTGGGTCTCTTCGAAGACATTCATGTCCTCCACCCGCAGGCCGACCAGTCCGGTCACCTCAAAAAACCGCCGATAACTCAGATGCTCCGAAGCCTCCTGCCAGCGCTGAAGGCGCCAGTGCTGTTTTCCGTGCAGCCGCGTCATGAAGGCATGGTCTTTCGAAAGCTCTCCGAGCCTTCCACTCAGGTTGGTGAGATTGCCGGCTTCGAAGATCATATCGCGCAGGCTGCGATGCAGGTCACCGCCATCGACCGAGTCCGTCAGTTCCGCCATCCGGGCGAGATCGGGATCATCCAATTCCGCGGAGAGCAGTGGATAGCTTTCCATGCTCAGGGGAAAGCAGGTGCCATAATAGCTGATCGCCAGATTGCCATAGGTCTCGTCGACGGTGATCGCCAGTTCGTCTGCAGCGACGCTCTCATCGAAGCCATTGCCGAGTTGGGGCAAGGTCAGCCGCTCGCTCCAGTCTATGTCGAAATAGCCAGCAAACGGGCTATGCTTGCCGAACTCCAGGACGCTCCGCCACCAGGCATTCTCAAGGGAGGCGGCCATATGGTTCGGCACGATGTCGAGGATCAGTCCCATGCCTGCCTCTGACAGCGTCTCCGTCAGGCGATCGAAGCCCGCCCTTCCTCCTAGGTCCGGATCGATTTCGTTGGTGTCGGTCACATCGTAGCCATGCGTCGATCCGCTGGTGGCCGTGAAGACCGGTGAGGCATAGAGGTGGCTGATGCCGAGCGACTTCAGATACGGGACAAGCCCGCAGGCGCGATCGAAGGTCATGCCGTTGCGGAACTGGACCCTGTAGGTCGCGGAGGGAAGCGTCATGGGGTCGTTTTTGCCGTTTGGAGGGGACTTCTTCCAACGGTTGCGAAGCGCTTTTGTTCCGATTAGTCCACAAAGACACCGACGCTTGCTGCCCGGCCCATGGAATCAATCACGGTCAGCTTGGAATAACCGCCGCCGTCAGGCATCCAGCTCTGCGTGCGCCGGCGCGAAAGATCGGGCAGCGGCTTGCCGTTGGCAAGCCAGCGAAAAGGCGCGCGGCCGCCCTGCAGCTTTAGCATCAGCGGTGTAAGATCGCCCGCCTTTGCCCCAAGATCGACATGGGCGCCTTCGGGTGGATAGACGATCTGCGGTGAGGGCTCGCGGCCGGACGTGACCAGCAGCCCGTTGGCATTGACGGCAAAACGCCGCTGGCTGATCGGCAGATCGGTCTGGGCAATGCGCAAGGCGCCTGCCGGCGGGCGTGGCAGCGGTGTCGTGGCGATACCGGATTTAGCCAAAGCTTCGAAAAGGATGGGTGCGGCCGTACCATAACCCGTCAAACCGGGTACGGCGCTGTTATCAGGCCGTCCGACCCAGACGCCAAGCACGTAGCGTCCGTCGTAACCGATCGACCAGGCATCGCGATAGCCATAGCTCGTGCCCGTCTTGTAGGCGATGCCGCGCTGGGGTGCCCCTGCCGGCGGTATGACCCCCGAAAGTATGTCGGCGACATTCCAGACAGCAACCGGCTCCAGCAGCGGCTCGCCATCGATCTTGCCCGGCGCGTTCGTCACGCCGTCGCCGATCCTGACCGGCTGGCCGCGATTGGCAAGGCCCGTATAGAGCTGCACGAGATCCTTCAGTGTGATGCCGAGGCCGCCAAGGCCGATCGCCAGACCCGACGTTTCGTTCGGCGGCAAGACCGGACGAACGTCGGCGCGCCGGAATCGTACCATGAGGCGAGACGGACCGACCGCATCGAGCAGCTTGACGGCCGGCACGTTGAGGGAGAGCTGCAGGGCCTCGCGCACGGTCACATCGCCCTGGTAGCTCATGTCGAAATTGCGCGGCCGGTAGCCGAAGAAATCGGCCGGCCGATCCTCGATGATGGTTTCCTGGCTCACCAGCCCCTGCTCGAACGCAAGGCCATAGATAAAGGGTTTGAGCGTCGAGCCGGGGGACCTGTTGACGCGCGTCATGTCGATCCAGCCGGAGCGGCTTGCATCGAAATAATCGGCCGACCCCACTTCTCCGACGATCTCACCGGTTTCGGCATCCGCCATCACCATGGCGAGCGACAGTTTCGGCCCAAGCTTCATCGTTGCGGCACGGGCGACGGATTCGAGGCCGGTCTGGACCTGCTTCCTCAGCGTCGTCTGGTGATGGATCGCTTTCGGATCCTTGCGCAGTGCCGCTTCCGCGACATGGGCAGCAAGCGTCGGAAGCTGCAGCCTGCGGGCAGGAATGGCAACACCCTCGGCGCGCTCGGCCTCGCCATCGCCGACCACTTCGGCCACGGCGATACGGTCGAGCACCCGCTTGCGCGCCGCTTCAGCCGCCTTCAGGTTTCTATCCGGCCGGCGCTTCTCCGGCAATTGCGGCAATGCAACGAGCAGCGCCGCTTCTGCTACGGTCAGCCGCTTCGGCTCCTTGCCGAAATAGGCAAGGCTTGCAGCGCGCACACCTTCCAGATTGCCGCCATAGGGCGCACGGGTGAGATAGAGATCGAGGATCTGTTCTTTCGAAAGCCGCCGCTCGATCTGCACTGCGCGCGCGATTTGCAGGAGCTTTGCCGAAAACGACCGGCTCTCGCGGGGCTCGATCAGCCTTGCCACCTGCATGGAGAGCGTTGAAGCGCCGGAAACGATGCGGCCGTTGCTGACGAATTGCAGCGCCGCACGCCCGAGTGCCCAGACATCGATGCCGGCATGCTCGTAGAAGCGCTGATCCTCATAAGCGACCAGCATGCGGACGAATTGTGGATCGACGTCGGAAACGTCCGTCTTCAGCCGCCAGCGCCCCTCGGCTGTCGCGAAGGCACGCAGCAATTGCCCGTTGGCATCGAGCACTTCGGGCGAGACCGCCTCTGCCTCATCGAGCGGCGGCGGATAGGCGCGGTCGGCGGCTTCGAGCGCGAAGAGGCCTGCACCGGCAATGATGATGCCGGCCGCAGTCCCGATCGCAAACTTTTGCCACCGCCTCATTGTTGAGCCGCAACGACCTCCATCTTGCCGGTCGCCGTGCGGGCGGACATATCGGGACGGTACATGTTCTCGACAGTCGCCGCCGGATGATCGTAGACGCCGGGTGTCACGGCGCGCACGACATAGGCGACGTTGAAATCACGTGCTGAATTTTCGTCACGGTTGAAGGCGGCGACGAAACGGTCGTAGCGGAATTCCGTATGGGCGGCCGATATCTCGCCGACCCAGTCGAAATTCGTCATCTGGGCGCTGTCGACGAGGCTTGGATTGTCGATCTCGAAGCCGGCCGGCAGGAGATCGGTGATGACAATGCGCGAGGCCCAGTCGTTCTGCTCGGTCACATGCAGGACGACGACATAACGCTCGTTTTGCTGCGCTTCGCTGACATTGGCCTCCTCGCCATCCAGCGTGTAATAGGTCCGCTCGATGGTAAAGCCGGTGCCGCCCGCCGGCAGCGGCTTGACGGGGGCGGCAACCGTGGTGATGACGGCCGAGACCGTGTCACTCGTCGCGCTCGTCAATGTCAGGGGATGGTCGATCAGCGCATCCCCGGTCATTTTCGCCATATAAGCGCGGGTCCGCTCGGCTCCGTTGACGTTGACCTTCAAATCGTCGTCGCCGTTCTGGAGGGCACGCGCTGCCAGAAGCATCCAGGCCTGTTCCTGGGTGCTCGTATATTTGCTGCGATCCCATTCCCGCGCGACTGCCTTGGCCAGGTCCGGGATGACGGGCGGAACGGGCCGGCTTTCGGCGGCGAGCGCCAGGATCGCCGCGCCATCGCGCAGCACCGAGCCATAATCGGTGCGTGAGAAGTTCACGCGGGTCACCATCGACTGTTTCGACATCTGCAGCGCATCGACGAAGATATTCTTCGAGCGCGTTGCATCGCCGTAGAGCGCCAGCGCCGCAGCGATATGGGCCTTGGCAAGCGGCGTCGGGAAGTCGTTGATCATTGTGTCGGCATAGTAGCGAAGGTCGCTGACGGCGGCCTTCTTGTTGCGCGCGAGCACATAGAGAGCATAGGCGATCTCATCGCCCTTACCTTTCACGTCAGTCGTGTAGGAGAGCGAGTTCTGCAGGTTTTCGAGCGCCTGCACCAGGGCGCGATCAGGAACGTCATATTTCTGTTCGCGGGCCCGCGTCAGGAAGTCCGTGACGTAGGAATCGAGCCAGAGATCGCCGGAATCCGGCCCCCACAGGCCGAAACTTCCAGCATAGGCCTGATAGGAAAGCACGCGGTAGATTGCATCCTGCACCCGCTTGTGGATGTCGTCATCGGTTTGCTCCATGCCCGCCTGCTTGGCGACCTCGGCCAGATAGAGCAGCGGCAGTGCGCGGCTCGTTGTCTGCTCGGCGCAGCCGAAGGGATAGCGGTCGAGCGTCATCAGCAGTGCCGGAATGTCGAAGGCGGCCGAGCGCGTGACGTTGACTGCGATAGAAGCGCCCGGAAGCACGCTGTCAGCCAGCAGGTTCTTGTCGATCGTCAGGCTCTTGCCGGGTGCAAGCGCAATGACGCGTCGTTCGGTCACCGGCAGCGAGGACGGCCGCACCGGCACATCCACCACCTGGTCGAGCGACAGGCCCTGATCATTAGACAGGTTGATCGCAACGTGGCCGTCGCCTGGCTCGCCGCCGACCAGTGTCAGCGTCAGGTCGGACTTGGCGCCGGCGCCAAGCTTCAGGGTCTGCTCGGCAGGTCCGTCGATACTAAGCGCCTTGTTGCCGGTCAGCGTCAGCTTGTAATCACCTGCCGGTGCATCGGTATTGGCAATGTCGAGGCGCAGATTGGCCTTGTCCCCGGGTGCCAGGAATTTCGGCAGGCTTGCGGTGACGACGACAGGATCGCGGATGATGACGTCCCTGGCGCTATGGCCGACACCGGTCTTCGTCCAGGCGACTGCCATGACACGCGCCGTGCCGTTGAACTGGGGAATATCGAAACTGACCTTCGCCTTGCCTTCGGCATCGAGCCTGACCGGACCGGAGAAGAAGGCGACGAGCTTCTGCGTCGGCGGGCTTGCCTGCAGCGCGATGGCACCGCCATCGCCGCCGGTGCGCAGCTTGCCGGTTGCACCCAGAGAACCGTCTATCAGCCGGCCGTAGAGGTCGCGGATTTCGAGGCCGAGCTGGCGCTGGCCAAAATACCAGTCCTCAGGGTTTGGCGGTTCATAGCGCGTCAGATTGAGGATGCCGACATCGACGGCGGCAACCGTGACATAGGCCTCTTCGTTCGCGCCGGCACCTGTCACCTGCAGGCCGATATCGAGCGGTCCGCGCGGCAGCATCTGTTCCGGCGTGTCGATCTTGACCTGCAGCGCGCGATCGGCCGGATCGACCTTCAGCCATTTGATGCCGATCGAGCGCGCCGGCATATGCGTGTCGAGGGAATCGCCCGGGCGGAAGAGGGTGGCGGTCACATAGGCGCCGGCCCCCCAGTCTGCGGTAACGGGAATATCGACCTCGCCACCGGTTTCGCTCATCGTGGCGTTCTCAACGGCAATAAGCTTTTCCGTGCCGGCCGTGATCATAAGCTCGCCGCCATAACGCGACGTGACTTTCAGCTTGGCCGTCTCGCCGACCTTATAACTGTCCTTGTCGAGAGCGATCTCGAGGCCATCGGGCGTTTCCGTCGATGTCGAGGCGACGAACCAGCCGGCATCGAACTCGACGCTGGAGGTCGGGCCGTCAGCGTTCGGACTTTCCACCTCGAGCCGGTAGCGACCCCAGTTGACAGGTGCCTGGATCTTGCCGCCATTGGCAGCCGTTGCATCCACCGAGCCCGAGGCGACCTCTTCGGGCGTATAGGTGGGTTCGTATTTCCAGGCTGTGCCTTCGCGGTACCACTGGTAATCGCGCCTAAGCTTGTAGAATTTCCAGCGCAGCCCTTTCATTTCCTGCTTCTGGCCCTGTGTATCAAGGCCGATCACAGTGAAATTCGCCAGCGCATTCTCCGGCAGGTCGCCATCGAATTCCGGCTTGATGCCGATCGCTGCCTGATCCGTCTTGACCGGAATCTCGAGCGAACGCTCGATGGCCCGCCCACCCGGCTCCTGCATGCGCAGGTAGACGGTGGCATTGAGGAACTGCGTCGTGGCCGGCAGCTCGCCAATCGTCAGATCCGTCGAGGCCTCGCCATTCTCGTCGAGCTCCGGCAGGCCGTCGATCGTCTGGCGCGAATCCTCGCTCGCTTCCTCGTCGGCAAGGCCGAACTGGTAGCCGGGATAGGCAGCATTCTCGCGCGTCGGCTTGACGACGACGTCACCTTCGATGGTCAGGCCGGCGGCTGGTGCGCCGTATAGATATTTGCCGGACATCGTGATCGTGGCTGCCGTATCCGTTCCGATCTCCTTGGAATCGGTCTTGATCTCCAGGTCAGTGCGATCGGGCACGAAATCGTCGACGAGAAAGGTCTTGGTGGCGATCGGCGAGCCCTTCGGATCGGTATAGACATTCATCGTCCAGGTACCGCGCATGGCGTTTTCCTGCGTTTGCAGGTCGACCACATAGCCGCCGAGATTGCTCGTCTGACTGACGATGCGCCGGTCTTCCACGCCATCCGGCCGCGAGAAGATGAAGGTGAGCGGCAGGTTCTCGATCGCATTGCCGTCCGTATCGCGGGCAAGGGCGGCCGCATGCACTGTCTCGCCGGCGCGGTAGATGCCGCGCTCGGTAAAGGGCAACACGTCGATGGCGCCGGGTGAGGTACGGCCGGTGACGCCACGGTCGGAAAGATCGAAACCCGCGCGTGTCATGTCGAGGAAGACATAATCGGACGCGCCGTTCTTGGCGCTGATGACGGCGGGCGTGAGTGCGGCAGTGCCGCGGATCAGACCGGCCGTGAAGGTGGCGCGGCCGTCCTGATCGGTCGTAGCGGTGCCGAGCACTTCATTGTTCTTGGCGAGCAGCTGCAATTCGACGCCGGCCATCGGCTTGGCGGAGGCGAGCGAGCGGGCAAAGACGTTCAGCCCGTCGGTGCCGGCATAGGTGGTAATGCCGATATCGGAAACGAGGAACCATTGCGTGGCCTGCGAATCCCAGTCCTGAACCGGACCGGTCGGCGGGGTCGCGACCATCACATAGATGCCGGGCTTGCGCTCCGGCAGCGCCTCATCGACCGGGAAGGAGGTGACGACGTCCTTGTTGAGTTCGTTGGCGATCTCGATCGATCCCTGCCAGACGAGCTCGCCGCTCTGGTCGGCAATATTCTGGGCGCTGTAACCGTCGAGCTGCGTCAGGAATTGCGAGGCAGTCAGGAGCGGTGCGATGCCGCGATCACCGATGCGGTAGAGCTTCAGATTGGCAGAGGCCATATTGACGGAGACGATCGGGATGCCGCGGCGCGCCGTCGACGGCAGCACGAAGCTGTCACCGGTAAAGCGCACCATTTGGCTGCGATCCTTGATATAGACGTCGATTGTCACAGGCGCTTCAAGAACCTCGTCGACTGAGGAGGGCAGGCCGGTGCGGAAGCCGATCTTGTAGGTCTCGCCATGGGTCAGGCCCTCGACGCAGATCTGCTTGTCCTTGGCCTCCAGCGCCTTGGGTGCCTCGCCGTTCAGCGTCACGAAAGGCGTATAGTCGACAGTCTTGACCAGCGCTTCGGAGAAGGTGACGCAGGCGCGCGGCGTGGCGCTGTCGGCATCGACGGTATGTTCGGTGATCCGGAAGCCCTGTGTCTGCTTGAGCTGCAGGTAGTCTGCCTGCACGTCCTTGGCGCTGGCGAGCGCAAGGCTCGCCTTGTAGCTATTCAACGCATCGCGGTAATTGGCGTTTTTTTCCAGCGCCTTGCCAAGCACGGCCAATGCATCCGCGCGCTTGCTGGTGGTGCGCGTCAACTGGTAGCCGTTCAGCGCGTCTATCACCGCTTGACCGAAGATGCCGCTGTCCGGCGCCCCGAGCGAGGTCGCCGCGCGGGCCGTCTCGATCCAGAGATCACCGTCGTCGGGGGTGATCGACAGGGCACCATGGAAGGCCTTCAGCGCATCGGAGAGATTGCCGCCGGTGAGATCCAGGCGGGCGCCCGCCGTCAGGCTGTCGACGCCCTGGCCCTGTTGATCGTCGGCGAGCGCAAGATCGTTGCGAAAATTGCGCGCTTGCTGGACAAGGTCATCGGAAAGGAAGGGCAGGCGAGGGGCTGCACCAATGTCCGGTTCCTGCGGCGCGGCCGCAGCGACCGTCTCCACGATCCGGCCGGCAATCGCGCCGGGAGCCGCGTTCATCGTCTTGAAGTCGGATTTCAGGAAGCACCACTTCACCTTTGGATTATAGGTGAAGGCCTTGCAGCTCTTGTCGCCGATACAGGCGGCCTTGCACTGATCGAGCGAGAGGTTCTGTTCCGTGCGCAGGTCAAAGCCGAAATAATCCGCGTCCTTGACGGTAACGATGTCGCGCTTGGCGTCGGCTGCAGAAGCCGACAGGCCCGCAAAAATCATAGATACAACGATGACGGAAAAAGCGAAGAACGAGCGCACAGACATTGGTTCCCCCCGGATGCTGGCTCTGAGCCGGGCGGCACTGTCCCCACTCCCCAGGGAATTGTCAACTCACCTTCCGGCCTGTTCAGGTTTCGCGCATTGGCTTTCGTGCAATCGTCACATCGGCGTGAGTGAACAGCTTGTGATTTGCGGCTTTTTCGTCGATCGGCAAGGATTTCTCCGGTTTGTTCCCGGAGGTAGCCCCATGTCCGTTTCCACATCAGCCAAGGTTCTTGCCGCGCTTTTCGCAACGGCAGCCCTTTCGCTCGGCCTCGGTTCCGTCGCCACCCAGGCGGCGGAAGATGCCGTCGTCATTCCAGCGCCTGCCGTCGACGAGGCGGGCAAGTCCGGCACTGAAACCGCCGTCTTCGCCGGCGGCTGCTTCTGGGGCGTCCAGGGCGTTTTCCAGCATGTAAAGGGCGTCAAAAGCGCCGTGTCCGGCTATGCCGGCGGCGAAGCCGCAACCGCCCAGTACGAAACGGTCAGCACCGGTACGACGGGCCACGCCGAATCCGTCAAAGTAACCTTCGATCCGAAAGAGGTGAGCTACGGCAAGCTCCTGCAGGTCTTCTTCTCGGTCGCGCACAACCCGACGCAGCTCAATTTCCAGGGACCGGACCAGGGCACCCAATACCGCTCGGCGCTGTTCATCTCCGACCCGCAACAGCGCAAGGTCGCCGAAGCCTATATCGCCCAGCTCGACAAGGCGCATGTCTTCAAACAGCCGATCGTCACCAGGATCACCGACTATACTGGCTTCTATCCGGCCGAGCAGTATCATCAGGATTTCCTGACGCTGAACCCGACCTACCCCTATATCGTCTATAACGACCTACCGAAGATCGAAAACCTGAAGCAGATCTTCCCGGATGATTACAGCCAGGACCCGGTTTTGGTGCTGAAGGCCAAGGGTTGAGAGGTCCCTCAAACCGAAATTTCAAAAGGCGGCTAAAGTCGCCGCCTTTACTATAACTTCTCGGCATTTTAAGAATTTATCAATATTAACAAAAGTTTAATTGAGAAATACTGCGTTTCATGCCGGAACATATCGTCGCATCGCCCGTTTAAGCTGCGAGCCTGGTGGAAGCAATCTGCCTTTCACGAAGCGGAGTCTCCTCGGTAAAGCGTAAAGGGGATCTGTCATGGCCACGAATGTCATGCGTAGCTGGCAACGGGAACATCTCATGGAACAGCGAGTGCTGATTGTCGAAGACGAACTGCTGATAGCCCTCGATCTCGAAACGACGATCGAGGACATGGGCGTGCATGTCGCGGGCCTGGCATCGGATCGCGAAGGAGCTCTGAGGCTCGCACCGCTCGCCGATATCGCTTTTGTCGACGTCAACCTCTCGGATGGCGCAACCGGCCCTGAGATCGGCAGGCAGCTGGTGGAAGACCACGGGATCTCCGTCGTCTTCATGACCGCCAATCCCGAAGCCGTTGTAGATGGTGTGCACGGCGCGCTCGGTGTCGTGCAAAAACCCGTCATGCCGAGAGTGGTGGAACAGCTTCTTAGATATGTCGCTGCCCGCCGTGCGGGCATGCTGGCAGTGGTACCGCCGCAGATGATGGTGTTTGCGTCATAGAGTGAGGCCGCTGGCTCCTTTCCAGCTGGTATTGAGTTCGGCAGTCCAAGCGTGGGCGTGGGGCAGGTGTAAAATCACTAGAATTCTAGCTGGAACGCAAAGAGTATCAGTGAAATCGGTCGCTACATCCATTCATACCCGGACACATTCTCACGCGTTGCCCACGTCCTATGACGCTTTTGAAGGCTATGAATCGCCAGATTACTGAGCTAGAGAGTACCGCCAACAAAACCGTGGCGCGATTTTGCCGTCTGCGATTTCGTCGGAGTAGTGGATTGGAATGACTTACATTGACATTTCCAGGGTCGTGATAGCGCAGGATGCGGTGATGCGCCTCGCAATCGAAGTGATCGACAGCAATGGCCTGAAGATCGCGGTCGTTGTCACAGATGAGGGAAAGCTGAGTGGAATCATTACCGACGGAGATATCCGACGGGCGCTGCTTTCAGGACATGGATTGGATACGCCAGTTCAAGAATTTATGAGACAAAATCCTCGTTCGGCAATGCTGGGTACTGAAAAAAGCATTTTGCTCGGCCGCCTCCGCCACGAGCAAATTCTTCACCTTCCTATCGTCGACGAGGCTGGCATACTGCGGGACTTGGCGTATCTTCCCGCGTTTGAACAGCTTTCGTATCAAGAGAACCAGGTGATAATAATGGCGGGAGGGCTGGGGACTCGACTTCGGCCGCTTACCGAAAATGTGCCCAAACCGTTAATATCGGTCGGCGGTAGGCCACTTATCGACATTATTGTTGATAATCTGGTGGCACAGGGCCTCTCCGATATTACGCTGTGTGTGAATTATCTTGGGCATATGCTTGAGGACCATCTCGGTGACGGTTCCAAGTTTGGCGCCCGGTTCACTTTCGTGCGCGAAAAGGAGCGGATGGGGACCGCGGGAGCATTGTCTCTTCTGCCGCAAGCTCCGTCAAAGTCCTTTTTTGTGATGAACGGTGACATACTCACGACAGTTGATTTTCAGGCTATGCTGGATTTCCACAAGTCTTCGTCTGCGGTGGCGACAATGGCGGTCAACAATCACAGCTATGAAGTGCCATTCGGTGTCGTTGAAGTTTCCGGTCGCTATCTGACCAAGTTGACGGAAAAACCCAAATGCAACTTTCTGGTCAATGCTGGGATCTACCTGCTCGAGCCCCAAGTTCTGGAATATGTTCCGAACCGACAGTTTTTCGATATGACAAACCTCTTTGAATATCTGATCGAGCGTCAGTTGCCGGCCGCTGTTTTTCCAGTCCGAGAACCTTGGCTCGATGTTGGGCGACATGAGGATTTGATTAGGGCGAATGACAGTTTCGGGGATGGTGATCCCAGCAAACAAGCGCCGAAATGGCCGTGATCTTAAAGCAGGAAATTTAGATGCCCATTGAAGCTCATAAAAGCGGCAAGAACAGCCAGCTCGCGTTTATCGCGACCGGAAGAGAGAATTCTATCTTCTCTCAGGATATGAGGCGTTTTGAAGGGCAATTGCGGGATAAGCTCGAAGGCAAACGAGTACTTGCTATCGGAGCTGCCGGATCAATCGGTTCCGCTACAATATCGGTCATTTCGGGGTTCGAGCCATGTGCTCTTCACGTGATCGATCAGAATGAGAACGAGTTGGCAGAGTTGGTTCGGACACTCCGCTCCAGCCCAGGAGGCTTTGCCGTTCCGGATTTTCGAACCTTGCCGCTAGATTTTGGCTCGCCTGCGATGAGGCTTTTTATTCATGACCAAGCACCCTATGATTTCGTTTTGAATTTTGCGGCAATTAAACACGTGAGGTCGGAGAAGGATTCCTTTTCAATGCTGCAGATGTTTGACACGAACTTGCTCAAACAGGCTCGCCTGTTGCGGTGGTTGAGCGAAGTGCAGTTCAAAGGCCGATATTTCTCTGTTTCTACCGACAAGGCAGCCAATCCGAGCTCCTTCATGGGCGCCAGCAAACGCCTCATGGAGCACGTGATGTTCAGTGGCGAGGCCGTAAAAGATCTTGACGCGGAAATTGTCTCTGCGCGCTTTGCTAATGTTGCGTTCTCAAACGGTTCGCTTCTTCAAAGCTTCCAGCGTCGCGTCGAACAGGAGCAGCCACTGGCTGCGCCGATCGATACTCGGCGCTATTTTGTCTCAATGGAGGAGGCTGGTCATCTCTGCACACTGGCTGCAGTGTGCGCTCCCGGCCAACACATTGTCGTACCTAAGCTTAGTCCCGATGAACATCTCGTTTTGCTCGAAGACGTCGCAAAGGCTTTTCTTGAGCATTTGAAGCTAAAACCTGTGATTTTCAGCAATGAAGCAACGGCGGTGCAGGCGACAAGCTTGCTTCGTGGCTCCGGTTCCTGGCCACTTCTGCTGACGCCGCTCGATACCGCCGGTGAGAAGGCCTTCGAGGAATTCGTTGCGAACGATGAAAGCGCCGTGGACGGCGGATTTGAAGGACTTTCCATCGTCAAGTACAAAGGTGCCGCGAGCGGATCGATTGGAAGGTTGATCAGTAGTCTTGAGGGTCTTTTCGCCGCAGCCAATATGCCGACTTCGCCACAGCAGATCGACAAGGATCAGTTGAAGGAGCTTGTGGCTACAATCGAACCGTCCTTCCTGCAGACTCACAAGGTGAGTGAAAAAACTCTGGATTCACGGATTTAGGCTCGATGATACCGCTCGCAGTACCAAATCTCGCCGGCCGTGAGGCCGAATATCTGCAGGAATGCATAACTTCTACATTTGTTTCGACGGTGGGGCCATTCGTCACCCGTTTCGAAGAAATGGTAGCTGCTGCGTCCGGTGCCAAATACGCAGTTGCGACGTCCGCGGGTACCACTGCGCTTCATGCTGCCTTGCTATCCGCCGGCGTAGGGCGCGATGATTTGGTCATTGCACCATCATTCACGTTCATCGCTTCGGTCGCTGCAATTGCCCATTGCGGAGCGCTTCCGTGGCTTTTCGATGTCTCTCCCGAAAACTGGTCGATAGACGTAACGTTGTTGGCTAGCAAACTGGAGAAAGAGACGCATCGTCGCGTGGACGGTGCGTTACTTCACACGGAAACGGGGCGCAGAGTTTCGGCAATATTGCCGGTTTTTACGCTGGGCATTCCCGCCCAGATGGATGAGATTAACGAGTTAGCGAAGGCTTACTATTTGCCGGTTGTCGTTGATGCGGCCGCCGCACTGGGTACCACCTACAAAGACCGTCCTTCGGGAAGCTTAAGCGCAGAATTCACGATGTTCTCCTTCAATGGGAACAAGACTGTTACCGCCGGCGGTGGCGGAATTATCGTTACGGATGATCCGGAAAAAGCACGCCTCTTTCGTCATTTGACGACCACCGCCAGAGTCGGGGCCGATTACGATCACGACATGGTCGGTTATAATTACCGAATGACAAACCTCCAGGCGGCGGTTGGTTGTGCCCAGATGGAAAATCTGGGCCGATTTGTCGAGTTGAAACGGAATATAGCACGAAATTATAGGGAGGCTTTCTCGGATCTTGCCGGAATCGCGCCTTTTCCGGATCCGGAATATGCGCGAAGCGGTTATTGGTTTTCCGGGATCGTCGTGAACAACAGAGACCCACGGCAGTTGACCGATATCCGCGTTCGTTTGCGGGAGGCCGGCATAGACGCCCGCCCCTTCTGGAAACCAGCCCATCTCCAGGCACCCTATGTAGGGGCGCCAAGGACGGAAATGACGGTCTGCGACAACCTCTGGCAACGGATCGTGACGCTGCCATGCTCAACCGGCCTGACGGTCGCCGATCAGGACTTCGTTGTCGACAAGGTCAGACGGCAGTTCGCCAACAACTGAAGAAGTGGCAAATTTTTTCGGATTTATTTCTGCTTAGGGTCCTCATGGAAGGCGTTTCCTCCGCGGCCCATGATCAGTAGTGCAAGCACGAATATCGCGTTTGTCGGATGAAATATGCTACCCCATGTCATCATAAGCCAGATAAGTAGCGACAGCATCGATACTCCCCAGATGTCGTTTTCCTTTGCATGAGTGTAACAGCGTTCGCCGAGGAAATAGAAGAATCCCAGAGCCGGTAGACCATATGTAGCGAGCAGACGTGTCGGTAGGGACACAGAGTCAGATCTTATTTGATTTGCGTTTAGAAGTTTTTCCGTTGCGCTCTGAGCCAAGCTACTTCCGTATCCCATCAGGTAGTCGCTTTGCCAAAAGATCTGGAGATGTTGAAGCCACAACCAGGGCCGGTAAGCTTGTCGGTAGATCGCTTCCAGCGAAAGCCCGCTCTGATTGCGCAGGAGCAACCGGGATATGAGGGGAATATCTTGTAGGTGATAAAGGGCGAACGGGGATAGACCGACGATGAGGATAAGTCCCAACGTCATAGCGAACGCCACCGTAACACGAAGCCTCGCATTATCAGGAAGTAGTGTCAAAACAACGGTGGTGGCGCTGAAAAGCACGAGGCCGATCAGTGCTGAACGCACGAAAGATAAGATAGTGAAATAAGCGGCGGCAACAACGGTTGTGATGTTGAGCCATCGAAAACCCAGATGCTTCAATGCAATCAGGAAAACGAAAAGTGAGATGATGCCGGAAGTCGCAATGTTGGGGACCATCGAAATGCGCCATGGCCCGTAAGCGGGCGCAGTTTGGCCAGGCAAAATGCCCCAGGCATTGATATCAATTCCTTCCCGGTCTTGTGGTGGTAACGCAATGTTGCCAGAATCTGCAGCGTCAGCCCCAAGGGGATCCCCCTGGTACTCTTGCATCAACCAGCTGTACTTTTCGAACGGTGGCTGCAGAACAAAGCTCAAGCTGCCAATCCCGTAAAATACCAGGATGATCGCGAATAGCCATCTAACGTTGATGCGCACCTCGGAGCGGCTCGCCCATGCGCTGACCCAAGCGATCAAGATAATTGGGGGAACGGCACCTGTATCCCCTCTCAGGCCGAACCATAAAGACGCCGTTACACCCATGACGGCGATAGGTCTCGCACAACCAAATATGAGATTTTCTACTGTCTGTCTGAGTCTTGGCAATGGTGCTGCAACTGCTGGCAGTGTAAGCAGCCAATAAAGCGGTTCTCCTCGCGAGACGATCCTTTCCTGCCCCATGTAAACTGTGAGTAGCAGCGAATAAGCCAGGAACAGAAGGATGTCGCCGCCGTTCTTGTACCATACGCAAACCGATTGGACCTTAGGATGCATCAAGATATCCATGAGGGCGTTCGGTTTTCTGATGCCTGTATCTTTTACTAGCCTGTCGTCCATATCTCATCGCTAATGCAGGAATTGCGTCTCTTACGCCGATTGACCGGGGTGCGTTTCTAATCCTCCCCCCGAGGCCACTCCGAGCCCGAGAAACTGGAGCGCTATATGGCGATGACAACCCTCGACGCTCATGCAATCGGTAGGGTGTAATCTCCCGAAATAGGCTCACGGCGCAGATCGATCGTCGCGCCCCCACGTTCGTTGGAAAGGTGGGCAGCGACAAGTAATTTCATGGCAAGCAGCCCGTGCTCTCCTGTCGGGTAGTCAGTGCCGGCAAGAAGGGCTTCGAGAACGGAACGAGTTGGCGTGACAGCATCGGCCGGAGTAATTGTTATAGAGTCGGAATCGTAAGGCATGCCATAGCGTGTTGTTGGTTCATTTCTGTATTCCTCTTTACGAACGACGAAGGAGAGAGTGCCGGCCAATTCATCAACTGAGATGCGTCCATGGCGGCAATTGTAAGTCACATTCATGCCGTGCCCCTGGTCGTGGGAGCAATCCATATAGAAGCGTTTCCCTGACGGTGTTTCCAGGCGGATGCTTCCGGAGGCATCCCTAAACTGGGGGCCGCGAGGATTGGCGAGTTCGTCCTTCGAAAACCAAGCCGACACTTTTACCGGATCTTCGCCGCACAGATAGCGGAACATTTCAAAATAATGCGTGCCGTTCATCGCCATGCCAAAGTTTCCGGCACTTACGATAACGCTCGCAAGGCCGCCGAAAGCCTCAGACTCGATCATGGATTTCGGGAACGTGTATTGTTCCATGAAGCGCATCTGATGGTTGATTGCCAATTTCACACCTGCGGAATTGCAGGCGGAGATCATCGCTTCACAATCATGCAAGTTGGTCGCCATAGGCTTCTCGCACAGGATCATTTTGGCGCCATTTTGCGCCGCCCTGACGACAAGCTCGCAATGCCCGGGAGCCGTCGTTGCAATGATCAGAAATTCCGGCCGGATTTGGTCGATGAGTTCAATTGCCGATATGAAGCGGCGCTCTTCCGGGATCCCATACTTGTTTCCGGCGACATCGCAAGCTTCACGATTTATGTCGCTTACTGCCACGATCGGAAGTTGGCATTGTTCCAAGACGCCGGCATGGCGCATTCCCATTCGTCCAAGGCCAATGAGGGCTGTAATCATGGTTTTCTTCTCAGTCTGCTTTGGTGTTTGTCAGCGATCTTCACTTCACTCGATAGATACCGAAATCGAGATCTAGGCGAAAGACCTAGCGTGTTTCAGGCCATCCGAAATGATGTGAGGCAACGAAGGCAGCGACTGCGAAATCAAGTGGCGTATCGATATCGAAGCTACATTCGTCAGCCATAAGCCAGAACCCCGTCCGTTCAGTGAGAGCGGGTCTTTCGTCGACGATGGGTTGCCGGCGCCAAGCATAGATGGATCCGTTGAGCTCATAGCAATTGGGCAGGTCTTGTCGACGCCCATATTGCATCCCGGGCTTTGACAGCTCGATGCGGCCATCTGCGGTTTCTTCAACAAGCGTGTAATAGGGTGAAGCCTTTGCGCGTGCCACGGACACAACGTTGAGAAGGTCGGCGTTCGCTTCTAGCTTTTGGGCCGCCCCACGAATGTCCGCAGGAGTCCTTAACGGAGAAGTCGGTTGAAGATCGAAGAACATCTCGATCTCCCGCCCGACTTCCATTTCTGCCGTGCGCAGAGCATGACTGAGAACGGCGGGCTTCGCGACAAAGTCGGTGGCAAGCTCGTCCGGCCTCTTGACCAGCAGATTTGCTCCGGCCTCCCGCCCGATATCAAGATAGCGATCACTGTCGCTGGAAATCGAAATAATATCAAAAATTCCCGATTGGACAGCCTGTTCAACTGTGTGCGCAAGAAGCGGCCGGCCAGCAAAAGATTTGATGTTTTTGTGTGGCAGCCCCTTGGATCCTGACCGAGCCGCCACGACACACATTTTCATCTCAATGAACCTCAGGTTGACTTGTGCGGCTCTCATAGCAGAAACGGAATAGCGTTGTCCCGTGTTGATTTGTCTGACGGAAATTGACAAGGATGACGCGTTCCAATCGGGCGAGGCGCCTATTCCAGATCGCCGGGAGAACTCCGGATAATTGCGAAGGTATTCATGTGAACACTAAATTATGCCGTATCGCCCTCGTCGGTGCAGGAAGCATGATCGCCGAGCATGCAAAGGTTTTTGCATCCCTGCCAAATGTCGAGCTCGTCGGTATTGCCAATAGGACAAAAGCCAAGGCTCAGGTGATCGCCAACAATTGGAACATTCCGATTGTGAGTGATGACGTTGATGAAATGCTTGTCAGCACCCGGCCCGATTTGGTGGTGATGGCAGTGTACGAGCCGGCCATTTTTGAAGTTGCAACTCGAATACTGGCGCATCCCGTTGACGTCTTCATGGAGAAGCCTATCGGGTTGAACCTTGAAGAAGCGCGTGCTCTTCACGGGCAGGTAAAATCTTCGGGCCAGCGTGCGTGGGTTGGTCTCAATCGGCGCGCACTTGGTTCCACACTGACCGCGCTCGCAGATCTTTCCGCAAATCCCGGCCCTCGCTTCATCTATGTTCAAGACCAGCAGAGTCTCGAAGCCGCGCGGGCCATCGGTCACAATTTGGCGGTAGTCGACAATTGGATGTATGCCAACTCAATTCATCTCGTTGACTACCTAATGACTTTCGGTCGCGGAGGCGTGACTGACGTAAAGATCTTGCAACCGTGGAAGGCCGGCGAATCCGGGGTTGTGGTTGCGCATATCAGTTTCGCCTCCGGAGATCGCGGTATCTATCAGGCTGTATGGAACGGTCCAGGACCTTGGGCCTGCACGGTTTCCGCGCCGCACAGGCGATGGGAGATGCGGCCTCTGGAAAAGGCGATATTTCAAAATGCAGGCGAGCGTAGCCTGAACGAGGTTCAGGCTACAGAAGCAGATCTGCAATTTAAGCCAGGGTTTCGGGTGCAAGCTGAACAGGTGGTGGGTGCCTGGCGCGGGGAAAATACGGGTGCAGCAACGATCGACGACGCCTTGGCGACGACTGAACTCGTTGCCAAGATCTACGACCTTGGTGACGAGGTGACACGGTGACCAAACCCCGGATATGTGTGACTACCGGTACAAGGGCGGACTACGGTCTCTTGTATTGGCTCATGCGTGATCTGCACGACGATCCGGATTTCGAATTGCAGATTGCGGTGTCCGCCATGCATTTGTCGCCGGCATTCGGAGAGACCGTTCGCTTCATTCGAGCCGATGGATTCAAGATCGATGCTGAAATACCCTGCCTTGACGATGATGACAGCGACGCCGGCATGGCACGCGCCTTCGGTCGCGCCATCGACGGCTTTCGCGGGGCATTCGAACAAATCGAACCCGATTTTCTGGTTATATTGGGGGACCGATTTGAAGCGCTTGCGGCTGCGACTGCTGCAACCTTTCTTCATATCCCTATTGGCCATATTCACGGCGGCGAAGTAACGCTAGGTGCCATGGACGATACCTTCCGGCACGCGATTACAAAAATGGCACATGTCCATTTCACGGCAGCCGGACAGTACGCTGATCGAGTGATCCGGATGGGTGAGGCGCCGGAACGAGTATTCAACATCGGCGCGATCGGCCTCGATAATTTCAGGCGGCTTTCCATACCCGATAGATTGGAATTGATGCGAGAACTCGAAATCGAGCCAGAACGCGATTATGTGTTGATGACCTACCATCCGGCGACGATGGATTCGGCCTCGCCTGTTGCCGCCCTCGAGCAGATTCTTGACGCACTGCAGTCTTTTCCGGATCTGGCCGTGATCATTACGAAAGCCAACTCTGATCCAGGTGGCAGGAAAATCAATGCGAGGCTTGAGACATTTCATTCCCAACACCCCGATCGGGTCAGGTTGGTTGCATCTCTAGGCCAGTTACGCTACCTCGCGGCGATGAAACATGCGAGCGTAGTCCTCGGCAATTCGTCAAGTGGCCTCATTGAGGCCCCCGCAGTGGACGTCCCGACGGTCAACGTAGGCCCACGGCAACTGGGCCGGCTGAAAGCGATGTCCGTCATCGACACGGTCGAGGAAACCGGGGCAATCGTAAGGGCTATGACCGAAGCAATGTCGCTTTCTTTTCGCGATGCCATTAAAGACAGCGCCCCCCCTTATGGCAGGCCGGGTGACGCTACCGGTTCAGTGCTGTCAGTTCTTCGCAAGATCGATTTTCCCCGACTGCTACAAAAGCCCTTCTATGATCTCCCCAACCGGGCCGTGAAGGAGTAGTTTTTGATAGTCCACCGGATCCGTCAACGTCTATGAAGCTTCCATTGCCGATGTTTTGGAAGAAGAAAAAGCCTTCGCTGCTCGTTGTCGGGGGAGGCGGACATGGGCGAGTTGTCCTTGAAGCGGCGTTATTGAACGATCATTTTGCTCGCGTGGTGGCCGTCGATCCCGAGGAGTACAAAAGCTGGTCGCTACAGATTGCGCGCTGCGTCGAAGACGAGAAGGAAGTTGTGCGCGACAATGAAACATGGGTATTTGTTCCGGCGGTAGGAAACGCTAGCCTGCGCCAGAAATTGTTCAATGCCTATCTTGGAAAGGGATTTGCTCCCGCTTCGGTGATCCATCCGGCCTCCACAATCAGTCCTTCAGCGCGGTTGGGCCGAGGGGTCGTGGTGCTCGCAGGGATTGTCGGTGTTCAGGTAACGATCGGTGATGGCGTCATCGTTAACAACGGAGCAATCGTTGAACATGACTGTGTCGTGGGCGATTTCTCGCATCTTGCACCGGGCGCCGTGCTAGCTGGAGGTTCATCCTTGGGCAGCGGTTGCTTTCTTGGAGCAAATAGTTCAGTCCGACATGCGACGGCTATTGTAGGCAATGTAACTGTCGGACACGGAGCGGTGGTTACGCGCGATATTAGTGCTCCGGGTGTTTACGTGGGTAGTCCGGCGAAGCTTATGTTAGATTCGAAAAAAGTCTTGGAGTAAACGCAGTGACGGTGGAGAATCGTTGTTTCATTATTGCTGAGATTGGCGTTAACCATAACGGTAACTTGGATCTCGCTCGCAAACTTATCGATGTGGCGGTGGAGGCGGGCGCAGATGCTGCCAAGATACAAACGTTCAAAGCCGAGGATTTGATTGTCGCAGGTACCAAGACCGTCGAATACCAGCGCCTGAACGGTGCTGAGGATGATCAATTCAGGCTACTTAAATCTCTTGAACTGTCTCACGATCAGCATCGCCAGCTTGTCGAATACTGTGCCCTGAGGGGTGTCGAGTTCATGTCGACCGGCTTCGATATTGCTTCGCTTCAATTCCTCGTCGAGCTAGGAATTAGGCGGATAAAAATTCCATCCGGGGAAATCACCAACACTCCGCTTGTAGAGGTTGCTGCCCGGACTTGCCTTCCGATCATCATATCGACTGGAATGGCAACCCTTGACGAGGTGCGAGATTGCATTCGGGCTGTAAGGGATGTGTGGCAGACGCTTCGGCACGACGGCGACCTGTGCATTCTGCATTGTACAACAGCCTATCCGACCGCGTTGTCGGACGTAAACCTGGCGGCCATGCATACAATGCAGAAGGTGCTCGATGAAAAGGTAGGCTACTCCGATCATACCGCTGGGATTCTTGTGCCGCCTCTTGCAGTGGCGGCAGGTGCGCGTGTCCTTGAGAAGCACATTACACTCGATCGCGAAATGCAAGGCCCCGACCATGCGGCATCGATCGAGCCTGAGGAGCTCAAGCGAATGGTGGCTGAGATCCGTCTGATTGAGACCGTTTTGGGCGATGGCATCAAAGCTCCAAAGCCCGTCGAACTGGCTACCCGCGCGCTCGTGCGCAAGGGGCTGAAATTTGCGGCGAAGTTTCCAAAGGGTCATGTTGTCTCGGCGGTCGATCTTGTCTCGCTTCGCCCCGAAACTGGTTTGCCGCCGGCTCGCTTGAAGTCTCTCGTCGGCAGAACACTCGTCAAGCCGGTCGCCATTCACGATGCTGTGGAAGAAGACCACTTTGAATTTTAACCGAACTTACCTTCTTGCGCGAGCAATTCATAACCGTTAACCAACCGGCAATTCGAAATATAGGATGACGGCAATGCGCTCTATCCACCTAGATCCGCGTAACGACAAGCTGGACCTTTCGGAATACCGATTGGACAAAAGCAGTCCGGACACCCTTTACGGCTTGCCTCAGCATGTCGCGTTCTGCTCTCGATGCGTGATCTCCAATCAGCGTCCTAACTCTACGGTTGAGCACAAGCATACCAGGGACAGCAAGAAACAAACGATCAATTTTGATTCCGAGGGTGTTTGCGACGCATGTCGAGTGGCGGAGCAGAAGGACGGCAATATCGATTGGGAAGCGCGGCGCCGGGAATTGCAGGTACTGTGTGACAAGTACCGCTCGAGGAACGGCCACTATGACTGCCTGGTGCCCGGTTCGGGCGGCAAGGACAGCTTCTACCAATCGTGGATCCTGAAATACGAATTCGGCATGAACCCACTCACGGTAACATGGGCGCCTCACGTCTATACCGAATGGGGCTGGCGCAATTTTCAGCGCTGGATCCACTCGGGTTTTGACAACTATCTTCTGACGCCCAACGGCCGGGTAAAGCGCTTGATCACACGCCTTGCGGTGGAGAACCTGTTCCATCCATTCCAGCCGTTTATCTTCGGCCAGAAGTCATACGCGCCGAAAATGGCGGCGCGTATGAACATACCTCTGATCTTTTATGGTGAGAATGAAGCGGAGTACGGGAATCCGATCGCAGATATGACATCTGCAAAACGCGACTATTCCTATTTTTCGACTGCGGATGACAGTGAGATCTTTCTCGGCGGCACGTCCATTCAGTCGCTGATCAACGATTATGGTGTTCGTGCGCCGGATCTCGATGTCTACCGTCCTTCCAATCCGGACGAACTGAGGGAGAAGGGCATCGAGGTCCATTATCTCGGATACTATCTGAGGTGGCATCCGCAGTCGGCTTACTATTTCGCTGTCGAGCACGGCGGTTTTGAAGCGTCGCCCGAGCGGACGCCCGGCACTTACTCGAAATACAACTCGATCGACGACCGTATCGATGATCTTCATTATTATACGACGTTCATCAAGTTCGGTATTGGCCGCACAACCTACGACGCCGCGCAGGAAGTTCGATCCGGTGACCTGGAACGCGAAGAGGGCGTGGCTCTCGTCCGGCGCTATGACGGCGAGTTCCCCGAGCGTTTTGCCGATGAACTGATGGAATACCTCAGCTTGCCGGAGAAAGAATTCCCCGATGCCTCAAAGCAGTTTGAAGCGCCGATCATGGATCGCGCCTATTTTCATGCGCTATCAAACCGCTTCCGGTCCCCTCATCTTTGGGCCTATGACAATGGGGAATGGAAGCTGCGCCGCAGCGTCTTTACCCAGAACTGAGTGCCAGGAATATGAACATTCGCCTTATCGCACGTCTTGATGTCAAGCTGAAGCACCTGATTAAGGGTGTGCAAATGGAAGGCTGGCGCAAGATGGGCAACCCTGGTGAACGAGCGAAGCTCTATTACCATCAGGGTGCGGACGAACTCTTGTACATGGATGTCGTTGCAAGCCTTTATGAGCGTAACAATCTGACGGACATCGTTCGTGAGGTCGCACAGGAGGCGTTTGTGCCGATCACCGTCGGGGGCGGAATAGGCGATCTCAGGTCGGCCAAGCAATTGCTCGATGTCGGTGCCGACAAGGTGGCGGTAAATACAGCTGCGACCAAGCGGCCCGCAATATTGCAGGAAATTTCCGATACCTATGGCTCTCAGGCGATGGTTCTTTCCATCGAAGCAAAGCGCCTACCGCAAGGTGGCTGGGAAGCTATGACGGATAATGGGCGTAATCATACCGGGTTGGACGTCGTCAGATGGGCTGTGAAGGGTGCGGAGCTTGGCGCAGGCGAGATCCTCATCACGTCGATTGATCGCGACGGTACAATGAAGGGTATGGATACCGAACTTATCGAAGCCGTCACGCGAGAGGTCGATATTCCCGTAATTGCTTCCGGGGGAGCAGCAGGCGGCACCCATGCAACCGAAGCTGTCCGGTCGGGCGCGACGGCTGTTGCCTTCGCGAAGGCCCTCCATTCCGACTCAACCGATTTTGGGCAATTACGGCAAGAGCTAAAGCAGGTTGGAATACCGGTCAGAACACCAAAGAAAGTAGTGGTCGGAGTATGAACCAATCAGTTGTTGTTGTTGATTATGGCATCGGTAATGTTTTCTCCGTCTGCAACGCTCTCAAGCAGATTGGCGCTGAGCCGCAGTTGACGCGCGACATCCCTACAATTCTGCGGGCTGAAAGAGTAATCTTGCCTGGCGTGGGTGCCTTCGGCCGTGCCATGGATGCATTGCGGGGCTTTGGTCTCGACGAGGCCCTTGGCAGTTACGTCGCGACAGGCCGTCCTTTTCTTGGGATCTGCATCGGCATGCAAGTCCTGATGGATTCATCGCTGGAGTTCGGAGCCCATGCTGGTCTGGGGTTTATTCCGGGCACGGTAGAACGCATTCCGTCGGTGGATAAGGCTGGCAACCCTTTGCGTGTGCCGCATATTAGCTGGAGCAAGGTGAAGCCGGCGGCGGGCGTTCTTCTCCCGGAACAATGGCAATCTACGCCGCTCTCTGGCGATGAGGATCACCAGGAGTTCTATTTCGTTCATTCTTATCATTCAAAGCCGAACGATGCTTCGAATCTTCTCGCCGTCGTCGATCACGGGGGCAACGACGTGACCGCGGCCATTACGAAGGACAATATAGTCGGCGTGCAATTTCATCCTGAGCGCAGTGGCTTGGCGGGCCTGAATCTGCTCGGAAAGTTTATGGGCGGTCCTTAACCACAACAACTCTACGAAAGATCGTGCCTGTCATGCTCTATCAGGTTGCGAAACGCTCGGACGGTGGCTAAGGCAGTAACCCTCAAGAGGAAATCTCTAGAATTGGATAGGCGCATGCTCAATTTCGCTCTCGTCGGATGTGGTCGGATTGCTGTTCGCCATTCCGAACTCCTGGGCCTCAACCAGATTGATGGCGCACGTCTCGCGGCAGTCTGTGACATCGTTCCGGAAAAGGCCCGTGCGATTGGAGAGCGGTTCAACGTCCCCTATTTCACTAATATGCATGAAATGATGCGTGAGATTGACGTCGATGCAGTTTCAGTCCTGACTGAAAGCGGCAATCACGCGACGGACGTCATTGCACTTGCAAAATACGGCAAGCCTATCATTGTCGAAAAGCCGATGGCCTTAACTCTTGAGGACGCCGATGCGATGATTGATGCCTGTGATGCGTCTGGGTCGCGATTGTTTGTCGTAAAGCAGAACCGCTTTAACGTCCCTGTGGTCAAGCTTCGCGACGCGCTTGAAGCCGGTCGTTTCGGCAAGATGGTCATGGGCACGATCCGGGTCAGGTGGTGTCGCGATCAGAGCTACTATGATCAGGATCCGTGGAGAGGTACCTGGGCTATGGACGGTGGTGTCCTGACCAATCAGGCCAGCCACCATATTGATCTGCTCGAATGGATGATGGGCGATGTCGATAGTGTTTTTGCGAAAAGCACGACAGCGCTTGTCGATATAGAGACGGAAGATACGGCTGTTGTGCTTCTGAAGTTCAAGAACGGAGCACTGGGCCTCATTGAAGCAACCACCGCAACCCGACCCAAGGATCTTGAAGGCTCGATTTCAGTTCTGGGCGCGACGGGAACCGTCGAGATCGGTGGCTTTGCCGTCAACAAGATGAAGGTCTGGAGTTTCACGGATGGTCGAGACAATGTCGATGAAGTCATGGACAAATACTCGGTCAACCCGCCGAACGTCTACGGCTTCGGCCATCAGATGTATTACGAGCATGTTGTTGATTGTCTGGTGAGCGGTCGGCAGCAGGATGTGGATGGGCGCATCGGTCGCAAGAGCATTCAACTGATCCACGCGATCTACGAATCCATCGAGACCGGCAAGGAGGTCTTCCTCCCGGTGGTGCCGCGTCATTCCAAACTCGGGCGCGGCAAGAATGGCTGAACTGACACGCAGAACGGTTGGTATTGCTTCTGACGTCCAGTTCGGTGGCAATGTCACCGTAGTCGAACCCGTCAATTTGTACGGATGCGAAATCGGCAGCGACGTTTTCATCGGCCCTTTCGTCGAAATTCAGAAAAGCGTCTCCGTCGGCTCTGGAACACGCATTCAATCACACAGTTTTATCTGCGAGTTCGTCGATATCGGCAACGATTGTTTCATCGGTCACGGTGTGATGTTCATCAACGATCTTTTTGCTACCGGCGGACCGGCCCGAGGTGACAAATCGAAGTGGAAAAGTACCCGGATCGGTAATCGGGTGTCGATCGGAAGCAACGCCACAATTTTGCCAGTAGCCATATGTGATGACGTCGTCATCGGCGCGGGAAGCGTCGTAACACGCGATATCTCTCAGCCGGGAATCTACGCTGGAAACCCATGTCGTAAACTGCGGAATCTGCCATGATAAAATTCCTCGACCTGCACGCACAATATCTTTCGATCAAGTCGGATATCGATAATGCAATCGCCAAGGTTCTGGCGAGCAGCGCCTTCATCGGCGGTCCGAATGTCAAGGAATTCGAGCAGGCCTTTGCCGATTATCTCGGGGCTGAATTCTGCATCGGCGTGGCAAATGGGACCGATGCGATCGAGATCGCGCTCGAAGCTCTGGCGCTCCCTGGTGGTTCGGAGGTCATCATTCCCGGTAATACCTTTATCGCCAGTTCGGAAGCTGTCACGCGAAGCGGTTTGAAAGTGGTTTTTGCCGATGTCGATCCCGGCAACTATACGCTGACCGCAGAGACGGTGCGGGCAAAGCTCACTCCTCGTACCAGCGCCATCATGGCCGTCCACCTCTATGGTCACCCATGCGATATGGTTGCCCTCAAGGAGGTTGCGGGTGAGCATGGTCTGAAAATTCTTGAGGATTGTGCGCAGGCGCACGGCGCGACGTGCCACGGCAAGACCGTTGGCACGATCGGCGATATCGCCACGTTCAGCTTTTATCCCGGTAAGAATTTGGGCGCCTATGGCGACGCCGGCGCAATCGTGACAGGGGATGATGATCTCGCAAAGCGTGCCCGCATGATTGCCAATCACGGGCGCGTTGCGAAATATGACCACGACTTCGAAGGGAGAAATTCCCGCCTCGACGGTCTCCAGGCGGCAATTTTGTGTGTAAAGCTGGCGAACCTGCCAGCGTGGACGGAACGGCGTATTGCAATTGCCGATCGCTATATCGCTGAGCTTTCCGACGTACGTGAGATAGTCTTGCCGCGTCGCGCAAACTGGGCCACGCAAGTCTACCATCTTTTCGTTATCCGAACCGATAGACGAGACGAGTTGAGCGTGTGGCTGTCCGAAAAGGGCATTGAAACAGGCGTCCACTATCCGGTCGCCTTGCCGAAATTGAAGGCCTACGATTATCTCGGCCAAGGCCAGGAAGACCTTTTCGTCAATCGGGCTGACAAGACACTCCTCAGCTTGCCGATTGGTGAACACATGTCCGACGCCGACGTTGTGACTGTATCGACCGCGATCAAATCCTTCTTCGGTTGATTAGATGTTCAACCTGCAGGTCATTCGTTCGGTATTCGTATTCACTGCCACGAATGCATTGGCCTCGGGACTTCCACTGCTTCTTTTGCCGATCCTGACGCGAGTGCTTTCGCCAGAGGACTACGGTCTCGTCGCTATGTATTCCGTGTTCTTAACGGCACTTGGAGCACTGACCGGACTGAGCGTTCACGGCGCTGTCGGGATGCGTTACTTTGATCGTGCCGAGATTGATTTTCCCAAATATGTGGGTTCGTGCCTGGCAATATTGGTTGCGACGACGAGTGTCGTTTTCGTTTCAGTCACTCTTCTCCAGGTTCCCTTAATCGCTTTGACCAATCTGCCGGGAAAATGGCTGCTGATCGCGGTGATAACCTCTGGGATGCAGTTCCTCCTGCTGACAATGCTTTCGATCTTCCAGTCTGCAAAGCAAGCCGGCATGTTCAGCCTGCTTCGAATTGGTCAGGCTGTAATTGATGCCCTGCTATCTCTGGTGCTTGTCGTTTCTTTTGGTCTTGCGTGGGAGGGACGGCTAATCGGTATGTCCGTGGCGATCGCCATTCTCGGCACAATATCGCTGGGGATACTATTTTACGGTCGCTGGATCGATCTCAATATTCGAGTCGACTACGTGCGAAACGCCTTGAAGTTCGGTGTTCCCCTCGTTCCCCATGTTGTCGGTGGCATGCTTATCGCCATGGTCGATCGGCTGTTGATCACCAATTTTCTCGATCTCGCGAGCACTGGCATCTATATGGTCGCTATCCAAATCGGATTGGGTGTGAATTTGCTTTCGGACGCTTGCAGCCGTGCGGTGTCACCGTGGCTGATCGAGGCGATTAAGGAGAATAGACATCAGAAGAACGTGCTCATTGCGAAATTCTGTATGATCTATTTTGCTGCTCTTCTCATCTTAGCGATGATGGTGGGGTTTTTTGCCCCTTGGATCCTTCCGTTCCTTGTTGGTCAGGCGTTTACGAACGCGTCTTCTTTCGTGATGCTCATTGCACTGGGTCAGGCTTTTGGAGGTATGTATCTGGTTGTCGCCAATGTGGTCTTCTATCGCGAAAAGACAGCATATCTTGCCGGCATTACGATATCTTGCGGCGTATTGAATCTCGCGCTGGCTTACTTGCTCCTACATGTCGAAGGCCTGCAGGGTGTCGCCCAGGCCTATGCCATTGCGCAGCTCTTGATGTTTTTGTCAGTCTGGATTTTTTCGCAAAAGTTGCATCCACTGCCATGGTTCGAAGCATTGCGGTCTCTGTTTTGGGGAAAGCTGGTCTCATGACACAAGAGACTAATCTCACGGAAGCTGAGGTCAGCGCAATCGTGCGCTCATTTGAGGAGCGATGGGATCTTTTTTCGAAACTTGTTGACGGCGTCTGCTTATGGCAGCTCATCCGCTTTGAAGTGTCGTTGCGGAAACAGCGGGGAGGGCTTGTTCGCGCTTCGTTGTCACGCAAACGACTGATCACTGGCGCACTTATTGGTGTCCTGCAGTATCTTTTGCCGAGCCGACATTACCATTACCTCTGCAAGACCTATGATTCCGCCCATCGCGGCATGCAGGGAGACCAATCGGTCGACATCTACTTTGACGCCTTGTGTGACGAGATCGACGGCGGTGCCAAGATGTCTTCATACGATGCCGCCGGCTTTGAAGATACAATCGCGAGGGCGAAGCGCAGTCCAGTCTTCGACGATACGTCGCTTATCGTTCTTAGTGCAGTTCTCGGTCGCTATTTTCCTTACAAGAAAACAGACCCAGTCTTCGATCTGCTTGCCAAGGCGCTTGCCCTTGAGTTCGGCTACAACGATTACACGGCTGGGCGCTTGGCGAGGCAGTATAATGTGTTTCGTTGGCGGTCTTATCTATACGGGCTGGTTCTCAAAAAATTTATGCCAGTTATAGTTCTGGCGCCTGATAGCGGCCAATTTGCATTGATGGATGCGTGCCGAAACCGAAAAGTGGGATTTGTTGAGCTGCAGCACGGCGTGTTCACCGCAGTCCACCCCAATGTTCTGCCAAAGGAATTGCCGTCGCAGGCGAGTGTCATCAAGCCTTCGATCCTTGCCGCTTATGGAAATTATACCCGCGAGGTACTTCTGGGCACTGCACTGGAAGCAGATGGCCGGATCGAAGCCGTGGGTGCGCCCTTCATAGAGCGCGCGCGGATGCTACGCGATTCGACTTTCCAACCGGCTGAAGAGGTGAAAGTTACGATCACGACCCAGGGTGTCGCTACGGAACAATTATGTCAGTTCGTTACTGTATTCCTGCAGAATGCAAATTTGCCGATGAAGATTTATATAAAGCTCCATCCCGCATACGACGTTGAAGAGGAATTGTATGTTCGCTATCTCGGGTCGGAGCCGCGAGTGGAAATTATCTCGGGAAAATCAGCTCGTTCTACGCATGAATTGATCGCGCTTTCCGATCTGCATTTGAGCATCTCATCAGCTTCGCATTACGATGCGCTTGGAATCGGTACGCCCACTGGGATTATTCCTTTTGAAACTTATCAATCGGTTTCGTCAATATTGCAGCATGAGGGTGCGTTTCTGGTGGACAATCCTGAGAGGTTTGCAGCAATTGTCTCCAGGAGAGGTTGGCCGGCGGTGCCTCTAGAGACTAAGGATCATTTCTTTGCGAGTGGTTTCGTAGGTAATATGAAGCGAGTGCTGCAACAACGAGCAGAAGGTAACGAAGCGGCGAAATGACCGAAATCACCATCATCGACTATGGCACCAGTAATCTTGGTTCGATGCAGAACATGCTCAAGAAGCTGGGTGTCGGTTCACGCTTCGCAACTACGCCGGAAGATGTACTTTCTTCGGAGAAGATTATCTTGCCAGGGGTCGGCTCCTTCGATGCGGGCATGCGGACGCTGAAGGCTACCGGAATGATCGAGAGTTTAAATCATGTGGTTCTCGAGAAACAGGTTCCTATTCTCGGAGTTTGTCTCGGTATGCAGATGTTGGGTGCCGGGAGTGAAGAGGGCGTGGAGACGGGCCTGTGCTGGATCGATTCTCGTGCAATTCGGTTTGACAATGCAAGCAACCCCCAGATGCGCGTACCGCATATGGGCTGGAATGAGGTCGATGTGAGAAAACTCTCGCCACTGACGGAGGCAGCTCCCGGGCGGCCGCGGTTCTATTTTGCCAACTCCTATCACGTCGTTTGCAATGACCCTGCAGACGCCCTGTTGGAAACCGAATACGCTGGCCTGCGCTTCACATCGGGCATCGAGAGAGGCCACATTCGTGGCGCCCAGTTCCATCCTGAAAAGAGCCATCGCTACGGAATGTGGTTGCTCAAGAATTTTGCAGAAAATTGCTGAGGTTGAGATGCTCGCGACAAGAGTAATTCCCAGCCTGCTCCTAAAAGGTTCCGGGCTCGTCAAGACGACAAAATTCAAGAACCCTGTTTACATCGGCGATCCCATAAACGCGATCAAGATCTTCAACACCAAGGAAGTTGATGAGTTGGTGCTTCTGGATATCACCGCATCGAAGGATGGGCGGGGCCCTGCGTTTGAAACGATCAGAAACATTACAAATGAGTGTTTCATGCCGCTCTCCTACGGCGGCGGCATTCGATCTATCGATGATATTCGCGCGATCCTGAAGGCAGGTATCGAGAAGATTGTCGTCAATCATGCAGCGATCGCTGATCCGGAACTCATCAAGAAGGCCGCCTCGGAGTTTGGAAGCCAAGCCGTCATTGTCTCAATCGACGTGAAGAAGTCACTGTGGGGAGGTTACCAAGTCTATTCCTCAAGCGGCGCAAAGGTCTTGGAAAAAGATCCGGTCCGATGGGCCAGAACGGTTGAAGGACTGGGAGCCGGCGAGATTTACCTCACGGCTGTCGACCACGAAGGCACCATGAAAGGTTATGATCTGGAACTCATCCAGTCTATTTCCACTGTCGTCGGAATTCCGGTTATTGCGTCGGGAGGCGCCGCTACGATAGAAGACTTTCGAAAGGCAAAATCCCACGGTGGTGCGTCGGCTGTGGCTGCTGGTGCGATGTTCGTCTTTCAGGGGCCGCACAGAGCGGTTCTCATCACATATCCGCCTCGCGATGCGCTCGAACGCGCGCTCGGCTAAGCTTTCAGGAGATCCCGTGCCGATGATCGTTTGCACGCGTTGCATCATGGATACGACTGACCCGGATATCAAATTTGATACTGCCGGGGTCTGCAACCATTGCTATCGATATGACACGGTTTCGAAGACGCGCCTTGTCGCAGTGGAGGAACGCGAAAGCCGGTTGAATGCGCTGGTAACGGAGATCCAGCAGGCCGGCGCCGGCAGGGACTACGATTGCGTTATCGGTGTAAGTGGCGGCGTTGACAGCACCTATGTCGCCTGGCTCGTGAAAGACCTTGGATTGCGTCCCCTGGCCGTTCATCTCGACAACGGTTGGAATTCCGAACTCGCTGTCGCCAATATCGAAAAAACACTGAAAACCCTGAATATCGATCTGCACACACACGTTCTCAACTGGGACGATTTTAAGGATCTGCAGCTGTCCTTTCTCAAGGCCTCAACGCCTGACGGAGAGGTACCGACCGACCACGCGATATTTGCGCTCCTTTACAAATTTGCCGCGAAATATGGGCTACGCCACGTCATCACCGGCACGAATGTAATCTCTGAGGCGATCCTTCCCGAGAAATGGGGCTACGGTTACTTTGATTGGCGCTATGTTAAGAGCGTCCATCGCAAGTTTGGTCGTGCAAAAATCAGCAACTACCCTCACTTCTCGCTTTTGGATTTATTTTACTACGTCTTCCTAAGAAAAATACGGATGGTTTCCGTCTTGAATTTCGTCGAATACGACAAGAAGAAGGCGATGAGAGTTTTGGAGGATGATCTTGGCTGGGTGTATTATGGCGGGAAGCACTATGAATCCATATATACACGTTTCTACCAAGCGTATATTCTTCCGCAGAAATTCGATATTGATAAAAGGAAGGCTCATTACTCGAATTTGATACTGTCCGGGCAAATGACTCGGGATGAAGCCATCGAGGCGATGCTGCAGCCTGCCTACCCGGAACACATGCTGGAGGAAGATAGGGAGTACACGATCAAGAAGCTCGGCATGTCGGAGGAAAGCTTCGAGGCGATGATGCAGGCTCCCCGCAAGACGTTTGAAGATTATCCAAACAGTCACGGCTTCTTCGAGTTTGCCAAGAAGGTGGTGAACGCGACGCGTCAATATATCGGCTGATCCGTTTCCGATGCGCTATAGGCCCGAAATCGACGGTCTGCGGGCAATATCCGTTGTCGCAGTCGTTATTTTCCATGCAGAGTTCTTCTGGCGGGGCAAGCAAATCCTGCCGGGAGGATATCTTGGGGTCGACGTATTTTTTGTCATCTCCGGCTACCTGATTACCAGCATTCTTCTCGATGAGTTGGCTGGCGGTCGGGTGGATTTCTGGCGTTTCTATATGCGCCGCATTCGACGTATATTACCCGCCCTAAACGTCGTTATCGGCATTTCGACGCTGGCGGCTATTTGGCTTCTTCCACCGGATTCGCTGAAGGAGTTTTCGAGAAATGGCTTGGCTGCCCTGTCTTTTGTCGCAAATATATATCTATGGCTGACGCAGGATTATTTCTCTGAGGCGGCGGGCCTTTCAAGCCTCCTCCATCTCTGGTCGCTTTCGGTAGAGGAACAGTTCTATGTTGCTTATCCGCTGCTGCTTGGTCTCATTTATGGATTTAGTCTCGGGAAGCCCGCGAAATATCTGATCGGCCTCAGCACATTTTCGCTTATTCTTGCTCTTGGATTTCAACGTTCACAACCGGCGGATGTATTTTATCTTGTTCAATTTCGCGCGTGGGAGCTGTTGGCCGGCTCCATAGTCGCTGCTGTTCTTAGGTATCGATCGCCGCTCGTCCTGACCGGGTTGTTCGGGAGCCGACTTTTTCCGTTGTTTGGAGGCATGGCGCTCCTGGTGGCTTTCGTTCTTGGTCAACCATTGGGCCTTGCAGGTTACGCCTTCACCGTTCTCTCAATTGTCGGCGCCTGCAGTATCATAGCTTTCGCGGGGAACGGCGATTGGATGAGCCGCCTGCTCTCCTCCCGTCCTTTCGTTGGTATAGGGCTCGTTTCCTATTCCCTCTACCTTTGGCACCAGCCGATATTCGCTTTTGCTCGTCACTATGCCATCGGCGAGCTTTCGAATTTGCAACGAGCTCTGCTGATCGCAACCGCAGTGACGATGGCGGTCTTGACTTGGTTGCTTGTTGAAAAGCCCTTCAGAAAATCGGTTGCGTTCAGCAATATGACGGTATTGGTGACATGTACCTCGACCACGGTGGTTCTTGCGATCATCTTGTCGGTAAATCTGGTCACCGAAGGGTTGCCACAACGCTATACACCAGACCAGCAAGCAATTATGTCAGTGTCAGCTGAACGCGGGACATTGAGCCTCAAGGGGCAAGACTGCAAATCGGCATCGATTGAAAAGGCTTGCATGATTGGCTTGCGGAGCATTCCTCCCACGTGGGCGGTGCTCGGTGACAGTCATGCCGAGACCCTTTCGGACGCGTTGTCGGGGCTTTTTGAAAAGCTTGGCGTGTCCGCCGAAATCCTCACCTATCCTGGCTGCCCGTATGTTTTGGGCGTCGATCCTGTCTATACAACGGAGCATTGTGCGAATTTTGCAAGCGCCGTTTTGGAAAAGCTAAAGAACGACCGCATTACCACTGTCGTGATAAACGATCGGGTCAATGCCTATATGGAGGGGACGCGATTTGACAACCATGAGGGTGGTGTAGAACCGGGTCAGCCGATTCCCGTGGAGGTGAGGGGGGTAACGCCAGCAAACGAGCTCGACCGGATCTCGGGAGTTCAAGGCGCGCTATCGAGCACGATACAAACATTGCTCGATAGCGGACTGACCGTGATCTACATCGCGCCGGTACCGGAGGTCGGCTGGAACGTGCCCCATACAGTGCTCAAACTGACTGCGACAGGAGCAATGCCGCTTACCACGGCGCGGCAGGCCTATCTTGATCGCAATCGAAGAGTATACGACGTCCTGCAGATGTTTGACGGCCGGTCGAATTTTCTCGCAGTCTATCCGGACGACGTTTTCTGCAACAAGGAAAGCGGGCGCTGCATCACTCACACCGCCAACCGATTGCTGTACACGGACACCGACCATCTTAGCCGGGAGGGCGCTACCATGCTCGTTGATTATATGACAGAGCAGCTACGGAAGTCTCGCATGATTCCAACGGAGCGATAGGACGGCAGACGTGAAAGTCCTCTTCATACATATGATCGGTACCTTCGGTGGTGCCTCACGCAGCCTCACGGAAGCTGTTCGGGCATTTCCGTCGTCTGTCGAGCCGCACTTCGTCACGCCCCGTGGCACCGTCATGCCGTTTTTCAGCAAGCTGGGGAAGGTTATCGCGGTCCGTGGTTTGAGCCAGTTCGATAATACCCAATATGGCTATTATCGGGGCGCGCGATGGATTGTCCTCTTGAGAGAAGTTCTCAACATTCCCGCAACCATCGCGGCCATCGGGAGCGCTCGTCGCCAATGGCCCGACATCGATCTGATCCACATCAACGAGTTCACCGGCATTTTCCCGATGTGGATTGCAAAACGAATGTATCAGGTACCGGTCGTGGTCCACGTCCGTTCTGTGGCGCGCAACGATGATCGTTCCTGGCGCACCACGTGGGTGAATTCGTTCTTGCGGCGAAATGCCAGTGCTATCATTGCAATTGACGAAACGGTTCGTCAAAGCCTGCCCGCAGATTTGGACGTGGAGGTTATTCATAACGCCTTCACGCCGAAGCCAATTGCTGATCCCGATCCCGCTTTTCGAACGGCTATGGCCAGAACGCGCCCCGGCTCGCTGAAAGTTGGCTTTGTTGGCAACCTTTTGAAGGTGAAGGGTATCCTCGACTTGGTCGAGGCGGCGCGAATTCTAAAAGACGGCGGCGTCGACGTCGAATACGTCATTATCGGTGACGACGCCCGCTCCTCAAAAACAATGCTTGCACGTATTCTCAGCCTTATCGGAATTAACCAGAATATCCGGGCAGAGGTGGAGGAGCGACTGCAAAGCTACGATTTGGCCAAGGATTTTCACCTGGTCGGTTTCATGTCGGATATCGCTCAAGCTTATCGTTCCATGGATGTGTTGTGTTTTCCATCGCACTATAACGCGCCAGGCCGCCCCGTATTCGAAGCCGCATTTTCCGCTATTCCCAGCATTGTTGCAGTGACAAATCCAACCAAAGATACTCTCATCGATGGCGAAACCGCATTGGCTGTTCCGCCACATGATCCCAAGAGGCTTGCGGCTGCGATTTCCACTCTCGCGAATGATCGTGATAGATCGAGAAAAATGGGTTTGGCGGCCTTTGAACTCGCGAAAATCAATTTCAGCGTGGATCAAAACGCTTTGAAGCTATATGCGGTATTCCGTCGATGCCTAGGATTGTCTGAATAGAGAAGTGGAAGAGATGTTTACAGACGCTTGTCTCCTGATCACCGGTGGCACTGGTTCATTCGGTCATGCAGTGATGCGCCGTTTCCTGGACAGCGAGATACGTGAGATTCGCATATTCAGCCGTGATGAGAAAAAGCAGGATGACGTTCGCAAGGCGTTCAACAACGACAAGCTTAAGTTCTACATCGGCGATGTGCGGGATTATTCAAGCGTTCTGAACGCCACGCGCGGCGTCGACTACATCTTTCACGCAGCAGCGCTGAAGCAGGTCCCGTCATGTGAGTTTCATCCGCTTGAAGCGGTCAAAACGAATGTGCTCGGCACCGAAAATGTGCTTGAGGCCGCAATCATCAACGGCGTCAAGCGTGTCGTCTGCCTGAGCACAGACAAGGCGGTCTATCCGATCAACGCCATGGGAATTTCCAAGGCGTTGATGGAAAAGGTCATGGTTGCCAAGTCGAGGAATCTCAACAATGGTACCGTGATCTGCGGTACGCGTTATGGCAATGTTATGGCTTCGCGCGGATCGGTTATTCCGCTTTTTGTCGAGCAGATTCTGGCGGGCAGTCCGCTGACGATCACGAACCCCGCAATGACCCGGTTCATGATGACGCTCGATGACGCCATCGATCTTGTCCTCTATGCTTTCGAGCGTGGCAACAACGGCGATATTTTCGTCCAGAAAGCACCGGCAGCGACAATTGAAGTACTCGCTGAAGCTATCCGGACTGTCACGAATAACCAGTCTCATCCCGTACAGGTCATGGGAACACGCCACGGTGAGAAGCTCTATGAAACGCTTCTTAGCGCCGAGGAGATGGCCTCGGCTGAGGATCTTGGCGATTATTTTCGCGTTGTGCCCGACCTTCGCGATCTGAATTACGCGAAATATGTCGAAGAGGGCGAAGCGAAGATTTCCGAAAGCCAAGATTATAATTCGCACACGACGACCCGGCTGGATGTCGATGCCATGATCAAGCTGTTGCTTAAGCTCAGTTTCGTCGAGCAACTGCGGGCAGGCAAACCGATAAGGTTCGATGTATGAGCAGGACGGTTGTCATCACCGGTGCAAACGGTTTTATCGGCACAAATCTGGCTGTTCGGCTTCGAGAACGGGGCATCGACGTTCGAGAGGTCGCCCGGGATCTCGATGTTGCAAAAATGGCAAGTGTGCTCGAGGGGGCGTCTATGGTCTTCCATTGCGCAGGCGTCAACCGACCACTGGATGATACCGAATTTGCGATTGGCAATGTGGGGATCACCGAGCGTCTCTGCCAAGCGCTGGAGAACCTCAAGGCCGAAATTCCGGTCATATACACTTCATCGATCCAGGCCCTCAGTGACAATCCTTATGGGCGCAGCAAGCAACAGGCAGAAAAGGTCATTCGCGCCTATGCCTCTAGAGCCGGGGTGGGATGCGCCATCTATCGTCTGCCGAACGTCTTCGGAAAGTGGAGCCGACCGGCCTATAATTCTGTGGTGGCGACGTTCTGCCATAACATTTTGAATGGCCTGCCTATCACGATCCACGATCCTGCATCAGCGATGCAACTCGTCTACATCGATGATCTGGTCGCAGAGTTCATCGATCGCCTTGAGAACGGCCTGCCCGAGAACGAATATCCGTCTGTTAAGCCGGTCTATTCAACAACCGTTGGTGAACTGGCAGAGACGCTCCGGTCCTTTCACGTTAGTCGAGAGACGCTGAACCCCGGCGGGGTCGGCGACGGGCTGCGGCGAGGTCTTTACGCAACGTTTCTTTCATTCATGAAGCCGGAGCATTTCGCGTATGATCTCGTCACTCACCGCGATCCGCGGGGCGAGTTTGCCGAAATGCTCCGAACTGAAAATGCCGGCCAGTTTTCGTTCTTTACAGCCCATCCTGGTGTGACGCGCGGCGGACACTACCATCATACAAAGAACGAGAAATTTCTCGTGGTCCAAGGTAAGGCGCAGTTCAGGTTCCGTCATGTCTTGAGCAACGAGACGGCGCAGCTTTTCACCGAGGGGAGCACGCCTCGCATTGTTGAGACTGTCCCAGGCTGGGCACATGACATTACTAATGTCGGTAAGGACACGATGATCGTCCTATTATGGGCGAATGAAAACTTCGATCCGGAAAAGCCAGATACAATCGTCAAGCAGGTCTGAAATGCCCGAGAAAAAATTGAGAGTTGTGACGGTTGTTGGCACGCGACCCGAAATCATTCGGTTGTCGCGCGTCATCGCAAAATTGGACGAACATTGTGATCACGTGCTCGTCCATACCGGACAGAACTATGATTACGAACTGAATGAAATTTTCTTCAACGATCTTGGCGTTCGCAAGCCGGACCATTTCCTGAACGCTGCAGGAAAGAATGCGGCCGAGACCATCGGAAAGATCATTGCTGCATGCGATGACGTCTTAGATATTGTCCAACCCGAGGCCCTGCTGGTTTTAGGGGATACCAACAGTTGTCTGTCTGTGATCGCCGCAAAGAGGCGCAAGATCCCGATATTCCACATGGAGGCCGGGAATCGATGCTTCGATCAGCGCGTACCCGAGGAGATCAATCGCAAGATTGTTGATCATACAGCCGATATCAATCTGACCTATTCGACCATCGCGCGTGAATATTTGCTGCGCGAGGGCTTGCCACCCGACCGTGTGATAAAGACAGGCAGCCCGATGTTTGAAGTTCTCAATCACTACATGCCTTCAATTGAGAAATCCGATGTCTTGAGCCGGTTTGGCTTGGAGCCACGGCGATATTTTGTGGTGAGCTCTCATAGAGAGGAAAATATCGAGCCCGACGTTAGCTTTAAAAAGCTGGTTGAGACCTTGAATGCAATTGCAGAGCGCTACGCCATACCGTTGATCGTCTCCGCCCATCCACGGACGCGAAAGCGAATTGACGCGGCCGGACTACCGTTTCATCCTTTGATCAACATATCAAAGCCACTTGGCTTTTTTGATTATGTCAACCTTCAGCAGAATGCACGCGTCGTGTTGTCTGATAGCGGTACAATCAGTGAAGAAGCATCAATACTCAATTTTCCCGCGTTGAATATTCGTGAGGCCCATGAGCGGCCCGAGAGTATGGAAGAGGCCGCCGTTGTTATGACAGGGCTGTCGCAAACTCGCATTCTGCAGGCGCTTGATGTGGTTGAAGCACAGCATTCGTCCACAGGCCGCGCATTCAGGCTGGTGTCTGACTACAGCATGCCAAACGTTTCCGACAAGGTCGTTAGGGTCATCTATAGCTACACGGATTACGTAAACCGTCTCGTCTGGCGTACGACTGAATAGGCCGGGACCGTTGTGAAGATCCTCGTCGTTACACAATATTTTTGGCCGGAAGGGTTCAGAATCAACGATCTTGTGACTGGTCTCGTTGATCGCGGGCATGAGGTCACCGTGCTGACTGGAAAACCCAACTATCCCTCCGGCAAAATTTTTCCGGAATATTTGCAGGATCCATCCGCGTTCGCCAGCTATAACGGGATTCCGGTTGTCAGGATACCGATGTTGGCAAGGGGAGCGCGGGCGATCACTTTGCTATTCAATTATACAAGCTTTGCTCTTTGCGCCTCGCTCATTGGCGCATTCAAGCTGCGGGGCAGAAAGTTCGACGCAATATTCGTATACGAACCGTCGCCTATTTCTGTCGGCTTTCCCGCCATCGCCCTGCGCTGGTTAAAAAAAGCACCGGTTGCCTTCTGGGTATTGGATCTATGGCCTGAGAGCCTAGAGGCCACTGGCGCGGTCCGCTCAAAGTTTGTACTGAGGCAGGTCGGGAAGGTTGTCAAATTTATCTACGACCGTTGCGATTTGATACTTGCACAATCACGCAGCTTCGTCCCCGAAATTGCGCGCTTCGATCAACTGCCAGACAAGATAGCTTATTTTCCAAGCTGGGCTGATAAGGTCGACTGCAATGTTGAGGAGGAGCCAGCTTCCGAAATTCCTGCAGATAGAGAAAAATTCTCCATTGTCTTCACAGGGAACATCGGGGAAGCTCAAGATTTCGGCGCTGTTCTGGATGCTGCGGAATGGTTGAAACACAACAAGGCGGTTCGCTGGATCATTGTCGGTGACGGAAGGATGGCTTCTTGGGTCCGCAAGGAGGTAGAGCGCCGCCAGCTACAAGATTGCGTTCTGCTTCCGGGTCGCTTTCCGCTTGAGCGTATGCGATCCTTTTACATGCACGCCGATGCATTGCTCGTTTCATTGAAAGCAGAGCCGATTTTCTCGATGACTATTCCCGGAAAATTGCAATCATACCTCGCCGAAGGGCTACCCATCCTCGCCATGCTAAATGGTGAGGGCGCAAATGTCCTAACCCGCGCCCGCGCTGGCTTTGCTTCTCCCGCGGGCAACGGGGCAGCGTTAGCTAAGTCTGTACTTAAGATGATGAGTATGAGTAAGCACGATCGGTCTCAGATGGGGCGTAATGGACTTATGCTCAGTGAAAAGGATTTCAACCGAGATAGTCGTATCGACGAGTTGAGCAGGCTCTTGGAAGGTCTGCGCTTTGCTCAACACAACAGGCAATAAAAAGCTCGTCGCCTTCGAGTCACGTCAGCGTTGCGCGCGAGCGCGCCTCGATAGGGGAAAAGGAGTTTTCAACGGTGAGGTTGACCTTGCCTCCCCTGAAATTGGTAATCCGATTTAGGATGAGCCGGCGGTGACTGGCCAAGGCCCGGTTCGACGGACAGAGCTACTTCCGGCCACCTGCGTCGGCAGAAAAAGCCCGCCGAATCGGGCTAGTTTCGGGGGAACTAACAGGGCGGGCAGTGTACGAAATACGTTGCCACACGATCCTTGCACTCAACTTTGAGACGCGCGCAAAGTTCCGAGGAGCTCAATGATGTCTCCGTTTAGGGCGATTCAGAAGATATATGGAGGGCAGGCACCACGTTCACGAGCCGGCCTGTTTTTGGGGCGTGAATTTCGGGCCACTGAATTGGTTCGCGCATGTCGGCGGTAAATGCTAACACGAGGCCGAAAATGCATACACCTGCGATAGCGATAGCAGAGATGCGAACCATAATTGTCCTCTGGTTGGGTTTCCGTTTTGTTGGTATTATTCTTTCTCTCCGCATGTTTTGCTGCGTGAGAAGGCTTGAGACCCATTGCCGATGAGTAGGAAACCTAGAGCAAACATCCCGTTGCTGGGATGGAATATGCTTCCCCAACTCATCATCAACCATACCATTACCGACAACACCGCTACCGCCCATACATCGTTATCCTTGACGTGGCGATAGCACCGCTCGATCAAGAAGACGATAATCCCGAAAGCGGGGATGCCGTATGTCGCCACCATGCGGGTGAGGAATGAAACGGAGTCCGATCGCACCTGTCCAGCGTTGATGATGTTTTTCAGCGCACTGGCAGCAAGTTCGCTTCCATACCCCATCAGATAGGGGCTGCTCCAAAATAACTTCATGTGCTCCCCCCAGAGCCAGGGGCGATACATCTGGCGGTAGATGTCAGTAGCCGACATATCGGTCTGCCCGCGTAGGAACATGCGCGACACGATGCTCCAGTCCTGCAGCGAATATAAGAGGATTGGCGATAAGGCGACTAGGATGGTAATTCCAATGGTCATAAAAAGCGCAACAGCAACTCTGAGGCGCGGGCGCTGCGGCAACAGGCTCATTATTGCTATTGTTGCGGAGAATAGTGCCAAACTGACGAAAACAGCTCGAACGAATGACAAGGTCGCGAAGTAGAGTGCGGATGCCGCCGTCGCCATCTCCAACGGGTTTGGACGAAAGCGTCTGACAATCACCAGGAGGATCAGTAGCGAGAATATTCCAGATGTGGCGATGTTTGGAGTTGCCGAGATACGCCATGGCTGGAATGCGACTGCAGTCTGATTCGGCAAAATACCCCAAGCGTTGATGTTCAAACCATCTCGATCTTGTTCGGGCAAAGCAAGTTCGACGCTATTCCCTTTGGCAGCTTCCGGCGGAGCTATATGCTGCATCAGCCACGGTTGTTCCTCATAGGAAGGCTGCATCAAAAAGGAAATGCAGCCGGTGCTGTAGAATATCAAGGTCAGAGCGAAAACCGCTCGGGCGCTGATCCCCACCTCGTCTCGGCACGCCCATCCTGCGACCCACACGATCAGAAAGACAGGTGGGATAGCTCCAAAATCCCGCTGGATGATTAACCAGACGGCGCTGACAATTCCGAAAAAAGCGATTGGCCGCGCCTTCCCGAAAAGAAGGTTCTCGAGTGTCTGCCTGAAGCGAAGCAGAGGCATAAGAAGACTGGGACCAACAAGTAGCCAATAGACAACATCGCCGCGCGAGATGATTTGTTCCTGCCCAATGAAGATAGCCGTGGATAGGGAAATCGCGATGAAGACAAGAACGTCTCCGCCTCGCTTGTACCACGTCCAGACGCCGGTCGCTGGACGAGGAAGAAAAATTGCTAGATCTGCCACGATGTCTCCCAAAGGTGCGCAACAAGATTGCATTCAGCTGCGCTCGACTCGCGCCACTACACGTTGTTATCGCAAATGCTAACTCTCGCGGCAAGCGTAGATATTAGTTATCACTTAAGTGAGGCCTTTTGCAGTACTTCGCAGCGATATCTCAACTCGACGGTCGACGGAGAAAGACACAGCGGAGTTGAAAGGCTGACTACGCGGGATGCCGGCTATCCCCCTCGAGGGCCTGTATCGGGACGCACGTCCGCCTCCTACCTCACCACACCAAAGGAAGTGACAATGACCGCAAGCAATTCCGCGGCGTCGAGCGTGCCAACGCCGAAAGCCGAACCACTATCGAAGGCTGAGCGAGCTTTGGGGCAACCGGTCTTCCGCCTGGACCTTCGAACTGTACGCCAGCCACGAAGCACGATACCGAGCAGTTCGCACATCCATCCGAACCACACCGGAGCCCCGATACTCGGCACGGATAGTATCAGTTGCACCCAAACTCTTGCCCATTCGAATGACGGTGCGCTGAGGGTCCTTCATCGCGGTAAGTCGAATCGCTCCAACGATCAGAAGAACCAGCAGCGAGAGCGCTAGACCTGCCATCCAGAGATAAACTGACTTATTCAAGCGATTTGCTCGCTGGTCGAAGGACGCGGCAAGACCAATCGTTGTCGTCACCCGGTAAGCCTCGGAGGCCCGCGCAACAAGTTGATCGCTCTGCGCTGCCTTAATATGAGGAGCTTCCACCACGATGTCGGCGGTTCGCTCGGCTTGCTGGATTCTTCCGATCATTTCCGAAGCACTCGAAAAAGCCAGGCGCACCTCGGCTAAGCCAGAGAATGTGAGGGCGTCTTTCCACATCGATGTCGTTCAACATATCATTTCGAAATATGCGTCAGGCGCTTTCGAGATCGCCGTGGCATTTGCCGTGAGGGACGGCCAGGAGTTTCCAGTTATCGCGGTTGGGAGCGGTGTGCGGTCGACTGTAGCCGCCAGGAAGGAGTTGAGTTCATCGGATGGAAAGTCGCTGATCAGGCAACATGCAGTGTACTTCCGGACACTTAACGCCAGCGGTGTTCCGGGTTCGTCGCCGGCTCGTTATTCGGACTGGGCGGACATTGTACAGATTTGCTTCGAGAATAGAGAGGCTAATATTGGGAGATTCCTCCGAAGGCATCTGGGTGCCGAGGGCGCTTCCTCGTTTATTGAACTTGCCAGCGGAAAGTAGGCTCTTAGCGAGAAAGAACAAGCGCTAGCTCGGTTGAATGAACATGAACAGCGGATGCTTGAAGCTCTCGCCTCAAGGCCAAGGCGGCCCGGCTCAAAACAAGGGCTCATGGAGTGTGCCTCTCCGGCTCGATCCACCGCTACCGTCAGACGGATCGGCAAGAGATTTCCTAAACACTATAGGCTCGGCAAATCCACAATATATCGGATGACCAGTTTGGCTGGACTCGCGAGGCTTCCACATCGAGGCAGACCGACCGCAGTTTTTCGAAAAGGTCTGGGAAGCGCTTATTCTGGAGGCTGGCGAGACTTGGAGAGCTCACGCAGATTTCTACCGCTTCGATCGTCGAGGAGTTCTATCTGTGGCGAATCCTGCAAAACGATCTTACGGATAAGATTGAGGCAGGCAAATATCTCGATCCGGCACTGATGATGTATCGAGTGCTAGAAGCGCTCGCGATTGGCATGGCATTCGCAAAGAGCTTTGGACGCGGAGAAGAGGCCACGTTATCCTTTGCATTTAGATGGTCAAATCTACAAGGTCGAGAACTCGACTCATGGGCCGATCGCAGCAGATATTTTTCTGCTCACGGTATAGCGATGGGTGACACTGAAGAGGGATACGTCGAGATGCCTGCTGACACGCCTGTCGCGGCAGTTGCGCCATATGGGGTGGCCGTCACGCACGATTTATTCGCATTGTGGGATGGATGGTAGTATCCGCTGCACGCTGCCGAACATCAACTTGATTGTCTGCTGAAACGACGCCTGTGATAACTTGTCTTGCACGATTATTCGGACGGCTCGATCCTTGACCGTTTAACGTGTGCGCGAAGCCGGTCCATATCAGTTGCACGATCTCGGATTTGTGCAAACTCAGTTTCTAGCCGTTTATAAATCGGCAAGTACTTGTAACCCTCGTGACCCAACTGCACGATAATTTCCGCAAGACGGTCCAATGCTCGCTCGATCCGCGCAAGGGTGACCGGCCTTGCCTCCTCCGAATACGTTATATTGCCGGCGCATCTACGGCGCCGAATTCGTGTCATACGTCCCCCTCCTGAGCCTCGTTCTCGATCTATCAGAATAAAACGAGAAGAATGAGGCTATGCCGCGAAAAGGCCGGCTCGAGCGTGGATTTCGCTTGTATCGGTAGCTCGAAAGGTGAGGGGAGCGTTTCAGGTTTCCCTTTAGAATCAACGGCCACTTGGGGCTCGCAGGTGAGGGGACTTGCGTCCGCTGACGGAGCTTAACAAGCTGAAATCATTAGGAAAATATAGGTTTTTTTGAAAAGGAAATGGTGGGCGATGAGAGACTCGAACTCCCGACATCCTCGGTGTAAACGAGGCGCTCTACCAACTGAGCTAATCGCCCTCGATGCTCTGTGTCATCGTTCGGTGAAGCGTCTCTAACGATATTGATAAAGAACCGCAAGCCTCTTTTTGAGTTTCTCTGCAATTTGCTTGTGGGTGTCGCTCTTCCCCACTGTGGGTATTCTCTGTAGAGGTGCGGTTGAAAAAATTCGGAGCGAAAATGACGACGCGAGAGCAGCGAGCGGCCCTTCGGCAAAGCACCCCCCGGACCTTTTTAGAATATGTCCACACGGAGCATGCGAGATTGTTGCCCGATCGTAGCAAGCTTCTCGACAATCTGCCGAAAGGTGGGGTCGTTGCCGAGTTAGGTGTTGCGGAGGGTGCCTTCAGCGAGGAGATACTGGCACGGAACCAGCCGAGGCAGCTCCACCTCATCGATCCCTGGAATATGGATCGATACTCAGAGGGCCTCGAGATCATCAATGGCAAATTCGGATCGGAAATCACTGAAGGCCGTGTTGTGATTCGACAGGGCACGTCGCTCGACATGTTGTCACGATTCGATGACGAGACCTTCGATTGGGTCTATATCGATACCGATCATTCCTTTGCGCTGACATGGGAGGAGCTTCTGCTCGCAGATCGCAAAGTGAAGCAGGACGGCCGTATCGCCGGGCACGATTTCTGCACGGGGAACACTGTCAAACCAGTGGTCTATGGGGTCGTGGAGGCGGTCAACAAGTTCTGCGTCGAGCATGGCTGGCGCTTCGAGTTTCTGACGCTCGAGCCTGATGCGCATTTTTCCTACTGCCTCAAGCGCATCGGGGCACCGTGATGGCCGTCAGCGGCTTAGGTGTCGATCGTGCCGAGTTCCCGCCTGGCTTCCAGATACCACTCGACGAAAGCCTTGGTGCCCGTTTCTAAAGAGGTTTCCGGTCGATAGCCCGTCAGGGCGTGGAGGAGATCTGGGCTTGCAAAGGTGCGCGGCACGTCGCCCTTCTGCATGGGAAGCATGATACGTTTTGCTTCATGCCCCATCGCGTTTTCCACGTTTTCGACGAAGTCCATCAGGCTGACCGGCTGTCCGCCGCCGATATTGACGATGCGGAAGGGGGCCTGATGCGAAAGGGTTTCAATTCCCGCATCGGCGACGCGATTGGTTTCCGAGGGAATGATACCGGACAGCCTGACCACGGCCTCGACCAGATCGTCGATATAGGTGAAATCACGGCTCATATTGCCGTTGCCGTATATCTCGATCGGCTTGTTCTCGATCATGTTCTTGACGAACTTGAAGAGCGCCATATCGGGCCGGCCCCAGGGGCCGTAGACGGTAAAGAAACGGAAGGCGGTGGTGGGAATCTTGTGGAGATGCGAATAGCTGTGCGCCATCACCTCCATCGACTTCTTGCTGGCGGCATAGAAGCTCAGAGGCTCGTCGGCGCGGTCGGTTTCGCGGAAGGGGACAGTCGTATTGGCGCCGTAGATCGATGAGGTCGAAGCAAGCATGAGATGGCGCAGCTCGATGCGACTGGCGAGCTCCAGAATGTTCCAGGAGCCCTCGATATTCGAACGCAGATAGGCGTGCGGATTTTCGTTGCTGTAACGCACGCCGGCCTGTGCGGCGAGGTGAATGAGAACATCCGGCTTTGCAGCCGAAATGGCGGCTTCCAGCGTTGCCTTGTCTTCGAGCATGGCGATGACGGGGCGGAAGGCAGGATACTGCGCCAGCGCGGCATGACGCATCTCCTTCAGCCTCACATTATAATAGCGTGTCAGGCCGTCGAAGCCGGTTACCTCATGTCCATCCTGCAACAGCCGGCGTGCCAGATGGAAGCCGATGAAGCCTGCCGTTCCCGTAATGAAGTAGCGCATTTCTACCTTTTTCTCGGGCGCCTGCCGATGGCAAAGTAACCGAATCCGTATTTGACCGCCTCACTTATCGGATAGACGCTCCCGAGATCAACAATCATCTGGATCTTCGGGACTTTTAAGCGGTCCAAGACGAGCGCAATCGCATGTCATGAGCCAGCCAACGGCGCGAAAGCCTTCCTAGGATGCCGCTCATAAACAAAAGCCGGCTGAATTCCGTTGTTCATCGTCGATCGGCCGGAGATCCGGTAGAGCAGATCGCCGGGGCTAGGTCAGAGCGGCATAGCTGGATAGGTTCAGGCTCGGGGACGGAGCGTCGGTGGCGTGTGGGGTCTCCGACCGTCAGTATCGAAATCCTGATTGCGTGAATATCTTCATCGCTTGAGCACCCAAACGGTCTTGCCGCTCTGCGATGCTTCGATACCGGCTTTCGTCCGCGTCAATTGAAGGCATTTCTCGGCATCTCCCGGCCGTGGCCTAATGCAAATCCCGCCCGGAGCGGCCCTCCACGTTGGGCTTATACTCACCAGGCTATCGCTGATGGTCCCGCCGCCATCCGGACGAAACACAAGAATGTTCGAGGCCCTTCGTTTGACGACGACCATTTCCCAAGGCTTGCCGTCGGCGATCACGCTTGAAAGAGGCTCTTCGGCTTGCGCCGGCGCGCCGGCGAAAATCGAAAAGGTGATCAATGGTTTGAGAAATCGGCAAGTAGAGTAATCGCGCAGCAAGCGAACTATGCGCATTCGGTGTTCCTTTGTGTGAGAATGACCCTCTCGGGCGGGTCGCGATTGAGGAGAAAAGTGAGCGGGGAGAATGTGGTGATACCCTGATGCCGCCGGTGATTTGTGGAGATATTCTCCATCGCCCCCGGCATTATCTCTCCGCATAAACCGTTACGTGCCGGTTCATGCTGCGTGTTTGCGAAAGCAGGTGCGATCGCCATGCATCTGATATTCAAATTATCATTTGGGCATCCTCACAGCGCAAGCCGCTCCGAAAGCAAAATGAGCATCACGATCGGTCCGCCGAGAAGCGCACCGAACAGGATCGTCGCGAATAGCAGGTTCGCGAGCAGGTGAAGCATGGTCTTGCGCCTCATGGTTACACGCCGACCCGTTTTGGGGGGGCAAACAATTCAGGTCCCCGATTTATCCCGGCCATCCGCGCCTTGGCTGTCTCGGCGTCGACGAGCCTCCCGGAGAGGATGATCAGCCTTCGCGCCCTGCCGATGCCGATCACGACGGCATTTTGAATGGATGCGATAACCGCGAATGCCGCGGTTGGTCCTGCCGCTCGTTTTGAAGCCATGCGTTGTTCCTAAATTGAAAGCCGATGAGATCATGCCAGCCATTTTCAGCCAGCATGGCTCTTCATTTGGGCTCCGATAATTGCGGAAGCATGACTGGATTTGCGTTTCCGCTTGTAACGCTTTCGATAGGCGAAAGAGCGGCGGCAACGACGGATGGACGTTGGAGCGATCGCGCGCCGGGTTCATCCACAGCTAAAATATGGTGAGCGGCGGGCAATGTAATTGTGTCGCAATTGTTTGATTCGAGGGTCCGGTCATCGTCATGACCGGAGGCCAACGAGAGACATGCCCAGCAATTCGCATTCACGTCGTCGATTTTTCAGCCAGCCGCTTTTCAACCAGCCGTCCAGAGCGTCGCTCCTGGCATTTATTGCTTTACTGACAATAGCAACCGTTTCCGGATGCGCTGCCGTGCCACTCAAGGAAGCGGGAACGCTCGTCTCCTACAACAATCTCGGTCCATCGAAGGGGACCCTTGCCAAAAAGCGGCTCTATGTCGACGGGCAGCGGTTGGCACGTGTGAAGACCGTCGCCATCGTCCCGACCGTCTTTTCGTTCGGTGCTGCGTCCAAGATCAAGTCCGAAGCCGACCGGTCCCTGGTTTCCAATGCTCTCGACAGGGCGCTTTGCGTGGCGCTGAGTGACAAATACCAGATGGTCCCGGCCGGCCAGCCTGCGGATCTGACCGTTCGCTCGGTCGTCGCCGACATCGTTCCCACCAACAAGGCCGCTGCCGGGGTCGCGACCGTCGTCAGTGTCGGTTCGGGCTTTGCCCTGCCTGTAAGCGTACCGCGCCTCCCCTTCGGTCTCGGCGGCCTGGCGGTCGAAGCCGAAGCTGTCGATGCCACGGGAATGCAGAATGCCGCAATGCTGTGGGCGCGTGGCGCAAACTCCATTCAGGATAATCCCCGCGTTTCCGAGGTCGGGGACGCCTATGGTCTCGCAACAAAATTTGCCGGTGATTTTTCACGGGTGCTGATCGCCGGAAAGGAACCGAAGGGACTGAACCTTTCACTTCCGTCGAGGCAACGCGCTCGCTCCTGGCTTGGCGGAAAGCCGAAGTATGCTGCCTGCGATGCTTTCGGCCGAGCACCCGGGCTGCTTGGCGCGCTCGCTTCAAAATATGGGGCTCCGCCGCAGTGGACGGAAAAGAAGTCGAAATCTGCGACGACGCGTTGACGGAAGAGCTAGCCCCGGCGTCGTACAGTCGCTTCGCGAATGTTTGACAGGCGCCCGAAATCGGCCGGCCGCTTTGGCCGAGGACGGGCGGAGATAGTGCCGGAACCCCGCGGCATTACTCCGCCCGCCTGTCCTTCGTCTGCGGGAAGCGTCCGATCCTGATGATCTCGCCGAACGGCGACGTGCCTCTGTGAACGGGTGACCGAACCACGGGCAAGGCGCTACAGGGGACGACCTGATGCAACGTTCTTTCCTTTGCGTGGAGACCCTGTATTCTGATGTCGCCAGACACACTTCGACTTGAGGAAGAGTATGCCTGTCGATCATTTTGACATCGGTTCGAAAACCGTATCTTGGCCGGCTGGTTCGCCCGGCAACATGAAGCACCGCGGCAAGGGATACAGAAACGGTTGGAGACATCTGGCGTGTATGGCGCTCAGCATGGCCCTTGTCGCCGCCCCATCTTTCAGCTCTCCCGCATCCGCCGCCAATGTCCTCGAGCGAGCGATCGAGGCCGCCCAACCCTGTAAGCCTTTGAAGGTCAGTCAGCCGGTTTTGGGCGTGAAGGTCGAACTGGGTATCGACAAGCTCGACTTCGTTAAGATCGACACGATCGAGATCAGAGTGGCTGGTGATGTGGCCGAGGCAAGCGCACTCGGCACGCTCGCATGCAAGACGTCGGACAGCTCCCCTCTGAAGGGCGGCTTCTCGGCGAAGGCTCGAATTCACCTGCAGGCAAATCTTGCGACCTGTGCGATGAGCGCAAGTTCGATCGATATCATCGAGGCAAGGGGAGAGTTCGGCGACGTTGTCACGACGTTCGAACCCGAAATTTCGGCTGCCCTTCGCAAGGGCGTGGAGAAGGCGCTGAAGAAGCTCTGCGCGAGCTGAAATCGGAGCGATAGGTCAAGCAAGGCAACGTGATCGCCCTGCAGGCAGGCCATGCGAAGGTCTGTCTCGGCGACGCCGCGTCGTCAACGGAGATAGTGGATGTGCGGCCGGGCGTGATAGGCTGAGACTTCGACGCGTGCATCCACCGAGAAAACCTCCCTGAGAACCTCTTCGGTCAAGACTTCGGCCGGCGTGCCGGAGGCGACGATCGTTCCCTTCTGCATGACGATCAGCTCGTCGCAAAACATGGCCGCATGGTTGAGATCGTGCAGCGCGATGATGCTGGTGACCGGCAGACCGGAGACGAGCCGCATGAGGCTGATCTGGTGCTGGATATCGAGATGGTTGGTCGGTTCATCGAGGATCAGTTCTTTCGGCGACTGCGCCAACGCCCGTGCAATGTGGGTGCGCTGCCTTTCCCCACCGGACAGGCTCTGCCAGCGATCATGACGCTTGTCGGTCATGCCGGCTCGCGTCAAGGCCTCCTCAACGGCGTGATCGTCAGCGAGTGTCCAGCCGGAAAACATCGAGCGATGCGGAAAGCGTCCGAGCTTGACGACATCAATGACCTTCAGATCGGCGTTGGTCGTCGCATTCTGTTCGACGAAGGCGACGCGTTGAGCGATCGTGCGGCGTCCGATGGTCCCTATATCCTGCAGATCGAGTGAGATGCGCCCGGAATTGGGTTGTTTCAGGCCGGCGAGAAGCCGCAGAAGCGAGGTCTTGCCGGAACCGTTCGGGCCAAGCAGGCCGAGCATCTTTCCCGATTTCGCTTCGAAGGAGACGCCATCAAGAATGGTCTTCCTGCCAATTTTCCAGACGAGATTTTCGGCTTTGATGCTCATGATGCGCGCTGGAACCGGTAGAGAATCACGGAGAAGAAGGGAACGCCAACCAGCGCCGTGACGACCCCAATCGGAAGGATCTGCTGCGGGATCAGCGCGCGCGAAGCGATGTCGGCAAGGACCATGAAGATTGCGCCGGCAACGGCGCAGGCTGGCAGAAGCCGGATATGGAGCGGCCCGACGACGAAGCGCGCCGCGTGCGGCACGACAAGACCGACGAAGCCGATCGAGCCGACCATGCTGACGATCGTGGCCGTCATCATTGCGGTCAGCGCAAACAGCACGATGCGCGCCCGGCCGACGTTGACACCCAGAGATGCGGCCGCTTCATCACCGAAGGCAAAAGCATCGAGAACCCTGGCATGCAGCAGGCAGACGACAAGCCCAAAGCCGACGACAGCAGAAACGAGCATGAATTCCGGCCAGCGCACGCCGCCGAAACTGCCGAGCAGCCAGAACATGACATCGCGCGCCTGCTGCGCGTTGCCTGATGTCGTAACCACGTAGGATGTGGCGGCGTTGAAGAGCTGCGAAGCGGCAACGCCGGCAAGAATTGTCCGGTCGGCACCGCCACGCGTGCCGTTGGATAGCAGGGCCACGAAAAAGAAGGCCGCAAATGCGCCGGCAAAAGCCCCGGCCGACAACGAAACCGCACCTGCGCCTACGCCGAGGATGACGATGGCAACCGCGCCGGTGGACGCACCGGCGGAGATTCCAAGCACATAGGGCTCGGCCAGCGGGTTGCGAAGCAGCGATTGCATGATCGCACCCGACAGCGCCAGTCCCGCGCCGCAGAAAGCCGCCACGAGTGCGCGGCTGAGCCGATAATCCCAGATCACGGTTTCGTGGATGCGGTTGAGTTCGACCGCCGTCCATCCCAGCCTATTGGTGACGGCGGCAAACGTCGTGGTCAGCGGGATCGGCAGATCGCCGATCCCGACACTGATGCCGATGACCAGGCCGACCGCCGCAAGGGAGGCCAACAGGAGCAGGGCGAAGGGCGTAGCCTGCCGGAAGAGGCGGTTTGCGGCGGTCACTTGGTCAGGCCGAGCGCTTTCAGTTGTTCGGCCACCTGTTCGGCGCCGTAGATCGTGCGGATCGTCGGATTCATCGCCTGGCCGTCCATGATGACGATTGCCTTGTTTTTCACTGCCGGCATCTGGCTGACGGCCGGGTCGCTGTTCAGGAACTTGATCTTGGCCTCCGGCTTGTCGAGTTCCCAGCGGTTGCGGTCGAGAGTAGCCACGACGATGACATCGGGATTGGCTGCGATGATGCTTTCCCACCCGAGCGTCGGCCATTCGGCATCCGCGCTAATGGCATTCCTCCCGCCGAGAAGATCGGCGATGAAGCCGGATGCGGCATTCTTGCCGCCGAGATAGGCGTCTGCGGAAGGGGACTGGCTGGAGAACCAGAAGACGTAGGAAAGCTGCTTGCCGTCCCTGGATGCGTTGGCGCGCAATGCCGCTTCACGCTTCTTGAAGTCGGCAATCAGCGCCTGGCCACGATCGGCGACGTCAAATATTCGCGAAAGCTCGTCGATCTCCTGGTAAAGCAGGTCCATGTTCCAGAGCCGGTCACGGCTGCCATACTGATCCTTGACCTTTTCGGTGCTGAGGCAGGTGCTGGGCGAAATGTAGCTTGGCACACCGACCTTGTCGAAGTCCTCGCGCTTGGCGACCTTGCTCGTCGGTCCGACCAGACTTGGCAAGGCCGCGGCCACGAAATCGGGATTTTGCGCCAGAATCGACTCGAAGGTCGGAAACTCGACGGACAGAAGCTTGACCTTCGCATTGGCCTCGGCGAGCTCAGGCAGAACTTTGCTTGGCCAGAACGCAGTACCCGCCATTTTGTCTTCCAGACCAAGAAGCAGCATGATTTCCGCGCTGTTCTGGCCAAGTCCTATGGCTCGCACTGGAACCTTGGTGACGGTGACCTTCGCGCCGCAATTTTCGAGCGTCAGCGGATATTGGGTCGGTGCGGAGAATGCCGGCGTCGCGATCAGGCCGAGTATGGCTGCGAGCCCAGGCACCGTAAGGGACTTGAAAACCTTCATGAAAACTTCCTGTTCTTCGAGAACCCAACATGAGGATTCTGAGGGTGCCGGCGGTATAACCTGCTTGCCCGAGAAAAAACAAGAGTAACGTAGTCATCTTTTGAGGCGCAGATGCTGGCTCCCATCTCCTATCGGTCGAGCGGATTGAGAAAACGCTGACTCGCCCCGTTGGAAGCGGCTCCCAAACGTGCCGCCGGAACCGGACCGCGTTCGGTCAAGTTGTCAGGACAGCCGCTCCGCTGAGGCGGCCGGCACGCAAATCGTCAAGTGCTGCATTCGCATCTTTGAGCTGATAGGTTTTGGTGTGGGAACGAGCGGCAGTTTTGGGTTCGGAAGATCGCCGTCGCAGACATGAAGATCCGTCCTGCACACTGCGCAGGCTTCGACCCTCAGCATCAATTGTCCTCTACCGGGTAAGGGGTCTGGTCGGTCGACCGGGCGCCGAGGCATCCCGATCGCTTCCAGGATCATAGCTTTCATGACCTGTTCCTCATCTTCATGATGCCATGATGCTGAAATCGCGGCAAACCGGCATTGACGTTTGTCAAAGACGGATCACGCCCGTTCTCCTTTGCTTCTATCCAATGAGGGACCTGCCAGGGCAGAAAAGCTCTCCGCCAGAACAGGGAGGCTGGCTTGCCAGCTCAGCCGTCCTTCATGCCGTGCAAAGTCTGATCTTCATGGCCATAAAGGAAGCTATCAGCGGACGCCGTCGTCGAGCTCTTCGAGCGCGTCGAGCAGACGTTGCTGGATTGCGGGCTCCTGCCTGTTGATGGCAAGAACAAGGCTGCGCATCGAGCCGCGCATGCCATGGAGCTGATCGACGAGCTCCATGACTATATCGACGCCGGCCTCGTTGACGCCCATCTGGCGCGTGAGGTCGAGGATCAGGCGGGCGCGGGCAAGATCGGCATCCCGGAACCGACGCCGTCCCTCGGAAATATCGGGGGCGAGCCAACCCTGCTCGACCCATAGATCGAGCTCGGTCACGTCTATTTTCAGGTAGAGACGGAATTCGCGATCGTCCATGGTCAAGCCTCCATGTTCTTTCTCGGATCCTGTGTGTCGGCTGCCGCCCAGTCCTTTGCGAAGGCGGTCAGTTGTTCGTCTGGTTGCTCGGGCAGCACGATCTTCAGCGTAACATAGATGTCACCTGCGTCGCCGCCACGCCTGGCGACACCCTTGCCCTTGAGCCGGAGGACCTTGCCGCTGCTGGAATTGGCCGGCAGGGTCAGGTTGACCGGCCCTGAAGGCGTCGGCACGCGCACCTTTCCACCGAGTACCGCTTCTCTCAAGGTGACAGGCAGATCGAGGCGGATGTCGTCGCCGTCGCGGGTAAAGAAACGGTGCGGGCGAACACGGATATCGATCAGCGCATCGCCGGCAGGCCCACCGCCGAAACCGGGTTCGCCCTTGCCGCGCAGGCGCAGCGTCTGGCCGTCCCGCGTACCGGGCGGGATCTTGACGTCGAGCGCCGGCCCTTCCGACAACCTCACCTGGCTCTGCGTGCCATTCACCGCATCGAGGAAATCCACCTCCATCGTGAAGCGCCGGTCCTGGCCCTGGGAGCGAAACTGGCCGCCGCCGGCGCTGCCGCCGCCAGAGCGGCGGGAAAAGAAGTTTGAGAAGAGATCGTCGGCGTCTCCAAAATCGGCAAAGCCGGCGCCGTTGTGATAGGCGCTGCCGGGGCCGTTTGAGGAGGCATAGTCGCGATAATAGCTGCGGGGCGCCTGTTCGGCTCCCGTGATGTCGATCTCGCCGCGATCGAAGCGGCCCCGCTTTTCCTCGTCGCTCAGGATTTCATAGGCGGCAGAAATCTCCTTGAACTTCGCCTCGGCCTTCTTGTCGCCCGGGTTCAGGTCTGGGTGAAGCTTCTTGGCAAGCTTGCGGAATGCCCCCTGAATTTCCTTCTGGGTGGCCTCCCGTTTCACGCCGAGAAGCTCGTATGGATCTTGGCTCATACATGTCTCCGTGCAAGGGTAGCCAATACTGCGGATCGGAATCCGCCTTGATATAGGTTGCAGCTTGGCTGTCGGGGAGGGGATGAGCGGAAGCTTGAACGGTGCCCCTTCTATCTGAAGGCCTGCAAAGGGCTCGCCACGCCCTCCGACCGCTTCGAAGTCGAACATTTTCTGATCGCCCTGCGCCGCGAGCCAGGTTGACAAATGCTCCCTTCAATGAGAACAAAAATAGAACAGATGAAAAGGTACGCATTTATGATACGTTTCGCGCCGAAGACACTGCAGGACGCTGCCCCATCGATCAAGATTGCAAAGCCGAACGCCAGCCCACGATCCGAGATCGAGCCATCGGACACTTCCAGCGCTACTGCTGAGAAGGAAACCGACGGGATAGAAGCGCAGGCTGCCATCACGATACCGGGACCCGCCAAGCCCGCCGCAAAACTCCTTGAGTTATCAGCGGAGCTCCCTCCGAAGGGCAGAAAGACGGGCACCAGGAAGGGCAAGGAGGCGGCGAGCCCAAAGCAGCGGGAGATTCGTAGCGGGGGCAACGATCACAATGGTGGTGATCTGCTTCTCGATCTCTGACGAGAGCTTTTTAAGCACCGGACACAAGGCTTTTGTGTGCTTGTGATTCTTCCCGGATTATCGAGGTCATGCCGCTTCCACGGCATAATCTGCATTCAGTTTCATTTTGCCCGTTGGCACCGCTCCGTGAAAGAAGATCAAATTGCTGATTTCGGGGGGCGTCCGCTCGATCACGCCGTCCGCCCCCGTCAAATGCAATCAGTTCAAGGCCGGTTCGCCAACGGTGATGCGTTGCTCGCCTTCGTCGAACAGATGGACGGCATCGTGGAGCGGGGCGATCCGCAGGATATCGCCGGGGGCTGCTCTGATCCGCTCCCGGAACACACAGCTGATGGTCTGGGTGCCAAGACGGGCAATTACCAATGTTTCGGATCCCGTCGGCTCGACCACGGCAGTCGTCACCTCGATCCCGTTGGGATCGAGCGCGAGGTGCTCGGGGCGAATGCCGTAGGTGACGGCGCCGGAAGGGCGCCGCTCGCTCGGCAGGATAAGCCCGTCTGTCGTCCGGAAACCTTCATTCGTCATGTTCCCCCTGATGAAGTTCATGGCGGGTGAGCCGATGAAACCGGCGACGAAGAGGTTGCTCGGGCGGTCGTAGAGTTCGAGCGGCGAGCCGGACTGCTCGATCAGGCCGTCCTTCATCACGACAATCTTGTCCGCCATTGTCATCGCCTCGATCTGATCGTGTGTGACGTAGATCGTTGTTGTCTTCAGCCGCTGATGCAGTTCCTTGATCTCCGTGCGCATCTGGACGCGGAGCTTTGCATCGAGGTTCGACAGCGGCTCGTCGAACAGGAAGACGGCAGGGTCCCGAACGATCGCGCGGCCCATGGCAACGCGTTGCCGCTGACCGCCCGACAGTTGCTTCGGATAGCGTTCCAGGAGGGCCTCAAGGCCGAGGATCTTGGCGGCATTGCCGACGCGCTGATCGATCTCCGTCTTCGCCATACGCTTCAGCCGCAGAGAGAACCCCATATTCTTGGCGACCGTCATATGCGGATAGAGGGCATAGTTCTGGAACACCATGGCGATGTCGCGATCCTTCGGCGCCAGCTCGTTGACGATATGCTTGCCGATCTGGATCTCGCCCGAGCTGATGTCTTCCAGACCCGCGATCATCCTGAGAAGGGTGGATTTTCCGCAGCCCGAGGGGCCGACGAGGACGACGAACTCGCCGTCACGGATATCGACCGACACACCTTTGATGGCTTTGAACGCACCGTAATCCTTGCGCGCATCGTTCACTCTAACATGAGCCATTTTCGTCCTCCCCAGTCGCTCTCAGAGCTTGTCCAACACGTTTCTGAGGTAGGCGAGGCCGAGGCGTTCCCCCTCTTTTCGCGCTTCGAGATCCTTGCCCGGCCATCCGTAGGCGGCGTCCTCGTGCTCGATCGAAAGCGTACCGTCGAAGCCGTTGCTCCGCGCCTGGCGCAGGAAGCGCTGCCAGTCGAGAAGGCCCTTGCCCGGCAGCTTGTATTGCCACCAGCCCTTGCCGTGATAGCCGACGGCCTGCTGGGTGGCGGCATCGATTGCGGTATCCTTGGCATGGAGAATGGCAATGCGATCCTTGACCGCGTCCATCGCCGCATAGGGATCGACGCCGATGCGGATGAGGTGCGACGGGTCGAATTCAAGACCGAAGCGGGGGCTTGGAATGCGCTTGAAGAGCTCCTGCCAGCCCTTCGGCGTCGTCCCGACGAAATTATCCTTGGGGCCGGGCCAGTTTTCGATTGCGAAGACGAGACCGCTTGATGTCGTCTTGGCAATCAGCTCGTTGGCAAAGGCGGCAAAATCATCGTAGTTGGCTTCGTCATCGGCACTGTCGTCGCGTCCAGGAAAGATCACGAAGATCGGCACGCCGGCTTCGCCGATCGCCTGGGCAAATTCCTCCGTTCGGACGCGAAGCGCGCCGCGCTTGCCACTGTCAGCATCGAGCTGATTGCCGAAATAGGTAATCGAGGAGACGAAGAGGCCGTGGTCGCGGGCAAGTGCGACGGCAGCCTGCACCTTGTCCGGCGTCTTGATATGGCCACCGACATCGATTTCGATCGCGTCGAAACCTGCAGATGCCGCGAAATGCACCACTTCCTCGAGCGGCCGGTCGTTGAATGTCGACGTATAAAAGCCAATCCTCATCAAAATCCTCCCAGCGGCCCTGCCGGCCGTATTAATTGCTCAAACGATCCATGAATTTGAGGGGCGATCGGGTGCGTTGCACAGCATCGGCGGATGCCAGCATCAAGGCCGCTGCCATCGGCATTGCCGCCGCACCGAGGGCTGAAGCATCCTCGCCGATCGAGGCACGATGCAGCGTAGGCAGAGTGCTGTCTCCAGCCGTCAGATGTTCGTGGACGTAGCGCAGCAACTCGTCGATCATGCGGATCGGCAGCCTGCCGCCAATGATGATGGCGTCGGGATCGACGATCATGCCGATATGCTTGACCGCCACGGCAAGGTGAGCGCTCATTTCCTTCAGCCACTTCGACACCAGAGCCTTGCCGCGCGCATCGAGCGTCAGGAGATCCTGAGGCACGCTTGCACGGACGCCGTGCTCGCCAAGAAACTTGTAGAGAAAAAACATCGTCACCACCTCGCCGAGAAGATCGACCTTCGGTGCGGTCTTGTCCCGGTCGTCGGCAATCGGCAGCCAGCCGATCTCGCCGCTCAGCGCCATGGCGCCGCGATGGCCATTGCCGTCGAGAACGAGTCCCCCGCCGAGGCAGGCATTGATGGCGATATAAAAGAAGCTGCGGCTTTCCGCCCCGAGGCCATAGTCGAGCTCCGCAAGTGCGGCCGCATTGGTCTCATTTTCGATGAAAACCGGATGCTGCGTCAGGTTTTCGAGTGCTGCGCGTACGTCGAATTCCATCCATTCCGAATAGTCTTCGGGCATGCCGAGGAAGGGGATCTCCCCGAGCCAGTCGGGCATGGCGAGCCCGATGCCGGCCAGGTGCGCGTCGTCGATCAGCCGGCTTCGCTGGAAATGCGATATTGCGTCGGCCGTCAGCTGCATGAATTCGGCAGGACGCACATAGCGCTTTTCATGGTGAACGCGGGCGCGCACGTTGCCGACGGCGTCAACGGCGACAATCGTCAGGTGATCGCGATCGATATTGATGCCGATTGCGAAAAACGCATCGGGGTTGATTTCGAGCTCGATTGCCGGTTGGCCTCTCAACCCATGGCGCCGGCGAGCCTCGATGATCAGGCCCTCGTCGAGCAGGCGATCGACGATCCGTGCGATCGCCGGCTTGGTAAACCCGGTCTGCCGCGCAATTTCGGCACGCGAAATCGGTGCCTGCCGATGGACACAACGCAGCACGACGGCCCTGTTGTGCTCGCCCGCATCCTCGACATTGGCCCCCGTCAGATCGGGGGACAGTCTGGCGCCGGTCATCTGGTTCATGGTCGGGATCCTCTATCAGCCACGGACACGCAAACCGACCTTACCCTTTCACCGCGCCGCTGGTCATGGCGCCGAGGATCAGCCGCTGGAGCGACAGGAACGCCACGATCGCCGGTACGACGGAGATCAGGCAGGCGGCCGCAAGCAGCTGGATGGACGAGTCGGTCTGCATGCCACGGAAGTTAAAGATCCCGACGCCGATCGGCATCAGATTGTTTTGCGTCAGCAGAAGAAAAGGCACGAGGAATTGTGACCAACCGGCAATGACGGTGATGATGAAGACGGAAGCAATGCCCGGCGCCGAAAGCGGCAGGACGATCCGCCAGAAGACCGAAAACCGATTGCACCCGTCGATCATCGCAGCTTCATCGAGGCTGCGCGGAATGCCGTCTATCGTGCTCTTCAGCAGCCACGTTGCGAGCGGTACACCGAGGGCAATATAGACCATCGTCACCGCAAAATGCGTATCGAGCAGGCCGAGACGGTTCATGTAGCGGTAGAGCGGCACCATGATGACGAGGGGCGAGATCATCTGGAACAACAAGAGCCCCATCATCGACAGGCCCTTGCCGCGGAACTGGAAGCGGGAGAACGCATAGGCCGCCGGCAGTGCGACGACCAGAACGCCGAAACCGCTGAGTGCTGCGAGTTTCAGGCCGTTCCAGAGATAGATCGGGAAGTAGCTGTTGTTGAGGACCGTAACGAAATTATCGATCGTCGGGTTGTGCGGTATGTAGCGTGCCACGCCGCGATAGATTTCGCGTTTGTCACGCACGGCCATCGACAGGAGATAAGAGAGTGGACCGGCGAAGAAGATGAACATCACCAGCATGAAGAGGTAGCTCAGGAAGTCGCCGAAGCGCGTGCCGGTACGCCTGCTCATTGCTCTTCCTCCTTCGGCAGGAACGATGCGTAAACGACGGCAAGCCCTAGGCTGATGATCAGCATCAGCACGGAAAGCACGCTGCCGCCGGAAAGGTCGTAATTGCGGAAGACGATGTTGAATACGTAAAGCGAGATCACCTCGGTCGCACGTCCGGGTCCGCCGCCCGTCAGCGTGATGATCGCATCGAACGTGTTGAGCGTCATGATCGTGATGAGGATCATGTTGACGAGCATGGCTGCACGCAGCTGGGGGAGGGTGATGAAGAAGAACTGTTGCGGGCCTGTCGCGCCGTCGACATCAGCCGCCTCATAGAGCGAAGGGTCGATCGATTTGAGGGCGGCGTACATGACGACCATCGAGAAGGCCGTGCCGCGCCAGATGTTCGAGATCAGCGCCGACCATGGCGCGATCGCCGGATCGGAAAGCCATGCGACGGTCGGCAGGTGCATGAGCCGCAATATGCTGTTCAGCGCCCCATACGGAGCTTCCGAAAACAGCATCTGCCAGATGATGCCGCCGGCAATGCCCGGGACCACCCAGGCGACAAGCGCCGTGGTGCGTAGGATCGTCGTGCCGAACAGTCCGCGTTTTTCACCTCTGATGACGACGACGGCGACGGCGAGACCAAAGATCTGCTGTCCAATGACACTGCCGCCAACGAAGATAAGGGTCGCCCACATGATGTCGGGCAATTGCGGTGAGCTCAGCGCATTCGATATCGTGCTGAGCGTATAGACCGGATTGTCGCCGATCAGCGTCGCATTGGTGAAGGACAGACGAAAAACGTCGATCACGGGGTAGAGATAGAAGATGCCGATGACGACAATCACGGGCATGATCCAGGGCAACGGCGCCCCGGCAAAACGGCGCATGAACGATCTGCTGTGAGGCGGGCTGGCAGCCTCGATGGCAATGGGGCTCATTGGGCTTCTCTGTCCGGGTTTGACATGACCGGCGGCGCCCGTCACGGGCGCCGCCATGATCTCAATCGTCAGAGACGCTTGTAAGCCTCCATCGTCGCGTTGAACGCGCCGTCCAGTGCCTCTTCCGGCTTCTTGGTGCCGGACAGCACGTCGCCCATCATGATCTGGATCTGGTTGGAGATTTCCGGATAGATCGGGGCGCCCGGACGAGCCTGACCATCGACGAGAGCCCCGGCGAAGGTCTTGTTGGCTTCGGTCGCGAAGACATCATATTTGTCGAAGAGCGACTTGCGCGTCGGCAGCTGCTGCTGCAGCGCATTGGCCGGTCCCATATAGACCTCGCGGGCAAGGTTGGCACACATTTCCACCTTGTCCTTGTCCTTGCTGAAGGAGGCGATCGTCCATCCGCCGGTACCCGTCGAACGCTGATCTGCGGTCGGGCCGGGGATCGGCGAGAAGGTCCAGTTCTTGAACTCTTCTTCGTCGAGCGTGACCTTCAGCTGGGCATACTGCCAGTTGCCACCGATGAAGAGCGCAGTGGTTCCGGCTGCCGCGGCGGCGTTGAGGTCGTCATAATTGCCGATGGTCGTCACGCGTTTGGGCGCTGCACCGGAATCGACGAGGTCCTTGTAATAGGTCAGGGCCTTGAGGAATTTCTCCTTGTTTTCACCTTCACCGAAGATCGGCTTGCCGGAATCGTCGACGAGCTTGCCGCCGAGCGCCCAGTAGTTCGCCAGCCAATCGAAGGTGGAACCTTCATAGCGACCGGCATTGAAGAGGATACCTTCCATGCCCTGTTCGACGGAGGAGAGCCCGGCCTTCTTCAGGTCGTCCCAGGTTTGCGGCGCATCGGCAACGATGGATTTATTGCGGTAGAGCACGCGAAGATCCGTGTCCCACCACCATGCACGGATCGTCTGGTCCTTGTCGGTAATGCCGTCGCGGATGAAGGGGAACAGGTCGGCGACTTCTTCCTTCGAGAAATAGGGGGTGAAGTCGGCAAGCACATGGTTGACCATGAACTGCGAGAGCACGAAGGAGTCGACTGCGGCGCAATCCGGAGCGTTGCCGGCTTTGGCCTGTTCCAGCATCTTGGCCTGTTCGGTGCCGATATCGGCCGACATGAACTGCATCTGCAGCTTCCAGTCGGGATGCTTCTTAATGAAGTCGACGAAAAGTTTCTGATAGCCCTCGGCGATTGCCGGATCGGCATTGTTGGGACTGTCGTTGGTGAGCCGGACGACAAGGGTTTTTGGTGCGTCGGAAGCGCCGATTCTGTCTTTTGTCGCAAGCTCCTGGGCAAATGCGGCAGGCACTGAAAATAACATTGTGCTCAGCGCTAATGCGCCGATGAACGCTCTCTTCATGATGGGTCTCCTCCCCATTTTAAACGGATACAGCCTGGTGGTCAGTTGACCTCTCCTCAATTCCATGCTGCATTAATTAGATTAAGTTACTTTGATTTGATGTCAAGCCGCAGCTTGGGAGGATTGAGATGCCGGCGACATTCAACACAAGTTAGCGCGCGCCAGCCGCATTTCCCGATCACAGAAAATCGAGCCATTTCGGGCATCCGCAATGGCGTGGTGAGGTCTTTGCCCCGGCTGCGTGAGGTGGCCGAGCCTGACATCTATGGAGGATAAGATGCGCTTACTCATTCTCGGCACTGGCGGGATGGCCAACCAGCATGCTGCAAATTTCAAGGCGATCGACGGCGTCAGCGTGGTGGGAGGCGTCGACGTCGTTCCCGAACGGCTGGCGGCCTTCTGTTCGGAACACGGCATTCCCAACCATTTCAGTTCGCTGGAAGAAGCTCTTGCGTGGGGCGAGTTCGATGCCGTTGCCAACGTCACGCCTGACCGCATTCACCACCCGACGACGCTTCAGGCGATCGCGGCCGGCAAACATGTCTTCTGCGAAAAGCCGTTGGCGACCGACGCCACCAAGGCGATGGAAATGACCGATGCCATCGAAAAGGCCGGCAAGGTCGGCATGGTCAACTTCACCTATCGCAATTCTCCTGCCCTGCAGAAAGGCCGGCAGATGGTCCTTGCCGGCGAGATCGGCGAGGTGCGCCATGTCGAGGCATCGCACCTGCAGAGCTGGCTCGTCGGGCGCCATTGGGGCGATTGGAAAACAGAAAGCAAATGGCTGTGGCGGCTCAGCAAGAAGCACGGCTCGAACGGCGCGCTCGGGGATATCGGCATCCATATCGTCGATTTCGCGTCCTACGGGTCGGGATTGGACGTCGCCCATGTCTTTGCGCGGCTCAAGACCTTCAACAAGGCACCGGGTCACAAGATCGGTGAATATGATCTCGATGCGAATGACAGCTTCACGATGAATGTCGACTTCACGACCGGGGCGATTGGCACCATCCAGGCGACGCGAACCGCTGCCGGCCAGATGGATCAGTTGCGTCTCCGGGTCTATGGCGAGACAGGCTCAGTCGAGATGATCTACGATACAGGAAAGTCGAAGCTTCGCGCCTGCCTTGGTGAAGACGTTCACACCGCCACATGGCGCGATATTCCCTTCGACCCGGTCGAAACCAATTACCAGCGCTTCGTGCAGGCGGTGAGGGCGGGCAAGAGGCAGGAACCGTCGTTCCGCCGCGCAGCGAATATCCAGAAGGTGCTCGACAAGGCGCTTGCCTCGGATGCCAGTCACAGAGACGAGGCGCTTGGCTGAGCCGACTTGGCCGGTTCAGGCTGATACCGGCGGCAGCAGGGTGTTGAGGAAGGGCAGCAATGCCGCCCCTAGCGCCACGCCGCCGCCACTGAAGCTTGCCGGCTTCATCGGCGAAATCCATGGCGTCAGGAAAGGGCGCTTGGATGTGTCGCGCCGTTCGACGGAGAGCTGGTGGATCAGCGCTTCGATCACGCTTCGCGGCAGGTCGCCGCCGATCATGATGACACCTGGCGCGATGAAGCCGGCCATGGCGATGATGGGATCAAGCAGGTGGCTTGCGGCATCGCGGATCCACTGCGTCAATTGAGGTGAAGACGGCTCCTCGCCCGCGACGAGCCGCCCGAACTCGTCCTCGCTGACCAGTGCGCGCAGGGCGCCGAAGCCGACCACGGCGTTCAGCCGGACATTGTCGGGGCCGGTCAGCATTTCGCCGATACTGCCCGCGCGTCCGTGAACACCGGAATAGGGGATACCGCGAACGAGGAAGCCGGCCTGGACATCTTCATCGATTATGATCATCGCCAGTCCGCCTTCGGGGGCGGGCGCGCCGATGGTGCGCTCGGCAAGCAGGCTTGCGGTGCACTCGTTTTCCACGTGGCTGGCCGGAAGCGTCGATGCTGCGTCGAGTTCATCGCTTTCCGCTGCCGTCCAGTCATTGGACCCGATCCCCAGGCCGATGATCGGCAAGCCGACATGCCGGCCGATCATGTTTTCCGTTACCGAAAGGATTGACGGGACGCGCGTTGCCGGGGTGAGGGGAAAATATTCGCGATCATGGACCTGGCCGCTGAGATCGATCAGCACCGCTTCGCCTCGGCTTTGGCGAACCCTGATACCGATCGAGAAGGCTCCATCCGGCCGCAGGGCAAATTCCGCCGCAGTGGCGCTGTTGCCCGCGCCGTTGCGGCGGTGCGACGTCACCAATCCTCCGTCACTCAGGCGGCGCAGGATATTGGTGATGCCCGGACCGGTAAGTCCGGAATGCTGGCCAAGTTCCGTCCGGGTCAACGGACCATGTCGGCGGATCGCTTCCAGGATGACGCGGATATTTCTGTCGGCGATTTCTCCCGACCGCAGACCGATTGTTTTACCCCGCGTAACGGCCGTTTCCTCTGCCTGACGTCGCCGCGGCCCGGATCGAAGATACCGCATGACCGTCTTCCCTAAGCACCTGAATGCTTGTGTATCACAGGCAAAACTCTAGCAACTTATTTCTTGTGCGCTTGACGTGAAAACAAAGTTACTTAATCTAAGAGCCGCCACGCGTTTCGGATGGAGGAGACGGGACGCGGCGCCTGCGGCTCATTTGCGCGACCTGATTTCTCCCCGCTCGTCAGTTGCTTTTTTTCCAATAGGACCCGTCATGTCTCTCACTATCGCCCAACGTCTCGATCGTCTGAAAGTCCGTACAGCCGAGCTTGCTCACTGGCGCGACCGGCAAAGCGTTGTGATCGACGGCTGGACCTTCGACGGCGAGCCGATCGCCCATCATCAGGATTGGCCGCACCGCAACGGGACGGTTCATTTCGCGGCGTCCGCGGCCGCACCGCGCGACTGGCCAATCGAACAGGTTCGCCTGCAGCTCGATCTCGGCGGCGAAAGCTTGATCACATTGCACTATTCGGGCGGTGAGGCCGAGACATTCGGTCTCGACCCCTACCATCAGGAATTCCCGATCAAGGGCAAGGAGTTTTCAATTGCGACCGAAAGCGTTGCACGCTTTCCCTTCGGTGAGCCGAACCGGGCGCCGAAGCTCAACAGGGCGCGGCTGATCTGGCTGGATGAACCGGTCCATAAACTGCACCTTCTGTTGCGGCAGCTCGGCGAAGCCGCCGATGTGCTGGAAAACCATGAGGTCTTGCCGCACCTCATCGAGGCGGCCGAACAGGTGCTGCGCAGCCTCGACTGGCCTTCGGACACGTCAGCCTATATTTCGCGCACATCCGGTGCGGTCATGCAGCAGAAGATCTGGGAACTGCCGGAACTGCAGGAAAACCCGGCCGGCCTGACGGAAACACAAAGTGCTTCGGCCGCAGCGGCCTATGATCAGCTGGTCGCGCGTCTGAAAGAGCTTCAGAAGCGGTTCCCGCCGAATGGCGAGCTGTTGCTCACTGGCCATGCCCATATCGACCTTGCCTGGCTCTGGCCCTATCGCGAGACCCGCCGGAAGATGCGCCGCACCTTCAATACCGCGCTCTCGCTGATGGAGCGGTCGGACGACTTCCGGTTCAACCAGTCGACCGCTCATTATTATGCGCAGATGGAAGAGGACGATCCGGAGCTTCTCGATCGTATCAAGAAGAAGGTCGCCGAGGGCAAATGGGAAACGGTCGGCGGAATGTGGGTCGAACCCGACACCAACATGCCGACCGGCGAAAGTCTTGCGCGGCAGGTGCTTTACGGGCAGCGCTATTTCGAAAAACATTTCGGCCTGCGCCACACGGTCTGCTGGCTGCCTGACTGTTTCGGCTTTTCGGGCGCCTTGCCGCAGATCCTGAAGCTCGGCGGAATCGACAGCTTCTTCACCATCAAGGTGAACTGGAGCGAGACCAATCATATTCCATCCGATCTTTTCTGGTGGAAGGGTCTCGATGGAAGCAAGGTTCTGACCCACACATTCGATAATCCCATGCATGGCTATAATGGTTTCGTGCAGCCGGATTGCTTCGTCCCGACCTGGAAGAATTTCCGCGGCAAGACGCAGCACGATACGTCGCTCCTGGCAGTCGGCTATGGCGATGGCGGCGGCGGCGTGACACCCGAAATGGTCGAGCGCGAAGTGCAACTGCGCGACTTTCCGGCGATCCCCAGTGCGCGCTGGGGCACGGTGAAGGGCTTTTACGAAAAGGCCCACCGTACTGCGGAGGAAAAAGAGCTTCCGGTATGGGACGGGGAAATCTACCTTGAACTGCACCGTGCGACGCTGACCTCGCAAAGCGGTGTCAAGCGCAAGCACCGGCAGGCCGAGCGGGCGCTCATTACTGCGGAGACGATCGCTTCACTTGCGCACTTGCTGGGTGCCGGTAAGCCGGAAAGCCTGGAAGCGGACTGGCGCGTCGTCCTTAAGAACGAGTTTCATGACATCCTGCCGGGATCGAGCATTCGCGAGGTCTATATAGATGCCGAGCAGGAGCTTGACGGCGTGATCGTCAATGCCGGGGCAGATCAGGCCAAGGCTTTGAAGGCGCTGTCGTCCCAGCTTCCGGCAGGCGGACTGACGGACGCGGTCATTGCCGTTAATCCGTCGCTCGCGCCGCGACCCCTGACCGCCAGGCTTTCGGATGGAACGGTCTTGTCATCTGCCGATATTGTCGCTCCGCTTTCCGTCGCAGTCTTCGATCGCAGGGCATTGAAGCCGGCCGGCATGCTGAAAGCCGATGCGCACAGCCTCGAGAACGAACATCTGTCTGTCGTCATCGGCAAGGATGGCGCCGTTTCGAGCCTCGTCCACAAGGCAACGGGCAGGGAGGCGGTCGAAGGCGGGGCCAATCAGCTCTGGGTCTATCCGGCCGATAAGCCACGCAACTGGGACGCATGGGATGTCGATGCCGACTATGCGGAAAAGGCCGTCCGCCTCGACAAGCCCGAAAGCATCACACTTGTCGAACAGGGACCGCATCGCGCGGCGATCCGTGTCGTCCATCGATACCGGAACTCGACGGTCACCCAGCTTTACGCGCTGACCGCGAATGGCCGCAGGCTCGATATCGAAACGACGATCGACTGGCACGACCGGCGCACTCTGCTGAGAACACTGAACCCTGTCGCCGTGCGGTCCCGTACAGCCACTTTCGAATGCGCCTTCGGTATCGTCGAGCGCCAGACGCATACGAACACTTCCTGGGAACAGGCGATGTTCGAAGCTGCGGCGCACCGTTTCGTCGATCTCAGCGAGCCGGGCTTCGGTGTCGCGCTGCTGAACAATGCCAAATACGGGCATAGCGCACGCGGCAATGTCATCGGCATGAGCCTCGTGCGCTCACCGATTTATCCCGATCCGCTCGCCGACGAAGGCGAGCAGAGCTTTACCTATGCGCTGATGCCGCATGAGGGCGCCTGGCATGAAGGCGGGGTCCTGCAGGAGGCGATCGATCTCAACCAGCCGCTCGTTACCGGCGAGTCAACCGGGCTCTCGGCAGGCACGCTGTCGCCGCTCGGCGTCGAGGGCATACCGGTCGCTTTTTCGGGACTGAAAGCGGCGGAGGATGGAGAGGGCCTTATCCTGCGGCTTTACGAGCCGGCAGGCCGCCGCGGGCAGCTTTCGCTTGCCCTGCCCTCCGGCTGGCAGTCTTCGGGACCTCTGAACATCCTCGAAGAGCCGATCGAACGTGCAGGCCCTGCCGACATCATGCCGTTTGAAATCCGGACCTGGCGGCTGCAACAAAGCTAATCGCGATCGCAGCGCCTGTCCGGAGAGGATGCGGACAGGAGGCCTCGGCGGCTAGATGACGACCGGATGATGAAGTTCTTGGTCGGATTTCAACATGTCGCAGTGGCCCAGTTCGTATCGGGCACTATCTTCGGGTCTGTCCTTTCACCAGACCCGAGGAAACCATCATGACGGAATCCGTAAAATCCGTACCGGCGCCCCGCGATCAGCACCTTCGCGACATGGCCGATTGCATCCGGTTCCTCTCGATGGATGCCGTCGAGAAGGCCAAGAGCGGGCACCCCGGCATGCCGATGGGCATGGCGGACATTGCCGTCGTGCTCTTTTCCGAATTCCTGAAATTCGATGCCGAAGACCCATACTGGTTCGATCGGGACCGTTTCCTGATCTCCAACGGGCACGGTTCGATGCTGCTTTACAGCCTGCTCTACCTGACCGGTTACCAGGATATGACGATCGATCAGATCAAGAACTTTCGTCAAATTGACAGCAGGACGGCAGGTCATCCCGAATACCGCCATGCGACGGGCATCGAGACGACCACCGGGCCGCTCGGCCAGGGCATTGCCAATTCGGTCGGTTTTGCGCTTGCCGAGCGCATCATGAACGCCAGGTTTGGCGACGATCTTTCAAGTCATTACACCTATGTGTTCCTGGGTGACGGATGCCTGATGGAAGGCATCAGCCAGGAGGCCATATCGCTCGCCGGCCACTTGAAGCTCGGCAAGCTGATCGCATTCTGGGACAACAATTCGATCTCGATCGACGGGGCGACAAGTCTGGCGGAATCCGACGATCAGCCGGCGCGGTTCCGTGCATCGAACTGGCATGTGCAGGAGATTGACGGACACGATACGGACGCGATCCGCGACGCAATCGTCGAAGCGCAGCGGGTCACCGATCGCCCGTCGTTGATTGCCTGCAAGACCATAATCGGTTTCGGCTTTCCGACGCGCGCCGGTACGCAGAAGGCTCATAGTGACGCGCCGGGCGAAGAGGAGATCGCCGGCGCCCGCAAGATTCTGGGCTGGACCGCGCCTCCCTTCGAGATCCCGTCCGGCCTGATGGAAGACTGGAGGAAGATCGGCGCCAAGGGACGCAACGCCCGGATGGCCTGGGCGGTCCGGGTCCAGACGGCGAAGGCGGATGTTCGCGCTGACTTTGAGCGCCGCATGAAAGGCGAACTGCCTTCAGACTGGACCAGCGCAATAGAAGCAGCAAAACAGGAGCTTCTGTCTGCCGACAAGGATTTGGCGACCAGACAGGCGAGCGGGATTGTTCTCAACCACCTTGCCGAAGCCCTGCCCGAGCTTCTCGGCGGATCGGCGGACCTCACACCGTCGAACAATACGAAAGCCAAATCCATGGTCGAAATTGCGCCGGGCCAGTATAATGGATCCTATATCCATTATGGCGTGCGCGAACATGGAATGGCCGCGGCCATCAACGGGATTGCCCTTCATGGCGGGCTGATCCCTTACGGCGGCACCTTCCTGACCTTTTCCGACTACGCTCGTCCGTCCATCCGGCTGGCGGCAATGATGGCGGTGCGTTCGATCTTCGTGATGACACATGATTCGATCGGTCTCGGCGAAGATGGACCGACGCATCAGCCCGTCGAACATCTGACGGCGCTGCGCGCCATTCCGGGCCTTGCCGTGTTCCGTCCGGGCGACCCGATCGAGACGGCGGAATGCTGGCAGGCCATTCTCGATGCCCCACGGCAGGCAGCCCTGATCGCTCTATCCCGCCAGCCCATGCCGCTTCTGAGGAAGCAGCCAGGCCCACTCAACTTGTCGGCAAAGGGCGGATATGTTCTGCTCGAGGCTGAAGGTGGGGCGCGCGAGCTGACCATCATGTCGACGGGATCGGAATTGCACCTTGCTGTCGAAGCAAGGGCGAGGCTTCAGGCGGAAGGCGTTCCGACCGCGGTCGTGTCCATGCCGTGCCGGCTGCTGTTTGAGGCGCAGGCACCGGACTACAAGCGTGAGGTTCTCGGAGACGGGACCGCGCGCGTCGCGGTGGAGGCAGCTGTCCAGGATAGCTGGGACCGATATCTCGGGCTCGATGGCCGGTTCGTCGGCATGCACAGCTTCGGCGCGTCCGGCAAGATCGACGATGTCTACAGGAAATTCGACATCACCACCGACGCAGTTGTGAAAGCCGCGCGGGGAACGCTGGGGCTTCGCCGTCGGTGAGTTGTTGGCGATCGCGGACGATTTGTGATCCCAACTGCTCTCGGCGCATGTGCTTATGCATTATCAGGGATAAGACTATTTGGTCATCCGCTCTGTAAGATGTACTCGCGACGGCGATGGTTCGAAACCATCTGCGAAATATTGCGTTTCATGGGCCACCAGCCCGTCGCGAAATTCCATGATGCTGACGACGTATGAGGGTACATCGTCATAGGTGAGTGTAAATTCGGTGACCCAAAGATCGCCGTTGCCGACAATTCGTCGGACGGTGAACCGCTTCTTGTTCGGCTGAACGAACCGGCTTTGCCGAATATTGTGCCGGCCGCGAATCCGCTCTCCTGATTGCGGATAATCCAGCAAGGCGTCTTTGTTATAGATCTCGTGTTCGGCATCGAAATCACTCGCGTCCGAAGCCCGCCAATGGCGCTCCAATCTTTCCTGCACCGTTTGATCTTTCAATGGGATCTCCAACCTTCGTTTGCCGCCCCCATCCTCAGGGCGCCGCAATGGTGAGTTCGATCGCTGATCGTTCGAAGGATACGCTTGCCGAGAGCTGCCGGCAATTTGCTGATTGTGCGTATCAGCGCGGGGCCGGTACACGCTGATACATTTCAGCCGATTTTCGAAATATCCAGGACACGTGGATCCCTGAAATCACTCTCCGTTAACAGGCGCCGCGAATGTGGCAGCAATTGAAGGAGAGTGTTTGATGACCAAGCCCGACAATGTTTCAATTCGGCGTAGTGTTTCCGATCGAGCGATCGCCATGGCGTTTGGCTCCCTGTTGCTCGTTCCGGTGATCTATGCACTTCCGGTTCATGCCGCCGATCTTGCGTCGAGCGTTGCCACAACAGCGGTGAGCGCGGACGAAAGTGTCCGCCCGTTTCAGGTCCACGTTCCGCAGTCGCAGCTCGACGACCTGCGTAGGCGCATCGCCGACACCCGATGGCCGGACAAGGAGACGGTCGGCGACGACTCCCAGGGTATTCAATTGTCACGCGTTCAGGATCTGGTTCACTACTGGGGTACAGAATACGACTGGCGCAAGACCGAGGCGCAACTCAATGCACTGCCGGAATTCATCACCACGATCGACGGTGTCGACATCCAGTTCATCCATGTTCGTTCGCGCCATCCCAACGCTCTCCCGATCATTCTGACTCATGGCTGGCCGGGGTCGATATTTGAATTCATCAAGACCATCGGCCCTCTCACGGACCCGACCGCATATGGCGGCCGGCCGGAAGATGCTTTCGACGTCGTCATCCCATCGATACCGGGCTACGGATTTTCCGGAAAGCCGACCGATCAGGGCTGGGGCCCGGACCGGGTTGCCCGCGCCTGGGATGTCCTGATGAAACGGCTCGGTTATGACCACTATGTCTCTCAGGGTGGCGATCATGGTTCGGTGATCTCCGACGCGTTGGCGCGTCAGGCGCCGAAGGGTCTGCTGGCAATCCATCTCAATATGCCCGCAACGGTGCCGGGCGACCTCATGAAGGCTATCAACAGCGGGGACCCGGCCCCTGCGAGCCTGTCGTCGCCGGAGCGGGAAGCCTATAATTCTCTGAGCACCTTCTTCGGACGAAACGCTGCCTATGGCGCCATAATGGTGACCCGGCCGCAGACGATCGGCTATTCGCTTTCCGACTCGCCGGCTGGCCTGGCGTCCTGGATCTACGAGAAGTTTGCCCAGTGGAGCGACAGCGGCGGCGTTCCTGAACGCGTATTCTCCAAGGACGAAATGCTTGATGACATCACGCTCTATTGGCTGACGAACTCCGGCGCATCGTCTTCGCGGTTCTACTGGGAAAACAACAACAACAACTTCAGTGCCGAAGCGCAGAAGACGAAGGACATCAAGGTCCCGGTCGGCATCACGGTCTTCCCGAAGGAGATCTATCAAGCGCCGGAAAGCTGGGCCAAGCAGGCCTATCCCTCGCTGACCTACTATCATCAGGTCGAGAAAGGCGGGCATTTTGCGGCCTGGGAGCAGCCGCAGCTTTTCGCAGAAGAAGTAAGAGCCGCTTTCAAGTCCGTACGCTGACAATGTCGAAAGGGTGGCCCCCACGCGAGGGCCACCCCAGCCGAACAGGTGACCTGGAAATTTCACGCCCTCTTCGCCCAAATGCCATCATCAGTGGCTTTCGCAAAAACCGGGAAGCAGCTTAGCACACGTGTGCATTTTGTTTCCTCCTGTCATTCCGGTGTTACGCGCCGGGGCTAGCAAGTCTCAGAACTCATCAGGGGCGCGGCCTCGACAGTGAAGGGAGACAGGGTATGAATAGACGCGAATTTCTGATCACATCGTCGGCGGCTGCGAGCCTTCTCGCCCTTCCGCGCTTTGCCTCGGCCGCCGTAGGCACGATCGACCTCTACAGCGGGTCGGATTCCAATATCATCGACCTGTGGAACAACATTATCCGTCCGGCTTTCGAAAAGGCGCATCCGGAAGTCGCGCTGAAGGTTACCGATGCCGGCGACAACAACGGCCTTCGCGCCATCGGCGACCGCGCTCTCGCTGCGCTTAAGACCAAGACCGATCCGCAGGCCGACCTCTTCGAATCCTTCGATCCGCGCCTTCCGGCCGGCGGTATCGATGCCGGTCTCTGGGTGAAGTTCTCCGCTGAGAACGTACCCGGCTTCGACCGCGTCAATCCGCTCGCTATCGACACGCCCTACTCGTTGCCCTATCGCGGCTCGCAGGTTCTGCTCGCCTATGACAAGACCAAGCTCGACCCGAAGGATGCGCCGAAGACCTGGGAACAGCTGACGGCCTGGATCAAGGCCAATCCCGGCCAGTTCATCTACAACCGTCCGGACAAGGGCGGTTCGGGCGGCAATTTCGTTCGCCGCGCCATTCATGAAGCAAACGGCCGCGACCCGAAGAAATTCAAGATCGACAACTTCACTGCCGATTTTGCCGAGCAGTCGCTGACGCCGGCCTGGAAGATCCTCAACGATCTCGCGCCGTCGCTATATCAGAAGGGCGCCTATACCGCCGGCAACACACAGTCGATCCAGCTGCTCTCCCAGGGCGTCGTGACCATGGCTCCGGTCTGGTCCGATCAGGTCTTGCAGGCGATCTCGCAGGGTGTCCTGCCCGAGACGACCGGCCTTGTGCAGCTTTCCGACCTCGCGCTTTGCGGCGGTTTTTCGGCTATGACGATCTTCACCAACGGTGCCAACAAGGATGCCGCCCTCAAGCTTGCCGCCTTCATGCTGACGAGCGAGATGCAGGAAGCCATCATCACCGAAATCGGTGGTTTCCCGGGCGTTTCCTGGGATCACATTTCCGAAGATCTGCGCAAGAAATATGCCGACGTCATCCCGGCAACCATCCCGACCTTCCCGGGCGGCGATTGGGAAAAGGCGATCAACGACGGCTGGTACCGTACCGTCGCTCCCGGTATCAGCCGCACCTGATGACGGTCGATACGGCGCAGCCTGCGGTCATAGACCGTGCTCAGCCTCTCAGCAGGGGGAGCCTTTACGGGCTCCTCCTCGTCGGCATGCCGGTCTTTCTGGTCGGCTGGCTGATCATCTTTCCGATCTTTTCGGCGGTCGCCACGACCATTTTCGTGCGCCAACCTGACGGAACGACTGCGTTTTCGCTCGCCTCCTACCATTTCTTCTTCAGCGACACCTACAGCCTGAACAATCTCTGGCTGACGCTCTGGACGACCTTTGTCTGCGGCCTGCTCCTGCTTGTGATCGGCCTTCCGATTGCGCTTTATCTGCGCTTTTCCGGCAGTCGCCTTGCCGGCTATGTGCAGGGTCTCGCGATCTTTCCGATGTTCGTTCCTTCGATCATCCTCTCCTATGCGCTGATCCGCACGATCGGACCGAACGGCACGGTCGACATCCTGCTCAATGCCATGGGCCTGCCGAAGCTGCCGAGCCCCTATCTGACGCCCTGGGGGCCGGTCATCGGCCTTGTCTGGGACAATCTGCCTTTGACCGTACTGATGCTGACGGCCGGGCTCACGTCCGTTTCCAACAGTTCCATCGAGGCGGCCCGCGATGTCGGCGCGACGCCTCCAAGGGTCTTCATCTCGATCATTTTGCCACGTATGGGCAACTCGCTGCTGGTGACCGCTTCCTTTGCCGTTCTCGGCATATTCTCGGCTTTCACCTTGCCCTACGTGCTCGGCCCCGCCTCGCCAGAGATGATGGGACCCTTCATGCAGCGCACCTTCGCGGATATGAATGACCCGCTGAACGCGCTGACTCAGGCGGTCATCAGCTTCGGCTTCTGCCTTCTCTTCGGCATCTTCTATGTCTGGTCGATCGCCCGCAACCGCGAGGGCCGATGATGCCTCAGTCGCCAGCTCTGAAATTCGACTGGACGGGGCTGCTGCTGGCATTGCTGCTGACGCTTTTCATCGCGTTGCCGCTGCTGGTCGTCGCGACCTGGGCTTTCACCGAGATCTGGCGCTATCCTTCCGTCATTCCCCAGCAGTTCGGCCTGCGTTTCTGGTCGCAGACGCTCGCTCGCAAGGATGTCTGGGATGCGCTATTCCTCAGCTTGCGGCTGACGGCGACGGTAACGCTGCTCTCTGCGATCATCTGTCTTCCGGCGGCCTATGCCTTTGCTCGGATGCGCTTTCCCGGCCGCAACATCCTGTTTCTCTCGTTTCTTGCCTCCCATGCCTTTCCGAAATTCGGTCTGCTGGTGGCGATTGCCGGCATCTTCCTGCAACTCGGTCTGATCAGTACCTTCTGGGGTGTGGTGTTGATCCAGCTCGTCGGCACGCTGATGCTGATGATCTGGATCCCGGTCGCGGCTTTCCAGAATGTCGACCGGCGCATGGAGGAGGCCGCGCGTGACGCGGGCGCCACGCCACTTCGCGTCTTCTGGTCGATCACGCTGCCGCAGGCCGCTCCGACCATATCAGCGGCCCTGCTCCTGACCTTCGTCGGCACCTTTTACGAGATGGAAGGCGCCTGGCTGATCGGTGCGCCGGAGATCCGCACCATGCCGGTGCTGATGATCAGCTTCATCAACAACCAGATCGTCGTGCAATACGGTGCGGTCCTCTCCGTGATGCTTTGGGTGCCGTCCTTTGCGGCATTGATGTTTGCGCGGCGCGTCATCGGGACCGGCGCCTTTGCGCGGGGCTTCGGCGCCTGAGCGCCGGCAGAAAGGATTTAACAATGGCACATCTGGCGATCGAAGGCGTTTCGAAGAGCTTCGGCCATACCTATGCCGTCAGCGATTTTTCGCTTGAGGTCGGTGATGGTGAGCTCGTCTGCCTGCTCGGCCCGTCAGGTTCCGGCAAATCGACGTTGCTGCGTATGATCGGCGGTTTTGAGCGGCCGACCGGCGGCAGCATCCGCATCGACGCCAGGGATGTGACGACCCTGCCGCCGGAACGGCGCCCAACCGGCATGGTCTTCCAGAGCCATGCGCTCTGGACTCATATGGATGTCTTCAACAACATCGCCTTCGGCCTCAAACTGCGACGTCTGCCAAAGACCGAAATTCGAGAGCGCGTCGAGAATGCCCTCGCTCTCGTCGGTCTCGCAGATTACGGGAAACGCGCGGTGACGCAGCTTTCCGGCGGCCAGCAGCAGCGTGTCGCGCTTGCCCGTTCGCTCGTCCTCGAGCCCAAGATCCTGCTGCTCGATGAACCCTTCGCCAGTCTCGACCAGCATCTGCGCGAGCGGCTGCGTGAGGAAGTGCGCGACATCCAGCAGCGGCTCGGCATCACGACATTGTTCGTCACCCATGGCCAGGATGAAGCCCTGGCGCTTGCCGACCGCATCGTCGTCATGCGCGACGGCCGAACGGAGCAGGTGGCGCCGCCGAGCGTCATCTACCGCGAACCGCAGACGGCTTTCGTCGCCGGCTTTATCGGCTCGATGAATTTCGTCGAGAGCGAGATCCGGGATGGGATTTGCACGCATCCGCTTTTCGGTTTTTCCATTCCGGTCGCAAATGGTCCCGTGATGCTTGCGATGCGCCCGGAAGCCCTGACTGTGCATCCGGCCAGCGGAGCGGCAGATGCAATCGTGCACCGCGTCACCGACTTCGGTACGCACAAGATCGTCGATATCGATCTCGCCGATGGCACCAGGCTGAAGGCGATGGTTGCGCCGGGCGATATGATCCGGGCCGGAATGACCGTCGCTCCCAGCTGCTCGGGCTTCTTCGCCTTCCGCGACAATGCGCTGATTCACCAGTCGGCTGGCGCACAGGCGGCTGCGTTAATGCAGCCGCTCCATACAGCTTGAACAGTCTCAGGCTTTCGGCTGAAAACCCTCCCGCAGCCAGGGATAGAGTGGCTTGCTTGCTGCCAGGATGTCGCCTTTGCCGGTCACAGCCGCGCCGGAAAACCGTGTGACGACACCGCCTGCTTCCTCGACCATGAGTGCCGAGGCACCGAAGTCATGGACCGACAGGCCGTCCTCGAAGAAGCCGTCCAGTCGGCCGCAGGCGACATAGGCGATCGAAAGCGCTGCCGAACCGAGCCGACGCACGCCGGCGGTATTGGCCATCAGCCGCTTGACGGCGTCGAAATAAAGCTCTTCCGGGACAGCCTTGACCTGGCCGGGGATCGGCAGGCCGGCGCCAACGAGCACGTTCTGGATATCGGCCACCTCAGCGCAATGGATCTGCTCGCCGTTCAGCCAGGCACCGCCGCCGGCCTCTGCACTGAAGAGCTCGTCCTGCATGGCGTCATAGACGACGCCTGAGACGACGCGGCCGGCCTCGGCGATCGAGATCGTCATGCCGAAATGCGGGATGCCCCAGGCGAAATTGGTCGTGCCGTCGATCGGGTCGATATAGATGACCGGCGCGTCCGCGCTGCCCTGCCGGTTGCCGACCTCTTCCTCGCCCTTGATCGCATAGGCCGGAAACGCGCTCATCATTTCCTCGACGATGATCCGCTCGACCGCGACATCGATTTCCGTCTGGTAGTCGCGGGGTGCCTTGTGGACCATCTCGGCGGCCGTACGCCGTCTGAGGCCATTGCGCGCCGTCTCCCCTGCCTTGAGGGCTGTTTCGGCGAGCACGAGAAGGCGGGGCGAGGCTGCCGGCGACAGGCGCGCGGCGGTCGAAGACGATTTCATGAAGACAATCCGTGTGATGACTGGGGATGGCAGGCGATTCGGTGTTTCTCATTGCAAATGCGCATGATGCTTTTATGAAGCGAGCGCAATGGCATGCGGTGTCGGGTCGACTTTCGTTCTGGACTTCTCAGCTCATGCTTTGGCCCGCTCACCCGCCGGTGCAGCGCAGGATTCACGAAGGATCAGATTTGGGGAAAAGATCGTCCGCGCGCCACTTGGCGGCGTCCTGCTGGAGATCTCGCTGAGAAGGGTGGAGATGGCCTGCTGCGCCATATCGAGCACCGGGGCGGCGACGACTGTCGGCGGCGGGTTCATGATGTTAGCAAAATCGAAATCGTCTATCCCGATGACCGAGACGTCATCAGGCACTCTGAAACCCAATTCGCGAAGAGCATTCAGGACGCCGAGCGTCATCATGTTCGATAATGCAAAAATCGCGGTCGGCGGATCAGGTTCGCGCATGCGCCGGATCGTGCTGCCATGCGCGCGCGCCTGGTCGAAACGCCCCTCAAGCAACAGCCCCGGATCAACGGGCAGGCCATGGGCGGCATGGGCCTGCATATAGCCGGCAAGACGATCTTCACCGGTGATGATGTTGGCGCGTCCCGCAGTGACGGCGATCCGTCTGTGGCCAAGGCTGATCAGATGTTCCGTGGCCATGCGGCCGGCTGCGATATTGTCGAGCTTGATCACGTCATAGGGCAGGCCCTCGATGAAACTGTCGAGCAGGATCGTCGGCACATGGATCTTGTCGACCATGCGGGCGCCATGCTCGGCATCCGAGCGTGTCGGAATGACGATGAGCCCTTCGACGCGCTGCATGCGCATCATGGTCAGGATCTGCTGCTCGCGGTCGTGATCCTCGCTCGTCGAATAGACCGCCGCCATGTAGCCGGCATTGAGGCAGGCGGACTCGACAACCTTGGCGACCTTGGCAAAATGCGGGTTGGTGATATCAGGCAGGATCAGACCGATCAGCCGGGAGCGGCCCATGCGCAGGCTGCGCGCGCCGCCATGCGGGATATAACCGATGTCGCGGACAGCGGCCTCCACCTTGGCGATCACCTCGTCGCTGACGGGCGCTGAGCGATTGAGTGCCGCCGATGCCGTCGATATGGCGACACCCGCTCGTTTCGCCACATCCTTGATGGTGGCCATACATCCTCCAGCTTTTTCTCAGGCCCTCTTGCCACCGGGCCGTTCTAATGCTCTTATACGAAACGTTTCGACTAAGCAAATGACGCCATGCGGGACCGGGGAGGAACTGGGTCCGCAATATTTTAGTAGGAATACACGAAACGTTTCGACCGGTGGAGGCCGGGATACGTGGCAACGCGCCGGAGGAGGCGCATCAGGGAGGATCACATGCATGAGTTCTCGCGGCGTTCGCTGCTGATTTCGTCTGCCGCTCTTGCCGTCGGCGCAAGTGTCGGGCGCGCCTTCGCGCAATCGGATGTCACGGCGACCCTGAAGATGCAGGGCTTCGGCGGTGACGCCGAGCTGTCGGCCATGACCAACGCCATTGCGCGTTTCAACAAGAAATACCCGAACGTCAAGGTCGAGCTTTCCGTCGATCCGATTTCGACGGGCTGGGGCGACTACGTCACCAAGGTCTTCAGCCAGTTCAACTCCGGCCAGCAGGCCGATGTCTACGGCACGGCGATCGAGACCTTCCAGAGCTTCTCGTCGCGCAGCCTCTTTCTGCCACTCAACGATTTCGTTGCCGCAAATCCTGGTTTCTCGGACTTCGCTCCGAGCCTCTTCAAGCAGTCGAGCTACAAGGGGGATATCAACTATATCCCCATCGGCTGGAACAACATCATGATCAACTACAACAGGGATTTGTTCGACAAGGCCGGCATTGCCTATCCCAAGGACGGCAAGTGGACCTGGGATGAGTTCCGCGACGTCGCCAAGAAGCTGACGATCAAGGATGCCTCCGGCAACGTTACCCAGTTCGGTTATGAAGTGCCGAACCAGAACTTCTTCATCCAGCCCTGGTTCTTCTCGAATGGCACGGGCATCATCAACGACGAGTGGACGGCGTCCAACATGCTCGACCCCAAGGTCGCCGAAAGCCTGCAATTCCTGCATGACCTCATCCATGTCGACGGCGTCTCGCCAATCCCCGGCAAGGATACGATGGACAACCAGTTCATGGCCGGCCAGGTGGCCATGATCAGCCGCGGCCACTGGATCATCCAGAGTGCCAAGAACAACAAGCTCAACATGGATGTCGCCATTCCGCCAAGCAAGGAAACCGACACAACCGTGATCGGCTTCGGCGGCTATGCGGTCGCCAAGACGAGCAAGCAGCCGGATCTTGCCAAGGCGCTGATCCTCGAACTGACAAGCGAGGAAACGCAGAAGGAGGAAGGCGAGAAGGGCGGTGGTGTTCCCGGCCGTAAGTCGGCCGCCGAGACGCCGGGCTTCCTGAGCTTCCCGCCGAGTGCCGCGCTCTATTACCAGACGTTGCCGAACACCAAGGCTGTGCCGTCTCCTGCCAATTTCCAGGAAGTCGAGAAGATCTTCATCCGCTATTACACGGCGATGATGGCCGGCGAGGTCAAGATCGCCGACGGCGTGAAGCAGGCGGATGCCGAGCTCAACGCTTCCTTCGAACGGCTGAAGAAGCGCATGGGCGGCTGATCGATCAAGGGTTCTCACGATCTTCCTCCCGCCGTCGCGGCCGGGTGGCAGGTTGCCGTGACGGCATCTGCCATTCCGGGCGCGGCGAATGACAAACCATGTCCGCTATCCGAACCAGGTGCCATGACCGCGACCATTGAAAGACGCCAGACATCGCAGCTGCGCCGTGCGCAGGCTGCAACCGGCTACCTCTTCGTGCTGCCAGCGACAGTGCTTTATCTGACTTTCGTCATCGCGCCGGTCATCGTCACGACGATCCTCGCCTTTGCCTATTACGATCCCATGCTCGGCTCGCAATGGGTCGGTTTCGACAACTTCATTCGCTTCTTCACCGATCAGCGTTCGCTTCAGATCCTCTGGAACACCTTGCGCTTCGCACTCTTTGCCGTCACGTTCAACGTGTCTATCGGGCTTGTGCTGGCACTGGCACTGAACCGCGCCATGCCGGGCTGGCTGCTCTATTTCTTCAGGCTTGCCTTCTTCCTGCCCGTCATCATCGCTGCCGCCTTTGTCTCGATCGTCTGGACCTATTTCTACGGCGATGATCTTGGCGTCATCAATTACTACCTGCGGTTCATTGGCCTTCCTGGCGTGCGCTGGCTCACCGATGCCGGCCAGGCCATGACCTCGATCATCATCATGGACGTCTGGAAGAATACCGGCTTCTTCATGATCATCTTCATCGCCGCCCTTCAGGGTGTACCGAAGAACATCCTGGAGGCGGCTGTGATGGACGGGACGCCGGCCTGGCGTCAGTTCTTCCGCATCACGCTGCCCTATATCTCGCCCGTCGTTTTCTTCTGCATTGTCTATGCCTCGATCGGTGCTCTGCAGGTGTTCGAATCTATCGTCATCCTGACACAGGGCGGTCCGGGCGACGCCACGCGCTCGCTGTCTATCCAGATCGTCGAGGAAGGCTTCGGCAGTTTCCAGATTGGCTATGCGGCGTCGATCTCTGTCGTCATGACCGTGATCATCCTCATCATCACCGCAATCCAGCAGCTCCTCTCGCGCAAGTGGGTGCAGCAATGAACAATATGATGCAGACGCGCGCGGCCCGACGCTGGATCGACTGGGCGATCATCGCCACCATGGTGGTGATGGCGATCGGCATGCTCTTGCCGTTCCTCTGGCTGTTCTCGATGTCGTTCCGTCCGGTTTCGGATGCCTACAAGCTGCCGCCGAGCTTCCTGCCGCCGAATTTCGATCTCACCAACTACCGGCAGGTACTGGCCTCGCGTGTGCCGTTCCTGGAAATCTACTTCAACTCGGTGATGATCGCCGTCATCGTCACCGTCGGCCAGATGGTGACCTGTACGCTTGCGGCCTTCGCCTTCGCCAGGCTGAATTTCCGCGGCCGCGACACACTGTTTTTCATCCTGCTCGTCGGGCTGATGTTTCCTGCACAGGTGACGATCCTGCCGATCTATCTCGGTTATGCGCGCCTCGGCCTGCTCGACAAGCCGATCGGGCTGGCGCTCATGTACCTCACCTCCAGCTTCGGCATCTTCCTGGTGCGGCAATTCATGCTCAGCCAGCCGAAGGCACTGGAAGAGGCGGCGCTTATGGATGGTGCCGGCTATTTCAAGATCTTCTGGCGGATATCGCTGCCACAGCTTCGCCCGGCACTCTCAGCGCTCGGCATCATCACCTTCACCCAGACCTGGAACTATTATTTTCAGGCGAAAGTGCTTTTGAGCTCGAATGAATCGCTGACGCTTCCGGTCGCGATGGACGTCCTGCGCGGCTACATGGCGTCAGGCAATCTCTCGGTCGTGATGGCCGCAATGAGCATGTCCATCCTGCCCGTCGTTCTCCTCTTTCTCCTCGCCCAGAAATTCGTGATCGAAGGCATCACGATGAGCGGCATCAAGAACTAACATCAGGGATATTGATTTCATGTGGGATGACCTCGCCTCCATCGAACCCCGCTTTGCCTATAAGGGCGAGCGCACGCGCTATATCGCCTTTCCGCTCGGCGGCATCGGCTCCGGCGGCCTGTCTATCTCCGGCAGCGGCCGGCTGATCGATTGGTCAATCCGCAACCGGCCTGCGCTGCAGGGCTATAACGGCTACTCGCATTTCGCCATCAAGGCCGAGAAGAATGGGGAACTCGTCGATGCCCGCGTGCTGAACGGGCCTTATGACCTGAACCCTTCCGGAGCGCCGGGGCTGCGCAAGATGTTCGATGGCTTCGGTCATGGCGCCAACCGCCAGACGCTGGTCGGCGTGCCGCATTTCCGTGAGGTCGATTTCTACGGCCGCTTCCCGACCGCCGATCTCGTGTTCAGGGATCAGCGTTTTCCGGGCGGTGTCAGGCTGACGGCATTGAGCCCCTTCATTCCGCACAACGACCGCGATTCCTCGATGCCGGTGGCGATGTTCGAGTTTGAAATCGTCAACGATACGGCGGACGAGCTGACCTATACGCTTGCCGGCACGCTCGGCAATTACGGCTCGAACAGCGGTATCCATACCTTCAGGCAGGAAGGCGGCATCAGCAGCCTGCACCTGACTTCGTCCGACACGACGTTGCCGGCAACACAACGCGGCGATCTGACGATCGCAACGGACGCTGACGATGTCGACCATACGGACCATCATTATCGGGGCCAATGGTTCGATGATCTCTCTGTCTACTGGAAGGAGTTTGCAAGACCCGGTCGCCTGCCGAAACGGCACTATGATGAGCCTCGCACCTCTCGACACATGAGCCTGCAACCGGAACACGGCACGCTCGGTGCCCGCTTTGCCGTCGCCCCTGGCGCGCGCAGGAAGGTGCGCTTCGTCATCACATGGAGCTTCCCGCATGGGGATGTCTATTGGGCCTATCGCGACAAGCCGGATGGCGCCATTCCCGATCGGCCGACGCCGAGCTGGACGAACTATTATGCGACGCAATGGGCAGATTCCACCGCTAGCGCCACCGAGGCGCTAAGACGTTGGGACACCTTGCATGCGAATACCGCGGCCTTTCGCGATGGATTGTTCGACACAACGCTTCCGGCGGAAGTCAAGGATGCGGCGAGTGCGACCCTGGCGCTGCTGCGTACCGCCACCTGCATCCGCCTGGAAAATGGCGCGCTCTGGGCCTGGGAAGGCCAGCATGCCCAGGATGGCTCCTGTGAGGGAACCTGCACCCATGTCTGGAATTACCAGCAGGCGGTCTCGCACCTCTTTCCCGCCATCGAGCGGACGCTGCGTGAGACCGAATTCACCTATAATCAGTTGCCGACCGGGGGGCTGACCTTCCGCCAGAAGCTGCCGCTGGGTTCCGGCTTCGATATCATCGGCCCCTGCGCCGACGGCCATTTCGGTGCGATCATCAAAACCTACCGGGACTGGAAGCTCTGCGGCGATACCGATTGGCTCCGCAGCTACTGGCCTAGTGTCAAACGGGCGATTGAATATGCCTGGTCGTCGGAAAACCCTGACCGCTGGGATCCCGACCAGACCGGTATTCTCTCCGGCCGCCAGCATCAGACGCTCGACATGGAGCTGTTCGGCCCGAATTCGTGGCTCGCCTCCATGTATGTGGCGGCCCTGCTCGGTGTTTCCGAAATGGCGGCGGTCCTCGGCGATACGGACCTGTCGGAAAAGACGGCGCGCATGGGCAAGGCTGGTGCGGCCTACATCAATTCCGAGCTCTTCAACGGCCGCTGGTTCATCCAGAAGGTCGACCTCTCTGACAAGGGCGTGCTGATACCCTTCGATGTCGGCCGCGCGGCCGGGGTCCTTGCCGACGGTTTCATGGAAACCTACTGGTCGGAGGAGTTTCAGGAGCTCAAATATCAGATGGGCGAGGGCTGCATCACCGATCAGATCCTCGGCCAGTGGCATGCCGAGGTTGCCGGTATCGGCGGGTTCCTTGACGCAGACAAGGTGAGGACCGCGCTGAAATCGGTGCACAGGAACAATTTCCGCCCGACGCTTGAGGATCACTTCAATCCCTGCCGCAACTATGCCTATGAAGACGAGGCAGGGCTTTTGATCGCAACCTATCCTGAAGGCATCCGCCAGCCGATGGTCGCGGCTCCCTATGCCGAAGAAGTCTGGACCGGCATCGAATATATGGCTGCCTCGCATCTCATCATGCACGGCCTTGTCGAAGAGGGCATGGATATCGTCTGCGGTGCGCGTAACCGGCATGACGGTTCGCGCCGCAATCCCTGGAACGACATCGAATGCGGTTCTTATTACGCACGCTCGATGTCGGCCTGGCAGTTGGTCAATGCCTTCTCGGGCCTCAGCGCCGATTTCGTCTCGGGTACGCTTGCCTTCACACCGAAAGTTAAGGGCGATTATCGTCTGTTTTGGTCAGCCGGCAGCGCTTTCGGCACATTGACCTGCGAAGGTGGGGGCCTCATTCTCGCCGTGCTCGGAGGCAGCCTCAACGCCGCCGAAATCTCGGTGGACGGGCTGACGCATCGTCTTGGGGGCACGACGTCCATCGCAGCGGGCCAGTCGATCGAACTTAAGACGGTGGCATAATGGCCGGTATTGAACTCAGGGCAGTCCGCAAGGCCTTTCAAAGTCTCGAAGTCATACACGGCATCGACCTGACTATCGCCGACGGTTCGTTCACCGTCTTTGTCGGGCCTTCGGGCTGCGGCAAGTCGACCCTGCTGCGCATGATGGCAGGGCTGGAGGAAGTCACGTCGGGGGAAATCCGCATCGATGGCATGCGCTGCGACCATCTTCTGCCATCCGCACGCGGCATGGCGATGGTCTTCCAGTCCTATGCGCTTTATCCGCATATGAGCGTCGAGCAGAACCTCAAATTCGGCCTGGAAAATCAGAAGCTTGGCAAGCCGGAAATTACTGCCCGCGTCGCCAAGGCGGCCAATATTCTGCAGATCGAGCACCTTATGGCCCGTCGGCCGAGCCAGCTTTCCGGCGGCCAGAGCCAGCGCGTCGCGATCGGGCGCGCCATCGTCAAGGAACCGAAGGCCTTTCTCTTCGACGAACCGCTCTCCAATCTCGATGCCGAGCTGCGTGTGAAGATGCGCGGGGAACTGATCAGCCTGCATCGGCGGCTGAAGTCGACAATGGTCTACGTCACCCATGATCAGGTCGAGGCAATGACCATGGCTGACCAGATCGTCGTGCTCAACGAAGGCCGGATCGAACAGGTCGGCCCGCCGATCGAGCTATACGCACGCCCGGCCAACCTCTTCGTCGCCCGCTTTCTTGGTGCGCCGCCCATGAACCTTCTCACGGGCCGCATCGCGCGCATTGGTGGCCTGATGGGGATTACGCTGGAGGACGGCACCCATATTCCCTTGCCCGGTCGGCAGGTCGATCTGCCTGACGGCGCTCCGGTCATGTTCGGCGTAAGGCCCGAACATTGCGAGATCGGGGAGGGCAGCCTGGAGATCACTGTCGGTGACACTGAAATCCTTGGATCGGAAACGATCATCCACGCCGAGACTGCGACCGGAAATGGCTTTACCGTGGCACTGCGCGGCATCAGCCGGGCAGCTTCCGGCTCGCGAATACCGATCGTCATCCGCGAGCCTTTTGTTCATTTGTTCAACGAGGCCGGCGTGACCATCGGTTCCGACGGCGATTGGCGCGATGCCTATCTGAACTGAACCAAGCTCAAAGCAGCTACGGCAGTATCGGTCGGTGCCGAGCCCTTGATGGGCTCTTTCCCGCAGGCTATTCCGGCACCGACCGACGGCAGCATTCGCCGTCAGCGAGACAGGAAATTCGAGACCGTCAGGTCGACGAGTTCGTCTCCACGGCCGTTCATCACCGCGCGAATGGCCCAGAGACCGAAACCTTTCACCTGCGCCGCTTCGATCCGGGGTGGCATCGACAGTTCCTGTGTATTGGTGACGACGTCGAGCAGTGCCGGACCAGGATGCGCCAGAATTTCCCTGATGGCACCGTCGAGTTCGGCGGGGCTCTCCACGCGAACGCCATGGACTCCCGCCGCCCGAGCAACAGCTGCAAAATCCGGATTCTTGAGTTCGGTACCCGTCTCAAGGAAGCCTGAAGCCTTCATTTCCATTGCCACGAAACCGAGAACGGAATTGTTGAATACAACAACCTTCACCGGCAGGTTCTGTTGAACGAGCGTCAGGAAGTCGCCCATCAGCATGGCAAAGCCGCCATCGCCGGACATGCTGATGATCTGGCGTCCCTTGTATGTTGCCTGCGCCCCGATCGCCTGAGGAAGTGCGTTGGCCATCGATCCGTGAACCAGGGATCCGATGAGGCGACGCTTTCCGTTCATTTTCAGGTAGCGGGCCGCCCAGATCGTGGGGGTTCCGACATCGAAGGTGAAAACCGCATCGTCGGACGCATGCTCGCTCAGAAGCCGTGCCACATATTGCGGGTGAATCTTGCCGCCCTCTCGGCCTGTGGCGAGGTCGTCGAGACCCTCACGCGCCTTGCTGTAGGCCGCAAGGCAAGCATCGAGATGATCCCTGTCGGTTCGCTCCGTCAGCTTCGGCAGCGTTGCCGCCAGTGTCGATTTGACGTCGCCGACGATTGCAAGATCGAGCGAGGCCCGGCGGCCAAGATTCTCCGGTCGAATATCCACCTGCGCGATCTTGGCGTCGGTTGGATAGAACTGCCGGTATGGGAAATCGGTGCCGAGCATGAGAAGCGTGTCGCACTCCAGCATGGCCTTGTAACCCGAGGAGAAGCCGATCAGACCGGTCATGCCGACATCGAAGGGATTGTCCCACTCGACATGTTCCTTGCCGCCGAGCGCGTGGACAACAGGCGCCTTCAGCCGGTCCGCAAAGGCGATCAACTCGTCATGCGCTCCTTCGCAGCCGCGTCCACAGAGAAGGGTAACCTTCGAGCTGTTATTGAGTAGTTCCGACAGTCGATCGATCTGATCGTTCGCCGGCACGACGTTCGGTTGGGCCAGCGTGAGTGCGGCCGGTGTCGAAATCTTCGCCGTGAAATCGGTCAATGCCACGTCGCCCGAAATGACAACGACGGCAACGCCTCGCTTTCCGATGGCGGTGCGAATGGCCGTTTCGATGACTGCGGGCAATTGCTCGGGATGGCTGACAAGCTCGCAATAGTGGCTGCATTCCCGGAAAAGCTGGTCCGGATGCGTTTCCTGGAAATAGCCCCTGCCGATTTCGGCCGACGGTATCTGGGCGGCAATGGCGAGAACCGGGACGCGTGAGCGATGGCAATCGAACAGGCCGTTGATGAGGTGGAGGTTGCCCGGGCCGCAGCTTCCGGCGCACACGGCCAGTTCGCCGCTGAGATGGGCTTCGGCCCCGGCCGCGAAGGCGGCTGTTTCTTCATGGCGGGTATGAACCCACTCGATGTCGCCTCTCTTTCGCAGCGCTTCCGTGAGCCCGTTCAAGCTGTCGCCGACCACCCCATATATCCGCTTGACGCCGGCCGAATGCAGCACCTCTGTCAGGACATCAGCTACTTTAGATTTCATCGAAAGGCTCCCGGGCTCTGGGTTTCAGGTGAATGGTAAAAGGAAGCTAGGCCTCGCTCTGAGCTTCTCAACCCGGAGAGATATCAGAGTGGCGGAGACACCCAACTGGACCTTGGTATAGGCGCTCGCCGTGAAAAGGCCGCTTGCCTGATATCCCGTGGAACGGCCTGCCGGCCAAGCGCACAGGCGCGCTCGGCTCTCCCCTTGGCGTCCTTTTACCGCGACCTATGCCTCGATCCGTTCCCGCCCCTTCATCGCTTCCGCGACAAGTTTCATGAAACGCGGATCCTTGCGCAGGTTGTCCAAGTCTGAATCATGAGTGAACCATTTGATATGGTAGACCGAGGTACGGGGCAGCAAGCCCTCCAGGATATCGATCGCACGTTCCACATGGCCGAGCACGGAGTGGACGCAGGCGAGATTATATTGGGCGACGATATCATCGGGATCGATGGCGCTCGCCCGAGCGGCCCAGTCGCAGGCTCGCGCTGCTTCGCCGAGATGGGCAAGGGCGAGCGCGCCGCGATGGGCGGGGCCGGAGTTTTCCGGATTCTGATTGAGCGCCCGCTCGGCTCTTTCAATGCCTTTTCGTGCCCAGCTTTCCCGGTCCGCCGTCCGTCCGAGAGAGTGGTATGAGGACATCAGATGGATCGGCGAAACATAGTCGTCGGGGCGGATTTCGGCGGCGCGGCTAAAGTAATGCACCGCTTCGGCGAAATTCCCGTGCATGAAGAAGATGCGGGCATAGTGGAAATTTGCTTCGTAGAGGTTGGGATCGAGAGATAGCGCCCGTTCGAAGCATGCCGTTGCCTCGTCGTCCTCGCCCTTCTGATGCAGTGCGAGGCCGCGGGAGGCATGAGCCTCGGCGAGGTCGGGATCGAGTTCCAGGGCCTTGGCGCTCATGGCGAGGATGCGCTCCAGGGGCACATCGTCGGGGGCCCAGTCGCGGATCGCTGCATCGCAATCGGCAATGCCTGCATAGGCACGGCCATAATCCGGATCCAGTTCGACGGCCTTGTAGAACATGCGCCGGGCAAGCTGCAGATAGGACTTGGTCCAGCTATGGGAGAGCTGTCGGCCTCTCAGGTAGTAGGTATAGGCCTCGACATTGGCCGTCGGCTCGGCGGCAATGGCCTTGCGCTCTTCCGGCAGCAACCGCACCTTCAATTGGCTGACGATCGCGTTGGTGATCTCATCCTGGATGGCGAAGATATCGGTGAGGTCTCGATCAAAGCGTTCGGCCCACAGATGATCACCGTTCGCCGTGTCAATCAGCTGGCCGGAGATGCGCACCCGCGTGCCGACGATGCGCACACTGCCTTCCAACATGTAACGCACGCCGAGTTCCTGGGCGACCTGCTTCACCCTCACCGATGTGCCCTTGTACGTGAAGACGGTATTGCGCGGCACAACATGGAGGCTGGAGACCTTGGAAAGATCGGTGATGATGTCCTCGGTGATGCCGTCGGAGAAGTAATCCTGATCGGCATCGCCGCTCATGTTGGTGAAGGGCAGGACGGCGATGAAACAGGTATTGCGGTTCTGCGCGACGAAGCGGGCAGAGCTCGGCTTGTCGAAGGAAACCGTGTAAACCTGCACCGGCTGCCGGATGTTTTTGAACACGTGTTCACCTAAAAAATCGAAGCCGAGATTGAGGCGTGTACCGACTTGATCCCGCACGATTGCCGACACCGCAATGCCGCCGGCCGGAGCAATACCTTCCAGACGCGCGGCAACGTTGACGCCGTCGCCGAAGATATCGTCATTTTCGACGACGACATCGCCAAGATTGATGCCGATGCGGAATTCGACGCGCTCTTCCTTGGCCACGTTTTCATTGCGCACGGCCATCGTGCGCTGGATTTCGGCAGCGCAGGCCACGGCGTTCACGACGCTCTGAAACTCGGCCAGAATGCCGTCGCCGGTCAGTTTGACGATGCGGCCCTTGTAATCGGATATGCGGATGTCGACCAGTTCGCAGCGATGGCGGTTCAAAGCCTGCAGCGTGCCCGTCTCGTCTATGCCCATGAGCCGGCTGTATCCGACCACATCGGCAGCGAGGATGGCACTCAATCGCCGCTCCATGATCCTCTCCATGGATTGTCTCATGTCAGTGTCTCGCTTTTTCCAGATTTTGACCGCGCTAGGGCTCCCTCCCATGCAGCCGAAATCTTTCGATTCGGCATGCTGTCACGGCGGCGCAGAGCCTATATCGTTACGGCGCAGCATCAATACTCCGAACGGGCGAAGATTGCGCCAAACGATAGCTCTTTCGGATGGGAAAGACCCCGACCTTGCCGACGTGCTCAATTTTGAGGCCGTGCATCGATTTTGGACGGCGTCGAGAAGCAAGGGATCCGGAGCACATCGTTCGAAGCGGCCTCGGGTGTCGTCTCGTTGCCCGTTGCTCGGAAGAGCGACTTACGTTCCGCGAAGAGGATTTGGCAATGGAGAGCGACTGATTGCCAGTTGCTAAAGTCTCCAAGGCAGCAAGCTTTGCCGGGTTTGCCAGCAACGGTTCGCAATGCGAAGCAGATCCGACGGTCGCACCGCTCGTCGCTCGGCGAAAGGCAAGTTACGGCTCTGCGCAAAAGCCCGTTTGCCTTAAAGGATGCCGCCTGTAGGTCAAAATGGGTAGGATATACTCGCCCATTTTCGATTATAATTGGAGGTCCGCGTATCGAACGATCCTCATAGATTTGGTCCTGACAATTTCGCGAGAGGGCACGCCATGTATCGCAACGCTCGCCGGTGGGCTTCGCGCTCACTTCTGCTGGATTCGTGGGCTCCCCGTTGGTTGGGTGTCGGTGGAAAGGCAAAGCATGGTAAGAATGCCGAGCGGCCCGAGGATAGTGCTCAGCTTGCCACCTCCGTACAGACAACGGGCGAAACCACGGGCAGCACCCTTGTCGGTAGTCCCGACGACAGCTCTGCGCTCAGCGGACATGATAAAGAAGCAAGAGCGGACGCGATCGGCGAAGCAGATCTTCAGAGCGATCTGGACCCCGTGTCCCCATCCTTGGCCGAGGCTTTCGCGGCCGCGCGCGAAACGGGCGTTCGAAGCGGAGGTTTAACCGGGTCTGTCCTGTCGGCCCATGGACCGGTTTTTGCAGCTTTTGGGCAGAACGCGAATGGTTACCGCAGTTATGCCGGCATTGGCACCATGGGCGAGGATCCCCTGGCCCCGTATCTGCCGCAGAGCCCCGGACCGGCAGTATCAGGACAAGGTTCCGCTGCCGTAGCAGGCGGGCGCTCTCACTCCGGCAAGGTGGTCATCCTCGAATCGAGCCCGTCGGCAGCAGCGGTGGCTGCACATCACGGCGGATCGAATTCACTGGCGTTCGGCATGCCTTTCGGTGTCTGCGGCTGCGGCTACTTCACATCCCCCACGCGGATTCTCGATTGGGCCCATGGCGGCGCCATGCTTCAGCAGGATGGTCAATTGCCGGGGACAAGGCTGACCGAAGGGCCGGACTATGTAGCCACGATCAAGCGAGCCATCGGCGCATCAGTCAGCGACCCGCTTCTCGATCGCAACTTATCCCCGCTGTCGAACTGGCGGGCGACCGTTACCTCGACGAATTTGTCGAACTTCAACGGATCGTTGCCCGGCGGCGGAGAAATGGGAACGTTAACCGGCACCAAGGGTCGAGGGGTCCTTTCCGGCTCGGTCACCACACCCCCGATCACGCAGCGGTCTTTGGCGACGCAAAGTCTGGCAGCCGCAGCGGCGCCCGCCAACAAGGTCGTGGCGGAAAATCTGCTGCAGGGCAATCCGGAGAGCGAGTGGGGCATCGACGGCGCCGGCAGCTCCAATATCGAGGGATTCGCGACCGATATCAGCGTCGATAACGGTAAGACGATCAGCTTCAAGATCGACACCGATTCCAACAATTACAGGATCGATATCTACCGCCTCGGCTATTATGGCGGCATGGGTGCGCGCAAGGTCACGACCATTCAGCACACCGGCGTGCAGAACCAACCCAATCCGTTGCGCAATGCCACGACCGGCACCGTGGATGCCGGTAACTGGGCCGTGTCGGCCTCTTGGACCGTGCCTGAAGATGCCGTTTCAGGCGTTTATATCGCCAAGCTCGTGCGACAGGACGGCACCTTCGGCGAAAATCAGATCCCTTTCATCGTGCGCGACGACGACAGCCACAGCGATATCGTCTTCCAGACCGCTGACCAGACCTGGCAAGCCTATAACGGCTGGGGTGGTGCAAACTTCTACGGCGGCAATGGTCCGGCAACGGGGCAGGGCGCTGGTCGCGCCTATGCTGTCAGTTACAACAGGCCGATTGCGACCCGTGGCGGGGTTGGCACGTATGCCGGTCCGCAGGACTACCTGTTCGGCGCTGAATATGCAGGCATCTACTGGCTGGAACAGAACGGCTACGATGTTTCGTACCTGTCGGGTGTGGACGTCGACCGCTATGGCAGCCTGCTGCTCAATCACAAAACCTATATTGATGCCGGGCATGATGAATACTGGTCCGGTCAGCAGAGGACGAATGTCGAAGCCGCGCGCGATGCGGGCGTCAACCTGATGTTCTGGAGCGGTAACGAGGTCTATTGGCGCACCCGTTGGGGCAATGCCTACAGCGCCGACGGCACGCCTTATCGGACCCTGATTTCCTACAAGGAGACCTGGTCGCCCGGCGCCAGCATCGACCCTTCCAACCAGTGGACGGGTACCTTCCGCGATCCGCGTCTCAGCCCACCCGCGATCGGCGGCGGAAACCCGGAAAATTCGCTGACCGGACAGTTGTTCAAGGTGGATGATGTCGGCAGCAATCTCAGCGCGATCACCGTTGGATATGATGATGCCAACCTGCGTTTCTGGCGCAATACCAGCGTCGCCAATCTTCAGCCCGGCCAGACGGCAACGCTGACCAAGAACTATCTTGGTTACGAATGGGATGAAGCGCCTGACAACGGCTTTGATCCGGCCGGCCTCGTCAAGCTGTCGTCGACGACGCTTCCGGTCAGCACCTATTTGCTCGATTACGGAAACACGACCGGCAACGCGACCGCGACCCACAATCTGACGCTCTATCGTGCGCCGAGCGGCGCACTGGTGTTCGGCGCCGGTACCGTCTACTGGACATGGGGCTTAAGCAACAATCACGATAACGAGGCAACCCCGACCGATCCCCGCGTACAGCAGGCAATGGTCAATCTGCTGGCCGACATGGGCATTCAGCCCGGAACGCTGCAGTCCGGCCTTGTCGCCACGACAGGCTCCACCGATCACGTCGCACCGACTTCCATCATCACCGTGCCATCAACGGCGACCGTTGGCTCCACAGTTACGATCACGGGGACGGCCACCGACACGGGCGGCGGGGTCATTGCCGGTGTCGAGGTCTCGACCGACAATGGGGCGAGCTGGCATCCGGCGACGGGCGATGAGAACTGGACATATACATGGTCGCCGCAGGTGGCGGGCAGCTATACGATCCGGTCGCGGGCCGTCGACGACAGCATCAACCTTGAGACCCCTTCGGCGGGACGCACGGTCACCGTCAGCGGGGCGAGCTACACGTCGCTCTTCGGCTCGGCGACGCCGGCTGTCGTCAACACCGACGATACGTCGGCTGTTGAGCTCGGGGTCAAATTTCAGACCTCCGCGGCAGGCACCGTCACCGGCATTCGCTTTTACAAGGGCAGCCAGGATACCGGTACGCATACCGGTTCACTCTGGTCGAGCACCGGTACGCGGCTTGCGACCCTCACCTTCACGAACGAAACTGCCAGCGGCTGGCAGATCGCCTATTTTTCGAGCCCGGTGGCGTTGACGGCCGGTCAGACCTACACGGCGTCCTACCACACCGATACCGGCCACTATTCGACAACCGCCAATTACTTCGTCTCCAACGTGACGAGCGGCTCCCTGACGGCGCCGGCCAGTGGCAACGGCGTATATGCTTATGGCAGCAACAGCCTCTTTCCTACGAGCACCTTCGAACAGACCAACTATTGGGTCGACGTGATGTTCACCACGCCGGGCTCCAACACGACGCCAACGGCGGTTGCCGATGCTGGCGACGC